>NZ_BMKA01000001.1 GCF_014643735.1 Neptunicoccus cionae
AGAGTAAGTCACTGCCAAACCTAGTAAGTATTCGATAAAAAAATCTCTAAACGATATAAGAATCAACCTAAAGCCGCCCAAAAGGGGCGGCTTTTGACGTTCTAAGGCCTAGATCAGCTTAACACCTTTTAGCACATCGGTATCGTTCCCAAGCAACACCGATATATCGCCGGTGGTCTCTAGCACCGCAGCCGAGACGCTTTGAATGTCTGTTGCGCCTGCTTCCCGTAATTTCGCGATTAGATCGTTTTCTGTGACCCGCGTGCGTTCCAGTGCGTTGTAAAGGATGATCCCGTCTTTCATCAAAAACACCGGTGTGTTTTGCACCGCCTGATCGAACCACGGGAGGTTGTGGCGCAGTTTGGACACGGCGTACTGGATTATGAACAGACTGGCCATCGCTGCCATGCTTTGTAGAAAGCCAACCGAGTCTTTGGATTGGGAGGCACCGGCAAGTAGGGAGCCCATTGCGACAGTCGTGACGAAGTCGAAGTTGGTCATCTTTGAAAAGGACCGCAGTCCGACCACCCTGACCATCAGAATGATCCAGAACAGTCCTAAGATGCCAAGAATGTTGCCCTTGGCGAGTGCATCGAGGTAAGGGCCGTCGAAAAACATCGTACCTCCTTTTAATGTCCTTAACGCGGGTTAAAACTGTCCCGCATCAAAGGATTAACCCTCGGCCCCGCGGAAGGTTGCATAGGAGGTGCGTTAAGGTCAGCAGCGCTTTCCGTTTTGATCGAACAGCATCCCGTCGCGATCCTGCCAGTTTAAGCCGACTTCCGATCCTTCGGCTGCGGTTGGGTCGCTTGCGGCTTGTCGGGAGGTGATCATCGTGCCATCTGCGAGTTGCAGGTGCACCAGTGTTTCCGCGCCGAGTGCTTCTGTATACATCACCGTGGCGTTCAGTCGGCCCATGCCATTGCTCACGACTTCCAAATGTTCCGGCCTTATACCGAGCTTGGCAGCATTGGGCGTTTCAACCTCCGCTAGCCCTGCATTCACAAAGTTTGTGGGCGGAGAGCCTATGAAGCCGGCCACAAATTCGGTCGCGGGGTTTGCGTAAACTTCCAGCGGCGCGCCGATCTGATCCGCCACACCACCGTTCATGACGATCATACGGTCGGCGAGGGTCATGGCCTCAACCTGATCGTGGGTGACGTAAAGCGATGTCACCCCGAGGCGGCGTTGCAATTGTTTGATCTCTAGCCGCATCTGAACCCGCAGTTTGGCATCGAGGTTGGACAAGGGTTCATCAAACAGGAAAACAGAGGGTTTGCGCACGATGGCACGTCCCATTGCCACCCGCTGGCGTTGCCCGCCGGACAGCTCTCGGGGGCGGCGTTTCAGGTAGGGTTCCAGTTGCAGCAGTTTGGCGGCGGTATCCACACGCTCGATGATTTCGGCCTTGGGGGTGCCGGCGATCTTCAGACCGTAGGCCATATTGTCAAACACGCTCATATGCGGGTAGAGCGCGTAATTCTGAAACACCATGGCAATGTCGCGGTCCATCGGTTCGCGCTCATTCACCACCGCTCCGTCGATCTGCACCTCGCCGGATGTGACGGTTTCCAAACCCGCCACCATCCGCAGCAGCGTGGATTTCCCGCAGCCTGACGGACCGACGATAACGATGAACTCTCCATCTTGGATGTCGATGTCCACGCCGTGGATCACCTCGGTTTTGCCGAATGATTTCTTAAGGGAATCGAGTTTGACAGTCGCCATTCTTATTTCTCGCTATCTACAAGGCCACGGATGAACAACCGCTGCATTCCGACCACGACGATCACAGGCGGGATCATCGCAAGGATCGAGGTGGCCATAATGACGGGCCAGTCTGCAAAATCGTCGCCGGATGGGAACATTTGTTTGATGCCCATGACGATGGTGTTCATGGAGGGATCAGTGGTGATCAGCAGCGGCCAGAGGTATTGGTTCCAGCCGTAGATGAACAGGATGACGAACAGGGCTGCGATGTTGGTGCGGCTCATCGGCAAAAGGATGTCGCGGAAAAATTGCATCGGGGTTGCGCCGTCTACGCGGGCAGCCTCGGCCAGTTCGTCCGGCACGGTCATAAAGAACTGGCGGAACAGAAAGGTTGCTGTGGCCGATGCAATCAGTGGAAAGATCAGGCCGGAGTAGCTGTTAAGCATGCCAAACCCTGCGACCACTTCGTAGGTGGGGACGATGCGGACCTCTACGGGCAGCATTAGCGTCAGGAAGATCAGCCAGAAAAATGTGCGTCTCCCGGGAAAGCGGAAATAGACGATGGCAAAGGCGGACAGCAGCGAGATGACGATCTTTCCAAGGGCGATGCCAAGGGCCATCACCATCGAATTAACCATCATCCATGCCACAGGCGCGTTGATGCCGGACACCAGCGCTTTGCGGTAGTTTTCAAAGAAGTGATCGCCGGGCAGTAGGGGCATCGGCGGTTCCATAATGTCGGCCTGCGTCACGGTCGACGCCACCAGCGCCAGCCAGATCGGGAAGAAGACAAACAACAGGCCGACGATCAGTCCCAGATGTGTCATCCACAGGCCAAAGCCGCGCTTTTCTACCATGCCAGTCCGATCCGCCATCAGTAATGCACCCGTCGTTCGATGAATTTGAATTGCACGATGGTCAGAAGGCCGACGATGAACAGAAGGATCACCGATTGCGCTGCGGAAGAGCCGAGATCCTGTCCGACAAACCCGTCTGCATAGACTTTGTAGACCAGAATCGTCGTCGATTGCTGCGGTCCGCCGCTGGTGATTGTGTGGATCACGCCAAAGGTTTCAAAGAAGGCGTAGACGATGTTCACCACCAGCAGGAAAAACGTGGTGGGGGAGAGGAGGGGAAAGACGATTGTGCGGAAGCGGGTCCAGAAACGGGCACCGTCTATTGCGGCGGCTTCGATTACGGATTTCGGGATCGCTTGCAATCCGGCGAGGAAGAACAAGAAGTTATAGCTGATCCGCCCCCATGCCGAGGCGACAACCACAAGGCCCATCGCCTCTTCGCCGTTCAGCACGTGGTTCCAGTCATAACCAAGCAAGCCCAGATACCAAGACACCACGCCAACGCGGGTGTTGAACATAAACAGCCACAAGACCCCCGCTACAGCCGGTGCGACGGCGTAGGGCCAGATCAGCAGCGTGCGATAGACGCCTGATCCTTTGATCAACCGGTCCGCCAATACCGCCAGATATAACGCGATGCCCATAGACACCACCGTCACAAGGATCGAAAAGATCGCAGTCGTTACAAAGGATGCACGGTAATAGGGATTGCCAAGCAGGTATTCAAAATTGCCAAGCCCCACGTATTTCATCGACAGACCAAACGGGTCCGGGATGAACAGGGACTGCCAGATTGCCTGACCTGCGGGATAAAAGAAAAAGACAGCCGTGATGACGATCTGCGGCAAAACCAGCAGAAGCGGCAACCAGAGCCCTTTGAACGTGACGCGTTTTTCCATGCGGTTCAGGGGCACCCCCGCGCGGGCGGGGGTGCCCTATGCCTTAGCGGCTGGTTTGTTCAAAACGGCGCAGCAGTTCGTCGCCACGCTGTTTTGCGCTATCAAGGGCGGTTTTCGCGTCCTTGTCACCAGACCAGACAGCCTCTAGTTCCTCGTCAATGATCCCGCGGATCTGATCGAAGGACCCAAGACGCAAACCTTTAGAGTTTTCCGTTGGCGCATTGGTGGTCATCTGCTTAACAGCCACATCGGTGCCGGGGTTTTCATCATAGAACCCTTGCTCGCGGGTCAGGTCTGCAGCTGCTGAGGTGATCGGCAGATAGCCAGTGTCTTGATGCCATTTGGCCTGCACTTCGGCAGAGCTGAGAAAGTTCAGAAATTCGGCCACGCCTTTGTATTCTTCATCCGACTGGCCTTCCATCACCCACAGGGACGCCCCGCCGATAATGGTGTTTTGCGGCGCGTCTACAGCGCTGGCCCAATAGGGCAGGGGGCGGACTTCGAAGTCAAACTTGGCCTCGGATTTGATCCCCGCGTAACCGGCAGAGCTTTCGGTGAACAGCGCACAATCGCCGGAGCGGAAGTTCGCGCCACCTTCATTGCGACGCCCTGCATAGATGAACTTACCTTCCTTGGCCCAGTCCCCCATCGCCTGAATATGGGCCACCTGCACATCGCCGTTCAGCGCAAGTTCGGTGTCCACACCGCCAAAGCCGTTGGCTTTGGTCGCAAAGGGCGTGTCGTGATAGGCAGACAGGTTTTCAAGATGAATCCAGCTCTGCCACGCCGTGGTCATCGGGCATTCGCTGCCCGCTTCTTTCAACTTGTCGAGCACGCCACCCACCTGTTCCCAAGTGGACATATCCGTGTCGGGGTCGATCCCTGCCTCTTCCAGCGCATCGCGGTTTACCCACAATACAGGCGTGGACGAATTGAACGGCAGCGACAGCATTTCGCCTTCGCTGGTGGTGTAATACCCTTTCACCGCGCCGATATAGGCGTCCGAATCGAAATCTGCGCCCGAATCGGCCATCACTTCATAAACCGGTTTGATCGCGCCTTTCGCGCCCATCATGGTTGCGGTGCCCACTTCAAACACCATCAGGATGTCGGGTTGCTCCCCCGCACGAAAGGCCGCGATGCCTGCGTTCAGGGTTTCTGAATAGTTGCCTTTATGGGTCGCCTCGACCACATAATCGGACTGGCTGTTGTTAAAAGTTTCAACCTGCGCGGCAACCAACTCGCCCAAGCGACCGGTAAAGGCGTGCCAGAACTCCACTTGGGTTTGCGCCGCCACAGGGGCCGCAACGAGAACTGCCGTGGCGGATCCCAATAGCAAATGTTTCAGTTTCATAAAAAATTTCCTCCTAGAGTTATCGGTGCAACTGCGAAAACCTTACCGTTTGGTCAAAACAAAAAGCAAGCATTGTGAGTCTAGATTGCCTTTGCTTTGGACCCGGAAAGGTGCCGTGGGGCGCACCGGAGCGGGCTGATAAGCGGTACTTAAGTCATGTTTCTTACAGTTTTGTGACGGTTTCCGTCATTTCTTTTACAAAATTCTTCTTCAAAACCGTTGCATTACAGACAGATTGACAGTTTTTAGTTAATTTCTGGCAGGCACTTGCAGAAGGAGAGGGTCTGCAGCCATTAATGCGGGACTTGTTAGGAGGAGGCAAGCTATGTCAGCACACAACAGCCCTATGGAGAAACATCCGATCCCGGAAGCGATTGCACGGGATGCGCATGTGAACGCGGATCAGTACAAGGCGATGTATGAAGCCTCTGTCAATGATCCCGAAGGATTCTGGCGCGAACAGGGGGCGGCCCTGAAGTGGTCCAAGCCATTTACCAAAGTCAAAAATACAACATTTGCCCATCCCGATGTGTCGATCAAATGGTTTGAAGACGGGGAAATGAACGTCTGTGAAAACTGTGTGGATCGTCATCTGGACACACGGGGCGATCAGGTTGCGATCATCTGGGAACCGGACAGCCCGACCGAAGCATCCAAACACATTACCTATTCCGAGCTGCACCGCGAGGTCAGCAAGCTGGCGAATGTCTATAAAACTCTTGGTGTGGAAAAGGGCGACCGTGTTGTTCTTTACATGCCGATGATCCCCGAAGCCGCCTATGCCATGCTGGCCTGCGCGCGGATCGGTGCGGTGCATTCCATCGTCTTTGGCGGCTTCTCGCCCGATGCGCTGGCGGCGCGGGTCAAAAGCTGCGATGCCAAGCTTCTGGTGACGGCGGATCAGGCCCCCCGTGGGGGCAAGGCGACCCCGCTTAAGGTGAATGCCGATGCTGCGATGGAAGTTTGCGGCGACGTGCAAACGCTGGTGGTGGAACGGACTGGCGCGGATGTTGGCCTTAAGGAGGGCCGTGATCATTCCTATGCCGCGCTGATGGCACAGGCCTCTGAGGACTGTCCGGCGGTTGCGGTGAACGCCGAAGATCCGCTGTTCATCCTTTACACCTCCGGTTCTACCGGTCAGCCCAAAGGCGTTGTGCATTCTTCTGCCGGTTATCTGGTTTATGCTGCGCTGACCCATAAATATGTGTTCGACTATAAGGACGACGATATTTTCTGGTGTACGGCGGATGTGGGCTGGGTCACGGGACACAGCTATATCGTTTACGGCCCGCTCGCCAACGGGGCGACGACGCTGATGTTTGAAGGGGTGCCAACCTATCCCGACGCCAGCCGCTTCTGGCAGGTCTGCGACGAACATAAAGTGACGCAGTTTTACACGGCGCCAACAGCTATCCGCGCGCTAATGGGGCTCGGGGATGAGTTCGTGACCAAATGTGATCTATCGTCCTTGCGGATTTTGGGCACAGTGGGCGAGCCGATCAACCCCGAAGCGTGGAATTGGTACAACGAGATCGTTGGTAAGGATAAATGCCCAATCGTGGATACATGGTGGCAGACCGAGACCGGCGGCCATTTGATGACCCCGCTGCCAGGTGCGATCGAAACCAAGCCGGGGTCGTGTACCCTGCCGTTTTTCGGGGTGCAGCCGGTGATCCTTGATCCCCAAACAGGCGAGGAGATCACCACGACCGAGGCTGAAGGCGTTTTGTGCATTAAGGACAGCTGGCCTGCCCAAATGCGCACGGTGTACGGCGATCACGACAGGTTCGTTTCGACCTATTTCTCCGACTACAAAGGCTATTATTTCACTGGTGACGGTTGTCGGCGGGATGCGGATGGCTACTACTGGATCACCGGACGGGTGGACGATGTTATCAACGTTTCTGGCCACCGTATGGGAACCGCCGAAGTGGAAAGCGCGCTTGTCGCCCATGAAAAAGTCGCCGAAAGCGCTGTGGTCGGCTATCCCCATGACATCAAAGGGCAGGGCATCTACGCCTATGTCACCCTGATGTCCGGAGAGGAGCCCAGCGAAGAATTGCGCAAGGAACTGTCTGACTGGGTGCGCAAGGAAATCGGCCCGATTGCAAAACCGGACCTAATCCAATGGGCGCCCGGCCTGCCAAAAACCCGTTCTGGCAAAATCATGCGTCGCATCCTGCGCAAGATTGCCGAGGATGATTTCGGCGCACTTGGCGATACCTCAACCCTCGCCGACCCAAGCGTGGTGGACGACCTGATCGAAAACCGCATGAATCGCGGATAAACAATTCACCGCCGCAGGAGTCCTGCGGCGGTGAATTTTTCCGGTCTTAGCTGTCAGCTTCAAATTCAGCCAATTCCCTGGCGCAGCTGCGTAGCATTCTTATGAATGTCTCCCGCTCTAATTCGAGACCTCTTCGGTTGTGGGTCGCAAAGTAATAAGGGGTGCGGATTTTTGGTTCGAAGGGGCGGGCGGTGATCGTACTGGCTGGCCAGAACCGTGCGCTGAAGGGTTCGATTATTCCAATCGCAAGACCCTGTCCAATTAGCGAATAGGCTGTCAACGACGTGTCGATTTCGTAAGTGTCTTTAAATGGCACTCCCATGTCTTCAAGGGTTTGGAACACTTCGCTCCAACTGGCCGGACCGTCTGACATGATGCGCAATATCGTTTCATTTGCGAGATCTTGCGGGCGGATTGTTTCTTTCGCGGCCAGAGGGTGCGCCGAAGGGACCACGCAGACCTGCCGCACATAGCCCATAAGTTCGCGTTTGCTGCCTGGCACTTTGGGAATCTGGGAGCCGATTGCGATGTCCACAGAAACATTCTGCAAGCGTAGGATAATCTGGGACAGACGGTGGGAATGAACGACGACCTTAACGTCAGGAAAACGTGTTTTAAATGCCTTTAACACTGGGGGCAGCAGTGTCGCAGCAAGCGAGTGGGTCACTGCGACACGCAACACCTGCCCCCCGTCGCCACGGATATGGCGCGCAGTGTTCTCCAACCGCTGAATCCCCATAAAGCTCTCTTCGACGGCCGCAAAGAAGGTCAAACCGTTGGGGGTTGGGACAAGCGTTCCTTGTTTCCGGTTGAACAAGCTGAAGTTCAAATCGGTCTCAAGATCAGAGATAAGACGGCTGACTGCCGGCTGGCTGATGTGCATCGCAGCGGCAGCCGCAACCATCGAACCACCGGTCATGACATGATTGAACGCTTCGAGTTGTCTGAATTTCATCCCGCTCGTATATAATATTTAGGTATATCTTATCAATTAAAATAAATTGATAAGATACCGCCCATTGGGCAAGTATCAGGGCACACAATAGGAGATCGACGTGCCTGCCGCCGAAAACAGCTTTTCAGCCACTTACACTATTGCCCGCCAGCGCTTCGTTAGTGCTGCGTTGGAGAAGGGGTTGGCCCATGAGGCTGTGATGCACCCCGAGCAGGACAGCCTGTTGCCTGCTGCTGTGGTTGACATCGTGCGCATCGGACCGCGCGATGCGCGCAAGGTTCTGTTTGTAACATCGGGTGTGCATGGCACTGAACTTACAGCGGGGTCGGGCATTCAGCTTCAATTGATTGACGTGTTTTGCGAAGCGCTGCCAGATGATTGCGCGATGGTGTTGGTTCACGGGGTCAATCCAGTGGGTTGCGCGCGCCTCTCGCGGACTGACGAGAACAACGTCGATCCCAACCGCAACATGGTGACGTCCTTCAATGATCTGCCTGAAAACCCGGATTATGCCGCATTGCACGATGATCTATGTCCGGCAGATTGGTGCAATGACGTGTCCCTGCGCGATCAGGGGCTGTTGGACTTTGTTGCAAAAAACGGCGAGCGGGCGTTGGTGCAAAATGTCCTAAAGGGGCAACACAGCCATCCTGACGGCCTGTTCTTTGGCGGCACGGTCGAAAGCTGGACAGTGCGTAATCTGACCCGGATCGTACGTGACCACGGGCAGGGGGCAAAGCAATTGGGGATCGTGGATCTTCACACAGGCGTTGGCCCTTATGGCTTTGGCGAAGTTATGCGTATGGACAAGCCTCCGGTTGCGGGGGCTGAATGGGAAAAAATCGGTAATCTGGTCTGTGACGTTCTTGACCGTGTAGACGTCGCGCGCCCGCCGCTGAAGATTATCATGGAATACGGGACTTATCCGTTCGAGCGTGTGTTGAACAATCTGCGGGCGGACAATTGGTTGCGCCATCACGGATCTGTTCATACCCCGCAGGGGCGTGAAATCAAAAAGAACTTGCAGGACGCGCTGTTCGCGGATGATCCTAAATGGCTCGGCGATGTTTCGCGGCAGGGTATCGACGTTTGTCGCCAAGCACTGAACGAGCTATCTCAGCTTGACGAGGTCGTGCAAAAATTCGAGCAGGGCATTGCAGGGGCCGTATCTGCTGACGCAATATTCCAGCACCTTGAAGATGCGGCGCAAAAGCATGTGGGCGTGACGCTGTTTACCGTGATGGATTACGTTGCAGACCGCAACATGGGGCGGCGGTGCTTTACAAACGATCCGGACAATTACCCTGCTTCGGGGTGGATACCCTTGCAAGACAACGCTTGGTTCGATTGTGTTATCCGCAAACAAAAGACTTACGTTGCAAACGATGCGGACCAGATCACGCGGGATTTTGCGGATGCAGATTTGATCGCAAGCCTTGGATGTGGCGCAATCGTAAATCTGCCGCTGATCGAGAATGGTCAGGTCGTCGCAACGGTTAACCTGCTGAACAAGGCGGGGCATTTCAACAACCAGAAGCTTGAGGAGGTGCATCGTTTCCTGTTGCCCTTGGCACGCATGGCTTACCGAGCATCGAGCAGGCTCACTCAACCCAACCCAACAACGGAGTAACCCAATGTTCTATTCAACCACCTCGCGTTTCATCGCGGTGGCATTTGCCACAGCGATGGCCTTGCCGACGGCTGCCGACACCACGTTGAATCTGGCCAATGAATACCAAGACACCACCTTTGCCGCGGTAGCGGATAAGTTTTTCATCGAACGTGTTGGCGAATTGACCGAAGGGTCGGTCAAAATCGATTACTATCCGGGTGGCTCGCTTGGCTTTAAATCGGTCGATCACTACGATTCAGTTGGCGACGGCGCAATTGACATTGCGGATACCTACATTGGCCAATTGTCAGGCATCAGCCCTGTCTTCAGTCTGCCCTCGATGCCATTCCTTGCCACGTCGAAAGATAAAGCTCTTGCGCTGGAAGCGACTTTGCGTCCCCACTACGACAGCGTGTTTGGCGATGCGAACCAGATGTATCTGTTCAGCACGCCTTGGCCACCCTCCGGTATCTGGACCGGCGAAGCTCTGGACTCCCCTGCCGGTCTGGAAGGAATAAAGGTCCGCGTCGCTGACGTGACATCCATGCAAACCTTCAAAGAAGCCGGTGCGAACCCGTTGCAGATCAGCTGGGCCGATGTGGTTCCGCAGCTGTCCGCCAATGCAATCGACGCGGTTATTTCATCTGCCGAAGGAGGCACCAACATCAAGCTTGGGGAATTTCTGCCACATTACACCGCAGTCGATTACGTTATTCCCGTTAATGTCGTGCATATGAACCTGGACGCTTACAGCAATCTGAGTGAAGCCGAGCAGGCAGCCGTCATGCAAGCGGCTGCTGATACCTCAGAGTTTATCTGGGGCAAGCTGGAAGAACGGCTGAGCAACACCTACGACGATCTGGCCGCACTTAAGGTTAACGTCGAGCGGGAGCCAAACGCTGAACTGATGGCGACACTGGAGCAAGCCAGTGCTGGCGCGTTGGACGAGTGGCTGGAGAAAATGGGTCCTGAGGGTCAGAATATTCTGGACGCCTACACCGCCACAGCAAAATAATGCAGCTTGCGGGCGGCTTTGACAGTGGTCAGGGCCGCCCGTTTTGTAAATCCGAACAAGGAACCCTGCCCATGACCCGAATGCTTGGTCTCTACGCGCGTTTTACCAGCCGCTTGTCAGATGTGGCCGCCCACTTCGCGATGCTCGCCATCGTTTTAATGGCAGGACACATCTTGCTTGAGATCATCCTGCGGGCGGTCTGGTCCACGTCTACATTCGTGATGGATGAATTCGTGGGTTACGAAGTGGCGGCCATGACGTTTCTGGGATTGGGGGCAGCGTTAGACGACAAGGTTTTGCTAAGGGTGAATATCCTGCTTTTACCGCTGAAAGGCTGGGTGCGGGCAAGCGCGGAAATTCTGAATGCTGCCGTCGCGCTAAGCGTGTTCGGCTTTGTCACCTTCTTCCTGATCCGCCAACTGATCCGCAGTTATGAACGCGGGACCACCTCAATCTCTATTCTGGAGGTGCCTTTGTGGATACCGCAGGGATTGGTGGTGATTGGCCTTCTGGTATTCTGCATACAGCTAACGGGCTTGATCGCCCAAGCGCTGCATGCGCCAGAAAATATCGAGTGAGGTGTCGCAATGGGTCCCTATGAAATAAGCCTGTTCGTTCTTGTGCTGCTGGTTGTTACGCTGGGTTCAGGCATTTGGATTATGGCATCTTTGGTGATCGTTGGATTGGTCAGCCAGTTCATCATCGCCGACTTCAGTTTTGTAAAGATGGGTACGATCTCTGCCACAATCATCTCTCGCAATTCCATGTCGTGGGAACTGTCCGCGATCCCGTTGTTTATCTGGATGGGGGAACTTCTGTTCCGAACGCGGCTCTCGCAGTCAATGTTTGAAGGGCTGACGCCCTTCGTTAATCGTATTCCGGGGCGGTTGCTGCACACCAGTGTTCTGGGCTCGACCATGTTTGCAGCGGTGTCAGGATCAAGCGCTGCAACCACCACCACTGTCGGACGCATCACAGTAGGAGAGTTGTTGGACCGCGGTTATGACAGGGCGCTGACCACAGGTTCGCTTGCAGGGGCAGGGACCCTAGGGCTGTTGATCCCGCCTTCCATTATCCTGATTATCTATGGCGTCATTTCTGAAGTGTCGATTATCCGTCTGTTTGCAGCGGGTGTGCTGCCCGGCCTGATGATAGCGTTTCTTTACAGCGGCTACATCGTGATCCGCGCGGTGATCGATCCCAACATCGCACCCAAGCGGGACGTCACCTATTCCACCCGCGATCTGTTCATTGCAGCACGCAAATTGCTGCCTGTGATTATATTGATGATGGTCATCCTTGGTGCGATCTATTCGGGCGTTGCCACACCGTCAGAGGCTGCCGCGATTGGTTTGGCAGCGACCATTGTCATCACTCTGGTTCTGCGTCAGCTAAGCTGGGAGGTGCTGTACTTGTCGCTCAAGAGTGCGGTCAAAGTTTCGGCGATGATCACCAGCCTTGTCGTTTGCGCGGCTGTTCTGGCGTCTTCAATGAGCTACGTGCGATTGCCGCAATCTATCGCCGAAATCATCGTTGATCTCGCCCCGAGCGAGTTTCAGTTGATCTTGTTGCTCGCGATATTCTACATCTTCTTGGGCTTGTTTCTGGATGGGACCTCCATCACCGTCATGAGCCTGCCAATCACTATGCCAATCGTGATGGCTGCAGGTGTTGATCCGATCTGGTTCGGGATTTTCTTGGTCATTATGATCGAACTCGGACAGATCACGCCGCCTGTGGGCTTCAACCTCTATCTGTTACAAAGCCTGACAGGGGATAGTTTGCCAAAAGTAGCGCGCGCCACTTTGCCGTTTTTTCTGCTGCTCTGCCTTGGGGTCGCGATCCTCTACGTGTTCCCGCAAATCGTGCTGTGGCTTCCCGAACGCATATACGGATAGCGCGTCTGCCTGATACGAAGGACGGGGTGCCTCCGGCGGCCATATCGTCAAGGTGCCACCGCATATTATTTCTTAGTTGGAATGTTTCGTATACAGGGGTATCTACGATTTTATCTAACTTTTCGCGGTTGAAGATCTAGCTACGCGCTGCAGACGAAGTCTCATCCGCCTTCATTCTCGGACCGTCTTCTTGAATGGGCAGAAACGCGAATTTTTCCGTTGTTTTGCCATGTAGTCAATAACTCAGAGCTTACTTCTGACCTTGGCTGTGCTTTGTCTGTAGGTCTGCCGTGCGCTCATGGTAACCTTTAGTAGCCCTCACTCCCTGTTTATAGAAAAGAAGGTTAGGATCGGACTTTCCTCTTGGTTGTACGATGCAAGGCCTGAACCGTTGAAGCAGACGTTCGCAGCTGCAAACTGCAGGTTGCCTCAGCTAACGTAGATGTCGTCTACGAGGAGGCTGATATCAGTCAAACCTCTGATGGTGAGTATATCGCCGCCGCCAAAGTCGATTATGGTATTTCCAAGTGCAACATTCGCAAATGCCAGAACACCTGCAATCATGTCTGCATCTGTAGGGTCACCTGTTGCCAAAATTCCCGCCAGAGTGTTCGCATGAAACTCGATTGAGTCCACATCATCGGCGAAATCCACAATTTCGTCGGCCCCACGGCTGAACACGAATACATCTTGGCCGCTGTGGCCAATCAGAATGTCGTTGCCTTGGCCACCCTTCATGATGTCCTTGCCAAGGCCGCCGTGCAATGTGTCGTTTCCTGCCCCTCCGAACAATCTATCGGCTCCTCGACCGCCCTGTAGCCCGTCGTCTCCAAATCTGCCTTTTAGGGTGTCATTTCCCTGAGCGCCCCAAAGCCGGTTGCCTATATCATTTCCGATTATTCGATCTGATCCCTCTGCGCCTCGCGCATTTTCGATGACTGTGCCAAAAGCGATGGCAGCCACATCCTGTCCGTTTTCAGAAGAAAACGCGCCCTGACGGAGATCTATTTTTACTGGGTCCGATCCAAATTGGCGGATCTTGTCAACACCCCCTGCATCCCAAATGACTTTGATACCGCTATCCGCAAAAGGCTGGTGCAGAGTGGGACCAGCGTCAGCGATGCTGTTAGGGCCCCACCATTGTTGAAGTGCAGCTACGTCGTAGAGCATCAATTCCGCCGGTTTAGCTTTAGATTCGGGGTTTTGGTTGTAGGACATTACCGTGAACTTGAAGTTATCCTCAACTGGAGGCAAAAATGGTAGCTGAGGTAGAATTATCCCTGGAATGTCGTAGTTGCCTGGATGTTTCAGGCCTAGAGCGTGGCCAATTTCATGCAGGATCAGGTCGAAATACTTCTCCTTTGCAAGGTCAAAGGCCTCAACAAACACCACGGCACCATCCCATTCGTATTGCGCCGGGGTGTCTTTGGTCGGGGCAATGAATTCAAAGTCCCCGCGACCACTTCCAAATACTGAGCTATCTGTGAATATGTCGGGAGACCTGTAGAAGCTGAACATGGGGTCTTCTGGGCCGTTATCTTCGACAAAATCCACGTTCAGGACCGCCTCAAATTTACTGAGCGCGCGGCGAACTGCAGCCTTTTGCGGCTCGGTGTAACTGACCGGGGGCGCAACGTCGTCCCAATAGAAACCTTCTTCTGCTCTTGTTTCAAATCGATACGTCAAGGTCAGCGGAGCGGTTTGAAACGCGGGGTCCCACCGAGACACCCCGAAATCGTCGGCAACCAAAAGAGTGTCGATGCGCGACTGAAGATTGGCAAGCTTAAGTGGCATTAGAGGATTCCAAACCTTGGGATCAGCGGATTTTTGAGCGCGATCTTGAATTTCGGTAGAACATGCGTTGCACGGAACGGTCGAGTTAAGCAATCCTGATCTTGTTGAAGCCGCGCTCGAACCGACGGGAGAATGCTAATGCCCGCTCTGAATTCCAATCGGAATTCCTTAATATTTAACTGCATTTAGAAAGAATGTCCGAACGATTCGCACTATAATCGCGACAAGGCTGTCATGTGCTCAACTTAGAGGTGATCGACCTTTCGGATTGGTTTCCCAACGCACTGCTATGGATAACTCTGTCGTCGCCCAGCGAATTTCGCCGCATTGTGATTGTTGATTTGACCTTAAGTCAGCTTCTAGCAACAGAAAAACCTGTTTGAAGCGGGGTTTGTCAATTTAATGAGACATCTTAATACTTACAAAAAATCACTAAAAGAGTGAAGTAAGTTTGCAATTTGGAGGTGGTCGCGGAATTTCTGACCGGTCGTTAAGGTGGGTGGCATGACGAGTGAAGTGATCCTGGATGCATCTCTCCTTCATTCTAGCAAGGCTGCAAACTGGCCGAAGAACTTGGTCCACTGCTTTCCGCCAATTTTATCGTAAGGGGTGCGAGCGGCACAGCTTACATCGTCTTCGGTTCGTTTGGATATTTAACATTTTTACTTTAAAATAGTCTGGGAAAATTATGGCCGTCCAAAATACCTCATTAGTTTTTGCGACCTTTGATCAACCACTTTATCGCGATATGTCTCCCCAAAGGGTCGATACCGGCGAAGCCATGATTTTGAGCACTGGTGGTAAGCAGGTTCGTGAAATCTGGAACTTTGATATTGGGGTGGTGGAGTCCAACGCCTCGCTTTATCTGGACTTTAAGTTTGGACTACAGCCATGGGTCGAACTTGGCAGCACCGGGACTTGGAGCGCGGAATACGGGATCGACGTTAACGTCGATTTGCCCAACGCAGTTATCATACCAGCCTATGCGTCTGGCACCCCGTTGGAAGACCGTGTCGGCGCAACAATGGCATTTGATTTCTCTGACTACGAGGTGGTGTACGGCATCGTCCGGACCGTTGGGTTTAGCACCGATGAGGACGCCGAGGAAGATGACCCACGGGCGCAATCCGGAATAGATTTGATTGTCAAATTTTCGGCTGGCGTCGAAGACTTCTATCTCAATGGGCCGTTGCCGTCGGTCGCTGGTGTTGTTGGCGCTGTTATTGACGGAGTGAAGTCCATTGGTGGTGCTATTTCAAGTGTTGGAAGTAGTATAGGCAGCGCTCTTGGTTTTGGTATTTTTAGTGATGCAATCAATTATGATCCAGATGAATTCAGTGCGTCGAACGTTTCGTTCTTTGACGTATCGCTCCAAGAGACTCTCTTTAATGTAGAAGCTGGGGAAGAAGAGTTTCGTCCATCGATCCCCAAAATCGGCGACTTTCTTGAGTTTTATCTCAAAGCACCGACCGGCGCTGACACCTTTGGACTAGAAGAAGGGACAGGGACCGTCACGGCGCGGGGTTCATCAAAGGAACGGTTCACCGGAATCGAAGGCGACATCGACGCAATTTTGTTAGAACTGGCTGGAAAAATTCCTGAACCCAATATCAAAGCAGCGGTCAAAGCGTTAAAAGCTACCGTTTTTTGGGAAGGTAATGTCTTAAATTGGGCTGCCGAAAACAGCGAGATCGAAGGCATTCCCAAAATTCCGGACTCTCTGGCCAACTTTGATTTGACGGTCGTGGATTTAACAGCGGGTCTTGGCCTGACATTGGCAGAAGAATTCACTGTCGATATCAACGATCCCGAGACAGGGACTCCAGACGTCCTGGTCCATCTAGTTGGTGAAGATGGAAGCGAAGCGCGCGGCAAGCTAGGTGACACCCTTTTTCTGACATCGCCCAAAGAGAACTACGGCAAAACCAAGGTTACCGCGACTTACACCTTGGGCAAAGTACAGGCTGAACATACAGCCCACATCGATCTGGACTTTTATTTCAACGTCAAGATTCTTGAAGGCTCCATCAAGGTTCTCGGTAAAGAAATTACGAGCTTTGGCCCGCTTTACGACAAAGATGTTGTCGAGTTGGAGATTGCGACTTTGGGTGAAGGTTGGTCTGAAAAATATACGGTCGATGGCCTTAGTTTTGGCACCCAGAGAGACACCTACGAAGTTTTTTACGTCGAACACCGTCTGGCACCTGTCGGTTGGGATCCAGAGAGCGCCTCGTTTGAAAATGATCTCTATGCCTACTTTGAAGGGGCTTATGAACAGGTCGAGGCAATCTTTGCCACCTACGACGCGATGACGTTTGATTTCGAACGTCCAACGGACGAGACTGCGGTGCCTAGTGACCGGATTGTAAACCTTACTGGGGACGAAACGATCGGTGGAGTCTTCTACGATTATAGAGGCAAATCCGTTGGGTACGCCTGGTCTGGATTTTTTGACACAGATGTTCAGCTGACCCACGACAACGGCGCAAGTCGGGTGCTTGTCGGCGCACAAATTGTGCCCGGAGCAGGTGGTGCTCCGGACAGTGATAATGCACTTAAAAGTGTAAGCGGCCTAACAGATTCAGGCGATATGTCTTTTGCCAAAGTCTCTACGACAAGCCATTTTACCAGAAAATACAGCGCCCTGATTTCAGCTGACGATACGGCCAAAGTGCACTATGAGGCCAACAATGGAAAATTTCTTGAGACGCGAAATGTTACGGACGTGTTGGGCGGGGATCTTGGCGATGTCATGTATTATCACTACGATAATACCCGTGACAGCGCCGGCGGCACGTTCTTTGATGGAGGTGGAAATAAGTTAGGCACCCACGACTTGTTCATCGGTGATTTCAGCGACACTTCAAGTCCGTTCTACTGGGATATAGCTGCGGCTGTGAATGCCGAAAATGACGGTGATGCCAGAACAAAGGGCGGTGTCACCTTCAAAGATCGACTTGGCCAGGATGTCGTCGTCCGCAACATCGAAGCGGCATTTCTGATGACCGGATCAGGCGACGACTATCTGGTGGGTGGACGGTATTCCGACGGGTTCCTAACGGGTGGCGGCGACGATATCGTGCGCCTGACAGGGTATATCGAACATGCCGGCTCTGATCCCGAAACCTTTGGCCGTCAGGATCTCGCGGACGATTATGTCCGTTTGGGCAGTGGCAAAGACACAGCTTTGGTTGAATTCGGTGATGTTCCCGTGCCTCATACTAACGCGTTTACCGACTACATTTTCGGTGGGAAGGGAGCTGACCATTTGTATGTGCGCAATGGTGAGCAGGGACTGCGCTATAATTTCCAGGTCGAAACGTCTTCGAGTGACGTAATTTATGCATTTTCAGGCAACGGGATCGGGTTCGACGCCGACCACAATCTGATCGGTGCCTACTTACATCTCTTTTCTCGCGATTATGAAGACAATTTCGGCGTCTTTTCCGACGACGAATTCTACGCAAAACAGCATTACCTGATGTTGAATGGCGGTAAAAACCAAGGCCAGATCCAAATCGCGCAGGATGTGGAATATATCAACGTCATGACATCGTCTGACGGTGTTGACGGTAAGGGTGGCGGCACAGGCAACGGCGACGATCTTGTCATTTTCATGAACGGCAAGGTCTATCAGGGGGGCGAGGGAACAGATACGTTCGCAGCCGATCTGACGACAAACGAAGTCTATACCAACGACCGTGGAGGCATTTTCCTCAACGTGGATTCCGTAAGGGGCGACGTGCCACAGCAAGCCTATTTTGGCGACACGGAAATCAGCGGTTTTGAGCGCCTTTACGTGGTGGGTACATCCGTCGGGGATGTGCTCGGTGGTGGGCGCCTTGAAGATTATCTTGATGGGGGCAAAGGCAACGACTTTTTGCATGGTGGCTTTGATACGGTTGCGGACCAATTGTACGGCGGCAAAGGGGATGATGGCTTTTTGTGGCAAGGCGGTGGCGATGATCTGATCGACGGTGGTGATGGTCTGGACACGCTCTATATCGGTGCATTCAACTCCCCTCTCGGAGCGGGCGAGGAAACCTTCGAAATGCGCGGCTCAACCTCTTATACGCTGTTAGACGCCGGTGGAGATGAGACCGCGTCACTAAGATCAAGCATTTCGACAAACACCGTCAGTTTCCGCGACTCAGTGGTTGATTTCCTTGACAAGGTTAAGAGTGCAGACAGCATGGCCATCAGTGGCGGCGACGGCAGCGTTGCCACAGTGCGTAATGTTGAAGTGATAAATGTTATTGCTTCTGACAGTGGCAACGATGTGGTGCTCTATCAAGGTGGCTCAACTTATATCGGTGGTAAAAGCATTAGCGGCAAAGACCGCGACGCATTTGTTGCGGATTTCCGTGATCAGGACATCGGGATCGAACTGGACCTGAGCGGTGACAGCACGACAGGCGAGTCGACCGGGTATCTGTTGGCGAACAGTGTTTATATCGAAGAGATGGAGCAAGGGTTCATCCTTGCCGGCGACGGCTTCGATATTCTGTCTGGCGGTGGGCTTGGTGATCTGTTTCTAGGTGGCGGTGGCAACGACGTATTGTTGGGCAATGGTGGCAACGACTGGATCGAAGGCGGTCTTGGCAACGATACAGTTTTCTACGACAGCTTTGGCTATGACGTGCTGTTTGGCGGGACCGAAAAAGAAAACACATATGTCGACGGTCGGCTCGTTCAAAATGTGGTAGAGAACGATAATCTGGTCATTACCGGTGGCACTTACGATATCCGCGTACGGCCCTACGATGCCGATGGAAACCTGATCCTGTCGACCAAGAATGGAATTGCATTTGCCCATACGGACCGTGACGACCTTACCGAGTTGGCACAAGCATCGCAGTCTGTTTCAGAATGGCAGGTCTATACACGGACGCCGGGAAGCCTGAGAAACACCACTGACCCATCTTTGTTAAACGTCCGGTATTCAGAATTTGAAAGCGTCGATATCGCTGGTGTTGAGGGTTTTGACGACTTGATTGTCTATCAAAACGGCACTGGATACACCGGCGGCGAAGGCGATGGTGACACGGGGGAGGCAGACCTCTTCCTGGGAGATTTTCGTGCATATTCTGAGGATTTGTCGTTTGATGGAAAATCCGCGTCCGGTGAAAGTTATGATATCGGACAGGGTACTCGGATCGCGGATTTTGAACGTTTCCACCTCATCCTCGGGGCGGGCGACGATACAGTAGAGGGCGGCGATCTTGATGATGCGGTCTTTGCCGGCGGCGGCAGCGACGTGCTGATTGGCGGTGCAGGGAACGACCACTTCTTTGGGCAAGCTGGCAACGACACCTTTGAACATACTTACGGAAAAGACGTTTTTGATGGCGGCGCTGGGAGCGGCGATATCCTGACCATATCGGGCCGCGCTGACGCGTTGTCGGTTGAGATGTTTGCTGCTGACGGTGGCAGCCTTTTGAACCTTAGCATGGACAGTGCAACACCGAGCTTTGCAGAGTTTCGCGCAGCGTTAACAGCGGCACCGGAAACGATCACCATGAGCCACGGGTCCAATTCAGTTTCGGTTTCTGGAATTGAGGAGTATTTAATTGCCGGTAGCGAGGCCAATGACGTACTTATCGGCGGCACCACGCAAGGTGTGTTATTCGGGGGTGGCGGCAAAGACGCGCTGATCGGGCAAGGTGGAAATGACTTTATGTCCGGCGGCGCGGGTTCGGATATTTATGTCTTTGGCGCAGATTTTGGCCAAGACGTGATCTTTGGCGAAACCCGGGGCAGTTCCCGTCTGATCTTTACTGAATTGTTCAAGGATGACTTGGATTTCACGCTTGATGGGATTGATTTGATCGTGTCCGACGGTGTCAATTCTGTTCGCATCAAGGACTACTTTGCCGAAGATGACACGTTCGGTCTGAATTTTGCCTTTGAAACGGCTGACGGAACGTTCACCAAGGACTTTAGTGATCTCGGCGCGATAAGCCCCGGCGCGCGCGTCAAAGGAGTGTCGGAGTTTGGCACCGATGACGATGACAAAGGCAAAGGCTCGGCTGACGCTGATGTGTTCCGCGGCTTCTCCGGCGATGACAGCTATTCATACACAGGTGGCGGGGATCTGTTCGACGGCGGCGCAGGGCGCGACAGCTATAGTTTTTCCGGGGCCCCTACGGGCGGTATTGTCGATCTGTTGGCATTTACGGCCACGGTTGGCGCTGCGGCCGAAGATCTGCTGGTCTCGATCGAAAACATAAGTGGATCGTCACACAAAGACAAAATTACTGGCAACCAGTTTAGCAATGTTCTGGCCGGAAACGGCGGAAATGATAAGATTTTCGGCAATAATGGCGGAGATCTTCTGCTCGGTGGAGCTGGTCGCGATAAAATTGATGGCGGCGATGATGATGATCAGGTCTTTGGCGGCGAAGGCAAAGACAAAGTGCTGGGGCAGGACGGCGCAGATGTCCTGTTCGGTGGCGAGGGTAAAGACAAACTTAAGGGGGGTGACGGTGACGATCTGCTGAGCGGTG
This sequence comes from Neptunicoccus cionae, assembly GCF_014643735.1. Lineage (GTDB taxonomy): Bacteria > Pseudomonadota > Alphaproteobacteria > Rhodobacterales > Rhodobacteraceae > Amylibacter > Amylibacter cionae. Next base: position 20,888 of record NZ_BMKA01000001.1, read on the forward strand.
ACAGCGGGAAAGATCGGATATTTGGGGGTGACGGCGACGACATCCTGATCGCCACAGAGGGACGCGATTACATGCACGGTGGTGCAGGCCGCGATACCATTAGCTTTGCGCAACTGTACCAAGGCATGGTTGTGAAGCTAGACGACGGCAGCAGTGTGCGCAGTCGGGCGACAGAAGACCGCGCCAGTGCAACCGTTGCCAAGCTGTTCAGTATCGAAAATGTGCTTGGCTCGGATGAGGATGATAACATTTCAGGAAACGAATTCGCCAACCACCTTGACGGTGCTGCAGGTGACGACGTTTTGACCGGTCATGCAGGCGAAGACACACTGAACGGAGGGGCCGGCATCGACATGTTGGATTACAGCCGCGAAACAGGCACGTCGGGTGTGACCGTGGATTTGCAGCGCGTCGACCGCGAGTTTGCCATTGATACCCATGGCGACCGAGACATTGTTTCGCGAATAGAGGGCGCGCGCGGCACGGATCTAGTCGATATCCTGACGGGCGGCGACGATGGCAACATATTCTACGGGCTGGCTGGCGATGATACTCTCAAAGGTAAGTCCGGCAATGATATCCTGTCGGGTGGAGACGGCGACGACCATATAGAGGGTGGAACCGGGCAGGATATTATCACTGGCGGTAATGGCGACGATACGGTCTTTGGCGACAAAGGCGACGATCTGATTATGGGCGGCGCAGGCGATGATAGTATTTTCGGCGGCGAAGACGATCATGAGTCAGATGATTGGGACGGATTGTCCTATGCTACTATCACCACAGGTGTCAGCATTAACTTTAATCAACGCACTGTCACTGGTGTTGATGTTGGCAAGGACAAATACCGGGACATTGAATATTTAATTGGCAGCACAGGTGACGACACGGTAAGCGGCGGTAGCAACATCGATCATTATCACTATGTGGGCGGTTTCGATACCTACGACGGTGGTGGGAACCGCGATTCGGTGAGCTTCGAATACTATTCTGCATCGGTCTATGTCGATCTGACCCGGTCAGATGCAGCATGGACTGCAGATGGCAAAGAGCTGCCCGTTTTTGGGGATCTACGCCAGTTGATGGAGTTGAACAGTGTTAATCGAGCGACTGGCACCGCGTTTGATGATCATCTGATTGGCTATGAACTCGACAATCGTCTCTATGGTGGGGCGGGCAACGATGTGCTGAATGGCGGTATGAGTGCCGACCCCGGTTATGACGACCATCTCTTTGGCGGGGCAGGAAATGACACGCTGGTAGGGGCCATCGGTGTGGACGCCAGCTTTACTAGTGAAAACATTTATGACGGCGGTGAAGGTGGTGATACCGTTGATTTCTCTGGCTATGAAACCGGTGTTACCTTCTCGTTGGTCAATGGCGACGGCAACGACAAGATCGTCGCGGTTGAACGTCTGTTGGGCAGCGATCACGATGACGTTTTATTGGGCGACGACGCTGCCAATGTGCTGGACGGTGGCGCAGGTAACGACGATCTGGACGGCGGAATTGGCGATGATTTGATCTCCTATTCTGGCGGTGTGGATATAGTGCGCGGTGGCGCGGACAGCGACACCTTAGACTTTACCGGCTTTAAATCAGCTGTTGATGTGGATCTGGCTGCTGGCGAAGTCAAAACGGGGCGCACTAAAGTTTGGTCTGATGGAACGGCAGAGTTGATTGTCTCCCTTCCAGATTTGGATGTCGAAAATGCAATAGGATCGCGATTTGCGGATCGGCTAACTGGCACTGAGGGCGCAAACTTACTGGCGGGTGGCCGTGGCAATGATGTCCTTCGTGGGCTGGGCGGCGACGATATCTTCGCCTATGGCAGCGGACAGGATACTTGGACCGGAGGAGTTGGCCGCGATACCGCAACGTTTGCCATCCATACGCTGGGTGTAAACATTGATTTGAAGGACGGTGTAGCGAAGAACAACGACGAAAAGGCTAAATTACTGGTAACTATGTCCGAGATCGAAGATGCCGTTGGAACGGTGGAAGCCGATCAGATTACCGGCGATGCCAAGGCTAACCGTCTGGATGGGCTGACAGGCGACGATACGCTGAACGGCGGCGCTGGTGCAGACTGGCTGTCGGGTGGCGGTGGTCTGGATGTTCTTGCAGGGGGTGCGGGCGCCGATACCCTTGACGGAGGCGACGGACTGGACATCGCGGACTATGCACTTTCAACAGAGGCGGTGTCGATTGATCTTGCAACCGGCTTGGGATCAGACGGTCATGCAGAGGGCGATATTCTACGGCGTATTGAAGCTGTCCGAGGGTCGGAGTTCGCAGATACGATTTCCGGCAGCGATGCGGATGAAGTTATGATCGGCGAGAAGGGCGAAGATGTACTCTTGGGTAAATCTGGAAACGACACTTTGGTTGGTGGTCTTGGGGCTGATAAGCTGAACGGCGGTGATGGTATCGATTTGGTCAGCTTTGCCAGTGCGGGCGCTGCTGTGAAGGTGGATCTTGGCGCCGGTGAAGGAAGCCAAGGTGAGGCAAAAGGTGATACCTATAAAAAGATCGAGGCTGTTCTAGGTTCTGATCACGACGACCATCTGACCGGCACTGGCGGGAGAAATGGGTTGTTTGGCGGCAAAGGCGCTGATGAATTGTATGGGAAAGGTGGCGCTGATCTGTTGGTCGGAGATGGCGGTGGAGATGCGTTGTTTGGCGGGGCTGGAAATGATCAGTTGTTCGGTGGCGCGGGCAAAGACATCCTGTCTGGCGACACAGGAAACGACTTTATGGCCGGTGGTCTAGGAGACGATGTTTATGTGATCACCGACGACGAATTGGATGAAATCCAGGAATTGAAAGACGAAGGGCACGACCTTGTGGAAACGGCCGTCTCCTTCAGTCTGGATGCAAATCTAGAGGATTTGCGGCTAACAGGCAGCGCTTCTATCGACGGTATCGGTAATGCTTTGGGCAATCAAATCTTTGGCAACAACAATGCCAACCAATTGGACGGCCTCTCGGGCGATGACACATTGCGGGGCAATGATGGAGCTGATCAGCTTCAGGGCGGCAAGGGGAACGACCTGTTATTTGGTGGAGAAGGCGACGATACGCTGGGCGGAAACGCTGGCAAAGATACGCTGGAAGGCGGCGCTGGAAATGATCGTCTAACAGGCGGTGGGGGAAATGACGTCTTCGTCTTTGCGGATGGATTCGGCAGCGACGTGCTTGTCGATTTCAACTCCAAAAAGAACCTTGAACGCATCGACCTTAGCGACGTGACCTCCATCACGGATTTCAAAGATCTGGTCAAGGGCAGCAGTCCACATATGACACAAGTGGGCGCAGATGTGGTGATTGATGCTTTGGCGGGCAATTCAATCACGATACTGAACGTGTCTCTGGGCGCGATGAACAATGGAGATTTCATTTTCTAAAGGAGAACTCGCACACAGCCCTAATAGCTCGGTATCACTTACGGCTACCAAGAAGACAAAAGCATTTCCGAGTTCCGGCTTGCTGCTTTCGTTTGCTTCTCATGCATATGATTTCTTCTGCGTAGTGGTTCAGGTCAAAATGACCGCTCGCCTTGTGGATTGGCGGCACAGTGACCTGCAGCGCTGCTTGGAAACGATAGAGAATGCCCGACGTCGTGCAACGTGGTTGGGCTCGATCTACGCTTGCCGGTTCACCAGAGGAACCTGCGGCGCAGTCCCTTTGCTTAAGCCAAGCAACCGATTCCGCACCAGAGCCGCAACACTGCTCCCTGAGGCCGCTTGTTGAAGCTTACGATATTCGCGATCGGTCAACCGCACAGTGATCTGCTGATCCCGCTTGTTTCTTACACGCCGCCTCCCGCCTTTGCCCTTGGTTCCCATATCCATTCCCACCCGTTGGCAGACAAGGTGCAAGCACAGCGCGCACCGCATCCGAGTCGAGCGCCGTGAGGGAAGGCGAGCGTTTTTGCAGTGCAAAAACATGGCTCGCTATCCGCCAAACAACGTCTCTGGGAAAACAAGTGGTTAGGCAGGGTTAAGGGGGCGTATCCGGGTGAAATTGGTTGAGATCCAGAGCCAGATTTGCGACCATCGGCAACGGGAAAGCTATGATCAGGTTGAACTGTTTCGCATCTACTGGGCAGGATTTAGCGTAATTTAAGCTACTCTCAGTACCTGCTGAACAAGGTTAATTGTTTCATTTCTCAGCCAATAGACCACGGTCGATAGTCTGCCGCCAACCACTGGATTGCTTTGTTTGGATTCGGCCATAGTATCATCCTCTCCGGCAGTTTCAGGCATACTTCGCCGGAAAGAATGCACGGAGAGGAAAGTCATGAGACTATTCGGTCAGGCCCTTCTTGGTTCACGCGGCATCTTCGAGACAAAGCCTCACCGCAGTGCGTTCCCGGGCGGTCGACAGGTCCAGGGAAGGACATGTGTCAGGTCGATCAAATTGAGGGTCAAATCAAACCGGAAAGCCAAGCGGCAACAACCCACCGAGCGGTCGATCAGTGTTTGAGATTAACTACCCGAGAACTGGAGACCGACATATGACTGTCGGTGTTCCTGATCTCGAGTGAGCAAAATTTGTGGATGGCCCCGTTTAGCGCTTCTGCACAAGTCGGCCTCCAGCGTGTTCGAAATCCGACAGGCCAGAACCTTGCTGGTGTGACGGTCCTTGATGGCGGCGAGACAAGGGAACGCGCGCCGCATCGGTAGGTCGGTGATGTCCGAGCACCAACCTTGTTTCAAACGATCCACACGCAGGCCTTTCAGCAAGTAAGGATGAGTCTAGTGTCCCTCCGAGGGCCTGCCCCATATCACATACGCTTTGCATGTATTACCGGACAACGGGTGTTGGGCTTCTGGTCGTTCGGCATCAGTCCGTACGGCGTATCCGTTTCTCGTTCACCAGATGGCCGTCATTGCGCAACTGCCAGTTTGCGGGATTTGAGTTAAGTTTGTAAGTGGATCGGTATTGGTTTGCGCTACATTTTTTGTATTACGATTTCCACATTTTCTTGAAAGAAAATTTGATGTTTCGAGCATTAAATCTGTTGGCTGTTTTGAAAATTGCTTTGTTTTTGACCCTTACGCCCGTAACCTTATCAGAGGCTACATTTTAGGCAATTTTCAAGGGAACAGCCAGATTGCCGGCGCAATGGGGCAACGAGGGTTTCCTTATGTTGAGGAGTTATCTTCCGGATTACTGCCTGTGGACATGGGGTGCAAATTCTTCAATGATAAATTGCCCTCCGTAATTTATGGAGGCGAAAGCTAAATCAGCTTGCTTGAGACGGATTCACTGACAGGCGAGCCCTTATCCCAGACTTATGGGCACCTTTATGAACGCACGATAGAAGTTTCCTCATCACCATCAACCGTGCCGCTTCCCGCCTCGTTGCCTTTACTTTTGCTGGCGGCAGTTGGCTTAGGTATGATGTCACGTTTGAAGCGCCTTATGTCTAGGTTCGAAACCGGCTATCTCCACTGATCGTTGAAAATATATGTCTTCATTATGCCCACCTTTAGCGGTCGCAATACCTGCAATAGCTAGGCATGTCCGAATGCTAGTGTATCATCCATTTAATTTGCAACATTTCCGGCAGCTTTGAGGAGTTTCCGGCATTTTTCTGGTGGGAAGAGGTCACAGGTTTGCGCGACAGACTGGAATAATGCGTCGGAGGTCGTGCCTTGAGCCGTCTTAGGTGTGCTTTGAGTTTGGAATAGGCCATTGCAATCGGATTCAGGTCTGGGCTGTAGGGCGGAAGAAACAGTATCCAGTTGCCTTGCGCCTTCAGCACGTTCTGGGCGTATGCGGATTTGTGAGACGAAAGGTTATCGGCGATCACGACGTCGCCGGGCTTTTGCGTGTTCCAGTTGTCTGTCTCATCGGTCACTCCTCAGTGGTTATGATGAGACAGAAACACTCTCTTATCAAATAACGCTATTTGGACCCATAAGCGCAGACGTCAGACACCAGATCAGTACGACGTGATTGGTAACGATACGTGGATCGGTCAAATCGTAAAGCAACACACTCCTTTCGGATAGATACACGCCAGTCAGAACACATCCCGTCGACGAGCTCACGCTTTCGATTCCCCTCTCGGGATATTGCTGCGCAATACCCTGTCGGGCAACGGGCCTCAGAGCTTTCGTTTGATAACGTCCTACAACATCTCGCGATCCAACGTCAGATCCGCGACAACCCGTTTCAATCAATTTTTTTCGCCCTCAAGATCGCGCAGCCGCCGCATCTCTGCTGGCATAAAGCCTTCGTACTTTTTTCAGTTGAAATATGTCGCAGAGCTATTACGCGCTTTACGGGAAATCCCAGCCACCGTCGTGCCATCGCTGCCCTGCTTTACCATAAACGCTTTCTGCGCGTCCGTGAACTTGGATGCTTTCACCGCTTCCACTCCTTCTCTCAGCTAGGAAAGTAGCAGCCAGAAACTCTAACTCAAGATGGTCCAGTTTGCAGGGGGCAGTGCAATGGCGTCGTGCATCTTCAGCCAATGTCACGCCGTCGCTAATGCTCTCCTCAAAGATACGGATTTTTTCGTTATCAGACCAACGGTGGCGACGGCCGGTATCAGAGACCGACAAAACTTGAATGCGGAGGGTATCTTCGTGTGCGTCCATTAGAACACTTCACAAACGATTGCACAGATCAGCGGCCAGACGGCCCTCGGCGGAGGATTACCATATAAAGCTTACGGTCTTGTTCTACGCCGCAACGCGAAATAGCCGAGCGAGCGCGAGAACGTGAATGGGAGCTGGGAACCACCGGTCCCGGCGCGCCCGATCCGATTGGGCCCCTGCGCGAGCTTCCCTGCCGGGGCTCACAGGCTGTGGAGCCCGCTGATCATGCGGGTTACACACGGGGGGGGGGCGTGCCGGCCCGATTGCACTTGGCTGGAGCGGCTGGTCAGTTCTTGACTCGAATCGCCGCTGTCTGCACCGTTAACCCATGGTAAAAGCTTACGAAGTTTTCATCGTTACTGACGAACCTGGTCCCTATGTCTCGATTACCGATTTCAACCTGAACGCATTGGGCCGGCACAAGAATCTGGTGATCGAGGATCCGGACATCCCCGAGATCCCGTCTAAATGGGTGGTGCGCACCGACGAGGAACTGAGCCCTGATCAGGTGGCGCCTTTTCTCGGGTCGGTCGGCCGGGGCATTTTCGAGGCGGTTCTTATCGAGAAATATACCAGCCTGGCCGACTACGAGGTGCGCGGTTGGAGTGTATTTCAATTGGGCAAAGGAGGGTTGCTGCTCAACCCGCGAACTGCCGTTCCAGTCGGCAGCACGGAGCCGACCTCTGGCGACGACCAACTTGATCTGGACCTATTCCCGGTGGCGGGCCCGCTACGGATGCTTGCTGGCGACGACACAGTGCGCGGGTCCGACGGGCGCGACGTAGTCTATGGGGGCTCTGGAAACGACGAGTTATCAGGCGGTGCTGGAAGGGACGAGCTCTTCGGTCAGTCAGGCGTGGATGTCCTCAACGGCGGTGGCGGGGCCGACCGGCTGATTGGCGGCGGCGGCAATGACCGGCTTGCCGGTGGCGCCGGTAATGACAGGCTGGTTGGCGCAAACGGAGACGACGTGTTGATCGGTGGTGCTGGCCGTGACGTCCTGCAGGGGGCAAGGGGAGCGGACACCGCTGAATACGCAGGTGCGGCCGTCGCGGTGGACCTCGCCAAAAGTGGGTTCCAAAACACTCGCGGTGCTGGACATGACAAACTCGTAGGGATCGAGAACTTGTCCGGGACTGACGCAGCAGACCGGCTTTCCGGCGATGCGCGCGCAAACCGGATTGAGGGCGGCGGCGGCAATGACGTACTGAAGGGCCGCGAGGGCGGCGATCACCTCGATGGCGGCGATGGAGACGACGTCCTGTCCGGCGACGCCGGGCGCGACACCCTGCGCGGCGGGGGCGGAGATGACCGCCTGTCGGGCGGCGCGGGCCGAGACCTTCTGGACGGCGGCGCGGGTGAGGATTTCGCAGACTACTCTGGCAGAATAGCGGTGCGGGTAGACCTGCGCGAGACGGGTTTCCAGAAGATCGCTGGTCACGGGCGCGACAAATTCGTGTCTATCGAGGGCGTCATCGGGTCCGATCGGGGTGACACGTTGATTGGAGGCGACGATGACCGCGGGCGTTCCATTCTCCACGGCGGCGGCGGAAAGGACAAGTTCGTAATCCGTAACGGTGACAACTGGGTTCAGGGCGACGCGGGTGCCGATACGCTGAAGGCGCGGATCGAGGACGCCCGCTCGATTTTGTCGTTCGAAGGGGGCGGCGGCAACGACCGGGTGAAGGTGGACGCCACCGCTGCGATAACGTTCGTTGGAGATCTTGACGGTGGCGAGGGAAACGACTGGTTCGACCTGTCACTCGAAGGGAAACCGACGGGTTTACGAGCATACGAGCCGTGATCGCCGGCGGCGGCGGCGCGGACCGCTTCATATTCCGCGGTGCAGAGGCGGATGCGCAGATCGTAGACTTCGAGGATGGCAAGGATCTGATCCATATAGTTGACGCGGCAGACCAGTTCTCCGATCTGCAAATCGACCGCGGGGTAGGCTACCTGGATGTCACCCTTGCTGGCACGGCCGGAACAGAACTCCGCCTGCGGCTGATTGACCCCGCGTCCGAGCTGACGCTGACGGCGGAGGACTTCGACTTCGGCTGACCGCCTGCGGCGGCAGGGTCGGTTACAGACGTTACGTCGTCGCCCTCTATTCACAACTTAGATTTCCGATTTCGGATGACACCTCGGTTGGGCACCATCGTTGCACAAGCGGAGAGTGTCTCTGACTTACCACCCGCATTTTGCAGGATGGCGCTGTTCCGGCCCTGATGGACTGGGAACGGCATTTCGGCGATTTGCGCCTGCGTCTATGTATTCGCGGCGAGGGTCTGTTCCTTGGCGTCCTTTAGTGGCGCGTCCAAGGCCGAGACTTTCGATGTTGTCGGCTTCTTCGCCACCTCGATCTCCTAATCGATAAGATGAACAGAAATCCTCCCTTATCCAAACCCTCAAATCTGTCCAGCGGGTGCTGACGTCAGACACTAATTGGCAGCGTTAGTTGGCTTGGAGCTCCTTAATAACTTCATCGACAACGGCATAGCCTGGACCTGTCACGCTTTATTGCCGCCCTAAGTCGACCTTCGAGGTCGGCACGGCGAAGCTCGTCAGCGAGCCCAAACTGCATGTTTTCTGCGCCACACCGAAAGCCAGGTTTTAGAAAGCTGATGGGATGATCACCAGGGATCGGTCAGGCGTGGGGAGGTTTCCTTTCGAACGCCCAAGAGCCGAAACCAAACAATAGGATCAAGACAGCAGTCGTCGTTAAGCCCGACTTCACTATGGAAGCGACACTTGCCGCCATGACGGTGTTGGCTGATATTTCTGGCCAACTCAGGATCATAAGGCAGATGCCGGCGTTCTCCAGATAGTCAGCGATAGCTGCAGCAATAGAAAACCAAATTCCAATTCGAACAAGCTTTTGATTTACATCCCGCGAGCCAATCCATTTGAATAATGATATCAAGGTCATCGCCATTAGCGCAGGATAAACGAGATCTAGTGGAATTTGTCGCGTGAGATAGTACCACCTTCCCCTAATTCCCAAGGCATCGATCAGCGAATTTGCCAGTTCTACCGAATATCCGCCGGGGCGCATGTCGAAAGGGCGCAGGCCGGTCAAAGTCTCGATGTGCGCCAGAGTGCCATAGACCATCAGCAGATAGAATCCGGCGGCCGCTAGACCGAAGAGCGCTGCTTGCCGGCCGTACTGTTTAGTTGGTATCGTTATTTTCATTGGTTGTTCTCCTTACCATTCGCACCGACGTACCGAGGGTGAGCACAGCTGGCATTATCGTTTGATAGGGAATTCGCGATTTGGACCTTTTTACTTATCTGACATGTTCCCCGAACGCTTTGGGCAAAGTGACCGCGCGTAGGTTCGCGGCAGCATGGCGTGTTGAATATATGGAAAAGGGACGTCGCATTGCGACGCAAGGCGAACCAGACCCATTTGAACACATCATTCTTGATGGACGCGCCACGAGCCAAATCACCGATACCGAAGGCCGAACCGTTTGCGTCGGCTTCCACGCTGGTGCATGCGTGGTCGCACCAAATGTCTCGAGAACTAGGAGCGGTGCCTCGCTCGTTTCGATAGACGTGATTGCAGATGCACTAGTTGCGCAACTGGACAGCCGTGCTTTGACTTCGCTCATGCTGGCATCGGAGCCAATCCGCGAATGGGCAAACGGCATTTTGCAACAAGAGCTGGCCCGTAAAGTTGACCGAGAGTGGTGTCTTGCCGCGCTTGGAGGCGCAGAACGCCTTGCATGGTTTCGCAAGGGTTTTCCGCGCCACGAAGAGTTATTTGGCCATTATCTGATAGCATCTTTTCTCGGGATCACGCCGGTCACACTCAGTCGGCTTCGCAGTGCCGAGCGAGACGCGGCTGTTGATCAAAGGTTCGATTGCGGGAAACTCAGCTAATAAAGCAGACTTTGATAGCAACCTCAGCAAACGGTAACTCGCCCGCGTAACAGCCTTCGGTGGAGGCCGCAGCGCATTTCCGCTGTCCGCCTGATGCACCGCGTCCTGATTGAACTCTTCGTTGTACTTGCATGTCCCCATGTCGGCCTCCTTGCCCCAAAGTTAGGGGGCAAAGCGTCTACAAATCTACGGCCTCAGAGTTCTACAACCATACGCGCCCGCATTCTTCTCTTGGCGGCAAACCACCTGCTGTGGTCTATTGGCAGAGAATTGAAACGACCAAACCCGATCAGCAGGCGCAAAGAGTAGCTTAATTTACGCCAGATCCTGTCCAAGAGATGGGGAGCATGTATGAACTGCCTTCCCCTGCAAGCGTTTTGTTGATGTCCCCTTGACCCTGCTTCTATGTATTCGGTCTTTCGATGGGGCCATTCGATTTGCCCCTGACCAAGATGGGAAGTCGCGCGTCCTATGTCTCGTTAGCTCACTGGCACTCTGGGGGCCATGCTCCCCGTCAGACTGACCAGACGCCTATTGGTCGTTGGTCCATCTCCTCCTCGCTCGCAGATTCCTATATGTTGCGCGGTTGCGTGTCTATGCGCCCACAAGCGCCGCGGGACGATATCGCTCGCCTTTCGTCAATACGGCCCAGGCGATCCGCGCCATCCGTTGCCCGGCAACACTTGCTTTGCAGGTGTGAGAGGGATGTTGGCCATGGCAACGGCAGCGACATTCACGTGGGCCCGCTCTTTCAGCCCATCTGCCCATTGCGTTATGGGCGATGTTCGATCTCGCACGAGATGCAAAACGGTCCGCGCCCCATGGATGAACAGTTTGCGGAGGTATCGGTTGCCGTGCTTTGAGATGCCGATCAGCTTGGCTTTTCCACCTGTGGTGATCTGACGTGGCACGAGACCAAGCGTTACGCCGAAGGCGTGCTGGCAGCACGACGCGGCAAGATCGCGCCCTTTGGCAAAGCTGCTGCCGGTTCCAACAGCGGCCACAAGGGCGCTGGCAATCGTTGGGCCGACGCCAGGGATTTCCATCAAGCGCTGCATGTCGGCATCTGCCTTGGCCAGAGCCTTGATCTCGGTGTCGATCGCTTCGACCCGGTCGTTGATCGTGGCCAGCTCCGCCATCATGTCTGACAACATCGACAGGATACGGTGCGAAAGATCAGCGGTGCCTGTCGCAACCAATCTGACCAGCTCTTTTTGGAAGACGCGGCGACCTGCTGCGACCCGAATGCCGCGCTCCATAAGAAAGCCCCGGCCTTGATTGATAAGGCGTGTCCTTTCGGTCACCAGCCGCTCGCGGGCTCGGTGCAGAGCCTGAAGATCAAGCTGCTCTTCCGATTTGATCGCGACGAATAACATTGTCGGGCGCGTCGCGGCCTCGGCGATCGCCTCCGCATCACGGTCATCATTTTTGTGAACCTTGACGTAAGGCCGGACATAAAGCGGCGGCATCAGCCGACGCTACTGTCCGTGTTGAAGGCAAAAACGACCAATGTGATGCGCGCCGCCGCAAGCCTCCATCGCAACAATGCAAGGGTCCAAACCTTCCAGAAAGTCCAGCAACCGGTGCCTTTGAAGGCGCTTGCGGTACACGACCGCGCCTGTTGCGTCCAATCCCGCAAGGCTACAAACGGCCTTGCCCAGATCAATGCCCTATACTTCAATACCGATCAGAATGCTCCTCTCTCTCCACCTATGCGCGCAACAATAGCTGCGGTTTGGCAGGAAGACAGTTCATCCCATTAGCTCAGACACATACCAGTGATACAAAGGCTTATATGAATTACCTGAGAACTGACGCTTAGCATCAGTCCCCACCAATCAAATAACTCGCCCATGCCGCCAAGTATGGCCTCCGCCGTTCGAGGTAGTCAGCGCGGTTATAGGCACCCTCCACATCGTTGACGGCGAGGTGTCCGAGGCAGGCCTCAGCCACATCCCGTCCGACCCTTCATGCTTCAGCGTAGAGCGATGGGCTGCAAATGCAGCATTGGCTAGTACATGAAACCGACCTTCCTGTGCGCTTGCATGGTTTCTCTGCCGCCGCTTGATCTTGATTGGATCATCGCCGTTCGCCACAATCCGCCGCACATCATGGGCCGCTTTCCGCGCTTCTGCGAGAGACAGGAGGGGATAGGAGCCAAGCCCCATCTCGCGCTGCCGACCGAACAGCGAAAACCGGAAGGTCCATCGTGCCTGCCGTCTTTCCTCTTAAACAACCATAAGCCCTGTCCGTCGCAATGCTTGCCGGGCGGCAAGAATTTTAACTGCGCGACTGTAAAGAAATTGGATTTTGCCATAAGGGTACCTCCGAAATATCTACAAACGCAGATGGTACTGCCCGGAAACTTCCGGACCGCGCTGAGACGCTACCGCACTCTTATTAAAGCACGATTTACATCTCAGAGCGCTTGTGAGAGCGCTTGATGCGAAGGATATACCGCCTCCGGCGGGGATATTTGGGGAACATTGAAGCGGGTGTCAGGAGACTGGCACCCGTTTCTTTTTGGTTAGGGTTGGCAGGCTGTTTCTCTGAAGATGCGGTCGAGTTGGTGGAGGATGCGGTTTATGTCGTCGGCCTCGATCGTCAGGGGCGGGCGGATTTTCAGGACGTTGTGGTGTGCGCCTTCCGAACCGATCAGGATGCGGCTTTCCTTCATGCGGTTGATCACGCGGTCTGCGATTTCAGTGGCCGGAGCGCGGGTTTCGCGGTCTGTCACCAGGTCCACGCCGACGAACAGCCCCATGCCGCGCACATCGCCGATTACTGCGTGTTTTTCCTGAAGTTTGCGCAACCCGTCGAGCAGTTCTTTTCCGCGTTGGCGGGCGTTGTCTTGCAAGCCCTCGTCGTCCACGATCTTAAGCACTTCTGCGCCGATGCGGCAGGACAGGGTGGAGCCGCCAAAGGTTGAGAAATACTCCGGTCCTTTGGCAAAGCTGGCGGCGATTTCGGGTGTGGTGACAACAACGCCGATGGGGTGGCCGTTGCCGATGGGTTTACCGAGCACAACGATGTCGGGCGTGACGCCTTGTTGTTCAAAGGCGAAGTAATAATCGCCGAGCCGCCCCAGTCCGGTTTGAACCTCGTCCGCGATGCAGACGCCACCTGCGGCGCGGATTTTGGCGTAGACTTGTGGCAGGTAGCCTTGGGGTGGGATGATCTGGCCGCCGACGGACGGGAAGACTTCGCTGATCCAGCCGGAGACCTTGCTGCCCCGTGCTGTGACGGCGGCGATGGCCTCGTCGATTTGGGCGGCGTATTTATCGGCGCAGTCGGGATCATCGCGCCGGAAGGGACCGGCGAAATCATCGGCCACATCGACCAGTTGCACCCAGTCCGCCTGACCGACACCGCCTTTGGCGTTGAACTTGTATGCCGAGATCGCAATCGCGCCGGTTGTGTTGCCGTGGTAGCCGTGATTGGCGGTGACAATGTCTTTGCCGCCCGAATGGGCCGCGGCAAGGCGCAGCGCGAGTTCGTTTGCTTCGGTCCCTGAATTCACGAAAAAGCAGACCGACAGCGGATCGGGCATCTTCGCCAGCACCGTATCGGCGAAATCGGTTTGGGCGGGGTGCAGGTAGCGGGTGTTGGAGTTCATCCGCATCAACTGGTCCGCCGCGATTGCCTGAATGCGCGGATGGGCGTGGCCTACATGGGGGACGTTGTTATAGGCATCGAGATGGGGGCGGCCCCATTCGTCAAACAAGTGATGCTTCCAGCCGCGCAGGAACATGGCGGGATCGGAATAGCTGAGCTTTACGTTCTCGCCAAAGTGCTTGCGCCGTTTGCCGAGCGTTTCTGTTTTAGGCAGCGGTTTATAGGCCACCGCTTCGTCTGGCAGGTTCAGCAGGGCGGCAGGGTTGGGGCAAACCGCGCCCCACAGGTCCATCTCGTCGGGGTTGGCCACACCGGGCCAGTCGTGGCCCATGCCTTGTGTGGTCAGGGCCAGTTGGAAATGCACATGGGGCGCCCATCCGCCGTTTTCACTGGCATCGCCAAGGGCGCAGAATGCAGTGCCTTTCGCAACGGGGGCGCCGTGTTTGAGGCCGGACAGGCTGTCCGGTGCAAGATGCCCGTAGAGGGTGAAAAATGGCGTGCCATCGGATGCTTCGTGGCGCAGGATGATGACGCCGCCGTAATCCAGATGCGACGTGCGGTTCTCGATCACTTCCACCACACCATCAAGGGGGGCGTGCAGGGGCGTTTTGGCAGGGGCAAACACATCAATAGCCAGATGCACCGTGCGCCGGTCCGAGGATTTCCACGGTCCCTGTCGGAAGGCGGGTGCGGTATAGATCAGACGGGGTTCGCCCCAGAGGCCTATCCACATGTCTCCGGTGTCGTATTCTGAACCAAGGGTGGCGGCTTCGGCCAAGGGCATGTCGAATGGATTGCGCGGGGCTGCAACTGCAGCGACGGAGAGCGGGCCAAGCGGAGCATTGACCAGTGGTTTGCCCATCAGGGGCGCAAAGTTGCCGCGTTGGCTGTCCAGATAGGCGGCCACGCTGTCCGCGCCTACCACCACAGGCAGATCACACAGGGCGCGCAAATGGGCGCGGATCAGTCCGGTATCCAAATCTGTCCGCTCCAGATACCGCCACGCGGGGGCTTGGGATATTGTAACATACGGATCATCGGGGTTTGCGGCGGCTTCCAGTGTGGAGTTTACCACGCTCACCGCAAGGCGCATGCGCAGGAGAGGATAGAGCATATCCAGTTCCGGCGCGCTCAGCGGGTTGGCGCTGTGATACCCCCGCACCAAAGCGGCGAGTGCCCTTTGCGGTGTGTCGTGATCAAGCACGATATAGGCACCCGCAATGGCCAGATCGCAGATGCGGGGGCTGGCTGTCATATCGCCAAAGTCGATCAGGCCAGAGACTGCGCCATCCCGTGTGACCAGAATATTATAATCATTCAGATCGTTGTGGATCGCCTGCGTTGGCAGAGCATCCAACTGCGGCTTCAGATTGGAAAAATCCTGAAGGATATTCTCTATCAGTTTGCGTCGTGTGGGATCGTTCAGAGCCTCTGTATGCTGCGCAATCCAGTCGCCAGTGGGCAGGTGCCATTTGAAGGGAACATCGTGTTGGGGGTGGGTGAAACCCTGCAAGCCCGCGTCCATCTGGCCAAGGTAGCCGCCCAGTTGTTCGATCATGCCCAGCGATTTGGGCATGTGGTCCGCGTAACAGGCCCCCGAAAGGCGGGTTTGCAGCCAGACCAATCGCGCGGCGCCGGATTCATCGGCCAGCGTTGTGTAAAGATCACCCTCATTGGTGGGGATCAGCTCTGGCAGAGGGAGATCGGGATAGCTTGCCGACAGATGCCGGATCGCGGCGCATTGCATATCCACGAGATCAACCGGACAGCCTTCACGCATCACCTTGAAGATATAGTCCTTCCCATCCGCACGGGCCGCGAAGTTCAGATCGTATTCGCCATCCAGTCTTTTAAGATCGGCGGCGAGGTTGAAATGGGTCTTCAGGGCAGCTTGCCAATGGTGGGGCATATCTAAAATTCTTTCTTAAATGGATCGCTTGGATAAGTGACATCTGCGAGGTAGAGCCCGTGTGGCGGACAGACCGGCCCGCAGGCGGCGCGGTCTTGGGCGTTTAAAGCGTCGGACACATCGTCAGGGGACCATGATCCCGCGCCGACCCGTTCCAACGTGCCGACAAAGCTGCGCACCTGATTGTGCAGGAAACTGCGGGCGCGCACGAAGAAACGGTATTCAGTGCCATCGGGGTAGGGGTGTTCTGTCACCGTTAGTTCGTCAAGGGTGCGAACGGGGCTGTTGGCCTGACAGATGGTTGACCGAAAGGTGGTGAAATCATGCCGCCCGAGCAAACGGTTTGCACCTTCTTGCAGTGCGGTCACGTCCAGATCATGGCGCACTTGCCAAACGATTCCGGCGTCATGGGTGACGGGCGCACGCCGCGCCACAAGGCGGAAAATATACTTGCGTTCCAGCGCTGTGAACCGTGCGTGAAAGTCATCATCCACACGGGACGCATCTACGATGGCGACGGGATCGGGTTTTAGATGGTAATTCAGTGCTTCTGACAGGCGAAACGCCTCCCAGTCTTTTTCCAGATCTACATGGGCGACCTGCCCGTAGGCGTGGACCCCTGCATCTGTACGCCCTGCGCCCTGAATGCCTTCGTGGTTATTTTCCAGCTTGCGTAAGGCATCTTCTATGGCACCCTGTACGGAGTGCAGTCCGACCTGACGCTGCCAGCCGACGAAGGGCTTGCCGTGATATTCGATTTTAAGCGCGTAACGTGGCATAGCATTGCGATACCTTGGGAAAATCACTTTGCCAAGGGCTATGAATGGGACGTTGCCGTGCTTATCTAGGATCAGGGCGATAACGCGAAGCAGCAGGCGGAAGGACACGGCATTCTGGGCATCGGAACTTTGATCGACGGCTTAACGCGGCAGGTGGAACTGATCAGCGACGGCGTAAGTGAATCCCTGTTCGAGCCGGTGATCCGGCTGGGCGTGACCGGGCTGTCGCGGGCTGGGAAAACCGTGTTTATAACCTCGCTGGTGGCCAATCTGCTGGATCGTGGCCGGATGCCTGCCTTGCAAGCGGCCAGTCAGGGGCGGATCGAGGCGGCGTTTCTGCAACCCCAGCCCGACGATCTGGTGCCCCGCTTTGAATATGAAAAGCACCTTTCGGCGATGACCGGACCGAATCCGCACTGGCCCGAAAGCACGCGCGCAATTTCACAGCTGCGCCTGTCCCTGCGGGTGGCCCCCGCCGGAGTGCTGTCCGCGATCAAATCGGCGCGGACCATCCATCTTGATATTGTAGATTATCCCGGCGAATGGCTGTTGGACCTGCCGCTGATGGAACAATCGTTTGAGCAATGGTCACAGGGTGCGATTGCCCTTGCGCGCAAACCCTCTCGTGCGCCTTTCGCGGCAGAGTGGCTGGCGCTGCTGGACAAGCTCGACCCCGAGGTTGAACTGGACGAGCCGCAGGCGCAAGAACTCGCCGCTGCCTTTACGGCTTATTTGCAAGCGGCACGGGAATCCGGACTGTCTGCCTGTGCGCCGGGCCGGTTTTTAATGCCGGGCGATCTGGCAGGGTCTCCGGCGTTGACGTTTGCGCCACTGCCTGCCGGAAAATACCCGCGCAACTCTTTGGGGCGGGCGTTTGCGCGGCGCTATGAAACTTACAAATCCGGTGTCATCCGCCCGTTCTTCCGCGATCATTTTTCGCGAATAGACCGCCAAGTGGTGCTGGTAGATGCGCTGGGCGCGATCCATGCGGGGCCGCAGGCGGTGGGCGATTTGCGTGATGCGCTGGCCGACATCCTGTCCTGTTTTAAAACGGGGCGGAACGGCTTTCTTTCCGCACTGCGCGGCAAATCGGTGGAGCGTATCCTGTTTGCAGCCACCAAAGCGGATCACCTGCACCATCACCAACATCCAGCACTGACCACAATCATGGGCGCGCTGGTGCGCAGTGCGCGGGACAAGGCGACCTATCAGGGGGCACAAACCGATGCGATGGCGTTGGCGAGCCTGCGCACCACGGTAGAGGAAACACGCAACCATAATGGTGAGACGCTGGATCTGGTGCGGGGGCGGTTGCTGTCCAATGGAAAGCAGGCGGCGATGTATCCCGGCCAGTTGCCGGACGATCCGTCAGTTCTGCTGAAACCTGCCGAACAGGGGGCCGAACGCTGGCTTGACGGGGATTACGCCATCATGGGGTTTGCCCCTGCCGAAGTCACAATAAAATCAGGCGACGGGCCGCCCCATATCCGGCTGGACCGCGCTGCCGAATTCCTGATCGGGGACAAATTACTATGAGCCGTATACCCTCTAAACCTGTGTTGATTGATCTGGACGAGGCGCCCTCACAGGATCACACACCGGCCAGCGCGCCGCCGGTGCCGGATCTTGACCGGCCCCGTCACACGCCCGCCGCCGAAGTCGGTCTGCGCTTTGCGGCAAGTCGTCGTTCCGGCGTGGCACGGGTGTTTTGGTGGGCGCTCGGGGCGCTTTTGACCTTTATGATTGGCGTCTTTGTCTGGGATTTCGTTGAAACACTTGTGACGCGCAATGTCTGGCTGGGTCGTGTGGCGTTGGGCCTGCTGGCGCTGGTGATCGGTGCGCTTCTGGTTATGGCGGGGCGGGAACTGGCCACCCTGTCGCGCCTGCGCCGGATTGACGGATTGCGGGCCGAGGCAGAACATCTGGTGCAGGAAGGCACGCTGGCCGAGGTCCACAGCTACCAGCAGAAATTGCAGAGCCTTTATCGCGGTCGCGAAGAACTTCGCTGGGGGTTGGCGCGTTTGGCGGAACAAAAGGGCGATATTCTGGATGCGGACAGCGCCCTTGCCCAAAGCGAGAGCCTTTTGCTGCGTCCGCTGGATGATCTGGCACGCAGGCAGATCGAATCTGCGGCGCTGCAGGTGGCAACGGCAACCGCTGTTGTGCCACTGGCTTTCGCGGATGTGATAGTGGCGCTTAGCGCGAACCTGCGAATGATCCGCCAGATTGCGCAGATTTATGGCGGGCGTTCCGGCACACTCGGAAGTTGGCGGCTGACCAAAGCGGTCGCCGCCCATCTGGTGGCAACAGGCGCTGTGGCCATTGGGGATGATCTGATCGGGTCGGTGGCAGGGGGCGGGGTGCTGTCCAAACTGTCCCGCCGGTTCGGGGAAGGCGTGATTAACGGCGCGCTGACCGCCCGTGTAGGTGTGGCCGCGATCGAAGTCTGCCGCCCCATGCCATTTCAGGTGGAGTCCAAACCCCGCGTGACCAACATCATCAAACGCAGCCTGACGGGGTTGTTTGGCAACTGATCAGTGCAGAATCGGAGGGCCGCTTTGGGGGATGTTCATCTCAACCCCCATCCGCAACCCGCGCCCGATCCGGTGGGCAAGAGCCGACCATTGCGCGGCAATCTGATCGGGAAGTTCGCCGGCAAGTGTGTCGTCGAACAGATCTAGCCAGCGGGTAAACATCTCGGGCTTGATGGCGGAGATGCCGGAATGGACCATCATCGGGTTTCCGCTGTAGCTGCGTTCATGCAGAATCGCATTTGCCCAGAAGTCAGTGATTTTCGCTTCGTGGGTGCGCCATATAGCAGCGTCATCCGATAAGCTGTTCAAAAATACCGGCCCAATCACAGTGTCGCGCCGCACACGGGCGTAGAAGGTCGTCACCACCTGTTCGATCTGCGCACGGGTAAGCGGAATGCGCGGCGGTAAGGGCATTACTGTCAATTGAACATCCACACCACTATAAGACCCAGAGGCAACCAGAACAGCATGTTGAAGAAGGACCGCAACAGGCCGAGATCGCCTTTCGGGTCAATATCCAGATGCTCGCATATCTTGGTGCCGGGCCACAAGATCAGATCTGCCACACGTTCCATCAGATGATTCCTTAAATAAGTATTTCGGATGCCTATTTAATACGCCTTTCAAATGCGCATATCAAATGCTAATTATGTCACATGCAGATGACTAAGTTTACAGATTACGGATTGCGGGTGTTGATGGCGCTGGCCGTTACGCAGGAACGTGCCCTTGGCGGCGGACAAATCGCCGCGCAATACGGCATATCTCAACACCATGTGGCCAAGATAGCCACAGCGCTGGTGGCGGGGGGATTTGTGCTGTCGGAGCGGGGGCGGGGCGGTGGCTTGCGGCTGGCGCGTCCGGCAAAAGACATCCGCCTTGGTGCTGTGGTGCGGCATCTGTCCAAGTCCGATGTGCTGGTGGAATGTATGGGGCAGGGATCAAGCTGCTGCATCCTGCCGGCTTGTGGTTTGCGCAGCCCCTTGCAAGAGGCGCAAGAAGCGTTCTTTACCGTGCTCGACGGTTACACGGTTGCCGATACGGTGGCTCAGGGCGACTCTCTGCGCAAATTGTTGGCGGTATAGCAAGACAGCAACCGGTGGACCGTCGTGCAGCATGAAAAATGCCTGTGTTTGTTCGGCTGGACGGGGCGGTTCTACGGGGCTATAACGCGCCCATGAAATATATATTCGGCATCACCCTTCGAATTACCGGCCCGGCGCTCTGATCTTCAGAGCGGCCGGGAAAAGGCGCATGGATCCCCGCGCCGCCCTTGTAAAATGACATCAAGATAAAGACGGAGCCACAACTCATGTGTGCCGAAACCCCTGACTACAAAGACACCCTGCGCCTGCCGAAGACCGATTTTCCGATGCGGGCCGGACTGCCGAAACGTGAACCGGAATGGCTGGAGAAATGGTCCAAGCTGGACCTGTACCACAAACAACGGGCCGAGGCGGGCGACCGCACGCCGTTCATCCTGCATGACGGCCCGCCCTATGCCAACGGTCACCTGCACATCGGCCACGCGCTGAACAAGATCCTCAAGGACTTTATCGTGCGCAGCCAGCAGATGATGGGCAAAGACGCCCGCTATGTGCCGGGCTGGGATTGCCACGGTCTGCCGATTGAATGGAAGATCGAGGAACAGTACCGCAAGAAGGGCAAAAACAAGGACGATGTGCCTATCATCGAGTTACGTCAGGAATGCCGCAAGTTTGCTGAAGGCTGGATCGACATCCAACGCGAGGAGTTCAAACGCCTTGGTGTGCAAGGCAACTGGGAAGACCCTTATCTGACCATGAATTTCAGTTCCGAAGCGGTGATCGCTGAAGAATTCATGAAGTTCGTAATGAATGGTGCGCTGTATCAGGGGTCAAAGCCGGTGATGTGGTCCCCTATCGAAAAAACCGCCTTGGCCGAGGCTGAGGTGGAATATCACGATAAGGACAGCTTTACCGTCTGGGTGAAGTTCAAGGTGCAGGGCGATAGCGATCTGGCCGATGCTTTCGTTGTGATCTGGACAACGACCCCTTGGACCATGCCGTCGAATAAGGCTGTGGTTTACGGCAAGGACATTTCCTACGGATTGTACGAGGTCACTGGCACGCCTGAGGAATCATGGGCCAATGTTGGTGACCGTTTCCTGCTGGCAGATAATTTGGCCGCTGATGTGATGACCAAGGCGCGGCTGGAAGACGGGCAATACACCCGTGTGCGCGATGTGCCTGCGTCTGATCTGGAAGGTTTGGGCCTGCTGCATCCTCTGGCGGGGGCCGAAGGGGGCAACGGTGAATGGGACGATGTGCGCGATTTCCGTGCTGCGGACTTTGTAACTGACACTGAAGGCACAGGTTTCGTACACTGCGCCCCGTCCCACGGGATGGAGGAATACGAGCTGTTCCGCGACCTGAACATGCTGGAACAGGTCATCACCTACAACGTGATGGACGACGGTTCCTTCCGCGCCGATCTGCCGTTCTTTGGTGGCAAATACATCCTGAACCGCAAAGGCGGTGAGGGTGATGCGAATAAAGCTGTGATCGACAAGCTGGTCGAAGTCGGCGGGTTGCTTGCGCGTGGTAAGATCAAGCACAGCTATCCCCATTCGTGGCGCTCCAAAGCACCGGTGATCTATCGCAACACGCCCCAGTGGTTTGCTGCGATCGACAAACCTGTCGGGGGCGATGACACCTACGGCGAAACCATCCGCGAGCGGGCGTTGAATTCCATCGACCAACTGGTGAAATGGACCCCTGTGACGGGGCGTAACCGCCTGTACTCCATGATCGAATCCCGCCCTGACTGGGTTCTGTCCCGCCAACGGGCGTGGGGTGTGCCGCTGACTTGTTTCACCCGCAAGGGATCGTTGCCAACGGATGCAGATTACATCCTGCGCGACGATGCCGTGAACGCCCGTATCGCCGAAGCCTTCCGCGCTCAGGGTGCGGATTGCTGGTACGAAGACGGTGCCAAGGCGCGGTTCCTTGGGGATGACTACCCGCACGAGGATTGGGATCAGGTGTTTGACATTCTCGACGTGTGGTTTGACTCCGGCTCGACCCACTCTTTCGTGGTGCGGGATCGTGCAGACGGTTCGCCTGACGGGATTGCAGATGTCTATCTTGAAGGCACCGACCAGCATCGCGGCTGGTTCCATTCGTCGATGTTGCAGGCCTGTGGCACCAAGGGACGCGCGCCGTATAAGGCGGTTGTGACCCACGGGTTCACGCTCGATGAAAAGGGCATGAAGATGTCCAAATCCATCGGCAACACCATCGTGCCGGAAACCATCGTCAAACAATACGGCGCGGATATTCTGCGTCTGTGGGTGGCGCAAACCGACTTTACCGCCGACCAGCGGATCGGGCCGGAAATCCTGAAAGGCGTAGCAGACAGCTATCGCCGCCTGCGCAACACCATGCGGTTCCTGCTGGGCAATCTGGACGGGTTTAGCGATGCGGAAAAGGTGGAACCAGCTGATATGCCAGAGCTGGAGCGCTGGGTGCTGCATCGTCTGGCAGAGTTGGATCACGTGGTTCAAACCGGCTATAGCGCCTATAACTTCCAGAGTGTTTTGCAGCAGTTGTTCCAGTTCTGCACGGTTGATCTGTCTTCGGTCTATTTCGATATCCGCAAGGATGTTCTGTACTGTGATGGCGCGGACAGCCATGAACGGCGTTCGGCCCGCACGGTTCTGAACCTGCTGTTCGAGCGGCTGACAACTTGGCTGGCACCGATGCTGGTGTTCACGATGGAAGATGTCTGGCTGGAACGCTATCCGGGCGAAGAAAGCTCTGTCCATTTGCAGGATTTCCCCAACACGCCGGGCGAATGGCGGGACGAGGGTCTGGCCGCGAAATGGGAGAAAATCCGCCGTGTGCGCCGCGTTGTAACAGGCGCGATCGAGGTTCAGCGCCGCGATAAGGTGATCGGTGCTTCGCTAGAGGCCGCTCCGGTTGTGCATGTGCGCGACGCGGATGTCCTACAGGCGCTGAAATCCACGCCATTCGCGGATATCTGCATCACTTCGGCTGTGACACTGACAGATGATCCGATCCCTGCCGAGGCGTTCCGTATGCCCGATATCGATGGGGTCGGTGTTGTGTTTGAAACCGCCGAGGGCGAGAAATGCCAGCGCTGCTGGAAGATTCTGCCGGATGTGGGCACCCATGAGCATCCCGGTACCTGCGGGCGGTGTTCAGCTGCTTTGTAAGGGGCGCCGGGAAAATTCGGAGATTATTGATTGGGGCCCTTCGGGGCCCCTTTTGAGTATTTGGGGAACATTGAAGCCTATGGCTTAGTCCCAAATCTCCGGCTGTGTCGTGTAGGCGATGTAGAGTGGGTGTTTTGGGTGGCCGGCTTTGGACAGGCCGAGGTGGTAAAGCGGTTTGTCCTGCGCCCGCAGCAGCTGTTCCATCAGCGGACCGCGACCCAGATGGGCGCCGTGGGTGCCCCATGCGCAGACGATGCGGTCGGCGGTTTTGGCAGCGGCAAGGATTGCAGCATCGTTTTCAGGGCCGACCGGATCATGGGCGGCGCGCATATCGCGCGGATCAGTGGCGCGGTAAGCAAAGATGTTGCAGACGGTAAAGCCGCCAAAGCCCAAGGCGCGGGCGCGGCGTTCGCAGCGTTCCACAGTGGGATCGTTCTGTACCTCGGTCGCGGTGGACGGGTTGAGCATGACAAACAACACATGCCCGCCCGCATCAGACCACTTGCGCGTCAGCGTGTAGCGAAAGGCTTCGCAGTCGGAATAGACCGCGACCGACACCGCATCGCCTTTGGTGTGGTGCCGCTCAATTGTCATGGCGCACAAAGACGCGGGTGGGGTGCAGCTCTCCGGCTTTGTAGATGCCGATGGCGACGGGTTCACCGTTACAGGCCACCCATGCCTCGTCGCCGTATTCCAGATCCGATGTGATCACCATGCCCGGATTGCCATTGCGCAGGCGGGCGGCGTCCTCAACGCGGCAGGAAAGGGCAGGCAGGTCAGTAAGGCCGGTTTCCAGCGGCAGCAGATACTGGTCGAGTTCCGGTGTTTTTGCCAGTTCGTCGATGGTCTCAAGGCCGATCCCGTCAGAGGTTTCAAACGGGCCGGACCAGATGCGGCGCAGGGTCAGCACATGGCCGTAACAGCCGAGCTTTTCCCCCAGATCGCGCGCGATAGAGCGCACATAGCCGCCTTTGCCACAGACCAGTTCCAGTTCCACATGATCCGCATCAGGGCGGGACAGAAAGGACAGGTCTTCCACCCAGAGCGGGCGCGGCGCGAGTTCGAAATCCTCATCCCCGCCACGGGCCATTTTATAGGCGCGCTGTCCGTCCACCTTGACGGCGGAGAACTTGGGCGGGATTTGTTCTATGTCACCGACAAAACTGCCGAGGGCGGCTTTGATCTGTGCATCTGTGGGGCGGTCGTCGCTGCTGGCAATGACCTCGCCTTCGGTGTCATCAGTGTTGGTCGCCTGACCGAGCCGCACAGTAAAAGCATAAGCTTTCAGCGCGTCAGTAATGTAGGGCACGGTTTTGGTCGCCTCCCCCAGCGCCACGGCCAGAACGCCGGTAGCTTCAGGGTCAAGCGTGCCTGCGTGGCCCGCTTTATTCGCGTTCATCGCCCATTTCACCTTGTTCACAACTGCGGTGGAGGTGATGCCAGCGGGTTTGTCCACCACCAGCCAGCCCGAGATATCGCGGCCCTTGCGTTTACGTCCCATTTGCTTGCCCTGCTACTTGTCTGTCACAACACCGATGATCGGACCCAACGAGGTAAAGCCGAAATCCGAACGGTTAAGGTTGGGGGCATACAGGCGGGAAATGTTGCCGTCAAAGTAAAGTGCCTGTGGCAGCTTCAGATAATCGCGAAAAAAGCTGGCAAATGCGTGAAAATTGACCGGCGCGTTGGAAATCACGAAAGTTGCGGTCTTTCCGTCACGGCTGGTGCCCACCCCGTTGCGGATATAGCGGCTGTCGCTGTCGGGCAGGAAACGGGGGTGCAGTTTGCCATCAATCACCAGCATCGGGCCGGATTGGGTGGCATGGGTGCAAGTGGGTTGATCGTCGAGATAGCGCAGGGTTTCGATCACATCGGCGCGGCCCTGCCGGACACAAAACACCCCGTTTGGCAGCAGGCCAAAGTTCCCCGGACCAGCGTTCGGGATCACCCTTTGCAGTTCTGTGCCGTTCTCGATGTAGTGTCCCACCGGCGCGCGGTTTTCGTGATACATCCCCGCGTTCATCGCAAAGGCCAGCTTCTTGCCCTTGGCCAGCAACATCCGGTCGAGGCTGGCGAACTGGCCATAGGGTTTGCCCGCCTCCGTGTATAAATACAGTTCTAGCCGGTCTTGCGTCATATCAGCGGTGCAAACCGTATAGCTGACAGATTTATAACTGACATCGCGGCAAGGAGACTCGCCACTTTGGGCGTGGGCAGTTCCGGACAGTCCAGCAGCGCAGAGCAAGAGTGTAACCAGTGTTCGCATCATGCCGTTTTGCCTTTTGACTTTTGAGTTGCCGTGTCCTGCTGCGGTTTTTTACGACTCGTCTTTGTCCAGATCCTGCTTCACGCTGGATTGCTCCAACAGGCGGCGGGTTTCGTCCATCTGGTCAAAGGTGCGGTCGTAGACGAACTTCAGCTCTGGCGAGTATTTCAGATCTAGGTTTTTGTTGATCGAACGGCGTAGCTCGTAGGTGTTCTTGTTCAGCGCCTCAATCACCAGATCGGCGTTCACCCCGCCAAGAGGCAGCACGTGGACCACCGCCTTGCGCAGGTCGGGGGTGGGGCGGACCTCTCCGACCGTGATAGAGACATGGGCCAGATCGGGATCGTGGATGTCGCCACGGGACAGGGTTTCCGCAAGGCTGCGGCGGATCAGTTCCCCGACGCGCAGCTGGCGCTGGCTCGGGCCTGCGGATGAATCTTGTGTGCGTTTGGCCATGGTATCCTCTTTTTCAGCCCATTTATGGCAGAAACCCACAGCTTACAACATGGCTTTGCGTCACGGGGGCTTTGACTTTGCCTGTAGGCGGGGTAAAGCCGAACCAAGCACAGTATAGGAGCAAGTTCATGTCAGACCAACCAGCCATCGCGATCGTGGGCGCTTCGGGCCGTATGGGGCGGATGTTGATACAGACGGTTCTGGACAGCGATCAGGCCACCCTAGCGGGCGTGACAGAGCGTGCGGGACATGAATGGATCGGTAAGGATTTGGGCGCTTGCATGGGGGGCGCCGATTTGGGGGTCACAGTGTCGGATGACCCGCTGGAGGTATTCGCCAAAGCGCAGGCGGTGATTGATTTTACCAGCCCTGACGCCACCGTTGAACATGCGGCACTGGCGGCACAGGCCCGTGCGGTTCATGTGATCGGCACGACTGGTATGGATGACAGTCATCTGGCCAAACTGTCCGCGGCGGCGCGCCATGCGCCGATCATTCGCGCTGGCAACATGAGCCTTGGGGTCAATCTGCTGGTGCAGCTCACCAGAAAGGTTGCGCAGGCGCTGGATGAGGATTTCGACATCGAAGTGGTGGAGGCCCATCATCGCCACAAAGTAGACGCCCCAAGTGGTACGGCCCTGATGCTGGGCGAGGCGGCCGCCGAAGGGCGCGGCGTTGCGTTGGATGATGTGGCGGATCGCGGGCGGGACGGGATCACCGGCGCGCGCAAACGGGGTGACATCGGGTTCAGCGCCATTCGTGGTGGCGATGTGGTCGGGGAACACGATGTGATCTTTGCCGCTGAGGGGGAACGCATTGTGCTACGTCACCTTGCCACCGACCGGCGCATTTTTGCGCGCGGCGCGGTGAAGGCCGCGATCTGGGGGCAGGGCAAAAATCCGGGCGAATACGATATGATGGACGTGCTGGGGCTGTAACCAGCACGGCAAGAGTGTCGGAGGTTATTCAGAAATCCGACACGATGCCCTTCTTTTCCCAATCGCCAAAGCGGGTGGGTTCCGGTCCGTCCCGTCCGCCGAGTTCCGACGGCAGGTCTAGCGGTGCGGCTTCTGCCTTGCGGGCGGCGGCCTCGGCTAGTGCCCGCTCTGCTGCGGCTTGCAGTTTTTTCTGTTTTTCGTCGTCGCTCATTTGTGTCTGCCTGATGACTGGTCTAAAGCTGTCTTAACACTTTATCCGATCCGGATTGAATGTAAAAACACCCGATCCGCCCTGATGATCCGCTAATGGCGGGCAGGGACCGGACAGAACAAAGGGATACCGGATGGTAAAATCCTCCACATCGGCCCGGTTTGGTGCAGTTGCGCTGATACACGCGGTTCTTATGGATCACCAGATGCTGGGCGATTCGGTGCAGCGTGAAGACGGACCTCTGGCAAAACTGGTGCCCGCTGATCGTGCGCGCGCGCAGTCGCTTGCGGCCCTCACCTTGCGCCATATGCCCCGTATTGATGCGGTGCTGGCAGAGTTCATGGATCACAAGCCACCGTTGCGCGCGCTCAACGCTTTGCGGGTCTGCGCGGCTGAAATCGTTCTGGATGGTATTCCGGCCCACGGTGCTGTGAATGCCGCGGTGGAAATTGCACGGGCCAGTCAGAAGACCAAGCACCTTGCCGGAATGGTGAATGCCGTTGGGCGTAAACTGGGGGAGCTGGACGTGTCCGCGCTACAGGATATGCCGGTTCCTCAACTGCCCAAAGCCCTGCGCGGCGCGATTGTCAAAGCCTTCGGGCCAGAGGGGACAGAGGCCATTGAACGCGCCCATCTGGAACGCCCCCCTGTAGATTTGACCCTGCGTGATCCGTCCAAAGGGGCAGAGTGGGCCGAAAAGCTGGGCGCTGAACTGTTGCCGACTGGCAGCCTGCGTTTGCATCAGCCGGGGCAGATTTCCGCGCTCGACGGTTTTGAAGAGGGCGCGTGGTGGGTGCAAGACGCAGCTGCCGCCATGCCAGTGCGCCTGATGGGGGATATCAGCGGTAAACGAGTGCTCGACCTTTGCGCGGCACCCGGTGGTAAGACCATGCAGCTTTGCGCGGCAGGGGCAGATGTGACCGCACTGGATCTCTCGCCCGAACGGATGCACCGCGTGATGGAAAACACACGGCGCATGGGGTTCCGTCCGCGCATGGAAGTGGCCAATGCGATGCACTGGACACCGGACGAACCGTTCGACGCAATCCTGCTGGATGCGCCCTGTTCGGCCACTGGCACCATTCGCCGCCATCCTGACTTGCCCTATGTGCGGCCCTCGCTCGATCTCAAACCGCTGCTGGATCTGCAACAGAACATGTTGCAACGGGCGGCTGGCTGGCTGAAACCGGGCGGGCAGATGGTCTATGCCACTTGCAGCCTGATCCCCGCCGAAGGGGAACGCCAGATCGCCCGCGCGCTGGAACCGACCGATCTGGTCGAAGCGCCGGTCGATGCCGCCGCGCTGGGCCTGACACCTGAATGGCAGGTTTCAACCGGCGCGATCCGCCTGCGGCCGGATTACTGGCCGGAGCGGGGTGGCATGGATGGTTTTTATATGGCCCGCCTGCACAAGCAGTGATGACAGCATGGCGCTAACCCCCTATATCTTGTGGAGAATACGGGCGTGGGGCTGATATGACTGAAGGTGCGCGATTGCACTGGTATCCAATGGCGATGGCCGAGGCTTGTCGGCGGCGCTGGATGCGGTGGCGGGATTTCCTCGCCCTGCGCATGGCCCGTTTTGCGGCCCCAGCGAAAGCCTTTAAATCCCAACCCGATCCGCGATCCTATGGTCTGGCGACCCGTGGCTTGCAGGTGCTTGCAGGCAACCATCTGGTGCAGGGGGATGTGGTCGAACAGGGTAAGGGTGTGCTTTGGGGGGCCGCGCTGGATGATCCCGAAACGGCGGCAGAACTGCACGGGTTCAACTGGCTTGATGATGTGGTGGCAGTGGACACGCCCGAGGCCCGCAAACAGGCGCAGGTCTGGCTGTTCGACTGGATCGCGCGGTTCGGCGGCGGGCGTGGTGACGGCTGGGCGCCGGATGTGACAGGAAGGCGGGTGGTGCGCTGGATCAATCACGCGATCCTGATCCTGCACCATGCTGAACCTGACCAGTCCCGCGCCTATTTCGCAGCCCTTGGCCACCAGTCCCGCTTTCTGTTGAAACGCTGGAAGTCGGCCCATGCCGGATTTCCCCGGTTCGAGGCGCTGACGGGTCTTGTTTATTGCGGGCTGGCGCTGGAAGGGCAGGATCACGTGCTGGCACCGGCGCTGCGGGCGCTCGGGCGGGAATGCCAGCGGGAGATCGCACAGGATGGCGGTATCTCCAGTCGTAACCCCGAAGAGCTAATGGAAATCTTTACGCTGTTGTCCTCGGTCAATCAGGCGGTCAGTTCGGACGGGGATTATATCAATCCCGAAATTATCCGCGCGCTGCAACGGATGGCCCCTGCGATTCGGGCCTTGCGCTTTGGTGATGGCACGATGGCGCGGTTTCATGGCGGGGATACGGGGCAGGCGGACCGAATTGATCAGGCGCTGGCAGATGCGGGGATCGGATCACCAGCGCGGCAGGGGGGTGCGATGGGATTCGCACGGCTTTCGGCGGGGGGCACTGTGGTGCTGATGGATTCGGCGCGGCTTCCGGTGATTGGCGCACCGGAGCGGGCCCATGCCTCTACACTCGCGGTGGAGATGTACTCGGGCAAGCTGCCGGTTCTGGTCAGTATGGGCTCTGCCCGCGGGTTTTCGGCCAACCTTCACAGCGCCGCCCGCGCCACAGCGGCCCATAGTGCCGTGACAATAGCAGGGGCGTCCCTTGCGCGGTTTGCGGGTTCCGGTTTTGTGCGCCGGATTTACGGACAGCAACTGATTGATGCACCACGAAAAATCACGCTTCAGCGGGACAACAACCAGTTCGGAGAGGCGGTTTTGTGCAGTCACGACGGTTACGCCGCGTCCTTTGGCCTGACCCACAGCCGTGAAATCGCAGTGCTGCACACTGGGGCCGAGGTTCAGGGGCATGACCGCATCTTTGCGAAAACCACAGCAGAGAAAGTTCGCTTTGCAGCTGCGGCGGCGGACATGGGGCAGAACCGCGAACTGCCTTTTGCTGCGCATTTCCGCCTGCATCCTGACGCCCGCGTCGCCCTTGATATGGGGGATACAGTTGCCTCGGTCACTTTGCAGAACGGAGAGGTGTGGTTGTTGCGGGCTGACGGGCTGAAACTGACGCTGCATGACACGATCTATTTCGAGCAGGGCCGATTGGGTCCACGCGCGACAAAAGAGGTTGTGGCCACTTCCGCAGTTGTTGAGTATGAGGGCGTCATACGCTGGACCCTGTCGCGCCCGGCATGATTGAAAACCCTGTTTTTGGGGCGGATTTCAAAAGGGCGGCGGCCTATGACACAAGGAATGATCTGCTCTCATGTCACAAAACCTGCAACCCCTGCGCCGTGCGCTGCTGTCTGTATCTGATAAAACCGGATTGATCGAACTGGCTACGGCTCTGGATGCCAAAGGCGTGGAACTGCTGTCCACCGGCGGCACCGCCAAAGCGATCCGCGAGGCAGGTCTGCCGGTCAAGGATGTGTCCGACATAACAAAATTCCCCGAAATGATGGATGGTCGCGTTAAAACCCTGCACCCGATGGTGCATGGCGGCTTGCTGGCGCTGCGGGACAATGCCGATCATCAGGCAGCTATGGACGAACACGGCATTGGCGCAATCGACCTGCTGGTGGTGAACCTCTACCCGTTTGAAGCCACAGTAGCCGCAGGTGGCGATTACGAAACCTGCATTGAAAACATCGACATTGGCGGCCCCGCGATGATCCGCGCCGCTGCCAAGAACCACGGGTTTGTGTCTGTGGTGGTGGATGTTGAAGACTACGACGCGCTGCTGACTGAACTTGATGCAAATGACGGGCAAACCGGCATGGCCTTCCGTCAAACACTGGCCCAAACCGCCTATGCCCGCACCGGGGCTTATGACGCGGCTGTTTCGACTTGGATGGCAGGCGCGATCAAACAGGACGCGCCACGGCGCAAAGCGATTGCCGGCACACTTGCGCAAAGCCTGCGCTACGGGGAAAACCCGCACCAGTCTGCATCGTTTTACACAGACGGCAGCACGCGGCCTGGCGTGGCAACAGCCAAGCAACATCAGGGCAAGGAACTGTCCTACAACAACATCAACGACACGGATGCCGCGTTCGAGTTGGTGGCCGAATTCGATCCGGCAGACGGTCCGGCCTGTGCCATCATCAAACACGCCAACCCGTGTGGCGTGGCCCGTGGCGCGACGTTGGCCGAGGCGTATCAATCCGCATTTGATTGTGACCGCACGTCGGCTTTCGGCGGGATCATTGCGCTGAACCAGACACTGGACGGGGCAACCGCCAAACAGATCGTGGAAATCTTCACCGAGGTGGTTATCGCCCCTGAGGTAACAGACGAAGCGAAGGAAGTCTTTGCCGCGAAAAAGAACCTGCGTCTGCTGACAACCGGCGGTCTGCCGGATGTGCGCAGTGCGGGGCAGACGTGGAAACAGGTTTCCGGTGGCTATCTTATTCAGGACCGCGACAACGGGTTTATCACTGAATCCGATCTGAAGGTTGTAACCAAACGCGCGCCGGATGCGCAGGAATTGGCCGATCTGCTGCTGGCGTGGAAAATTGCCAAGCACGTCAAATCCAACGCGATTGTCTATGTGAAAGACGGTGCAACAGTTGGTGTGGGCGCTGGCCAGATGAGCCGCGTTGACAGCACACGTATTGCCGCGCGCAAATCGCAGGACATGGCCGAAGTGCTGGGTCTGGCAGAACCACTGACCAAAGGGTCGGTTGTGGCATCAGATGCGTTCTTTCCCTTTTCCGACGGTCTGTTGACTGCGGCCGAAGCAGGGGCAACGGCTGTGATCCAGCCCGGTGGTTCCATGCGCGATGACGAAGTAATCGCCGCCGCAGACGAGGCCGGACTGGCCATGGTCTTTACCGGCATGCGCCACTTCCGCCACTAAGCAAAGGATCAGAACATGCGGCGCATACTCACCATGAGCCTTGGTATTTTCGCTCTGGATCAGATCACGAAACTTTTCGTGGTCGAGCTTCTGGACCTGAAAACGCGGCTTGCGATTGATGTGCTGCCGCCCCTGGTCAACTTTCGCATGGCGTGGAACGAGGGCATCAACTTTGGTTTGATGTCTGGTCTTGAAGTGGATGCCATGCGCTGGTTCTTGATCGCGGTTTCCATTGTCATTTCAGGATGGGTGTTATGGTGGGGCCGCAATTTCAGCAGTTGGTTCGGTGCCTTTCTGATCGGCTGTATCGTCGGCGGGGCGCTGGGCAACACAGTGGACCGTGTGGTCTACGGGGCTGTTGCGGACTTCCTGAACATGTCGTGCTGTGGCTTTAGAAACCCGTTTTCCTTTAACGTTGCCGACATCGCTATTTTCATCGGGGCTTTTGGGCTAGTACTGTTTTCAGAGCGGCTCAACAGAAGGGCGTGACGGCGGATGAAATCTGCGATAAAACGACAAAAATTCCTTAGGTGACGATATGATAGCCTTTAAAAAGTCCGGTTTGAAGTGGATTGGCGCGCTTGCCTTGGTAGCAGCCGTGGCCGGGTGCGATACTTCTAAAGGGATCGGGCGGTTCTTTGCCGGTGGTGCCACAGATGCCGGACCCGACGAATTCGGGATCGTTCCGAACAAGCCGCTGACGCTGCCCGATGATCTGGCCGCTTTGCCTGAACCTGCACCCGGGACACGTAACCGTACCGACCTTTTGCCCGAACATGACGCAGTTGCGGCCCTTGGCGGACAACCGGCCCGTCTGGACAGCACGACTATTAACAGCGGTGAAGGCCCGCTTCTGGCAGCGGCAACGCGCAATGGCGCCGCACCGGAGATCCGTGAGGTTCTGGCCAAGGAAGACGCCCAATACCGTGAGGACAACGGCCCCTTGTTCCTGCAACGCCTGTTCAAAGTGGACACGTACTTGCAAGACTACGAGGATCAGACCCTCAAAGCGCGCCGCACGAATGATCTGATGCGGCGCAGCAATGTAAAGACACCATCGGTTTCACCGCAAAGTGATCGCTAGAGCCTGAATGCACGGGATGTTTACCGAATATTCACCGGCCTGCCGTTGAATGTAGCGGTTTAATACCTAAAGTTACTTTAACTTTCACTCACAATGGGGGCCCCATGATCTTCAGGGCTTTAGCTATCGTGTGTTCTGTGGCCATTGTGCCATTTGCAGCACAGGCCGAGACAGGCAAGGTTACGACATTCGAACTGGATAACGGGCTGAAGGGCATTGTGATCGAAGATCACCGCGCACCGATTGTCACCAATATGGTCTGGTATAACGTCGGCTCTGCGGATGAACCCCCCGGCATGACCGGCGTGGCGCATTTTCTGGAACATCTTATGTTCAAGGGCACAGACACCCTGAAACCTGGTGAGTTCAGCAAGACCGTCAAGGAAAATGGCGGCGTGGACAATGCCTTTACCTCGTATGATTACACCGGCTATTTCCAGCGCGTCGCAGTGGACCGTTTGCCCCTGATGATGCAGCTTGAGGCGGATCGGATGCGCAATCTGGTGCTGACCGAGGATGAAGTGATCACGGAACGGAATGTGGTGCTGGAAGAGCGGAACTCCCGTATTGAAAGTGATCCGCGTAGCCTGTTTCAGGAACAACGCCGTGCCATGACATTTATGAACCATCCATACCGCAATCCGGTGATCGGCTGGCGGCACGAGATTGAGGCGCTGAACCTTGATGATGCGATTGCGTTCTACCGGACGTATTACGCGCCGAACAATGCGACCCTTGTGGTGGCGGGCGATGTGACCCCCGAACAGGTCAAGGCACTGGCGCAGGAACACTTTGGCCCGCTGGAACCGTCGGACAACATCCCGCCACGGGTGCGTCCGCAGGAACCGCCACACCTGTCGGCGGTGCGGCTGAGCTTTAGCGATCCGCGCCAGTCCCAACCCTATCTGGTGCGCAGCTACCTTGCCCCCAAACGCCAGTCTGGCAATCAGGACGAAGCCGCTGCGCTGACGATCCTGTCTTACCTGCTGGGCGGTTCGGGCCTGTCGTCCGTTCTGGGACAAAAGTTACAACTGGACCAACAACTGGCAGTTTATACCGACGCTTGGTACGACTCGACCTCGTATGATCCTGAAACCTTCGGCATCTATGCCATGCCCCGTCCGGGTGTGTCGCTGGAGCAGTTAGAGGCGGCGATGGATACGGTTCTGGCGGATTTCCTGAAAGACGGTGTGGATATGGAGCATCTGAAGCGTTTGAAAACCCAGATCGCCGCCGAAGACATTTACGAATTGGACAACCAGTCCGATGTGGCCCGCACCTATGGTCGGGCGATCACGGCGGGGCTGACTGTAGAAGACGTGCAAAGCTGGTCCAAAACCCTGCAATCCGTCACGCCGGAACAGGTGATGGAGGCTGCGGCCAAGGTGCTTGATATGCGAAAATCGGTAACGGGTCTGATGCTGACCCCGACAGAGGAGCCTGCCCAATGATACGCAAGTTTGCTGCTGTATGTGTAATGGTCCTGATCGCGCTGCCCGCTGCGGCCCAGATCAAGATCGAAGAAGTCACCAGCGAAGGCGGGATCAAAGCCTGGCTGGTTAATGAGCCTTCCATTCCCTTTATCGCCCTGCAGATTGCCTTTCGCGGGGGAACATCGCTTGATACGCCGGAAAACCTCGGGGCTACCAATCTGATGATGGGGCTGCTGGAAGAGGGCACAGGGGATATGGATGCGGCGGCCTACCGTCGAGCCACGGAATCTTTGGCGGCGAATTTCAGTTTTGATGCGGGGCGGGATTCTGTGCGGATCAGCGCGCAGGTGCTGAAGTCCAACGCGGATGAAGCGCTTGACCTGCTGCGCAAAGCGATTGTGGAACCGGCCTTTAACGCCCCTGCAATCGAACGGGTACGCGGGCAGGTGATCACCGGATTGCAAAGCGCGTTGGAAGACCCCCAAGCCATTGCGCAAAAAACCATGTCGGAAATCGCTTTCGGGGATCACCCCTACGGGCGTCCCTCTGACGGGACGATTGAATCTGTTACAGCATTGACCCGTGATGATCTGGTGGCGGCCCATAAAGCGGCGCTGGGCAAGGATCATCTGGTGATCGGCGTCGTTGGTGATGTCACTGCCGCAGAGCTTGGCCCGATGCTGGACCGTCTGCTGGGCGCGCTGCCTGCAACCGGTGCGCCGCTGCCTGAAAAGGTTGAATTTGCGGCTCCGGCGGGTGTGACTGTTGTGGACTTTCCGTCGCCACAATCGGTTGCGATCTGGGCGCAGGACTCTGACATCAACATGCAGCACCCTGATTTCATGCCGGTCTATGTGATGAACCACATTCTGGGCGGTGGCGGTTTTGGCTCTCGTTTGACGGAAGAAGTGCGCGAAAAACGAGGGCTGACCTATGGCGTGTATTCCTATCTGAACTGGATGGAGGCGACGCAGTATTACGGCGGCTCCGTTGCTTCGGGCAATGGCACCATCGGGCAGGCAATTGACGTTATCCGCACCGAATGGGCGCGAATGGCGGAAGAGGGCGTGACTGAGGACGAGCTTGAAAAAGCGAAGAAGTACCTCACCGGCAGCTATGCTCTGCGCTTTGACGGGAACAGCCGGATCGCGCGGATTTTGGTCAGCAGCCAGCTTGATTATTTCCCGATTGATTACGCCAACACGCGCAATGACAGGGTGAATGCAGTCACGGTTGAGGATATCTCCCGCGTGGCGAAGGAAAACCTTAATTCAGATGCCCTGCAGTTCGTCGTGGTCGGGCAACCGGAAGGGGTGGACTCCACCCAGTAGCAGGTTTCGGCGCTTGGGCGCCGGACCGCAAAAACAGCCGCATCATTAACCAAATCCCCGTGTGCGAATCGCGGGGATTGCTGCTATTTGTAGTGGTATGAGTGTAGCAGACCCCAAAATACAGGCTGAAACAGCCCCGATACGCCGTCCCATCCGCCAGCTGGATGACGCCGCCGCTAACCGCATTGCCGCCGGAGAGGTTGTCGAACGCCCTGCAAGTGCGGTGAAAGAACTGGTGGAAAACGCAATCGACGCCAAAGCGCGCCGGATCGAAGTGGCTTACGCCGATGGCGGCAAGACCCTGCTGCGTGTCAGTGATGATGGCCACGGCATCCCCGAGGACCAGTTGCCACTGGCGCTGTCCCGCCATGCCACCTCGAAAATCGACGGTTCTGACCTGTTGAACATCCACACATTCGGCTTTCGCGGAGAGGCACTGCCTTCGCTCGGCGCGGTGGGGCGGTTGTCGATCACCTCAAGGGCAGAAGGCGCAGACTCTGCGGCGCAGATTACCGTTCACGGCGGCGAGATGTCCGCTTTGCGTCCTGCGGCTCTGTCGCGGGGCACAGTGGTGGAACTGCGTGACTTGTTTCACGCCACACCGGCGCGGTTGAAATTCCTGCGCACCGACCGTGCTGAAAGTGGCGCAATCATTGACGTGATAAAGCGGCTGGCGATGGCGGAACCGATGATCGGCTTCACCCTGCGCGATGTGTCAGGCGGCGGTGAGGGCCGCGTGGTGTTTCAAGCCGAAGCCCAAAGCGGCGATCTGTTTGATGCGCTGCATGCGCGGCTGGCTAAAATACTCGGTTCCGACTTCGCGGCCAATGCACTGCGGATAGACGCAGAGCGGGAAGGCATTGCGATCACCGGATTTGCTAGCTTGCCGACCTATTCGCGTGGTTCTGCTACGGCGCAGTATATGTTTGTGAACGGGAGACCGGTGCGTGACAAGGTGTTTTACGGCGCGATCCGCGGCGCCTATTCCGATTTCCTGCACCGTGAACGCCACCCCGCGCTGGCGCTGTTTCTGGAATGCGATCCGACGCTGGTGGACGTGAACGTGCATCCCGCTAAATCCGAGGTGCGTTTCCGTGATCCAGGTCTGGCCCGTGGTCTGATCGTCAGCGCGCTGCGTCATGGGCTGGCAGAGGCGGGGCACCGCGCGTCAACGACCGTGGCGGATGCAACGCTGGGGGCGTTTCGGCCTGAGAACCGGGCTGAAGCGCCGGTCTACCAGATGCAACCGCGCAGTGGTTTCATTCCGCAGGCCACGCCGCAAAGCTATGCGCCGCCGCAGAATTATGCGCCGATAGAACCGGCGCAGAGGGGATTTGCCGAAACTGCCCCCGCCTATTCCGCGCGGATGGAGCCTGTTACCGATACGCCTGCGGCAGCAGATCAGCCGCTGGGTGCGGCGCGCGCACAGGTGCATGAAAACTATGTGATCGCCCAGACGCCGGACGGGATTGTGATTGTTGACCAACACGCCGCCCACGAACGGCTGGTGTACGAGCGGTTGAAGAAACAGATGGCGCAGAACGGCGTTGCTGCGCAGGCGTTGCTGATCCCTGAAATTGTCGAGCTGGAGGCTGGCGCACAGGCCAGCGTTCTGTCCGCCGCCGATGATCTGGCGCAATTCGGGCTGGTGATTGAGGATTTCGGTGGCAACGCGGTCTGCGTGCGCGAAACGCCTGCTTTGCTGGGTGAAGTGGACGCGCAGGCGATGATCCGTGACATTGCCGATGAACTGGCCGATCTGGACCAGACCCAAACGGTGAAGGACCGCATTGAAGCGATCCTGTCCCGCGTGGCCTGTCACGGTTCGATCCGTTCGGGCCGGATGATGCGGGCGGAAGAGATGAACGCCCTGCTGCGCGAGATGGAGGCAACCCCCCATTCAGGACAGTGCAACCACGGTCGGCCCACCTATGTGGAGCTGAAACTTACCGACATTGAAAAACTCTTCGGGCGGCGATGATTGATTTGCAAAGCCTTGCCGCTGACCCATTGATGCTGTCCCTTCTGGCTGGCGGAGTTGCCCTGCTGCTGGTTGTGCTGTTGTTGCTCGTGGCGATGCGGGCGGCGGGGCGTGCTGCGCGGGCGACAGCGCCGCTCTCTAACCAGATGCTGGCCATGGGGGAGGGGCTGCGTATCCTGAACGAGAGCCAGCATGTTTTGAAAGGCGGGCTCGACAGCTTGTCCCAATCCCAGTCCCAAACCATGCAAACAGTTGAGGCGCGGCTTTCGGTTGTGCAACAGCAAATGCAGGAGAAACTGCACGAAAACGCCATGCGCTCGGCGCGGACTATGGCGGAACTGCAAGGGCAGATGCGCGACAGCTTGCAAGGCAGCAGCGAGAAAACCAACAAGTCCCTGACCCAGTTGCAAGAACGTTTGGCGACCATCGACAAGGCCCAGACCAATATTGAAAAACTGTCCGGCGACGTGTTGTCCTTGCAGGATATTCTGTCCAACAAACAGACGCGCGGGGCGTTCGGAGAAATCCAGTTGAACGAAATCGTGCGCAAAGCGATGCCGCCCGATGCCTATTCGTTTCAGCAAACTTTAAGCAACGGAAAGCGGGCGGATTGTCTGATCCATCTGCCAAAACCGCCCGGTCCTATTGTGATCGACAGCAAGTTCCCGCTGGAAGCTTATGAAGCGATCCGCGCTGCGGACAATCCGGCAGCGGCCCATCTGGCTGCGCGGGATATGCGCACGGCATTGCGGGCGCATATCAAGGCGATTTCGGAAAAGTATATTATCGAAGGGGAAACGGCTGAGGGCGCGCTGCTATTTCTGCCGTCCGAAGCGGTTTATGCGGAATTGCACGCGAACTTCCCCGAAGTGGTGCGCGAAGGTTTTGCCGCCCGCGTCTGGATCGTATCGCCGACCACTTGTATGGCGACGCTCAACACCATGCGGGCGGTGCTGAAAGATGCGCGGATGAAGGAACAGGCGGGGGCAATTCGCGCAGAGCTTGGGTTGTTGCATAAGGATGTGGACCGGCTAGTGAGCCGCGTGGGCAATCTTGACCGGCATTTCGGACAGGCCAGCAAGGATATAGAGGAAATCAAGA
This sequence comes from Neptunicoccus cionae, assembly GCF_014643735.1. GTDB lineage: Bacteria > Pseudomonadota > Alphaproteobacteria > Rhodobacterales > Rhodobacteraceae > Amylibacter > Amylibacter cionae. The sequence continues at coordinate 60,108 of NZ_BMKA01000001.1, forward strand.
TTTCTGCGGGCAAAGCCGGTGGGCGTGCGCGGCGGCTGGAAGCGTTTGATTTTGATCCGGTGGAACAGGAACGGGACGATCCCTTGACGTCTTTATCGGACCAATAAGTATAACGCTGCGTCAAGTTGCATCTTGCGCCAAAAGAAATCCGCGGTTTGATGGCAGAAGTCCGTTTCCGGAGTCAGGATTTTCATGCCGCTTTCTGCTATTGCCCGCCACCCCGACCGCGTTGCGTTAAGCAACGAGCTTCACGCGCGCCCGTTTCCGGTGCTCCGCGCGCCAAGTCGCGCAGCCTCTATTGCGATTGAACGGGATGCTGCCAGTTCTGACACCCATCGCGATCATTTGCTCGCCCTGCTGGACCGGTACGGCGCGCCCCATCCTGCACCCGACGCGGCCCATCACAGTGCCGATCTGGGGATGGTATACCTGAAATGGGAACGTCATTCGGAATTTTGCACCTTTACCCTGTTTGCAGACGGTGTGTCCGAAGTGCCTTTTGATGGCGGATTGTTCGATTATTTCCCAGACAACTGGCTTGCCGATGCGCCGGGGCGATTGCTTTCCTCTATTCTGGTGCGCCTCGAACATGCGGTATCACAAGAAGCAGTCGTGGCGCGGGTGTCCGAAGTCGGCACCGAATGGTTCCACTCCGAAGCGGTCGCGGCGTCCTTTGTGTTGGAACGGGATGCAGCGATTGTGGGGGATTTCCGGCTAGACCCGTTTGAACACATCCGGTTTGCGGTGTTCCAAGTAGGGGAGACCGGCGCGAACAGGATGGGGCGGATCGTTCAGCGCCTGATAGAGATCGAAACTTATAAAACCATGGCCATGCTGACCCTGCCCATCGCGCGAGACGTGTTTTCGCGGCTGTCCGATCTGGACCGCGATCTGGCACAAGTGGTGCGTGAAATGACAGACGCCCATGAAAACGCACAAGATGAACTGGATCGTCTGCTGGATATTTCCGGCAGGGTTGAGAATTTCTCAGCCGATACGGCCTATCGATTTACCGCCGCCGAAGCCTATTCGGCGCTGGTCCACGAAAGGGTCAAGGTTCTGCGCGAAGAGCGGTTGGCGGGCTATCAGTTGTTTTCGGAATTCATGATGCGCCGGTTTGAACCTGCCATGCGTACGTGCCGGTCGGCGTCGCGCAGGCTGGCGGATATTTCGGCGCGGGCGGCGCGGGCGTCTGACCTGCTGGCCACACGGGTGAGCGTGGATGCGGATGAACGCAACCGCCAGATCCTCAATCAGATGGACACCCGAGCAGCATTGCAACTGCGTTTGCAGGAGACGGTTGAGGGTCTGTCGGTTGTGGCGATCAGCTATTACGGGGTGAACCTTTTGGCCAAGCTGCTCGCGCCGATGGCCGAATACCTGTCGATTTCATCGAAATGGTTTAGTGCCGGACTGGTTTTGCCGGTCGTGTTTCTGGTCTGGCTGGCTGTGCGCAGAATCCGCAAGCAGGCAGAAGATCGTGCAAAAGCCGCGCCAGCCGAAAGCGGTTAAATCCGGAAGATCGGCTGAAGCAACCGCGGAATAAGGCTGTTGAACCGCAGTGGCGCATCCGTGGCAGCAAGGCAGATGCAGTCCGCTTCGGGCCCTGCGACGGGCTGGTGGTTCAAATCCTCATTCGCGATTTCGATGTCCCCACGGGCGAAGTGATCGACCTCATCGGAGAATGATCCCTGTAACACCAGCGTCAATTCCGTGCCTCGATGTCCGTGATCGGGGACCGCCGCACCCGCCGGGATAAATATCAACCGCGCCTGCGCCTTGCCGGTTGTGGGCAGAATGGCTTGTTTCACCCCGCCGCCAAGCGGGCGCCATTTGATCTTATCAACATCGCCGCCCACATAATCCTGCAAGGGTTCTGGCAGAACACCGGGTTTGGTTGCGCGGATCGCCGGTTTATCGGTGATCGCCTTGCCGGATTTTATCCGCGCCATCACGGATTGCAGCGCATCCGCACCCATTTCTGCGGCTTCGGTCTCTTCCATGACCACGCCGCCTACGGCTTCGTAACCGCCTAACATGGCGCGGCTCTCGTCCGAGAGGCTCAGATGGGTGGCGACAACGAGGTCGAAGGCCTCGGGCAGGATCCCAGCGGCATAGCCCATCAGAAGTTGTTCGTTCAAAAGATGCTTTACAGTCATTTCACAGGCTCGTTCAGTGTCTGGCGCAGACGTTCCAGCGCCAGCCTAATGCGGGATTTGATTGTACCAAGCGGTAGGCCGGTTTCTTCGGCCAGTTCGGAATGGGACAGATCGCCGTAATAGGCGCGTTTCACAATGTCTCTTTGCGTTTCTGGCAGCGCATTCAGGGCTGTTGCCAGATGTTCGGTTTCTTGGCTCAGCGCCAGTGCATCCGCCGCTTCGGGTTCGGGTTCCGGTCCCCAAGGCAAATCCTCGGGTTCGGGCCGCGCCGCACGACGGAAGGCGTCGATCTTTTTGTTACGCGCAATCGTGAAGATCCACGTAGCCGCAGAAGCGCGGGACGGATCAAACAGATGGGCCTTGTGCCACAGGGTAATCATCGTTTCCTGCGCACACTCTTCAGCCGTTGCCCCGCTGGCCCCTGATTTGATGAGGAAGCCTTTGATGCGTGGCGCGAAATGGCCGAACAGAGCTGCGAACGCCGCCTCGTCACGGTGATTGCGAACGCGCAGTATTTGCGCATTCCAATCGTCACCTTGACTGTGCCGCTGCTCAGTAGGGCTCATCTTCAACCTTCGCTTCGACACTCTATGCGGAATAGCGGCTTGGCTATCCTTTCGAGAGGCGTCGTTTTTTTCCATCAGTGATAAAGCGTGTAACATGAACTCTATACGCGCGCAAAATGCTGTTGGATCATAGTGGCAAAAATTATTTGTGGCCTTGGCAAAGTGATCCAATCGAAATCGCACTACGTATGGTTTGCACACCCTCAATAAGGAAGTCCCATGCCATTTGAATTCGCCCCTGTCGCTCCGGTCAAGATTGCTGTTATCGGCGCAGGTGTCTCGGGTATGGGGGCGGCACATCTGCTGTCAAAGATCCATAACGTGACCCTGCTGGAAACGGAAACGCGGCTAGGTGGACATGCCCGCACAGTGACGGCGGGCAAGAACGGCGACCAGCCGGTAGACACCGGATTTATCGTGTTCAACTACGCTAATTACCCGCGATTGACCGGTTTGTTTAATGAATTGGATGTTCCCGTCATCAAAAGCGACATGAGCTTTGGGGTGTCAGCGGATAATGGGCGCATTGAATACGCGCTGAACGATCTAGCCGCGTTATTTGCGCAGAAACGGAATATCGTAAATCCTCTGTTTCTGGGCATGTTGGTGGACATCATGCGGTTCAATTCTAAGGCGGTAGACATGGCCGCTGATCCAGATCTGACCTTGGGGGAGCTGATGGCCCGCTTGCGGTTGGGGGAGTGGTTCCAGAAATACTATCTACTGCCGTTTTCGGGTGCGATCTGGTCCACCCCATTGGAACAGATGCTGTCTTTCCCCGCCCAAGCGTTAACGCGGTTTTTCAAGAACCATAACCTGTTGAATATCTACGGACAGCACCAGTGGTACACGGTTAAGGGTGGCTCGGTCGAGTATGTGCGCAGACTGGAACTGGCGATGCGCCAGCAGGGCTGCGAAATTCGCACCGGCGCGAATGTGAAGGCCGTGCGCCGCAACGCTTCGGGTGTAGAGGTCCGCCTTGAGGGGGGCACGTGGGAACAGTTCGACCGTGTGGTCTTCGCCTGCCATTCAGATCAGGCGCTGGCGATGCTGACTGACCCAACGTCTGAAGAATCAGCGACGCTTGGTGCGATCGGCTATCAACTGAACCGCGCTGTTCTGCACGCGGATCCATCAATCATGCCCAAGCGTAAATCCTGCTGGGCAAGCTGGACCTACACGACCGGACAACAGAAAAAATCCGATCCGGTGGGCATTACCTATTGGATGAACACGCTGCAATCCATCCCCCATGACGACCTGCTGCTCAGCTCCCTGAACCCGACCAGTGCGATTCGCGAAGAACTGATTTATGAAGAAACCAGCTTCATGCATCCGGTGTTCGACCGTGGCGCATTGGAGGCGCAAAGCCGGATCAAGTCCTTGCAGGGCCTGAATAATACATGGTTTTGTGGTGCTTATCTGCGTAACGGCTTCCATGAGGACGGATATTCCAGCGCAGTGGATGTTGCCAACCACATGAAACTGATCCCGCAATGGGCGTAACCCCCGAACATATCTGTGCAACCACCTATCACGGGCGGCACGGGGCGGTTAAAAACGCCTTCCGCTACCGTGTGGATTACGTGTTGTCAGACCTGTCCGAGGACGCGCCAAAACCCTTTCTGTTTTCGCGCAACCGCGCCAATCTGACAGCCCTGCATGACGTGGATCACGGCGGAGCACGTGGGGCGGGGCAAGGTGTTAACTGGGTGCATGAAGTCCTCGCCGATCAGGGAATGGCCCATCTGGCGGATGGCAAAATCCTGTTGCTCGCACAGCCCAGGGTCTTTGGGCATGTGTTCAATCCTGTCAGTTTCTGGCTGGTGTTCGACCCGCAAAACACCCTGCGCGTTGTGATTGCCGAGGTGAATAACACCTACGGGGACCGTCACTCCTATCTGTGCCACCACGCTGATCTGGCGCCGATCCTGCCGACGGACCGGCTGAAGGCGCGCAAAGTATTTCATGTCTCGCCGTTTCAACCCGTCAGCGGCGAATACAGTTTCCGCTTTGACGTAACCGACGAACACATCGGCATCGTGATCGATTTTCGCAGCAAGGAAAGTGGTGTGATCGCCACTTTCCACGGCAGGCGGCGGCCCTTGTCCAATCGCTCCATTCTGGGGATGGCTGTGGCGCGGCCTTTCGGATCGCTGCGGGTCATCGGGTTGATCTACTGGCAGGCGCTGCGTTTGTGGTGGAAGGGGGCAGGCTTTCGCAACCGCCCCGACCCGCCGGAGCAGGAGGTGTCTTCATGAAATGTTCATTTATCACCGCCATAGTCATCCTGATCGGGCTGGTCTCGGGCTTGGTAGGTGCTGGGCAGGCCATAGCACAATCGGCGCCGGTGGAAGTTGCGCGATCGCTTGGCGGTGCATCGTTGAAAGGTACCGCCAGCGCGCGGTTGTGGGGCAAAAAACTCTATGATGCAGAACTTTGGACGGCTTCGGGCGGAACATTTGACCAGCGGGAACCCTTCGCGCTGACCCTGCGCTATGCCCATGCGTTCAGCGCCGATCTTCTGGCGCGGACTTCGGTAAAAGAGATCGTGCGGGTGGAAGGGGGGCGTCTATCGGATCACGGCGCTTTGGAGCAACGGCTGCGACGTTGCCTTGTGGATGTTGCTAAGGGTGTTCGGGTGACGGGCGTGTCTCAGGGACCGGATCGCGCCAGTCTCTTTGTGAACGGGCGCAAGACCTGTACGCTGACCTACCCGCGGCTGCGGGACCGCTTTTTTGGTATCTGGCTTGCGCCAACGTCCCGTGACGCGCGCTCGGCTTCCAGATTGAAGGGGCATAGCTGAATGGAGCATGGGACCCGCCTTGGTTTGCACCGGTATACGGCCTTTGCGGGTGTTCTCGCGGCGGCGGGACTGCCGCTTTATATACATGCGCCGAAATTCTATGTGGACCGTTACGACCTCAGCCTGTCTGCCATTGGTGTGGCGCTGCTGGGGCTTCGGGTGCTGGATTTTGCACAGGATCCGGTTCTGGGGTGGGTGGTAGATCACCTTGGGGCGTGGCGCGGCGTGTTTGCAGGCGGGATGACGGCACTGCTGGCGCTGGCTATGGTCGGGCTGTTCGCAGTGACAGCGCCGATCAACCCGTTGGTCTGGTTTACCTTATGTCTGGCGGTGCTGTTCACTGCATTCAGCGCCCTGTCGATCCTGTTTTATGCGCGCGGTATCTCTAAGGGAAATACGCTCGGTCCGGAGGGGCATCTACGGCTGGCTGGTTGGCGGGAGAGCGGCAGCCTTGCGGGCATTTGTCTGGCGGCGATCCTGCCAACATTGTTTCTTTATGCAGATTTCAGCGCCCCCTTGGCCCTGTTTGCGCTGGTGTTTTGCGGTGCAGCGGCGGCGGGTGCGGTCCTGATGCGTCAAGAGTGGCATGCCGATACGGAGCTACCGGAGCAAGGCAGCGTTGCTGCGCTTTTGGCTGACCCCATCCTGCGCCGGTTGTTGCTGGTTGGCCTACTGAACGCAGCGCCTGCCGCAGTCAGCGCCAGTCTGTTCCTGTTTTTTGTCGAATATCGACTGGGCCATGAAACCGCCGCCGGTCCGTTGCTGCTGGTGTTCTTTGTCGCGGCTGCCGTTTCGGTTCCGGTCTGGGCGCGGATTGCGGCGCTGCGCGGGGTCCGTTGGACCTTGTTGGCCGGAATGGGGTTGTCGATTATCGCCTTTAGTTTTGCCATCACGCTGGGGCAGGGGGATGTCTGGCCTTTCGCGCTGGTGTGTCTGGCGTCCGGCGCGGCGCTTGGCGCGGATATGACCCTGCTGCCAGCATTGTTTTCGGCGCGGGTGGAACGGGTCCACGGGGCGGGGGGGCAAGCCTTCGGTCTGTGGAATTTCTGCTCAAAACTCACGCTTGCGATCGCTGCAGCGACCGTGCTGCCGCTGCTGGATCAATCCGGTTTTTCGACCGTACTACCGAACCCACCACAGGTTCTATGGGTCTTGACCCTGACCTACGCGGTGATCCCGTCTGTTTTAAAATCCATTGCTTTAGTGGTCCTTTACTGGACCCCGATAGAGGAGAGCTGTCATGCCTGATCTTATCCTTTTCGCGCTTGGTGCTTGTGTTGTGCTGGTGCTGTTTTGGCTGAAGGAACGCTCCACCGGTTTCCAAGCGCAACGCCCGCAGGACTATTTGGATGGCGGGCCGGAATTCGATATCCGCCGCCATTTGAACGGGCCAATGTTGTGCGACGGGGTGCTTTACGGGCCGCTTGGCCGCGTGTCATCCCGTTTCACTGCACGGATGCACGGCAGTTGGGAAGGAAACACTGGCACGTTGGTTGAGAATTTTCACTATGACAGCGGCACCGAGCAGCGGCGCGAATGGAGCCTGACCAGTGCGAATGACGGCACGTTCAAAGCAACGGCACCGGACGTGATCGGCACGGGTGAAGGGGTGCAGATGGGATCTGCTATTCGGCTGAAATACCGCATCAAATTGACCGATAGCGCGGGCGGGCATGAGCTGGATGTCACCGACTGGATTTACCTGCTTGAGAACGGATCGCTGGTGAACCGCAGCCAGATGCGCAAGTTCGGGATCAAGGTCGCGGAACTGGTCGCAACCATCCGGCCGGAGCCAGCGTGATGGAGGCGGGACAACGATACTGGCTGGTCGGTGCATCGGAGGGTTTGGGGCGTGCAGTGGCACAAAAGCTGTCGGCGCGGGGTGTGGAACTGGCGTTGAGCGCGCGCAGTGAGGATCGCTTGAAAGACCTGTCCGACAGCCTGCCGACCAAGTCTAGCGTGCATCCGCTGGACGTGCGCAATCTGGATGAGGTGCGCAAGGTGGCGGACGATATCGGACCGCTCGACGGGGTGATTTTCGCCGCCGGTGTGTACTGGCCGATGGTAGCGGCAGATTGGGACGGCGAAGCGGTTGAAGCGATGTGCGATATCAACTTCACGGGCGCTGCGCGGGTGATGGGGGCCGTGGTGCCCCAGATGATCGCGCGGGATCGGGGCCACGTGGTGCTGATCGGCAGCCTGTCAGGGTTTCGCGGCCTTCCCGGCGCCATTGGCTACGGGGCGAGTAAGGCTGGAGTGATGCATCTGGCGGAAAACCTGCACGCTGAAACCGTTAAGACGAATGTGAAGGTGCAACTGGTTAATCCGGGCTTTATCAAGACCCGCCTGACCGACAAAAATGACTTTAAGATGCCCTTTGTCATGGAGCCGGAACAGGGCGCGGACCATGTGGTCGCGGCAATGGAGGCGTCCCGTTTCCAGACCAGTTTTCCAAGACTGTTTTCGTGGTTGTTTCGCGGTGCAAATTTCCTGCCTGCACCGCTTTATTACCGGTTGTTTGGTAAAGGCTAAACCTGCGCCACATGCGCATCAAACATTGCTTTTGCACCACTCCAGACGCCTTCGTCTATGGAGTTCAAAGTCAAAAGTGACGGCAAAAGCTGTGCTGCGTAGTCGTGCGAGCTTTCGACCGGCAACATCGAGGGCAAGTTATCAATCGCCGTCACATCTAGGGGCGGCGGACCAGCCGATACCCGCGTGAGGGGGGCGTCAAAGGTAGAGGATTCTTCGTAAATCGGAATCGGGTTATAGTCCGAACTCGGGTCGCAACTGACATCTGCGATCACCGACAGTTTGCGCGGGGCGTTCACAGCTGATTTCGGGACAAAGACAGGCACCTGCGGGTTGGCAAGGATACAGTTAACGAACAGGCTGTGGTCCAGAATTTCGGGAAACGGTCCGCCGTGCGCAGTTTCCGCCATGTCCCATTTTGTGACCGACAGCCCAAGGGATTGCGCCAGATCAACCGCGCCGCTGCCCACACGCCCCAGCGCACCGATCACGATCATATCCGGCTTCTCAGCGCCCTCTGCCAGCGCGGACTTAAGGTCTTGTTCCAGCTCGCTCAGCAGTGCGTTCCGTCCTTGATAGACGTTTATCCGATCAGGTCCGGGGCTATCGGCGGCCTGTTGTGCCGCCCAGACTTTTAACCCGACAGCCGCCCCCGCATAGCCTGCCCAATAGCCAAAGGCAGCAACGCGGCGGCCTGACGGATCTGTCAGATATTCAAGATCATACAGTGTGCCATCACCGTTTTTGAACCGGCGCAGCAAGGCCGGACCGTCCGCCTGTCCCTTATAGGCATGGCCGAACATGATGTGACGATGACGCAAATCAGGGCCGTCTGGATCCAGTTCTTTTAGTCCAAAGATGATCGCATCGTCTGGGGCGTTCTGCCAGTCTCCAGCGGCTGCAATGGCACAACCTGTGGCGCGGTAGGCGTCGATCGGGATGGCGCGGGCGTCGGAATCCTCCACTGTGACAGCGTGTCCCGCGGCGATAAAGGCTGCAACGCCTTCAGGGGTGATGCCGACCCTTTGTTCAGCAGGGCGTTGTTCTGCGCGGACCCATAGATGTACCATAAAGCGCCAATCCTTTGTTTCGGTGTTGTAAGGAACTCTGACGCAAAACTTGCTGCGCTTCCAGTGTGTACCGCACAAACGCCACGCTGCCTGTGCCAAGCCTTTGCGCGTAAACAGATGCTTATTGGTCGGTTCTTCGCTTTGCGAAACTGGCGGTGTGTGTTCTAACATCAGCAAATGCAAGATTACGGCGGAGGCTGCGCTATGGCAGATGCAATTGAGTTTACCCTTGATGGACAGGTGGTTCTGGCTGCGCCCGACGAAACGATCTGGGAGGTGGCGAAGCGGGAAGGCACGACGATTCCCCATCTGTGCCACTCTGGCGAAAAAGGCTACCGTTCGGATGGCAACTGCCGCGCCTGCATGGTTGAGGTGGACGGCGAACGCACGCTGGTGGCATCGTGTATCCGCAAACCAGCCGAAGGCATGGTGGTGAAATCCCAATCAGCACGGGCCAGTTCCGCCCGCAAGATGGTGATCGAGATGCTGATGGCGGACCAGCCAGCGCAAGAGCAGGCCCACGACAAGTCCTCTCACTTTTGGGATATGGCCGCACTTCAGGATGTCAGCGACAGCCGCTTTCCAGCGATGGAACCGGACCGGATTCCGCTGCTTGATGACAGCCATGTTGCGATGCGGGTCAATCTGGATGCCTGTATCCAGTGTAATCTATGTGTGCGGGCCTGCCGCGAAGTGCAGGTGAATGATGTGATCGGTATGGCGGGGCGCGGCCATGACAGCCAGATCGTCTTTGATATGAATGACCCGATGGGCGACAGCAGCTGTGTGGCGTGTGGTGAATGTGTGCAGGCCTGCCCGACAGGGGCGCTGATGCCTGCAACCGCACTGGATGCGCAGCAGGTCGGGGACAGTCAGGATTACGACCGTGAAGTCAAATCCGTCTGCCCGTTCTGCGGTGTGGGGTGCCAGATCAGCCTGAAGATCAAGGACGACAAGGTCGCTTGGGTCGATGGTATTGACGGGCCTGCAAACGAAGGGCGGCTGTGCGTGAAGGGGCGGTTCGGGTTTGATTATATCCACCATGAACACCGCCTGACCAAACCGCTGATCCGCCGCGATGATGCGCCTGCCAAAGGGCTGAACGTGCATCCCGACGCTTTGCATGAATTCTTCCGAGAGGCCACTTGGGAAGAGGCCATGACCGTCGCTGCCGGTGGACTGGCCAAGCTTCGGGATGAAAAGGGCGGTAAGTCTATCGCGGGTTTTGGGTCCGCCAAATGCTCCAATGAGGAAGCCTATCTGTTCCAGAAACTGATCCGTCAGGGGTTTGGCCACAACAATGTGGATCACTGCACGCGGCTGTGTCATGCCTCTAGTGTGGCGGCGCTGATGGAGAACGTCGGTTCGGGCGCGGTTTCGGCCACGTTCAACGAAATTGAAAACGCGGATGTGGCGATTGTGATCGGCGCGAACCCGATTGAGAATCACCCCGTTGCGGCCACCTATTTCAAACAATTCACCAAACGGGGCGGCAAACTGATCGTCATGGACCCGCGCGGTGTCGGGCTTGGCAAATACGCGACCCACCGGCTGAAATTCCGTCCGGGCACTGATGTGGCCATGCTAAACGCGATCATGCACACGATTGTGGAGGAAGAGCTTTACGACAAACAGTATATCGCCGCCTATACCGAGAACTGGGAGGCGCAGAAGGCTCATCTCAAGGACTTCCCGCCGGAGAAAATGGCGGAACTTTGCGGTGTCGAAGCTGAAGAGTTGAAAGAAGTAGCGCGTCTGTTTGCCGGTGCCAAGGCGGGGATGATTTTCTGGGGGATGGGAATTTCCCAACACATCCACGGCACAGATAATTCACGATGCCTGATTTCATTGGCGCTGATGACAGGGCAGGTGGGCCGTCCGGGAGCGGGCTTGCATCCGCTGCGGGGACAGAACAACGTGCAAGGGGCGTCTGATGCGGGGATGATCCCGATGTTCCTGCCCGATTACCAGCCCGTCGGCGAAGACGGCGTACGGTCTGCCTTTAATGAAATCTGGCAGTCGGACGTGGACTTTGGCGCTGAAAAGGGCCTGACGGTCGTCGAAATCATGGATGCGATCCACGACGGTAACATCCACGGCATGTATATTCTGGGCGAAAACCCTGCCATGTCCGACCCTGATGTAGAACACGCCCGCGACGCGCTCGCCAAGCTGGAGCATCTGGTGGTGCAGGATATCTTCCTGACTGAAACCGCGAACTACGCGGATGTGATCCTCCCTGCGAGTGCCTTTGCCGAAAAGACCGGCACTGTGACGAATACCAACCGTCAGGTGCAGATGGGCCGCCCCGCCGTGCCGCCGCCGGGTGAGGCGCGGGAAGACTGGGCGATCACCACCGATCTGGCGCAACGCTTGGGTCTGGACTGGACCTACACCCACCCGCGCGAGATTTTTGCCGAGATGAAAATGGGGATGGGTTCGCTCAACAACATCACGTGGGAGCGGTTGGAGAACGAGGCGGTCACTTATCCGTCCCTGTCGCCCACCGATCCGGGGCAGGCGATTGTTTTTGGCGATGGGTTCCCGCGCCCCGAAGGCCGTGCGAAATTCACCCCTGCCAGCATTATCCCGCCCGATGATGTGCCGGATGCGGAATATCCGATGATACTGACCACAGGTCGGCAGTTGGAACACTGGCACACCGGTTCCATGACCCGCCGCGCATCGGTTCTGGATGCGGTAGAGCCGGAGGCAAACTGCTCCCTCCACCCCAAAACCCTGCGTAAAATGGGTGTGCAGCCTGGGGGTATGATCCGCTTGTCCACGAAACGGGGCTCTATCGTGACCATGGCCCGTGCGGACCGTGCCGTGGCCGAGGATATGGTCTTTCTGCCCTTTGCCTATGTGGAAGCGGCGGCGAATATTCTGACCAATTCGGCACTTGATCCTTATGGGAAAATTCCCGAGTTCAAGTTTTCAGCCGTGCGGGTGGAAAAAGCGGAAGATGCTATCGCGGCGGAGTAATCCACCGCGCGGCGGGTTCTGAGTATTTTTGGAACATTGAAACGGGGGCTGTTGTGCGGCCCCGTAAGGGCGTGGTGGTGGTTGGGGTGTGATCATCAGCACGACGCGCTTTTTCCGAAAGTTTCGTAGAACGCGGGAATGGGTTATGCTCTGTGTATTTTATCACAGGAGCGTTGATTCATGATTAAGTTACGATATGCCCTACCGGCGGTTATGGTGATTATGACACAAGCCGCATTTTCTGATCCCATCCTTGCCTCTTATTATGCGACAATCGACAGGCAGGATTTCTATAATTCCAGTGGCGCCCCGCTGAAGGATGTCGGATCGGTCATCCAGCAAGATCGCGCCAACTTTCACCGCTTTGGTGTGCGGCACTCCGGGGATGAATCAGATCCTTATTTTGGCGATCGGGCCATGCGCGCACGCATTCCAGATCTGGTGCGCGCTGGTGGTGTGGATCATTATCTCAGGCAATTGCTCGGGCGCGGGTGGCAGGGCTACAGCCAGACTTGGCTCATCCAAATCTGCGGCACACCCGGACGGATAACACATCTGCGGATTGCTCCGGCGGATGGAGATGGTTATCCGGGTTGCTAACGTAAGATGGGGCCGCCTTGATCAAAGGCTACTGGGCGCCCCGCGCAAGCGTTACGAACCGTTTATATAATGCAGCTTGTTAAATCGCGCGCGCAAGGCTTTGGTTTCGGAGGCGAGTGTTTCGGGTGCATTTGCGTGTAGCGCTCGATTGAGAAGATCGGCCAGTTCGGGGACGTCTTTTGGTGTGACGCCCCAGCGGACGATTTCGGGGGTGCCGATGCGCAATCCGTTTAGATCGTTGCCCAGTTCCGTTATGGGCAGACCTATGCCGCAGGTCAGGAAGCCGGCTTTACGCAGTTTTTTGGAGGCGGTTTGCCCTCCGCCGAAAGCGGCGGCTTTGATTGCGAACTGATGGGATAGAGTGCCGCCTTTTGCTGCTTGAAACACAGGAACGTCCCTTTGGTGCAAGGCCGCTGCCAGCGCTTGGGCCACTGCGATCATCTGTGCTGCATAGGCTTTGCCGTGGTCGCGCCAGTCCAGTAGCGACATGGCCAGTGCCGCGGATTTGGCAGCGTCGAAATTGGCGGTCATGCCGGGGAAGGCAATGGCGTCAAGTTTTTCGGCAAGGTCGGGATCATTGCTGACAATCAACCCGCCCGCCGGTCCACCAAGGGATTTATAAGTGCTCATCGTCATGAGGTGCGCACCCTGTTCCAGCGGATCGGGCCATGCTTGCCCTGCGATAATACCGCATTGGTGAGCCGCATCAAACAGCAGCTTCGCGCCGACCTCATCTGCAATGGTGCGGATTTCAGCCACTGGATGGGGGAAGAGGTTCAGTGAACAGCCGATTGTGATCAATTTGGGTCGGGCATCTTGCGCCAGTTTGCGCAAGCCCTCCAGATCAACCGTGTAACCGTCCGCATCTACGGGCGCGTGCAGCACGTTCAGCCCATAAAGCCCCGCACAACCGGCAGTGTGATGTGTAACGTGGCCACCGACGCTGGCAGGCGGGGCGATGATTGTGTCACCGGGTTTGCAGGTGGCCATGAAGGCGTAGAGATTCGCGATGGCTCCGGAGGGCACGCGGATTTCAGCAAACTTCGCGCGGAAGACTTCGGCGGCGAGTTCGGCGCAGATCACCTCAATTTCTTCGATGGCTTCAAGCCCCATTTCGTATTTGTCACCCGGATAGCCGAGCGAGGGGCGTTCCCCTATTCCGCTGCTTAACAGGGCGGCAGCGCGGGGGTTGATCACATTGGTGGCAGGGTTGAGATTAAAGCAATCGGATTCGTGGATGGTGCGGTTATCCATAGCAAGGGTTTCAAGCCGCGCGGCAATATCGCCAGACGTCGCGGTCGCAGTTTCAGAGGCGATCTTTTGCACCAGCGTTTCAGAGGTTTCAGGCACCCAGTGCCGGTTGGTCAATGCGGTCATGGCGCAATCCTGTCTTTTTTTTTTTTCAGAATGAAAGCGGCGGCTTTCTTTTGCAAATCAGAATTGCTATGGGCTAGGCCTAGAAAAAATGGGTCTTCATTATGGCTGTTAATCCACCCCGTCCTTCGCTGCCATCGCTCAACGGATTGCGGGCCTTTGAATCTGCGGCGCGTCTGGGGGGATTTAAACAGGCCGCGGCAGAGCTGAATGTCTCTGCGGGGGCGGTGGCGCAGCATGTAAAAGCACTAGAGGGCTGGTGTGGCGGGGCGCTTTTTGTGCGCCACGCCCAAGGGGTCAGCCTGTCTTCTTTAGGTCAGCAAGTGCTGCCGGAGTTTATCGCGGCCTTTGACGGGATCAGCGCGGCGAGCCAGCGATTGCGCAGTCTGGCGGCGCCTAATAGCTTGAACATTGCCACCCTGCCAAGCGTGGCGCAATTGTTGCTGGCAGAATGGCTGCCCGATCTGCGCGTCGCCCTTCCAGAGGCACGGATCTCTGTTACAGCGATGGAAACTCCGCCGAACCTTTCACGGGAGCCGTTTGATCTGAGCATATTTTTCGGAGCTGCAGCAGAGGACAAGGGAGCCATCCTGCTGGCGGGGCCGGATCATTTGGTGCCGGTGTGCGCGCCGACCCTTGCGCAAGGCGTGTCCGATTTTCACGAGCTGATGGCGTTACCCCATATTTCAGACCAGTTCTGGCCGGACGATTGGGCGCGCTGGGCGCAGGCGGCTTTTCCCGATCAGAATTACAGCGGCACTGGGCCGAGCTATTCGCTTTATAGTGTTGCCGTGCGCGAGGCGGTGAACGGTGGCGGTGTGCTGATGGGGCATCAGACGTTGGTGGCGCCGCTTCTGGCGCGGGGTGATCTGGTGCCGGTTCTGCCGGTCAAGGTCCCACTGGAGCTGAACCTGATCCTGTGGCGCAATCCGGTGCTGGCGCAGTCTGGTCTGCTGGATCAACTGATCGCGCAAATCAGGGAGCTGGCAATGCGAGGGTAGTTACTGCCACTGCACATCGCCCAAAAAAATATAGCCCGCGCCGTAGATCGTTTTGATCAGCTTGGGGTTTTTCGGATCATCCCGCAGTTTGGTGCGCAGGCGGGACACGCGCACATCCATCGCGCGATCAAAGCTGTCTCCGGCTTCCCCGCCCAGTAGTTCCTGCATTTGTGCGCGGGTGATCAGGCGGTTCGGGGCCTCTAGGAACAGGCGCAGGACTTCGCCTTCGGCGTGGCTGAACGGGGTTGGCGCGCCGTCTTCGGGTTGCAACAGGAACTGGTCGAAATCAGCAGACCAACCTGCAAATCGCGCAATTCGGGATTTGGTTGTCGGGACCGAACGGCCCCGGCGCAACAAAGCGCGGGCGCGGGCAACCACCTCGGCAGGATCAAAGGGCTTGATGATGTAATCATCGGCACCTAGTTCCAGCCCTGTTATTTTGTCCTGTACCTGATTACGTCCTGAAATGATGATGATAGCAGCGCCGAGGTTGGTCGCCAAACGGTGCACCAGCGCCAGTCCGTCCTTATCGGGCAGGCCAAGATCTACCAGACAAATGTCAGGGTTCAGTCCCGCCATCGCTGCTTCGAATTCGGTTGCGCGGCTGAAACCGGCGGTGCGAAAACCCGCAGCCTCCAAAGCTTCGGCCAGCATCAGGCGGATTTGCGGCTCGTCGTCGAGGATTGTCACCAGCGGGGCGGATGGGGGGGTGGTCATGCCTGAACCTCGTCAAATTTTTCGGCCAGTTGTGCCTCTGCGAACGGTTTGTTGACCAGAGGAAACTGTGCTTCGGCTTGTTGGCGCACAGGATCGTCCGCGGGTAGCCCCGTCATCATAATGACCGGTACATTAATGCCTGTATCCAGCAGCGCACGGGCCATGTCGAGCCCTGTCATACCCTCGCCAAGCATGATGTCAGAGAGGACATGGCTAATTCCGGGGACCTGTGACAGGACCAGCGCCTCTTCGGCGGTGTCAGTTTCCAGAACCACATGCCCCATTGCCCGCAACATTTCGCGGGTGTTTTCACGCAGGTCATCCTTATCCTCTACCAGCAATACCATGCCCAGACCGGAAGTGAGAGAGCCATAGCGCAGGGGCAGTTGCACTGTAACCTTTGCCCCGCCCTCACTGCGGTTGTTGATGCGCACGCGTCCGCCCGAGAGTTGTGCAAAATCATATACCATGGTCAGGCCGAGCCCCGATCCTTCAGAAGCTTTAGAGGTAAAAAACGGATCAAGCGCGTTGCTTAGTCCTTGGTCCGAGAAACCCGGTCCGGTGTCACAAACAAGAAATTCGACCCACGTCGTGCCGCGCAGGCGGGCGGTGACAGAGATCGTGCCGTCGTCCTGCCCGTGGCCTAAAATTGCATCCCGCGCGTTTAACACAAGGTTCAGCAACCCGTCCTGCATAAATCCGCGATCAAGCATGACAGGACGCTCTATGCCTTCGTTTTCTATCTCTAGCGTGATGGTGTCGGGCAAGGCAGCTTTGGCGAGCGCGGAAAGATCCTCAAACAGCGCATCAATCCGAACGGCAGAAACCGACAGATCGCGGCGGCCCGATACGTCTGATAGCTTGTCCAGCAAGACTCCGCCGCGCAGGGCAGCGGCTTTGGTTGTGGCTATGGCCTCTGCCGCTTCGCCGGGCATGTTGTCCATCCGCTCCAATTGTCCCTGAAGGCCAAGGATGACCGTCAGCAAGTTGGCGAAGTCATGGGCCAGACCGCTGGTCAGTTGTGCGGCAAGTTCCCGTTTACGCGTCTGTTGCAGCGCGGCACGGGCCTGTGCCTCGGCGGTAATGTCCATCGACAATACGTAGGCTCCGACGATATCCCCATCGGGGTTGATATCCGGTGTAAAAGCCGCGCGAACGCGGCGGGTGCCTTCGTGTAAGTCGAATTCGCTAACATTGGCGTCGCCCGCCAACGCCTTGTCAAACATCGGACCAATCTGGCGGTGGGCATCCGGCCCAAGCGCTTCTTTCGTGCTCAGCCCGATAATATCGCGGGGGGAGGCGCCGATCACCTCGAACAGTTTGCGGTTGGAGTAGGTGTAAACCTTGTTGCGATCTACGTGGGCAATATGGGCAGGGGTCATTTCTGCTGTGACACGGGCGCGGGCCTCGGCGTCGATCAGGTCGCGCTTTGCTTCTTCAAGCGCACTGTTGGTCGCAGCCAGTCTTCGGATGGTTTCGGTCAGTTCTTCGGAACGGGTTATCAGATCCGCCGAGAGCTTTTCACCCTCGGAACGCAACATCGCTTCTTGTCGCTTGATCTGGGTGATGTCGGTGTAAACCGTGACCCAACCACCGGTGCGCAGGGGGCTGCCCTCCACCGAAATCCAGTCGCCGTTGGCCCGCTGGCGTTCCATATAGTGGGGTTCAAAATCGCGGGCTTGATCCACCCGCAACTGCACGAAACTCTCCAGATCATCGACGTGGCCATATTCTCCGCGTGATGCAAGATATCCGATGGTTTCGCGAAAACGGGCGCCGGTTTCCACCAGATGGTCTGGCAGGTCGAACATTTCCTGAAACCGCCGGTTAGAGACCGCCAGTTTAAGGTCCGCATCGTAAATCGTCAGCGCTTGCCCGATCAGGTTAAGCCCTGATCGCATCATCTGTGTGGTGGTTTGATCCGTCATATCTATCGCTAGCAGAGCAATCGCGCGGAAAGCCAGCGAAGAATGCGATTGTTACAATTTGATACAATTGCGCAAAATTTGAGAATAATTTTGACCGCAAGAATTGGGCAATCAATGATGATGCGTGGGGAATCATGGACCCTGCGCACACGCTCTCCACGTTTGGGAAACCGTGGAACGGGCAACTGGGAGGATATTCTGTGACATCTGGACCAACACCGACAGGTGAGCTCAATACGATTCCGCGCCTGCTGGCGCGGAATGCGTCTGTCTACGGCGACAAACCGGCCTACCGCGAAAAAGAATTCGGTATCTGGCAAAGCTGGAACTGGAAACAGGTTTCCGAGGAAATCAACGCTTTGGCGCTGGGCCTGCTGGATATGGGGCTGAACCAAGGAGATCACGTTGCTATCATCGGGCGCAACCGACCCTATTTTTACTGGGCAATGGTCGCGATCCAGTCCTGTGGCGCTGTGCCTGTGCCGCTTTATCGGGATGCTGTGGCCGAGGAGATGGCCTTTGTGCTGGACCATTGTTCCGCCCGTTTTGTGATCGCTGAAGATCAGGAGCAGGTGGATAAGGTGCTAGAAGTTCAGGAAGGCCTGAACATGCTGGAACAGGTGATCTATCTCGATCCACGCGGGATGCGCAAATATGATCGTAGCAAGTTGCACGACTATAAGGAAGTTCAGGCCAAGGGCCGTGCAAGCGGTCTGCAAGCCGAACTGGACGCCCGTCTGGCAGTTCAGGATTTTGATACAACTTGTGTGATGCTTTACACCTCTGGCACCACCGGACGACCCAAAGGCGTGGTGCTGTCCAACCGCAATATCGTAAAATCCGGTCAGGCCGTGTCCGAGTTTGACAACCTGCGCGTGGATGATCGGGTGCTGGCCTATCTGCCGATGGCTTGGGTCGGGGATTTCATCTTTACGGTGGGGCAGGGTTATTGGACCGGCTTTTGTGTGGCCTGTCCCGAAAGCCCTGATACCATGCAGGCGGACCTGCGGGAAATCGGCCCGACCTATTTCTTTGCGCCGCCCCGTTACTTTGAAGGGCTGCTGACCAATGTGATGATCCGCATGGAAGATGCGTCACCAATGAAGCAGCGCATGTTCAAGAAATACATGGATTTTGCAAAGGAAGTCGGCCCGAAACTGCTGGACGGTAAGCCCGTCACCTTCGGGGAGCGGATGAAATATGCGCTGGGCAATATACTGGTGTATGGCCCGCTGAAAAACACGCTCGGCCTAAGCCGTACGCGGGTTGGATACACTGCAGGGGAAGCGATCGGGCCGGAGATTTTCGATTTCTACCGCTCGCTCGGCATCAACCTGAAACAGCTTTACGGCCAGACAGAAGCGTCGGTTTTTGTCACCGTACAACCCGACGGAGAGGTCCGCGCCGATACAGTTGGTGTGCCTGCACCGGGTGTGGAGCTGAAAATCTCTGACACGGGAGAGGTCTTCTACCGCTCCCCCGGTGCCTTTGTGGAATATTACAAAAACCCCGAGAGCACCGCCGACACCAAAGACGCCGAGGGCTGGGTGGCCACGGGCGATGCGGGCTTTATCGAAAAAGACAGCGGCCATCTTCGGATCATCGACCGCGCCAAAGACGTGGGTAAAATGGCCGATGGCAAGATGTTCGCGCCGAAATATGTCGAGAACAAACTGAAGTTCTATCCTAATATTCTCGAAGCGGTGGTCTTCGGGAACGAGCGGGAAAAATGCTGTGCTTTCATCAACATCGACCTGTCGTCGGTGGGCAACTGGGCGGAACGCAACAACATCGCCTATTCGTCCTATCAGGAACTGGCAGGCCATCCGCAGGTTCTCTCTACGGTGCAGGAACACGTTGAGGCGGTGAATAAATCCGTTGCCGAAGACGAAATGTTGTCGGGCTGTCAGATCCACCGCTTCTGTATCCTGCACAAGCAACTGGATGCCGATGACGGTGAATTGACCCGCACTCAGAAAGTGCGCCGCCGGATCATTGAAGAGAAGTTCAAGGACATCATCGACGCGCTTTATGACGGGTCGGAGAAAATCTCCACCGAGACCGAAGTGACATATGAAGACGGGCGCAAAGGCTCCATCAAGGCAACGCTGGAACTGCGGGATGCAAAAGTGTTCCCAACGGCTGCGCAAAGGATAGCAGCGGAATGACTATGGCAGAGACATACCAAACACCCGACGGCCGCACCATTGGTGGTCAGGTCATGGAAATGAAGAACATCACCCTGCGTTTTGGCGGCGTGAAGGCGATTACCGATATCTCGTTTGATATCCGCGAAGGCGAGATCCGCGCGATCATCGGCCCGAACGGGGCGGGAAAATCGTCCATGTTGAACGTGATGAACGGTTTTTATCACCCACAAGAGGGCGAGGTTTGGTTCCACGGCAAGAAACGCGGGCCGATGAAGCCGCACCAGATCGCCAAGCAAGGCATCGCGCGGACGTTTCAAAACATCGCTTTGTTCAGCGGCATGTCCACGCTTGATAACATCATGACCGGACGGCTGACCCATATGAACACGGGCATCCTGAAGCAGGCGATGTGGTGGGGACCGGCGGAAAAGGAAGAAACCGAAAACCGCGAAGTGGTTGAGAAGGTGATCGACTTTCTGGAAATCCAGACGATCCGCAAAACGCCTGTTGGTCGTCTGCCCTATGGTTTGCAAAAGCGGGTGGAGCTCGGACGTGCGTTGGCCGCCGAACCCAAGCTGCTGCTGCTGGACGAACCGATGGCCGGCATGAACGTCGAGGAAAAAGAGGACATGAGCCGCTTTATTCTGGATGTGAACGATGAATTTGGCACCACAATCGCCCTGATCGAACACGATATGGGCGTGGTGATGGACATCGCCGACCGCGTGGTGGTGATGGATTACGGCAAGAAAATCGGCGACGGCTCGCCCGATGAAGTGCGCAACAATCAGGACGTGATTGATGCCTATCTGGGGGTGGCCCATGACTGATTTCGCGATAATGACAGACAAAGTGGAGACTATCCAATGAGCGCCGGTTTTTACTACGGGATGGAAGTTTTCCTTAACGGGCTGATGACAGGCGTGCTCTATTCGCTGGTGGCGCTCGGGTTTGTGCTGATCTTTAAATCATCCGGTATTTTCAATTACGCCCAAGGGGTTATGGCGCTGTTTGCGGCCTTGACGCTTGTGGGCTTGCAAGATGGACAGGTGCCTTTCGCCCATCTGATCAACTCGATCTTTGGGACGCAAGTTCACCATTTCGGCTGGCATCTTCCGGCCCTGCTGGCAATCCTCCTGACAGCGGGTGTGATGGTGATCCTCGCCATTGTGGTGGAGCGATACATCCTGCGCCATCTTGTGAACCAGCCCGATATTATCCTATTTATGGCGACCATCGGGCTGGCCTATTTCATGGAGGGTTTCGGCGATCTGATGTGGGGCTCCGAGATCAAGAAGCTGGATGTGGGTATTCCCCAAGGCGGCAATTTGTGGATCGAGGAAAGCACTGCCTTTCTGGGCGGTGACGATTTCTACGGCTTCTATCTCGACAGTCTGGACATTGTGGCCGCGGTGTTTGCAGGGCTTCTGGTTCTGTCGCTGGTGCTGTTTTCCCAATACACTAAAACCGGCCGCGCGTTGCGGGCTGTGGCGGATGATCACCAAGCGGCTTTGTCTGTTGGCATTTCCCTGCGGTTCATCTGGGTCGTGGTCTGGTCCATCGCCGGTTTCATCGCACTGGTTGCGGGGATCATGTGGGGCTCCAAATCCGGTGTGCAGTTCTCTCTGTCGCTGATTGCACTGAAGGCACTGCCGGTGCTGATGCTGGGCGGGTTCACCTCCATCCCCGGAGCGATTGTCGGTGGTCTGATCATCGGTGTGGGGGAAAAGATGTTTGAATTCCTCATTGGCGCGCCCTTCCTTGGCGGCGCAACCGAGAACTGGTTCGCTTATATGCTCGCGCTCGTCTTCCTTGTCTTCAGACCGCAGGGTCTGTTTGGCGACAAAATCATCGAAAGGGTGTGACGATGCAGCTTTTCGCAAATGCCGGAGCCTCCGGCGGGGATATTTTTAACCAGAAGAAGACCCATGGTCGCAGAATTCAAAAGGGGCAGCGCTGATGTTTTATCGTGAAGCGGGTGATTTCAAGACGTCTTACGCGGACGACAGCCAGACGTTCCCGATCAAGTTCGACCGGTATCGGTATTGGGTTGTTCTGGCCTTCGCCTTTCTGGTGGTGCCGTTCATCATCAATGATTACTGGCTGAACGCGGTTGTTCTGCCGTTTCTGATCTATTCGGTAGCGGCGATCGGGCTGAACATTCTTACCGGCTATTGCGGGCAAGTCAGCCTTGGCAGCGGCGGTTTCATGGCGGTGGGGGCTTATGCCTGCTACAAGTTCATGACCTCTTTTCCGGGGATGGATATTTTCTCGGTGATCCTGCTGTCCGGTTTTGTGACTGCGGCGGTGGGCATTCTGTTCGGTCTACCAAGCCTTCGGATCAAAGGGTTCTATCTGGCGGTGGCCACACTGGCGGCGCAGTTCTTTCTGGTCTGGCTGTTTAACAAGGTGCCTTGGTTCTACAACTATTCCGCGTCGGGCCAGATCAACGCGCCGGAGCGCACTGTTTTCGGATACGCGGTGACGGGTGCTGAAACGCAGGCTTGGGCAGTTTATCTGGTGGCGCTGGTTATTGTGGTGCTGCTGGCGGTTATTGCGCGGAACCTGACCCGTGGGTCATTGGGGCGCAAGTGGATGGCGATCCGTGATATGGATATCGCTGCCGAGATTATTGGCGTGAACCCGATGACTGCCAAGCTGTCGGCCTTTGCCATCAGCTCTTTCTACGTGGGTATAAGTGGCGCGATGTTCTTTGTGCTTTACCTTGGTGCTGTAGAAGTGGGTGAGGCGTTTGGGATCGGGAAATCCTTTATCATCCTGTTTATGGTCATCATCGGCGGGCTCGGGTCCATCTTTGGATCATTTGCAGGGGCTGCCTTTATGGTGCTGATGCCGGTGCTGCTGAAAAACGTGATGGTAGGGCAGTTGGGCTGGGCCACCGATCTGGCGGCGCATTTCGAATTTGTTATCGTGGGCGGGCTGATCATCGTGTTCCTTATTCTGGAACCGCATGGTCTGGCGCAACTATGGCGTCTGGCCAAAGAAAAACTGAGACTTTGGCCTTTCCCGCACTAGGGCCAAATTAATTGCGCCCTTTTGGGTGTGCATACTGTGTCAAAACCTTGGGAGGATAGAACACATGAAGTTTACGAAACTCGCAGCAGCAGCCGTGGCGGCTGTCATTACTGCGGCGCCGGTGATGGCGGATCTGGTGGTCCCATCGCTGAGCTACCGCACCGGACCTTATGCGGCTGGTGGTATCCCATTCGCTGATGGTTACGCGGATTACCTGACACTGCTCAACGAGCGCGACGGCGGTGTCGGCGGCGAGATGATCAAGGTCACCGAGTGCGAAACCGGCTATAACACCGAAAAAGGTGTGGAGTGCTATGAAGCCACAAAAGGCGAAGGCGCACTGGTTTACGAACCGCTGTCCACTGGCATCACCTATCAGTTGATCCCGAAAGCCACTGCGGATGACATTCCGGTTCACACATTGGGCTATGGCCGGACATCTGCCAAAAACGGCGATGTGTTCAGCCACGTGTTCAACTATCCTGCGAACTATTGGGACGGCGCGTCCGGCATGGTTAACTACCTGCTGGAAACCAACAATGATGACATCAGCGGCAAGACCATCGCGCTGGTTTATCACAATTCCGCTTTCGGCAAGGAGCCGATCCGCACACTGGAAGAACTGGGCAAGAAGCACGGCTTTAAACTGACCCTGCTGCCCGTTGACCACCCCGGTCAGGAGCAGAAATCCCAGTGGCTGCAAATCCGCCGCGAAAAACCCGACTATGTTCTGATGTGGGGTTGGGGCGTGATGAACCAGGTTGCGATTCAGGAAGCCGCAAACGTGCGTTTCCCGATGGAAAACTTCATTGGTATCTGGTGGTCCGGCGCGGAGCATGACGTTCTGCCTGCTGGCGAGGCTGCAAACGGGTATAAAGCTGTAACATTCCACGGTGTTGGCAGCGACTTCCCTGTTTACGACGACATCAAGAAACATGTGGTTGATGCGGGCAAGGCTGCGGGTTCCGGCGACAATGTTGGTTCGGTTCTGTACAACCGTGGTCTCTACGCAGCGATGCTTGCTGTTGAAGCGATCAAGGATGCGCAGGCTGCGACCGGCAAATCCGACATCACAGCGGGCGATCTGCGCGATGCGATGGAAGGTCTCGAAATCACCGAAGCGCGGATGGAAAGCCTTGGTCTGGGCGGTTTTGGCCCCGAGTTCAAAGTGACCTGTGAAAACCACGGCGGTGACGGCCTTGTGGGTGTTGCCCAGTGGGATGCCTCTGCGAAAACCTGGTCGCTCATTTCGGACTTCAAACCAACAGATGCGGAAGTGATCGATGCGCTGATCAAAGAAGATTCCGAAGCCTACGCTAAGGAAAACAACATCGAATCCCGCTGCAACTAAGGCGCGGTTTCAAACAATCACCGGGCGGAGTGTCCCGCCCGGTGAACCCAAATGTAAAAGCTTGGAAGTGAACGATGCTGGACGCTGGCAAAACCGAGACCCTGTTAGAGGTCAACAACATCGAAGTGATCTACAATCACGTTATTCTCGTTCTGAAAGGGGTGAGCCTCTCTGTGCCCAAAGGCGGGATTACAGCGCTGCTTGGTGGGAATGGTGCGGGTAAGACCACGACGCTTAAGGCGATTTCCAATCTTCTGCATTCGGAACGCGGTGAAGTGACCAAAGGGTCGATCCTGTACCGCGACGATCCTGTAGCCGACCTGTCGCCCGCCGAACTGGTGCGACGCGGGGTTATTCAGGTGATGGAAGGGCGGCATTGTTTCGAGCATCTGACCGTTGAGGAAAACCTTCTGACTGGCAGCTATACCCGCAACATCTCCCGTGCCCAGCTCGCGCAGGATCTGGATCTGGTCTACACCTATTTCCCGCGTCTCAAGGAACGGCGCAAGTCGCAGGCGGGCTATACCTCGGGCGGGGAGCAGCAAATGGTTGCTATTGGCCGTGCGTTGATGTCCAAGCCTGAAACTGTGTTGCTGGACGAGCCGTCGATGGGGTTGGCGCCCCAGCTGGTGGAAGAGATTTTCGGCATTGTAAAAAGCCTGAACGAGCAAGAGGGCGTGTCGTTCCTGCTGGCAGAGCAGAACACCAACGTCGCCCTGCGCTTTGCTCATTACGGTTACATACTAGAGAGCGGCCGTGTGGTGATGGACGGTCCTGCCGCCGAGTTGCGCGAAAATCCGGATGTGAAAGAATTCTATCTCGGCATGTCGGATGACGGGCGTAAGTCCTTCCGCGATGTGCGTAGTTACCGCCGCCGCAAACGTTGGCTGAGCTGATCCGGCGCGCTTTGGCGTAACGGGGATTGAGTATTTTAGGAACATTGAAGCCGCACCCGATGGGTCGCGGGGTGGAAGAGAGCAGTCTGATGGCATTTTACGACGAGTTGGAAACACGCAACGCAGAACAGCGGGCAGCGGATCTGGCCAAGGCCCTGCCGCGCCAGATCGCACAGGCGCAAGCCAACGCCAAAGGCTATGGTGCAGCGCTGGCGGATGTGGATGCGGCGCAGGTGGTGGATTTGGCCGCGTTGGCGAAACTGCCGGTTTTGCGCAAATCCGATTTGGTGGCAGCACAGAAATCGACACCGCCCTTTGGTGGGTATGCTGCGCACGGGGTTGCGGGGTTTGACCATGTGTTTCAATCGCCCGGTCCGATCTATGAACCGGGGATGCGCGGGCGTGACTGGTGGCGCATGGGGCGCGGACTGTTCGCAGCCGGTGTTGGCAAGAATGATGTGGTGCAGAACTGTTTTTCCTATCACCTGACCCCTGCGGGTATGATGTTTGAAAACGGCGCGGCGGCTGTTGGGGCAACGGTTCTGCCAGCAGGAACGGGTCAGACCGAATTGCAGGTTCAGGCGGCAGCGGCGCTTGGGGTGACGGCCTATACCGGTACGCCAGACTATCTGAAGGTGATCCTTGATAAGGCGGCTGAAATGGGCGTTGAACTGGGGCAGTTGAAGAAAGCTGTCGTGGGCGGCGGGGCGTTGTTCCCGAGCTTGCGGGCCGAATATGCCGATCGTGGGATTGCCTGTCTGCAAGGCTATGGCACCGCTGATCTGGGCTCTATCGCCTATGAAACTCCGGCGATGGAGGGGATGATCGTGGATGAGGGTGTGATTGTAGAGATTGTCACGCCGGGCACGGGCAACCCTGTGTCTGAAGGGGAGGTGGGCGAGGTTGTTGTGACCACGCTCAACCCTGATTATCCGCTGATCCGTTTTGCCACGGGCGACATGAGCGCGGTTCTGGCGGGGCAGTCCCCTTGCGGGCGCACCAACATGCGCATCAAGGGCTGGATGGGGCGTGCGGACCAGACGGCGAAGATCAAAGGTATGTTTGTGCGCCCTGAACAGGTGGCCGATCTGGTGGCGCGGCATGGTGAAGTGTCCAAGGCCCGCGTTGTCGTGACCCGTGACGGTGAGGCGGACAGCATGACAGTGCTGTGCGAGGCTGCGAACGGTGCGAACGTGGAGCAGATTGAAGCCTCAGTGCGCGATGTGCTAAAACTGCGCGGTCGCGTGGAGTTGCAAGCATCTGGAAGCCTGCCAAACGACGGCAAGGTGATCGACGACCAGCGCAGCTATGACTGACACCTGACCGCCCGTCCGGGTGACGTGGTGTCCGAATTGTCCGGCGCGCGCGGCATTGCTATAGCGATCTGAGAAACGTTGCAGGCGGGGAATGACCCGCTTGCCCAACAGATGGACGCTGCCATGCCGGATACCCACCCCTTTGACCTCGCCACTGCTCTGACAGCCACAGATACCGGTGTCTGGCGCGGTGCACCTGCACCGGATTATGCCAATATGGTCGGCTCTTTCGGCGGGGCCACAACCGCGACCGTGCTGAATGCGGTGCTGAGCGATGATCGCTGTCAGAGTGATCCGGTGTCCATGACCATCAACCTGCTGTCCGCGATGGGAACAGGCGGGTTCGAGGTTGTGTCCAAGCTGTGCCGGACCGGAAAATATACCCAGCACTGGACCCTTGAACTGGTGCAGGACGGGAACATCTGTGCCGCCGCAACTGTGGTCTGCGGACATCGCGGGGATACCTTTGCCTATCAGCCTGTGACGATGCCGGATGTGCCTCCGGCAGAGGCTGCCGGAATGCGGGACGGGCGCGGACCGCTGAAATGGCTGGAGCGCTACCGTTTTGGGTTTGTGTCCGGCGGGCCGGATTGGACCGGAAAACCGAAAGAGCAATTTGGTGCGTCGCGGACGGAAGTCTGGGTCGGGGATAACCCGCCACGGCCTATGGATTATTTGTCGTTGGCAGCCCTTGCGGACAGTTTCTTCCTGCGTCTTCTTCACGTGCGCGGCACAATGCAGCCGATGGGGTCGGTATCTATCACCACCCACTTTCTGGCGAATCGCGCGGATATCGCGGCACAGGGCAGTGCGCCGGTTCTCGGGGTGGCGGATGCGATGCGGTTTCAGGGGAATTTCCACGACCAGCAGATGCAGCTTTGGTCTACGGATGGCAAGGTGCTTGCCACGGGGACACAACTGGTGTGGTACCGCCAGTAGCCGCTCACGACGGGGGCGCTGCATTCATCACAGCCTACAAAAGCAAAAGGCCGCAGCGGGTGCTGCGGCCTTTTGAATACCATATGTCGGAAACTTAACCTTGGCGTGCTTTAAAGCGACGCTGGGTTTTGTTGATCACATATACGCGGCCCTTACGACGAACCACACGGCAATCCCGGTGGCGCGCTTTGAGCGAGCGGAGCGAGTTTTTGACCTTCATGGCCTTCTCCTTTTTCGCGGCGCGCGGGGAGGCGCCTTATTGTTTCAGTTATACCAGACCCGAGAGGGGAATGGTGGGCGTAACTGGGATTGAACCAGTGACCCCTTCGATGTCAACGAAGTGCTCTCCCGCTGAGCTATACGCCCGAATCCAAGCATCTGTCGAACCTGACAGAAATTCGTGTTCGCGGTCTATATGCGGGTTCGGGGATGGGTTCAAGAGGTTTTGCATCTCTAATCGCGCAATGGTATCAGTTGATGACAAGAGAGACCGCCATGACCCCTGTAGAATACCATTTGCACCTGCCCGAAACCATCACCTGCGGGGCGGTTTTTTCCTCTCCGCACAGCGGGCGGGACTATCCGGCGGCGTTTTTACAGGAATCGGTTTTGGATTCGGTTGCGATTCGAAGTTCGGAAGATGCCTTCGTGGATGAACTCTTCGGGGCAGTGACCGATTTCGGCGCGCCCCTGCTGTGCGCCTCGGCGCCGCGGGCCTATGTGGATTTGAATCGTGGCATCGACGAACTGGATTCCGCCGTGATTGAGGGCGTTCGTGCCTTTAAAGGGAATCCCCGCGTTGCATCAGGGCTGGGGGTGATTCCCCGTGTGGTGTCCGAAGGGCGCGCCCTGATCAGTGGTAAGATCAGCATCAACGAGGCTGAGGCGCGGCTGGAGCGGTACTACACGCCTTATCATGACCAGCTTGGCGATCTGCTGCAGACCGCCCGTGCGGCCTTTGGGCAGGTGCTGCTGGTGGACTGTCATTCGATGCCCCATGAAGCAGTGGCCAATGTATCTGGAATGTTCGGTCGCGCGCCGGATATCGTGCTTGGGGACCGGTTCGGTTCGTCCTGTGACAACGCCTTTGTCGAAGAGATTGAGAGCTTTCTGAAACAGGAAGGATTCCGTGTGGCGCGGAACACGCCCTTTGCGGGGGCCTATATTGCGCAGGCCTACGGGCGGCCGAGTTCGGGACAGCATTGTGTGCAGATTGAAATTGACCGCTCCCTGTATCTGGACGAGAAAACAGTGACCAAAAGTGACCGGTTTGATGATGTGCGCAGAAGTCTGGGCAGAGTTGCCGCACAGATTTGTCAGTTGACCGACTGGCCGATGCAGATGGCGGCGGAATAGCCATGGCGCGCGTCTAGCGCGCCCCTTCGAGATACCACAGATCCAGATCGCCTTTGCCTTTGATGCTGACTTTGCCCCGTTCTTCAAAGTTGAACTGGGACCCCAGAATAGCCTTTGTTTCCGCCGTGACTTGAATTTTGCCATTGGTGCCAAAGGTTTCCAGCCGCGCGGCTGTGTTCACGGTATCGCCCCAGACATCATAGAACGGTTTCTTGGTACCGATTACGCCCGCCACGACAGGGCCGGTATGAATGCCGATGCGCAATTCGATTGTTTCGCCCATCTCCTCGGCGAATTTGTTGGTTTCAGCGACCATATCAAGCGCCATGCGTGCCACCCGTTCGGCGTGATCAGGTTGGGGTTCAGGCATCCCCCCTGCAACCATAAACGCATCGCCCAGCGTTTTGATCTTTTCCAGCCCGTGGCGGTTGGCCAATTCGTCAAAGCGGGTGAAAAGCTGGTTGAGGAATTTCACCAGCATGTCGGGGCTTTGGTGGCTGGCACGGGGGGTAAACCCGACAATATCTGCAAACAGGATCGTTGCTTCTTCGTGGCTGTCCGCAATGGTGCGGCCCGGATTGCGCTTGAGCTGCGCTGCAATCGGGCCAGGCAGCATGTTGGCGAGCAGGGCCTCGGAGTATTCGTATTCCTTTTGCAGAGCTTCCTCGGCAAGGCTGGCCTGTTTGAAGCCGTAAAACACCATGCAAAATATGAACAGCATCGCGGTGGGGATCGAGAGGTAGTAAAACACATCAAGGAACCCGTCCGAGACGACGATGAACGGGGCAGGCTGGTCAAAATTGCGATCTGCGATGATGAAGCAGGCCAGCCCGAGCAGGATCGAAAGGATCGAAAGCGGGTTTTGCCGGATGCCAAAGATGGCAATCGCCGTCGTTGCGCCTGCCAGCAAGTAAAAATGCGCTCCGGAGCGGGCAGAAAACATCCACGCAATCGTCGTGGCAAACGCCAGCCAGAGTGTCAGATTATAAAGCCCCCCTGCATAAGGATTGGACGCATGCAGAAGGGGGGTCAGCTGGAAGGCGATTGCGCAGAACATGGTCAGGCAAATCGGAATCCACAAGGCCTCTGCATCGTAAAGGGCAAAGAGGATTGCATGAGGCACGGCAAGCGCGGTGATCAACATCACAAGAATGTTGGTCATGACAATCCGCCGCTTTGCCGGTCCTTCGAATTTCTCCGTGCCATAGGAGATCCAGCCAAGCAGGCGCGATTTTAAAAGATCGCCCACTTCGTCACCATTAATCTTTTGAATAAAAAAACCCTCACGTCATGGTGACGTAAGGGTAATTAGTACACAAGCGAATTTTGCTAGAAAGCTGGTAACAGTGGGAATTTCACAGCGTTTTCACGGAAATTTCCCGCTGGATCAATCTGCCGTCAACAAAGGTGGCTTGGATTTGGGGATACGCCGTTTTTCCGGTGGCTCCATCTTCAATTCCAGTTTGCCGTCCTTAACGGAAACTTTCACCAGCCCGCCTTTGGTCAGTTTACCAAACAGCAGTTCCTCGGCCAGCGGCTTTTTGACGTGTTCCTGAATCACACGGGCCAGAGGCCGCGCACCCATTTTGTCGTCATAGCCTTTTTCGCCAAGCCACGCAGAGGCCGCCGGTGTCAGTTCGAACACCACGTTACGGTCCATAAGCTGGGCTTCCAGTTGCAGGATGAATTTGTCCACAACTTTGGAGATGGTTTTCTTACCAAGCGGTGCAAAGGAAATGATCGCATCCAGACGGTTGCGGAATTCCGGTGTGAACAGTTTTTCAATCGCGGCGGTGTCTTCCCCTTCGCGTCGACCACGGCCAAAGCCAATTGATTCTTTCGCAGCATCGGCAGCGCCGGCGTTCGATGTCATGATCAACACCACGTTGCGGAAATCCGTTGTGCGGCCGTTGTGATCTGTCAGCTTGCCGTGGTCCATCACCTGCAACAGGATGTTGAATACATCGGGGTGGGCTTTCTCCACCTCGTCCAGCAGCAGCACACAGTGGGGGGTCTTATCCACGCCGTCTGTCAGCAGACCGCCCTGATCAAACCCGACATACCCCGGAGGCGCACCGATCAAACGGGAGATCGCGTGTTTTTCCATGTATTCGGACATATCAAAGCGCAGCAGTTCCACACCCAGTGTATCTGCCAGCTGTTTGGCCACCTCGGTTTTACCCACACCCGTCGGTCCGGCGAACAGATAGTTGCCGATGGGCTTTTCCGGTTCGCGCAAACCGGCACGGGACAGTTTGATCGCAGAGGTCAGCGCCTCGATTGCGGGGTTCTGGCCAAACACAACGCGCTTCAGGCTTGCATCTAGATCGCGCAGCACTTCGGCATCGTCTTTGGAGACGGTTTTCGGCGGAATGCGGGCAATTTTTGCTACGACTTCCTCGATCTGGGACACGTCGATCTTGGTCGTACGCTTATCCTCGGGGATGATGTGCTGGTGGGCACCGGCCTCGTCGATCACGTCGATCGCTTTGTCTGGCAGCTTGCGGTCATGGATGTAGCGCGCCGAAAGCTCTACCGCAGTGCGGATTGCTTCGGGGGTGTAGGTGATCTGGTGGTGTTCTTCGAAATGAGGCGTCAGCCCTTGAAGGATCTTAACCGCATCTTCGACAGAGGGTTCATTCACGTCGATCTTCTGGAACCGGCGCGACAGGGCGCGGTCCTTTTCAAAGTGCTGGCGGTATTCCTTATAGGTGGTGGACCCCATGCAGCGCAGTTTCCCCCCCTGAAGCGCCGGCTTCAGCAGGTTGGAGGCATCCATTGCGCCGCCAGATGTGGCACCGGCACCGATTACGGTGTGGATTTCGTCGATGAACAGAACCGCATCTTCGTGCTCTTCCATTTCGGTCATCACCGCCTTCAGGCGTTCCTCAAAATCCCCGCGATAGCGGGTACCGGCTAGCAATGCGCCCATATCAAGAGAGTAGATCGTGGCACCGGACAGGATTTCAGGGGTTTCGCCCTTGATGATTTTATTGGCGAGCCCTTCAGCTATGGCGGTTTTGCCCACACCGGGATCACCCACAAGAATCGGGTTGTTCTTACGGCGGCGGCAAAGCACCTGAATGCAGCGCTCTACTTCGTGGTCGCGCCCGATCAGCGGATCAATATCCCCTGCGGCAGCTTTCGCGTTCAGGTCCACGCAATATTTTTGCAGCGCGGTTTCTTCCTTGCTGCCCTCATCCGATTCAAAGTTCAGATCTTCGATGTCTTCAGAACCGTTCAAGGGGCGGGTGTCGGTAAAGCTCGGGTCTTTGGCAACACCATGAGAGATGAAGTTCACAGCATCGTAGCGGGTCATG
The DNA here is from genome assembly GCF_014643735.1 of Neptunicoccus cionae. GTDB lineage: Bacteria > Pseudomonadota > Alphaproteobacteria > Rhodobacterales > Rhodobacteraceae > Amylibacter > Amylibacter cionae. Next base: position 92,210 of record NZ_BMKA01000001.1, read on the forward strand.
TCCTGTTCTTGCAGGAAATAGGCCGCATGGCTTTCCCGTTCGGCGAAGATGGCAACCAGCACATTGGCGCCGGTGACTTCACTGCGTCCCGAGGATTGTACATGGATCGCGGCACGCTGAATCACCCGCTGGAAAGCGGTGGTAGGCGCGGCTTCGGACCCGTCGATTTCAGACACCAGACTGTCCAGTTCTGTATCGAGAAACTGGATGAGGGTGCTGCGCAATCCTTCGAGATCGACCTCACACGCGCGCATCACCTGCGCTGCATCGGTTTCATCGATCAGTGACAGCAGAAGGTGTTCCAGTGTTGCAAGCTCGTGCTTGCGATCATTGGCGTGCCCCAAGGCTGCGTGAATTGCGTTTTCTAGGCTGCTCGAAAAAGATGGCATAGATCTGGACTTTCATTTTTGCAGCGTTCCCCGAAAACGCTGGTTAACCCCATAGTTTAAACTTCGGCGAGTTTAAGAAACCTTCAAGGGTTTTTTCGAAAATTAACCGTAAAAATATGCCAAGAGAGTCTTTTCCGCCGCGTTCTGGCTTCGCTCTAGGCATTTCTACGGGACCAGACGAAAATGGTTCCGATCCGGTCCGGTTTCAAGGGCAAAGCAGCTACACGCTGCTGTGAGCACCCTTGTGATTTGGTGCCGCCTTAGCGTTTGACAGGCACCAGCAAGGTCTCCGGTCGCACCCGTTCAGCGTCTTTGAACAGAGAGAACGACTGGTTTACATAATTCACTGCCGCAGAGGTATGGTCAATGAAGCCTTCCAGTTCCGGCGTCATTTGTGCCTCTACCACTGACACAGACCGGTCCTGCGGATAGGTTTCAAACTGCACATAGAACCACGGCTGGCCCCGTTTCAGGATCAGGTCTTGCGCGGTGTCATGCCATTCAAACGCCCACATCAGGGGGCGGGGCCAGTTGTTAATCGCAAAGCGGCCGCCAAAGATGGTGCCCGGCAGCGGTGTCTTGGTGTAGTGCATGAATGCTGAAAGCTGGGTCATAAAGACCGGTTCATCAGCAATAAACGTGTAGGGCAGAGAGATTTGCACAGTGGGCCGGTCTGCATAACGCCATTCGTGTTCCGCCGTCAGATGCAATTTCTTGGACAGAACATTGCCGCGCACCGGACTGGCATCGCCGTTCATATTACGCAGGCCCGGTTTGCCCTTGTCGTCCCTAACAAACCGCAGGTGCAGGTCGTAGGGGGCGCGGATCATAAAGTAGCGGCTCTCCATATTGATGATGGCAGGGCAACGGGAGGCAGATTTCGCATGGTTGCGGTTCACCTCGGCAGAGCGGATGCGTTCGGGGGGATAATAAACCACACCGGAGCGTTGCTCGTTCAGCAGCCAACCCACCCGCACCGGACCGGAGCGCGGGGCAGGGTGGGCGTCTTTTGGTTCAAACCAGTCTTTAAGGGCCAAATCTATCGTCTCTTTACTAATGCAACTTTTAGAAGTTGTCTTTGCGGCTGCGGATTTCGGCGAATACCTCGGCGTCGCTGGCGTCTTCCATGCCAAGTGCCGCCTTCACCTTGGGGTGATTGGCGCGCAGGAACGGGTTTGTTGCCAGTTCCAGCCCCAGATTGGATGGCACGGTCGGCTCTCCTTTGGCGCGGGCGTCTTCAGTGGCTTTCATGCGGGCGAGGTAGCTTTCGTTGTCCGGTTCGATCGTCAGGGCGAATTTGCCGTTGCTGGTGGTGTATTCATGCCCCGAATAGATCGTCATGGCGCGGGGCAGGGTGTGAAACTTCTGCAAGGTGTTCCACTGCTGATCCATCGTGCCTTCAAACACCCGCCCGCAACCCCAAGCCATCAGACTGTCTGCGGTAAAGGCGGCGAGGGCCTCGTCAAAAATAAACGCGATATGGCCAAGTGTGTGGCCCGACACATCAATCACGCGGCAGGTTTCCGCGCCCAGTTGGAATGTGTCGCCATCCGACAGTTGCGTATCAAGCGGGGGCAGGCGGTAGGCATCCGGTGCGCCACCGGAAACAGAGGCGCCGGTTTCCTTGCGCAACTCCTCTACGCCCATGATATGATCGTCGTGGTGGTGCGTCAGCAGGATATGATCCAGCGACCATCCCTTTTCCTTTAGAACATCCAGAATAGGTTGCGCTTCGGGAACATCTACAACTGCAACCTGATCGCTTTCGGTTTCGCGCAGGACAAAGGCGTAGTTGTCTGACAAACAAGGAACTGTAATGATCTCTAGGGGCATAGTGTTGTGTTCCTCTTTTGGGTTTAACTTTCGGTTTAGTCTGGCCGAACTTGCAAGGTGATGCAATGCACTTGGATGTGGTCGATCTTCATTCCTTCTATTACCGCACCAAATTGGGGCGCATTGCCCAGCGTGCGCTGCGCGAACGCATCGTGGAGCTTTGGCCCAACACCAAAGGGCAGACCTTGGCAGGCTTTGGTTTTGCAGGTCCGATGCTGCGCCCGTTTCTGGCAGACAGTCGGCGCGTATTAAACCTGATGCCCGGACAGCAGGGGGTAATGCCCTGGCCCGACGGTATGCCGAACCATTCGGTGATGATTGAAGAAACCCAGTGGCCGATGGGCACGGGGGTCATCGACCGGCTGATTGTGCTGCACGGCTTGGAAACCTGCGAACGGCAGGCAGACCTGCTGGACGAGATCTGGCGTGTTCTTGGCCCTGGTGGACGGGCGCTGTTTGTGGTGCCGAACCGTTCGGGCCTTTGGGCGCGGCGGGACCAGACGCCCTTTGGCTTTGGACGGCCCTACAGCTTTAGCCAGCTTGAATCCCAGTTGCGCAAACACGGCTTTGTTCCAAGGCGACAGGTTTCGGCTCTGTTCCCGCTCCCCAGCCACCGCGCATCACTGGTGCGCTCTGCGCAGGTGTTTGAGCGTTTTGGCAGCAGGCTGTCATGGGTTCTGCCGGCAGGGGCAGTCATGATCGAAGTGACCAAACAGGTGCATGCCCCGACCCGCCCCGGATTAGGGGAGGCCGTGCGCCGTCCGTTAGAGGCGTTGGAGGGTATTGCTAAACCGGTAGGCAAGCCCGTGCGCGGACGCGATACGCTGGTGTAACTGACCCGTGATCGCCGTTTAGCGGGCGAAACGGGCAGTGCTGCTGACAGGACAGGTCAGTAGGCCGCCGCAGGGTTGTCTTTGCGCCTTGGCAAGCGCGGGGCTGCACCGTTAGGTAGAAGCCACCCACACAGTTTATGGATAAAACAATGTTTCGCATCGCACTTATACTCGGCCTGATGTCAGCCGTCGGCCCTTTTGCAATTGATATGTATCTGCCCGCCCTGCCGCTAATTGCACAGGATCTGAATGCCTCGGTCGCGGCGGTTCAGGGCACGATCACCGCCTTCTTTCTGGCCTTTGGCCTGTCGCAACTGGTTTACGGGCCTTGGTCCGATCAGGTGGGGCGCAAGGTGCCGATCTATGTCGGGTTGGCGATCTTTGTGCTCGGTTCTATCGGGTGTATCTGGGCGCCGACGATCGGTTGGCTGACGGCGTTCCGCTTTGTGCAGGGGCTGGGCGCGGCGGTTGTCATGGTACTGCCCCGTGCGATTGTGCGCGATCTATACACCGGCAATGACGGCACGCGGTTGATGGCGATGATTATGCTGGTGATCAGCGTGTCGCCCATGCTGGCGCCACTGGCAGGAAGCCTGCTGCTGTTGTTGACCGAATGGCGCGCGATGTTTGCGGTCTTTGTGGTGACGGCCGGTGCAAGCCTTCTTATGGCGCGGTTTGCCCTGCCTGAAACCCTGCCGCAAGATCATCGTGTGAAGGTTAATGCCGCCAATCTGCTGCGCGGCTGCAAAATCCTGCTGACAGATCGCAGCTTTATGGCGCTGACGCTGGTGGGGGCCTTTGGCATGGCCTCGTTCTTTGTCTTCATCGCCAGCGGGTCTTTCGTTTACACCGGCGAATTCGGTCTGTCGCCTATCGGTTTCAGCATCGCCTTCGCTATCAATGCTGTCGGCTTCTTTGGTGCCTCCCAGATGGCGGCCCCGATTGGAGAGCGTTTGGGCATGGTGCGGGTGGTGCGTCTGGCAGTTTTGGGATTCGCTGCGAGCACTCTGTTCCTGCTGGCGATGGGGCTGGCTGGTCTGGTGAACCTTTATGTAATGGTAGGTGTGCTGTTCTGTGCAAACGGGTTCCTTGGTTTGGTGATTCCAACGACGATGGTGCTCGCGCTGGAAGAGCACGGCGATATTGCGGGGCTGGCGTCCTCGCTTGGGGGGATGTTGCAGATGATGATCGGGGGCCTGATGGTCACGCTGGTCGGGCCGTTCTTTGACGGCACAGCGCTGCCAATGATTGCGGCGATCGCGGTCTGTGGCGTGCTGGCGCTGGGCGTGAGCAGTTCTATGATCCGCCCGCAAACCCTGCCTGCTGCATCCTAAGTTCGACTGGAACGAACAGGCAGGTAGCTCTGCCAAATGACACGGGGCGGCCTTGCAATGGGTCGCCCCGCGTGATTCCGCCGGTTTGACATTAATGGAGCCGGTCCCATGTTAAGCGGCCCTGTTTATCTGATAGGCCGCGTGACGGTACAAAAACAGTATTCCATTCCTCCCCGCGTCGGGATTCGACAAAATTGCGACTGATTTCATCCGGAATCGACATTTCAGGGCCAAAAAAATGCGCCTAATCGGGCGCAGATTGTCGCGTTTTTTGTTAAGTTGCTGAACTTATTATATATTCCCTGCAAGCCGCCGCGTAATGCTTAGTTGCGCGACGGAGATACCTTTGCTATCACCGCGCTGATTTGAAGAGGCAGGCATTCGCTTGCCTCTGACTTGTGCAAATCTGATGTCGCCGATGAGCGGTGGCAAGACAAAATCGGAAGGGTTTTCGTGTCTGACAAAGGTTCGATATCGTCAGGGATCGCTGTGCGCTATGCCACTGCTGTCTTTGAGCTGGCAAAAGAGGCCAATGAACTCCCCGCTTTGGAAAAAGATCTTGATACGTTGACAGCAGCGTTGGAGGAAAGCACCGATTTTGTCGAGCTGATCTCCAACCCCGTCTATACACGTGACGAGATGGCCGCTGCGGTTGCCGCCATTGGCAAGAAAATGAAACTGACTTCAACGGTTGCGAATACGCTCGGCCTGATGGCGCAAAAGCGCCGCCTGTTCGTGCTGCCCGCGTTGATTGATACCGTAAAAGGTATGATCGCCGACGAAAAAGGCGAAGTCAGCGCAGAGGTAACAGCTGCCAAAAAGCTGACCAAAGCACAGGAAGAAAAACTGACCAAGACGCTGAAAGCGTCTGTGGGCAAGGATGTGAATGTAAATGTAACCGTGGATGAAAGTCTCATCGGCGGTTTGATCGTTAAAGTGGGCTCGAAGATGATTGACTCGTCGATCAAATCCAAGCTCTCCAATCTTCAAAATGCAATGAAAGAGGTCGGATAATGGGTATCCAAGCTGCAGAAATCTCTGCGATCCTCAAGGACCAGATCAAGAGCTTTGGCGAAGAAGCCGAAGTGGCCGAAGTTGGCCGTGTTCTGTCCGTGGGTGATGGTATCGCGCGTGTACACGGGCTGGACAATGTTCAGGCTGGTGAGATGGTTGAATTCCCCGGCGGTATCCGCGGGATGGCGCTGAACCTTGAGAGCGACAACGTGGGTGTTGTTATCTTTGGTTCCGACCGCGACATTAAAGAGGGCGACGTTGTTAAGCGGACGAACTCTATCGTGGACGTTCCGGTTGGCCCCGAACTGCTGGGCCGCGTTGTAGACGGTCTGGGTAACCCGATTGACGGCAAAGGTCCGATCAACGCATCCCGCCGCGCACAAGCCGAAGTCAAAGCGCCGGGCATTATCCCGCGTAAATCGGTTCACGAGCCGATGTTGACTGGTCTGAAATCCGTTGACGCTCTGATCCCTGTTGGCCGTGGCCAGCGCGAGCTGATCATTGGGGACCGTCAGACAGGTAAAACAGCCATCGCGCTTGATACCATGCTGAACCAGAAGTCCTACAACGACGCTGCCAAAGACGATTCAGACAAACTGTTCTGTATCTACGTTGCGATCGGTCAAAAGCGTTCCACTGTTGCCCAGCTGGTGAAAAAGCTGGAAGAAACAGGCGCGATTGAATACTCCATCGTTGTTGCTGCGACTGCGTCCGACCCTGCACCTATGCAGTTCCTCGCACCTTATGCCGCGACTTCCATGGGTGAATACTTCCGTGAAAACGGCATGCACGGTCTGATGATTTATGATGACCTTACAAAACAAGCTGTGGCCTATCGTCAGATGTCCCTGCTTCTGCGTCGTCCACCAGGGCGTGAAGCTTACCCGGGTGACGTTTTCTACCTGCACTCTCGCTTGCTGGAACGCTCTGCGAAGATGAACGAAGAAAACGGTTCCGGCTCTTTGACTGCTCTGCCAGTGATCGAAACCCAAGGCGGCGACGTTTCTGCGTTTATTCCGACGAACGTGATCTCCATCACCGACGGTCAGATCTTCCTTGAAACCGAACTGTTCTACCAAGGCATCCGTCCTGCGCTGAACACAGGTCTGTCCGTTTCCCGTGTTGGTTCGTCCGCACAAACAAACGCGATGAAATCTGTTGCGGGTTCGATCAAACTGGAACTGGCCCAGTATCGTGAAATGGCTGCCTTCGCGCAGTTCGGCTCTGATCTGGACGCGTCCACACAGGCCCTGCTGAACCGTGGTGCCCGTTTGACCGAGCTGCTGAAACAGCCACAGTATTCGCCACTGACCAACGCTGAGCAGGTTGTTGTTCTGTACGCTGGTACGAACGGTTTCCTCGACAAGATCGCCGTGAGCGATGTAGGCCGCTTTGAAGCGGGTCTGCTGGCACACATGCGTGGCGCTGCCAAAGATGTTCTGGACTTCATCGCGAATGAAGACCCGAAAATCAAAGGTGACGCTGAAGAAAAAGTGAAAGCCGCCGTCGAAGCCTTTGCAAAAGACTTCGCTTAAACATTGGCCCTTAGGAACAAGGAGTTTGCTTGATGGCAAACCTTAAAGACCTAAAAATGCGGATCGAGAGTGTCAAAGGCACTCGGAAGATCACCAAGGCCATGCAGATGGTCGCAGCTGCAAAGCTGCGACGTGCCCAAGAAGCTGCCGAAGCGGCCCGCCCATTTGCGGATCGCATGAACGTAGTGATGGGTAATCTGGCTGGCGCTTCGGCAGGCTCTGAGAGCGCACCGAAGCTGCTGGCAGGCACTGGTAAGGACGACGTGCATTTGCTGATCGTTGCAACCTCCGAACGGGGGTTGTGCGGTGGGTTTAACTCGTCGATTGCAAAAGCTGCCCGTGTTGATGCTGAAAAGCTGTTGGCTGCTGGTAAAACCGTTAAAATTCTGACCGTCGGCAAAAAAGGCCGCGAGCAGATGAGACGGGAGTTTGCGGAACACATGATCGACCACGTCGATATGTCCGAGGTGAAACGTCTGGGTTACAACAACGCCCAGGATATCGCCAACGATGTCATGGCCCGTTTCAACGCCGGTGAGTTCGACGTGGCGACGATCTACTACAGCGAGTTCCAGTCGGTGATTTCCCAAATCCCGACCGCCTTGCAGTTGATCCCTGCTACGTTTGAAGCAGACGAGCAAGCTGAAGCACCGTTTTACGATTATGAGCCCGGCAAGGAAGACATCCTCGCCGATCTGTTGCCCCGTGCCCTGACAACATCGGTTTTTGCCGCTTTGTTGGAGAACGCCGCATCAGAGCAGGGCGCGCGGATGTCCGCTATGGACAACGCCACGCGCAACGCAGGTGAAATGATCGACAAACTGACCATTCAGTACAACCGTAGCCGCCAAGCCGCGATTACGAACGAACTGATCGAGATTATCTCGGGCGCTGAAGCGCTCTAAGAACGGAGAAACACATTATGGCAAATGCTGTAGGTAAAATTACGCAGGTGATCGGGGCGGTTGTTGACGTTCAGTTCGCAGACAACCTGCCAGAGATCCTGAACGCTCTGACTGTAGACAACAACGGCAACTCTCTGGTGCTGGAAGTTGCGCAGCATCTGGGTGAAAACACTGTACGGACTGTTGCGATGGACGCGACCGAAGGTTTGGTGCGCGGTCAAGACGTGACAGACACCGGCGGGCCGATCATGGTTCCGGTTGGAACGGCCACTCTGGGCCGCATCCTGAACGTCGTTGGCGAACCTGTGGACGAACAGGGTCCGGTGAAAACCGAAACAACCCGTTCGATCCACCAACCTGCGCCTGAATTCGCAGAGCAGTCCACTGCTTCTGAAATTCTGGTAACAGGCATCAAAGTTGTAGACCTGCTGGCGCCTTACACAAAAGGTGGTAAAATTGGTCTGTTCGGTGGTGCGGGTGTTGGTAAAACAGTTCTGATTATGGAATTGATCAACAACATCGCGAAAGTACACTCCGGTCTGTCCGTATTTGCGGGTGTGGGCGAGCGTACACGCGAAGGGAACGATCTGTATCACGAGATGATCGAATCCGGCGTTATCGTTCCTGACGATCTGGAAAAATCCAAAATTGCGCTGGTTTACGGCCAAATGAACGAGCCTCCAGGCGCGCGTATGCGGGTTGCCCTGTCCGGTCTGACACTGGCCGAGCAGTTCCGTGATGAAACCGGTGCAGACGTTCTGTTCTTCGTGGACAACATCTTCCGCTTCACACAAGCTGGTTCCGAGGTGTCCGCGCTTCTGGGTCGTATCCCTTCCGCTGTGGGCTACCAGCCGACACTGGCAACCGACATGGGTGCCATGCAGGAACGGATTACATCCACGAAATCCGGTTCGATTACATCTGTGCAAGCGGTTTACGTGCCTGCGGATGACCTTACCGACCCTGCGCCTGCGACATCCTTTGCCCACCTTGATGCGACAACCGTTCTGGACCGTGCAATTTCGGAAAAGGGTATCTACCCTGCTGTGGACCCGCTGGGTTCCACATCCCGTCTGCTTGATCCGCTGATCATCGGCGAAGAGCACTACAAGGTTGCAACTGACGTTCAGCAGGTTCTGCAACGCTACAAATCGCTGCAAGACATCATCGCCATCCTCGGGATGGACGAACTGTCCGAAGACGACAAACTGGCTGTGGCCCGTGCCCGTAAGATCGAGCGCTTCCTGTCGCAACCGTTCGACGTGGCCAAAGTGTTCACAGGTTCCGACGGTGTTCAGGTTCCTCTGGAAGACACAATCGCGTCCTTCAAGGCGGTTGTTGCAGGTGAATACGACCACCTTCCAGAAGCAGCCTTCTACATGGTTGGCGGCATCGACGAAGTGAAAGCCAAAGCCGAAAAGCTGGCAGCCGCTGCTGCCTAAGGCTACGCGAAACCCGTCTGACCGGAACAGCTCCGGTCAGACGCTTTAAACAAAGGATTGGTTCCAAATGGCTACCATGCAATTCGATCTGGTTTCCCCAGAACGCAAGCTGGCCTCGCTTGAAGCATCCGAGGTTCAAATCCCTGGTTCCGAAGGTGACTTCACTGCCATGGCCGATCACTCTCCTGTGCTGACCACCCTGCGCCCCGGCGTTCTGAAGGTCAAAGCGGGTTCGGATGTTAGCGAATACATCGTAACTGGTGGTTTCGTAGAAGTGTCCCCGAAGGCCACATCGGTACTGGCGGAACATGCCGTGCCAAAGGCAGAAGCAACTGCCGATTTTGTTAACGGTCTGGTTGAAGAAGCCGAAACCGCAGCGAAAAACGTGTCCGGCCCGGATCTGGACATGGCGAACAAGCGTATCGCTGATACACGGGCTTTGCTGGATTTGATCTAAATCCTGACAAAATGTCGCCAAAAACAATAGCTAAACCCCGCCCTTGACGCGGGGTTTTGTTGTTTTAGGCTTCGCGGTGAAATTGATATAAAGCGCGATATGAAAAAACTGTATTCGTCAGTAACAGGAATAGACCAAGGCTCGGTGCAACTCTTCTCGGATTTTGAAGACGGCGGAGAGATGTGGTCAGGGCAGGGGGATCGCGAGCGCTGGATGCCGGTTCAATTCTCAGAGCCGTTCAAAACCGTGCCGGCAGTGTTCATTTCGCTGCAACTGCTGGACCTTCACACAGGCGCCAACCACCGCACCGTCACAGTGGCTGAAAACATCACCGAGACCGGTTTTGACGCCGTTCTACGCACGTGGGGCGACACCCGCATCGCACGGGCCTCGGCGGCATGGATGGCGATCGGAGAGGTTAAGGGCGACGAGGACTGGGACATCGACTACGGCAGCTAGAGAACGGTCTCTATGCCATGTTCATGGACGGTGGCGTTTCTAGGATTGAAGCGATTGTTGTCAGCGCAGTTTCAAACTCGCTATCGGACAGTTTCGCGCCAAAAGTAATCCTTGCCGCATTCGGGGCTTTGCCGTCAAACAGGGCAAATTCATCGGCAGGGCGGATCAGGATGTTTTGCTGCTCGCAGGCCCGTTGTAGGGCAGAAGCCCGCCAGCCCGAAGGCATGTTAAGCCAGACAAACGGCACGGTCGGGCTCCAGTCGAGATGCCAGTGGCCAAGGATATTCGCCGTCATTCGTGCGCGGCGCTCGATGAACTCCAGCATAAGGGCGCGGATATGCGCCGCCTGACCGCTGGTGACCAACTCCTCCGCCAGATCGCAGATGACTTGGGACACCCCATAGCAGTTGGACAGCACAGTCGCGTGCGCGGCATCCCCTTGCCCCGGAGGTGTGACCAGATAGCCGATCCGCAAACCGGTGGCGACGGATTTTGACAACGCCCCAATATGCCAGACCCGTTCGGGCGCGATGGCATACATGGAGGGAAGCTCGGCGGCGGCAATCCCGAAGGCATCATCGTCAATAATCTTCAGATCATATTTTGCGGCAATACGGGACAGGGCAACACGCCGCTTCAGGCTGGTGGTTTGCGTCGTGGGGCTGTGGACTGCAAAGGAGCTCACCAGAACCTGCGGTCCGTGTTTGCGGCAGACCTGTTCCAGATCGTCGGGAATGATGCCTTCAGCGTCACGTTCGACCGACACGATACCCGCACGCAGCATATAGGCCGCGTGGCGCAGGCCCGGAAACACCAGTTCGTCACAGACGATCACCGGCGCGGGGCCGGCCAGAACTGTCTGTAAGGCGATCAGCATCGCATTTTGCGCCCCATAGGTGATCGCTACATCGGTTGGATCAGCGTGTACGCCGGTGTGGGCCAGCCAAGCAGTGATGGCTTTGGCGCTGCCAAGGGCGCGGTCCGGATCGGGGTAGTTCGCCAGATCATTGGTGCCCTCTGTGGCGATTCTGGTCAGGGCGGCGCGGATGATTCCGTCCTGCCCCAAATCGGGGGTTTTGGTGCCGCGCAGGTCCATGATTTCTTCCGCTGCGCCCAGATGCAGGGAATCCGGTGGCGGTGTGCGCTGGGTGTTTCGGGTCTGTGCCACATAAGTACCGCGCCCCACCGACGCTTCCAGCAATCCGTCATCCGTGGCGCGGCGATAGGCGCGGGCAACGGTGCCAGGGGTGATCTTCAGATCCCATGCCAGATCGCGGACGGTAGGCAGTTTACAACCAGGCGCGAGCTCTCCGGCGGCAATCGCTTCGCGGAGGGCATGAACCACGGCGAGGTATTTCGCTCCGGTCGCGGTTTCAAGGTCTGGTGGCCAAATTGTACCCATTACAATGTTTCCCTAGCGTTATGCGAAGCGTGATTGTATCACTTGATTGTACCATACGTACAAATTGTATCAACACAAAAATGGAGCGCGGTATGCCACAAGCAAACGCAAGTCACATCGCGCTGGCAGAGGATCTCTGTTCGCGCGCAACCATCCCTTTCACTGCAGGGCTCGCCCTGAAGGTGGCCTATCTGGTGCTGGTCTGGAAAGAGCGTAAACAGGCGCGAACGATCCTGCGCCATATGGAAAAGCACCGCCGTGAGGATATCGGGCTGAGCCTTGAACAGGTCTATCTCGAAGCCCGGAAGCCGTTCTGGCGCCGCTAAAACGGGCCGAACGGAAAAGGCCGGACCGCGTGTTTACCTCCGCAGTCCGGCCTTGATTTATTCACTTATTTATAGTGGCCGTCGTAGATCGGGCCGAGCGTTTCTTCGTCAAACAGGGACGAAACGCTGGTGCCATTAGAGATGTTCATAATCGCCTGTGCCAGCATCGGCGCGGTTGGAACGATGCGGATTTTGTCACAGGCGGCAACAGCCGGAGTGGCTTGGATGCTGTCGGTGATCACAAGTTGCTTCATCGACGAATTGGTGATCCGCTCTACCGCAGGGCCGGACAGAACGCCGTGGGTGATATAGGAGTGAACCTCCTTAGCGCCCATTTCGATCAGCGTATCGGCAGCTTTGCACAATGTACCCGCAGTATCGCAAATGTCGTCTACGATGATACACTTCTTGCCGGTTACATCCCCGATCACAGTCATTTCGGCAATTTCACCCGGCGCATTGCGGCGTTTGTCCACAATCGCCAGAGGTGCGCCAATCCGTTTGGCCAGCTCACGGGCGCGGGCCACACCGCCAACGTCCGGTGAAATCACCATGACATCGGACAGATCACCGAAATTGTGTTTCACGTCCAGCGCAAACACAGGGGCGGCGTAAAGGTTGTCCACCGGAATATCAAAGAAGCCCTGAATCTGCGTGGCGTGGAGATCCATGGTCAAGACCCGCTCGATCCCCGCTTCAGCGATCAGGTTGGCCACCAGTTTGGCCGAAATCGGAGTCCGCGCCTTGGTGCGACGATCCTGACGGGCATAACCGAAATAAGGGATCACAGCCGTGATGCGATCCGCCGAAGACCGGCGCAGCGCGTCCGAAATGATCAGCAGTTCCATCAGGTTGTCATTGGCCGGATTGGACGTGGATTGGATGATGAACATATCCTCGCCGCGCACGTTTTCATAGACTTCGACAAAGATTTCCTGATCGTTGAAACGCTCTATCCGGGCGTCGACCGGCTTCACCGCCTTGCCACGGTGCATGGACATGCGCCGTGAAATCGCCTCGGAGAGGGTTTTGTTGGAATTACCGGCGATCAGTTTCGGCTCGATATTGGATTTCATGGCAGAGGGTCCCTAGCAGCGGATTGGACGTTACAGGCAGGTGGTACGTAACAGTTCTGTTAGGCGAGGCCATAGCAAAGCGTCAGGGGTTTGCATAGGGAATTTGGCGGGCTAAGCAGGGTTAAATGCCACAAAGGACATATCAGCATGGCCCATATCGACTATTTTACAATCACGCTTTCCCCCTTTGCCTATCTCGCAGGCACCGGCCTTGAAGAGGTCGCGCAAAAGCACGGGGCGACGATCACCTACAAGCCGTTCAACCTCATGCAGGTGTTTGAACAGACCGGCGGCACCCCGCCCGCACAGCGCCACCCCGCGCGGCAGGCTTACCGGATGCAGGAACTGGCGCGGATTGCCAAACGCAATGACCTGCCGATCAACCTCAAACCGGCCCATTTCCCCACCAATGCAGCGCCAAGCTGTTATGCACTGATCGCCGCACAGGACGCAGGGGGCGGTGATCTTGGTGCGCTGTGCCACAGTTTCCTGCGGGCCTGCTGGGCCGAAGAAAAGGACGTGGCGCAAGATGATGTGGTGCGCGCCTGTCTGGAACAGGCGGGGTTTGATCCCAAACTGGCGGACAGCGGGTTGCTGGCCGGCGCCCAAACCTTTGAGAAAAACACCGAAGAAGCCTTGCAACGCAACGTCTTTGGTGCACCGAGCTACGTTGTGGGCGATCAAGTGTTCTGGGGCCAAGATCGTCTAAGCTATCTGGACGATTACCTGTCAGAAATAGGATAAGTCACGTGCCGGAATGTTACACCAGAACCGCAGGACAGGGGCCGCGCAAGGCCCTGTTCATCCACTGTTCCCTGTCATCAGGTAAAAGCCTGCTTCCCCTGATGGAGCATTTTGCCGATGAGATGACAATGGTTGCGGTGGATCTGCCCGGACAGGGGAAATCCGCGATGCCCGATCCGGCACGGGATTATCAGACCCAATGCGTTGAGGCCTGTATCGCCCTGATCGAAGAATCAGGCGGCCCGCAGGATCTGGTGGGGCATTCCTTCGGGGCAACGGTGGCACTGCGTCTTGCAGCGCTGCGCCCCGATCTGGTGCGCTCGCTCGTGTTGTTTGAGCCGGTTTACTTCGGGTTGCTGCGGGATGCGGACCATCCGGCTTATGAATCCCTACAATCCGATGAAGGCGCGTTCAATATCGCCATTGCCGAGGGTGACATGATGAAAGCGGCAGAGCTGTTCCTGACTCGCTGGGGCCTCCCCGGAGAGTGGGAACGTCTGCCCGACGTGGCCCGCAAGGTGATGTCCGAACGGATGTGGGTGATCCCCGCACAGCACCTCGCGATCATCGACAACAGCGAAATCCGGATGCGCTTGCACGAACTGGAAGATATCACCTGCCCGACACTGGTGATGCGCGGCGGTGACAGCCCCGAAGTGATGACAGCCGTGACAGAAGTGATTTCTAAGACCATGCCGCACTGCGATCTTGGTGCGCTGGACGGATCGGGGCATATGCTGCCCATCACCCACGCCGCCGATTGCGCCAAGCGCCTGCGCGGGTTCTGGGATTTGTGACGGACCGGTCCCTCCCCGATGGGAGGGATGCCTGCGGCGCGGATATTTTCCCCAAAAAGAGCTTGGGGTTGGTCTAGCCTTGTACCAGCGAGAGGAATTCGTCGATTTCTGCGTCTGTGGTGGACCAGCTGCACACAAGGCGGCAGGTCAGGATTTCGTCTGACGGGCCTGTTGCGGGGTGGTTTCCGGGCCAGGGGTGGTAGATGGCGCCGCCAGCTTGGGCCCTTTCATGGGCCGCGCGGGTCATGCCGCAGAACAACATGTTGGCTTGTCTCGGGTGGAGCATTTCAAAGCTGTTGGTGCGGGTCAGGCCGGCCTCTAGCCGTGCGGCGGCGGCGTTGGCTTGGCGGGCGAGTTTGAGCCAGAGGTCATCTGTCAGGTAAGCTTCCATCTGGGCCGAAAGATAGCGGTGTTTGGAAAACAGGTGGCCGCCCCGTTTGCGGCGCAACTCGAACTCCCACGCTTTGGCCGGATCAAAGATGATCACCGCTTCCACGCCCATCAGCCCGTTCTTGGTGCCGCCAAAGGAGACCACGTCGATACCGGCCTTCCATGTCATTTCCGCAGGGGTGCAGCCAAGGGCGACGAGCGCGTTGGTAAAGCGGGCGCCATCAAGATGGGTGCCGATGCCCAGTTCCTTTGCCGTGCTGCACAAGCGGGAGATTTCATCGACGGTATAGACCGTGCCCATTTCGGTGACATTGGTGATTGAAAGCGCGCCGCGCTGGATGTTGTGCACGCCGAGAACACCAGTGCTTTCGGCGCGGTTGCGGAACTGGTCAGCGTCGATCTTGGCGTCGGCCCCTTCGAGCAGGGTAAGTTTTGCGCCGCCAGTGAAAAACTCCGGCGCGCCGCATTCGTCTTCTTCGATGTGGGAGTGGCGGTGGCAGAAGACGGTCTGCCACGGCTGGGTCAGGACAGATAGGGACAGGGCGTTTGCGGTGGTGCCGGTGGAGACCAGATAGACGGCGGCCTCTGGTGCCTCGAATATCTCGCGGATGCGGGCGGTGACGCGGTCCATGATTTCGTCGTTGCCGTAGGAACTGGCGTAACCTTCGTTGGCTTTACCGAGCGCCTCCATCACTTCGGGGGCGGCGGGGGCGGCGTTGTCTGATGCGAAATACATTATTGGAACCCTTCCACGATATAGTCTTCGTAATCCTCTTCCTCTACGTCATATTCGGGCACTGTTTGGCCTGCAACCGAATTGCCGCTTTGGGCTGTGCTGCCTTGATCACCCGTCAGCAGCGGGTGCCACGCGGGCAAGCGTTTGCCCTCGTGCAGCAGGCGATAGGCGCAGGTGCTGGGCATCCAGTGGGCGTTGCGTTCGATGTTTTCCGGTGTCAGCACAACGCAGCCCGCAACCATTTGCTTGCGCAGGGGATAGTTGCCACAGGAGCAGGATTTGTCGTCGAACAGGCGGCAGGCAATATTGGTATAGGCCAGATCGCCGCTGTCTTCGTCTTCCAGTTTCAACAGGCAGCATTTTCCGCAGCCGTCGCACAGTGCTTCCCATTCGGG
Organism: Neptunicoccus cionae; assembly: GCF_014643735.1. Taxonomy (GTDB): domain Bacteria; phylum Pseudomonadota; class Alphaproteobacteria; order Rhodobacterales; family Rhodobacteraceae; genus Amylibacter; species Amylibacter cionae. The sequence goes on from NZ_BMKA01000001.1 coordinate 108,277, forward strand.
TTTGCTCATGTCCGCCAGATCGGTGGTGCGCCAGAAATTCTTGGCCAGTTGGCCCCGTTTGATGTGTTCGCTCATGCCCCTGTTCTTGAGCCGTTGGGCCGGATTGTCTAGGGTAAACAGAAAAAACGGAGCAGTTGATGCGGGAAACCGATCTCTACGAACCAGTCAAAGCCTTTCTGGAAGGGCAGGGGTATGAGGTGAAAGCCGAGGTGCGCGACTGCGATGTGGTGGCGGTGCGCGGCGGTGAAGACCCTGTGGTGGTGGAGCTGAAGCTGCAACTGTCGCTGGCGCTGTTGATGCAGGGTGTGGACCGGCAGGCGATCACCGATGCGGTTTATGTGGCGGTGCCTGCGGGGAAAACCGCCCGATGGCGCGGGCAGGTGAAGGATGCGGTGCGGCTGTGTCGGCGTCTGGGGTTGGGGTTGATGAGTGTGCGCAACGGGGCGGTGCTGGTGCATGTGGACCCGGGACCATATGCGCCGCGCAAGATGAAGCGGCGGCGGGAGTTGTTGTTAAAGGAATTTCAAAACCGTGTGGGCGATCCCAACACCGGCGGGCAGACCAAGCGCAAGATTATCACGGCTTACCGGCAGGATGCGTTGCGTCTGGCGCTGCATCTGTCAGTGGCTGGCACCGTGAAACCGGCGGTGGCGCGTAAGGAATTGGGTGTAGTAAAGGCCGCGGCGATCCTGCAATCGGATCACTACGGCTGGTTCGAGCGGGTCGAGCGCGGGGTTTATACGTTGCGGCCAATCGGGGCAGAAGCGTTAGAGACCTATGCGGATGTGGTCGCTTTGCTGAAAGCGTAAGGGTTTGAGTATTTCTGGAACATTGAAACGGGTTAGGCGTGGGCTGCCAGAATTTCGCGGGCTTTGGCGCAGTCTTGCTGCATTGCTGTGATCAGATCGTCCAGGCTGTCGAATTTCAGTTCGGGGCGCAGGAATTCCACCAGTGCCGTGGACAGGGTCGCGCCGTAAAGATCGCCTTTGAAGTCAAACAGATAGACTTCAAGGTTGGGGATGTCATTGTCAGCAAATGTGGGTCGGTCGCCCAGTGAGGCAGCCCCGTGGTAGTGGCCCTTGTGCGGACCGTCGAGCACATCTACCAGCACCGCATAGACGCCGTATTTTGGCAAATGCAGATCGGTCAGCGGAATGTTGGCTGTCGGGAAGCCGAGATCGCGGCCCCGTTGGAAGCCTTTTTCCACCACACCTTCGATGCGGTGCCAGTGGCCGAGCATGCGCGTGGCATCCTGCGGGCGGCCTTCGGACAAGGCCGCGCGGATGGCGGTTGATGAGTAATCCCCCTGCGCATCATTCACCAGCGGCGCGATGGTGGTGCCAAAGCCGTGGGTTTTGCCCATCTCGGCCAGCAAGTCCACATCGCCGCTACGCCCCTTTCCAAAGCGGAAATCAGCGCCGACCACCAGATGTTTGATGCCAAGCCCCTTTACCAGCACGTCCGTAACAAAGGTTTCGGCAGGGAGCGCGGCGAGTTCTTTGTTGAACGGAATCTCGTAAAGGTGATCAAGGCCCAGTTTATCAAACCGGTTGGCGCGGGTTTCTGCGGACATCAGTCGAAAGGCGGGTGCGTCTGGTTGAAACAGGCGGCGGGGGTGGGGTTCAAACGTGACCACACCGAGCGGCGCGCCGAGTTCGCCAGCCGCCGCGCGGGCCAGCGCCAGCACAGACTGGTGACCAAGGTGCACCCCGTCAAAGTTGCCCATCGCAACAGAAGCGCCTTTGGCAGTTTCGGGCAGATCGCGGAAAGTCTGGTGTCTTTGCATATGGCCTTGGACGGGCCTGTGCCCGTTACGTCTGGGTACGGCTCGGCGCGAGAACCAGCGCTTCACCCTTCAGAACAACCGTATCGCCCACTGTGCAGACACATTCAAGCGTAACCCGCCGTTTGGCCGCGTCAATTGCAGCCACAGTAACAGTGGCTGTCACATTGGCATCAGGGCGCACGGGGGCGGTGAACTTCAGATCCTGCTTCATATAGATCGTGCCATGGCCGGGCAATTGTTCCCCGATGACAGCAGAAATCAGCGAGGCCGACAGCATACCGTGAGCGATCCGGCCTTTGAACATGGTGTCCTTGGCGTAGTCGTCGTCCAAATGCACCGGATTGTGGTCAGTGCTGAGTTCGGCGAACATCTCGATCTCGCGGTCGCCAATGGTTTTAGAGATGGCGCGGGACATGCCCACTTCCATATCTTCCACAAAGATGGTTCCGATTTGGGGCGCGACGGAATTACTGTCTGGCATGGCGTTCTGTCCTGTGGCTGCTGTTTCTTCTGACTAGATCGAATTGCAGCGACAGGCAAGGCGCTTGCGCAACATATGTTCCGCAAGCTGCCGTTTCTTGTAATTTAATTACCGCAGGTGCCCGATTGTGGCGGCCGGGCTAAGGCTGTGGGACGATAGAAACGTCTCAAGCTTTTGCGGGTCGGGCTGTGGTGCGGTTGCGGTTTCTTCGGCTGCCAGACCGCCAGAGATGAACAGGCTGTCCATGTCTTCGTTGATCGCGCCAAGGATGTCTGTGTGGATGCCATCGCCAATACACAGGATGCGGCGGTTTTCTATTTCGCGGCCTGCGACCTCTGACAGGCGGCGACGGGCGAGGTCATAGATCGGCGGATGGGGTTTGCCGAAATAATGGGAAGTGCCGCCCCGCGCCGTGTATTCCGCTGCCAGCGCACCGGCGCAGTAAATCCGCTTGTCGCCGTGATCTACCACAATGTCAGGGTTGGCGCAGAGCAGGTCCAGACCGTTGTTTTTGGCTTCCAGAAAGATGGCGGCGTAATCGTCCGGTGTCTCGGTCTGGTCGTCGAACAATCCAGTGCAGACAATGGCTTCGGCCTTATCAAGCGGCACGCGGTTGATGTTTTCCAGTCCGGGGATCGACGGGTCAGGGGCAAAGAAGGGCAAGTCCCGTTCCGGCCCGATGTGAAAGACGTTGGTGCCGTAATGCCCCGATGCAAGCGCCGCGCGGGCGCTGTCGCCGCTGGTGGCGACGGATTGGTACAGATCACGCGCCACGCCGATCCCGTCAAGCTGGACTTCTACGGATGGGGCCGGGCGGGGGGAGTTCGTCAGCAACAGGACAATACCGCCGCTGTCGCGGTAAGTTTCAAGGGCGCGCACGGCCTCGGCAAAAGGGCGCTGGCCGTTGTGCAGGCAGCCCCAGAGATCGCAAAACACGGCGTCATAATTGGCGGATATTTCCGAGAGATTTTCGATGATACGTGTCATGGTGGCCCCTTCACTGTTTGGCGCGATCATTGCGAGATTGGCGGTCTTGGCAAGGTCAATTTCCCTAGATGTGGGGGCTGTGGAAGAATTTGACCAGTATTTCGGGGGAAAACTGCAAAGTCGTGCCATATGACGTGTAGTCAGGCGGGTTGTGGGAAAAAATGAACCGGATTAGGCTTTCAACGCCCGGACCCAAAGGCCTCGCCCCGCCGGTCCGGCCGGTTGCCATTGCCGCCCAGAAACAGGCGGCGCAGAGACAGGATACTTCGATGACAGACCATATCACCGTTCACACAGAGGATCGTGTGACGACCGTGACCATCACGCGGCCGGAAAAGCGCAACGCGATTACGCAGGCCATGTACGGCAAAATGGCAGATGCGCTGGAAGAATACGCGGCACAGGACGAAGCGCGGGCGCTGATCCTGACCGGCGCAGAAGATTACTTTACCGCTGGCAACGATCTGAAGGATTTCTCCATGTCGGATCGCGCCAAGGACGTTCCGCCGGTGGGGCGGTTCCTGAACGCGATTTCTACCTGTCCCAAGCCAGTGATTGCCGCTGTTAACGGGCCTGCAATCGGGATCGGGCTGACGATGCTTTTGCACTGCGATCTGGCTTATGCGGCTCAATCGGCCACCTTTGATGCGCCGTTTGTCAAACTTGGTCTGGTGCCGGAGGCGGCGTCTTCGATGCTGTTGTCGGCCTCTGTCGGGATGGCCGTGGCCAATGATATTCTGCTGGCTGGGCGTAAGCTGAGCGCGCAGGAGGCCCATGACTACGGGCTGGTGTCCCGCGTGTTTGCGGATGACGATCTGATCACAGAAACCCGCAAGATCGCGCTTCACATCGCGGCGAGCGCGCCTGTCGCCCTGCAACGCTCCAAGGAATTGATCCGCAACCAGCGTGATCAGGTGGCCGCGCAAATGGCAGCGGAAGGTAAGGTGTTTGTAGAGCAGCTCCGCTCTCCGGAATTTGCCGAAACAGTGGCCGCGATCATGCAAAAGCGCACGCCGAATTATTCCTGAACCAGCGCCGGCTGCCCACAAACAACGACGGCCCGCACAGATCAACTGGGCGGGCCTACGCGTAAGTGAGTCAAATGTGCCGCTCCGGTGGGCCGGAACGGCACGTCACTAAAAACCCGTCCGATATTTGCATAAAGGACGGGTTATCTCTTTTATTTGAACATCTTGGCTTCGAAAGCCTTCAGCGACAGGCGCGAGGACGTATAGGCTTCGCGGCCCTGTGCATGGGCGAGTTCAGGGAAAAGCTCCGTGATCTCGTCGCGCTGTTCGGCGGATACGCTGGCCATCGCCTGATCGCCCGGCTGGAAGCTTTCGGTCCATGCGCCATCGGACAGAACAACCTCGTGGTGGTCGAACATGAAGTGCACATAGGTAGCGTGTGAAGCGCTCACCAACGAGACACCTTTGTCTGCGTTCACTAGATGCTTGGCAGCGACCAGAACTTCCGGTTCGTTGAACAGCAGGCCGACTTCGGCGTTGTTCACCAGAACGCGGTGGTTTTGGCTGACCAGCATATCCCGTTCCGGCAGCCCGTTGCCAAGCGCGCCTTTGCGGATCAGAACCGGTTGCAGATGCGGGCTGGCTTGCAGCTCGGCCCCTGTCATTGGTTTGGAACCGATCCAGCGAACCTCTTGTGCACCATTGTCCCGAGTGATCACCCGATCCCCGACCTTAAGTGACTCAACCGGCTTCTCGCCTTGCATGGTCGCAATCAGCGTACCCGGTGTGAAACAGGGCGGAGGTGTCGTGTCGAGAATGTTCTCGATCTCGGTGAAGGTCAGCTCGCCGGTGACAGAACCACCCGGACGGTCGATGAACTGGACAGTCCCCGAGGTGGAGTCGCCATCCGGATCAACAGTCTCGTTGATGATCTTGTAGTGACCGACATTCGACAGGTCGAGCGTATCGTAGTCATCGCCGCCGCTGCCACCGTCTACGATATCGCCAATCGCATCTTCCGCAGAGTCGTAGTTGAACGTATCTTTGTCTGCGCCGCCGTAAGCTGCATCCGTACCGTGACCACCGCCGAAGATATCGTCGCCTCTGTCACCGAACATGGTGTCATCGTCGATACCGCCATAGATTTCGTCGTCATCCGCACCGCCGTAGATTACATCGTCGTCGTCGCGGCCATAGAGAACGTCATCACCGTCACCGCCAAAGATCGTGTCCATGCCATTGTCTGGGCGCAGGTCGGTTTCGTCCGGGATATCCAGAATATCCGTGCTTTCCAGCCCGCCGTAGACCACATCGTCGCCAGCGCCAGCCTCGATCACGTCGTTGCCTTCGCCACCAACGATCAGATCGTCGCCTTTGCCGCCGTCAATCGCATCGTCGTCGATGCCAGAGTAGATGGAATCATCGCCAGCACCACCAGAGATGCTATCCGCATCGTCGCCTGTGGTGATAATGTCGTTACCACCACCACCATAGACCGTGTCCATGTCGTTGGTTGGATCCGCGTCATCATCATAAAGGCCAGGATATCCGCGATCAGGTGTGCCGATGTCATTTGCAACATCCACGGGACCGGATGTGTCGATCACATCATCGCCTGCACTGCCGGTTGCTGTGTCAGAACCGTCACCACCGTAAAGCGTGTCGCCATCGCCGCCGCCGAACAATTCGTCGTCGCCGTTGCCACCAAAGAGCGTGTCATTCCCAGCGCGACCGCGCAGGATGTCGTCACCGTCTTCGCCGTAAATCTCGTCGTTGCCGCTGCCACCGTCAACACTGTCGTCGCCCGAGCCGCCTTCGATAAGGTCGTCACCGCCGCCGCCATAGATCTCGTCGTTGTCTTCACCACCGTAAAGCCGGTCATCGCCACCTTTGCCTTCGATGTAATCATCGCCCTTGCCGCCGAAAAATTCGTTGGTGAACGTGTCAGAGGAAGAGGTGCCTTCCTGATCAAATCCGATGAGCGTATCGTCAAAGTCCGAACCAATTGCCCCGTCGATGCCGCTGATGATGCTGTCATTGTCAGCGTCGCCACCTGAAAGGGAACCGGAGGAAAGATCGACAGTCACAGCAGAACCGCTGCTGGAATAGTCCAGATTGTCCTGACCTTCGCCGCCTTCAAAAATGTCAGAGCCTTCGCCGCCGACGAAGACATCATCGCCGTCACCGCCATAAAGCGTGTTGGTGCCGGTGCCGCCAGCAAGCACATCGTTGCCATTTCCACCGTAGACGGTGTCATCGCCGTCGCCCGCATCAACAATATCGTTGCCGGAATAGGCGTAGATCACATCGTTGTCGCCGTCAGCGCCATCAATGGTGTCGCATTGTTCATCAACATAGCCGGGCAGCATAATGTCGTCGCCGCTGGTGCCGTCAACCGGAGCAGCCGTTTTTGTGCCGCCAGTACCCGTGCCGCCAGTTCCGGTCCCGCCAGTACCGGTCCCACCAGTGCCAGTGCCACCTGTACCGGTCCCACCAGTACCCGTGCCGCCTGTGCCGGTCCCGCCAGTACCGGTCCCACCAGTACCCGTGCCACCTGTTCCGGTCCCGCCAGTACCCGTGCCACCTGTTCCGGTCCCGCCAGTACCCGTGCCACCTGTTCCGGTCCCGCCAGTACCCGTGCCACCTGTTCCGGTCCCACCAGTACCCGTGCCACCTGTTCCGGTCCCGCCAGTACCCGTGCCACCTGTTCCGGTCCCGCCAGTACCCGTGCCACCTGTACCGGTCCCACCAGTGCCCGTGCCACCTGTACCGGTCCCACCAGTGCCAGTGCCACCAGTACCCGTGCCACCTGTGCCGGTCCCACCAGTGCCCGTGCCACCTGTTCCGGTCCCACCAGTGCCAGTGCCGCCTGTGCCGGTCCCGCCAGTACCCGTGCCACCTGTTCCGGTCCCACCAGTGCCAGTGCCGCCTGTACCGGTCCCACCAGTGCCAGTGCCGCCTGTACCGGTCCCACCAGTACCCGTGCCACCTGTACCGGTCCCACCAGTACCCGTGCCACCTGTACCGGTCCCACCAGTGCCCGTGCCACCTGTACCGGTCCCACCAGTACCCGTGCCACCTGTTCCGGTCCCGCCAGTACCCGTGCCGCCTGTTCCGGCAGTCGAATATGTGTCGTCTTTGGTTGCGTCCGTTACATCACTCATTACAAACTCCACTCATCATGCTGGTTCGACCGGTCCGTTTCCGGCGAAGAACGAAAATATCGATTAGAAGCAACGTATCCGAACAGATGGACTCTTGAGTTGCCGCAAATTCTCGTCCCCAGTTACACAGCACTTGGATCAAAACTCAAGGAAAACCGTCCAATTTTGCCCAATTTTGGACAAATTTTGCCATAATTCGATATTTTCTGCCTTTTTTGGGAACATTGCGGTTGAGGACGGTTCTTTGTCTCTCAATCGTGGACAATGGTTCTGATCCTCAAGCGCATAAGGCTATTGCAAAAAGCACACGTATGCTGCGATTCGCCGCTTTTGAGCCGCTTTGCATGCAAATGTGGCGGTATTTGCCACAATTTAGACTTAAACCGTCCCCATACAGCGCGGACAGAACTAATTCGACAGAGTCATTATGGTAGAGCAAATCTGGAACGGAGTTGACATCGCACAGCGGGCAGAACGCCTGTTTGAAAAGCGTGTCTTGAAGGTCATCGCGCCGGGGGGGCGCAAACGCGGGAGCATTCGGATCGTTTTCACCGATGAAACAATCATCGCCACGCGGCGCGACAGTCTGGAAGAAACCAAAGCCGAGGCGCATATTCTTGAGCAGCTGACGAAGCACACCACGTCCTGCGCAGGTTTCCTGGCGATGGACGGGGATGTGATGTTTCAGACGGATGTGGGTCAGCACCGCTTGGGGCAATACATACGTTTGCAGGATGTGTCCGATTGGGAAGATGTCGCGGTGAACAGCGTACGCTCTCTGTTTGATGTGCATGTGGCGGGCAATGCATCAACCCTGCCGCAGGATCTGAAATCGTGTTTCCTAAGCTCCAGATGGATCAAAATGTTTGTGAATGATCCGGCGCGGGTTGCGAAGAAACTGGGCCAGCCGATTCCTGAATATGATATGGATGCGCTGGCCGAGATCGTCAAAACACCAGAGCGGCGCTTTATCAAATGGGATTGCAGGGCAGGCAACGCGGCCACCGATGAAACCGGAAAAATCCGGTGGTTCGATTTTGAATATGCTGGCCTGCGTCATGGTGCCGAAGATTTCGCATGGCTGGTCGCGGATGAAAACTGGCCGCTTCAGGCGGATACGATGGTGTCGATCATAAAGCAGGAATACGGACGCGGTGAAGACCGCAGTTGGGAATCCTATCGTTCTTATCTAGAGGTCTTTGCAACGCTTCAGGCCATCAACCGTATTTTACAGGTTTTCCGCGGCGTGAAGCGCAAGGGCTGGATCAGCGAACAGCGGGCGCTGCATTATGATGACGTCGGAATTAACCCGCGCCTTGCGATCCACCTGTGTGAGAATGGCCGGATATTGGCAGACCGCAACACAGTGACACGCCCGATTGTTCCGGTGTTTGAAGCAGCGCGCAGGGCTTTTGCTGAGACGATGAACTAAGCTGGCAGCTTCAGGCGCTGACCGGCGTTTCTGCGGCCTGAAGCGGTAGGGTGATGCGAAACACTGCGCCCTTGCTGCTGCCTGCGTAAACCAGTGTTCCGCCAAGGTTTTTCACAATCTCGCGGCTGATGGGCAGGCCCAACCCTGCGCTGCCGGAGGTGAATTTCTTCGACAGCTTCGAGAACTTTTCGAATATCAGGTCGATGTCATCCTCGCTGATGCCCTTGCCGTTATCGGCCACGGTAATCACCAGCTTGCCCATGTGCAGCCCGCTTAGCACGCTGACTTCGGGCGGGGTTGTGCCGCAATGTTTCAGCGCGTTTGTCACCAGATTGATCAGCACTTGGGACAGCCGGTCGGGATCGGTGTAAAGCGTGACCTGTTCGGCTGTTGTATTGCGCCGGATCACAGCGCCCAGTTCGTTGGCCTGTGCTTGCGTGGTCGCAAGGGCGCGGTCGATGATGCTGTGCAAAGGGACGGTTTCAAGGTTCAACTGCACCCGCCCGTTTTCCATAAAGCTGAGGTCGAGAATATCGTCGAGCAACCGCGTCAACCGGATGCTCTCGCTGTGGATGATCGTTGCGAAATGGTTGAGCTGTTCGGGGTCCAGCGTATCGCCGTCCTGTAGGATTTCCGAAAATGTGCGGATCGAAGTCATCGGCGTGCGCAGTTCGTGGCTGACCTGACTGAGGAACGTATCCTTTTGCGCGCCAAGCTCTGTCAGTTTCGCATTGGCATTGCGCAGTTGAACGGCGGCTTGTTCCAGTTCTTTTGACTGGGTTTCAAGACGTGCGGAGTACTCCATGATCTGGGCGGTTTCATCAGCCACCGCAATCATGTCTTCAAAGGAAATCTCTGCCCCGCCTGTCACCTGCGCCATCATCGCATGGGCCGCCGCCGCCCCGACAGATCCTGCGATCTCGCGCTCCAGCGTGGCGATCAACTCGTTTGTGGCGTCCGGCAGGGGGGAGTCCTTTCCCTGATGCCGTGCCTGCGCTTTGAACAGGGTCATGGCTTCTTCGCGTCCCAAAATGCGCTGGGCGAGGACCAGCAGGTCTTCGATTGTGGTGTTGCGGGTGATGCCGCGCCGGGGGGAGACTTGCCCGAACACATTGATGAACTGGACCGATTGCAGCCGTTCTATGGCGCTGGGTGTGGTCAGCAGTGATACACTTATAAAGACCAGTGTGTTCAGCCCCAAGGACCAGAATACGGCGTGGACCAGTGGATCGGTTATGCCAACCCCCAGCAAGTTTTGCGGTGCCAGCCAGAGGATGCCGAAAGGGCCGCTTTGCAGCGTTTCCGGCCCCATCAGGGCTGCGCCGCCAAAGCTCGGGATGAACAGTGTATAGGCCCATATGAAAAAGCCGGTGCAAATGCTGGCGATGGCGGCGGGGCGGGTGGCGCTGTGCCAGAACAATCCGCCGAGCAGGGCGGGCAACACTTGCGCTACCCCCAGAAATGCGATCAAGCCGATAGAGGCCAGCGCCCCCGTTCCGCCGTTGAACTGAAAATAGACATAGCCGAGCGCCACAACCACCGCGATGCTGAGCCTGCGCGAGCGGAGCAGCAGATCACGCACGTCGTCACTCGCCGGATTGCGGCTGGCGTTCATCCGTAGCCAAAGCGGCAAGACGATATGGTTCGACATCATCGTAGACAACGCAATGGAGGCGACGATCACCATCGAAGTGGCAGAGGAAAACCCACCCAGAAACGCCAGTGTGGCCAGTGTTTGTTGGCCCTGATCCAAGGGCACTGTCAGAACAAACAGGTCGGGGTTGGCATCGGGGGCCAGAATGGACTGTCCGGCGATAGCGATGGGCAGAACGAACAGGCTCATTAAAAACAGATAAAGCGGGAAGGCCCAGCTTGCCGTGGCCAGATGCCGCTCGTTGGCGTTTTCCACGACGATCACCTGAAACATACGGGGCAGGCAGATGATGGCACAGGCGGACAGGAAATTCAGCGTTAACCAGCGGGTGTTAAAGACCTGACTGCTTTGCAACAATTCGGGGTCCATCCGTGCAAAAATATCCGCCGGACCGCTCGCCACGCCCCAAACGACGAAGATGCCCACCGAAAGCAGCGCTGCCAGCTTTACCACCGCTTCAACCGCGATGGCGGTGACAACGCCGTGGTGGCGCTCGTTCGCGTCCAGATTGCGGGTGCCAAAGATGATGGTGAAGACCGCAAGCCCCGCTGCCACATAAAATGCGGTCACCGTGGGGGAGGGCGCAGGCGCGCCGGTGGCTGTCGTGAACACCGCAAAGCTGAGCGTCATGGATTGCAGTTGCAGCGCGATATAGGGCGTGGTGCCCACCACCGCCAGCACCGTGACCAGCACCGCCAGCCCACCGCTTTTACCATAGCGGGAGGACAGTAGGTCGGCGATAGAGGTGATCCGCTGCACCCGCCCGATCCGCACCAGTTTATGCAACAGCCACCACCAGCCGACAAAAACCAGCGTTGGGCCAAGGTAGATCGCCACAAACTCCAGCCCGTTGCGCGCCGCCGAGCCGACAGCGCCGTAGAACGTCCATGCGGTGCAATAGACCGAAATCGACAGCGTGTAGATCAGCGGGGAACGCAGAATTGCAAACCGCCCCGTTTCGGCCCAGCGCTCCGCAGCATAGGCCACAGCGAACAGCCCAAGCACATAGAGCAGGCAGATTGAAACGAGAACATTAAAGCTGATCATTTGGAGACGTTGATCCGCAAGGCGCGCCGCCCCAAGAGTAGCGCCAGCAGGATCAGTCCGCCCCAGACGCTGAACACATAAACAAAGGGCGTAGGAAGGCCAAACAGACTGTCAGCGCGGGTGAAAACCGTCATGACCGGAGTAATCAGCAAAGCCACGCCGACCACGGGCAACAAGGTGGCGGCATCGCGGAACCGGCGGCCCGGTCGGCTGGGCAGAGTGGGGCGTTTGGAGGGGTCAGCCATCAGTCGGCATCACTCCAGCAGGGCTTTGATATTGGCGACGATCTCGCGGTTGGAGAAGGGTTTGGTCATAAACATCGACGCACCCGCTGCTTGCGCTGCGGCGCGGTCGCGGGACTGGCCCTTGGCGGTCAGCATCAAGACCGGCGTATCGGCCATGCCTTCGGTGCCGCGAATTTCATTGAGGATGTCAAAGCCGCTTTTGCCCGGCAGCATCACATCAAGAATTACCAGATCCGGCGTTAGCCGAGCGGCTGTTTCAGCGGCATTGCTACCATCCGCATGAGTGCTGACAGACAAGCCTTCCCGTGTGAGAAGAAAGCTCAGCGCCTCTACTATGTGGGGTTCGTCCTCGATCAATAACACCCGTTCGTGCATTACAGCCTCCCAACCGTTAGCTTGGTGAAACTACGGCAAGCGAGTGCTTTTACGCAAGGATGTAATCCACCCGCCGTGCATCGCAGTGTTTTCGCGGACAGACGCTGCAATGGAGCCCTGCCAGAACTGGCGCTGCCGGTGCTTGTGACATGACACGGTGGTCGGCGCTGAAAATCATGGTGGAGCGCAACAGTGCGGGTAGATCATAGCCTCCATTGCCAAGCGGTTCGGACAGTGCATAGGTCAACACACGGTCGCCCGAAGGCATTTCCAACGTAGCTCGCAAAACCTGTCCGGGTTGCGCAAAGGCGCGGTAGATCGGCCAAAGCGGACAAGCCGAGGAATAAAGTGGCAGCGCCAGTTCGGGGGTCGGTTTGCGCATCAAGACCGCGCCGGACATATCCACTTCGATCAGGCCGAACACCGGAAACCCCATGTCGGGGGGCATCTGCGCCATGCGAAACAGGATCGCCATGACGCTGGTATCATATTGCTGTGCAAGGGTGAGGGGATCAAACCCGTGTTTGGCGGCGGTGCTGGCAAAGGCTTCTGCGGGAAGGGCGCTTTGGATAGATTGGTAGCGCTCCAGCGTGCTGTGCAGAACCGGCGCATCATGGGGGCCGCATTTCAGTGCGGGTTGCGCATCGGGGGGTGGTACGTGGTCGTGGCTGGCCCAAAAATCATGCGCCACGGCGGTGGCTGGGCCGCTCGGGTCGGTCTCGCCGTCATGGTCAAAGAAATCCACCATCTTTTGCGCGGTTTCGGACAGGCGCTGGCTGTCACCGTGCAGATTGGCGAGAAAGCGGGCCTGCATATCCGCCGGAATATCCCCCGCAGTCGCCAGAATGCTGGCGGTGGAGCGGATCGCGGTGATGTTGGACAGGATTTGGTGCATGGTTTCGGACACAAACGGGTCATGGGCCATCTGGTCTGTCATCGCTGTCAACGTCTCGCGCTGTTCGCGGGAAACGCGGGACAGCTCGCTAAGCAGTTTTGCCCAGCCGGGGTAGCGCCCGACGAATTCTTCGATCCGGTCTACTTCGGGCTGGGCAGAACTGTGAGTTTTGGCCGTTTCGGTCAGCGCATTGATCAACGAGGCATCCGCCCCCTCAGTCAGTTCGGAGGGCTGCAATTCCAGTTCCCGCGCGATGGCCAACAAGGTGCGCCCCGCGATTCCCCGCCGGTTGTGTTCTATCAGGTTAAGGTAGCTCGCAGAGATCCCCACAGCACGGGCCAGCGCGGTTTGGGTCAGTTTGCGGGTCTGACGGCGTTCCCTGATACGGGTTCCGATAAGTGTGCGGGCCAGTATTTTTTTCCTTTGATTGCTTTACGTTGCGGGAAGTTTGGTCACTAAATTTACAAAATGCTGCGTTGCGTCGAGAAAAATTTTACAAAAAAATTCAACTAAAGCAACTGTTTATTGTATTTTTAACGGATCGAACGGAAAATGCCAGTGTCAATTATTTGACTAAGTGTCCGGGCGCGTGTCCATGGGAGGATGCACGGGTCGGTCAAAAAATTGAGTTCATTGGGAGGAAATCTATGACTCTGATTAAACCAACACGGCGTGGTGTCATTCAGGCTGGCGCTTTGGCGGGGGCCGGTATGGCAATGCCGACGATCCTGACAGCTGCAAGCCATGCAGGCTATCGCAATGCACCGCAGGGCGGTTCGGTAACGCTGGGCTTTAACGTGCCACAGTCCGGTCCTTATGCGGATGAAGGCGCGGACGAGCTGCGTGCCTATGAGCTGGCGGTCGAGCACCTGAATGGTGAAGGCGACGGCGGCATGATGAATACGTTCATGACCAACGGCAGCAAAGCTGCGCTGAAAGGCAACGGTATTCTGGGTAAGAAGGTGGAATTCGTCACCGGCGATACACAGACTAAATCCGATGCGGCGCGGGCTTCTGCGAAATCCATGATCGAAAAAGACGGCGCAATTATGATCACCGGCGGCTCGTCCTCTGGTGTTGCGATTGCGGTTCAAGGCCTGTGTCAGGAAGCTGGCGTGATCTTTATGGCGGGTCTGACCCACTCTAACGACACCACAGGTAAAGACAAAAAAGCCAACGGTTTCCGCCACTTCTTCAACGGTTACATGTCCGCCGCTGCGCTGGCACCTGTGCTTGAGAAAATGTACGGCAAAGACCGCAAGGCCTATCACCTGACAGCGGATTATACATGGGGCTGGACGCAACAGGAATCCATTGCTGCTGCAACCGAAGCCAAAGGCTGGGAAACGGTTAAAAACGTCCTGACACCGCTGGCGACGACCGACTTCTCGTCCTATGTGGCGCCTGTTCTGAACTCTGGCGCGGATGTGCTGGTTCTGAACCACTACGGCGGGAACATGGTGAACTCGCTGACCTCTGCTGTGCAGTTTGGTCTGCGCGACAAGCAGGTGAACGGCAAGAACTTTGAAATCGTCGTGCCTTTGTACTCTCGCCTGATGGCGCGTGGTGCGGGTGAAAACGTGAAAGGGATCTTCGGGTCTACAAACTGGCACTGGTCCCTTCAGGACGAAGCGTCCAAAGCGTTTGTTAAATCGTTCGGCACCAAATACGGCTTCCCGCCGTCCCAGGCAGCCCACACGGTTTACTGTCAGACCCTGCTTTATGCGAACGCCTGTGAAATGGCCGGCACGTTCAACCCGTGCGGCGTAGGCGAAGCCCTTGAGGGCTTGCAGTTTGACGGTCTGGGCAATGGCGCCACCGAATACCGCGCCGATGACCACCAGTGCTTCAAAGACGTTCTGGTTGTGAAGGGTAAAGACAACCCTACATCCGAGTTCGACCTTCTGGAAGTGGTTGAAGTCACCCCGCGTGCACAGGTGGAATACGCACCCGACCACGCCATGTTCGCCGGTGGCGATCTGGGCCAATGCAATCCGGGCGCGTAAGTGTAGCCTGATGCAAAACAGGACCACGGCAAGCCAATTGCCGTGGTTTTTCACGATACAACCCTCCATATAGAAGAAGGGCGGGACAATGGACGCAATCCTCCTGCAAATTCTGAACGGACTGGACAAAGGCTCCGCCTATGCGTTGATCGCCCTTGGCCTGACCTTGATTTTTGGTACTCTGGGCGTGGTCAACTTCGCTCACGGTGCCTTGTTCATGATCGGTGCGTTCTGCGCCGTCACCTTGCAAAAAATTCTCACGATCAGTTCCATTAGTATTGATCCGGAAAAGAAAGACTTTCTGGGCAATCCGATGGAGGTAAAGACCCCCTATGTGGAATCCTGGTTCGGAGAGGCCACCGGACAGTTGATTATCAACTGGTCCGTCCCGCTGGCCATTCTGTTCGCGATTCCGGTGATGCTGGCTGTCGGCTACATCATGGAGCGGGGTCTGATCAAACACTTCTACAAACGCCCCCATGCGGACCAGATTCTTGTGACCTTCGGTCTGGCGATCGTCATTCAGGAGATCGTGAAACACTATTATGGTGCCAACCCGATCCCGACGCCTGCACCCGACGCGCTGCGTGGTTCGTTTGATTTCGGCGTCTTGCTCGGCTTTGATCCAAATGCTGTGATCTATCCGCTGTGGCGTCTGGTCTATTTCGCCTTTTCCGCACTGGTGATCGGCGCTGTATTCGCCTTTTTGCAATTCACCACGTTTGGCATGGTGGTTCGGGCTGGCATGGCCGACCGCGAAACTGTGGGCTTGCTTGGCATCAACATCGACCGCCGCTTTACGCTGACCTTTGGTATTGCTGCGGCTGTGGCTGGTCTAGCGGGGGTGATGTACACGCCGATCAACAGTCCGAACTATCACATGGGTATGGACTTTCTGGTGCTGAGCTTTGTGGTTGTGGTCGTCGGCGGCATGGGCAGTCTGCCCGGTGCGGTGCTGGCAGGGTTCCTTCTGGGTATCCTCGAAAGCTTTGCCGCGATGAACGAGGTCAAAAGCTTCTTTGACGCGATCTACCTGCCGTCCATTGACCAGATCATCATCTACCTAGTTGCAATTATCGTTTTGTTGGCCCGCCCGCGCGGTCTGATGGGGCGCAAAGGCGTGATGGAGGAATAACCCATGCTCGGACTTACCAAAAGAGACACCGGCCTTTTCATCCTTGTGATCTGCGTTACAGCACTTGCGCCGTTTATCATGAACCCGTTTCCCGCAGACAGTGCGATGGCACAGTTCAACGCGGGCTATCCCGACCTGATGCAACGCTTTGTGATCTTTGGCATCTTTGCCATCGGATTTAACATCCTGTTCGGGTTGACCGGATACCTGTCCTTCGGCCACGCGGCCTTCCTGGGGGCGGGGTCCTATGCGGCGGTGTGGATGTTCAAACTGCTAAGCTACAATATTCTGCCAGCGATTGTGCTGTCGGTAATCGTGGCGGGGCTGTTCTCGGTCATCATCGGGTTTATCTCACTGCGCCGTTCGGGGATCTACTTTTCGATCCTCACACTGGCCTTTGCGCAGATGTCCTTTGCGATGGCCTATTCGGTGCTGACACCGCTGACAAACGGGGAAACCGGTTTGCAGGTCTATAACGACGATCCACAATGGCTGAAGGGCAATGGTCCGGATGCGACCCATTTCTTCGGGCTGGAGATGCGGTCTACCTTTGATCTGGACATCGGTGCATGGTCCTTTGCCTTTAACGTCGGCTATTATTTCTGTGCGGTGTTGATGCTGGTGGCGTTCTATCTGTCCATGCGCATCTTCCGTTCGCCTTTCGGGCTGATGCTGCGGGCGATCAAGACGAACCAGACACGGTTGAACTATACCGGATTGAATTCGCGCCCCTATACGCTCGCCGCTTTTGTGATCTCTGGCATGTATGCCGGTCTGGCGGGCGGGTTGATGGCCTCTATGGACCCTCTGGCCGGTGCTGAACGGATGCAATGGACCGCTTCGGGTGAGGTTGTGTTGATGACGATCCTTGGCGGAGCAGGCACGTTGCTTGGACCGCTGCTGGGTGCAGGTTTCATCAAGTACTTTGAAAACATCTTCTCCAAGATCAACGAGAGCGTGCTGCACGGTTGGTTCGGTTTCCTGCCGGACGGAATAGAAAACGGGCTGATCTGGGTGGCGGAACATTTCGTTGGCTCCGGCTGGCACCTGACACTCGGTCTGCTGTTCATGCTGATCGTGATCTTCCTGCCCGGTGGCCTGATGGAGGGCGCAACCCGCATCCGGAACCGCTTTGGCGGGGATAAGAACAAAAAAGACACCGAGGGCAAATACGCCCCGGCTGGCGAATAGGGAGGGGCGGTTTCATGGGAATTCTTGAAATCCAGAATGTGAACAAATCCTTTGGTGGTCTGAAAGCGTTGCAGAACGTCAATCTGAACATCGAGGAAGGCACAATCCACGCAATCATCGGCCCCAACGGTGCAGGCAAGTCTACGTTGCTGAACTGCTTTGTCGGCAAGCTGATGCCGGACACGGGCACTGTGACCTTCGACGGCCACTCTCTGCTGGGGAAAAAACCACATGAGATCAATCAGATCGGTGTAAGCCGTGTATTCCAGACGCCGGAAATCTTTTCTGACCTCAGCGTGTTCGAAAACGTGATGATCCCCTGTTTCGCCAAAAGGGACGGCGCGTTTGAATTGAACGCCCTGTCCCGCGTGCAAGGGCAAAGCGACATTCGTGACAAGGCTGAACAGATGTTGATCGACGTGAATATGATCGACAAGCGTGATATGATCGCTTCGTCCATGTCACGCGGGGACAAACGGCGGCTGGAGATGGCGATGTGTCTGGCGCAGGACCCAAAGCTGCTGCTGCTGGATGAACCCACAGCAGGCATGGCGCGGGCCGATACCAACAACACGATCGAGTTGCTGGCGCAAATACAGGACAAGCGGCATATCACGATGGCAGTAATTGAACACGACATGCATGTGGTCTTCTCGCTGGCGCAGAAGATTTCGGTGCTCGCACAGGGGACAGTGATTGTCGAAGACTTGCCCGAAAACATCAAAGGCCATCCGAAAGTTCAGGAAGCCTATCTTGGTACGGCGCATTAAGGGGTGCATGGAATGAACGAAAGAAACGCAAATCACGCTGCCACCGCGCCGGCTTATTTCTCGGCCTATGATATTCACGCCTATTACGGTGAAAGTTACATCGTGCAGGGGGTGTCGCTGAACATCCACGAGGGCGAAATCCTCGCACTTCTGGGGCGCAACGGGGCGGGGAAAACATCAACACTGCGCGCACTGGCACGGCTTGATGATCCGATGCTGACCCATGGGGAAATCTGGCTCGACCGCCAGCCGCTGCACCAGATGAAAGCATGGCAGGCGGCGCAGGCGGGGATCGGACTGGTCCCCGAGGACCGGCGGATTATCCAAGGGCTGACGGTGGAAGAGAACATCCAACTGGCCCAGATCGAAAAGCCGATTGGCTGGTCGATTGACCGCATCTACGATCTGTTTCCCCGTCTCGGAGAGCGGCGCAAGCAGGAAGGCACGACCCTGTCAGGGGGCGAGCAGCAGATGCTGGCAATCGGACGGGCGTTGGCGCGCGACATCAAGCTGTTGTTGCTGGATGAGCCCTATGAAGGGCTGGCGCCGGTGATTGTGCAAGAGATTGAAAAGACCCTGCATCACATCCGTGAACAGGGGATGACCACTGTTATCGTAGAGCAGAACGCGGTAGCCGCCCTCAACCTCGCGGATCGGGCGGTGATCCTTGATACGGGGCAGGTGGTGTTTGACGGCACCGCGAAAGAGGTGCTCGACAATGAACAACTGCGCCACGAATATCTGGCGATTTAAGCGGGGTGGTTTGGTTAACTTCAGAGGGCGGTCTATGTGGCCGCCCTATTTTTATGAGTATTTTGGGAACATTGAAGCGGTTTAGCGGCGCAATGCTGTGAAGAGAGTAGCACTGGTGAAAGCGCCCGTGGCGATCCAGCCGAAATACCATGCGGCCCCCGCAAATGCGTCTTCGCCGTAAGAGTTGGCAAAGGTGATCTGGCCGTATTTTGCAATGGCAAAGCTGAGGGCGAGCAGGATCAGGAAGGCGAAGATACCTTTGGTGCGCCTGTAGGGCAGCCAGCTTGCGCCGAACCCGAGTACCAGACCGATCGGGGCGCCGATCAGGATGGTTTGCACATCCCACCAGATGTGGGCTCCAAGCGCACGGGTGCCCCCAAGAAGTGCAAAGCCTACGGGAACGAGCACAGCAACAACAAGTGTAAGGATCAGGTTTTTCATTAGGTACAATTGCCGGAAGCCTGCGATCTGTCAGCAGGTTTCCGGCATTGTTACCGTGATTTGACAGTTATTTGACCGTCAGAACCGCGCAAGTGGCGTCATGGGTGATCTTGGAGGACGTGCTGCCAAGGAAGATGGCGGCAAGGTTTCCAAGGCCACGGCGGCCGCAGACGATCAGGTCGGCGTCTTTAGCGGTGGCGACAGACAGGACTTCGTCAGCGGGAATGCCGCTGCCGATATAAGTGCTTTTGGGTTCGGTGCCGTAGCTTTCACAGGCGGTCTTGGCCTCTGCCATAACGGTGCGGCCTGCCTCGGCGATCTGTTCGAAAGACGCTTCCAGCACGTAGGTTCCCGCCCCGACAGCAACAGCTGTGGTGTCCACTTGCGGGGTGTGGACAAGATGCAGTTCTGCGCCGTAGTGGCTGGCAATGTCACAAGCCGCTTTGATTGCGTGTTTGGATGGTTCGGACCCATCTACAGCAGCGACGATTGTGGTGAACATGGTTTTCTCCCGTTTTTGCGACGTGTCCATGATGCTATGAACGCGCAAAGGTTGCTTTGATACGGATCAATTTAAGCCGTTTTTTCCGAAATTCCACTGGGGCGTATTGACCGGAATTGAAATTAGCAGATGACAGGCGCGCCAGCAGCCGCTAGCGCGGCCCGAGATACGCCGTGGCTTCGATTTCCAGCAGGGCCTCGTCCTCGATCAAACCTGCCACGACCAGCATAGACATGGCCGGAAAATGCCGCCCGAGCACTTTGCGGTAGACCCCGCCGATTTCCGACTGGCGGGCCATATATTCTGTTTTGTCCAGAATGAACCACGTCAGGCGGGTGATGTCGCTGGACTTGCCGCCAGCTGCTTCGACCACATCAACGATGTTGCGCAGGGCCTGTTCCATCTGGCCGATAAAATCGTGGGTCTCGAACTTTTGGTCAGCCGTCCAGCCGATCTGGCCACCGATGTAAAGCGTGCCATCATCCCCGAGGATACCGTTGGCATACCCTTTGGCGGGGGCCCATCCTTCGGGTTGGATATTTGTCTGTGTCATTGTCTCTCTCCCTTCAGTGGGTCGTGTTCAGACGCCCAAGAATTGTTGTGTCACGTCTTCGTTCAGTTCTGCCATAGCGCCGGTCCAGACGGTTCTGCCCCTCTCAAGGATTGTTGCGCGATCAGCGACCTGAGACAGCTCTTTGAGCGATTTGTCCACCACCAGAATAGACAGGCCCGTGTCCCGCTTGAGGGTGGCGATGGCGTTCCAGATTTCCTGCCGGACCAGCGGGGCGAGCCCCTCTGTCGCTTCGTCAAGGATCAACAGGCGCGGGTTGGTCATCAGCGCGCGCCCGATCGCCAGCATTTGTTGTTCCCCCCCAGAAAGCGATGCCGCCGACTGGTCGCGGCGTTCCTCAAGGCGCGGGAACAGGGCTGCCACGCGGGCAAAGTCCCAGTGACCGGCACGCGCGGCAGCTGTCAGGTTTTCTTCAACGCTAAGGTTGGGGAAACAGCGGCGCCCTTCGGGGACCAGACCAAGTCCAAGGCGCGCGGCTTTAAACGCGGGCAAGCGGGTCAGGTCCGTTTCGTCAAAGGTGATCTGCCCTGCGCTGGTGGGCAGCAGACGGCAGATGGTTTTAACGGTGGTAGATTTCCCCATACCGTTGCGCCCCATCAGGGCCAGCACTTCACCCGGTGCAATCTCTAGCGAGACATCGAACAGGGCTTGGGTGGCACCAT
Source organism: Neptunicoccus cionae (assembly GCF_014643735.1). GTDB lineage: Bacteria > Pseudomonadota > Alphaproteobacteria > Rhodobacterales > Rhodobacteraceae > Amylibacter > Amylibacter cionae. The sequence continues at coordinate 129,342 of NZ_BMKA01000001.1, forward strand.
AAGAGGCGGCGATGTTGCGGATTGAAAGCAGGCTCATGCGTCTTCCCCCAAATAGGCGCGGCGGACTTCGGGGTGGGCGCGGATTTCAGCGACTGTTCCGGTGGCGATGATCTGGCCGTAGACCAGCACGCTGATCCGGTCGGCCAGTGCAAACACTGCGTCCATATCGTGTTCCACCATCAGGATCGGGGCCTGTTCGCGCAGACTGTCGAGAAAACCGGTAAGCGATTTGGACCCGCTCGCCCCGAGCCCCGCCATAGGTTCGTCCATCACAAAGGCTTTGGGATTAAGCGTGAGCGCCACGGCGACCTCTAGTTGGCGGCGTTGCCCGTGGGACAGTTCCGCCGTGCGGGTGCGGGCGTGGTCTTGCAGGCCCACACGTTCCAGCGCCTGTTCCGCGCTGTCCCGCAGGCTGGCATTGTTCAAAGCGGATTGGAACAGGCGGAACGGACGCCCCTGTGCGCCAAGTGCGCCAAGAACGGCGTTTTGCAAAACCGTATCCTCCATCGCAAGGGCAGAGACCTGAAAGGTCCGCCCAAGCCCCAACCGCGCCCGTTTCGCAGTGGGCAGGGCCGTCACATCTCGACCGTCCATATGGACCGAACCGCTGTCGGGTTTCAGACCTCCGGCGATCTGGGCGATCAGGGTAGATTTTCCCGCCCCGTTCGGACCGATCAGCGCGTGGATTTCCCCGGCCCGCAGGTTAAGCGTGATGTCCTGACTGGCCTTTAATGCGTTGAAGGATTTGCAGATGTTGCGTGTTTCCAGAACCGGCGTGTTGGGATCAGTCATGGGCTTGCTCCCGTCCGGCGAGTGTGCCGATCACTCCGCCCTTGGCGAACAGCACCACCAGTAGCAGCAGCAGACCGAGGTAGATGTGCCAGAACTCGCTCAGCCCGCCGAGGATGTGTTCAAGTATGATAAACAGCGCGGCCCCCGCGACAGGGCCGAACAGGCGCGCGGTGCCACCAAGGATGATGAATACCATGATCTCGCCGCTGGTTTGCCAGCTGAACATGGTGGGGCTGACAAAGCGATTCAGGTCGGCGAACAGCGCTCCGGCCAGTCCGGTAATCATGCCGGAAATCACAAAGGCCAGCAGGCGCAGGCGATAGGGTGACAGGCCGATGGTTTCCACCCGTTGGGGGGATTGTCGTGCGGCGTTCAGGGCAAGACCGAAGGGGGATTTTGCCAGACGCGCTGAAAACAGCAGGGCGGCGAGTAGCAGGACAAAGGTGATGGCGAAAAACTGGATCGGGTCGAGTGTATTTAGACCCGGAAACCCGTTGCGGACATAGACGGACAGGCCATCCTCGCCCCCGTAGGCGGCCCAGCTTATGGCAAAGTAATAAAGCATCTGACCGAATGCGAGTGTGATCATAATGAAGTAAACGCCAGAGGTTCGCAGACTGAGCGCGCCGATCAGCAGAGCGGCGATGCCCGACGCGACGACTGCCACCAGCCAGATTACCGGCATGGATTTGGTGCCTTCGATCAGCACGGGCCAGTCAGTGATGGCGGTATAGGTTTGGGCGTGGCTGGCGAGGATGCCCATCGCATAGCCGCCGATGCCAAAGAAGGCCGCGTGGCCAAGGCTGACCAACCCGCCAAGACCAAGGGCGATGTTCAGGCCGACCCCAGCCAGTGCAAGGATCGCGACTTTGGTGGCCAGTGTAATAATAAACGGCTCGTCCACAGCATAAGCCCACAGCGGTACGCCCAGCAGCGCCAGCGCCAGCGCGGTGTTTATCAGGGTTTCACGGCTCATGCTTTTGCTCCGTAGAGGCCCGAGGGTTTCACCACCAGAACGATGGCCATCAGGATGTAAATTGACATGGAAGCCAGCGCCGATCCGGTGGATGTGGCAGCGGCATTGTCCATGAACAGGCCGAAGAACAGGGGCAGCAGAAGCCCGCCCAACGTGTCTGTCAGCCCCACAAGGATCGCGCCCACCAGCGCGCCTTTGATGGAACCGATGCCACCGATGACGATGACAACGAAGGCAAGGATCAGGACCGGTTCGCCCATACCCACCTGTACCGATTGTATCGCACCGACCAGCGCGCCTGCCAGACCGGCAAGGGCAGCACCTAGGGCAAAGACGATGGTGTAAAGTTTGGAAATATCGACGCCAAGGGCGGCAATCATTTCCCGGTCGCTTTCGCCCGCACGGATCTGGATCCCCAGCCGCGTGCGTGAAATCAGTAGGAACAGGCCGAACGCAACAGCAAGTCCGATAGCGATCAGCGTTAGCCGATACAGCGAGTACTGGATTCCACCGGGCAGGGTGACAGGGCCGGAAAGCGCCTCGGGGATGTTCAGAAACAGCGGGAACGACCCAAACAGCCAGCGCGTACTTTCCGAGAAAATCAGGATCAGCGCGAATGTGGCGAGCACCTGATCCAGATGCTCACGGGCGTAAAGACGGCGGATCACAAGCACTTCGACCAGCGCACCTGCGGCAGCGGCTGCGGCGAGTGCAGCGATCAACGCCAGCACGAACGACCCGGTGGCGCCTGCCACGGCGGCGGCAGCGAAGGCACCGACCATAAATAACGACCCGTGTGCGAGGTTGATCAACCCCATCACGCCGAAGACGAGCGTCAGACCGGCAGCCATCAGGAATAGCATGATCCCGAACTGCAATCCGTTCAGAACCTGTTCAGCCAATAAAAGGAGGGACATAAAAAACGCCTTGCGCGAAGGGGCGGGCGCAGCCGGAACCGCGCCCGCCGGATTGGCTTACATTTTGCAGTCTTGGGCGTAGACGTCGCCGTGACCTTCAAGGGCGACACCAACGATTTTATTGGTGAAAACGTCGCCTTCTTTAATCACTTCACGCACATAGATGTCTTGAATCGGGTGGTTGTTGTTCCCGAATTTGAAGTCACCCCGCGTGCTGGCGAAATCAGCCTCTTTCAAGGCAGCGCGGAAGGCATCTGCGTCCTTAACGCTCGCCTTACCCATTGCGCTTAGCAGCAGGTTTGCGGTGTCAAAACCCTGACTGGCGTAAAGCGATGGCAGGCGGTCGTATTCGGCCTGAAAACTTTCTACGAACGCCTTGTTGGTGGCGTTGTCGATGTCCTTGCTCCACTGGGAGGTGTTGCGCACGCCGAGGGCGGCGTCGCCTACCGCTTGCAGGATGCCCTGATCAAAGCTGAAGGCAGGGCCGACCACGGGAAGGTCGATGCCACTGTCGGCGTATTGCTTCAGGAAGGAAATCCCCATGCCGCCCGGCAGAAAGAAGAACACGCTGTCTGCACCAGAAGCGCGGATTTGCGCAATCTCGGAGGCGTAATCGGTCTGGCCGAGTTTTGTCAGCAACTCACCGGAAAGTTCGCCTTTGTACTGGCCCTTAAAACCGGTCAGCGCATCGACACCAGCCGGATAGTTCGGCGCGAGGATGAAGGTGTTTTTGTAGCCTTCGGATGTTGCATGTGCGCCCGCAGCCTCGTGCAGGTTGTCGTTCTGCCATGCGACGTTGAAGTAGTTTTCGTGACAGCCCTTACCGGCCAGCGCGGATGGTCCCGCATTGGGCGACAGGTAAATTTTGCCTTGTGCGGTCGCGCTCGGGATCACGGCCATGGCGAGGTTGGACCAGATGATGCCAGTCATCACATCGACCTTTTCGGACTGGATCATTTTGTCGGCCAGCTGCACCGCAATATCCGGCTTGCGTTGGTCGTCTTCGATCACCACTTCGATGTCGGTGTTGCCGGACTGTTTCACAGCCAGCATAAAGCCGTCGCGCACGTCAATCCCGAGCCCTGCGCCGCCGCCGGACAGGGTTGTGATCATACCAACCTTAAGCGGTTCGGCCAGTCCGGCGGTGCCAAGTGCGGCCAGCGCGGTTGCGAGTGCCAGTGTTTTTATTTTCATTATAGTTCTCCCTTGTTGTCGGTTTTTTCTGTTGGTTGTCGATAGGTTATGAATCCACATCCTGCTTCAAAAGGAAACGCTGAATTTTCCCTGTCTGGGTTTTTGGCAAACCTTCTGTGAAGACAATTCGTCTGGGGTATTTGTAGGGCGCGATCTGCGCTTTGACGAAATCCTGTAAGGCTTTGGCGGTGGCGTCGTCTGCTGTGCCGGACTGCAAGACCACATGGGCCACTACGATTGTGCCCCGTTCGTCGTCCGGCGCGCCGATCACGGCACATTCCGCAACCTGTTCATGGGCGAGAAGTGCTGCCTCTACCTCGGGGCCGGCAATGTTATAGCCCGATGAAACGATCATGTCGTCGTTGCGGGCGGCAAAGTGTAATGCGCCGTTTTCATCCATGGAAAACGCATCGCCGGTGATGTTCCAGCCGTCTTTCACATATTTGGCCTGTCGGTCATCCGCGAGGTAACGGCACCCTGTTGGCCCCCGCACAGCGAGGCGGCCAACAGTGCCACGGGGCGCTTCGGCACCGGTCTCGTCGATGATCTTGGCTTCATAACCGCTGACCGGTTTGCCGGTGCAGGCGGGGGCGTGATCGTCAAAACGGTTGGTGACAAAAATATGCAGCATCTCCGTTGCGCCGATCCCGTCGAGCATGGGTTTGCCGGTTTTCTCCATCCACGCCTGATAGACCGGCGCGGGCAGGGTTTCCCCTGCAGATACGGCGGCCCGCAGGCTCGACAGATCGGCACCTTCATCCATCGCGGCCAGCATAGCGCGGTAAGCTGTCGGCGCGGTGAAACAGACGGTTGCGCGGTATTTCTCGATGATCTCGATCATATTGGGCGGGGAGGCTGTTTCCAGCAGGGTCGCTGCCGCACCGAACCGCAGCGGGAAAATCGCCAAACCGCCGAGCCCGAAAGTAAAGGCCAGCGGCGGGGAGCCGATGAACACATCTTCAGGCGTGACGTTCAGGACTTCTTTTGCATAACCGTCTGCGATGATCAGCAAATCGCGGTGAAAATGCATCGTTGCCTTTGGCGCGCCGGTTGTACCCGATGTGAAGCCAAGCAGCGCCACATCGTCCCGTCCGGTTTTCACAGCTTCAAATTGCACCGGTTTTTCCAGCGCCAACCTGTCCAGTTCGGCATCGTGGTTGGATGTGCCGTCAAAGCCGATGACATGGGTCAGGGTGGCGTTCCCCTTGGCGCAGGCGACCATTTCATCCATCAACCGCGTGTCGCACAGGGCGTGGGTGATCTCTGCCTTGTCTACGATCTTGACCAGCTCTGCGCTGCGCAGCATGGGCATGGTGTTAACCACCACCGCACCGGCCTTGGTTGCGGCCAGCCAGCAGGCCACCATCGCAGGATTATTGGCGGAACGGATCAGCACACGATTCCCCGGTTTGACGCCGAAATCTTCCACCAGAACATGGGCCAGACGGTTGGTCCAGTCGGTCAGTTCCTTATAGGTACGCCGCCGCCCGTTGCCGATCAGGGCCGTATGATCGCCGAACCCTTTGTCCACCATCGCATCAGTCAGCTCCACTGCGGCATTCAGGTGTTCGGGATAGTCAAACCCTTGCAGCAGGAAGTCGGGCCAAGTGTTCTTCGGGGGCAGATTGTCCCGTGTGAAACTGTCGGTATGTGCGCTTGGCCCTAGCATGTTTCCTGTCTCTCCTATGCGCCCAGAGTCTGGCGGGCGATGATGACTTTTTGAACGTCGGATGCACCTTCGTAGATCCGCAGTGCCCTGATTTCGCGGTAGAGCTTTTCCACCGTTTCACCGGAGCGAACCCCGTCGCCGCCATGAAGCTGCACCGCAGCGTCGATGACTTTTTGGGCCTGATCGGTGGAAAACAGCTTGGCCATCGCGGCTTCACGGGTGATGCGCGGGGCGCCGCTGTCCTTGGTCCATGCGGCGCGGTAGATCAGCAGGGCGCTGGCATCTACATCGACGGCCATATCCGCAATATGCCCCTGCACCAGTTGCAGATCGAACAGGGGCGCGCCCTGAACGTGTCGGCTGGTCACGCGAGCAAGGGATTCATCAAGCGCTCGGCGGGCAAACCCCAGTGCCGCCGCCGCCACGGTGGAGCGGAACACATCCAGCACCGACATGGCAATCTTAAAGCCCTCGCCGCTGTTGCCGATCATCGCTGACTTTGGAATCCGGCAATCGGTAAACCGCAGGGTGGCCAACGGATGGGGTGCGATGGTTTCCAACCGTTCAGCCACTTCAAATCCGGCGGTGTTGGCAGGTACGATGAACGCCGAAAGCCCCTTAGCACCCGGCGCATCGCCGGTGCGGGCGAACACTGTGTAGACATCCGCAATGCCGCCGTTGGAAATCCACGTTTTCTCGCCGTTCAAGACGTAGTCATCGCCGTCCAGCGTCGCCGTCATGCTGGAGCTGGCCACATCGGAGCCGGATTGGGGTTCGGTCAGGGCAAAGGCGGAGATCGCTTCGCCCTTGCGGGTTTTGCTTAGCCATTCGGATTTCTGAGCGTCAGACCCGAACAGGGAAATCGCGCCAGTGCCAAGCCCTTGCATCGCAAAGGCAAAATCCGCCAGCCCGTCATGGCGGGCAAGGGTTTCGCGGATCAGACAGAGCGTGCGGACGTCCAAAGGCGCATCCGTCTGCGGATCAACAGCCGAATGGGTCAGCCAGCCGCCTTTGCCCAGTGCCGCGACGATGGAACGACAGGCGTCGTCGGTGTCCGAATGATCAATAGCGGCCAGATGCTCTGTCGCCCATGCGTCCAGGTTGGCGGCCAAATTACGGTGGCGGTCTTCAAAGAAGGGCCAGTTCAAGAAGGTTTTGTCTGCCATCAGTTGCCCTCAAACACGGGTTTTTCCTTGGCAACAAAGGCGTTGAAGGCGCGTTCAAAATCGGCGGTCTGCATGCAGATGGCTTGCGCCTGTGCCTCGGCTTCAATCGCCTGTTCGATGGACATGGACCATTCCTGCGCCAGCATTGTTTTGGTCATCATGTTGCCGAAGTTCGGCCCCGCTGCGATCCGGCTCGCCATTTTTTCTGCGGCTGCGTCCAGTTCGTCAGCTGGAACAACCGAATTGTAAAAGCCCCAGTTGGCCCCTTCTTCCGCATTCATCGACCGCCCCGTGTAAAGCAGTTCTGCCGCTCGGCCCTGTCCAATAATGCGGGGCAGGATCGCACAAGCGCCCATGTCACACCCCGCCAGCCCAACACGGGTAAACAGGAAGGCGCATTTGGCTTCCGGTGTGGCAATCCGCAGGTCCGATGCCATGGCGATGATCGCACCAGCCCCTACGCAAACCCCGTCAATCGCCGCAATCACCGGCTTGCCGCAGTTCACAATCGCTTTGACCAGATCGCCGGTCATGCGGGTGAAAGCCAGCAGTTCCTTCATGCTCATCTTTGTCAGCGGGCCGATAATGTCATGCACATCACCACCGGACGAAAAATTACCGCCGTTCGAGGCAAAGACAACCGCGTTTACGTCATCCGCATAGACCAGATCGCGGAACCAGTCGCGCAGTTCGGCATAGCTGTCAAAGGTTAGCGGGTTCTTGCGTTCGGGCCGGTCCAGCGCGATTGTCGCGATACCATCCTCGATCTCGCATTTGAAATGTTTCACGTCAGTGCGCATGGTCATTGTTTCTTCTCCCGAAGGCTTGTTTCCAGTTGTTCCAGCCGGTTCCCGATATTGGCTGCGTCCTGCGCGCCAAATTCGCCAAGCATCTCGTTGATCCAGCTTTCATGAGCAGCGGCCTGTGCCGCAAATTCTTTTTCGCCGCGTTCTGTCAGGCGCACCTGCCACGCGCGGCGGTCGTTCGGTACGGCGACCCGCACCAGAAACCCGTCTTCTACCAGTCGATCCACGATGCCAGTGACGTTGCCGTTAGACACCCGCAAAACCTCGGAAAGCTGGCTCATCTTCAGCCCGTCGGAATAGCGCGACAGGGCGGCCATCACATCGAAACGGGGCAGGGTAGAGGCGAACTCTCGTCGCAGGTTGTCCCTGATCTGGCTTTCTATCGCGCGGCTGGCCTTAAGAAAGCGCAACCACAGGCGCAACCGTTCCTTAGAGGCCGGATCATCCGGTAAAATGGGGGAAGGCGCGCTCATATCTCGCCCCCCGACAGGCTGAGCGTGTGGCCATTTACGGAACGCGCCCCGTCCGAGCACAACCAAAGCGCCGTGCTCGCCACCTCATCGGTTTGGATAAAACGGCGTTGCGGATTGGTCTTTTGCAGAGATTTTATTGCTTGCTCGCGGGGCATTCCGGTTGTCTCCACGATGTTCTCTACGGAACGCTCCAGCAGCGGGGTTTCCACGAAACCGGGGCAGATCGCATTCACCGTGATCCCCGTTGCTGCCAGTTCCAGCGAAAGCGCGCGGGTCAGCCCCACCACCGCGTGTTTTGCAGCACAATAGCCCGCCACATAAGGATAGCCTTTCAACCCCGCCGTCGATGCAATGGCGATCATGCGCCCTTCGCCCGCGGCTTTCATATCGGGCAGAACCGCCTGCCACAGGTGAAACACGCCTGCCAGATTAACATCGGTCATGGCGTGTAAATCTGCGCTGGTCATCTTTGCAAAGGGTTTGCTGAGCGCGGCACCCGCATTGGCAATCGCAACCGTAACGGGGCCGTTTTCTTTGCGGGCGGCATTGATAGCGTCTTCTACCGAAGCAACGTCGGTCACATCGCAAATCTGATAGGGCAGGCCTTGCGCTTTTAACGGCGCTTCGCTGCGCCCGAGGATGGTGACTTTTGCACCCTTACTGGCAAAGGCTTGCGCGATTTCCGCGCCAACGCCCGTGCCGCCACCGGATATAACAACGTGCTGCTGGGTCATACCTTGCCCACCATTTCCGCCTGCCGGTCCGCCAGACGCCAGTGCTGGTCACGTCCTGCGTCATAGGGCTGTGGCCAGTTTTCCTGACGATCACCGATGTCTGTCGCAGCATGTAGCGTCCAGTAAGGGTCCGCGAGATGGGGCCGCGCGAGGCACACCAGATCGGCCCGTCCTGCCATCAGGATGGAATTGACGTGGTCGGGTTCATAAATGTTGCCCACGGCCATCGTTTTGATCCCCGCTTCGTTGCGGATGCGATCGGAAAACGGGGTCTGGAACATACGGCCATAGACCGGTTGCGCCTCGGTCGAGGTCTGACCGGCGGAGACGTCAATAATATCGGCGCCAGCGCCTTCAAACATCTGCGCGATCTGCACAGCCTCGTCAGGGGTGACGCCATCATCGCCTGCCCAATCGTTCGCCGAAATCCGCACCGCCATCGGTTTTTCCGCAGGCCAGACGGCCCGCATCGCCGCAAACACCTCAAGCGGGTAGCGCATCCGGTTTTCCAGCGACCCGCCGTATTCATCGGTTCGGATGTTGGACAGGGGCGAGATATAGGAAGAGATCAGATACCCGTGGGCCGCGTGCAGTTCGATCATGTCAAACCCCGCAGCCTGCGCCATTTCTGCCGCGGCAACGAACTGGTCCCGCACCATATCCATGTCTGCGCGGGTCATCGCCTGCGGCGTTGCATTTCCATCGGACCACGGAATGTCTGACGCGGACAGGACCGGCCAGTTGTCGCTTTCAAGCGGCTGATCCATGCCTTCCCAGCCCACGCGGGTCGATCCCTTGCGCCCCGAATGGCCGATCTGACAGCAGGTCTTCGCATCGGTCTCGCCGTGGATGAAATCATTCAGCCGTTGCCACGCGGCCTGATGCTCCGGCGCATAAAGACCTGGACAGCCCGGTGTAATCCGGCCCTCGGGCGACACGCAGGTCATCTCCGTATAAACCAGCCCCGCGCCGCCCTTGGCGCGTTCGCTGTAATGGATCAGGTGCCAGTCGGTCGGGCAGCCGTCCACGGCCTTATATTGCGCCATCGGTGACACAACGATGCGGTTTTTCAAGTGCATATCGCGCAGTTGGAACGGCGCGAACATCGGTGCACGGGGCGGGGTGGTCTCTGCGCCGCCTGCCTGTTTTTGGAACCATGCCTCGGCAGAGGCCAGCCAGTTTGGGTCCCGCTCGCGCAGGTTTTCATGGCTGATCCGTTGGGATCGGGTCAGCAAGGAATAGTTCAGCTGCACAGGGTCCAGATGCAGATAACGTTCCACATCCTCAAACCACTCAACCGAATTGCGGGCCGCAGATTGCAGGCGCAGCACTTCCAGCCTGCGCTGATCCTGATATTTATCAAAAGCGGCGTCGAGATCAAGTTCTCCGGTGATATATTCCGCCAGTTCTATCGCGCTTTCCAAGGCCAGCTTGGTGCCCGACCCGATGGAAAAATGCGCCGTGGCAGAGGCATCGCCCAGCAGGACGACATTCTCATGGCTCCAGTTTTCGCAGAGCACGCGGGGGAAGCGTATCCACGCCGAGCCGCGAATGTGGTTGGCGTTGGTCATCAACGCATGGCCGCCCAGATGGTCCTTGAAAATGTCCTCGCAGATTTTGATGCTGGCCTGCTGGTCGATGTCGCCAAACCCGTAGGCATCAAAAGTGTCCTGAGAACATTCAACGATAAAAGTCGCGGTGTCGTCGTTGAATTGATAGGCATGGGCCCAGACCCAGCCTTTGTCCGTTTCCTCAAAAATAAAGGTAAAGGCATCATCGAATTTCTGGTGAGTGCCGAGCCAGACAAACTGGCAGGTGCGCAGGTCGATATCTGGCTTGAACGTATCGGCAAACTCCATCCGCGTTTTGGAATTCAGCCCGTCAGCAGCCACAACCACATCATATTCGGACTGATAGGCGGCGGCGGATTTCACCTCGGTTTCAAATCGCAGGTCAACGCCAAGTGCGCGAGCCCGTTCCTGAAGGATCAGCAGCAGCCGCTGCCGCCCGATGCCGCAAAACCCGTGGCCGGTGGACAGCATCTTCTGCCCCTGATGGTGCACTGCGATATCGTCCCAATAGGCGAAATGCTTGCGAATTTCAGCGGCGGAATCCGGATCGTTCGCGTGCAGATTGTCGAGCGTTTCGTCCGACAAAACCACGCCCCAGCCGAAAGTGTCATCCAGCTTGTTGCGCTCCATCAGCACCACCTCTGCCAAAGGCTGGCGCAGCTTCATGGAAATCGCAAAATAGAGACCGGCGGGTCCACCACCCAAAACAGCTATACGCATCCGATATGTCGTCCTCTCTGAGGGTCAGCACCGAGGCGCTGGATACAGGAAGGCTAGGATGAGTCGCGATTTCGTTCAAGTAAAAATATTTTAAGGTTGAAGTAAGTGGGTGATAGGATGTTAACCATTTTGCGGTTTTGTATTCGCATGGTGAACTACCGAAGGCCTAAAATTGCCGGTGCGACTGTGTTTGTAACCGTTGTGCTCGCTCATCGTGGCGAGGATATTCTGGTGCGATACATTGATGTTTTGCGCGGTGCGGTTCGGCAGACACTCAGAGCGCAACCTTTTGGTATGGATGCCTTTGTTGTGCTACCGGATCACTTCCACTGTGTGATAACCCTGCCTGACGGAGATGCGGATTATGCGCGGCGGATTGGTGCGATTAAGGCGCGGTTTGTTATGGGGATTCGCAAGGTTGGGTATGTTCCGCCGCTGGATGTGCCGGTTGTATCGCGGGGGCGGTTTGCCGGGCTGAAGCCCGGTCTACGGCTTGAAAAGCGGGAGGTTGGGGTTTGGCAGCGGCGATTTTGGGAACATCACATCCGCGACGAGCGGGATTATCGTAACCACTTGCGGTATTGCTGGAACAATCCGGTCAAGCACGGGTACGTTACGCGGGCCAAGGATTGGCCGTCTTCGTCATACCACCGCGACAATGGGTAGGTCGGGCTTCAGCCCGACCAATAAACGCAAAATAGTGTCGGGCTGAAGCCCGACCTACGGTATTACCGTGTGAACTTCTTGTATTTCACGCGGGTTGGTTCCAGCGCATTTGGTCCCAAGCGGCGGATTTTGTCTTCTTCGTAATCCGCAAAGTTGCCTTCAAACCATTCCACGTGGGCCTCGCCCTCGAATGCCAGAATATGCGTACAGATCCGGTCAAGGAAGAAACGGTCGTGGGAAATCACCACCGCGCAGCCTGCGAAATCCACCAGCGCGTCTTCAAGGGCGCGCAGGGTTTCCACGTCAAGGTCGTTGGTCGGTTCGTCAAGCAGCAGCACGTTGCCGCCTTCGCGTAGCAGTTTGGCCAGATGCACGCGGTTGCGTTCCCCGCCTGACAGCAGGTTCATGGTCTTTTGCTGGTCGCCGCCTTTGAAGTTGAATGCCGAGCAATAGGCCCGCGCGTTCATTTCCGCGTCACCCAGTTTGATGATGTCCTGAGAATCCGAAATCTCGGCCCAGACGGTTTTTGTGTCGTCCAGATTGTCGCGGGACTGGTCAACGTAGGACAGTTTCACGGTGTCGCCGTAAGTGACCTCGCCGCTGTCGGGTTGTTCCTGACCAGTCAACATTTTGAACAGTGTGGATTTACCTGCACCGTTGGGGCCGATCACGCCCACAATGCCACCCGGTGGCAGGGAGAACGACAGGTTCTCTACAAGGAGTTTATCGCCGTAGGCTTTGGAGAGGTTCTCCACCTCGATCACTTTGCCACCCAAGCGCGGGCCGTTTGGAATGACAATCTGTGCGCGGCTGATTTTTTCGCGTTCTGACTGGTTCGCCAGATCGTTATAGGCGTTGATCCGTGCTTTTTGTTTGGCCTGACGCGCCTTGGCGCCTTGGCGAATCCACTCAAGTTCCCGCTCCAGTGTTTTCTGGCGGGTCTTGTCGTCTTTTGCTTCATGGGCCAGACGTTTGGCTTTTTGTTCCAACCAAGAGGAATAGTTGCCCTCATAGGGGATGCCGCGACCACGGTCGAGTTCGAGAATCCAGGAGGTAATATCGTCGAGGAAGTAGCGGTCGTGGGTGACGATCAGGATGGTGCCCTTGTAATCCATCAGGTGCTTTTGCAGCCAAGCGATTGTTTCGGCATCAAGGTGGTTGGTCGGTTCGTCAAGCAGCAGCATGTCTGGCGCTTCGAGCAGCAGTTTACACAAGGCCACGCGACGGGCTTCACCACCGGACAGGGAAGACACAGCAGCGTCATCAGGCGGACAGCGCAAGGCCTCCATCGCGATGTCGATGCTGGCGTCCAGATTCCACAGGTCCTGGGCGTCGATCTGGTCTTGCAACTCGCCCATACGCTCGGCTGTTTCATCCGAGTAGTTCATCGCCAGATCGTTGTATTCGTCCAGAATGGCCTTTTTGTCGGCCACTGCCAGCATCACGTTTTCACGCACGTTCAGGCTCTCGTCCAGCTTGGGTTCCTGTGGCAGATAGCCGACTTTGGCGCCTTCTGCGGACCAAGCCTCGCCGGTGAAATCCTTGTCGAGTCCGGCCATGATCTTCATCAGCGTGGATTTACCCGAGCCGTTGACGCCAACCACACCGATTTTTACACCGGGGAGGAAGGACAGGCGGATGTTCTCAAAGCATTTCTTGCCGCCCGGATAGGTTTTGGACACGCCGTCCATGTGGTAAACGTATTGGTAAGAAGCCATCTGATCGCCCTTGCTACTGGTATCTGTCGTTTCGGTGTTCTTATCGAAGCGGGGCTTAGGGGGCAATGGGCGGGGTCGTGCTTTGTGGGTGTCGTGCTTTGTGGTTGTCGCGTTTAAAGGGGGCGGCTTTGTCCGGCTTGCGTGCAGTTTCGCTGGAAACGGGCGGCGTTATCCCGTAACCACGCGGGCAATGTATATATTACAGCATCATATCGCGCGATCTGCGCTGGTTCTATTGGCGCTTTGTCTGTTGTCAGCGGCGGCGCAGGCACAAGAGCCGCGCCGCGTGGAAACGGCGATTTGGGATCGGGTGAACACAAAGGCAATTACGGGGGGCCGGATATTGTTTAAAGGGCAGGAGATGCTGTTGGAAAACCTGACGTGTCCGGATGTGGATAAAACCGCCGGTCGGGATGCCAAGGCTTTGATGAACACCTTCCTGCGCCGCGCGGGACATTTTGAATGCGACGTTGTGGAGTTGCCGGACAGCCGCCTGCGGGGGCGCTGCACGGTGGCAGAACGGCGCGGGCTGAAGGGCAGGAACCTTTCAACCGGTATGGTGCAAAGCGGGTTATGTCACGCAGGCGACCGCACGAAAGGTCAGAACACGTGACGAAACAGGCGCATTTTCCTTTGGCGACTGCTGGCCAGCGTATCGGGCTTCTTGGCGGTTCCTTTGATCCGCCCCATCAGGGACATTTGCACATCTCGCGCTGGGCGCTGAAGTCTTTCGGGCTGGACCGGGTGTGGTGGATGGTCAGTCCGGGCAATCCGTTAAAGGCGCGCGGCCCTGCGTCAATGGGGCGGCGGCTGGAAGCCTGTCGCGCCCTCGCGGATGATCCGCGCATGGTTGTCACGGATATAGAATCGCACCTTGGGACCCGCTACACGGCGGCCACGTTGCAAGCCCTGCTGCCCCGCTATCGCGGTGCGCGGTTTGTCTGGTTGATGGGCGCGGATAATCTGGCAGAGTTTCATCGCTGGAAGGATTGGGACTGGATCATGGAGGCCCTGCCCATTGGTGTGTTGGGTCGTCCCGGAGAGCAACTGGCCGCGGGGTGTTCTCCGGCTGCAAGGCGCTATCGCAATTACCGCCTGCAGGCCCGCCGCGCCGAAGCACTGCCGTTTCGGGAGGCGCCGTGTTGGTCCTTGCTGACCGGACCAATGGTGCGCCTGTCGAGCACGCAGATCCGTGCGCAGGGGGACTGGCCCACATCTGCAGGGGGCGTGCCAAGCTCTGGCAAAACATCGCCGGAAACCTAGGCCTCCACCTTGTCGGGGCGTGCCTGACGCCCTAAGCTTTGGGGTGAACAAGCCCAGATTAATGTGACCCCTTATATGTTGACCCGTCGTTTCTTTATTACTGCCATGCTGGCCTCCGCTGCGGTTCCTGCACTGGCCTCCGCTCCGCTGACATCTCCGCGTCCCCACCATCGCCCTTTGCGCGGTGCGCAAAAGGTTAAGGCGGCCAGCCCACGCGCTTCGATCGCCGATATTGTGCAAGGGGCCGGTCTGTCTGGCGAAGTCAGCATTTTAGTGTCTGACAGTCAGGGGCGGGTGCTCGAATCCTATACACCGGACAGGGACTTGCCACCGGCCAGTGTTACCAAATCTGTCACCGCCCTTTACGCCCTGCAACATCTGGGAGCAAACCACCGCTTTGCCACCAGCCTGATCACCACCGGTCCGGTGTCCGGTGGTATCGTTCAAGGGGATGTGATCCTTGCAGGGGGCGGTGATCCTCATCTTGATACGGACGGGCTGGCCAGTCTTGCGGACAAGTTGCGTGCGGCGGGTATTACCGGCGTGACGGGGCGCTTTCGCGTTTACAGTGGTGCTTTGCCCTATCAGCAGAGCATCGATCCACAGCAGCCCGATCACGTGGGATATAATCCGGCCGTGTCGGGGCTGAACCTGAACTTCAATCGCGTGTATTTCGAATGGAAACGGCAGGGCAACGGTTATGCCACCACGATGGATGCGCGCACCAACAAGTACCGCCCTGCGGTGCGCGGCATCCGTGTTGGGATTGTGAACCGGCAGGGGCCACTGTTTACCTATAAGAAGTCCACCAAGAACGAGGATTGGACCGTCATGCGCGGTGCTCTTGGCAAAGGCGGCGGGCGCTGGCTGCCTGTGCGGGAGATCGACGCCTATGTGGGTGAAGTGTTCCGCGGTCTGGCGGCGCAAAAAGGCGTGCGCCTTCCCGAAGCCACCTCGACCAACCGGCTGCAAAACGGCACTGTTGTCGCACAGGAAGTCAGCGCGCCGTTGCAGGCTCAGGTAAAGGGGATGCTGAAATATTCCACCAACCTCACCGCCGAGGTCACAGGTCTGGCCACCACACGCAAACGGGGGAGTGCCGTGCGCAATCTGGCCGGTTCCGCGCGGGAGATGAGTAGTTGGGTTGAGAAGGCCTACGGGGTGAATGGGGTGAAGTTTGTGGATCACTCCGGTTTGGGGGATGATTCACGGGTGAACGCACAACAGATGGTGCAAATTTTGGCTCGGTCGGGCTGGAACGGGCCGCTGCGTCCGTTGCTTAAGGAAATAAAACTGGTGAACTCCAAAGGTCGTTCCGCGCCGATTGACGGGGTCACGGTGCTGGCCAAAACCGGTACGCTGAACTTCGCCAGTGCGCTAGCTGGTTTCATTGATGCCCCCAACGGTCAAAAGCTGACCTTTGCGATCTTTACGGCGGATATGAAGCGGCGGTCCCAGATCAGCCGCGCCAATCGGGAACGGCCGGAGGGCGGACGGGCATGGCGTAAGCGGTCTAAGGGGATGCAGCAGAAACTGCTGCGGCACTGGGCGCTGGAATACGGGGTCGGATCGTAGGGGCAGGCGCGCGCGCTACTTGCGCTGTTTTTTCAGTTTTTTGGCCTGACGGATCACTTTGGCGAGTGCCTTGTCCGACGCATTGCGCTGGGCGAGCGCGGCCGTGTTGATCTGATCTTCTGTATGTAGCTTGCGCCAGCGGTCCAGTCGCGGGGCGTCGATTTCGCCGGTTTCAAGGGCGGCGCGAATGGCGCACCCCGGTTCGGTTTCATGGGCACAATCGCGGAATTTGCATTGCTGGGTCAGCGCGTGGATATCCGCAAATAAATCTGCGACACCCGAAGCAGCCTCGGTCAGTTGCAGCTCTCTCATGCCGGGCGTATCCAGCACCGCGCAGCCGTTGGGGATAAAATGTAGCTGCCGCTTGGTGGTGGTGTGACGTCCCTTCGCATCGTCTTCGCGGATCTCTTGCGTCTCAATGCGTAGCGTGCTCGACAGGGCATTCGTCAGGGTGGATTTTCCCACACCGGAAGAACCCAGAAACGCCACCGTTTGTCCCGCCTTACACCACGGCGCCAGCAATTGCGCCGGTTCTTCGCCCCGCGCATCAAGGGTCAGGACCGGCACCAGATCAGAAATGGCCCTGGCGCTGTCCACATATGTTTCCGGCGTGTCGCACAGGTCTGCTTTGGTCAGCACCAGCACCGGCGCAACCCCCGCTTCAAGGGTCAGCGCGATATAGCGTTCCAGCCGCGCCACGTTGAAATCCTGATTGCAAGACGTGACGATAAACGCCGTATCCAGATTGGCCGCAATCAACTGGGCAGAGCGGTCGTGCCCCGCTGCACGGCGCTTCACAAGGCTTTTACGGTCGAGAACCACGCTCGCGGTGGGCAGTTCGCTGTCAAACAACAGCCAGTCCCCGACGGTGGCTTCCGGTCCGGGCGGGATCAGCGCATCGATAGTTTCACCGCGCACCCGCAGCCCGTTGCGGTGGACTTCTGTGACGCGCACCGGCGGCGTCTTTTCCATTTCGTCGGTGTCGGTCTGCTGGGCAAAAAAGTTCTGCCAGCCGAGCCTCGTCAGGGTTAGGGTATCTAAAGTGTTCAGGGGATTATCCGGTGTCATTGGATGTGTTTCATGGTCTGGACCTGTTCGGAACTGCGCGGCAGCAGGGGCGGCGTCAGGTTCCCCATCTGGCAGAACATGAAATCTCCGTTGTTTGCTGGCTGGATTTTAGAAGGCCGCCACAGTTTAGGCAAGCCTGTTACAGTGGGGCCTTCTATGGAGGGATTGTGATGCGCCAAGGGAGGGGAAAGCCAGTTTCGGATTTCCCCAAACTCCGGCAAATTTCTTGATTTAATGTGGTGACTTGGTCAGACCTCTTAAAAAACATCAAGGGAGCCGGAACATGGCGCGTGTTTATTTGAAGAAAGCCGAAAAGACTGCTAAAACGGACAGTGCCTCTGTGCAGCACACGGTGCAAACGATCCTTGATGATATTGAACAGGGCGGCGAGGCAGCGGCCAAAAGCTATGCGCTGAAGTTCGACAAATATGACGGCCCGATGGTTCTGGATGCAGCGGCCATTGCCGCAGCGGCGGATAAAGTTCCGCAAAAGCTGAAAGCCGACATCGCCTTCGCCCATGAAAACATCCGCAAGTTTGCCGAAGCGCAAAGAGGTTCGATGCAGGATTTCGAAATGGAAGTGCGTCCCGGCCTGATCGAAGGCCAGCGGACGATTCCGGTTCGTGCGGCAGGCTGCTATGTGCCGGGCGGGCGTTACTCTCATATTGCCAGCGCGATGATGACTGTGACCACCGCCAAAGTGGCAGGGGTGCAGAATATTAGCGTGTGTTCGCCACCGCAGGGGGATGCAGGGATCGCGCCGGCGATTATCTATGCGGCCCATTTGTGCGGCGCTGATAATATCCTGTCTATGGGCGGCGTGCAGGGTGTTGCCGCCATGACCTTTGGTCTGTTCGATTTGCCCAAGGCGGATATTATCGTCGGGCCGGGGAACCAGTTCGTAGCCGAGGCAAAGCGCATTTTGTTCGGGCGTGTGGGCATCGACATGATCGCAGGACCAACGGACAGCCTAATCCTTGCTGATGGTGCGGCGGATGCGGAAATCGTGGCGGTGGATTTGGTCAGTCAGGCGGAGCACGGCTATAACTCTCCGGTCTGGCTGGTGACGGATGATGAAACACTGGCGAAAACCGTGATGGACCGCGTTCCAGAGCTGATCGCGAATTTGCCGGAACTCAACCGCGAAAACGCAACCGCTGCGTGGCGCGACTATGCCGAGGTGATCATCTGCGCCGACCGTGAAGAAATGGCGGCCACGTCGGATGACTATGCGCCGGAACATCTGACCGTGCAGGCGGCGGATCTTGATTGGTGGCTGGAGCGGTTGCAGTGTTATGGATCGCTGTTTCTGGGGGAGGAGACAACCGTGTCTTACGGGGATAAAGCGTCCGGTACAAACCACGTGCTGCCCACTTCGGGATCGGCGCGCTATACCGGCGGGCTTAGCGTCCACAAGTATATGAAAGTGGTCACATGGCAGCGCGCCACGCGGGACGGGGCCAAGCAGGTCGCCGAGGCCACAGCACGGATTTCACGGTTGGAAGGTATGGAAGGCCACGCCCGCGCCGCCGATGTGCGGTTGCACAAATACTACCCCGACGAGTCCTTTGATCTGAGCGGAACTGCCTGATCATGCGCGCCCTTGTCTATACCGGTCCTCAAACGCTGGAAATGCAGGACAGGACGGATTTGACTGCTACGGGCGATGACAACCTGATCCGCGTGGATGCGGTGGGGATTTGCGGCTCTGACATGCACGCCTATCTTGGCCACGATGAACGCCGTCCCGCGCCGCTGATCCTTGGGCATGAGGCCGCTGGATTGGTGCTTGAAGGGCCAATGGCCGGGCAAAGGGTTACAGTGAATCCGCTGGTCACTTGTGGGACCTGCGGGTTGTGCCAACAGCAGCGCGAGAACCTTTGCACCCACCGACAGATCATTTCTATGGCGCCGCGACAGGGGGCCTTTGCCCAGCAGCTTGTGATGCCGAGCCGGAACCTTGTGCCCGTGCCGGATGCCGTGTCCATCGATTACGCCGCCTTGGCGGAACCGCTGGCGGTGTGCTGGCACGGGGCGCGTTTGGGACAGGAGGCGCTGTTTGGCCCGCTTGATCAGGCACGCTGTCTCGTGCAGGGCGGCGGGGCAATCGGTGTCGGAACTGCCCTTGCGCTGCGGGCGATGGGCGCGAAGGACGTTACCATTGTCGAACCGAACCTGAAGCGCCACACTGTGTTGCAAAGTATCGGGGACTTCGCCGTGCTTGATCCTGCCGGTGTTTCTGGCGCGTTCGATCTGGTGGTGGATTGCGTCGGGATCAGCCACACCCGCCGCGCGGCCAGTGCACTGGTGCAGGCTGGAGGGGTGATCGTGCATATCGGTCTTGGCGATTCAGAACAGGGGCTCGACACCCGCCGCCTGACCTTGCAGGAGATTACCTTTATCGGCACCTACACCTATACCGCGCAGGATTTTCGCGACACGGCGCAGGGGATATACGACGGTATATTCGGTGCGTTGGACTGGGCCGAGCATCGCGCCTTGAAAGATGGCGCTGCGGCCTTTGCAGAGATACTGGACGGCAAGGTCGCCGCCCCCAAAGTCATCCTGCATCCCTATTAATATTGCGCAGCAGGAGCCTGACGGTTAAGCCTGCGGGTCTGACCGCAACCACAGGACATCCGCGATGAGCAAGCAACACTGGATCACGATTTTTGAAGTTGGCGGTTCGGTTCTGGCGATGGTTTATGCGCTGCTGATCGCCTCCAACACCGGAAACGAACTGCTCGGCTTTTCGCTTTTGCTGGTCTCGGCGCTGTTGTTTGCGGCGTGGGGCTATATTGATCGGCGCTGGGCGTTCTTTGCCTTGCAGTTCTTCTACGCCGCTTCGGCAATCATCGGTTTGGTCCGCTGGGCGTGACGCGCGGTTCGGTCATTCAAACAGGCTGTCGCGCAGTTTTTCCGCCCCGTCTTGAATAATCGTTTTCTGCGCAATCGCCTGTGCCACGGTCAACCGCTGGGACGGGCCGTGAAACGCCAGAGACGCAAGGTAACGCCCGGACGGGTCTGTCACGGGAACGGCCAGTGCGACCATGCCTTCCATGAATTCTCCATTGTCGATGGCAAAGCCCTGTTTGCGGATCTGGGCAAGCTCTTCCAGCAGGGCGGCGGGAGTCAAAATGGTCGCTTCGGTCAGGGGCTTCAGGTCCAGCGCCGCCACAAAGGCCCGCCGCGCAGCCGGAGCCATCGAGGCCATATAAGCCTTACCACTGGCAGTGCAGTGGAACGGCACATGAGAGCCGACAGGAAGCTGGATGCGAAGAGGCCAGTCAGTATCGACGCGGTCGAGATAATGCATCCCGCTTTCTTGTGGCACCACATAATTAACCGCTTCGTTTACCCGCTGCGCAATCTGTTCCAAAATCTGGTGACGGCTGTGAAAGTCTCGCGCCGAATGAATTAAACCTGCGCCAAGGTCCATCAGTCGCCGCGCCGGTTTCATCCGTTTGCCATCTGCGCATCGGGTAAGGAACCCTTCCTGTTCAAGCGTAGTGCACAACCGGTGCACTGTCTGTTTTGGCAGGTCAAGATGTTCGTTAATCTGGGTCGGTGTAAGTGGTTCGTCCGCGCGGCCGAGGATCTCTAGGATCAACAAGGTGCGCAAATTTGTGGGGATGCGATCTGCGTCGGTCATGTTTTTCCTTTGCAATAGCTTTTGATCTCTGTTTAGCTCATTTTTGAGTTGAAACAAGACTATAAGTCTCATTTTTTGCAAATTGGAGTGCTTTTGGAGTTTGACTACCTTGTCATAGGGGCTGGTTCCGCAGGATGTGCTGCCGCAGCGCGTCTGTCCGAAGATGGACGGCATTCGGTTGCGCTGGTCGAGGCTGGTGGCAAGGACACCAACCCGTGGATTCATATTCCGGTGGGCTATTTCAAGACGATGGGCAATCCGGCGACCGACTGGATGTATCGCACCGCCCCTGATCCGGGGTTGAACGGACGGGATATTCCGTGGCCACGGGGTAAGGTTTTGGGTGGATCATCTTCTATCAATGGATTGTTGTATGTTCGCGGACAGGCCGAGGACTTTGACGGCTGGCGCCAGCTTGGCAACGAGGGCTGGGGCTGGGATGATGTTCTGCCCTATTTCACCAAGGCCGAAACTTGGAAAGGTGAGCCGAAATCGCAGGATCGCGGGACGGCTGGTCCGCTGTCCGTTTCGCCCACACGTCTGAAGCGGGATGTGGTGGATTACTGGATGGATGCGGCAGAGGCAGCGGGCTACAGGCGCAATTCCGATTACAACAGCGGCGATCAGGAAGGTGTTGGCTATTTCCAGTTAACGCTGGATGGCGGACGGCGGTGCTCCTCGGCGCGTGCCTATCTGAAACCGGCGCGGGGTCGCAAAAACCTGCACATTCTGACTCATGCACAGACCGAACGTGTTGTGATCGCTGATGGTCGGGCAACCGGTGTGGTGGTGAACCGCAACGGCCAGAGCGAAACCCTGAAGGCGCGGCGTGAAGTGATCTTGTGTGCAGGGGCAATCGGCTCGCCGCAGATCCTGATGCTGTCAGGGGTCGGCAACGGCGCGGATCTGGCGGAGCAGGGGATCGAAACCGTTTGCCATCTGCCCGGTGTGGGCCGGAACTTGCAAGACCACTTGCAAGCGCGCCCTGTGTTCAAAACCTCGCTCGGGACCATCAACGTCGAAATTAACAACCTGTTCAAGCAGGGGCTTATCGGGCTGCGCTATTTGCTGACCCAGTCCGGTCCGATGACAATGGCAGCCAGTCTTGGGACCGGATTTCTGAAAACCGATCCGCGCATGGCGACGCCCGATATCCAGTTTCACATTCAACCGTGGAGCGCGGATAAACCGGCGGACGGACCGCATAAGTTTTCCGGTTTCACCGCGTCCGTGCTGCAAATGCGCCCAGAAAGCACGGGGCATCTTAAACTGGCCAGCAAGGATTTCCGCGACCATCCCGAAATCCATCCGAACTATCTGGCGACAGAAACGGACCAGCGCACGTTGGTCGCTGGGATCGAGATTGCCCGCAAAATCGCGCGGACCAGTCCGCTGGCGGATTATATTTCAGAGGAACACGCGCCGGGGGCGGGGGTAGCCTTGGGCGATTACGCAGCGACGCTGGATTGGGCGCGGGACACGTCTGTGACGATCTATCACCCGACCGGCACCTGCAAAATGGGCCGCGACAGTCAGGCGGTCGTCGATCCGCAACTGCGGGTTCACGGGGTGGACGGATTGCGGGTGGCAGATGCCTCTATCATGCCTGTGATCACAAGCGGCAACACCAATGCCCCGTGCATCATGATCGGGGAAAAACTGGCGGCAATGGTTCTGGAGGATGCAGGCAAATGATGGATATGGTGCTTGATTTTGGCAAGATTATCATCGCGGATTTGATCCTATCCGGTGACAATGCGCTGATCATCGGTATGGCGGCGGCGGGGCTGGCGCCGGAGTTGCGCAAGAAGGCAATTCTGTATGGGATGGTCATCGCGGCGGTGTTGCGGATTGTTTTTGCGGTGGTAGCGACCAAACTTCTGGGAATTCCGGGCATTTTGTTTGTCGGCTCGCTGCTGCTGGTCTGGGTGTGTTGGCGGCTTTATCAGGAAATCCGCGAGAATGTGGACGAACAGGCGGAACATGCCCTGATGGATGCCGAGGACCCGACCAAGGGCTACACCGGCGCACCCACGCGCACGCTGTTTTCCGCGCTGGTGTCGATCACGATAGCTGACGTGTCTATGTCGCTCGACAATGTTTTGGCGGTGGCAGCGATTGCTGACGGGGATACCAATATGTTGATCTTCGGTCTGGCGCTGGCGATCATCCTGATGGCCTTTGCCGCAACGATGATCATGCACCTGTTAACGATGTACCCGTGGATTTCATGGCTCGGCCTGATCGTGCTGGTCTATGTGGCCGGTGAAATGATGTATCGCGGATTTTTTGATGCCAGCAGTGGCGTGGGGCCGATGCTGGGGCTGATAGAAGGGTATAATTTAAGCAAGGGGCACTAGCCCCCTCTGCCACAGATAATTCAGCGGATTGGGGAGGATCGAGCGATCGTATCCGTATGAATAAGCCGAACCAAACGCCTTCGTGGTTTGGCAATATACTAAGAAGGCTACATTTTGGGAGGACGTAATGTTCAATTTGAAGACGATTGCCAAGGGGGCCGCAGCATCCGTTGTCGGCGCATCCTTGTTTGTATCTTCTGCATTTGGGGAAACAGTGATCCGCATTCAGACGGTGATCTCGGCCAAGGCAGATGAAGTTGTCATGCTTAAGGACTTCGGGGAAGATGTGACCGCTTTGACCAATGGCGAGGTGCGTTTTGAAATCCTGCCTGCCGGTTCTGTGGTCGGCGTTGCCGAAACGCTGGATGCTGTGGATGCGGGTCTGATTGACGGTGGCTTTGCCTGGACACACTATTGGTCCGGTAAGCACCCTGCGGCCATGCTGTTCGGGTCTCCGGTGGCGGGCGCGGGTGTTGGAATCGACAACATCGCCTTTGTGTCGTGGTTTCAGTTCGGTGGCGGCAAGGAACTCTATGACCAGCTTTGGGACGAGATGGGTATGAACGTGAAGGGTTTCATGCTGCAACCTGTCGGACCCGAAGCGCTCGGCTGGTTCAAAGAGCCGATCACTTCTATGGATGATTTCCGCAAATACCGCTTCCGCACGCCTCCGGGTATTCCAGGCCAGACCTATAAAGACATCGGCGTGGCCTCTGTCGCGATGGGCGGCGGGGATATTCTGCCTGCGCTTGAAAAGGGGACGATTGATGCGGCTGAATGGTGCTGCCCCAAGCCTGACTCTGTCTTCGGCTTTCAGAAAGTCCTGAAGCATTACTACCTGCAAGGGTTGCATCAGGTTGTTGTGAACGCGGATCTTTACCTTAACAAGGATGTCTATGACAGCCTGACACCGCTGCAACAAAAAGCCATCGAAGTGGCGGCGAATGCGTCCCTGTCCAAAGCCATGTCCTACCGGATTTACGAAAACGGCAAGGCGCTGAAGGATCTGACGGAAAACCACGGCGTGATCCTGCACGACACGCCTGCGGATTATTTCCCGGCCTATATGAACGCGGCCAAAGCCTCGCTCGAAAAGAATGCGGCAGAGAACGAGTTCTTTGCCAAGGTCTGGCAGTCTCAAAAGGATTTCGCAGCGATTGCTGTGCCGTACTGGGCTGGTTCGCAAGCCTCTAATGCGGCGCTCGGCAAGGCGTTTGCTGACTCTGTAAAATAAACTGCGCGGGGCGCGGCTGCGGCTGCGCCCCGAACCGTCTATTTGCAAGCGCCTTTCTGAGGGGGCGTTTTCATATAAACACGGGGAGAGTGTCGCATGGCAGAAGAAGTGGAACCGGGCAAACTGGAAATCACGGACGAGCTGATCGCAGAGCGGAATGATTTTATTCCGGGCCAGACGCCAGCGGATATGACGCCCTGGATGCGCCCGATTGTTGCGGTCATCGATGTGCTGAACCTCTGGGTCGGGCGGTTGGCCTGCCTGCTGGTTATTCCGATCATCGCGGTGATGGTGATAGAGGTGGTCAGCCGCAAGTTGTTCCTTGCGCCCACCGATTATTCCTTTGAATACAGCCGGATGCTGGCGGGGGCCATGTTCATGCTTGGCGCCGGATACGCCCTGATGCGCGGGGTGCACATCCGTGCCGATTTCATTTACCGGAACTGGAGCAAGGAAACCCAGATGACGGTGGACGGGCTGTTGTATCTGGCCTTCTACTTTCCGGCGATGGTGTTCTTTCTCTGGGTGTCGTTTGAATATACCTCAAAGGCCTGGGTGACGTGGGAGCGCAGCATGGACACGGCGATGATGGCGCCCCTTGCGCCTGCGCGTACGGCCATGCCGCTCTGTGCGTTATTGCTGCTGTTGCAGGGCATTTCAGAGCTGCTGAAAACCCTTTACGAGATGAGCGCCGCGCGCCGCCGTCTGTTTCTGATTGCCTTGCCGTTCTATCTGGTAGGGCTGACGATCGTCTTTCTGGCGACGGTTTATCCAAATATGATCCCGCTGGGCGACTGGTGGCGCAGCCTTGTTGGCGGACTTGGTGGCAGTGGTGTGTCGCAGGAAACCATCGGCCTGATCATGATCGCAGTGATGCTGTTCTCGATCTTCGTCGGCTTTCCGATTTCCTTTACCCTGATCTTCCTTGCCTTCGTTTTCGGGGCTTGGGGGTTCAAGGCGAAGATGGCGTTCTATCTACAAACCTTTCAGTTCAATTCGACCATGCTGGATGAACAACTGGTGGCGGTTCCGCTGTTTGTGTTCATGGGTATCCTGATGGAAAAGGCCGGTCTGATGGAACGGCTGTTTACGGCGATCCAATTGATGTTTTCGCGCACCCGCGGGGCGTTGTTCGTGGCGGTCCTGTTCGTGTCGATGATCTTTGCCGCCGCGACAGGCATTGTGGGCGCATCGGTGACGATCCTTGGCATTATGGCAGCCCGCACGATGAATAAATCGGGCTATGACGTACGTCTTGCAGCGGGCACGATCACGGCGGGGGGGACGCTGGGTATTCTGATCCCGCCCTCGATCATGCTGGTGGTGATGGGGCCGGTGCTGGAGGTTCCGGTGACAGAGCTGTTTCAGGCCGCGATCATTCCGGGGATCATGCTGGCGGTGCTTTATATGGTCTACGCGCTTGTGCGGTGCTGGATCAATCCCGACCTTGGCCCGATCCTGCCTGTGGATGAACAGCCTGAAACCTCGCCCTATTACGCGCTGGAGTTCACGTCGGTTTTTGCCTCCCTTGTGGTGATGATCTGGCTGATTACGCTGGGCATCAACGGCAGCCTTTCGGGCCTGTTTCCGTTCGCTGGCCTGATCGTGCCGCTGGCTTGGGTCGCGGTGATGTGGGCCGTTTACACTTGGGCGCGCAAAGTCCGGCCGGGCGGATTTTATTATTCCGATCTGTGGTATGAATTCTTCATGGGGCTGGTGCCACCCACAACGCTTATCGCCTTTGCACTCGGCTCTATTCTTGCAGGCTGGGCCACACCGGCCGAGGCTGCGGCCTGCGGGGCCTTTGGCGCGTTGCTGCTGTCGCTCGCCTACAACAAACTGACTTGGGCGAGTTTTTATGATGCGATGATCAAGACGCTGGAAATCACCGTTCTGATCATGTTCCTCGTAGCCGCCTCCAACTTCTTTGGCGCAGTGTTCAGCCGCCTTGGCACACCGACCATGCTGACCGAACTGCTGCTGGCATGGGAGCTGGCGCCGACCATGATCCTGATCATCATCATGGCGCTGATCTTCCTGTTGGGCTGGCCGCTAGAATGGGTGCCGATCGTCCTGATCATCGTGCCGATCCTTGTGCCAACGCTAGAGGCTTTGCAGATCAATCTGACGTGGTTTGCCATTCTGGTGGCGGTGAACCTGCAAACGGCGTGGCTGTCGCCGCCCGTGGCGCTGTCGGCCTACTTCCTCAAAGGCGTGGTGCCTGAGTGGGACCTGAAGGACATTTACCTTGGTATGATGCAGTTCATGCTGATCCAGTTGCTCGGGCTGATCCTGATCTTTTCCTTCCCGCAAATCGCGCTTTGGTTGCCGGCTTATTTCGCAGGGCAGTAGCCGGGAGAAACCGCTTGCACATGGTCGGCTGATCCGGTTTGAAATGGCCGACCATAAAAAGGAGCGGCGCAATGTTTGCCAAAGAAGGTTTGATTGACGAAATCCGTGGACGGTTCGCCCATGTGGACAACTGCCCGTTTCAGGGGCCGCGGGTGTTCTTTGAAAACGCGGGCGGCGCGTTGACGCTGAAGTCGGCGGTAGAGACGACAACCTTTTACGCCTCCATCCCAGATAATCAGGGCCGCGATAACGTGGCCAGCGCCGAATTGATGCGGGTCATCGCCAAGGCCAAAGACGACATGCGCGTGTTCTTCAACGCGCCAAAGGGTCAGTTCTTTGTGGGCGAAAGCGGCACCGAATTGTTGTTCCGCATGATCCGCACGGCGGTGATCGAAAGTGGTGCGGGCAAGGTTCTGGGCAGCACGCTGGAACATCCCGCCAGCCGCTCTGCCGCGCTGCGCTGGGCGGGGATTGCGGGCAAGGACTATATTTCGGTGCCCCACGACGATGAAACCGGCTCTGTCAGTGCGGATGACTATGCGCCTCATGTGACGTCTGATACGGTTGTGGCCACCATCCTGCACACCTCTCCGGTCACGGGGATGGCCGTGGATGTGGAGGGGATCGTCAAGGTGATCCGCGCCACCGCACCTGACTGTCTGATCATTGTGGACGGTATCCAGCACGCAGCCCACGGGCGGCTCGATATTGCTGCTTACGGCGTGGACGGTTATGCAGTGTCCCCTTACAAAGTGTTCTCCCGTCACGGCTATGGTGTTGCTTGGGTCTCGGACCGTTTGGGCGCGATGAACCACGATATGCTGATCAACGGACCTGCTGACAATTGGGAGTTTGGCACACGGGACACAGGCGCTTATGCGACGTTTTCCGATGTGGTGGAGTACTTTGACTGGCTCGGCGGGCAGCTTACAGACAGCTCCGACCGGCGTGAACGGATAGAGGCAGCAGGCGCAGCGATCCATGCCCATGAGAAAAACCTCACCGATGCGATGCTGCACGGGGTTGGCAACCTCAAGGGCGTTGCCGAACTGGATGGCGTGTCCGTGATCGGCGGCATCGACAATCCCCTGCGCGAAGGTCTGGTGTCCCTGACAGTTGAAGGCATGACAGCGGCGGACGTAGTGACTGCGCTGAACGCCCAGAACATCCGCACCCACCTGCGCAAGGCGGACCATTACTCGGGCAACGTACTTGATCCGCTCGGACTCGACAGTTGCGTGCGCGTATCCATGTGCCACTACAACACCGAACAGGAAGTTTCGCAGTTTCTGACAGCCATGCAGGGGATTGTGGACAGCCGTTCCACTTAAACGAACAGTGAAATTCGTTACTGCCAGATGACACATCGGGTGCCCCGTTCTACATTCAGGTAACAGAACGGAGGCACCCATGACCCACGTACCAGTCCAAGTCCAAGGCATTCACCACATCACCCTGAACGGCGCAGACCGCCAGACCTCGGTCGATTTCTGGGAAGGCGTGCTGGGCATGCCGCTGATTTTCGAGCAACCCAATCTGGACGCGCCAGAGATCAACCACCTGTATTTTGACACCGGCGACGGGCGCACCCTGACCGTTTTCACCGAAGAGGGCCGCCAACCGCCGAGCCAGAAGCTCGCCCAGCAACCCGGCTCCCTGCACCACATCGCCTTTTGGGTGTCCCAAGCCACCATACGGCTGGCCGAGGACCGTCTCAAGGCGCAAGGATACGGGTCCAGCGGGATCAAGGATCGGGGCTTCATGGATAGCCTCTACTTTCGTGATCCGATGGGCCTGCTGGTGGAACTGGCCAGCTACAAATTCGATCCGCCCCAAGGCAAAACCCACGGGGATGTCCTGAACCTCGCCCATAAAATCCGGCTGGAACGGGATGGTCTGGCGATAGAAACAGCGGATGTCGCAGATGCGCTGGCACGGCTGTCAGAGCGGTGAAGCCCGCGTGGGCCGTGGAGCTTCCCAACCCTTCGCGGCGAAGAAAACCCACTTTATCCCGTAAGGATTGAACCATTCCTTCTGCGAGGCGTTGGGCCTGCAAAGGAGATTTACCATGGCCGATAAAACCACCGACAGCACACAACCTGAATCGACAGCTGAAACAGAAGGTCTGACAGTTGTAACCCCCGGCGAAGAGCGCAACATCCGCAAGGAAGCCGTAGACCGCGACGACACACCAGTCGCAGACCTCGCCCGCGAACTGCCCCCCGAAATAAAAGAGGCCGTACGCAGCGAAGGCACCTGGGACGGCGACGCAGGCCGCCACGACGGCGACGACGCACAAGAAACGTCCGGTGCACTTAGCGGCATTAGGTCTGATCGCAGTAGGGAGGAATGAAGGGGGGATCGCGGCCCCGTGGGAACCTCGTGGGGTGCGGGTGGCCGAGCAGTGAGGGGGTAGAGCCGCTGTCAGGGAGGAGTGGATGTGAAAATTCGCCATGTTGGGCGGGAAGCGGACGTTGGCTGCGGTCTGAACAGATAGCCGCGATGCGGACTTTTCAGACCTTGGATATTCAGCCCTCGCTGGTGCAGCATCGCTTCGCATCTTCATCACGCTTGTTTTTGCATTGCGGCACAAATCGCCAATCCGGTCATTCAAGGGAATCGATTTCGCCCGCACATAAACCACACTTTCGTTGTAATCCGGTCAGACCAGTCTGGCGCGGGACAAGCGCCGCCTTGCGCCGCCGTGGCTACGGTTGGCGCTCCATTTCCTCGCATGTGCAGCAGGTCCATTGGGGTGATCCGGCTTTGCCGCCCCAGGGGATGTTAAAAAACCTTTTCAAAGGCCGCACCGCATTCGACTTATCCGCCGAGGGCTTCCAAGCCGTGGAAATTTTCCGTTAAGTCCGCGAAAGGAACGACCCAGTGGACTTTTTCCATCTTTTTGCAGTTTTGTACTTTCTTATAACCTTTGCAAAGAAGCGCGCATCTCAATAGATATGTCCAGCTGATGAGACACTTTTTCCACTCGGTTTTCGATCAAGTCGATCAAACTTTCAGCGGCAACGCGACCCATTTGGCGGTGCGGAACATGCACTGTGGTGAGGGCTGGAAAAACGTGCTTGGCCAGCTCAATATCGTCAAATCCGGTGACTGAAATATCATCTGGAACATTGAAACCCAAGTCGCGTGCCTTTGAGATTACCCCAGCTGCGAGAACATCGTTTCCGCACATGATTACTGTCGGTTTAACGTCAGCCTGAACCAGCTGTTCAAAGGCCGCAGCGCCGCTTTCTGTTTCATAGGGTGTCTGAATGATGGGGAGGTCATTTAGATGAAAGCCATGTGCCTGCCAGCTGTCCTGAATGCCAGCCAGTCGTTCCGCTGCGCGATCATTGCCGTCAAGAATGCCGGAAATGACAGCAATCTGTCTGTGACCCATATCGATGACCTTGTCCGCTAACAGCCGCATTGCGGCACGGTTGTCAAATCCCACAGAGGCGTGTTCCGAATCTGGTATCGAGGCCCATGCCAACACTGTTGGAATCCCACGTCGGGCCAGATACTCATACACCGCTTCGTCTCGTTCATAGCCGATCAGCAGCAGGCCATCTGCGCCACGCGCCACAAGTTCGCGAATTTGCTGAGCTTCCAGTTTCGGCTGATAGGCGCTGCTTGAGACCAGCAAATTGTATCCTTTTTCAAGAAGTTTTTCCTGAAAAGCCTGCAAGCCGCGGGCAAAAATAGCGTTCTCCATCGTGGGAATTATCGCGCCGATTGTATGGGATTGTTTGGCCGCCATCGCCCGCGCGTTGAAATTCGGCGTGTAGCCAAGTGATTCTACCGCTTCCATCACTTTCGCCAGCGTTTTGGGCGACACTTTTTGTTTTTCGTTCAGGCAACGCGACACCGTAGCCGTCGAAACACCAGCGGCGTTTGCGACATCATCCAATGTAGGAATGCTAGGTGAAACATGCATTTGCGGGCAGATCCTCGGCCGTTCTGTGTTGGTCTAACGTAAAATAAATAATTTGCAGATTAAAGATGTAAGCGCTTGCAATTTTTTTATGTAAGCGTTTACACTGGGCTCGAACCAGACAGCAGGGAGGCTCGTCATGTTTCTCATCGGTGCAGCTATTGTATTTACAGCGTTCTTTTTGAACGTAGCGTTGGGCGCTTTTGCCGACGCTGCGGTCCTCGGGGACGTCGGTGAAATGTTGGTTCTGTCTTGTGCGTCGGTTTTGTTTGTCGTCGCCATTTTAAGAAAAGAAGCTGATCGCTCGGAGAACGACGACAGCAGATAAGCCTAATGGGAGGAGATCCAGATGGATCAGCAAGATCGTAAAGAGATTGCGTCAGTAGAACGCCGGAATTTTCTAAAAGTAGCATCAAGCGCAGGTTTCACGGCCGCACTTGTGGCAGGTGCCGCAGGCACGCTTTGGTCGACTGAGGCCGCAGCGCAATCTGCCACTGAAGAGCGCGATCGCGAAGCCGCGGCCGAGCACACGATGACAGTCGCCACAGCCTATGTTCTGGGTGCATCGCGCAGCTATCCTATCATGCAGCTGGACCTCAAAGAGAACATCCAGAACGCCACAAACGGCAAGGTCTACGTCAAGCTGGCCCCGGGTGGTCAGTTGGGTGCAGGCGGTGCGTTGGTGCAGGCCGTTCAGGGTGGCACAATCCAGGCCGCGCAGCATTCGCTGTCCAACTTTGCGCCTTTCGCCTCCACTGTTGACCTGATCAACATGCCTTACTTGTGTGGTTCCAACCAGCGTTTCACAAACCTTGTGAACTCCGATTTTTGGAACACCAACGTCACGCCCAAAATCGAACAAAACGGCTTTAAGCCTTTGTTCTACGTCAACATCGACCCGCGGGTTGTTGCGGTTCGTAAGGGCGGCAACGGTGCTGTTCTGACGCCGGGCGATTTGGACGGGGTGAAATTCCGCGTGCCGGGGTCTGCGATGTTGCAGCAGTATTACCGCATGGTTGGCGCCAACCCGACGCCTGTTGCATGGGGTGAAACGCCTTCCGCGATCCAGCAGGGTGTGGCTGATGCGCTTGACCCGTCGGTCGGCGCGCTCTTCGTGTTCGGCTTCAAGGACATGCTGTCCCACGTGACGTTCACGCAAGCGGTACCAGACTCACAGGTCTATTCGTGTAACCTCGAATGGTTCAACTCCATGCCTGCCGACATCCAAGAAGGCATCATGTGGGCCTCCGAGATGACTGGGCACCAGAATCTTGCCAAAGTGCCATCCGCACGTGCGCATGCCATGGCCGAGCTGGCCAAAGCCGGCGTTGAATTCCACAGCCTCAGCGATGACCAGCTGGCCGAGTGGAAAGACGCAGGCGGTTATCAGCGTTCCGAGTGGGACGAGTTCAAGGTCGAGCTTGCTGGTTCCATGGATGCCTTTGCGCAGATGGAAGAAGCGGCCTCGACACAAGGTAAGTACTACGTGCACGACGCGTAAACGAACCCGTCGGACGCCGCCACGGCGTCCGACACTCTTTTTCTTCTACATGCAAACGGTTCGCGCACAGGATGTGCGGTCTGTTTGCATGGCAACCGAAGGGACGCATTGTGGAATTCCTGCGCAAATTTGATCAAAATGCGGAGCGCTGGCTACTTTTGATCTTCTACGTGATGCTGGTCATCACCATGGCCGTTGAAGTGCTGCGCCGCGAAATATTCGCCTATTCGTCCATCTGGGGCGAAGAAATTGTGCGGTATTCCTTTATTTATCTCGCGTGGATCGGGGCCTCGGCGGCCATAAGAGAACGCGCGCACATCCGCATTGATGTGGTCATGCACTATCTCGGTCAACGGCCCAAAGCGCTCCTGTATATGTTTGGTGATATCGTCATGATGGTTGTCGCTTTGATCGCGCTTTATTGGTCGTTTGAAGCTGTACACGTGTCATGGAAGTTCGGTTCTGTGACGGACGGTTTGCGGATCTCCAAGGTGTGGTTCCTCATGGCTGTTCCCACAGGTTTTGGCCTGATGATCTGGCGTCTGCTGCAATCGCTGCGCCGCGACTTCATTTCCCTCAAGACTGGCAAGCCGGTCTATGAGGGCGACACTCTGTTTGATTGAGGAGCAGCGCTATGCTTTGGAACACTGTCGCGCAGACTGTTGAGCTTGGCTGGGACTTTTATGTGCCTGTCATCTTATTCGTAGCTCTTATCGCAATGGCCGTGCCCGTGTGGGCGGCGATTGGATCCTCTGCCATTTTGATGTTGCTCATGTCAGGCGACCTGCCGCTCAGCCTTGTGGGCGAGCGGTTGTTCACCGGCATTGACGCCTTTGCACTGACCGCGATCCCGCTGTTCATCCTGACCGGCGACGTGTTGGTCCGAACGGGGCTCAGTCGTAAGTTCCTCGACGTGGCCGAAGCACTCACCTGCTTCACCAAAGGCGGTTTCGGCTCTGCCACGGTGCTGGTCTGCGGCATGTTTGCTGCGATCTCAGGCTCAGACGCGGCTGGTGCTGCTGCGGTGGGTCGTATGACGATCGCTCGTCTGGTCGAGGCTGGATACCCCCGCCCCTATGCCTGCGCTCTGGTGGCCGCGGGTGCTTGTACAGGTATCCTGATCCCACCTTCTATCGCTTACATCATCATCGGCCTTGTGCTGGGTGTTTCCGCCTCCACCTTGTTCCTCGCGGCCTTGATCCCCGGTCTGTGCATCCTGTTTGCGATCCTGATCACCAACCTCGTTGTGAACCGGGTCTATGCCTATGAGGGCGGCGGCAATCTGACATTCTCCGAATGGCTGGCTAATCTGGGCCGTGCGCTCAAATCTGGCTGGTATGCGTTCATCGTGCCCGGCATCATCTTTTATGGCATCTTTTCTGGGCGTCTGACGCCAACAGAAGCCGGTGCAACTGCTGTTGTTGTTACGATCTTGATGGGGTTTCTCCTCAGAACACTTAGCTTTGCTGATTTCCCTGCGATGTTGGTCAGCTCGGCCAAGGTCAACGGCGTGATCCTTCCTATCATCGCCTTTTCTGCCCCACTGGCCGAAGCCCTTGCGATCATGGGTGTGCCACAAGGCTTTGTCACCTCAGCCACAAGCCTTACCAATGAGCCGTGGATCCTGATCCTGTTGATGATCGGCATCCTGATCGCGGCGGGCTGTGTGATGGAAACCACGCCCAATATCGTGATCTTGGCCCCGATCCTTCAGCCTTTGGCCGAAAACATCGGCATGAACGAGATCCAGTTTTGCATCATGATGATCACCGCGCTTGGTGTGGGATTCATCACGCCACCGCTGGGCCTTAACCTCTTTGTTGTCTCTGGCATCACGGGTGAATCAATCCTGAAGATCGCCGCGCGCGCCGTGCCATTTGTATTGTGCATGTTTGTCGTGGTCTTGTTCATCGCCTATGTGCCAGCCGTTTCAACAACTTTGCTTCCAGATATCTACAAGTAGGACCCCAAAACAATGACACGCGAATACCTCAAGAAAGCGACCCTCACATCGGCGTCTGGCGCATCGGACGTCCACGATACGGTTGTCACTATTCTGGATGACATCAAGGCAGGCGGCGACGCCAAAGCGATGGAATATGCTGCCAGATTCGACCAGTACGAAGGCAATGTTCTGTTGACCCAGGCCGAGATTGAAGCCGCCAGCGCCTTGGTTCCCGAAAAGCTCAAGGCGGATATCCAGTTCGCCCACGACAACGTCAAACGCTTTGCCGAGCTGCAGAAGAGCACTGTCGCCGACGTCGAGATGGAGATCGAGCCGGGCTATGTGGCCGGTCAGAAGGCGATCCCTGTGGATGCCGCAGGCTGCTACGTGCCCGGCGGCCGCTACAGCCACATCGCCAGCGCCATCATGACCGTCACCACTGCTAAAGTGGCGGGTTGCAAGCACATCACCGCCTGTTCACCACCGCGCCCCGGCGTCGGTGTGGCCCCCGCCATCATCTATGCCGCGCACATTTGTGGCGCTGACAAAATCTTGGCCATGGGCGGCGTGCAGGGCGTGGCCGCAATGACCTACGGCCTGTTCGGGTTGCCCAAGGCCAACATTCTCGTCGGTCCGGGCAACCAGTTTGTTGCCGAAGCCAAGCGCATCTTGTTCGGCAGTGTCGGCATCGACATGATCGCTGGCCCCACCGACAGCTTGGTCCTTGCAGACAAGCACGCCGACCCGCACATCGTTGCGACCGACTTGGTCAGCCAAGCCGAACATGGCTACAACTCTCCGGTGTGGCTGGTCACTGACGACCGCGCATTGGCCGAAGACGTCATGGCGCGCGTGCCGGGCTTGATCGAGGACCTGCCACAGCTGAACCGCGACAACGCATTTGCCGCATGGCGCGACTATGCCGAAGTCATCGTGTGTGCCGACCGCGTCGATATGGCCAAATGCAGCGACGAATACGCACCCGAGCATTTGACTGTGATGGCCGAAGACCTCGATTGGTGGCTGGAAAACCTGACCTGCTACGGGTCGCTGTTCTTGGGTGAAGAAACGACAGTTTCCTACGGCGACAAAGCGTCGGGCACCAACCACGTTCTGCCGACTTCTGGCGCGGCGGGCTACACGGGCGGTCTGTCGGTGCACAAGTACATGAAGATCGTCACATGGCAGCGCGCAACGCAAGAAGCCTCCAAGGATGTGGCGATTGCAACTGCCCGTATCTCGCGGCTTGAGGGGATGGAAGGGCACGCGCGCGCCGCAGATGTGCGCCTTGCCAAATACTTCCCCGGCGAAAATTTTGACCTGACAGCCGAAGGTTGAACACGTGACCCACACTGCCCCCCTTTTTGACCTGTCTGGCAAGGTTGCTTGTATCACAGGTGCCAGTTCCGGCCTTGGCCGTCGCGCAGCGATCACGCTCGCCGCGGCGGGGGCGTCGGTTGTGGTTATTGCAAGACGTGCGGAGGCTTTGGATAGCCTTTGCGCTGAAATCGGCCCTAAGGCTGCGCGGGTCGTGGCCGATGTGGCAGACCGCGAAAGCCATGCGCAATTGGTCAGCGATGTTTCTGCCCCGTTTGGCGCGCCGGACATTCTGATCCATGCGGCGGGCGTCAACACGCGGCAAGTGGCGGATGACGTGACGCCGGAGGGATGGGATCAAACGATTGCCCTGAACCTGAATGCGCCATTCTTTTTGTCTCAGGCCTTTGTGCCTGCCATGCGTGACAAGGGCTGGGGGCGCATCGTGAACTTTGCCTCATTGCAAAGCAAACGGGCCTTCCCCGGCGGCATTGCATATGGCGCGACCAAAGGCGGCATCAGCCAGTTGACCCGCGCCATGGCTGAGGCTTGGTCCCCCCACGGGATCAACACCAATTCCATCGGGCCGGGGTTTTTCCCCACGGAATTGACCGCGGCGGTTTTTGACGACCCAGCGCGTGCCGACCGCAATGCCGCGCAAACCTGTGTCGGTCGCAACGGGACATTGGAAGATATAGACGGCCCGATTTTGTTTTTGTGCTCGGATGCGTCTGCATTTGTCACAGGTCAGGTTCTGATGGTTGACGGAGGGTTCACTGCAAAATGAAAGCACTGGTTTATCAAGGCGTTGAGACATTGGATTTTACCGATGTGCCGGATGCGACCCCGCAAGCCGGAGAGCACCTGATTAAGGTTGAGGCCGTTGGCATCTGCGGATCTGACATGCATGCTTATCTTGGCCATGACGAACGCCGTCCTGCGCCGCTTATTTTGGGACACGAGGCGGCTGGCAAGATCGTGGGCGGCACACATGATGGGATGCGCGTCACTGTAAACCCGCTGGTGACTTGCGGTGTCTGCCCTGCTTGCAAGGCAGGCCGCGAGAACCTGTGCCCTGAGCGGCAGATCATCTCAATGATGCCACGCGAAGGCGCGTTTGCGCAATATGTGGCGATGCCGATGTCCAATCTGGTCGAAGTGCCGGATCATGTGCCACTGGAAAAGGCCGCATTGGCGGAACCATTGGCCGTCAGTTGGCACGCCGCGCGACT
Source organism: Neptunicoccus cionae (assembly GCF_014643735.1). GTDB lineage: Bacteria > Pseudomonadota > Alphaproteobacteria > Rhodobacterales > Rhodobacteraceae > Amylibacter > Amylibacter cionae. The sequence goes on from NZ_BMKA01000001.1 coordinate 166,177, forward strand.
GGTGCTTGAGGCGCTGCACCCCGCGATGGATCGTCGTGCGTTAGTGATCGGTGGTGGGGCCATCGGTTTGGCCGCGTCGCTTGCGCTGAAAGCGATGGGGCTGGACGACGTGACTATCGTGGAACCTGATCCCGCCAGATGTGCCTTTTTGTGTGACCAAACGGGTCAAACTGCGGTTGCGGAGACTGACCAAAGTTATCCTGTGGTGATCGACGCGGTCGGGTTCGGGGTGACGCGCGCCTCTGCCACTCGCCTTGTGCAGCCGGGCGGTGTCATCGCGCACGTGGGTTTGGGCGATGATGGCCTCGGCCTAGACGTGCGCCGCATTACCCTGCAAGAGATCGCGTTTATCGGTACCTACACCTACACTGCCGTCGATTTTCGCGAAACGGCCGCTGCTCTGTTCGATGGGCGTCTCGGCCCGTTGGACTGGACCCAAACCCGCGCCTTGGCCGAAGGGGCAAATGCCTTTGCCGAACTGCGTGCAGGCGAGGTTGCGACACCGAAAATCATTCTTGCCCCCTGGTCTTAACAACGACGGCCCAACCGGAGATCTACCCGTGTATCAAAAAATCCTTGTTCCCATGGCGCTTGACCACGGTGTGTCCAAAGGCACCCTGGAGATTGCCAAAGCTCTGACCGGCGGCACCGGTGAGATTATCGCCCTGCATGTCTATGAAGCGCCACAAGGGTCTATTCAGTCGTATGTAGATGATGCAGCCAAAGAAGAAGGGCTTGCGCGGGCGCGGGCCGAACTACAGGCAAAAACCGAACACCTGAGCGGCGTGAAGGCCAAGATGGTGATTGGACATACCTACCGCTCCATCATTGACTATGCCGTGACGCACAGCATTGATTGCATCGTCATGGGATCACACAAACCGGGGTTCAGCGACTATTTTCTGGGCTCGACTGCTGCGCGTGTTGTGCGGCATGCGCCCTGCGCTGTGCACGTTTATCGCAGCACATAACGCTGACTTGCTCAAAAGAATTCTATCCAATCAGAAAGGCTTTTTCTTATGAATATCGACAAGAAGATCGTGGATGATCTTGTCGCAAACGACGTCTCTTTCGTCACCACCGTGCCGTGCAAACAGCTCGCTGGTGTGATCGAAGAGGTCGACGTACGCGAAGACATTTTCCATATCCCGTCAAACAAAGAAGACGAAGGCATGGGGCTGTGCGCCGGTGCCTTTATGGGCGGCAAACGCCCCGCCATCATCATGCAGAACACCGCGATTGGTGTGACGATCAATACGTTGGCAACGCTGACGCAATTCTACCGCATGCCGCTGCCGATGATTATCTCCTACCGGGGTGAATTGCGCGAGCCTGTGGCCTGTCAGGTCGAAATGGCAGTACACACCAAAGCGCTGCTGGCACAGTTGAACATCCCGACCTACCACTTCCACTGGAAGGACGATGTCAAGGAATTCGACAACATCCTGAAATACACCTTCATGTGCAACAAACCCGTGGCGATCCTGACCGACGCCAACTTCTGGGGAGGCTATGGCGACCAATGATCCGTTCTGAAATTCTCAAAGAAATCGCCCCGATCCTTAATCCGCACCTTGTTGTTTGCAACATCGGTCTGCCCAGCCAAGAGCTGCACATGATCGATGACAACGAGCGTAACTTTTATATGCTTGGTACAATGGGTCTGTCGTCTTCCATCGGCTTTGGTCTGGCACTTGCGCAAGACAAGCCAGTGATCTCCATCGACGGGGACGGCTCGGTTTTGACCAACCTTGGCACATTGCCCACCATCGCCAACAATGCGACGGGCAACTTCACGCTGTTGATCATCGACAACGGGTCCTATGGCTCCACCGGGGATCAGCCGACATACGCAGGCATGAAAACCAACCTGACGAATGTGGCGCGTGCATGTGGTTGCGAAAACGTCGTGGAAGTGCAAGACAAGGACCTTGGCACCGTCTTGCAAGCCGCCATCGACAGCGAAGAGATGACCATAATCGTATGCAAGTGTGACAGCGGGAACATCAAACTGCCTGTCATCACGATGGACCCGGTTGTGATCCGTCACCGCTTTATGGAAGCTGTGAAAGGCTGATGTCCGTCAATGCCATCCATAGTGCCGAGGATGCACGACGTGTTGCAAAGCGGCGCCTTCCATGGATGGTGTTTGACTACATTGACGGCGCCGCAGGGTGCGAAACAGGGGCGGCGCGCAATCGGGCCACCCTTGATGCCGTTACATTACGGCCACGTATTCTGCGCGACGTTGCTACCCGCGATCTAAGAGTGCCTCTGTTCGGTACACAAGCCGCGCGCCCGTTTGGCATTGCACCGATGGGCATGTGCAATCTTAGCGCGCCGGGGGCGGACCTGATGCTGGCCCGTTTGGCCGCGCAATACAAAGTGCCCCATGGTGTGTCGACCGTGGCCTCGACACCGCTTGAGAAGATTATCGAAGTCGCCGAAGGGCACGCTTGGTTTCAACTGTATTTCACCGGAGACGGGACCGGCACGTTCCAACTGGTCGAACGAGCCAAGGCAGCGGGTTATACGACCCTCGTGTTGACAGTCGATGTGCCAGAGGTTGGTCGCCGCCCTCGCGAATTGCGGCACGGTTTCAAAATGCCGTTCTCGATCGGGCCGCGCCAATTTATTGATTTTGCTCTGCACCCTCGTTGGTCACTGACGCAGCTTGCAGCCGGCAAACCCCAAATGGCCAACTTTGAGATGGACGGCTATGATTTTGATCGCACGGAAAGCCGCGCCAAAGCCACATGGGACACGTTGGCCAGATTGCGTGACATGTGGCGCGGGAAATTGGTGGTCAAGGGGGTGCTAGACGTAGTTGACGCGGCAGACCTAAAGAAAGCTGGCGTTGATGCCATCCAAGTCTCCAGCCACGGTGCGCGCCAATTGGAAAGTGCGCCAGCCCCGATTGAAGTACTGCCGCGCATACGTGCCGAAGTCGGCCCCGATTATCCATTGTTTTTTGATAGTGGCATAAGGTCTGGCGAAGATGTTATGCGTGCCATGCAGCAAGGCGCAGATTTTGTGTTTCTTGGGCGTATTTTGCAGTTCGCTATCGCAGCTGGAGGGGAGGCCGGACTACATCGGCTTTGGGATGTCATCAGCGACGAAATGAGCATCGCTATGGCGCAGACTGGGCAAGCGCTGCTTTCTACCAATCCTGAGCCTTCTTCGAGTCAAGCAATCAACCTATGACTAAGTTTCACAGACGTCCGCGGTCTCAAAAAAAGAGACATAAATTCACGGAAATCCCTTAGTGTGCAAACGTTTGGCTTGCGTTTGATAGCAGAGCGGGAAAACTCCTTGAGGTCAGCTGCAGGTATCAAATGGGCCACCCATTTAAACGGCTTGTACTTCTGGCATCCGATGCCCTTAAGCCGTGCAAAACCGTCAATCACAAAGGGCTTTGTCGTGACTTCAGAAGGCACGCATCTGGATCCGGAAGACTGGGACGATTTTGGCCGCGACATGCACAAGTTGATGGATCAATGCCTTGCTCGATTGAAGAATGCTAGGGACTTGCCCTGGCAACCTAAGCCCGATGACCTTGTGGATAGGGTGTCCCTCACGCACGGGACCATTGGCGTTGGCGCAGAACAGGTGTTTGCTCGGTAGGCCGATGACATTATGCCTTACGCGACCGGCAATACGCATCCACGGTTTTTTGGTTGGGTTCATGGGGCGGGGCTCCCGGTTTCTGTTGGGGCTGAATTGGTTGCCGCGACGATGAATAGCAACTGCGGCGGCCGCGACCATGGTGCTATCGAAGTCGAACGGGCCGTTCTGGATTGGCTGCTTGCTGTTTCGGGGTTGCCCGATAGTGCATCTGCCATTCTGACTACTGGCACATCGCAAGCCACAATTCTGGCGTTGACCGCTGCGCGCAACAAGCAATTTGGTTGTGACGTTAGAGAGACAGGTATCCAAGCGCTGCCACGCATCGCCGTTTATGTGCGCCGTGGTACGCATTCGTGCATCGGTAAGGCCCTTGAAGCGATGGGCTACGGGACCGAGGCAATCCACGTCGTCGAGACGGACGATGAAATGAGGATGGTGTCGCGTCATTGAAGCGCGCTGTTATAGAAGACCAAGCTGCTGATCGCCTTCCTTTGGCTGTGGTTAGCACCGTGGGTTCGGTTAACACTGGTTCGTTCGACAATCTAAACGAGTTGGCTGATTTCTGTCAGGGTCAAGATATCTAGCTCCATGTGGATGCCGCCTTTGGGTTTTGGGCCCGCCTCGCGGATGATCCATGGGCGCGGCTTGTTGACGGGATGGAACGGGTAAACTCGATTTCCTGCGATTTTCACAAATGGATGTCTATCCCTTATGATTGCGGTGGCTGCATGATCTACGATCGCAGCTTGCATCTTGACACGTTCACATCGCGCCCAAACTATCTTGAACAACAACAAGAAGGGCTTGGCGGAGGCGATTTATGGTTTTGTGACTATGGGCTGGAACTGTCGCGTGGATTTCGCGCCCTTAAAGTCTGGACCGCGATAAAATCGATCGGAACCCAAGCCTTCTCTGCGTCCATTACTGACAACTGCAAGCAGACTGCTTTGATGGCTATGTTGGTCGAAGCATCCGATGTTTTGGACCTTTCCTTTCCAGTTTCTTCTAATATTTGCTGCTTCTACGCGCATACGGCAACGTGAACGAAATCGCGGCCGAGTTTCAGCTCTCCAGCGATGCCGTATTCTCGACGACTGTTATCAAAGGCAAGGCGTGTCTACGAGCAGCCTTAGTCAATCACCGCACGACATCCGAGGATATCCGTCAGTCGATCCGTGCCGTTGAGGCTGCGGTTAGACGTCACATGTAGCCTGTGGCACCGTTCAGTGGAGTTTCAAGTGTTGATCTATGCTGCGACCTGCACGAATGACCGCATCGCCCGCTAAGAGGCAGCAACAAATCTTATGCTGATGAAGCATTTTCCACGCTGCGAACGCACGCAGCGCGAAATTCGAATGCACAGGTTGGGCTCGTTGTCACCGTTCGCTGCAATCTGCGTCAAGTTCCGCTCTGGCCCGGTCGCGTGACTTCGCAAAGCTCACTCCCCCCCATTCCCCCGCTTTTCATTCCTTACCTTTCCGCGTAGCGTCCCGTCAGAAAGGGGCCTTTTATGGAACGCATGGACAAGACATTGGAGATACTGGAGCGGCTGATTGCTTTTCCAAGTATTTCAAGCGAGAGCAACCGTGATCTGATTGACTGGATTGCGGCCTATCTGGAACCTTATGGTGCGCGGTGTCAGATCACCTCGGACACGGACGGCAAGGCCAATATCTTTGCGACAATCGGGCCGGATGTGGATGGCGGGTTAATCCTGTCGGGGCATACGGATGTGGTTCCGGTGGCGGGGCAGGACTGGTCTGCCGATCCGTTTACCATGCGCGAGGAGGGCGGTTTGCTTTACGGGCGCGGCACCTGTGACATGAAGGGGTTTATTGCGGCGGCGCTGGCGCTGGCGCCGGAATTTGCCGCCGCCGATCTTGCGCGGCCTGTGCATTACGCCTTTACCTATGACGAGGAAATTGGCTGTCTCGGCGCGCGCGTATTGGTGGATGAAATGGTGAAGGCGGGGCTGAAACCTTCGGCTGCGATCATCGGGGAGCCGACCTCTATGCGGATCATCGAAGGGCATAAGGGCTGCTGCGAATACACCACGGAATTTACCGGCGTTGAGGGCCATTCGAGCCTGCCGGATCTGGGTGTTAACGCGCTGGAATACGCCACGCGGTATGTCAGCAAGCTGATGGAAATCCGGCAGGACCTGCCCGCCCGCGCGCCCGAAGGCTCCCGTTTTGACCCGCCTCATACGACCTTGCAAATTTGCGAGCTGCATTCAGGTGTGGCCCATAACGTGATCCCGAACAAGGCGGCGGTGGGCTGGGAAATGCGCCCGATCCAGCAAAGCGACCGCGATTATGTGCGTGAGCGGATTGAGAGCTTTACCCGCGATGTGCTGCTGCCAGAGATGAAGGCGAAGAACCCCGTGGCTAACATCGAGGAAATCTTTGCAAGCGAAGTGGCAGGGCTGGAACCGGACCCTGACAGCGAGGCGGTGGCCATCGTGCGTGCCCTAACAGGGGGAAACGAGACCGAAGTGGTGTCCTTTGGAACCGAGGCAGGATTGTTCCAACAGGGCGGCGTCAGCGCGGTGATCTGCGGGCCGGGTTCGATTGAACAGGCCCATAAACCGGACGAATACGTCAGCCGCGACCAGCTTGCCGCTTGTCTGGAAATGCTGGGGCGGGTTGCAGGGCAGCTTCATTAAAAAGGCTCGTTCATTCCCCGATTGCGATGCCTTCGCGTCGGGGGTCGGCCCCACCTGCGAGCGTTTCCGCAATGCTGATCCCGTGCAGGCCGGAGGTGATCGCCCCGCGTTTCACCTCGAACCCCATGTCTTGCAGCGGTTGGGTCAGCGCCTCGGTGTCGGTGCGGTCCTCTATTTCATAGGTGCCAAAGCGGTTCACAAGGCGGGGCATGGAAATCGCGCTTTGAATGTCCATGCCCCAGTCCAGCACCGCGATGATGGTTTGCGCGGTAAAGCCGATGATCCGGCTGCCTCCGGGGGAGCCGATCACCAGAACGGGTGCCCCGTCTTTCAGGACTATGGTCGGGGACATAGAGGAACGTGGCCGCTTGCCGGGCGCCACACGGTTGGCTATCGGAACGCCGTCTTTGTGGGTGGCGAAGGAAAAATCCGTCAGCTCGTTATTCAGGATAAACCCGCCCGCCATCAACCGCGATCCAAAGCGGTTTTCCACTGTCGTCGTCATGGACAGCGCGTTGCCATAGCTGTCCACGATGGAAAAATGGCTGGTAGAGGGAAGTTCAATAGATTGGTCGTCCGCACGGTTCAGTCCGTGATCAAAAGCAGGGTCGCCTGCTGTGATTTCGCCCAGCGCTGTGTCGCGGTCCAGCAGTTTAGCGCGGGCGGATGTGTAGGCCGGATCAAGCAGACCCTTCACCGGAACTGGCACAAAATCGCTGTCAGCCATATATCGGCCACGATCCGCAAAGGCCAGACGGGAGGCATCCCCGATCAACCGCCAGCTTTCCGGCGCATCAGCTCCAAGCGCGGACAGGTCATAAGGTTCCAGCAGTTGCAGGATTTGCCCGACCGTCAGCCCGCCGGATGAGGGCGGACCCATGCCGCAGACCTCATACTCGCGGTAAGTAGCACAGACGGGGGCGCGTTCCTTCACGCGGTAAATCGCCAGATCCACTAGAGACAACACGCCCGGATTGCCCGTGGCCCCTTGCACCGCTGTTACGATTTCCTGCGCCAGCGGTCCGGTGTAAAACACATCTGCCCCATGCTGTGCCATAGCGTCCAGCGTCTTGGCATAGGCGGGGTTTTTCAGGGTGTCGCCCGCGATTAATGGTTGTCCGTCAGGCAGGAAGTAATTGCGGGTTCTCTCCCATCTTCCCAACCTTTCGGGATCGGCCGCAACGGATTCTGCCAGTCTGGGGGAAACCGTGAAGCCTTCAGAGGCGAGCTTTCCGGCAGGGGCCAGCAGCTCTGCCCAAGGGCTGTTGCCCCAGCGTTTGTGGGCGGCTTCCATCAGGGCTGGGGTGGCGGGAACCCCGACCGAACGTCCGCCAACGACTGCATCGAAGAACTTCAGTGGCGTGCCGGAGTCGTCCTGAAACAGGGTGGGCGTAGCGGCAAGGGGGGCCGCTTCGCGTCCGTCGAGCGTGGTGACTTTGCCGCTGGCATTATCGTACCAGATCAAGAATGCCCCACCGCCGAGCCCCGAGGATTGCGGTTCTGCCAGACCCAACACCGCCTGAACCGCGACCATTGCATCGGCGGCAGTGCCACCGGCGCGCAGCACGGCGGCTCCGGCCTGTGCGGCGTGGGGATTGGCGGCGCTGATCATCCAGTTTTCAGCGGTGATGGAATGTCCGGCGTCCCGTTGTTCTAATGCGTTGCGGGAAGCTTCGGACCAGTCCTGTGCCAGCACGGGTGCTGCGCAGAAGAAGAAAGCTGTCGTTAATCTGGTGAGAAGGGTCATGGCAGGGCTCCGTCCGTTTACCCCACGATACGCGGCCAATGTATCCGTGCAACCCCCATAAAAAAGCAGCGCCGGACGGACCGGCGCTGCCTGATGTTTATTCAAGTCGCGGGGGGGTTATTCCGCCGGATTGATCTGGTTCTTGATCGCCTTACGCTCGGAGCGCAGACCCATGAAGATACACACGCACAAGAGCAGAAGTACTGCTGCAAACGGCAGGCCGGTCGAGATCACCATAGACTGCAGTGACGACAGGCCGCCCACAGAGAGCAACAGCACGATGGCAACCGCACCTTCGAACGTGCACCAGAACACACGCTGTGGCAGCGGTGCATCCACCTTGCCGCCAGCCGTAATCGTGTCGATCACGAGCGAGCCGGAGTCAGAGGAGGTAACGAAGAAGACGATGACCAACAGGATGCCCACGAAAGAGGTGATGGACGCCAGTGGCAGCGCATCAAGCATGCCGAACAGTTTCAGCTCCAGTGGTGCATTCACAACAGCCTGATAGCCGTCCTGAACGAATTGCTGGATCGCGGTGCCGCCAAAGACGCTCATCCACAGGACGCAGACCAGCGACGGGATCAGCAGTACGCAGATCATGAATTCGCGCACGGTACGGCCACGGGAAACGCGGGCGATGAACATGCCAACGAAAGGCGACCAGCTGATCCACCATGCCCAGTAAAAGGCGGTCCAGCCTTGAACAAAGTTGGTGTCTTCGCGGCCAAAGGGCATCGCCAGTCTCGGCAGATACTCAAAATACGCACCAAGGGCGCTAACGAAGCCCTTGAAGATGTCCAGTGTCGGGCCGACGATCAGCACAAACAGAACCAGCAGGATCGCCAGAACCATGTTGAGTTCGGACAGAACTTTGACGCCGCCGTCCAGACCACGGATCACCGAAACAAGCGCAACTGCTGTGATCGCGACGATCAGCAGAACAAGCAGGCCGCCGGAGTTTTCCACGCCGCTGTCAGCTGTATTGCCAAAGGGCATACCCAGCAGGCTGCGTGTACCTTCTTCTGCAACACCGCTACCAAACAGCAGGGTCAGACCGTTTGCTGCCTGCGTCGCGCCAAGCCCGAGCGAGGTCGCAAGACCGAACAGTGTGGCAAACACTGCGAGGATGTCGATGACGTGGCCGGTCCAGCCCCAAACCCGTTCCCCGAAGATCGGGTAGAACGCAGAGCGGATCGAAAGTGGCAGGCCTTTGTTGTAGGAAAACAACGCCAGTGCCAGCGCAACAACAGCATACATCGCCCAAGGGTGCAGACCCCAGTGATATATCGTTGCGGCCATCCCAAGACGGATCGCCTCGGCCTGATCGCCTTCAGCGCCGTTCAGCGGTGCCCAGTCGGTGCGCAGTCCGTTCTCCATTGATGTACCGCCAAAGGAACTGGAGAAGTGGCTCATCGGTTCGGACACGCCGTAGAACATCAGGCCAATGCCCATACCAGCGGCAAACAGCATGGCAAACCAGCCGAGATAGCCGTAATCCGGCTTCGCATCCGCGCCCCCGAGCCGGACGGAGCCGACAGGCAGAACAATAAGCGCCAGACTGAACAGCACAAAAATGTTCCCCGCTGAGAGGAAGAACCAGTCAAAGTTCTTAGTCACAACATTGAACATAGCTTTGAACATCACTTCGGCCTGTGCAGGCAGGGCCAGAGTAAAGATAACAAAAGCAATCACAGCAATACCGGAGATCGCAAAAACGGGGTTGTGGATGTCAAACCCAAACCGTCCAATGCTTCCGTCTACGTTGTTTTCACCGATTTCATGGTCGGTATCTATGGGAAGGTGGTACCCGTCCGGGTCCGGTATCCCCTGATCGTTATTTACGTCCGTCATCGGAGTCTCCTTGGTGATTGTTATCGTATCAGAAGCGAAAAACCGCCGCAGCTCTGACAAGGAACCGCAGCGAAAACGCCAAAAAACGACTAAACATGAGCTACTAGTGACTATCAAAAGGGCAGAACAGGTACAACCGCCAGTCCGACTCGTGCCGTTGGGCGGTATGGCGCACTGTTGCGGATTTGTACTATTGCATTTGGGATGCCCTGCATATGCGGACTTGTACAGCGGCGCGGTGGGGCTATGTTCTGGCCTAGGTCTTCGCCGCCTTGGCCGGATCGTACTAATAAAGGCACGCAATGACCGTTTACCTTCATGGAATATCCACTGCTTTGCCGGAATTTTGTCTGGACCAGACGGAAGTAGAGCAGCGGGCCGGTCTTATTTTCGGCGATAAATACCCCCAGTTTCACCGGCTTTCGCGTAGTTTCCGCAGTGCGGGGATCAAGACCCGTCACAGTGTCGTGCCGCTTGACTGGTTTTCTGAAAGCCACGGTTGGGCCGACCGGAATGCCGCTTTTATTCAAGGAGCAACTGCGCTGTTTTGCGATGCGGCCCGTTCAGCGTTGAAGGCTTCGGGCTGGAGCGCGCAAAGCGTGGATTGTGTGGTGACAGTGTGTTCGACCGGTATCGCGACACCCTCGCTAGAGGCACAGGTCCACAAAGATATGGGGTTTCGCGACGACATTATGCGCGTTCCGGTTTTTGGACTTGGCTGCGCTGGCGGGGTCAGCGGGCTGTCCCTCGCGCAGTCTATCGCGGCGGGGCGTGCGGGCTTTAGGGTGTTACTGGTGGTGGTAGAAACCTGTTCCCTGTCGTTTCGCGCCGACCGTTTGCAAAAAGCCGACATTATCGCCGCTGTCTTGTTCGGGGATGGTGCTGCGGCGGCTTGCCTGTGTGATCAAGCGCCCGACGCAGGGCCAATGGTGCAGCTTGGGCAGGGGTATCAAAAACTCTGGCCGGATACGTTGCAGATCATGGGGTGGGATATTGACGAAACCGGTTTTGGCGTGGTGTTTGACCGCTCCATCCCGGATTTCGTCAACGCCGAATTTGCGCAAGCCACCACTGCTGCACTTGCGGCGAGCGGATTGCAGCACAGCCAGATTGATCGTTATATCTGCCACCCCGGTGGCGCAAAAGTTGTCGCTGCCATTGAAACAGCGTTGGAACTGGAGGCGGATACTCTGGACAAGGAACGGGATATTCTGCGAGAGGCCGGAAATATGTCTGCGCCTACTGTGATGTTTGTTCTCAAATCCGTGTTGGAAGCGGGGCGCACAGGGCAGTTTATGGCTTGCGCGCTTGGGCCGGGGTTCACGGCGTCCTACCTGCCGGTTCATGTGTCTGCGGGGCAGGGGGCATGACGCTTGGCGCAGGTCTGTTCTTAGGGTTCATCATCCTTCAAAGGCTCAGCGAACTGGTGATTGCCAAACGCAATACCGCACGTCTGCTGGCGCGGGGGGCTTATGAGGTTGGAGCTTCGCATTATCCGGTGATGGTTGCCATGCACAGCGCGTGGATCGCCTGTCTGGTATTTGCCGGATATGATGAAACGGTTTCGCTTGGCTGGCTAGTTTTGTTTGCTGTGCTGCAAATCCTGCGGGTCTGGATACTCACCACGCTTGGGCCGCGCTGGACCACGCGGATCATCGTGCTGGAGGAGCCGCTGGTGGTGCGTGGGCCGTTCAAATATTTGTCCCACCCGAACTATACGCTGGTGGTGGCCGAGATCATCGTCGCACCGATGGTGTTGGGACTGGTCTGGGTGGCAGTTCTGTTTACTGTCCTGAACGCGGCAATGCTGTGGGTGCGGATCGGTGTGGAAGGTAAGGCGCTGGCGGGATTGCGCGATGGTGCCATAGGGGCGAACAGTTAGGAGAGATACCCTAGCAGGGCTTCCCGCGTGACTTCGGCGGCGATGGCAGCAGGGGATTGCCCGCCCCCTTCGCGAAACCAGATGCCGACCCAGTTGACTGCGCCCAGAATGATCAGACTGGCCAGTTTCGGGTCCAGATCCGCGCGCAGGGACCCATCCGCGATCCCGGCATCCAGCATCTCCCGAAACATCATATCCAGCTTGTCACGGCTGGTCTGCACACTGCGTTTGTCACCGGACGTGACCATCGGGCGGGTGTAGCTCCATAGATATTGCATATCGGGGCGCAACATGGTGACGATATAGGCCTGCAATCCGGCGTCCAATCGCGCTGCTGCGTTGCCGTCCCGCCCCAAAGCCGTCTTCACCGCGTCCACAAGCCGGTCCATTCCCATTTCATAGCACTGCATCAGCAGGTCGTTCTTGCTGCTGCAATAATTATACAGCGCCGCTTTGGTAACACCGAGTTCGGCTGCAATCGCTTCGAGAGTCACATGCTCGTAGCCTTCCGTGCCGAACTTGACGGTCGCGCAGCGCACGATTTCTCGGCGCTTTAAATCTCGGAGCTGTTTGCGGGTCGGAAAACCGGTCAATTCTGTCATTGGATGAGTATCCAGTAGCCTTATCTTCCGGTCAATAGAGTGAACAGGTAATAGTTGACTTCCCACTGGCCATATTCCTAAACTTTAGAAAGTTCAGTGACCCTCGGTTATCAAAGTGCCAGGAAGTCAGTGCAGTTTGGTTAAAGGGAGGATTGTTACATGATCAGAAAGTTGCTGATTGCGAATCGCGGGGAGATTGCCATCCGTGTTGCGCGCACCGCAGCGGCCGCAGGGTTGGAAACTGTGGCGGTTCACACGGCAGATGACGCTACGTCTTTGCATACCAAACACATGGACGCGGTGCGTGCGCTGCCTAAGGCTGGTGTGGCGGGCTATCTCGACATCGAAGCGCTGATCGCAATTGCCAAGGAAACCGGCTGCGATGCAGTGCATCCGGGCTATGGATTGCTCAGCGAACGCGCCGATTTTGCAGATGCCTGTGCGCAGGCGGGGATCATCTTTGTCGGACCGGATGGAGACACGCTGCGCCGTCAGGGGGACAAAGTGTCCGCCCGCGCACTGGCCGAAGATGCGAATGTTCCGGTGCTGCGCGGGTCAGATCCGTTAGAGAATGCTGCGCAAGCCAAGGCGTTCTTTGAAGCCCAAGACGGCGCGCCGCTGATGATCAAGGCTGTGAACGGCGGCGGCGGGCGCGGTATGCGGATCGTGCAAAATGCTGACGAAATTGAAACCGCGTTTCATCAGGCCAGCACCGAAGCGGCAGCTGCCTTTGGAGATGGCACGCTTTATGCCGAACGCTTTCTGCCTTCCGTGCGTCATATCGAAGTGCAGATCGTAGGCGATGGCACAAATGTCACCCACTTGTGGGAGCGGGATTGCTCTGTGCAGCGGCGTCATCAGAAGATTATCGAACTGGCCCCCGCGCCGAACCTGACCGAAGACACCCGCCGCGCCCTTCTGGATGCGGCTGTGGCGATCGGGCAGGCGTGCGGCTATCGCGGTTTGGGCACGGTGGAGTTTTTGGTGGAGGACACAGGTGCGTTCCACTTCATCGAAACCAATCCGCGTATTCAAGTGGAACATACGATCACCGAAGAGATCACGGGGCTTGATCTGGTGGAAATCCAGCTTGCTATCGCAGCCGGTGCGACCCTGTCCGATATCGGGCTTGATCAACCACCTGCCGCACCTGTCGGCTACAGCGTGCAGACGCGGATCAATACCGAAGTGTTGGATCAAGACGGTGTGTTCACGCCCACCGGCGGGCGGCTGACAGCCTACACGCCGCCCACGGGGCCGGGGGTGCGGATCGACGGTTATGCTTATGCCGGTTACAGCACGAACCCGAATTTTGACTCTTTGCTGGCCAAGCTGGTGGTTCACGAAAAGACCGGCGATCTGGCGCGGTTGTTTGCGAAAACGGAACGGGCGCTTTCGGAATTCCAGATCGGGGGTATTGAGACGAACATCGGGTTCCTGCGCGGCCTCTTGCGGCTGCCGGTGGTGACGGACTGGACGGTGGATGTGCGTACGCTCGATACGCAAATGTCGGCGCTGATCGGTCAGTCGGGCGGCGCGGATCGTTTCTTTGAAGCCGAAGCCGAAACCGCTGTTGTCGAAGAGGTGAAGCTACCCCAAGGCAGCGAGGCACTGCGCGCGCCAATGCAGGCGATGATCCAGCAGGTTCACGTGGCCGTGGGCGACCAGATCGCCAAAGGACAGGAAATCGCCGTGATCGAGGCGATGAAAATGCAGCATGTCGTGACCGCCGAAGCGGGCGGTGTAGTGGTCGCGGTGTTTGCCAGCGAAGGGCAAACCGTTGCCGCTGGCACACCGATGCTGGCCTTTACGCGGGATGATACGCTGGAAGAAATCAGCGCCGAGGACAGCGCTCCGGAACCTGACCATATCCGCGAGGATCTGGCCACACTGGAAAGCCGCCTTGCACGGACACTGGATGAAAACCGCCCTCGTGCGGTCGCGCGGCGGCGGGATCGCAGCCAGCGCACCACGCGAGAGATCATCAGCGGCCTGTGTGAAGGCGGCGATTTCCACGAATACGGGCAGCTGGTTCTGGCGGGGCAGCGGCGCAAGCTGGGGCTGGAAACCCTGATTGACGTATCTCCGGCGGACGGGATTGTCACGGGCGTTGGGGCGATGAATGCGGACCTTTTCGCCAGCGACAGATCACAGGTGGCTTTGCTGGCCTATGACTCTACCGTGATGGCAGGGACGCAGGGGTATTTTGGCCACCTGAAAACCGACCGGATGATCGAAGTTGCACATAAACAGGGTCTTCCCTCAGTTTTCTTCACAGAAGGGGGTGGCGGGCGTCCCAATGATGATGATTTTGCCCAAACCGTGCAATCCGGCCTGAAGGTCACGACTTTTGCGGAATTCTGTCGGTTGAAGGGGTGGGGTCCACGGATCACTGTGAATTCCGGATTTTGTTTTGCCGGTAACGCGGCCATTTTCGGGGCGGGGGATATCCGGATTGCCACCCGAAACAGCTGGATTGGGTTGGCGGGTCCTGCGATGATCGAGGCAGGGGGTATCGGCAGCTTCCATCCCAAAGAAATCGGCCCTGCGCCGATGCATGCGCAAAACGGTCTACTGGATGTTCTGGTGGAAGACGATGAAGCTGCGATTGCAGCGACCCGTCAGGTCTTGTCATATTTTCAGGGCGATGTGGCGGATTGGGAAGCCGCGGACCAGCGGATGTTGCGCCATTCCATCCCCGAAAACCGCAAGAAATCCTATCTGGTCCGCCCGCTGATCGAAGGACTGGTCGATAAGGACAGTTTCCTCGAACTTGGCGCAGAACACGCGGCAGGAATGGTGACCGGTTTCGTGCGGATCGAGGGCCGCCCGATGGGGCTGATCGCCAACAACCCGCAACATCTGGGCGGGGCGCTCGACGCGGCGGCTTCGGCAAAAGGGGCGCGGTTCCTGAACCTTTGTGCGAAGTTCAACCTGCCTGTGTTGTCCCTGTGTGACACGCCCGGCTTTATGGTTGGACCCGACAGTGAAGAAGAAGGCGCGGTTGCTGCCGCTTGCGAGTTGATCTCCGCAGGGGCCAATCTTGGTGCGCCGATGTTCTTTGTTTGCCTGCGCAAAGCCTATGGCATTGGCGCGCAGGCGATGGCGGCAGGCAGCCTTGGGGAACCTGCCTTTTCGATCTCTTGGCCCACGGGGGAGTTCGGGCCGATGGGGTTGGAGGGCGCAATCCAGCTTGGCTATCGCAAAGAGCTGGAGGCCGAAACAGACCCCGCCGCGCGGGAGGCTTTGTACACCCGACTGGTGGATGAATTGTACGAACGGGGCGGCGCGATGAACGTCGCGTCTACCCATGAAATCGACGCGGTGATTGATCCCGCGGACACACGGGGCTGGATCGCCAAGGGGCTGCGGATGGCCGAAGGCCGCTAAGCCGGACAGAACGAAATTTAAGGGGAGGACAGGATTTTGACAGACACGAAAGCGATTGAACAACAGGTGAGCGAAATACGGGCGTTGCAAGCCAAGAGCTGGCCCGCCGGTATCCCGCGCGAGATAAACTACCGACTAGGGAAAAAACCGCTTAGTCAGTATGTACGAGAAGAGGCCAGCGCCCGCCCCGATGAAGCGATGGTGCATTTTTATGGTCGCAGCCTAAGCTGGGGCGAGGTGGACAATCTGTCAGATAAATTCGCCGGTCTGTTGCAGTCCAAAGGTGTTGGTGCGGGCGATCGTGTTGCGCTGATGATGGGGAACTGCCCGCAGTTCCTGATCTGCTTCTGGGGCATCATGAAGCTTGGCGCGGTGCTGGTTCCGGTGAACCCGATGTTCAAGGCCGTGGAGCTGTCTTATCAGTTGAATGACAGCGGCGCGGAAACGCTGGTGTTTCAGGACGATCTGGCGCCGCTGGTGGCACAGGTTCTTGACAAAACGCCTGTGAAAACCCTGTTTGCAACGGGTGCGGCAGAGATGGCCGGAGAGTCGAGCCCTGTTCCCCGTCCCGAAGGAATGGGCGCGGCACCCCAAGCACAAGGCATTGCCCGATTGCTGGAAGCTATGGAACAAGCGGCGCCGTTTGAGGGACCGGATTGCACCGATTTGGATGCGGTTGCTGCACTGAACTACACCGGCGGCACCACTGGGATGCCCAAGGGCTGTGTGCACACCCACGGGGATATGCTGTTCACCGTAGCGGCTTATTGCGGGCCTGCTATGCCGGACGCCGGGGCCGAAGATGTGGTGGTGAACTTCTTCCCCATGTTCTGGATCGCGGGGGAAGATCTTGGCATTCTTGCACCGGTCTACACTGGGGCTGCCGTGTGCATTCTGCACCGCTGGGATGCGGTGGGCTGGATGGCGGCTGTTTCCCATTACCGCGCTTCTATCGTCACTTTACTGGTGGATAACGCGGTTGAGGTGATGCGCCACAAGGATGCGGGGCAATACGATCTCGGCTCGCTTGGGACGACGTCGGTTTGTTCGTTCGTGAAGAAGCTGAACCCCGCGTTTCGCGACGAATGGCGTGCGTTGACAGGCAGCACGATGGTTGAAGCGGCTTATGGCATGACTGAAACCAACACCTGTGACACGTTCACAGTCGGCTTTCAGGACGGGGATTACGATCTGTCGCAACAGCCCGTGTTTGTCGGGCTTCCAGTGGCCGAAACAGATATTATCATCCGCGATTTTGAGACAGGTGCTTTGAAACCGATCGGTGACAACGGCGAGATCTGCGTGCGCTCCCCTTCAGTGCTGAAATCCTATTGGAACAAACCCGAAGAAACCGCCCATGCGATCCGTGACGGTTGGTTGCACACGGGTGACATCGGGATGTTGAACGAGAAGGGATGTGTTCACTATCTGGGGCGGCGCAAGGAAATGCTGAAAGTCAGCGGTATGCCCGTGTTCCCGGCGGAACTGGAAATGCTGCTGGGGCGGCACCCCGCAGTGCTCGGCTCCGGTGTGATTGGGCGCAAGGACGACAAGAAGGGCGAGGTGCCGGTGGCGTTTATCCATCTCGACCCTGCGCAAGCGCAAGATCTGGACGCGGACACTTTGCAAGCTTGGTGTCGCGAGCAAATGGCGACCTTCAAAGTGCCGGAAGTCCGGTTGGTTGACGGCTTGCCGATGACCGCCACCGGCAAGGTCAAGAAAGAGGAATTGGCAGCCCTGCTCTAGGGGTGATCAAGGCGGGGACGCAGGCCGTGAGGGGCTGCGTCTGGCCGTAAAACGGGGCGTTTGGCCCTGCGTATGTTAGTTAATCGGGAGGATTACATGAGACATTTAAATCTGGCAGCACTGACAGCTTCGCTGGGTCTGGCACTGGCACCGGCAGCACAGGCAGACACATTGCGCCACGTGATCGGGGCAGCCGCGCTGAGCGGGTTGACCGACGGTACACAGTATTGGGCGGATTACATCAAGGAACAAACCGGCGGCGAGACAGAGGTCAAAATCTACGCCGGTTCCCTGCTGAACTTTGCTGAAACCTTCACTGGCCTGCGGGATGGTATTGCGGACAGTGGCTTTGTGGTGCCTGCCTATCACCGCGCGGAACTGCCCTATGCAAACCTTTTGTCCGACATGGGCACAGCGGGTGTCGATCCGGTGGCTATGGCCGGTGCTGCGAATGAATTCATGTTCAATTGCAAACCCTGTCTGGCAGAGTTCAACGATGCGGGGCAAATCTTCCTCGGGAACACTGTGACCGGCCCGTACTATATGTATAACCAGAAGCCAGTGAAGGCGCTGGAGGACTTTCAGGGCAAGAAAATCCGCGGCTTTGGACCTTTTGCCCGTTGGCTGGACGCGATGGGTGGCTCTGCGATCAGCATGGGCGCGACCGATATCTATGAAAGCATGAGTCAGGGCCATATTGACGGCAACATCCACACGCTGGAAACGCTTGATACCCTGTCCACCGGTGAAGTTGCGAACTATGCGCTGAACCAGCCGATTGCGGTGTTCATGGGGAATACCATGTTCAACGTAAGCGGCATCACTTGGGGGACGCTCGACGAGAAGACCAAACGGGCGATGATCGACGGCGCGGCCAAGGGCCATGCGATTGCCACCATCGACAGTGTCAATCAGGCGACGTCTATTCTGAATGATCCACAGGCACACGGCGTCGAACTGCTGGAGCCGGAAGCCGACGTTAAGGAAAAAGCCGAAGCCTTCCGCAAATCCGATATGGAGACCGTCGGCACTCTGAACCGTGACACCTACAACATTGCAGATGCGCCCGAGCAAGTGGCTGCGTTTCTGCAACTGGTGAAGAAATGGGAAGCGCTGGTTAAGGACATCGACACATCCGATGTGGACGCTGTAGGGGATCTTTACCTCAAAGAAATCTTCTCAAAAATTGATCCGGCCACATTGGGTTGATGACTCTGCGGCCCGTCCTGCACATCAGGGCGGGCCGTTTTTTATGCTTAACGGGGGAGGCGCCCATGGAAAACCTGATCCGACTAGATTTGATACTCACCCGCTTTATGGCGTTTTTCGCTGCAGTGGCGGTGATTGGTATGATGCTGCTTGTGGCCTCTGACGCGATAGCGCGGCAGGTATTCAGTGCCCGTATCCCCTTTGTTTCTGTCATCGTTGCAAATTACTTTATGGTCGCAATTTCCTTCCTGCCGCTGGCATTGGCCGAAGCGCAGGACCGTCATATTTCGGTCGATCTGGTCTACGGCCATTTGCGAGCCGGGGCGCAGCGGGTCGTGACCTTGCTGATCCACGTGCTGGCCGCGCTGACTTCTGCGGGATTGTGCTGGACCATGTGGGACGAGGCCATGCGCCGGTTCAACAGCGGCTCTGTCGCGGTCGAGGACGGTGTGTCTATGGCGATCTGGCAGGGGTATTTCCTGCTGCCGGCCGGATTTGGCATGCTCGCACTGACGTATATCCTGCGCATCATTCTCGGCATTGCAGGCGCGGATGAAGCCCGCGCGCCGCTGATCGTGGATGCAGAAGACCTTCCCTCGGAGACGAATTAATGACACCGGAACTTATCGGGCTGGCTGGACTGGCCATCCTTGCGCTCTTGCTGCTTTTGCGAATGCCTGTGGGCCTGTCGCTGATCCTTGTCAGCTTTAGTGGAATTTACATCCTGCTCGGTGCGCGTCCGGCTTGGGGTATCCTGACCAGTGTGCCTTACCAGTTTGCCGCGAAATGGACCCTGTCATCGGTGCCAATGTTCCTGTTGATGGGCTACGTCTGTTATCACGGCGGCATGACGCGGTCGCTGTTTGCAGCAGCGCGATCGTGGCTTGGCGCGTTGCCCGGCGGTCTGGCGATTGCCTCTGTCTTTGGTGCAGGAGGCTTTGCGGCGGTCACGGGGTCCTCTGTGGCGTGTTCTGCTGCAATGGGCCGGATTGCCGTGCCGGAGATGACCCGCGCTGGCTATGACCCCGGACTGGCAACGGGGTCTATTGCGGCGGCCGGAACACTGGGGGCGTTGATCCCGCCCTCAATCCTTTTGATCCTGTTTGGCATCTTTGCCCAAGTGCCGATTGGCCAGTTGTTTTTGGCTGGTATCGGTGCGGGCGTGCTGACCGCGATAAGCTATGCGCTGATGATCTATATCCGCGTCAGGATAAATCCCGCCCTCGCCCCCACACGAGAAGAGCCCGTAAGCTGGGGCGAACGCTTTACCCATTTGCGCGGTATCTGGCCTGTCATCACCCTGTTTGTGGTTGTGATCGGGGGTATGTTTGCCGGCCTGTTCACCGCGACCGAGGCCGGAGCGGTCGGGGCACTGGCCTCCTGCATCATTGCGTGGCTGAACGGGGGGCTGACGCTTGCGACCCTGCGACAGTCGGTGAATGAAACCATCGTGACCACGGCCGCACTGTTCCTGATTGCGATTGGTGCCAACCTGCTGACGCGGTTTCTGGCGCTGTCGGGTTCGGGAGAGCTGATCACCCAGACCATTCTGGCGTTCGGTGCATCCGAGCTGGCGCTGATCCTTGGTATTGCGCTGGTTTATATCATTCTTGGCATGTTCCTTGATCCGATTGGCGCGATGCTACTGACCTTGCCGGTGCTTCTGCCTGTGGTGGACGAGGCAGGGCTATCGCTGATCTGGTTTGGTGTTTTCGTCGCAAAGTTTTTGGAAATCGGCATGATTACCCCACCCGTCGGACTGAATGTGTTCGTGATTAAAGGGGTGGTGGACCGATCCATATCGCTTGGCACCATCTTTAAGGGCGTGATCTGGTTTCTGGTCGCGGATGCCGTGGTCGTTGCGATTATGATCGCCTTTCCACAAACGGTCCTGTGGTTGCCCGGATTAAGTTAACCATCGGACCACCGGAATTGTTGAGCCCGCGTGGTCCTTTCAAATCATCCTCCATACCCTGACCGCGCGATGCGGTTGGGGAAGCCGCTGCACCTGTGTAGCCGTTTCAAGCCCGCATCACCCCTTGTTTGCAATCCAGTTGTCGCCGCCTGTTCCTATGAGCTGGCGGCTTCGCTGTGAGGTCTCAACCTAACCGGAGTAATCTTAACACTTCCTGAAGAATCCCCGTTTATAGCTTCATTCCTATCCTAAAGAGAGCAGCTTCTATTCTTCCGCAAGAATTCAAAAGGCGAAAGATCAGATACTAAAGGAGTGTCGGAGCGCTATTCGAACACCTGCAGGTTGGCTGAGCCGAAGATTGTTAGAAAAATGATAAGCGCGATTAATATTCGGAGAACAAGACATGATGATCTACGGCAACGGTACACGCGTAATGGCTTGGCGTGTTATTCCCGAACAGTGGCTTTCTTCGATTTTCCCTGATGATACGTCCTTCAAAGCCGTTCGCTTATGTCTATTTCTTTGCATGGAAAGGGCTGCGACGTGAACCGTATTACAGTCCAATTAAAACGTCTTTCAACACACCGTCTGGCCGCCGCTTTCTGCGCGTGGTTCGGACTGACAGTCATTGCGCTGGCGCATGGCGCGTGGCTTGGAACCGGTGTGATCGATCTTACACCGGCCACACGAACCGAAATCAAGGCGCGGGTGCTGGCAGGGGAACCGGCCGTTCAAAATGGCGATATTATACAGGTGTTTTCCAGCTTTCCGACAATCGTGGACGGAACGCTCGACGGGCCGGGGGGCTATGCCACCATGTATGTCCCCGAAGGCACAGAGGTCGTTGGCGCCTTTATGACGGACGCTGCCGGAAACGAACTTCCTGCGCGCCCAGCACAAGCGACGACAGGCAGTGGTGTGTCCAAAGGCTGGGGGCCAAAGGGTCAACAGGCTTTTGATGTCTCGGCAAATGGATGGAATCCTGAATCCAACACAGCATGCCTTGTAGCCGGTTTCACCGTCACCACTGAAGATTGTAATGCCGGTCTCGCCTATATCTATGGCGACACGGGCATTTTCTATTCCTCTCGGTCAGATACGCAATTGTTTGCAAACGGGTCACTGGTGGCCGATTTGACAAACGGATATTTGGTTAACCCGACCAACGGCACCCCTTGGACCACCGTGGGTGGTTCCGGTACGGCGCGGGTTCACAACAAATGGGATGCGGTGCAAATCAATGCCTTTGGCTCCGGTGGCACCATCGACGCGAACGGGTTCAGCACCTCGGAAGAGACCTCTATCACTGGCGGGCGCGGCGCGACGCCGTTTCGCGCGGGCAGCCCTGTTGCCGGACCGGATTCCGGCTCTGATTGGGATCGCTATGGCACCACCGGACCGTGGCAGCGCATCCAATATCCGGGCAGTTGTAAGGCCGACGACCCATTGATCGTTGGACAGGAAGGGCCGGCGGTCAGCGCAGGATCTGTCTATCCCGAAACCAACAATGCAGATGTAAACTCAGAATTCGTTTGCACAGATGCCTCGGCCACAGGGTTCAGCCTGAACGGGTCCGATGCAACGCAGCTTCCGGCCGCAACCAATGCCGTGCGCTTCGCGTTTGGCGGCATCGCTCAGGGCGAGGTTTACTATGCGTCCTTGCGGCTGCGCATAACCGATGTCGATTCCCTGTCACCCATAAATGCCGAAGGCCACGGCGGCGACAGCGCAGAAGGCGGCGCGGCAGGCAACGACAACCCTTGGCGGTACTGGGTTGCCGGGTCTTCGGTCTATGCCATCCCGTCTGGCGATGACCTCGCGGTGGGGATCAGCATTAGTGAAGTCAACGGCACGACTTACACCGGCGGTGACATTCCTCCCTCTGCCACAGTGCGTTACCGCGTTGGCTATGCCAATACGTCCCTGTCGGCGATGACCAACGCAGTGCTTTCAGTTACCCTTCCCTCGCAAACCACGGGCACCTCCAATTTTGAGGTGATCAGCGGCGAGGATATTCTTCTGGTCAGCGACCCTTCGGGTGGCACGTTTTCTTTCAACACTATGGCCAACCTTGAGGGGCTCGGCTCTGGCGTGATCGAATTTGACGCGAAGCTTTCTGCAGCCGGGGGGGAAACCGTAACCGCAGACACCGCATTGTCGAGCGATCAGGGTGGCCCCGCCACGGGGAGCGTTTCAGTAGCAGTGTCCCCATCCCCGACCGAAGAAATGCCGGGCTGTTCGGGAACACGCACGCCGATTGTCGATTGGGCAAATGATGCACCGCTGACCGTCGGCGCGACCACCGCTTTTACCAACCACGGTATCAGTGGCACCGTTAGCACAACCGACATTTCAACGGGCCTAAGAACAGCGTCGATCGGCACCACCAACACGCTTTACCCCGGCATTGGCGGGAACCCGATGCTAACAGCGCGGTACGTGGAGCTGCGCTCAACCTTCGCAACGCCGTTGAATGGCATATACGTCTATATTGCCGATCTGAACCAAAATGAATCCGCGACTGTTTACGGCCTGCTTGATGGCGTGCGTGTTTCTCCGTCGATGGCTGATGGCACGGGATCATTTCCTATGACGCGGGTCGCCAACAACGATGGGTCAGTAACAGGCGAGCGGCAAAATGCGTTGGGGTCGGGTGCTTCGCGCGCGGTCACAGTGGGTTTCAGCCAGCCGATTGATACGCTGGTTATTGAACATACACCTTTGCAGTTCAGCGCGCCGGGCCTGTCCCCGTCCGGCAGCATGGAAGTCTCTGACATTTTGACCTGTCTGGATTATTCTGACGCGCCCAGCGTGCTTGGGGATGGGCTGCATAATCTGCGTGACAGTGATGACATACTGCTCGGCAGCATCAACTCTGGTGATCTAGCGCCTGGCAACGCGCCGAATGCCGACAGTGACGACGACGATGGGGTGTCGATACCGCCCCTGACGCAGGGTCTGACCTCAACCCTGACAGCGACAGTCACCGGCACAAGCGGGTATCTGCAGGGTTGGATTGATTACAACGGTAACGACGTGTTTGAAAGCGGTACCGCCGAACAAATCATTCTTGATTTGCAAGACGATGGGACCGGCAGCGACCAGTTTGCTAATGACGGGCAAATCGACATTGAGATCGTCGTGCCAGGAGATGCTGTGCTGGACCAGACTTTCGCCCGTTTCCGCTGGTCTTCGGTGCAAACACTGTCCCCTACAGGCTTTGCACCGGACGGGGAAATTGAAGATTATGCTGTTACCATTGCGGCCGCCCCCATCGTGGACCGCGGCGACGCGCCCGCGTCCTATGGTGACCCGCAGCACATCATCGCGGATGCAGGTGTTGCGGGCACCTATCTCGGCGCCATTTCCCCTGATCCTGAGGCTGTTTCACAGGCCAGCGCAGATGCCACCGGCGATGATCTTGACGGCAATGACGATGAAGATGGCGTAGCGATGCCTCAGCTTTATGTGGGCGCAACCGGAGAGATTTCAGTGACAGTAAACGAAGTGACTGCGGGGCTTGGTCCAATCGCTTATCTTCAAGCGTGGATCGATTTCGACGCTGACGGAACCTTTGACGAGGTCGACATGATCGCGTCAAACCTGCAGGACGGGTCTGCCGGTGATAAGGACGGGCTGGTAAACGGTGTGATTGTCTTTGACGTGAATGTACCGGCCAGTGCGACGCAACTTCCTACTTTCGCGCGGTTCCGCTGGTCTACAACGTCTGGCGTGGTGCAGCTCGCGCTGGACGGTGAGGTTGAGGATTATTCCCTGACCTTATCCGGTGATAGCCCGCCAATTGTCTGTGACGCAGGGCTGTATCTGATCGCTTCGGGGGATTCGACGTTGAAACGGTTGAACTTCTCGGCGACGCCAACGGGATATGCGTTGAACCTGCAAGATATTGGTGCATCGGGTGAAAACCTTGAAGGCAGCTGGGGGTACAATGAACTCGACGGGTATATCTACGGTGTTCCCGATGGCAGCAGCCGCCTGTGGCGCGTTGACGGGGCTGGGGCGTTTACACGGATGCCCGATCCAACGGGAGGGGTTGAAAAGGGCAAGACCGGCGGGGATGTCCTGCCCAACGGTATTATGGTTTATCAGAGCGATAGGGATGTGTTTCAGCTTCTAGATATTACCGTGCCCACCGCTTCTGTGAACGGGGGGGAGTTGCTGACCAGTGATGAAATACGGACCGAGGATTTCGCCTACAACGAACAAGACGGTTTCTTGTACGGGATCGATGAAAACACAGGTCAGGTCTTCAAATTTTCTGCAAATGGCGGCTCTGCCAGTGTTGGAACAGAGCAGGTCACGTTCTTTGGCCCAGCCACTTATACCGGAACCTATGGCGCAGCCTGGTTTGATGAAAACGGCTTGTTCTACGTCTATGATGACGCAACCAATAATGTTTATCTGGTCGACACGACCACCGGTATTTCCCAGCGGATCGCCACAAGTTCGGACGAAGAAGGCGGTGGAAACGATGGCGCTTCGTGCCGCGGGCCGTCCGTTATCCCGTTTGGCAGCGTTGCGGGGAACATCTATGTGGATCAGGACGGTTCGGATGTGAAAGACGGGGCAGAGATCAATCTCGGCGGTGGCGTTTCAGTGTCGATTTACGATGATCGCGGCACTCCCAATGATCTGAGCGACGACAATTTCATCCGCACTGTAGAGACTTTGGCGGACGGGACCTACACAATTGGCAACCTCTCTGGTGGGTCGACCTACCGGATTGAAGTTGACGAAGCAGATACCGACCTTCCGGCAGGCTCTACCATCGGTACGTCCAATCCGCTGGTGTCGGTGTCGGTGGTGCCGAATGCGACGACGCAGGACCAGAATTTTGGCTTCGATCCGGGGGAAAGTGACCTTTCCATTACCAAAGTGGCCTATAAAGCTAACACCAGCACTGTCATTACAGAGGCAACAGCAGGGGATTTAATAGACTGGGTTATTTCGGTTAACAACTCTGGTCCCGGCTCCCCCTCTAACGTGACCGTCATCGAAAAATTGCCAGACGGGTTTGAATATCTGAGCGATGATGCACCGGCCACCGGGGATTATTTCGATCCCTCCACCGGTGTGTGGTTCGTGGATGAAATCCTGTCAGGGGCGGTAGAAACCCTTACTATTCAGGTGCGCGTGCTGGAAACGGGGACACACATAAACGAGGTGGAGATCATCCGTTCCTCCCTGCCAGACAGTGACAGTGATGTGGAAGTCGGTTCCAAGACTGACGACCTTTCCGATGGCATTGCGGATGACGATGAGGATAGCTACGAAATCACCTTGAAAACCGGTGGACCGACGCTGTCCGGGCGTGTGTTCAACGACAATGGTACCGGCGGCGGCACAGCTCACGACGGCGAATTTAACGGTGCGGAGTCCGGTGCTCCAGCCTCCACTCTTAGCATTCTAAACGATAGTGGCGACACGATTGCCCAGCCCAAGATCGCGGCTGACGGGACATGGTCCTACGCATTGGACGGGTCCTACACGGGGCCGTTAACCCTGACGGTCACGCCTGAAACCGGTTGGATGCCAGTCTCTGAAAACAAATCCGGTTTGCCAACTCTTGTGGATGCCAGCGTATATGATGGCACCTATACATTCACGCCGACAGCAGCCACAGATTATGCAGATCTTGATTTCGGCGTCATTGAAGAACCGCGACTGACCGAAGATCAGACTGCGAACATCGCAGCAGGCCAGGTCGTAAATCTGACCCACGAATATTTCGCAACAACAACAGGAGATGTCACCTTCATTTACGGTGACAACTCGCAGACACCTGCAAATGGATACAGCGCAGGCATTTTTCTCGATCCCGATTGTGATGGCACCCCCGACACCGCTTTGACCGGTGCCATCGCAGTCGTCGACGGAGATCAAATATGCCTCGTGTCCCGTATCTCTGCAGGTGCTGGCGTCGGCCCCGGAGGATCATTTGTCTATGATCTTGAAGCACGGACCGCTTTGGTGAACACTCCCCTCAGCACGGTGGCCATCAACACGGACCGCATTACCTCCGGTGCCGGCGCTGGCCTTATTTCCTTGCGCAAGACAGTACGGAACGAGACCGAGAACACGCCCGAAAGCACCGCGAACAGCGGCGGGGTTGGGGATGTGCTGGCCTATCGGATATATGTCGAAAACGTCAGCCCCTCTGCGGCGACCGATGTCATCATCTTCGACCGGACGCCAGCGTATACATCGCTGTCCGAGCCTGTCTCAACGCCTGTCTCTCTCGGGTCGAGCATCAGTTGCTCGCTTACCGTGCCAGCCATAAATGTCGCTGGCTACGCCGGCCCGTTGCGTTGGGACTGCGCCGGAAGCTACCCACCAAGTGCTGCCGGATTCGTGGCCTTCAAGGTCCAGATCGATCCGTAAGGGGGAGGGGATACCTGCATAGCACGAGGGTCAGTTAATGAGGTGGGGCCGGTCTATTCCTGAAGTGGAGCCAGACACGGGCTAGTCAGCTCTGGTCTATTCCAAACTGTTGGTAAGATGCGAACATGGCTAAATGCTAGTACTGTTAATGCTCTCTTCTAAACTCAATTAAAACCAACTTTACTAGGATCCTCATCTTTAAAAATCCTATTGAGAATTAGAAATGCAATCTCGGAACCTGGGGCTGGCCAAAACAGTCCGTACCGGGACCATATACCCATCCGTTTTCACTAAACATAAAAGCGCAAATTGGGGAGGTACGGGGTCTAGAAATCCGAATTCACTGCCGAACATCTCTGTGATCCGACTAACGTTCTGCAATTCCCCGCAATTAATCCGTTCCCCACAGGCAGCCTGTACCGCTAACAACTGGATGCCGTATAGCAAATGGGAATACAGCGTGGCACGTTCAATATCACCGATTGGCCCAGCCTAATCGCCATTATTCTAACGGCTCGTTCAGAATGCAGGAAAGAAGAAATGACGTCACCGTGCCTGACTGCATCAAGCGTTAAAACCGTTGCTTCCAGTGGTGAAGTGGGAGGTGTTTTTTCGATCATGGCATCTAGAAAAACTAGATTTGGCTTGTTACCGTTTTTAATTATTATCTGAGCTACCGGGTGACATCCAGTGATGTCCATCCGCCATACAGGCTTCAATTCTAAGAACAGCTTATAGCTTGCACAGGCTCCAATGTTTTCAAAAATGTCTCTGTCGTTTTTTACCAAAAGAGATTCACCCTGGGCCGCTGCCAGCCGTACACCCCCGATAGAAAACATTACAGTTATAAGAAGGAGGGTGATTGCCGTGCGAGAGTAAGAGCCGGGTGCTCGTCCATTTCTAAGGGTTTTGAACAAGAAGTTTTCTTCAAATTTTTCTGAAAGAAAAACAGGGAGTGGTTGATTATTCAAGGAAGAAAAATGTTCAAGGACTGGCGAACTCTGAGCTACAGGTTCGACACTTAACCGTTAAGGCTAATGAAATCAATGATACGAGGGGGGAAGTGGCGGACCGAGGAGGATTCGAACCCCCGACCCCCTGATTCGTAGTCAGGTACTCTATCCAGCTGAGCTATCGGTCCGTGAGGGGCGGTTTAGCGGTGGGGCAGGGGGAATGCAAGGGACAAATTGCAGGGTTTGTCGGGTTATTTTATTTTTCTTTCCCCAGCCGTTTTTAGCGCCTTATTCGACAGGGGTGTTCAAGCTCTCGGCGTTGAAGGCGGCGGCGATCAGGGCTTTGGCGTAGTCTGTTTTGGGGGCGTCGAAAATCTGGTCACCGGTCCCTGATTCCACAATGTCGCCCTGCCGCATGACCAGCACTTTATGGCTAAGCGCGCGGACGACTTTCAGGTCATGGCTGATGAACAGGAAGGCCAGCTTGTACTTTTGTTGCAAATCACGCAGCAGGTTTACGATCTGCACCTGCACCGTCATGTCGAGCGCGGATGTCGGTTCGTCCAGCACCACAAGGCGGGGCTTCAGAATCATGGCGCGGGCAATGGCGATACGCTGGCGCTGACCGCCGGAAAATTCGTGCGGGTAACGGTCTATGGTGGCAGGGTCTAGCCCAACCTCAACCATGATGTCCTTCACCATTTGTCGCGTGTCCATGCCGCGGGTGGAGCCGTGAACGCCAAGGCCCTCGGCCACGATCTGTTCGACGGTCATTCGGGGCGAGAGGGATCCATAGGGGTCCTGAAACACCATCTGCATGTCACGGCGGATGGGTTGCAGGGCCTTGTTTTTAAGCCCCTGCACGTCGCGTCCCAGGAACACCACCGGACCTTCGGAGGAGATCAGTCGCATCACGCCTAGCGCGAGTGTGGTCTTGCCCGAACCGCTTTCCCCCACCACGCCAAGGGTTTCGCCTGCGCGGATGGAAAAGCTGGCGTCATTAACCGCTTTGACGTGATCGACCACACGGCGCATCAGCCCGCGTTTGACGGGAAACCAGACGCGAAAATGTTCGGTGGAGAGGATTTCGGGCGCATCTTCTGGCACCGGATCAGGGGTGCCTGTGGGTTCTGCGGCCAACAGGGTTTTGGTGTAATCGTGCTGGGGGTTATCAAAAATCTCGGCGGTGGGACCACTTTCAACGATTTTGCCGTGCTGCATCACACAGACCGTATCGGCGATTTTGCGCACGATGGTCAGGTCGTGGGTGATGAACAGCATCCCCATGCCTTCGGCCTTTTGCACATCTGCCAGCAGGTCAAGGATTTGCGCCTGTATCGTTACATCCAGCGCGGTAGTCGGTTCGTCCGCGATCAAAAGGTCCGGCCCGTTGGCCAGCGCCATTGCGATCATGACCCTTTGGCGCTGACCGCCGGACAGGGTGTGGGGGTAATCGTTCAGGCGGGTTTCAGGATTGCGGATGCCAACTTTGTTCAGCAGGTCGAGAATGCGTTCCTGTGCGGCCTTTCCCGTTAGCCCCTGATGCAGCGCAAGGCTTTCGGAAAGTTGCTTTTCAATGGTGTGCAGCGGGTTGAGCGAGGTCATCGGTTCTTGGAAAATGAAACTGATGTCATTGCCCCGCACGCGGCGCAGTGTGGTTTGATCAGCGTTGATCATTTCCGTGCCACGATATGTGACCGAGCCTGAGACATTGGCGCTTTCGGGGAGGAGTTTCACGCTCGACAAGGCGGTGACGGACTTGCCCGAGCCGCTTTCGCCCACAAGGGCAACGGTCTCGCCCGCGTGGACGGTAAAGCTGACACCCTGCACGGCTGGGGCGTTGCTGCCAAAGGCGATGGTCAGGTCTTGGACGTTCAGGACTTCGCTCATTTAAACGTCTTTCGTGGGTCAAATGCGTCGCGCACGCCTTCAAAGATGAACACCAGAAGGGAAAGCATGATCGAGATGCTGGCAAAGGCGGAAAACGCCAGCCAGGGGGCTTGTAGGTTGTTCTTGGCTTGCAGTGCCAGTTCGCCGAGCGATGGGTAGGTGGGCGGCAAGCCAAAGCCGAGGAAATCGAGCCCCGTCAACGCGCCAATGGCCCCGGTGACTTGGAAGGGCAGGAAGGTCAGCGTGGCCACCATCGCGTTTGGCAGCAGGTGGCGGAACATGATCTTCCAGTCAGTGACCCCCAGCGCACGGGCGGCGCGGACGTATTCAAAGTTCCGCGCGCGCAGGAATTCCGCGCGTACCAGTCCGACCAGTCCCATCCATGAAAACAGGATGATGAGCCCGGTCAGGATGACGAAGTTCATCGTGAATATGGCCGACAGGATGATGATGACATACAGCATTGGCGTGGAGGACCAGATCTCTAGTATCCGCTGGAAAATCAGATCGACCCAGCCGCCGAAATACCCCATCACAGCGCCCGCTGCGATGCCGATGGCGGAAGAAACCACCACAACGATCAGCGCGAAAACGGTCGAGATGCGGAAGCCGTAGATCACCCGTGCCAGCACATCGCGGGTCTGGTCGTCGGTGCCAAGCCAGTGGCGGGCGTCCGGCGCAGAGGGGGCGGTGTCCACATCATAGTTGATCGTGTTGAAGCTGTACTTGATGGGGGCCCAGATCAGCCAGCCCTTGTCGATCGGTTCCCCGTTGACGATACCGTCGGCGGCGTCGTCAAAGGTTTCTTCGGGGGTATCGAAACAGGCTTCGAGCCCACCGCTGCGGATCAGGCAGGGCAGGACTGGGTCCAGATAATCCGCCTCGGTTTCATAGTCACCGCCAAATTTGGTTTCGGGGTAGAATTGGAAAGCCGGGGTGTGCAGTTCGCCGTGGTAGGACACCAGCAACGGTTTGTCGTTGGCGACCAGCTCTGCGAACAGGCAGATGAAAAAGACCACGCCGAAGATCCATGCGGACCAGACCGCGCGGCGGTTGGCGCGGAAATTGGCGATGCGGCGCTGTGCGATGGAGGACTTGAACATCATGTATTGCGGCTCTCAAAGTCGATGCGCGGGTCCACGACCACATACATCAGATCGGAAATCAGCCCGACCAGCAGCCCCATCAATCCAAAGATATAAAGCGTGCCGAAGAACACCGGATAATCGCGGTTGAGCGCGGCCTCAAAGCCGAGCCGCCCCAGACCGTCGAGTGAGAAGACGATCTCGATAATCAGGGACGATCCGAAGAACACGCCGATAAACGCACCCGGAAATCCTGCGATAATGATCAGCATGGCGTTGCGAAAGACGTGGCCGTAAAAGACCTTTTGCTCCGTCAACCCTTTGGCCCGCGCGGTCATAACATACTGCTTGTTGATCTCGTCCAGAAACGAGTTTTTGGTCAGCAATGTCAGTGTGGCAAACGCCCCGATGGTGGAGGCTGTCACGGGCAGAACGATATGCCAGAGGTAATCCATGATCTTGGCGTACCAGCCCAACTGGTCGAAATTGTCCGAGGTTAGACCGCGCAGCGGGAACCATTGCACGTAGGACCCACCGGCAAACAGCACCAGCAGCAGGATCGCGAACAGGAAGCTCGGGATTGCGTAGGCGGCGATGATGATACCCGAGGACCACGTGTCAAAGCGTGATCCGTCCCGAACCGCCTTGCGGATGCCAAGGGGGATCGAAATCAGATAGGCCAGCAGCGTTGACCACAGACCAAGCGTGATCGACACCGGCATTTTTTCAAGGATCAGGTCGAGCACTTCGATGGAGCGGAAGTAACTTTCGCCGAAATCGAACTGCGCGTAATTGGCGATCATCTGCAAGAAGCGTTCAAGGGGGGGCTTGTCGAACCCGAACTGGGCTTCCAGTTCCTTAATGAAATCTTCGGGCAGGCCGCGCGCACCTTGATAGGTGTCATTACCCCCGCCAGTGGCCACTTCTGCGCCGCCGCCGGTGATCCTGTCAGTGGCAGAGCCTTCCTCGGACAGTTGCGCAAGGATCTGTTCGACCGGACCACCCGGCACGAACTGGATCAGCGTGAAGTTGATCAGCATGATCCCGAGCAGGGTCGGGATCATCAACAAAAGTCGTCTGAGGATATACGCGCCCATTTAACGTAATGCGCCCTGTGCCTTGAGGTCATCCAGCTTCTGCTGGTCCATCCACCATGTATCCATCACGCCACGGGCGTAAAAGGGCTTTGTTTCGGGGCGGCCAAAAACATCCCAATAGGCGATGTTATGGGCGGGCTTGAACCAGTTCGGCACCCAGATATGCAAGCTGCGCAGCACACGATCGAGCGCGCGAACGGCGGTTTCCATATCCTCGCGGCTTTCGGCCTGTGCGATTTTCACGATCAGCGCATCCACCACAGGATTGGACAAGCCCGAGAAGTTGGAGCTGCCCAGCGAATCCGCACCGGTTGTGCCAAAGGTCGTGGCCAGTTCCTCACCGGGGGAGAGAGACATCACAAGGCGGCCCGGAATGATGTCAAAGTCGAAATCCTCTTGTCGCTGCTGGTATTGCGCCTGATCAATCATGGAGTATCGCGCATCAATTCCGAGCCGTTTGAGGTTTTCTACATAGGGATTGATGATGCGCTCAAACGAGGGGCTGTCGTCGAGGATTTCAAGCGACAGAACCTCGCCCTGCGCATTTGTGCGCTTGCCATTAACCACTTTCCAGCCAGCGTCATCCAGCAGTTTGCCAGCTGCACGCAGGGCCTTGCGGTCGGCCTGATCTATGCGCGAGATTGCGGGGGTAAAAGGGGGATCGGCAAAAATGCTTTCTGGCAGTTGATCGCGGAAAGGCTCCAACAGCGCCAGTTCGGCCCCTTCCAGCGGACCTTCGGCCTGCATGGTGGAATTTTCCCAGAAAGAATCCGTGCGTTCGTACAGGCCGTAGAACAGGGTTTTGTTCGACCATTCGAAATTGAACACCATGCCGATGGCTTCGCGTACGCGCGGATCGGCGAATTTTTCCTTACGCATGTTGATCCACAGACCTTGGGTGCCGGTCGGACGGTTGTCTGGGATGCTATCGCGGATCACCCACCCTTTATCGAGCGCGGGGAAGTCATAGCCGGTGGCCCATATTTTGGAGAAGAATTCTTCGTGGAACAGAAACGCGCCCGCCTTGAAGGCTTCAAAGGCAACAGTGCGGTCGGTGAAATATTCGTAGCGGTAGCAGTCAAAGTTGCCGGTACCGCGATTGTGGGGCAGGTCTTTGGCCCAGTAATCTGGGTTCTTGCAATAACTTATGGATTTGCCCGGTTTGATATCTTTGGCAGTATAACCGCCGGAAGTTACCGGAACCTCTATCGTGCTTTCGCCAAAATCCCGATCCGCATAGTAATGTTCTGCAAGAATAGACAGGCCACCTGCAACGCTTGGCAGATCGCGGGTGTTGGCATTTTCGCGGAAGGTGAATTTGACGCGGTGGGGGGACAGGGCCTCTACGGTTTCGATGTCCTTGTAGATGATCTTGTAAACGGGGTGGCCTTTTTCCATCAGGATATTGAAGGAAAACACGACATCATCAGCGGTGATCGGTTCGCCGTCAGAAAATCGGGCTTCGGGGCGCATGTTGAAAATTACCCAACTGCGATCCTCGGGGTATTCCAGCGTTTCCGCCACATAGCCATAGGCGCTGTCGGGTTCGTCGCTCGATCCGACAAGCAGACTGTCGTACATCAGACCCAGCCCCTGAGCCGGTTCGCCCTTCAGAATAAACGGGTTGAGGCTGTCATATGTTCCTGAAGCACCCGTGCCGAGGAGGGAAATAGTGCCCCCTTGCGGTGCGTCTGGGTTCACGTAATCCCAATGGTCAAAATCCGCAGGATATTTCAATTCTCCGAAGGTAGAGATGCCGTGGGATTTGATCACATTCTCTGCGCTGTCATCCTGCGCCAGTGTGTAGGTCGCCCAAAAGACCAGCGTAAGAAATCCGAAACTGGCCAGCATGAACTGGGCTGCCTTCGTGATCCGTTGCGACTGCGTTGCGGCGCGTGCCGGTCCCCGCGATTTTTCCATCTTTTCAACCTCACTGTAGGGCACTTGTGAACGTGCTTTACCACAGTAAATAGGTATTATCCCTGTCAGGTAAACAGCTACGCGCGATACTGTGTGAAAATGTTATGAAACCCGTGCGAAAA
Source organism: Neptunicoccus cionae (assembly GCF_014643735.1). Lineage (GTDB taxonomy): Bacteria > Pseudomonadota > Alphaproteobacteria > Rhodobacterales > Rhodobacteraceae > Amylibacter > Amylibacter cionae. Next base: position 200,283 of record NZ_BMKA01000001.1, read on the forward strand.
ATCGCCGGAGGCCGTGCCAAAACGAAAAAAGGCCACCCCGTAGGGCGGCCTTTGATACCGGAATTCGTAATATTTACTGAAGTGTCTGAAGATAGGAGATCAGGTTCGCGCGGTCTTTTGGCTTTTTCAGACCGGCAAAGCTCATCTTTGTACCGCTCATGTAACCGGATGGTTTGGTCAGGAACCCGTCGAGGTTTTCCACAGTCCAGTCGCCGCCGAAAGAAGCCATTGCGTCAGAGTATTGGAAGCCGTCCATGCCGCCGATCGGACGACCAACAACGGCGTGCAGGGTCGGGCCCGTGCCGTTGGCGCCAGGTTCAATCTTGTGACAGGCTTTACACTTAGAGAAGACTTTTTCGCCTTTGCCCGCATCCGCGGCTGCCATCATCTCTTCGAGAGAGATTTCAGGTTCGTCGCTGCCCGAATCAGAGGCTTCGGCCACTTCGATCGGGTATCCCGATGTGTGCTCTTCGTCACCGTGGCCGGTTGCGCCCACGTGATAAAGGGTCTCGCCTGCCCAGCCTAAAAGAAGAAAGACGAGCAAAGCACCACATGCGCCGCCCACAATCTTGGTTGTTTCCATTGTGTCCATGGTTCTACCTACCTTGAGGAGCGGGACGGGAATCCCGCACATTCTTTTCCGCGCTCGTTCTAGCGCCTTCCCCTCACCAGTTGCAAGGTGTACAAGCCGCGACGAAACGCCCTTTGGCCGGAAAAGTTACGCTTTTTAGGGAGCAAATGCAAAATGATACGAAAAGTAGGCAAAATTGCCTTTCAAGGAGAACTCGGGGCTTACTCCCATCAGGCCTGTCAGGCGGTTTATCCGGATGCAGAGGTTATTGCGTGTAAAACCTTTGAAAGTGCGATTGCGACTGTCAAACGGGGCGAAGCGGATATTGCCATGCTGCCGGTGGAAAATTCCACCTACGGGCGGGTGGCGGATATCCACTATCTGCTGCCGGAAAGTGGCCTGCATATTATCGGTGAACATTTTGAGCGGGTGCACATCAACCTGATGGGCGTTCCCGGTGCAACGCTGGAGGAGGTAAAATCCGCCAAGAGCCATACGGTATTGTTGGGTCAGTGCCGCAAGTTTCTGAAAGAACACTCCCTTCTGCCGGTAACTGGGGCGGATACTGCGGGATCAGCGCAAGAGATTGCGGCAAAAGGGGATAAAACCCAAGCCGCGCTGGCGGGGGATCTGGCGGGAGAGATTTACGGGCTGGAGGTTCTGGCCCATCACATTGAGGACAACCAGAACAACACCACGCGTTTTCTGGTAATGTCACCAGAGCCGGTGAACACGCCCCAATCCGACAAGGAACTGATCACCACTTTTGTGTTCCGCGTCCGCAACATTCCCGCCGCGCTATACAAGGCGATGGGCGGGTTTGCCACAAATGGTGTGAATATGGTGAAGCTGGAAAGCTATATGATAGGCGGATCTTTCACGGCGACGCAATTTTATGCGGATATCGTCGGGCATCCCGATGATGCCCCTGTGCGCCGTGCGCTGGATGAGTTGGAGTACTTCACCACACACCTCGAAATTCTTGGTGTGTATGAGGCAGACCGCTCCCGCGGGGTGCCTCTTGGCTAGGCAGGTTTAGCGCCGCGCAGCGTTGTAGTTGTTTTCGATGTAATTCGCATAAGTCCAGAACCGGTGGTTAAACTTCCGGTTCATGCTGTTCTTCGCCAGCTTTGCCGATTGCAGGATCAGCCGTGCCGAGATGCTTTTGGGTTTCAGAACGGTGGTGGCTTTGATCCGCGATTGTTTGCGGGTCAGGGCCATCGCTTCCATTGTGACATTGGCCTCGATCCCCGAAGCAACCACCATGAATTTTAACAGGTTATCGGGGCGGAACTCTGTCAGTTCGATTTCAAAGTTGCGGTGCTTGCCGCGAAAATCGCCTTGAATGTTCCAGCACATGCCCACGCCTTTTTGCGCCAGATCATCCGTGCGTTGCACTTCGGCGCCCACCCGCATCGCATAGGATTCGTAGCTTTCGAAATCGGAAAGCTGTGCAAACACAAAGTCGAGCGGTGCATTTACATCTTGGACACTGGAAAACTGCATGGGGTTCTGCCTGTTACTTGTTTTTGCCGGTTAAGGGAATCGATCCGCGTCAATCTAATGTGTCGGACAACCAGTTGTGAATTAAAAAATGGGCGATAGAGCCCTTACGCGCCGGTCTAAGCTGCGGATTGTCCGAGTGTGTTGCTGCAAAGACCTCTTCGCGGGTGAACCAGCGGGCGTCTTCTATCTCTTTGGGATCAATAACGATTTCGGTGTTTTCCGCTTCTCCTGCGCAGCCGATCATCAGGCTGGACGGGAAGGGCCAGGGCTGTGACGACAGGTAGCGCACCCGGTTCAGCCGGATGCCACTTTCTTCAAAAACTTCGCGCCGTGCCGCGGCCTCCATCGTTTCGCCCGGCTCCATAAATCCGGCGAGAAGGGAATACATGCCATCGGGCCAACCATGGGACCGCCCCATCAGAACCGAATTGCCTTTGGTGGCCAGAACGATCACCACCGGATCGGTGCGGGGGAAGTGGCTGGCCTTGCAGGTAGGGCAGTCTCGCTGCCAACCAGCCTGTGCCAGTTCGGATTTGGCCCCGCATTTGGCGCAGTGGTTGTGATGCCGGTGCCATTCAAACATGCCCCGCGCGGTGGCGGCCAGTTCGGCGTCCCGTGGCGTCATTTTTGCCATGATTCCCCGCAGTTCGGAAAACACCTGCGTTTTCTCAAAGCCGGGGTAGAGATTTTGCGAGGGGTCAAAGAAATTCGATAGGGCGGCAGCATCCAGCGCGGGGTCCTCCCACGGGGAAATGTCATGGGCAAAGACCGCCTTGCCGTCTTCTTCAATCCCTAGATAAATCGCGGGGTCCGTGGCCTCGGACAGAACCTGATGATCAGGGGAGATCCGCATCAACGCCTTGGTTTCATAGTCAAATAGCGGCTTTCCACGCCAAAGCGCGATGGCGTGTCCGGCCTTGCGCAGTTCTTCAAGCTTCGCCGCATCGCCGCGATGTTGTGCGGCGCGGTCCAGTCCCGAGCCGCCGAAAGTCACCTGTTCCGCATTCAACATTTTATCGTCAATTCCTTGTTTGGCCGTTTTGTGGCACGCCAGACAAAGGGTTGCAATCGTGACCTTGGCAAATCGGACAGAAGACCCTATATACCCGATTGAGAGGCTGGCGCGGGCAAGCGCCTTGCTAACTCGGCCAGGTCCGGAAGGAAGCAACCGTAACGAGTCCCGTTTGGGTCGCTGTCCAGTCTCTCACTTCCAATACATCAACGCTTTATGGTTCCTGCACGGCACCCGCTGCGGCCCAATCCCGTTGTTTGGTGTTCTCAACAGCCCCGTGTCGCACTGCGCGGATTTTCGTCAGGGCCGTATCCGCAGGTTCGCCCAGTTCGACCATCAGACGCATCACCATCATACCGGACCGCCCGCGACCGCCAAAACAATGGGACAGGACTTTGCCACCGTTTTGCAAAATTCCCCGCGCCGTGCGGGACGCTTCGGTCCATTTTTCTTCTGTGTTGCCTTTGGGCACCCCGAAATCCGCGATGGGCAGGTGAATCCACTGCACGTCCGCTTCGGCCAGACGGTCGGGCAGGTCTGCGGCCCCTGCGCGGTCCATTTCCGCCTTTGTTGTCATGGTCAGCACAAGGTCGGGGTTCCAGCGCAGCAGTGCGATCATATCCGCGTCCATCCGGCCACCGCGTCCGGGAAGGGGGGAAATGCCCAGCGTTCCGCTGGAAAGGGGGATCGGGTATATGGTGAAGTCTGGCATGATGCTTTAGGGTTTTGTAAGGGATACGAATCTAACGTGGTACAGGGTAGATCATGACGCAAGAGGCAAACACAGGCTATCAGGTTCTGGCACGCAAGTACCGTCCTGCGACCTTTGAAGATCTGATTGGTCAGGATGCTATGGTGCGCACCCTGAAAAACGCTTTTGCGGCGGACCGGATCGCCCATGCCTTTGTTCTGACAGGCATTCGCGGCACCGGCAAAACCACCACAGCGCGGATTGTGGCCAAGGGGATGAACTGTATCGGACCGGACGGGCAGGGCGGGCCGACAACGGACCCTTGCGGCGTTTGTGATATGTGTGTCGCCATTTCCGAGGGGCGTCATGTGGACGTGATGGAGATGGACGCGGCGTCCAATACCGGCGTGGCCAACATCCGCGAGATTATCGATTCCGTCCATTACCGTGCAGCATCGGCGCGGTTTAAAATTTATATCATCGATGAGGTTCACATGCTGTCCAACGGTGCGTTTAACGCGCTGTTGAAAACGCTGGAAGAACCCCCCGAGCACGTCAAATTTATTTTTGCGACGACCGAAATCCGCAAGATCCCCGTCACGGTCCTTAGCCGCTGCCAGCGGTTTGATTTGCGCCGGATTGAACCCGAAGTGATGATCGCCCATCTGCAGAAGATTGCTGCCAAGGAAAACGCGCAGGTGGCAGAGGATGCGCTGGCGTTGATTGCGCGGGCTGCGGAAGGATCGGTGCGGGATGCGATGTCGCTGCTCGATCAGGCGATTGCCCACGGCGTTGGCGAAACCAGCGCGGATCAGGTCCGCGCCATGCTTGGGCTGGCAGATCGCGGGCGGGTTCTGGACCTGTTCGACATGATCATGAAGGGCGATGCGGCGGGGGCGTTGAACGAATTGTCGGGCCAATATGCCGAAGGCGCCGACCCGCTGGCGGTGCTGCGTGATTTGGCGGAAGTGACCCATTGGGTTTCGGTCATTAAAATCTCGCCCGAAGCGGCTGATGATCCAACCGTTTCACCGGATGAGCGCACCCGTGGTAAAACCGCAGCCGAAGCCTTGCCAATGCGGGCGCTGACGCGGATGTGGCAGATGTTGTTAAAGGCGCTGGAAGAAGTCTCGGTCGCGCCGAACGGGATGATGGCGGCCGAAATGGCGATTATCCGGCTGACACATGTGGCGGAATTGCCAAGCCCCGAAGATCTTGTACGTCGGCTGCACAATGCGCCGACGCCCCCACCACTTCCCGGTGGTGGTGCAGGTGGAAGCGCCGGTGCCCCGACGCAGGGCGGCAGCGTTCCTAATGCCGGTACGATTGGGGGTGGCCCGTCCGCCGGTGCGCCGGTGGCGATGATCGCAGGCGGCGGTGCGGTGCCTTCGGGTCAGCCCGACACCGAACAGGCGCTGGCGCGGTTCGTGCGGTTTGATCAGGTGGTCGATTTGATCCGTGCGCGGCGGGATATGAAGCTGCTGGTGGAGGTTGAAAACTATCTCCGGCTGGCGAAATACACGCCGGGGCGGATTGAATTCCAGCCCACGGATGACGCGCCGACGGATCTGGCCTCACGGTTGGCGGCACGGTTGCAGACATGGACCGGTGTGCGCTGGGGGGTGTCCGTGGTGTCCACGGGCGGGGCGGATACTGTGTCCGAACAAAAGGCCGCGCATCGGAGTGACCTTCAGGGCCGCGCCTTGCAGCATCCCCTTGTGATGGCCGCCATGTCCCGCTTTCCAGGCGCAGAAATCCGCGATATCCGGTCGCTTGAGGAAATCACCGCCGATCCAGAGGAAGAACTCGAAGCACAAATGCTCGACGATGACTGGGACCCGTTCGAGGACGATTAAGCCTGCTTGCGCTGCTATTGCGTGAGCGCGGGCTCGATATAGACGGTGGCTTCCATCGGGAAATGATCCGATCCCACATGGGGGCCACGCCCGAATGAGACCATTTTAACCTCTTTGGTCACAAATAGCTGGTCTATCGGAAAGCGTAACAGGGGATGGGTCGCATCAAAGCTGGAATAAAAGCCGCGCCCGACCCGCGGGTCGAGGAAATCGCCCCTTTCTTTTATGTGCTTTGAGGTGCGCGACCACGCCACATCATTGAAATCCCCGATGCAGATCACCGGAAGTTCGCGCTTATGAGCGATGGTTGCCGCCCGTAAAAGCTGTGCGTCCCGTTCGTCAGTATCCTCGCCCGGAATAGGTGGTTTGGGGTGCAGCCCGATATAGCTGAAACGCGCGCCGTTCGGTGCCACCAGCAAGGCAACAGCCGTTGGCGTGTCGTCGCTGCTAAGCAGTCGGAAGGCGAAATCCTCGACCACGAGATTGGTCGCAAAAATCATCCCGTAGTGGGTTTTGTGCGGATGATATTCCACAGTTTTGTAAAGAGACAACACCTCGGCCAAGGCAGCGCGCCATGTATCGTCCGTTTCCATAAGCAACAGCACTGCGGGTTGTTCTTTCCGGATGTAGTCAGCGATCTGTTGGCGATCCTCGTTTTCTTTTAGGACGTTAATGGATGTGACGGTGAAAATCTCTGCATCCGGATGAAGCGGTTCCAGCGCCAGTTCGGTCGGGTAAAGGGATGTGTAGGGAATGATTTTTGCGGACTGGTACACAAGTACGCCGAGGCTGATCACTAAAACCCACAAATAGCCTGCCGGACGCAGCCAAAGCGTTGCAAGGCAGCAGACGGCCGCCAGTGTGGCAATGTGAAGACGCGGAAAGTCCCAACCTCTGATCCACCACTCGTTTGAGGGGATGAATGGTAGGGCTGTAGTGACGGCGACTGACAGGAATAAAAGCCAGAGCAGCGTCTTCAGGAGTGTGACCATTAACCAGAGGCCTTCTATTTGGGGCGCAGTGTCTTGGACAAACAAGCTAGTGTGATGGTGTTGTGTGGGAAAGGGACCTGTGAAGAATACTTGAGTATTTTTGGAACATTGAAGAGGTTACAGGTCAGGATACGGATGGTTTCGGGGCTATGACTTCGGTTAGGGCTGCGCTGATCACCAAGGCTGATCCGACGAGTTCCGGCCAGCCGAAAGGCTCGGACAAAAAGATTGCGCTTGAGGCAATGCCGGAAATGATCTCTCCGGTAAGCAGGAAGGACAGGAGCGTTGGGTTTAGCCTTCGGGCAGACCATAGCGTGGCCACAAGTACAGGAGCAATGTAAAGCATACCACTCGCGAGCGCGAGCATCACAGGTTCGAGTGGATCGACTGGCGCGGGAAGAGCGTGACCGGTGCCAAACGCAAGAGCGGTTCCAATGACCATACCGCCAACGCAGCCGAACAGGCCCAGGGTTCGCGCGCCGATGTCGGGTCCGGTGAAGACCAAGGCTGAACCGACCGCCCAACACATCCCAGACAAAAGCGCAAGAAGATCGCCAAGATTCCAGTGGGACAGGCTGATTTGGCCGCGGAAGATTAGGGTAACGCCACAGACCGCCAGCACGAGTGCAAGGCCGTTGATCCATCGCAACTTGCGCCCCATGAACAGCCATTCTATCCCGATCGCCCAAGCCGGAGCGAGATAGAACAGCAGAACCGCGCGCACTACGGTGGTTTCGGTAATTGCCGCAGAATAAAGCACCATCGCCCCGCCGATCAGAGCCCCGCTTGCCATGGCGCGCAGGTCGGTCCGGCGGCGTCCCGAACGGGCGAAAAACAACAATAGCAAGACGGGCAAAGCCCCTGCGTTCATCGCGGTTCCCGCCCATGCACCGTCCAGTCCGGATGATTCGAGCGCACGAACTGGCAGCCACCACAGCCCCCAAAACAATGCGCAAACAAAGGCGAGCCACACCGGTAGGTAGGAAGATTTGGTCATTTTGCCTGCACTTATATAGTCCGAGACCCCGTATAGGCCCATTTCCGCAATAAAAACTTGTCAGCCGGTGTGCAACGCTATTTATATTGATTCATCAGTCAATAAAAAAACTTCAGGGAGAAACACATGAGAAAACTATTGCTATCTGCTGCATCGGTTATGGCACTTTCCACCGGCGCGCAAGCTGCTGATATGGGCGCTGTGGACGAGCCGATCAAGCTGGCTGTGAATGAATGGACCGGACAGCACATCTCGACCCACATTGCGGGCCAGATGCTGGAAGCTGCCGGTTACACCGTTGAATATACCACTGCCGGTTATATGAACATGTGGCAAGCGATGGCCGACGGCGAGGTTCACGCCGCGCTTGAAGTCTGGTCTTCCAATGTGTCCGACCAGTTTGCCAAGCTGGAAGCCGAAGGCACTGTGACCGAGATTTCCGATCTGGGTCTGGTCGCACGGGAGGGCTATGCCTATCCGAGCCATGTTGAAGAACTCTGCCCCGGCCTGCCAGCTTGGGAAGCGCTGAAGGATTGCGCGGGCAAGTTTGCGACAGCCGAGACCCTGCCGATGGGGCGTTTGGTCGATTATCCGGCGGATTGGGGTACACCTGGTGCTGATCGTGTGACGGGTCTTGGACTGCCATTCAAAGCGGTGCCTGCGGGTTCCGAAGGCGCGTTGATTGCAGAACTGCGCGCATCGACCGAGAAGAAGTCGCCGCTGCTGATCGTGTTCTGGCAGCCTCATTGGGCGATGTCTGCGTATGATGTGAAATTCGTGGACCTGCCAGCAGCGGAAGAGGCCTGCTTTAGCGATCCGGCGTGGGGTGTGAACCCGAACGAGACCAGCGATTGTGATTTCAGCTCCACCCGCATTTTCAAAACAAGCTGGGCCGGATTTGAAGAAAAATGGCCTGCTGCTTATGAAATCCTTGAGAACTACAAGCTCGACATCGCTGCACAACAGCCGCTTATGGGCGCAGTCGATGTGGACGGCGGCGCTGTCGAAGAGGTTGTTTCGGAATGGATGGCGGCCAATGAAGCCACTTGGAAGCCAGTCGTTGACGCGGCGATCAACTAAACCATGACAGGGACAGGCGGGCCGGATGCTCCGGCGATTGCGGTGGATGGTCTGTGGCAGGTCTTTGGCGATGGTGCCAGACCTGCGCTGTCCGAACTGTTAAAACCCGGCGCGGCCACAACGGATGGTGTGGCCCGCCGACTTAAGGAACAAGGGTTAATTCCTGCTGTGCAGGACGCCAGCTTTACGGTGAAAGAAGGCGAGCTGTTCGTGATCATGGGGCTGTCGGGTTCGGGGAAATCTACCCTGATCCGCTGTATGTCCCGTCTGGTTGAACCCACAAGCGGCAGCGTTTTGATGGCCGGTGAGGATATCCTCGCCGCCAGCAAACGCCGGATGATAGAACTGCGTCGGGACAAGCTGGGGATGGTATTCCAGCACTTTGGTCTGTTCCCGCACATGAGTGTGGTCGACAACGTGGCCTTTCCGATCAAGATGAAGGGTGTTGGCCTGAAGGAACGGCGTGCGCGTGCGATGGAAGTGATCGAACTGGTCGGTCTTGGCGGGCGCGAAGATGCCTACCCGCGCGAGCTTTCGGGCGGGCAGCGCCAGCGCGTTGGCATTGCGCGGTCTTTGGCGGTCAATCCCGATGTGTGGTTTCTGGATGAACCGTTTTCCGCGCTCGACCCGCTGATCCGGCGGCAGTTGCAGGATGAGTTTCTGAACATTCAGGCCACCCTGCGCAAATCCATTGTGTTTATCACCCACGACATCGGGGAAGCGCTGAAGTTGGCGGACCGCATTGCGATTATGCGCGACGGGGTGATCGTTCAGATCGGCACACCGAGCGAGATCGTGCTTAATCCGGTGGATGATTACGTGCGGGAGTTCAGCCGCGATATTCCAAAAGGCCGTCACATGACGCTCGAAGCGTTGATGGAGCCGGTGGACGTTGCCCCTGACAGAGGCGGGCCGGAGCTGCGCACTGCGATGACGCTTGATGATGCGCTTAGCGCTTGTGCGCTGACGTTTGAGCCGATGGCCGTGCGAGACGGGGAGGGTAGGGTCGTTGGTTTGTTACACCCCGAAGCACTGGCCCGCGCTGTTGGAGAGGCACAATCCACATGAGCGGTCTTTCCCCTTTGACAACTGCGCTGGACAGTAAGGGCAAACAGGCTGCGGCGTTGGTGGTTTTTGTCGGGCTGCTGTGCCTGCTGGCCGCCCCTTATGCACCGTGGCTTGTGGCTTGGCCATCGGTCCTGACCGTTCCCATGTCCGAATGGATTTCCCAAGGGTTGGGCGCGTTTTTTGACCTGATTAAACCTGCCATGCGGTGGGTGAGTTGGGTGCTTGGCTTTGGGATGGCAGCGGCGAACTGGCTGCTGGTGTCCACCCCTTGGGTGGTGGTGATTGGTATGACGACGGCGGTTGGCTGGTATCTGGGCGGGCTGAAGATGGCAGCGCTCGGGTTTTTCGGTCTGCTGTTTGTTCTGGCTTCGGGTTACTGGGTCGAGAGCATGAACACGCTGGCACTGGTGTTTGTTTCCGTGCCGTTAGCGCTGTTGCTGGGTACGGCAATCGGTATTCTGGCCTATGAGGTCGCCCGTGTGAAAAAGGCGGTCGAGGCGGTGCTTGATCTGATGCAGACAATCCCGACCTTTGCCTATCTGACACCGCTGCTGTTGTTGTTTGGCTTTGGCCCTGTGGTCGGTCTGATTGCCAGCGCGATCTACGCCGCGCCGCCAATGGCACGCAATGTGTTGCTGGGGCTGGAGCGGGTAGAGTCCGAGATTAAAGAAGCTGCCGTAATGTCCGGTGGCACCCGTGCACAGCAGTTGTTTCTGGTGGAGTTGCCAAGCGCGATGACCCAGATCATGGTCGGCGTAAACCAAAGCCTGATGGCCGCGCTGTCGATGGTTATCATCGCTGCTGTCATCGGCGGCTTTAACGACATCGGTTGGGAAGTTCTGCTGACCATGCGCAAAGCCCAGTTCGGGCAGTCCTTTCTGGCCGGTTTGGTGATCGTGGTTTTTGCGATTGTGATTGACCGCATGTCAGGTGCGCTTGCGCAAGAGCGGCGGCGTTATAGCACGCGGGTGGTCTGGTGGATCATCGTCGCTTCGCTGGTAGCAGCTGTTGTCTTGCGGGATATTCTGCCTGATGCCGGAACGCTTAGCTACTTTGGCGGGGTTGCGGATGCGGTCGACCAGTCGGTCGGGGATTTCACGCGGGTCTATGGCACAACGCTTGATACGGTGAAAAATACCGCGATGTTTTATGTGCTGCTGCCTTTGCGGATCGGTCTTGATGATGCGGTGCTTCCGTTCACTTGGGGGTTCCAGTGGACCGCCGCCATGTCCGCTTGGGTCTATGCGATTGGTGTGACCCTTGCGGCGGTACTTGCGTGGCAGGGGCGACTGACGCTGGGGCTGTGCCTGTTGCTGCTGATCGGGGTGATTGAAACCGGCGTGACGCAATTGCCGTGGATATTTGTGCTGGTTGGCGTTGGGGCGCTGGGCTGGGTGTCATCGGGCTGGCGGCTGTCGGTTCTATGTGTCGGACTGCTGGGGCTGATCCTGATTTCCGGCCTGTGGGACCGCGCCTTGCTGTCGCTGTATCTGTCCGGCGCTGCGGTGTTCACCTGCGCCGTTCTGGGCGGCGCGCTGGGGCTGTGGGCTGCGGTCAGTCGCACGGCTTGGGCCGTGATCCATCCGGTCTGCGACATGCTGCAAACCATCCCGCTGTTCGTCTTTTTGATCCCAATGCTGATGTTCTTCCAGATCGGAGAGTTCAGCGCCTTTCTCGCGATCATCGCCTACGCCATCGTCCCGATGATCCGCTACACGCGGCACGGTTTGGTCACAACACCGGAGGACATGATCGAAGCGGCGACCTCTAGCGGGGCGACCAACTGGCAGATCATGCGTGAGGTGCGGGCACCTTATGCGGCACCGACGATCCTTCTGGGGCTGAACCAGACCATCCTTTATGCCTTTGCCATGCTGGTGATTGCCGCGCTGATCGGTACCACCGGTCTGGGGCAATCCATCTACATCGCGCTCGGTCGGGCGGATGTGGGGCTGGGCATCACCGCAGGGGCCGCGATGGCGATCCTTGCGCTGGTGGCGGACAGGTTGGTGCAGGGCTTTGCCGAGGAACGGCGCAAGGCGCTGGGGCTGTAAACGGACCGCGATACATCACTTAACAGGAGGGGCTGTGTCCCTCCTGTTAACCGTTGCAGACCCTGCTGGGTGTTTACTTGGCGGAAATTTCCGCTAAAAAGACCCTAGGAATAACGCCAGTGGCGTTTGGTTCCCGTCGGGGGATGGCCCTCGGAACATGCGCGATGACGGGATGACACGGGCTACGAAGGTAGCTGCTGAAGCCCCCTCTCCAGAACTGCCGCCTGCTGAAAAGGTGGTCAATCGGATAAGATGTTTGCGGCCCTGACGGATGTCGGGAGAGCGGGGCATCTTCAACATGTTTAAGAAAGGAACACCGGATGGATAGCAAAACCTGTATCTTGATCGGAGCCCCTGTGGATTCCGGCAAACGCCGGCAAGGTTGCTTGATGGGGCCAGATGCCTACCGCGTGGCCGGATTGGCGGACACGCTGACGGCGCTGGGCTTTAACGTAGAAGATCGGGGCAATGTGGCGATGGGGTCAATTGAACCGGCCAGCAGTGACAACCCCGAAGTCTTTGCACTGGGCGAGACCATTGCATGGACCAAATCCCTGAAAACTGCGGCCAAGGATGCAATGGGGCTGGGGTTCCCGATCTTTATGGGGGGCGATCACAGCCTGTCCCTTGGCACTGTGTCCGGTGTTGCTGCCCATGCGCAAGAACAGGGCCGGCCGCAGTTCGTTCTGTGGCTTGATGCTCACAGCGACTACCATTCCCCGCTGACGACCGCCTCGGGTAACCTGCACGGAACGCCGGTGGGTTATGTTTGTGGGCGGGACGGCTTTGTCGGTTTCCCCGAACTGGAAGCCCCCGTGCCGCCATCGCAGGTTTGCATGATCGGGCTGCGCTCTGTGGACGGGGCGGAAAAGGCGGAACTGTCGCGGCATGATTTCATTTTGCACGATATGCGGGCGATTGATGAAAACGGGATCGCGCCCTTGTTGCGGGGGTTCTTGCAGCAAGTGGCCGAACAGAACGGGCTGCTGCATGTCAGCCTCGATGTGGATTTCCTAGACCCCTCTATCGCGCCTGCCGTTGGCACAACCGTGCCAGGCGGTGCGACCTTTCGCGAAGGCCATCTGGTGATGGAGATGCTTTGCGACAGTGGATTGGTCAGCTCGCTTGATCTGGTTGAACTGAACCCGATCCTTGATGAACGCGGCAAGACCGCAACGCTGATGGTGGATCTGGTGGCGAGCCTGATGGGGCGGCGCGTGTTTGACCGCCCGACCGAGAGTTTTTCCGGCCTCAAGACCGGACCCGGCGTGCATTAAGCCGCCAAGTGACAAGATTATTGGAGATATGAAGATGACCAAACTTAACCCGTCCAAACTGGCCATGGTGCCTTTTGTCAGCGTCGATAATATGATGCGGCTGATCCATTTCGTCGGGCTGGAAACCATGCTGACAGAGATCGCCGACTACATCGAGGAAGACTTCAAGCGCTGGGAACTGTTCGACAAAACACCCCGTGTCGCAAGCCATTCTTCCGAAGGCGTAATTGAACTGATGCCGACTTCGGACGGCGAGGTTTACGGCTTCAAATACGTAAACGGCCACCCCAAGAACACGAAAGAGGGTTTGCAGACCGTTACCGCCTTTGGCTTGCTGGCCAATGTGGGCAACGGCTATCCGGTGTTGCTGTCGGAGATGACGATCCTCACGGCGCTGCGCACAGCAGCGACCAGCGCGATGGTCGCCAAACATCTGGCGCCAAAAGGGGCGAAGACTTTGGCGATGATCGGGAACGGCGCGCAATCAGAGTTTCAGGCGCTGGCGATGAAAGCCATCGTCGGGGTCGAGAAACTGCGCCTGTTTGACATCGACAGCGCGGCCACCGCCAAAGCGATGAAGAACCTTGAAGGGCAGGGGCTGGAACTGGTCGCGTGTAAAACGCCCGAAGAAGCGATCGAGGGGGCGCAGATCATCACCACCTGCACCGCCGACAAGCAATACGCCACCATTCTGACCGACAACATGGTCGGCGCGGGTGTCCACATCAACGCCATTGGCGGCGACTGCCCGGGCAAGACAGAACTGCACGCAGATATCCTCAAACGCTCTGATGTGTTCGTGGAGTATCCACCGCAGACGCGGGTGGAGGGTGAAATCCAGCAGATGCCGGAAGACTTTGCCGTCACCGAGATGTGGCAGGTGATCAACGGCACCGCCAAGGGCCGCACCTCTGACCGTCAGATCACCCTGTTTGACGGCGTGGGCTTTGCGGTCGAGGATTTCTCGGCCCTGCGGTATGTGCGGGACCGGCTGAAGAACACAATGTTTTATCAGGATCTCGACATGCTGGCCGACCCCGACGATCCACGTGATTTGTTCGGAATGGTGCAGCGGGCCGGTTAAGCGGATCAGAAAAATCCCCCTCCCGTAAAAGGGAGGGGAATGCCTGCGGCGCGGATATTTGTAGAAAATGGAAGCGGGGGTTACCCCTCAACTGAGGCGAGCAGGGCGGCGTTGCCGCCTGCGGCTGTGGTGTCGATGCAGATGTGGCGTTCAAGGATGCAGTGTTCGGCCAGATCGTCGCCTGTGACCAGTGGGATCAGGCGGCCATTTCGCGCGGCGAGGGCGCGGCGGGCGGCGGTTTGATCGTCGGACGTGGACCAAAGGGCTACGATATCAAAGCCGCTCAAGCGGCGGAGGGCATCTGGCGACAGGGTTCCACCGACACCGTTGCTGACCTCCGGTGCGACTTCCAGAGCGGCGCAGCCGTTCTGGCGGGCGATGCGGGCTTGTTCTGCGGCGGCTTCCGGTGTCGGGCCGAGGCACAGGACCGTGCCGCGCCCGAAAGTAGAGAGCTGGTTGCTTTCCCCTGTCGGGCCGGGCAGCAGTTCAGAGGACAGGCGCGGGCGGCGGATTGCGTTCATCGTGTCCAAGGCGTTTTGCACGGACTGTTCATCCGCAGCCGCCCCTGTTTCTGCTGCGATATGTTGCGCGGCGGTGGCGGTGAAGCGTTTGACGTAGTTCGGGCCGCCGGCTTTGGGTCCGGTGCCTGACAGTCCTTCTCCGCCAAAGGGTTGCGATCCGACAATCGCGCCGATCTGGTTGCGGTTGATATACATGTTACCAACATTCAGACGGGCCGTGACCTGGTCAATCCGGTCATCAATGCGCGAGTGCATTCCGAATGTCAGGCCAAAGCCGGTATCGTTAATGTCATCAACAATCGTGTCGAGCTGGTCGGCGCGGTAGGTGGCAACGTGGATCACAGGTCCGAAGATTTCTTGCTCCAGATCCTTGATGCCATCCACTCTGATCACGGTAGGTGCAACAAAGGTGCCGCTGTCGGGCGTGCGCAATTCCTTTAGCACGCGGCCTTCCTTGCGGGCAGCTGCGATATGATCGCGGATGCCTTTGGCAGCGCCTTCGTTGATCACTGGCCCCACATCCGTGGCGTACTCCCAAGGGTTGCCGAGCACCAGTTCGTCCATCGCGCCAAACAGCATTTCAAAGAAAGGTTCGGCCACATCTTCCTGCACGTACAAAACACGCAGGGCGGAACAGCGCTGGCCTGCGGATTGGAAGCCCGATGCGATGATGTCGCGCACGGCTTGTTCAGGCAGGGCGGTGCTGTCCACAATCATCGCGTTCAGCCCGCCGGTTTCCGCGATCAAAGGGGCGTCGGGGCTGGCGTGTTCGGCGAGCGATTTGTTGATGGTCTGCGCGGTGGCGGTGGAGCCGGTAAAGCAGGTGCCGTTGATCTGCGGGCTGCCGGTCAGGGCTGCACCAATGTCGCGGCCGCGACCGGGAAGAAGTTGCAGGGCGGACTGCGGAACGCCTGCGCGGTGCATCAGGGTGACAGCGACGAAGGCGGTTAGCGATGTTGGTTCCGCCGGTTTGGCCAGCACGGCGTTACCTGCCGCCAATGCCGCTGCGATCTGGCCGGAAAAGATGGCGAGCGGGAAGTTCCACGGTGAAATACAGGTGAAGATGCCGCGCGGGTCTGTCGGGGCAAGGCGCTCGGCCTCATCCGCGTAATAGCGCAGGAAATCCACCGCCTCGCGCAGTTCGGCGATGGCATCCATCGGGGTTTTTCCTGCCTCGCGCGTGAGCACGGCAAAGAATTCGCCGAAATTTTCCTCATACAAGTCAGCTGCTTTGCGCAAGGCGCTTGCACGCTCGGATGCGGGCACATCCCAGACTTTTGCGTTGGCAATGGCGGTTTTAGCATCTTCCGAGTTGGCTTGCAGGACATGTCCTACGGTATCTTCGGGGCGGGCGGGGTTGATCACGTCGATCATTTCCCGTCCGACGACTTCTGCCACCAACAGAGGTTTGGCCTGCCATTGATGGGATTGGAACGGGGTGCGGGCGGTGTCAATTTCGCCGAGATCATCAAGGTCGTGCAAATCCCACCCGCGAGAGTTCTTGCGCGGGGCAAAAATGTCAACGGGCAGGGCGACAGGGCTGTGAGGCGTGGTCTCTAAGGCTGCAAAAGGATCGGCGGCGACCTCTGCGGGGGGGACGGTTTCGTCAATGATCTGGTTCACAAAGCTGGAGTTCGCGCCGTTTTCCAACAGGCGGCGCACCAGATAGGCCAGCAAATCCCGATGGGCCCCAACAGGGGCATAAATCCGGCAGCGGGTGCCTTCGTTTTTCAGAACAATGTCGTGCAGCGCTTCGCCCATACCGTGCAAGCGCTGGAATTCGAAGTTTGTCTTATCGGTGGCCATTTCCAGAATAGCGGCGACGGTGTGGGCGTTGTGGGTGGCGAACTGCGGGTAGATGCGGTCTGTCATCCCCAGCAGCTTTTGCGAGTTGCAGATATAGGCCACGTCGGTTGCAACTTTGCGAGTGAACACCGGAAACCCTTCTGTGCCTTCCACTTGGGCGCGTTTGATTTCCGTGTCCCAGTACGCGCCTTTCACCAGTCGCACCATAATCTTGCGGTCCAGATCGCTGGAGAGTTGGTACAGCCAGTCAAGCACCGCAGAACAACGTTTTCCAAAGGCTTGGACCACCACACCGAAGCCGTCCCATCCGGCCAGATCGGGATCGCGCAGCACGGCTTCGATCACATCAAGGGACAGGTCCAGACGGTCTGCTTCCTCGGCGTCGATGTTGAAACCCATGCCAGCCTTGCGCGCCATACGGGCGAGCCTTTTGGTGCTGGCGGTCAACTCGCGCATGACACGGTCGCTCTGGCCTACTTCATAGCGGGGGTGCAGCGCGGAAAGCTTGATCGAGATACCGGGGTTTTCGCGGATATCATCGGATTTGCAGTGTTTAGCCAGTTGGGTGATGGCATCGGCGTAGCTGTCGTAAAATTTCTCCGCGTCATTCGCGGTCAGCGCAGCTTCGCCCAGCATGTCATAGGAATAGGTGAAACCCTTGCGGGCTTTTGCACTGCCACGAGATACGGCTTCCTTGATAGTTTGACCCAGCACAAATTGCGCCCCGAGTTCGCGCATCGCACGAGAGACAGCAGTGCGGATCACAGGTTCCCCCAGACGACGTACAGCAGATTTCAGGGTGGCGGCGATGCCGGGTTCTTCGTCGTGCAGCACCTTACCTGTCAGCATCAAGGCCCAAGTGGAGGCGTTCACCAGCGAGGAAGAGGATTTCCCCAGATGGCTGCCCCAGTCGGACGGGGCGATCTTATCCTCGATCAGCGCATCCACAGTTTCGGAATCCGGCACCCGCAGCAGGGCTTCGGCCAGACACATCAGCGCGATGCCTTCATCTGTGGACAGGCCGTATTCCGCCATGAACACTTCCATCATACCCGTCTCGCCACTGGTACGGATGTCTGTGACCAGCTTGCAGGCGCGACCAGCTGCGGCTTGTTTTACAGCCTCGGGAATGGCGCTTTGGGATTGCAGGTCGCTAAGGATTTGAGTCTCGTCTGCAAGGTGCAGGTCACGGATGGTTCGGCGCAATTCAATCAGAGAAGTCATGGCTGTTCACCTTGAAGGGTTATGTCCCGACCTTATTACCACGAGTATTTTGGGCGAAGTGCCTATTTTTATTGCTATGGGGTGTAAATTGACCCAATTATGAAGGTATCTATGGGCAATTAGGTGGGATGCGGGATGGTTGATGGGCAAATAGACGGATATGACCGCAAAATCCTTGCGGCGTTGCATCGGGACGGGCGCATGGCGATCACCGAACTGACCGCGTTGGTGGGATTGTCCAAGACCCCCTGCCAGCTTCGGGTAAAGCGGTTGCGCGAAACGGGGTTCATCCGCGGTTTTCGGGCTGTGCTGGATCTGGACAAACTGGGGCTGGATCACATCGCCTTTGTAGAGGTCACGCTGTCAGACACGCGGGAGGCTGCTTTGCAGGCGTTCAATACGGCGGTTGGGGCCGTGACCGAGATCGAGGAATGCCACATGATTGCGGGCGCTTTTGATTACCTTTTGAAAGTGCGCACCAGTGACATCAAAGCCTATCGGTCCATTCTGGGGGAAGTGATCTCCAATCTGCCCCATGTTGCAAACAGTTCGACCCATGTGTCGATGGAATCCGTCAAGGATGCCGGAGAGAACCCAGCATTCTAAGGATTTAACCCCGTTTGGAACGAAACCCGCGTCATGGAACTGTTACACAAACGCGGAACAAGTGTCACATAACTGAAATATGAGCGTCACATCGGCTTCGTATTACCGCCTCATCCGAGACGAATCGGACCGTATGAAAAAATGGGAATGGACCTCATGTTTACAAAAACGCTTTGCGTATCTGCGATTGCTCTGGCCACTGCTGCTGCTGCGCCTGCATTCGCCCGTGATCAAATCAAAATTGTCGGATCTTCAACAGTATTTCCGTTCTCGACAACTGTTGCAGAACGCTTTGGTAAATCCACCGAATTCAAAACCCCTGTTGTAGAGTCCACAGGCTCCGGTGGTGGTTTGAAACTGTTCTGCGCTGGTGTTGGTGAAGACACACCGGACATCACCAATGCGTCCCGCCGGATCAAAGCATCCGAAGTTCAAATGTGTGCCGACAACGGTGTGACAGATATTGTCGAAGCCAAGATCGGTTATGACGGAATCGTGCTGGCCAACTCCAAAGAGTCCGGCCAACTGTCGATTTCGCTTGGTGATCTGTTCATGGCGCTGGCCAAAGACGTTCCGGGTGAAGCCGGTGAAACAACGCCGAACCCTTATACCATGTGGAACGAAATCAACCCTGACCTGCCAGCGGTAAAGATTGAGGTTCTGGGTCCGCCACCGACATCCGGTACACGGGACGCATTTGTTGAACTGGCAATGGAAGGCGGTTGTAAGGCGGTTGATTGGGTCAAAGACCTGAAGAAAACCGACAAGAACGCCTATAAAGCCTTGTGTCACACTATCCGCGAAGACGGTGCTTATGTGGAAGCTGGTGAAAACGACAACCTGATCGTTCAAAAGCTGCAAGCCAACCCTGCCGCATTTGGTATCTTCGGGTATTCCTTCCTCGAACAGAACTCTGACGCGGTTCAGGGTTCCATGATCAACGGTGTTGCGCCGGAATTCGAATTGATCGCTGAAGGGGACTACCCTGTTTCCCGTTCCTTGTACTTCTATGTGAAGAAAGCCCACGTTGGCGAAGTTGCTGGCATCGAACAGTTCCTCGCTGAATTTACGTCCGAGGATGCTTGGGGTGAAGAAGGCTATCTGGCGGACAAGGGTTTGATCCCGATGACCGAAGCAGAGCGCGAGCAGGGCGCGAAGGCCATCACTGGCCTGATGAACCTGTCGATGTAATCGAAAAAAACTGTCGGGGCGCCTGACACCGGGCGCCCCAAACCCAAGACCAAAGGATATGGCACATGGCCACTTCTGATAGCGCGACCATTGATCTGGTTCACTCCCAGCGCAAGAAAGGGTTTGAACTGTTTGTGATGGGTGTGCTGATCCTGTGTTCACTGGTGGCGGTTGCTGTCACTGTGGGCATTGTTTTGTCCCTTCTGTTTGAAGCCTTCCGCTTTTTTGAACGCATTCCCCTGACGGATTTCCTGTTTGGCACCAAGTGGAGCCCGCAAACGGCGCTGCGTGCGGATCAGGTTGCAGCCGAGGGCGCGTTCGGGGCGGTGCCGCTTATTACCGGCACGCTGCTGATTTCGTTTATCGCCATGTGTGTGGCAACGCCGCTGGGCTTGCTGTCAGCGATTTACCTTTCGGAATACGCCAGTAAGCGCAGCCGCAATCTGATTAAACCCGCGCTGGAAATCCTCGCCGGTATTCCCACCGTGGTTTACGGCTTCTTCGCCGCCCTGACTGTTGCGCCGCTGCTGCGCGCAGGGGGCGAAAGCGTCGGGTTGAGCGTGTCCTCTGAGAGCGCGCTGGCCGCGGGGCTGGTCATGGGGATGATGATCATCCCGCTGATTTCCTCGCTGTCTGATGATGTGATTAACGCCGTGCCACAGGCGATGCGGGATGCGTCCCTAGGCATGGGGGCGACCCATTCGGAAACCATCCGCAAGGTTGTTCTGCCGTCTGCCATTCCGGGCATAGCCGGTTCGCTGTTGCTGGCGGCCAGTCGTGCGATCGGGGAAACCATGATCGTTGTGATGGCGGCAGGGCTTGCGGCCAATCTGACCGCCAATCCGCTGGAAGCTGTCACCACTATTACCGCGCAAATCGTTGCACTTTTGACCGGCGATCAGGAATTTGACAGTGCCAAAACCCTGTCAGCTTTCGCCCTTGGTCTGGTGCTGTTTGTCACAACGCTGGTGCTGAACGTCGTCGCACTGCGCATTGTCAGAAAATATCAGGAACAATATGACTGATCTCATCACTCCTTCAGCCCAGCTGAAATCTCGCAAGTTGGCGGAAAAGCGGTTCCAATGGTACGGGCGCGGCGCGATCTTTGCCTCGCTTGCCTTTCTTGTCGTGATGGTCGGCTCGATCCTTTACAAAGGCTCCGGCGCCTTCACGACCACGGATGTGGCGATTGTCGTGGACCTTGGCCCAGAGGCTGTGGACCCTGCCAACCCGCAGGATGCGCGGTTTGAGAAGATCGTTAAGGATGCGCTGAAGGCCCGTTTCCCAGACGCCAACAAGCGGGCCGAGCGGCGCAAGCTTTACGGCCTTGTGTCCAATGACGCCGGGTTCGCGCTGGAACGGTTTGTTCTGGCAAATCCTGATGCAATCGGCACGCAGGCGAAGGTCTGGTTCCGCGCCTCTGATGATTTGGACATCCTGCTGAAAGGCACAGTGGATCGCACGGTTGATGAATCCGAACGCCGTCTTAGCGATCAGGAAATCGGCTGGATCGACACGCTGGTTGCGGACGGGGACGTAAAGCGGGGCTTCAACTGGTCCTTCTTTACCAATGGCGACAGCCGCGAGCCCGAACTCGCCGGTATCCTGAGCGCGCTGACAGGATCGGCCCTGACCCTGCTGGTTTGTTTTTTATTCTCCTTTCCAGTGGCCATTATGGCAGCAATCTATCTTGAGGAATTCGCCCCGAAAAACCGGTTCTCGGACATTATCGAGGTGAATATCAATAACCTTGCTGCGGTGCCGTCCATTGTGTTCGGTTTGCTTGGCTTGTCCATGTTGCTGAACACCTTTGGAATGCCGCGCTCCTCCCCGCTGGTGGGCGGCTTGGTGCTGTCGCTTATGACGCTGCCCACGATCATCATCGCAGCACGGGCGAGCCTGCGGGCGGTGCCGCCGTCCATCCGTGAAGCGGCCCTTGGTATGGGCGCAAGCCCTGTGCAGGCGACCTTCCATCACGTTGCGCCACTGGCTTTGCCCGGTATCATGACCGGCACGATTGTCGGCATGGCGCAGGCGCTGGGGGAAACCGCGCCGCTGCTGATGATCGGTATGGTGGCCTTTATCGTCGATGTGCCCCAGTCCATTCTGGAACCGGCCACAGCCCTGCCAGTACAGATTTTCCTGTGGGCTGATGCTCCGGAGCGGGCCTTCCTTGAAAAAACATCCGCAGCGATCATCGTCTTGCTGCTCTTCCTGATAACGATGAACCTGCTTGCAATCGTGTTGCGCCGCCGGTTCGAAAAAAGGTTCTAAGACTATGTCCAAGACAGCCATTATTTCGGCAAACGACGTTGATGTGTTCTACGGTGAAAAGCAGGCGCTTAACAAAATCAATCTGGATATACCGGAGAATAAAGTCACATCGCTTATTGGGCCTTCGGGCTGTGGTAAGTCTACGTTTCTGCGCAGCATCAACCGGATGAACGATCTGGTGGACATCTGCCGCGTGGAAGGCAGCATCACTATCAAAGGGCAGGATATTTACGCCCCCGAAGTGGACGTGGTCGCACTGCGGGCGAAGGTGGGGATGGTGTTTCAGAAACCGAACCCATTCCCGAAGTCCATCTATGAAAACGTGGCCTACGGGCCGAAAATCCACGGGCTGGCGAAATCCAAAACGGATATGGATGAAATTGTAGAATGGTCGCTGATCAAAGCGGGGCTTTGGAAAGAGGTCAAAGACCGGCTCGATCAGCCGGGCACTGGATTGTCCGGCGGCCAGCAGCAGCGTTTGTGTATCGCGCGCACCATCGCGGTGAAGCCGCAAGTGGTTCTGATGGACGAACCTTGTTCAGCGCTGGACCCGATTGCCACCGCGATCATCGAAGAACTGATCGACGAGCTGCGCAGCAACTTCACCATTGTCATTGTCACCCACTCCATGCAGCAGGCCGCACGCGTGTCCCAGCGCACTGCCTTTTTCCACCTCGGAGAGCTGGTAGAGAGCGGACCGACAAAATCGATCTTTACCTCGCCCGAAGATGAACGCACACAGAATTACATTATGGGCCGGATCGGCTAGGAGCAGAGACATGGAAAACACGCATATCGTAACACGGTTTGATACCGACCTTAAAAAGATCGAAGCGATGCTGGCTGATATGGCCGCGAAAGTGGGCGAGCAGGTTCTGAACTCCGGTAAGGCGCTGGTGGACGGGGACGAAGCGCTCGCCAAGCGGGTGGCCAAATCGGACGCGGAAATCAATGCGCTTGAGAATAAGATCGACGAAAAGGCGATCCGCCTGATTGCCCTGCGCCAACCGATGGCCGAAGACCTGCGCAGCGCGATTACAACGCTGAAAATTTCCTCTTCGCTGGAGCGGATGGGCGATTATGCCAAGACCTTGTCCTACCGCGTGCGGGCTGTGGATGATTTCTCGGCGATGAGCGCTGTTCTGCGTACCTTGGCGGAAACATCCCAAAAGGTGGCTGCGATGCTTGCCCTTGTGATGGAGGCCTATGTGGAACGGGATCTGGCCAAAGCCGAATCGGCCAGTGCGATGGATGACGAGATCAACGACCGCACCGACGCCCTGTTCCGCGAGCTGCTGACCTACATGATGGAAAACCCGCGCAACATCGAACCCTGCACCCATTTGTTGTTTATCTCGAAAAACATGGAACGCTCCGGCGATCAGGTTAAGAACATAGCCGAGCAAGTGCATTATCTGGTCACAGGGGAACTGTACGAACAATGAGTAGTGGACCGAAGATACTGGTTGTGGAGGATGAGTCCTCCCAGCTTGAAATGCTTGTCTATAACCTGAGCGTCGAAGGTTATGAGGTTTTCCAAGCAGAAACCGGCGAGGAGGGGCTTTTGATCCTAGAAGAACAGGCCATCGACCTGATCGTTCTTGACTGGATGTTGCCCGGAACCTCGGGGCTGGAGGTCTGTCGTCAGGTGAAGCGCAATAAGGACACTAAGACCATTCCGGTAATCATGTTGACTGCGCGCGGCGAAGAAGACGACAAAATCCGCGGATTGGATACCGGTGCGGATGACTATGTGGTCAAACCCTACTCCGTGCGCGAGCTGATGGCACGGGTGCGGGCCGGATTGCGCCAAGCCACGGGCCAGCTCGGGACCGATTTGCTGGTCTATCAAGGGCTGAATATGGACCTTGTGCAGCATAAGGTAACGCTGGCCGATGCGGTGATTCCGCTGGGTCCGCTGGAGTTCAAATTGCTGCGGGTGTTCATGGAGGCACCGGGGCGGGTTTGGTCACGGGATCAACTGCTGGACCGTGTTTGGGGCGACAACCTGAACGTGGATACCCGCACCGTGGATGTGCATATCGGGCGGCTGCGCAAGCAACTGGCCAAGGTCAGCGATCTGGACTTTGTGCGCACGGTTCGCGGCTTTGGCTATTCCCTTGATACCACCGCTTGAGCACGGCACGGTTTAGCCCTAGCTTGCGCTGATGGAATGGCGCGATGAAGGGGTGATCCTGTCCGCACGGCGGCACGGTGAAAGCTCGGTAATACTTGAGGTTCTGACCAAGACCCACGGACGGCACGCTGGCGTGGTTCGCGGAGGTGCGTCCCGCAAACTTGCCCCTGTGTTGCAACCGGGCAATCAGGTAGAGGTCGAGTGGCGTGCGCGGCTTGAGGAACACCTCGGCGGCTTTCATGTGGAATTGCTACGTTCGCGCAGTGCGATTATGGGGGACCGCGCCGCGCTGGCCGCGCTTGGCGCGATTTGTGCGCTCGGCGGATTTGCCCTGCCAGAGCGGATGGAATTGCCGGAAATCTACACGCGCACGATTGATCTGGTGGATGCTCTGGAGGCTGGGGAGGGCTGGCAGGCAGACTATGCGATCTGGGAATTGATGCTGTTGGAGGAACTGGGCTACGGGCTTGATCTTGGGTCTTGTGCGGCCACGGGGACCACACAAGAACTGGTCTATGTCTCGCCCAAAAGCGGGCGGGCGGTGTGTCGTTCCAGCGGATTGGCCTATGCGGACCGGATGCTGCCCCTGCCAGTGTTCTTGCAACTTGAAGGTGCGGAACCGGAGGCGGCTGATATTTTGGCCGCGCTTAAAACCACCGGCTATTTTCTGGAGCGCTGGCTCGCCCCTGCGCTGGGCAACCGTCCCTTACCAGAGGCACGGGGCAGGTTGGTGCAACTGCTGACACGCCGCGTCAAAAAAGATGCACAAGGCGACAGCGCAGCCGGATAACGCTTGCTGGGTTATTGCAGCCGGTATTCCAACTCGCCGCCGCTGTCATTGCTTAACAGTAGCGTATCGCCCTTGCGTTCGATCATCGACATCTCGCTGAAGGCTTTGAAATAACGCCCCTCAAGCTCCATCTCCGGACAGGCCCGCCGCGTAGCACCGACTGCGCCGGTTTCAAACCACGGTAGGGGCGCGGTTTGCTCCCCGAAATAGCTGTTGCAGGGCGCTTGTCCCGCAAGCCGGCCTGTTTCAGGGAAGGTCAGGGTGATGGGAGTTTCAACAGGCACATCATTCATACGCACCAACAGCCACTGATCGTCAGGCCCGCTGACACCGGAGATGGTTTCATCCTTCTGACAAGCAGACAGAGACAGGGCGAAGGCGAGCGATGCGAGGAGAAATTTCATGGGGGTAGAGTGTCAAAAAACGCCCAAACCGGCAACCGGTGTTTGGGGACGCCAGCGGAATGTCGCAGAGGGGCGGTAGGCTTCCTCTGCGACAGGTTCACGATCAGTTGCGGCCGATTTCGAGCAGGCGGCGGGCGATGACGGTGGCTTGAATTTCCGCAGCACCTTCAAAGATGTTCAGGATACGCGCATCGCAGAGCACGCGGCTGATCGGGTATTCCAATGCAAAGCCGTTGCCGCCGTGGATTTGCAGCCCGTTGTCGGCAGCCGCCCACGCCACCCGTGCGCCGAGCAGTTTTGCCATGCCTGCTTCGAGGTCGCAGCGGCGGTCGTGGTCTTTCTCCCAAGCGGAGTGATAGGTCAACTGCCGCGCGATCATGATCTCGACTGCCATCATGGCGATTTTGGACTGGATGCGGGGAAAATCCAGCAGTTGTTTTCCGAACTGTTTGCGTTCTTGTGCGTATTGCAGCGCGATCTCCATCGCGTTCTGGGCCACGCCAATAGCGCGCGCCGCTGTCTGGATGCGGGCGGATTCAAACGTCTGCATAAGCTGCTTGAAGCCTTGGCCCTCCACACCGCCCAGAAGGTTCTCCCCCTTCACTTTGAAGTTGTCAAAGGCCAGTTCGTATTCCTTCATGCCGCGATAGCCGAGCACTTCGATCTCACCGCCGGTCATGCCTTCAGTGGGGAAGGGGGCTTCGTCTGTGCCCGCGGTCTTTTCCGCGAGGAACATGGACAGGCCGGAGTAATTGGTGGTGTCAGGATCGGTGCGTGCCAGCAGGGTCATCACATTGGTCCGTGCGGCATGTGTGATCCACGTTTTGTTGCCGGTCACCGTCCAGTCATCCCCGTCCTTCACCGCGCGGGTGCGCAAGGAACCGAGGTCCGAACCGGTGTTGGGCTCGGTGAAAACAGCCGTTGGCAGTGTCTCGCCAGAGGCAAGCTGGGGCAGCCATTTCTGTTTCTGTTCTTCCGTGCCGCCGCCGATAATCAGTTCAGCCGCGATTTCGGAACGGGTGCCAAGTGATCCAACCCCGATATAGCCGCGCGACAGTTCTTCGGAAACCACCACCATAGAGGCTTTGGACAGACCGAACCCGCCGTATTCTTCAGGGATGGTCAGGCCGAACACGCCCATTTCGGCCAGTTCCTCGATGATTTCCATCGGGATCAATTCGTCCTTCAAGTGCCATTCGTGGGCGTATGGCAGAACCTTGTCATCTGCAAAGCGGCGGAACTGGTCGCGGATCATTTCCAGCTCTTCATCAAGACCGGTTGCGCCGACGGTGGATGCACCGTCCCGTTCCAGCATGACGGCGACCAGACGGGCGCGTGCGGCCTGCGTGTTGCCTTCCTGTGTGAGGGTTTGAACGCTTTCCACCGCGAGGGCCATTTGATCCTGTTGTGACAGGCCAAGATCTTGCAGGCGGACCACTTCGCCCTGTGACATCGGAATGCCGCCCCAAATCTGCCAAAGGTATTCGCCAAAACCGATTTGCAGCAGAAGTTGTTCCAACTCGCTGAACTTGCCGTCTTGTTCCAACCGCGTCGCCCATTTGTGCATCTGGCGCAGGGATTCCAGATAGGTCGCGAACCATGCGAGCCCGTGGGTCGCGAACTGGTGTTCCTCAAGCGCTTTGCCGTTCAGACGCCCGTCGATGTTGACTTGCTCGGAGAGTTTCTGGCGGGCGCGATCTACTACGTTTTCAACAGCAGGAATGGCAGCAGCGCAGGTGTTCAGCAGATTTGGCAGCAACATATGGGATTCGTCCTTGTGAAGGCTTCAAGTGTTGCAAACTGAAGTAAGTGGCCTGTTGGAGCGGGTCAATGCTGCGGCGCAATAAAAATGCTGTAATGCGGCAAAATGTGTAAGATTGTTGCGAGAGCGTCCCCACGGGGGCCGTTTACAGGGCCGCGCGCAAGAGCTGGCTGGCGACGATAACAACAATAGAACCAGCGGCGAGTTCAAGCACCGGCACGGCCACGCGCAGCAGCGGGGCGGAGGTCAGGCCCTGCAGTGTGCTTTCGCGCAGGCCCACGGCGGCCAGTGCAACGGCGATAGTGACGCTGGCCGTGCCAAGAGCCATTGCAAAGGTGCCCATGATGCCAGCGGTTACAATTCCCATACGCCACGTCAGGATCAGCAAGAAAATTGCGCCGGTGCAGGGGCGCATGGCAATCGCGCCGACCAGCACCAGAAGATCGCGCAAAGAAGAGACATTTGCGGCTTCTTCGACGGTGGGGCCATGATGGTGCCCGCAATCTTCGCACACATCGCTGTGGTGGGTGTGGTCGTGATGATGGTGGTGGTCATGCTGGTGGTCATGCGCGTGACTATGAGTGTGTTCTGTCGTAGCACGAGCGCGCCAGAGTTTTCGCGCACCCCGCAGGATCAACCACGCCCCGACTAGCAGGATCGCGCCATAGCTTGCAGGGGCAAAGTAATCCTCTGCCGCGCCAACAAGCTGTTTGCTGCCCCAGCCCAGCAGGAACACGCTGGCATAGACCAGCACCACAGCAGTGACCGCTTGGGCCAGACTGGAAACCAGCGCTATCATGGCAAGACGTGTCATCGCCACCCGCGCGCCAAGTCCGTACCCGCCAATCAGGACTTTGCCATGCCCTGGTCCGACCGCATGAAAAAAACCATAGGCAAAGCAGACCCCCATCAAGCCGAGCGTTGCGCCCGGATTGCCAGCCCGCAAGGCCCGCAGCGACCCCGCCATGGCGTTTTGGAAATCCCTTTGCATAGTCGCCGCCCAGACAGCGGTGGCGTCAAATCCGCCTCCGATCCAAAGTAGAATTAAGGCGGCCGCCGCCGCGATGGCGAAAATCAGGAGGAGGCGCATTCTAGAAATACCGTGTCTGCAAAGAGTTCACCAACCTCGGGAAAACTTTCATCCCCTTCATATTGCGCGGAGTTTTCGCCGTAGAGCAGGCTTTCCACCGCGTCATAGGCTTTGGGCAGGTCGGCGGCTTGAATAGCAAGCGAGCAGTCGGGATTGTCAATGACTTCGACCCCGTGGTCGAGCGTATAGGCGCTGTAGAACGTGGGGTCGTAGACCTTAACGATGGTTTCGGCGGTTGTTGGTTCTATGCGATCCAGCAGGGGGCGGATGTGCCACGTCAGTAGGCGACCGTCCTGAAGGGTTGCACCCGCTTCCATCGGCGGACCGAGCGCGACTTTCGCGTCTTCGTGGGTGACATAGAGATCGCCCTCAAACCCTTCGACCCAATTTGTGTCAAATCCGGCGAGTTTTTCCTGTTCTTCAACGGTGATGGTTCCGTCCCCGTCCTGATCAAGCTCCAGTTCTTCCAGTTGGAGGAGGGAATAGAACTCGTCATAGGACCAGAACACGCGCAAAGCGGCCAGTTTCCCTGTGTCGTCGAACAAGAAGTTGATGCCCGCATCCACATAGACATGGGGGTGGGTTACAGCCTGCATTGGCGCGAGAGAGAGCAGTGCGGTAAGGGCGATACGTTTCATAACAAGATTTTAGGCGGGGGGCGTGACGCGGGCAAGCGGAGAGTTCACGGCGTAAGCGCAACCCCGCTGGTGGCGATGCGTTTTCTACTCTTTCAGTGCAGTAGCAAAGGGTGTTTGCTGGTGCCTGCCCGGCCGATCACCCTGCAATTATGAAGCGTCTTAAATGAAGCTTCATGATTAAGGATTTGTTAGGGCTTGCGCTGCTCACGCCTGGACTATGCGCAAACCGCTGTGCAGGTGCCTTGTGACAATCGTCCGCTTAGATCTGCGCTACGACAGCAGCATCTCCCGCGTGGTGGGGATCGCCAACGCCACGACCAGTAGAATTTGCGTGATCAGGATCAGGTTCAGGACCAAGGCAAACGGCTGCTTGCGCGTCTTGTGGCGCAACGCATATTGCGCCCATTTCGCCCCAAGTGACCCGCCAAGGATCGCAAGGGCCAGCAGCGTATTCTCCGGCACCCGCCAACCCCGCTTTTCAGCCTGCCGCTTGTCATGGCGAAACAGAAGGACAGTCAATAAATTTATCACGCCAAGATAAGCGCCGAGCGGGAGAATAATGTCTATCATGGCATCCACAAAGAAAAATGGCCGGAGCAGAACCCCCGGCCAATTCATTTAACAGTCAGTGCAGGTTTAACCGGCCTTCACTTTTTCCGCCAGCACGTCATCGCTTACATATTCTTCATACTGGGCGAAGTTGTCGCTGAACATCTGCACCAACTTGGCGGCGTTGCGGTCATAGCTTTCAGGATTGTCCCAGGTGCGGCGCGGATCAAGCAGGACATCTGCCACGCCTTCACAAGAAGTTGGAACGTCAAAGCCGAAGTTCTCATCCTTGCGGAATTCCGCATCCTTCAGCGACCCGTCCAGTGCCGCGGTCAGCAAGGTCCGCGTAGCGTGGATCGGCATCCGTGAACCTGTCCCATAGGCGCCCCCAGTCCAACCGGTGTTCACCAGCCAGCAGGTCGCGCCTGAGTCTGCGATCCGGTCGCGCAACAAAGCGCCGTAAGCCTCGGGGCGGCGGGGCATGAATGGCGCGCCAAAGCAGGTGGAGAACGTCGGCTGAGGCTCTGTCACGCCCCGTTCGGTGCCGGCCACTTTGGAAGTAAAGCCCGACAGGAAGTGGTACATCGCCTGCGCCGGTGTCAGACGGGCAATCGGGGGCAGCACGCCAAAAGCATCACAGGTGAGCATGATGATATTGCGCGGCGTCCCACCAAGACCGGTTTCCGAAGCGTTAGAGATATAGTGTAGCGGGTAGGCGCAACGCATGTTCGCGGTCAGGCTGTCATCGTCAAAATCCAGTTCTTTGGTGAACGGATCGTAAACCATGTTTTCGATCACAGTGCCGAACTTTTGCGTGGTCGCATAGATTTCAGGCTCTGCTTCTTGGGACAGGTTGATCGTCTTTGCGTAGCATCCGCCTTCAAAGTTGAACGTGCCGTTGTCCGACCAGCCGTGCTCGTCATCACCGATCAGGATGCGGTTGGGATCAGCTGACAGGGTTGTTTTGCCAGTGCCAGACAGTCCAAAGAAGACCGCAACATCATCCGTGTCGTCCTTGGCGTGGTTGGCAGAGCAGTGCATCGGCATGACGCCATGGTCCGGCAACAGGTAGTTTAGCAGAGAGAACACGGATTTTTTGTTCTCACCGGCATATTCTGTCCCACCGATCAGAATCAGCTTTTTCTCGATAGAGATCGCAATAACCGTATCAGTCCGGCACCCGTGTTTGGATGGGTCGGCCTTAAAGGTCGGGCAGTTGATCACGGTGTATTCAGGAACAAAACTGTCGAGCTCTTCAGGTTCGGGACGCCGTAGCATGGTGCGGATGAACAGCGAATGCCAGGCAAGTTCGGTAACCATACGAACATTTACACGGTAGTCAGGGTCGGCCCCACCGAACAGATCCTGTATATAATATTCCTTGCCCCCCATATGGGCGAGCATATCGGCGTGCAATTGGTCAAAGGCATCTGCCGCCATTGGGGGATTGTTTTCCCACCAGATAGTGTCTTTGACTGATGGTTCGTCGACAACGAATTTGTCTTTGGGGGAGCGGCCGGTGAATTTGCCGGTGGAGACCAGAATCGTGCCGCCTTGGCCCAGCTCGCCTTCGCCTTTTTTGATCGCAATCTCGATCAGCGCAGATTCACGCAAATTGTAATGTGCAGTTGCGACGCCGGTAATACCGGTTTTTTCCAGCGTCTGGGTCGGATTTACGCGACCTGCTTCCATATTAATGCTCCTCAAAGCGGGCGCGGCTTGCGCGGCCTGCACTTGAATTTAACGATTGCGGCCGTTGGAGACCCTTTGTTTTGTGCCGTTTCAGCAACGCGGTTTGTATAGCACCATCGTCTTTGAATGGAAGTCTCGGGAGGCGTGCAATAGCG
Source organism: Neptunicoccus cionae (assembly GCF_014643735.1). Lineage (GTDB taxonomy): Bacteria > Pseudomonadota > Alphaproteobacteria > Rhodobacterales > Rhodobacteraceae > Amylibacter > Amylibacter cionae. Next base: position 231,310 of record NZ_BMKA01000001.1, read on the forward strand.
CGCAGTTAACGTTAACTTGGTAAAAAAGTTTTTTTCGAACGTTAAAAAAGTGTGACTCAAAGGACAAAAATAGGAAAAATTGTGGCGAAAAATAGACCATTTAGCCCAGAAACCGTTTGCCTCGTTAACCAAGCATAACCTAAATGGGCGTAATAATAAAAATAATGCAGGCAAGTATCGAGGGCAAAAATGGCACGAATTGCGTTGGTCGATGACGACCGGAATATCCTCACTTCAGTCTCTATGACACTGGAAGCAGAAGGATATGATGTTTCTACTTATAATGATGGGCTACAGGCGCTGAATGCGTTCACGGACGAGCTGCCGGACATGGCTGTGCTCGACATAAAAATGCCCAGAATGGACGGTATGGATCTGCTCAGCCGCTTACGGCAGAGAACGGACATGCCAGTGATTTTTCTGACTTCCAAAGACGACGAGATTGACGAAGTGCTTGGTCTGCGCATGGGCGCTGACGATTACGTGCGCAAACCTTTCTCCCAGCGTCTTCTGGTAGAGCGGATTCGCGCGATTCTGCGCCGTCAGGAAGCCAAGCTTTCAGATGCCGGTAAAGCCGAAGACACACCGAATGAAAATCTGATCGAACGGGGCGATTTGACCATGGATCCACTGCGCCATGCCGTGACATGGAAGGGCAAACCGGTCAGTCTTACAGTTACAGAGTTCCTTCTGTTGCAGGCACTTGCCAGCCGCCCGGGCTTTGTCAAAAGCCGCGACCAGCTGATGGATGTAGCCTATGACGATCAGGTTTATGTGGACGACCGTACCATCGACAGCCACATCAAACGCTTGCGCAAAAAAATGCGCAGTGTGGATGACGACTTCTCGGCAATCGAGACGCTTTACGGTATCGGGTACCGGTACACCGAGTAATGGCGTTGCTAGCGGACGAACATATAACGGAAAAACCGCGCGGGGGCCGGGGATTTTCGTTGGGACGCATAGCTAAAGCTATCGGATTACGCGGCGGCTCCGGCCTGCTGCGATCTTTCGGGTTGGAACAATTGACGCGCATCCGCACGTCTGCGCTGGCGCGGCGCATTATTACGTTCAATCTGATTGCCTTGTGCATCCTTCTAGTGGGGATGTTGTATCTGAACCAGTTCAAGGGCGGTGCTGTTGTTGAAAAACAAACCAGTATGCTTATCGAATCAGAACTGTACTCCAGTGTGATTGAGGCAAGATTGCTGGATGAACGCACGCCGAACAGTGCTTTGATCAGCGGTCTGCCGGTGTCAGAAGGTCTTATTGCACGGGTTTACCTTGGCGATAGCGCGCTGGCGGCACAGCTTGAAGGGGCTGCAAGTCCTTTTGAAACGGGAAGCGGTATTCTGGCTTGGCTGGGGCGCGCGATGGATGTGCTGCCGGGCCTGCGCAACATGGGGGGGGGCAACACCCGCATGTCCGAGCAGTTCTTCGCAGATGAACTGTCCCGTGCTGCGTTATCCGGGCAGGAATTGATCCGCCGCGCTTCCACGCAGGACCATGAAACTGTGCTGGGTGTTGGGCGTCCGATTCTGGTGGATGGCAATGTGGCGGCGGCGATGGTGCTGACCTCTCAGCCGGGGTATCTGGATGGTCTGATCCACGCCGAGCAACAAGCCGTTTTGCGGCTGTTTTTGCTGGCTGTTGTGGTTTCTGTGGTTCTGTCTGTCGTACTGGCCAATACCATTGCGAACCCGATTCATGATCTGGCACGGGCCGCCGAAGCGGGCACAACCCGCGAAGGCCGTCAGGGCGATGCGGCGCGGGTTCGAATCCCCGACCTGTCGGGTCGCCCCGATGAAATTGGCCGGCTAAGCCGTGCCATGCGGGACATGACCTCTGCGCTTTATGACCGGATCGACACAAACGAAGAGTTCGCCGCCGATGTGGCCCATGAGATCAAAAACCCTCTGGCCTCTCTGCGGTCTGCGGTGGAAACCCTGCGAATTGCCCCCGAAGGGGATGGCCGTCAGCGGTTGCTTGATGTGATTGAACATGACGTACGTCGTCTGGACCGTCTGGTCAGCGATATTTCCAACGCTTCCCGCCTTGATGCGGAACTGGTGAAGGAAGAAGAAGAACCCTTCGACCTGACCTTGATGCTGAGCCGGATTTCGGATTTCCACAGTCATGAAGCCAATGACAAAGGCGTAGAACTGATCTGGGATGCACCAGCCAAGCCGATCATCTTTGACGGTATGGAGGCGCGACTGGCGCAGGTGTTCGTTAACCTGATATCCAACGCGGTGTCGTTCTGTGGTGAAGGCGATGCGGTGCGGGTCTGGGCGCGCGAGAAAGACAACCGCGTGTTGGTGGTTGTTGAGGACACTGGCCCGGGCATCCCCGAAGAAGCGCTGACCAAAGTGTTCACGCGCTTTTATTCCGAACGCCCAGAAAGCGACTATGGCAATAACTCCGGTCTCGGTCTGTCGATTTCAAAGCAAATCGTAGAAGCCCATAAAGGGGTGATCTGGGCCGAAAATATCCATCCGCAAGACGCTGGAGAAGGCGATGCCCCGTTGGGTGCCCGGTTTGTGGTTGGTCTGCCAGTCTGACCGGCGACGATGATCGACACGATTGAAAAAAGCCCTGTCCACGGCACTGCGGTTGCAGTCAACGGGCGGGGCTTTTTGATTCTCGGGCCGTCCGGAGCAGGGAAATCCGGTCTTGCTTTGAAAATGATTGCGCTCGGTGCGGTGCTTGTGGCTGACGATCAGGTGCTGCTGGAACGCTTGGACGGGAAGATCTGGATGCGTGCACCTGAAAATCTTCACGGATTGATTGAGGCCCGTGGCGTGGGGCTGATACACCAACCTGCACTTTCCGAAGCGCGTCTCAGCTGTGTTGTGGATCTTTCTATCGAACCCGAGACGCGAATGCCACACCCACAGAGCGTTCACGTATTAGGGAGCAGAATTGACTTGCTAAAGGGGCGCAATCTTCCAAATCTGTCGTCTATTCTGCTACTCTTGGGACGTGATGGACCAGCCGGCGCGCGACAGGCGTAGACGGTCCGCCGCGCATTGGCCGCTATGATTGAAAGACCGATCAAGGACGTGAACACCACGGTTGTTCTTGTCACCGGACCTTCCGGTGCGGGGCGGACCACTGCAATCAATGCCTTCGAAGATCTTGGCTATGAAACAATCCACAACATCCCGCTTGTGCTGTTACACAGGCTGATCACGGGACCCTCTGTCGGGCGTCCGATGGCACTGGGGATTGATGTGCGGACGCGGGACTTTTCGGTCAGTGGTGTCTTTGAGATACAAGAAGCCTTTGCGCAAAGCGGCGAATATGAACCTTCGCTGCTGTATCTGGACTGTCAGGCGGACCGGTTGTTGCGGCGTTACTCTGAAACACGACGCCGCCATCCTATGGCGCTGGCCCAAACACCGGCGCGTGGGATCGAGTTGGAAGCAGAATTGCTGGCCCCGCTGCGGGATCGCGCGGATATTCTAATCGATACCACCACATTGACGCCCCATGACCTCAAGGCGGATATCACAGAGCTGTTCGGTTCAGAGAATTCAACAGGGCTGGCCGTTTCGGTTCAGTCATTTTCCTACAAAAGGGGGGTGCCCCGGGGGGTGGATATGGTCATGGACTGCCGTTTCCTGCGGAACCCTTATTGGGATGAATCCCTGCGCGGTAAATCTGGTAAAGATGCCGAGGTGCTGGCCTATGTTCGGGAAGATTCCCGCTATGAGCCATTCTTTTTGAAACTGAAAGATTTGACCTCACTGCTGTTGCCTGCCTATCGTGAAGAAGGGAAAGCGCATTTCAGTATCGGGCTGGGGTGCACCGGCGGACAACACAGGTCTGTTGCCCTGACAGAAGAATTAGCCAAAGCCCTTGCGGCCGACGGTTGGCAGGTGTCTAAGCGGCACCGGGAAATGGAACGGCGCAGGAACGCCTGAAGGTTTGTGAAGGAGTGGTCCGGGTTGATCGGGATCGTGATTGTTGCGCATGGGGGGCTGGCCAAGGAATACCTGGCCGCTGCCGAGCATGTGTTGGGTAAGCTGGAAAATGTCGAAGCCATTCCAACTGCCGCAGAGGTGGATCGGGACGCCAAGCAGAATGAAATCTGTGCAGCGGCGGACCGGGTGGATGAAGGTGACGGCGTGGTTGTGGTAGTGGATATGTTTGGATCTTCGCCCAGCAACCTCGCCATGAAAGCCTGTTCCGGATCAGGGCGCAGGATCATGTATGGTGCCAACCTGCCCATGCTGGTAAAACTTGCCAAATCCCGCAGGCTTCCTTTGGATGTTGCGGTGGAGCAGGCTATTACGGCCGGAAAAAAGTACATTAATGCCAGCAATGGTCTTCAAATTCCCTAAAGAAAAGGTGCCCCGTGCGGTTGGACCTCGATATTATTAACGAAAAAGGCCTGCACGCGCGGGCTTCTGCGAAATTTGTAGAAACAGTAGAGTCTTTTGATGCGCAGGCGACAGTCGCTAAGGATGGCATGGAAGTGGGCGGTGACAGCATTATGGGATTGATGATGCTCGCGGCTTCCAAAGGCAGTCAGATTGCTGTAGAGACCAGCGGAAACCAATCTCAAGAGCTGGCGGAAGCCCTGCGGGAGCTCGTAGGTGACTTTTTCGGCGAAGGAAAGTAATGACTGAAAAGCAAAGTGTGATCCTGGAGGCCACCGGCGGGACCGAACCGTATAAGGCCTCGGAACTTACTTATGCAGGGTCTTTTGATTCGCCGCTCAAGCGGGTCCTGATACAAATCATCGAGAACCTGACGGGCCGTCTGAAACTGTTGTGGCTGGTCCGCCAGTGGGAGCGGGACGAGAACCGTGATCCCGATTTCTGGAAATCGGTACTTGACCGGCTGGACATCAAACTGACCACGCCGCAGGCGCAGCTTGACTACATCCCCAAAGATGGCCCGTTGGTCGTGGTGTCCAACCACCCGCACGGGTTGGTGGATGGGATCGTTATGGCCCATTTGCTGAGCCACGCACGCGACGATTACAAGATTCTGGCCCGTGCTTTTCTGCGCCATGTGCCACGGATTGATAAATACTTGCTGCCGGTGGCTTTCCCCCATGAACCGGGCGCGATCCAGACCAATATCCGGATGCGCAAGGAAGCGATCAACCACCTTAAAGAGGGCGGTTGCATCGCGTTGTTTCCGGCAGGTACGGTGGCCACCAGTGACACTTGGTTCGGACCTGTGGTTGATCCCGAATGGATGCCCTTCACCGCAAAAATGATCCGTCAGTCCGGTGCGCAGGTGCTGCCGGTGTTCTTCCCCGGTGCAAACAGCCGCGCCTATCAGATCGCTAACAAACTGTCGGTCACACTGCGCCAGTCGCTTTTGTTGCATGAGATCAAGCACGCCATGCACAAGGATCAGGGTGTAGTCGTGGGGGAGCTGATCTCCCCCGAGGATTTGAAGTCTTTTGAGAAAGACGGGCCTGGTTTGATGAAGTTTCTTAAGCAGAAAACCTATGATCTGAAACCGGCCTAAGGGTTGAGTATTTTTGGAACATTGAAGCCCGAGGTTCAGATGTCTTGGGAGCGGTCGCCCATTAGGTAGCGCGGACCTGTGCCCTTCGTGGCGGCCTTGTCAGCGGGATTGTACAGGGCGCAGGACTGCAGCGACAGGCACCCGCAGCCGATGCAGCCGTCCAATTTGTCCCGCATGCTTTCCAATGCGGCGATTTTTTCATCGAGGTGGCTTTTGAAATGGGTGCTGATCCGGCTCCAGTCCCGTTTGGTCGGGGTGCGCCCTTGGGGCAGCCGGTCCAGCTGTTCCTTAATCTGTGCGATGGAAAAGCCGAATGTCTGGGCGATCAGGATGAAAGATACGCGGCGGATATCAGCCCGCAGGAATCGCCTTTGCCCGCCTGAATTACGTTCGGGAAACAACAGGTTTTGCGTTTCATAGTAGCGCAGCGCTGACACGGCCACGCCGGTGCGGTCTGATAACGTCCCGATTGATATAGTTTTTTCTACTCTCGCAGGCATTCTAAATAAATCCTTGACCTCAAGTTAGGTTGAGCTCGTAGCCTAGGTTCATCAACTATCTTTATCAAGAAGGAGACTGTTATGGCCGAGGTCAGACTGGAACATGCAAACATCACTGTGAGCGATCCGGAGCGGAGCGCGAAAATGCTGGAGGATATCTTCGGATGGAAGGTGCGTTGGGCGGGCGAGGCGATTGACACCGGACGCTCGATCCATGTGGGGGGAGAGGAAAGCTATCTGGCGCTTTACCACAGCGGTACGGAGCAGGGTGCTGCCGGTGACAGCTACAAAACTGTGAACGGTCTGAACCATCTAGCGGTTGTGGTGGATGATTTGCACGCGGTCGAGCAAAAGGTCCGCGCCGCTGGTTATACGCCGGGCGAGCATCACGATTACGAGCCCGGCGAGCGGTTCTATTTCCGAGACCACGACGGGATCGAATTCGAAGTGGTCAGCTATGCCTGATGGGGTGTGATCCCCTAGCGCAACTCTTCGAGCGTGGCTTTTGCAGAATTGGATTTCGGCGTCCAGAGGCCGCGCTCGATTGCTTCTAACAGTCGTTCGCTGATTTCCCGCAAGGCAGGGGCGTTATGGTCGTTTAAGAAATCGCGGGTGTCCTCGTCCTCGATAAAGGCGGCGTGGACCAGATCGAAGTGATGGGACTTTACCGCGCCTGTGGTGGCAGAAAACGCGAACATGTAATCCACCGTTGCGGCGATTTCGAACGCGCCTTTGTAGCCGTGGCGTTTTACACCGTCGATCCATTTCGGGTTCACCACGCGGGAGCGCACAACACGGGAGATTTCTTCGTCCAGCGTGCGGATCACAGGACGTTCGGGGCGCGAATGGTCATTGTGATAGATCGGTCGGTCCTGCCCTTGCAGGGTGGATATCGCCGCTGCTGCGCCGCCCTCAAACTGGTAGTAATCGTCTGAATCGAGCAGGTCGTGTTCGCGGTTGTCCTGATTTTGCACGATGGCTTCGGTTTGGGACAGCCGGGTTTTCAACGCTTCCTTCGCGCGGGTGCCTTCGGTTTTTGCGCCATACGCATAGCCGCCCCATTCGAGGTAGGCTTCACCCAGATCGGCCTTATCGGCCCACAGCCGCTCGTCGATCATGGCTTGCAGGCCCGCGCCATATGCGCCCGGTTTGGAGCCGAACACACGGAAGGCGGCTTCCTCTGTGCCTTCAGCCTTAAGGCGTGCGGCGGCAGGGTTTTGATCTGCGGGTTCGTCCAGTTCCATCACCGCGCGGGCGGCGGAATCCACCAGTGCCATTTGCTGTGGGAAGGCGTCGCGGAAGAAGCCGGAGACGCGCAGGGTGACGTCCACGCGGGGACGGGCCAGCACAGAAAGCGGCAGGATTTCAAAGCCGGTCACGCGGCGGTTTGCGCTGTCCCATTGGGGTTTTACTCCCATAAGCGCGAGGGCTTGCGCGATGTCGTCGCCGCCCGTGCGCATATTGGCGGTGCCCCACGCGGTGATCAGCAATGTGCGGGGCCAGTCACCAAAGTCTTGCAGGTGGCGTTCGATCAGCAGGTTGGCGGATTTCCACCCCAACTTCCAAGCGGTGGGAGTGGGCACGGCGCGGGAATCAACTGAAAAGAAGTTGCGGCCAGTGGGCAGAACATCCATGCGGCCCCGTGTGGGTGCGCCTGAAGGGGCGGGCGGCACGAAGCGGCCCGACAGTGCTGTGAGAAGGCCGTCTGTTTCGGCAGGCCCACACGCGCGCACAGTGGGGCGGATGTGGGATTGGATGTAGGCGATGACCTCGGCCGTGGTTGGCAGGTTGCTGGCTGCGGCGCCATCAATCAGCAGGGTGGCGAGCAATTCGATACGCTCTACCGTGTCGCCGGTTGTGCGCCACGGGCTGTCGTCCAGATTGCTAAGGCGTTGCGGGCGCGGGCCGGTCCACGGATCAGCCATAGCGCAGTCGAGCGGGTCAAAGCCGAGGTTCAGGTCATCCGCAATCGCCCGTTGGAGGGAGGCATCCCCGCCGGTTCCATCGCCACGCGGCACGCGGGCCAGTGCGGCGATCAGGTCGGTTTCAAGGCGGTCGGTGGGGGAGGCCCCGAAGATGTGCAACCCGTCGCGGATTTGGGATTCCTTCAGCTCGCACAGATATTCGTCAAGTTTGGCGAGGTCGTTTTCCTCATCCCCCGAGGTCATGCCGGCATCTGTGTCGATGCCAGTGGCCGAGGTCAGCGCCAGAATTTCCTTGCGCAGATGGGTCAGGCGGCGGGGATCAACACCTGCGGCCTCGTAGTATTCGTCAACGAGGGCTTCAAGATCGCGCAGCGGGCCGTAGGTTTCAGCACGGGTCAGGGGCGGCGTCAGATGGTCGATGATAACCGCTTGTGCGCGGCGTTTGGCTTGGGTGCCCTCGCCCGGATCATTGACGATAAACGGGTAGATATGGGGCATCGGGCCGAGGATCGCCTCGGGCAGGCAGGTTTGTGACAGCGCCAGCGCCTTGCCGGGCAACCATTCCAGATTGCCGTGTTTGCCCATATGGACAATCGCATCGGCGCGGAACTGGTTGCGCAGGTAAAAGTAGAAGGCGAGGTAGTTGTGTGGCGGCACCAGATCGGGGGAGTGATAGGTGTCCGTCGGGTCGATGTTATAGCCCCGTGCCGGTTGGACGCCGACAACAGCGTTTCCGAAGTGGAATATGGAAAGGGCGAAGTGGCCGCAGTCGAGCTCTCCGGCGGTGTAGAACGGATCGGCTTCGGGTTTGCCCCAGCGGTCTTCGATTTGCGCACGCACCTCGTAGGGGAGTTGTGCATAGGCGATCTGGTAGTCGGCCATGGACATCTCCACGCCGCCGGTGCGTTCAGCGCGGTCGGTCAGCCAGTTTGTCGGGCCTGCCATGATTTGCGTCATCAGGGCATCGCTGTCTGCGGGTATGTTGTGGATGGTATAGCCTGCGGTCTCCAGCGATTTCAGCGTGTTGACTGTCGCCGCGGGGGTGTCGAGCCCGACACCATTGGCGAGCCGTCCGTCTTTGTTTGGGTAATTGGCGAGGATCAGCGCCGCGCGGCGCTCCTTTGTCGGGGTCTTGCGCAGGCTGGCCCAGTTTTTCGCAAGTTCCGCGACGAAATCGATCCGGTCCCCGACCGCGCGGTAGGTGGCGATGGGGCATTCGGTGGACTCGTCAAAATAGGCTTCGCCTTTGAACGATACCGCGCGGGACAGGATGCGTCCGTCTACCTCTGGTAGGGCGACATTCATGGCGATGTCACGGGCTGTAAGGCCGTGTAAACCAGAGGCCCAGCTTTCCTCGGATGCGCCGGACAGGACCACCTGAAACACCGGCGCGTCATTGGCAAAGGGTGCTGCGAGCGGGTTGGTTGTGGGCGCATCCTCTGTATGGGGGGAGCCTACGGCGAAGGAGGTGCAGTTCAGGATCACCGACGGCGGTGCGGCGGTGAAAAGGGATTCCAGCGTGGCGGTTGAGATCGGGTCTTTCAGTGAAGCCACAAAGACTGGCAGAGGGTTCAGTCCGGCCCGCAGCAGGGCTTTGGTCAGGCGGTTGATCGGGTGCAGTCCTGCGCCCTGTACCAATGCGCGGTAAAAGACCATCGGGACAACAGGCGCATCCGGCGTCCAGCTTTCCTGTAGGGTGGCAAGGTCGGCAATGCCAGCACCCGGCCAGTAAATACCTGCCCGCAGCAGCGGTTTGGCGGGAGCGGGTTTTTCGCTGCCCTCTACCATCGCACCGGCGTAGGACAGGAAGTTGGCGTTATTTTCGGGACCGCCTTCCACCATGTAATTCCACAGGTTTTCCCAATCCTCACGCGGGACAGTTGAAAGCCGCCAGAGATCCTCGTCCGGTTTGTCGTCCCCGGGGAGGGCGGCAAAAGGAATCCCCTGCTGACCAAGGTGAATGGCGTATTGTTCCAGCCCGTATTTCCAATAACCGGTTCCGCCAAGGCAGCGGGCGATGACCAGTTTGGACTTTGTTGCACAGTTTTCGATATGCAGGTCTACAGACATCGGGTGTTGCAGGTGGGTCAGATTGGCCAGCCGCAGGGTTGGGGCGTTCGCCAGTTCAGCGCGCGCTTCCGACAGGCCAGCCAGTTCTGTGTCGGCGGCCGAGATAAACACCACATCGGCAGGGGTTTGGCCCAGATCTACGGGTTCATTATCGTCAATCGTGCCGGGCTGGGCGTTCAGTAGGTGCATAAGGGGCGGGGCCTGTGTTTGGCGCGGGGGCCGGATGTTGAGTATTTTAGGAACATTGAAGCGCCGTCAGAGGGCCCGTTCCATGAAGAGACTTGCGGGGTGTTCGGGGTAATCACCGAAGGGGCCGCGAAAGGTGAAGCCGTGTTTCTGGTAAAGCTTGTGAGCAGCCGTCAGTTTGTCGCCTGTTTCAAGCCGGATCAGGGGCAGGTTCTGGTCCTGTGCGACCTCGATCAGCTTGGAGATCAAGGCGTTGGCAGCACCTTTGCCACGGGCCTTTGGTGCGGTGAACATGGATTTAAGCTCACCGTAGGTGCCCTTGTTTGCCAGCGCGCCGCAGCCGATGGTTTCAGCATCGTCCCTGACCACGAGAAAAGTGATTTCTGGCGTGCAGAGGTCTTCGATCTCAAGATAGTGACAGCTGTCTGCGGGGAAAAGTTCGTTCATCAAGGCGTGGCTGGCCTGAAGCAAACGGGTTGCTTCAGGGCTGCGGGGATCGCCTTTTTGAACGGTCAGGCTCATGCGCTGAGCGCAGTTGTGATTGCGGATTGGTCGAGACCGGATTCACCAATCACCACAAGGCGCGTTGTGCGGGATTCCTCTGCCGCGAAGGGGCGGTCGAAATAGGTGTCCACGCGGGGGCCAACGGCCTGAAGTGTCAGGCGCATGGGCTTACCCGAGACTGCTGCGAACCCTTTAAGGCGCAGGATGTCGTGCGCGCGGATCACGTCTGCGACCTGTTCAGCGAAGGCGGTTGGATCGGTGATTTCGGCCCGCTCGACCACGAAGGATTCAAATTCGTCATGCCCGTGGCTGTGTTCGTGCCCGTGGTGGTGATCATCGTCGTCGTGGTGATCGTCATCTTCATCATGGTGGTGATGATGGTGGTGGACTTCGTGGCGGGCGTCGAGATCGTCTTCCGCGCCGATGCCCTGACCGAGCAACACGTCAACCGGCAGCGCGCCCATAGAGGCTTTGACCACCTGCACACCATCGCGGCTTTCTGATTTCAGTTTGGTCACGAGGGATGCGGATTCATCACCCGATAGCAGATCGGATTTGTTCACCACGATCATATCGGCGCAGGCGATCTGGTCTTCGAACAGTTCGGACAGCGGTGTTTCATGGTCGAGGTTTTCATCCATCGCTCGCTGCGCATCCACTGCGGCCACGTTGTGGGCAAAGCGGCCTTCGGTGACAGCTTTGCCATCTACAACGGTCACGACGCCATCCACCGTCACCCGCGTACGGATTTCCGGCCAGTTGAAAGCACGGACCAGCGGTTGGGGCAGGGCGAGACCGGAGGTTTCGATCACAATATGGTCGGGTGCGTTTTCACGCTCCAGCAGTTTTTCCATCGTCGGGATGAAATCGTCAGCCACGGTGCAGCAGATACAGCCGTTGGACAGTTCCATCACATCGTCCTCGGTGCAGGTTTCATCGCCGCAGCCTTTAAGGATGTCACCATCGACGCCGAGGTCTCCGAATTCGTTGATGATCAGCGCGATCCGCTTGCCGTTTGCGTGTTGCAACATGTGACGGATGAGGGTGGTTTTGCCTGCGCCCAGAAAACCTGTGACGACTGTGGCGGGGATTTTAGCGGGCATGGAATGATCCGTTGTTGTTGGTTTATAGGGTTTGCGCTATGCGACGTCGGGTACTTGTCTAACGCGGGAGAGTGCTGTGCGCCATAGGCTGATCGTTTGCTCTACTTGTCGAGCCAAAGGAGAGGACACCTTCAGGGGGGCTGATCTTGCGACAGCGTTGCGGGAAAGTTTCGGGGCGGATCCTGACTTGCAGGATTTTTCAGTCGAAACGCACGAGTGTCTGTCCGCCTGTTCCAAGCCGAACAGCCTGTCGTTTCGCGCAGAAGGCAAGGCGGCGTATCTGTTTGCGGGTGTTGATCCCGTGGCGGATCGGGGCGACATCGCGGCCTTTGCGCGGTTGTATGCAGCCACACCGGACGGCTGGATCGAAGACGCCCGACCGGCAGGCCGCTTGCGCTTTTGTTTGATCGGGCGAATACCGGCGTAGCCGTTCGCATGTATCGCGTGCTTAAATATCATCAAGGCACGCGCACTGTCAGTTCGGTGCGCACCGGCTGACCGTCTACATGGATCGGGCTGTGGGAATTGGCGTTTAGTTCCACCGCGATAACGTGATCACCCGGTGTCAGGCCGGAAAGATGGAACCAGTTGCCGTAAAGCCGCGTCAGTTTTACGCCGTCCACGTAGATATGGGCGTGGCCGGTGTTTGGCGTATCGGCGGCGTTTACGGTTTGTGGTGTGAAGGTAAAGTTTCGTGTTCGGACCTCTAGGTTGTAACCAGACATGCTATCGGGGTGCAGCGTGGCGCTGATGGCAGGGGCGTTGCCGTCATTGGCAACGCTGATCGCGTCCATCTGGCTGTGATCGTGTTCTGCCATTTCGCCTGTGTGACCGGTAACGTGATCATGACCGTCGAGCGTAATTCCCTGCGACGCGGCCCACATGAAACCGATGCCTGTTCCAAAAAACAGGCCGATGATCAGGAAGGCGATCGGATTGCGCATGGTTTAGGCTTCCTTGTTCCAGAAATAGCCTGAGAGCATGCCAAGGATTGCCCAGCTTGCCAAGCCTACCGCCAACGCGCGGGCTGCAAAATGGGCGGCGATTTCGGGCGGGACAGGGCCTGTGAAGGTGTCAGGATGGGGCGCGCCGATGATATGGGGCACCGCAAGGCAAAGCAGGGCGATGGCCCAGACCACAGGGGATTTGCCAAACGCGATGAGCCAGAGGCCAAGCGCAGTTACGCCCACCGTGCCAAACCACCAGACCTGACGGGCGGCCACATCAGCTGCCGCCGCGCCGGGTAATTCCGGTGGCAGGCCCATAGCGGGCGCCAGCTGGACGGCAACGAAACCGGCAATACCCCAAAGGATACCGGTGCGCGGCGTGACTTCATGTCCTTGCTCAGTGGCGAGCGCTACACCGGCGACCAGCAAGAAGGCGTAGCCTGTGTAGATAATGGCGGTGAACAGCACGCTCATACCGTCGCGCAGGGGATCAAAGCCGGGCAGATCGGGGTGGGCTGTTGTGCCCGTGCCAGAAGCTCCGAAATGTACGAGCGCGCCGCTTTCATAAAGTTCGGATTGCAACAGAAGGGGTTGCACCAGCAGGAATTGCAACAAGGCAGCTGCAAAAGCGGTTATAAAACCGGCGAAAATTGCCGTGGTGATGATACGGGTTAGCATAGTAAAATCCATGGGGGCCGCAGGACCACCCGAACTGTCGGGCGAACCGCACGCGGCTGTTACCAACGTCCGCAGGCACCGATTTTGCGCGGGACCAACCGGCACCGCACGCCATGCGTCAAAAGCCAGTACGCAAATGCGTGCTGGCTATCCTGTCGGAATGATGTTGTGCGTTGCGCCGCAGAAACGGCGCCGTTGCACGCTTAGTGGCAGGGAAAGCCTGTAGCGTGGCGCACATCGTGGGCGGCGTCATGCAGTGTGGTTGCCTGAACGTGGCCTGCGATAGCAATCAGTCCAACGCCGACGAATGCGGCAAAGGCAATCGCCAGAACATTGCTGCCAACGAGGGCTTGGGATTTTACAGCGACTTGTGCTTCGGTCTTCATTTTATTGGTCTCCTTGTGCCGCCACTCCCGACAGCATGGGTTAAGGTCCGGTGCCTGGCTGGTCTCCTGACTTGCGGGTCGTAGCGATTGTGCTGCCTTCCCGGATAAATCCAGTGACATCTCTGCACATCGCTCTCCGCACACAGTCGCGGGGGCGGTTGTGGCATCGGGCCCCGGAGTTCGGTCCGCCCTGTCCACATTCCCAATTAATCCCCGACGCTTCGCGCCTTCGTGGGGAACCTTGCCTTTTCTTTCTGCCCTCATAAGGGGGCTCGGGTCAAGCTGCTTTGCGACAGGATGCAAGAAAGCAGCGGCAATTGGGCGGGGACGGACCGCCTTTGCCGATATATTGTGGATAACTCTCGCCGCATGGCCAAATGCAGGGGTTTGCGGTTGACTCGAAAGCCACCGTTCCAGATTTTGGCCCTTCATAAAGAATCAACAAGGTTGGCCCGTTGCAGTTCTCCAAAATTCGTCTGACAGGCTTTAAAAGCTTCGTGGACCCGACCGAGCTTATTATCTCGGACGGTTTGACGGGGGTTGTGGGGCCAAACGGCTGTGGCAAATCCAACCTTTTGGAAGCCCTGCGCTGGGTGATGGGGGAGAACCGCCCGACTGCCATGCGGGGCGGCGGCATGGAAGACGTGATCTTCGCAGGAGCGGCGTCCCGTCCGGCGCGCAATTTCGCCGAAGTGATGCTGACACTTGATAATTCAGAGCGTCTGGCGCCGGCAGGTTTTAACGATGCAGACACGCTGGAAGTGGTGCGTCGCATCACGCGGGATGCGGGGTCGGCCTATAAGACCAACGGCAAAGAGGCCCGTGCGCGGGATGTGCAGATGCTGTTTGCCGATGCGTCTACCGGTGCGCACAGTCCTGCATTGGTGCGGCAGGGGCAGATTTCCGAACTGATTAACGCCAAGCCCAAAAGCCGCCGCCGTGTGTTGGAAGAGGCCGCTGGAATTTCCGGTCTGTACCAGCGCCGCCACGAGGCAGAGCTGAAGCTGAACGGGGCGGAAAGCAATCTGGCGCGGCTTGATGATGTGATCGAACAGCTCGACAGTCAGCTTGGGGCGCTGGCGCGTCAGGCACGGCAGGCGGCACGGTACCGCGCCATTCTGGAAGAACTGCGCCAGTCCGAAGGATTACTGCTGTATCGCCGCTGGCGCGAAGCGGACCTGTCGCTCGCTAAGGCGATAGAGCAGTTGAAGCAGGCGACACAGCTTGCTGCTTCTGGGCAGAGTGGTGCTGAAAAGGCCGCGCAATTGCGCAAAGACCTTGAAGGCAAAGTGCCGCCCTTGCGCGAAGAAGAAACCATTGCAGGCGCGATTTTGCAGCGGCTTTCGGCGGAACGGGATGCGCTTGGCGATCAGGAAAACCGTGCGCGTGCAACGATTGAGACGCTGCAAAACCGGATCGAACAGCTTGGTAAGGATATAGACCGCGAAACCGGTCTGAACCGTGATGCGGAAGAAACGATCAAGCGGCTCGACTGGGAGCAGGATGCGCTGATAAAGGCCTCTGAAGGGCAGGATGAACGGATCGAAACGGCTGCGGCCGAGGCGAAGACGGCTGCGGCGGTGATGCAAGAGAAAGAGGCAGATCTGGACCGGCACACCGAAGATGTTGCCCGTCTTGCTGCCCGTCACCAATCCGCCCATCGCCTGTTGCAGGAGGTTCGCAGCGCCCAGAAAAAGCGCGAAGAACAGGCGGAGACTGCGGCAGACGCGGTGACGAAGGCCAAGGACGGTCTGACAGAGGCGGAGGCCCGTCTTGCAGAGGCCAGCCAGACCCATAGCGTTGCACAGGAAGCGGCCTTGCGGGCCGAGTCTCGGTTGGGCGAGATCGAAAACCGTCGCGCCGACGAACAGGCCCGCGACAGCGATGCGCGTGCTGCCCTGTCCGAAGCCGAAGGCGAATCCAATGCGCTGAATGCGGAGGTCGGCGCGTTAGAACGGGTGATCGCGCGGGACCAATCCGGCGGGGCGCAACTGCTGGACGAGGTGCGGGCGCGCAAGGGCTATGAAGCAGCGCTTGGGGCATCGCTGGCGGATGATCTTAAGGCGCCGGTTGTCGGGCCTGCGGGTGTTTCAGGTTGGGCGCAATTGCCGGATTACACCGATGCCGCCGCTTTGCCAGAAGGGGCGCAGCCGCTCTCGGGGTTTGTTTCAGCGCCCGAAGTTCTGACCCGCCGCCTGTGCCAGACCGGCGTTGTGAAACGGGAACAGGGCGGTGTTTTGCAAGGTGCGTTGAAGCCGGGTCAGCGGTTGGTGAGTATCGAGGGCGATCTGTGGCGCTGGGACGGGTATCGTGCCGGTGCTGACGATGCGCCCACGGCTGCGGCCTTGCGCTTGCAGCAGGTGAACCGTCTGGAAGAATTACGCGAGGCCCACCAATCCGCAGCGCAGACGGCCGCTACGGCACGGGAGGCGTTTGATACCGCCCACGCCGCCCTACAGGACACTATTGCTGCCGATCAGGAAGCCCGTCGTGCCCGTAAAGTGGCCGATGAAACCGCTAACAATGCCACCCGCGCCATGAGCCGCGCCGAGGCGGATCGCGATATGTTGTCGGGTCGGGTGGAAACCCTGACCCAGACGCTCGCCCGTTTGCAAGAAGAGGCTCTGGCTGCGACCTCGGCGGTGAAAGAGGCTGAAACTGCCGTGCGCGATTTAGGCGATCTGGAGGCGGCACGGGAAACCGTAGAGGCGCTGAAAGTAGCGGTAGAGGCTGCGCGGATGACTATGCTGACGAAACGCAGCATTCACGACGAACAACGCCGCGACACCGAGGCCCGCATCAAACGCCGTCAGGAAATCACGCAGGAAATCAGCGGATGGCGGCATCGTCTGGAAACCGCAGAGGCCCGCATTGCAGAGCTGGCCAGCCGGAAGGAAGCTTCGGAGCAGGAGTTAGCAGAGGCCACTGCCGCACCGGACGAAATTCGCGCCAAACGCGAGGAGTTGGGCCGCGAGATTGAAAAGGCGCAGGGCCGTGTTAAAGCCGCCGCAGATGCGCTGTCGGTGGCAGAAACCAATCTGCGTCAGGCCGAACAGGGCGAGCGGGATGCCGAACGTGCCGCTTCCGAAGCGCGCGAGGCCCGGGCCCGTGCCGATGCTGTCGCAGATTCCGCCCGTGTGCAGGTGGAAACCGCAGCCGATCGCATTCGCGAAGAGCTGGAAATCTCACCCGAGAAGTTGTTGGAACAGCTTCAGGCTGATCCAGAAGACATGCCGCAGGTGCAGATGATCGAAAACGATGTGGCGCGCCTGCGCCGCCAGCGGGATTCCCTTGGCGCGGTGAACCTGCGTGCCGAAGAAGACGCAAAGGAAGTGACCGAAGAGCGGGATACGCTGGTCACGGAAAAGGCCGATCTGGAAGAGGCGATCAAGACCCTGCGCACCGGCATTGCCAGCCTGAATAAGGAAGGCCGTGAACGGCTTCTGGCCGCCTTTGACGAAGTGAACAGCAATTTCGCGCTGCTGTTCAAGCACCTGTTCGGGGGCGGCGATGCCAATCTGGTTCTGGTGGAAAGCGACGATCCGCTGGAGGCCGGTCTGGAAATTATGTGCCAGCCGCCGGGTAAAAAGCTGAGCACGCTAAGTCTGTTATCTGGCGGGGAGCAAACGCTGACTGCGCTGTCGCTGATCTTTGCGGTGTTCCTTGCCAATCCGTCACCGATCTGTGTGCTGGACGAGGTGGACGCGCCGCTGGATGATGCCAATGTCACGCGGTTCTGCGATCTGCTGGACGAGATGACCCGCCGCACCGACACGCGGTTTCTGATCATCACCCACCACGCCGTCACCATGAGCCGGATGGACCGCCTGTTCGGCGTCACTATGGCAGAACTTGGTGTCAGTCAGCTGGTGAGTGTCGATTTGCAACAGGCCGAGCTTCTGGTGGGGTGAACGGGGTTTGGCGGCCCGAAGGCTCTTGCAGGATGTGAAGAGATCGATTCTAAATTGGCCAGCCAACACGACAGGAACAGGCCATCTTTACCACGCTAACAGTTTCACAGGCTAAGACGCAGACCTGGGATGTGATCATCGCAGGTTCCAGCTTTGCCGCGATGTTCTTTTTGCGTGGCCTGCCCGAGAACCTTCGGGTTCTGGTGGTGGAAAAGGGCGGCATTCAACTCCATGCCGACCAGTTGAAAAACAATATCCGCGTGGATGAAGACATCGCGGTCGACAACCGTTCAGGCTATCGCAAGCGCTGGAAGGCGCATACGTTGTTTGGCGGCAATTCCAACTGCTGGTGGGCCTGCACGCCGCGGTTTCATCCCAATGACTTCAAGCTTAACAGCCTTTACGGGGTCGGAGTGGACTGGCCGCTGTTCTATGATGATCTGGAGCCGCTGTACGGCGAAGTGGAGCAGGTCATGGAGATCGCCGGTGGCGGGTCCGATCATATCCTGCCCCGCAGCACCCCGTTCCCCTTTCCGCCCCACGCGCCGAGCCGCACGGATGTGGCATTGCAGGCCCACTCAACGAACTGGTTCGCACAACCCACAGCACGTTCCAACGGCGGGCGGCGGGCGCAGTGTTGTGTGAACGGGATTTGCGACCTTTGTCCGGTGGATGCGAAATTCTCGGTGCCAAACAGCGTCGATCTGTTCGCTCGTGACGGGGTTTCGCTGCTGCTGGGCGCCGAAGTGCGCGCGGTGGATGTGGCGGGGGCTGTCGCCCAAGGGGTGCTGGTGCGCGATGCAACGGGCGCTGAACATTTGCTAATAGGCGATCTTATCGCGCTCGGCACCAATGCGATCTGGAACGCGGGTATTCTGCTGCGATCCGGTCTGCAATCCAAGGTGCTGGGCCGGTATTTGCACGAACAGGTGGCGGTGACGGTGTTGCTCGATCTTGGGGCGGGGCAGAAAAACTACTATGGTGGGACTTCGATCACCGGCCACGGCTACGATCTGTATGACGGGGCGCATCGGGCGGAATATGGTGCGGTGCTGATGGAAAACCACAATGCGCCAGCTGCGATCCGATCGGAGGCAGGGCGTTGGATGGAACGGTTGCGCCTGAAACTGATTGCCGAGGATTTGCCCGTGGCCGACAACCGTGTGGTCCTGCGGGACGATCAGGTGATAACCGAATGGGGCGGTCATACGGACTATGCGTTCAAAGCGTTGGATGCGGCGGTCGCCAAGCTGCCGGAGGTTTTGCCGTTTGATATCGAAGGACAGAGTGTAAGCGCGCGTCTAATCTCTGAAGATCACATTCAAGGCACACATAGGATGGGCGTTGATCCGGCACGCTCGGTAATTGATACGGAACTGAAGTGCCACGAAGTGCGCAATCTTCTGGCGCTCGGGGCGGGGGCTTTCCCGACCGGACCGGCAGCGAACCCGACGCTGACGCTGTCGGCTTTGTCATTGCGTGCGGGGAGGGCGGTGTGATGGGCATATCTCGCAGAGCGGTGCTGCTTTCTGGCGGGGCGGTCGTCGCCGCTGCGGGGCTTGCGGCTTTCAGCTTTCGCCCGAAAGGGTTCACTGAAATCGGACGCGCTGCCTTACTGCGGGCTTACGGGCGCGAATTGCCCCATGATGTCATCGAGCCGTTCCTTGCCGATGCAGAGTCATTCTTGCGCCGCGAAACCCAGCTTGAGACCGCAAACACGCTGTACTTTATGGATGGGGCCTATGGTCTGCCCGAAGGGTTCGACAGCGAAGACTGGATCGAGGCATTTATGGTCCACCGTTTTGCAATGTCGACCACTGTGATTGCCGCCGCAGAAACCGGAGACCCTATAGAATACACAGGGTTTTTCGATCCCCACGGCGCGCCGTGTTCCAACCAGCTGTCGTATTTCAACGCGCCGGTCTAAAGCTTTGATAGCAGGGTGCGGGTCGGCCAGGCATCTGCTGGCAGGCCGAGGCGGATTTGTTCCTGACGGACCGCATCGCGGGTTTTCGCGCCGAGAATACCGTCCACTTTTCCCACGTCATAGCCTCGGGATTTCAGCTTTTTCTGCAGGGATTTCATCTGGCCGTCGGACAGGCCCGGCTCGGGGTTGCCTTCGTTAAAGCGGGGCGCACCTGCAAGGCGGGTGGCGAAATAGGCGGCGGTAGTCACATAGACCAGCGACTGGTTCCATTCGAGATAAACCTTGAAGTTAGGCAATGCGAGGAAAGCTGGACCCTTGCGCCCCTGTGGCAGCAGCAAAGAGGCTTGCAGCCCCCCATCCGGCATTTTCACACCGCGCGCTTTTACGCCAGCGGCGGCCCAGTCCGCCACGCTGCGGCTGGTGTGAAGACCTGTATTTTCCCAGTCGAGGGATTGCGGAACAGTCACTTCGACCATCCACGGTTCGTTCGGCCGCCAGCCGTGATGGGAAATCACGTTGGCACCGGACATCAGCGCATCCGCAGCCGAAGTTTTTAGCGAGACATGGCCATCGCCGTCTCCGTCCACGCCCCGTTCGATGATATCCTTAGGTAACATCTGCACCATACCGATTTCTCCGGCCCAAGCACCCGTCGTTTTCGCCGGAGAGAAATCGCCTCTTTCAAACAGGGTCAGGGCCGCGAAGATCTGGGGTCGGAACAATTCGGGGCGGCGGCAATCATGGCTCAGCGTCAGAAGCGCGTTCAGCGTGTTAAAGTCGCCCTGAACCGCGCCGTAGTCTGTTTCCAGCGCCCAGAAGGCCAGCATAACAGCAGGATCAACGCCAAAGGTGCTTTGGATGCGGTTAAACACGGAAGCGTATTTCTGGCGGTTCGATTTCCCCTTGGCCATACGGTTCGCGCTAATGACCCGCTTGGCGAAATCGGTGAAATCCAGCTTGAACACACCTTGCGCGCGATCCGCTGAGATGACCTTTGGGTCCATCCGCGCCTTGGCCAGAAAACTGTCTACCGAGGCTGGACTATGGCCCTTTGCCACAGCCTCTTGTTTGACGCCGGAGAGGAAGCTGCTGAATGATCCCCCGCACGTTTGTGCAAAAATAGGGGTGGCGAGTGACGAGATCAAAGCGGTTGCCAAAAGGTATTTCATAAAACGGACCATCCTAAACGGGTGAAAATTTGTTGCGAAGGAACACAGGCTGACGCTGCGACGCAAGTTAAATCGGAACCTAGTGCATCTGTCGGCAAAAGACAGCAACGCCGCAGGCTGCGGCATCACATTCCACGTTTCAGCCTTGAACTTTCCCTTGCGGCATCCCTAACTGTAGTCAAACGAACCAAAACACAGGAGTAGATCATGGGTTTGCGTATTAACGATGTTGTGCCGAATTTCACCGCTGAAACGGATCAGGGGACCTTCCAGTTCCATGACTGGATTGGCGACGGCTGGGCGATCCTTTTCTCTCACCCGAAGGATTTTACCCCCGTCTGCACCACAGAATTCGGCGCAGTGGCGCAGCTGGCGGATGAATGGGAAAAACGTGGCACCAAGGTGATGGGCGTTTCCGTGGACGGTGTGGAAGAGCACAAGAAGTGGAAAGGTGACATCGAGAAAGTCTCAGGCGCGACCGCAGGGTTTCCGATCATTGCCGATGAAGGGCTCGAAGTGTCGAAGGCCTTTGATATGCTGCCCGCCGAAGCCTATATGCCCGACGGGCGCACACCGGCAGACAGCGCGACTGTGCGGTCTGTGTTCATCATCGGGCCGGACAAGCAGCTGAAACTGTCGATGACCTACCCCATGACGGTAGGGCGCAATTTTGCCGAAATCCTGCGCGCGCTGGATGCGTTGCAGACAACCGCGAAACACGGGGTTGCGACTGGTGCGAACTGGCAAACCAGCGAAGATGTGATCATCCCGCCAACTGTGTCTAACGAAGATGCGAAGGCGAAATTCGGCGAGTTCAATACCGTGTTGCCGTACCTGCGCACCACCAAATTGCCAAGCTAAAGACCGGTTATGGACGCGGCGGTAATTGCCGCTGCGTCCGACATACCTTTGTGCGTGCTTGTTCCTGTAAGGCCTGGAACGTGCAGGCCATCCCCTGTTTGCGCCCCCGAATACTCTGGCTTATAGAGACAGTTAACGTCTGTGCGATCCGGCGATGTGCCAAAGGAAAGCAGCGCTGACAAAGGGGGCCGTGTGACAGAGCTGTTCGTCACCAATTTCAATCCGAACTTCACCGGAGTCTCGGCCACAGCGGCGGGGATTGTCGGGGTGCAGAAAGGGCAGTTTGATCTGGCACTTGTCGGAGAGCCATTGCCCGAATGTCCGGCACCCATCAGCCGGAAAGCTGCGATTGCCGCCAGCAAAACGCCGCCCAAGGGGCGTGATTTTGCGATCTGGCACGTCCGGCGTAATCCTGAAATGCGGGTGGCGATTTGGGCGCGGGACGTGCTGCGCTGCCCGATTAAGATTGTCTTTACTTCAGCGGCGCAACGATTTCATTCGGCCTATCCCCGTTGGTTAATCAATCGTATGGATGCGGTGATTGCGACGACGCCAGAGGCTGCAAATTTTGTGCCCCATGTTCGGGCTGTTGTGCCCCACGGTGTTGACACTAAACGGTTTTCCGCCGGACAGGATCGCAGTGCGGATTGGGATGCATTTGGCTATGGGGGGCGTGTCGGGCTGGCCACGGTGGGGCGCGTGCGTCCTGAAAAGGGCACCGATCTGTTCGTCGATGCGATGATCCGAACCCTGCCGGAGCACCCTGATGCAGTGGCCTTGGTTGTCGGTCGCGCGGCGCGGGAACATCGCAGTTTCGAGCAGGATCTGAAGGATCGCGTGGCCGCAGCCGGACTGTCGGATCGCATTCTTTTTGTGGGGGAACTGCCACCCGAACAGCTGCCCGCTTTGATGCGCGGAATTTCCCTGCTGGTGGCTCTGCCGCGGTATGAAGGTTACGGGATGACCCCGCTTGAGGCGATGGCCTCTGGCGCCCCCTTTGTGGCGAGCAATGCAGGTTATTACCGTGCCTTTAGTGGCAAAGGTGCAGCGGGTTCTGTGATAGGGCAAGAGGATGTGGACGGTGCCGTGGTCGAAATTAACCGGCTGCTGTCAGACCCCGCAACCCTTTCCCGCATGTCAGACTCCGCAGTGGCACGGGCGCGGGGTCATTACAGCATCGAAGGTGAAGCCGCAGGAATTGCGCAGGTTTACGAGGCATTATGGCAGAACGGATAGAAACCCTGATCATCCATCTGGCCCGCGCCACAGGACGGCGGGCGCAGGTGGACGGGTTGCTTTCGGGTACAGCTTATCCGGCGCGGATCATTGATGCGGTCGAAGGTAGCGTTCTGTCATCTGACCAACAGGATCGCGTCCTTGCGGATCGCCCCATTTTCAGGCCACGTTATCCGTTTCCTCTGAATGCAGGAGAACTCGGGTGCTTTCTAAGTCACCGTAGCGCGTGGCAACAGATCGTGGATGAAGGTTTGGATGCGGCCCTGATCCTTGAGGATGACGTGGCACTGGTGGACGGGTTTAAAGCGGCGGCAGCCTTTGCAGCGCAGCACGTTAGCGAGCTGGGGTATATCCAGTTTCAGGTGCGCCCGGTGCCTGAGCCCAAGACAAAGATGATTGCGCAGGGCGACACTGTTTCAATCGTTCGGCCGCAGGTTACGCCCTTGCGCACGTCAGCGCAGATGGTAAGCCACGCGGCAGCGGTCAGATTGCTGTCCCTGACCGAACAGGTGGACCGGCCTGTGGACACATTCTTGCAGAGCCATTGGTTCACCGGTTTGCATCTCTGTTGCGTTGTGCCATCGGGTGTAGAGGATCGTACGGCGGAATCCGGCGGGAGCACTATATCCACGCGCAAACCCGTTGCGGAAAAGATCAAACGGGAATGGAAACGGGCACGCTATCGGGCGGCTGTGAAAGGACGTAGTAGCAATGGCTAATCCCCTTGGTAGATGGCTGTTTAACAAGCAGCATAGCACGCGGATTAAAAGCGGGCGGGTGTCATTGCGTGCCGAAATCGGTACGGGTGTTAAGATCCAGCGTGGCAGCTATCTCGACAAGCACAGCGCAATCGGGGCCTACAGCTATCTCGGGAATAACTGCTCGGTTTCGGTGGCGAGTATCGGGCGGTATTGTTCGATTGCGGACAGTGTGATCATTGGACCGGGTGAGCACGATCTTGACGCGGTGTCGACCTCGGCGGAATTTGCGCGGGATGCGTTTGCAGAACTTACTGCCAACCCTTGCGAGATTGGCCACGATGTGTGGATCGGGGCGCAATGTGTGATCTTGCGGGGCGTCCGGATTGGAAACGGCGCAGTTGTTGGCGCCAATTCGGTGGTGACAAAGGATGTCGCGCCCTTCGACGTAGTCGCAGGCAGTCCGGCACGGATCATCCGTAAACGGTTTGCGCCGGAGCGAGAACAGATGATTACGGCGAGCGAGTGGTGGAAGCTGGACCGTGAAGCTGCTGCCGTAGAAATAAAACGGCTGGAGGCAGAGGCATGATTTCGACCCGTATTCGCGGAGGGTTGGGCAACCAGTTGTTCCAATATTGCGCCGGTCGGGCGTTGGGGCTGCGCCACGGTGTCGACCTGTCGCTGGACCTGCGGGATTATGACCGGCCAAAGGCTTTTAATGTCGGGTTGGATCACTTCAACATTTCGACGGTACCCCCTGTAAATTTGCCACCAGCTCGGGAAGATGGTGTTTTCGGGGCGTTGGCTAAGGTGCTCCGCGGGGGCGGGATGAAGTCTTATCGCGAAGCGTCTTTGGGGTATGATGCAGCTTTTGAGAGCCTCGGGGATAACACGCACCTTAAGGGATATTGGCAGTCAGAACGGTACTTTGCAGATTGCTCGGAGCAGATTCGCGAGGATTTGCAGATAATCACCCCGCCCAATGCGCAAAATGCCAAGATGCTGGAAGAGATTTCCGGGTGTACGGCTGTGTCCCTGCATATCCGGCGCGGCGATTACGTCAGCAATGAGAAATATAATGCGGCCCACGGCACCTGTGATCTGGCTTATTACGAACGGGCGGCGGGGTTCATTGCTGAGGAGCTGGACGCGCCTGTAATCTATGCGTTTTCTGATGATCCGGCTTGGGTCGCGGAGCATTTGGAGCTGCCATTCGAGGTGCGTTACGTCGGCCACAATGACGGCAACACCAACTATGAAGATCTGCGGCTGATGGCGGCTTGTCAGCACCATATCATCGCCAATTCGTCGTTTTCATGGTGGGGGGCGTGGCTGAACCCAGATCCGGCCAAGATGGTGGTCGCGCCGACCCGTTGGTATGCAGATCCGGACAAAAGCAATCCGGACATTCTGCCGGATGGCTGGTTAACAATCTAAGCGCGCTGCACCCTCAGCCGCGTTTTTCTTTCATGCGTTTGCGCAGGCGGGCCATGTGCAGATCGAAACCGGGGGCGAGTGTGGAAATGCCGCGCCGCAGGATCATGCCCGGAAGGCTGCCCCGACTGCCTTTTTCGGGGGGCAAGGCCCGTTCGGCGTAGATCATCCGCGTCTTTGCAGGTTTGGCGGGTGTCGCCATCGCCTGTTTTGTAAGCCGTGCGAACAGGCTCATCGTGTTGAATTCTTCCAGCAACAATTCACGGGCCTTACCAAGCGCGTCCCGCCTGTCCGACCACAGGTCTTCTCTCCGAGCTTGCATCATCCGGTTAATGGCCGCTTCAGGGTTGTCCATGTCCAACGGCACGATGCTGTCGGCAGGCAGTTCTTCCGCCACATTGGTGCAGCCCACATAAAACGGGAGCGCCCAGCAGAGCAGCGGATCAGAGAGCTTTTCGGTCCACGTGTAGCGACCGGCACCGTTTTCCAAAGACAGGTGGTATTTGTGGGGCAGCAGTGCGTCCATTTTGTCGTCTATCGGTTTGAACCCACGGCCGTAGAGTTCAATATGATCGGGGATTTTGTCTTTCAGCACTTCGATGAAGGCCAAACGTTTGCGGTGATATTCCGTGCTGGCCTTGGTGCTGGTTACGATGGAGATTTTGTCATCTTTGGCTGGGGGCTGAAGCGCTTTGAAGTGGTCATAGCCAAGCGCCGAGTCGAGGTTGGAGAAATCCACCCCAACGAACCACGGGAGGCAGTAATTGTGCTTGAGCCGTTCGGTTTTTAGCGGCTTTTCCCCCGGTGCTACAACGGCGGCGAACTGGTTGAGGAAGGCGGCTGAATAAGGGTGGATCTCCTCTGGCTCTCCGGCAACAAAGAAGCTGCGGGCGCGGGGCAGGGTGGTTTGCAGCGACCATGACGCACGCGTGTAGAGGATCAGCACATCTGCTGCGGGATCAACCGTTAGCCCAAAGGTAAATCGCACCCCCTGAAACTCCGGCTGCTTCCCTTTGGTCTGTTTGAGAAACAGGCGCGGGTCTATGTCTGTCAGGATATGGGCGTGTGGGGTCATAGTCGTTTCGAATGTTTGGTCGGGGTTCGTCCCCTTATAGCGCCGAAAGTCACCGACCTACACAAACAAAAGGCCCCGCGATTGCAGGGCCTTTCGGAAATTTGCAACAGAACGCCAAAGATGCTTTGGCGTGGGCTGTTTTATTCGCCAGCAGCGATTTCTTCGCCGGTTTCCTGATCGACCACTTTCATGGACAGGCGAACCTTGCCACGATCGTCAAAGCCCATCAGTTTGACTTTTACGGACTGACCTTCGGAAACGATGTCTTTGGGGTGGCCAACACGCTCGTTTGCCATTTGGGATACGTGCACAAGGCCGTCCCGTTTGCCAAAGAAGTTCACGAATGCGCCAAAGTCCATCACCTTCACAACAGTGCCGGTGTAGACGGTGCCTACTTCGGGCTCTGCCGCGATGGACATGATCATTTCGCGGGCGGCTTCAATTTGCGCACCGTTGGAAGAGGCGATTTTGATCACACCGTCGTCGTTGATATCGACTTTTGCGCCGGATGTTTCAACGATCTCGCGGATCACTTTACCACCGGAACCGATCACTTCGCGGATTTTTTCCGGATTGATGTTGATGGTTTCGATGCGCGGTGCATGCTCGGAGAAGGAACCGGTCTCGGACAGAGCTTTGTTCATCTCGTCCAGGATGTGCAGACGGCCGTCTTTGGCTTGGTCCAGCGCTTTTTCCATGATCTCTGTGGTGATGCCGGCAACTTTGATGTCCATTTGCAGGGATGTGATGCCGTTTTCTGTACCAGCCACTTTGAAATCCATGTCGCCGAGGTGATCTTCATCGCCAAGGATGTCTGTCAGAACAGCGTATTTGCCGTCGTCTTCAAGGATCAGACCCATAGCAACACCCGCAACAGGTGCTTTCAGTGGAACACCCGCGTCCATCATGGACAAGGAGCCGCCACAGACTGACGCCATAGAGGAGGAACCGTTGGATTCAGTGATCTCGGACACAACGCGAATGGTGTATGGGAAATCTGTAGCCGCCGGCAGCACAGCCTGAAGCGCACGCCAAGCCAGTTTGCCGTGACCGATTTCACGACGGCCCGGGCCCATCATACGACCGCATTCACCAACCGAATAGGGCGGAAAGTTGTAGTGCAGCATAAAGTTGGAGCGGAACATACCTGTCAGCGCGTCGATCATTTGCTCGTCGTCGCCAGTGCCCAGAGTGGTCACAACCAGACCTTGTGTTTCGCCGCGTGTGAACAGGGCGGAACCGTGGGTCCGTGGCAGGATGCCGGTTTCACCAACAATCGGGCGCACGGTGGACAGGTCGCGACCGTCGATACGTTTGCCGGTGTTGACGATGTCGCCGCGCACAACAGAGCTTTCCAGCTTTTTCATCGCGGTGGACAGGTTGGCATCTTCGCGGTCTTCTTCGGACAGACCTTCGATGATTTTCTCACGGGCGGCGGAAATCGCAGCGGTGCGTTCCTGTTTGTCCGTGTTCCCGAAAGCGGCGCGCATGTCAGCTTCACCAATGGCAGTGATTTTCCCGAGGATGTCGGAATAGTCAGCTGGCTGGAAGTCAAACGGCTCTTTGGCGCATTCTTCGGCCATGTCGATGATCAGGTCGATCACCGGCTGGATGGAGTCATGGGCGAACTGAACCGCGCCGAGCATTTCTGCTTCGGACAGCTCGTAAGCTTCGGATTCAACCATCATCACGGCGTCTTTGGTGCCTGCAACAACCAGATCAAGGCGCTGCTCAGGGTTGTTGCGCAGCTCGTGCATGTCGTCCACAGTCGGGTTCAACACATATTCGCCGTCAACATAACCAACACGACAACCGCCGATTGGGCCTCTGAAGGGCGCACCGGACAGGGTCAGGGCAGCAGACGCCGCGATCATTGCAACCATATCCGGGTCGTTTTCCAGATCGTGGGACAGAACAGTCAGCGTCACTTGGGTTTCGTGTTTGAAGCCTGGAATGAACAAAGGGCGGATCGGACGGTCGATCAGACGCGCAGTCAGTGTTTCTTTTTCGGTTGGACGGGCTTCACGTTTGAAGAAACCGCCCGGAATTTTACCGGCGGCGTAGTATTTTTCTTGGTAGTTCACGGTCAGCGGGAAGAAATCCATTCCCGGCTTTTCTTTTTTGGCGAACACAACAGCGGCCAGAACAGATGTTTCACCCAGAGTGGCGATAACTGTGCTGTCGGCCTGACGTGCGATTTTGCCTGTTTCAAGGGTCAGCGTCTCGCCGCCCCATTCAATTGATTTTTTGACTTCGTCAAACATACTTTTTCCTGTCTAGGCTACCGGGCCTTCCCGTATAGCCTTAGTTGTTTGGATGCCCCATTGCATCCCGCCCCGTACCATCGTTTGCAGCGGCGGGGCCGTATCACTGCATTTCAGATGCGCCCCCATACAGCAGCTTGGCTCAAAAGGAAAGCAAAAGGGCAGTTTCGTGTGTTGTGGACGGATCAGGGCTGCTTTGCCGCTTTGGAGAAGGTAAAGAGCAGAGTCGGGGTAACGACCATCGCTGCCATCAAGGCAAAGCCAAGCCGGTAGCTCTGCTCTGCGGGCAAGTTGGCTGTTTGCTGGATAACCACGCCGAACAGGGTCTGGAAGGTTGGAATCGCAGCGACTGCGATGATGGTATAAAGGCTGGTGGCGCGCCCGATCGCGGCGTCAGGTACGACTTGGCGCAGCTGCGCAATCAGGGGTACGTAAAACTGTTGGGCAAAGATCATTACGAACAACAGGACGTTTGCGGCCCAAAGCGGCATATCTGGAGTCAGGGCAAGAACGGACAGGCTGGCAACCGAAGTCAGAGCACCTGTCAGGATCACACTATAGCGGGAGAACCGGCCCCAACGATCTATAAAGCCATAAGTCATGCCAGAAGCCATGGTTGCGCAGAAGAACAGCATCTGGAACAGGCCGGTTTCCTCCAATGACAGCGCGTGGACGGCTTTGTAATATGGGCCACCCCAGAGGCCGGTAATCGCGGTTATCGGTGCCCAGATCACGCAGGACATGATTAGAACGGGACGCACCCTGTCGTCTTTTATAAGGCCAAGGAAACCGGGGGCAGGGCCGCTGTGTTCGGGTTGGTCAACGGGGTCTTTTTTGGTGACAAGGAAGACCGCAGCGGCGAAGGCGGCGGTAAAGACCGACAGGCCGATAAAGACGTTGATCCAGCCAAACCGCGCTATCCCTACTGCCAGCGGATAGGTGGCCAGCAAGCCGCCAAAGCCGCCAAGTGTCACCATCAGTCCGTTAAGGAACCCGAATTGGCTCGCCGGGAAATTTCGCGCCAGCAGCATATACATGCCAACGCCGCCCACAGACAGGCCAAGCCCCAATAGAATACGAGCGAGGATCAGGGTGGTGAAGCTGGACGTGAAAGTGCAGGCTAGCGTTCCAAAGGCAAGGATTAGCAGGAACAGGCTGATGATCCGGCGTGGCCCGACACGATCCAGCAGGGAGCCGATAAACCCCTGCGCAACGATATTGACCATGAAGATTACGGAAATCACCAGACCAAGCTGATCCGCCGTCAGCAGGTATTCATCCTGCCAGACCGGAGCAACAATCGCACCCGCAGCGCGGTGGAACTGGCCCATTCCAAACAGGAAGACACAAATTGTAATTACTATAAATGATTGCAAAGAAAATCGAATTCTACGGGTCATTTGGCGGACGCTACCCCCAAACGGAAAACGCCGCAACGTGATAACACGGTGCGGCGTTTCCTATCAGTAAGTGGCTGGTGCCTTAGCGGCGGATGCCCAGACGTTTGATCAGGTCCTGGTAACGGGCCAGATCTTTGTCTTTGGTGTAGTCCAGCAGTTTCCGACGCTGAGCAACCAATTTCAAAAGACCACGACGGGAGTGGTTGTCTTTTTTGTGGGTTTTAAAGTGCTCTGTCAGCGTGGTGATGCGGGATGTCAGGATAGCAACCTGTACTTCGGGCGAACCTGTGTCGCCTTCTTTGGTTGCGTAATCTTTCATCAGTTGAGCTTTAAGCTCTGGAGTAATCGACATCGGGGTCTCCTTTATAAGGTTAAAGGGTTATGGCACAAGCCGGGATGTCGTCCAGCAGGGCCCGTGGAGGCACCGCCCGAATGGCGGATGGGGGTCTATAGGCGGGAATCACCGGAAAGAAAAGGAAAAAGGGTGAAACGTGGGGGGGGGCACCCTATTTGGCCGCGCTGTGGTTAAGGCGCATTAACCATAAGTCTTTGAAATGCTGTATGTTTCTGGATTGTTCTGTTATTGAAACGAAACGCGGCGCCTTCAGCTTGGCGCGTGATAGCGGTATTAATCGGGTGTGTTATGATCGAAGTTCTCATTCTCTCTATGCTGGGGTTGGCGGGTTCCGCCTTGGGCGGTGCTGTTGCCGATGACGATGCCGAAGCAAACACGGACGGGGATGACCGCGAAGAAAACTTGCCAATCGACACCAGCCTTCTGATGCCAGAAGGCGCACGCGAAGAAGGGCTCGTGGCTGAAAGTTCGGGCGATGCGACCTATGGCACCGGCGCAGATGACCTGCTGACCGACTGGCACGGCGATGTGGAACTTTACGGCGGTGCCGGAGATGACATGCTGCAGGGTGGTTTCGACGGTGACAGCCAAAGCGTGTTTTATGGCGGCGATGGGGATGATACGATCCGGGACGGTGACAATGATGCGCTGATCTACGGCGGGGACGGGGATGACCGGATCACCGGTGGCCACGGACAATCGGAAATACACGGCGATACGGGTGATGACGTGATCGACACCGGCATCGCGACCGACACCGTTTATGGCGGGGTAGGTGACGACAGGCTTATCTCTGTGGGTAGTGGCGATAGCGATGATCCCGACCTTGTCTACGGCGGGTCGGGTGACGACGATCTTCACGCCTACGGCACGGCAGAACTTTACGGCGGGGAGGGGGCGGACCGTTTTACTGCGTATGCAAATACCTGGGTGGAAGATGCCCCTGTCATAGCGGATTTCAATCCGGCGGAGGACATCTTGTGTATAGAGATCGACAGCCACGAAGGGACGCAGGATCTGTCGGATTTTCAGGTGGAGGTTCAGGAATTTGCCGATGGAACAGGGGCTTCGGTCTTTGTAGACGGATATGAGGTGATGCGCGTTCCGGGCGGGCAGGGGATCCGGCTTGAGGATGTGGAGTTAAAGCTGGTTTAACAATTGCAATGGAAGGGTGTGCTGATCCTGCGGGAATTGGATACTTGAACCAAAAAGAGCTTATGGGTCGCGGAGCGTCTGCAAGCCTATTGTTGACCGAAGAGGATGTTGCGTTCGGCTTCCGTGTGGGGGCGGTTCGGACGGTTGTCCTTGCCAAGATTGACGCCTCTTTGCACTGCTGGCCGATCTTTTATGCGTGCCCGCCATGCGGTGACGCGGGGATAATCGTCTAACGGCAGCCCCATTGCCTTACCGATGAGCACCCAAGGCCAGCACATCATATCGGCAATGGAATAATCTTCGACGATATAATCCCGTCCGTTGAGGCGGCGTTCCAGCACACCGAGGCAACGCATATACTCACCAGCATAGCGTTTTGCCGCATATCCGTCTTGTTCGCTTTCAGGAGCGTAATTGTGAAAATGGCTGTGTTGTCCAGCCATTGGGCCCTGATTTCCGGTCTGCCAGAAAAGCCACTCCAGCGTTTCTTTGCGCAAAACGGGCTCGGTGGAAATAAATTTTCCGGTCTTCTCGGCGAGGTACCACAGGATTGCGCCGCTTTCGAACACGGAAACCGGCGCGGCATCTGTGTCGTGGTCGACGATGGCTGGCATTCTGTTGTTCGGACTGATCGCCAGAAACTCCGGCTCGAACTGCGCGCCCTTGCCGATTTCCAGCATTCGGGTTGTGTAGGGCAGTTCCATTTCTTCCAGGCAGATGGATACTTTCCAGCCGTTTGGCGTGGGCCAATAGTAGAAATCGAGCGGAGCGGTCACTGGGTCAATCCGACAGATGTCTGGCACGCGCGCCACGCTCGATCGCGGCACCATGCAACCGGTCGATGTTCAATTCGTAGCGCGTCTCTTCCAGAAAGCGCAGCTCACTTTCGCGCAATCGCCCGTCAGATGCTGCCACATCACAACAGAGCGCGTAGGCGGTTTCGTGGAATTTTTCGGGTATCGCGTCCCGTACCATGCCAAACAACGCATCAAGGCCGTCTTCTTCTTCCAGAAGATCGAAAACGGTCTGGGCGATGCCGCGAATCCTGTCAGCATCATAGACGCCGAAGATTGGCAGGTGGTTAACGATACGTTCAATCGACAGCAATTCAGCGGTCCGGATCAGTTCGTCAGAGACTGAAGTGGCAATCATCATCGCCACGAGCCCGTCCTGAAGGTTCCAAAGGCTGTCTGTCGGGGTGGTGCGGGTCATGCTTTCGCCCTTTAATGGTTAATCGGTCTGATAATATTGACGCAAGCGGGCTGGGGCAATAGGGAGTGGGCTTCGAACCCCTTTAAAACCGGATGATAAAAATGTCTGACCTTCGCGATCTTGCTCTGAGCTCTAAAGCATGGCCCTTCGAGGAAGCCCGCAAGATTTTGAAACGGTATGAAAAGGCGCCACCCGAGAAGGGGTATGTGCTGTTTGAAACCGGCTATGGTCCATCCGGCCTGCCTCATATCGGCACGTTTGGCGAAGTGGCGCGCACCACAATGGTGCGCCGCGCCTTTGAAGTCATGTCGGATATTCCGACCCGCCTGATCTGTTTTTCTGATGATCTGGATGGAATGCGCAAAGTGCCCGGTAATGTGCCAAATGCCGAAAGCCTGACCGAGCATTTGCAACGCCCCCTGACATCTGTGCCTGATCCCTTTGGCACGCATGACAGTTTCGGCGCCCACAATAACGCAATGTTGAATCGATTTCTTGATACTTTCGGGTTCGAGTACGAGTTCATCAGTTCCACCGAATTTTACCGTGACGGTAAATTTGACAAGGTTTTGCTGCGCGCAGCAGAACGCTATGACGATGTGATGAAGGTGATGTTGAAATCACTGCGTGAAGAACGCCGTGAAACCTATTCGATCTTTTTGCCGATCCATCCTGAAACCGGACGTGTGCTTTATGTCCCAATGAAGCATGTAGACGGCAAGAACGGCACGATCACCTTTGACGATGAGGATGGTAAAGAGATCACGCTGCCTGTCACCGGCGGAAATGTGAAGC
This sequence comes from Neptunicoccus cionae, assembly GCF_014643735.1. Classification (GTDB taxonomy): domain Bacteria; phylum Pseudomonadota; class Alphaproteobacteria; order Rhodobacterales; family Rhodobacteraceae; genus Amylibacter; species Amylibacter cionae. Next base: position 264,591 of record NZ_BMKA01000001.1, read on the forward strand.
TGCAGTGGAAGCCGGATTTCGGTGCGCGCTGGGCGGCGCTCGATGTTGATTTTGAGATGTATGGCAAGGATCACTCCACCAATACGCCCATATATGATCGTATTTGTGAAATTTTGGGCGGTCGCAAGCCGGAGCATTTCACCTACGAATTGTTCCTTGACGAAGACGGGCACAAGATTTCGAAAACTTCGGGCAATGGGGTGTCTATTGACGAATGGCTGACCTATGCGTCCTCGGAATCTCTGGCTTATTTCATGTATCTTAAGCCAAAAACCGCGAAACGGATGCATTTTGATGTGATTCCAAAGGCAGTTGATGAATACCACCAGCAGTTGCGAGCCTATGAAACGCAGGATGCAGCCGCGCGGCTGAATAATCCAGTGTTTCATATACACGGCGCGGATGTTCCAAAGAGCGATATGGTGGTGCCGTTTGCGATGTTGCTGAACCTCGCTTCTGTGTCGAGCGCGGAAACCAAGGATGCGCTTTGGGGCTTCATCAAAAAATACGCGCCAGAGGCCACTCCGGAGACGAACCCCACCCTTGATGCTGCGGCCGGATTTGCGGTGCGCTACTACCACGACTTCGTAAAGCCGAACAAAAAATTTCGCGCCCCAAGCGATCAGGAACGGGCCGCACTGGAAGATCTTGCGGCTGCCCTGCGGGATGAGAGTGTTGCCAAGGCGATGATCGATAAGAAAAACGCGGCAATGGGTAAGGGCGACGGGCCGGTTGACTCGCTTGACTACAGCGATGCGGATGATTTGCAATCTATCGTGTTTGCCGTTGGTAAAAACCACGGTTTTGAGCCGCTGCGCAATTGGTTCACCGCAATCTACGAGGTGCTGCTCGGCGCGTCCCAAGGGCCTCGGTTCGGTGGTTTTGTAGCGCTTTACGGCGTGGATGAGACCATTGTACTGATCGAGGCCGGACTAGCAGGCGAGCTTGGTTAAAATCCAAGACTGTTCTGATTGTGAAAGAATGCGGGGCGACGGGTGCGAACTCATCGCCCTTTTTGGTGGAATTGGGCGTGATTGCGCCCGCGTTATTTTGGATATTTTTGGCCAGAAGAAGCTGATGGGTTAACTGAGGTCCGCTGACGTCAGCTGGTAGGCTTTTCCAAATCCACCATTGAGCGCGGCGGAGGCGATTTTGAATGTCACAAAGTTGAAGTCGGCAAAGTCGATGTAGAGCTTTGATTTGGGGTGGGTCAGAAGATAGTGGTCGCGGATTGCTTTGTGCTCGGGGCCGGACCTATCCACGAAAGTTGCCAGTGCCTGAATGGATATGCGCGGGTGCGTTAGTGGATCGCCTTTGCTTTCAGGTTCTCCGAGCAGGAGGCCGCATTCTGGGGTGCTGCGCAGGGCTTTGGTGTGTTCGGATAGGTCCGAGATAAGTGTTAACGGAACGCCAGCGGGGGTCGTGCCGATGGCCACCCGCGTTACTGTCGGGGTCCGGCTGTTGGAGGGAAGAACGGCAAGAGCGCCAAATTTCGCGTTTTGGATCAGGGACTTTGCAAGAGTGATCGCCTCTGCGTCCGTTGGGCGGATGGGGTCTTGGGGCATGAAGCGCACCTGATTTTTGTAAGTCGGGGATGGCTCTGACGGCTTTGATAGTGATGCCGGTTTTCGATGCGACGATCAAGGGCGGTTTGACTGTGCTCTGCGGCGCGCTACTTTTATGCAATTATAGGGGAGGTTCAAGATGCGCGTTTTCACCTTTTTTGCCGCACTGGCGATGGTTGGTTTCCTTTCGTTTGCACCAGCGCAGGCCCAAAACAGCGATATTGAATCGGTGATCGGGGCTCAGATAGACTCTTTCCTGAAGGATGATTTCGAGACCGCCTTCACTTTCGCTGCACCAAATATCAAAGAGATTTTTCGCACACCGGAGCGTTTTGGCGTGATGGTGCAGCGCGGTTATCCAATGGTCCATCGTCCCGCAGAAGTGATATTCAAAGACCTGCGAGAGGAAGATGGCGTCCTGCAGCAATATGTTTCGATCATGGACGGTCAGGGACAATATTACATCGCACGGTATTCTATGGCGCAGATTGATGGCCGATGGCAAATAAGTGGTGTCAGTATTGAACGCTCGCCAGCGGTCGGCGTGTAAAAGCCGTTACGGCTCCGCACGCCGCGGTCACATCCTGTTTAGTCCAATTTGTTAACTCTCAGTTTGGTTGCGGTGAATTGCGCCGCATGCAGCTTAAACCGTCTTGCGCCCAGCTTGACGGCTTTGCTTATCCGCGGGATTTGAGAGGAACTAATATGAACAAAGCATTAACTGACGGTTTGCAACTGATGCCCCCGGCGTTCAATTTCGGGCTGGACGTCTGGTCGAGCGAGGACGGTACGCCGGGCACCGACACGTACGATGGATCCGCAAACGCCACCCTGATCGCCGCGGATGCGGACTTTGGCGACTGCCTTGAACTGCTGAAAACCAACAGTACCCAGAGCTTGCGCTACACCGGTGATACGCCGTTAGAGCCTGGCTGTTATTGGCAGATAAGGGCGCGAGTGAAGGCCGTGAGTGGACCGCTACCTTCTGTACGTATTGCCGCGTGGGCGGGTAAAAGTGGCGGGAACCATCTTTTAGGTGTGGTTGAAACGGGGCCTTCCAAGGCGCTTGAAAATTATGGTGAAGTGGTTGAGATCTCGGCAATAGTCGGCTCTGGGGATCGGGGTGGGGTGGATATGGTCTGGGGGCATGAAGCCGTCTTCGGGCATTTCGGCATTGATCTGACGGGTGTGAATGATGGTGTGGTGCGGATCGATGATCTGATTATTGAGGACGTGAGCAGCATTTACACACGCTCTATGCTGGACGTGGTCGATGTAACTGACTTTGGCGCTGTGGGGGATGGCAGCACCGATAACGTGGCTGCCTTTGAAGCTGCGGATGCGGTGGCCGCCGGGCGGACGGTTTTGGTGCCGGACGGTGTTTTTTACCTTAACAGTTCTATCACAATTGCATCTGAAATACGTTTTCATGGCACGGTTGAGATGCCTGATGATGCCCTTTTCCAACTTTTACAAAATTTTGATTATCCCACCTATTTCACCGCTTTCGGGGACGAGGAACTGGCATTTAAGAAGGCGGTACAGGCGTTGTTTAACTTTACCGATCACGATTCACTTGACCTGCAAGGGCGGTCTGTTGACATCAGCGCGCCGATTGATGTGCAGGCAGCAGTGGGGAACAAAAGCTCTTATTCTACACGGCGGGTGATCCGGAATGGCAGGATTGCGGCGTCTTCCAGTGCGGATTGGGATGTCAGTTCAGTTACGCGCACCGCGACTTATGATGCGGAAGACCCTTATATCCTGTCCGGTGTGCCTAATCCTGCGGGAGTGGTGGCGGGATCGCTGGTGACGGGCAGCGGTGTCGGGCGGGAAATCTATGTGCGAAACGTGGATGTGGGGACTGGGAAAATCACCTTGTCGAACCCGCTGTGGGCTGCCCCGACGAGCCAGAGTTATACCTTTACGCGATTCAAATATATGCTCGATTTCTCTGGATTCACCAGTCTGGCGCGGTTTACGTTAGAGAATATGGAATTCGCCTGCAACGGTCGCTCCAGCGGTGTCCTGCTTGCCGATACCGGTTTGATTTTCCACGTAAAAGATTGCTTTTTCACCTCTCCCAAAGATCGCGGGCTGACGTCTGCGGGGCGGGGCTGTGCAGGAATGATGCTGGATCGCAATCAATGGTTGTCGAACGAGCAGCCGCTGGCGGTGTCCAACCGCGAAAGTATCGGCTTTAACTGCAACAGTAACGATTTGAAATTGCGGCATAACAGGGCGTTAAGGTTTTTGCATTGGGCCGTGATCGGCGGGTCCGGTGCAATCGTTTCCGGCAACCATTTCTTTCAGGACGATGCGACCGGGGGCAATATCCGGTCGGCGGGGATCGTCATAACCAATAACCACCCGAAGATGACTGTCGTTGGAAATTATGTGGACAACGCCTTTATCGATTGGACGAATGAACATGATGCCACCCCCAGTATCACCAGCGGGTTTTCCTTTGGCGGGCTGACGATCACAGGCAACCATTTCACAGCTTCCGGCACCGCTGCCTGGTTTCGGTGGCTTTCGCTAAAACCCCACGGGACAGGGCATTTTATCAATGGGCTGAACATCAGTGGCAACGTGTTCAAAGCGTTTAACGGCCCGTCCTTGCAGCGGGTAGAGATGGTGGATGATGCCGTTGCCACCTTGGACAGCAGCAAATTTCGCAACATTACGGTGGAGGGAAATACGTTTAACAACGTGGATGCTCCGTTTATGAACCCGGCCACGGTAGAGGTCAGTCGCAACGCAGTGGATGACAGTTGGCGCACCAGTTTGAACCAGCACATGCCATTTGACGGGCAGGCCCGATACGTGACGGCGTTGGTGCCTGACGGTGCCATCCGGAACGGGTCTAACAGCAAAATCTACACGCAACCCTACTGCGAGGGAGGTGTTGGCACAGACGGAAAAAGCTTTGATATCAATTGGTCGGAGGCTGCAAAGGGGACTGTGCGGGCAACTGTTCGGTGTGACGACACGATCTAGGCACCCTTTTGCATATGCTGGAGATTTGGCCCGCCCTTCGAAATAGGGCGGGCCGCAATCAGTACGGCGCTAGAATTTGCGTTTCTGGCTTTTTCCTTTGTACACCCGGGTTCCGGCCTTGCCAGCGGTAGAACGTCCTTTGGATTTCTGCGCCGCGTCAGACGCTGCCTCTACCGCAGATTGGCGGGCGAGCGGATCATCCGCAACTGCCAGTTCCACGGCTTCAAGCCGCTTTACTTCGTCCCGCAAACGGGCTGCCTCTTCGAATTCGAGATTTTCCGCGGCTTTCAGCATATCCTTGCGCAGCCCGTCCAGATGTGCCTGAAGGTTCGCGCCAACCATCGGTTTGTCGATCTTTGCAGTAACGCGCGACATATCGGTGTCGCCCTCGTAAAGACCGGACAGCACGTCATCGACGTTCTTTTTAACAGTTTCGGGCGTAATCCCGTGTTCCACGTTGTAAGCGTGCTGTTTCTCGCGACGCCGGTTGGTTTCACCAAGCGCGCGCTCCATAGACCCGGTGATCCGGTCGGCATACATAATTACACGACCCTCAGCATTCCGCGCGGCCCGTCCGATTGTCTGCACAAGAGAGGTTTCAGAGCGTAGAAAACCCTCCTTATCCGCATCCAAAATCGCCACAAGTCGACACTCGGGGATGTCCAGCCCCTCTCGCAAGAGGTTGATCCCGATCAAAACGTCGAACGTGCCGAGCCGCAAATCCCGAAGGATTTCAATTCGTTCCAGTGTATCAATGTCCGAGTGCATGTAGCGCACGCGAATGCCCTGTTCGTGCATGTATTCGGTCAGATCTTCGGCCATGCGTTTGGTCAGGGTCGTCACCAACACGCGACCGCCTTCTTGCGCGACCTTGCGCACCTCATCCAGCAGATCATCCACCTGCGTGTCCACAGGGCGAATTTCGACCGGCGGATCAAGCAATCCTGTCGGGCGAATAATCTGTTCGGCAAAGACACCGCCGGATTGTTCCAGCTCCCACTTTTGGGGGGTGGCGGAAACAAACACCGATTGCGGGCGCATCGCGTCCCATTCCTCAAATTTCAGTGGCCTGTTGTCCATGCAGGACGGCAGGCGGAATCCATGTTCTGCGAGTGTGAATTTTCGCCGGTAGTCGCCCTTGTACATGCCGCCGATTTGGGGGACAGACACATGGGATTCATCAGCGAAAACAATGGCGTTATCCGGGATGTATTCGAACAGTGTGGGCGGCGGTTCACCGGGCGCCCGTCCCGTCAGATAGCGGGAGTAGTTCTCAATGCCGTTGCAAACGCCGGTCGCTTCAAGCATCTCAAGATCGAAATTCGTACGTTGCTCCAGTCGTTGCGCCTCTAGTAGTTTTCCTTCGCTTTCCAGTTGTTTGAGCCTGATTTTCAGCTCTTCCTTAATCTTCTTGATCGCCTGGTTCATGGTCGGACGCGGGGTCACGTAGTGGCTGTTGGCGTAGACGCGAACCTTATCCAGACTAGTGTGCTTTTCACCAGTCAACGTGTCAAATTCTACGATACTTTCCAGTTCTTCGCCGAAGAAAGACAGCCGCCATCCGCGATCTTCAAGGTGGGCCGGCCAGATTTCCAGGCTGTCACCTCGCACCCGAAAGGAACCGCGTGTGAAAGCATTGTCGTTCCGCTTGTACTGTTGTGCGACGAGATCGGCCATAACCGCGCGCTGGTCATAGTCTTGCCCCGTCAGCAAATCCAGTGTCATCGCAGTGTAAGTTTCGACCGACCCGATACCGTAGATGCAAGACACGGATGCCACAATAATCACATCGTCCCGCTCCATGAGGGCGCGGGTGGCAGAGTGGCGCATCCGGTCAATTTGTTCGTTTATCTGGCTCTCTTTCTCAATATAGGTGTCTGACCGCGCAACGTAGGCTTCTGGTTGGTAATAATCGTAGAAGCTGACGAAATACTCCACTGCATTATCTGGAAAAAACGATTTAAATTCGCCGTATAGTTGCGCTGCGAGAGTCTTGTTGGGGGCCAGAATGATCGCAGGCCGTTGAGTTTCCTCAATAACTTTGGCCATCGTGAATGTCTTGCCGGTTCCGGTCGCCCCCAGAAGTACCTGATTTTGTTCGCCCTCATGCACGCCGGCAACCAGTTCGCGAATGGCTGTTGGCTGGTCTCCGGCGGGGCTGAACTCCGTGTGCATGACGATTTTACGCCCACCTTCAAGCTTCCCGCGATGCTGAGGGACCGGTGTGGTTACAGGCATTTGCATTTCACTCATGGAGACTCCTTTGACGCCAATAGATGATCGTCTTTTGTTCCCGTTCAAGGCTTCAATAGGCGATTTTCTGGGCTTTCACCATTCCTTCGGCAATATGCCTGATATCTGATGACAGTTTTTGTCAGTACGTACAGTCATTTTTCTTGATTGGTTAACCATTTGTTTACTTCTCGTCAGAATAGTGAAGGAGGTCGGACCCATCCCGACCAAAGTGGCAGGTATCCATGAATCGGGCAGTAACGAGTAGGGCGCCTTGCGCAATTCAGAGTTGTTAGTGCGCATTAAATGCAACCTTTTGGGATATTTGTGATTGCTATTTGGGTGAATAGATGCCTGAATAGCCTTGCAAGCAGCAAGAACGGCTATCGATCGGGTGCATACCCACCACCCACCCCTCACTCCCTGTGTCCGGTCGATAGCCACCCTTCAACTTCCGCATCTTTTTAATATTTGGAACCGGCCCGGTTTTTCGGGACCTGTACATCATTTGGTAACCTCTCGCCTCTAACCTGATGGTGAACAATCGCTGGGGCGATGTATGCAATCTATTGGTAGATATCTAAATAACCTTGGTTTCATGGCTGTCATTGCCGGATTGGCTGTCGCGGCTCTGATTTTGGCGGCTCTCACCAACTGGACAGCGCCACGGGTGGAACGGGATCTCGCCTCCGAATTAGCGGCTGGAATGTTAACCTTCGAGCAGGAATTGGGGTATGGGGGGCTGATCCACAACTTTAAAAACTACCTTCTGCGCCCGGATGAAACAGCCTATCGTGATGCGGCGAAAAAAAATGTGGATCGCCTTTTCACAGAATTGGAAGGACTATCTAAACTGGTTCAACAGCTTGATATGATGCTCGATTTCGAAACCACGAGGAGAGTTATTAACAAGTATTCTCTAGCAATTGATCGCATTACAGCACTACACGGCCAAGGTCTCGCGGTTACGCAGATAGATGAACGGGTGCGAATCGACGACAGTTCAGCCTTTGAAAATATCGAACAAGTCGCCACCGCAGCGCGCGAAATACTGGCATTCCGCGCGTCTGAACAGGCGTCGCGAACTGCGGGATTAATTAGGTCAATCTTTCTGCTTATCGGTGCATTTTTAGTTTCGGTGGGGATTGTATTCGTTTTTCTGATAACAGACCGTCGCCGGCGCGCACGGGAACTGACTGCGGCGCATAACTATGCTGACGATTTGGAGGATATGGCACGTATTGCGACCCATGACATCCGTTCCCCGCTCAAGCAAATTGCATTTCTGGTACAAGAGGTGATTACCGATTGCTCCGAGAATGCCGGCCGGTTGAGCCTGGAAAGCAGGGAAGATCTTGACCTTATCCGGCAAAGAACCCTTCGGATAGACGCGTTGGTCGAAGGCACTTTGGGCCTGATGCGGACGAGTGCGCTTGCGGATCGGGTAGAGGTTGTAGACCTGCGCGTGCTTGTGCGCTCGATTGTAGAAATTGATGCGCCGCCTCATCTTCCGGTGAATATTGAAGGGGGGGATAAAATACGTGTCGATAAAGCCAAACTGACCGTTGTTTTACGCAACCTGATCTCTAACGCCGTAAAACATGGGACGTCGGCTAACCCGAACCTTTTGATCCGTTTGGTGCAGAAAAAGCAGACAGTTGAAATATCAGTGGAAGACAATGGACCTGGTATTGCAGAGCAGCATCGGGAACGTATCTTCACCCTGTTTGCCACTCTGGATGAAACGGGGCAGGACGATGATGTTGCTGGAATTGGCTTGCCGATGGTCCGCAAAATCGTGCGAAGACTGGGCGGGGAAATCGTCGTGGCGGGATCCACTTTGGGCGGGGCGGCCTTTTGTGTCACCCTGCCGCGTTGATTATATATGTGCAAACTCGGTACAAGGCGCTATTATACGGGTGAATAATGATGCGAAATGCAACGCAGAGCGGCGCATTTTACCTTTTGTCAGTGCAGATAATGCGCTAGATCATCCCAAAACGGGAAAGTTAAGGATACCCATGCTGGCACGAATTTACCAACCTGCACGCAATGCCATGACATCTGGTCAGGCAAAAACGAAAAACTGGGTTCTGGAATTCAGCCCGCAAGAGCCGCGCCAGATTGATCCGCTGATGGGCTGGACCAGCTCTGGCGACATGAATAGCCAAATCCGCTTGATGTTTGACAGCAAGGAAGCGGCTGTCGATTACGCCTCTTCCAATGGCATTCCTTTCACAATCGTGGACCCGAAAAATCGCAAGCAAAACGTGCGCAGTGGTGGGTACGGTGACAACTTTGCCACTAACCGGCGGGTGGTCTGGACCCACTGAAGGGCTTGCAAATCACACGATTTTTGGCCAGAAGGCCCATAACGGTCCCATAGCTCAACTGGATAGAGCATCTGCCTTCTAAGCAGAGGGTTTCAGGTTCGAGTCCTGATGGGATCGCCAGCCCTTCTTTAAAACGTCCCGTACGGCTGCGTGAAACAGGTTCTACCCGCGATTGCAGAGCATGGTCCTGTCTACGTCCAAACGGGATCGTGCAGCATCTACCCAAATGATGCGCTTTCTAGCCGCGATTAATGCCCACGCCGCTGATGCGGTAAACCTGGCACGGTTCCGGACGGCAATCTCCCCCATTGTTGTCAGGCGATAATAATCTCTTTTTTACCGCGGGCCTGACCCGCAAGCTGGGAAAACGTTAGGATTAGAAACGCGGCGGTACATTTTTCCGCCGCGGACGGGATCAACCGCCCGTTTTCTGTCGCTATGACCGCGTGGTCTTGGACTTTGGATCGGGGCATGACGTGCACGATACCAACACCCGTTCCATGAAAAAACTGTCCGCGATCGCTACTCTTGGCAAAATGCACGAGCGGGAGTTGCCCTGCCAGTGCATCATCAACAACGGTGTGACAAGCGCGGAATTGCGCGCGATCATTCCTGCAATCGGTGAGTGCTGTGGCGTTCCGCTAGCTTGGGGTGTTTTCGCGCGGTCTGTAGAGTGACCGATTCCAACGGCGCATAAACACCCTTAGTCCGAATCGGATGCGACAATCACCGGGTTGTCTCACGACAAATACGGCTGGAATTTGGCGTGATGGGCGGACAAACCTTGCCCGAGCAGCGATAATTTACTGCCCTATGACACCGTTTTGGCCGTTTAAAAATGACCATTTAAGTGAATGATCAAACAGCATTTTCCCCCTGAGGTTGTGCCTCAGATTTTTTGAAAATTAGTAGCTGTCTGATTTATTAAGGAAATATTAATTTTTGCCGCTAATTGGCCACTTTTGCAAACTAGCCTAAATATTAGCAAGGGATGGAGGGGCCTTTGGTGGACAAGACAGCAGAACGGACCGATATGACAGTTTTCAAAGAAATCTTTGATGCGGCTTTTCAAAAGGCGGGAACGGCCCCGTCTCCTGATGACTGGACGACCTGTGTATCGATTGTAGAAATTCGGCGCACCAGCCTTGCGCTTGCAGAACAATATCGCGAGCAGGGAGATCGGTTAAAGGTCAAACGGCTTGAAGAAAAGGCGCAAGAGTGCGAGCAGGTTTTCGCGGATCTGGCGGCCTATCTGGCAGAGGAACGGGCGGCCTGACACGCGCCCGCTCCGGAGTTTACGGTATAGTTTAGCGCGGTGCCATACGGATCGCGCCATCCAGTCGGATCACCTCACCATTCAGCATCGGATTTTCTACAATATGGGCGACGAGCGCTGCGAATTCTTTCGGGTCTCCCAGGCGGGACGGAAAAGGAACTTGCGCACCGAGGCTGTCTTGAACCTCTTGTGGTAGGCCTTCCAACAGCGGCGTTTTGAACAGGCCCGGCGCGATTGTGGCAATGCGCACGCCTTTATCGGCCAGATCGCGTGCCATCGGTAGTGTCATTCCAACGATGCCACCCTTGGACGCGGCATAGGCCACCTGTCCGACCTGACCTTCATAGGCCGCAACCGAAGCGGTGTTGATGATCACGCCGCGCTCCCCGTCGGGTAAAGACGGATCAGATTGCACCATGCCCGCCGCAGCGTGAGATGCGCAATAAAACGATCCCAGAAGGTTGACGCCGATCACCTTGGCAAACAGTGCCGGATCATGGGGCGCGCCTTTGGACACAGTTTTTGCGGCTGGACCGATACCGGCGCAGTTTACCAGAATGCTTTCCTGTCCTTGTACGCCCCGTGCCGCGTCGAACCCGTCGGCGACGCTGTCGGCATCAGAAACATCTACTTGCTGCCAGGACGCGCCGATCTGGGCGGCGGTGGCTGTGGCGGCGTCAGGGTTCATATCGAACAGGCAAACTTTGGCGCCAAGGCTGGCCAGATGGGTTGCAACCGCCGCACCAAGGCCCGAAGCGCCGCCGGTTACGATGGCTGATTTATTCGAAAGGCTGGTCATTATCGCATATCCTTGAATGTTGTTTTCTGGGGGTCTTTATGAAAGATGTGAACGACAAAGTACAACAGGGGAAAGGACGCGGTGTCATGGTTTCACGGATCGTGGAGGTTAACAACGCAGCGTTACACTGCCGAATCGAAGGCCCGTCGGACGCCCCTGTGGTGGTGTTTTCAAACTCGCTCGGGACCGATTTCCGGATCTGGGACGCGGTGGTGGCCGATCTGGCGCAGGATCACCGAGTGCTGCGCTATGACAAACGGGGGCATGGGCTCTCGGATGATCCCGAAGACGGCTGGACAATGGGTGAACTGGTTGCGGATCTGGCAGCCTTGATGGATCATTTCGGCTTGTCCGAAGCTACCGTAGTGGGGCTTTCGGTGGGGGGCTTGATCGCGCAGGGCCTTGCGGCGGAGCGCCCCGATCTGGTGCGCGTCATGGTGTTGGCTGATACCGCCGCGCGGATTGGAAATGATGATATGTGGAACGAGCGGATTGCCAAAGTCAGGGCCGAGGGGCTCGGGGTGATGGCGGATGGCATTCTGGAACGCTGGTTCGCCCCAGAGTTTCACAGCCATCCGGATTTCCCCATGTGGCGCAATATGCTGGTGCGGACCACGGCGCAGGGCTATGCCCGCGTTTGCGCTGCTATCCGCGATACGGACCTACTGGAAAGTACGGCCCGCCTTAATCTGCCGGTGTTGGCTGTGGTTGGAGACAAAGACGGCTCTACTCCACCGGATATGGTGCGTGAAACGGCAGAGCTTGTAAGCGGTTCCAGCTTTCAGATTATCCGCAATGCCGGTCACTTGCCATGCGTTGAAAAACCCGACGTCTTTACGTCATTGCTGCGGAATTTTCTGAAAGCACAGGAATAAACCACAGCTTCTCTGACAAAAGCCGCTGCAGAACAACTGTAAGCCGCCCTTGCACCTCCTTGCTATCTGGGATTGGGTGTGGCGACTCTTGTACAGGTGATTTCAATGGCTTCGGATATGCCGGACATGGACTATGGCCGCCCTTGGGTGGGCATCGGTTGGATGCTTTTGACGGGTGTGCTGTTTGTCGGCGTGACCGGCATCGTGCGCTATGTGGGATCAAACGTACCCGCGGCAGAAGCGGCGTTTATTCGTTATCTGTTCGGGGTGCTGTTCATCCTCCCGTTTATGGGGACCGGATGGCTCGGCCAGTTGGACCGGCGACTGGTGGGTACCTTTGCCTTGCGCGGGTTTTGCCATGCGATTGGTGTGATTCTGTGGTTTTATGCGATGGCACGCATTCCGATCGCCGAAGTTACGGCGATCGGTTATCTTGCACCGATCTACATCGCGATTGGTGCGGCAGTCTTTTTAGGCGAAAAACTGGCATTGCGACGGATTGCTGCGATTGTGATCGCCTTCATCGGTGCAATGATAATCCTGCGTCCGGGCATTCAGGAAATCAACTCGGGCCAGATGGCACAAGTCCTTTCCGCGCCGATGTTTGCTGTGTCCTATCTGGTAGCCAAACGGCTGACCGCACAAGCGGGGCCATCGCTGGTGGTCGGCATGCTGAGCGTGTTTGTCACCATAGGCATCGCCCCTTTCGCAATCGCTGTCTGGAAAACACCAAGCCCTACCGAAGTGGCCTGGCTTGCACTGGTCGGGGCCTTGGCCACAACGGCCCATTTTACCATGACCAAAGCCCTTAAAGCTGCGCCTTTGGCCGTAACCCAGCCCGTCACCTTCCTGCAATTGATCTGGGCCACCATTCTGGGGTTAGTGGTCTTTGGCGAGGCGGTGGATATGTTTGTGCTTCTTGGCGGCGGCCTGATCATCTGTTCGGTGAGCTTCATTTCTTACCGCGAGTGGGTGTTGTCCCGCCGTGCCAAAACGCCCCCGGCAGCAGCGGTTAAAACCTGAAGCGCAGCACGCGCCGCCTCCGGCGGTCATATCGTCAAGGCCATAATGCGTAATATTACTTAGACGAAATGGTTTCGATACAAAATGAATCTACAATGTTATCTTACTGTGCAAATTTGTAGATTGTGTACCTAATGGTTTGAACCCTACCAAAGCTTTAGCTTCTTAGGGGGAATTCATACATGCGCTTCAGACGGCGGTTCTCTTCCGCCATTTCCTTCATCTCGGACATCAAAGACGCGTCCATCTCGCCAAACTTGGCAAGAATTTTTAGAAGCTCGCGCTGCTCATCTCGCTCTCGTGGCACAGTTCGAAAACTGGCACGCCGCCTTCCGCTTGCTTCAGGATCGCCATGATCTGTGCATCGCTGGACCGTCGTAGTCGGTGTCGTTCTTCCGGTAGTCGCTTGTCAAAGGCTCACCGTCAATGTTGGCTATAAAAGTTTCACGCCGCCGATATGAATGTCCGACTGTCTCATTAGCGACATGAGTACTTTCGGGGAAGAAATTCTGGTCTTTTGCAGAATCATCAAAAATGTGTTATTTACTGTTTTATACCTATTGCAACAGCGGATGCCTTATGGCTCGCACGTCAAGCGCCGCACATACTATTTGACTTTCGATCACAGAAATTGAATGAGCATGGCCCATCGATTAATTATTGTTTTGATCTTCTTTGTGAATTCGGCGCTTCCGGCTGTCGGCCAGAACTTGAATGCAAACGATACCATTAATCTTGGCAATCAAATTTTGAACGACCTGTCGCAACCGAAGGGCAGGGTCCGGCAACCGGCACCTGTGAGAACGCGGGAGAATATTTGGCGACAGGCACCTGCGAAACGGCAGGCGCAAAAGCGGCTGCAAACATCGTCGGGCGATTATGCACTCGTATACCAAACCCAAGCGCTTCTTGCACAGCTTGGGTTTGATCCAGGCCCCTTGGACGGCGTCATGGGAAAACGAACTGCAAATGCAATCCGCCAATTTCAGGCTATGAAGGCCTTTGAGCAGACCGGACAGGTCAGCCGTGAATTGATCACGCAATTGCGAAGCTCTGACGGGTTGCGCGGCGGTGTAAACACTAAAAGCAAGGCGACTGCACCCACCTTCCAATCTATTTCTCCGAGCTTTAATTGCGATAGAGCCGCTACGATCGTGGAAATGGCTATATGCCGGTCGCGAGAGCTTGCGCAGTTAGATCGGGCACTGTCCTCCGCATACAGCGCGCAAAGGGATATCGCTTCGTCACTGGGAGCCTCGAGACTTGCTTCCGACCAAAAGGCTTGGCTCGCCCAACGAGATCGTTGTGGTGCCAGTATACCCTGCCTGTCGACATCTATGATCGGCAGAATTGCGCAGTTGGGGGGCACTTTGCCTCAGGGCGCGGGAAATGTCGTGTCCATGCAAACCGCAAACAGCGAGAGGTCAGGACCGGACGGCAATCCTGCGACAATTCCCCAAATCACTTCTCAAGCCTACATAGTTGACGGGCGCTACGCGATTTTCCAAGGAAGTTTCTATTCCCCGCCAGCGGGGATAAAACATGATGTCTACAAATCACAACATATTGCTGCATTGGAGCGCCTGTTTGATCTGGTCGGCATCGTGCCAGGTGACGAGCGATTTACAAACGGAAACTGGCCGCTATGGACAGGTGACTTTCTCGGCAAGTCTATTCTCAAAGCGCTTGCGGCTGAGGCGGCGAACGGCGTAATTACCCGCGAAATCCAGAACGAGTTAAATCGTCCCATACGACAGGGACGTTTTTCTCTGACTGAAAATATTCAGAGAAATCTTGCCAATGATTTCGAGAGGCAGCGATTCTCGGCGCTTATTAAAAAAAACGTTGCTGAATTTGTTCCCAGCCTGTTGCCGCAGGTTCCAGTACCCGTACGGCTCTATTGCCGTCTCGAAATGAAGAAGAACCCGGAAACCCTATCGCCGCTTTATGATTCCATCAACGAGGCCTTCTATGTGGTAAATTTTTCTCAAAACTGCGGCAATAACACGGGGGCTAATACTATTGGACGCACTCCCTGGCCGGCTGTTGGGGACCTGTTTCGGGGTGGTAAGTTTGAATTCGAAATCGGGACCCAAGACCATCCTATTATCATCAACCTGCCACCAAACAGAGCAGAGCAATTCGTAAATATCAGCGCTAAACATTCGGTCGATATCGGATTTGATGCCGAACTAATGGCGTATTCTACCCGTTCGCAAAATGACGAACTAATAACCAAGTATGCCATCCGCCGAACTGGTTCTTACAAGCTGTACTACCACGACCAGCCTGATACGCCGATCTACGAGTTCACGCCTGAACAGTTAGAACCAAAACCGCTTACGGCCGTAGAAAAGCAGGCGCGTAGACTTGGTGATATGGACAGAGTCTGGACTTTCAATCAGTTGGACGAACAGCAAGTCCTGCTTGATCTTGCAGAGGCGCGGGGGAGCTATTCCGAGAAGCTATTCGATGGTGATAAAATCCTTACCTTTTCAGTGCGCCCAAGGATTGGAAACTGGGAAACCGTGACATCGCCTGTTCTGGAGGCTGGGTTGAAGGACGGCCTGGACTTTAGATCAGCAAGGACGGTCGCGGAGTCACTTGGTCGCCCGCTGACATCGATCTTCGCCGCGCCAATGGGCCTGGTCGGACTTGGTGGTAGTCCGATTTCGCGGGTTTTTGTGGCGCTTCCTGACGTACTTGAGAACTACAAACGTCCTGCACCCGAAACTGATCAGAAACTGAATCTAGTAGTCAATTTTCAAATGAAAAAAGTATGGCAGCTTCCCACAACGCGAGGCCGCCCCGAAATTCTGATGTTCGCGGTTCCGGTGTCAGGTGCATACTACCCTGCTGAAAAAAAAGTCGGCGCGCCAGTGCAGCCGGTAAGCGAATTTCGTTTCGATACCGCCGTACCGATGGACTATTCGCACTCCCGCCTCGCACGTCCCCGTGACGTGGTCGCAGCCGTTGCGCAATCGATTGGAAGCGACACGGCCGAACTTATCGAGTCTATATACCCGTCAAGCTCTCAGAATGCTTTCGCCCGACGCGATGAGATTGAAATGCTAGCGTCTACGGCGGATCCTGTAGACCTTCATGGTTTCTGGATGACGGGGAACGGTCAGTTTGCCGATTTCGACTATGAACAGCAGACTTTTGGATTCAATTATCTGAATTCCAGCTTTTCAGACTACGTATCACGCAACGAGCGCAGGATTGCACGAGCTAAAATTTTTGAACTGACCAATTTGGATGAAGCGGGTGGCATCCGCTTTCCAATGCTAGAAAGTGAAGCGCGCCGCCTTCAGCAAGAGGTCGAGGGAAGTGACGCAATCTACCGTGCCCTGATCGTTGCCGATACTCCTATCGCGATAGGCGGAAAGTCTGGTTTGCCAATTCAGGCACGGATTGCGGAAATTGTCGTGTTGCGGCCTGGCAGCGACGCCCAAGTGGAGATTGATGCCAATATAATAGCGCGCATAGATATTTCATCAGACAGTGAAACTACCACCACTGATTTGCAGATTGTTCCTGCAACAACTGTGCTGGGCACATACGATATCCTTGATGTCCGCATCCGACAGGCGTTCGACTCTGTGTTGCCCGCTATCGAGACGTCTTTTGAACCGGAAACCGTCCTCTATGGTCGCAGAGAGTTTTGGGTGGGGCAGCAGAACTTACGACGGCCCATAACGCCAACTACCGCTCTTTCAGAGTCCACAATTCTTGTGCGCGATGGCGGGAGTGACAGCCTGACGATATTCCACGAGCCCCTTCTTCCTAATAATCCCGTGACAGGCATTGCCCGCACCATGAGCTTTGCCGTGGGTGCTCGCCCCTCACCAGATGCGGTAAAGGCGCTTTTGTTGGATAAGTACGGCGACATGGCCAAGAAACACAATTATGCTTTCAATTGGTTCCGCGATACGCGGCAAACTCAACTTGCACCTAACAGCGAGATGAGCATGAGTGAACTTCTCGAGTTATCTACGTCTGCGCAGAACGAGCAGACGCGTGCATTCCAGTGTAAACAACACTTGTCAGGTCTGACGCTCCAACTCGACAATTTCGCGCAGTCGCTGCTGCGCACTGGGTATTCGAAATTTACCTACAAACCCTATCCGGTGGTCGACGAAAACAATACCCCAATGCGTCTACCCGCGCCAAACCCTCTTTGGCCAGTTCTCCGCGTCGAAAGCTCCAATCCAAAATGCGGAGAAGATTTCGTCGTGGCGGCGATAGAACCGGACAGCAATGGACTAGTTTCCGTATTGCGCATTTTAGTGACGAACCGAGCATATCTTGCCGATATTGAAACCAAGGCCAAGCGAGCCCTCATCGATAACCAAGCTTCCGGACAGGGAAGCATCCCAAAAATTAAGCTCTGAGGCAAAATTCCAAGTTGGGCTACCTAAGCGGTGGGAGCCGCTTGGATAACACGGTGGATTTTTTTCCCGTGTTTTCACCCTGTAGTTGCGATCAATACGTTATGCCGGAATAGGCCATCGACCCCGCTTGCAGAGAACGAGTTTCGTGTTGTGTTGGATGAGTGTAGGGGGTGCGCCGATCCGGCTTATTTGACGTAATTTAACGGTAGCAGGCCGTTGATCTGGCTTCGTTTGTGGCCTGCGACGATAGCAGTGAACGTATCGGCCAGATAGGCATGCGGATCGTCACTGTTCAATTTACAGGTCTCGGTCAGGGCAGCGATGGCGCCCAAGCTGTGGCCCGGCGTCGTGGCGAGCCAAGAGTGCGTTCTTGCGGTTCAGAGCTATGGGACGAATCTCGCGTTCCAGTGCGTTTCTATCCATTTCGATACGGCCGTCAGTAAGAAACAGGCACAGTCCACCTCAGTATTATGCGATGCATTGCTTGGCAGGTGAATGCGCAGCATTCTGCCGAGAGGGCACTTGAGCGCTTCGCCCAGAGGGGCTTATGCAGACAGCCGGGCGCGAATGGTTGTGAGCCACGCTTCAAACGCGGCAATCAATTGCGCTGACTGGTCTTGCCTTGCTGCCAGTCGCGCCTCGGATTTCCTTTTCGATCCGGTAGAGTGCAGTGATCTGTTTCAACCCAGCTTCGGCGATGGGGGCGTCGCCAGATTGTGCAACCTCATGCAGCTTGTGTCGCGCATGCGTTCAGCAATAAGCGAGGGTCACTTGGTCGTCAGAGCGTTTGAGGAAACGGCTATATCCCGCATAACCAACAACTTGAAGGATGCCCGAGAAGTCTTTCAAAATGTCGTCAGCATATTGGCTAGATCGCCTTGGCGCATAAGTAAAGGCGATGCCAGGCCGCGCCGTGCCACCCCACGGCCGATCATTGCGGGCCAGCGCCCAGAAATACCCGGTCTTAGTTTTTCGTTTGCCGGGATCCAGAACGGGTACGCGGGTCTCGTCCATGAATAGTTTGGTAGAACGCTTTAGGTCAGCCATTAGCGCATTGAAGACAGGGCGTAGTTCGTAGGCTGCTTTACCAACCCAGCCTGCGAGGGTGGATCGGTCAAGGTCGATGCCCTGACGCTATAGATTTGCGCCTAGCGATAGAGGCAGAAGATCAGCGTATTTGCTAACCAAAACATGCGGCACTGTGGCCTCTGTCGGTATGCCGCCGGGTATCATCCGCGCGGGCGCAGTCGCTTGCACCACACCATTGGTGCAGGCCCGACAGGCATATTTGGGAGGCGGGTGACGAAGACATGGAACTGCGCAGGCACGATGTCCAGTCGTTTGGACTCGTTTCACCAATTACATGGCGCTCACCGCCGCAGCCGCAAGTCATATTATCGGGCGCAATTACCTCTTCAATACAAGGCTGATATTTTGGCAGTGACCCACGATTGGTGTTGCGCGGTCTTGCCGGACACGATGCGGTAGCATCTACCGCTTCGTCTTCAGCATAGACCACGGCCATCGCAGTTTCGATATCTTCCAGCGCCAGCCCAAGTTGCTCAGGGTCGGTCGTCTCAGAGATTGCGCCAGACTGGGCACGTTTGAAGTCAGATACCAGTTTCTCCAACTGGTAGGTACGACACTACTTGCGCGGATTGCGATCCTCTGACGCGATAAGAAGCGCCTTCAGGGTCTTAGCATCATTGGGGAGATCGGCAGGTTTTAAAATGAGGATGACTACCATTTCCGACACCTCAACAACTCTGCAAAAAGACAGCCTGATTCACTCTGCCCATTACTCGGCAGTGCACGTTTTCATGCAATAGAAGGGCACTCGGCAGACGCGCTGATAAAGCCCTTATTTTGCGCCAGTCAACCCCAAGAACAGCGCTTCAAACTAAGCGTGGTTCAAGGCCATCAGGCCATCCTTGATGGCAGGTCAAGTAAAGGCGTGTTCTTCTAATCTATTGTAATCCATGACCAGACCAGTGCCGTCCCAATACAGCAACCTCAGCCGATCTGTCCGCTTTGATTTAAAGATACAAACTGTCCCGGTGAACGGGTCCTTGCGCAGTTCGCTTTTAACCAACGCTGCGAGAACGACATGCCCTTTGCGGAAGTCGACCATTGCCCGACAGAGTATTGCGCAGCAATGCACGAGAGGGCTTGGTCGCCGCATCGATCCGCACCCGGTTTGATGCGCAGGTTTACCTCCAGTTCGCAGTAGATCCGATAGACCCTCTTGTGGTTCCAGCCGTAACCTTGGACGTTGCGCAGATACAGAAAGCACAGGCCGAAGCTCCAGTTGCGCTTGTTTGCTGTCAGGCGTTCCAGCCAATCGGCGATCTCTTCATTCTCATCGCTCAGCACAGGGCTGTATCTATAGCGGTCTCGCTGATCACGAACGCCCGGCACGCCGACGCAATGCTTACGCCGTGTCGTGCGACCGCATCCCTGGCATCTCTCGCCTTTGAGACGGCCTTAACGCTTTTTTCCAAGCGCTTCCTTCAGCAGATCATTCTGCATGCTCATCTCAGCATACATGCGCTTCAAGCGGCGGTTCTCTTCCGCCATATCCTTCATCTCGGATATTAATGACGCATCCATGCCCCCAAACTTGGCCCGCCATTTGTAAAAACTCGCGCTGTCTCTAAGCGATACAAGTATCGCTTGCCGACCACTGGCATCATTTCGTGCTCACGGCACAGCTCAGAGACCGGCACACCGCCCTCCGCCTGCTTCAAAACCGCCCCTCTCACACATGTAAACATGTGCTGCCCGGCAGTGCATGATCTGCGCGTCGCTGTATCGTCCGTACTTCATCGTAAATCTCCTCAGATATCTTGCCGAGAAAATTCTACTTTTGAACACCATTAATTTTAGGGGGGATTACCCTGCGAACTTCCGCTTTGTGGAAGCCGCGCCGCAGCATTGGGGCCTTGGGTGAACGGTAGGATTGGGCTGTTCAAGTTCAGTAAAGCTAAGGTCAGAATCTTCACGATACCTGCGAAGCCGATGGATTTGTGCACCTAGAAATGATTTCAGCACGGTGTCGGTTGTGAGAGTTCACGCCCGACACATGCCAATTTTGACAGGAATTATTGGTTGCCTGGAATCCTACATTAGCATCAGTCCCCACCAATCAAATAACCCGCCCAATCCGCCAAGTATGGTTTGCGGCGTTCGAGGTAGTCCGCGCGGTTATAGGCACCCTCCACATCGTTGACGGCGAAGTGTCCGAGGCAGGCCTCGGCCACTTCCCGGGCGCATTCTGTGCGTTCGGACAGCCATGTGCGCAATGTAGAGCGGAAACCGTGGGGGCGGGCTTCAAGGCCGCGCTCGACCATGTAGTTGCGCATGGACATCTTGTTCAGGGGACCGCCACGGCTGTTGGGAAAGAGATAGCCGTTCTGCTCTATCGCGCGGGCGAGATCGATCACGCGCAGGGCCTCATTGGACAGAGGCGCACGGAAGGGTTTGGTAAAGCCTTTGTGGCCTTTGACATGCTCTACAGGTACCGTCCAGACGTCCTCGATGATCTGCTCAAGCTGCATGTTGTTGACCGCATTCGAACGCACTCCTGTCAGCATCAGCATGCGGAGCGCCAGTTCTGCGGGTGCGAACTCTCCGAGCGATTGGTAAGAGGCTGGTGCCTCAGCCCAGTCGAGCGCGGCGATATGGGTGACGGTGTGTCTTGGTGCACCGAGCAGGATGCGTGCTTGGTCAATGATGCCGAGGTTCACGTCAAAGCCTTTTGCGATGGCGTAGGTTAGGATCAGTTTTAGTCGGGACAAGGCCTTCTTTGCTGTGACGGGAGAGGTCTCCCAGCCACGGGACAGTGCTTGCTTAATGTCATGTTGGTCAATCTAGACGACCGGCATCATTCCGAGATGGGGCAGAAGATGGTATTTGATCGGGCTGAACCACATCCCGTCCGACCCTTCATGCTTCAGCGTGGAGCGGTGGGCTTCAAATGCAGCATGGGCCAGAACATGGAACCGACCTTCCTGTGCACTTGCATGGTTTCTCTGTCGCCGCTTGATCTTGATTGGATCATCGCCGTTCGCCACAATCCGCCGCACATCATGGGCCGCTTTCCGCGCTTCTGCGAGAGACAGGAGGGGATAGGAACCAAGCCCCATCTCGCGCTGCCGACCGAGCAGCGAGAACCGGAAGGTCCATTGTGCCTGCCGCCTTTCTTCTTAAACAACCATAACCCCTGTCCGTCGCAATGCTTGCCAGACGACAGGGACTTTAACTGTGCGACTGTAAAGAAATTCGATTTTGCCATAAGGGTACCTCCGAAATATCTACAAACGCAGATGGTACTGCCCGAACACTTCCGGACCGCGCTGAGACGCTACCGCACTCTTATTAAAGCACGATTTAAATCTCAGAGCGTTTGTGAGAGCGCTTGATACGAAGGATATACCCCTCCGGCGGGAGTATTTGGGGAAAATGGAGCGGGGGCGGCGTGTTGGGCGTGTCTTTTCTACCTGTCTGACGAATGCGATTGACGGGTTTTGAACGGTCAGGCTAACGTTCCGGAAAATAGCCTGTTGAGCGTTAAAGGAGTGAAAATGAAACGGATTGACAACCACCTGCCCACCGCAGATTTGCAGCGGTTGGATGCGGCCCATCACCTCCATCCTTTTACTAATGGCGCGGAACTGGCCGAGAAGGGCGCGCGGGTGATCACACGGGCTGACGGGGTGATGCTGACCGACAGTGAGGGTGTTGAAATCCTCGATGGTATGGCGGGGTTGTGGTGTGTCAATCTTGGTTACGGGCGCAAGGAACTGGCCGAAGTGGCCGCCGCGCAGATGGCGCAACTGCCTTATTATAATACGTTTTTCCAAACTACCCATCCTCCTGTGGTGGCTCTATCAGCGCGGATTGCCGAGCTGGCGCCGGGCAATCTGAACCATGTATTCTTTGCGGGGTCAGGCTCGGAGGCGAATGACACAAACATCCGTCTTGTGCGTCACTATTGGGCGCTGAAGGGGAAGCCGGAGAAGAAAACCGTCATCAGCCGGAAGAACGCCTATCACGGGTCGTCTATGGGCAGTGGTTCTCTTGGCGGGATGGCTGGGATGCATGCGCAGGGCGGGATGCCGATCCCTGACATTACCCATATCGACCAACCTTACTGGTATGGTGAAGGCGGGGACATGGATCCCGCAGAGTTCGGTCTGGCCCGCGCCCGCGCGCTGGAGGCAGAGATCGACCGGATCGGGGAAGACAAAGTTGCGGCCTTTATTGCCGAGCCCATCCAAGGGGCGGGGGCGGTTATCATTCCGCCTGAAACCTATTGGCCGGAGATCCAGCGTATATGCGACGAGCGGGACATCCTGTTGATCGCGGATGAGGTGATCTGCGGTTTCGGGCGGACCGGCAACTGGTTCGGTTCCCAGACCTTGGGTATCCGGCCTGATATTATGACCATCGCCAAAGGCTTGTCGAGCGGCTACCAGCCGATTGGGGGTTCGGTCCTGAGCGACGAGGTGGCCGAGGTGATTAGCTCGGATGAATTCGCCCACGGGTATACCTATTCAGGTCATCCGGTTGCCTGTGCGGTGGCGCTGGAAAATCTGCGACTGCTGGAAGAAGAGAAAGTGATCGAACATGTGCGCGACACAGCGGCCCCTTATCTGGCGCAAAAATGGCGCGAGATCGGCGATCACCCAATGGTCGGGGAAGCGCGTATTATCGGAATGATGGGGGCGCTGGAAATGTCACCAGACAAGGCAAACCGTGCGCCGTTCAAGGCGGAAAAAGGCACGGTGGGTCTGCGATGCCGCGAGCGGTGTTTTGCCAACGGTCTGGTGATGCGTCATGTGGGGGATACGATGATTATTTCACCCCCGCTCATAATGACACCGGCCGATATTGACCTGCTGTTCGAGCGGGTGGTGAAATCTTTGGACGAGACCCTTGCAGGTCTCAAGTCCGATGGTTTGTGGGCCTAAGACGGCTGATTTATGGAACCAGTTTGTCGCGGAAAACGTAAGCGACGATCTGGTCCCGTGAGATGTTATAACGGCTGCGCAGGGTTGCATCATCCATTTCATGCATAGCTTCGATGGTTTCTGCACGGGATGCGGCGAGTGTCAGGTCTTCCAGAAAATCCAGGACAGCTACACCTGTTCCACGGATGGCGGCCCAAATCGTGCTGCCTAGGTTCGGTTTTGTGTCTGTTATATAAGCCATATTCAATCCTTTCACTCCGTGTCAGGAGCCTGTCATATTGTTGATGTTTAAATGGGATCTGGAAGGCGTTTGGACAACGCACAATCCGTTAAAGCCGATATGTGTATTTTGCATGGCTGGGACGGTTTTGTGGGATATCCGCGACATCGCGTTGTGCCTGACGCATGGATGCGGCATTAAAAGCGCAAAGGAGTTGTTGTATGTTGGACGCGGGGATTAGGGCCATTCTGGACGCTTTGGGCGTCGCTGTATTTGTGGTCGACAGCAACCAGACCATCGTATTCCGCAACGAATCCGCGGTCAGTTTATTTGGGACGGGCACGCAGGGGCGTAAGCTCGCCCATTATGTGCCGAACAAACGCTGCATCCGCGCGGTTGAGGACACGATCGATGAAGGCGGCCAAGCCAAGGTGGATGTGCGGCTGCAACTGGTTGTCCCAACGACATTTTCCATGACTGCAGTGCGGGTTGATCCGGATGCAAGCCGCTCTGATGCGCTGGTCGTGGTAAGCTTTGAAGACGTCAGCCACATTGAAGAAGCCGAGCAGATGCGGTCTGATTTTGTGGCAAACGTCAGCCATGAATTACGCTCTCCTCTGACTGCGCTGTATGGATTTATTGAAACACTTCAAGGGCCTGCGCGGTCTGATCCGAAAGCCTCGGACAGGTTTTTACACCTGATGGAGAAAGAAGCTGCGCGGATGGCACGGCTGATAGATGACCTTCTGTCCCTGTCCAAATTGCAGTCCGAAGAGAAATACGCGCCGACCACGGTGGTGGATTTGCGGCCGGTGCTGGAACGGCTGAGCGCGTCTCTCGAACCGATACTGGACCGTGAGGAAACTACGGTAAAGCTGGATATTCCCACGGATCTGCCAGAGGTCATCGGCATCACCGACGAATTGACGCAAGTTTTTGCAAACTTGATCGAAAATGCCGCGAAATATTCCCGCAACGGTGCTGTGGTGTCGATCAAGGCCAGCGTGGATGATGTGGAGCCGGACATGGTGCGCGTTTCTGTCAGCGATCAGGGCGAAGGGATTGCGCCCGAACATATCGCCCGCCTGACAGAGCGGTTTTACCGGATCGACAAGGGGCGGTCCCGCGATAAGGGCGGCACCGGATTGGGGTTGGCAATTGTGAAGCATATCCTGATGCGCCACCGCAGCCGGTTACAGATTGACAGTACTGTTGGCGTTGGTAGCCGTTTTTCCGTGGTGATACCCCGCGCCATGTGACTTTACCGCTGACTGTGTGAATAATCCGTTAATAGGGAACGGGCAGATAACTTGTGTTTGACACAAATGCCGGTTCTGCCGTCTGATACTTCCAAACATTTACGTAATTTGCATTTTAAGGACGTATCGGGATGGATTTCAGCTGGAGCGCGCCGCAGGAAACAACAGTCGTGGACGGGTATCTCGACTGGTTCGATCACGTATACCAGCCCCCCGGCGGCGGGGCGCTTGGCTATCGGCCCTTGCTGGTGCGGGTGAAACCGACAGGACGGCCTGCAACACTGCTGAAAACGCTGCGCTGGTTGAAACGCAAGCTCGACAGCGCGGGGCAGGGTGCGGATTTCCTTATGGACGGTGTCGAACAAACGTATCTTGACCGGTTGCTCGATAATCCTCCAGCTAATGACGCTGCGCCCGATCTGTTTTTGCACGTCTCCAAAGCGTTGGGAGATTTCGGGGGCGATTATGGCAAATGGCTGGAACCCCTGCCCAACGGGGCGGCGCGGCCGCCAGAGCCTTCCGCACCAACGCCATCGGGCGGAACACCGCGACCAGCACCGGTTGTGGCGGTGATCGACGATGCAATCGGTTATCTGAACGCGCGGTTTGCAACCGGACCGGCGCAACATCGCAAGACGCGCTTGGCGGCTGTTTGGTTGCAGAGCGAGGATCGTATCGTGGATGACGGCGGACAAATCGGGATGACTTGCGGGCGCGTTCTTAAGTCGGACGACATTAACACGCTGCTGGCGCAGGGGGGCAAGCTGGACGAGTCGGCGCAATATAGTGCGATGAACAAGGCGCTTTATGACCATCAGATCAGTCCGGTCTGGCATGGTATTACGGCGGGGGGCGGCTCTGAACTGGCTAGCACACACGGCACGATTGTTGCGGATATTGCTGCGGGGGCTGATCCGCAAGACGCTACGGACAAGCTTTGTGAATGCCCGATGCTGGCCGCGCAATTGCCGCCCCAAGCGGTGGAGGATACGTCCGGAGCGAAATTGCAGCCCTATGTTGTGCGCGCTTTGCGCTGGATTATCTGGCAGGCGGACAGCTTGCAGGTTGACGGTCAGCACCGCCCGCTGGTGGTGAATATCTCCCTTGGTGTGCTGGCGGGGTCTAAAGATGGCACCAGCCTGATAGAGCGTCAGATCGCCGCCGAGATTTATCGGCGTGAAACCCGCACGGGCAGCCCGATGCGGGTGGTCTATGCCTTTGGGAATGACGGTTTGACTCGACAGGTCGGCTCGATTGATCTGGTGCCGGAGACGCCGCAATCGGTGACCTTGCGGGTGCAATCCGAAGACTACACCCCAAGCTTTGTCGAAGTGCGCCCCGATGATCCAACGGCGCTGACACTTGGGATCGAGAGCCTGTTGTCTCAACCGCTTGCGCTAGGGGAAATTCCTGCCGGTCATTGTGTGTCCCTTGCCCGTGGCGCAGGTCCGGCGGTTGCCCGCATTTATGCGATTGGCCCGCAAGATTTGGACGGGGGCGGGCAGGCGGCGGGATATTACCTGCTGGCGATTGCTCCGACGGCCAGTTTCGAGGGGGGCAAGCCAATCGCGCCGAGCGGGCCTTGGCGGTTGTCCCTTGGTACAGATACAGCAGCGCAGAGCGTGCGGATTGAGGTCCAGCGGGACGATCGGCCCTTGGGGTTTCAAGCACTGGCTCGGCAATCCTATCTGGATGACACGTCTTTGTGGGATTGGAAGCCGCCGCAGAAGACCCCTTATGCGCCGAAAGCAGATGGTCCGGTTACGCGAATCGGGACGGAATCCGGCTGGTTGTCCGCTGGTATGCCCAAGCAGGTCTACTGCGTTGGCGCGGCCTTGTGTGACACCGGCTTTGCCGCGCCTTATTCCGCTACGGGCGGTCCGGCGTCTGCGAAAGAGCCCAGTATTTCGGCCATTGGCGACAGCAGCTGGACCCTACGCGGCGTCTTGGCGAGCGGTACGCTGAGCGGCAGTGCGACTGTGATGTCAGGTACGTCTGTGGCAGCGCCCCAGATCACGCGGCAGCTGGCACTGTTGTTTGCAGGCGGCGCGGACATTGGGCCGTGGCACCCGCCCGCGGATAACGCCGCGCGGGAGATGGCAGCGCTCGGGGCGCTCGACTGGTCTTTTGCGCCGCAATATGAACTGGACCAGCTTGGCCCGCTTAATGTTTCTGGAGAGGCAGGGTTACGGCCCCGCCTTGATGACGGGTACCGCCCTTAGGGTCGCGCTAGCTCCATTCTGCCGCTGCGGCATCCCAGAGTTTTGACAACAGGTTTTCCCGCCCTGTCGCGGGCAGTGGGATCTCGGTTCGGGTGATGGTGGGATCATTGCTGCCCGGCATGGTTTCCCCCAGAAGCGACAGGTTGAAATCCCCCTGAAATGCCCCGCCGTTAAAAGCATAGGCAGAGGTTTTATCGGCCTGACTGCAATAGTTCATGATAAATTCCGCAATCGCGATGCCAAGGGTCGCGCCTGCAACGCTGTCGGTCGGAAAGTGAACGCCAGCCACAGTCCGGTTCAACGCAATCCGCGCCGACAGACGGTAGGCGGGCAGCTGATCCTGCACGCCTTGCACAGGTGACTGGAAATCCGGATCGCTTAAACGGGCAAGCAGGGTCGCGGCAGCGAAGCTTTCGGTGGCGTGACCGCTTGGCCACGCGGGATGATCCGGAGAGGCGATCATCGGCTGGACCTCTTGCGCAAAGGCGATCGGGCGGGGGCAGTCAAACAACTGCTTCAGCCGCATCTCGCAGACCTGACAACTGCGCTGCACCAGCGCCAGCAGTTCCAGCGTCCATTTGTGGGTATCGTTCGACAGATAGCTGAGCGCGCCGAAATAGGGTGTCAGATCACCGATCTGAGACTGAATTTCCGCCTGACGGTCAAACCGCAGATCGGCAGCGGTGCGCAAATAGTAGAGTTGCTCTTCAAACTGGGGCAGTCCGGGGCGCGTCAGGGTGACAATCGGTGTCAGGGTTGTGCCGTCCTGAAAGCTTACGCCTGCTTCATTGTGGGTGACGGTGTTATCGACCCGCAAAAGGCCCATGATCTCGGCAAGGATCGCCGCGGAGCGCGGGTAGCTGCCCATCTTCTTGAAGGTGCGCCACTGTCGCGCGGCACTGCTGCCGTTGCCTGTTTGATAGGATACGGGGCGTTTCGGGGTGCCGTCCCAGAACCGTTGGGTGCCGTCCCGCGTGGTGATCAGTCCAGTGCCCAGATACGCAGAGCCGCCCTGACCTTGAGGCCCCTGCGGCCCTTGGGGGCCTTGCGGTCCCTGCGGGGTTTGTGGGCCTTGCGGACCTTGTGGGCCCTGCGGACCTTGGGGGCCTTGCGGACCCTGTGGGCCTTGTGGTGTATAGATTGCCATAAACCAAACTCCTTTAAACAATTGCTACATTGAATGAACTGACAGGGATTATGTCAAATCATCGCTGCAAACTGCTGCATGTATTCACGATTAATTCACACTCATGCGAAACACCTGCTAAGATACCACCATTGGATGCAAACCCTGACAGGGGTTCAAGTCCAAGCGTACTTAAGGGCGAATTTTAGCGTTGTGACCAATTCATTATCAATCCAAACCATAGGACCACTGCAAATTCTGGGTCCGGACGGCGAAATCCTGACGCCCAAAGGGGCGAAGTCTTGCGCGTTATTGGCCATTCTTGCGTTGACCGACGGGAAGGCGCGGCCAAGACGTTTTTTGGAGGAGAAACTGTGGAGCGGGCGTGATCCTGAACAGGCGGGGCAAAGCCTGCGTCAGGAGTTGACCCAGATCCGCAAGGCACTCGGGGTGTATAAATCCTGTTTTGTGGTGGATCGTACCACGGCTCGTTTGGACGCCGCGGCTGTGGACGTGGACTGGGATAATGCAAGAATTAGCACAGATGACACGCGCGAGTTGCTTGAAGGCCTTAGCGTTCGTGACCCTGCCTTTGAAGACTGGCTTGGCGAAGTGCGCGAAGCCTTTGATCGCCGCAAGACGGCGCTTGCTGCACGCAGCCACGGATTGATCTTACGCACCCGCAGAAGCAACGGGCCGGAAGGGTCCAAAAGCATCCTGAGCGAGGTTCTCGCGGATCAAATCGGCCAGAATATAGCTGAACAGGTGCGTGCGTGGCGGCAGGTTAACGTGCGCATGGCAGAATCCGATCAGGACGAAGCCGAAATTGAGATCAGCGCGCATGTGGCCGAAGAAGACGGAAAAAGCCTTGCCTTTATCCGTCTGATCCATCCCGCAACGGGGCGTGTGCTGCACACACAAAAGGCGCTGGTGAACAGTGGCGCTTTGCAAGCGGCGAGCGAGGATTTGCTGGCCGATATAACCATTGAAGCTGCGGAAAAGACGCTTGATGCGATGGGCAAGGCGTTCCCGTCGGAACGGCCCGAACTGGCATCGGCCGCAATGGCGCGGCGGGCGGTGCGGGAAATGGAGAGCTTTGAAGCGGGGCGTCTGGATATTGCGGAGCGTCTGTTGGACAGTGCCTTTGATATTGATCGCAACGGGTTGTTTCTGGCGTGGCAAAGCCTGCTAAAAACCATCCGCCTGACTGAACTGCTTAGCACAGATGCGCAGGCGGATATGGCGGTGATCGAAGAACTGAACCGCAAGGCGATGGAACTGGACGGGGAAAACCCGCTGGTGCAGGCTTTGGTCAGTCAGGTGCAGGTCTTGATGTTCGCAGACCTCGGTGCGGCTAACGCGGTGGCGCAGCAGCGGCTCGATCCAAACCTGTCGGGCGCGTTTTCGATGGTATCACTGGCCAGCGCGAATATGTGGGACGGGGACAGTGAAGCCGCCTATGCGCTAACGAAAAAAGCGACATCTGTGGCGGGGCGATCCAGCTTCCATCACTGGTGGGATACGTTCCACTGCATCAGCTGTATCGCTTCCGGGCGCTATGAAGAGGCGATCCGCTTTGGGGAATCCGCGCGTAAGACGGCGCCGAACTTTCGTCCGCCGCTGCGCCATCTGCTAGCACTGTTCGCCCACACGGGGGAGCGGGAAAAGATGCACATCGTGGCGGACCAGTTGAAGCGGCTGGAACCCGATTTCTCGCTCGAACGGTTCAAATCGGACGAGGCCTATCCCGTGCGCACCCTGCGCCATGCCAATCTGCTGGATTTCCCGATCGACGACTGATCTGCCGGGCTGACGTTAAACAGTTTTCTGAACCGCCCTGCCAAAGCGGGCTTGTCTTTTGCGCCGCGTGTGCAAAAGCTGTGGCCAAACAGCAGAAAGGCGCATCATGGCACTGGAAGACGCAGCAAAAGTCATCGACGAAGGCATCACGCGGCAGGGTTTTAAGGGGCACGGGTTTGAGGCAACATACGCGGGCGTGACTTCTTTCCTGCGCCGCACGTATACCAAGGATCTGACAGGGGTGGATCTGGCGGTAACGGGTATTCCCTTTGACTGCGCTGTCACCAATCGCCCCGGCACACGGTTTGGCCCCCGCGCGATCCGCGAGGCATCGACCCTGCAATCCCCCGATGCACCCTATGGCTGGGATGTGGACCCGCTGGTGGAATTTAACGTAGCCGATTACGGCGATGTGGCCTTCGATCATGCCAAAACGTGGGAGTTCCCAAAGGCGCTTCAGGATCATATCGCCGGTATTTTGGCCACAGACACCGCCTGCCTGTCCCTTGGCGGGGATCACTATGTGACCTATCCGATCCTGAAGGCCCATGTGGAAAAGCACGGGCCGGTGTCGTTGTTGCAGTTTGATGCGCACAGCGACACATGGGTGGACGATGATCCCGAACGGATCGACCACGGCACAATGTTCTACAAGGCCGTGAAAGAGGGTTTGGTGATCCCCGAACGCTCGGTTCAGGTGGGTATCCGCACCACCAACGAGGATACGCTGGGCGTCAACATCATCGACGCCCCCGAGGTCCACCGCATCGGTCCCGAAGCGACTATTGCGCGGATCAAGGATATTCTGGGGGATCATAAAACCTATGTCACATTCGATATAGACGGGCTTGATCCGGCGTTTGCACCGGGGACGGGCACACCGGTCTGGGGCGGACTGTCGAGCGCGCAAGCCGCTGCAATCCTGCGCGGACTTGCGGGGATCAATGTCATCGGCATGGATGTGGTCGAAGTTTCCCCCCAATATGACATCAGCGGCGCAACGGCGATTGCCGGTGCCCATGTTGCCACAGAACTGATGTGCCTCTGGGCTCATCGTCAGAAATTCGGAGCTTAAGATGTATAATCAACCTATGGGCGGGAATGAAATGCCGCGTTTCGGGGGGCCGGGGACGTTTATGCGGCTGCCAACAGCACAAACAGCAAAGGGGCTGGATGTGGGGTTCATCGGCATCCCGATGGATATCGGCACAAGCTGGCGGTCTGGCACACGCTTTGGCCCCAAACAAATCCGCGCCGAAAGCAATATGCTGCGCCCCTATAATATGTGGACCAAAGCCGCCCCGTTTGAGCATCTGCAATGCGCTGATCTGGGCGATGTGGCGATCAATACTTTTGATCTAAAGGACTCCGTCCGCCGGATCACCGCCTATTACGACGAGGTGCTGCAACATGATGTCATCCCGATGACCCTTGGCGGCGATCACACGCTTAGCCTGCCGGTGTTGCGCGCGATTGCCAAAAAACACGGGCCAGTTGCGCTGGTCCATGTGGATGCCCATGCGGATATTAATGAGCATATGTTCGGAGAGGACATCGCCCACGGCACCCCGTTCCGCCGCGCCCATGAAGAAGGGTTGTTGCAAGACGACAAGGTGTTCCAGATCGGGCTGCGGGGCACAGGCTATGCCGCTGACGATTTTGACGAGGCACGGCGCTGGGGCTTTACCGTGGTGCAGGCAGAAGAAACCTGGCACCAATCCCTGACCCCGCTGGCCCAACAAATCCGCGAGAAAATCGGCGATACGCCGTGTTATATCACCTATGACATCGACAGCCTTGATCCGGCCTATGCACCCGGCACCGGCACGCCGGAGATTTGCGGGCTGACACCACCCCAAGCGGTGGAACTGATCCGCGGGCTGAAGGGGTTGAACATCGTGGGCACCGATCTGGTAGAGGTCTCGCCCCCTTATGATCCAAGCGGCAATACCGCACTGGTGGCGGCGAACCTGATTTATGAAATGCTGTGCATCCTGCCCGGTGTCTCTGGCAAAAGCTGAACCGAACAAAGGAAAAGCCCCATGAAAGCTGCCGTCTGTCACGCCTTTGGCGAAGACCTGAGCATCGAGGAAATCACCCTGTTGCCCCCCGAAGCAGGGCAGGTGCAGGTGAAGCTTGAGGCCTGTGCGATCTGCCACTCCGATATTTCATTTATGGAGGGCGCGTGGGGCGGGCATCTGCCAGCGGTTTACGGGCACGAGGCCGCAGGGCGTGTCGCGGCAATCGGGTCGGGTGTGGCCGGTTACAACATCGGCGATCCGGTGCTGGTGACGCTGATCAAATCCTGCGGCACCTGTCCGACCTGTGCGGACGGCCATCCGGTGAACTGCGAAACCGGAACCGACCGCGTGGCGCAATCGCCGATCCGGCTGGCGGATGGAACTGTGGCTGAACACGGGCTGGTCACAGGGGCTTTTGCGCAAGAGGTGGTCGTGGATCAAAGCCAGATCGCGTTACTGCCCGAAGACATCCCGATGGATGTGGCAAGCCTGCTGTCCTGCGGCGTGATCACGGGACTTGGCGCTGTGGTGAACACCGCAGGGGTGCGCCCCGGTGCGTCTGTCGTGGTGATCGGCGCGGGCGGTGTCGGGCTAAACGCCATTCAGGGCGCGCGGATTGCAGGGGCCAGCACGATCATAGCACTTGATCTGGAAGACGCGAAGCTGGACGGTGCGCTTGAATTTGGGGCCACCCATGCGCTGAACGCCGGTGCTGAGGGGCTGGTCAAAAGGGTGCGCAACCTGACAGGGGGACGCGGTGCGGATTACGTGTTTATCACCGTTGGCGCGATCAAAGTTTTTGAAACCGCACCACGTTTCCTTGCACCGCGCGGCCAGATGGTCATGGTCGGTATGCCCCCGTCGGGCGCGAAGGCCAGCTACGAACCTGTCGTTCTGTCGGCGCTCAGCCAGTCGATCACGGGGTCGTTGATGGGCGGCACGGTGCTGAAACGAGACATTCCGTGGCTGATCGAGCTTTACCGGCAAGGCAGCCTGAAGCTCGATCAACTGATCACCAACCGGTACCCGCTCGACCAGATAAACGAGGCGATTGCGGATACCAAAGCAGGCAAGTCACGGCGGAATGTTATCGTGTTTTAGGGAAGGGACGCCGCCGCCGCCGGTGCCGTTTCCATCAAATGTGCCGCTGGAACCTCTACCGCTTTCAGGCGCCATGCCGGCAAACGAATGATCGCACAGGTGGATGCTGCGTCGGTCCGCACTTCAAATTCACCGCCGTGGAGTTCTACCAGTTTTCGGGTCAGGGGCAGCCCCAGCCCAAGACCGCCTTTTGCGTCACGGTGATCCAAGTCGCCCCCGACAACAAAGGGTTGGTACAGGGCGTTCAGCTCCACACTTTCATCCAGCTTGCCGTTATCCGTAATGGTGATTTCCAGATTTCCAGCGGTATCCAGACGACTGCCGACTGTAATCTCTGTGCCGCCATGGTTTATCGCGTTTAACGCAAGCGCATTAAGTGCAATTTTGATTTGGTCCGCATCAATTAAAACAGGCGCGAGGAATGCGTCAGGATCACAGGAAATCGTTTTTAACTGGCCTTCCTGACCGGGCAGGACCATGCTGGCCGCGTCTTCGAGGAGGGACTTCAGATCGCAGCTTTGTTCGTTCAGACGAAGTTCGCCGGTGGATACGTCGCTGAATTCGATGACCTTTTCGACCAATCCCTTCAGATGCTTGGCGGATTTGGCTGCTGATGTGATCAATGAGTTGTTGATCCCTTTTGTCATTGTCTTTTGTAGCAGCTGCATGCTGCCCATCAAAATCGTTAAAGGGGTGCGCAATTCGTGGCCGACAAGCGTGATGAACGTAGACTGGATCGACTGGTCCTCTGATTGCTCTACGGGTTTGGGCGGCACATTTTCAAGCGCTGCAACGACGGCTTTGCCCAAGTCTTCCAGAATGGCCATCTGCTTCTCGCTTGGGGCATCATGGGGGACCAGATCCAGACCGCACAGGCTGCCAAATCTTTGCCCTGACGACAGAACCAGCGGCACACCTGCATAAAAACGCGCACCGGGCCCGCCTTCTGCAACCATCGGGTGCGTTTCAAATCTGGGGTCTTTGCTTAGGTCGGGAATAACCATCGGCGCGCCGGACATGATCGTGTGGGTGCAAAAACTGTTATTTTTCGGCATCCTCTCCAGTTCGATCCCCACAACGGATTTATACCATTGGGTGTCTTCTTCAACGACACTGATGTGTGCAATCGGACAATCCAACAGCCGTCTCGTCGCCTCGCAAATAGCGTCAAATACGGCAGTGTTTGCTTCTTGCAAGCCTGGCACTGCGTAAACAGCACGGATGCGGGCTTCTTCGTTGAAAGGGATCGGATAGGTTCGCACTTACGCCTCATTGGTTAGATTGTTTAACATGTTGTTAAGGCGAAGAAGAGTGTTCAGATAGCTAAAAGAAAAGCAGGCGCCGTTGGGCTCATCTTGCGTGACTTAGCGGCAACATCCGCTCGGACCGTCCCCCCGAACCTTAACTCCGTTCCCCGAGCATAACGTAAAGCTTAACCACTTTGGACCTGCCTTCAATCAGTAGCATTGCGCAGGTACAGCCCATGAAAAAAGGCGCGGAGGATAAACCTTCGCGCCTTTTCAGTATGTGTGTTTGAGCTGCCCTAGTGGCTGCCGATGCGGCCCAGTTGCACGTCGTAATCAACGCTTAGGCGATAATCGGGGTCGTCGTCCATATCCACCATTAACTGTCCGGCCTTGGTCAGCAACTGGTGACAATCGCGGCTGAGGTGGCGCAGCATCAGGCGTTTGCCTGCGGCGTCGTATTTCTCGGCCACAGCCTCAATCGCTTGCAGGGCGGATTGGTCCACAACGCGCGACCCTGCGAAATCGAGGATTACAATGTCGGGGTCTTCTGCGGGTTTAAACAGCTCCTGAAAGCGTGTGGCAGAGCCAAAGAAAAGCGGTCCGGTGATGTCGTAAACCCGCGCACCCGGTTCGGATTTGCTTTCGTGATGGGTGGCGGAAATCATTGATGCCGCGTTCCACGCATAGACCAGCGCGGATACGATCACACCGACAACGACCGCAATAGCAAGGTCTTCGGCAACGGTCACGGCTGTTACCAGCAGGATCACAAAGGCATCTGCGCGGGGCACACGGGCGAGAATACGCAAGGACTGCCATGCGAAGGTGCCGATCACCACCATGAACATCACACCCACCAGAGCGGCCAGTGGGATCATTTCAATGATAGAAGAGCCGACAAGGATAAAGGCCAGCAGGAACAGCGCGGCAGAAATGCCGGAGAGGCGTCCGCGACCGCCAGAGTTCACGTTGATCATGGACTGGCCGATCATCGCACAACCGCCCATACCGCCGAAAAATCCAGTCACGGTATTGGCAGCACCCTGCGCCAGACACTCCCGCGAGGCACCGCCACGCTTGTTGGTAATCTCGCCTACAAGGTTCAGGGTCAGCAGGCTCTCGATCAGGCCAATGGCGGCCAGAATGATCGAATAGGGCAGGATGATCCAAAGGGTTTCAAGCGTGAAGGGAACGGAAGGAATGGCAAAGGCGGGCAGGCCGCCTTCAACCGAAGCCATATCGCCAACGCGGGGAACGGGAATGTCGAACAGGATAACGACTATTGCAACGATGCCAATGGCCGCCAGCGGGGCAGGGAAGGCTTTGGTCAGGCGTGGTGTGGCCCAGATAATCCCCATAGTCGCGGCAACCAGCGCCAATGTGATCCACAAGGTCGAGCCGGACATCCACGTATGACCACCAGCACCGTCGGGCATACGGAACTGCTCCATTTGCGCCAGAAAGATCACAATGGCCAGTCCGTTCACAAAGCCAAGCATCACCGGATGGGGCACCATACGGATGAATTTGCCCAGCCGGAAAATCCCCGCGCCAATCTGGATGATCCCCATCAGGACGACGGTGGCAAACAGATACTGCACCCCGTGGTTCGCCACGAGAGAGACCATAACAACCGCCAGCGCGCCGGTTGCACCGGAGATCATTCCGGGGCGTCCGCCAAAGGCTGCCGTGATCAACCCGACGATGAAGGCGGCGTAAAGCCCGACCAACGGGTCAACGCCGGCAACAAAGGCAAAGGCCACCGCTTCGGGGACCAGTGCCAGCGCAACGGTCAGGCCGGACAGAATGTCCGTGCGGGTTTGGGGAAGGTTCAATTCCCGACTACGGGAGAAATAAGTGTTCCCGCGCAGGCGGGAGGCTAAATCTGAGATAGGTGTGTTTTTCGTCACTTTGGCGGTTTCCTGCTATCGGTGCTGGGCCGTGGCTTAGGCGCTTCGGGGCAAAAGTGAAAGGGTGGTTTTCGCCTGAGCCGCGCTTGGGGACGTAAATAGCGCTAAAATTCACGCAAACAGACTGGAATCCGGTGCGCAGGCAGTCCAGTGTGGCGCAAAACAACAGGGACGGTGTTGCAATGAAACTGAGCGATCTGGAGATTTTTGTTGTCGGGAATCCGCCTCCGGGCTGGGGCGGGCGCTATTTCATCTTTGTGAAACTGACTACGGATAACGGGATCGTCGGCTACGGCGAAGTTTACGCAGCCTCTGTTGGGCCAGACGCAATGTGTGCTGTGATCCGCGATGTATTTGAACGGCATATGGCAGGGGAAAACCCCGAAAATATTGAAATGATGTTCCGCCGCGTTTATTCCAGTGGCTTCACGCAGCGCCCCGACCCGACAACCATCGGGGCGTTTTCGGGGATGGAGATTGCCTGTTGGGATATCCTTGGTAAGGCCCATGACCGCCCCGCCTATGCGCTGATGGGCGGTTTGATGAACGAACGTATCCGATCCTACACCTATCTTTATCCGATGGATCATCACGACCAGAGCAGCTTTTGGTCCGATCCACAGGCCGCTGCTGAATCCGCCGCTGAAATGGTGTCGCTCGGCTTCACTGCAGTGAAGTTCGATCCCGCCGGTCCCTACACCCTGCGGGGCGGTCATATGCCTGCGATGGGGGACATCGCACAGTCGGTTGCCTTCTGCAAAGAAATCCGCGCTGCTGTCGGGGATAGGGCGGACCTGTTGTTTGGCACCCACGGACAGTTTTCCACGGCGGGTGCGATCCGTCTGGGCCAAGCGATTGAGCCTTATTCACCGCTGTGGTTCGAAGAACCTGTGCCACCGGATTGCGTCGAAGAAATGGCCCGTGTCGCAAACGCCGTGCGGATACCCGTTGCCACCGGAGAGCGTCTGACCACCAAGGCAGAATTCGCGCCCGTGCTGCGCAGTGGTGCGGCCAGCATCCTGCAACCCGCGCTTGGCCGGTCCGGTGGGATACTGGAAACGAAAAAGATCGCCGCCATCGCCGAGGTTTACAACGCCCAAGTCGCCCCGCACCTTTATGCCGGACCGGTGGAATGGGCTGCGAACATCCAGCTTGCGGCGAACATCCCGAACCTTTTGATGGCTGAGACCATCCAGACGGGCGGGGCGTTCCACATGGATCTGATCAAGCATTCGATCACTTGGGAGGACGGATTTATCCTTGCGCCGACTGCGCCGGGTCTGGGCATCGAATTTGACGAGGATTTCGCCCGCGCCCATCCTTGGACAGGGCAGGGGCTTCATCTGGAAATGCAGGAAGCGCCGTGCAGTTATGACAAGCCCAACGGCTTTACCGGAGGGGCGGCGGACTGACGGACGTGCCGTGCCTTCCGGTACGGCACCTGTCCAAGAATAGCGCCTATTTTGTTGTCAGCTTTGCACGGGTGTTCTAGAACATTCCGACGCCTTTTCGGAATACTCCCTGCATGACACAGAATAAAGCCATTCATTTCATCCTGATCACCGTTGTGATTGATGCGATCGGGATCGGGTTGATCATGCCGGTGATGCCCTCGCTTTTGCTGGATCTCGGGGGGAGCACGCTGGCCAATGCCGCGATCTGGGGCGGTATCCTGTCCACCGTCTTTGCTGCGATGCAGTTCCTGTTCGGCCCTTTGGTCGGAAACCTATCGGACCGGTTCGGGCGGCGCAAAATCCTGCTGGTGTCCATGACAGTGATGGCGATTGACTATGTGATCATGGGGCTGGCCCATGCGCTGTGGCTGTTGTTTTTGGCCCGTGTGCTTGGCGGGATCACGGCGGCGAACCATTCTACCGCTGGTGCGGTGATAGCGGATGTGTCCAAGCCCGAAGAAAAAGCCGCGAATTTCGGGTTGATGGGGGCGGCCTTTGGGATCGGGTTTATCCTTGGGCCGATGCTGGGCGGGTTGATGGCCGAATTTGGCCCCCGCGCGCCATTCTATCTGGCGGCTGTCATGGCGGGCGCGAATGCGGTGTTTGGCTACTTCGTTCTGCCTGAAACTGTCACCGACAAGAACCGCCGCGCGTTTGAATGGCGCCGCGCCTTACCCCACGGGGCTTTCCGGTCTGTTGCGGCGATACCGGGGCAGGGACGCATGATGATCGTGCTGTTCTTTCAAGAAATCGCCTTTGTGGTCTACCCCGTTGTCTGGGCGTTCTACACCATCGGAAAATTCGGCTGGGAGCCGTGGCTGGTGGGCGTATCGCTTGGCGCGTTCGGGGTGATGATGGCGATCAGTCAGGGGTTGTTGATCCGGTTGGCGATCCCGCGTCTTGGAGAATACGGCACCGCTCTGCTGGGGCTGTCGATGGAGATGCTGGCCTTTGTTGGCATTGCCTTCGCCCCAAGCACTTGGGTGATTTTTGCGCTGCTGCCAATCAGTGCGCTCGGCATGTTGGCCGGTCCGGCCATGCAAGGCATCATGAGCCGCGCCGTTCCCGATGACGCGCAGGGTGAATTGCAAGGTGTGGTCAGCAGCGTTCGGGCGATGGCGTCAATCATCGCACCGTTGGTGATGACAGGGTTGTTCAGCTGGTTCACCCGCGAAGGCGCTGCCCTTTATTTTCCGGGCGCACCGTTTATCGCATCGGCCTTTCTGATCCTGATTGCGCTGTGGATTTTCCGTGGCTGGCGGCGGGATGTGTTTTAGCGCCTAAGCCTCTTCCAGACGGTCGGTCGCGGGGGCTGGTTTTGCTGACAGGGCGGCAATCTCTGCATATGCCTCAGGGCTTAACGGCGCTGTCATAGCCGCGAGCGACGGGCGAAGCTGTTCTACCGTGCGCGCCGAAATGATCGGGGCGGTTATGGCTGGGTTCGCAGCAACAAACCCCACTGCCAAAGTGGCCGGATCAACGCCTTTGTCAGCCGCCAATTCAACGAGATCTTCGGCTGTTTGGTGCATTTGCTTCAGTGCATAGCGTGCCGCATAGCGGTGATCCTTCGCCAGCCGCCCGTCCACCTGTTTGCCCTTGGCGTATTTGCCTGTCAGCAACCCGCCACCCAAAGGGGAATAGGGAGTGACCTTGATACCTTCGGACAGGCACATGGGCAGTAATTCCACTTCGGCCTGACGCTTCACGAGGTTATACATCGGCTGGATCACGTCGATCTTTGTGCCCGCCGCTGCCGCCACGCCTTGCGCCTTCATCACCTGCCACGCGGCATAGTTTGACACGCCGATATAGCGGATGCGGCCCGCCTGTTGCATCCCTGCCAGTGTGTCGAAGGTTTCCTGCAAGGGGGTGTCATCGTCAAAGCGGTGAATGAAGTAGATGTCCACATAATCCGTCTGCATCCGGCGCAGGCTCTCGTCCAGTTGCGCTGTCAGATTTTCGCGGCTCGACGGGCCAACGTAACCGCCCTTGCTGGTCAGGATCAGGGAGTCGCGCTCTGCTTTGGCAAGCTGGCCGAGAATGGTTTCGGAGGCCCCGTCTGTATACACCCAAGCGCTGTCAAAAAAGTTTATGCCAGCCTCGCGGCAAGTTTTGAAAACGGCTTCGCTTTCAG
The DNA here is from genome assembly GCF_014643735.1 of Neptunicoccus cionae. Taxonomy (GTDB): domain Bacteria; phylum Pseudomonadota; class Alphaproteobacteria; order Rhodobacterales; family Rhodobacteraceae; genus Amylibacter; species Amylibacter cionae. The sequence goes on from NZ_BMKA01000001.1 coordinate 304,554, forward strand.
CCGCGTCGGAACCGCCGCCAAATTGCATGGTGCCAAAGCAAAAAGAGGAGGCGGGTGCGCCGTTCAGGGCGGTAAATTCGGACATAGGATAACTTTCACACAATGGGATTTGCGCGCAGGTTAATCCGGAAGTTCAGGGGATGTAAACGAAAAGGCCCGCGCGGATGCACGGGCCTTTTGCAAGTCTGTTAAGGCGGATCAGTTAGGGATCTCTGCCTCGATGCCTTCAACGTAGAAGCTCATGCCAGCCAGCGTGCCGTCATCAGCTGTTTCGCCTTCAGCCAGCCACGCGGAACCGTCCTGCTTGTTGATCGGGCCAGTGAAGGCGTGAACCTCCCCAGAGGCCAGTTTATCGGCCAGTTCCTGTGCAGAGGCACGGACTTCGGCAGGGATCGCTTCGGTCATCTCGCCGATTTCAACCATGCCTTCTTTGATGCCGTGCCATGTGTCGGTGCTTTCCCAAGTCCCGTCCAGCATCGCCTGTGTGCGCTCTACATAGTAAGGTGCCCAGTTGTCGATGATAGAGCTGACCCGTGGGTTCGGCGCGAACTGACCCATGTCGGACGCCTGACCAAAGCCGATGATGCCTTCGTGCTTTTTCATCTCGGACATAGGCGCAGTGGAATCGGTGTGCTGCATGATCACATCCGCACCCTGTTCGATCAGCGCGTTGGCGGCATCTGCTTCTTTGCCCGGATCAAACCATGTGTAGGCCCAGACGACTTTGAATTTCACTTCGGGGTTCACCGCTTTGGCCGCCAGATAGGCAGAGTTGATGCCGCGGATCACTTCGGGGATCGGGTAAGATGCGATGTAACCGATGGTGTTGGTTTTGGTCATGTGACCGGCAATGTGCCCGATAACCGCGCGGCCTTCGTAAAAGCGTGCGGAATAGGTGGACACGTTATCAGCGCGTTTGAAGCCGGTGGCGTGTTCGAATTTCACGTCAGGGAACTTCTTCGCCACGTTCATTACGTGATCCATGTAGTTGAACGATGTCGCAAAGATCAGCTTGTGACCGGACAGCGCCATCTGGGTCATCACACGCTCGGAATCTGCGGATTCCGGTACGTTTTCCACATAGGTGGTCTCAACCTTGTCGCCCAGTGCTTCCACAATCGCCTTGCGGCCCTGATCGTGTTCGTAGGTCCAGCCCATGTCACCCGGAGGGCCGATGTAGATGAAGCCGACTTTCAGCTTTTCTTCAGCGAAGGCCGCACCGGCAAGGCCGGTTGCTACTGCCGCGCCTGCGAGCAGAGTTTTAATGAGGTTCATGAGGGTCTTTCTCCTAGTTGGTCTTTTTTGGTTGTCTTGAATGTCGCGCGATTGGCGAACGGTTTTGTTATGTGGATGCAAAGAACGTCTTGCCCAAAGATGCCGGAGCATTCAGGGACTGGCGCTTCTTGTCGGACGCCATGATAACCAGCACGATGATGGTTGCAAGATAGGGCGTCATGGACAGATAAGCCGGTGAAATCGCCAGACCTGCGGCCTGAAGGTTCAGTTGCAGAACGGTGACGCCGCCAAACAGATAGGCCCCGATAATGGCGCGTCCGGGCTTCCAGCTTGCAAAGACGACGATGGCAAGCGCGATCCAGCCAGCGCCAGCGGTCATGCCCTCGGCCCATTGAGGCACGCGCACCAGCGACAGATAGGCCCCGCCAAGACCGGCACAAGCCCCGCCAAACGCGATGGCCAGCATGCGAATGCGGATCACTTTATACCCCAGCGCGTGGGCCGCATCGTGGCTTTCACCCACAGCGCGCAATACCAGCCCGCCTCGTGTGCGGGTCAGGAAATACCAGATGGCAAAGGTCAGTGCCAAAGAGAAATAGATCATCGGATCATGGCCAAAGACGATCCGCCCCACCACAGGCAGATCGCTGAGGACCGGAATGTGGATTTGCGAAAACAACGGCGGGTTGATCCCTGTGTAGCTATGCCCGAGTAGGGACGCGAGCCCGAGCCCGAACATGGTTAATCCCAGTCCTGTCGCCACCTGATTGGCCATCAAATACTGGGTCAGCACCGCAAAGATCATCGAGACCGCTGCGCCGCAGATCGCGCCAAACAGAAAGCCGAGCCACGGCGAACCCGTGGTGACAGCGGCGATAAATCCGCAAACGGCGCCGATAATCATCATGCCTTCCACGCCAAGGTTCAGGACACCGGATTTCTCGACAATCAGCTCTCCCAAAGCGGCCAGCAGGATCGGGGTAGAGGCCGCCATCAGGCTGACAATCAGCGTAACCGGCGAAATAGAGGACAGGTCCATCAGCGGGCCTCCTTTGTGGATGCCCAACGCAGGCGGAAGTTAACCAGAATATCGACGCCCAGCAGGAAGAACAGCAACATGCCTTGGAACACCTGAATGGCAGCGGCCGGAATGGACATCTGGAACTGTGCCAGTTCGCCGCCAATGTAAGTCAGCGCCATCAGCAGCCCTGCCAGCAGGATGCCGACGGGGTGAAGCCGCCCCAAAAACGCCACGATAATCGCGGTAAACCCATAGCCAAGCGGGAAGTTCGTGGACAGTTTGCCGGCAGGACCAGTGACTTCGAACAAACCGGCAAGCCCCGCCAGCGCGCCTGATATGCCAAGGCACAGCGCCACGGTGGTATGGGGATTAACGCCCGCGAATTTAGACGCCCGTGCAGACTGGCCCGATACGCGGATTTGAAAGCCGAAGATGTGGCGCGTCAGGAAGATATACCCAACGATGACAACGCCCATCATTACCAGCACGCCAAAATGCAGACCGGTGTTAGACAGCAGTTCTGCGTTAAAGGCGGACTGGTATTCGTTAAAGTTGCGCGACACCGGAAACCCCATGCCGACAGGGGATTTCATCGGCCCTGTGACCATTGCGGCCAGAAACTGCGCTGCCACATAGACCAGCATCAGAGACACGAGAATCTCATTCGCGTTGAAGCGGATTTTCAGGATTGCAGGGATCATCGCCCACAAGAAACCGCCAAGCCCACCCATGATGATGATCAGGGGAAAGACCAAAGCGCTTTCGAGCGGATACAGCGCCAGTGCGGTGCCGCCACCGACGACAGCGCCCATGATAAACTGGCCTTCTGCGCCGATATTCCACACATTGGCGCGAAACCCAAAGGACAGGCCGATTGCCATCAGGATCAACGGCGTGGCTTTCACTAGCAGTTGCGGGCGCGTGTAGCTGGCGACCATATCGTTAAACAACGGGTCCCAGAAAATGATCCGGATCGCGGTGAACGGGTTGTTGCCAAGGATAGCGAACAGGATGCCACCTGCAATCATCGTCGCCACAACGGCAATGATCGGGGTCAGCAGCACCATCGCGCGGGAGGGTTCTGGACGTGCTTCAAGCCGCAGCATGATCGACCTCCGTTCCGCCCATCAACAGGCCGATTTCTTCAATTGTGACACCGGATGCAGATCGCACGCGGGACAGCCGCCCTTCGGAAAGTACGGCAAATGTGTCGGATATTTCCATCAATTCATCCAGATCCTGACTGATCACCAGAACTCCGGCTCCTTGTTCGGCCAGTTCCAGCAAGGCCTCACGGATGAAGGCCGCCGCGGAGGCATCAACCCCCCATGTGGGTTGGTTCACCACCAGTACATCGGGGCGCTGCATGATCTCGCGGCCGATAACAAACTTCTGCAGATTGCCCCCTGACAGGGACTTTGCCGCATGGCTCGCCCCCGGTGTGCGCACGTCGAATTTTTCGATGATGGCACGGGCGAAATTCTGGGTGGCCTGCCATTTGACAAAGCCCTTGTTGGTTAACCGTTGCCGCGCGTGACCTGTCAGCAGCGCGTTTTCTGTCAGGGACATATCGGGCGCCGCCGCATGGCCGAGCCGTTCTTCCGGTGCGGCCAGCAACCCTTGCAAGCGGCGGTGGTTCGGACCCTTATTGCCAATCGCCGCGCCCTTGAGGGTGATCGCAGCGTTTTGGGTCAGTTCTTCCCCCGACAGGGCCAGCAGCAGTTCGTCCTGCCCGTTGCCAGCAACACCGGCCACGCCCAGAACCTCCCCCGCATGGAGCGAGAATGTCACATCCCGCAAGGAGGTCCCGAACGGGTCTTTCGACGGCAATTGCAGGTTTTTCACGTCCAGCAGCACAGGGCCGGGCTGGTAGGGGCGTTTGGTGGGGGATTTCAACTCGGTCCCCACCATCATCTCTGCCATTGTGCGCGGGGTTTCTTCAGCAGGCACACAGGTGCCGACGACCTTGCCCAGCCGCAGTATGGTCGCATTGTCACAAATGGTGCGGATTTCTTCCAGCTTGTGCGAAATATAAAGGATCGACGTGCCCTCATCACGCAAACGGCGCAGGGTCTCGAACAAAACGTCCACTTCTTGAGGCGTCAGAACCGATGTGGGTTCATCCATCACCAGCAATTTGGGATTTTGCAAAAGGCAGCGCACGATTTCAACGCGCTGGCGTTCGCCTGCGGACAGATCGCCGACCATCCGGTCGGGATCAAGCGTCAGGCCGTATTTCTTTGACACAGTGCGGATTTCGTCGCTAAGCGCATCGGTTTCGGGCGCATCGTCCATGCCAAGGGCAATGTTTTCCGCAACACTAAGCGCTTCGAACAGGGAAAAATGCTGGAACACCATCGCCACACCCGCAGCCCGTGCGGCGCGGGGTTCATGGGGGGCAAAGGCTTGGCCGTGCAGCCGCATTTCGCCGCTGTCAGGGCGCACCAGCCCGTAGATCATCTTGACCAGCGTGGATTTCCCCGCGCCGTTTTCCCCAAGCAGGGCATGGACCTCTCCGGGGGCGATTTCAAATCCGACGTTATCATTGGCAACAACGCCCGGATAGGCTTTGGTCAGACCGGATAGGTGCAACAGTGGGGTCATGCGGTGGCCTCTTGTTGTGCGGTGCTGACCGCGTCAAAGGTTAATAATTCGCTGGCCACGCCAATTGCAATGGCTTTGGGGGTCTTGCCCAGATCCCGCCGCCCGATCGGGCAGATAATGCCCTCTATTTGGGCAGTTTTATGACCGAGCTCTGCCAGTCTGGAGGCAAAGCGCCTGCGTTTGGTGGCGGACCCGATCAGCCCCAGCGTGCGGTGCGGGCGGGACAGGATCGCGTGGCACAGATCAAGGTCGAGCGCATGTGAATAGGTTAGCACAAGGTGGTGCGCATCGGCAGGTGCGTGTTTCACCGCATCCGCCGGATTTGCTGCCACCAGCGGGGCGGCGTGGTCGGGGATCGCGTCGGGAAACCGCTTTGGCGCGGTGTCGACCCACGTTATGTCAAACGGCAACCCCTCCAGCGTATCCACCAGCGCACGGCCAACATGACCTGCGCCGTAAATCCAAAGTGGGGTGGCGGGTTGTTCCAGTGGTTCCATCAGCCAGCCCTGCTGCCAGATGAGAGGGGCAGCCTGTCCGCTGCTGCGTTGGCTTTTTTCAGCGCGGCGCAGGGCTAGAGGCTTATCTGTGGTGGTCCCGACAGGACGGATATAGCTGTCAGCACCGTCGGGCAGGGTGTCCTGTGTGAAAGGTTCCAGAACCAGCGTCACAGCGCCGCCGCAGCATTGGCCAAGGGCAGGGCCGAGCGGCATTTTCAGTGCTGTGGGTTCAGTAATCCGGCGCGCATGCTCTACCGCTTGCAGTTCCAGCGCGCCGCCACCGATTGTGCCGCTTTGCCCAGTAGGCCAGACCAGCATCGACGTGCCGGTTTCTCTTGGGGTTGATCCCTGATGACCCACGATCACAATTCGCACCACACGCCCGTGGGTGCCTACGGCCGAGCGCAAGGACGCAAGGTTCAGTCCCACGACTGCCCCCTTTGTGCCATGACCGCGCGCAAGACTTCCTCGGCTGTGGCGGGGGCTTGGAGGTCGGGATAGATTGATCCGTCACCACAGGCCGCAACTGCATCTGACAGCGCCAGAAACGCCGAAATCCCGAGCATCAGGGGCGGTTCGCCCACGGCTTTGGATTTGTAGATGGTGTCGCTGACGTTTTCACCTTTGTTCCAGAGCGCGACGTTGAACACATCGGGGCGGTCCGAACAGGCGGGAATTTTATAGGTGCTGGGCGCGTGGGTGCGCAACGCGCCTTTGTCGTCCCAGACCAGTTCTTCGGTCGTCAGCCAGCCCGCGCCCTGCACATAGCCGCCTTCAATCTGGCCAAGATCAATCACCGGATTAAGGGATTTACCCACATCATGCAGAATATCAGTGCGTAGGATGCGGTTCTCGCCAGTCAGCGTGTCAATCACTACTTCCGTAACTGCTGCGCCATAAGCGAAGTAGAAGAACGGCGTGCCCCGTCCGGCGAAGCGATCCCATTCAATGCCGGGTGTGGCGTAAAAGCCGGTGGAGGACAGGGAAATCCGGTTCTGGTAAGCCAGAGAGACCACTTCGGTGAAGGGCACAACCTGTGTGCCGATGGTCACGGCGCCGTCTTCAAAGCGGATCTGGTCTTTGGGGGTTTGCCAGTGTTCGGCGGCAAAATCGCTCAGGCGTTCAACGATTGTATCGCAGGCAGCTTTGACCGCCATACCATTCAAATCCGACCCGCTGGAGGCCGCAGTGGCCGAGGTGTTGGGCACTTTCCCGGTATCTGTCGCGGTGATTTTTACAGCTGATAAGGGCTGTCCGAACCGGCTGGCCGCGACCTGCGCGACCTTGGTAAACAGGCCTTGTCCCATCTCTGTGCCGCCGTGGTTCATGTGGATCGAACCGTCGGAGTAGACATGCACCAGCGCGCCCGCCTGATTAAGATGGGTCAGCGTAAAGCTGATCCCGAATTTCACTGGCGTCATCGCCAGCCCCCGTTTCAGGCGCGGGTTTTCATGGTTGAACCATTTCACTTGCTCGCGCCGTTTGGAATATTCGGCGCCCTCCAGCAGTTCGATGGCAATCTGGTCCATCACATTGTCACGCACTTCCATGTGGTAGGGCGTGGTCTGACCGGCGTTTTGGGACATCGGTGCATAAAAATTGGCCGTGCGGATATAGGTCGCGTCCACATCCAGCGTATGGGCGATGTGATCGATCACCCGTTCGATCCCGACCACCCCTTGCGGCCCGCCAAATCCACGGAATGCAGTGTTTGAAACGGTGTTGGTTTTCAGCCGGTGCGACACGATCCGGGCATTGGGCAGGTGATAGGCGTTATCCGCGTGCAACATGGCGCGGTCCGCCACCGGCAGCGACAGGTCCTGCGCCCAGCCACAACGGCAGTATTGGGTGAATTCCACCCCTTCGATCTGGCCCGCACCGTTAAAGCCTACGGTATAATCGATGCGGAACTCATGCCGTTTGCCTGTCACGACCATATCGTCGTCGCGGTCATAGCGCATTTTTGCGGGGCGTCCGGTTTTTGCCGCGACAACTGCCGTGGCGCAGGCCAGTGCGTTGCCCTGACTTTCCTTACCGCCAAAACCGCCGCCCATGCGCCGGATTTCCACACGCACCGCGTGGAACGGTACGTCTAGCGCAGCTGCCACTTTGTGCTGGATCTCGCTCGGGTGTTGGGTGGAGGAATGCACCACCATATCGCCGTTGTCCTGCGGCAGGCTCAGGGCAGCCTGTCCCTCTAGGTAGAAGTGTTCCTGCCCGCCGATTTCAATAGAACCGGTGATCTTGTGTTCCGCCTGTTCAATCGCAGCATCGGGATCGCCTTTCAGAAATTGCAAAGGCTCCTCAAACTTGGTGCCTGCTTTGATCGCGTCGTCAATGCTCAGGATTGCGGGTTTCTCGGCGCAGTTGATCTTGCCCAGACGGGCCGCCTTGCGTGCGGCCAAATGGGATGTCGCCACCACCAGAAACAGCGGCTGGCCGAGGAAATGGATCGTGTCCGTCGCCAACAACGGTTCATCGTGGTTGGACGGGGACACATCGTTGTCGCCGGGCAGATCAGCGGCTGTCAGCACATCGATTACACCCTCAGCGGCGCGCACTGCATCAAGGTCCATCGAGAGCAAGTCGCCGTGGGCGACCTCGCTTAGGCCAAAGGCCAGATGCAGGCAGTTCGCAGGCGTTGGAATGTCGTCAACATAATGGGCGGCACCGGTGACATGCAGGTTGCCCGCATCATGGGGATTGGGTTTTGCAACGCTCATGCCGAAACCTCCAGAACCGATGTGGCAAGTCCGTTGTCTTCGTCAAAGTAACGCTGCAACAGATTTTTCGCGGTGGTGGCGCGATATTCCGCAGAGGCCCGCATATCGCTGATCGGTTGATAGTCCTGCGCGAATTTCTTCATCGCTTTGGTCACAGTGCCTTGGGTCCACGGCCTGCCGATCAGGGCGTCCTCAACGGCTTTGGCCCGTTTCGGGGTGGCGGCCATTCCGCCAAAGGCGATCCGTGCGGTGGCCACCTTGCCATCAGTCACGGTGATGTTGAAGCAGCCACACAGCGCAGAAATATCCTGATCAAAGCGTTTGGAAATCTTATAGCATTTCAGCCCGCTCGGGTTGTTGGGGATGGTGATGCCACAGATAAATTCCGCGGGTTGGCGATCCTGTTTGCCGTAGTCGATGAAGAAATCTTCGATCGGAATGTCGCGAAAATCATCGCCCTTGCGCAGATGGACCCGTGCGTTCAGCGCGATCAGGGCAGGGGGGCCGTCCCCGATGGGCGAGCCATTGGCCACATTCCCCCCGATGGTGGCAGCATTGCGCACCTGATTGGACCCATAGCGACGGATCAACTCGGCAAAACTGGGGTAGCGTTCAGCCACTGCTGCGCGCAGGGTGTTCAGCGTCACAGCCGCACCGATGGCGATGCCGTTGTCGTTTTCCTCAACCCCGAGCAGGTCTTCGATCTGACCGACAAAAGCGACAGGGGTGATGTCGCGCAGGTCCTTGTTCACCCAAAGCCCCACATCCGTTGCCCCACCCACCAGCGTGGCGTCGGGGTGTTCCAGATACCAGTCGGCCAGCTCGTCCGAGGTGCGCGGCACAAAGGCGTCTCCCGATTGCAGGGTTTTCAGCAATTCCGCGGGCGTGGCGGCGTCCTGTTGCAACCACTCCGGCTTGGCGGCCCGTTCCGAGACTTCGGCAGCGCGGATGATCGGGGCGTAGCCCGTGCAACGGCACAGGTTGCCCGCCAGCAGATCGTCGTGATCGGTCTCGCCGTTCTGGTGGGCCGTTGCCATCGACATAATAAATCCCGGCGTACAATACCCGCATTGCGATCCGTGCAAATCGACCATGTTCTTTTGAACCGGATGCATTTCCCCGTCCGGTCCGCGCAGCCCTTCAACTGTGCGAATGGATTTGCCGTGCAACTGGGGCAGGAACAGGATGCAGGCGTTCAGCGCCCTTGCGCCATTTTCGTCCGTCACCATCACCGTACAAGCGCCGCAATCGCCTTCGTTGCAGCCTTCCTTTGTACCGCTCAGCCCGCGGGATTCACGCAGATACTCTAGAAGGGTGCGGGTAGGTTGGGCCTGATCCAGCTGGACCGGTGTTCCGTTCAAAAGAAATTCGACCTTCATGTTGAAATTTCGCTCGCCTCTCTGTTGCGGGCACCAGCCGTTTTGCTCGGTGCCATAAATCACTGGTGCAACTTCTTATACCAGCAGAACAACTCTCCCTTAACATAGCAAGATTTTTCTTGCCGGAGTGTCTGTGATGCCGGTGGGTTACATCATTCAAACTGCGCAATTAAACAGTTTATCAAAGGTTTGCGAGTGATTTTCTACGAAACGTTGAAAGTCTGTCAGGCTTTCGATGTCGAAACTCACTCTGCGAATGGGCTGAGCGGAGGCGCTATATAACAGTCCGGTAATCGAGCGCGGCCATCACATCGCCGTCTACCTTGCGGTAGATAAATTCCAGATCGCGCTTTTTGTAATCCGCCTTCAGCTTGTGGTATTTGTAGCGCCGCGCATAATCCTCAAACCGCAGATTGTCCGATGCTTTGATAGAGCGGCGGATGTTGGTGTAACCGTTCGATGTCGCCGGAATATATTCCGCGATCCGGTTCAGGGTATCGTTAAAATCCGACAGCAGATCCTCATAGCGGATATGGATCACGTTTTCGGCGGTCTCCATCAGATCCACATAGCCACGCATTTTGCGGTTCCACAACTCTATCGGGCTTTCGAGCGGTTTATCCCCCAGATTGTCCCGCTCTGACAGGGGCCACGGCGTGGTTAGGAACTGATCAAACCCCATGTCGTCGTGTGTCCACAACGGGTTTTCGGGTCGATTGTGCAGGGAGGACAGGAAGAAAACGGGGTGTTTGGTGATCAGCAGGAACAAGGTGTCCTGCGCATGGGGCGCAGCGCGGATCACGTCCACAGGCGGGGCCGCGTGTTTCAACCCGAAATCGGAGTAGAGAATCCGTTCGTGGTATTTATCCTGCAAGCGGTTTGCCTCGGCAGGGCGCAGTTTGGGTTTATACTGCTGCAACACCAGCCGCATCACCCGTTTGTCCACACCAAAATCCCCGCGCAACAGATCGGTAGCGAAGTTCTTGTTCACCAGTTTGGACAGATAGGTGGCGCCGGTATTCCGCTCGCCATAGATCTTGGTAAATAGACAGGTCATCGGCTGCTCGGGTCTTGTTCTTTTTTGCTTGGGACATTGTGCTACGGCTTTCGCCCCTTTGCAAGCTGCGATAGATTGACTGGATGAGCACATCCCCCCGATTCATTCACCTTCGCCTCCATTCCGCCTACTCTTTACTGGAGGGGGCGATACAGGTTAAGAAACTGCCTGATATGTGCGCCAAAGCCGGTATGCCGGCGGTGGCTGTCACCGACAGCGGCAACCTGTTTTCCGCGCTCGAGTTTTCCGAAACGGCGGCCAAGGCGGGTATCCAGCCGATTGTAGGCTGCCAGATGGATTTGGCCTATGCCGCAGCGGCGCAACTGGGCGGTAAGACACCCGCGCCCCGACCCATTGTCCTGCTGGCACAGAATGAAGCGGGCTATCTCAACCTGATGAAGCTGAATTCCTGTGCGTTTCTGGAAAGCGGCGATCAATTGCCTCACATCACGCTCGACGAACTGACCCGCCATTCAGAAGGGTTGATCTGTCTGACAGGCGGATCGCTTGGCCCTGTGGGTCAACTGGTGCAGGACGCACAGGTGGAGGCAGCCAAGGCGCTGCTGACCCGCATGGCCGAGATGTTCCCGAACCGTCTTTATGTTGAACTGCAACGCCACCCAGAAAACGGCGCCAAAGGCACTGTGGCAGAACGGGCAACCGAGCCGTTCTTCGTGCAGACCGCCTATGCGATGGACCTGCCGCTTGTGGCGACCAATGACGTCTATTTTCCAAAGACCGAAATGTATGATGCTCATGACGCGCTGATCTGTATCGCGGACGGGGCCTATGTGGACCAGCAGGAACCCCGCCGTCGTTTGACGCCGGAGCATTATTTCAAGACGCCCGCGCAAATGGCCGAGCTGTTTTCTGATGTGCCAGAGGCGATTGAGAACACACTCGAGATCGCCAAACGCTGCGGCTTTCGCGCCACCACACGTGACCCGATCCTGCCGAAATTTGCCGACGACGAGGTGGTCGAGTTGCGCCGTCAGGCCAATGAAGGCTTGCAAGCCCGTCTTGCCGTAATCCCCCATGCCGCCAGCGTTGAGGACTATCAAAAGCGGCTCGACTTTGAACTCGACATTATTGAGGGCATGGGATTTCCAGGCTACTTTCTGATCGTTGCGGATTTTATTAAATGGGCCAAAGACAATAACATTCCCGTGGGTCCGGGGCGGGGGTCCGGTGCGGGTAGCCTTGTGGCTTATGCGCTGACGGTGACGGATCTCGACCCGCTGCGATACTCGCTGCTGTTTGAGCGGTTCCTGAACCCCGAACGTGTGTCCATGCCCGACTTTGACATCGACTTTTGCATGGATCGCCGCGAAGAGGTGATCCGCTATGTGCAGCAGAAATACGGTCGTGACAAAGTGGGCCAGATCATCACATTCGGTGCGCTTCTGTCCAAAGCAGCCGTGCGCGACATCGGGCGTGTGTTGCAGATGCCTTACGGGCAGGTGGACCGGCTGTCCAAACTGATCCCCGTGGAAGGCGTGAAGCCTGTCTCCATCGAAAAGGCGCTGGCGGATGAACCCCGCTTGCGCGAAGAGGCCAAGGCCGAACAGGTCGTAGACCGAATGCTGACCTATGCCCAGCAAGTCGAGGGGCTGTTGCGCAACGCATCTACCCACGCGGCGGGTGTGGTGATCGGGGATCGACCGCTCGACGAACTGGTGCCGCTCTATCAAGACCCGAGATCCGACATGCCCGCTACCCAGTTCAACATGAAATGGGTGGAGCAGGCCGGTCTGGTCAAATTCGACTTTCTGGGTCTGAAAACCCTGACCGTGATCCAGAACGCGATGGACCTGATCGAAGGGCAGGGCCGCCCCTTGCACATCGGGCCGGATGGCACGCAGCTTTATGAACCCGCTGATGGGGCCGAGGGTGACATCGGGGCGATCCCGCTGGACGATGAACGGACCTATAAGCTTTATGCAGATGCGCGTACGGTCGCGGTGTTTCAGGTGGAATCGAGCGGCATGATGGATGCGCTGCGGCGCATGAAACCGGACTGTATCGAAGACATCATCGCGCTTGTGGCGCTCTACCGTCCCGGCCCGATGGAAAACATCCCGAAGTTCTGTGAGGTTAAAAACGGCATCTCGGAACGGGACAAACTGCACCCGTCGATAGACCATATCCTTGACGAAACCCAAGGCATCATCGTCTATCAGGAACAGGTGATGCAGATCGCGCAGGAAATGGCGGGATATTCCCTTGGCGGCGCGGATTTGTTGCGCCGTGCGATGGGTAAAAAAATTCAGGAAGCGATGGACGCAGAGCGGCCGAAGTTCCTCGAAGGCTCGGCCAAAAATGGTGTGGACAAGAAGAAAGCGATGGAGGTCTGGAACCTTCTGGATAAATTCGCCAACTACGGGTTCAACAAATCCCACGCGGCGGCCTATGCGGTGGTGTCCTACCAGACCGGCTGGCTGAAGGCGAACCATCCGGTAGAGTTTATGGCTGCAGTCATGAACTGCGATATCCACCTGACCGACAAGCTCGGCGTGTTTATCGAGGAAACCAAGCGCCGTCTGAAAATCGACGTGGTGCCCCCCTGTGTGAACCAGTCGCTGGCGACATTTTCCGTGTCCGAAGGTAAGATCCACTATGCGCTGGGCGCGTTGAAAAACGTTGGCGGGGAGGCGATGAAACTGATCGTTGACGCGCGGCTGGCGGACGGTCCGTTTCAGGATCTCTTCGATCTGGCACGGCGGGTTGATCTGAAACGGGTCGGTAAACGTCCGATGGAAATGCTGGCCCGTTCGGGCGCGTTTGATCAACTGGATGCAAACCGGCGTAAATGCCTTGAAAGCGTGGACGCGCTGGTGGCCTATTCCGCCTCCACCCATGAACAAAAGAACAGCGCGCAGGGTGGCTTGTTTGGTGACAGCGGCGAAGACCTGCCTGCGCCGCGCCTGCCCATGCCCGAAGACTGGCTGCCAACCGAACGTCTGGCGCAGGAACATCAGGCGGTGGGCTTTTATCTGTCGGGGCATCCGCTCGATGATTACCTAGGTCCGCTGAAACGCAAAAACGTCCTGACCCTTGCGGAACTGGAACAAAAGGCGCGGGGCGGTGCAGTTGCCGCAAAAATCGCCGGATCAATTTCGGGCAAACAGGAACGGAAATCCGCACGGGGCAACCGCTTTGCCTTTGTGCAATGCTCCGATCCCACCGGCCTTTATGAAGTAACGGTATTTTCCGACACGCTGGAAAAATTCCGCGACATGCTGATGCCGGGCGAAAACGTGGTGCTGACGGTTGAGGCGACGATGGAGGCGGACCAGCTTAAACTGCTGTGCCGTGGCGCGCAGGCGGTGGATGCGGCGGTGGCCGATGCGGCGTCTATGGGGCTGAAGGTCTATATCGGGGAAGAGGCCGCCATCGGCTCGGTCGCGACCCGACTGGAAGAAGCCAGTAAGGGCGGCAATCCGCGCAGCCGCGGTCCGGTGCATCTGGTGCTGATGCACCCCGAACTCCCCGGCGAGGTGGAAATCGCACTGAAACAGGAATACGTCCTTAACCCGCAAATCAAAGGCGCGCTAAAACACGTCCCCGGCGTGCAACTGGTCGAAGAATTCTAAACGGGGAACATCAGGCCACAGGCTTCAATGTTCCCCAAATACTCAAAACCCGCCCTAAGCCGCCTTCTCAAACAGCGCCGGTAAATCCCCCTGCGCTTTGGCCGTGTCGATTGCTTCTTTCAGATCGGTTTCCAGCAGTTTGGGCAAATCCTCAAAGCTGTCGATCACGAAATACTGCGGTTGCACGATATCGATCCGGTAGGGCGTGCGCAGCATGGTCGTCAAATCTGCCGGTGTGTAAACCGCATTGCCCGAACAGGCGAAATCCGCCTCGGACGGAGAGCTCGCAACACCCGCACCATAGCCGCGCAGCCCGTCCGGCGTGTTGATCATGCCAAATTCAATGGTGAACCAGAACAGACGGAACAGGTGCCAGCGATAGCCTTTGCCAAGCTCTACTGCGATCTTGCCGAAAGCCTCGATAAAGTCGGTGTAGGCCTGATTGGTCAGCAGCGGGCAATGGCCGAACACCTCGTGAAACAGGTCCGGTTCTTCGATATAGTCCATATCCTCACGGCGGCGCAGGAAGGTGGCTACGGGGAATTTGCGATCGGCGAGCAGGGTGTAAAACTGGCTCGGCGGGATGATGGCGGGAACGCCTTCAACGCCAAAATCGGTCAGTTCCCCCAGCCGTTTGTCCACATCACGCAGTTGCGGCACCGCTTTGGCCTTCAACCCAAGCAGGTCTACCCCATCCAGATACTCCGGACAAATCCGCCCCTTCAAAAACGCGATCTGGCGGTCGAATAATTCACCCCAAACAGCGTGCTCGTCTGTGGTGTAATCATAGTAACCGGTTTCGTCAGGGTATTTCGAAGCATAGGCCATAGGTGTCTCCTTGTTTCGCCCAGTTTAGGCCCGCTCTGTTGGAAAAACTTGTCACAGATTGGCGGGATCGTTAGGGTTTTGGTAAGATTTTCCGATTAATGGGGGTGTTGTGGAATTTACTGATCAGGAAAAGGCGATACTGCGGATTATCCAGTCAGATGCCGGCTTGCCTCTGGCGCGGATTGCGGAGTCGGTTGGCATGGCCCAAAGCACTGTCTGGCGCAAAGTGCAGGAGTTTGAGGCTCTCGGCCTGATTGACCGGCGGGTGACATTGCTGAATCCCAAGAAGGCAGGGGTGGGGCTGTGTGTTCTGGCGCAAATCCGGATGCGCTCTCATACGCAGGAGGCGGTGGACGGGTTCATTGCAATGGTGCGGCGCCATCCTGAAATTCTCGAATGCCACGCGATATCCGGTTCGGCGGATTATTTCATCAAGGTGCGGGTGGCCGATGTGGAGGCCTACGAGCATTTCATGAGCCACAATCTGTTGCGCAGCGATCTGGTTAAAACGGTCGTGTCCAATTTTGTGCTGAAAGAGATCAAACACGCCACCGAATTGCCGCTATAGGGGCTGCGGGTATCGGAAAGTTGAAACAGGGCGCGGCCGATGTCACATCCACGCGACCAGACGGGGCTTACGCTTGTTTCGCAAGCCTTGCGGTGTTTTCATGCGCTGATCCAAGGAGAGCATGTGATGAAGAGCGAGAAATTTACCTTTGAAGGGCATTCCGGCGAAGAACTGGCGGCGCGGTTAGATCTTCCGGCTGGACGGGTGCTGGCGACGGCTGTGTTTGCCCATTGCTTCACGTGTTCCAAAGATATTCCGGCAGCGCGGCGGTTGTCCCAACGGCTTGCGGCGGCGGGTATTGCGGTGCTCCGCTTTGATTTCACCGGATTGGGGCATTCCAAGGGGGAATTTTCCAACACAAACTTCACATCAAACGTGCAGGATCTGGTTCTTGCCGCCACAGCGTTGCAGGATCGGGTCCGCGCGCCCGGATTGCTGATCGGCCATTCCCTTGGGGGCGCGGCGGTTTTGCGGGCGGCTGCCCAAATTGACAGCGCTAAGGCGGTTGTGACCCTAGGCGCGCCTTATGATCCGGCCCATGTGCTGCATAATTTTGGAACCTCTTTAACCGAAATCGAAGAAAACGGGGCAGCAGAGGTTTCCCTCGGCGGGCGTCCGTTTACCATTCGCAAAGGGTTCGTTAAGGATGTGTCCGCCGTCAATCTTGCAGAAGCCATCGGCAACCTGAAACGTGCCCTGCTGGTGCTTCATGCGCCGATGGATCAGACGGTTGGGATTGAAAATGCCTCGCAGATTTTTGGGGCGGCGAAACACCCCAAAAGCTTTGTCACGCTCGACAATGCGGATCATCTGATCAGTGACGGGGCGGATGCAGAATATGCCGCCGAAGTCATCGCATCGTGGGCAGGGCGGTATCTGGGGCTTAGCAAACCTGCCGCCCCGATTGGTGCCCCAGAAGGCGTGGTGCGCAGTGATGAAGCTGATCCTGAAGGGTTTTTGCAGGATATTACCGCTGGTCCGAACCATCATGTTCTCGCAGATGAGCCAGAAGCGTATGGCGGCACCAATCTGGGTATGTCACCTTATAATTTGCTGTCGGCGGGGCTAGCGGCGTGTACCTCTATGACGATCCGCATGTATGCCCGGCGCAAGGGCTGGGATCTGAAGGATGTCAGCGTGGCTGTCACCCACGACAAGATCCACGCCAGCGCCTGTGCAACCTGTGCCACCACCGAAGGTAAGGTGGATCAGTTCAACCGCAGCATCACCCTGACAGGGGATCTGGACGCGGAACAGCGTCAGAAGTTGATGGAGATCGCCAATAAATGCCCTGTGCATCGCACGTTGGAAAGCGAGATCAATGTCACCACCGATCTTGCGCAATGAGTGCAGGTCAGTAGTGGGGCGGGGGCTGGTCCGAGAAAGTGACAGAACCGTCGCCCGCTGATTGATCGCGGGCCAGTTCCAACAATGCCGCCACCTGTCTTTCCAGCAGGGTTATCCGTTTGGCCTGATCCGTCACCACATCCGACAGGTCCTCTGCCGTTTTGATGGTATGGGCCAGTCGCTCTTCCAGCAGTGTCATTTTCTGTTCATCCGTCATGGCGGGATTTTAACCAGAATTGGCCGGGCTCACAATTGAAAAAGGAGTGAGGGAAATCGCGTCCGCGTGGTAGAATCGCGACAGGTGTATAAGACAGGAGAGTGTTATGAAGCGTTTCTTTGCCGTGATTCCGTTGCTGGTTGCCTTGATGGTCGCCTTGCTGGCGCCGCTCGCGCAGGCTGCGCCGCCTTTCGGGGCTTTTGCGTCGATTCGGGATATGGAGTTGATGGTCGGAGGTAAGATCAAAACGCTTGATTTTGATGGTGCGCTCGCGGTGATTGATCCTGCCGGACGCAGCCTCTCGAAAGAACAGAAGGACCGCTTTGTTAACAGCCTGAGCGGCTATTTCCTGCACCCGATGACGCAAGAGGCGCTGCTGAAGGAAGAAATCCTCGGCGGTGGTTTCCGGCGGGCAATTTATGCCTACTGGCGCGATGATCTGCCGGTTTACCTTTACGTTGTGACCCACTCCCGCGAGGATGCGGTTTGGCTGTTGCAATACAATATCGACACCAGCTTTTCCAAAATCATCGGCCAATTCTGATAAAGCGGCTGTTAAACCTTGCCAGTTGCTTGTCCCTTCACGGATTTTCCTTTATCGGGTGAGCCGAAATTAGGATCAATCCGATGGCCAAAGACAAGAAAAAGAAAATTCTACGCCCCAAGGCTTTACCGCCCAAGGGGTTTCGCGACTATTTCGGGGCTGAAGTGGTTGAGCGCAGTGAAATGCTGCGCGAAATCACAGCCGTTTACCATCGTTACGGGTTCGATCCGCTGGAGTCTTCGGCTGTTGAAACGGTTGAGGCACTGGGTAAGTTTCTCCCCGATGTGGATCGCCCCAACGAAGGCGTGTTTGCGTGGCAGGACGAGGACGATTCCTGGATGGCGCTGCGGTACGATCTGACTGCGCCGCTGGCCCGTGTTTATGCCCAGAACCGCAACGATCTGCCATCGCCCTATCGCCGCTTTGCGATGGGTCCGGTCTGGCGCAACGAAAAGCCGGGACCGGGGCGCTATCGCCAGTTTTATCAGTGTGATGCCGATACAGTTGGCACGGCGAGCATGGCAGCAGACGCAGAAATCTGCGCGATGCTGTCCGACACGCTGGAAGCCGTCGGCATCCCGCGCGGCGATTACATCATCCGCGTGAACAACCGGAAGGTTTTGAACGGTGTGCTGGAAGTTGCTGGCCTGTCCGGTGACGATAAGGACGCCGAACGGGGTATCGTGTTGCGGGCCATCGACAAGCTGGACCGTTTGGGTCTGGACGGTGTGCGGGCCTTGCTGGGTGAGGGGCGCAAGGATGCCTCGGGCGACTTTACCAAAGGTGCAGGGCTTTCGGATGAACAGGCCGATGTGGTCATGGGCTTCATGAGCGCTAAGCGTGACACGGGGGCAGAAACCTGCGCCCGCCTGTCCGAACTGGTGCAAGGCTCTGACATCGGGGCTCAAGGTGTTGCCGAACTCGAAGAAATCGCCAGTCTGCTGGATGCGCAAGGTTACGGTCCCGACCGGATCGACATTGACCCCTCGGTCGTGCGCGGACTCGGCTATTACACCGGCCCAGTTTACGAGGCCGAGCTTACCTTTGAAATCCTCGACGAAAAAGGGCGCAAGCGGCAGTTCGGGTCTGTTGCGGGGGGCGGGCGTTACGACGATCTGGTCAAACGCTTCACCGGACAGGAAGTCCCTGCAACCGGCGTGTCCATTGGTGTGGACCGATTGCTGGCCGCGCTGCGGGAAAAGGGGCGGATCAACAGCACGGCGAAAGGGCCGGTGGTTGTAACCGTGATGGACCGCGACCGCATGTCGGATTATCAGGCGATGGTGGCAGAGCTGCGTGACGCAGGCATCCGCGCCGAGGTTTACTTGGGCAACCCCAAGAACTTTGGCAACCAGTTGAAATACGCCGACAAACGCGAAAGCCCTGTGGCAATCATCGAAGGCGGCGATGAAAAAGATCGCGGCGTGGTGCAGATCAAGGATCTGGCCCTTGGCGCGCGACTGGCCGCAGAAATCGAAACTTCCGAGGAATGGAAAGCCCAGCCAGCGCAAAAGGAAATTGCGCGGGGTGATCTGGTGGCCGAAGTCAAAGCCATGATCGCACGGGCGGCGGAGTGATGAAAAACGACCGGCGCGCGCGCATCAAGGAAGTGGCCGACAGGCTGGCGGCGGGGTTTGTTTCGGCAGGGGCTTTGCCGGTGGAAACCGACAGTCTGCTGCCTGCGGATGTGCTGCTGGACCTCTACGGCGAGGATATTCGCGCAAGGGCCTATGTGACCCATGATCCGGTGCAGGGCGAACAAATGCTGCGGCCCGATTTTACCGTGCCCATCGTGCAGCGCCATATGGCCGAAGGCGCCGAACCGGCGCGCTATACCTATAACGGCAACGTCTGGCGCAAACAGTCCGGCGGGCGGCCAACAGAATACACCCAAGTCGGGTACGAACTGTTCGACCGCACCGATCCTGCCGGCGCCGATGCCGAAGTCTTTGCGATGTTTTCAGGAATGCTCGCGGGCTACCCTATAAAGGTGACAACAGGGGATATGGGCATTTTGCTGGCTGCTGTTGACGGGTTGAAAACCACCGACCGCCGCCGCGCGGCCCTGCGCCGCCACGTCTGGCGTCCTGTGCGCTTTGTGCGCTTGCTGGAACGTTATGGCGGGATGACGCCGCCACTTGAAACCCGCAGCGATTTGTTGGATCAAGTGGCTGCGCAAGGGGCGGAAAAGGTTTTGGCGCAAGCCGGAACACCGCAGGGATTGCGTTCTGAACAGGAAGTTCTGGCGCGGATTGCTGTGTTACAACAGGACGCCGCCGCCGCGCCGATCTCCTCCGAGGAGGTGCAGATGCTGGAACAAGTGCTTGCGCTGAAAGACACCTCCAGCGCGGCCCTTGAAACGCTGCGCGACATGGCGGCCAGCTTTCCGGCACTTCAGGCACCAGCGGATGCGATGGAGGACCGTCTAAAGGCAATGGCCGCCCGCCGTGTGGATGTGGACAGCCTGCCGTTCGAGGTCTCTTTCGGGCGGACATCAATGGAATACTACGACGGGTTCGTCTTTGGCTTTACCTCGCCGGATCGCCCAGATCTGCCGGTGGTGGCCAGTGGCGGGCGCTATGATGCGCTGACCCGTGTGCTCGGGCAGGGACGTTCTATCGCCGCAGTGGGGGGCGTGATCCGCCCCGAAGCGCTGGTGGCTGTGCAGGAGGGCGCGCTATGAGCCTGAAACTTGGGATTCCGTCCAAGGGGCGATTGCAGGACAAGACAATCGACTGGTTTGCCCAGCATGGTATCACCGTGCAACGCACAGGATCGGACCGCGAATATGCCGGTCAGGTGATTGGCGTGGACAATGTGGAGCTGGTGTTGCTGTCGGCGGGGGAAATCCCCAAGGAACTGGCTGCAGGGCGTATCCATCTGGGGGTGACGGGCACCGATCTTGTGCGCGAAAAAATGCCCAGCTGGTCCGACATTGTGGCCGAGGTGGAACCGCTTGGCTTTGGTCATGCGGATCTGGTGATTGCAGTGCCGGACTGCTGGGTTGATGTGACCACGGTCGACGATCTGGACGCAGCTGCGGCCCAGTTCCGCGCGGATCACGGGTTCCGCCTGCGGATTGCTACGAAATATCACGGGCTGGTGCGCGATTATCTGAGCGGCGAAGGCGTGGCCGATTACCAACTGGTGGACAGTCAGGGCGCAACCGAAGGCACGGTCAAGAACCTGACCGCCGAGGCGATTGCGGACATCACCTCCACAGGGGACACGCTGCACGCCAACGGGCTGCGCATCCTGTCTGACGGTCTGATCCTCCAATCCCAAGCTACGATGTTTGCCAGCAAAACAGCCGAATGGGACGCCACCGCGCTGTCTGCGTGGAGCGGATTTTCCAAAGGCTGTGGCTGGGCTGATAAGCCCTTTTGAGAGTCTTGAGGATCAGTCCGTCAGCTTGACGCCTGATCCACGCACTGGCTGGTCTTGGCATCCCAACTTTGCCCTGTCGGGCAGGATGCAGCGGTGTCATGGGAACTGTTGCAGCCAGCCGCGAAGGACAGCGCCGGTGCCAGCGTCAACAGGGTGGAAAGTAGAATTGTTTTCATCTTTGAACCTCCATCTGCCGCAAGCATAGCAGATTTCGGCGGAGTTTTCGATGAAAAGCTAATAGCGGGCCTAGCGCAGCCCGATATCCGCCAGTGCCAGCGCCAGTTCTTTGGGCAGCGCATCATCCGATTTGCGCGAATCCGGCAGGTCGCTCGGCGCGTCTACGGGCTTGAGGTACCGCCAGCCCTGAAACGGACGGCGCGGGGCGCTGGAGGTGCGGATCAGTTTCGGTTCCATCAGAATGGCGCAGCGGCGCACACCATCCGCACCTGTCACCTCGTCCAGCCGCACGATATTCTGACGGGCCTGCACAAAACCCTTGATCACCCAGTAAAGCGAGCCGCCATTCAGCAGAGCGTCCTCCTGTTTGGGCCACATGCGGGTGATATGGCTGGACAGATAGGTCCGCCCGCCGGATTTCGCCCGCAGCGCGATGGCGGTCTCCAGATCCTCATAGCTGTCGATGCCGACGCAGAGCTTGATCAAGTTGATGTGTTTTTTTGACATGGTATCGCTAGATATAGTATGGTTAACGTCAGAATAAAGCGATTCCTTTGCAGGGGAAAGTGTAATAGCTGCCCAGAATCGTTTGACGCCTCGTGACACAACATCTAGGAACGGGGCTCCGCCAAACAACCACGCGACCGAACACAAGGCTTACTGATATGACCTCTTTTTCAGCTCCGATTGCCGAGCAAATCTGGGATATGAAATACCGTTTCAAAGACGCATCGGGAAAACCGATCGACGAAACAGTAGAGGACAGCTGGCGCCGCGTGGCCCGCGCGCTGGCTAAGGTGGAAAACAAGCCTGACGTTTGGGAAGAGCGTTTTTACGATGCGCTGGAAGGGTTTAAGTTCCTGCCAGCGGGCCGGATCCTCGCCGGTGCGGGGACAGAGCGGTCCGTTACCCTGTTCAACTGCTTTGTGATGGGCACAATTCCCGACAGTATGGCGGGTATTTTCGATATGTTGAAAGAGGCCGCGCTGACCATGCAGCAGGGCGGGGGGATCGGCTATGATTTCTCTCCGATCCGTCCAAAAGGGGCTGAAGTTAAGGGCGTGGCGGCGGATGCTTCCGGACCACTGTCCTTTATGGATGTTTGGGATGCTATGTGCCGCACGATCATGTCTGCGGGTTCGCGCCGAGGTGCGATGATGGCAACCATGCGCTGTGATCACCCCGATGTGGAAGACTTCATCACCGCCAAACAGGACAGTGCGCGTCTGCGTATGTTTAACCTGTCCGTTCTGGTGTCGGACCCGTTCATGGAAGCGGTGAAAGAGGACGGCCCGTGGGAACTGACTTGGGGCGATAAGGTTTACAAAACCGTGCAAGCGCGGGATCTGTGGAACCGGATCATGCAGTCCACCTATGATTATGCCGAACCGGGTGTGATTTTCATCGACCGGATCAACCAGAAGAACAACCTCAATTATTGTGAAACCATCGCGGCCACCAACCCGTGCGGCGAACAGCCTCTGCCGCCGTATGGTGCCTGTCTGCTTGGTTCGATCAATCTGGCGACGCTGATCGAAAATGCGTTCGAAGGCAATGCCGCACTGAACGAAAACGCGCTGGACGATCTGGTGGCGACCGCCGTTCGGATGATGGATAACGTGGTGGATGCCAGCCAGTTTCCATTGGAAGAACAACGGGTTGAAGCCCACGCCAAACGCCGGATCGGTCTGGGTGTAACGGGCCTTGCCGACGCACTGCTGATGGTTGGCGCGCGCTATGGTTCTGAAGAAGGCGCGACCCTGACAGAGGATTGGATGGGCCGGATTGCCCGTGCAGCCTATCGCGCTTCTGCCCGTCTGGCCGAAGAAAAGGGTGCTTTCCCGCTCTATGATGCGAAGGCGTTTTTGGACAACGACTCCATGACCTCTATGGATGAAGAAACCCGCGCATTGGTGGCGGAACACGGCATCCGCAATGCGCTGCTGACCAGTGTGGCCCCAACCGGAACCATCAGCCTTTATGCAGGCAATGTGTCGAGCGGTATCGAGCCTGTGTTCGCCTATTCCTACACCCGCAAGGTGTTGCAAAACGACGGGTCGCGTTCAGAAGAAGAAGTGGTCGATTACGCGGTGGACCTGTGGCGTCAGAAATTTGGCGACAAGGAACTGCCCGATTACTTTGTGAACGCCCAAACGCTCGCCCCGCTGGATCACGTGCGCATGCAGGCCGCAGCGCAAAAATGGATCGACAGTTCGATTTCCAAGACCATCAACTGCCCCGAAGATATTTCGTTCGAGGATTTCAAAGAGGTCTATATGGCTGCTTGGGATCAGGGCTGTAAGGGCTGCACCACCTACCGTCCGAACGATGTGACGGGTTCGGTGCTGAGCGTGTCCGAAGAAACCGACACCGCGCCGGAAATCGACACAGGTGCGGATGTTGTATACATCGCAGAGCCGCTCGACCGGCCCGAAGCACTGGACGGTCACACCTACAAGATGAAATGGCCGGAATCCGAGCACGCGATCTACATCACCATCAATGACATCATCCAGAACAACCAGCGCCGTCCGTTTGAAGTGTTCATCAACTCCAAAAACATGGAGCATTACGCATGGACGCTGGCGCTGACGCGGATGATTTCCGCTGTGTTCCGGCGCGGTGGCGATGTGTCCTTTGTCGTTGAGGAGCTGAAAGCAGTATTCGACCCGCGCGGTGGCGCTTGGGTGCGCGGCAAGTACATCCCCTCCATGCTCGCCGCGATTGGTAGCGTCATTGAGGAACACATGATCCGCATCGGCTTTATTAACGGGGAAGGGCAACACCTGAAAACCGATCCCCACGCCGAGATCATCCAGATGAATAGCCCCGCACGCGGAAAAAGCTGCCCAAGCTGCGGCGGCATGGGCCTGCAAATGGTCGAAGGCTGCATGACCTGCCTGGACTGCGGCCACTCTAAATGCGGCTAAGCATGGAGACGCGGGTGTATCTCTGCGTCTGTGCTTTAGGGCTTGGCGCTATGATGCCTCCCGTTCTTAACAACACCCCTTACGGTTCTCCGTTTGGGGTGTTTTTGGTTGCCGGCTTTTTCGTGCTTTCCGTAAATTAAACTTTTATTCCCCAAATGATTGTTGTTAGTCTTAGGCCGAATGGTTCGGTCGCGAAACAGGCGAAAAGATTCGTTGCTGTCGACGCGCGGGGCTGGCGGAAAGTTTCACATCGGTCTCGAAAGGGGATCTCATGCGATATTCAGGTTTTCGGGTCATTAAAGAGGCCCTGACCGGTCACAAGGGGTGGAAACCTGTCTGGCGCGATCCGGAACCAGCCTCCCATTATGACATAGTAATCGTCGGGGGCGGTGGTCACGGGCTGGCAACGGCGCATTATCTGGCCAAGGAATTCGGACAGGCCCGTGTTGCTGTGATTGAAAAAGGCTGGATCGGTGGCGGCAATGTGGGGCGCAATACGACCATCATCCGATCAAACTATCTGCTGGATGGGAACGAGCCGTTCTATGAGTTCTCGCTCAAGCTGTGGGAAGGGTTGGAGCAGGATCTAAACTATAATGCTATGGTCAGCCAACGGGGCATTTTGAACCTGATTCATTCCGATGGGCAACGGGACGCGTTCATTCGTCGTGGCAATGCTATGATCCTGAATGGTGCTGATGCTGATCTGATGACGACCGAGGCGATCAAAAAGAAATACCCTTTCCTGAACACAAGCGACGCCCGTTTCCCGATTCAGGGCGGGTTGGCGCAGCATCGGGGCGGAACCGTGCGCCAT
Organism: Neptunicoccus cionae; assembly: GCF_014643735.1. Classification (GTDB taxonomy): domain Bacteria; phylum Pseudomonadota; class Alphaproteobacteria; order Rhodobacterales; family Rhodobacteraceae; genus Amylibacter; species Amylibacter cionae. The sequence continues at coordinate 329,479 of NZ_BMKA01000001.1, forward strand.
GATGCTGTGGCGTGGGGCTATGCCCGTAGCGCGGACAGTCACGGCGTCGATATTATCCAGAACTGCGAGGTCACGGGGTTCCGGATCGAAAACGGAGTTTGCAAAGGGGTCGAAACCTCTCGTGGGTTCATCGGGGCGGGGAAGGTCGGCTGTGCGGTTGCGGGCAGTTCGGGCCGATTGCTGAGTCTTGCAAATATGCGCCTGCCCATTGAAAGCCATGTGTTGCAAGCTTTTGTAACCGAAGGTCTTAAGCCGGTGTTGCCCGGTGTGATCACCTTTGGTGCAGGGCATTTTTATTGCAGCCAGTCGGATAAAGGTGGGCTGGTCTTTGGTGGAAACCTTGACGGCTATAACTCTTATGCGCAGCGGGGCAATTTGCCAGTGGTTGAAGATGTCTGCGAAGGTGCGATGGCGATCCTTCCCATGTTGGGACGCGCGCGCATTTTGCGGATGTGGGGCGGGGTGATGGATATGTCGATGGACGGTTCGCCGATCATTGACCGGACGCATATTGACGGGCTCTACTTCAACGGGGGCTGGTGTTACGGGGGCTTTAAGGCGACGCCTGCCAGCGGTTTTGCGTTTGCCCACTTACTGGCGCGCGATACGCTTCATCCGACGGCCACGGCCTATCGGTTGGACCGTTTCAGAAAAGGTTATTTGATTGACGAAAAGGGGGTGGGCAACCAGCCCAATCTGCACTGATGATTATTGATCACCCTCTTCTTGGCCCGCGCGACAGTTCCGAATTCACCTATCTGGGCGATGCCAGTCTGATTGACCGCCCTGATCCTGCAGGCGAAGACGCCTCCAGCGACTTTTATGATTATGCCTATCTGCGGGATAATCCAGCGGGCTGGCACAAGGAACTGTGGTTCCACGAAGCCGGAGACCGGTCCTGGCTGGTTGTGACCCGCAATACAGTGACCCATGAAATTTCCAAAGTTGAACTGGCCAGCGATGTGGCCCGTGCGCAGGGGCGGTCGAAATGAGCCAGAAAAACCGGATTGAAGGCGGGCAAATCAACCGCGATAAGGTGTTGAATTTCACCTTTGATGGCAAGCGCTACAGCGGAAATGCGGGGGATACTCTGGCTTCGGCGTTGCTGGCCAATGGTGTGCGGTTGATGGGGCGGAGTTTCAAGTATCATCGCCCGCGCGGCCCTTTGACAGCAGGTTCGGAAGAACCAAACGCCTTGGTACAACTGCGCAGTGGTGCGCTACAGGAACCAAACACCCGTGCCACCACCGCAGAGCTGTTTGATGGGCTGTCCGCCACCAGTCAGAATCGGCTTGGCACACTTTCGTTTGACCTGCTCGCGGTGAATGACCGTCTGTCGAACTTTCTGACTGCGGGATTTTATTACAAGACCTTCATGTGGCCCAAAGCCTTTTGGGAAAAACTCTATGAACCGGTGATCCGCCGTGCGGCAGGGCTTGGGTCACTGTCCCTGAAAGATGACCCGGATGTGTACGATAAGGGCTTTCTCCACTGTGACCTTCTGGTGGTCGGGGCGGGGCCGGCTGGGCTGATGGCGGCTTTGACAGCGGCGCGCAGCGGTGCGGACGTGATCCTTGCGGACGAGGATTTCGCAATGGGTGGGCGTCTGAACAGCGAAACCCTTACAATCGGGAATGAAGCGGGTGCGGATTGGGCCGCGGCCACAGTGGCAGAGCTGGCCAGTTTACCAAACGTCCGCCTGATGCCGCGCACCACGGTGATCGGAGCGTTCGATCACGGTATCTACGGCGCGGTGGAGCGGATGAACGACCACCTTGCAGTGCCGCAATCCGGCAAGCCCCGCCAGATACTCTGGCGTATCTACACGAAGAAAGCAGTGTTGGCGGCAGGTGCGATCGAGCGTCCTATCGCCTTTGCCAACAATGACCGCCCCGGTGTCATGACCGCAAGCGCGTTGCGCAGCTATGCCAACCGCTTTGGCGTTGCGGTGGATCGCCGTGCGGTGATCTTTACCAATAATGACGATGGGTATCGCAGTGCGGCGGACCTGCATGCCAAGGGGATCAGGGTTACGGTCGTTGATCCAAGGGCCGATGTGTCTGTGTTGAAAGACTATGAGGTGCTGTCCGGCGCACAGGTGATCGACACGATGGGGCGGCTTGGGCTGACCTTTGTGAAAATACGCCTCGCTGACGGGGAAGAGCGCACAATCGAATGCGGCGCGCTCGGGGTGAGCGGCGGCTGGAACCCGAACGTGCATTTGACCTGCCATCAGCGCGGGCGGCCACGCTGGGATGACGGGCTTGCCGCCTTTGTGCCTGCTGATTTGCCAGCCGGAATGCGTGTTGCCGGTGCGGCTGCGGGCGATCTTTCGACCGCTGGCGCTTTGGCGGGTGGTGCGCGTGCGGCGCAAGAGGCGCTGGAGCTGGACGGGGCGATGCCCCCGTTGCCAGAGGCGGAAGATGCGCCCGTCAACATTACTCCATTCTGGTATGTGAAAGGGGACGGGCGGGCCTGGCTTGACCAACAAAATGACGTGACGGTTAAGGATGTCCGGCTCAGCCATCAGGAAGGCTTCCGGTCGGTGGAGCATCTGAAGCGTTACACCACGCTTGGAATGGCGACCGATCAGGGAAAGACTGCCAATATGGGCGGCTTGGCCGTCATGGCAGAACTGGCGGGCAAGGCTATTCCCGAAGTTGGCACAACCATTTTCCGCCCGCCTTATACGCCGGTTGCAATCGGCGCTTTGGCCGGACGCCATCGCGGGACCGAGTTTCATCCCACGCGCCTGACGCCGTCCCATGTGTGGGCCAAAGAACAGGGTGCGGTTTTCGTAGAGGTCGGCAACTGGATGCGAGCGCAGTATTTCCCGCGTAGTGGCGAGGAAAACTGGCTTGATACCGTCAACCGCGAGGTTCTGGCGACCCGCAATTCGGTTGGTGTGTGCGATGTGACCACTTTGGGTAAAGTAGACGTGCAAGGCGCCGACGCGGCGGATTTCCTGAACATGATTTATTGCAACGGCTTTGCAAAGCTGGCGGTGGGTAAGGTGCGCTACGGGCTGATGCTTCGCGAAGACGGGATCGCGCTTGATGATGGGACGGCGGCGCGGCTGGCCGAGGATCATTTCGTTGTCACAACCACCACAGCCAATGCTCTGCCCGTCTATCGTCACATGGAATTTGTGCGGCAGTGTCTGGTGCCGGATATGGATGTGCAGCTGATCTCCACCACCGAGGCTTGGGCTCAATACGCGGTGGCGGGGCCGAATGCGCGCCGTGTGCTGGAACAGATCGTCGATCAGGACATCAGCAACGATGCTTTTCCCTTTATGGCCTGTGGCAACGTCACGATCTGCGGCGGGCTGCGTGCGCGTCTGTTCCGCATCTCCTTTAGCGGTGAGCTGGCCTATGAAATCGCCGTTCCGACTGCATATGGCGATGCGCTGATGCGCCGGATCATGGAGGCGGGCGCTGCGTTTGACATCACCCCTTACGGAACGGAAGCGCTTGGGGTCATGCGGATTGAGAAGGGCCATGCCACCGGAAACGAGCTGAACGGAACCACCACGGCGGCGAACCTTGGTATGGGGCGAATGGTCAGTACCAAGAAGGACAGTATCGGCGCGGTGCTGTCGCGCCGCGAGGGGCTGAACACTGAAACCGATCTGCGGGCTGTTGGGGTGAAACCTGTGGACAGTGTGCAAAGGGTGCCTGCAGGTGCCCACCTGATGGCGTTGGAAGGTCCGGTGGACGCTACGCGGGATCAGGGGTATCTGACCTCTGCCTGCTACTCGCCAAACCTTGGGCATCACATCGCTCTGGGCTTTTTGAAGGATGGCGCGAACCGTCTGGGGGAAACCATGCGCGTGGTCAGTCCGCTGACCGATGAGGTTGTCACCGTGGAAATTTGCAGCCCGCATTTCATTGATCCAGAGGGGGAGCGGCTTCGTGCTTGATCTTAAACCTACACCCGCAATCGGCGTGCCCGATCAGACGATCGGAACCGTAACCATTGCGGAAACTGACGGCGTTGCGTTGGCCTCGGTTGCGGCGCGCAAAGGACAACTCGTTGCCAGCGAAGCCACACTGAAATCCCGCCTCGGGGCGGTGCCGCCGGTGGGCGGGGCAGTCTTTGGCGATGCCGAAACCGGTTTCTGGACAGGATCGGATCAATGGATGATCACCGCTTCTTTTGACAGCCATGAAAATCTGGCGGATCAGTGGAAGGATGAACTGGGCGCGGCCGCTTCTGTGACGGAACAATCCGGCGGTTGGGTCGTGTTCGACGTGACCGGTGCGGATATGCTAGCGATGTGTGAATTGCTGTGCAGCGTGGCGATCCGCCGGATGGAAACGGGCGATGTGCAGCGCACCATGGTCCATCAGATGGGATGTTTCGTGATCTGCTGTGACGCGGGCTTGCATATCCGTATAATTGGCCCCCGTGCCTCGGCCCTTAGTCTGCATCACGCCTTGATTGGGGCGGCCACCGCTGTTGCTTGACCGATTGGGCGAGAGGCTTAGAACGGGGGGAAATTCATGACAACGAAAAAGAATGCCATGACCGTTGCCCCGTTCTCTCAGGATCCCCACAGCCTGCGCGAAGCCCGTGAAAAAGTGCTTGAAGTGGCCATCGGTCGAGAGGTGCGTGCGCACCGTCGCAAGCAGAACATTACCGTGGCGGCCCTGTCCGAAACCACCGGTCTGTCCGTTGGAATGTTGTCAAAGATAGAGAACGGCAATACGTCGCCCTCTCTGACCACTCTGCAATCGTTGGCCAATGCGTTGTCGGTTCCGATCACCATGTTCTTTCGCGGATTTGAGGAAGAGCGCACAGCCATTCACACCAAAGCGGGAGAAGGTGTGGAGCTGGAGCGTGAAGGCACTCGCGCTAATCATCAGTATAACCTTCTTGGCCATCTGGGGGCCAACAAAAGCGGGGTCATCGTAGAGCCTTATATGATTACGCTCAACGAAAACTCGGACGTATTTCCCACGTTCCAACATGACGGGATTGAAACGATCTACATGCTGGAAGGGGAGATAAACTATCGTCACGGCGATCAGGTTTATCCTTTGAGGCCGGGGGACACCCTGTTTTTTGACGCGGATGCTCCTCACGGGCCGGAAGTGCTCGTGAAACTGCCTGCGCGCTATCTTTCGATCATCAGCTACCCCCAGAATACCTGAACGCCGTCCCGTTTAGCTTGTCTAGCGGATGTACCGCCCGCCAGCCCGTGGCGGTGCGCCGGATTTTCTGTGGCTGTTTGGCATTTCATCTGTGCCGCGCAGCAGCCGAACGCTAACCAATTCGACGGCGATCTCTGATAGTGAAAAAATATTCCTGACAGTTGCTCTACTTTTCCCAGAGTGATAGCAAGGGATTCGAGAACCTGCGTTGTGCAGGGCAACAAACGAGGATAGCTGAATGTGTGGGATTGTCGGGTTGTTCCTGAAAGACAAATCGCTTGAGCCGCAGCTTGGGTCATTGCTGGCAGGGATGCTGGTCACGATGACGGATCGCGGGCCGGATAGTGCGGGTATCGCAATTTATTCCAACGAGACAAAAGACCAATCCAAGATCGTGGTGCAGTCGGACACTCCTAAGACGGATTTCGACGGTTTGGAGGTTGCGCTTGCCAATGCTTCGGGCGTGACCGTTGGGATGGAGGTTTCCAGCACCCACGCTGTTTTGTCGGTGCCAAACGGGGCAATAGATGCGGTCCGCACTGCGATTGCAGCAGTCAATCCGGCGCTGCGGATAATGAGCCGTGGCGACACGCTGGAGATTTACAAAGAGGTCGGCCTGCCCAAAGACGTTGCATCGCGCTTTGCCATTGATGTGATGTCCGGCAGTCACGGCATCGGTCATACGCGCATGGCCACTGAATCTGCTGTGACGACAATGGGGGCGCATCCTTTCAACACCGGCAATGACCAGTGCCTTGTGCACAACGGTTCATTGTCGAACCACAACAGCCTGCGCCGCAAGCTGCGCCGCGAGGGTATCCACATCGAAACCGAGAACGACACAGAGGTGGGCGCGGCCTATCTGACGTGGCGGATGCAAAACGGGGCGACTTTGGGGGAGGCTCTGGAAAGTAGTCTCACCGATCTGGACGGGTTCTTCACCTTTGTGGTCGGTACCAAAGACGGCTTTGGTGTGGTGCGCGATCCGATTGCTTGCAAGCCTGCTGTCATGGCGGAAACCGAACAATACGTGGCTTTCGGGTCCGAATACCGCGCATTGGTCGACTTGCCCGGCATTGAAACCGCCCGCGTCTGGGAGCCGGAACCGGCGACCGTATATTTCTGGAGCCATTCCGAGCAGCCCATCAAAGAGGAAGCCGCATAAATGCAAACATTAGACATGGCGGATATTGAACTGCGCGAGATGAATGCAACGCTGCATGCGCAGGCCGAAAACACCAACCAGACAGCTTGGGAAATCAAAAACCCCAGAGGCGCGCACGCCATTGCCTGTGGTCTGGATGCCCCGATTGAAGTCACCGTGAAAGGGTCCACCGGATACTACTGCGGCGGGATGAACAAACAGGCGACGATCAACATCAAGGGCTCTGCTGGTCCGGGTGTTGCCGAGAACATGATGAGCGGCACAGTCGTGATCGAGGGTGATGCCAGCCAGTATGCCGGTGCGACAGGCCACGGCGGGCTTCTGGTGATCAAGGGCAATGCTTCCTCTCGTTGCGGGATTTCCATGAAGGGGATTGATATAGTTGTGCATGGCAATATCGGGCATATGTCCGCGTTCATGGCGCAATCGGGCAATCTGGTTGTCTGTGGTGATGCGGGCGAGGCGCTGGGCGATAGCCTTTATGAAGCGCGTCTGTTTGTACGTGGTTCGGTCAAATCGCTCGGGACAGATTGCGTCGAAAAGGAAATGCGGCCTGAACATCTGGAGATCCTTGCGGACCTGCTGGAACGATCCGGTGCGGACGCCAAACCCGAAGAGTTCAAACGCTACGGTTCGGCGCGAGAGCTTTATACCTTCAAGATCGACAATGCGTACTGAGGACGAGCGATGACTGATACAACCAACGGCGCACCCCGCACGACACCTATTCAATCTGCGACTTTCTCTGATCCGATCAACGCGGAAATCCGGCGGGCAGCGGCCACTGGGATTTATGACATCCGCGGGGGCGGGGCAAAGCGCAAGCTGCCCCATTTCGACGATCTGCTGTTTCTTGGCGCGTCCATTTCGCGCTATCCGCTGGAAGGCTACCGCGAGAAATGTGATACTTCCGTGACGCTCGGGACGCGGTTCGCAAAGAACCCGATCAAGCTGGATACTCCGATCACAATCGCAGGCATGTCCTTTGGTGCGCTATCGGGCGCTGCCAAAGAAGCGTTGGGCCGTGGTGCGACCCTAGCAGGCACGTCTACCACCACCGGTGACGGTGGCATGACAAGCGAGGAACGGGGCCACTCCAACAAGCTGGTCTATCAATATCTGCCATCGCGCTACGGTATGAATCCGGACGACCTGCGCCGCGCGGATGCGATTGAGATCGTGGTCGGGCAGGGCGCGAAACCCGGTGGCGGTGGTATGTTGCTGGGCCAGAAGATCAGCGACCGCGTAGCGGAAATGCGCAACCTTCCCAAAGGCATTGATCAGCGTTCTGCCTGTCGTCACCCTGACTGGACCGGTCCGGATGATCTGGAGATCAAAATTCTCGAACTGCGCGAGATCACAGGCTGGAAAGTTCCGATCTACATCAAGGTTGGCGGCGCGCGTCCCTATTTTGACACCACGCTCGCGGTGAAAGCTGGGGCCGATGTTGTTGTGCTTGACGGTATGCAGGGCGGCACCGCTGCGACACAGGATGTTTTCATCGAGCACGTCGGGCAGCCCATACTGGCCTGCATCCGCGAAGCAGTACGTGCTTTGCAGGACCTTGGGATGCACCGTGAAGTGCAGCTTGTGGTGTCTGGTGGTATCCGCACCGGTGCGGATGTGGCCAAGGCAATGGCGCTGGGGGCTGATGCGGTGGCAATCGGGACCGCAGCCTTGATCGCGCTGGGTGACAACGACCCGAAATGGGAGGCCGAGTATAACGCACTTGGCACCACCGCGGGGGCTTATGACGACTGGCACGAGGGCCGCGACCCTGCGGGGATCACCACGCAAGATCCCGAACTGATGCAGCGCTTTGATCCTATTGAAGGGGGGCGGCGGCTTAATAATTATTTGCGTGTCATGACGTTGGAGGCGCAAACCATCGCGCGGGCCTGCGGCAAAAGCCATCTGCACAATCTTGAACCGGAAGATTTGTGTGCCGTGACAATGGAGGCCGCCGCAATGGCCAAAATTCCGCTGGCAGGGACCGATTGGTACCCGGGCAAACCGAACACATCATTTTAGAGGAAAACGAGGGCGCGGCCGCAAGGTACGCGCCCCTTTATTTGACCACAGGGACTACTGCAATGACCAAAGATCTTGCCAAATTCGCAGCCGACAACGGCGTTAAATACTTTATGATCAGCTTTACTGATCTTTTCGGTGGCCAACGGGCCAAACTGGTGCCCGCCCGTGCTATCGCAGACATGCAAGAAGACGGAGCGGGTTTTGCCGGCTTTGCCACATGGCTTGACCTGACACCGGCGCATCCTGACATGCTGGCCGTGCCGGACCCGGATGCTGTGGTCATCCTGCCGTGGAACCGCGAGATCGCATGGGTTCCAGCGGATTGCGTCATGGAAGGTGAACCTGTGGCGCAAGCCCCGCGTAACGTGCTGCGCCGCCTGATCGGTGAAGCTGCCGAGGAAGGGATGCGTGTGAAAACCGGTATCGAAGCCGAGTTTTTCCTGCTGACCCCTGAAGGTGATCAGATCAGCGATCCTTACGACACCGCTGCCAAACCGTGTTATGATCAACAGGCGTTTATGCGTCGGCTAGATGTCATTCAGGAGATCAGCGATCACATGCTGGAATTGGGCTGGAACCCCTATCAGAACGATCACGAAGACGCCAACGGGCAGTGGGAGATGAACTGGGATTACGACGACGCCCTTGCAACGGCTGACAAGCACAGTTTCTTCAAGTTTATGGTCAAAACGGTTGCAGAGAAGCACGGCTATCGGGCGACCTTTATGCCAAAGCCGGTGGAAGGTCTGACGGGCAATGGGTGTCACGCCCATATTTCGGTCTGGGATCTGGAAGGCACCAGCAACGTCTTTGCGATGGAGCCAAACGACAGCAGCCAAACAGCCGAACTGGGGCTTTCCGAAAAAGGGCGACATTTCCTTGGCGGGATTATGAAACATGCAAGCGCGCTGCCTGCGATTACCAACCCGACGGTCAACAGTTACAAACGGATCAACGCGCCGCGCACCACCTCTGGTGCCACATGGGCCCCGAATACGGTGACATGGACCGGCAATAACCGCACCCATATGGTGCGGGTGCCGGGGCCGGGCCGCTTTGAACTGCGCCTGCCTGACGGGGCGGTGAACCCCTATCTGTTGCAGGCGGTGATCATTGCGGCGGGTCTGTCCGGTGTGCGCACCAAAGCCGACCCCGGAAAGCGCTATGACATTGATATGTACGCCGAAGGGGGCAAGGTGCGCGGTGCGCCCAAACTGCCGCTGAACATGCTTGATGCCTTGCGCGGGTTTGACAGGGACAAGGGACTGAAATCCGCAATGGGTGAAGAATTTTCCGCCTCTTACATCAAGATGAAGATGCAGGAATGGGACAGCTTTGTTGGCTATTTCAGCCAATGGGAAAAAGACAATACTCTCGACATCTGATCTTTCTTCAATCCCGACCCTTTGAAGGATTGCAACTGCCGTTATTTGCATCCTAGACAATGGATGTGACCAGTCAGGACCGCCAGAACCCGTGGCTCTGACTGTTTGTGACCGAACCGACTATAATTCCCAAGGAAACGCTCATGAGCAAATATGCCCTTACAGTGACCTGCCAGTCCCGTCGCGGGATTGTTGCGGCCATTGCCGGTTATCTCGCCGATCAAGGCTGCAACATCACCGACTCCGCCCAGTTCGACGACAAGGAGACCGGAAACTTCTTTATGCGTGTCAGTTTTGATACTGACGGCAGTGCCGGACTGGACGGGCTTTCCGAAGGGCTGAAGGATGCGGCTGCAACCTTTGATATGACCTATGAATTCCACGACGAGGCGGCCAAAATGAAGGTCGTGATTATGGTGTCCCGCTTTGGCCACTGCCTGAACGATCTGCTTTATCGCTGGCGCATCGGGGCGCTTCCGATTGACATCGTGGCGGTGATTTCCAATCACATGGACTATCAGAAGGTCGTGGTGAACCACGATATTCCGTTTCATTGCATCAAGGTCACAAAAGAGAACAAGCCCGAGGCAGAGGCGCGGATTATGGGCGTGGTTGAAGACACCGGCGCCGAATTGATCGTGCTGGCCCGCTACATGCAGATCCTGTCGGATGAAATGTGCCAGAAGATGTCCGGCCGGATCATCAATATCCACCATTCCTTCCTGCCGAGCTTTAAGGGGGCGAACCCCTATAAGCAGGCGTTCCAGCGCGGTGTAAAGTTGATCGGGGCGACATCGCATTACGTCACCGCCGATCTGGACGAAGGTCCGATCATCGAACAGGATATCGTTCGTGTGACCCACGCCCAATCACCAGAGGATTACATTTCATTGGGGCGGGATGTGGAAAGTCAGGTTTTGGCCCGCGCCATTCACGCCCATATCCACCAGCGTGTGTTTTTGAACGGGAATAAAACCGTCGTCTTCCCCGCTTCTCCGGGGTCTTACGCATCGGAGCGGATGGGCTAACAGAGTTTTTTCTCTGACAAAAATCGGCCCGCTGACACCCTGAAAACGCAGGGTGGCGGCGGGCCGTCGTGTGTTCTTGCTTTATTTTTTAAGGCGATAGTCCTGATGGCAGGCAGAGCAGGTTTTGGCGGTTAGCATGAACAGTTCGTCCACCGGCAGGGCAGCATAGGTTTCAAGGTCATGCGGGGTTTTCGTTGCGGGTGTTTCGCCGGAAGGCGGGTTTGCGGCGGCAAGGACCAGCCCTTCGCCCTGCAGCGTAAGCCTGTCTGCCAGTTTGGAAAACCGCTCCCAGTCCTGCCAGATTTCGGGGCGTGCCTCACTCGGGGCTTCGATTGATCCCTCCGGAAATCCTTCCAGCATCGCAGCACCGGCGTGATCCCTCAGGGCTTGCGCAGCGACCGCAATCGCGTCGGGGTCCGGTGACGGGCTTTTGACCTGTTTGGCAATCGCCTTCATAGAACCGGCCAGCATACCCATTCCATCCATTCGCTGTTTGACCACGCCAGTGGCCTTGTCATGGGCATGGGCGGGAACTGTTGTGGCCAGAAGGGCCAACAAAATTGCGCCTTTAATGGGTGTTAGCAGCATTTTGGCGAAGTGTGAAAAAGTCAGCGTGCCTGTTAGGGTCTTGTGTTTCATAGGGTCTCCCTGCGGTGTGTTTTTCCCGTCGATAGGGGCTCCTGCAGGGGGAATGTCAAGAACAAAGGCAGCGGTGCAACACCTGTGTGAAAAGCAAGGGAATGCGGGTTTTGCTGCTGTCGCCAAAGGGCGGATGGCCCTAGTGTGAGCCAAACAAATAAGAGCAGAGACTACTAACATGCGGGTCGCAATTCTTGCAGCACTGGGCGTAATGCACGCCGGTCTGGCGCAGGCCGAGGGGTTTGCCTGGCCGAAACTGGACAATATTGTGGGCGTGTCCCGCCTGTTCAACAACGACTTTCTGGGCGATGGCAATGATCGCTGGCGCACAGGTTCCTACGAGGTCTCTGTGACCTTCGGGGAGCAAGTCCTCGACGGGATGCCGAGCGGACCATTCTCTTTGATGCAGTACCGCCTGCGCAGCGAGATCATCGCGCCAGCGGACCTTTCGGCGACGACGGCGTTTCCAGATCGCGCTTATGCCGGTGTCATCGGGCTTGGGGCGTTCACCCATTATGAAAAGTGCGGGTACAACCTGTCTTATGGTGGGGAACTGGTGTTTGTTGGCCCGTCTACCGGTGTGGGGCGCTTCCAGAGGTGGGCCCACAAACAGATTGGCGCGCAACAACCCAATATGCTCGGGGAGCAGCTTGGGGATCATGTTTACCCAACTCTTCAGGGAGAGATTTCCAAAGATTTTCGGGCAGGGGACACCCTGTTCCGGCCCTTTGCAGAAGCGCAGGCCGGTGTTGAAAGCTACGCCCGTGTCGGCGTTGATGCAGTTTTCGGTAAAAACCTGTCCCGCAACTTTTTCGTGCGCGAACCGATTACCGGCCAGTTGGTGACGAACGTGCGCAGCAGTGATGACCGCAGCTTCGGCTTTATGATGGGCGGCGATGTGGCCTATGTCGGAGACAGCAAGCTGTTGCCTGAAAGCCGTGGTTACACCGTCGAAAGCTTCCGCCCGCGCGCCCGCGCTGGATTCGTCTACGAAGGCGAGAGTGCGGGGCTGTTTTACGGTCTGACATGGCTTGGCAAGGAATTCGAAGGCCAGAGCGACAGCCAAGTGACAGGCTCTCTCAATGTGAAATTTAATTTCTGAGCGATTGGCGGGCAGGGGCTGTTGACTCCGCCCGTACAAGGCTTATAAGCCGCCCATCCGCGCAAGCGGTTCATTGGTGTTGGTGGCCCCTGCAAGGGGATGCCTGTCGGGCTTCGGGAAACCGGATAAGACCAAAGGACAACGCCCTTCGAAACCTTAGAAGGAGAACAGCCGTGACGAAACGTACAGCTGCCAAATACAAAATTGACCGCCGCATGGGCGAAAACATCTGGGGCCGTCCTAAGTCCCCGGTAAATCGTCGTGAATACGGCCCTGGTGTACATGGTCAACGCCGCAAACAAAAACTGTCCGATTTCGGTATCCAGCTGCGCGCCAAGCAAAAGCTTAAAGGATACTACGGCGATCTGACAGAAAAACAATTCCGTCGCATCTACGCCGAAGCTGTTCGCGTAAACGGCGACACAGGTGAAAACCTGATCGGTCTGCTGGAGCGTCGTCTGGACGCGGTTGTTTACCGTGCCAAGTTCGTTCCAACTGTTTTCGCTGCACGTCAGTTCGTAAACCACGGACACGTGACTGTGAACGGCAAGAAAGTGAACATCCCATCCTACCGCGTTCAAGAAGGTGACGTGATCGAAGTGCGTGACCGCTCCAAGCAAATGGCGCTGGTTATGGAAGCACTCGGCAGCTCCGAGCGTGACTTTGCAGACTACCTCACAGTAGACGCCAGCAAAATGCGCGCAGAATTCGTTCGCACACCTGGTCTGGCCGATGTGCCTTACCCAGTTGTGATGGAACCGAACCTGGTGGTGGAATTCTACGCGAAGAACTAATCTTCGCCGACCCACACAGAATTCAAGGCCGTTCCCTTCGGGAGCGGCCTTTTTCTTTGGCGCGAAGCTATCGAACGTGACAGGCATAAGGATCTGTACAGGACCTCAAACGCAGGCAGGCGCAATGGCCTGACTGAAGGTGTTTCGCGTAGGAATGTGGCTCAGTCGTCGCCGCAGATGGATTGCAGGGCGATCCACTCCGCGTCTTTCAGCGCAAGGCGATAGTCTTCGGGGTAGGGATCACGGGCGATCAGTTCTGCCGTGCTCTCGCCGCTGGCATCCAGTGCATAGGCATAAGGTGTCGAGGTCATCTGCGCCTGTTTGAAAACAGCCAGCAAGGTCTCCGTATCCGCCCGTATCAATGGTGCTGTCAGCACTTGCCGTGCATAACCGGCCAGCGCATCGTCAGGCAGATCGCCATTTGCGATAAAGGTCAGTGTGCGCCGCGTGCCGATCTTGCGGAACATCCGCTGCATCGGATCATCCTGCGCTGCAATCGCCCGTTCCCGCAGCACAAAACCGGCTGCAATTTCGGGACCGGCGTTCTCTTCTACCAGCACACGGTTCAACAGGATGTTCCCGCCGGGCAAATGGGCCGCGAACCGTGCCCCCAGATCGACGATATGGATTTCGCCGCCATCAGGCAGCAGCCAGTTCTGGAACTTTTCCAGCGCAGCCTGCCCCAAAGGATCCTGACAGGCTGTGCCAGTCAGAACATCGGTCTGGCGCAGCACTTTCTGCCCGATCTGATGGGCTTTGGCCGCCGGAAGGATGCGCGTTGCGTAATCTGCCGAGATCGACGGCAGCCAGAACAGCAAAATACCAAGGCTTAGTGCCAGAAAAACCGCGCCAAGCCCCCAGCGCAACCGGCCGGGATGGGGCCCGGTCTTGCGAATGGCGCGGCGCACCTCTTCGATGGCGCCGTTCATTGTTTCGTCGTCGATTTCCAGCGTCTCCGAACCGCTTTGATCCGGACTGTAGAGACGGGGACCATCGCCCGCCGTCAGGCTGCGCACGGCGGCAAGGGACCAATGGGTCAGCGGTTTTCCATTCGCGTCAGACAACACCAGTGAGGACGCACCAAAGGACACGATCACCTCGCGTCGTTGATCCGCTTCGGATTCCTTCCAAAGCCCGATTGCTTCGAGCCGTTGATATTTCTTGAGCGCTGTCACTGCGTGCCTATATCGGCCTGTGGCCTGTTTTTTCAGGAATCATACACCGTCTTGTTGGATGTGTGTAGGCAATTCTCTGTCTCGCATGGAATCGGCTGTAAGCAACGTTCTGGTCTGAAAGTTCCGGTTCATGGTCCCCGGCGCGGGGCGATCCTGTCAACAATCGGGCCAGTACGGAATTATTTAAGAGCCAGTACGCTTTGTATTGGTGCCAAAGATTGCAATACTGAGGCAACAGGCGTAGGGGCTGCCCTACACCCTGCCTATTTTTGTTCCTGATGTCCGGAAGCTGTCATGCGTTATTCAGAGTATTTTCCGCCCCTTCAATGGTACACCCGCGTCAATAGAAACACAGTTGCTGCGGATGCCTATGCGGGCCTGATTAACGCAGCACTTGTGTTGCCGCAGGGCGTGGCCTTTGCCACAATCGCGGGGCTTCCGCCGCAATACGGCTTGTTTACCGCGATCATCACTGCAGTCGTGGCGGCCCTGTTCGGGTCGTCGATGATCATGATCTCGGGGCCGACAACGGCGATTTCTGCTGTGTTGTTTACCACCCTGTCGGATTTCGCAGCCCCCGGAACAATGCAATATATCGAGATGGCTCTCACGCTGACGATCCTTGTGGGGTTATTCCAGATCGCGGGGGGATTTGCGCGGCTTGGGGGGCTTGTCTCTTTTGTGTCCCATTCGGTGATGACGGCCTTTACGATGGCGGCGGCGCTGCTGATCGCTGTCAGTCAGTTGGCAGGCGTAACGGGGATCGTGGTGGAACGGGGCGGCAATATTGCAGAGCGTCTGATGCGGCTGGCCGAGCATTGGGGGGATGTTAACCTTTATGCGCTATTGATTGCCGGAACCACGCTAGCGCTGGCCGTACTGATGCAGAAGTTCACCCCCAAGCTGCCGGGATTCCTGATCGCGCTGCTGGCAGGGTCTGCGCTGGCCTACGGGATTGATGCGGTGAATCACGGTGTGGAAATGGTGGGTGCGTTGCCAAGCATGATGCCCCAACTGGCCCCACCTACGCCAAGCGTGCGCGATGTGGTGCAACTTGCCCCCGGTGCGGCTGCGATTGCGCTGGTCGGCGCGCTTGAAGCGATTTCCATTGGCCGCTCCTTCGCGGTGCGGCGACGGGAAGCTTTTGACACCAGTCAGGAGATGATCGGGCAGGGCGTCTCCAACGTGGTCGGCGGCTTCTTCCAGTGCTACGCCGGGTCCGGTTCCTTCACCCGCAGCGGCGTGAACGCGACGGCTGGGGCGGTCACGCCCATGTCCGGTATATTCGCCAGCGGGTTCCTATTGCTGATCCTGATCTTCATTGCCCCGTGGGTCGCTTATATCCCGAAACCGGCGATGGCGGGTCTGATCCTTCTGGTGGCCTACCGCCTGATCGAGTTTTCAGAACTGCGCCACATCATCACCAGCAGCCGTCCCGAGACCGTCATCCTGGTTCTGACACTCGCCGCTGGTCTGTTCATCGAGCTGGACTTTGCGATTTACGTCGGCGTGATCGCATCGCTTTGTGTGTTCATCTACGAAAGCTCCCATCCCGAATTGCCGGTAACAGCGCCGGTGCTGCAATCCGATGGCACCCGCAAGTTTCGCAACGTAGAGCATAAGGGCGTGACCGAATGCCCGCAGTTGATGATCTTCCGGCTGGATGGTCCGCTTTACTTTGGCAGCGTCGAAAACGTGGCCAAATCCTATAAGAAGAACTGCGCCCGTGATCCGCGCCAGATACACAAGATCCTGTATATGAAGGGCGTTGGCAAAACCGATCTGGCAGGGGCGGATTTCCTGATACAGGCGATACGGGATGCCAAGGCCGAAGGCGGGTCGTTCCGCATCGTCGCTCTGTTTCCGCCGCTAGTGGACAGTCTCTACCGCTTCCACGTGATCGACGAGTTGGGGGAGGAGAACCTCCACTCCAACAAGAGCGATGCGGTGAGCGCGGCGATGAATGATCTCAGCCGGAACATCTGCGAAGGGTGTTTGCGCGATGTATTCTGGGAATGCGATAACGTGATGCGCAAGGAAGACTGACCCCTGCGCATCCTCTACTGCGGCTAGAGCGCCTTGGCGATTTTGCGCAGCTCGAATTTCTGGATTTTGCCGGTGCTGGTCTTGGGCAGTTCCTGATAGATCACTGTCTTGGGGCATTTGAAGCCGGCCAAATGGGCGCGGGTGTGGGCGATGATGTCTTCCGGTGTAGGGGCTGTAGCCCCGTCTTTCAGCTCGATAAAGGCGCAAGGGGTTTCGCCCCATTGTTCATCCGGCCTTGCCACAACCGCACAAAGTGAAACGGCAGGGTGGGACATCAGCGTGTTTTCCACCTCAACAGATGAAATATTCTCGCCGCCTGAAATGATGATGTCCTTCATCCGGTCGGTGATCTGGATATAGCCGTCTGGATGGCGCACAGCGATGTCGCCGGACCGGAATGCTCCGCCCTCAAAGGCTTCGGCTGTAGCTTTGGGGTTCTTGTAATAGCCCTTCATCACCGCATTGCCGCGGATGACGATTTCCCCGATGGTTTTGCCATCGCGCGGCACCGGTTTGCGGGAGTCCTGATCCACCACGTCGATGTCTTCCATCATCGGATATTGCACCCCGACGCGGG
Organism: Neptunicoccus cionae; assembly: GCF_014643735.1. Classification (GTDB taxonomy): domain Bacteria; phylum Pseudomonadota; class Alphaproteobacteria; order Rhodobacterales; family Rhodobacteraceae; genus Amylibacter; species Amylibacter cionae. Next base: position 346,580 of record NZ_BMKA01000001.1, read on the forward strand.
CCATTTGTGCATAACGTTCTTCGGCAGGCAGGGTGGCCCAATCGTCCGGTTCAACGCATTCGGTGACATGGCCATAGGTCTCGGTTAGCCCGTAAACCTGCATCACACGAAAGCCCAGCGCCTCGGCCCCTTTGATGGTCGCGGGAGAAGGCGGCGCACCGGCGGTGATGACGTTGACGGTGTGATCAAACGCGGCGCGGTCTTCTGGCTTGGCGTTGATTAACGTGTTCAGAACGATGGGTGCCCCGCCAAAATGGGTGATCTTTTCCGCTGCAATGGCGGCGAAAATCGCCTTGGCCGTCATATCGCGGCAAAATGTGATCTGCCCGCCAAGGGAGGGCATCATCCATGTGTGGTTCCAGCCGTTGCAGTGAAACAACGGCACGATGGTCAGGTATTTCGGGTACAGCCCGATCTCCCAGCTGAGCGCGGTGCCCATAGTCATCAAATAGGCGCCGCGATGATGGCAAACCACGCCTTTGGGCCGCCCCGTCGTGCCAGAGGTGTAGTTCAGCGAAATCGCGTCCCATTCATCGTCCGGCAGATGCCATTTGAAGTCCGCATCGCCAGTGGCAATGAAATCTTCATATTCGGTATATTCCCCACTGGCGGGGAAGCCTGCCAGCGGGTCAGCCACTTCGATGATCTCGGGCGGGGTGCTGTCCATCAGTGCAATCGCCTCTTGTGCGGCGGGCAGGAACTGGCTGTCCACCAGCACGATTTTGGCTTCGGCGTGAGCAAAGATATAGGCGATGGTATCTGCATCCAGCCGCGTGTTGATGGTGTTCAGGACCGCACCGCACAAAGGAACGCCGAAATGGGCCTCGGCTATGGCGGGGATATTGGGGCAAAGCGTAGAGACAACATCGCCAGGTTTGATGCCTTTCGCAGCAAGCGCAGATCCAAGCTGCGTACAGCGCGCATGAAGCTCGCGGTAGCTGTGACGGCGGTCATGATAGACCGAGGCGATGCGGTCGGGAAACACATCACGCGCCCGTGCAAGATGGCTTAGCGGGGTAAGGGGGATGAAGTTTGCCGGATTTTTATCCAGTCCGGTTTCATCTGCCATCTGCGCCATATGTGTTCCTCCCAAAGCGTCGAAGTGCGAAAGCAACGATGCCCCGCGTCCGGCTGTAATTCAACAAAATTTTCGCGACGGCGCAGGGTTTTCAGGCGGTTCGGGGCGGAAACGATCCCCCCCTTTCGCGATTGCCTTGCGGTCTGCAGCGGGATCGCTAACCTGCCGCTATGATTATTTCCCACGGTCGTCAGTTCATCTTTGTGCATATCCCCAAAACAGGGGGAACTTCCCTCGCGCTTGCGCTGGAGCGAAAGGCGATGAAGGATGACATTTTGATCGGGGATACCCCCAAAGCGCAACAGCGGCGCAAGCGTTTGAAGGACGTAAAGACCAGCGGACGTCTGTGGAAGCATTCCAAGTTAGTGGATGTTTACGGTTTGGTGGAGCAGGATCAGATAGAGCGTTACTTCGTGTTCACATTGGTGCGCAACCCGTGGGACCGGATGGTAAGCTATTATCACTGGCTGCGGGGGCAGAATTTTGACCACCCCGCTATTGCGCTGGCCAAAGGGGTGGATTTTTCGGCATTCCTGAACGATCCCACCACCCGCGCGTCCCTTTCAGGGGACGGGGCAGCGCGCTATGTCAGTGACAAGGACGGGGTGGAGCGTTGCAACCTGTTCCTGCGGCTTGAACATCTGGCCGAGGATATGGCGCGGCTTGAGGCGGGGATCGGTGTCAAACTGCCCCTGCTGCCCCACGAAAACAAATCAGATCGCGGGGCCTATCAACAGTATTATAACGGCAGCGATCAGGTGTTGGTGGCGGATATCTTTGCCGAGGATATCACGCGTTTCGCCTATCGGTTTGACGAATAGGCAAAGCGGATTAATCCCCCAGTTTGGCGTGGATTTCATCCATATCCGGTTCGGAAAGAGGTTCCTTCCGGCTCGGGTCGGTGGCGTCGTATTTGAACAGAACAAAGTCCCGTTTGTAGATTTCATAGACCAGATGCATCGACAAATCGTCGAAGTAGTCTTCCACCGGATGAGCGCGTTTGGGGCCGTGGCCTTCGCTTTCGTTAAAACGGGGCATGGTGTCGATATCAAGGGGATGCTTCACCTCGATGTTTTTCATCACCTCTTTCATACCCTCTTTGAAATTCTCGGTGGTGATCACCTTGTCATAGCGCCCGCCGTTCACAATCAGCGTAGAGGCATGGCCGGACACAGCGGACCAGTGAATGTCCGGGTCCATCGGGCGGCGGTATTTGATGGTGTCCCGTGCAAACAGCAAAAAGCGGCGGAAAGATTGGATCTGGTCGAAATCGCCTTCCACTTCGACGCCGTACTTGCGGATAATGTTGGGCACCAGATTGCCGCGATAGCGTCTGCCGTTGCGCTGGATGCCGCAGATTTTGTCAAAGAACGCGGACAGCACGCGGGTGTAAGGGTTGCGCACGCAGGTGAAGGTGTAGGTGTCTTGCGCTGTGACACGATCGGTGATCGGCTGCTGGGAATAGTCCTGGCTCCACTTGTGCAGCCCTTGGGTGCTGTCGTGGATGTCGCCATCAAAATAATGCCCGTGATCGGAGTAATACATGATCTGCCCGATGGTCGAACATGCACACTTCGGAATCACGCGATACACTAAGCTTTCGCTCTCGGTCATCCAGGTTCCTGGAAAGCCCATATCTATACTACTCCTGCTGCGGCCCCTGTGGTGCCGGACCTTACGGTTTGTTGGCTGTGTCTGATCTACCTTTTGGGCGGAAGATTGCCAAGAAAAAGTGTTTATTGAGGCGATTTTTGCAGATAAACCAACCCATGAGCTAGCATGACAACAAACAGGCGCTGACACTGATGGCAAAAATTGCCTATATCCTTCTATGCCATAAAGATCCCGAGGCGATTATCCAGCAAGCCGAGGGTCTGACCTCTGCGGGGGATTGCATCGCAATCCATTTCGACGCCAGCGCAAGTGCGGCGGATTACAAGGAAATCACCCAAGCACTGTCCGCAAACTCCAATGTCACTTTTGCCAAACGGGTCAAATGTGGCTGGGGGGAATGGTCCCTTGTGCAAGGCTCGCTTAACGCGATGATTGCAGCGGATGCGGCATTCCCTGATGCGACCCATTTTTACATGGTGTCAGGGGATTGCATGGCAATCAAACCGGCCAGCTTTGCGCACCGCTTCCTTGATGAAAACGATGTGGATTTTATCGAGTGTAACGACTTCTTTGAAAGCGACTGGATTAAAACCGGTATGAAAGAGGATCGGCTGCATTATCGCCACTTCTTTAACGAGCGTAAGAACAAGGCGCTGTTTTATAACGCGTACCGGCTGCAAAAAACGTTGGGATTAAAGCGCGATGTGCCCAAGGGTATAGAGATTAAGATCGGCTCCCAGTGGTGGTGCCTGCGGCGGCGCACCGTGGAGGCTGTGTTGCGCTTTGTGCGTGAGCGCAGCGATGTTGTCAGTTTTTTCAAGACCACCTGGATACCGGACGAAACTTTTTTCCAGACCGCAGTGCTGCATCTGGTCCCCAAGGAAGAGGTGATCAACCGCACGCTGACCTTTCTGATGTTCTCGGACTACGGAATGCCGGTGACGTTTTTTAATGACCAGTATGATTTTTTGCTGTCACAAGATGCCCTGTTTGCCCGAAAGATCTCACCCGATGCGCTGGATCTGAAAGAAAAGTTGGGGCTGCTTTATGCAGGCGGCGATAAGGAACTCAACATCACCAACGAGGGGCGCACGCTGTATAAGTTCCTGACCACGCGCGGACGGGAAGGGCGCCGTTACGCCACCCGTTTCTGGGAACGCGAGAGCACGATCGGGCGGGAACGGGAATTGCTGGTGTTGGTTTGCAAGAAGTGGCACGTGGCCAAGCGTCTGCTGGAATCAGCAGAGCGGGTGGCCGGCGTTCGCGGCTTTGCTTATCTGTTTGACGAACAGGACACCGTGCTGCCCGAACTCGGCGGGATTGAAAAGACCCTCGAAAAACGCGCCCGCCACCGCCGTGCTGTTATGCGGTTGCTGTTTGAGCAGGCTTCAACCGATCGCCTGCTGATCTGCGCTGATCCGGCCAATATTGCCTTGCTTGATGATTTTTATTCCGACCGCTGCACCACGCGCGTGCTGGAAATCGCCTGTAGCTTTGATGATGATTACCTTCGGGGGCATGCCATTCGCACCGGACTTGCGGCGCACAGCAGCTCGGACGATACGTTAAAGCGGATCATCCCAACCATTCGCATGGATTTCTCGTATGAGAGCAACGCGATACGGGACAGGAACTATCCCCATTTCTACAGTATTTCGGACCGGAACGAACCCGAAGATAACATCATGCAGATATCCACCTTTATGGATGTCACCGAAGACAAAGCGCGTGAGATCGCGCATACCCCCTATTTGTTTGCAGACTAAGGACGCCAGACATGCCCTATACTTATGACGATCAGAACATCTTTGCCAAAATCCTGCGGGGCGAGATCCCCAACACCACGGTGTTGGAAACAGACCATTCGCTGGCGTTTCGCGATATTGAACCCCAAGCGCCAGAGCATGTGCTGGTGATCCCCAAGGGCGCTTATGTGACCTATGATCACTTTGCCAACACTGCGTCGGATGCCGAAATCCTCGACTTTACGCGGGCGGTTGGCAAGGTTTGTGACATGCTGGGCGTCGCGCCATCAGACGGAGAGGGCTATCGTATGATCTCCAATGCGGGGGAAAACGGCGTTCAGGACGTGCCTCATCTGCATGTGCATGTGCTGGGCGGGCGGAACATGGGACGTATGGTGGCAAAAGCAGGGTCGTGAACCGGCTTTGCTGTAACGAAGAGCGCCAGAATACCCTTTTCCTTTAGGCCGTTTGACAGTATTTGAAGGGGAACACCAATTTGCAGGAACCAGTGATATGACTATCGAAGCACCGGAAGTGAAAGAAGTAGACAGCTACCGTGTGGCCTGTGACGGCGGCATCGGCGGCCACCCCCGTGTGTGGTTGCAAATCCCGTTGGACACCGGCTGGGTTGAATGCCCCTATTGCGACTGTAAATACGTGATCAAGGAAGGCGCTGACGCCGGACACTGATCCGGCGCGCGCAGATCAGTTCGGGACAGATTGCCGGCGAGGCAGTTGGCAGGCTTCAGCTGCCTTTTTCTGTTTTGGACAGATCAGGCAGTGGCACGAAGGTTTCACCGCACTGAATGCCGGATCTGGATTTGTCGGGGTATCTGACCTGCAGATAACCCTTAAGGTCGGCCCCAGCCCATGAAATCATCCGGCGGCCTTTATTAGAAATCGCCACGCCAGAGACCACATTGAAGTCGTTGCTGCGGGCAAAATACTTGAACCGTGCGCTTTCGGGTCCGCAAGTCAGCGTGCTGGCGCCGTTGTCTTTGCCCTCTTCATTGGCCCATGTGCCAAAGCAGGTTTCCCCTGCGCTGGTGCGGCCTGACAAAGTGCCCGAAGTCTGGCCGATATAGGTTCCGTGAAAGTATTCCCCCTCATCGTCGATGCACCCTACAAACCGCGAACAGCTTTGTGGGGAATCGGGATCAAAGACGCAGCTTCTAACTTGGGTGTCCGCAAAGGCAGAAGGTGCACAAAGCAGCAAAATGGCTATCGCCTTGGAGGGGAGGTTCATCTAATCTGGTCACTGACTGTTTGGTTCATAAAAAGGTAGGGTCGTGGGTAGCATCGGTAAAGGGCATCATCTGCATTTAATTGACGGTTCGGGGTTTATTTTCCGGGCCTATCACGCGCTTCCCCCCCTTACACGTAAGTCGGACGGGCTTCCCGTCGGTGCGGTCAGCGGCTTTTGCAACATGCTGTTCAAGTTTGTCGAGGACAATAAGGGCCATGATGCCCCGACGCATTGTGCTGTGATCTTTGACGCCAAGGGCAAAACCTTTCGCAGTGATATCTATCCCGAATACAAAGCGAACCGCCCGCCAGCACCCGAAGATCTTGTGCCTCAGTTCCCCCTGACCCGAGAAGCGACACGGGCGTTTAATCTCGCCTGCATAGAAGAAGATGGGTTTGAAGCGGACGACATCATCGCGACTTTGGCGGTTCAGGCGCGGGATGCCGGTGCGCGGGTCACGATCATCAGTTCGGACAAGGACCTGATGCAGCTTGTGGGCGGGGGCGTGGAAATGCTCGACGCGATGAAGAATAAACGGATCGGCGTAGAACAGGTTGAGGAAAAATTTGGCGTCGGACCGGACCGCGTTGTGGATGTGCAGTCCCTTGCAGGGGATTCGGTGGACAATGTTCCGGGCGCACCCGGTATCGGGATCAAGACGGCTGCGCTGCTGATTAATGAATACGGCGATCTCGACAGCCTGTTGGCGCGGGCCGAAGAAATCAAACAGCCCAAACGCCGCCAGACATTGATTGATTACGCCGACCAGATCCGCGTGAGCCGCGATCTTGTGACACTGAAGCAAGATATGACCGTGCCATTCGATTTTGGCGAAATGGAGGTGCGTGATCCTGATCCTGATACCTGTCTGGGCTTTCTGACTCAAATGGAGTTCCGCACGCTTTCAGCGCGGATTGCAGGCAAACTGGGCGTGGAACCACCCGTTGTTGCGGAGCCTGAAGTACTCGGCTCTGCGCCGGTGCCAGCCTCGGCTGCTGTTGGCTTTGATGCGGATAAATACGAATGCGTGCGTGATATGGCGGCCTTGCAGGTCTGGATCGACAGGATCAGGGATAAGGGCGTCGTGGCGGTTGATACCGAAACCACCGGACTGGATGAAATGGTTGTGGATTTGGTGGGGATCTGTCTGTCGGTGGAAGCTGGTGAAGCCTGTTATATACCGCTGGCCCATAAGGATGGTGAGGGCGATCTGTTTGGCGGTGCGGCGCTGGCAGAAGGGCAGATGGATGCGGCCGAGGCGCTGGCGGCGTTGAAGCCCATTCTGGAAGACCCTGCGATCCTGAAGATCGGTCAGAATATGAAATACGATCTGAAAATCCTGCGCCGTCAGGGGATTGAGATCGGACCGATTGATGACACCATGCTTCTGTCCTATGCGCTGCATGGCGGGTTGCACAATCACGGTATGGACGCGTTATCCGAACGGTATCTGGATCACAAACCGATCAGTATCAAATCGCTGCTTGGAACCGGCAAATCCGCCAAGACCTTTGATCTGGTGCCAATCGACGAAGCGGTGAAATACGCCGCCGAGGACGCAGATATCACCTTGCGTCTGTGGCAGATGTTTAAGCCGCAATTGCACAGTGCCAAAGTGACGACGGTTTATGAAACACTGGAGCGGCCTCTGGTCCCTGTTTTGGCCAGTATGGAGATGAACGGCATCAAGGTGGACCGCGATGTTCTGAGCCGGATGTCCAATAATTTCGCGCAGAAGATGGCGGGGTTGGAAGCGGAAATTCACGAACTTGCAGGGCGGTCCTTTAATGTCGGCTCACCCAAGCAGCTTGGCGAGATCCTGTTCGACGAGATGGCGTTGGAAGGCGGCAAAAAGGGGAAGACGGGCGCCTATTCTACAGGTGTGGATATTCTGGAAGATCTGGCTGCCGAGGGCCATGACCTGCCCGCGCGGGTGCTTGACTGGCGGCAGATGTCCAAGCTGAAGTCCACATACACAGATGCGCTACAGAACCACATCAATGCGGAAACCGGGCGGGTTCACACCAGCTATTCCATCGCAGGGGCGAGCACAGGGCGTCTGGCGAGTACGGATCCCAACCTGCAGAACATTCCGATCCGCAGCGAAGAAGGACGTAAAATCCGCGAGGCTTTTGTCGCGGAAGAGGGGAATGTGTTAGTGGCGCTCGACTATTCCCAGATTGAGCTGCGAATCCTTGCCCATATCGCCAAGATCCCCCAATTGCAGGACGCCTTTGCCGAAGGAATTGACATTCACGCGCTGACCGCATCCGAGATGTTTGGCGTGCCGCTGGACGAAATGACGCCGGATGTGCGCCGTCAGGCCAAAGCGATCAACTTTGGTGTGATTTATGGTATCTCCGGTTTCGGCCTGGCGCGGAACTTGCGCATTCCGCGCAAGGATGCGCAGGGGTTCATCGACCGGTATTTCGAGCGCTTCCCCGGTATTCGGACCTACATGGATGAAACGGTGGAATTCGCCAAAGAACACGGGTTCGTGCAAACGCTGTTCGGGCGTAAAATCCACACGCCAGAGATCAATGCAAAAGGTCCGCGGGCGGGATTCTCCAAACGGGCTGCGATCAACGCGCCGATCCAAGGAACAGCGGCAGATGTGATCCGCCGCGCGATGGTGCGTATGCCTGATGCGATCAAGGATTTGCCCGCGCGGATGCTATTGCAGGTGCACGATGAACTGCTGTTCGAAGTTCCGAAGGATGCCGCGCAAGAGACCATAGAGGTGGTGCGCGGCGTTATGGAAAACGCAGCAATGCCTGCGGTGCAAATCGACGTGCCGTTGATCGTGGATGCCGGGCAGGGGGCAAACTGGGCGGAAGCGCATTAGTTAAAGTAAACGGTTTTCGTGCCTGCGCTGGCAGCGTACGGCGTGCGAAAGAGATAGGTTTTTTTTGGAGAGGCCCGCGTCCGTATTGGCGCGGGCTTATTCATGAACAAAGTCTTAACCTTGAAGCTTCATAAATGAAGCTTCATACCACACGCTTCATAAATGAAGCTTCATATAAGACGCGTCTAGTAAGACGCTTCATATTTGCAGGGTCATCGAATTTATCCCCCTAAATCAAGAATTTAGATCTTACGAAGTCGCTCGAACTATCAAGCTCGTGCCCAACTCGCAGACAAAATAACAATCCTACTGTTGATCCAGATCCAACCCTAACGCCCTTAAATTGCGATAGGTGGTGTCGGAAATAACCTCGTCCAGCCGTTCGTAATCCATACGCGCACCCGACTGCGCCAGATCCGCTGCACCGTGGATCGCAGACCAGATATACCGGTTGTCGGCCACATCCGGACAGCGCGGCAGCAGGCCGTGATGGTAAAGATCGTTGCAAATCGCCATACCCACATCAAACGGCGTGTAGCGGGTCAATTCGGGGTCTTTCACCATCTCGTCGCGACAGATCATTCCGATCCGGCCAAACATCATATGCCATAGCGCATTGTTATCGTGGGCGAAGGTGATGTAGGCGCGGGCCACTTCAAAACACCGGTCGATTGCCTGTTGTGGCGTTTGCGCCACCGCGCCTTCGGGACGCACCGCCAAAAAACGGTCGCGCAAATCGAAAAATCCGATCTTCACAATCGCCCCAAGCAACGTGTCCTTATCGGCAAAATGGCGGTAGACGGCGCCGGAACTCACCCCGAGATCACGGGCCGCCTGTCGCAAGGACATCACCTCGATGTGACCTTGGCGTGCTGCCTCCAGCGCGTAGTCGATTAACGCATCATGAAGATCACCGCGTTTGAGTTTTAGTTGGTCCGGCATAGTTTTATGTACGCATTGCCTAAGAAACGGTCAATCACACCGTAGCGGTACAGTTGCAAAAACAGTGGCTTTTGGACTGGACAAGGGGGCGCCTTTGCTTTGCACTGGCGGCAATATGAAAGGAAGCAGACTATGGCGCATGTGGGACTGGTCGGGATCGGAGTCATGGGGCGGGAATTCGCGCTCAATCTGGCGGAAAACGGTCATACCGTCAGCTTGTTGGACCGCGATATCGAAAAATCCCGCGAGGTCGTTACCGCAGGCAGCGCGCTTGACGGAGAGTTAATCGCTTGCGCAGATGAGTCCACCTTCGTGAACGGCATGGCAGCACCCCGTTCTATTTTGGCGCTGGTTCCGTCGGGTGGACCGCTTGACGCCGTCATCGAAAGCCTGACGCCGCTGCTGGACGAAGGCGACCTGATCGCCGATTTGGGCAACTCCTATTATAAGGAAACCGAGCGTCGGGTGCTCGCCTGTGAAGCTGCGGGGCTTCAGTTTCTTGGCATGGGCATCTCGGGCGGTGCGGAAGGCGCGCGTCATGGACCGTCAATCATGGCGGGCGGATCGCCGGATAGCTGGGCGCGGATCAAAGGTCCGCTGCGCGATGCAGCTGCGAAATTCGAGGGTGAGCCCTGTTGTGACTGGTTTGGTCCGGGGGGCGCCGGGCATTTCATTAAAATGCTACACAACGGCATCGAATACGCCGATATGCAAATGATCGCAGAGGCTTACGGCATCATGCGCGACGGCTGGGGAATGGACGCCCCTGCCATCGGGGACGTTTTTGCAAGCTGGATGGAAGGGCCGCTCAACTCCTATCTGGTGGAGATTGCAGCCGAAGTCGCCCGTGCCAGCGATCCCGAAACCAACAAACCGATGCTGGATATGATACTGGATCGGGCAGGGCAGAAAGGCACCGGCCGCTGGTCCGTGATCGAAGCCCTGCATCTTGGGGCACCCGCCAGCATGATGCAGGCCGCTGTTGAGGCGCGGAATATCTCTGCCGATCTTGAGGGCCGACGGGACAGCGCCCTGCTGTTTGGCGCGGCGCCGGAGGGCAAGTTCGTTGCGCAAGGAAAAGATCAGGACAGCGGGCAAGAGGCTGGTCTTAGGCAACTTGAAAGCGCAATGATCGCGGCCAAGGTTTGCGCCTATACTCAAGGGTTCGAGGTGCTTCGCCGCGCTTCGGAAGCGTTTGACTGGTCCCTCGACCTTGCCGCAATCGCACGGGTCTGGCGGGCGGGATGTATCATCCGCTCCGTGCTGCTTGACGATATCTCCGACGCCTTTGAGGAGGACGCGACACGCAAGCTCAGCCATGCGCCGAAATTTACCGACCTGTTGCGCAATAACGTAGATGGTTTGAAAACTGTGGTGGCGCAATCCGTCGGGGGCGGACTGGAAACACCCGCGCTTTACGCAGCGCTGAGCTATCACAACGCCAGTCGAACCCAGCATTCTACTGCAAATATGATCCAAGGACTGCGGGATCGATTTGGCGCACATCGGTTTGAAAGGGTGGATGCCCACGGTGAGCTGGTGAACGGTCCGTGGCACGAACGCTAACCGCCATACCTGACGTGATGTCAGGATGCCTGCGGCGCGGATATTTTCAGAAAATGGAGTCGTGAAAGCTGCGTGCTACTGCTTGTAAGTTTTGATATTGAAGCCCTCGTCTTCGACGGGACGCTGGAAATGGGCGGCAATCTGGTCGAATTGTGCGTCTGTTACTGCAAATGGGTGTTCGCCGGAAGCGTTGCGGATCTGTAGCCGCGCTTTGCACTCCTCGGGTGGCGTATCGAGGAAGTGGAGCGTATGACTGCAACCGGCCTGTTCACTCAATCCGTGCAGCCAGAGCCTTTGCTCAGGGGTGTTGGCAGGGAAATCGAGCACCAGAGTCATATCAGCCGCCAGTAGTGACAACAGATGCGGTTGCAGAACGGTCTTCAGCCGTTGGGAATAGGTGACGTAATCCCGAAGTGTTTTCATTTCCGCACCAAAGAGTGGCGAGAGCCACTCGTCCTCGGCCAAAAGAATCCCGCGCTCCTTTGCCACAAGCCCTGATGCGACTGTGGATTTGCCTGCGCACACAAGACCGCACATAAAATGGAGGTGTGCCACCTGTTCAATCCAGATCTTTGGAAGGAATGATCGGGAAGAACTGACCGCCCGAGCGCACGCCGAACCAGCTTTGACCGTCAACGTCCACATGTACGCCAAGATCGACGAGGCGGTAGAACGACTTGCGGTCGATCAGGGCTTCGAGATTGGCACGCACAAGGATATAGGGGCTCGGCTCTCCGGTTTCCGGGTCCCGTTCCACGCGGATCGGGTTGTCAGGTCCGGCCACCACTTCGTCATCGACTTGCGTGGTGAAAGTCAGGGTCTGGTCCGGTCCGCTGTCGGTTACATCAAAATCAATCGCCACAAACGGCGCGTCTTCCACTGTAATTCCGACCTTCTCGACAGGCGTAACAAGGAAATAATCGTCGCCGTCCTTGCGAATAATAGAGGAAAACAGCTTTACCAGCGGTTTCCGGCCGATGGGCGTGCCAAGATAGAACCACGTCCCATCCCGCGCGATCCGCATGTCAAGATCGCCGCAAAAGGGCGGATTCCACAGATGGACGGGGGGTGGGCCCTTTTTGGCGGCCTTTGAGGCAGATTGCGCGATGCTGTCAGCACTGGGCTGGGCGGTTTTTTCGGGCTCTTTCGGATTTGTCATTTGTCCTTGCCACGTTAATTGGTCTTTAATGGGTTTGAAGGCTTCTGTTGCCTAGAAAGGTATGTGACATGTCCGCGAATGCAAGTGAATTAGAGAGTTTAGCCCAAGAGGTGGAAACCGCTACGGCGCTGTTGGCGCAATCCAAGGCGGGGATTGCCAAAAGGATTATCGGGCAGGATACCGTTGTGGAACAGACACTTGTGGCGCTGCTGTGCGGGGGACACGCGCTGTTGGTTGGCGCGCCCGGACTGGCAAAAACGCGGCTTGTGGATACGCTTGGGACAGTCTTTGGTCTGCACACCAATCGGGTGCAGTTTACGCCGGACCTGATGCCTGCGGATATTCTTGGGTCTGAAGTGCTGGAAAGCAGCGAAGACGGTGCGCGGTCTTTCAGGTTTCTTAAGGGGCCGGTGTTCAGCCAGCTTTTGATGGCGGATGAGATCAACCGCGCCAGCCCCAGAACCCAATCCGCACTGTTGCAAGCCATGCAGGAGCGGCAGGTGACGATTGCGGGACAGGAATACGATTTGCCAGCACCGTTTCACGTGCTTGCGACGCAGAACCCGATTGAACAGGAAGGCACCTATCCCCTGCCAGAAGCGCAGCTTGACCGGTTCCTTTTGCAAATTGATGTGGACTTCCCGAGCCGCGAAACAGAGCGCGACATCCTGCTGGCAACCACCGGCGCCACCGAGGAAACGGCCATGCAGGTCTTTACCCCCGAAACCCTGATGGCAGCGCAAGCGGCTGTGCGGCGGATGCCTGTGGGCGATGCGGTTGTCGAGGCGATCCTCGATCTGGTCCGCGCAGCCCGTCCCGAAGACGAAACCGCGCCGGATTTCGTGCGCGAATCCGTCAGTTGGGGGCCGGGTCCACGGGCAGCACAGGCGCTGATGCTGGCGACACGGGCGCGGGCATTGGTGCAGGGACGTTTGGCTCCGTCGGTGGATGACGTGGTGGCGCTGGCCTATCCGGTGTTGATCCACCGTATGGCGCTTGGCTTTGCGGCGCGGGCGAGAGGTGAAAAACTCTCCGAACTGATCAGACGGCTGACCGAACGCGCCATCAGTACAGAGGCGGCTGCCTAAAGTGACCCCAGCCGAACACACCACACCGGAACAATTGCGCCATGATGCCGAGGAAGCCGCCACAGGCTTTCCCGCGTTAATGGCGGCTGCGGACCAGTTGGCCGCGACCATCAGCCTTGGCGCACACGGGCGCAGGCGCTCTGGTCCGGGGGATGAGTTCTGGCAATACCGGGTCGCTGGGGCAGGGGATTCCTTGCGCGATATTGACTGGCGCCGGTCGGCCCGCGCGGATGCGGATTTTGTGCGCCAGATGGAGTGGCAGAACCTGCAAGCGGTGCATCTCTGGGTGGATCGCTCTGCGGCGATGGGCTATCGCGGGAAGGACAGCCTACCGACCAAAGGGGAGCGGGCGCGGATACTCGGCCTTGCCACGGCAATCCTGTTGGCAAAGGGGGGCGAAAGTGTTGGCCTGATGGAAGATCCGAGCCCGCCAAAGCACGGGCGCGGGCAGATCACGAAAATGGCCATGCGCCTTGCCACAACTGGCGGACACACCGAATATGGTGTGCCGCCGGGTAAGGATATGGGGCGGGGCAACCGCGCCTTGCTGGTCAGCGATTTTCTTGGAGATTGGGACCATGTGCTCGCGGCACTGTCCCGCGCAGCAGATCAGCGGGTGCAAGGGTGCCTTGTGCAGGTGCTCGACCCGAGCGAGGAGAGCTTTCCCTTTGACGGACGCACGATATTTGAAAGCATGGGAGAGACCATCAGCTTTGAGACCCGCCGCGCGCGTGCCCTGCGGGACGATTATCTCGCGCGGCTGGCAGAACGGAAAGACCAGCTGGAGTCTTTGGCCCGTCGCACCGGATGGATGTATACCTGTCATCATACCGACCAGCCTGCACAGGCAGCTTTGATGTGGATTTATAACGCGATTGCGGGGCCGTCACGATGATCGGATTCGCGTCTTTGGGATTTCTTGCGCCTTGGCTTTTGCTGGGGCTTCTGGCGCTTCCGGTACTGTGGTGGTTGCTGCGCGCTGTGCCGCCTGCACCGCTGCGGCGGAGGTTTCCGGCTGTCACCCTGTTGTTGGGGTTGGAGGATCGTGAAACCACGCCGGATCGCACGCCGTGGTGGTTGCTGTTGTTGCGCATGGCGGCAATTGCGGCGGCTATTCTGGCGTTCGCCCAGCCTGTATTGAACCCGACGGACCGGATCACAGGGCGCGCGCCGCTGCTGATCGCGCTTGATGGCAGTTGGGCCAGCGCCCAAAGCTGGGCCGCGCGGCAGGACAAGCTGGAGGAGATCTTGCAGTTTGCTACGCAGGACGGCCGCTCTGTGGCGGTGATCAACCTGAGCGACCGGCCAAGGGGGGAAAACCCGCTGTCCTTTGACAGTGCCGACAGTTGGCGGGGGCGGATCAAGGGCGAACAACCCCGCGCTTGGGAACCGGACTATGGCCTTTGGCAGGATGTGATCGCCGTGGCAGACCCGTTCGAAACGCTGTGGCTGTCCGATGGTCTGGCGCGCGATGGTCGTGCCGCGTTGTTTGATACGCTTTCAGACAAGGGCGATGTTGCAGTGGTGCAATCGGATCGGGACGTTCTGGCCTTGCGCGGGATTGATATAGAGGCGGGCGCGCTGAGCACGACTGCGCTGCGTCTTGGGGCGGGGACTGCAGAAGCGCGGACTGTGAAACTGCTCGCCGAAGGGCCTGATCCGGCTGGGATCACCCGCAGTCTGGCACAAGGTGAAGGGGTTTTTGAGGCTGGTGAGGGTGAAACAACCGCTTCGGTAGAGCTGCCGTCAGAGCTGCGCAATCGCGTGCGGCGGGTCACACTGGAAGGTGTACGCTCTGCCGGTGCGGTGGTGCTGACCGATGACAGTATCCAGCGGCGCAAGGTGGCGCTGATTGGTGGCGGCTCGGAACAAGAGGGCGCGGTGCTGGTGTCGCCGCTGCACTTTCTGCGAAAGGCGCTGGTGCCCACGGCCGATGTGATTGAAGCAGGTCTTGCCGATAGTTTGCAAGCGACGCCCGATGTGCTGATCCTCGCAGATGTGGCCGATCTGGGTGCTTCTGAAACGCAAGACGTGCTCGACTGGGTGGAAGACGGCGGCCTGTTGGTGCGGTTTGCCGGTCCCCGTCTGGCCGCCAGTGGTATCGGCCAAAGCGAAGAACACCCGTTGTTGCCGGTCCGTTTGCGGGCTGGCGGGCGCACGGTGGGCGGCGCGATGAGCTGGGGCGCCCCCAAAGCGTTGGAAGATTTCGCGGAAAGTAGCCCGTTTTTCGGGCTTGAGATACCGGATGATGTGCTGGTGGAAAGTCAGGTCATGGCGCAGCCTGATCCCAATCTTGCAGAGCGGGTTCTGGCGAGCCTGCAAGATGGCACGCCACTTGTCACTGCCAAAGATCAAGGGGAAGGCCGCGTGGTGTTGTTCCACGTCACCGCCAATGCCGAATGGTCGAGCCTGCCGCTGTCTGGGTTGTTCGTGCAACTGCTGGAACGGCTGGCCATTTCAGCGCGGAGCACGGACCTTAACAGCACAGCGCTTGAAGGTACGGTTTGGGTGCCCGAACAGGTGCTTGACGGTTTCGGCGTGCTGCGCGATGCGCCCGCTCTGGCGGGGGTGGATGGTGCCACGCTCGCGACGCGGGGCTTTGGTGCTGAGATGCCTCCTGGTGTTTACAAAAGCGCAGATCAGAGGGTGGCGTTGAACGTGTTGGCACCGGACCGCCAGATCAGCGCGGCGAATTGGCCATCAGGAACGCAGTTTTTGTCCATGACCCGAACCGAAGAACGCCCGTTGCAGGCTTTGCTGCTGATGGCGGCGTTGATCCTGTTGTGCATTGATATACTGGCGACCTTGCTTGTCGGGGGACGTTTACGGCTGCGCGGGGCGACCGCTGCGGCGATGCTTCTGGCGCTTTGGCCGCAGGGGGATGCGCTGGCGCAAACTGCGGCGCAGGATGATGCGGCGCTGTTAAGGGCGGCGAACAACACGGTGCTGGCCTATGTGGAAACCGGCGATACGCGGCTCGACGATATTTCGCGCGCTGGTTTGCTGGGCCTGTCCACCGAACTGTTCCGCCGCACGAGTGTAGAGCCTGTGGAACCGGTTGGGGTCAATCTTGAAACGGACGAGCTGGCGCTTTACCCGTTTCTCTACTGGCCGGTGACAGATACGGTGCGGATGCCGTCCGAAGCGGCGTTTGAAAAGGTGAACGCCTTTCTGCGTGGCGGCGGGTTGATCCTGTTTGATACACGGGATTCCAACATCGGTCGCGGCATCAGTGGTGGGACGCCAAACGGCAAGATGCTGCAAAATCTGGCGCGCAATCTGGATATTCCCGCCCTTGAACCTGTGCCCGAAGACCACGTGCTGACACGGGCGTTCTATCTGCTTCAGGATTTTCCGGGCCGGTACGGCGATGCCAATGTCTGGGTAGAGGCCGCGCCGCCGGATGCGGAACAGGTGGAGGGTATGCCGTTTCGCAACCTGAACGACGGGGTGACGCCTGTGGTGATTGGCGGCAACGACTGGGCAAGCGCTTGGGCCGTGACCGAAAATGGCCGCTTCGCCTATCCGGTGGGGCGGGGCGTGGCTGGCGAACGCCAGCGCGAGATTGCGATCCGCTTCGGGGTTAACCTGATTATGCATGTGCTGACCGGAAACTATAAGTCGGATCAGGTCCATGTGCCTGCACTTCTGGACCGGCTGGGGCAATGAACATGCAGATACTGGATTATGAAATCGCCTTTACGCCGTTGATCCCGCAGCAGCTTTTGCTGATCCTTGCGCTGATTGCGCTGGCCTTCACAACGCTTGCCCTGTGGCGGCGGCTGCCGGGCTGGGCGCTGCGGGGGCTGGCGCTGTGCCTTGTGCTTGGGGCGCTGGCACAACCGGTGATCCGGCAGGAGGACCGCGAGTATCTGAGCAACATCGTCTTTGTTGTCGTTGATAAAACCGAGAGCCAGTCCGTCGACATCCGCCCCGAACAGATCGCCCAAGGGGTTGCGGCACTGCGGGCAGAAATCGGCACGCTTGAAGGGTTTGAGACGCGCTTGGTAGAGGTCGAAAATGATCCGGGCGTGGCGGATGACGGCTCGATGATGCTGGGTGCACTGGCCAAAGCGGCGTCCGAGGTAGCAACGAACCGGATTGCCGGTGCGCTTCTGGTAACGGACGGGCAGATCCATGATGCCCCCGCGCTCGACAGTTTTCCTGCCCCTGTCCATGTGTTGCTGACAGGGCAGAAAACCGATTGGGACCGGCGGTTGGTGATCACCAACGCGCCTGCGTTTGCGATTGTCGGGGAACCTGTGACCTTGCAATTGCGCGTGGAAGATCAGGGCGCGGTGCCGGCCGCTGTGCAAGGTATGGCGCATCTGTCGATTTCCGTGGACGGTGGTCCGGCGCAGGAATTTGATGTTGAAACGGGACGCCAGTTCGAACTGCCCCTGACCTTGCCTCACGGCGGGGCCAATGTGTTGCAATTTACTGTGCGCACCGAAGCCGGAGAGTTAACCGACCGGAACAATGCCGCAGTTTTGTCGATCAACGGGGTGCGGGACCGGCTGCGCGTGTTGCTGGTGTCCGGTGAACCCCACGCGGGGGAGCGGACATGGCGCAACCTGCTGAAATCCGACAGCGCGGTGGATCTGGTGCATTTCACCATCCTGCGCAGCCCCGACAAACAGGACGGTGTGCCAGTGCGCGAACTGTCCCTGATTGCCTTTCCAACCCGCGAGTTGTTCCTTGAAAAGATTGACGAGTTCGACCTGATCATCTTTGACCGCTACCGCCGCCGTGGCATTCTGCCCAACCGTTACATGCAGAATGTGGCCGATTACGTGCGCCGTGGGGGTGCGGTTCTGGTGGCATCGGGTCCGGCCTTTGGGGGCACGGAAAGTATCGCGCGGACGCCGTTGAACAGCATCCTGCCCGCCGCGCCCACTGCGCGCGTGATAGAAAAAGGATTTGTGCCGCGGATTTCAGACCTTGGCCAGCGCCATCCCGTGACAGAATCGCTCGATGATTTCGCACCTCGTCCGGTGGCCGAGGATGGAACGCCCGGCTGGGGGCGCTGGTTGCGTCTGATCGAAACGGTCGCACCGGAAGGGCAAACCGTCATGACCGGTGCGGATGATAAGCCCCTGCTGGTGCTGGATCGCGTGGACGAGGGGCGCATCGCCATGTTGATGTCGGATCATGCGTGGCTGTGGTCTCGTGGTTTTGAAGGGGGCGGACCGCAACTGGAATTGCTGCGCCGTCTCGCCCATTGGACAATGAAAGAACCCGAGCTGGAGGAGGAGCGTCTGTCCGGCACTGTCGAGGGCGACGCGATCACCGTGACACGGCGGTCTTTGACGCAAGAACAGGCGGACATTACGGTCACTGGGCCGGATGGCAGCGCGCGACCCTTGGAGACGAGCGAAGTGTCACCGGGGCGTTGGGTCGGGCGGTTTAAAGGGGAAGAAAACGGGCTCTACCGGCTGAGTGACGGGGATATGGAGGCCGTAGTGGCCATCGGCCCGACTGCACCTCGAGAGTTCGAGCAAACCATGGCGGACCTGTCCCGATTGCAACCGGTTATGGCCGCAACGGGAGGTGGTTCATTGCGGTTGGAAGATTACGCAACGCCCCAATTGCGGCAGGTGCGCGAAGGGCGAACCGCTGCAGGACGCGGCTGGCTTGGGGTCACACCGCGCAATGCCTATATCGCCACGGACATCCGCCAAACTCCGGCGTTGCCCGCGTGGCTGTTGCTGGTTCTTGTGGCCGGTGTGATGGTGGCTGCGTGGCGCTGGGAAGGGCGCTAGGGCGCGTTAATCGAGTATTTTTGGAACATTGAAGCTGGTTTCGTTCGGTTCACGATGCGAGCGCTGCGCGGGAGCGGGAGTTGAATTCCCGTCGGTAGAGCACGACCGTGGTGGTTATCGCGGCGATGATCAGGGGGATCGGGCCGATGAGCCATGTGAGTGTAGCAATCGTGAAATAGACGCTGCGCAAGCCGCGGTTGAAACTGCGGGCTGCGTGGTTTGAAATGTCGGCGGCTTTGCGCGCAGTTGGCGTGGCCTCTGGGTCATTGGGATCGTTTGGCACAGAGGCCATGACGATGGCGCAATAGCCGAACAGGCGCACAGACCAGACGAATTTCAGAAAGCCGTTGCCCAGAAATCCCATCAATACGAGGATTTTGACCTCCCAAACGATTTTCGGAACCACCAGCGCGTCCGACAGGTCAGAGGCCAGAACGGTCAGTTGTTCCGCACCGCCCAATAGGGCAACACAGCCGCCAATGGCGATCATGCAGGAACTGGCGAAAAAGGTTGCGCCGTTGCGCATGATGCCAAGGATCGCGCTGTCAAAGATACGCGGTTGGCGGGTGATCATCTGTTCCATCCAGCGGATGCGATAGGATTCCATCAGCATGTGGGTAGAGAGTTTAGCGGCGCTGCGCCGTTCGATTACATGGGCGCAATAGAACCAGCAGAGCAGCAGGCTCAGCAGGGCGATCCCGTCGAGCAGGGTAAAATGGAGTAAAAGGTCAGGTAATCTTTCGCGCATAGGCTGTCTCTAGCGCAGGATATGGTACAGAGAAAGAGGTTTTGCAGCGGGTATTGCTTGCAATTTGATGAATTGGTAATATTAAGTTACCAAAACCGCAAGGAGTGTTGATCATGGAAATGCCTGTGCCTAAGGGATCGGTGCTAAACCGGAAGCAGGAACTTGTCGCGCGGTTGCAAGCTGTGCTGCCCGATGAAGCCGTGATCCACGAACCTCATGAGACGCGGGTTTATGAGTGTGACGCCCTGACCGCCTATAAATGCGCACCTCTCGCGGCGGTTTTGCCGTCTAGCACAGGTGAAGTGTCCGAAGTCCTGAAAATCTGCCATGATATGGGTGTGCCTGTGGTGCCGCGCGGGGCGGGGACGTCCCTTGCGGGGGGGGCGCTGCCGACTGCGGATTGTGTGATCCTTGGCGTGGCAAAGATGAATGACGTGCTCGAAACCAACTACGCGGACCGGTACATTCGCGTGCAAACAGGGCGCACCAATCTGAGCGTTACCGGCGCGGTGGAGGAAGAAAATTTCTTCTATGCTCCCGATCCGTCAAGCCAGCTTGCCTGTGCCATTGCCGGAAATATCGCGATGAATTCCGGCGGGGCCCATTGTTTGAAATACGGGGTGACGACCAATAATCTGCTGGGCGTTACGATGGTTCTGATGGATGGCACCGTGATCGAACTGGGCGGTGCGCATCTGGACGCGGGGGGGCTGGACCTGCTTGGGGTTGTGTGTGGGTCGGAAGGACAGCTAGGCGTCGTGACAGAGGCGACCCTGCGGATTTTACGCAAACCGGAAGGGGCGCGGCCCGTTCTGATCGGGTTTGACAGCAACGAGGTGGCTGGCGCCTGCGTGTCTGACATCATCAAGGCGGGCGTTCTGCCGGTGGCGATCGAGTTCATGGATCGCCCCTGCATAGAGGCAACGGAAGCTTTCGCCAAAGCCGGATACCCGATGTGCGAGGCGCTTTTGATTGTCGAGGTCGAAGGCTCCGACGCGGAAATCGACATGCAGCTTGGTGTGATCAGCGGCATTGCGCGACAGCACAATCCGGTGGAACTGCGCGAGAGTACGTCTGCCGAGGAAAGTGCCGCGATCTGGCTGGGCCGAAAATCCGCATTCGGTGCGATGGGGCAGATCAACGATTACATGTGTCTCGACGGTACGATCCCAGTGTCGAGCCTGCCCTATGTGTTGCGCCGGATTTCCGAACTGTCAAAGGAGTACGGGCTGGGCGTTGGCAATGTGTTTCATGCTGGCGATGGCAATATGCACCCGTTGATCCTGTTTGATGCCAATAAGTCGGGCGATCTGGAGCTGTGCGAGCAGATGGGCGCGGATATCCTGAAGCTTTGCGTGGAGGTGGGCGGCTGTCTGACGGGCGAACACGGTGTCGGGGTGGAAAAACGCGACCTGATGCAGACCCAGTTCGACGCGGTGGATCTTGAGGCGCAGCTGCGGGTGAAGGATGTGTTTGATCCGGACTGGTTGCTGAACCCCTCCAAGGTATTCCCGCTTTCCGTCACACAAAGCCGCCGCGAGGATGCTGCCTGAATGGCAGTGCGACAGGGCACAGTAGAAAGACATCAGATGATACGGCCAGAGAACGAAGCAGAATTGAGCGCGGCTATTGCGGGGGCAAACGGCCCGTTGCGCATCATTGGCGGGGGGACGCGGACCGTCGGGCGTGCGCAGGGCGAGGTTCTGTCCACCGCCGGATTGTCCGGCATATCGCTTTACGAGCCGGGCGCTTTGACGATTGTGGCAGGGGCCGGAACCCCACTGGCAGAGATCGAAGCGGCGCTTGCAGCGGAAAACCAGCGGCTGCCGTTTGAACCTCCGGTGATGGGGGCGCTGACGGGGGCGGCAGGGGAATCGACCATAGGCGGTGTGGTTGCTGCAAATGCCTCGGGGCCGCGCCGGATACAGGCGGGTGCCTGTCGGGACAGCCTGATCGGTGTGCGTTTCGTGGACGGGCGCGGCGATATCATTAAGAACGGTGGCCGTGTGATGAAGAACGTTACCGGCTATGATCTGGTGAAACTGTTGGCCGGATCGCACGGCTCCCTTGGGGTGATCAGCGAGGTTGCGTTTAAGGTGCTTCCCGGCGTCGAGGCTGTAACAACTGTCGTGCTTCACGGGCTGGATGATCAAACGGCTGTCGCCGCCATGTCAGCAGCATTGTGTTCCCCTTACGAAGTGTCCGGCGCTGCCCACGATCCGCATCACCAAAAGACAATGCTGCGGTTGGAAGGTTTTGCGGAATCTGTGGCCTATCGGTCTGACAAGCTGTGTGAAACGCTCGCGCGGTTTGGCGATGCTGCCGTGGATGATGCTGTGGATTGGGCGGTGGTCCGTGACGCGGATATGTTTGACGGTGGCACTGGCGATTTGTGGCGTATTTCGGTGAAGCCGTCGGACGGTCCGCGCGTAGGTGCTGCCATAGGCGCAGGGCGTCGGCTTTATGATTGGGGCGGCGGGTTAATATGGGCTGAAGTGCCCGCAGGTTTTGATCTGCGCGAGGCTATTAACGGCATCGGGGGGCATGCAACGCTTGTGCGGGGGCAGGGGTGTGGTCCTGTGTTCCACCCCGAACCAGCGCCGGTTGCTGCGCTTTCCAAAAGCGTGCGGGCGCAGTTTGATCCGCGCGGAATATTAAATGCGGGGATTATGGACTGATGCAAACCACCTTCACACCGGAGCAACTGGCCGATCTTTCCACCGCGCGCAGTAACGAAATTTTAAGAGCATGTGTGCATTGTGGATTTTGCACGGCGACCTGTCCGACGTATCAGGTGCTCGGGGATGAACTCGACAGTCCGCGTGGGCGGATATACCTGATCAAGGACATGCTGGAGGCTGGCCGCCCTGCGGATGAAAAGACGGTCAAACATATCGACAGATGCCTGTCCTGTCTGGCTTGTATGACGACCTGCCCAAGCGGGGTGCATTACATGCATCTGGTGGATCACGCGCGGGCGCACATTGAAGAGACTTACAAGCGGCCATTGATGGACAGGCTGTTGCGTTGGACGCTGGCGCGGATTCTGCCTTATCCGGGGCGGTTTCGGGTGGCATTGCTCGGGGCTAAAATCGGGCGGCCCTTTGCGCGGTTCATGCCTGATCCGCGTTTGCGAGCGATGTTGGAGATGGCGCCGAAGCACATTCCGCCGGTTAGCCGGAATGACGATGCGCAGGTCTTTCCAGCCATCGGCGCACGCAAGATGCGGGTGGCTCTTATGACGGGCTGTGCGCAAAAGGCGCTGAACACGGATATCAATGACGCAACCATCCGGCTGTTGCGGCGATTGGGGTGTGACGTGGTGATTGCCAAAGGGCAGGGGTGCTGCGGGGCATTGGTGCACCACATGGGCAAGGTTGATGAAAGCCACTCGGCGGCGGCAAAGAATATTAAGGTCTGGGCGGGGGAACTGGATCGCGACGGGCTTGATGCTGTCGTAATCAATACTTCGGGGTGTGGCACCACCGTGAAGGACTACGGCCACATGTTCAGCAATGACCCGCTGGCAGAAGATGCGGCACGGATCAGCGCGCTGGCAATGGATGTGTCGGAGGTGTTGATGAAGCTGGAGATGCCAGAAACACACGAAGAAGCTGCGAAAGGGATGCGCGTCGCCTACCACGCTGCGTGTAGTTTGCAGCACGGACAGCAGATTAAAACCCATCCGAAAACCCTGCTGAAAAGGGCAGGATTTGAGGTAGTCGAACCTGCGGACAGCCATCTATGCTGTGGCTCGGCAGGCACTTATAATCTGATGCAGCCAGAAATCTCTGGCCAGCTAAAAGAGCGCAAGGTCAAAACGCTAGAAGCCAAGGCGCCGGATGTGATTTCCGCAGGGAATATCGGCTGCATGATGCAAATTGGCAGTGCTACCGGTGTGCCGGTTGTTCACACGGTAGAGCTGCTGGACTGGGCATCAGGGGGGCCGAAACCGGCTGCGCTGGGCGCGTGAAATCCCGCTGCCTGACAAGCGGGATCAACGGAACAGTCGATGTGCCCCAACCTTGACACAATTTTTGGCGGTTCCCGACATGATTTAGACCAAGTGTTCGGGCAAAGTTGCAGGGTCGAACAACGGGTAGCTGTCATGATCGCGCGTCTATTAACCATAATCTCGGTAATTTTTGCCTCGGGTGCCACCGCGCAAAACGATGATCCCTTGCGCAAACTCATGACCGCCGACGAGGCGCGCGCCTGGCAATCGGTTGGTCGTGTGAACACCGCAAGCGGCGGATTTTGCACGGGTGCTTTGATCGCGCCCGATCTGGTCCTGACTGCGGCGCACTGCGTTTTTGATCCGCGCACTGGCGATGTGCTTGATGCTGGGCAGATCACGTTCGCGGCGGGGTGGCGGCAGGGTCGTGCTGCGGCCCACGGGGTCGGACGGCGCGTTGTTGTGCATCCGGCCTACGCCCATCAAGGGGCCGCAGAATTTAACAATGTCGGCCATGATATTTCCATCATAGAATTGCAGCACCCCATTCGGAACACCACCATTATGCCCTTCGACCGCGCCCCGCGCCCGACCATTGGGACCTCTGTAAAGGTGGTCTCTTACGGCCGTGACAGGGATGACTGGCCTTCGATCGAAGAGCCTTGCGAAATTCTCGGGAAAAGCCTCTCGGTACTGGTTCTGTCCTGCCTTGCCACCTTCGGGGCGTCCGGATCACCGATTTTTGTTATGGAAAACGGCTATCCGAAGATTGCTTCTGTGATCTCTGCTAAAGCGACATGGAACAACCGCGAAGTTGCGTTGGGCACCTCTCTTGGACGGCCTTTGGAAGAACTGATGGGGCAGCTGAGATCAGACAACGGTGTTTTCAAATCCAAGCGCCCCTCTACCAAATCCCTGAGCGAACAATTGGGTCGCTCTGATCAGACAAGTTTTTTGAAATACTGATCTTGAAAGGGTGAAATCCGCCTCCTAGATTGTGTGTTACCGGATGCCCATAACGGGGTCCGGTGTCAGAAAACGGCCTGTCCATAACGGAAGGCCATACCTGAAGTATCGCTTCTCAAGGAGGATGTTTCCCTATGCGAACTTATGATTTTGCACCCCTGTACCGTTCCACCGTCGGCTTTGACCGTTTGGCGTCCATGCTGGACCGTGCCATGACTGTTGATGTCAACACAAACGGCTACCCCCCCTATAACATTGAAAAAACCGACGAAAACGCTTACAAAATTTCTGTAGCTGTTGCCGGATTCACGGATGACGAACTTTCCATCGAAATGCGCGATGGTCAGTTGGTGATCTCTGCTAAAAAAGCGGACGCCGAGGGTGAAACCACTGATGTGACCTACCTGCATCGCGGTATTGCGTCCCGTGCTTTTGAAAAGCGGTTCCATCTTGCCGATCACGTCCGTGCCACTGGCGCGAAGACGCAAAACGGTATCCTGCATGTGGATCTGGTGCGCGAAGTGCCTGAGGCGTTGAAGCCGCGGCGCATTGAAATCGCCGGTCCAGGCAAGGCTATTGAAGCCAAAGCCGACAAGAAGGTGACCAAAAAAGAAACCGCTTAAGCGAACCTCCGGCGCTCCGTTTCCTCCCCCCTTGGGGCGCCGGATCCACGCCTGTCTCCTTAAAAGACTGGCTGCGCCGTCGTGTTGCTGAACTGTCCCTTCCAAAGCTGCGCGACCTGTTAAGACAGAGCCCCCGTTGTGACACACAGCGGGGGTTGGCTTTTGTGGGGGCAGGGCGTCGGCCTTGTTCTGATGGCTGCTGTTTCATTCGAAATCCGCTGGCGGATTGGTTCGGGTCCACACTTCGGCGTCTTCTACCGAGCTAACGCAAATCTTTGGTATTGTCCTAAGGCAACCGATCAAGGCGGGCTTGGAGCTAGGTTGCCAGTTTCCCGACAGGTGGTGCGCTTTGCGCGGCAGGTGCTTGATCCGAAGGGCCCAGACCTGAATTTCTTTACTTGTAGATCACATGCTGCAACTATCGTTCTAGACCAGCTCACCCGTGTGAGACTTCAAGGGCCATCTGCGTGGCCACCAAGTAATTTACAATAAATTCTAATTTTAAGTAAGGGAACGGCGGCTATGGATACGTTTGACAGGGTATTAATTATTGCGAAGAATAATCGGGGTACGGGATACCCTTTTTGCGCGGGTATTGATGGTAAGAACATCGTGATTGGCGGCAGCATACAGGCGGGCAAAGCCCCCAAAAGCCTCAAGTCCGAAATGCCAGCGGACAAACACATCGCTTGGGGGCATATCGTTTGGTCTGACGACGGCGAGGTGCGGTTTCAGTGTGAAAAGCTCGAACCGCGTTTCAAGCCGCGGGATGTCAAGGAACTCAGCCCATTGCTAAAGGTGGCCCCCACCATCGTTAAAGGCGGGGCCGATGACGATGCACCACCACGGCCAAGCGGCCCCGCACCTCTGCCTCCGGGGGTTGCGCCACCCAGACCCACGGGCAAAGCGCCGGAACCGCCCAATGCTGCTGCAAACCCGGACGGCAAAAAAGACGAAAAGTTGGTGCTTCTTTGGCAAAAGTCCCTTCGCGCGGCATTGGAAGAGGAAGATGTCGATCCCACGTTTCTGGCCCAGACCAAGGGGCTGATGGCACCCTATCAAGTGGCGTTTCCCGCACATATGATAAAGGCATTTAAGGAGGCCGGAAAGCAGGCGTTTCTCCAACAGGTCATGGATAATTTAAACGCGCGGCTGAAGGCGGATGCGATCAAAATTAAAAAGGTTTTGGAATCCGACGCCGCGCCTGCCAAGAAAATTGCGGCTTTCGAGAAGGTGAAATCCGGTCTTGATGCCCATATTGAAACGGTGGTCGACAAGACGTGGATCCGATACGTGTCTTCCTTCGATGTTCCTGGAAAAACAGCGCAGCGGTTCAATAAGGCCAAGGCCGTCGTGATACCTGCTATCGGTTTTGCGGCCAGTGTCGCCAGTGCCGCAACCGCTGCCAGCGGTGTGGCAGCGGTTATTGCCATACCGGCTGTGTTGGCTGCTATGCGCTCTGCCAGTGCGGGGATCAAAGGGTATCAGGTGTATCTCGGCTCGCTCGGTAAAGCATCCGAGAGGGTTAAGAATTCTACAGAGGCGCTCCAAAGGACCGTGGGTGCTGCCAAGGACGAGATCACCGGTTCAGAAGCTGGCAAAGCGGGAGCCAAAGCAATCCTGAACGCGCTTGCGGGGGCGGGCTGGAGTGCAACGATCAAAAGTGTGAAGGACGACATTCGCGCATTAAGCGATAGAATTGGCCAAAGTGAAGCTGTGCGCGACAAAGCCTTGGCGCCTGTGTTGAAGTCGATAGAATTGCTAACGGATGCCGAACAGGAGCTGAAAGACGGGATTGCAGCAGCCAAGCAGAATGGGGACGGCGGACGGGCAGGGGTATTGTCCGGCATGATGAAACAAATACAAATTGAAGGGCCAAAACTGTCGGAGGAATTGGATGCAATAATTGAAAATCACAAAAAAATTGCGCCTTATCGCACTAAGGTTGATGGGGCAGCTGATATTGTAGTTTCCATGCAAAAGGCGCTCGGTCCCGACCTTCAAAACCTCGAGCTGTTGGAAAAAGGCGCAACCGCCGCGGTGAGCGCCGGACTCGGAGCTTATAATGGAGTTGGTGGCGCTATATCTTCCCTTGGGGAAGCACCAGGAGTGGTTATCACGACACTAGGGGGGCTCGTCGATGTGCTTGGCACTGCCGAGGATGTCATAGCTGTTGTTCAAGACGGCTGAGTGCGCGACCGGCTTGACGCTCTTTCCTGACTGGCCGCATCCGGTGGAAAACGTGGCCGGAATGGTGCGTTTTGGGGGTGACCCATTTATGTTCCAATTAAATTCAATAATTACTTATCATAGTACTTGACGACTATATCAGCTTCGTAGTTCCTTTCTTGGAACGACTTAAGTTGGTTGGGTTCGCGCGACCTTCGGAGACCAAAATTATTGTTAACCATGAAGTTGAAGATATAATTGATAGTGTTGGGTTCTGTCCAAGTGGTCGATTTAATTTAATACCGACCTAGGATAGATTTATGACCGCCCCAACATTGACCGACCTGAACGATGTGACCTTCGCCGAGAACACGGTAAACGCCTCGCCGCAATTGATTGATGTTGACGTTGACTTTGCAGATGCCGAGGGCGATTTTGACGGGGCAGCCTGCGCCTGACGGGGCTTTTGGCCGAAGATACGGTATCACTTCGCAATCAGGGAACGGACACGGGGGAGATCGGGTTTGACGGCACCAACGTGACCTATGGCGGTGTGGCTATCGGCACGGTGTCGAGCGGCGCTGCTGGCGCGGATCTGTCAATCAGCTTCAACGCGGCAGCAACCTCCGCCGCAGTGGATGCGCTGATCCAGAACCTGACTTATGCCAACAGCTCTGACACACCAACCAGCAGCCGCGATTTGTTTTTGAATGTAAGGGATGCATTAGGGGACAGTTTTGTCGAAACTTCCTTCGCGCGGATAGATGGCGCGGCCAACCCGTTCGATAGCGTCTATGTGGTTTCCAACAGCACCCCCAGCTTTGTCGATCTGGACGGAGACGGCGATCTGGATCTCGTTGTAGGGGATTACGGTGGCACATTGCACAGTTTTGAAAACACAACGCCGCATGGTGCCTAATTTACCGTTTCAATCACTCCCGAAAACGATGCGCCGACAGCCACAGTGCTTCCTTCAACGCTTAGAGGAACAGAAGATGCCCCTTTAAATGTTGATCTGTCAGGTGTTCAGTTTAGCGATCCGGAGAATGACATACTTGCGCTGCGTTTGACCGCATCAGAAGGACGGATCGATCTGGGCGCTGCGACATCCGGTGTGACGGTGTCCCAGACCGGCACAGCGACAGCGGCCCTCTATGGCACGGCAGCTGCATTGGAAGCTTATCTTCAAACAGTGAATGCGGTGCAATACACTGGCGCGCAGGATGTCTTTGGTGACGCAGCCGCAACCTTGACCTTGACGGTAAGTGACGGCGATGCGGAAACGATTGCTGGCGTGATCAGCATTGATCTGGCCGATGCGGTCGATTCACAGACAGCAGTCGATGGAGAAAATCACTTGATTGGGGGGCTGGGCAGGACATTCTGACCGGCCTTGGTGGCAACGATGTAATTCGTGGCAATGCTGGCGCGGATGTTCTTAGCGGCGGGGAGGGTCGTGACAAGTTTGTCTTCCGCGAAACCGGTCACGTCGATAAAATTGTTGATTTCAGTGTAAGCGACGGAGATGTGTTGCGGTTGGACGGGCGCCATTTTTCAACGCTGGAGGCTGGGGAATTGCAAGAAACCCAATTCCGGATCAACACAACCGGCCTTGCCGAAACAGAGGACGATGCGATCATTTACAATAGCACCACCGGCCAGTTGTACTATGATGTGGGCGGATCTGGCGGGGCGGATGCAATTGAATTTGCCGTATTGGAAAACCTTGAACTGATAGACCACAGTGACATATTTATTTTCTAACAGCGTCAAAACAAGGCACCGCCATTGGAAACCAGTTGGCGGTGTTCCTGCAATTCCACGCAATCTTTGCCGTACGCTGGGCGGGTGACGCCCGGCATATGGTCTGCCACGAACCACGGATCGTCCGCTTACAATGGAGGCTTGGGGCAGGTACCTAATGTCCCCGACGAGAGTGCTTTAATCCAAAAGCAGGCTTTAAGATTTTGGCCGGTGGTTCTGCGGGTCGTAAAGACAGGGATCGGCAACAGTCGCACGGATCGGTTGTCCGATGACCTCGACCTCTAGATCGCCGGTCAGATTGGGCACAACAAAGGCCATTGCGATGTTTTTTCCGGTACGGTGGCCCCAGTCTGCCGAGGTGACAGTGCCGACGACTTTGCCATTTTGCAGCACGCTATCGCCGGGTTGGGCGGGGGCGTGGGTGCAGTCCAGCGCCAAGGTCACGAACGTGCGCCGGGGGCCGGTTTCAAGGCGTGCTTCCAACGCGGTTTTGCCGATGAAATCCCCCTTTGCCAGATGAACAAACCGATCCAGTGCGGATTCTATCGGGTCAAACTCGGTGATCAGATCGGCCTTCCAATGACGATACCCTTTTTCGACTCGCATACTGTCCACAGCGCGGGCCCCAAACAGGGTCAATCCGTGCTGTGCGCCCGCTTTTCGCAGCGCCAGATAGGCGGCGTAAAGCTGTGCGTTCGGGACGTGGATTTCATAAGCCAACTCGCCGGAAAAACTGACCGACATCACAACGGCAGGGGCAAAGCCGATGAAGGCATTGCGCACCGAAAGCCAAGGGAACGCCTGTGCCGACCAGTTGCCACGGGAAACTTCGCAAAGAACCTCTCGCGCCAAGGGGCCGGCCAGAACGAGGATCGTGTGCGCGTTGGTCAAGCTGTGGATTTGCACATCTTCGCCTTGTCGAATGTTTTGGGTTAGCCAATCCATGTCGTGATATTCCGAAGCCGCAGCAGAGCCGTACCAGACACGCCCGTCCGGCAGGTTCGCAATGGTCGCTTCGCCCTTCACATTGCCCTGATGGTTCAGCAGATAGCCGAGCCCCACGCGCCCTGCTTTTGCAGTGATCCGGCCACAGAACATGCGATCAAGAAAGGGCCGTAGATCCGCACCCGACAGTTCAAACCTGTTGAAACCGCTCACCTCTGTCAGGCCAACGCGCGTTTGCACAGCTTTGATTTCGGCGGCGACCAGATCGAAGGTTTCGTTAAAATAATAGCCGTGGGTTTCGTTGAAGTCCGCTGTCGGTTTTACGTAGTCCATCCGCTCCCATCCGTTCACCACAGTGAACTCCGCCCCTTCACTGGCAAGGATCGGGGTCAGTGGTGTCGTCTTGGCAGGGCGTCCGGCGGGGCGGTGTTCATGGGGGAAGTGGAAGCGGAATTCATTCTGGTAATCCTCTACCGCTTTCAGGGCTGTCAGCTCTGTATTGGCATGGCCGGTAAAGCGGCGCGGATCAATGCACCATGTGTCATAACAGGCCTCGCCATGAACGATCTGTTGGGCCAGCAACCAGCCGTGGCCGCCGCCTTCACCGATACCTGCACGCAAACCGATGATGCAAAAGGCGTTGCGTTTGCCCGGAATCCGCCCCACCAGCGGCGCACCGTCTATGGTATAGGTGATCGGTCCATTCACGACCGTATGAATGCCGGTTTCCATCAGGGCAGGCATCCGCGCGAAGGCCCCTTCAAGAACATCTGTCACGCGGTCCAGATCATCTGGACACAATGCATTGACGAACTTTGGATCAATCCCGTCCATACCCCACGTTTTACAATCCTGTTCATAAAACCCGACCAACAAACCGTTTTTCTCCTGCCGGCAATAATAATCGCTGATCGGACAGCGCAACAGCGGCATCCGGTGGCTGGCTTCTTTAATTGCAGGGATTTCCTCGGTCAGGAAATACTGGTGCTCCATTGATGTCACGGGGTGCTGCACCCCCATCATCGAGGCCACTTCGTTCACGCGGTAGCCGCATGCGTTAACCACGATTTCGCAATCAATATCGCCTTTTTCGGTGTGAACGGTCCAGCTGTGATCCTTGTGCTGGGACAGTCCCGTCACCGCAGTATTGCGGTAGACTTCGGCTCCGGCCTTGCGCGCCCGTCGCGCCAATGCCTGACACAGTTGCGCCGGATCAATGTCCCCGTCCAACGGATCCCACAAGCCGCCAATCAGGTTGTCGGTAGAGATCAGCGGATGACGTCGGGCG
Source organism: Neptunicoccus cionae (assembly GCF_014643735.1). Lineage (GTDB taxonomy): Bacteria > Pseudomonadota > Alphaproteobacteria > Rhodobacterales > Rhodobacteraceae > Amylibacter > Amylibacter cionae. Next base: position 378,083 of record NZ_BMKA01000001.1, read on the forward strand.
CATTCCTCGGCGTCGATCACCTCAAAGTTCACATCCATACCCTTGGCAACGCTGGTGAAATGGGCGTACCCGTCCATTTGCGCCCGGGTGTTGGCCAAGCGAATGCCCCCATCACCGTGATGATAGTTGATCGGATAGTCCGGATCCCCCGCCAGTTCCTGATACAGCGCAATCGAATGGCTTTTCAGCCCGATCATCGTCTGGTTCATGCCGAAATTTGTGACCTGCGCAGCAGAATGCCAAGTTGTGCCGGAGGTCAGTTCATCCCGCTCAACAAGCACGACATCGCTCCAGCCCTCTTGCGTCAGATGATACAGTGTCGAGCAGCCGGCAATGCCGCCGCCGATCACAACAACGCGGGCTGTGGATTTCATTGTGGTTTCTCCTATTGGAACGTCCCCTTCAATAGCCCGCCGCGCCGTGCCTGCGTCAACGTCCGCTGACAGTTTCCGATTTTCCGATAGATGCGGTTTTTGTTTGTGAAACTTTGCGCAGGATGGGAAAAGGGGGCAAATCGCAAAAGGCAGCTGTCATGAACCACCTCACCATAGTCGACCATCCCCTTGTTCAACACAAACTGTCGGTGATGCGCCGGACTTCGACTCCGTCCAATCAGTTCCGTCAGTTGTTACGTGAAATCAGTCACTTGCTGGCCTATGAGGTGACACGCGACCTGCCGATGACGACCGTCGCGATCGACACGCCGGTCTGCCCGATGGATGCGCCGATGCTGGATGGCAAAAAGCTCGCTCTGGTATCGATTCTGCGGGCTGGTAACGGGTTGCTGGACGGGGTGTTGGAATTGATCCCCTCGGCGCGTGTCGGCTTTGTCGGGCTTTATCGCGACGAGGAAACCCTGCAACCGGTGCAGTATTACTTCAAAGTGCCCGAAGGCATGGACGAACGGGTCGTGATCGCAGTGGACCCGATGCTCGCCACGGGCAACTCTTCCGTCGCGGCTATTGACCTGCTGAAAAAAGCCGGCGCTACCAACATCAAATTCCTGTGCCTGCTTGCAGCGCCCGAGGGCGTTGCACGGATGAAAGAAGCCCACCCTGACGTGCAAATCGTCACCGCGTCACTGGATGAAAAGCTTGACGAGAAAGGCTACATCGTACCGGGTCTCGGGGATGCAGGTGACCGGATGTTCGGCACCAAGTAACGTCAGCCCGCACGGGTTTCAATGTTCCCTAAGCACTCCCGCCGGAGGCATTTGTTTTTCGCAGCGCCATAACGGGGTGTGGGGGCTGGCATTTTACTACGCCTTAGGGCAAAACGTGGCTGAAAACCAGATTTCCACGCGAGGGCAGACCTATGATTCCGTATCGTTCAAGAACTTCCACCCATGGTCGCAATATGGCAGGGGCCCGTGGGCTCTGGCGGGCGACGGGTATGACGGATGACGACTTTGGCAAACCGATTATCGCGGTTGTGAACTCTTTCACACAGTTTGTGCCCGGTCACGTGCATCTCAAAGACCTTGGTGGTCTGGTGGCCGAAGAAATCCACGCCGCGGGCGGTGTTGCGAAGGAATTCAACACGATTGCCGTGGATGACGGGATTGCGATGGGTCACGACGGGATGCTTTACTCCCTGCCGAGCCGCGAAGTTATCGCCGACAGTGTTGAATACATGGTGAACGCCCACTGTGCCGATGCGATGGTGTGTATTTCCAACTGTGACAAGATTACGCCCGGTATGATGATGGCGGCGCTGCGGCTGGATATTCCGGTGGTGTTTGTCTCTGGCGGTCCGATGGAGGCTGGTAAGGTCGATATCGACGGCGAATTGCAGGCGATCGATCTGGTGGATGCGATGATGCAGGCCGCCAACCCTGATCGCACCGACGAAGAAGTGCTCGCGATTGAGGAAAGCGCCTGTCCGACTTGTGGGTCCTGTTCGGGGATGTTCACAGCCAATTCGATGAACTGTCTGGCCGAAGCGCTTGGGCTGGCATTGCCTGGAAACGGGTCGACGCTGGCGACACACTCTGATCGTGAGATGTTGTTCCGCAAAGCGGGCAAGCGGATTGTAGAGCTGACCAAAGACTACTATGTGAACGGCAACAAAGCTGTGTCTGCCCGCGGGATCGCGACCAAAGCGTCGTTTGAAAATGCCATGCGTATGGACATCACGATGGGTGGCTCCACCAACACCATCCTGCATCTTCTGGCGATGGCGCAAGAGGCGGAAGTGGACTTTACGGTGGACGATATCGACCGTCTGTCCCGCAACACTCCGTGCCTGTGTAAGGTCGCGCCGGCTGTTGCGAACGTCCATATGGAAGATGTCCACCGCGCAGGCGGTATCTTTGCGCTGCTGGGTGAAATGAACCGTGCGGGGATGCTCGACACGTCTGTTGGCACCATCCACGAACCGACGCTGGGCGATGCGATTGCCAAATGGGATGTGCGCACCACCAATGACGACAGCGTACGCGAACTGTTTATGGCCGCGCCGGGTGGTGTGCGCACGACGCAAGCGTTCTCGCAGTCTCGCCGGTACAAAGAACTGGATCTGGACCGCGAAAACGGTGTGATCCGCGAAGCCGCACATGCCCATTCCCAAGAAGGCGGTCTTGCGGTTCTGTTCGGGAACCTCAGTCAGGAAGGCTGTGTGGTGAAAACCGCTGGTGTGGACGAGAGCATTCTCAAATTCAACGGTCGCGCGGTTGTGTGTGAGTCACAGGAAGAAGCTTGTAACCGCATTCTGGGCAAGGAAGTGAAAGAAGGCGATGTGGTCGTCATTCGCTATGAAGGGCCACGGGGCGGGCCGGGGATGCAGGAAATGCTGTACCCGACGACTTACCTCAAATCCATGAAACTTGGCAAAGCCTGCGCCCTGATCACGGATGGCCGGTTCTCGGGCGGGACGTCGGGTCTGTCGATTGGGCACGTGTCCCCTGAAGCAGGCGAGGGCGGCAATATCGCGCTGGTCGAAGAAGGTGACATCATCGAGATCGACATCCCGAACCGCAGCATGAATGTGAAGCTGACAGACGAACAACTGGCAGAGCGTCGCGCCGCGATGGAAGCGCGGGAGAACCCTTGGGCTCCGGCAGAGCCACGCAAGCGCAAGATCAGCCGTGCGTTGCGGGTTTATGCGGCGAATGTGGGGAATGCCTCACAAGGGGCGGTTCGTCTGGAACCCTAAGCTTTGTGAGTATTTAATGAACATTGAAGCCCCGCTGACGTGATGCCAGCGGGGCTTTTTCATGGTTATGCGGCGGGCATGGATTTTTCGATGATGCCAGCCCAGAGAGAGCAGCCAGCCGGAATGACTTCGTCGTTGAAGTTATATTCAGGGTGGTGGACCATCGCGCCTTCGCCGTTGCCCACAAGGATATAGGCGCCAGGGCGGGATTCCAGCATGAAGGCGAAATCCTCGCCGCCCATGGTGGGTTCCATATCAGTGTTGACGTTATGGGCGCCGGCCACGTCTTTGGCCACATCGGCCATGAACTCGGTCTGGGCTTCGTGGTTTACCATCACCGGATAATTGCGCTGGTAGTTGACCTTGGCTGTGGCGCCAAAGGCTGCGGCTGTGTTTTCCGCGATGCGCTTGATTTGTTCTTCGGCCATATCCCGCATAGCAGGTGAAAGGGTGCGCACGGTGCCGCGCAGTTCTACCTTTTCAGGGATCACATTGAAGGCTTTGCTTTCGGTTTCAAAGCTGGTGACAGAGACCACTACGGATTCAAGCGGATCGGCCACCCGCGAGGCGATGGTTTGTAGGGCAATCACGATGTGAGAGGCGACCACAGTAGTGTCGATGCCGTCATTGGGTTTGGCGGCATGGGCACCTTTGCCGGTGACTTCGATTTCAATCAGATCGGCGGCGGCAAAGAAAGACCCCGGGCGGATGCCAAAGCTGCCAACGGGCAAGCCGGGCCAGTTGTGCATGCCGTAAACTTCCTGAATGGCGAAGTCTTCCATGATGCCTTCCTCGACCATTTCACGGCCACCGCCACCGCCTTCTTCAGCGGGTTGGAAGATAACCACGGCAGTACCGTCAAAATTGCGGGTTTCGCACAGGTATTGCGCTGCGCCGAGCAGCATGGCGGTGTGGCCGTCATGGCCACAAGCGTGCATCTTGCCTTCGGTTTTGGAGGCGTAATCAAGGCCCGTTGCTTCAAAAATCGGAAGCGCGTCCATATCGGCACGCAGGCCGATGACCTTGCCGGACGTGTTCTGTTTGCCTTTGATGACCGCCACAACGCCGGTCTGGCCGATGCCGGTCTTAACCTCGTCGCAGCCCCATTCCCGCAGTTTGTCCGCCACGATACCAGCGGTGCGGTGACAGTCGAATTGCAGTTCGGGGTGTTCGTGCAGATCGCGGCGGATCGCGGTGATTTCTGCGTGGGTTTCGGCGAACCTGTTGATCACGGGCATGGTCTGTTCCTTATGAAAGTGCGTTGATCAGGTCGCGCATGAACCGCGCTGCCTGATCGAGTTGGTCGATTGAGATATATTCATCCGCCTGATGGGCCTGTTCGATAGATCCCGGTCCGCAAATGATTGTGGAGATGCCTTCAGCCTGAAAATGTCCGGCTTCCGTGCCGTAGCTGACCACATTGCTGGAGTTGTCCCCTGTCAGACGGCGGGCGAGGGCTTCTGCCTTGCCGTTCTTTTCAGGGGCCAGTCCGGGCATGTCGTACTGGCGCGTGATGCGGATTCCGGCCTCGGGGCGCACCGCTTTGATCTTGGCCTCAAGATTGGCAGCATAGGCGCGGTATTCGTTCGCGGCTTGTGAAACGTCAACGCCCGGGAGCAGGCGAAAGTCGTTGATAAAGCGGCAGGTCTTGGCGGTGATATTGCCAGCGGTTCCGCCGTTAATGATGCCCACATGATAGGTGGAGAAGGGGGGCTCGAATATACAGTCGGGGTCTTGGCTGGCAACGGCATCCGCGTTTTTGTGGTTGTGCCATTCCACCAGCGTGGCAGCCGTCATGATGGCAGAGACGCCTTTATGGGCCAGCGATGAATGAACTTCATAGCCGGTGACTTCGGTTTCAAAGCCGATGCCGCCCTTGTGCCCTGTGACCACTTTCATCAACGAGGGTTCCCCGACGATGCAAATATCCGCCTTTGGCATTTTGCCCGCCAGTTCCTTTACCATCGGAATAACGCCTTCGCAGCCAACTTCTTCGTCATAGCTGAGGGCGAGTTGGATCGGTGTCTTCAGACCGGCGGCCAGCATTTGGGGCACATACGCCAGCGCTATGGCGAGGAAACCTTTCATATCGCAGCTGCCACGGCCAAACAGTTTGCCGTCTTTTTCAGTCAGGGCAAAAGGGTCTGTGGACCAATTCTGCCCTTCAACCGGCACCACATCCGTATGGCCGGACAGGATCACGCCGCCGGGGTCCATTGGGCCGATATGGGCGTAGAGGTTCGCCTTGTCGCCGGCTTCATTATAAACCCGCGTGCTCTCGACCCCGTGGGAGGTCAGGTAGTCTTCAACGAAAGAGATCAGTTCAAGATTGGAGCGTTGCGAGACTGTGTCAAACCCCACCAGCTTTTCGAGCATCTCGCGCGGTGTATAGGTGTCAGCCATCTTTAAAGTATCCTGTTCGAAGTGGCCGGAGTTTGGAAAGACTGGGGCAGGGCGTCAAGCGCAAAACCGCGTGGCATTCCCTTGGGGCAAGTCATTGAGAAAGCAGGCTGTCTTTCGAAGTTTAAGAAAAAACGTTGTGTGATAGGAATTTATCGGTTTAGTCTTTGCCATGGTCTGTCAGCCGGAAACCGATTCCGGCGCCCACACGTATCAGGAGAAGCTGTTGCAAAACCTCTGTTTGGTTTGTTCCCCTCAAAGCGATCAATCGAAACGACTGCCGGTTTTGGCAAATTCAGCCCCTGTGAGCTCTGCACCTTGCGCCGGAATGGCGCCGGATGAAGCAGATTCTAAGGCCTAAAACACAACAATTGGGAGTTATGTAACTATGAAATTTAAATCATTGACCGTTGGCAGCGTTCTTGCGCTGTCGATGGCGACTATGGGTCAGGCAGAGCGCGGCTCCGATGGCCATGTGAACGTCATTTACTGGCAGGCGCCGTCCATTCTGAACCCCTACCTTTCCGCAGGGACCAAGGACGTGGAAGCCTCTTCTTTGGTGGTCGAGCCTTTGGGCCGCTATGACCAGGACGGTGCGCTGGTGCCTTATCTGGTTGACGAAATTCCCACAGTTGCCAATGGCGGTGTGAGCGAGGATCTGACCTCTATCACGTGGAAGCTGAAGGAAGGGCTGAAATGGTCAGACGGCACGCCGGTGACATCTGCGGATGTAAAATTCACTGCTGATTACTGTATGCACCCTGAAGGGGGCTGCGCGCAGGCGTCGTTCTTTGACGGTGTTGTTTCGGTTGAAGAAATCGACGAGCTGACAACCAAAATCACCTTCAACCAACCAAAACCGAACCCTTATGGTCCGTTCATGGGCGGCCAGTCTCCGGTTCTGCAAGCGGCGCAATTTGCTGATTGTCTCGGGGCGAAAGCACCTGAATGTACTGACGCGAACTTCAATCCTGTCGGCACTGGCCCGTTCCGCGTTAAGGATTTCCGTCCCAATGACGTGATCCAGATGGAGGCTAACCCACACTATCGTGATGCTGCGAAACCGGCATTTGCGACACTGACCCTGAAGGGTGGTGGTGATGCGGCTGCTGCGGGTCGTGCGGTGCTTGAAACCGGCGAGTTCGACTATGCCTGGAACCTGCAACTTGCCCCTGACGTGATTGCCAAAATGGCAGAAGGCGGCAAGGGCAAGCCGATTGCAGCCTTTGGTTCGTTGGTGGAACGTCTGGAAATGAACCTGACTGACCCATCGCCGGAACTGGATGCAGACACACGTGCAACCACCAAGGCACCGCACCCGATCCTGTCCGATCTGAAGGTGCGCAAGGCGCTTTCCATGGCGATTGATCGCGAGTTGCTGGTAGAGGTCGGCTATGGTCAGGCCGGTCGCCCGACGTGTAACCTTGTGCCCGCGCCAAAGGTTTTCGCTTCGCCGAATACTGATTGTATGACGCAGGACATCGAAGGGGCCAAAGCCCTTCTGGAAGAAGCCGGCTGGACGGATACCGACGGTGACGGCGTTCGCGACCGCGATGGCAAGAAACTGGCTCTTTTGTACCAGACATCCACAAACGCTGTTCGTCAGGATTTTCAGGCGCTGATCAAACAGTGGTGGTCTGAAATCGGTGTTGAAACCGAACTGCGCAACATTGATGCGTCTGTGTTCTTTGGCGGTGATCCGGGGTCCCCTGATACCTTCCAGAAGTTCTATGCGGACGTGGAAATGTACGCCAACAACTTCAACGGCACAGACCCGCAACAGTATCTTGCGGCCTACCGTTGTGGCGGCGAACCCAAGCCCGAGAGCCAGTGGCAGGGTGAAAACATCAACCGGTTCTGTGATCCGGCCTATGATGCGATGATCGACAAGCTGGCCAACACCGGCGATCTGAACGAGCGCGGCAAGCTTGGCATCCAGATGAACGAGATGCTGACCAAAGAGACATACACAATTGTGCCTTTGGTGGATCGTGGCCGCGTGTCTGCCCATTCCAACACATTGGGCGGCGTTGTGCTGAACACTTGGGACAGCGAGCTGTGGAATGCAGCGGACTGGTACCGCACAGAGTAAACCGACTTATCGGCCCCGGACCTGACGGTTCGGGGCCTTTTCCGGTTGCACGCACAAAGACATAAACCGAGGCGTTCATGCTCACATACACGATCCGTCGTCTGCTTTTTTCTATCCCGACCCTTCTGTTTATTTCTTTAATCATATTTTTGCTTCTTGAACTGGCGCCCGGTGATCCGATGGCGCAGGTGCCCCTGACGGTGCCCCCTGAAGTGAAACAAAAAATGCGCGAGGCGCTGGGCCTTGGAGAGCCGTTGCACGTGCGCTATGTCAAATGGCTGATCCAGTTCTTCTGGGTTGAACCGCAGGTCTTTGTCGATTGGCTGACACGGGACACATGGCTGTTCGGCTGGCTACCCGACACCGCCTTTTCCGAAGGAAAACTGCGCGTGATCAGCTGGCAGACACGTTCGCCTGTGATGGACATCGTGATCCAGCGTATTCCACAGACTTTGTGGGTGGTGGGGCTGGCCTATGTGGTCGGCATCCTGATTGCGCTGCCGATTGGTATCTATTCTGCTTACCGCCAATATTCGGTGTTCGATCAGGCGGGGACGTTTGTCACCATGATTGGTTTTTCCATCCCACCATTTTTCACAGGGCCGCTGCTGATTGTGGTTTTTGCTGTGGGTCTGGGTTGGTTTCCGTCGATCTATGACACCACACATGTGGTGCGGGACTGGGCGTCATTCAAAATCCAGCTTCAGCAGATGATCATGCCGGTGATGGTGCTGGCACTGCAAACCACGGCGCAGATCAGCCGGTTCATGCGTTCGTCCATGCTCGATAACCTCAATCAGGATTATGTGCGCACGGCGCGGGCCAAGGGGCTGAAGGAAAGCGTCGTTGTCATGGTGCACGTGCTGCGTAATTCCATGATCCCTGTTGTGACGGTGATTGCGCTGGGCATACCGTCGATCTTTGGTGGAGCGATCATCACGGAGAACGTGTTCAAGGTGAACGGGGTCGGGCAGTTGCTGCTGACTGCGCTTTTCGCCAACGATTTGCCGATGGTGCAGACCCTGACCTTTATCTTTGCGCTGCTGATTGTGGTGTTCAACCTGATCGCCGATATTCTCTACGGCCTGCTAGACCCGAGGATCCGATATGACTGATCAATCCGCGACCCCGAAGTCATTCGAGCCGGTGCCAACAGCACCACCGCGCAGCCAGTGGGCCGATGTTTGGCGTCAGTTCCGCCGCCACAAGGGCGCATTGTTCGGCGGTGGCTTTCTGTTGTTCATTACACTTGCGGTGCTGATTGGTCCCTACCTGTGGACGGTCGATCCGCAAAAGCTGAACATCCGCTTCAAAGATATTCGCCCCATTTACACCGCGCTTTGGGACGGGGATGCGAAGGTGAACTGGGCGCATCCGCTTGGCTCTGACAATCTGGGGCGCGATATTCTGGCGAACCTTTTGTCGGGTGGTCGCGCCTCTATGGCGGTGGGCTGGGCGGCTATGGTGATCTCGGTCGTGATCGGCACGGTGATCGGCGTGGTTGCGGGGTTCTTCAAACGGCTGGACGGGTTGTTCATGCGTTTCACCGATCTGGTGCTGTCCTTGCCGATCCTGCCCTTGCTGCTGGTGGCTGTGACCCTGTTCCGCCAGCCCCTGCGCAAGAATTTTGGACCGGAAACCGGTATGTTTATCCTGATCGTGGCGATTATCGGCATCACAAGCTGGATGCAAACCGCACGGATTGTGCGGGGCGAAGTGCTGGCGCTGAAGGAGCGGGAGTTTGTCCTTGCAGCCCGTTCTATCGGAACGAAGCCGTTCAAGATTATTACTCGTCACCTGCTGCCAAATGTGCTCTCGCCGATCATGGTGTCTGCCACGTTGGGGCTGGCTACCGCGATCATTACCGAAAGTGCGCTGTCGTTTCTTGGGGTCGGCTTTCCGTCGGATTTCCCGACTTGGGGCAAATTGCTTTCGGATGCGGTGCCACGGATGGAGGAGTTTCCTGAACGTGTCGTGCTGCCGGGGCTGATGATTTCTTTGACCGTGCTGTCGGTAAACTACATCGGTGACGGGTTACGGGACGCGCTCGATCCACGTATACGCGGGCGTTAGGGAACTGAGTATTTCAGGAACATTGAAGCGATCGGGTGCGTCACAATTTGATCATCATTTTTCCTGAAATCGTCCAATTGTGGTCCTTACGGCGCCGCCTTCCTCTGGGATATTTGTGTTGGATGCGGCCAATTCCGTGTCCAAACCTGTAGAGTTGAGGTGTATAATATGAGTAATTCTCCCCTACGTCTGGAAAGAGAGATGATGACCAGTGTTGTTGTCAGTGCTGCTGAAACGGCTTCGGAGCGTGTCTATGCGCTGGTTGGAAGCCCGATCCCTACGGTGATGACGCGGTTGCGTCACACGCCGCTGCGGTTTTCTCTTACGGCCCAGCCGGCGCGCAAAATTCGCGTTGCGGCCTGACGCCAATCCAATCAATCATGCAACAGAGCGCGGGCCAATCGGCCCGCGTTTGTCGTTTCAGCCGCCCTTGTTTTTCAAAGCCCGCTCGCGTTGTGCGATGTAAAGCGTGGAGGCAACGATGATCGAAGCGCCCACCAGTGTCGGTCCGTCGATGGTTTCAGAGAAAAACATATACCCCGCAGTGCCAATGAAGACGAGCCGGAGGTAAGTGATCGGCGTCAACAGGGCAGCATCGGCGTAGCGATAGGCCTCTATGTCGGCAATGCCCCGAACGGAGCCGGTAATCACCAGCGCCGCAAGCGCAAACCACGTGAAGGTCACATCCGGCAGCGCAAAGACAGGTGCCGCGATTGGTACGGATAACACGGCCATAATGGCTGTTGAGGACAGATAGGTCGACATCGGCCCGTCCGCATTGGCCAGATTGCGCGACATGGTAAGCGCCATCGCGAAAGTCAAAGAGCTGAGGATCGCCGTGATCAACCCGATTTCAAGTGCGTCCACGCCCGGTCTGAGGATTATCAGGACACCCGAAAACCCTGCGAAAATCGCGCCGATCCGACGGGGGCCAATGGATTCCTTGTGGATGAATACAGCCAATACGGTGGCAAAGATCGGTGCGGTGAAGAACAGCACCGTGGTTGTGGCCAGCGGTACGGTGGCGATGGTGAAAAATCCGAAATGGGTGGACGCTGTGATCAACACACCCCGAATAATGTGGGCCATCGGCTGGGAGAAGCGTATCTTCTGCCGTATGCGCGAGGAAGCCCCCAGTATGGCGAGTAGCACCGCGACCGTCATCAGCCCCCGCATCAACACAACAACGCGGCTGTCCAGTTCGAGCGAGGCATAGCGGGCGGCGATCGTCATGGCCGATGACGATAGCACTGAAAGCATCATCCATTTCAAGCCGCGCCAGTTGTCTTTATCCTTTCCGGCAGACACCGGCATGGGGGATGGGCCGGGGCCGATAATAAAATTGTTGCGATTGCTCATAAATGGTCTTTCGGTTCTTCGGGCTTTTCCTGATCTGGATCAAGGCACGCCGGATGCCATCGTCGTAAAGCCGCTGTGACAGACCTAGACTCTTGGCGCGAGGGGTGCAATGACCTCTGGCCAGAGACTGCGGGTTGGCTGGACTGGAAGGATGCACAAGAATGGCAATGGAAGAGAACAAGATACGGGCCGCAAACTGGTTTTCCGCGCTCAGAGACGAGATCGTTGCCGCGTTTGAAAAGCTGGAAGACACGCAGGGAAGCGGGCCCTTCGCAAGCCAGCCTGCGGGGCGGTTTGAGCTGCGCGAAACAGAGCGGGACGGTGGTAAAGGTGGCGGCGGGCTGATGTCCGTAATGCGGGGCGGTCGGGTGTTTGAAAAGGTCGGGGTGAATATCTCGAGCGTACATGGCCAGCTTGGCGAGCGGGCGCAGATGGCAATGGCCTCGCGTCCGGGAATGGCAGGAATGGCGGAAGATCCGTCGTTCTGGGCTTCGGGGATTTCGCTGGTGGCGCATATGCAAAACCCGCAAACTCCGGCGGTTCATATGAACACGCGGATGTTCTGGACGCCGCATGGCTGGTGGTTCGGGGGCGGGGCGGACCTGAACCCTTGTCTGGAATATACCGAGGACACCGCGTCCTTTCACGACGCTTTGAAAGCGCGCTGTGATCTTCACGATGCGGGCTATTATCCGCGCTTTAAGGAATGGGCGGACCGGTATTTCTATATCCCCCACCGCAAACGGGCGCGGGGTGTGGGTGGCATCTTTTACGACGATCTGAATACCGGCGACTGGGAGGCGGATTTTGCCTTTACGCAAGACGTAGGCCGCGCGTTCCTAGAAGCATTCCTGCCGGTGACAGAAAAGCGGCGCAATGACGGGTGGTCTGATGCCGACAAAGAGGCGCAACTGGTTCATCGCGGGCTATATGCGGAATATAACCTCGTTTATGATCGGGGCACGAAATTCGGTCTGGAAACGGGTCACGATCCTGACGCGGTTTTGATGAGCCTGCCGCCTTTGGCCAAATGGATCTGATCCCTTAAACTTGCGGCGCTGCTGACAGGTGGCGTCCGCAGGATTTGGATATTTGAACCAAAAAGAGCTGGGCGCCGCCTTTCTGGCTGCGGGGACTTTAACCGCTGCCGGTTTCGCCCTATGTCTTTGCCATGAGAAAATACATTCCCGGGCTGAAAAGCCACCCCGCTGTTTCTGTAGTACGCCTGTCCGGCGTGATTGGTGGCGCTTCCCGATTGGGCGGAAGCGGTTTGAACGATGCTGGCGTGGCGCCGCTGCTGGAGAAGGCCTTTCGCAAGGGCAATCCAAAAGCTGTGGCGCTGGTGATCAATTCACCTGGCGGATCGCCGGTGCAGTCGTCCCTGATCGGGGCGCGTATTCGGCGGTTGGCTGAAGAAACCGACACCAAAGTTTATGCCTTCTGCGAAGACGTGGCCGCGTCGGGTGGCTATTGGCTGGCCTGTGCTGCTGATGAAATCTATGTGGATGCGTCTTCGGTTGTCGGATCGATTGGCGTGATTTCCGCATCGTTCGGGTTTACCGGATTGCTCGAGAAACACGGGGTCGAACGGCGGGTGCATACTGCGGGTGAGGATAAGTCCATGCTGGATCCGTTCCGCCCCGAACGGGCTGAGGATGTGGAGCGGCTGAAAGACCTGCAGCGGGTGATCCACGGAAATTTCATTGATCACGTTAAATCGCGGCGCGGTGGAAAACTGTCGGGCGACGATCTGTTCACCGGTGAAATCTGGGTGGGGCAAAAGGCTGTTGAGGTCGGACTGGTAGACGGCGTGGCCCATCCGGTGCCTTTCCTGAAGAAGCAGTTTGGTGATAACGTGAAGTTCAATGTTCAGGGCCAGCGCAAATCTCTTTTGCAGCGGTTTGGATTGGCAGCGGCGGCGCAGGATGTGTTGGGCGGTGTCGAGGATCAGATGCTTTGGTCCCGCTACGGGGTAAACGTATGATTAAGGTTGTCACACTCTTTCTGGTCTTCATTCTGGTGCTGGCCATGTTCGGGCGCTTGCGGATGCCCAAGCTGCCGAAATCACTGAAGCGCAAGGGTGTGCAGTCCGGCGTGAAGTGCAAAGCTTGCGGACGCTACAGTCTGGCGGGTGAAAAATGCCCCTGCGGTGGCGCGGGAGGTAAATCATGATCTATCGGGCAGCGCTGGTCACAGGGGGCGCACGCCGCTTGGGGCGGGCGATGGTTCTTGCCTTGGCCGAACGGGGCGTTGATGTGGCGGTCCATTATGCCGGCTCTGCGCAGGAGGCGGAAGAAACCGTGGCCGAGGCACAGGCGTTTGGGGTGAAGGCGGTGGCCTTGCAGGCGGATTTGTTGAATTGGGATGACACCCAAGGGTTGATCCCCCGTGCGGTTGGGGCCTTGGGGCAACCTTTGGATGTGCTGATCAACAATGCGTCTGTTTTTGAGTACGATAGGTTGGAGACAGCCACTGTTGAGGGGTGGGATCGGCACATGAATTCCAACCTGCGGGCGCCGTTTTTCCTGACGCAGGCCTTTGCCGAACAGGCGCCAGAGGCCCGCAATGTTGAGAACGGTGAGATGATCGCCACAAGTGCGGTGATCAACATGCTCGATCAAAGGGTACGCAAGCTGACACCGGAGTTCATGACCTATACGCTAGCGAAGATGGGGCTGTGGGCTTTCACACAGACCGCTGCCCGTGGGTTAGCACCGGCTGTGCGGGTCAACGCCATCGGGCCGGGACCTACGATGATCGGCGAACGACAGAGCGACTCCCACTTTGCGAACCAGCGTCAGAACACGGTTTTGCAACGCGGTTCCAATCCTGAAGAGATCGTCGCGGCGATGAATTATCTGCTGGATAGTCCGGCCACCACGGGCCAGTTGCTTTGCGTGGACGGGGGGCAGCATCTGGGATGGCAGACACCCGACATCCAAGGTTCCGCAAGGGAAATGAGCTGAAAAGACGGTTGACACCATTGGTTTTGTCCACGGGATTGCAAAACATTAAATTCGAGTAACAAATTTGTTAACGATTTCAGGAATTTGACCCGCGACAAAGTTTTTTTCGTTTAGAATCAAGGGGTGTCGGCGGTGCCTAAAAAAGAGGCAAACCGCTGAAACCCGCCGAAACAAAGGGGAAAAGCCATGTGATCAGGAGTTATCCGCAGACTTATCCACAGGTATGGTGGACAAAGAAATGCTTGTCCAGCCTTGCGGTTCGGTGCAGCTACTTCGGGAATCAGGCATAAGAGTGATATGACAGACGCGCCAATCGACAAGCTGCCCGAAGAAGAGGGGCAGGCCGGAGAAAATACCCCCACAGGGGCCAAGGTCATTCAGGGCTACCTCAAGTCTTTGGATAACAGTCCGGGGGTGTACCGGATGCTCGATCAGAAGGGCGATGTGCTTTACGTGGGTAAAGCACGCAACCTGAAGAAGAGAGTGTCGAATTATGCGCAAGGCCGCGGGCATTCGGCACGGATTGGGCGGATGATTGCATCGACTGCGGCGATGATGTTCCTGACCACGCGCACAGAAACCGAGGCACTTCTGTTAGAGCAGAATCTGATCAAACAATTGAAGCCGCGCTACAATGTGCTGCTGCGCGACGACAAGAGCTTTCCGAATATTCTGGTGACCAAAGATCATGATTACCCGCAGATCACCAAACATCGCGGCGCGAAAACCGAAAAGGGCGATTATTACGGACCTTTCGCCAGTGCGGGTTCTGTTAACCGCACGTTGAATCAGCTGCAAAAGATCTTTCTGTTGCGCAATTGCTCTGACTCGATGTTTGCAAGCCGCACGCGGCCCTGCCTGCAATACCAGATCGCGCGGTGTTCTGCGCCCTGTGTCGGGCATATCAGCACCGAAGACTATGCGGCACTAGTGCGCGATGCGAGCCGGTTTTTGCAAGGCAGTTCTACTTCCGTGCAGGAAACGCTGGCCAAGGATATGGCTAAGGCCAGTGCTGAGATGGAATTCGAGCGGGCCGCTGCGCTGCGGGACCGCATCCGTGCGCTGACGCAGGTGCAGCAAACCCAAGGCATCAACCCCCAAGGGGTGGCCGAAGCGGATATTGTCGCCCTTCACATGGAAGGCGGGCAGGCCTGTGTGCAGGTGTTCTTTATCCGCGCCAATCAGAACTGGGGCAACCGCGCCTATTTCCCGCGCACCGGTTCGGGGGCAGGCGGGGCCGAGGTTCTGGAGGCGTTTCTGGGGCAATTTTATAGTAACAAAACGCCACCGCGTCTGGTGCTGTTGTCCGAAGGGATCGAGAACCGCGATTTGATGGAGCAACTGCTTAGCGACAAGCTGGAGCGGCGGGTGGAGGTTTCGGTCCCGCAACGGGGGGAGAAATCCGAATTGGTGGCAGGGGCCTTGCGCAATGCACGGGAGTCGCTGGCGCGGAAGATGGCGGAGACTGCAACGCAGACCAAACTGCTCGACGGGCTGGCAGAGGCCTTTGATCTGGAAGGTCCGCTGCGCCGCGTTGAGGTTTACGACAACTCCCACATCCAAGGCAGCAATGCCGTTGGTGGCATGGTGGTGGCGGGGCCGGAGGGTTTTATCAAATCCGCTTATCGGAAGTTTAACATCAAAGACACCAGCCTGACGCCCGGCGATGACTTTGGCATGATGAAAGAGGTTCTGACCCGCCGCTTCAAGCGCCTGTTAAAGGAAGATCCGGATCGCAAGTCGGAAAACTGGCCGGATCTGGTATTGATCGACGGTGGTGCGGGGCAGGTGTCTGCGGTTGCGCAGATTATGGAAGAGCTGGGGATCGATGATGTGCCGTTCATTGGTGTTGCGAAAGGGACGGACCGTGATGCGGGGAAGGAAGAATTCTATCGCCCCGGCCAACGGCCTTCGGCGCTGCGGTTCAACGATCCGGTGCTTTACTTTGTGCAACGCCTTCGGGACGAGGTGCACCGCTTTGCCATTGGCACCCACAGGGCGAAGCGCACCAAGGCTACGTTTGCCAATCCGCTGGACGAAGTGCCAGGGGTCGGTGCCTCGCGCAAACGTGCATTGCTGACCCATTTTGGCAGTGCCAAAGCAGTGTCTCGTGCCGATCTGGCGGATTTAAAAGCGGTTGAAGGCATTTCCAGTGCATTGGCGCAGGTGATTTATGACTTCTTCCATGACAAAGGCTAAGGCATTGGCTACATCTTCTCGCAGAACCGTTAAAGTGATTTGGAAGGCCTTGTGATGCAGTGGAACATACCCAATACGTTGACTGTCATGCGCCTTTTTGCGGCACCCGGTGTGGCGATCATGTTTTTGTATTTCCAGCGGCCTCTGGCGGATTGGTTCGCGCTGGTGCTGTTTGTTTCAGCCGCGATCACCGATTTCTTTGACGGCTATCTTGCGCGGCTTTGGAAACAAGAAAGCAAATTCGGCGCTATGTTGGACCCGATTGCCGATAAAGCGATGGTTGTGATTGCGCTGGTTGTGATCGTGGCCCTGTCCACCGCGGATAAGCTGGTGATGGACCCGTGGATTTTGCTGCCCGCAACGATCATCCTGTTCCGCGAGGTGTTTGTATCAGGATTGCGGGAGTTCGTCGGGGCGTCGATGGGGTCTTTGCCTGTGACTAACCTCGCCAAATACAAGACCACGGTGCAGATGATCGCCATTGCGGTTCTGTTTGCGAAAGGGGTGTTCGAGCATTATTACCTCAACCTCGTGCAGGGGATGGACGCCGAGATTTACAACGGTGTGATGGACGGCTCGATTGAAGATGTAAACGGCGTGCTGACCTACTGGACGGTGATGAATTCTACATGGACCGTTGGTGTGGTGTTGCTGTGGATTGCCGCTGTGCTGACGGCTGTGACTGGCTGGGATTACTTTTCTAAAGCGCGTCCTCATTTGGTGGAGCCGGGTAAATGAAGCTGGATGTGGTCTATTTCGCATGGGTGCGGGAACGTATCGGAGTGCCTCGCGAGACGGTTGAAACCGAAGCCGCGACGGTGGCGGAGCTGGTGACAGAACTGCGCGGGCGGGAGGATCGTTACGATCTGGCGTTCAGTGATGTGTCATCTGTAAGGGTTGCCTTGGACCAAAGCCTGTCGGCGTTTGACGCGCCTTTGACAGGCGTGCGCGAAGTTGCCTTTTTCCCACCTATGACGGGTGGTTAAGCCATGGCTGTGCGGGTTCAGTTGGAGAATTTCGATCTTGGCGATGAACTGGACAAGCTGCGGGCAGGCCGGACGGACATCGGTGCGCTGGTCAGTTTTACGGGGCTTGTACGCGATGACACCGGCGAACTGACGGCGCTTGAGCTGGAACATTACCCCGGTATGACAGAGGCCGCGCTGGCCGAGATAGAGACAGAAGCGCAGCGTCGCTGGGCGTTGAACGACAGTCTGATTATCCATCGCTATGGCGCGTTGAAGCCGGGCGAGCAGATCATGATGGTGGCAGCTGCCGCCCCCCATCGCAAGGCGGCCTTTGAGGCGGCGGATTATTTGATGGATTTCCTTAAATCCCGCGCCCCTTTCTGGAAGAAGGAACACGGGGTGGACGGGGCTAAATGGGTTGATGCCAAAGAAGACGACGAGGCCGCGTTAAAACGCTGGTAGCGCACAAAGCTGATCAGTCTGTGCCTTTGGTCGCCGCAGATTTGAGTATTTTGGCAACATTGAAGCGGTTTAGCTGGTCGTTTGCTGGGATTGGATTGCGTCCAGATGGGCCTGTAGTTCGCCGGCTTCGCGCCGTGCAGCCCCGAGACCTTCCATAGCGGCAGAGAGTTCGGCTTCGGATTGGGTCAACTGGTTGGTCAATTCCCATTCGCGTTGCTGGATGTAGGTCATTGCCTGATCGCGGGCTTCTTCGGCTTCGTGCAAGCGGTTCGCCAGATCGTCAATTTCCGTGACATTCACAGAATTCACGCTGTTCAAGCGGCTATAGGCCCAGCGGAACGCCCAACCGGCGACAAAGGTTAACAGCAAGACAATCGCAATTGTAACGATCAGTTCTGTTCTATTCATCGGTCTCTTCCTCGGTGGCCGGTGCATCCGGTGTGTCTTCTGTGATCAGGCGGAACCAGATACGGCGATTGGCGGCGCGCCCTTCTTCGGAACCATTATCCGCAATCGGCTGGTCCTCGCCATAGCCTTTTGCAGTCAGCCCTCCGATGAGCACGCGACGGGCGAGCAAGCCGTTCAAAACCGCTTCGGCCCGTTGCTGGCTAAGGTTGCGGTTCATTTCGGCGCCGCCTTGACTGTCGGTGTGACCTTCAATTTCAAAAGGTGCGTCTGGGCATTCCTTGATGATATCGGCGATGGCATCCAGAACGCCCTGACTCTCGGCCTCGATCGTGGTGGAGGAAGGGGCAAAGACGATTTGTTGGTCAATCAGCACAGCGCGGATTTGTGCCTCGCACTGGCGGTGATCAAGGGTTGAGGCCTTGGGGATCAGTTTTGGATCGTGCTTGACCGAGATCGTGTATTTGTCGCCTTCGATCCGCTGGGCGAGCAGGCCGCTAAGGTCCGATGTGATGTCGGGATTGGCACTGATGCCGCGGATTGTCAGTTTTTCCGGCTGTACCACTACGGAGCCGTGGTGCATGTCGGACAGTCCTTCGAGACCGGCGAGAACGCGGCCGGGCCAGCCGTCAGGCAGTTCGGGGTCGATGCGGGTTCTGTTGTCGACATTCTCTGATCCGAACAGCGCACGGGCAAAAGCGCCGACGCTTTGTTTGGCAAGTGCGCTCTGGATGCGGCCACGCAGTTGCAGTTGGCCTTCGGGGCTGAGTGTTGCGATGAATTCCGGCAGCTCGGCGTCCTTTTCAGCGCCGTCTTCAAGAATTTTCGGTGGCAGGATCGCGTGGAGCGAGAAGAGTTCGGGCAGGGCGTTTTCAAGGCTGCCGACCACGGTGTCAAAGTGGCTTTGGCCGATGTTGTCACTTGCAACCAGAGAAATATCGCTGTCGGCAACGGACAAGGTGCCGCCGCCAAGTTCTTTGAGCGCGCGCACACTTTGGATGATGGCTTGGTCCCACTCGGTGGTGGGGACGCCGAGTCCGACGTCGCAGGTCAGCGTGTCGATTGCGCCAGCGGCACGCACTGCGCGCAGGATGCGATCCTTGGAGGCGGTGGTGTCGGCCGAGCAGCTTTGCAATTCCAGTCCGTCCTCATCCATGCGCACGCGAAAGCGGAACGGAGAGATGACGGGGCGGGGGGCGGTGATGTCCATCAACAGGACCAGGCCTTCGGGTTTTGCCTCACGCACAGACTTTTCGACACGGCGCTGTTCTTCGTGGGATTCAGTGACCGCAGTGATGCGCACACTGTCCGGTGTGACGGATATTTTGGAGCGGGGCAACTGTTTAAGACTGGAGAGGCCGAAATCCAGATTGCGCGCCCAGCCTGATGGCACGCGGTGTTCGGTGCTTTCCAGCATGTCGGTGACAGTGCCGCCATCGGCAATCTTGGTCGCGCGGTCCAGAATGAAACTGCGTCCGACCCGCTCGGGTATCAGTCCGATCAGGGAGATCCGGTCCACGTTGCGCAGCATCTCAAGCGAGAAACGCGGCTCTACGATTTCAGAGGATTGCAGGACAGTTGTGCGGTCGGAAATCCGGCTGGCGTCGATCACCTGTCCCATAATTTCAATGGCTTGAAGGCGGGCGGCTTCATCCGGGGCAAGACCTGTCAGGTGTACGACCAGCCCGTCGGGGCGGATTGTGGCCCAGTTTTGGCCTGATGCCCGAAGGGCCGTGTCGACCTGTTCTTGGGTCGCGCTTTCGATATAATCCGCCGCACGGTTGCCCAGAAAGAGAGACCCTGCCGCAACCAGAATAAATCCGATTGCAGAAAACAGTAGTGCGGTACGATGCATTCAAAACCCCGGTGCCGGTTTGGCGTTACGGGATTGATGTAAATGAACACGGGCGCGGGTTCAAGCTAGGTCAGCAGCACCGCGAGCGCCCAGAAGACGACAGGGATCAATCCGGCCTCTCGGTTGGAGCGGAACAGGCGCAGGCAGACTTGTGTGTCGTCAATGTCCAGCCGGCGGAGTTGCATGGTCAGATGGGCGCCAAACCCCCAGATGCCAAGGAAAACCATGAGAAAAACAAGCGGATTGGGCAACAGTTGCGCCATCGCGGCAGGGGTGATCACGGCCAGCAGCAGCAGGGTCATGGCAACGACCTGAAAGATGAACAGCCAGCGCGGCGTGTTATCGGCGAAAAGCCGCGCAGTGGATTTTACCCCGATCAGCGCGTCGTCCTCTTTGTCCTGATGGGCGTAAATCGTGTCATAGAACAGTGTCCAGCAGATTCCCGCGAGGTAGAGCAGCACAGGCGTGATCGAGAGAGAACCGCTATGGGCGCCCCACATTAACAATGCGCCCCAGTTGAAGGCCACGCCAAGGAAAATTTGCGGCCACCAAGTAAAGCGTTTGGCAAAGGGGTAGATTGCAACAGGTGCAAGCGCGAGAATGCCAAGGAAGATCGCGAACCCGTTGTAGGTTAACAAGATGCTAAAGGCGAGCAGGGCCTGCACCACCATCCAGACCGCCGCCTGTTTGGTCGTGACCTGACCCGACGGGAGCGGGCGGGAGCGGGTGCGTTCCACCGAACCGTCGATGTTGCGATCTGCGATGTCGTTCCACGTACAGCCTGCGCCGCGCATCAGGAAGGCGCCTAAAGCACAGCTTATCGCCAGCCAGCCGTCGAACGGGCGCAAACCGGCCGGATCCAGAAGGATTGCCAGCAGCAGCCCCCACCAGCAAGGCAACAGCAGCAACCACGTGCCCGCAGGTCGGTCTGCGCGGGACAGGCGCAGGTAGGGGCGGGACCAACGGGGGCAAAATCTGTCCACCCAGTTGAGGTCCGTAGCATCCGCCACGCGGCCGCCATCATTTGGCAAATCGCTGCGTGGTGGCTCTGGCGTCTGGTTCGGATCGGTCATAAACTGGGCTCATGGATAAGACAGCAAAAATCAGGCTCTATGTAGACGCGGAGTTGGGCGCGGGGCAACCCGTAGCAGTGACGAAGGATCAGGCGCATTATCTGTTCGGGGTGATGCGGCTGAAAACCGGTGCGATGGTGGCCCTGTTCAACGGGCGCGATGGCGAATGGCAGGCCGAAGTGATCGTGGCCAATAAGCGCAACGCCGTGTTGGAGTGCCGCAGCCAGAGCAAACCGTTGCAGATGCCCCCCGATCTGTGGCTTTTGTTTGCGCCGATCAAAAAGGCGCGCACGGATTTCATCGTGGAAAAAGCCGCTGAAATGGGCGCGGCGCGGATCTGCCCTGTCGTGACTGATTATACCCAGTCCGAACGGATGCGGCAGGACCGTTTGCAAGCCCACGCGGTAGAGGCTGCCGAACAATGTGGCGGGACCTATGTGCCGGAGGTGGCCGATTTGACCCGGCTGGATAAAATGCTGGAGAACTGGCCACAGGACCGTCACCTGCTGTTTTGTGATGAAACGCGGGTGGGTGAGCCTGCTACAGACCTCGCGGCGTTGCCCAGAGGCCCTTGGGCTATTTTGATCGGGCCCGAGGGCGGGTTCTCTCCGGATGAAGTGGACTTTCTGCGCGGGTTGGATTTTGCCCATTCCATCAGTCTCGGGCCGCGGATATTGCGGGCAGATACGGCAGCGGTGGCGGCTTTGGCGCTGTGGCAGCGGGCGCTGGGGGATTGGGTATGAATTTCATCCGCCCCGAAGTGCGCGCCGGTTTGTGGCGCTGGCGCGAGGTTCTGATCACTGGCGCGCTGGTGGTGTATGGTGTTTATATACTGGGACGGGGAATTGACCGTTCCAGTGTGACCCTGACGGGGCTTGGTGCTGTAATCACGGGGCTTTTTGCCGTCCTTCTGTTTTGGGCGATCTTGCGGGCAAAGCTTTATAAACCGGTGTCAGCGGCCGGAGTGGTTGAGGTGAAAGAGCGGGAAGTCGGATATCTTGCGCCCGATGGCGGGGCTTATGTGTCGCTCGATAATCTGACGAGGCTGGAAATCGTGACCAACGACAAGGGACCAGCGCAGGACGATGTGTTTTGGGTGCTGACCCATTTGGGCGGAGAACCTTTGTATATTCCCGCCTCCGCACAGGGGAGCGATTTGTTGTTTGACGCATTTGCCGCCCTGAAAGGCGTGAACTTTGAAGAAGCAGTGCGTGCAATGGGCAGCACAGAAAACGCGCGCTTTGTAATCTGGGAAAAGCGGATACTGCACTAGTTCTGCAAGGTTGACCGTCTCGAATTAACGGCGATTGGGTGGGCTGTTCTGTGATACATTCCGATTTGGAGTGCAGATGTTCACAACATCCTGCCTTGACACCCCCCGCCATCCGTTTCAGGTCTAACCCAACCTTTGTTTCGGAGATCATCCATGTCAATCCCCCAGTCCGGTGGCGGCACCATCGAACATCACGACCAACTGGCGCAATATCTGTCTGACGGGTGCAAACCCAAAGAAGATTGGCGCATTGGTACTGAACACGAGAAATTCG
Source organism: Neptunicoccus cionae (assembly GCF_014643735.1). Classification (GTDB taxonomy): domain Bacteria; phylum Pseudomonadota; class Alphaproteobacteria; order Rhodobacterales; family Rhodobacteraceae; genus Amylibacter; species Amylibacter cionae. The sequence goes on from NZ_BMKA01000001.1 coordinate 400,635, forward strand.
GCTATGATACGGCCAACCTGCTGCCTCTGCCTTATGAAGGGGCGTGTGGTATCAAGACCATGCTTGAAGGGCTGCGCGATGCTTTTGGGTGGGCGCCTGTAGAAGAGGCGGGCAAGATAATCGGGCTGGAAAAAGACGGGGCCAATATCTCGCTTGAACCGGGGGGGCAGTTGGAACTGTCCGGTGCGCCGCTGGAGACAATCCACGAAACCTGCGACGAGGTGAACGAACACCTTAAAGAAGTGCAGCATATCGCAGATAAGATGGGCGCAGGCTTTATCGGGCTGGGTGCGGCCCCTGTCTGGACACACGAACAGATGCCCCTGATGCCCAAAGGCCGTTACAAGCTGATGGACGCCTATATGGGCACCGTTGGCACCCACGGCACGCAGATGATGCGTCGGACCTGTACTGTGCAGGTGAACCTCGATTTCGCATCCGAGGCCGATATGGTCCAGAAATTCCGCGTCGGTTTGGCGCTGCAACCTGTGGCAACGGCGCTGTTTGCCAACTCTCCGTTCTTTGAGGGTAAGGAAAACGGCCATAAATCATGGCGCTCCCGCGTTTGGCGAGGACTTGATAACGCCCGTACCGGCATGTTGCCTTTCGTCTTTGAGGACGGCATGGGATTTGAGCGATATGTGCAATATGCGCTCGATGTGCCGATGTATTTCGTCTACCGCGATGGCAAGTATCTGGACGCGCTGGGCATGTCTTTCCGTGATTTTCTGAAAGGCGAACTGGCCGCGCTCCCCGGTGAAAAACCGACGCTGAGCGACTGGGCAGACCATCTGACCACCTGTTTCCCCGAAGTTCGCATCAAGAAGTTCATGGAAATGCGTGGCGCGGATGGTGGCCCGTGGCGGCGGATCTGTGCACTGCCTGCGTATTGGGTCGGGTTGATGTATGATCAAAGCGCGCTCGATGCGGCGTGGGATTTGTGCAAGAACTGGGACGCAGAAACCCGCGAGGCGCTGCGCGTTGCTGCCAGTGTTGAAGGCATTGCAGCTGAAGTAAACGGCATCAAGATGGCAGATCTTGCCCGTGAAACCGTTGCGATTTCTAAGGCCGGTCTGGCCGCCCGTGCGCGATCAGGCGCTGGCGGGATGGTGCCGGACGAGACCCATTTCCTGAACGCGCTGGAAGAAGTGGTGGCCACTGGCCATTCCCCAGCTTGCGAGTTGGTCGAAAAGTTCCGCGGAGAGTGGAATGGCGATATTTCGCAAATATACAGCGAATATAGTTATTGAAGCATAAGGGTTTCTTTACCATTGGCGCATGATATTGGGTTTGCGCTGAAACAGTACAGCAGTGCAGGGGATGTACATCGCTTGCGCAGTTGTGCTCTGGTATGCTTGTGTGAAAACGGGGGCGCATCGAACGGAATTTAATGCAGGACACGCACATGGCCGTAGTTTCGGATTATACTGCACTGTTGCAGATAAATGACTCCGCGAGCGCCCGATGGAATGCAACTGCGGAGCTTGGGACCCCTATCATCGTGACCTATAGCTTTGCAGAAGGCGCGGAAATCCCCGCTGCCAGCGAAAGCGCCTATTCTGTTGCCCGTACCTTTGCCTTTACCGATCAGCAACGCCAGAACTTTCGCGATGCCGCAGATATCTACGAGCGCGCCGCCGGCGTGGTGTTTGTCGAAGTAGACAGCGGCGGCATGATCGACGTGTCCAATGCGGACGGGTCGTCCTATGGTGGATGGGCCAGCTATCCCAGCGCTTCTGCAGGGTACACCAGCAACGGAATCTTCGTTATCGACAGCGAAGGGGATTATGGCAAAGGAACCTACGGTTTTCAGATCATGTTGCATGAACTGGGCCACGCGATGGGGCTGAAGCACACCCATGACGGAAGCCTTATCCTGGACCCATCTCTGGACAACCAGCATCAAACGGTGATGACCTACAATAACACCTCGCCCTATACCACGCAATTGGGGCTGCTGGATTTGCAGGCGCTGGATTATCTTTACGGCACTGCGGTGGATTCCTCCGCGTGGTCCTTTGATCATGACGCTTTCAGCAATACCATGACCATTGCAGGCAGTAGTAAAGCTGATGTGTTGTTCGGGGTCGCCGGTTCAAATGTTCTTATTGGAGGGGCGCGGGGCGACCGGTTGATCGGGCGCAATGTTGAAGACAGTTTGTTTGGCAATCAAGGAAATGACACGCTATCTGGGGGAAATGGCGCAGACAAACTCGCAGGGAATGGCGGCAAGGATGCTTTGTTCGGTGATTATCACAATGATGTTCTGAACGGTGGCCGTGGTGACGACCAGCTTTATGGCGGGGCAGGGGCAGACGTATTGGAAGGCGGTCAAGGCGGCGATACGCTTTACGGGGAAGACTATAACGACAGTTTGTTTGGCGGACAGGGCAGTGACAAATTGTACGGCGGCGATGATCGGGACACGCTTTATGGGGAAGCCGGGAAAGACCGGCTTTTCGGAGGTGGCGACGGTGGCGATGTACTATATGGCGGGAATGGTAAGGACTGGCTCTACAGCGGTGCGGAAGACGGTTCCGGCGGCGGTTATGCGCGCGACTATTATGGTGGCAACGGAAATGACCGTATGTTTGGCGGTGACGGGAATGACTATTTCTATGGCGGTGCAGGCAAAGACACGATGACCGGCGGCGCAGGCTATGACGTCTTCCAATTCAGCGAAGAGGCTGGACGGGACCGGATCAAGGATTTTGAAAACGGTATCGACCGGATCAGCCTCTCCGGTGTGGGGTTCGAATTCGCTGACCTGAAGTTTGTCAGCAAGGCAGGCGGAGAGTCCACCTTGATTAAGGTGAACGGCTTTGGGTCATCTATCTACGTCAAAGATTTGGCTGTTGAAGAATTGGATGTCTGGGACTTCCTCACCTGAACCGGTGTGCGCAGTATCAGAGCGATGTCAGAGAAGTTTGCCCACAACCACCAGCGCCAACCCCATACCGGCAATGCTGACAGAGGCCAGATTGATCGGGATCAAACGGTGGAGCTGCGCCGTCATATCTTCCCCTTCAAGGCTGGAATTGCGAAGGCCATTGGCTTTCCAGATACAATAGAGCAGACCGCACAGGCCAAGAAGCGTCACAAAAATGCCAGGGTAAACAAGCCAGCCCATACCAGACTCCTTAATGGTTTTGGCGGCGGTATCACACTGATCGGGGTTTGTCCAAAGCGGAATTCAGCTCTTCAGCATTGGTTTCTCGTTTCAAAGGATAGAAACGACATTCGCAGTGTTGCGCAATGGTCCAAATTTGGCCGCGGGTACAGGGATTGGCGCAACGGGGCTTGTCGGGCGCGGGGCAGAGCGTTAGGCAAAGATCCTGAGAATCTATTTAGCGACAGGAGCACCCTATGGAAGATGTTTTGGATGACGCACAGGGGTTTGGCCAGAACTCTGCACCAGGCGAGGGGTCTTACCGTGTAGCCGCTGGCGAATTGCGCGCCTTTGTGGAGCGGTTCGAGCGTTTGGAAGCCGAGAAGAAAGACCTTGCAGAACAGCAAAAAGAGGTGATGGCCGAGGCGAAATCCCGTGGCTATGACACTAAAGTCTTGCGCAAGATCGTGGCACTGCGCAAGAAAGATCCCGCCGAGATTTCCGAAGAGGAAGCGGTGCTGGAGATCTATAAGGAAGCGCTTGGGATGTAAGGCTTTTTGCCTCGTGAAGTAATTTGAAGAGGGCGGCTTTGGCCGCCCTTTTTGCGTTTGGGCAGTGCGGTTTGGGTGGTGTGAGAACGAGTGGCTTCACCCGTATCACCCAGCAAATATGAAGCGTCATACAAGACGCGTCTTACAAGAAGCTTCATATAAGACGCTTCATAAATGAAGCTTCATGATTATGGGTTTGTTAAGATTTAAGCTCAGGCAAGCGCCAGCATCCCCGTAAAGCAGCCCTTTCAAATGCGCCCATCAGAACGGCCAACCCGCAACAGATTGGCCGCACCGGATTAAAGGGGGGACACTGCGTCCTCTCCGACCAGATGGCAGGCCACTTTGTGGCCGCCCTTCACATCGCGCAAAGCCGGATCCTGACTGCGACAGATATCCTGAGCCACCGGACACCGGTTCGCAAACCGGCACCCTGCGGGCAGGTTCACCGGATCAGGCGGGTCACCCGGAATAAGAATGCGTTTGGTCGCTTCGCGGCGCGCTTTATCCACACTTGGCACCGCAGACAGCAGGGCGGATGTGTAGGGATGCAGCGGGTTGTTGAACAAGTCCATCCGGGTGCCATGTTCCACCACGCGGCCCATATACATCACCGCGATGCTGTCACACATATGCTGCACCACACCCAGATCATGGGAGATGAACAGATAGGTCAGGTTCAGATCCGCCTGCAACTTGCGCAGGAGGTTGAGGATTTGCGCCTGCACCGCCACGTCCAGTGCGGAAACTGCTTCGTCGCAGATGATCAGATCCGGCTGGGTGGCTAGCGCACGGGCGATGCCGATGCGCTGGCGTTGACCGCCGGAAAACTGGTGTGGAAACAGGCGCTGTTGTTCGGGGCGCAGACCCACTTCGGCGAACAGACGATCGACGATCTCTTTCTTTTCAGCCTCATCCATCGTGCTCAGACTGTCGAGCGGTTCCCGCACGATCTGTTCCGCCCGCAATCGGGGATTGAGGCTGGAATAGGGGTCCTGAAAAATGAATTGCATTTTGGCCCGCGCCAGTCGCGATGCTTCGTCGTCCAACGACAGGAAATCCGTTCCGTCCAGATTAACCTTGCCCTGATAGGCCTCTACCAATCGGGCCACCGCCAGCGCCGTGGTGGTCTTGCCCGAGCCGCTTTCGCCCACGATCGCAAGGGTTTCGCCCCGTTTAATCTCAAAGCTGACATCATCCACAGCATAAAGATAAGAGGCCTTTCCCCAGCCGCCGCCCCGCTTTACCGCAAAGCGCACGCCAAGGTTTTCTACAGACACAAGTGTTTCGTTGCTCATGCTCATACCTCCTCTGCGAACCAGCAGGCCGCTTTTTGTCCGTTCGCGAAGGGTTTCTCCGGCGGTCTTTCATCGACACATTTCTGCGTAACCATGTTGCAGCGCGAAGCGAACAAGCAGCGGTTCTGACCAAAATCCGACAGGCTCGGGACGATGCCCGGTACTTCCGTCAGGGCATGGCGTTCTTGGGAGATACTGGACATAATATGGGGCACGCAGGAAATCAGACCGCGCGTATAAGGGTGGCGCGGGTGTTCGATAATCTGCTCAACGGGCCCTTCTTCGGCCTTGCGCCCCGCATACATCACAATCATCCGCTCGGCCATTTCGGCGACTGCGCCCATGTCATGGGTGATCATGATAATAGACGCGCCGGTCTGGCGTTTCATATCGTTCAGCAGGTCGAAAATCTGCGCCTGCACTGTCACATCCAGCGCTGTTGTCGGTTCATCGGCGATCAGGATTTTCGGCTCGCAGGCCAATGCGATGGCGATCATTACACGCTGGCGCTGGCCGCCGGACATCTGGAAAGGATAATCCGAAACCCGCCCTTTGGCATTCGGGATACGCACCGCATCAAGCAGCTCAACCGCTTGATTCCAAGCCGCTTTTCGGGACAGTCCCTGATGGGCGCGGATCACTTCGGCAATTTGTTCGCCCACAGTATAAACCGGATTGAGAGAGGTCATTGGCTCCTGAAAGATCATCGAGATGTCATTACCCCGAATATCCCGCAACCGCTTGGGTGAGGCCGTGGTCAACTCTTCCCCATTAAAGGTGATCGAACCAGAGGCAATCCGCCCCACTTTTTCCGGCAGCAATCCCATGATGCTGAGCGCGGTCATGGACTTGCCGCAGCCACTTTCCCCGACAAAACTGATGCTTTCACCAGCGCCGAGTTCAAACGAGAGGTTGTCAATCACAGGGGCAACGCCCGCCCGTGTGGTCAGTTCAATACGAAGGTTTTCGACTTTGAGTAGCGGTTCCATCAGCGCTGCCTTAATTTTGGGTTCAGCGCATCGTTCAATCCGTCACCCACCAGCGAGATACACAGTACGGTGACGAAAATAGCGAGGCCGGGAATTGTAACGGTGAAAGAGGCGTCCAGAATATATTGCCGGTTGGAGCCGATAACCTGACCCCACGACACGACATTCGGGTCGGTCAGCCCCAGAAAAGACAGGCCTGCCTCAAACAGAATCGCAGAGCCGACCATTAGGGCGGCCTGTACGATAATCGGGGGCAGGGCGTTGGGCAGAATGACACGGAACATCAGTTTGCCGTTCTTGGCACCCGACGCGCGGGATGCCGTGACATATTCCAACTCGCGGATGCGCAGGAATTCGGATCGGGTGATCCGCGCGACGGCGGTCCAGCTTACGACGCCGATGGCAAAGGTGATCATGGGCAAGGAGGCGCCGAACAGCGCGACAATGACCATAGAGAACAGCAATGTAGGTAAAACCTGAAAGAATTCGGTGATCCGCATTAACAGTTCTTCAACCCATCCGCGGTAAAACCCTGCCAGCGCCCCGACAGTGACGCCGATCACAACGGACACCACTGCCGCGGCCAGACCTATAACGATAGATACGCGCGCACCGTGGATCAGGGCGGCCAAAAGATCGCGGCCCAGATAATCGGTGCCTAACAGGAAACCATCGGCACCCGGTGGTGAAAACGGGGCCCAGACCATATCGAAAGGATCGACAGGATATAGATACGGACCAACAATCGCGGCTAGAATGATCAGGATCAGAACAACCAGCGCGACCATGGCGGCGTGATTGCGGCGGAACATTTCCCAGGCTTCGGCAAAAGGATGGCGTGCCTCTGGAATCTCTTCCTTTGGAATAAGGGGGGAGTCGGTCATCGTTTGCCTCCTACACGGGGGTCTACAAGGCGCAGGGCCAAATCGGTAAGCAGGTTGCCTGCGATCACCACAAGGGCCGAGAAGAACAGGATGCCAAGAATGGTTGGCGTGTCCCGCGCGATAATGGATTGAAAGGCAAGCGTCCCAAGACCCGGCCAGGAAAACACGGCCTCTACCAGTACAGCGCCCGAAATAACGGCGGAGAACTGCAGGCCGGCCAGTGTGATCACCGGAGAGAGAGAGTTTTTCAGCGCGTGCTTATAAACCACTTCCCGCTCTGTCAGGCCTTTGGCCTTGGCGGTGCGCACATAATCCGATCCCAGAACCTCCATCATGGTGGCACGGGCAAGCCGCGAATAAAGCGCAAGAAACAGAGAGCCGAGCGTGATGACCGGCAGCACAAGGTGCCTCGCGACATCAAGGGCATGGGTGAAGAAACCGCCCTCGATGGTTACATCACGCATACCGGCGACGGGGAACCACTGAATTTTAAGGGAGAATGCGATCAGCAGCAGGATACCGGTCCAGAATACAGGTGCAGAATACCCGAACAGCGCCAGCATGGTCACAAAGTGGCTGGCGATCCCATTGGGGCGCCGCGCCGAAATCACGCCAAGCACCACGCCGATACCAAGTGCGAGAATTTGCGCCGTGAACACCAGCAACAGGGTTGCAGGCAGTCTCTCAAGGATCAGATCGGTGACGGGGGCATTGTAAAAGAACGAATAGCCCAGATTGAATTGCAGCACATTGCCCATGTAGCGGCCCAGTTGGACCAGAAAGGGTTGATCAAGACCGTAATCGGCGCGGATCTGTGCCAGCACCTCTTCGTCGGCGCCGCCCATAGACTGGCTGATGGTGTCGGCCACGTCGCCGGGGGCAAGGTGCATCATTGAAAAGTTGAGAACCAGCACCGCTGCAAGCAGGATCACGGCATATAGCGTGCGGATAAGGAATTTCTGGAGGAAAGCCACGAGCGTTCTTCTTCTAAATAGAGGGAGGGAGGCGGCAGGCCGCAAGGCCCGCCGCGCTGGATGACTAGTCTTTGAGGTAAGTCATATCGATCGGGGTAGAAGTGCCCCAGATCCCCAGAGGCGGATTGCCCACCTTGTCGTTATAAACCGTGTGATACGGCAGCGCGTTTATGTGATAAACCGGCAGTTCATCCGCGATGATGGTCTGGAATTCGTCATAAAGCGCCTTGCGCTTGTCTTTGTCGGTTTCCACCGCAGCCATTTCCAGCAGCTCGTCTACACGTTCGTTGGAATAGCCCTGTGTATTGGACCAAACACCCTTGCCGATGTTGGAAGAGATATAGGTCCGCTGAACGCCGATCACCGGATCGCCCCAGTTAAACACAGAGTCCCAAGACATATCGAAGTCCATTTCACCCATGCGCTTGGCCCAGGTCGGGAAGTCTGCACTGGCGCGAACTTGCACGTCGATCCCAACCTTTTTCAAGGCAGCTTTGACGTATTCCGTTTGCGGTTTCACATCTGCCCAGCCGAAATCAATCGTCAGACTGAAGCGGCTGTCGCCGTCCATCGGGTAGCCAGCCTCATCCAGCAGAGCCCTGGCTTTGTCGAGATCAACTTCGTAAGCTTCTACATCTGCGTTATAAAACGGGCTGTCGGGGTGGATACCGGTTTTGGATTCAACTGCAGTGCCTTGCATCAGCGCCTTGAGAACAAAGTTCTTGTCCACGGCATAGGCGATGGCTTTGCGCACGCGCACATCTTTCAACGGGCCGCGCTGGGTGTTCATTGCCAACCAGTCCAACGGACCAACCGCACCATATCCATCGGGGGTGACTGTCAGGTTGTCCACTTTCTTAAGGCGGTTAATGATACGGGGGAGCAGTTCAAACGCGCCCATGTGTACTTCGCCGTTTTCATAGGCAATGGCGCGGGCGGCGGGATCAGGAATGATCCGCATTACAATTTTATCAAGATAGGGGCGACCTTCGATGAAGAAATCGTCGAACCGCTCAAGGATAACATGCTGGCCGTTCGCGAATTCAGTCAGCTTGAAAGGACCGGACCCGACCACATCTTCGTTATTGCGCGGATGGGTTTTGACCTCCTCAACCGGAACATCGCCGTAGATATGCTGCGGGATGATGGACATCAACTGGCCGGACATGGCCAACATCAGCGCGGGGTGAGGTTGGGACAGGTTCAGAACGGCAGTGTAGTCATCCGGTGTATCGACTGATGTAACAGGGGCAAACATGGCCTTGAACGGGTGGTTCGCCTTGATCACGTCAACCGAGAAAGCAACGTCCTTGGACGTCAGCGGCGTCCCGTCGTGGAACTTTGCGTTCTTCACCAGATTGAGAGTTACTTTTAGACCGTCCTCGGACACTTCCCAGCTTTCGGCAAGATAGGGTTGCGGCGTCCAGTTTTCGTCATAGCGCAGCGGCGAGGCGAACAATTGCGCGCCCGGAAAGCCGGTGACGATGCCCGATTGTACCGCAGAGTTCAGGTTACGTACGTTGGTGCCGAGCACTGTAACAAGCGTGCCGCCTTGTTTTGGTTCTTCAGCAATCGCGCTGGTTGCCATCATGGATGCCAATGCTGTCGCCGTCATCAAACCTTTGAATAAAGTTCTCACAGGGGAATACCTCCGGTTGGTTGATTCTTTTTTATTATGATCAAAGCCTAGCGCAGCCCGATTCATGCTAAAACCATTATATTAGAGGGTCATTCTTACATTTTACTGAGGAAGGAGTATTAAGCCTTTTAATTAAGGTGTTAAGTGTTTTTCTGCGGCGATAAGTAGGATTTAAACATTCCTATTGGACCACCAAATCACTGAAAACACCGGATTCCCGCAAGGAAATGCAGTGCTCTATGAAGGCGCTGACGATCTGGGGGCGGCGGCTTAGCTCACTCGTGACAATGCCAAACACCGGAGTATCTACAGTGTCCCGTATCGGCAGGATAGAGAAGGGCTGATTGCTGCCGCCATAGCCCGGCGGCAGGATGTTCAGGATAGAAAAACCGAACCCTCCTGATACCAGCGCCCTGACGATTTCCGACGATCGGGTCGAGTGCACAATATTTGGCGTTAGTCCCCGTTTCGTGAACATATTCGCGAAATAAGCGCGGGTACGCGGCAGATCCAACAACACCATCGGCAGAGAACACAGCTCTTCGTAGCTGACATCGGACTGTCCGCTCAGCGGGTGCTCCTGCGGAATAAGGGCATAGGGCGGGGCGCTGAACAAGGGAACGAAGCCCTGACCTTCTTCGACTGTTTCGTCATAGGAAAAGACAAGGTCAACATCCCCTTCGCTTAGGAATTTTGCGGCTGCATCCATGCTGCCTTCCAAAAGCATGATAGAGATCCCAGGGTGGTTTTCCGAAAAACTTTTCAAGATCAGAGGTAGAAACGATGGTGCAGCCGTAGCATAGCACCCGATCCGCACAGCGCCGGTGGCTTGCCCATCTACGGATTGGACTTCAGCCTCAAAATGGCGGCTTTGTTCGAGAAACCGGCGGACGGCCTGCAGGACCTCCCCGCCCAGCGCAGTTGGCTTCACGCCTTTTGCCGGTGTGCGTACAAATATATCGTAACCGATCTCTCGTTCCATTGCGTCTATTGCGGCAGATATAGAGGACTGGGAGATAGACAGATCCTCGGCAGCCATCGCAATTGATCCATGTCGTCCCGCCGCATCTAAATAGCGAAGCTGTTTTAACGTGTAGTTTTGCATGACGCTGCGACCTCGGGTTTGGTATTCTATAGACATTCAAACGCTTCCACTCGAAAAGCTCAAGCCTTTCAGGTGTTTATTCAGTGCATGCTGCCGTATGCGAAGAGCATACTAAGTTTTATTGGGCTAGATCTGCTGTGATTAAGGTACACTGCAGGCCGCCCTATAAGGGAGTTCTGGCTCTATAAATTCAATACGAGCAATTTATTGCGTACTCACAGATTCAATCTGAACCTTTTGCCGAGGCCCCGCGTTAAGGGGATGAATACACTCGAAAGGGAAATTGTGATGACTATGCAAAAATTGAAAAGCACCACTGCCGTAATCCTGAGCTTTGCTCTGGTATCGCCACATGTGGTAACAGCGCAAACTCTTGATGCTGGGAACAATGTATCAATCGCAGCAGACCTGAAGGTCGCGCAGGCGGACACCAGTGATGACAACGGTCGCGACAAGAAAAAGAAAAAGAAGAATAAAAATAAAGCGAATGCTGACGCAGAGCTGGAAGCAGAAATCGACCCTGAAACCGGATTGGCAGTAGAGGTAGACGCTGACTCCGATGCGCAGGCGGCGGCTGATAAGGCTGTTAAGAAGAATAAGAAGAAAGCAAAGAAAGCGGCCAAGGCCGAAGCCAAAGCCGAAGCCGAGGCTGAAGCGAACGCTCAAGGCCAAGTGAATGCTGTGACAGCCGAGCAAGTTGAGGAAGAAGCTCAAAAAGAGCGCAAGAAAAAGAAGAACAAGAACAAAGACAATCAACGGGTTGAGGCGACAACACAGCCCGACGGCACAATTGCGGCCGATGAGGAACTGACCAAGGAAGATAAGCGAAAGGCGAAACGCAAGGCCAAACGGCAGGAACGCCGCGAAGCCAGAGAAATGGAAGCCGTGCAGGTAGATACCGAAGCCAGCACAGAGGCGGCCAATCGCACGCCCAAAGTTGCCGCTACTCAGGATGGTGAGGCGGATGCCAAGGTTAAGAAGCGTAAAGAGAAGATTACCAAAAAGAACCGTCGTGCAAGCAACCAAGAGCGCGCCGAAGCTGCAGTTGTGGCCAATGACGATGATGGGCTGAACAACCTTGAGAAATTCCTCATCGGTGCAGCTGGTGTCGGTATCCTTGCGGCGGTCCTGAACAACAACGATAAGGTTGTTGAAACCGAAGGCGACCGCGTGGTCGTGCAGCGTGGTGATGGTGATTACTACGTGCTTAAAGACGACAATGCGCTGCTGCGCCAGCCAGGTTCCACTGTTGAAACAGAGACCTTTTCGGACGGTTCGTCCCGTCAGACCATTGTGATGTCTGATGGCACACAGGTCGTAACCGTGCGCGCCCCCAATGGTCAGGTGTTGAGCCGCACACAGTATCTGCCAAATGGCGAGACTGTGCGCCTGTTTGACGACACTGCCAACGAAACGCCGGTTCAGATTTCCGAACTGCCACAGGTTGAAGAGTTCTCATATGCTTCAACAGGCATGAGCGAAGCTGACCTGCGTGCGGCGCTCGCGGCTTCCAGCAGTCAGGATCTGGACCGCACATTCAGCCTGCAACAGGTGCGCCAGATTCGTGCCGTACGTGAGCTGATGCCCGTCATCGAGCTGAGCGCGATTACTTTTGACACCGGTTCGGCGATTATCGAGGCGGATCAAGCCCGTGCTCTGGCAACCGTTGGTACCGCAATTGCCGAGCGGATCTCCGAGAACCCGTCCGAGGTCTTCCTGATCGAAGGTCACACCGACGCGGTTGGTTCGGCGACGTCCAATCTGGCCCTGTCAGACCGTCGTGCGGAATCTGTAGCTTTGGCTCTGACCGAGTACTTTAATGTACCGGCACAAAACCTTGTGGTTCAGGGATACGGGGAAAGTAACTTGCGCATTCCGACAGAAACCTCGGAAGAAGCAAACCGCCGCGCTGCTGTACGCCGCATCACACCGCTGTTGAAATCCTCAACATCCGGTTAATGCGCGACTGCGCTAAGACATTGAAAACCATGATGCCGGTCTGGAAACAGACCGGCATTTTTCGAGGTTACACGCAAAGTTTCCCCTGACTATCAAATATTCCCGAATGATCCTTCATGCATTCAACCGCTTCCCAATTGCAGCCAAACTCGCGATTTTGACGGTAATTCTGTACTGGAGTTTTTAATGACCAAGACCAGCTATTTCGCCCCTACCGGCGGCCACCCCGACCAGACGCAACTTCTGTCGGATCGTGCTGTCTTCACGGATGCTTACGCGGTAATCCCCAAGGGCACCATGCGCGATATTGTAACCAGTTTCTTGCCCTTCTGGGAAGGCACGCGGCTTTGGGTTATTTCCCGTCCTCTGTCGGGTTTTGCCGAAACTTTCTCTCAATATATCATGGAAGTTCAACCCGGTGGCGGTTCGGATAAACCGGAATCCGATCCCGAGGCACAGGGTGTCCTATTCGTGGTGGAAGGCAGCTTCGAGCTGACTTTCAACGGAGAAACCCATACTTTGGAAGAGGGCGGTTATGCGTATCTGCCTGCGGGGATGGACTGGACGCTGCGCAACACGTCCGAACAGGTCACGCGGTTTCATTGGGTGCGCAAAGCCTATGAGGCGGTGGACGGTTTAGACCTGCCTGATCCCGTAATTGCGAATGAAAAAGACATTGCGCCGAATGTTATGCCGGACACGGATGGTGTCTGGGCGACAACCCGTTTTGTAGACCCGAACGATCTGCGCCACGATATGCACGTCACAATTGTGACCCTGCAACCGGGCGGCGTCATCCCGTTTTGCGAAACCCACGTGATGGAACACGGTCTTTATGTGCTTGAAGGTAAAGCGGTTTACCGGCTCAATCAGGACTGGGTTGAGGTTGAGGCCGGCGATTACATGTGGCTTCGCGCGTTCTGCCCGCAGGCTTGTTATGCGGGTGGCCCGGGCCCGTTCCGCTATCTTTTGTATAAGGATGTGAACCGGCACATGAAGTTGAAACTGTCTAAAAGTTAAGGTTTCGGGGGCTGGTCTGCGCTGGCCCCCATTGCCTGTGACACACGGGTCGCAGCGTTGATAACCTCAACGGCAAGCTCTTCGATTTGTGTCTCGTCGATCCGGCTGGTGGGGCCGGAGACGGAAATCCCCGCGATCACCTCTCCCAATGCGTTGCGGATCGGGGCCGCGATACAGCGCATGCCTGTGTTGCGCTCTTGATCGTCCACGGAATAGCCCCGCTCGCGCACCTGATCCAAATCCGCCTCTAGCGCGGGCAGCGTGTCGCGCGTATGAGGGGTGAACCGCTCCAGCCCTGACCGTGCAAAACGGTTCAGCCGCGCGGTGTCAAAATAGGCCAGAAGCACCTTGCCGATGCCAGAAGCATGCAGCGGCGAAAGCGTACCAGGTGGGAAGAAGGCGCGGATCGGTGCGTGGGTTTCGACCTGTCCTAAAAATAGCACATGACCGTCCTTTTCCACACCGAGGTTCGCAGTCTCTCCGGTGATTTCCATCAGCTCGCGCAGGATCGGGCGGCTGGTTTCAACCAGACTGGTCCGGCGCAAAAAAGCAGAGCCGATCAGAAACGCCCCCGCACCAATATGCCAGGTCTGGGTGCTATCCTTCGTTTCAACAATTTGATGCTGCGCGAGCGTGGTTAACACACGGTAAAGCGTGGCCGGAGATTCCCCGAGCCTGTTGGACAATTCGCTGAGCGAAGCACCGTCATAGGCCGCGACTTCTTCCAACACCACCATCGCACGATCCAGCGATTTGATGGTGTTTTGTTCGGTCTTTTCATTAAAGGCGCGGGGGCGGCCCCGTGGTTTACGCTCTTTGTTTTTGTCATTGTCTTGGAAAGCCATTAAATCTTCCTCATCGAAATTGAAATATGGTTTCACAATATGAAAAATGTAAGTTGCTGGCAAACAATAATAAATCTAATTATATGATTTTTGAAAAATGATTTCAAAAAAATTGTTAATTGGTAACGGAGAGCATAATCTGTGGGAAACAGTCTGATGGAGGACATTATGAGTTTTCAAAATCCCGTCTTTATTCCCGGCCCGACCAACATGCCCGAGGCGATCCGTCAGGCGTGCTACATGCCCACAATCGACCACCGCTCCCCCTTGTTTGGGGATATCCTGCACCCGTGTCTGGACGGTGTGCGGCGGGTGTTGAAGTCCGAAAGTGCCAGCATCTTTATCTTTCCGTCTACCGGAACGGGCGGTTGGGAAACTGCACTGACAAACACGCTTAGCGCTGGCGATAAGGTTCTCGCGGCGCGCAATGGTATGTTCTCCCATCGCTGGATTGATATGTGCCAGCGTCACGGTCTGGACGTGCAGGTGGTGGAAACGCCTTGGGGCGAAGGGCTGCCTGCGGACAAATACGAAGAGATCCTGCGCGCCGATACCTCCCACCAGATCAAGGTTGTGCTGGCGACCCACAATGAAACCGCTACCGGTGTAAAATCTGATATCGCCGCCGTGCGCCGAGCATTGGATGCAGCGGGGCATCCGGCGATGTTGTTTGTGGACGGGGTCAGTTCGATCGGGTCTATGGACTTCCGGATGGACGAATGGGGCGTGGATATTGCCGTAACCGGATCGCAAAAAGGGTTCATGTTGCCTGCCGGTCTCGCCATTGTCGGGGTCAGTGCGAAAGCGATGGAAGCGACAAAAACCGCCAGCCTGCCGCGCACTTTCTTTGATTTGGGCGATATGCAGAAGGGTTATGACAACAACGCCTTTCCTTATACGCCGCCTGTGGGTTTGATGAACGGGCTGAAACTGTCCCTTGAGATGTTGGAGGCTGAAGGGCTGGAAAGTGTTTTTGCCCGTCACGCGCGGATTGCTACGGGTGTTCGCAAGGCTGTGGACGCATGGGGCTTGCAACTTTGCGCGGCGTCGCCCGAGGTGTATTCCAACAGCGTTTCTGCCATTCGCACGCCTGAAGGGTTCAACGCGACTGGTATCGTTAATGTTGCCGCAAAGGATTACGGCATGGCGTTTGGCGTTGGTCTTGGCGAAGTTGCGGGCAAGGTGTTCCGCATCGGCCACCTTGGGATGTTGACAGATGCGATGATGTTGTCTGGGCTAGGTGTCGCTGAAATGGTGATGGTTGATCTGGGGTTGGACGTTAAGCTTGGCTCCGGTGTTGCCGCGGCGCAGGACTTTTACCGCCACGGCGGGCAGAGTGCGCGTCAGGCCGCTGCGTGAAGGGGCAAACCGAGATGATCATTCCAACTTTTGACGATATGCTGGCCGCCCACGAACGGGCCAGACCTTACATCCACCGCACGCCGGTTCTAACATCGTCTTATGTGAACACGCTTGCGGGCTGCGAGATTTTCTTCAAATGCGAAAATTTCCAGAAAGCGGGTGCGTTCAAGGTGCGCGGTGCTTCTAACGCGGTGTTCGGTCTGTCCGATGCCGAGGCGAAGAACGGTGTCTGCACCCATAGCTCCGGCAACCACGCGCTGTCCCTGTCATATGCGGCGGGACGGCGGGGGATTCCTTGCAATGTGGTGATGCCCCGCACAGCGCCAGAGGCCAAGAAAGCTGCCGTGCGCGGATACGGTGGCACGATTACTGAGTGCGAGCCGTCAACGTCTTCCCGCGAAGAGGTTTTCGCGCAGGTGCAGGAACAGACGGGCGGCAATTTCGTCCACCCCTACAACGATCCCCGCGTGATTGCAGGGCAGGGCACCTGCTCGCGGGAACTGCTGGAGCAGATGGAGGATTTCGGCGGCGAACTGGATATGGTTGTCGCCCCGATTGGTGGCGGCGGGATGATTTCGGGCACCTGTCTGACGCTGTCCAACCTTGCGCCCAAAGTGCAGGTTATTGCGGCGGAACCGGAACAGGCGGATGACGCCTATCGCAGTTTCAAGGCAGGCCATATCATCGCAGATGATGCGCCTGAAACGGTGGCAGACGGGCTGAAAGTGCCGCTGAAGGATTTGACGTGGCACTTTGTGAAAAACCATGTGTCCGATATTTTGACTGCCAGCGATCCTGAAATTGTCGATGCAATGAAGCTGATCTGGCAGCGTATGAAAATCGTGATGGAACCCAGCAGCGCCGTGCCGCTGGCTACCATTCTAAAGAACAAGGACATCTTCGCGGGCAAGCGCGTAGGCGTCATCATTACCGGCGGTAACGTCGATCTGGCAAAGCTGCCGTGGCTGTAAGAAAAGGAACGAACCGATGAAAGATATTAACTTTGAGCAACTGGAAGTTGGCTTTGACGTTCCCGCTGTGCCGGGCATGGATGCAGCCGATATTCAGACGCCTTGTCTGGTGCTTGATCTGGACGCGCTGGAACGGAACATCAAGAAGATGGGCGATTATGCCAAGGACCACGGGATGCGGCATCGCGCCCACGGCAAGATGCACAAATCCGTAGATGTGCTGAAGCTGCAACAGGACCTTGGCGCGGCGGTTGGCGTTTGCTGTCAGAAGGTTTCCGAGGCTGAAGTGTTCGCCCGTGGTGGCATCAAGGATGTGATGGTGTCTAACCAAGTGACCGATCCGGCCAAGATCGACCGGCTGGCAAAGATGCCGAAACTCGGCTGTCGTGTGTTGGTTTGTGTGGATGATCCCGAAAACGTCAAGGCGTTGTCCGAAGCTGCTGTAAAACACGGCACGCAGATAGAGGCGCTGGTGGAAATCGACTGTGGCGCGGGGCGTTGCGGGGTCAGCACGACACAGGACGTGGTAAATATTGCCAAGCTGATCGACAGTGCAGAAGGCCTGAAATTCGCTGGTATTCAGGCCTATCAGGGCGCTATGCAGCACATGGATCTTTACACGGATCGCAAGGAAAAGCTCGACGTGGCGATTGCGCAGGTGGCCGACGCGGTGCAGGGGCTGAAAAGCAACGGGCTGGACTGCGACATCGTCGGTGGTGGCGGTACAGGGTCCTATTATTTTGAGAGCGGCTCTGGCGTTTATAACGAACTGCAATGCGGATCATACGCATTTATGGACGCAGATTATGGCCGGATTTTGGATGAGGATGGCCAGCGGATTGATCAGGGCGAATGGGAAAACGCGCTGTTTATCCTGACCACAGTGATGAGCCACGCAAAGGCAGATAAGGCGATTGTGGATGCAGGGCTAAAAGCGCAATCCGTGGATTCCGGCCTGCCGTTTGTCTATGGCCGCGATGATGTGGAATACCTGAAATGTTCGGACGAACACGGTGTTGTTGCGGACCCGAATGGTGCCTTGAAGGTAAACGACAAGCTGCGTCTGGTGCCCGGTCACTGTGATCCGACCTGTAACGTGCATGACTGGTACGTGGGCGTGCGCGGTGACAAGGTGGAAACCGTCTGGCCGGTTTCGGCCCGTGGCAAAGCCTACTGAGCCTAACATCTATAATTCAAAACGGGGCCGGTTCGCTGGCCCCGACCCGTTCCAGACAGAAAGTACGCTCCCATGTTGATCGTCCCCGAAAAAGAAATCGCCAATCTGATGACACGCGCGGCAGCGTTTGACGCTGTGAAAGGGGTGTTTGCCTCTATGTCCGCAAAAACGGCGTATAATTTCCCTGTGATCCGCGAAGCGATCGGCCACGCGGATGCGCTTTACGGATTCAAGTCCGGCTTTGACAAAGCAGCGCTGAATCTGGGTCTGAAATCAGGGGGTTACTGGCCTGGCAACGCGGAAAAGGGGCTGACCAATCATCAATCCACGATCTTTCTGTTCGATGCGGATACCGGCAAATGTCGCGCCATAGTCGGTGGCAATCTGCTGACGGCATTGCGCACTGCGGCGGCGGCGGCTGTGTCAGTGGATTGCCTTGCGCGGCAGGAGTCCGAGGTTCTGGGCATTGTCGGGGCAGGTCATCAGGCCGCCTTTCAATTGCGCGCTGTGGCCGAACAGCGGGATTTCAAACGGGTGGTGGCTTGGAACCGCTCTCCCGAAAAACTCGACACCCTGCGCAGTGTTGCCGAAGAACTGGGGCTTGGCTTTGAGGCCGTCAGTCTTGATGAACTGGGGGCGCAAAGCGATGTGATTGTGACCATCACCTCCAGCTTTGACCCGATCTTGCAACAGGGCCAAATCCGCGCCGGAACCCATGTGGCTTGCATGGGAACAGACACAAAGGGCAAACAGGAGATCGCCGCTGCGCTGTCTGGCGATGCGCGGCTGTTTACCGACGAGATCGCCCAATCCGTCACCATTGGAGAGTTCCAGCACCCTGTCGCTGAAGGGCTGGTCGATCAGGACCGCATCAACGAGCTTGGCGCTGTGATCAATGGCACGACGGCGGGGCGAGCCTCGGACGAAGAGATTACGATTTTCGATGGCACAGGGGTTGGTCTGCAAGACCTTGCCGTGGCTTCGGCGGTTGTCGAACTGGCGGTGGGACAGGGCGTCGCGCAGGACGTGGAATTTTGATGCAGCCCCTTGGCAAGCTTGATAGGCTGTCCGGACGGCGCAGAGGCTGCCCTTAGGGAAACAGCCTCTGCATCGGTCCAGACGTAAGTTTCAAGCCTAAGAAAAGCCGCGCTTTTTTCGCGTGCCCAGCCATAAGAAAAGTGAATATGAAAAAGGTCCGTGTCGCAATTCACGGGTTCGGCAGGATCGGACGTTCGATCCTGCGCGCCCTCTCTACCAGCCGTCAGGATAGCGGAGTGGAGGTCGTGTTGATCAACGATCTCGCCCCGCTGGAGACCTGCGCCTATTTGTTCGAATTTGACAGCATCTTCGGCCCGTTCCCAGGCACGGTGGACACCCGCGGTAACGATCTGGTGGTGAACGGCGCAGCGATCCCTTTTCACCAGATTGATCCCGCAGCCCCGTTGCCGGACATGGCGGGGATCGACATTCTGCTGGAATGTTCGGGCCGTGCCACCAGTCGCGCTGTGGCGGAAGCCGGATTGCAGGCGGGGGCAGGGGCTGTGCTGATTTCCGGCCCGTCGGATGCTGCGGATGTGACGCTGGTGCTTGGTGCGAATGACGGGGCCTATACCGGCCAGCAGATCGTTTCTAATGCGTCTTGCACCACCAATGCGGTCGCGCCGCTGTTGCGTTTGTTAGAGGATAATTTTGGCGTGTCCGGCGGGCACATGAACACGATCCATTGCTACACCAGCAGTCAGCCGACGATTGACACGGCGGGCAAGGATCTGGCCCGCAGCCGTGCGGCGGCGCTGTCTATGGTGCCGACTACTTCCAGCGCGACAAGACTGATTGACCGTGTTGTTCCCGATTTGGCCGGACGTATCACCGGCAGCGCTGTGCGGGTTCCCGTGGCCAGCGTATCTGCCGTGGATCTTGTGGTGAAGCTGGACCGGCGTGATGCGGATTTTACCGAAGCGTTGCAAACGGCGGTTGAGGCTTGCCCCGTGCTCGGCTGGACCCCAAAACCGCTGGTTTCAACCGATTTGCGCAGCCGCCCCGAATCTCTTGTGCTGGCAGGGCCGGAGCTGATCACAGGCCCAGAGTTTACCCGCATTTTCGGCTGGTATGACAATGAATGGGGCTTTTCCAACAGAATGATCGACGTGGCCCGAAAAATGGGCGCGTCGCAATAACAAAGTAGAGGAGACAAGACATGGTTGACGAGACCAAAAAGGCCGTAGAACGGCAGGCGGCGCTGGATTATCATGAGTTCCCCAAACCCGGTAAACTGGAAATCCGCGCGACCAAGCCGATGGCAACGGGCCGTGATCTCAGCCGTGCGTATTCCCCCGGTGTGGCCGATGCCTGTCTGGAAATTGAAAAGAACCCCGCAGATGCCGTGCGATATACCGCCAAGGGCAATCTGGTCGCGGTGATTTCTAACGGGACAGCCGTGCTGGGGCTGGGCGATATCGGGGCGCAGGCCTCCAAGCCGGTGATGGAGGGCAAGGCCGTCCTGTTCAAGAAATTCGCCGGTGTGGATTGCTTTGACATTGAGGTGAACGAAACCGATCCCGAAAAGCTGGCCGATCTGGTGTGCAAGCTGGAACCGACTTTTGGCGCGATCAACCTTGAAGATATTAAGGCGCCGGATTGTTTTGTGGTGGAACGCATCTGCCGTGAACGCATGGGCATTCCGGTGTTCCACGACGACCAGCACGGCACAGCCATTGTTGCCGCTGCTGCTGCCACCAACGCGCTGCGGGTGGCGGGTAAGAACTTTGAGGACATCAAGATCGTTGCGCTGGGCGCAGGGGCGGCAGGGATTGCCTGCCTGAAAATGATGATGGTGATGGGCGCGAAGAAAGAAAACATCACCATGCTCGACAGCAAGGGTGTGGTGCATACATCGCGCAACAACCTGACGGAAGAGAAACAGGAATTCGCCCGCGACACCGAAATGCGCACCACGATGGATGCGATGGAGGGGGCCGATCTGTTCCTTGGCGTGTCCGGACCGGGGCTGCTGACACCAGAGATGGTTAAGAAAATGGCGGATCATCCGATCATCTTTGCGTTGGCCAATCCGACACCTGAAATCATGCCGGAACTGGCCCGCGAAGCCTCGCCAGATGCGCTGATCGCCACAGGGCGTTCGGATTATCCCAATCAGGTCAACAACGTGCTATGCTTTCCGTTCATCTTTCGCGGGGCGCTGGATGTCGGGGCGACCCAGATCAATGACGCGATGAAAGTGGCCTGCGTAGAGGCGATTGCCGGACTGGCGCGGGAAACCGCCAGCGCCGAACTTGGCGCGGCCTATCAGGGGGAGCGGCTGTCTTTCGGGCCGGAATACCTGATCCCGAAACCATTTGATCCGCGGCTGCTGCCTACCATCGCCGTTGCTGTGGCCAAAGCAGCAATGGACAGCGGAGTGGCTACGCGGCAGGTGGATATCAAGGACTACCGCGCAAGGTTGCAGTCACAGGTCTATCGTTCCTCCATGATTATGCGCCCCGTGTTTGAGGCCGCCCGCCTTGAAAAACGCCGCATTGTCTTTGCCGAAGGCGAAGAACCCCGCGTGCTGCGGGCGGTTCAGGCCATGTCCGAAGAAATGCACGTCAATGCCGTGATTGTTGGCCGCCCCGAAGTGGTGGAGCGCCGGATCGAACGGGAAGGGCTGTCGATCACGCCGGGCAAGGATTTTGAGGTGGTGAACCCTGAAAATGACAGTCGCTATCGCGATTACTGGGGCAGCTATCACAAGCTGATGGCCCGCAAAGGCGCGACGCCCGATTTGGCCAAGGCGATCATGCGCACCAACAGCACGGCGATTGCCGCAACGATGGTGCATCGCGGAGAGGCTGACAGTATGATCTGCGGCGTCTTTGGACAGTATCACTGGCATCTGAATTACATTCGTCAGATCCTCGAAACTCCAGACCTGCATCCCGCGGGTGCGCTGTCGCTGGTTATTCTGGAAAAAGGGCCGTTGTTTGTGGCGGATACACATGTCCACATCGAACCGACCGCGCAGCAACTGGCCGGAACGATGGTTGCAGCCGCCCGCCACGTCCGCCGCTTCGGGGTGACGCCGAAAGTGGCACTGTGTTCCAGTTCGCAGTTTGGCAATCTGGACAGCACCTCGGGCCGGTTGTCCCGCGATGCGCTGGCGATCCTTGATTCCGTTGAAACCGATTTCGAATATGAGGGCGAAATGCACACGGATGCGGCGCTTGATCCGGAACTGCGGGAATACCTGATGCCCAACAACCGGCTGACAGGGAAGGCCAATGTGCTGGTCTACACAAACTCTGACGCATCGGGTGCTGCGCGCAATCTGTTGAAATCTGTGGCTGACGGGCTGGAAGTTGGCCCGATCCTTATGGGCATGGGCAACCGCGCCCATATCGTCACATCCGGTGTGACCGTGCGCGGTCTGCTCAACATAGCCGCTTTGGCAGGGACACCGGTATCCAGCTATGGCTAACGGCGGGTTTTCCATTTTCTGAAAATATCCCCGCGCGGAGCGCAGGAATTTTGCCTTCGGCGAGGATATTTGAAGAAAATGGATCGGATAAGACACAAAAAAGGGCGCCTCAATCGGGCGCCCTTTTGATTGGATACGTCTGGATTTAGCCGCTCAACTTGCCAGAGCCATGTCCCGACATGCCGCCCGATACTTCTTCGGTCGACTCGTTGGACAGTTCCTCTGGCAGCACAAGGTTGAGGACTATCGCAATCACCGCTGCAGGCAGTAGGCCCGATGTCATCAGGATGCGCAGGGTGTCTGGCAGGTACTGCACGGCTTTGGGCTCCAGTTGTAGGCCAAGACCGACAGACAGGGCAATCGCGAAGATCACCATGTTGCGGCGGTTCCAGTTCACATCTGAAAGCATGGAAATACCGGCGGCAACGACCATGCCGAACATGACGATGACACCACCGCCAAGCACTTCGATCGGGATTGTGCGGATCAGGGCGCCCACTTTCGGCACGAGACCACAGATGATCAGGAAGATTGCGCCGATGGTCACCACATGGCGGCTCATCACGCCGGTCATGGCGATCAGGCCGACGTTCTGGCTGAACGATGTGTTCGGAAAGCCGCCAAAGATGCCTGCAACCGCAGAACCGACACCGTCTGCATAGGTCGCACCGGTGATTTCGGCGTCCGTTGCCTCGCGGCCAGCGCCACCACGGGTGATACCCGAAACGTCGCCTACGGTTTCAACCGCCGAAACGAAGGCCATCAGGCAGAAGCCCACGATTGCTGCAAAGCCGAACTCCAGCCCGTATTTGAACGGAACAGGCATTGCGATAGGTGCCGCGCGGGACCAGCTGGTGGCGATGCCGTCAAACGTGACCAATCCGAAGATCATCGAATAGAAATACCCCACGATAATGCCGATCACCACGGCGGAGACGGCCATCATCCCACGGGCAAAGAACTTTAGCCCCAGCGTCACAAGGACCACGACAAGGGCGACAGACCAGTTCAAAAGACTGCCGTATTCCGGTTTGTTAATAGCAGGCACACCGCCCGCGGCGTATTGAATACCGACTTTAACCAGCGCAAGGCCGATCATGGTTACAATCAGTCCGGTGACCAGCGGGGGCAGCGCGAAACGTATTTTACCAATGAACGTCCCGATGATTGCGTGGAACAAGCCACCCACCAGCACACCGCCAAAAAGGGCGGGCATGGCCTCTACGCCTTTACCGGCGACCAGCGGAATCATGATCGGGATAAAGGCAAAGCTGGTGCCCTGCACGATGGGTAGACGTGCGCCAACCGGACCCATGCCGATGGTCTGGAACAGTGTGGCGATCCCTGCAAACAGCATGGACATCTGGATCAGATAGGTCATATCCGGAAAGCCCTGCGCCCCCGCATCAGAGCCAAAGCCGAAACCGGCGGCCCCAGAGATGATGATCGCCGGTGTCACGTTCGACACAAACATCGCCAGAACGTGCTGAATCCCGAGAGGGATCGCCTTGTGCAACGGTGGCGTGAAATTGGGATCGCGGAGTTGTTCCGCTGTCCCGAGTGAATTGTCTGACATTTATGTGTCTCCCTATAAGACGTTTCCCTATTGCCCGCTCTTGACGGCGGTTCGATTAATCTGTGTCTGTGACCTCCCAAGGGTGGTCAAACCAGTGTTCCTGAAGATTTGCGCCGTCTCCGATGCGATCCACTACGGCGAACAGGCCGGGATCATGCAGCGGTGTCAGCACGCCGTGCCAGACGTTGCGGTGAAAGTTGATGCCTTGCCCCGGTGCGGTGATAAAGGCGACAGGCTCTGCCGGTGCGCCACCTGCATCCGGTGCCACGATCACAAGAAACGGGTTCTGGTGCATTGGCAGGAAGGCCTGACTGCCGTCGGGGTGGCGCTCCATCATGGTGAGCGTCAACGGCAGGTCGCGCTTTTGCGCGTTGAACAAGCTAACACCGGCGCGCCCTTCGTTGAACTCCAACGTGGCGCGGTCATGGTAACGTCCGCACAATCCTTCGTTGATAATTTTATCCGCCGGACCTTCGACATCCAGAACCTCGCCAAATGGGGCAAAAGCCGCGCTGGTGATAGGACTAACCTGGATGGTTCGGTGCATAACAGGGCTCTCCCGGATCTGTTCGGCTTTATCGGAATTGAAGAAACTGTCTAACGAATTTCAACCTATTGCAGGTATAGGACACAAACAGCGCCGCGTTTTTCAAGAAAAAACGAAAGCACTGTAAATTTTTACAGGATTTTTAGGGTAATTAGCTAAGATATTGACAGGGTTTGAATAATTTTACGCCACTGTTTCACCCTTCACAGCAAGGCCCAGTGACATTGTTGTCCCGCTTTTGAGACAGGCGGAAGGCAAGACTCTCCCATCGCCCCCTTGAAACCAAAAGGTTTTTCTGGTGTCTTTGGGGTTCATTCTACCTTAGGTTTTTAAAATAGTATTTACCCGTTTTAAAAGCCTTACCAATACCAAGTGAAGGCAAAGTAAAAATGGCGAACGTAACGATCTATTCCTCCGCAAACCACTGGACCTACAGTGACCTGTATTCAACCAATTTTGACGACGCACGTGTCAACAACTACTCTGGCAGCCATATTTCCGCTTCCGCAGGAGGCTTCAGTATCTATGCGACAGGGGCTTTTTATTACGACAGTTACGGGCTTTCAGGAGGCACGTTAAACACCATCAGCATGAGCTACGGCGGCAGTCAGCTTGTCACCGCTACAGGTTTTTCCCTAAACGTTTCCAATATGGCCTACGCCAGCCCGTCCCGCGTCGAGCAAGCGCTTCTCGCCGGTTCCGACACGATTGTTTCCGCATGGGAACAGGGTGATTCCTATCGCACATATGGCGGAGATGACTGGATCGAGTTGGGGAGTGGAAACGACAGTGTCGACGGTGGAACTGGCACCGATACATTTGTTGTGTCCGTGCATTCGTCAACCGCTTCGGTTTCGACAACAAACGCTGGTTTCCGCATCGAGAGTGCCTATGGAAAGGACAGCCTGAAAAATGTCGAGATCGTTTCCTTTTCGGATAAATCCGTTTCCCTTCAAAAAGGCGGATCATCAAGCGAGACTCTGACGGGGGACCGTGCTGCGGTTGCGCTGACGGATTACATCTCGGGCGGTTCGGGCAATGATAAGATCGACGGCGGGCGTGGCGAGGATTTTCTCTTTGGGGACGCAGGTGCAGACGTTTTGATTGGCAAGCAATCGGGCGACTATCTTTATGGCAATTCCGGCGGGGACAAGCTGCTGGGCGGGGCCGGTAAGGACGTTCTGAACGGGGCCAACGGGGCCGACACGCTGCTGGGCGGGAATAAAGCGGACAAGCTTTATGGAGGCCGTGGCAAGGATCTTCTGAACGGCGGCAAAGGCGCTGATGAGATGATTGGCGGGAACGGCAAGGATACGTTCAAAGGTGGTGCTGGTGACGACGAAATGACCGGCGGCAAAGGCGCGGACACATTCGTGTTCCAGAACAAATTCGGCGACGATGTGATCACCGATTTTGGGGCTCGCAACAACAGTGAGGTGATTGATCTTAGCAGCGTTACGCAGATCAAACACTGGAATGATCTTGCGAACAATCACATGGAACAGGCTGCTA
This sequence comes from Neptunicoccus cionae, assembly GCF_014643735.1. Classification (GTDB taxonomy): domain Bacteria; phylum Pseudomonadota; class Alphaproteobacteria; order Rhodobacterales; family Rhodobacteraceae; genus Amylibacter; species Amylibacter cionae. Next base: position 426,627 of record NZ_BMKA01000001.1, read on the forward strand.
ACGGATCGGATGTTACAATCTCGCAAGGTGGCAATTCCATTACATTGATTGACGTGGATCTTGCTGATCTCGGGGCAAACGACTTCCTGTTCTGAGTGTCGTTATAGATGCGAAATGACTACCGGCATGTCTGGAACCTGCCGGTGGTATCAACTGACAGATTTGGTGCCGTTCAGCTTTGCACGTCAGGTCTGCTCGGTGGCGCGGATTGCGGATTCTATGCGCTCGATCATGAACTCCATAAACAGCCGCGCTTTGGGGTCTTGATGACGGCGGTGGGTATAAAGACAAGCCATCTGAACGGGCAGGGGCGGGGTCTCTTCCACCACGGGGACTAGTGCGCCACTGCGCAAATGCTCGGCGATTTCAAAAACGGGTTTCAGGGCGATGCCCGCACCGGCCAGCGCCCAATCCGTTAAAACATCCCCGTCATCACATTCTATCCGGCCCCGTACGTTGAATTTCTGCGGTCCGTCTGATGTTTCCAGCTCCCATTGAAACTCGGCCGCACCGGGGTAGCGCAGGTTCAGGCAGTTGTGCTGGCCCCGCTCGATCTCGGCGCCGGTTTTGGGGTGGCCGTGGCTTTCGATATAGGCGGGGCTGGCACAAAGAACGCGCTGGCAGTCGGCAATCTTGCGAATACGCAGGTTGGAATCTGCAGGTCGCCCCAGAAAGAACGAGATATCCAACCCCTCGGCTGTCAGGTCAATGTTGCGGTCACTCAGCCTAAGGCGCACATCCACAAGCGGATACTGCGCCGTAAATTCCGGCGTGTGGGGCGCAATCAAGCGCCGCCCCACCCCAAGAGGTGCCGCAATATAGAGTGTGCCACGGGGATTGTCCGTCACATCACCGATACTCGCCTCGGCAGATTCTACGGCTTCGAGCACGCCGCAAGCACCCTCATAGAACAACTGTCCCTGTTCGGTGGGGGTCAAACTGCGGGTGGTGCGCTGGAATAGGCGCACGTCAAGATGGGCCTCAAGCTGGGAAATCCGCGCCGAAGCCACCGCGGGGGATATCCGCTGGTCCCGCGCCGCCGCTGACATGCTGCCCAATTCATACACCCGTATGAAGGTTCTGATATTATCGAAATAAGACATTGTAAGTTTTTTTTTGACACTGTTTGCTGAATGTCAGGCGTAGCGCGAAAATCGGGCCGACGATAGGGTAAATACAAGTCAAAGGAGAACAGATTTATGTATGATATCGCAATCTTGTGGGATTGGTTTGCCTTCGCGGTCCGCTGGCTGCACGTTATTACGGCCATCGCATGGATCGGATCGTCGTTCTATTTTGTCGCACTTGATCTGGGGTTGCGTAAGGCGCCCGACTTGCCGGTTGGTGCCCATGGCGAGGAATGGCAGGTGCACGGGGGCGGGTTTTACCACATCCGCAAGTTCCTTGTCGCGCCCGAGAATATGCCCGATCATCTGATCTGGTTCAAATGGGAAAGCTACGCCACATGGCTGTCCGGTGCCGCCTTGCTGATGATCGTTTATTGGGTCGGGGCAGAGCTGTTTCTGATTGACCCAGCCAAAGCCGATCTCGCGGTGTGGCAGGCTATTCTGATTTCCGGCGGCTCCCTGACAATCGGTTGGATTTGTTACGATTTCCTGTGCAAATCCAAACTGGGTGAGACGCCGACCCTTTTGATGCTGCTGCTGTTTGTCATCCTTGTGGCCATGTCTTGGGGCTATAACCAGATCTTCACAGGGCGCGCTGCGCTGCTGCATCTGGGGGCGTTTACGGCGACAATTATGACGGCGAATGTGTTCCTGATCATCATGCCAAACCAGCGCATTGTGGTGAAGGATTTGCAGGAAGGCCGCACCCCTGATCCGAAATACGGCAAGATCGCCAAGCTGCGTAGCACCCACAACAACTATCTGACGCTGCCGGTTTTGTTCCTGATGCTGTCCAACCACTACCCGCTGGCCTTTGCGACAGAATACAGCTGGATTATCGCCTCTTTGATCTTCCTGACAGGCGTTACCATCCGTCATTATTTCAACACCATGCACGCCACCGGACGGGGACCAAGCTGGACATGGGCGGCGACTGTGATCCTGTTCGTGATCATCGCATGGCTGTCCACCGCTTCAAGCTGGGACGGGGAATATGATACGGTCGAGAACCAGCCGCTAACCAACTACGAACAGCGCTATGCCGAGGCTGAAGGCTTTGAAAAAGTCCACGAAATAGTCCTTGGCCGCTGCTCTATGTGTCACTCCCGCGAACCTGCGTGGGAGGGCATGCACTGGGCCCCCAAAGGCGTGCATCTGGAGACCAAATCCGACGTCGCCCGCGCCGCGCGCCAAATCTACCTGCAATCCGGCGTCACCCACGCCATGCCTCCCGCAAACATCACCTACATGCCAGACGAGGACCGCGTGAAGATCGTGAAATGGTTCCGCAGAGCGAATGAGAATACACTGGCGGGGGTATTGGAGTAGGGGGGGCTATATCATAATCGCCGAAGATTTAAGGTAAAGCCCACCCACTTGCGCGACCCATCAATTTCTGAGATTACAGCATTGATGTTCACAGTGCACTATTCGGTCGATGCAAGGTTTCTCATTCTATGATTAAAAATCTAGTTATTCACATTGGCGATCCCAAGAACGGTTCGAGTTCTATCCAAGATGCGGTGGCCAGAGGACTGTGGAAATGTGAAGCGAAAACGATTGCACAATCCCATTTCAGAAACGAAGTTGGGCTGGCTAAATCTGTCCGCCGAAAGGCATCAATTGAAATGCGTGAAAAGCGCTTTTCAGCTTTGTCTGAATGGGCTTTAAACACGGAAGCCGATTATGGTGTTGTGTCTTCGGAGTTCTTCTCACAGGTGAGACCGGAAATCTTCAAAGAAGTTTTGACGGAATATTTGCCTGAATTCGTAGAAAATATGCGCATACTGGCTTATGTGCGTCCTCACGCGGATCGGTTTGTGTCTACCTATGCTCAACGTGTCAAAAATGGTATGTTCGTGCGTGATATGGCACCGTTGCTTAATACTCTAAGCACAGATTCCGCTTTGAATTATCATTCTCGATTTTCTGATTGGAAAGACTCTTTTGGAGAAAGACTCACTGTTCGTCCGTTCATTCGCGATGCGCTAAATGACAATGATGTTGTATCCGATTTTTTCCATTTCGTGTTGGAGGGAACGCCGTTTGCGCTGCGCGACCCCGGGATCACCAATCGGTCTTTGAATGTTTCACAAATTGCCGCGATGCGTGTTTTCAGAGAACTCTAATTCAATGCGAAGTCCCAAAGAATGTTCGTACAACTGTCGGCGGTTCAGTTGGTTATTGTGTGGGTAAATTGCCGACTGAGACGGATGAAAAACTCGCTTTAGACAGAGATTTAATGATTAAGCTTGAAAAGCTTTTCCGGAACGATGCCAAACTGATGGATAAGTCATTTTTTGATGAACCTTGGCTGGAAAATGCATTGGACCGATCTTTGGAAAAAACTCTTCCTGAACCGCAGTCCACTAAGCCGCGTGATCATCTTAGTGCAGAGAGGATCAGAAAAATTGAGAAGTTGGCAAGTAGGGTAGCAAGTGAGATCGACCATACGCCGAGAGTTTGGCAAGCGGTAAATGGAATCTTGCGCGGGTATGGAACAGAAACAGAGTTGCAGTCCTTGGGGGATAAGCAGAAGATTCCCCGAGACCGAGCAATTATACTTGTAGAGAAAGCTGCGCAATTGATCGCTTGAGACGGCACAAGCGTCCGCAGACTTGAGTTGTTTTAACAGTACGTCTTCGATGATCCTGTATGCTAAATTGTAATTGTTAGCACGGTCGATCGATAACTGCCCCCTAATTTATTTCACAGACACGGAACCGATGGCGCAGTCAGCCGTTGCCCTTGCAGAGGGCCCCTTAAGGGGGGTGTCGCGCGTGGACGATTGGGTCCATGATGCAATCGACAACGGGAGTGCTGCAATGCCAAGTGATACCGATCCAAAGCCGAATCCCACTGCCCATGACGCCCCGACCGCGCTGCCGGAGGGGGCGTTGTTCACCGACGATACGACATGGCAGGTGGCGCGGGCGGATAAATTTGCGCTGATTGTGGATGCGGCGGATTATTTTCGGGTGCTTCGCAAGGTGTTTATTGGCGCCAAGAAAGAGCTGCTGCTGATTGGTTGGGACTTTGATTTTGAACTGGAAATGCTTCCCGGAGAGGGGGACGAAGACGGGTTGGCGCCTGATGGTCTGCCAAACCAGCTGGGCAGCTTTATCGAAGCCATTGTCGCGCGTTCACCGGATCTTAATGTTTACATGCTGAAATGGAACGGCGCAGTGCTGGCCGCCCCCGGGCGGTTGGCGCCTGCTATCGCGCTTAGCATGTTTGGCAGTGACCGGATTCACTTCGCACTGGACGGCCATCATCCGTTCGGCGCCTGCCATCACCAAAAGATTGTCGTGGCGGATGATGCGCTCGCATTCTGCGGCGGTATCGATGCAACGGAAAAACGCTGGGACACGTCAGAACATCTGCCAGATGATCCCCGCCGGATTTGCAAGGATGGGGCCCCCTCCGGTCCCTGGCACGACGCGACCTCGGCGCTGTCAGGTCCCGCCGCAGCCGCGCTGGCAGAGCTGTCCCGCAGGCGCTGGCACAGGGCCAACGGAGAGGCGCTGACCCCCCCGAGGGATACGCCACCGACCTCTTGGCCGGACGGGTTGGATGTGGACGCGACAAATATTGATGTGGCGGTCTCTCGCACAGAACCACCTTTTGACGAGAAGCCCCTGATCAACGAGATCGAACAGCTATACCTAGACGGGATTAAGGCGGCGAGGCAGGTGATTTACATTGAATCCCAGTATTTTGCCGCCGAGAGCATTTGCGCCGCACTGGAAGAGCGCCTGCACGAAGAAGGCGGGCCAGAGATAGTCGTGATCAATCCGGTGGAGGCGGAATCCCAGTTGGAAGACAATGCGATGCACGTACTGCGCCAACGTATGGTGGAGCGATTGGAAGCCGCGGATCACCAGAACCGCTTTCGCATATATTTCCCCGTTACCAAAGCAGGAGAGCCGATTTACGTTCATGCCAAAATTATGGTGGTCGATGACATCCTGCTGAAAATCGGGTCGAGCAATATTAACGATCGGTCTATGGGATTTGATACGGAATGCGATGTTGCTATCGCAGAACCGGCAGAGGTGATCGAAAACTCGCGGATTCGTCTTATTTCCGAACATCTTGACGTCACACCTAACGAATTTGCAGATGCGTTCGCCAGTGAGCGGCGGTTCATCCCCACGATCGAGCGTTTGAACCGGCAGGAGGGGCGCGGCCTGCGCAAAGTAACCCGTGACAGCGCCTCTGCCATCGGGGAGGTGCTCGCCGATACAAGGCTGCTTGATCCGCGTTATCACCCTGGTGAGGAAACGAACGCGGGCAGGGGGCTGCGCCCCCGCCACCTCGCAATCCTAGCCGGTGGTGTCGCCCTCAGCTGGCTCGCATGGCGTAAATGGGGCAAATAGAGGGGCTCTGGAAATAGCAAACCTCTAGCGTATTCCATGCCGCAATCGCTAAAGCGTTCCGCCTAGGCTGAATGAGCGGCGTATCTTAAGCGAGTTGCCCCATGTCACAGGAACGCAGACAACAACTTGGTTAATGCCCTTGAGCAACAAACAGAATTGAATCTGACCCGTTCCGCGTGGCGGAAATCAATGGCGTTTCGCTAGCAGTTTGTTCTGTAAAATGGTGCCCCCACACGGACTCGAACCGCGGACCTACTGATTACAAATCAGTTGCTCTACCAGCTGAGCTATAGGGGCACTGGGGGGGCTTTTGAGGCAAGTTGAGGGGGAATGCAAGAGGTTTTTTGCGGAGGTTTGCAAAAAATTAATCTCTGTTTGTCAGGCTCACAATTGCAACGGCAATCAGGCTTATCAGAACGATAACAAGTGCGGCTGGTGCGGCGCCCTCGATGTCTTCTAGAGAGGCGTGTTGATAGGCGGAGGTGGCCAATGTGGTCTTGGAATATAACAGTAATGTTGCAGGTAGTTCTTTTACGCTGTCGACGAATATCAGCAGGGCAGCGGTGGCGACCGCGCCTTTTATCATCGGGGCGTAAAGCCGTATCAATGTCTGGCGCGGCGACTGTCCCAAAGAGCGGGAGGCCATACCGAGAGAGGGAGAAATTTTTGTAAAGGCGGCATCGACTGTGCCCACAGCAATAGCAAAGAAACGCACGCAGTAGGCCAGCATAATAGCCCCCACCGACCCAACCAGCAGCAGGCCCGGATCAAAGCCTGTGAGCCACTGGATGCCGTCAGCAACGCGGTGATCCAGCATGGAGAGCGGTATCAAAAAGCCGAGGCCGAGAACTGCTCCGGGTGCGGCGTAACCGATTGTGGTGACAGGAAGGATACGGCTTAGCCCGTTGTGGCGGAATAGGCGGACGCTAAACACCAGTAGGACGCCTGCAACGACTGTAATGGCTGCAGCACCACCGGCAATCAGGACCGTGCGCAGAGTTGCCTGCCACAGGAAAGGATCGCTCCAGAGTTTGGCGCGGCCAAGGGCATGGTCAGCAAGTATAGCTATGGGCAGAACGAAACCGACCAACACAGGGAGGGTGCAAAACAAGGAAGCAACGATGCCTTTGGTGCCGCGCAGGTGTTGCCGTTCTGGCGGGCGCATATTGCGGGCGGTCTCGTGAAATTTAATCCTGCGGCGAGAGAGTTTTTCAAGGAGGACAAGAACGGTAACAAAGACAAGAATCACGCAGGCCAGTTGGGCGGCACCCCCAGCGTTGCTGGCTTCTAGCCAAACGGTAAAAATGCCGGTGGTCAGAGTTTGGACGGCGAAGAATTCCATCGCGCCAAATTCATTCAACGTCTCCATCATCACGATGGCGACACCTGCGGCGATGGCCGGACGGGCGAGGGGTAGGCCCACCCTTAGGAAACTTGCCACAGGTCCACAGCCAAGGGCGCGGGAGACCTCTATCGCGGCGCCGGACTGGGTGCGAAAGACACTGCGGGTGAGGAAATATACATACGGGTAAAGTGCGCCTGCTAAAACAATGATGGCAATGCCGCGAGATCGGATTTCAGGGAACATGTAGTCCCGTGGTGTGACCCAACCAAACAGCGCGCGTAGGCCGGTTTGCAACGGTCCGGCATACTCTAGGAAGTCTACGACCGCGAAAGCTGCGATATAGGCGGGGATGGACAGTGGCAGCAGCAATCCCCATTGCAGGACGTTGCGGCCTGGAAAACGGTACATGACAATCAGCCAGGCAGAGAGGGTGCCGACCACGCCCGCCAGCAATCCGACGCCGGCCATCATGATGACGGAGTTGGTCATATAGCGGGGCAGGGTCGTGGCAAGTAGGTGGGGCCAAATGTTTTCTCGCGGGAAGAAGGCGAGCCAGAATACTGTGGCCACAGGCAGTATGACGAGCAGGGCAATGCACAGCCCCAGCAGCGTCCAGCCGTCCAGACCGTATCGTCTGCGCCGTGGCGCAGAAGTGACAGGCGCTATATCTGATGTTTCAACCATTGATCCGCGCTTAAACCATAGCTATTTCGGTGTCTACACGTGTAACAGGCAGTCAATGGATTTCAGGCTTCACATCGGCGTGCATCGGAGCGCGACGCAACACCTCCGTAGGGTGCTCTGGCAGAACCGTGACTTGTTGCAGTCCGAGGGAATTTGTGTGCCATTGGCCGATCAGGCCGAGCGGGCGTTCTCACGGGCCATCAAGCAAATCAGCACCGGGGTTCCTTCGGCTGAAGTGAAGGGCGCACTGATTTCCGCGTTGACCAAAGATCAAAAGTATCGCCGTGTTGTGATGATAGATCCGAGTATTTCGGGAACATTGATGCGGCCAGTCGGGAAAGAATATTTCTATCCGCGGATTGCCACAACCATGTCGCGGATTTTAAATGTGCTGGACGGGGCGCCGTTAAGGATTTTCGTCGGTTTGCGTAATCCGGCGAGCTTTATTCCATCTTGTTACTGCGCCGGTATTCGGCACACTCCGGCCCTATCCTTCGAGGAATTTGTCGCGGATGCGAACCTGCAGGGGCTGCGATGGTCAGATTTCCTGCACCGCGCACAGATGAAAAAGGCCGATCTGCCGATCACCGCTTGGCGGTTTGAAGATTACCCCTTCATGTGGCGCGATGTGGCACAGGCCCTGACGGGGATCAAAAACCGCGAACTTCTGGTGAGCACCAGCACGCCGGTAAACAGCGGTTTGTCCTTGCGCGGAGCGATACTGATGCACTCCTATCTTAAGGAGCATCCCGTAGAGACACGGGCGGAGTTCGAGAAGTTGAACCGTGCGTTTGATAAGAAATTCCCGAGCACGCAGGGCTTCAATGATGAGCTGCACTGGCCTGAAGAATTGACCGAGGGTATGACTGAAAACTACGAAGATGATCTCTACTATATTGAGCGGATGGACAACGTCACGATGCTCTCACCGGAGCGCTACGACTGAGCCCGCGATGATTGCGCAAGGCATTCACCTCTTGTTGTTCCCATTATGAAGCCGCACGCAGCTGATCAATATTTTCGGTCTCTGTTTCGTCAAAGTTCTTATCAGTGTCATCTGCAAGCGGGCAGGTGAACCAGAATATGGTCTTCTGATCCGGAATGCTTTTGAAGCCGATAGTGCCGCCCATTGATTCCACCAGATGGCGAGAGATATTCAGCCCAAGCCCAGTGCCCACCTTCTTTTTGTTTGCCTTCGTGTCGGCCTGCGCAAAGGGTTGGAAGATACGGGGGTGGAATTCTTCGGGGATGCCTGGCCCGTGGTTCGTGACCGCAATCCGGACTTCACCAGACAAAAGCTGTGCGCTTAGGCGGACCCGTGTGCCCTGATCCGAGAACTTACAGGCGTTGGACAGCAGATTGGTCAGGACCTGAATAATCCGTTTCTGGTCAGTCCAAATGCGATAGTTGCCTTTGGGGATCGACACGTCCAGCCCGACACCGCATTGGGCTGCATAGGGCGCGATTTGGTCGGAAACCAGCACCAGCAGTTTGCTCAGACATTCGGCCTTTGCATCAATCTGCATCTGGCCGGCGTTCATTTTCTCCATGTCCAGAATATCGTTCACCAGAGTATAAAGCCGTTCGGAATTTGATTGTGCGATGTCTACAAGTCTCTTGGCCACCGGAAGGTTGGCTTCTGCCAGTTGGGATTCCAACAGGCCGAGCGATCCTTTGATGGACGTAAGAGGGGTGCGCAGTTCATGGCTTACGGTGGCAACAAAATCCTGTTTCATCCGCTCCACCCTGATGCGGTCGGTGATGTCCACTTGAGTACCGATCATGCGCAGCGCGGTGCCTTCTTCGTCCCATTCCACCACAATCGCATCGGATTGAATCCAGCGCCAGTCCGAGCCGCTGTCAGAAACGCGGAAGCGGGCTTCAGCCCGTTCGCAGCCCCCAACGATGCAGGCGCGATGGGCTTTGGTTAGATTTTCACGGTCATCGGGGTGGATGCGGTCGAGCAAATCCTTGAACGGATCGGCAGGGTCTATCGAACTGGTGATATTCATCATCATGCGCCACATTTTTGAAACGACGGACGTATTTTTCTCAAAATCGATATCGAATACGCCGATTTGGGCACCAATCAGCGCCAGATCCCAGCGCTCTTCCATTTTGGCAATCTGGCGCGCCTGACGTTCCCGTTTGGTGATGTCGCGCATCAGAAGGGTCACGCGGATTTCGCCGTCAGAGGTTAACCATGTGTTTTTCTCAACCTCCAGAATGGTCTCGCCATGGCTGTATTCTGTGGCAGGTAGGGTAAGTTTGAAACGGGAATCCGGTTCGCTCGGGTCCAGACCAGGCAGCACTTCGACAATGTTGCGGCTTTCCAGTCCAATGGTTTTGGGCGTCAGCAGAAGCGACTGTGCTGCGCCGTTAACCTGAAGGATCTGTCCGTTCGCATCTGTCGATACAATCGCGAGCATGGCGTTTTCGATGATAGAGCGCCGTTCGGTTTCCCGTGTCACCAGCTCGTTTGATTTTTCTTCCACGAGCCGTGTGATCGTACGTTCCCGCCGGTTCATAAAGCGCAGCATCGTAACAATGAGGGCTGTCAGTGCGAGGCACAGTGCCAGCATCACCCAAGGCGCGCGGAAGGGCTGGATAAGATCGAACTTGTTCGAACCTGTCCACAACAGACGGAGGGGGCGGCCAAAGCTCTCGACGTGCATATCCCGCACGAATTTCGGGTTCTGATTTGCATCTGCGGCAGGGATATTCTGGAATAGAGGGGGTGTCGCGGGCGTGCCTTCGGCAAACCATGCGCGCAGCTCTACAAGTTCGTTTTGTGCAGGAGACAACGTGGCAAAAGCCCTATTCATGTCAAGGATCGCAAAGACATAGCCAAGGAATTCGGCAGGACGTAGAGACCCGTCCGATGTGATGCGTTCGATCCGTGTTACCGGTCGCAACAGGATGCCCTTGCTGAGCAATTCGCCGTTGATGGGAAGCTTAATGTCAGGAACCAGTGCAAGCGTTCCGGTTTCTCGGGCTGTTTTTGCGGCTTTGACGATCTCGGGGTAGAGATTGAAGTCTGTGCCAATCACGGATTCACCGGGGGTGCGGGGTCTGATGCGACGTACAATCAAACTGTCCGGATCGGCCTCTCCATGAGACGCAAAGCCGATGGCATTGATGCCGGATTGGTTGCCGTGGATGTTAATGGCACGGGCGTAATCGTCCATTTCGACAAAGCTGATGTCTTGGGACGCAATGAACAAACCGGCGAGCCCGCCAAGGGTGCGTTCGTAAATCTCGGCGGTACGGCTGAGAGAGGTGACCGCTTGTTCGACAATAACCGAAAAATTGTCTTCCGATTTATGGTCGGCAATCCGTTTGACTGCAATTGTAGCCAGAATGGAAGCCGTCAGGCAGAACCCGATCACCAACCATTGTAACCAAAACGAACTTCGTTTTGAATTCATACCCGATCTGCCCATCGTTCCGGTGTCGTTACTGTGCTTTTCTATAATCGGCCAGCCGTACACGCATTTTATCTGAGTGGACTGTAAGCGGTTTTCAGCTGGTCGCGCAGCCTAAAATGCACCACCAAAGCGAGATTGCGTCTACCAAGGGGCTTGAATGTCACACCGTCGCGGGAAATCGGCCGTGGATGTGTGGCCTGAAGTGAGTGTTCCGATGGGCTATCCAATACCCGAGGCAATTTGCGTGACCCTATCCAGATCTTCTTGAATTGGCAGCTCGCGCTTTGCCCGTTCCAGTGCCAGTTTGGAATGCCGGCGGGCTTCCACGGACATACCAGGATAGTCCAGTGCCTGTATCGAGCCGAACGCTTTTTGCAGCCGAATGCCAACTTCCACGGTGCCAGCCCCGTCCCGAGCGAGCGGGGTGAAGGCATCGTCAAAAAGTTCGGATAGTTCAAGTGCAGGAACGATGATCCGGTTATAGACGACCTCCGGTTCACCTTGTTGCGCGGCGACTTCGGCCCAGTTTGCAAACAGGCGCACGAAGCTGCCGATTATAACAATCGCCGTTCCGGGATCATTCACAGCGGGGGACAGCGCGCGGGCTGCGATTTCGGCGAGAACGACCAGTCCGAAGCGGGGGTCTTCGTCAAAGGTGCGGTTAACGCCCATGACAAAGGCCTCTTGAATTTCGGTAATCACTTCGGGCTCGGGGTCTTCCAATGTGTCAAGAATGACAATCGGCTGATCAGGTGCCAGAAACTGTCCGGCCGGGGCGGCAATCATCATGCGCAGGTTGTGTTCCGCTGCAAGCTCCTGCAATGCGTTCATATTGACGTATTGCACATATCCAATTTCGTCACAGTAAATTTCCACCCCGTGCAGCGTATTCTTGACCGTTTGCTGCACGCCACCCATGAACGGGGCTTTCTGATGTTTCTCCATACATCTTTGCGCCGCGCTCTCGGCTTTGTTGATGGTGCTGCCCAACCGGCCCAATCGTGCGATGTTATCGACCCAGCGCACAAAGGTAAGAATGACCCAAGCGAATATTGCGAGGGTTAGCATGAACAGCACGAACAATCCGCCGCGTCCGTAAAAGCCTGTTTTCAGTGCTACGATAGATACGATGCTGAAGATGAAAGCGCCGATAAAGCTCGACAATGCGGTTTTGGAAACATCGTCTTCCAGCACCAATGTGAAAGCGCGCGGCGTGGCAGACTGGCTGGCGGAGGTGTAAGATGACAGCATCGATCCGACCGCGAAAGTTGCAACGGCGAGCATTGACGATGATATGATCGTTAACAGGGTTTCGATCGTGCCCGAAGTGATCTCGGGGAGTTGTTGGCTAAAGGGCAGGCTATCGGCGAATTGGGCAAACAGGGCGGTTGAAACCGCAATCAGGCAATAGACCAAAGGCTTGAACCAAAGCCGTTTACGCAGTTGCAAAACGGAATGGATAAATCGGGTTTTCATTGTTTTACCATCTTTGAATTAAGCCTTAACACCACATGGCGGGCTTGCCGGTCCACGCCCTAAGCCGTCCCGTGAAAATATTGATATTTAATGAAGTTAGCGGGGTTGAAGGGGAGGGCAAACATAAACATCCGCAGGGGTGCACACAGAATTTGAAATGGTGCAAAAATGATCTAGGTTTTAAAAAAGTTTCGTGTGTTTTTTGGTATCTTTATCAGTCTCTCACTCTTTACTTAAGAGACTGATAAGACGATATTATCAGGCCCGAATATTTTTTGGACTGACGGAGTTGTCGGAATGCAAATTAATCTGGACGCAATTTTTGCATCCGCCTTATCACCTTATGTTCTGCTCGACACAGATTTACGCATGGTTTGGGCAAATGAGGCTTATCTGAAAGTGACCGGACGCACCCGCGAGCGGTTGATCGGTCGCTTGATGACGGAAGAATTTCCCGCGCCGCCCGACTCTGTGTCAGACAAAATGCTGAAAGGGTCCTTTCGCAAGGTTATCGAAACGGGGAGGGCGGATCATCTGCCACTTATCCCGTATCCTATTGAAACTGAAGATGGAACAGTCGAGGATCGCTTCTGGAGCGCGACCCACACGCCGATCCTGCGGGACGATGGCAGCGTCGAGTTTATCCTGCAGAACACGATGGATGTAACGAATTTATACCGCGGCCGCGATGGTGGCGGGCTCGATCACCTGCCAGAACAGGTCGCGATGGTCCAGCGGGCAGAGGCGGTGGCAAACCAGAACCTCGCACTGGAAGCCATGACCGATTTTTTCAAGTCGGCATTTGATCAGGCTCCCAGCTTTATGGCGGTTTTGGACGGGCCGGATCATGTTTTCAAAATAGCGAACCGGACCTATATCGACCTTATCGGAAAACGGGACATTATGGGCCTGACCGTGCGGGAGGCATTGCCCGATCTTGAGGGACAAGGTTTCTTTGATCTGCTGGATCAGGTGTATTCTTCGGGGGAGCCTGTCTCCTTCAAGGGGATGCCAGCCACGCTTCAGGCGACACCCGAAGCGGAACCCGAGAAGTTCTACGTTGATTTCATGTTCCACCCGCTGAGGGATGTTGATGGTGGGGTCAATGGCATTTTTGTGCAAGGCCATGACGTGACCGGGCAAAAGACAGCCGAGGCAAATCTGGCGGCCACCCGTGAGAAATTCCGCACAATGGCGCAGTCCATGCCAAACCACGTGTGGACAGCCGATCGCGATGGCGGGTTGAACTGGTTGAATGACCGTATCTACGGGTACACAGGCGCTCCGGAGGGTTCACTATACGGGCCAGACTGGGTTAACGTTCTGCATCCGGACGATGTGGATGGTGCGGTTGCAGACTGGACCGACGCTATTCAGAACGAGGTGAATTACGAATCTGAATTTCGTATCCGCGCGGCGGATGGCAGTTATCGCTGGCACATCGTGCGTGCATCTCCTTTGCGGTCGGATGATGGCGCTTTAAGCGGCTGGGTCGGCACCAATACCGACATCGAAGAACGCAAAACTTCAGAAGAGCAAATAGAGCGGCTGAACGCCACTTTGGAAACCCGTGTATCACGGCGTAACCGCGAACTGGAAGAACTGCATGCCACCCTGCGCCAAAGCCAGAAGATGGAAGCCATCGGCGGGCTGGCTGGGGGAATCGCCCATGATTTCAACAACCTGCTTCAGGTAATTACAGGTAACTTGCAATTGGTGGCCCGCGAAATTGGGCCAGATTCTCCGGTGCAAGAGCGTCTGGAGCAAGCCACTAAAAGCGTTTCGCGCGGGGCGATGCTGGCGTCGCAGTTGCTGTCCTTTGCTCGCAAACAGCCCTTGTCACCGGTGCCTCTCAATCTGGGGGAGCTTCTGGCAGAAAATACTGATATTCTCGGCAGTGCCGTCGGGGAAGGGGTGGAAATTGAAACCTCGGTTGCGGACGGTTTGTGGAACACCAACGTCGACCCCAACAATATGGAAAACGCCCTGCTGAACCTTGCGATTAACGCACGGGATGCGATGAACGGGCAGGGCTGTCTGACGATCGAGCTTGGTAATGCGGAATTTGACGATGCCTATGCAGCGTCTCATCCGGTCGTGGATGCGGGGCAATACGTGGTGATCTCGGTGCGCGATACCGGTTGTGGTATGCCACCGGAAATCATCGAAAAAATCTTCGAGCCGTTTTTCACAACCAAAGAAGACGGACACGGCACCGGTTTGGGCCTGTCGATGGTATACGGCTTTGCGAAACAATCGGGTGGCCACATCACAATCACAAGCGCTGTCGGTAGCGGCACAGTGATCAACATCTATCTGCCGCGCACGCTGAAGGCGGTTGAAAGCGGCAGCACTGTGAACACCCAAGGGGTGATGTACGGCACCGAGACCATTCTGATGGTCGAGGATGACGACGAAGTGCGCGAAACAGCCCGCCTGATGCTAGAGGATCTCGGCTACGGGGTATTGCCAGCGGCGGATGCGGATGAGGCGCTGACCATTCTGGACCGGATTCACAATATTGATCTGCTGTTCACTGATGTGGTGATGCCGGGGAAAACCAACGGGCAGGAACTTGCCAAGCAGATACAGGAAATTCGCCCTGATCTGCCGGTTCTGTTCACCTCTGGTTATGTGCAGGATGCGATTGTGCATGACGGGCGTCTTGATGAAGGGGTGCAACTGTTAAGCAAACCCTACACGCAGTCCGAACTGCAACGAAAAATCCGACAGGTATTGGACACGGCCAGTGTAAGCGATGTGAGACAGCCCGAAGCCGGTGCACAGGGGGCCGTGGCCCAGTGCTCTTCTCAGGACACGGATGAGGGCGCGTCTCGCGGTCTGACGGTTCTCGTTTGCGAAGACGATTTCCTGATCCTTACCGACATCGCAGAAGGCCTGCGCGAGGCAGGATATACCGTGTTTGAGGCCACCAACGGTCCTGACGCGCTGAAAGTGTTGAACGCACAGGATGTCGGTGCGTTGATCACCGATGTGGGGCTGCCGGGGCAATCGGGCGAAGAGCTCGCCACGGAAGCACGGGCGACCTTTCCCGGCTTACCCATCGTTTTTGCCACTGGTGGCATAGAAGTACGGGCAGCCGAGGTTCTTGGGAATTGTGCGGTGCTGACAAAACCGTTTCAGGAAACCCAGTTGCGCGACGCCCTTGACCGTTTGGTAAGCAAGGCCGCAGCGGAATAGAACTGGTCGCGCGGGGGGCCTAGGGCTGTGTCGCCTCTTGCCCCGCGCGGTCCAGTACACCATCGGCCCAGCGTTCCGAGGACGCGCCAAAGCAATCGTGGATGGAATCGGCTGCGATCACGCTGCCAAGC
Source organism: Neptunicoccus cionae (assembly GCF_014643735.1). Classification (GTDB taxonomy): domain Bacteria; phylum Pseudomonadota; class Alphaproteobacteria; order Rhodobacterales; family Rhodobacteraceae; genus Amylibacter; species Amylibacter cionae. The sequence continues at coordinate 442,398 of NZ_BMKA01000001.1, forward strand.
GCTAACCGGCCGAGCATGGACAGCCCGTTACGGGGTGTTCCATCCTTGCCGACAACCTGCCCGTCAGGGGCCGTCACCGCGCCGGAGCTTTCATAGCGGGACTGTAGTGTGCCTTCGGATTTTAACTGCTCGAACAGTTCGTCTGACACGGCGTCAAGTGACGGGGGCGGCAAAACGGCGTCGATCATGACAGAGACATTTGCCTCTGCATCGTGTTCTTCCAGATGCCAACCGCCGTCAATCAATTGGATGTCGGGATCGTCGACCACTCGAAGGCTGACGAGTCCACAATCCAACAGCGCCAGCAGTTCTTTTGAGGACCGCAGCGGCGGGCCATAGGAATAACGTTTCAACCCTTCGTCAAAGCCGACAATCTTTTGGGCGGTTTCGGCTTCCATCCGCGCCGAATTAAAGTTCGCGCGCAATTCGTTCTGCATTTTGCGCCAGACCTGCCCGACGCAATAACCCACCGTCGGAGGGGTACTGCCTTGGGCCATCGCAATGCCATGTTCCAAGGTTTCCTGCGGCCCCTCACTTTCCTGATCTCCCGGAGCGTCGCGTTCGGTCCGGAGCCATTCCTTTACATCTGCTGCGTCAAAATCCGCCCCCATCGACGCGCCGATCCGCGCCACTGGGGGGACCAACGCCTCGCATATCGGGGAGAGCGCACGGTCTGGTCCTTGGGACACTGCCTCTTGGACTGCGATTTCAAACTGCTCTACCTCTTGCGCGGTTGGGTCGAACTTGCGGTCTAGCGAATTGTCCACGGGTTTGGGGAAGGGGGGCTGTCCGTTCAGCGAAAACGCATAGATCATCGCGGGTTCCTTGCCTGACGGGTGGTAGGCGCCATCCTCAAACCGCCCCCCGAGCCCTACGGTCAGAAACCGCATCACATCGCAAGTGGAGAGGCCCAAACCGCGAATGCCGACCCTGCGATCCGACCAATCCTGCGCCGCCGCCAGCAGTTGGCGGTCGGGGTAGGCGTTGATTACGCAGGCACCGGTATTTTCGGCATGATCCATCCAGTCCGCCCATTGCGGGTCCGGCGGGGTGCGCGGCTGTCCCGGAATAAGAAGGACCTCGTGGAAGGGGCCGAAATCCTGACCCTGCGCATTGATGTGCCAGCCTGCATCCGTTTGATCCAACCGCGAGGCTTTGGCCTTAAGGGCTGTCAGTTTGATGTCGACACCATCAAAGCGCGTCAGCTCGCGAAATCGTGCCATCAGATAGGCGCCAAGCTCTGCGCGGGGTGGGAACCTTTCGCTATCACCATGTCCGCGTTGGGACTGCCATTCAGCGAAATCACCGCAGGGCAGGGGCAGCGCAGGCGGGATATCAACCTCGCGCAGGGGGATGTTTAGAATGCTGTGGGGCGTTTGGGCTGGGTCGAAATTCGGACCCGCGCCGGGCAATTGCAAATCGTCAAACACCGTGAGGTCAAGCGCGGTGCCGCTGTCCTTCAGCCGTGTTACCAACGCTTCGAGCGCGCCAAGGCCACGCGGGCCGGCCCCAATCAGGGCGATACGAATATTGTCAGTCTCGCGTGTCATAAAAACTTCCTTGGTTCGACGGTCCAGCATCCGTTTGGGAGGTATCCGCACAGATTGGAACAGAATGTGGCGTGTCACAGGGGTTTGTCCAGCACAGGGCAGAAACTCACATTTGAGTGACTGCTCAAATTTAAGCATTGAGTGATCGCTCAAATACTCTAAGTAGGGCCCAATCCCGAAGCGGGGGACGGCAAACCTGCACTTTGACAGGAAAATCAAAAACTACGAGAGGAACGCCCTATGGCTGAATTTAAAATTCACACAATCGAATCCGCACCCGAAGCAGCAAAATCCCTGCTGGAAAAATCCTATAAAGCGAATGGCCGGATCCCGGGTCTGCACGGCACAATGGCCGATGCGCCACAACTGCTTGAGGCTTATCAGGTGACCCACGCGCAGTTCATGGCGACAAGCCTGACTGACGAAGAAAAAACTGTTGTCTGGCAAACCATCAACGTAGAGCACGAATGTCACTATTGTGTGCCGGCCCACACTGGTATCGCCAAGATGATGAAGGTGGATGACGCCATCACCGAAGCCCTGCGCAATGAAACTCCGCTGCCAACAGCCAAACTGGAAGCGCTACGCACTTTCACCTTGCTGGTAATCCGCAACCGCGGTTTTGTGGATGATGCTGACACCCAAACCTTCCTTGATGCAGGCTTTACCACGACCAACATTCTTGAGGTTATTCTGGGCGCTTCTCAGAAGCTGATGTCGAACTATGTGAACCACTTCGCCAAAACACCTGTAGATGAAGTGTTCCGCAAATTTGAATGGTCCCGCAACAAAGTTGCTGCGGAATAATCCGGTTCAACCCTGCGGCGTTCCTCCCGCGTTGCAGGGTTGATTTTGACAGCGGCGTTCGTTCCGCTATCTATGTAGCTAAACAGGGCGGCAGCATTGCCGCCTTTCCCGGACTCGCCCTGACGGGACCGGACCAACGATTTGAAAGGCCATACTATGACTGTTCCGCTCCGTATCGACATTATCTCTGACGTGATGTGCCCTTGGTGCATCATTGGCTATCGCCAGTTGGCACAGGCGCTGGAAGACACTGGTGTTGCACATGAAATTCACTGGCACCCGTTCGAATTGAACCCCGAAATGCCCGCAGAAGGGCAAAATATGCGCGAGCATATCGCCGAGAAATATGGTTCCACCCCCGAGCAATCGGAACAGAGCCGTCAGCAGATGACGAAACTTGGCGAGGATCTGGGGTTCACGTTCAATTTTGCCGAAGACATGCGGATGCATAACACGTTTAATACCCACCAACTGCTGCATTGGGCCGAAACCCAAGGCCGCAAGCATGATCTGAAAATGGCGCTGTTCGATGCCCATTTCACCCACCGCCGCAATCTGTCTGATTACAATGTGCTGGCTGATGTGGCGGGCGAGATCGGGTTAGACCGGTCCGAAGCAGCAGAGGTTCTGGCCGACCAGCGTTTCGCCGCAACCGTGCGAGAGTTGGAAGGTTTCTGGACCCAGCAAGGCATTCGCGGCGTTCCGGCGATGGTGTTCAATCGCAAGCATCTGGTGACGGGTGCGCAGGGTGTAGAGAATTATACCAACGTGCTGCGCCAGTTGACCGGCGAGACTGTCTGACGTGGCCCGCGCGGCCCCTTACGATCGTGAAACAGCGCTGGAGTCCGCTCTGGCGCTGTTTTGGGACAAAGGGTTTCACGCCACTTCTCTGAAGGATCTGGAAAAGACCCTGATGATGAAGCCTGGAAGTATTTATGCGGCTTTTTCATCAAAAGAGAACCTATATCTGTTGGCGTTGGAACGGTATTTTAACGCTTCCCGTGCACGGTTGCAGGATCAGGTGAAAAACGCGAATTCCCCCCTTGCCGCGCTGGCGGATTATCTGCGTTCCTTTGCTCGGCTGGCACCGGATGATCGGGCGCGGCAGGCCTGTATGCTGACCAAAACGCTGGTGGATACCCGCAGCACCGAACCGTCTATCGCCGTGGCAACGCAGAGGTATCTGTCTGAAATCCAAGATGAATTTTCTGCGGTTTTCAGGATGTCCCAATCCTGTGCGGAATTGTCTGACCAACTGGACGCCAACCGGTTGGCACGTCGGTTTCAGGCCAACGTAACAGCCCTGCGGTTGGCCCTGCATCAGGGGATGGAACCTGCGGCCTTCGCGGAATTGGCCGAAGATATGGCCCGCGAAATCGAAGATATGCGCCTGCCACAAAACGGTTAAGGTTCAGACCAGTTTAGACAGCAGCGCGACGGTTTGCTTTTCAAATTTCTCGGGGGCATTGTGATCGCCGCACAGATACTTCTGCAAATGAAAGCGGAAGGTCGCGTCAAGCACAAGGTAAAGCGGTTCTGCCTGTTCCACCGGAATGTTCAGGCGCTTCAACAAATCTGCCACAAGCTTTGTTAAATCGCTCTCGATGCTGTCCACCACTTTCTTAAACACGGGATCAAACATCGCCTGTGAACGGATGTCATACCACAGCCGATGGGTTTCTGCCTCTTGCCGGATCGACAGGGCCAGCCCGCGGATAAAATGATCGACAAGCTTGTCCACGTCCACATCCGCAAAAAGGATGCTGTTCATATCGGTAATGAAATCAGCTTTGTAGCGGCGTACGCAATAGCTGATCAGATCGGTGCGATCTTCAAAGTAGTAATGCAATGTGCCAACCGCAACGCCGGAAGCTTCGGCAATATCGCGCAGGCTGGTGCGAGCGTAGCCAAGCCTCTTCAAAGTAGTGATGCCGTAATCGGCAAGCTGGTCTTTTTTGCGCGCCCTGCGGCAGGATTTGGCTTCGGCCTTTTCGGCAAGTCGGTTCATCTTGGTCAAATGGATCATGTTAGTTGCACCCTTCTCTGTTGGCGGTGCCTGTCCCGCAGATCATATCAGCGGCCCGTTCAGCAATCATAATAGTGGGCGCGTTGGTGTTGCCCCCGATAAGCGTCGGCATGACGGAGGCATCCACCACCCGCAGACCCTCCATCCCGTGAACCCTTAGCTGCGCGTCCACCACCGCCATATCGTCCACACCCATCTTGCAAGTGCCAATAGGGTGGTAGATCGTGTCGGCGCGCGCGCGGATATGGCTTTCCCATTCGGCGTCAGTCATGTTGTCGGTCACGCCGAACAATTCCTTGTCGCGGTAGGGGGTCAGGGCAGGGGCCTGCAAAATATTGCGGGCCATTCTCGCCCCTTTGATCGTCGTCTCAAGATCACGCGGGTCGCTGAGGTAGCGGGGATCGATTCCCGGCGGGGCACGCGGATCGGCGCTTTGCAAAAAGACCTCGCCACGGCTGTAAGGACGCATCGCACAGATGTGACAGGAAAATCCGTGGCCCCAATGCAGCTTGCGGGCGTGATCATCGACTATTGAAATCACAAAATGCAGCTGGATGTCCGGACGTGACAGCCCCGGATCGGTTTTGAGAAAGCCTGCACCTTCGGCAAAGGGGCTGGCGATCATCGAATTCCCATCTCTACGCCACTTAAAGATATGTTTGGTCAAATTAATCGATGCGGTCAGACCTATGCCAAAATTATCTGAATCTTTAGATTTATGGGCGAGAATGAAATCCAGATGGTCCTGAAGGTTTTTGCCAACACCGGGCAAGTCGTGCACAACTTCGATGCCTTGGCGCTGTATTTCGTCCGCGGCCCCTATCCCCGAAAGTTGAAGCAGCTGCGGGGAATTAAAGGCACCGCCCGATAGAATAACTTCTCGCCGTGCCTTAACGTGATGGACTGCGCGCCCTTTGTGATAGGCCACACCTGTGGCGCGTTTGCCTTCGGTCAGAATTTTACTGGCGTGGGCGCGGGTGATAATAGTCAGATTATCGCGGGTTTTTCGTATCGGGTGCAGATAGGCCGCCGCCGCCGAGCAGCGTTCGCCGTTGCGGGCTTTGTCGTGGAATTGCGTCACTTGGTAAAGCCCGACACCTTCGTTGTCGCCTTTGTTGAAATCATCGACTTCTCGGTGCTGGCATTGCGTTGCAGCCTGCACAAAGGCATGGCTAATCGGGCGCGGTGCTTTTTGGTTTGAAACCTGAAGCGGCCCGCTGTTCCCGTGCAGCGCGTCCCCGCCGCGTTCGTTGTTTTCGGATTTTCTGAAATAGGGCAGGCAGTCGTCCCATGACCAGCCCTCGCAGCCCAGATCAGCCCAGCCGTCGTAATCGGATTTATCGCCACGGATGTAGAGCATCGCATTGATCGCGCTCGACCCGCCCAACGTCTTGCCGCGCGGCTGATATCCTTTCCGCCCGTTCAGTCCGGACTGTGGCACCGTAGTGTAGGCCCAGTTGGACAGTTTGCCGTACCCGGGCAACATCGCCACAGCCCCGGTGGGTGCGCGGATCAGCAGGTGGTCCCCGTTGCCCCCGGCCTCTAGCAGGCAGACAGTGACAGAGGCATCCTCGCTCAACCGCGCGGCTAGCGTGGAACCGGCCGAGCCGCCGCCAATGACGACGTAATCAAATTCCTCTGCTGTTGGCATGCTGTCCCCTCCCGAGCGGAGCCTCTGGTTTCTGTCTGATCTGACCACTGTTTCTGGACACCTGTCCAGTAAAATGGCAGAATTTTGCACGTTAAAATTGAAAGTTATTTATTAATAATATGTTGAGTGAGTTTTTAGGGGGGTGATTTTCTCTGAAATGCACCCCGATTTTCCTCCCCATACAACGGGGAGTTACCGATAAACCACACTGCCACTCCGATCCGGCGCGCCCGTGAGGCGTTGGCGTTTGGCGAAAATTCCCTTGGTTAACCAGCTGTCACAACGTTAGACTATCGGGACGATTGATCCGTTAAAGGAGTAGTCTCATGACTGATAAACACATTGTATATCACATTCCGGTCTGCCCGTTTTCCCAACGTCTGGAGATTTTGCTGGCGCTTCGGGGGCAGGAAGACGCGGTGGAATTCTGCGTTGTGGATATCACCAAGCCCCGCGACCCTGCGCTTTTGAAAAAGACACGCGGCACGACGGCGCTGCCGGTGCTTGAAACACCGCAGGGTGCGATCGTGAAAGAAAGCCTCGTCATTCTACGGTATCTGGACGAGGTGATCAAAGGCGCGCCCTTGCGGCGCAGTGATCCCACAGAACATGCAGTGGAATCCATGCTGGTTGCCCAAGAAGGTCCGTTTACGATGGCGGGTTATATGTTTGTGATGAACCGCGACCCTGAACAACGAAACGCCCATCTGGAAAAACTGCTCGGTCTGTACCGGACAATGGATGATTTCCTGCAGGCCCATAGCCCCGAAGGTCCGTTCCTGTTCGACAGTTTCGGGCTGGCCGAAGCGGTGTTCACACCGATGTTCAAACGGTTCTGGTTTCTCGACTATTACGAGGATTTCGAATTGCCCGATGCGCCGGAATACGCGCGGGTGCGCAGATGGAAAGAGGCCTGCATGGCCCATGATTCAACCAACCAGGTGAGCAAGGAAGAAATCGTAAAGCTGTACTACGATTACGCGCTGGGTGCCGGAAACGGGGCGCTGGTTGGGGGGCGCAAAGTGTCCAGCTTTGCGTTCGACCCGTCTTGGCAGACGCGCCCTTGGCCTCCGGCAGATAAATACACCACATCTGCCAGCGATGCGGAATTGGGGCTGGTTGGCTGAATGTGCGCAAGCAACCCGTCGGCGACCGGCACGAAAGGCGGCTTTGGCATGGAAACTTGAGCCAAAGGAGAGGCGAATGGCAGACCACAGCCACACAACAGAAGCCATTGCAGCACGGATCGGCGCACCACCGGGGCGGGGCGTGTTGCGGGATGCTGTTTACGGCGCAATTGACGGCGCAGTCACCACTTTTGCCATTGTTGCAGGCGTAGCAGGAGCCGGTCTTTCACCCTTCGTCATTATCGCGCTGGGCATCGCGAATGTTCTGGCTGACGGGTTTTCTATGGCAGCGGCGAATTATTCCGGCACCAAGGCCGAGCTTGACGATATGCGCCGCCTTCGCAGTATCGAAGAAAGCCACATAGAGCGGTTCCCCGAAGGCGAGCTGCTGGAAGTGCGCGCTATACTGGCACAAAAAGGCCTGTCAGGTGATGTGCTTGATCAGGCGGCGCTACAGATTACTGGAAACCGTGAAAACTGGATCGCGTTAATGATGGAGGGGGAATACGGGCTAAGCAGCATTGACCCTCATCCTTTGAAGTCCGCCGCCACCACGTTTTTGGCCTTCCTGCTTGCTGGAATTGTTCCGCTGTTCCCGTTCATTCTGGGTTGGAATAATGCCTTCGCAATCTCTGCCGTGATGACGATGTTAACCTTCCTGTTCATCGGCGCGCTGAAAAGCCACTGGTCGCTCAGCCCGTGGTGGCGCTCTGGGTTGGAGACTTTGCTTATCGGCGGTGCGGCAGCAACGATCGCCTACTACGTGGGCACGCTTTTTCATGCTTGACGCAGGGGCGGTCTTAAGGTGGGAACAGTCGCGCTTAAGCGAGGCTAAATCAGCGCGCGTCAGTTGGTAAGCCGATCAAGCGCGTGCAGATCACCCAACCGCCGAAACGCTTCGGCGGGTGATCAGTTTAACTGTCTGAAAGTTTTGGTAGCGGGAGAGGGACTTGAACCCCCGACACGCGGATTATGATTCCGCTGCTCTAACCACCTGAGCTACCCCGCCGTACCGTGGCGCTGTTTAGGCAAAGGAACGGCAGGCGTCAAGCGGGGAATTGGCGGTTATTTGCGCTCTTTTGCACTTTCTTTTGTCCGGCGCTGGGAAGGGGCTTAAAAACAAGGGGATCGGCGTTGTGGCGCGCGTTTAAGACAACTTGACCGCGCAGGGGCGGTGCCGCTAGGGCTTGAGTATGGCTTCAACTTCGCTCGATCTTGTCTTCTCTGCTTTGTCCGATCCGACCCGTCGGGCGATTCTCAGCCTGTTGCTGGAGGATGATATGGCGGTGACGGATGTGGCGGAGCCGTTCGAGATGTCTCTGGCGGCGATTTCCAAGCATTTGCAGATTTTGACCCGTGCGGGGCTGATCGAACAGGAACGGCGCGGGCGGGTAAAGTGGTGCAAGCTGGTGCCCGAAGCGCTGCGGGAGGCTTCGGTCTGGATGGAAGGCTTTGGCCAGTTCGAGGCGGTTAACCTTGACCAGTTCGAGCGGTTTCTGGCCGCAGAGGTTAACGCGCCGGAGTAAACGGTTTCAGCGCTCCTGTAGCAGCATAACCAAGGCCAGTATGGTTGCCGCGATGCCGATCAGGATCACCGCAGATGGTACGCTGCCCCCTAGGGCCAGTTCCCAGACGATCACCCAGCTTGGGGTAAGATATGTGTAGGCCATGACTTTGGCCGAAGGCAGGGACAGTGTAGCGTATTGCACCAGAAAGAAGGTGATCGCGGTGGAGCTGATCGACAGATAGGCCAATCCGATCCAGAAGATCGGGGGCAGGGCGGACCAGTCAATTGCTGCAAGGTCGCGGAACGACAGGGCCAACAGGATAATGCCCCCTGCGATCAATGTGCCAAGCGTAAAGACGGCAGGGTGTTCCCCCCGGTTCAGGCGGCGCACCAATGGTGTGTAAAACGCATGGGCAAAACAAGCGATAAAGAAGATGACCTCGCCGCGTCCCACGTCAAAGCGCAGCAGGGCGTTCAGATCGCCGCGAAAGATCACCCAAACCGCGCCGCTGCCCCCGACCGCCAGCGCCAGTGCCATCCAGCGAGTCGTTATCTGGCGCAACAGCATGTAACCGAACACGGCGGACATGATTGGCGTGAGTGTAAAAATGGCGGCGGTTGAAACAGAGGAGGCAGTTTTCAGCGCCTCGAACATCAGCACGAAATAGATCGAGAACACACCGCCAAGCAGCAGATACCGCCACGGCGCCTTGAAGTCGGATCGTTTGATCCCCGGACCAAGCCCCGCAAATACCCCCACCACAACCGAAGCCAGCACAAAGCGCAGGGCGGTCAGGGGCAGCGGGTCAACCAGATGGGCGATCCGCACGCCAAGGGGAAATGATCCTGCCACAAGGACGGAAAATACCAGCATGGCCAGATGGCCGCGCCCTTGGCCTGTTTGTGCGGGGGAACTTGCGATTGTCATAACTCTTTTTATCCCATCAATGCTGCTTGGCAATCGTCTGTTGCACGGGCGGTGGGGGTGGTGTTGCAAAACATGCAACAGTGCTTTGCACCGCTTCGGGGTTATCGCGGGCCGCGTTGGGGGCTAACTGTCGGGTAACAGAATTTGGAGAATTACCATGACACATACCATCCTTAAAATGAACGCATCCGCCCGAATCGCTGACAGTGCTTCCCGTCCCCTTGTGGAGCGTGCAGTTGCCAAACTGTCCAAGTCCGGTTCCCGCGTAATTGAACGGGATCTGGCAGCGCCTCTGCCTGCCGTGAACGAGCAGTGGTTGAACGCCAACTGGACCCCGGCAGAAAGCCGCACGGCTGAACAGTCCGCCGTGCTGGAGCTGTCCGATGCCCTGATTGCCGAGCTGAAAGAAGCTGACACGATCGTGCTCGGCCTGCCCATGTATAATTTCGGTGTTCCGGCCAGTTTTAAAGCGTGGGTGGACCTTATTGCCCGCAACGGCGAGACTTTTGCCTATACCGACGAAGGCCCAAAAGGTCTGCTGGAGGGCAAACGCGCGGTTGTTATCGTCGCAACAGGCGGTGTTCCCATTGGCAGCGCAGCTGATCACGCCACACCGTTTGTGACCACCGTACTTGGCTTTGTCGGGATCACTGATATCACCTTCGTTGACGCGGCAAATCTGGTGGCCAACTCGGACACCGTTGTACCCAAAGCCGAGGCTACAATCGACGCTTTGGCAGCATAACTTGACAAGGGGGCTTCGGCCCCCTAAACGCTGCTTTATCCATTGGAAGCACCAGCCTTCCGGTCTCAGGATCGCCACCCGTCAGCGAGTTTCGCCCACGGGTGATTTTGTCGTATGGGCAATTGCATCTTGGGGCTGGGAATGCCGGGCGGGCTGCTTACATAGACTGCAACCGCGTTAACTGAAAGGACGCCAAGGCCATGTTCGAAAGTCTCTCCGACCGCCTCTCTGGCGTTTTAGACAAGCTGACCAAACAGGGTGCGCTGTCTGACGCTGATGTGTCCACCGCCCTGCGCGAAGTCCGCGTGGCCTTGCTGGAAGCAGACGTTTCCCTGCCGGTGGCCCGTGATTTCATCAAGGCAGTGCAGGAAAAGGCGACCGGCCAGAATGTTACCAAATCGGTGACGCCGGGCCAGCAGGTCGTCAAGATCGTGCACGACGAGATGGTGCATTTCCTTGCCGGTGACGATGCCAACGCGGGTCAGCTGAAAATCGACAACGCCCCTGCACCGATCCTGATGGTCGGTTTGCAAGGTTCCGGTAAGACCACAACGACAGCCAAGCTTGCCAAACGTCTGGCAGAGCGGGACAAAAAGCGGGTGCTGATGGCCTCGCTTGACACAAACCGTCCGGCGGCGATGGAACAATTGGCGATTCTCGGGACGCAGATCGGCGTGGACACGCTGCCGATCATCAAGGGGGAAACCCCTGTGCAGATCGCCAAACGGGCCAAGCAACAGGCCACGTTGGGCGGTTACGATGTTTATATGCTCGACACTGCGGGTCGTTTGCACATCGATCAGGAACTGATCCAGCAAGCCGCAGATGTGCGCGATGTGACTAAGCCACGCGAAACCCTGTTGGTGGTCGATGGCCTGACAGGTCAGGACGCGGTGAACGTTGCTACGGAATTTGACGACAAGATCGGCGTCTCCGGCGTCGTTCTGACCCGTATGGACGGCGACGGGCGCGGTGGTGCGGCCCTGTCCATGAAAGCCGTGACTGGCAAGCCGATCAAATTCGTCGGTCTGGGCGAAAAGATGGACGCGCTTGAGGAATTCCACCCCGAGCGTATCGCGGGCCGTATCCTTGGCATGGGCGACATCGTCAGCCTTGTGGAAAAGGCGCAGGAAACCATCGAGGCCGAACAGGCCGAAAAGATGATGAAACGGTTTGTCAAAGGGCAGTTCAATATGAACGACCTTAAGGGCCAGCTGGAGCAGATGCAGAAAATGGGCGGTATGGAAGGCATCATGGGAATGATGCCGGGCATGAAGAAGATGGCCAAACAAGTGGAAGACGCCGGTTTTGATGATTCCGTGCTGAAACGTCAGGTGGCCCTGATCCAGTCCATGACCAAGAAAGAACGCGCCAACCCGGCGATCCTGCAAGCCAGTCGCAAAAAGCGGATTGCGCGCGGGGCAGGGATGGAAGTGTCCGATCTGAACAAGCTTATCAAAATGCACCGGCAGATGGCCGACATGATGAAAAAGATGGGTAAGATGGGCAAAGGCGGCATGATGAAACAGGCCATGAAGGGCATGATGGGCAAGGGCGGCGGTCTGCCTGCTGGTATGCCTGCAGATATGGACCCTAAACAGCTTGAAGCGACAGCGAAGAAGCTGGGCGGCAAAATGCCCGGTGGTTTGCCCGGTCTGGGCGGCGGCGGTTTGCAACTGCCCCCCGGTCTGTCCGGTTTCGGGAAGAAGAAATGAGCCTGACGAACGCCCCCACACTGGAAACAGAACGGCTGGTGCTGCGCGGTCCGCAAGTTGCGGATTTTGAGCCGCTGGCCGCGTTTTATGCATCCGATCACTGTGTCGGTTTCGGTGGGCGTCTGGAACGGGACGAGGCATGGCGCTGGTTTGCGTCCAACGTGGGTCACTGGCACATTCACGGATACGGCTATTTTTCCATCGTGGAAAAAGCCAGCGGTGATGTTGCCGGACTGACCGGCATCTGGAACCCCGAAGGCTGGCCCGAACCCGAACTGGGCTATGCCCTGTTTGAGGCGTTTGAAGGCCATGGCATTGCCGGTGAAGGCGCAGAGCGCGCACGGCAATGGGCGTTTGAAGATCTGGGTTTCAAAACTCTGTCGTCCCATATCATACCGGGCAATGCACGTTCTATCGCACTGGCGGAACGGATGGGCGGCACCTTCGAGCGGGCCTATCAAAACCCGCATATGGGCGAAGACCATATCTACCGTTACCCCACACCGGAGCACGCCCAATGAGCAGCGCAACCGATAATGCCGTGACCAAAGCTGCCGAGGTGCTGAAAGAGCATCGCAACAGCATCGACCGTCTCGACGCGATCCTTGTCTATACTCTGGGCGAGCGGTTCAAACACACACAGGCCGTGGGCAAGCTGAAAGCGACCCATGACCTCCCGCCATCTGATCCAACCCGTGAAGCCAGCCAGATAGACCGTCTGGAACGTCTGGCCCGCGAGGCGGATCTTGATCCCGAATTCGCCAAGAAGTTCCTGAACTTCATCATCAGCGAAGTCATCCAGCACCACAAACAACATCAATCCTAATTCCCGAATGTAGGGTGGGGTGCGCCCCCCCGACCAAGCCATCTAAAGGAGATACACCCATGGCAATGAAGATCAGACTGGCCCGCGGCGGTTCCAAGAAACGCCCTTTCTACCGCGTTGTTGCAGCCGACTCCCGCATGCCGCGCGACGGCCGCTATGTTGAAAAACTCGGTACATACAACCCGCTGCTGGCCAAAGACGACGAAAACCGTGTTCAACTGAACATGGAACGCGTTCAATACTGGCTCGGTGAAGGCGCACAGCCATCCGACCGCGTTTCCCGTTTTCTGGAAGCTGCCGGCGTTGTTGAGAAAAAAGAACGTGCGAACATGAAGAAAGCCGAGCCTGGCAAGAAAGCTGTAGAGCGCTCCGAAGAAAAAGCTGCTAAAGTTGCTGCTGCAAAAGAAGCTGCTGCTGCACCTGCTGAAGAAGCCAGCGAAGAAGCTGCTGCTGAATAAGACAACGGAGATCGGAACAACATGCATAAATTTACCGCTGAGTTCCGATCCGAGTTTGTAAATTTGTTGAAGTGGCGCCGCGATGTGCGCCACTTCAAAACCACACCGGTTCCCCAAGACAGCCTTGCCGAATGTCTGGACGCGTTTCGCCTGTCCCCTTCTGTTGGCCTGTCCGAACCCTGGCGCATTGTCAGCCTTGATACTGACGCTGCACGGGCCAAAGCCTATGACAACTTTCAAATCCAGAACGATGCGGCCCTTGCGGGATATTCCGGCGATAAGGCGAAAACCTATGCCAGCCTGAAGCTTGCCGGTATGAAGGAAGCCCCCGTCCAATTCGCGATTTTCTGTGATGAGGAAACGGAAAAAGGGTCCGGTCTTGGGGCGGCTACTATGGCGGAAACCCGTCGCTATTCTGTGGTGTCAGCAATCATGTCTTTCTGGCTGGTCGCGCGGGCCTATGGTCTGGGGGTCGGCTGGGTGTCCATTCTGGACGCAGACCAGTTGCGCGCGGATCTTGGCGTGCCGGAAAGCTGGTCTTTGGTGGCCTATCTTTGTGTTGGCTATCCGACAGAGGAAAGTCTGCAACCGGAGTTGGAAGCTAAGGGTTGGGAAGAGCGGGCGGAAACCGTCGACGTGATGTCCCGCTAAGGCCGCAGGATTAGGGGCGCTGCCCCTGAAACCCCGGGATATTTCCCCCAAAAAGAGCTGTGACGCGGGTCAGGCGGCGAAACCGTCGGTCTGTCTTGCCCAGAAACCGGCGTAAGGGCCGTTCAGATCCAGCAGTTCTTCGTGGGTTCCAGTTTCAACGATCCGGCCTGCATCAAGCACGACAATCCGGTCCATCCGCGCGATTGTGGACAGACGGTGTGCAATGGCGAGAACGGTTTTGCCTTCTACCACCTGATCAAGCGCGGTTTGAATGGCGGCTTCCACTTCGGAATCAAGCGCGGAGGTGGCCTCGTCCAGCACCAGAATCGGCGCGTCCTTCAGGATTGCACGGGCAAGGGCAATCCGTTGGCGCTGGCCGCCGGAGAGTTTGACACCGCGCTCTCCCAAATGGGCATCATAGCCACGGCGGCCTTTGTGGTCTTCCAGTCCAAGGATGAAGTCATGGGCCTCGGCGCGTTTTGCAGCGGCGATCAGGTCGTCTTCTGTGGCATCGGGGCGACCATAAAGGATGTTATCGCGGGAGGAGCGGTTGAACATGGCGGTGTCTTGCGTGACCATACCGATCTGGCGGCGCAAGTCTTCCTCGCTTGCCTCACGGATATCTTGGCCACCGATGCGGATTGCGCCTTTTTCGACGTCATAGAGCCGCAACAGCAGGGCAACGAGGGTGGACTTGCCAGCACCGGACGCGCCGACGATGCCGATTTTCTCGCCCGGTTTGATCGTCAGGTTAATGTCTTCGATGCCGTTGCCGTCGCGGCCATAGCCAAAGCTGACGTGGTCAAAAGCGATGTCCTTGCGCCCGTCCAATCCTTTGGGGGCGTTAGGCTGGTCCAGACGGTGGCGCGGAGTGAGGGTGCGCATGCCGTCCTCGACCTCTCCGATATTGGCCCAGATCGCCATCAAGGTGAAGCTGACCCAGCCGGTCATCTGTGCGATGCGGATGGAGATCGTACCTGCAGCAGCGATGTCACCGGGGGAAGCCAGTCCACGGGACCAGAGCCAGAGCGTGCCGCCAATCAGGGCAACCGGCAGCAATCCGGCGACTGTCATCAGCGTCAGGCGGAAACCGGCAGAAAGCAGGCCGAAATCAAGCGCGCGGTCGCGAAACTCCGAGATTGCCCCGATCGCGGCGCGGTCTTCGTGTTCGGCATGGGCGAAGAGTTTGACGGTTTTGATGTTGGTGATTGTGTCCACCACTTGGCCGGACACCATCGCCCGTGTGCCTGCCCGCGCCTTGGAACGTTCGCGGATGCGGGGCATGAACCAGCGGATCAACAGCAGATACACCACCAGCCATACCGCCAGTGCCACAGCAATCGACCCGTTAATTGAGGTCAGAAGTAACACCGACCCAACCAGCGAGGCGAGCGCGAAGAACACCACGTTGATGACTTCGACTGCCACATCTGTCATGGCGCGGGCCGCCTGCATTTGTTTTTGGGCGATACGGCCTGCGAAATCATCGTCAAAAAAGCTGACAGTCTGCCCCAGTGTCCAGCGGTGTAGACGGGTCAGCACCAGCGGATTCACGTTGGGCGCGACCAGCACGGAATTGGCGGTGGACGACGCGCCGAACGCCAGTGGACGCAGGATCAGGAAGAAACCGGCGGCGAGTATCAGGAGCATCAGGTTCTGATCCCAGAACACCTCCGGCCCGCTGGCCAGTGCGGCGTCAATCACCTTGCCAAGCAGGATCGCGGTCACAACTTCCAGAGTGCCAACCAACGCCGAGAGCAGAGCCGCCACGGAGAGCCAGCGGAATGCACCGCTCAGCGCCCAGCGGAAGAACGCGCCGAGGGTTTGGGGCGGTGGTCCTTCGGCCCGTGCGAACGCGTCTATCAGCCCTGCAAATCGTCTCATTCTGTGTCCAGTCCCAACATTTCACCCGATTGGCGTGACCAGAAGCCGGCATAAAGCCCACCTTTGGCCAACAGTTCGGTGTGCGTTCCGATCTCGGCAATTTGTCCGTCATCCAGCACCACAATTCTGTCCATCCGCGCGATGGTGGACAGGCGATGGGCAATAGCGATGACGGTTTTGCCTTCCATCACACCGGAGAGGGCGTTCTGGATCACGGCTTCGCTTTCACTATCTAGCGCGCTTGTGGCTTCGTCCAAGACCAGTATCGGCGCATCTTTCAATACAACACGGGCGAGTGCAATGCGCTGGCGTTGACCCCCCGACAGTTTCACGCCCCGTTCGCCAACAAAGGCCTTCATCCCGCGCCGTCCCTTGGGGTCTTCAAGGTCAGGGATGAAATGAGCCGCATCCGCTCGGGTGATGGCGCGTTCGATGTCTGCGTCGCTGGCATCCGGCGCCCCGAGCACGATGTTGTCGCGCACAGAGCGGTGCATCAGACCGGGTTCCTGTGTGACCATGCCAATGGCGCTGCGCAGGCTTTCCTGCTGCACCACAGAAATATCCTGCCCGTCGATTTCAATGCGCCCCGTTTCAGGGTCCATAAACCGCAACAGCAGGTTCACAAGTGTGGTTTTCCCCGCACCGGACCGCCCGACCAACCCAACCTTTTCGCCCGCGGCAATGGTCAGGTTGATGCCGTTCAAACCGCCCTGATCCTTGCCGTAATGATGTGCGACATCGACCAGTTTGATTTCTCCGGCTGTGACGCTCAGTTCAGGGGCGGTGTCTGCATCGGTGACAGTGTGATCCTTGGCGATGGATTCCATACTTTCATGGATTTTACCTGCGTTTTCAAACAACAACGTAGAGACCCACATGATCCACGCTGTCATAGCAGACAGCCGCATTACCAGCGCAGTCACGGCGCTGATCTCTCCGACGGTAACGCGGCCCATGCTCCAATAGTAGAGGGACAGACCGACCACACCCACAATAAGGACACCCGTCAGAAGCCCCAGATCAAGCCTGATCCGTGTCCAAAGCCGCATGAAAACCATGAACCGCTCGCGGTCCTGTTGGGCGGCTTGCAGTGCGAAGTCCTTTTCGCGGCTGTCACCGGAGAAAAGCTTCACGCTTTCGATGTTGGTATAAGCATCGACCACCCGCGCTGTCACCATCGAACGGGTCTGGGACATTTCCTCGGACGCTTTGGAAATCCTGCGTCCCATGTGCAGGATATACAGCACAAACGCGCAGAGCCAGAGCAGCATCGGAAAGGCAAGGGCCGGTGTCACCGAGGACATGATCCACAGTGCGCTGATGAAGTAGATGGATACGAACCAGACTGCCTCAAAAAAGGTATAGACGTTATCTTCAACAGCAGGGCCGATCTGCATCACGCGATTGGCCAGTCGGCCAGCGAAATCATTGTGAAAGAACTCGCGGCTTTGCCCGAGCATATGGGTGTGGGCCCGCCAGCGCACCTGATCGCGCATCGCGCTCGACAGGGCCTGATGTTGTAATAAACCATTTAGAAAAAAGGCGAGCGGTCGTCCAAACAGCAACAGCGCCGCCACAGCTAGCAGTTCCAGTCCATGGCGCCCCCAAAGGGCATCGCCATCGGACTGGTTCACATAGTCGATGATCTGCCCGCTATAGCTGATCAGCCATGTTTCCAGCAGGGCAACCACAAGACCACCGATCAGCAACCACGGCAAAAGCCTTTTGAAGGGGCGGAGTTCACTTCGGATGAAGGCCCAGATATTGCGGGGCGGGGTGCCGAGATCCCGTTTGGCAAAAGGATCGACGATAGATTCAAAAAGACGGTACATAATAGTATTCCAACGGACAAAGAGAATTGCGCCACGGGCAGATATAGACAGGGAATGTCAGGATATGGCCGCTGGGGCCAAGGCAACAACGTGGCTGATTGAGGGCAGACGGAAAAACGCCCGCATCAAGGGGCTATAGGGTCTTCCCGGCCTTCTTGATTTTCCAGCAATTCATGCAGCACCTCTAGGTTAATGAAAAAGATGTAGCACCGCGCGGATAGGCTGTCACCTTTTTCTTTAATTGGGGCCGTGCAAGCGCCCTTAGGGTTGGGGCATGCGGAATGTGAAGGTAGTGCCATCATTGTCAGAGTGGACTTCAAGCGTGCCGCCGTGGGCTTCAGCGATACCAGAAGCAATGCTCAGCCCCAGCCCGAGGCCGGTGCGTTTGCTGCTGCTTCCCCCTTGGTGGAACGGCAAGAAAAGGGTCGCGATCTGGTCTTTGGGGATGGGATCGCCTTCGTTTTTGACTGACAGAGTAAATTCATTGTTTTCAGTTTTGGCGCTGACCTGAATGATCTTGCCTTGCGAACCGTGCGTGATCGCATTCCCCAACAGATTGGACAACATTTGCGCGATACGCTCGCGATCACAGTCCACGTTCTCTGGCAGGTCAATCTCGCATTCGATTTGGTGGGCCGGAGAGACCGACTCTATTTCTGCTACGATCTGCTGGATCACCGGTTTTAGGGGGCCGTCTGCATCGCGTTCGATGATGATGCCGCCATCCTGCCGTTGCCGTGCGCGGTCCATCAGGTTCTCAATCAGATTGCCCATGCGTTTAAGCGAGGTTTTCATCAGCGCCACGACATGTTCGCTCTGTGCATCCATCTGTTTGCGCCCGAGCGTGCGGAGTCCGGCCTCTAGCGCGCCGACGGGGTTGCGCAGGTCATGGGCGAGGATCGCGATAAACTGCTGTTGAAGTTCCGAAATCTGACGCTCCTGCGCAACTTCATTTTCGCTGTCTTGGAGACGTGCCGCGGTTTCCAGACTGTCCCCGATCATCCTTGCAAACAGGCGGAACATGCCCAGCACCTGTTCGTCTTTTATCTTATGGGGGGCGGGGTCAATGGCGCAAAGGGTGCCAAAGAACGACCCGTCCTTTTTGTGGATCGGGACCGAGATGTAGCTTTGTATATTGTAAATCTCCGGTGTGTGATGATGGCAGTACAAAGCATCGTTCTGAACGTCTTCAATCACGATTTCAGCATCTGCCATGCGAACCTCATGGCAAAGCGTAGTCTCTACATCCAACTCGTCTCCGGGCGTCAGTCCAAAGGCAATCTTGTCTACCGTCTTGCATGTCACCCAGCGGGTATCTGTCACCCGTGCAACCGCCGCAAACCCCATGCCCGTTACCAGTGTAATCGTTTCCAGAAGATTCGGAACGATCGCACTCCGCCCGATTTCGTCGATGTCATCTTGGAAGTCATGATTTGAAGTCTGTATTGTCAAAACGGGTTATTCGCTCCGGTTGGTAAGTTGCGACAACGATCGCACGTTGATATTTATTTGATGTTTAATATTCAGCTTGAGCAGCCTGAAAAGAGCATCAGAACTGCATCGCTTAGTCAATATATTGCACAACTGCTGAAGGGCAATATTTGGCAATGTCTGGCAATTTTGCGCAGAGTTCTTGACCTTTGTGCTATAATTCTTGCCGTTGGTGGTTAAGGGAACACGCGGAACATCTTTTCATTGGCGCGGCGGCGGGGTACTTGGGACAGGTGCATGCGGGTTGTGTTGGCCAGCATGGTTGAACTGACGGATAAATTGGGGCCGGAACTTGGCAAAAAACGATACCATCTGCGTAGCGGCGATTATGGGGGCTTTCGGGGTTAAGGGCGAAGTGCGGATCAAGTCTTTCTGCGCCCAACCCGAGGACGTGGGCAGTTACGGCCCGCTCAGCTCTGAGGACGGTAGCCAGAACTATGAGCTTACCGTGACCCGTCCGGTCAAAGGCGGCTTTGCGGCGCGGATCAAGGGTGTGCGTTTCAAGGATGAAGCGGACGCCCTGCGTGGTGTCCGCCTGTTCGTGCCGCGCAGTGCGCTGCCCACTCTGCCCGATGACGAATATTACTATTCAGACCTGATTGGCATGGTTGTTGTGGATACTGGTGGTGAAACGCTCGGCAAGGTCCGTGCTGTGCACGACCACGGTGCAGGGGACATCCTTGAGGTGCGCCTTGCGACAGGGGGCGATGCCTTGCTGCCTTTCACCCACGAAATTGTACCAACTGTGGATATGACCTCGGGCCGGATCGTGGTTGATCCCCCCGAAGGCGCCATAGATGGCGGCTGACCCCGCTTTATCGGATGCTCTGACCCGCCGGATGCAAAAATATGCGCGGGAGTCGGCAGCTTTCGCCGAATTTGACGCAGTGGTGCAGAGTATTCCGGCCCTAAGCAGTCTGGTTTTAGACGATTGCCTGCGCCTTGCAGAGGACCGTGCGGTGTTTTCTGCGCGATTGAACGACGAACCCGTCGTCGTCAAACATTTCACCGGCTTGGATGGGATCGAACGGGCTGCGCGGGTACATGCGGAGCTAACCTCCCGTCACAAACATATGGGGCAGGGGCCGCTGCGGGTGTGCGCCCCCAAGCTGTTTATACCGGATGCCCCGCTGACCCTGCGCAGCTTTCAAGGTGGAGCGCGGCTCGATAAAGTTTTGGCACAGGCTGATCCGGCGACACGGTTGCAAAAACTGCGTCAGGCTGGTCAGTGGCTTGACCTTTACACCAGCGACAGACGCAGTGCGGCAGGTTTTGGGCCTTGGAAGTGGATCAAACGCCTGAACGCGCCGCCCGAAAGCCCCTTTGCGCCGCTGATCGGCCAGCTAAAGGCGCAGTTGCGGGCACAGGCCCCTGACCTGACGGGCAAGCCTGTGCAAATGGCGCGCACCCATGGGGATTTCGCGGCGTTGAATTTGATTTCTAAGGGCAGCGACCTGATCGGCATCGACATCGAAAACAGTCACGTGCTTGCCGTTACAAAGGATCTTGCACGGTTTCTGGCACAAGCCCAAAGCGAGCGGCAACCGGACGGCAACTGGGTGCCGGTGGCAGAACGGGACGCCTTGCTGGACGGCTTTTCTTACCTGACGCCATTTGATCGCGGTCCGGTGATGCGTTTTTTCTACGGGGTAGAACTGGGCAAGCGTCTGTTAGGCAGCGGTGCAACGGCGGCACAAACTGCCAATCTGGCCGCCGCCCTGCAGGCCTATCTATCGTACGGCGCGCAGAGCCAATAGACAAAAGCGCAAGAACGGATTAATCCGCCCCCATGTCCGATGAAAAAAAGCCCCTGTCCCACGGGATGAAAACACGCAGCCTGACCCGTTCCCACGGGCGTCTGGCGGTGCGTCCCTCTCTCAAACCGCGCGAGTTGATGTCTGACACGCCCGATATCGCAGGGGCTTGGCGGGCCAAAGTGATCACCCTGTTCCCCGATGCCTTTCCCGGGGTTCTGGGTCAGTCCTTGACCGGAAAAGCCTTGCAAGAAGGCAAATGGGCGCTTGAGCCGATTGACCTGCGACAGTTTGGTACCGGCAAGCACAAAGACGTAGATGATACCCCCGCAGGGGGCGGAGCGGGTATGGTTCTTAAGGCGGATGTGGTCGGGCAGGCCTTTGATGCAGCACGCCCCGGAACGCCGATGGATCAGAGCCGCTGGCCTGTCATCTATCTTTCGCCGCGCGGCAAACCCTTTACTCAGGCGATGGCGCAGCAGTTCTCTAAGGCCGAAGGTATGACCCTTCTGTGTGGTCGCTTTGAAGGCGTCGATGAACGGGTGCTGGAGGAATACAACGTGCAAGAGGTCTCGCTCGGGGATTTTGTACTGACCGGCGGTGAAATCGCTGCGCAGGCCCTGATAGACGCCACTGTGCGCTTGTTGCCCGAAGTGCTCGGCAATGCGGCCTCCACCGAAGAAGAAAGCCATTCCAATGGCCTGCTCGAACATCCCCAGTACACCCGTCCGGCAGAATGGAAAGGGCGCGGCATACCCGCAGTTCTGACATCGGGCCACCACGGAAATGTGGAAAAATGGCGCCGCGAACAGTCCGAACAGATCACGAAAGAGCGCCGCCCCGACATGTGGGCAGAGTATACCTCGGGAAAGGACTAGCCCGCCCGGATCACAGCCTTACCACAGTGTGGTTTCAATGTTCCAAAAATACTCAAATCCCGAACCCGCGCAGCCCCGCAAAACCCTTGCATCATTGCCCCAAGCGCCCTATACGACCCCGTGCTCTGCCCCGTTTTGAGTCGCGTTGCCCCTTGTGGTTCTTCCCACAAGCCGGACCGCCGCTTACAAAAATCGGTAAGGACCATACAAATAAGGAACGTCACTCCTATCTCTGGCGGGCACTGCGGTGGACCCGGACGAAGACCAAGAGCAATGGGACCGGCATCAAACTTCGCCAGACAATGGCGGGCATAAAGGATCATTACGATGAACATCATCGAACAGCTCGAAGCTGAACAAATTGCCGAGCTCGGCAAAGACATCCCTGACTTCAAAGCAGGTGACACCATTCGCGTAGGCTACAAAGTGACCGAGGGCACACGCTCCCGTGTACAGAACTACGAAGGTGTCTGCATCGCACGCAAAGGCGGTTCCGGTATCGCTGCTGCTTTCACAGTGCGCAAAATCTCTTTCGGTGAAGGCGTAGAACGTGTGTTCCCGCTGCACTCCACCAACATCGACAGCATCACAGTTGTCCGTCGTGGCCGTGTGCGTCGCGCGAAACTTTACTACCTGCGCGCCCGTCGCGGTAAATCCGCACGTATCGCGGAAAAAACAAACTACCGCCCGCTGGGTGGTGCAAAAGCGTAAAACCGCTTTTACCCGAGTATCAGAGCGGCCCTTGTGGCCGCTCTTTTCGTTTTCAGGCACTGAAATCCGGTTGGTGTTCGACCTGCTACAGATTTCCCCAAAGTCGCGCCGATGTGTCCAAAATCCCGCCATATTCCTGTGCCACTTAGGACAGGTAGTTTCGGTATTTTTGGATAAACGGTATGCTTTCCTTTCTTATGCGCACCTTTGCACTGTCCCTGTCGATCTTCTGGCGGGCCTTGCCCTGCTGGGCGCTGCTGGCGGCGATCCTTTATGCGGTGTTCAGCTTTTTCGCCGAAAGTCCGATTATCTTCCTGATCCTTCTGGGGTTTGGCGCAGGTACGCTGATGGTGTTTATGCTGTTCGTCAACGTGCGCTCTGGCCTGATCGTTGCGGATGAGGTCACTCCCACCGATCTGGGCAAGCTGTTCCTGCGATCGTTCAAATTCTTTAGGTTTTTCGCAATCTTTAACGCTCTGATGGGCGGTCTTTCCCTTGGGGCGTTTTATATCGCTTCGCAAATGGGGATATTCGACTTTGACATGGCGGTTGATGCCGTGACCACTGGCGATCCCGATGCTTTAGCCGAGCTTTACAGCACCCTGTCGCGCCCGTCGGTTTATGCCTATACCACTGTCACACAAATCCTGTCGCAGATTGCCTATGCCTCGCTGGCGGTGCCAATGGCGGCGAATGCGGCGGCTTGCAGTCCTAAGGCCCGCAACTACGAGATTTTCTGGGGGTTCGGGGCAGGGGCGCTGCGTATGTTCCTGCTGATGCTGGTGGCTGGTACGATCATCACCGGAATGGTGCTGGTCTACGGATTTGTCCTGCTGACCATGCCGGTGTTTGACGGGCTGTCGCTGATGCAGGTCACCACTGTGGAAGAGCTGACAGCGCCAAGCACGCTGACGTCTTATCTGATGATCGCGGTGCTGGTCCTGTTCCCGATTGCCGGTTTCGTCTGGTTCATCAGCCTGTGGTGCGCAGGCGCGACGCTGTGTTTTATCGCCCATCGGGACAAATCACAGGAGGAGAAGGATTTTGAGATTTCCCGCGTGTTAGAGCGCCCTCACTCCACCGAAGATCTGCGGGCTTTGCGCATGTCGCGGATGCGTGGAACAGCGGATGGATAAACCGTCACGGCCCGTTCCCTAAACGGGGTGAGATAACCGCTTGCCGGATTGGGTTTTCTGGTCTATACGCCGATTTCTGTAATTCACGCAGGGCGACCGTTTACCGGCGCCTCTGGCCAAGCCTGATTGGTGGCCGCAATCGGATCAGTCCTGCACTCTGGAGCTTAGATATGAAAAAAGACCTGCACCCCGAATACCACATGATCGAGGTCAAACTGACCGACGGCACAACATACAAAACCCGTTCCACCTATGGTGAAGAAGGGTCCACACTGGTTCTGGATATTGATCCGTCCGTACACCCTGCATGGACAGGCGGAAACCAGAAACTGATGGATGCTGGCGGTCGCGTATCCAAGTTCAAAAAGAAATACGAAGGTTTGGGCTTCTAATCCATTCCGGTTCTATTTTCGAAAACGCCGCTCCGCTTGGGGCGGCGTTTTTGATTCCGCTGATTGGTTGACGGCTGGTTGGAGGTGTTGCCGGCAGAGCATTTCGGCAACAGACCTGTGTTACCGTATTGGAAACAATATTGTATTCGAATAATCCATGCTCCATAGTGCGCTCCAAGCCCACACAACATTACTCTCTACAATAATCAGGGCAGGGGACACCAATGGCGTATATCATCGTCTTCGGAAACGAAAAAGGCGGCTCTGGCAAATCGACCACAGCCATGCATGTTCTAACTGCCTTGTTGCGCAGTGGCTTTAAAGTCGGGGTTGTCGATCTGGACCTACGCCAGCGCACTCTTGGACATTACGTGGAAAACCGCCGCGATTATGTGAAGAAGAACGAAATTCCGTTGCCATTGCCGCAACTGGGCGAAATGAAAACGGCTGAGGAACTGGGGTTGGAACCTGGCGATGAAGCCAACCTGGTAGCATTCCAGAAGGCGATTCTTCTGCTCGATGAAGACAACGATTTTATCGTGGTGGATTGCGCAGGCTCCCATTCCGCACTGGCGGAACTGGCCCATGCGATGGCAGATACGCTGGTCACGCCGATGAATGACAGTTTCATTGATTTTGATCTGCTGGCGCGGATTGATCCTGAAACTAACGCCGTTACCGGCCCGAGTGTTTATTCCGAAATGGTATGGGAGGCGCGCAAGGCCCGTGCAGAAACCGGCGCGAAGCCGATTGACTGGATTGTCACCCGCAACCGTGTCGGCGCACAGAATATGCACAACAAACGCAAAGTGGGCGCAGCGCTGAAGGATTTGTCGCGCCGCATCGGGTTTCGCTTGGCACCGGGCTTCTCGGACCGTGTTGTGTTCCGTGAATTGTTCCCCCACGGGCTGACGCTGCTTGATATCAAAGATGTGGGCGGCGGTTCGCTGAATATCTCAAACGTGGCCGCCCGTCAGGAAGTCCGCGATCTGGTGGCAGAGCTTAAACTTCCCGATGTCGAGGTGGATTTTTAAGGCGCTGGTCGCCTTCTGAACCGCTCGGACACTGTGAAGACCCGACCGTCAATCGCGGCCAGTCCGGCCCCGATGACCGCCATTCCTGCAATGTGATTCCACCCAAGGGATTCGTTCAGCACCAGCACACCCAGCAGAATCGCGCTTGGCGGGATCAGGAAGGTGACAAGCGCAAGGTTGGTTGCCCCCGCGGTGGAAAGGATTCGGAAGTAAAGGAAATACCCCACCGCGGTTGAGAGCACCACAAGTCCGGCCAAAGCCCATATCACGCCGCCAGAGGGCCAACCATAGGTCCAAGGTTGATCCACGACCAGCACCACAGGCAATAACACCAGGCTTGAGGCGCAAACCTGTCCCGTGGCCGTGGCCATGGGCGGCACGCCAAGCCGACCGAACCGTTTGCCAAAGATCGATGCCAACGCATAAGACACACCCGCGCCAAGCACTGCGATTTGGGGCAGGATCGCCCCCCCTTCGCCACGACTACCCCCCATCAGGATGAACACCCCTGAAAAGCCAAACAGGACACCAATGATCCGCCCGCCAGACAGGTGTTCATCATCGGTCAGAAAATGGGCTGCAATCACGGTGAATATCGGCGTCATCGCGTTCAGAATAGAGGCGACACCGCTGGCCAGCTCAGTCTGCGCCCAGAAGATCAGGCTGAAGGGGATGGCGTTGTTCATCAGCCCCATGCCAAGAAAGGCGAGCCAGACTGTCCTGCTGCGAGGCAACCTGATCCCAAGCAATCGCAGGGCCAGCAGAAGGATCACGGCACCGCCGCAGACGCGGATGAAGGCGATGGTCATGGCCGGAAGCTCGGCTATGGCGACGGCCGCGAAGAAGAAAGAGCCGCCCCAAACGAGCGAGAGTCCCGTCAGAAGGGACCATTCCAGCAGGGTCATACGATGTGCAATCTGTTTCATAGTGTTTCTATGGCGCAGTTACCCCATGGACGCGACCCGTTTCTTGTGCATCTGTCGTGCTGGATGCAAATGGTGTCAGAACGCAGTGTCTGCACCTTGCCAAGGCTGCTAAACAAGCGCCATATTGATTAAGACTTTACGGGGGTTGTGATGCGTTGGTTGTTCCGGATTGCTGTGGCGCTGGTCGCATGTGTTATCGTTGCAGTGGGGCTGTTGTTCCTGTTGCCCACAGACAGGATCGGACAGCTGGCCTCTGACCAGTTGGAACGCCAGACAGGGCGGAAGCTGACCCTGTCGGGTGATTTCAGCCCGACGCTGTTCCCGACCCTTGGCGTGAAGACAGGCGCGATCACAGTCTCAAATGCTGACTGGGCGAGCGAGCCGCTGATGATTGCAGCCAAGGGGGCCACCGTGGGGGTGAACCTGTCAGCGCTGATTGGGGGCAGTGTGGAGGTGGAAACCTTCGAGCTTCTTTCCCCTGTTGTGTATCTGGAACGGGATGAAACGGGCCGTGCTAACTGGGAACTGACAGGTGCCTTGACGGAGGAAACCGCTGGCACCCCGCAAGAGCAATCGGCCAGCGCGCAACCTTCGTTGGAGTTGGGGCGGATCGTGGACGGTGACGTTCATTTCCGCGACCACAGCACTGGGAGCAGTCATGCGCTCAGCGGGATCAACGGCACTGTGTCTTTGCCCAAAGGAACGACCACGGCGCAGATTGAACTTTCGGGTGATCTAAACGGCTTTGAGGGCGCTGTGCAGGCGGTGCTCGGGGATTGGCCTGCCTTGCTGGATAACGGTATCTCGACGGTTTCGGGTTCGCTGAAACTGGGCGGCGACACGCTCGGGTTTGATGGAAACGCGGGTCTTGGCGACGGATTTCCGACGGTGGATGCAGCGCTTTCTGCCAATGTCAGTGATCCGGCGGGCACGGCTGTCCGCTTTGGTCTGGATGCGCCGGATCAGCTGGTGGCGCTGTCCGATCTGGCGCTTGAGGGTAAGCTGTTGCTGTCGAGCGCTGGCGTGTTCACGCAAGCCAGCCTGAAGGGGGTGTACGGTAAAACTCCGATGACAGGCCGGTTGAGCGTGACGGGCGATGACAGCTGGCTTGAGACGCCGGAGTTTGAGGTGGAGAGCTTCGTGTCATTGCAAGGTATGGGCGATGTGGATTTCAAAGGACGGGCAGGGCAGGCAAGACCGAACCTGTTGTCAGGACAGATGCTGGCGCGTTTTTCGGACCTGCGCGGCACTTTGCGTCTGGCGGGGATTGAAACCGGCACGCCGAAAGGAACCTTCCAAACCGCCAAACTGGACGGAAATCTGCGGATTGCGGCCTCTGGTAAGGCGCGTTTGAAGAACGTCGAGATCACGCTGGACCAGAATGTTGTTTCCGGTGAAATCGCCTTCCGTCCCCAAGATCCCCCCTATGTGGAAGCCACGCTGAATGCGGGCAAGCTGGATCTGTCGGACTATATCGCGGACAACGCCTCTGTTGGGGCAGACGGTGCAGGCACCGATGCCAGCGCGGGCTCGGGCTGGTCGAAGGAGCCGATCCGCCTTCAAGGGTTGGATGCGATTGACGCGGATGTAGCGCTGAGTGCAACCAGCGTTGATCTCGGGGTCAGTCAGTTGGGGAAAACCCTGATAAACGCGCGGTTGCGCGATGGGCTGCTTGCGCTTGATTTGCGAGACGTGCGGATATTTCAGGGAGCTATAACGGGCAGTGTTACCCTGCGCGGCGGTTCCTCGGTTGCATTTGAAACAGATGTAATCGCGCGGGATGTGGAACTGGAACCGCTTTTGTCGCAACTGCTGGATATGGATCGGCTGCGCGGGACCGGCACGACAAAACTGTCGCTGCGCGCGCAAGGGGGCAGTGTGCATGAGATCATGACATCGCTGTCGGGCAACGGGTCCGTCAAATTTGGCAACGGTGCGATACGGGGCATCGATTTGGCGGCGATGATGCGCAACCTCAAATCGGCCTTCGGCGGGTTTGAAGGCGCGACGGAGTTCACCAGTCTGGATGGCACGTTCTCGATGGAAAAAGGCGTTTTGCAGAATGTGGATCTGTCGCTGGTCAGCCCGCTGTTTCGTGCTGCGGGGAAAGGCTCGGTCGATATTGGCGGGCAAGCGATGAATTATGTGGTGACGCCGACACGACTGTCTGAAGGCGCGGAGTTCTCGGTTCCGGTGATGATAACAGGGCCCTGGCAGAACCTGAAGTTCCGTCCCGATCTGGACAAGCTGTTGAACCTGTTGCTTGACGGCAAGCTGAAGGACAACGCCGATGTTCAGCGGGCGCAGGAAAAGCTGAAGGAAGTGAAGGAAAAGCTGAAAGATCCCGAGGCCGCGTTAAAGGCAAAGCTGCGCAAGGAGCTGGAACGGCGTAACGCTGAGGACGATGCAGCCAAATCGCTGGAAGAGCAGGCTAAGGAGAAGCTGGAAGACGAGGTTGGCAACGCGCTGCGCAAGCTGTTTGATTAATGCGGTGGGGCGGGGACTGTGCTTTTGCGTGGTGATGACCCTGCAATTTTGAAGCGTCATATATGAAGCTTCATATATGACGCGTGATATAAGACGCGTCTTGTAAGACGCTTCATATATGCAGGGTGATCAGGGGACCGTCTCGCCCCCTGATCCGCGCACGGTTGTTATTTGTAGACGGGCGCGCGCTTTTGCATCTGCGCCATCACGGTTTCCATCTGGTTCGGATAGCCGATGATTTTTGCCTGCAACGCCCCTTCCAGCGCCAGACCTTCACGTCCTGCAGACCAGACCTGATCCACCAGCGCCTTGCTGCCCTGCACCGCCTCGGGGGAGCGTGCCGCCAAATCTGCCGCCATCGCACGCGCCTGTTCTAATGGATCATCCGCCAGCCACGTCGCCAGACCCAGCGATAATGCCTCATCCGCCCCGAACACGCGCCCCGTCATAATCAGTTCTTTCGCCTGATCCGCCCGCATCAACTGAGGCAGGGACTGGGTGATGCCCATATCCGGAATAATCCCCCACTTTGCCTCCATGATCGACATTTTCGCATCCGGCGCCATAAAGCGGAAATCCGCAGCCAGTGCCAGTTGGATGCCACCGCCAAAAGCGACCCCTTCAACAGCCGCGATCACCGGCACTTTCAGTTCCTGCCACGCCACCGTCGGGCGCTGGAAACGGTTGCCGCGTCCGTGCTCCGGCGGTGTGGCCAGCATTTCGCGGATTTCGTTGATGTTCGCGGAAAACTCCATCAGCGCGCTGGTGTCGATACCGGCGCAAAAACACCCGCCCGCCCCATAAAGCACCACCGCTCGCACATCCGCGTTGCCTTGCAACTCCTCTCCCGCGGCGGCGAGTTCATCGAAAAACTGCGTATCCAACGCGTTTTTCTTCTCGGGCCGGTTCAGCATGACCTCGGCCACGTGATCCTTGATGGTAATTTCCAAACGCTCGTACATGGCGGTTCTCCTATGGAATTTTGCACAGTTTGCGACAAATTCCGCCCCCAGAGAAGCCCCGCTGCCTGTGACGTGGCGTAGGCCGCGTTACGGTGCCGCAAACCTGCAAGCCGCGTCGCTTTTTGTCCTGACGCGGCGGTAACTTCGGGCTAGAACCCTTGGCAGAATAACAAAGGCGGACAGGATGGCACTTCTTCTCGGAGTAGACACAGGCGGGACCTATACAGACGCGGTTCTGATCCGTGGTGAGGACGAGGTGATCGCCTCTGCCAAATCCCTGACCACCCGTCACGACCTGTCCGAGGGCGTGGGCAAGGCGGTGCAGGCGGTTCTGGATGCGGCCTCAGTTGCACCGGACCAGATTGCGCTGTCGTCCCTGTCCACTACGCTGGCCACAAACGCACTGGTCGAAGGACAGGGCGCACGGGTCGCGCTGGTGTTTATCGGGTTTGATGAAAAAGACATCGCCCGTCAGGGGCTGGAAGATGCGCTGCGCGGTGATCCGGTGATCCGTGTCAGCGGCGGGCACAGTCATTCAGGCAGCGAAGCCGCCGCCTTTGATGCAGACGCATTGCAACAGGCGCTGGACGGGCTGGATGGGGCGGTCACAGGCTTTGCCATTGCCAGCCAGTTTGCCACCCGCAATCCTGCCCATGAAATCGCCGCGCGGGATTTGATCCGCGCGCGCACCGGTCTGCCTGTGACCTGTTCCCATGAACTTTCGGCCAAACTGGGCGGGCCAAAGCGGGCGATGACGGCTGTGTTGAACGCCCGGCTGATCGGGATGATCGACCATCTGATCGGGGCCACGCAGGACTATCTGCACCGGATCGGAGTGACAGCACCGATGATGGTGGTGCGGGGCGACGGTGCGTTGATCTCGGCAGATATGGCGCGGGAGCGGCCGATTGAAACCATCCTGTCCGGTCCGGCGGCGAGCATCGTTGGCGCGCGCTGGTTGACCGGAGAATCCGATGCGCTGGTCAGTGACATCGGCGGCACCACCACAGATGTAGCAGTCCTGCGGGACGGGCGTCCGATGATTGATCCGCACGGGGCAAGGGTGGGCGGTTTGCGCACTATGGTCGAGGCCGTTGCCATGCGCACCACAGGACTTGGCGGGGACAGCGAGGTGCATTTGCAGCGGGACGGACTGTCGGGCGGCTTGCGGCTTGGCCCGCGCCGCGTGCTGCCGCTGTCTCTGGCGGCGTTGCAATATCCAGATGTGATACCAGCCGCGCTGGAGCGCCAATGCAGCAAGGACCGCGTTGGCGAATACGATGGTCGCTTCGTGGTTCCGGTGCGCCTGTCAGGGCAGGTGCCTGCGGGACTGGACGCGCGGGAAACCCGTCTGTTGGAACGGATCGGCTCGCAGGCGTGGGAGTTGGGCAGCCTGCTGTCAAACCGGCTTGACGGTTCGGCGCTGGACCGGCTGGTGGCGCGGGGGCTGGTGATGATTGCCGCGATTACCCCGTCCGATGCGGCCCATGTGAGCGGCATTCTGGACAGCTGGAACAAGGACGCCGCCGATTTCGGGCTGGAGCTGTTCTCGCGCCAGCGCAACGGGGCAGGGCAGCGCATTGCGCCGGATGGTTCCACGCTTGCCACACGGATTATTGACCAGTTGACCCAACAGACCTGCGACACGCTGCTAGAGACAGCCTTCGCCGAGGACGATGCGGATTTCGGTTTGCCAGAGGACCAGTTGGCCCGCCATGTGCTGACGCGGTTTGGCACGCAACAGCATCGCGGGTTGGTGGCGCTGAACGTGGGGCTGAACCTGCCGGTGATCGGGCTTGGTGCTTCGGCGCACAGTTATTATGGCGCTGTTGGAAAGCGGCTTTCGACCCCTGTGATCCTGCCCGAACACGCCGGTGTCGCCAATGCAATCGGCGCGGTGGTAGGGCAAATCTCTATGCGCAAATCCGGTCTGATCACCAGCATCGGTGAAAGCCGTTATCGTGTGCATTTCATCGAAGGACCAAAGGATTTTAACGATCTCGATCTGGCCCTCACCACGCTGGAAAACCGCCTTCGCGAAGACGTGATGTCAGCTGCGCGCGACTCCGGCGCACATGGCATTCGCCTTCAAGTGGAAACAGATCTGCGCAACGCGGTGATTGACGGACGGGACGTATTCGTTGAGGCGGAGCTGACCGCCGTAGCCTCGGGCCGTCCGCGCATCGCAACCTAGGTATCAGGGTCTTCTGCGCGGGCGATCAGGTCGGCGGATTCATTGGTGGGTGGGAACTCGATCTCCTCGTCGTTTTCCACAATCTTCGTCAGGTTTGACAAAAAGCTGGTGTAGAGGTCCGAATTTACCTCCCGCGCACGGGCAACGTATTTGTCGTTCTTTTCGTTCGGGATGTTTGGATCCCAAAGTTCCGCAAGTTCAGCCAGCGCGTGGCGGTCGGCTTCAAAGAACTGGTCGTGCGCGCGCTCGGCTTCATACTCTGGCCAGCCCATGCCCTGCAGCATCTTTTTGCCCGCGCGCATGGCGCTGTCAAAGGTCTCGCGGATGATTTCATCAGCACCGGCGCGATAAAGATGGTAAACGTGGTCGCGGTCATAGGCACGGGCGATAATGTAGAGATCGGGCCGTTCCTTGCGGGCGTGATCCACCAGTTTGACAGCCGCCGCCTTGTCATCCACTGCAACCACCAGAATTTTCGCGTTCATCAGACCGGCGGCATGCATCATGTCTGGGCGGGTCGGATCCCCGAAATACCCCTTCACCCCAAAGCGCCGCATTGCGTCGATCTGGTCGATCTTGTGGTCGATCACCACGGTCTTAATCCCTGTCGCCAGCGCCAGCCGGTTCACGATCTGACCAAAGCGCCCGATGCCCACAATAATCACCGTGCCTTCTTCGTCGATCGTGTCTTCTTCATGGTGCTGTGTGTCATCCGCCATGCGGCTGGACAGGCGGTCATAGACAATGAACAACAGGGGCGTCAGCAGCATCGACAAGGCGATGATTAGCAAAAGCTGTTGGGACAGCGCATAGGGGATCACGCTGGTCTGCACGGTGGTAGAGAGCATGACAAAGCCGAACTCCCCCGCTTGGGCAAGCGAAAGGATAAAAAGCCACTGGTCACGCCCCTTCAGTTTGAACAACAGGCTAAGCCCCGCAAGCACCAGCCCTTTGATAAGCATCATAATCAGCGTCATGCCGAGTATATAGGCAAGGTGCTCCCAGAGGACTGCGAAGTTGATGCCTGCCCCAACAGTAATAAAAAACAGCCCCAGCAGCAGGCCTTTGAAGGGCTGGATATCCGTTTCCAATTCGTGCCGGTATTCCGAGTTGGCAAGTACAACCCCCGCAAGGAAAGTCCCGAGCGCGGGGGACAGGCCTACCAGCGTCATCAGAAGAGCAATGCCCACAACCAGCAACAGTGCCACGGCGGTGAAGATCTCGGGCAGGCGGGCCTTTGCGATGAAGTGAAAGATCGGGCGGGTGCAATAAATCCCGAACAGGATCACCGCCCCGACCGCGCCGAGTGTAACCAGCGTTACTCCCCAACCCGGAAGTCCTGCGATGAGGGACATATCAGAATGTTCCTCGGCCCCTTGGCTGGCGAAATTGCTAAAGTCCCCCACTGCCAGCAGCGGGATCAGGGCCAGCATCGGGATCACGGCAATATCTTGCGTCAACAGCACAGAAAAAGCAGAGCGCCCGCCGTGGGTTTGCATCAGGCGTTTTTCGTTTAGCGTCTGCACAACGATCGCGGTGGAGGACAGGGCAAATATCAGGCCGATCGCCACCGAAATATGCCAAGGCTGTCCGAAGGAAAAGAAGGCCGCGCTAACCGCGAGGGTGGTCAGAACGACTTGTAATCCGCCCAACCCGATCAGCCGGTGACGCATATCCCACAGGGCCTTGGGCTCCAGTTCCAGTCCGACGATGAACAGCATCATCACCACACCAAATTCCGCGAAATGTTGCAGGTCTTTGGTCTCGCTCCCCACCAGTCCGAAGACCGGCCCGATCAGCACACCGGCGACCAGATAGCCAAGAATAGAGCCAAGTCCGGCCCGTTTTGCCACTGGCACCGCGATGACGGCTGCAGCCAGATAGATTGATGCCTGAAGGAGAAAACTTTCCATAAAATTCCTGTGGGTTATGGGTATTCTTCTAGGGTATGCGGTTTGCATGTTCTGACAAGTGTTAAAGCCGCTAATAGTTCATCAGTATGCCGGTTTTGTGTGTCTCTGCCTGCGAGTTCCGGCAGATGTCAGCTGGTTTTCAAACAAACGTCTTGGGTTTGTGACAAAGTTTCTTTATTTAAACCGAAAGTTACCTTCAGGAAATCGGAACCTATGACCCTTCCCAATATGCATGACGCCGAGTCCATTCCCGCCGCTGCCAAAGCCGAAATCGAACGGATTTTGCAAAGCGGCGATTTGTTCCGCTACACCGCCGCGCAAGACGCACCTGTGACGTTGCTGGAACAGGAATTCGCCGCCGAGATGGGGACGAAATACGCGCTGGCAGTGTCAAGTTGCTCTGCTGCGCTGTTCCTTAGCCTTAAGGCACTGGACCTGCCTCGGGATGCGCGGGTTCTGATACCGGGCTTTACCTTCGCGGCTGTTCCGTCTGCTGTGATCCATGCGGATTGTGTGCCGGTTCTGTGTGAAGTCGGGCAGAATTACCGCATTGATCTGACAGATTTCGAGTCGCGTCTGGACGACAATATCTCTGCCGTGATCGTCAGCCATATGCGGGGCCATACGTCTGATATGGACGGGATCATGGCGCTGTGTGATGCGCGGGATATTCCGGTGGTCGAGGATGCGGCTCATTCCCTTGGCACCACATGGAAGGGGCAGAACATCGGGACCATTGGGCGCGTGGGGTGTTTTTCCTTCCAAAGCTACAAGCTGATCAACGCTGGCGAGGGCGGCATCCTTGTCACAGATGATGCCGAACTGGTGGCTCGCGCCGTTATCATGTCTGGCGCATATGAACACAACTGGAAGAAACACGGGCATCTGACCAATCAGTTTGCCCGCTGGCAGAACAAACTGCCGCTTTATAACCTGCGGCTGTCCAATCTTTCGGCCGCGATCATCCGCCCGCAAATTGCTGAAATTCCGCGGCGTGTGGCAGACGGACGGCGCAATCACGACAGGCTGGCGGCGGCGTTGAACCAAACCCCTTGGTTGCAGGTGCCAGACGCGCTGAACGGTGAGGAACGTGCCCCCGACAGCATCCAGTTCAACCTGTGCGATGTGACGGATGCGCAGGCGCAGGCCTTTGTGGCTGAAGCGGCGCAGCTTGGCGTGACGGTGCAATTGTTTGGCATGTCCAAAGACAATGCGCGGGCCTTCTGGAACTGGGAGTTCCTGCCAGAACAGCGCGAACTGCCTGCCACCCGTGCCATGTTGATGCGGGCTTGTGATGTGCGTCTGCCTGCACGCCTGAGCGAAGCCGAAGTGGACGCGGTTGCACAGGCGTTGGTGCTGGCTGCTGAAAATACCTTGCCAGAGCGCCGCGCCTTTGGAACCTGAACGCAGCACGTCGTAAGAACAGGGCAGGCGGGGGCGCGTTTCCCGCTTGCGCTCCCCGTGTCGCGGCGTCAGAAACGGCGCCATGACTGACGCGCAAAAATCCGTTCTAACCGTTTTCCTTCTGTGGTTCGCAGGATTGGGCGCGGCCACGCAGTTTGCCAAATTCTCTTTGATTTTTACTGATCTTTCAGCCCATTACGCGGACAGCGGTGCCGGTCCTTTGCTGGGGTTTCTGGTGTCGGGCATCAGCCTTTTGGGGATCGTTTTCGGTCTGACAGCAGGCGTTTTGGTGGGTCGCTTCGGGGTGCGGCGCTTGTTGATCGCGGGGATGGTGCTTGGCGCGGTGGCGTCTTTGATTGAAGGGGCTTTGCCGCCCCTTGGGGTGATGCTTGGGGTGCGGCTGATCGAAGGTCTGTCCCATCTGGTGGTGGTTGTCGCGGCCCCGACGCTGATTTCGCAGATCTCCCAGCCCCGTTTCCAACCCCTCGCGATGAGCCTGTGGTCCACGTTTTTTGGTGTGGCCTATGCCCTGACAGCGTGGTTTGGCACACCGCTGGTGGCGGCCTTCGGCTTGTCGAGCCTGTTCTACGTGCATGCGGTGTGGATGTTTGGAATGGCAGCAGCGCTTTGGGCTGTTTTGCCCAAAGACAGCGCCGGTGCGCCGGTGAAATCCCTTGGCATTCTGCGCCAGCATATTGAAATATACACCGATCCGGCCCGCGCTGCGCCGGGGTTGGCGTGGCTGTGTTACACGCTGACCTTTGTGGCGATCCTGACAGTCATCCCGCCATTTCTGCCTGACGACAGCCGCGCGACAGTGCTCGGGATCATGCCGCTGGCAGGGATCTGTGTGTCGATGACGCTGGGCGTGCTGTTGCAACGCTGGTTCGCGCCGGTTCTGGTGGTTGTGTTCGGGTTTACCTGCGCGGGGCTTGCCACTCTCGGCTTTGCGCTTTCTGCGGGAAATCCGCTGTTTGCAGTGCTGATGTTTGCCGCGCTTGGCTTTGTTCAGGGGGCGAACTTTTCCGCAGTTCCGGCGTTGAACCCCACCGCCGAGGCCCGCGCCCACGCACAAGGGGCGGTGGCGCAGATGGGGAACCTTGGCAATGCGCTCGGTACGCCGGTGGTTCTGGTCATGATTGGGCTGTTCGGCTTTTCCGGCCTGATCGCCTTCGCCCTGATCGCCTTTGGCGCCGGTATTGCGGTGCATCTTGGGCTGGCGCGCAAACGGGCGGTACTGGCACGGCGCACTGCTATCTGACCCGCTGTGCCCCTGACGAAACAGGCAGGCCTGCGTCCTTTTTCAGCTGCTCCATCACAATCTTTGTCTGCACGCGGGCAACGGCCTCATGGGGTAGGAACACGTCATGGACCAGCGCATTTAGCGCCGCAAGCGAGGGGCAATAGACCCGCAGCATGTAATCCGCCTCTCCGGTGAGGGTCCAGAGGCTGACAACCTCCGGACGGTCCTGCGCCAGTTTCTGAAAGACCTGCGCATTGGCAGGGGTGTGGCCGGACATGGAGACCTGCACAAAGGCCTGCACCGACAGCCCCAGTGCCGCCGCATCAAGTGAAGCGTGATAACCGGTGATGTAACCTTCCGCCTCCAGCCGTTGACGCCGTCGCCCGATCTGGCTGGCGGACATGTTCAGACGTTCGGACAGCTCTTGTGCTGTGGCTGTGGCGTTGTCCTGCAACGCACGCAACAGCCTTTCGTCGGTGGAATCGAGCATCGTTCTAGCTCTTGATGAAGGTTAATTGCATTGAATCTACAATTTTCGCTATATCACGTCAATGTTTCTGCGAAACGGGGGTGATTTTGCGCACCTATTGCATCAGGCGTTTCTTAAGATGCGCACAACTTGCAACACCAACCGGAGGTTTTCCATGGGCCCGTTTCCACATGATGCACCAAAATCCACCATTTCCGAGATGAACCCGGCAGGCACAGACGGTTTTGAATTCGTCGAATTTGCCCATCGCGACCCTGACGAACTGCGTAAGCTGTTCACCAAAATGGGGTACGAACACACCGCGACCCACAAAACCAAAGCGATCGAGTTGTGGCAGCAGGGCGATATCACATATGTGCTGAACGCCGAGCCCGGTTCTTTCGGGATGCGTTTCGTAGATGATCACGGTCCCTGCGCACCGTCGATGGCATGGCGCGTTGTAGATGCGCAGCATGCCCACGATCACGCGGTGAAACTGGGTGCGGAATCCTACACTGGCGACGACAAATGTCTCGATGTGCCTGCTGTGATCGGCATCGGCGGCTCGCTTCTGTATTTCGTGGACACCTACGGCGAAGGCGAAAATGCCTATGCCGAGGAATATGATTTCCACATCACCGAAAAACCTGAAGGCGTTGGGTTCTACTATCTGGATCACCTGACCCATAACGTGATCCGCGGCAACATGGACACCTGGTATAAATTCTATCGTGACACGTTCAACTTCCGCGAAATCCGCTTCTTCGATATTGCGGGTAAAGTAACGGGCCTGACCTCCCGTGCGCTGACATCGCCTTGCGGACGTATCCGTATTCCGATCAACGAAAGTGCGGATGACAAATCCCAGATCGAAGAATACCTGCGTGAATACAAAGGCGAAGGCATCCAGCACATCGCGGTTGCGGCCAAGGATATCTACACTGCCACGGATGAAATCAACGACCGTGGACTGGAGTTCATGCCACCGCCACCACCAATGTATTACAAAATGTCCACCAAGCGCGTCGCCGGCCATGAAGAGCCGATTGAGCGGATGGAAAAGCACGGCATTCTGATTGACGGCGAAGGTGTTGTAGACGGCGGTGAGACCCGCATCCTCCTGCAAATCTTCTCCAAGACCGTGATCGGGCCGATCTTCTTTGAATTCATCCAGCGTAAGGGCGACGACGGCTTTGGCGAAGGCAACTTCAAAGCGCTGTTCGAAAGCATCGAAGCCGACCAGATCGAACGCGGCGTGATCGAAGCAGCCGAGTAAGGAGCGATGACACTGGACTGGACAGATTTCCCCGACGCGCCTGCGTCCGGCACCCCCCTTTGCGACGACACCGCGCTGGGGCTGGGGGTGACGGCGCTTACGCTGGGGGAGTTTCCGGTCCTTGTTGTCAAAGACGGTGGGGGCACGCGCGCATTTGTGAATGCGTGCCCCCATCAGTTTCTGCCGTTAGACAGCCGCGGCGATGTGCTTGGTGCGGATGGGACACGCCTGATTTGCACCAACCATGACGCGGTCTTTGATGCGCGTACAGGACAGGGCGTGGCCGGTTTTGGACTGAATTGTGCCTTGTCGCCTGTTCCGATCCGGCTCTCTGGCCAGCAGTGGGTCGTTGGCGAGTAACGTCCCGCTCTGCCAATTTTCTTTGTTCTTCTGTGAAGACGCAGTACTGTTTTCCTAATAGCCTAAAAAGATCGCCTGAGTTGGCCAGACTGTACTTTAGTATAGGTTTACACTTTTTGGTTGCAATTGATCTAAGTCACTATATGCGGAGGTGGAACAAGCACGGTGGCGTGGGCATAAAAAATGGACGGGACAGGGACACTGGCGCAAGCATTTTCTCAACAGACCACATCGCCACTTGTTGGCATGCAGATTATTACTGCCACCGGCGAGATTTTTAATCACGTCGATGGTAATGAGCCGATGTGGGCTGAAGAAGGTGATCGCGCTGTGAAAATTAAAGTGGCGTTTGCCGCTCCGTTCCAGCGTCCACCTCATGTTACAATCGGCATATCGGGGATTGATGCGTCACGGGCGCAGAACCTGCGCTTCAACATCACCGCAGAGGATGTCACCCGCGAAGGATTTGTGCTGAGCTTTGTGACATGGGACGACACAAAAATCGCCCGCGCCTCTGCCAGTTGGTCCGCGATTGGTGCGGCTGTCCCTGTCAGCGCCTTGCGGCGCGGCGTCGGGAGCTGACGGGAAGACCCGCGCGCCCTAACGCTTGTGCGATACCTAAAAGATGATCAGCCGCAGGTTTTATGGGCCAGTGCGCCAAAGGCTTTGTAGCGCAGCCAGAAGCTTTCCTTACGTTTGTCGTCAGACTGTCGGGTTTCCTGTGCCAGATCGGGATCTTTAAAGAATTTCGCGGCAAGGCGTTGGTCGGAACTGGAAAGTTTCACATTAGCGACTTGCTGGATGCAGGAACATAGGCTGGCAGAGGCTGGGCGGTCTGATGATTTACACGCCCGTTCGATCTTTTTAGAAGCATAGGCCGGCGCTGATGCTGTCAGCAGGGCAACAGTCAATGTAGCTACGATTGTCTTTTTCATTGTGTCCTCTGAATTACCTCTGTCCGGCGTCTGGATGCGCCGATTTTGCCGAGCTTTCTGCCACAAAACGGGCGAAGACGCAATCAAAACGCCAGCGCCATCGGGGCAGATCAGGCAGACGCGCGCCACAGCGCCGCAAATGTGGCGAAAACCCAGTGCCCGCGCTCAATCCCCATTGACCAAATGCCGCTTTCCATCCATATCCAGAGCCATGACAGACCTATCAAAAATCCGCAATTTTTCCATTGTAGCCCACATCGACCACGGCAAATCGACGCTGGCGGACCGGCTCATTCAATCCACCGGCACAGTGGCCGATCGGGACATGAAAGAGCAGATGCTCGACGCGATGGATATCGAACGGGAACGGGGTATCACCATCAAGGCGAACTCCGTGCGGATCGAGTATCGTGCGCTCGACGGGGAGGATTATGTCCTCAACCTGATCGACACCCCCGGCCACGTGGATTTTGCCTATGAGGTCTCCCGCTCCATGCGTGCGGTTGAAGGCTCTTTGCTGGTCGTGGACAGCACCCAAGGCGTTGAAGCCCAGACATTGGCCAACGTCTATCAGGCGATTGATGCGGACCACGATATTGTGCCTGTCCTGAATAAAATCGACCTTCCCGCGTCTGAACCTGAACGGGTTTGCGAGCAGATCGAAGATGTGATCGGCATTGATGCTTCGGATGCGATTATGGTGTCTGCTAAAACCGGTATCGGTATCCCCGATGTGCTGGAAGCCATCGTGACGCGTCTGCCCGCCCCGACCGGTAATGCGGATGCGCCGCTGAAGGCGATGCTGGTGGACAGCTGGTATGATGCCTATCTCGGCGTTGTGGTTCTGGTGCGGGTGATTGACGGCCATCTGCGCAAAGGCGATCGTATCCGCATGATGGCAACCAATGCCGTCTATCCGGTGGACCGCGTTGGCGTGTTTCGTCCGCAGATGGACAATATCGACGTACTTGGCCCTGGTGAAATGGGCTTCATGACGGCTTCCATCAAACAGGTGCGCGATACCAAGGTGGGGGATACCATCACCAGTGAAAAGAAGGGCTGCGAAACGCCGCTGCCCGGTTTCGCACCCAGCCAGCCTGTGGTGTTCTGCGGCCTGTTCCCCGTGGACAACGCCGAGTTTGAAGACCTCCGTGAGGCGATTTCCAAACTGTCCCTGAACGATGCGTCTTTCAGCACCGAAATGGAAACCTCTGCCGCGCTTGGCTTCGGATTCCGTTGCGGTTTCCTTGGCTTGCTGCACCTAGAGGTGATCCGCGACCGTCTGGAACGGGAATACGATATTGAGCTGATCACAACCGCGCCAAGCGTCATCTACCACATCCACATGCGCGATGGGAGCATGCAAGAGCTGCACAACCCCGCCGATATGCCAGATCTGACCCACGTGGACCACATCGAGGAACCCCGTATCAAGGCGACGATCCTTGTGCCGGATGAATACCTCGGCGATGTGCTGAAACTCTGTCAGGACCGGCGCGGTATCCAGCTTGACCTGACCTATGCGGGCACGCGGGCGATGGTGGTGTATGACCTGCCGTTGAACGAAGTGGTGTTCGACTTTTACGACCGTCTGAAATCCGTAACCAAAGGCTACGCCAGCTTTGATTACCAGATGGAAGGCTACCGGCAGGACAAGCTGGTCAAAATGCAAATCCTTGTCAACGAAGAGCCTGTCGACGCGCTGTCCACAATGGTGCACGCCGACCGTGCGGAGGCCCGTGGCCGCGCGATGGTTGAAAAGCTGAAGGACCTGATCCCCCAGCATATGTTCAAAATTCCGATTCAGGCCGCTATTGGCGGGCGCATTATTGCCCGCGAAACCCTATCCGCGCTGCGCAAGGACGTGACTGCGAAATGTTACGGCGGTGACGTCAGCCGGAAGCGCAAACTGCTGGACAAGCAAAAGGCCGGTAAGAAGAAGATGCGCCAGTTCGGCAAGGTAGATATCCCGCAGGAAGCCTTCATCAGTGCATTGAAGATGGACAGCTAAGGGTGTAACGCATCCGCGCTCAAGACACCTAAACGCCAGTCGCATGATCCAGTGTGGCTGGCGTTTTTCGTTGCGGGCGCTCTAAAACCCGATCTGCCAGATGGCGAGGGGAACGGCGAGCAGTGCGACGAGGGATACAATCACCAGCGCCCCGTCCCGTGTTAGCAGGCCAGCGGCGAAAAGAGCGATCACTATCGATGCGATAGAGCCCGAACCTGGAATGAATTCCAGAAACGGCATGCAGAGCGTCAGCGCCATAATCAGCAGCAATGGGAGCCAGATGTAGGGGCGGTGGAATAGGAAGGTCAGCCGCGACTTGAGGAAACGTTCCACAGAGCGCACGGGCTTGCGCAGCCATGTGATCGCCTTGCGCAGCTTTTCGGTGGATATGGTGCGGCGGGTGATAAACTGTGGCAACCAAAGAGAGTTTCGCCCTGCGAGCATCTGGATAACGATGAAGAAAATCACGGTCCCAACGAATGCCGTCATGCCCGGAATGGCACTGACCGGAGAGGAAGAGACCAGAGAGAAGATCAGCATGATAGACGCAAAAGAGCGCCGTCCCATGGCATCAATAACTTCCGAGACCGCAGTGGTGTCGCCCGTGGCCGAGTTTTCAAGTTCGTCCAAGACTTCGCTCAACGCGTGAGATTTGACCTGTGCCATTTTGACCGTGTTTTTATTGGTTACAATGTCCCCTGACGGATTAACCGGTCAGCGGGCATTTGGTTCCGTCTCTTACGCCAGCCGTTTGGAAAAGGTAAGGGGCCGCGGGTTTCCCGTGGCCCCATCGTGGTTAAGTTGTGGTGATTTTAGGTGAGGCGGGGGTCAGATGAAGTTGTCGTCGTCCATCATCTCGGCGCGGGTGACGTTTTCCACCAGTACCTTGATGTCGTCGTATCGCAACAACACGTCGTCGCCCTTTTTGATGAAGCTGATGTCATCCACCGAAGCGCCGGCCAAATCAATTTCATCCTGACCTACGTTAAAGTCTTTGATAACGTCGCGGTCATCACCGGATTTGAAGATGAAGTCATCGGCGCCCCGATTGCCCCAGAGTTTGTCGTTTCCGGCGCCACCAATGATCTTGTCCTTGCCGCCGCCCCCTTTCAGCACATCCGCCCCGCCGCCGCCTTTCAGCGTGTCGTTGCCAGAACCGCCTTGGAGGTTGTCTTTCCCATTGCCGCCCTCCAGCTTGTCCTTGCCAGCACCGCCGCGCAATTTATCGCTACCACCGCCGCCGAACAGGTCGTCCTTTCCGCCAAGGCCAAGCAGCTTGTCGTTGCCACCTGCGCCGGACAGATAATCGTCCGAAGCGGTGCCGGTAAATTCGTCCTTGCCGCCATCCCCGTCAAGCCGGATGCCGCCGCTGATTGGCCCACCGGCCAGAGCTTCGATCAGGTCGTCGCCCGGGGCGTACCCTGCAAGGGCTTCGCGCACTGTGTCGAAACCTTCGGTGATAAGAGACAGATCACCTGAGATGAAATCTTCCAGAAACCCGATTGCCGCGTCAATCTCGCTTGCGCCCAATCCGGCGGCGGACAACTGGGTGCGAATTGTAGGCAGAAGGCTGGCGTAAAAGGACCAATCAAAGGCCTCCAGCGCGGTTTCGACGGTGTCGAGCAGGTCCAGATAGGTTCCCACAGTCATTTTGCTGATGCTGGACCAGTCGAAACCTTTGGTCAAATCAGGGCTTCCGGTAATGGCAACTAGGCTGCTGATATAATCGGCCCAGCTTTCAAGATCTGTGGTGTCAGTAAGTAACATTGCAATAGTCCCTCTCTAAATACGGTGTTCAATGGGCGGTATCATTGGCGCAGCCACGTGACTTCGCAAGTGATTTTTATCAACATTTTGCAGTATCAACCTGTGGTAGGGGGTGTGTGGCCTGCTGTGGAGGCGATTGGGCTGTTGCTCGCCTTCGGGCTTTGCTATGGCGAAGCTATCCCAAGATGAAAGAACCTGCCGATGCTCTGTGCCTTATGTCAATCCGATCAAGCTGTAACGCCGTTTGATGTGCCTCGTGATGGTGTGGCCTATAGCGTCGATCTTTGCGCTGTTTGCACGGATCAACAAAGTGCTGCGCCGGATGCAAGCCACTGGCGTTGCCTGTCGTCTTCCATGTGGTCGGAAGACCCCGCGACGCAGGTTCTCGCCTACCGGATGCTTGCGCGGTTGGAGGAGGAGAGCTGGGCGCGCGACCTCATGGATATGTTATACCTAGACGAGGAAACGCTGGCTTGGGCCGAGGCAGGCATCCAGAAGGCGACTGGTCATCGTGATAGTAACGGGGTGCCGCTTGTCACGGGGGATAATGTAGTTCTGATCAAAGATCTACCGGTGAAAGGCGCTGGATTTACCGCCAAGCGAGGCACCGCGGTGCGGGGAATTTCCATCGTGCCGGACAATCCGGCTCATATCGAAGGTCGGGTGGAAGGCCAGCGGATTGTTATTCTGACCGAATTTGTTAAAAAGAAATAGCCTCCAGCGCGACGAAGGGCAGGGGCCGAGACAACTTCCCGGCCCGTTGGCTCTTACCCCAAAATGGACGGTTTTCTGGTGCGCAACATGGAACGAATAACCCTGTCGCACGTTATCCCCGTGAGAAGTTCGTAAAAGAGCGGTTTAGGTCGAACCACCGCCAGCGACTCATTGATCGGGGCCGGAACGGCTTGTAATGTGAACCTATCCTTTGGGGGGATATTTTAATGAGTGATAATGTAATTGATGCGGCGGAAGCCGAGATAGA
Source organism: Neptunicoccus cionae (assembly GCF_014643735.1). Classification (GTDB taxonomy): domain Bacteria; phylum Pseudomonadota; class Alphaproteobacteria; order Rhodobacterales; family Rhodobacteraceae; genus Amylibacter; species Amylibacter cionae. The sequence goes on from NZ_BMKA01000001.1 coordinate 486,430, forward strand.
CACGCTGGTTTCCGGCACTTACCGAATTCATCGTGGATCGCTAAGGAACAAACTGCGCCGTGTCGGGCGACGCTTGCCGCGCAGTGTGGCCGAGGATGTTGCCTACCTTGATGAAGCGCGCCGCCGTACAGCTCATCCCCGTCGTCGCGGGCAGATTGATGCCAAGCGGGTTGATGCGATTGTGCACAACCAGCGTAAGGCGTTGGGACGGGTGGATGTTGCACGGGACAAGGCGCGCGAACGGATCAACTGGCTGGGCGTTCTGGTAATGAACCTGATGCTGTTTGGCGTGGTTTACTATGCGCTTCTCAAATGGCTGGGTGCTATCTGATCCATCAGTGTGGATGGCCGTTCAAAACGGATCATCCCCGCCACCTTAGGGTGACAGGGCTTTTGTATTTTCTGTGCCGCGTTAGTGGGCGGGGCGGATAAACGTGCCGTTGCGCAGTTCTTTGAAGGCCTGTTGCAGCTCTTCCTGCGTATTCATGACGACTGGACCGTGCCACGCCACTGGCTCTTCAATAGGTTTGCCTGAAATCAGCAAAAAGCGGACCCCTTCTTCGCCGGCTTGCACAGTGATGCTGTCGCCTGTGTCAAAGCGAACCAAAGTGCGGTTCCCTGACATATCGCGGATATTGACCTCTTCGCCCATCACTTCCTTTTCCAACAGAACGCCGGTCGGATCTGATGCGCCCGCAAAGGCACCCGCGCCTTCAAACACGTAAGCAAATGCGCGGCGATAGGTGTCGACGGGCAAGGTCTTCTTCACACCGGCAGGCACATAAACGTCGAGATACTGCGGATCGGCGGCGATACCGTCAACCGGTCCGGTTTGACCCCAAAAACTGCCGACGATGACTTTGACACGAGTGCCGTCATCCTCTTCAATCAGAGGAATCTCTTTGGCTTCAACGTCCTGATAGCGTGGATCGGTCATCTTAAGATCCCGCGGCAGGTTGGCCCAAAGTTGGAAGCCGTGCATTTGACCGCTAGCGTTCCCCTTGGGCATTTCCTGATGCAAAATTCCGCGCCCTGACGTCATCCATTGCACGTCACCGGCACGCAATTTGCCCTGATTGCCAAGGCTGTCTGCATGGTCGACCTCACCCGACAATACATAGGTGATCGTTTCAATTCCGCGGTGGGGGTGCCAGGGGAAACCGTTGGCATACTTCGACGGGTCCTCGTTGCGGAAATCATCGAGCAGAAGAAACGGATCAAGCTCTGTCGGGTCGGCAAACCCGAAGGCGCGGTGCAGGTGCACGCCAGCACCCTCCATTGTGGGTTGGGCCTGACTGGTGGATTTTACGGGACGGATGGACATGGTGGTGCCTCCTTTTTAATCGAGTGTTGTCTCCAATCTAGGTACCGGCGCAGTGTTCGCCAAGATGGCAGGGACGAATGCAGTGTTCGCAACCGGCGAACAGTTAGAGCCTGCGTAAGTCGGGAAATCCGGGATATGGTCTGTTTGCGCCGTGCAATGTCGGGGAAGTACATTTTTTGCGCCTGTTAAAGCGTTTGACTGAGACTTTAGGTTAGAAAAGGGCAGGGCATATGAAAATCGGATTTATCGGACTGGGCAATGTGGGTCATAAACTTGCAGGAAGTCTGCTACGCAATGGCGTTGACCTCAGTGTTCTGGACCTCAACCCCGAATTTGTGGCGGCGATGGTCGATAAGGGCGCGCGTGCTGTGTCTTCGGCTGCCGAGATGATGCAGAATTGTGACGTGGTGATCACCTGCCTGCCGTCGCCTGCGGCCTGCAATTTGGTCGTGACAGAGATGCTGCCCTATGTGACGCCGGGTAAAATCTGGTTGGAAATGTCCACCACAGATCAGGCCGAAGTCGAACGTTTGGGCGCTCTGGTGCTTGAAGCCGGAGGCGCGGCGGCGGACTGTCCGGTTTCTGGAGGCTGTCACCGCGCTGACACCGGCAATATTGCGATCTTCGCGGGCTGTGATCGTCAAACCTTTGAAACGGTACTGCCTGTGCTGACCATCATGGGGCGACGCATTTTGCACACGGGGCCGCTTGGGTCCGCATCAATGCTTAAGGTGCTGACAAACTATCTGGCCACAGTGCATCTGGTGGCCAATGCCGAAGCGCTGGTCACGGCCAAAGCGGCGGGAATGGATCTCAACACAACGTTTGAGGCGATCCGCATCAGTTCCGGTAACTCCTTCTCTCATGAAACCGAAAGTCAGGTGATCCTGAACGGTTCGCGGGATATATCCTTTACGATGGACCTTGTAAAAAAGGACATCGGCCTGTTTCAGGAAATCGCAGAGCGCAATAATGTGCCGCTGGAAATTTCGCCGTTGTTGGGTCGGATCTTTGACGACGGGATCGCCCGTTACGGGATGCGAGAGCTGTCCCCGAATATCATCAAACGTCTGGAAGAGGCCACGGGGCTTGATATTCGCGCCCCCGGCTTCCCCCCTGAAATGGCCGATGACGAACCCGAAGAGCGGGGCTATGAAGTGGTCCCGACCGGGCGTGACAGTGTGTTTTAGTCCCAACTTCGTGCTGGCCAGCGGGCAGGCTTCGGCGTAAAATGGGCTATGGAAAACGAAGACGTAATTGCAACGCTGAAACCTTCCCTCGGACGTCGATGGTTCGGGGCGCTTTCGCTTGGGGCGCTCGGTTTGGTGCTGATACTGGCGGTGTTTTACAAGCCGCCGGAAGTCTTTGCATTGCGTATCATCATGCCGCTGCTCGGGGCACTGTTTATCTGGCAGGCCCAGTGGAACCTGCGCGTTACATCCAACGCGCTTCACCTGACGCGTCAGGGGTTGTTTGACAATGAAGGCAACCAGATTTGCGCGCTTTACAACATGCGCGAAGTGGATCGCGGCGTGTTTGCGTTCAAGCCGTCCAACGGGTTTCTGGTACGTCTGGTAGAGCCTGAGCCCAAAGGCTGGGCGCCCGGCCTGTATTGGCGCTTGGGCAAGCGGCTTGGAATTGGGGGAGCGACCAATCCGGCGCAAAACAAGGCAATGGCCGAAGCGATTGAGATGTTGATAATGGAACGTGTGCTTGGGCCGGAACTGGCCTGAGATACCGTCTTATCAGACGGACAACCAAGAAAAGGGGCTGCGCAAGGTGATTGCGCAGCCCCTTTTGGTTCGTTTTCAGGCGCTTAAAGTCCTTTGGCGCGGTAGCTTCCGGCGACCTTGCCAATGGACACCAGATAGGCAGCAGTGCGCAGGTCAGAGACATCAGCACGGTCGTGCCAAACCTCACGCATGGCTTGATAGGCCACCCGCATGGTGTCTTCCAGACCGGAGCGCACCAGTTCCAACTCTCCAGCGCCATGAAGGTAACGCTGCTTGAAGGTTTCGGACAATTGGTGGCCGGTAACGGATTCCAATTCATTGATAAGCAGGCGGTGGCGGTCTTCTTCCTGACGGCGCTGCATCCGACCGAACCGGATATGGCTGAGGTTCTTGACCCATTCGAAATAGGACACCGTCACACCACCGGCGTTGGCGTACATGTCGGGAATGATCACACAGCCCTTGTCCCGCAGGATCTTGTCAGCACCCGAGGTCACAGGCCCGTTCGCTGCTTCGATGATAAGCGGGGTTTTGATCCGCTTGGCGTTGGACAGGTTAATCACGCCCTCCATTGCAGCAGGGATCAGAATATCCGCAGCCTTCTCCATAACCGGTGCATCCGGTTCGTGCCAGTCGCCGCCGGAGTACCCCTTGGTCGATCCGGTTTTCATCATGTGCTGTTTGAGGTCTTCGACGTTGATGCCGTTGTCATTGGTAATGCAGCCGTCAAATTCCAGCACGCCGGTGATCTTGGCGCCATCTTCTTCGGACAGGAACTTGGCGGCGTGATAACCCACGTTGCCCAACCCCTGAACGATGATCCGTTTCCCATCAAGAGAGCCTTCCAGTCCGGCGGCTTTGATGTCTTCAGGGTGGCGGAAGAATTCCTGCAAGGCGTATTGCACGCCGCGCCCTGTGGCCTCGGTCCGGCCCTGAATGCCGCCGCCGCTGATCGGTTTGCCGGTCACACAGGCCCGCGCATTGATGTCAGTGGTGTTCATGCGGGCGTATTGATCCGCGATCCACGCCATCTCCCGCTCTCCCGTGCCCATATCAGGGGCAGGGACGTTCTGGGACGGGTGGATCAAGTCACGCTTTGCCAGCTCATAGGCGAAGCGACGGGTGATGCGTTCCAGCTCGTCCTCGTCCCATTCTTTCGGATCGATACACAAACCACCCTTGGAGCCGCCAAACGGGGCATCCACCAGCGCGCATTTATAGGTCATCAGTGCCGCGAGGGCTTCGACCTCGTCCTGATTGACCGACATGGCAAAGCGGATGCCACCTTTGACTGGTTCCATATGTTCGGAATGAACTGAACGGTAGCCGGTAAAAGTCTGGATGTCACCGCGCAAACGCACGCCGAAACGCACGGTGTAAGTGGCGTTGCAAACCTTAATCTTCTCGACAAGTCCCGGTGGCAGATCCATCAACCGCACCGCGCGGTTAAACATGATGTTGGTGGATTCGCGGAAACTCGGCTCGGCTTTGCGTGTCATGTGCGCCTCTGTATTTAATTGCGACAGGTTCGGTGTAACCGGATTGGTGACGTTAGGTTACATGTGCCATAAGGGCAGAATGTCGAACAAAGGGCAACTGCTATGTGCTGAAATTTTAGGCATTTTTGGAATGCCTTTGTATACCGTTCTTCCTTGCCCCTTACACACTGGGCACAAACGAAAAAGAGGCGGGAAACCCCGCCTCTGAAATGATTTAACTGTATCCGGAGGGATCAGTTGTCTTTGGACTTCGCCGCGCGTTTCCGTTCGTGCGGATCCAGATGGATCTTGCGCAGGCGGATGGCATTTGGTGTCACTTCGACCAATTCGTCAGTGTCGATGTAGGCGATCGCCTGCTCCAAGGACAGGGTGACAGGCGTGGTCAGACGCACCGCTTCGTCCGTACCGGAGGCACGTACGTTGGTCAGCTGTTTCCCTTTCAAAGGGTTCACTTCCAGATCGTTCTCACGGGAGTGTTCGCCGATGATCATGCCGGTATAAACCGCTTCCTGCGCACCGATGAAGAACTTGCCGCGGTCTTCCAGTTTCCACAGTGCGAAGGACACAGAGGTACCGTTTTCCATAGAGATCAGAACACCAGCGCGACGACCCGGGATCGGGCCTTTGTGCGGTGCCCATTCGTGGAACACGCGGTTCAGAACGCCTGTGCCGCGGGTATCTGTCAGGAATTCGCCGTGATAACCGATCAGGCCACGGGATGGAACATGGGCGATAATGCGGGTCTTGCCGCCACCGGTCTGTTTCATCTCTGCCAGATCACCTTTGCGGGCGCCCGTTAGCTTTTCGATCACAGCGCCGGAGTATTCGTCGTCCACATCAATGGTGACTTCTTCGATAGGCTCGCAGCGTACGCCGTCGATTTCCTGAAACAGAACTTTCGGGCGGGAGATCGACAGTTCGAACCCTTCGCGACGCATGTTTTCGATCAGCACACCCATTTGCAGTTCGCCGCGACCGGCAACATCAAAGGCTTCACCACCCGGAGTGTCGGTCACTTTGATCGCTACGTTGACTTCTGCTTCTTTCATCAGACGGTCACGGATCACACGAGATTGCACTTTTTTACCATCGCGACCGGCCAGAGGGCTGTCATTAATGCCAAAAGTTACAGAAATCGTGGGTGGATCAATAGGTTGGGCTTCGATGGCTTCGTCCACGGACGGGTGACACAAAGTATCCGCAACAGTTGCGTTCGTCATACCTGCGATGGTTACGATGTCTCCGGCTTCGGCCATGTCGATAGGCTGTTGTGCCAGACCACGGAAGGCGAGGATCTTTGTCGCGCGGAAGTTTTCTACCAGTGTACCGTCGCGGCTCAGCGCTTTGAGGGTCTCGCCGGTTTTCAATGTGCCGCTTTCAACGCGACCTGTCAGGATGCGCCCGATGAACGGGTCGGCGCCAAGGGTCACGGCCAGCATTTTGAACGGCTCGTCTTTTTTGGCGAGCTGTTTTGGTGCAGGGACGTGTTTCACGATCAAATCGAACAGCGCCGAGAGATCCTGACGCGGTCCTTCCAGTTCCATATCAGCCCAGCCAGAGCGGCCAGACGCATACATGGACGGGAAGTCAAGCTGTTCGTCATCCGCGCCCAAGTTGGCGAAAAGGTCGAAACATTCATCCAGCGCACGATCCGGTTCCGCATCGGGCTTGTCGACTTTGTTCAGAACCACAATCGGACGCAGACCAAGGGCCAGCGCCTTGGAGGTCACGAATTTGGTTTGGGGCATCGGGCCTTCAGCCGCGTCTACCAGCAGTACAACGCCGTCTACCATAGAGAGGATGCGCTCCACCTCGCCGCCGAAATCGGCGTGACCGGGAGTGTCAACGATGTTGATCCGCGTGTCATTCCATTCCACCGAAGTGGCTTTCGCCAAAATCGTGATGCCGCGTTCGCGTTCCAGATCGTTGCTGTCCATCGCCCGTTCGGCAACAGCCTGGTTTGCGCGGAAGGCGCCGGACTGTTTGAGCAGCTCGTCGACCAGTGTGGTTTTGCCATGGTCAACGTGTGCGATGATGGCGATATTTCTGAGTTCCATAAAGAAGTGCCTGTGTCGGAAAATAAGGGGTTTGGCGCGGCCATACAGGGTTTGTGTGCAGTTGGCTAGGTTTAACTTGCGTTTTTAGCCGGCAATGGGGGGTGCTGCCTGCCAAAGCGGCAGACTCCGGCCTGTTGCGCGGCTCCGTCAGGCGGCGCATGGGGTGTCTACCTGTTGCAAAGCAGGGTCGAGCGGATACAAACGATCTTAGAAAAATTTTAAGGTGTTAACATGGCAAATGGCGTGAAAAATCCCGCAGACGAAGCGACGCTCTCTTTTAAGGATAAGATGTCTTACACGGATTATCTTGGGCTGGACGCGATCCTGACGGCGCAGCATCCGTTGTCTGATGCCCATGACGAAATGCTGTTCATCGTGCAGCACCAAGCCTCTGAAGTGTGGTTGCGGCTGGCGATATATGAACTGAACGCTGCGCGGGATTTGATCGCACAGAATGAAACACGGCCCGCATTTAAGATGCTGACACGGGTGGCGCGGATATTCGAGCAGCTCAACTCCGCATGGGACGTGCTGCGCACCATGACCCCGTCTGAATACACCCAGTTCCGCGATGCGCTTGGCCATTCATCGGGTTTCCAGTCCCATCAATACCGTCTGGTCGAATACCTTGTGGGCAACCGTAACCACACTATGCTGAAACCCCACGAACATCGCGGCGATTTGCATCAGGCGCTGGTTGAAGAGCTTGCCAAGCCGAGCCTCTATGACGTGGTCCTGCGCCATCTGGCACAACAGGGGTTTGCTGTCCCGTCAGAGGTTCTGGAGCGGGACGTTTCGGTGAAACTGCCTCATAATGACGGGGTTCAGGGGGTTTGGAAGCAGATTTATCAGGACCCGCAGGAACATTGGCTGGCTTATGAACTGGCCGAAAAGCTGGTGGATTTTGAGGACTACTTCCGTCGCTGGCGCTTTAACCATGTCACCACTGTGGAGCGGATTATCGGCAACAAGAAGGGAACCGGCGGTACGGGCGGCGTGAGCTATCTGCAAAGCATGCTGAAAGTAGAGCTGTTCCCCGAACTTTGGTCTGTCAGAACAGTCCTTTAAGGGCGAGTGCGCCAATCTTTGGAAGCAAATGCGCCACCGGTTGCCTTAGTTTTGCCCCAATCTGCCCAAATTATACCGTAGTGTTCGGATAGAGGGGGGATAGGTCCGGGATTGGGACGAGCTTTCCTGGGCAAGTTTGAGAGGCAAAAATGACAAACCGTTACATAACCTGCGCCCGCTTTGCCGGTGCGCAGTTCAAAGGCCGCGCCCGCCGGTGGGGGCAGTCCGAAGACGGTGCTGTCACCGTTGACTGGGTCGTGCTGACCGCAACGATGACCGTAATCGGCGGTGTTATCGTGTCACTGACGGTGGATGGAACCACTGATGTTGGCAACCAGATCGGGACGGTTCTGACAGAGAAAACTGTTTCGGAATAGGCCCTTCGGACGGGGCAATTCTTCTGATCAAACGAATATCTCTGGTCGAGGTCAGGTGCCTCCGGCGGGGATATTTAAAGAAAATGGAGCCACAACGACCCGTTGCCTTTTGCCGGGCGGCGGTTTTTTTGTTGTGTGCTTGACTTTACCCCGATAGGCGCTGATGTCAGTCTGGCGTTATAGGGCATGACAGGCAGGGCAATCGTGACAGAACACACTCCGGATCCACAACTGCGCGAGGCTTTTCTGGGCGGAATGTCCCATGCAGCCTGTACGGTGAATATCGTGACCACTGACGGTGTTGCGGGGCGGGGCGGCGTGACGGTTTCGGCCATGACCTCTGTTTCGGCGGATTCTCCCAAGCCGACCCTGCTGGTCTGTGTTCACCACGAGGCGAGCGCTGCGCCGTTGATCCTTGAAAATGGCAATTTCTGTGTGAACCTGCTGCGGGACGACCAGTCGTTCATCTCGGATACTTTCGCGGGACGGTTTAAAGAGGAATTTGCCGATAAGTTTGATTGTGCCGAATGGGCGCCGATGGCGACCGGTGCGCCCCGTGTGGTCGATCCGCTGGTGGCTTTTGATTGCAAACTGGTCAGCGCAGAACGGATTGGCACCCATCATGTTTTCGTGGGGGAGGTGCAGGATATTTTCACGGCCAATCGCGGCACGCCCCTGATATATGCCAACCGCGCTTACGGGCGCACGGTGCGGATTGATCCGGTCACGACCTTTGCAACATCCCAGTCGGATACGGCCCTGCGTGTCGGGTGTTTCCACACCATCGGCCCGTTTGTGGTGCCCCGTATTATCGGCGAGTTTACCAAGAATGACAGCACCGATCTGCGGCTGATGGACGGGGATCACCGCCGCCTGATCGAAGGCCTGCGGGCGGGTGATGTGGATCTGGCACTGATGTTCGATCTCGATCTGCCGGATGATATTGAAACCGTGCAGCTGGCTGATTTGTCGCCCTATATCCTGCTGGCCGAGGATCATCCACTGGCGGCAGAACCAAACCTCACTTTGGAAACGCTCACGCAGCATCCGATGGTCTTGCTGGATTCCCAACCTTCGGCGGATTACGCCCTGTCGATCTTTGCTGCAGAGCATCTTACGCCGCAGGTCAAATACCACTGCCCGTCCTACGAGATGGTACGCGCGATGGTGGGGGAGGGGCTTGGCTATTCCATACTGGCGAGCAAACCGGCCAGCAATCTAAGCTATGATGGGCATTCGCTGGTCAGGCGGCCCTTGCCAAGCGACACGCGGCAGTGTCCTACGGTTATGGCCTACCGGCAGGGCGCAAAGCTGCCCCCTGCGGCGGAACCGTTTATGGAACTCTGCAAGGACCTGTTCAAATAGGCAGCTTCCCTAAAGGGGGAGCCCTTCGACCAGCCGTTCGCTTAAAGCGGCAAGCATCCGGTCGCATTTCTCAAGTTGGTCGGCGCTGACAAATTCATCCGGTTTATGCCCCTGCGCCATGCTGCCGGGTCCACATACGACTGTCGGGATGCCGACGCGACTGGAGAACAGCCCGCCTTCGGTGCCAAAGGCAACTTTCATCGTGTCATTCGCCCCGAGCAGGGATTTCACAAAAGCCACAACCGCGCCGTCTTCGGGGGTGGCAAGGCCGGGATAGGTGTTGGCGGTCATCTCGATGTCAATCGCAGCTTCGGGGGCAATGACGCGGGCGCGTTCTGCGATCTCTTCGGCGCGATCTTTGATCTCTTGCATCAACACAGTGGGATCATTTTCCGCCAGATTGCGGATTTCAAAGGTCACTTCACAGCGATTTGGCACAATGTTCAGCGCCACGCCCGCGTTGATCAGGCCCACATGCAGCGTGGTATAGGCCACGTCGTAATCAAAATCCCGCGCCCCCGTAGCGGCGAGCCGTTCCTGAATGCGGCGGATTTCACCAATCAGATCGGTCGCCAGATAAATCGCGTTCACGGCTTGGGGGGCAAGTGCGGAGTGCCCTTCGCGCCCGATACAGGTGGCTTTGGCGGCGGTCTTGCCTTTGTGACCCACAGCAACCTGCATCGAAGTCGGCTCCCCCACAATACACATGGCAGGTTTGAACGGGGCAGCTTCCAGCATGTCGATCAGGCTGCGCACGCCGATGCAGCCGATTTCCTCGTCATAGGAAAAGGCAAGGTGCAGCGGGGTTTGCAGGTCTTTGGTGCTGGCCTTCAAAGCCGCTGCAAGCGCGCTGGCCACGAATCCTTTCATGTCACAGGTGCCACGCCCGTAATAAAGCCCGTCTTCAAAGGTCAGTTGAAACGGTGGTTTCGTCCAGTTCTGGCCCGTCACAGGAACAACGTCTGTGTGGCCGGACAACAGCACACCGGGCCGGTCCGTTGGTCCTACGGTCGCGAAAAGGTTCGCCTTTTTACCCGTTTCATCGGGCAGCAACGTGACCTCGGCACCGGCATCCCGCAACAGACCTGCGCACCATTCGATCAGGTCCAAATTGGGATTGGCCGAGGTGGTGTCAAAAGCGATCAGTTTTTCAAGAATGTCTGCGGTTTGCATGGGCGTGTCCTGCTAAAGAAGTTTTGAGATGTTCCTAACCGAAGCGCACGGAGATTGGAAATAGCCTTCCCGTCAGAGTGGTGTTTTGTCAGGGGATATGGTTTCTGGCTGTTATCGTCACATTAGCGGGAGGGAAAGATTATGGCAGCGCCGGTAAACACACTGAAGGAAAAACTTGCAGCGGGGCAGTTGCAGACAGGATGCTGGCTGACGCTCGCGCAGCCCTACGCAAGCGAGATTGCAGGGACTGCCGGATTTGACTGGGTGCTTATCGACGGGGAACATGCGCCAAACGGGATTGGCCAGATTTCCAGCCAGATCGGCGCGTTGCAAGGATCGAAGTCAGCAATCGCGGTGCGGGTGCCTGTTGGGGAGGACTGGATCATCAAACAGGTGCTTGATGCGGGGGCGCAGACTGTTATGGTTCCAATGGTTGAAACCGGCGCACAGGCGCGCGCGATGGTGCGCGCGACGCGGTACGCGCCGGATGGCGTGCGCGGTGTCGGGGCTTCGGTGGGGCGGGCGTCCCATTGGACTGGTATTGCCGATTATTCCACCACGGCAAATGCGCAGATGTGCCTGATCGTACAGGTGGAGGCCCAGCGGGGCTTGGAAAATCTTGATGACATCCTCGCTGTAGAGGGCGTGGATGCGGTGTTCATCGGACCTGCGGATCTTGCGGCGGACATGGGCTATCTCGGGGAATTGGACGCGCCTGAGGTAATGGCCGCGATGGAAGATGCTGTGCTGCGTATCCGTGCGGCGGGTAAAGCGGCGGGGATCATGTGTACCGACCCCGATTTTGCACAACAAGCGATTAGCTGGGGCGTGAATTTTGCTGCTGTCGCTGTGGATGCGATCACTTTGACCACCGGATTGCGCAGGGCTGCGTCAGCGTTCAAGGACTAAGAGAGACCTTGTTTATCGCGGCCATTTGGGGTTGGATCAAAGCAGAGTAATTTTCAACCTGCCGATGCGCCTTCGTATTAAGGCGTGGCACATAAGGGATTTCACCCGATGCCCGACGCGCCTCCGGTCCCGCTGAAACTGGCTGGTATGCGCCGTGGTCTGATGATCGGCAGCGGGCTTGTGCTGTTTGCGTTTCTGACCTGTCATCTGGCGAACCTCTCGCTGGGCCTGCATTCGGTTGCGCTTATGGATGAATGGCGCTGGGCGCTGAGCGGGCTTTGGACCGGCCCTGTGATGCGTCTTGTACTGGCCACGGCGCTGGTTTTGCATTTCGCGACAGCGCTGGTTTCGATCTACTGGCGCAATACGCTGCGCCTTCCGGTCTATGACATGGCGCAGCTTGTGGCGGGTGTGTTGATCGTGCCGCTTCTGGCGCCTCATGCCTTTGGGATCATGGCCTATGATCCGCTTGGATTGGTCCCAACCTATGATCTGGTGCTGCGGTATTTCTGGAACCTGTCGCCCTTTGACGGATTGCGGCAGGTTGTGATGCTGGTTGTGGCGTGGTTGCACGGGGCCATCGGGGTTTATACGTGGCTGCGCGCGCGCGATGGATCGGCGCGGGCCTTGCGGGTGTTTTACCCATTCGTTGTGATTGTTCCGGTGCTTGCTTTGCTTGGCTATGTCGAGGCCGGACGTCAGGTGATCCCTGTGGCGGATGGTGGCACAGGTTACGTTATGGCCAATGACCCCAATGGGGATGGCATCCAAGTAGCGCCGGAACAGGCCAGCGAGATTGTTGCCAGTGCCAAACGCAACGGGCGGGTGACGTGGCAGGTATCTTTGGTGCTGGTGGCGCTGGCATTTGCAGCACGCGCGGTGCGGATCGCAGCACAAAAGCCGGGGCAGGTTCAGGTGAACTATCTCGGGCGGCGCGACGCTGTTTTTACTGCGCAGTCCGGTTTGTCCCTACTGGAAATGGCGCGGGTGAACGATATTCCCCATGCCAATGTGTGTCGCGGGCGCGGCCGATGTGGCACATGTCGGGTGCGCGTGCTTCAAGGCGCTGAAGGATTGCCGCCCCCCGACGTGCGGGAACAAAAGGTGCTGGACCACTGGAACGCCGCCCCGAACGAACGGCTTGCTTGTCAGCTTCATCCAGACCACGGATACCTAGAGGTCGAGCGGGTGGTGCAGCCGGATTACTCCGACCTCGATTATTCCGAAATCCGCGCAAAAGATGCCCCCTTACACAGAGAAACACCATGAACAGGCTGGCGTCTGTGGTGCGCGCTCTGCTGGTATTTATGGCGCTTTCGACGGGGGTGTTGGCGGTGCCTGCGCTGGCGCAGATGCTGCCCGCGCCACAAACGACGCAAGCTCCGGCAGAGATGGCTCAGGCCTCGCCCAATGACATCAAGGAACTGATGCGGTTGCTGGCTGATCCGCAGATACAAAACTGGCTGCAAGAGTCCGCGAGCCCTGCAATTGATGCAAACACAAGCGCTGACAACCAAAGTCTGCGCCAGAAAATAGAAACACGGCTCGCCGCATTCGCAGAGCGGGTGCAGGCGTTGGGGCTGGCGTGGCAGATCCTCCCGCGCATTCCAGAGGTGCTCTCGACCCATTGGGAACGCCAGCTTTCGCCTGCCCAGAAAGTGCGCTCACTGACCTATATCCTGACCTTTCTTGTGATCGGCTTCGGGCTGGAATGGCTTTACCGGCGATATATGGATCTGGTGCTGTTGCGGATTGAACTGGCCCCGAAGGAAGCACCGTTGCAAAAGCTGGCAGGTGCGGCAACGCGGGCGGCGATCATTTCAGGCGGATTGCTGGTCTTTGCGATCGGCAGTATCGGCACGTTTGAGATGTTCATCTGGCACCCGCTGGTGCAATCCGTTGTACTGGATTTCCTGACGCTGGTGCTGGTGGTGCGGGCGGTTCTGACCCTTTCGTTGTTCCTGCAAGCCCCTTTCGCGCCAGAGCTGCGGTTGGTGCCTTATTGCACGCCGGTGGCCAGACACCTGCACCGGTTGCTTAGGGTGCTGTCCGTGATTGTCGGAATGGCGGTGGTTCTGTCCCTTCTGCTGGCGCGCATGTCTGCTTTTCAGGATATGGAGGCGGACTTGCAGGCGGTGGTTCTGGCGCAGAGTGTTGTGCTGGCAGGGCTGGTGCTGCTGGCGGCTTGGGTCTGTATCTGGTTCGGCTTCCGCCGTGTGCCGCGCCTGACCGCTGCGCCCTGCGATCCTGTTGTAACCCGTTTCTGGCGGACCTATGCGGTGGTCTGGGTCGGCGCCGTGTTTGGCTGCTGGCTGATCGGGGCCTTTGCGGTGATGTGGAGCTTGGTGATTGTCGGGATCGTGGTGCCGGGGCTGAAGCTGCTTGCGGCGTGGATCGACCATTTCTTTGATCAATCTACCGCTGCACTGCATGAGGAACACAAGGCAGAAGCGGCGGCAGAACTGGCCGCATATGAAGCAGCAGAGGTAGCACGGCAGGCCGAAGTAACAGCAGAAACGGATGAACCCGCACTGGCGGTGGAACCGCCCGCTGTACCCGAATTTCACGATCCCTACACAACCACGCGCCCCATCGTAAAACGGGCCGCCCGTTTCGTTCTGTTGATCGCGGCGGTGCTGGCGCTGGCCTCTGCTTGGGGAGTGACTATTTTCTCTCTGTCCCAAGATCGGAGCATGACAGGTCGCGCGCTTGAGGTTCTGGTGGACAGTTTTGTGGCCCTGCTGTTTGCGGATCTGGTCTGGACTTGGGCGAAGACGGTGATCGACAAACGCATCGCGGATTACGAACCGCCAGTGGACGGGCAAGCCCCCGGACCGGAAGCGCGGATGATTACGCTGTTGCCGCTGCTGCGTACTATCCTGCTGGTCACGCTGCTGACGATGGTCAGCCTAAGCGTGCTGACCGCGCTTGGCGTGAACATCGCGCCGATATTGGCGGGGGCGGGTATCCTTGGCATCGCCATCGGTTTTGGCACGCAATCGCTGGTGCGCGATATTGTGGCGGGGATTTTCTTTCTTATCGACGATGCCTTCCGTCTGGGGGAATATATAGAGGTGGGGGATCTGGTGGGAACCGTAGAGAGCATCTCAATCCGTTCCATGCGTATCCGGCACCACCGTGGCAAGGTCCATACTGTGCCTTACGGGGAGCTGAAGTCCCTGACCAACCATTCCCGCGACTGGGTAATTATGAAGCTGGAATTCCGCGTGCCCTTTGATACCGACCTGATGCTGGTGAAAAAGCTGATTAAAAAGGTGGGCGCAGAACTGAAGGCAAATGAACACTACGGGCCAAGCATCCTGTCCACGCTGAAATCCCAAGGCGTGCGTCGGATGGAAGAGTTCAACATGGTGGTGGGCGTCAAATTCATGACCAAACCGGGCGAACAATGGCTGGTGCGCCGTGATGCTTACCAGAAGGTGCGCGACATATTCGAGGCCAACGGCATTCGCATGGCGGAGCGTAACGTGAAGGTCGAAATTGCAGGGGGCGAACATCTTGATCCCGAGGCGCAAAAGGCGGTGGCAGGCGCGGCGCAGGATGCGATCGACAAACCCGCAGGTCCGCCCAAGCCCGTTCCTGACGAGCCATAATCGCGCCTGCTGTGGCCATATGGGGGATTTCTGCCGAAACCGCAATTTTCACGGATTTTTCATGTGGTCTTTGCGCAGGGTGCGCTAGTTTAAAAAAGAAAAACGAGCAGGATAATTCCAACCGGAAACGTAGGGGGCAGCGTGCGGTATTTCATCTTTTGTTTAATGGTTATTGGATTGGTCAGTTGCGGGAACAACCGACAACAACAGGTTCCAAAAACCACCAAAATTCAACCCGCACCTGAAATGGTTTCGGGCAACCCGAAATTTGCTGACAGTGATCCGGTGGAATGGACCGGTTCCAAACCCTGGCACTATCCGGTGCACGGGGTGGACGTGTCGCGCTATCAGATTGGTCTGGATTGGGACCAGTTGCGCGCCAATCACATCTCCTTTGGCTTTATAAAAGCGACGGAAGGGGGGGACCATACCGATCCCCAGTTCTACAACCACTGGCGCGAAGCCGCCCGCGTTGGCATCCCGCGCGGGGCTTATCATTTCTACTATTTCTGCCGAACACCCGAAGAACAGGCGCGTTGGTTTATTCAACACGTACCCAAAGATCCCGGTGCGCTGCCGCCGGTTCTGGACATTGAATGGAACCACCAGTCACGCACCTGCCGTCTGCGCCCCGACGGGAAAACCGTGCGCGATGACATGCGGACCTTCCTGCGGATCGTGGAAAACCACTACGGCAAGCGTCCGGTGATCTACACCACACCGGATTTCTACGAGGAAAACGAACTTGGCCGGTTGAACGGTTATCCTTACTGGCTGCGCTCTGTGGCAGATCATCCATCGAACGTCTATCCGGGGGAACGCTGGGTGTTCTGGCAGTACAGCGGCACAGGCCGTGTTCCCGGATCGCCGGGGGACATTGATCTGAACGTATTTGACGGCACGCCTGCATTGTGGCGGATCTGGCTGGCGCAGAACGGGATCGCTCTGCGCTAGATCACAGTGCTTTGCATTATTGGTAAGACAGCGCCTTTTGCACCGCAGGGCGCTGTTTCATCGCGGCGTAATGTTCAGCGATGCGGGGCAGGGTGGTGATATCAACGCCATCGCCCTTAAGCCAGCTTGCGGTTTTAAACAGGTACCCGTCAGCGAGCGTGTATTGCGCGCCCATGACCCACGGCCCTTGCAGATAGTAATCCTGAATGAGAGCAAAGCTTTCCGCCATTGTGGTCGGAACCTTTGCGGCCATATCCTCCAGACTGGATTGCGCGTTCGCCCAGCGGTGCCCGCGCCGTCCGTGGGCGTGGTTTACATGTACGGTAGATGCGAGATAGCTGTTAAACTCCTGAAACTTGGCAAAGGCGAACGGATCACTTGGCGCGAGATTTTTCTCGGGCACAAGGGACGCGATATAGGCAAGGATCGCAGGTGTTTCGCTCAGTGTCCCCTGATCACAGACCAGCGCAGGCACGCGGCCCTTGGGGTTGGTTTTCAGATAGCCGCTTGATTGCTGCTGTGTTGTCCCGAAATCCACCAGAGTTGCCTTGAACGGCAGGTCGGCTTCGTGCAGGGCAATAAGGCTGGTCAGGGCAACGGTGCCGGGGGCGTAAAACAGTTCCATCAGATATTCCTTTGGTAATTTGTCGGCACCATGCGTTGGTTTTCGCGCAAAAACCAGAGCGCCAGAGATTTTATATCAAAGGTTTGTATATCGGGATTATAAGCTTACATATCAGACAGGCACAGAACGCACAGACACGCGCCGTGCAGGGTAAGGAAACGGGTCTTAGATGGAACAGAGCTTTGCAACCAAATCGGCGTTTCGCTTTGGCTACGGGTTTTCACCGACGGAACGGGATGCCACCGACATTGACGCTCTGATGGCGCAACTGCGTGGTCCGGACCTTGGCGTGGCGCAGTTTTCCGGCCCGATGCTGGACGAAAGGCTGGCAATTCAGCGGGCATACCAACAATTGCGCAATACGATGAAAAAAGGTGACGAGTCCGTCAAGCCGGAGCTGAAGAAAGCCACTCGCCTGCGCAACCGGATGCGGGGCGACGACACCCGCCACTTGTTCCAGCGTGCGATGATGGACGGACAGGGTTTTCGCGAACGGATCGCATTCTTCTGGATGGATCATTTCACGGTAATTCCCAAAGGCCGTGCAGGTAATGCGCTGTGGGGGAACTACATCGAGGAAGGCCTGCGCCCCCATATCGCCAGCAGCTTTGGCGATCTGCTGGTGTCTGCTGTGACCCATCCTTCGATGCTGATCTACCTCGATCAGGTGAAATCCTTTGGCCCCAATTCCCCTGTCGGCAAACGCAAGAAGCAGGGGCTGAACGAAAACCTCGCCCGCGAGGTGCTGGAACTGCATACAATGGGCGTTGGCGGGGCCTATACCCAATCCGATGTGCGCCAGTTAGCCGAACTGCTTACGGGGCTCGATTTTAGCAAGGACGGCGCCAAATTCAGCAAACGCAAGGCAGAGCCGGGGGCGGAAACCGTGCTTGGCAAGACCTACGGCGGTGATCCTGCGCGGCGCAGCCATATTGAATCATTCCTGCGGGATGTGGCCCGCCACCCCGACACGGCCCGCCATATCACCCGCAAACTGGCAGTGCATTTCGTGTCCGACACGCCGGAGCAATCCCTGATCGATCATATGACGCAAGTGTTCCGCAACACGGACGGTGATTTGCCAAGTGTGTATGGCGCAATGCTCGACCATCCTTCTGCTTGGGAGGTGTTGGGCCAAAAGACCAAACAACCGTTCGATTTTATGGTGTCGAGCTACCGTGCGCTGGGCGTGACGCCGCAGGATTTTATCGAACCGCCGAATGGACAGATTAACAAACGGTTGATCCTGCCGATGCAATTTATGGGACAACCGCTGCGCAAGGCTCCTGGTCCGAACGGCTGGCCTGAAGAGGCCGAGGCGTGGATTACCCCCCAAGGGCTGGCGGGCCGATTGCAGTGGTGTCTGTCAACAACAACCCGCTGGGGGCAGGAACTGGATCCACGTGATTTTATCCAAACTGCCTTGCGCGAACTGTCCGGCGGTACCCTTAAATTCGCTGTTGCCGGTGCGGAACGGCGTGTGGAGGGGCTGACGCTGGTTCTTGCCTCGCCCGAATTCAACAGGAGATAGGCCGATGGATACTTCTAGACGCAAGTTTCTGGCGCAAACCCTCGCTCTTGGGTGTTCTGCGGCTGCCAGCCCGCTTGTCACCCCAGTTACCTTTGCCTCGATCCCTTCGGACAACCGTCTGGTGGTGATTGTTCTGCGCGGGGCGATGGACGGGCTTGATGTCTGTGCACCCCTTGGCGATCCGCTGTTTTCCCAGTACCGCCCCGGTCTGACCAAAAGGGGCTTCCGCGATCTGGACGGATATTTTGCGCTGAACGAAAACCTCGGTGATTTGATGCCGCTGTGGAAGGCAGGGGAGCTGGGCTTCGTGCAAGCCGTCTCAACCCCGTATCGCGACAAGCGCAGCCACTTTGACGGGCAGGACCTGTTGGAGGCCGGACTGGCCGAGTCAGACTCCAAGGTGCGCGATAGTGGTTGGATCAACCGGATGCTGTCGCTTATCCCCGGTGCAGAACAGGACAGCGCCTTTTCTGTTGGACGCGAAAACATGCTCATCCTTCGGGGCGATTTTCCGGTGACAAGCTGGGCGCCAGAAAGCCGTGTGGATATGTCCCCCCACGGGCAGTTGCTGCTGGATATGATCTACGAGAAAGACCCGCTGTTTGCGCAGGCAGGGCAAACCGCCATGACGTTGGCAGCGCAACTGTCGATGGCGCAGATGGAAGGCGATATTGACGATGCGGACGGCGAAATGATGGCCGAGATGCTCAAAAGCATGAAATCCTCGCAAGCGGCACAACAAGCCAGCGGTCTGGCGACCTTTGCGGCAGAGCGTCTGAAAGAAGACACCCGTTTCGCCACATTTTCGATCGGCGGTTGGGATACCCATCTGCGGCAGGACCGCGCTATCAAGAACGCCTCCAAGGAATTGCAGGCTGCATTGCTGACCCTGCATGATCAGCTTGGCCCTGTCTGGGACAAAACCTGCGTGTTGTGCCTGACGGAGTTTGGCCGCACCGTGCGGGAAAACGGCTCTGGCGGGACGGATCACGGCACGGGTGGAGCAATGATCATGGCCGGTGGCGCGATCAAAGGGCGCAAGGTTTATGGCGATTGGCCGGGGCTGGATGATGCCGCTCTGTACGAACAGCGTGACCTGATGCCCACCGCAGATTTGCGCCGCTATGCAGGATGGGCCGCCCATGACCTGTTCGGCCTATCTGTGGCCCAAATCGAAAGCACCGTCTTCCCCGGCGTGGACATGTTCCAGAACCCCGGCTTCCTGCGCTAGGCAGCAAAATCACGGCTGCTTATGGACATTTTCGCAGGCGTGTTTATGTGAATTGTCAGGATTTACTTGAAATAAGGTGACAGGGCATGAGCAAACCGGTGGGTTTTGAAGTAAAAGACTGGGTTGCACCGCCCCGTCCGCAGGACGCACCGATGGAAGGGCGCTATGCCCGTCTGGAGCGTATCAATGCCGAAGCCCACAGCGGTGATTTGTTCAAAGCCAATTCCGAAGACGCTTCGGAAGGGATCTGGGATTATCTGCCCTATGGTCCTTATCACGCGCAGGCCACCTATCACAAATGGCTGCGGGATATGGCGCAGCAGGACGATCCCTATTTCTACGACATCAAGAACAAGGAACAGGGCCGTTTCTGCGGCGTTGCGTCTTACCTGCGTGTTGACCCGAATGCCGGTTCGATAGAGGTTGGCCACATCAATTTCGCCCCCGCCTTGCAACGGACCCGTGCCGCCACCGAAGCCATGTATCTGATGATGAAATGGGCTTTTGAAGCAGGTTACCGCCGCTATGAATGGAAATGCGATGCGCTGAATGCGGGATCGCGCCGCGCGGCACAAAGGCTCGGCTTTTCCTATGAAGGCGTGTTCCGTCAGGCCACCATGTACAAGGGCCGCAACCGCGACACAGCGTGGTTTGCTGCGATTGACAAGGAATGGCCCGCCCTTGAAGCGGCCTTTCAGGCGTGGCTTGACCCATCCAACTTTACCCCAGAGGGGCGGCAGATCGACTCGCTTGGCAATCTCACTGCCTTGGTGCGCGTCGCCTCCGATCCAACACTGGAGCCATAATGCCCAAGAAGAATGCCCAAGCGTTGCAGTTTTTGCTGTCGCGCCGCTCGTCGTCCCATAAAACGCTGACCCATCCGGTGCCTGACCGCGACGGGGTGGAAACCATCCTCACCGCAGGCGCCCGCGTTCCTGACCATAAAATGCTGGAGCCTTTCCGCTTTGTGGTGTTGCAGGATGCCGCGCTGAACCGTCTCGGGACAGCAGTGCAGGGTTACGGTGAAACCACCGGCATACCCCAAGATAAAATCGACAAGGCAGTTTTTAACTTTTCCAATGCGCCTTTGGGAATTGCGGTGGTGGCCAGCCTGAAACCGAACGAGGCGATCCCTGAGGTGGAGCAAACCCTCGCCGTGGGCGCCTGTTGCCTGAGCGTGCTAAACGCCGCACTCGCTAGTGGTTGGGGCGCGAACTGGATCACCGGCTGGGCAGCGTTCGACCACCCGTTCCTGCAGGCCAATATGGGGCTAGAGGCCGGTGAATATGTCGCCGGTTTTATCTTTGTCGGCACACCGAAATCCGAGCCGACAGACCGCAAACGTCCTGACTTAACCGCTATTACAACTTGGGTGGAGACATGATTTTCGACGATTTCGCCAAAGCGCTCGGCCAGATCGGAGACCCGAGGTTCCGCAGTGTCTTGCTGCGCGGGATCGGCCTGACGGTTCTGTTGCTGGCGGGTGTGACCACAGGGGTGCAATTCCTGCTGCCAGACAGCGTCAGCCTGCCGTGGTTTGGCGAAATCGGCTGGCTGTCATCTTTGCTATCCGGTTTCGTGTTGGTGGCGATGATCGGCTTGTCCGTGATCCTTATGGTGCCGGTGGCGTCCCTGTTTACCGGTTTCTTCCTTGATCAGGTGGTAGATGCCGTGGAGGCGAAACACTTCCCCGCGTTAGAGCCGGCCAATTCGGTTTCCTTCTCGGAAACCCTGATGGATGCACTTGGCTTTTTTGGATTGCTGGTGGTAGTGAACCTGCTGGCACTGATCGTCTACCTGCTGTCCACACTGGCTGCACCGCTGGTGTTCTGGGCGGTCAACGGTGTGATGCTGGGTCGGGAGTATTTTCAGATGGTGGCGATGCGGCGGCTGGGACGGGCAGGGGCCAAACAGCTTCGTGCGCGCCATCGCGGGCAAATCTGGCTGGCAGGGGCGCTGATGGCGATTCCCTTGACGGTGCCATTTGTCAATCTGGTCATTCCGGTTCTGGGGGTCGCCACCTTCACCCATCTGTTCCACCGCGTAAATAAAACCGGCAAACCGATCCCCTAAAACGCAAAAAGCCGGACCTTAAACAGTCCGGCCTTCTTCTGGCGTCAAATATCCCCGCCGGAAGCTGTTAAATTCTCACAGCGCCCCGACTGACGGATTGAAGTCTTAGTCTTTACGGAAGTGGGACTTCTCGCGCGGTTTGCCGTGCCAGCCGGTTTTGCCCCGATCACCACCACGATCTCCACCGCGGTCGCCGCCACGATCACCGCCTCTGTCGCCACCGCGATCACCACCACGGCCGCCTTTGTCGAAAGGACGCTTGCCGCCACGGTCGTCACCCTCGCGGGTTTCCCATTTTTTCAGCAGAATGTTGTCAAAGGTATCGCGATAGATCACGCCTTCGTTGCACCAGACCAGTGAGACGGCATCCCCGTCCACAGCTTCCACCGCCATACGGGGAGAGCCGGAAATAAGTGCGGCCAAATCGCCAGGTTTCAGAGTAGGCATAACAGATCGCTCCTTGGATCAGCAAAGTTCAAGACGCCGCTGTAGTGGGAATCAGGCGTCTTGGAAAGGGTTATTCGTCCAGATGGGCATCAATTTCCAGCCAGACTTGCTTAATTATATGGGGTTCTTCCATCAGAACTTCATGTTGTGCGCCATCCAGTTCCACCAGATTGCCTTTGCTCCACTTGCCCATGATCCGCCGGATCGCGTTTTTGGATACAATGGATTCCTTGCTGCCAAGAAAGCACAGACAGTCTTGGGGGGGCGGCGTTGCTGCCTGAAGCGCGCGGGTTTCCCGCTTGGCGCGGTTTAGCCAGTGAACCGAAGGCCCGCCCAGCCCCATCTCAGGATGCTGCTTTATGTGGCTTTGCATGACGGCATAACTGTCTTGGTCGTTGGTCAGCGCGTTGCCCGCAAAGGGTTGGTCCTGCACATAATTGGTCGGCCCGCCAGTGGGGACGAACCGCTGGCCAAGCCCGATACCCGGCCCGAATGTCGATACGATCCAAGCTGGCACCCGCATATGAGAGGCCACATAGATGTCCCACATCGGCGCACTGAAAATCGCCTTTTTCACAGGCAGGCCGTCCAGCAGGGCACGCAGGCCAATAGCACCGCCCATAGAGTGTGCAATCATTGCGTAAGGATCGGGGAGTCCTGCATCGCGAACCGTGGCGAGAACCTCTGCCACGTCAAGTTGGTAGTCGCTGAATTCTTTCACCCAGCCCATCGGTGGATGCACCGGATGCCGGTCCGACAATCCCTGACCGCGCCAGTCCACCACCGCCACGCTGTAGCCGCGATCAAGCAGGCGGTCGGTCACATCGCCGTATTTTTCGATAAATTCCGTGCGGCCCGGAAACACCAGAACTGTTTTATCACCGCTGCCCTGCCAGACCGCTACGCGAATGCGGGTTCCGTCCGCGCAGGTCCGCCAGAAAGCCTTGCCGCCTTCGGGCATCCGCTCCAGATGGGTGTGCAGCTCTGCGGTTTCCATTGGTGCAATATCCTTGTGCGGCGTGTTTGTAGGCCGGTGTTCGGTATGGGGTCGCCACGGGTGCAGCGACCCGTTTGGATCAGGCCAGCAAAGTGCCCAATTTCATGGCGACGCCCATATCGCCGTCCACGGCCAGCTTGCCGGTCATGAAAGCGGAGGTCGGGTTCACATCGCCGTCCATCATACCAACGAAAGTCTCGGCGTCGGCGGTCAGGGTGCAATCTGTTTCTTCATCGCCGGCCCGTGCGCCATTCGAATCTACAACCAGCGAGCCTTCGCCGGTGATTTCCACTTTGACAGAGCCGTCAAAGCCGTCATCGCCGAGTTTCGCGTTCAGCGTTTCGACCGCCTGGTTGATTACATCGCTCATGTTTGATCCTTTCGGGTTTCAATTTTCAGGTTTTGACCTAGATTAATATGCAGAACCAAACATGGTGACTATTTATGAAAACTGCAAACCGTGCCGTGGCGTTAATCTATGCGATCCCGATTGTGTTCGGATTGCAATTTGCCGCAACTTTAACGATAGCGCAAACCGAAACTTTGGACGGTTTGTTTGAAGAGCTAAAGACCGCCGAACCGGAAGACGCGGAAGGCATCGAAAAGCAGATATTTCAGGAGTGGTCAAAATCAGGGTCCGCCGCGATGGATTTGCTGCTGGAGAGGGGGCGCGCAGAGCTGCGGGAGGGCAACTTTGATGCGGCCATCATGCACTTCTCCGCACTGATCGATCACGCGCCTGACTTTGCCGAGGGTTGGAACGCGCGGGCGACTGCATGGTTTGCCAAGGACCGTTATGGCCTGTCGATTGTGGATATCCGCCAGACATTGTTGCTGGAGCCACGCCACTTTCGCGCCCTGACCGGACTTGCCCTGATACTGGAACGATTGGAACGCCCCGAAGATGCGCTGCAGGTCTATCAGCAGGTCGAAGAAATCCACCCCCACCGCCCTGAAGTGGAATTGGCGATTGATCGTCTGAATGCCGAACTTGAAGGGGTGTCCCTTTAATCCTTGCTGCTTGGTCCTTACTGCCCGCTGTATTTGGGGTGGCGGCGGGATTTGAGTATTTGGGGAACATTGAAGCTGTCTTGCTCTGTGGTTGAGGCTGGGGCGTGTTTCGGTGTAGAGGTGCCTCTCGAGAATCTGGAAGCCGTATATTATGTCTAATTTGCCTGCGCGCGTCTGTGCGGTTCTGGGGCCCACCAACACCGGAAAAACCCATTACGCCATAGAGCGTATGCTGGCCCATCGCAGCGGTGTGATCGGTCTGCCACTGCGTCTGCTGGCGCGGGAGGTTTACGACAAGATCGTCGCGTTGCGGGGGCCGTCTGTGGTGGCGCTGGTGACAGGCGAGGAGCGGATCGTACCGCCCCGTGCGGCCTATTGGGTCTGTACGGTTGAGGCGATGCCCCAAGGGATCGGTGCGGATTTCGTCGCGATTGACGAAGTGCAGCTGTGCGCTGATCCTGAACGCGGGCATGTGTTTACAGACCGTTTGCTGCACATGAGGGGCAGCCGCGAGACGTTGTTCCTTGGGGCGGAAACCATGCGAAGCGTGATTGCGCAACTGGTGCCCAAAGCGGAATTCATGCGCCGCGAACGGTTTTCCGAGTTGAGCTACACAGGTCCGAAAAAGACAAGCCGGATGCCCGGACGGTCCGCGATCGTCGGATTTTCGGTTGAAAATGTCTATGCCATCGCCGAACTGCTGCGCCGCCAAAAGGGTGGGGCCGCTGTCGTGATGGGGGCGCTTTCGCCGCGAACGCGCAATGCGCAGGTGGAGATGTACCAAAACGGCGACGTGGAATATCTGGTGGCAACTGATGCGATCGGCATGGGGCTTAATCTGGATGTGAACCACGTTGCCTTTTCCAGCGTCACTAAATTTGACGGACGCAAGATGCGGCATTTGATGCCAAACGAGTTGAGCCAGATTGCCGGACGGGCAGGGCGCCACACCAATAACGGCACGTTTGGCGTCACGGGCGAGGCGCCGCCGCTGGACCCAGAGGTGGTCGAGGCGATTGAGAACCACCGGTTCACCCCGATTAAAAAGTTGCAATGGCGTAATAACCGGCTGGAATTTGGCACGCTTGATGCGCTGCTGAATTCCTTGTCTGCCCCGTCGGGCGAAATGCAACTGGCGCGCACGCGGGATGCGGATGACCACCGCACTTTGCAGGCTCTTAGTCAGGTGCCTGAAATCGCTGCGCGGGCGCGGACCCCTGCGGCGGTGCGGCTGTTGTGGGATGTCTGCCAGATACCCGATTTCCGGCAGGTTTCGTTTAATGAGCATAATGCCATCGTCCAGCAGATATTCGAGTTCCTGCATCAGGACGGACAGATCGCTCAAGGGTGGTTGCAGGATCGGGTTTCGCGGATTGATAAACCCGCCGGAGACATTGATGCCCTGTCCAAAAGACTGGCATATATCCGCACATGGACCTATGTAGCCCAACGAAAGGGCTGGGTTCAGGATGAAAACTATTGGCGCGGCGAAACCCGTGCAGTAGAAGATCGCCTATCAGATGCGCTGCATGGCGCGCTAACACAGAGATTTGTCGACCGGCGCACCAGCGTTTTGATGCGGCGGTTGAAGCAGAAGGAGAGCCTTGTGGCTGAAGTGAACGACAAGGGTGAAGTGACCGTTGAGGGGCAATTTGCCGGTAAATTGACAGGGTTCCGGTTCCAACTGGACCCCAAAGCAACCGGTGAAGAGGCAAAGACTTTGCGCTCGGCGGCATTGCAGGCATTGCAGCCACAATTCAAGTTGATGTCCGATCGGTTCTATAACGCGCCGGACACGGAGTTCGACTTCACCGAGCAAGGTGGCCTGATGTGGGGCGAATATGCGGTGGGCAAACTTGTGGCCGGTGCGGATGCGCTGTCTCCGATTGTTGAACCTTTTGTCGATGAAGAGGCTGGTGCGGAGGTTGCAGAAAAGTTGCGCCGCCGGTTGAGCCACTTTATCAACCGCAAGATCGAAGCGGTGTTCGAGCCTCTGATCGCGCTGAAAAATGATGAAACCGTCGCAGGGCTTGCCCGTGGTGTGGCGTTCCGTCTGGTCGAATCCCTTGGGGTTATCCCCCGTTCGGTGATCGCCGACGATGTGAAGTCGCTTGATCAGGATGCACGGGGTACGCTGCGCAAACATGGTATTCGCTTTGGCCAGTTCACCATCTTCCAGCACCTGATGCTGAAACCCGCCCCGACACGGCTGCGGTTGGTGTTGTGGTCCTTGCAGGAAGGCCTGTCCGAATTCCCTGAAGCACCGCCTCCGGGGTTGGTGACTATTCCTGCGGTGCCCGAAGCGCCCAAGGGGTATTACCCCCGTGCAGGCTATCGTCTGGCCGGAGAGCGTGCGATTCGCATCGATATGCTGGAACGTCTGGCAGATATGCTGCGCGGTGTGGACACCCGTGGCGGGTTTGAGGCGACTGCGGATATGTTGTCGATCACAGGCATGACGCTGGAACAATTCGCTGATCTGATGGGTGGTTTGGGCTACGCCGGAGAACGGGGCGAGCGGGCCAAGGTGAAGGCTGCCGAAGCTGCGCCTGCCGCGACGTCCGAAGCTGAAGCCCCTGCACAGGAAACACAGGACGCAGAAACAGCTGAAGTCGCCGAGGCAACCGCAACAGAGGTTGCACCAGACGCCGCGCCTGAAGTTGCGCCTGTGGATCAGTCCGAGAGCGGTGAAGCCGACGCGGCAGATGCTGATGCGCCCGAAATGGAAGTGTTCTACACCTTCCGTTGGGTCCCCAAGAAGCGCCCCGCCGAACAGGGCCGTCCGCGCAATGCGGGTGCCAAAGGCAAAGGGCAGGGCAAGGGCCAACCCAGAGGCAACGGCAAAAAGCCCGAGCATAAAGGCAAGCCCCGTGGTGCCAAACCGGCCCCTAACAAGAACAAGCCGATTGATCCCGACAATCCTTTTGCAGCGCTTATGGCGTTGAAAAACAAGTCCTGAGCGGATCGGCTTGAACGCGTCCCGTCCGACCATAAGGATCGACAAATGGCTGTGGTTCGCGCGGTTTTTCAAATCGCGCAGCCTTAGCGCCAAACTGGTTGCGGGCGGCCATATGCGGGTGAACTCTGAAAGAGTCTCCAAGGGCAGTTTCGGCGTTGGCGCTGGTGATGTGTTGACGTTTCCTCAAGGGGATCATGTTCGTGTGATCGAAGTGGTTGCTTTGGGGGACAGGCGCGGTCCAGCCCCCGAGGCACAGGCGCTTTATTCCGACCTGTCGCCGCCCCAGAAACAGGACAAACCCTACCACCCGCCGAATCCCGAAGCAGACCGCAGTGGGCGACCCAACCGGCAAGAGCGCGCCGCGATGGAGCGGTTTAAGGACAAGGATGCTGTCTAAGGCGGGGGAACCGGTCCAAACGACCCGCGAAACCGTGATTTGGCAGGACAAAATTCGCTCTGGTCGCGACTGTAAAACGGGCCTATAACGCGAGTAACACCTAGAGTTTGAGAGTATACTAATGACTTATGTGGTTATCGAGAACTGCATCGCCTGCAAACACACCGATTGCGTGGAAGTCTGCCCCGTGGATTGTTTCTACGAGGGTGAAAACATGCTGGTCATTCATCCCGATGAATGTATCGACTGCGGTGTCTGTGAGCCGGAATGCCCAGTAGACGCGATCCGCCCGGACACTGAGCCGGACATGGAAAAATGGGTCGAATTTAACCGTGAATACTCGGAAAAATGGCCAGTGTTGATCACCAAGATCGACGCGCTGCCCAAAGCCGAGGAACGGGACGGGGAAGAGGGCAAGATGGAGAAATACTTCTCGCCCAACCCTGGTAAGGGCGAATAATCCACCTGAATAGCTGCATTTTTACCGGCCTCTAGGAAAGGGGCCGGTTTTGTGGTATGGTGATCACCGGAAATAGGCCCGATTTACGGCGGAGGCTGCTCGCTCCCGTTACATTTGCCGCTTTGGAACCCTGATACTTTGGCGAAGTTATTCGGCCAGGGTAGCAGTTTTCTTTGTGTTAGATACCGGCTCCCGCGGATCGGGGGCTGCGTAAGGGCCGTTAGAAAAGGACCATGGACTATATGGCTAAGAAAAAGAACTTGGACTTCAATCCGGACGATTTTGTCGTCTATCCCTCCCACGGTGTGGGCAAGATTGTAAATATCGAAGAACAGGAAATCGCCGGCACCCATATGGAGCTGTTCGTGATAGCCTTTGAAAAAGACAAGATGACGCTGCGGGTGCCGACCGCCAAGGCGACTGCTGTTGGTATGCGTGGCCTGTCCAGTCCTGAAGTGGTTGCCAAGGCAATGACCACACTTAAAGGTCGTGCCCGTGTAAAACGTGCCATGTGGTCCCGCCGTGCGCAGGAATACGAGCAGAAGATCAACTCTGGTGATCTGATTTCAATCGCAGAAGTGGTGCGCGACCTGCACCGCAGCGACGACCAGCGCGAACAGTCCTATTCCGAACGTCAGCTTTACGAAGCTGCCTTGGAGCGGTTGACCCGCGAAGTGGCCGCTGTTGACGGTGACGACGAGATGAAGGCGCAGACCCGCATTGATGAGGTTCTGTCCAGCCGCGCAGCCGCCGCTGCGTAACAGTTGATCCTGTCGGATCGAAAGGCCGTTGGTGGTGACACCGGCGGCCTTTTTTGTTGAAGAGTGTGATCCTGTCATAGAAAGCCCGCCAAAGTGCTGGCAGGTTTTTGCGCCGGACCGAATCACCCCTAGCTTTTTGCGCCGATCGTGACTAGACTTGGCAGATGTCCCAGTCAGCCCGAACAAGAGGCGGCGGGATGTGGCAGAGCAAAGGCAAGGACAGGCGTTTACGATGACGGAAATGGTGTTTGGCACTGTGGCTTCAAAGCCCGGTGAACCCGTGTTGCCAAAGTGGTGGCGGACGGTGGATAAATGGGCGCTCTCGGCGATCATGATGCTGTTTCTGATCGGTATCCTGCTAGGGCTTGCGGCCTCTGTGCCATTGGCGGAACGCAACGGGCTGACGCAATTTTACTACGTCTACAAACAACTGTTTTTCGGCTCTATCGCATTGATCACAATGATCCTTGTTTCGATGTTGTCGCCCAAACATGTGCGCCGCCTTGGGGTGTTCGGCTTTATCTGTTGCCTGCTCGCGATCTGCGCATTGCCCTTTATCGGCACGGATTTCGGCAAAGGCGCGACCCGCTGGATTTCGCTTGGATTTGCTTCTGTGCAGCCGTCAGAGTTCCTTAAACCCGGGTTTGTGGTGTTCTCTGCATGGCTAATGGCGGCCAGCTTTGAGGTGGGCGGACCGCCGGGCAAACGCATGTCTTTTGCAGTGACTGTCCTGATCGCTTTCCTTCTCGCATTGCAGCCGGATTTCGGGCAGGCCTGTCTGATCCTTGCAAGCTGGACGCTGATGTATTTTGTGGCCGGTGCGCCGATGTTACTGCTGGCCGGACTGGCAGGGGGCGTCGTCGGGGCAGGGTTCATCGCCTATAATTCGTCCGAACACTTTGCACGACGGATTGATGGTTATCTCAACCCTGAAATCGACCCGCGCACCCAGATCGGCTATGCCACCAACGCCATCCAAGAGGGCGGCTTCTTCGGAGTCGGCGTGGGCGAGGGCCGTGTGAAATGGTCCCTGCCGGATGCGCACACCGATTTCATCATTGCTGTGGCAGCAGAGGAATACGGTCTGATCCTCGTTTTGGCCATCATCTTCCTGTTTATGATCGTCACCGTGCGCTCTTTCCTGCGCCTGATCCATGAACGCGATCCCTTCATCCGTTTCGCCGGAACCGGCCTTGCCGCCTTGTTCGGGATGCAAGCCCTGATCAACATGGGCGTTGCGGTTCGGCTGTTGCCCGCCAAAGGAATGACGCTGCCATTTGTGTCTTACGGCGGTTCCTCGCTGGTGGCGGCAGGAATTGGGCTCGGCTTCCTTTTGGCCTTTACACGCACCCGCCCCCAAGGGGATATCAGCGACGTTTTCGGGAATGAAAACCGTGGCGGATAAGGGGTATCATGGCAGATAAATTACTAGTCATTGCAGCAGGCGGCACAGGCGGGCACATGTTCCCCGCACAGGCCCTTGCCGAAGAAATGTTGTCTCGCGGCTGGCGTGTCCGGCTCAGCACCGATCCACGGGGCGCACGCTACACCGGCGGCTTTCCAGAAGCGGTTGAGGTTGAGGTTGTCAATTCCGGCACATTCGCGCGGGGCGGATTGTCCGCCAAGCTAGGCGTGCCGTTCCGCATTGCAGGGGGCGCATTGTCCGCTTGGCGCCGGATGCGGCAGGACCCTCCGGCGGTTGTGGCAGGCTTTGGCGGTTATCCTGCTTTGCCCGCGATGATCGCTGCGATCATGACCAAGACACCGCGTCTTATTCACGAACAGAACGGCGTTCTCGGGCGCGTGAACCAAGCCTTTGCCAAACGGGTAAACACCGTAGCGTGCGGCACGTGGCCGACAGAACTGCCCGATGGTGTAGAGGGCGTGTTCACTGGCAATCCGGTACGCGCCGCTGTGCTTGAACGGGCAGGTGCAGGTTATATCGCGCCGGGTGACTGGCCGATGTCGGTGCTGGCTATTGGCGGCAGTCAGGGCAGCCGCATCCTGTCCCAAACCGTTCCGGCGGCTATTGCGTTGCTTCCGGAGGAGCTGAAGCGCCGCCTGCGTGTGTCGCAACAGGCCCGCGCCGAGGATCACGACGAAACCGTTGCAGCCTACGCGGAGTCCGGTGTCGACGCAGATGTTTCGCCTTTCTTTGACGATATTCCCGCGCGTATGTCCGAATGCCAGCTTGTGATCAGCCGCTCTGGTGCGTCGAGTGTTGCGGATATTTCCATTATCGGACGGCCCTCTATTCTGATTCCGCTGGCGATTGCCATTCGTGACGAACAAACCGCCAATGCCAAAGGGCTGGCCAGTGCGGGGGCGTCTATTGTAATCCCTGAATCCCAGCTTACAGCCGAGGTTCTGGCGCAGAATATTGCAACCGTTTTGAATGACGGGGAGGGCGCCCTGCATATGGCAAACGCCGCTTTGATGCAGGGCAAGCCGGACGCCGCCAAAGAACTTGGCGATCTGGTGGCCCAACTGGCAGGAGAATAAGATGAATTCAGCAACGAAACTGCCGACCCAGCTTGGCCCGATCCATTTTGTCGGCATAGGCGGGATTGGCATGTCAGGGATCGCCGAAGTTCTGATCAATCACGGCTACACGGTTCAGGGGTCTGACCTGCGGCCTTCCAAGATCACCGATCGTCTGGCCGATATGGGCGCGCGGATTTCCTTTCCGCAGATGGCCGAGAACCTAGAGGACGCTGAGGTCGTCGTGATCTCCAGCGCCATTAAGCCGGGCAACCCCGAACTCGACAGCGCGCGCGCCCGCGGGTTGCCGATCGTACGGCGCGCAGAAATGCTGGCCGAGTTGATGCGCCTGAAATCGAATGTGGCGATTGCAGGCACCCACGGTAAGACAACTACCACGACAATGGTTGCAACCCTGCTGGATGCGGGGGGGATTGACCCCACTGTCATTAACGGCGGGATCATCCATGCCTACGGCTCCAACGCGCGGATGGGTGACGGGGAATGGATGGTTGTCGAGGCGGACGAAAGTGACGGCACCTTCAACCGTTTGCCAGCCACGATCGCGGTTGTGACCAACATCGATCCTGAACATATGGAACATTACGGCAGCTTTGAGAACCTGCGGGAGGCGTTTCACACGTTTGTTTCGAACATTCCCTTCTATGGCGTTGCGATCTGCAACACCGACCATCACGAAGTGCAGGCGCTTGTCGGGCGGGTCGGGGACCGCAGGGTTGTCACCTACGGGTTCAACAAACAGGCCGATGTGCGGGCGGATAACCTGCGCTATGAAAACGGTCAGGCCTATTTTGATGTTTACCTTCAGACCGAAGACAAGTTCATTCAGAACGTCGTGCTGCCAATGCCCGGAGATCACAATGTATCCAACGCTCTGGCGGCGATTGCGGTGTCCCGTCATCTGGGGCTGAAACGGGCGGAAATCCGTGAGGCGCTCAGAAGCTTCAAAGGCGTGAACCGCCGTTTCACCCGCGTCGGAGAGATTAACGGCGTAACCGTGATCGACGATTACGCCCACCATCCCGTGGAAATCACAGCCGTTCTGTCCGCTGCGAAGCAGGCCACCAAAGGGCGCGTCGTGGCGGTACACCAACCCCACCGTTATTCCCGCCTGCATGATCTGTTCGAAGACTTCTGCTCTTGTTTTAACGATGCGGATGTTGTCGGCATTTCAGACGTTTACGCTGCCGGAGAAGATCCGATTGAAGGCGCGGATCGGGACGGTTTGGTGGCAGGCCTGACAGCCCACGGTCATCGCAAGGCCGTTGCTGTGCCAGATGAAGCCGCGTTACAGGCCTTTGTGGCGGAAAACTGCGAAGAGGGTGATTTGCTGGTCTGCCTTGGCGCAGGCACGATCAGCGCTTGGGCCAATAACCTGCCGAAAGCGCTTGGGTAATGTTCGGGATCGGGCTGCATTCGGCTATTTTGTTTGCGGCCTGCTGGATCGGCATCGGTACAGTCGTCGCGCTGTTGCCAGCCCGGTATATCCCGCCCGGCGCCTTCCTGTTGATGCTGCTGCTGGTGCCTTTGCTGCCCTATCTGTGGATCGCAGGAAACCCGTTTCTCGCGGTGTTGTTTCTGGCGGCGGTCGGATCTTTGCTGCGCTGGCCGCTTGTCTATCTCGGGCGCTACATCCGTTCCAAATTCACTGGCGAGGCGTTTGAGGGGCCGAAGTTTGATTTCTATTAGAGGGCAGGCATGTTTGAGATCGGGTTGAATTCGGCCATTGTCTATGCGGCCTGCTGGATCGGCATGGGGACTGTTGTTGCCTTTTGTCGTCGGCCCTATCATCCTCCGGCTGCGTTTTTGCTGCTGTTGTTGCTGATCCCTTTGATCCCGTACCTCTGGATCGCGGGAAACCCTTTCATCGCCGTGATGTTTGTGGCAGGTGTCGGTTCGATCATGCGCTGGCCGCTTTATTATATCGGACGGTTTACATGGGCGCGGATCACTGGAAAGCCGTTCACTTGGCTGGAAGAGCACAACCTTGAAGATGGCGAAAGAAACCCGAATGAGCCTGAGTATTGAGACCCTGCCGCCGGTGCGCGGTACGCTGACGCCAAACCGTCCGATGGACACGCTCAGCTGGTTGCGGGTGGGTGGCCCTGCGGAGATGTTGTTTCAACCTGCCGATTTGCAGGATTTGCAGGATTTCCTAACGGCCCTTGATCCGGCGGTACCGGTCTTTCCCATCGGGGTTTGTTCCAACCTGATCATTCGTGATGGTGGTCTGGACGGGGTCGTTGTTCGCTTCGGGCGCGGCTTCAACGGGATAGAGGTTCTGGATAACAGCCGCATCCGTGCCGGTGTCGGCGCACTGGACGCACACGTCGCGCGCAAAGCGGCACAGGCGGGGATCGATCTGGCGTTCCTGCGCACCATTCCGGGCGCAATCGGCGGCGCGGCCAAGATGAACGCGGGCTGTTATGGCACCTACATGGCGGATGTCTTTATAGAGGCTGAGGCCATCACCCGTTCGGGGCAGCGCATCACACTGAAACCTGCAGATATGGGGTTTGCCTATCGCTCCACCGCTTTGCCGGACGGAATGATCCTGACGTCAGTTACCTTGCAGGGCAATGCGGGGGAAGCTGAGGCGATTGAACAAAAAATGACCGAGGCGCTTGCTAAACGGGAAGCCACACAACCCACGAAGGAACGCTCCTGCGGGTCCACCTTCCGCAATCCGGCGGGTTATTCATCAACGGGGCAGGCGGATGACACCCACGAGTTGAAAGCCTGGAAGGTGATTGATGATGCAGGCATGCGCGGTGCTAGCATCGGTGGCGCACAGATGAGCGAGATGCATTCCAACTTCCTGATCAACAAAGGTGGCGCTTCTGCCGCAGATTTGGAAAATTTAGGGGAATTGGTGCGAAAAAGGGTTTCCGAAAACAGTGGAATAACCCTAGTATGGGAAATCATGCGCGTCGGCAAACCGGCGGCACAATAATTGATAGCCCGTGAGAGCCTTTAAAGGCCGGGGCAAAAGACGAGGCGGTCATGTCGAGCAGGGCATTTCACCGCGTAACAGTTCTAAAAGGCGGCCCTTCGGCTGAGCGTGAGGTGTCACTCTCCTCCGGTCACGAGGTCGCAAAGGCGTTGCGCACAGAAGGTTATGAAGTCACCGAACTGGACGCGGGTCCGGATTTGATGGCGGAATTGCGCGAAACGAATCCTGATGTGGTTTTTAACGCGCTCCACGGTCGCTGGGGTGAAGACGGCTGCGTTCAGGGTATCCTTGAATGGATGCGCATTCCTTACACCCACTCCGGTGTGTTCGCCTCTGCTCTGGCGATGGACAAGGAGAAATCCAAAGAGGTTTTCGCCGCAGCCGGATTGCCGGTGGCTGAACATCGCCTTGTTGCGCGCGCTGAAGTCGCCAAAGGCCACCCGATTGAACCACCCTATGTGGTGAAGCCCTTCAACGAGGGGTCTTCTGTCGGGGTGTATCTGGTGAACGAGGCCGCCAACGGACCTGCGCAGATCAGCGATGACATGCCCGACTTGCTGATGGTTGAAAAGTTTATTCCCGGCCGCGAACTGACCACCACGGTGATGGGGGATAAGGCGCTGACGGTGACTGATATTCTGACTGATGGCTGGTATGACTATGATGCCAAATACAAGCCCGGCGGCTCCCGTCACGAAGTGCCTGCAAATGTCCCTGCCGAGATTTTTGATGCCTGTCTGGATTATGCCCAGCGGGCCCATGATGCTTTGGGGTGTCGCGGGCTAAGCCGGACCGATTTCCGCTGGGATGAAACGAAAGGTCTTAACGGGTTGATCCTGCTAGAAACCAACACACAGCCCGGTATGACGCCAACATCCCTTGCGCCGGAGCAGGCGGACAATTGTGGCATATCGTTTGGTAAACTCGTGGCTTGGCTGGTGGAGGACGCATCATGTCAGCGATAGATATGCCGCGCCAGCGGTTGGTCTACCGTGATCCCGATACGCAACCATCCTACACGGAACGGATGGAGCGTTCCGCGCATCAGTCGACTGCGCGCCCTGATCCAAGTCCGAGCCGCATCAAATACCGGCTGGAACGGATTTGGCTGACGCCGCTCTATCGTTCGCTCATACGCACCGGCCTGCCGATTGCTATTGTGGTCGGGCTGGTGGCAAACCATTTTTCCGACCCGGTGGTGCAAGCGCGTCTTGCAGAAAGCGTGACCAACGCCCGCACTATGATCGAAAACCGGCCCGAATTTGCCGTCAACCTGATGCAGGTTCAAGGCGGCAGTACCAGTGTTTCCAAGCAGGTTCGCGAAGCCATTCCGATGGTGTTTCCGGTCAGCTCCCTGCAGCTGGACCTTGCCGCGCTAAAGGAAAAGATCGAAGCGATTGATGCTGTGAAAAGCGCTGGAGTGTTCCTGCGTGGCGGTGTGCTGGATGTGGAAATCGTCGAGCGTGTGCCTGCACTGGTGTGGCGCGGTGCCGATCATCTGGAGCTTGTCGATAAGGTCGGCGCACGTGCTGGCGTCCTTGAGGCGCGGGAGGGCTACCTCGAACTACCGCTGATCCTTGGGACAGGGGCGCAGGCCCATGCCAGCGAAGCGTTGCGTCTGCTGGCGGCTGCCGGTCCGCTGTCGGATCGCATTCGCGGATTGCGCCGCGTCGGGGAGCGCCGCTGGGATGTGATGCTGGATCGCGGTCAGATCATCCAGCTGCCTGTGGCGCATCCCGTCGCCGCACTGGAACGGGTTGTGGCCCTGCAGCGCGCGCGTGATCTGCTCGGGCGGGATGTAACAGTTGTAGACATGAGAGACGGGCGCCGCCCGGTTCTAAGATTAACCGCAGCGGCAGTCGAAGAACTGCACCGGCTGCGGGCCATAGCCGATGGGGAAAGCGAAACCTGATGACACAATTATACGAAACACAACGTGCTATGAGACAACGCCGTCGCGCGGCCCTGCAGCGGGGTGTTGTGGCTATTCTGGATGTCGGGACCTCAAAGATCGCCTGTATGATCCTTCAATTTGATCCGTCCGTGCAAATGAACGCGCAAGAGGGCATGACGGCAATGGCGAACCACGGCGCGTTTCGGGTGATCGGCGTGGCTACCACGCGGTCCCGTGGGGTGCGTTTTGGCGAAGTTAGCACGATGGAAGAAACCGAACGGGCGATCCGCACCGCTGTGCAAGCGGCGCAGAAAATGGCGAACACCCGTGTCGATCACGTCATTGCCTGCATGTCCGGCGCGGAGCCGAGATCTTATGGGGTGACGGGGGCTGTGCAGTTGGAAAACGGTTCGGTCATGGATTACGATATCGGCCGTGTGCTGGCGGAATGCGATGTGCCCGATTACGGCATGGGCCGCGAAGCGATCCACGCCATGCCGGTGAACTTTGCGCTTGATCACCGCTCTGGCCTGAACGATCCGCGCGGCCAGATCGGCAACCGGCTGTCTGTGGACATGCACCTGCTGACCATTGACACCGGCGCGATTGAGAACCTGCTGAAATGTATCAAGCGCTGTGATCTGGAACTGGCCGGTTTTGCGTCGTCTTCTTATGTGGCCGGTGTCTCGGCGCTGGTTGAGGACGAACAGGAACTTGGCGGCGCTTGCATCGACTTTGGCGGCGGCGCGACCAGCGTTTCTATCTTTCTGAAAAAGCATATGATTTTTGCGGATTCCGTGCGTATGGGCGGCGATCTTGTGACCTCTGACATCGGTCAGGGATTGCAGGTGGCGACCCCCACCGCAGAGCGGATCAAAACCTTCCACGGCGGCGTTGTGGCCACGGGAATGGACGACCGCGACATGATCGAGATCGGTGGAGATACCGGCGATTTTGACCACGACCGCCGCCGGATCAGCCGCTCTGAATTGATCGGGGTGATGCGTCCCCGCGTGGAGGAAATCCTCGAAGAGGTCCGCGCCCGGCTGGATGCTGCCGGTTTTGACCATCTCCCGAGCCAGCGTATTGTATTAACAGGCGGGGGAAGCCAGATTCCGGGTCTCGAAGGCCTTGCGAGCCGGATTCTCGGCCAGCAGGTGCGTCTTGGGAAACCGCTGCGGATACAAGGACTTCCACAGGCGGCAACGGGTCCTGCCTTTGCTGCAAGCGTTGGTTTGGCACTGCATGCAGCCCATCCTCAGGACGAATGTTGGGACTTTAATCTACCGATGGCGGGGCAGGGCAGACAGCCCCTAAAACGCGCTATGCGGTGGTTCAAAGAGAACTGGTAGACTAGGTATGGTTGGTTCGGCAAAATCTTGCAGAATCCCCCATATCCGTTACAATATACGCGGTAATTCCGACGATTTTTCGTGACCTGAGCGAATCAGTCGTTTAGCATACCGAATCAGGGCGTAAGCGACCGTTGAGCAGACGGCGAAACAAAAAAACTACAGGCGGATAGAACATGACATTGAATTTGCGTATGCCAGAGATGGTAGACTTAAAACCACGGATCACAGTATTCGGTATTGGTGGGGCCGGTGGCAACGCGGTCAACAACATGATCGACAAGGCGCTGGACGGCGTTGATTTTGTCGTCGCTAACACGGACGCACAGGCGCTGCAGTCCACCAAGGCAACGTGTAAAATTCAGTTGGGTGAAAAGATCACCGAAGGTTTGGGTGCGGGCGCACGTCCAAGCGTGGGTGCTGCTGCTGCTGAAGAAAGCATCGAGCAAATCGTTGATCATCTTGTGGGCAGCCACATGTGTTTCATCACCGCCGGTATGGGCGGTGGCACCGGTACGGGTGGCGCACCAATCGTAGCGCAGGCTGCGCGGGAACTGGGCATTCTGACTGTTGGCGTTGTGACCAAACCGTTCCAGTTTGAAGGCACACGCCGGATGCGTCAGGCTGAAGAAGGCGTTGAATGCCTGCAAAAGGTTGTGGATACGCTGATCATCATCCCGAACCAGAACCTGTTCCGCATTGCAAACGAACAAACAACATTCACCGAAGCCTTCAGCCTTGCAGATGATGTTCTGTACCAAGGCGTCAAAGGCGTGACAGACCTGATGGTCCGTCCGGGTATCATCAACCTCGACTTTGCCGACATCCGCTCCGTTATGGACGAGATGGGCAAAGCGATGATGGGCACCGGCGAAGCCACAGGCGAAGATCGCGCGATTCAGGCTGCCGAGAAAGCTATAGCGAACCCTCTGCTGGACGAGATTTCCTTGCAGGGTGCGCGCGGCGTTCTGATCAATATCACTGGCGGCAACGACCTAACATTGTTCGAACTCGACGAAGCGGCCAACCGCATCCGCGAGGAAGTGGACCCTGAGGCGAACATCATCGTTGGCTCCACTATGGATCCAAGCATGGAAGACGTGATGCGCGTTTCTGTTGTTGCAACAGGGATCGACGCAGCAGTCGGGGCAGGGGACATTCCTGTACCACGCCGGTCCCTGAAAGAGCCTTTGGCCCAAAGCGCCGCTGAAATCAACGTGGCTGTGCCAGCCTCTGCCCCTGTTGCAGAAGCCCCTGCCGAGCAGCAACCAGTCGCAGCACAAGAAGCCGCACCCGCACCAATGGCAGCATCAGAGCCGGTTCAATCCCAGCCGGAAACCGTTGTCGCGCAAGCTTCAGCACCCGAGCCGAGCCTGTTTGAGCAACTGCCACAGGAGACAGCGCAACACGAAGTGATCGAAGAGCCAGCCACCGAAGACGGTTTGCCTGCACCGGCCTACCAGCCCCAACAGACACAAGTTGAATCGGTCGAAGCTCCTGACAACTTTTTTGATCAACGCTCCGGTTTTGTGGCGCCACAAGCCGTTCAGCCCGGTCAGGTCAGCCCTGAAACCATGCAGCGTCTGGAAGCTGCCGTAGCCAAAGCGCCTCGTGCACAGGAAGCGGCCGCTGAGACGCCAAAATTCTTCAGCGGTGAAGCGCAAGAAGAAAAACCGAAGGGTTTTCGTCTGAACAGCCTGATCTCTCGGATGACAGGTCACAGCGATGTGCAGGCAACCGCGCACCGTGAACAGCCGCAAGTCAGCTCTGCCGCACCACAATATGCGGAAGAAGAAGAGCACGCTGATCCGGAGCAGGAACGCATTGAAATTCCAGCGTTTTTGCGTCGCCAAGCAAACTAGGGCGACCCTTAGTTAACAAGTTTTGGGAAAGGCACGTCACCGACGTGCCTTTCTTTGTTTCAGCACTGTCACATAGCGTCACAAAGCGTGAATTGAGCTTTTGCGGTAGGTTCCCTAGATAAACAGGTAAGCAAAGCCACAGGTGCATGATGCAAAGAACACTGAAAACCCCGATCGAGATTGTTGGAAAAGGACTGCATTCCGGCAAACGCGCCGCGTTGCGCGTCTCTCCGGCTGTGGCGGATTTCGGGATCTGGATCCAGCGTGTGGATGTTACCGACCGCGATAATATGATCCCCGCCCGCTATGATCATGTGAACGATACCCGTCTGTGTACCCGTCTGGCGAATGACGCAGGTGTTGAGGTGTCCACAGTGGAGCATCTGATGGCTGCATTGGCTGGTACAGGTATCCACAACGCGATGATTGAAATTGACGGACCTGAAATCCCGATCATGGACGGCAGCTCGGCCCCGTTTGTGGCAGCGATTCTCAAGGCAGGACTGAAGGAACTGGATGCGCCTTTGCAAGCGATCCGTATCTTGAAAGAAGTCAGCATCAGCGTAGACGGTTTTTCTGCCAGCCTGTCCCCGTCCGAAAAGATCGAGATCGAGTTTGCCATAGACTTTGACGAAGCAGCTATTGGTAAACAGTCAAAAACATTGCAAATGTCCAATGGTGCGTTCGTGCGAGAGCTGTCCAATTGCCGGACATTCTGCCTGCGCCGTGATGTGGACATGATGCAATCCGCAGGTCTTGCGCTGGGTGGTGGTCTGGAAAATGCTATCGTTGTGGATGGCGACACAGTGTTGAATCCCGAAGGGTTCCGCCGTGATGATGAATGCGTGCGCCACAAGATGCTGGATGCATTGGGCGATCTGGCACTGGCTGGACATCCGATCATCGGGCGATATCACGGTGAAAAGGCGGGCCACCGCGCAACGAACTTGCTGCTGCGCGAACTGTTTTCACAGCCTGACGCATGGGAAATGGTCGAATGTACCCCGAACCAGTGGCACGACCTGCCAGGCGCACACATCAAGCCGACCGACTTTGTGCTGGCTTGAACCTGTTACAAACAAACCACAAATCTTCGTGCAAAACTGGACGAAAGCGTTTTTACTCGGTTGGTTTTGTGCTAGTTAACCCGTAAAATGCAGCCTATCGTCGGGCGAGCGGGATGGGGTTATGCGGGTATGATGCACATGGGCAAGAAGGCAGTTTACGGAATACTGACAGCTTCGGTTGTTCTGGTTGCCGGCTGTGGACAGCGCGAACAGGAAGTTTCGCTTGAAAACCAGCCACCGGAAACAATTTACCAGCAAGCCGAGGCCAAACTCGCCACCCGCAAGGGAGCCGAGGATGCGGCGAAATTGTTCACCGAAGTTGAACGCCTCTATCCTTATTCCGACTGGGCAAAACGCTCTATTATTATGTCGGCTTTTGCTTACCATCAGGCGAAGCTTTATGAAGAAAGCCGCGGCGCAGCCCAACGCTATCTGGATTTCTATCCGCAAGACGAAGATGCCGCTTATGCGCAATATCTTATCGCGCTTAGCTTTTATGACCAGATTGACGATGTAAGCCGCGATCAGGGGATCACCTTTCAAGCACTGCAAGCCTTGCGCAACACGGTCGAAAACTATCCCGACAGTGAATACGCCTCATCCGCGCTGTTGAAATTCGATCTCGCGCTGGATCACCTTGCTGGTAAAGAAATGGATATCGGCCGGTTTTACATGAAAAAAGGCCACTTCGGTGCGGCGATCAACCGGTTCCGTGTTGTGGTTGAGGATTTCCAAACCACCACCCACACCCCCGAAGCCCTGCACCGTCTGGTGGAGGCGTATGTTTCGCTCGGGCTTGACAGTGATGCGCAAACGGCTGGTGCTATTCTGGGCTATAACTTTCAAGGGACCAACTGGTACAAGGACACCCATGTTCTGCTGACCGGACGGGGGATTTCCACCGAAGAGGCCAGCGCCGACAGTCAGGGCTGGCTAAAGCAAATCTGGCGTCAGGTGGCACGGGGCGAATGGCTCTGATCGATGGTTTGGCGTTGTGAACCTGCCATCCGTGCAGATGCCGGATGCTGCCACTTGATCCATAGTCTGAACAGGACATAATTCGCCATGCTGCGCGGCCTTTCTATTCGTAATATGCTGTTGATTGACCGACTGGATCTTGACTTCCAGTCAGGTCTGAACGTGCTGACGGGTGAAACCGGCGCGGGGAAATCCATTTTACTGGACAGTTTGGGCTTTGTGCTTGGCTGGCGCGGGCGGGCCGATTTGGTGCGCAGCGGGGCAGAGCAGGGTGAAGTCACAGCCGTTTTTGAAATCCCCGACGCTCACCCCGTTCACCGCGTGCTGGCCGATCAGGAACTCTCGCTTGATGAGGGAGAGCTGATATTGCGCCGCACGAACACGCCAAGCGGACGTAAGACGGCTTTTGTGAATGACCGGCGGGTCTCTGGTGAGGCTTTGCGCAAACTCTCCGAATTGCTGGTGGAATTGCACGGGCAACATGATGATCGCGGTCTGTTAAACCCCAAGGGGCATCGCCTGCTGCTTGACGCCTTCGCAGGTGTTGATCTGGCGCCGGTGCAGGGGGCTTGGAAGACGCTAAGATCGGCGCGCGACACGCTCAACAAGGCGCGGGATGCGTTGGTGCAGGCCCAAGCTGACGAAGAATATCTGCGCCACGCGGTTGAAGAGTTGGACAAGCTTGACCCGCAAGCAGGCGAAGAAGAAACGCTCGACACCCGTCGCCGCCTGATGCAAGGGGCCGAGCGTATCCGCGAAGACATCGCTAAGGCGTCAAATGCACTTGGAGGTGATGCGGCTGAAGGGGCGATGACAGACGCGCTGCGCTGGCTGGAAGGCGCTTCGGATCACGCGGGGCCGCAGCTGGAACCCGCCATCGGTGCTGTCACGCGCGCCCTTTCGGAATTGGCAGATGCGCAGCGCGGGGTCGAAGACTGTCTCAATGCGTTGGATTTCAATCCGCTGGAGCTTGAAGCGACCGAGGAGCGTTTGTTTGCGATCCGTGGTTTGGCGCGCAAGCATAACGTGGTGCCAGATGCTTTGGCAGAATTCGCCGCTGACCTGCGTGGGCGATTGGCGGCGATCGACGGTGGCGCTGACCAGATAGATGCGCTGGAGCAGGCTGTGCGGGCTGCACAGGAACGCTATGACACACTTGCTTCAAAGCTGGGAGAGGCACGCCGCAAGGCTGCACTGAAGCTCGACAAGGCGATGCTGGCCGAGCTGGCACCTTTGAAAATGGAGCGGGCGGTTTTCACCACGCAGATTACCCAAGGAGAGGCTGGATCGGACGGGCGCGATGACGTTGCCTTCACGGTTGCAACCAACCCCGGCGCACCGTCTGGCCCGATTGACAAGATCGCCTCGGGTGGGGAACTGTCGCGGTTTTTGCTGGCCTTGAAGGTGTGTCTAACCAAACGAAGTGAGGGCGTGACGTTGATCTTTGACGAGATCGACAGAGGCGTCGGCGGTGCCACTGCTGACGCTGTCGGGCGGCGTTTGGCGGCATTGGCCCAAAGCGCGCAAATTCTGGTGGTCACACATTCGCCGCAAGTGGCGGCGCAAGGGGCGCATCAATGGCAGGTGTCCAAATCCGTCAAGGCGGGCGAGACTCTTAGTACGGTGGCCAAGTTGGACGTGGACGAACGCACCCGCGAGATCGCGCGGATGCTGGCAGGGGATGTCATCACGCCCGAAGCCGAAGCTGCTGCCAAAACGCTGCTGACCCGTCGGTCCTAGGTTTTACCAATCGAAACGATTTGCTTAAGTCGGGCACAGGTGTGCCTGTGCTAGTTTCCTGTTTTAATAGGATAATCACGATTAACATACTGCAAATATGAAGCTTCTTAAATGAAGCTTCATATAACACGCTTCATATATGAAGCTTCATATTTGCAGGGTCATCCCGCGAAGATGCACCCGCACAAATAGGCGCGGGCGGCAGCACGCCTCGATGAATTTCAAACTGTTTGGATTAGAACAGAGACTGGTTTCAGGCCTTAATCGTCCGCCACGTGATCCGCGTACCACTTGCGCATCCGGTCCCGCACGGATTGATCGCCCGAAAGGCACGCCTCTTTGATGGCTTCTTTCGCCTCCGCCAAATTGACCGAGCGCAACCGATCTTTCACCGGACCAATGGAGGCAGGCCGCATCGACAGCGTGCGCAAGCCGATTGCGGCGAAACACATGGCCTCTAGCGGGCGACCGGCGTCCTCGCCACAGAAGCTGACAGGGGTATCGAACTCGAAACACCGTTCGCAGATCTGCTCCAGAAAGGTCAGGAAGCTGACATTCAGCGTGTCATAGCGCCGCCGCACCCGTTCGTTTTCGCGGTCCGCTGCAAAGAAGAACTGTTTCAGGTCATTGCCGCCGATGGAAATAAAATCCGCCATT
This sequence comes from Neptunicoccus cionae, assembly GCF_014643735.1. GTDB lineage: Bacteria > Pseudomonadota > Alphaproteobacteria > Rhodobacterales > Rhodobacteraceae > Amylibacter > Amylibacter cionae. The sequence continues at coordinate 530,000 of NZ_BMKA01000001.1, forward strand.
TCAAAGAACTGGTTCGGCGCAAAGGCAAGGCTCGGGGTTTCGAGCATCGCGCCAACCTTGATGTCGCTAGGGATAACGTGACCAAGACGCAGCTCGTTTTCGACAGTTTTCTCTAGGATCGCCTTGGCGTCCTTAAATTCGTCAAACTGAGCCACGAAGGGGAACATAATGTTAACCGGACGCCCCTTGGCTGCGCGCAGGATCGCCTCAAGCTGCATCCGCATGATGCCCGGTTTATCAAGCGAAATCCGGATCGCCCGCCAACCGAGCGCGGGGTTCGGTTCATCCTCGGGCTTAAGGAAAGGCACGACTTTGTCAGACCCGATGTCGAGCGTGCGAAAGGTGATCGGCTTCCCTTTGGCTGCCTCAAACACGCGCCCGTATTGCTGGGCGAGATCGGTCCGTTTGGGCATCTCGTTTCGCACAAGAAATTGCAATTCGGTGCGAAACAGTCCCACACCTTCCGCGCCAGAACCTTCAAGACTGGGTAGATCGGCCAGCAGACCCGCGTTCATCAGCAGGTTGATGCGGGTGCCGTCTTTGCTGACTGCAGGCTTGTCACGAATTTCGGAAAACCGCTCCAGCGCCTGATTTGCCATCGCGATTTTGTCGTTAAAGGCAGTGGCCACATTGTCGTCAGGCCGCAGGTGCGCAATGCCTTGGTCGCCGTCCACAAGGATCGGGTCGCCGTTCAGGGCTTCACGGGTAATATCTTCCGCATGGATCACCATTGGAATCGCCCAAGCCCGCGCAATTATTGCAGCATGGGAACCAACTGAACCCTGTTCCAGCACGATGCCGCGTAGTTTCTTGCCGTATTCCAACAATTCGGCGGGGCCGATGTTTCGCGCCACCAGCACTGGCCGGTCGGGCAATTCATCCCCCATTGACCGCCCCTGGCCCGTCAGAATCCGCAGCAGGCGGTTGGATAGATCGTCCAGATCATGCAGCCGTTCCCGAAGGTAAGGGTCGGGCACACGGGCCATACGGGCGCGGGTGGCAGATTGCTCTTTCTCCACCGCGACTTCAGCGGCCAAACCACGGTCAATACTGGCTTCCAGCCGTGCGCGCCAGCCCTTGGAGTTTGCGAACATCCGGTAGGTTTCCATCACCTCCAACTGTTCAACATCCGTATCACTGCGCGAGGTTTTCAGCAGATCGTTCACCGAAATACGCAGGCTGTCCATCGCTTCGTTCAGACGTTCTTTTTCTGCTTCGGGATCATCGGCAACGGGATTGGTGATTACGATCTTTGGATCGTGCAACACGACAGCCCCACGCGCTGCACCTTCTTGGGCAGATGCACCGGTAAACATGATCGGGCGCTGGTGAGGCGGCGTCATCGCCTCGCCTTCGGCTACGAAAGCGCCGAGCTCTTTCATTTCAGCCAGCACCATCGCCACAACTTCAAGCGCGTAGACTTCGTCTTCGGTATAGGACCGCTGATCACGGCTCTGGATCACAAGAACGCCAAGAACCTCTCCGAGACGCTGCACGGGGACGCCAAGGAAAGAGGTATACAACTCCTCGCCAGTCTCCGGCATATAGCGGAAACCCCGTTCAACCGTGGCGTTCTGTGCGTTGATGGGTTGGGCTTCTTTCGCCACACGGCCCACCAGACCCTCGCCATAGCGCAGGCGAGTGACGTGGACGGATTCCTGCTTCAACCCTTCGGTTGCGCATAGTTCCAGCGTCTGGCGGTCCCGACGCAGATAGACCGAGCACACTTCAGTGCCCACCCCTTGTGCAACCAGTTGGGTGATGTGATCCAACCGTTGCTGTCCGTCACCGTCCTCCGCCAATGTGTCACGAAGTTTGGTGAGCAGTTGCCTGCTATCGAGCCGTGAGTGTACCACCGTACCGCCTATTCCACTGCGAGTTCGAACTCATCATGCAGTGCGCGGACGGCCAGTTCCATATATTTCCGGTCGACGAGCACAGAAATTTTTATCTCGGAGGTTGTGATGACGCGGATGTTCACCCCTTCATCGGCCAAAATCTTGAACATTTTCTTGGCAACACCTGCTTGGGACCGCATCCCGTTGCCCACGATCGAAATCTTGGCGACGTTTTTATCGGTGATTAGATCGCGGAAGTTCAGCTCTCCGGAGTCGGCAGCGGCTTGCATGGCGGCTTCGGCCAAAGGCACGTGATCGGTCGGGCAAGAGAAGGTCATATCGGTGCGACCGTCCTCTGAGATGTTCTGCACGATCATATCCACGTTCACCCCTGCGTCTGCCAGCGGACCAAAGATTGCAGCGGCCACACCAGGGCGGTCCGCAACAGAAACGAGGGTCATCTTGGCTTCGTCACGAGAGTAGGCCACGCCCTTAACAACGCGAATGTTTTCCATGATTTCTTCCTCTGAACATACAAGTGTGCCAACGTCGGCAGAGATATCGTCTTCAAAACTGGACAGAACCCGCAGGCGCACGCGGTAAGAGCGGGCGAGTTCGACAGAGCGGGTTTGCAGAACTTTCGCCCCGAGCGAGGCAAGCTCCAGCATTTCCTCATAAGAAATGCGGTGCAATTTGCGGGCATCCGACACGATGCGGGGATCTGTGGTGTAAATCCCGTCCACATCCGTGTAGATGTCGCAACGCTCTGCTTCCAGTGCGGCAGCAAAGGCAACAGCGGTCGTGTCAGACCCACCACGCCCAAGCGTGGCAATCCGCCCGTCATCCATTACACCCTGAAAGCCGGCCACAACGGCGACTTTGCAGCCGGACGCGAAAGAAGCGTCCAGATTTTCCGTCGGGATTGCATCAATCCGCGCGCTTTCATGCTTTCCGGTACACTTCAACGGCACCTGCCAGCCCTGCCAGCTGCGGGCCGGAACACCCATTTCCTGCAAGCGCAGGGCCATCAGCCCCGAAGTGATATTCTCACCCGAGGAGACAACCGCGTCATATTCCGCGCGATCATACAGTCCGTTTTCAGGGGCACTGTCGCGCACCCATCCCACCAGTTCGTTCGTTTTACCGGACATGGCAGACACAATTACAACGACCTCATAGCCGTTTTCGACTTCCTGCCGGACTTTGTCTGCAGCGTTAGCGATCCGGGCCAGATCGGCCACTGACGTTCCGCCAAATTTCATTACCAATCGGGGCATATCGGGATGGGTCCACGGCTATTGTCAATTCGCGCATCTTTTACGCCGGTTGACAGCCAAGGGAAAGAGAAAAGGAATGATGGCCATAACAGGCCGGTCAGTCGTGGGGTTAGTTTGTTTTGCGATTTCCCCAAGGCAGCGGCGCCACGGGGATGCCTTCCTCGATCAGTGCCTTGGCTTCATCCGGTTTGGCCTGCCCGTAGATCGACCGTTCCGGCGCTTCACCTTCATGGATGCGGCGGGCCTCTGTAGCGAAATCTTCACCCACGTTTTCGGAATTTTTCTCAACCATCTTGCGCAGCTCGGCCAGTGCCTGCTCCGCGGGAGAGGCTGGTGCGGACAGCGGGCCAACGGATTTTTCCGAAGTTGGCGTAACAGGGCGGGGGGCAGCATCGCGGCCGGTGCGCACTCGCGGGGCCATGACGGCTTTCTCCACTCCAAGCGCACCACAGACCGAGCAGGTGATCATATCGGCGGCAAGCAGCTTGTCGAAAGCCTCTGCCGATTGAAACCAGCTGTCAAACTGGTGGCCGTGTTCGCATTTTAAAGTGTAAGAAATCATGTCGCTGCTCTTTCTGCACCCTATAGGGAACCTAGGGTATTGTATAGCGATGACAATATTGGGGAGCGCAGTGCAAGGTCAATTACCAGTTAAGGGGACCGTTTAAGTCAGCCGCGGCGTGGCCGTTCGGGCTGCGATCCTGCGCACGCTCCCTTGGGGGAGTGCGCAGGAAGGATGTGTCAAATTGCGTGCCTGATGCCTTAGCGGGCGCGGCGGTCGCGCCGTGCGGACATTGGTTGGAAGGCAACGGCGTTATGGGCTTCGCAGTAGGGTTTGCCAGTCTGAACGCCAAGGCCGCAGAACCAAAAGTCATCTGTCGCCGGATCACCAATAGGCCATTTGCAGGTGCGTTCTGTCAGTTCCATAAGCACCAATTTCTTTGCTTTCTTTTCAACTTCGGCAACAGTGGCCAAAGCTTCGGCGCTGATTTCAGAGTTGGACGGCTGCGGGGGCAGGGGCTGTCCGGCTGTGATGATCGGTTTGCGCGCAGGCAGGCTGACAGGTTTTTCCGCAGCTTTTGAGGCAGGCGATGCCGCAGCAGCGGGTTCCTCGGCCGGTTCGGCTGCGGGTTTTGGCGCCGCTTTTGGCTTGGCAGCTTCCTTGACGGCAGGTTTTTCCTTAGCAGTTTTAGCAGGGGCTGCACGATTGGACAGGCCCAGACGGTGCACTTTGCCGATCACGGCGTTGCGTGTTACGCCGCCCAGTTCCTTGGCAATCTGGCTGGCGCTTTTGCCTTCGCCCCACATGGTCTTCAGCATTTCTACGCGGTCATCAGTCCAGGACATCGTATCACTCCACAGTCATTTCCGGGGCTTTCCCCTGCACCGCACAGAGGCTGGCGCTATTTTTCTGGTCAAACGTCATTCTACCGTGTCACAGGTCGATGACAAGCCGAAAGGAAACAGCGGGTTTCAATAAGGCGGAGTTATACCGAAAATGCCGCAGAAACGGTTCAGGGCAAACCGGTGGCGCTTCAATTTTTGATCCGCATTTCGCGCCATGCCAACAGGGCAGCGCCCCCAAGGATAACAGTCGCGCCAGTAACAGAGATCCCATCGGGCCGCGCATCAAAGGCCCAGAAATCGTAAACTGCGGCGAAAACCAGTGTCGAGTAGGAAAAAGGCAGCACGAAAGACGCCTCGGCGCTGCGCATTGCCTGAATGAACAGCGCCTGCCCGCAAACCATCAGCAATCCGATCAGGCACAGACCGATCCACTGGTCCCATGTGGGGGTGGTCCAGACGAACAATGCGGCCGTTAAGGCGAGCGTTGCACCTATCCCGTTGTTAAAAAGCAGGATTTGCATCGGCGGCTCGCGCCCTGATAGCAGTTTGATCAGCACCACCTCCAGCCCCATGAACAGGGCTGCTGCAAGCGCGAACAAAGCTGCGGGTTGGAAACTGCCACCCCCCGGTCGCAACAGGATCACTGCACCAAACAGGGCGATGCCAGCCGCAGACCAGCGCCACCTGCCAACTTTTTCGCCTAGGATGGGGATCGCAAGCATCATGCCGAACACTGGGTTCAAGAAGCTGATCGCGGTGGCGTCTGACACCGGAATACGGGCAACGGCGGTGAACATCAGCGTCACACCCACCCACCCGAAAAGAGAGCGCCCCAAATGCAAGCCGACCTGTGGATTGGAGATTTTCGGTCGTGTTATGGCTGAAAATGCAAGGAGCGCGAGAAAAGCAAAGACGAACCGCCCCGCTGAAACCTGTAAGGGATGCAGCGGCGTGCCCAGCGTCCCGAGGTATTTGGCAACGATCGTAGTGCTTGCGATCAGGCTGGCGGCCAGCAGGATCATAATGGCGGCGCGTTTGGGATTATGTGCAGCGGGTGCCATGAAAATTGCCTGAGGTAAGGAATGGCACGGACCTATCCCGCGCCCACGCGTTCTGCAAGCGCTCCCGCGCGGGAGGGGGCAATATCGCATGTGGCGCGATCTTTGCTGGACAAGGGGCAAAACAAACCCTATGCCGTTAGCATGTTCACTACCTACGAAACCCATTCGTCGCGACGCCGACGCTAAAGTTTGAAAGGCCCAACTTGCGGGCCCGTTTTCGTTTGTTTGAACCAACCCCCTATCCACAATTGACTCGATGCTTTCAATCCGGCACGGATTGGCTTCATTTTTAAGAAAAGGAAAATCCTGATGATCCCCGCAGTTCTGCCTACATACGCGCGCGCTCCTTTGACGTTTGTCAAAGGCGAAGGAAGCTGGCTGGTGGACGATCAGGATCGCCGCTATCTGGATATGGGGGCTGGCATCGCGGTGAATGCGCTTGGCCATGCTCATCCCAAGTTGGTTGAAGTCCTGCAACATCAGGCAACGCAGCTGTGGCATACGTCGAACCTTTACCAAATTCCCAACCAGCAGGCGCTGGCTGATAAGCTGGTGGAAGCGACCTTTGCGGATACGATGTTTTTTACCAACTCTGGCACCGAAAGCATGGAGTGCGCGGTGAAGATGGCGCGCAAGTATTTCAGCAACAAGGGCCAGCCGGAGCGCTATAAAATCATCGCGTTCAAGGACAGTTTCCACGGCCGCTCCCTCGGGATGATTGCCGCAGCAGGGGCTGAGAAACTGACCAAAGGGTTTGGCCCCATGATGCCCGGCTTTGTGCATGTGGACGTGAACGACGACGCCGCACTGAAAGACGCGATTGATGCGGAAACTGCGGCCATTTTGATCGAGCCGATACAAGGCGAGGGCGGTATCGTCCCTGTGTCGGACGAGAAAATGAAAGCGTTGCGCGATCTGTGTGACGAACATGGCCTGTTGCTGATTTTTGACGAAATTCAGTGCGGTATGGGGCGGACGGGCAAACTGTTCGCGCACGAATGGTCCGGTGTGACTCCTGATATTATGGCTGTGGCCAAGGGCATCGGCGGGGGGTTCCCGCTGGGTGCGTGTCTGGCAACAGAAGACGCCGCGAGTGGTATGGTTGCAGGCACCCACGGGTCCACCTATGGCGGCAACCCGATGGCTTGCGCCGTGGGTGGTGCGGTGATGGATATTGTCGCCACGCCGGAATTTTTGGGCGAGGTTTCCGAGAAATCGGGACTAATGCGGCAAAAACTGGAGGGGCTGGTGGCAAGCCATCCTGATATTTTTGAAGAAGTGCGGGGGCTGGGTCTGATGATCGGCGTCAAATGCAAGGTTACCAATCTTGACGTGGTGCGTGCAGGGTATGACGTCGGTGTCCTGACGGTGCCGGGCGGGGACAATGTGATCCGTCTGTTGCCCCCCCTTAATATCTCAGAGGCCGAGATCGGCCAGGCTATTGATCTTCTGGATCAGGCCGCAACTCAATTGAAGGCAGCACAATGACCCATTTTCTGGACATCCACAAAACCGACAAAGCCGTTCTGCGGGATATACTGGATCAGGCAAACAGCATGAAACAGGCCCGCCTTGGACAGTCTAAAGGCACGCCAGACGCAGAACAGCCGCTCGCCAACAAGATGGTTGCGCTTATTTTTGAGAAACCGTCCACGCGGACGCGGGTTTCTTTCGATCTGGGCGTGCGCCAGATGGGCGGTCAGACGATGGTGTTGTCGGGCACGGAAATGCAGCTTGGCCACGGTGAAACCATCGCCGATACCGCGCGGGTGTTGTCGCGGTATGTGGATATGATCATGATCCGCACCTTTGACGAAAGTATCCTGCTGGAACTGGCGGAATATTCTGATGTGCCGGTCATCAACGGTCTGACCGACCGCACCCATCCCTGCCAGATCATGGCGGATGTGATGACCTATGAAGAACACCGCGGGTCGATCAAGGGCAAGAAAGTGGTCTGGATGGGCGATGGCAACAATGTTTGCGCGTCCTTCCTGCATGCCGCGGGACAGTTCGGGTTTGATTTCACCTTCTCCGGTCCCGAACGGCTGGACCCCGAGGCCGAATTCGTCGGATTGGCGCGGGAGCAGGGTGTGAATGTCAGCATTGAACGGGATGCGGGCAAAGCTGTGGAAGGGGCCGATCTGATCGTTGCGGACACATGGCTTTCCATGCACGACGACCAATCCTCGCGCCAGCGGCGGCACAACCAGCTGCGCCCCTATCAGGTGAATGACGCACTGATGGCGCAGGCCAAGCCGGACGCGCTGTTCATGCACTGTCTGCCTGCGCACCGCGATGAAGAAGTCACCAGCGCTGTGATGGACGGCCCTCAATCGGTGATCTTTGACGAAGCGGAGAACCGGCTGCACGCGCAAAAAGCGGTGATGCGTCACTGTCTGGGTGTGTAAGGCCTTCAAGCGCTCCGCGCGGGGATATTTTTAGCCAGAAGAAATCAGGGGGCGTTCAGGGCAAAATACCTGAGCGCCTCTGCTACGTTTTGGGGTTGCTCCCAGTGGATTGAATGGGCTGCGTCTTTGATGGTTGAGATCTTCAGGTCGCGGATCGGGGCAAGCGCCTCTTTCGCATCGAATTCGGAAAACAGCAGATCATTCGCCCCGAGGATCGCTTGCGCAGGGCAGGGCAGGGGCTTCACATAGGGCGTGGCGTTAAATCCGGTTAGCGCATTTAACTGCAACTCCATAGAGTCTGCCGTTTGCGCGAAGGGATAAGCCTGCGATGCTGCGATTGAGGCGTCCAGATATGCCGGATCGCTGAAGAATGCGGGCGACATGAACCACGGGAACAGATTGCGCAGCCAGAAGCCCTCGGGCAGGTCGGCATTGCGCCGTATCTGCAGGGCTTGGTCAAACAGCAGGAAGTTGCGTGGTCCGTTGATCGGCGCAGAGGTCAAGAGGCTGATAGATGCGAGCCGCTTTGGCGCGCGATCTGCCAGCATCAGCGTCAAAAAACCGCCCATAGAATGGCCTGCGACGTGAACTTCGTTCAGGTCCAGATGATCGAGCAGGGCTGCAATGTCGTTTACACAGTCTTCCAGCGTGAAAGGTGCGCACTTTTGCATCCGGCCCGTGGCGCGGTTGTCCACGCGGATCAGTGTAAAATGCGGGGCCAGCAGCGGGATCAGGGGCAGCCAGCTTGCACTGTCTGACAGCATTCCCGGTATCAGCAGCAGGGGCGGTCCCTCGCCAGAGATTTCATAGTAGAGATCGACGTCAGGGCGGGGGAGTGTGGGCATCAGGTGTCCTCGGACCAGCAGGGTAACAGATCGCCTGCTTTTGGGGTCGCGGAATAGACGGCGCGGGCGATGGCGCGGGACAAACAGTGCGCGGCCGCGTTGCCGAGGGTCATCAGGTCTGCAGCTGGTTCAGCCAATCGTTTGCTGGTGGACAGCGCAAAGATCAAGTCTCCGTCGTGGGGTGTGTGGCTTGGCATGATCGCGCGTGCCATACCATCATGAGCCGCAGTAGCGAGCCGTTTGCATTCGGCTTTGGTCAGCGGTGCATCGGTTGCGATGATCGCGACTGTTGTGTTTGTCGGGGCAGCGTGGGGAACGGTGCCAAAGCGGGACATGGCCGCGACCTTGCGGCTGGGTTCGGGGCTGGCGACGCCGGTTTGCGGGCTGACACCCACACCGCCGAATTCGCCGTTCATTTCAAACGGGGCTGCCCAGAAGTGACGGCTGCCGGGTTGGGTCACGGCGCCGATCGGGTTTGCCGCGACCAGCGCCCCGACAGTGTGGCCGCTGTCGAGCACAAAGGACGCGGACCCCAGCCCCCCTTTGTGCATGGCAGACAAAGCGCCTGTGCCTGCACCAGCTGTACCAATGTCAAAGGTTTCGGATGCGTTATCGTAGGCTTGCAGGCCAAGGTCATAGTAGGGATTGCGATCCCAGTCTTTGTTGCCACCGTTAAGAAGGTCAAAGATTATCGCGGCAGGTACAATCGGGATTACAGCAGGGCCAATGGAAAAGCCGCGTCTGTTCTGGCGCAGGCGCTCCTGAATGCCTGTTGCCGCGTCTAGCCCAAAGGCCGAGCCGCCTGCCAGCACGAGCGCGTCGATCTGATCGACCAGCTTGTCGGGTTCCAGCAGATCGGTTTCCCGCGTGCCAGGCGCCCCGCCCATCACCGCAACCGATGCCACGAAAGGTGCGTCCCCCAGCAGGACTGTGGCGCCGGATTTCAGCCCGCCGTCCTGCGCGTTCCCGACCTTGAGGCCGGGAACATCGGTGATCAGATTACGCGCGCCGATCTGCATCAGATGCAGCGCCCGCCGTCCACTTCCATCGCAACGCCTGTGATCATGGAGGCTTCTTCGGAGCACAGGAAGCTTGCGGCATTGCCCATGTCTTCGGCTGTGGAAAAACGTCCGAGCGGAATGGTCGAAACGAATTTCGCGCGCACCTCGGGGGTATCTTCGCCCATAAAGGACTTCAGCAACGGGGTTTCGCCAGCCACAGGATTTAGCGCGTTCACCCGCACTCCGAATGGCGCGAGCTCTACAGCCATCGCTTTGGTTGCAGTGATCGCCCAGCCCTTTGAGGCATTGTACCAGTTCAGGTTCGGGCGCGGGCTGACACCGGCTGTGGAGGCAATGTTCAGGATTGCGCCGGCTTTATTGGCTTTCATATGTGGCACGATAATGCGACCTGCAAGGTAGATGGACTTCATGTTCACGTTAAAGACGCGGTTGAAATCTTCTTCGCTGACCTCTTCCATCGGGGCAGGAAGGTGGGTCACACCGGCGTTGTTCACCAGAATGTCCAGCTTGCCGAAACGCTCGAGCGCGGTTTGCATCATTGCCTCGACCGAGTCAGCCGAACCAACATCAGCCTGACAGCCCGCGGCTTTGTCCCCAAGAGAGGCAGCAGTTTCCGCTGCGCCGTCGCCATTGATGTCTGCCAGCAGAACCTGCGCGCCTTCTGCAATGAACTTGGCTGCAATCCCTGCACCAAAGCCAGATGCTGCGCCGGTAACAATCGCGGTTTTTCCTGCAAGTTTCATGTGTGATTTTCCTGTGTCTTGGTCTTGTGAAGTTAGGACGGGCGCTGGGGGTCAGTCCCCGCCGCCCTTTGTTAATGCTGCTTGAAATGCGGGCCGGTTTTTCATCCAGTCCACGAAAGCGGCGAGTTTGGGGAAATCTGCCGCGCGGTCCATGCGCAAGGCCACTGTGGCCGGAAAACTGAGCATGATGTCAGCCGCGGACAAATCGTCCAGCACGTAATGGCCCGAGGGACGCAGCATCTGTTCCATATAAGCGAAATGGCTGGTCAGTTCGGACTGGATACGGGGTTGCAACGGGGCTGCCGCATCCCCAAGCCGACCTGTATAGAGGTTCAGAAGGACCGGGATCATTACCGAACCTTCGGCAAAATGCATCAGCTCCATATGGGTGGTATAGGCGTCAGTGTCCTGTGCGGGTATCAGATCGGGACCGTGTTTGGCGCAGATCGCTTCGACAATGGCGGCGGATTCACAGATCAACCGACCGTCCATTTCAATCATCGGACTTTTGCCCAACGGATGTAGCGCCAGCAGTTCGGGCGGCGCGAGATTGGTCTTGGCGTCCCGTTCATAGCGGATGACTTGGTACTCCAGCCCCAGCTCCTCCAGAAGCCAGAGAATACGCAAGCTGCGAGAGCGGTTCAGGTGATGGACTTTGATCATGGTGGTTCCCCCGTTTGCGGTATGGTTCTGCCCTTACCGCTGCGAATGCAAGCCCAGTCAGACAGTATTTCGGCGCGCGACGTTAAGAAGATCGGAAATACTGCTCAATGGATTGGGGGGTTCTATACTGATTAGAAACAGTTTTTACAATCCCGAGCGGGTGTTTCTACAAGCGCGCTACCGTACGTCAGAAGTTTGACCGCATATTCTTCCAGCGGCCTTTCAGAGGAACTTATGCGTTGCTGTAGGCAAGGTTTCGCAACAGTTTTTGCGCCTTTCGGGGCGATACACAAAACAGTTGATCGCTAGAGAACTTATCGTAAGATCACTTTCGTCAGAATATTTGGCACGAATATTATTCTTAAATTATCAGATTGCGACGTATTTCTACCAGAGGTCGCAGTCCTGTGGGGGAAGTTTGAATGGCTCTTTCAACAATTGGTGAAGTTTTTAATATCAGCCCGGGCGGGCACGCCCGAACCTTTGTGGTGGACGAGAAGATTGTCTATCTCTGGTTTGTATCCGAATGGGGGCCGGGCGGGGGCTGGATCTACGGCGAACGTATGTTCTACTCGGTGCTGAATAAGGACGGCGAAGTTTTACAAGAAAAAGTCGCACTTGGGGCACATCTGGACTTTGACGTTGCGCCGGGCGGGTTTGGACAGAATGTCTTTCATGTGTCGGCCAATGGCACTGACGGACTGGTGTTTCACATCTCGCAGTTTACCCATGGCCATTCAAAAGACGGCGTCTTTATTCCCTATGACGAACATAGGGCGACCATCACGTGGGATGCCAAAGGCAAACTAGGTGATCCAGTAAAAACCGGCGAAGGCTATATGAAGTTTGAGGATTCCGACACGGCGATCCTGTCAAATGGCAACTCTGCGTTGCTGTATCTTGACAGGGTGTCCTATACCGCCAAGCTGGAAATTTTGGACGAGAACGGCGTCAGCCTATCAAAAACCTCGATTGTTGGTACGTTTGATAAGTCGGGAATATTTGCGCAGGGCGTGGATGGGCTGGAGGTCTTGCAGGTTGGAAACAAGATTATGGCTCTGCACCGCAATCCGGCGACAGATACAGTGTACGGGCAGCTGTTTAATCTAGACGGGACGGCTACCGGCGATGGAGAATTCGTGGTTTCGGATGGCACACACGGGGACTCCAGCAATGCCGCAGTTTGGCTGGATGGGGTCGTTGATGCAACGGTGTTGGCAGACGGACGCGTGGCTGTTGTTTGGAATGACAGTATGGATGGAACAGACAGCACCGAGGTTTGGCTGACGATCCTGAACGCAGACGGTTCTATCGCGCAGAAACAGACAATGGCGAACGTTAACCACACCACCGGAGAACAGTTCCACGCGCGGGTTTACGCTTTGGATGCGGGTGGGTTCGTTGTGACATTTGATAAGAACTGGGTCATCACCGGCGATCCGCAAGCTTACGCGCAACTGTTTGATGCAAGCGGCAATCCTGATGGTGATATTTTGGGTCTGGCCGATTTTGAAAGCGGCAATAGTGGCACGGGCTATGGCCATATCTTTGCGGATGGTACCGGCTTTATGATCGACTGGTATGGCAACGTTCAGCAGATCAGTGCTGGCGGCAGCGGCGGTGGATCGGACGTGATCGAAGGGACCAAAGCGGCTGACGTTTTGAAGGGGACCAAACGAGATGATGAAATCGACGGCAAGGGGGGCAATGACACGCTCAAAGGTCTTGGCGGTGATGACAAGCTGACGGGGGGTGCTGGCAAAGACAAGCTGCTGGGCAATGGCGGCGCGGATGATCTGAACGGCGGCGGTGGTCGGGACACGCTGAAAGGTGGCGGCGGGAATGACCTGCTGAACGGCGGCGGTGGTAAGGACAAACTGCTGGGCGGCGGCGGCAAGGATGATTTGCGCGGCGGTGGCGGGAATGATCGGCTTGACGGGCAGAAAGGCAATGACACCCTGCGGGGCGACGGTGGCGCGGATACGTTTGTGTTTGCCAAAAAGGGCGGCCACGACACGATTTCGGACTTTCAGGACGATAAGGACACGATCGAATTGAACGCAAACCTGTGGAGCGGGGATTTCGGCGTTGCGAAACTGCTGCGCAAATACGCAACAATCGAAGACGGCGATGCGGTGTTTGATTTCGGGACGGACACGTTGACCATTGAAGGGGTAGATGATCTGGCTGTCCTGAGAAACGATATAGATATTGTCTGAAGTAGAGGGTCGTATTCGACTGGCTTGCGCGGCGTGCCTTAGGGGCGCTGCGCAATCCAGTCTATCTGGGTAATTCCGGCCAGTCGTGCGAAGCGGGTCAATTCGCTTTCAAACTTGCGCAGGCGGGGCGGTCCCCATGTGACCTTGGGTTCGGGCCAAAAGCCGGTGACTTGCATGATGTTCTTGGCGCGATCCGCCCGCAGCTCGACCCGTCCCACGAACCTGTCCCGTTCCAGTAGGGGGTAGACGTAGTATCCCCAGCGGCGTTTGGCGGCGGGAACGAACATTTCATTCACATATTCGAATCCGAACAGGCGCTTTAGACGGTTCCTGTCGCGGATTGCCGGATCAAACGGGTTGAGAATACGCAGGCGGCTGCTTGGGGCCGGGCATTCTGAAAGACGCTGCTCGATGTCGGGGGCGCCGAAAACAGGGTAGGCGCTGCCATCGGCCAGTTCGATTTCCACAGGCACCAGTTCTTTTTGTGCGGCGACCCAACTGCGGGTTTCCTTGGCGTCCATTGCCTCCCAGAACCGCTGGATTTCGCCTTGGGTGCCAAAGGACAACCGCGCCAGTGCATTGCGGCAGAGCCAGTCGATCTGGCCGGCATCATCGGCGGTTGGCTCACGCAGATGCGCAGGCACCACGCGATCCGTCAGGTTGTAGTACTTCACAAAGTTTATGCGATAGCAGGTGGATAGCTCCCCCGCGTACCACATTTGATCCAACGCTTTTTTATGGGGTGGGCGCGCCCACATTTCCCGCGGGCCTTCGATCTTGGTGTCAAAGGCATGGGTGGACAAAGCGCCTTCGGACTCTATCCGCTGCAAGATTTCCTGCTTGGCCGATTTTGCCAGACCGGATTGATACCAAGGCGCGCGGGCCACCCGTTCCCCCCAGCGGCGGAACTGGCGCGCCCACATGGGGTAAAACGCCATCGGCAGCAGTGATGCGTCATGGGTGAAATGCTCGAAAATCTGGCGGTGCGTGCCAAGTAGGGGCCAAAGCATCTTTTCGCGGTAGTTTTGGTTGCGCGACCACAAGATATGATGATGGGCGCGGGTCACATTTCGGATAGTGTCGATCTGGACGAACCCCAGATCGTGGATCATCTGCATCACATCAAGCGGGCCGGTGGGGCTGGCCGAGAGGCCATTACTGTGCAGCCAAAGCGCACGGGCCTGTTTGTTGGAGACCCTAAGCATGGGCCTTCTGCATGGCGGCGCGCAGATCGTCGGGGATCGGTTCGGCACTGCGGCTTTGCAGGTTCATCAGGACCAGCGTGAAGGTGGAGTTGAACACCTCCGTGTCGCCCTTCATGAAGTGGTGGCAAACCTGACAGGACTTGCCCCCGATCTTTAGCAGTTCGGACTGGATGTTCACCGTCTCGCCGATGTGCAGTTCACGAATAAAGTTGGAGTTGGCGTTGACCACCACAAAGGCCAGTTGCCGCCCGTCGCGGATGTCCCGCGGCGTTAAGGTCCATGCGGCTTGCAGGGTGAACCCCGCGTCCGAACACCCGTCCAGATACCGCGCCACGTTCATGTGGCCAAGCGGATCACAATCGGAAGGGCGGACAGTGAAATTATGGGTGTTCAGCAAGGTTTTCATCTGTCTATCCAAGGTCGACGCGGCCCGAGCATGCTCGGGCCCGTTAGGTTGGTTTGCAATCAGCCGTGCAGAGCGGCGACCGTTTTCAGTTTGGAGAAGCCGAACAGGGCTTCGAACCCTTTTTCACGGCCATGACCGGATTTGCCGACACCGCCAAAGGGCAGTTCCACACCGCCACCTGCACCATAGTTGTTCAGGAACACCTGACCGGTATCAATCGCCTTAGCAAGCCGCATCTGACGCGCGCCGTTTTGCGACCAGACCGAAGCCACCAGCCCGTAATCGGTGCCATTGGCAATCGCGACCGCTTCTTCTTCGCTGTCAAACGGGATAACCACCTGAACGGGGCCGAAAATCTCGTCTTGCGCCAGTGTGTGATCGGCGCTGACACCTGCGAACAGGGTCGGGGCCACGTAATGCCCGCCCTCGGGGGCGTCATCGACGATCACGGCCTGCGCTGCTCTCTCCAGATCTTTGCCTTTGTCGAGAAAACCGGTAACGATCTGTTTCTGACGGGCAGAGATCAGCGGACCAACGTTCAGGTCGGACAAGGCCGGACCGACGCGCAGTTCACCGTATTTAGCGGCCATTTTCGCCAGCACCTCGTCATAGACGCCACGCTGCACGAGGATACGAGAGGCCGCCGAGCAGGTCTGGCCCGCATTCTGGATGCCACCATTCACCAGAAACGGCAGGGCAGCGTCGATATCCGCATCATCAAACACCAGTTGCGGGGATTTCCCGCCCAGCTCCAGCGTCACCGGAATGACATTCTGCGCCGCAGCGGTCTGGATGCGCACACCGGTTGCAACCGACCCCGTAAAGGACATGTGATGCACGCCTTTATGGGAGGACAACGCCGCACCAGCCTCGGCGCCGAGTCCGGGAACCACGTTCAATACACCCGCGGGCAGACCGGCCTGATGGGCCAGATCGGCAAAGGCTAGGGCTGTCAGGCAGGCTTCTTCCGCCGGTTTCAGCACACAGGTGTTGCCCATCGTCAGCGCCGCGCCGACCGAGCGACCGATGATCTGCATCGGATAGTTCCACGGCACGATATGGCCGGTTACGCCGTGGGGTTCGCGCAGGGTGTAGACGGTGTAACCATCGAGGTAGGGGATGGTTTCGCCGTGCACCTTATCGGCGGCACCGGCGTAGAATTCCATGTAACGGGCCATCGCAACCGCGTCTGCGCGGGCCTGTGTCAGCGGTTTGCCTACATCGGTGGATTCCAGCCGTGCCAGTTCTTCGGTTTTGGTCAGGATCAAATGGCCAAGCTTGGCAAGGATGCGACCCCGTTCAAACGCAGGCATCCGGCCCCATTCGCCCTTGCGCGCTGCATCCGCGGCGGCAACGGCAGCGTCTACATCCTGTGCGGTGCCCCGCGCAATCGTGCCGATTTCGGCGCCGGTGGATGGATCTGTCAGGCCCAGTTGCTCCCCGCCTAAGGGGGCAACCCATTCACCGTTGATGAAACATTTGGTTGGATCGAACCACAGATCGGGGGGAAGGGGCATCAGAAATTCCTCAGGTCTTCGGGCAGGCGCGGGGCGGCTGCAATTAGGGTTTGTGTGTAAATATCGGTCGGGTTGTCGAAAACACTTTGTGTTTCGCCCTGTTCGACGATTTTTCCATGCTGCATTACCAGAACACGGTCGGTGATGGAACGCACCACAGACAAATCATGGGAGATAAACAGATAGGTCAGTCCGTGGGTTTCCGACAGTTCGGCCAACAGATCAAGGATTTGCGCACGAATTGACACATCAAGGGCCGACACGGCCTCGTCCAGAATAATCAGTTCCGGCTTGATGATCAGGGCGCGGGCAATTGCGATGCGCTGACGCTGGCCGCCGGAAAATTCGTGGGGGTATTTGAACGCATCATCCGGCGTCAGCCCAACCGATCGCAGGGCCTCGGCGATCCGGTCCTCACGATCGGGCGGGGTGGTATCAAGCAGATAAAAGGGTTCAGTGATCAGCCGGTCCACGCGGTGGCGGGGATTAAAGCTGCCATAGGGGTCTTGAAACACTACCTGCATCTTGCGCCGCACCGCGCGGTTCGGTTTTTTGCCGGTAAACACAGGTTCGCCAGAAAGCAGGATCTCACCGCCCTGAATTTCCTCAAGCCCCAGAATAGCCCGCGTCAGGGTGGATTTCCCACAGCCGCTTTCGCCTACCAGCCCGAGGCTCTCGCCCTTGCGGATAGTGAAAGACACGTCGTTGACGGCCCGAAAGCTTTCGGGTTTGGCAAACAGCTTGGTGCGGGGCAGGGCGTAGTCCCGCAGCACATTGCGAACTTCCAGCAGGGGCGTTTCCCCTTGGGGTGGTTCGCGGTCCGGCACATGAGCAGACGCCGCCAGCAGAGCCTTGGAGTAGGGGTGCTGCATGGTCTGGAACAGGCGGTCGGCGGGACCGTGTTCCACAATCTGCCCCTGTTGCATGATGTGGATATAGTCCGCCATATCCGCCACCACGGCGAGGTCGTGGGTGATGATCATCAACCCCATCCCGTCCTCGCGTACCAGACGGGTGAGCAGGGTCAAAATCTCGGCCTGTGTCGTCACATCCAGTGCGGTGGTCGGTTCATCCGCGATCAGCAGCTTGGGGCGCAGGGCAATTGCCATAGCAATCACAACCCGCTGGCGCTGGCCGCCTGACATTTCATGGGGATACCGCGAAAGCGGGAAGCGGCTTTCCGGCAGCTCCACGCGGTTCAGCGCATCCCGCGCCCGCTCCAGTGCCTCGGCTTTGGAGGTTTGGGGTTCGTGGATCAAAATGGTTTCTGCCACCTGCTGCCCGATGGTATGCACAGGGTTCAGCGCGGTCATGGGTTCCTGAAAGACCATCGAAATCTCGGCACCGCGAATGGCGCACATATCCGTTTCGCTGGTGCTTAGGATGTTTTTGCCGTTAAACCGGATATCCCCTGTCGCCGTCAGCCCCTCGGGCAACAGTTGGGTCACACAATAGGCGGTCATGGATTTGCCAGACCCGCTCTCGCCAATGATGCCGACGATCTGGCCTGCATCCACTGACAGGGATACATCCCGCAGGATCGGTTTCTTGCGGATCGACAGGTTGAGGTTGGAAATAGACAGTAAGCTCATCGTTTTTCCCGCCTGATACGTGGGTCGAAAATATCCCGCAGCCCGTCCCCCATCAGGTTCAAACCCAAAACGGTGAAGACAATCGCAAGCCCGGGCAGCAGGGCCATATGGGGCGCAAAGGAGATCATTGTCTGGGATTCCGCCAGCATACGCCCCCAAGACGGGATCGGCGGCTGTGCGCCAAGGCCAACATAGGACAGGCCAGCTTCGGCCAGAATGCCAAGCGAAAACTGGATGGTGCCCTGTACAATCAGTAAGTTGGTGACGTTGGGCAGGATGTGTTCAAAGGAAATCCGCGCCGGACCCTTACCTGCAACCTGTGCGGATAAAACATAGTCCCTCTTCCACAAAGACAGCGCCGCCCCGCGGGTTAGCCGTGCAAAAACTGGCACGTTGAAAATGCCGATAGCGATGATCGCATTCACCGCAGACGGTCCGAATATCGCTGTGATCAGGATGGCAATCACCAGCGATGGAAAGGCAAAGACCAGATCGTTAGAGCGCATAATGATCTCGTCCATCAGCGATCCTTGCGACGCTGCTGCCGCAAGCCCCAAAGGCACGCCAATCACAATCCCGATCCCAACAGCAACGACCGCCACCGCAATAGACGTGCGTGCGCCGACCATGATCATCGACAGGATATCCCGACCGAAGTGGTCAGTCCCGAGCAGATACCCCTCGCTTAAGGGTTTCTTCAGCTTGTTGGCAATATCGACCCCGCTGGTGTCGTGGGGGGTCCACAGGAAAGAAATCAGCGCTCCGGCCACAAAGACCGAGGTCAGCAGCAGGCCGATTGCAAAGTTCCGGTTGGTAAGTAAGGCTCTCATCGGTTGCCCCGCAGTCTTGGGTCTACAATGGCATAGGCAATGTCGACGGCGAAATTTACGATAATCACGGCAAAGACCAGCAGCATCACAACGCTTTCTACCACGATCAGATCCCGCTGGCTGATGGCCTGAAATACCAGACGCCCCAGTCCGGGCAGGAAGAAGACGTTCTCAATGATAATGGCACCGGCCATCAAGAACGAGAATTGCAGCCCGATAATGGTCAGCACCGGAATAAGTGCATTACGCAGGGCGTGGCGCCACAGGGTTTGGCGGCGTGTCAGCCCTTTCGCGCGGGCGGTACGTACGTAATCTTCAGACAGCGTATCTAGCAGCGCAGAGCGCATGACCCGCGCAAGAATAGAGGCTTGGGGCAAGGCCAGCGCAATTGCAGGCAAGGTCAGCGCTTTCATGGCCAGCAGCGGATCCTCCCAGCCCGGAAAACCGCCCGCCGAAAACCAGCGCAGGTTGATCGCAAAGACAAGCACCATCAACATAGCAAACCAGAAGTTCGGGATTGCCACGCCCAGTTGGGTGATGCCCATCACCCCGACATCCGTAGCAGACCCGCGCCGTGTTGCCGCCAGAATACCGGCAGGAAAGGCGATCAGCGTGGACAGGGTCAGCGCATATATCGCCAAAGGCAGACTGATCCAAAGCCGATCTCCGATCATCTCGGAAATTGGCGTGCGATAGGTATAAGAGGTGCCAAAATCCCCCCCGAGCAAACCGGTCGCCCAGTGCAGATACCGCTGCCACAGCGGCACATCGAGCCCGAGCTGTTCGCGCAGTGCAGCGATGGTATCGGGTTGGGCATTCATCCCGAGCATGAAACTCGCCGGATCGCCGGGGACGACCTCAACGGTTGCGAAGATCACAATAGATGCAACAATCAGGCTGAGGATAAGAGACTGGAGTCGTGATAATGTATAGCGCAGCATGGGGCGGAGATTAGGCAGGAGAGCGCGGCTGGTAAAGAGCAGAATGCAAAGGATTTCAGTCCCTTGCGAAGAAGCTTGTAACCAGATGGTCCAGCCCCTTGTTTCTTTGGCAATTCGTCGCGCCGCACCGGGCTGTCCGCGCCAGCCTCCCTGAACCCACGACGCAATATCAACACATTTATAGCACAATTTTAAGCACTTCCTGTTCTAACTTTAGGCAAGTTGCAGAGCTCGCAGAGAGAATCTCTCGGGTGATTAGATGCGAGAACGCGGTATGAGGGGTGCGTAATGAAAATTCTGGCGGTCGATGATGATACTCTCGCGCTTAACGTGTTGCAGGCTACGCTTGAGGCGGGCGGCTACACGGATATTACGGCAGCACAAAGCGGCGCCGAGGCGCTGGCTTCACTGGAAAATACCGATACGCCGTTTGACTGTTTCCTGCTGGATATTCTGATGCCGGATATGGACGGGGTGGAATTGTGTGCAGAGATCCGCACCAAAGCTGCTTATCAGAAAACCCCTGTCCTGATGATCACGGGCCTGAGCGATCAAAGCTCTATGGATCGGGCTTACGGCGCGGGGGCCACGGATTTTGTCACCAAGCCGTTCAACGGATTAGAGTTGGGCGCGCGCATCCGTGCGGCAAACATCCTTAGCGCGCAAGTAAACCAGCACAAACAGTTTGAAATCGTTGCGCTGCAATGGCGCGAGAAGCTGGACGCGCTGAACGCGCTTAATCTTTCCGAAGCGATCACCCTGCAAGGGTTTGACGGGGCGGTAGACACATTGATGCAGGAAAACATTCTGATGCGGATGCCGGACACCGGATTTTCCGGCTGCCTGCTCAGCGTTCGTTTGGTGAATGTTGCCGCTGTGTTTGATCAGCTTTCCGCAACAGACTTCCGCGCCTTCATCAACAGCACCGGTGCGCAGCTGCGCAATGCGGTTGCCGGTCGGGGCGCCTTGATCGCTTATGAAGGGGACGGCAACTTTCTGGTGATGTCACCACGCCCGATCCCGAAAAACCGCGCGATGGCCTATCATACGACATTGGCACCGGAAATCGCCGAAACCGCGCAGAAATTGGGCTTTGACGGCGAAGCGCAGATCCTTCTGGGAGAGCCTAAGCCCTTTCAGACCGATAACACCGAAGCGCGGATTAACAGCCTGACTGTTGCACGCAAAAGCGTTCTGATGCGCGACCTTACAGAGCGAGGCGACACTGCGGTAGCGACCCTTCGTCCCAAAAGCGAACCAATGGTAACAACTGCCCCTGCCGCTTCGTCGCTGTTGAGTGACGTGTCCCAACTGCTCACGCGGCCCAAGGCAGTTGGCCGGTCCCGATAAGACACGCCAAGAATTCCTGCTAAAACGCAAAACGCCCCGACCTAGGGTCGGGGCGTTTGTTTGGGATCGGTCGGGGGCTTACTCGGCCCAGCCAACTGCAGTCAGATCAACCGCTTGGGTCGGCGCATCTTTCCACAGCCCTTGCAGATCGGCTTTGGCAATTGTCGGAATTGCCAGCTGGAACAGATAGGCGTTCACGTAATCTTCAGAGATCATGTTCTGCGCCTTCTTGATCATCTCTGAGCGTTTGTCCGTGTCAGCCTCAACGCTCAGGTCTTCGATCAGGCCTTGGAACTCTGCGTTGTCATACTGGAAGTAGTAATCGGGACGGGCATAGATGCCGATGTCAAACGGTTCAGTGTGGGACACAATCGTCAGACCAAAGTCCTTGCCACGGAAAACCTGCTCCAGCCATTGCGCCCATTCCAGATTGCTGATCTCGGCGTCAATTCCCACTGCACGCAGTTGGGCGGCGATGATTTCACCGCCGCGACGGGCGTAAGAGGGCGGTGGCAGTTTTAATGTGGTTTTGAACCCGTCAGCAAATCCGGCCTCGGCCAGCAGTTTTTTGGCCAGCTCGGGATCGTACTGGCTGTTGCCGGTCAGATCGACATAGTCAGGGTTATGGGGCGCAAAGTGGGACCCGATCGGGGTGCCCAGACCGAACATAGCGCCGTCGATGATCGCTTGACGGTCAATCGCATGGGCCAGCGCCTTGCGCACTTTGACGTTGTCAAACGGGGCTTGTTTGTTGTTGGTGCCCAGAATGGTTTCCCCTTCTGTGTTGCCAAGGATCACCTGAAAGCGGGGGTCTGCTTCAAACTGGGGGATGTTTTCGGGGGCGGGGTAGCCGATGAAAACGTCAATGTCTTCTGCCATCATCGCAGCAAAACCCGCTGTCGGGTCAGAGATGAATTTGAACGTCGCTTTGTCCAGTTTCGCCGGTGTGCCCCAGTAATCCGCGTTGCGGGTCAGATCGATTTTGTCGCCCTGTACCCAGTTGTCAAATTTGAAGGCACCGGTGCCAACCGGATTTTGCTTAATGGCCTCGATGCTTTCGGGTGCAACAATGACCGCATCGCCCCAAGCGAGGTTGAACAGCAAGGAACCATTCGGGGCGGCAAGCGTGATCTTTACCGTTTTAGGGTCCACGGCCTCTACCGCCGAAATGCCGGCGAACAGTGCTTTTTGCGCATTTGCACTGTCTTCAGCGCGGGCGCGATCAAGCGAGAATACAACATCGCTGGCATCAAAATCAGTGCCATCGTGGAACTTCACGCCCTCTTGTAGATGGAAAGTGTAGGTCAGCCCATCTTCGGAAATGTCCCAAGATTCTGCCAGTCCGGGGTTCACGGAGCCATCCGGCCCAAAGCGTGTGAGCCCCTCAAACACATTGGCATAGACCACGTTGTCAATCGCACCAGCGGCTGCTGATGTGGGGTCGAGGTGGGGCGGTTCCAGCTGCATCGCTACGATTACATCGGTCTTGGCAAGTGCCGATGTCGCAAGCAGGACAGCGCTGGCCGTCACTGTAGCTTTGAAAAAGGTCATAGAAGTCTCTCCGTTGATTGGCGCCTGATTTTTGGATGGCGCTTAAATTTGCCGGTTCAGTTGACGCGGATTGGCGCGATCGGTCAAGAGCGGGCGCTGTGGGATTGCGTCAGGCCAAGGGGAATTCGGCAAATTCCCCCTGATATAGAGTTAGGCCGCTTTTTCGACCAGCAGGTCAATCAGGCTTTGTCCCATGATTTTGGCACTGTCCAACATGGCGGATACTTCGACATATTCGTCAGGCTGGTGGGCCAATTCCAGAATCCCCGGACCGTAAGCGATGCAGTTTTTCAGCTGACCGATACGGTCGATGTGCTTCTGGTCGTAGGATCCGGGCGAAACCACATATTCCGCCGGTTTGCCCAAAACATTCTGGATCGCGCTGGCCACGGACGTGACCACAGGGGCGTCTTTGGCTGTCATGGTCGGAATGATCCGCTGAATTTCGCGGATTTTATAGGCGAATCCCTCCCGTTCCGATTTCACCTTTTCCAGAACGTCAGTGATCTCTTTTTGGACATCATCGATGTTTTCTTCGATCAGAAAGCGACGGTCAATCACCATGCGGGCGCTGTCGGGCACGCAGGGGCTGGGTAGGCCGGTAAAGCCCGCTTCCGGTTCGTTCTGCCCGCCGTGGAAGGAATTGATGTTCATAGTGGACTGACGCGCGCCTTTGGGGATCACCGGCATATCGGTGCGTTTCTGCGCGAGTGCGGGATAAAGTTCGGTTTCCATCTCGTTGAGAACCGCCCCCATGTGACGCACAGCGCAATCGCCCAGAAACGGCATGGACCCGTGGGCAATCCGGCCTTTGGTTTCGATTTCTGCCCACCACGCACCGCGGTGCCCGAGACAGATGGAATCAAGGCCAAGCGGTTCGGGAATGATCACATGCTGCACGCGCGCCGGCGCAAAATAGCCCTTTTCCGCCAGGTAAGCTACGCCGCCAAAGCCGCCTGTTTCCTCATCCGCGGTGCCGGAGATTTCCACGGCTCCAGAAAAGTCGGGGAAGGTATCCACGAAAGCTTCGGCTGCGATGATTGACGCGGCGAGCCCGCCTTTCATGTCACAGGCGCCGCGTCCGTAAATCTTGTCTCCGTCCAGTTCACCGCCAAATGGATCGCGGGTCCAGTCCTGACCGAGTTCCACAATATCGGTGTGGCTGTTAAAATGAACGCACTCGCCACTGCGTGCACCTTCGCGCCGTGCGACAATGTTCCAGCGGGGGTATTTTTCGCAATCCCCCGGCGTGTCATGGGCGCGGATCAGTTCACACTGAAAGTAGCGCGGTGCCAGACGATCGCGCAGATATTCGCAAATCAGGCGGTAATTCTCGCCTGGCGGGTTGAGTGTGGGAATCCGGATCAGATCCTGTGTCAGAGCGATAAGATCGTCCTTGCGGCGATCCAGTTCCGTGTTCAGTCGGTCTATATTATCTTGATGAGCCATGGCGTCACCTTGCGCCGGAACCATGTGCGTTATCAAGAGCTTAAAATGGGGTTTGCGCAATTTTTACAGTGCCTTATTGTGAGGCAAAACCAATAGAGATGGCAGCTATGACCAGATCGAAATTGCGACAGGCCGCTGAGGAATTATTCGAGGCAGCGGTAGGGGCTGCGGACCCTGCCGGCGCTGTGGCGCGCGCTCTTCAAGCTGATCCGCTGCCAGATTGTGCAGGCCGACTGGTGGTTCTGGCGGTTGGAAAGGCGGCTTGTGCGATGATGAAGGAGGCGTTGTTACATTTGCCTGAACCATCATTGGCAATAGCTGTGACCAATCACGAAAACTTGGCCGATCTGGACAGTGTGCAAGGCGTGCGCGTGATCTGCGGCGAACATCCGGTTCCAGGCACAGGTAGCGTAATTGCCGGAGATGCGCTGTTAAGCGCCGTGGAGGGGCTTGGCGCGGATGATCAAGTGCTTGCGTTGGTGTCCGGTGGTGGATCGGCGCTGGCCATTGCGCCGGTGGCGGCAATCTCTTTTGAAGAAAAGCAACAGGCGGGGGCGGTGCTGCTGGGCAGCGGGCTGGACATTAACCGCATGAACCTTGTGCGCCAGTGTCTCAGCCGGATCAAGGGAGGCGGGTTGCTACGCGCCGCTGCCCCTGCGCAAGTACACAGTCTGATCTTGTCTGACGTGATCGGTGATGATCTGCGGGTGGTCGCGAGCGGACCCACCGTATCAGCGGTCGGCACCTGTGCTGCGGCGCAGGCGGCGCTTATGGACGCCGGTGTATGGGAGGATATGCCAGCCGCCGTACGCCAGCATCTAGACCAGGGGGAGACCGCGCCACCAGTGACCGCAGCGACAGCCCTTAACCGGATTATCGGGTCCAATCGGGTCAGTCTGGAAGCGGTGCTTGCGGCCTGTCCGGCGGCGCGGATCGTGGAGGATGCCCTGTGCGGTGATGTGGCAGAGGCGGCAGCGTTTATCCTTGCGCAGGCACAGCAATCCCAAAGCGGAGAGGTGCTGGTGTTTGGCGGTGAAACGACCGTGCGGCTTGTCGGGGACGGATTGGGTGGTCGCAATCAGGAACTGGCCTTGCGCGTCGCGCTTGGTGCGCAGGCGCTTGGCGATGACTGGGTATTCCTAAGCGGAGGCACCGATGGGCGCGACGGGCCAACCGACGCGGCTGGGGGGCTGGTGGACAGCGGGACCATCGCGCGCATTGAAGCCGCTGGGCTGAATCCGCAGGCCATGTTGGCGCGCAATGACAGCTATCACGCTTTACAAGCCGCTGGCGATTTATTGATCACAGGCGGCACAGGTACAAATGTCGCAGATGTGCAGCTGTTCCTGCGGCGTTCTTGACGCCCGCGACACCGCAGGGTTTATTGTGCCGATACACTGAGGACCCCATGTTCAAACGCCGACCTAAAGTCATAATCGAAGCCGAGCATGTGACCTTGCGCATGCCTGTGATGGGGGATCACCTGTCATGGGTTCATCTGCGTCAGGACGGTGAGGATTTTCTGAAGCCGTGGGAGCCGGTCTGGTCTCCCGATCATTTCTCGCGCCGTGCCTTTAGCAACCGTGTGTTCTGGGCCCGCAAGACCTATGAGTCCGGAAAGGGCTTGCCTTTATTCATTATTCGCAGGGACGATCAGGCGTTGCTTGGGGCGATCACGCTGGATAATATCCGGCGCGGTCCGGCGATGGCGGGCACGCTTGGTTATTGGATCGGGTCGGATTATGCCCGCTCCGGCTATATGACGGATGCGATCGAAGCGTTAGTTTATTTTGCGTTTCATCAGTTGGACCTTAGCCGGATCGAGGCGGCTACCCTGCCGGAAAACGCGGCCTCTCGCGGGTTGTTGGAAAAGACCGGTTTCAAATACGAAGGGGTGGCACAAAGCTATCTGCAAATCGCAGGGCGCTGGCGGACCCATGTGCTTTACGCGAATTTGCGCAGTGATCGGCGCGGGAAAACCGACGCAGGGTAGGGGCGCTGGGCGCTTTTACGCGCTATCCGGTCATCAATTTTCAAAGATTTCCGAGGCGGTGTGTCCGGTGTATTTTGATGAGCAAACCATCGTTTGTTAACTTTATGAAGCTTCATATATGAAGCTTCATATTTGCAGTATGATGATTGAATAAGAGTAAGCATTAGAAAATCTTAAATGTTGTAGTGTTTCCGTTGCCGCCCAATTTGCAGCAACGTCCCGTTAACCTTTCAAGTTGGTTAGGGACCACCCGTTGCAACTGGCATAGAGCGGCCTCATTCCCGCTTGTTCAGATAATTCCCCCGAAGTCGCGGGACTTCGCGTTAAACTGGTAAGGGAATCACCTAAAGGAGTGTAGCCATCCGGTGTTTTCTGATCCTGTTAAGTGTCCTTTTTGCGCAAACCGCTGTGGCACAGACCCGCTCGCCGAGCCATTGTCTCGCATTTGCTGAAAACGGTCCGCCGATACACCGCGCTGCGCTAACGGTGGATCAGGTGCAGATTACCTACGCCGATCATTCCATGTATGTCATTGATACTTTTGGCGGTATGCGGGTGGTAACGGATTATAACGGATACATCGGGCAAACCGAAAAAGCCCCCGATGTGGTGACGATGAACAAGGGCCATTCCAGCCACTACACCAGCCATCCAGACCCGCAAATCCCCCATGTGCTGCGGGGTTGGGACCCCAAGGGCGGTGTGGCGGATCATGAACTGGAACTGGGCGAGATGCTGATCCGCAATGTCACAACAGACATTCGCAGCGTCTATAGCGGGCAGGAGCCTGACGGAAATTCCATTTTTATCTTTGAAGTTGCGGGCCTGTGTATCGGCCATCTGGGTCACCTCCATCACATTCCGACGGACGAACAATTTGCCCGTATCGGAAGGCTGGATGTGGTGATGGCCGCCGTGGATGGCAGTATGACGCTTGATCTGCTCTCGATGGTGACGCTTTTGAAACGGTTGCGGGCCTCTGTGGTGCTGCCGATGCACTGGTTTGGTCAGTCGACGCTCAACCGGTTTGTGGCCGGAATGCGAGACACTTTTGAAATCGTGACCTTGCCCGACAGCAGCTTTGTGATCAGTCAGGATTTATTGCCAAACCGCCCGACCGTTATGATCGTCCCGCCCCGTTTCATCACCGAATACGAATAGCGCTTCTTGTGCGCCTCTGTTGGATTGGCTAGTCCTTTGCCAGACAGGAGCCTGAACATGCTGAACCCCGCCACAGAAACTCTCCAGAACCAACTGAACGCAGAATCTGCCGGACTGGCCGGTCCGGTGCCGCCCGCCTATCTTGAAGAACCGCGCGGTATGATGCTGGGGATTGGTGGCATTTTGGCCCGCCCGCGCTCAGTAGAGGAGGTCTCTTTGGTGCTTCGGACATGCAGCGCGGCCCGCGTTGGGGTGGTGCCTTATGGCGGAGGAACCGGACTGGTCGGCGGCCAGCTTCTGGCAGAGGGGCCAGCGCCGCTGATCTTGTCGCTGGAGCGGATGAAGGCCCTGCGCCACGTCGATCCGGTGGGCAATACGATCGCGGTTGAAGCAGGTATGACACTGGCCGAGGTTCAGTCGGCGGCTGAAAGCGCGGGTCGGATGTTTCCGCTCTCGCTTGCCTCTGAAGGGTCCTGCCGCATCGGGGGCAACCTTGCCACCAATGCAGGGGGCGTGCAGGTGCTGCGCTATGGCAACACGCGGGAGCTGTGTCTCGGGGTGGAGGCTGTCCTGCCTGATGGCACGATCCACCACGGGCTAAAGCGTCTGCGCAAAGACAACACCGGCTATGATCTGCGCAACCTGCTGATCGGTTCCGAAGGCTCTCTCGGGGTGATTACGGCGGCTGTTTTGAAACTGGTGGCAAAGCCGCTAGAACTGGCCACATGTTTCGCGGTGGTGCCCGATCCGAAAGCCGCCGCGCAGTTGCTGGCGCGGATGCAGGAAACGCTCGACGGGTTGGTCAGTGCGTTTGAACTGGTACATGGCACCGGCTTTGATCTGCTGTCCGAAACCATGCCGGAAATCCGTTTGCCCTTTGCCGAGCGATCCGAATGGATGGTCCTCGCCGAATGCGGAGGTGGAACCGGCAGTGGCGTAGACAGTCGGTTGATGGACGTGCTGGAGCAAGCTGTTGAGGACGGGTTGGTCGAAGACGTCGTACTGGCCCAATCTGCCGCCCAGCGGGATGCCTTCTGGACCGTGCGCGAATCCCTCCCCGAGGCAAACAAACGTGTCGGTGCGATTTCCAGCCACGATATTTCGATCCCGATCGACAGACTGCCAGAGTTTATCGCCGAAGGGCAGCAGGCTTTGAAACAGTTCGGCCCTGTGCGGTTGAACAGCTTTGGCCATCTTGGGGATGGCAACCTGCACTACAATGTGTTCCCACCGGCCGGAGAGCCCAAAGCCGATTGGGTGCACCTGAAACCCGATGTTATGCGGATGATCCACGATCTGGTGGATGCCTATGACGGCTCAATCTCGGCAGAGCATGGGATCGGCCGCTTGAAGGCCGCCGATCTGCAACGCTACGGAGACCCTGCGAAACTGGCGGTGATGCGCGGGATCAAACAGGCGATTGATCCGCTCGGTATCATGAATCCGGGGGCTGTGATCAGCGTTTGATCCCGATCACACTGGACGGGGATCAGTCCCCGTCATAGGCGCAAAGCGCTGTGACCGGCACGCCAAGATCACGCACCACTTGCGCCCCGCCAAGATCGGGAAGGTCGATGATAAACGCCGCGTGCACAACTGTCGCGCCAAGCCGTTCCACCAGCTTGATCCCCGCCGCCGCAGTGCCGCCGGTGGCGATCAGATCGTCGATCAACAGCACCTTGTCGCCCGCTTTCAGCGCATCGTCATGCACTTCGATGGTCGCAGTTCCATATTCCAGCGTGTAATCCTCTGACAGGGTTTTACCCGGCAATTTGCCCTTTTTGCGCAGCGGAACAAATCCGGTGCCAAGCCGCTCTGCCACCGCGCCACCGATGATAAACCCGCGGGCCTCCAGTCCGGCGACCGCGGTGATTTCTGTGTCTTTGAATGCGTCGACAATCTGCGCCACCGCCAGTTTCATGCCCTCGGGGTTGCCAAACAGTGTTGTGACATCGCGAAACATCACGCCTTTCTGCGGAAAATCGGGAATGGTGCGGATGAAATCGGTAATGTCACGGGTCATGGAATGTCTCTTTCAGGGTCGTGTTTAGGGGCGGCGTATCACAGGCAATAGCACGGGCACCACCCCGTCCTTGCGCCTGACGCTTCGGCGCTTGTTTTAACGTTTTGCGGTATCAATCAGTGTTTGTAAAACGGCCCCGTCTTCTGAATAGGACAGCGGCCCCATGACTGGCAGTTTTTGTAGGATCGACAGAACGGTGGGTGACGTGATCGCAACTGTGTGGCCCAGTTTGTCGTCAGAATCGTCAATGTCGGTGACGTTGACGAACTGCACACCGTACCGGCGCAGGGTTTCGGTGTCCTTCAATTGCCCGACCCGATTGCTCTGGCCGGTTAGAAAGGCAGATGCTTTCAAGGCAAGATCCGCTTCATCCCCGAAGATAACAAACGGTTTAGGCAGCGGTTTGATCCGACTGAGCTGCATTTCAAACAGGTTAGTGTCAATATCAGGAGAGATCAACACCACCCCAGCCAGCTTGCGCGCGACCTGTTTCTTACCCTCCAGCGAAATCTGACGCAGAGTTTCCACCACCAGATTGGATCCGATAGAATGGGCCACAATCACAATCCGCTCATAAGATTGTGCGGCCAGTATCTCTAGCAAGGATTGCAGGCCGTCCCGCGCAAACAGCACACTGTCCCGATCACGGGTGTATTCCAGCGTGTTTTGCGTTGCGGGCCATGAATAATGAACTGCTGTGCTGGTGCTTTTCAGGTCGTGGGACAGCTGGGCCATCCTGTAAGTGCCTTCGGCAAACGTGATGTTGAACCCGTGAACGTAGACAATCGCTTCGCGCTGGGCCTTTTGCGCACTTGTTCCCAATGCGGCGCCAAAGTCTTGCGCAGAACCGTAGCGCACGATTTCTCTCGTGGCGAACTCGGTCGCCGGGTCTGTGCGTTTTTCGGGTTTCTCCGGCCATTCGATCCGTCCCGGTTGATGGGTCGGGGGGATGGAAATGTCCAAGCGTGCAAAGGACAGCACAGAGGTGCGCAGGCTGGAAAAGACAAGGCTGCCTTCGGCAGGTTGTCGGGTGGTGGCGATAAAGATGTTTTCAATCGCGGCATCGGGCGGCGTGTTTTTGGCCACCGTAATCATGCCCCGATCCGCGCAGGCGGCCAGCAGCAGCGCCAGTATCATCCCGCGCCCCACAAGCGCCATATGCGATAGGTTCATAGAACGCGACCCGCAATAGCATCAAGCTTGGCAACAAGGGCGGGATCGCGGTCTTGTGGTCCTGTCAGAACGGCAAACTCCAGCGCCTTGTCACACCCGTGCGGGCAATCCTTGCGCTTTGCGCCCAGCAGGTCGGGCAGGCGGGCTACCAGTCCTTTGGCCTTGGAAGAATTGCCCATCAGGGTCGCGATAATCTGCGTCACATCCACTTCGCCGTGATCGGGATGCCAACTGTCATAATCGGTGATCATCGCGACAGAGGCATAACACAGCTCCGCCTCACGGGCGAGCTTGGCTTCGGGCATATTGGTCATGCCAATCACATCACAGCCCCAGCTTTCGCGGTACATGCGGGATTCTGCCAGTGTTGAAAACTGCGGCCCCTCCATCGCGAGGTAGGTACCGCCATCATGCACGACTATTCCTTCGGCACGCGCGGCCTCAAAGCAGGCTTTACCCAAACGCGGGCAGGTCGGGTGGGCGACCGAAACATGGGCAACGCAGCCCGGCCCGAAGAAGGACTTCTCGCGCAGATAGGTGCGGTCAATGAACTGGTCCACAATCACAAAGTCGCCGGGTGCCATTTCATCACGGAAAGATCCGCAGGCCGAAACCGAAATCACATCCGTCACACCAGCCCGCTTCAGCGCGTCGATATTGGCACGGTAGTTGATGCTGGTAGGCGTCTGCACATGACCGCGCCCGTGACGGGGTAAAAACACCATCTTCACCCCGTTCAACCGTCCGACCAGCAGGTCGTCCGATGCTTTTCCAAACGGGCTTTCGACGGTGATCCACTGGGGGTTTTCCAAACCCTCAATGTCATACACGCCGCTGCCGCCGATAATTCCGATCACTGTGTCCATCTGCACACCCCTGTTCTTGTCTGCTGCCTTGGATCTATTTCTGACCGGGTCGGTTCAAAGAGAAAATATCCGTCACGGCGGAATAGTCCCGATAGCCAAGCCGCGCCATCGGTTGGTAGCTGGTCACATCCAGTATACCATCGGTGATATGTTCGTCGCGGATGTGGATGCCGACCACTTCGCCAAGCACCATGACAGCGCCGCCGGGCAGTTCGATTTCCTTGAACAGCTTGCACTCCAGCGCCGCAGGGGCCGCAGCCACGAAAGGCGCTTTCACCACGTTGGGGGTGCCTTTTTCCAATCCGGCGACGGTGAATTCATCCTCATCAGGTGCGTAATGGCCCGAAGATAGGTTCATCGCATCTTTCAGGGCATGGGACACGATCGAAACACAAAACTCGCCAGTATCGCGAATGTTCGTCAGGCTGTCCTTGACCTCATCCCGTCCGATCTTTTTACCGGTGGTAGAGAACATCACCATCGGCGGGTCATCAGCCACACCGTTGAAAAAGGAGTAAGGCGCGAGGTTCGCGGTTCCGTCACGGGTCAGCGTTGAAATCCAGCCGATTGGTCTGGGAGAAACAATCGCTTTGTAGGGATTGTGGGGAAGGCCGTGGTCATCATGGCCGGGGCGGTAAAACATTAGAGTTGTCCGGTTTTCAATTGCGTTGCCCCTTTTGTAGCGGTCTGCTATCGCCGGTGCCAGTAGTTTTCCCCGCAACGCTCTGTTGCTCTCAAAGGTTTGACTTTCAACGATGTTTCAACTGACGCCTGAGACAGAGACCGACCGGGACGAGGTCGAGTATCTTTACGACCTGTGTTTTGCACCAGGTCGCGAAGCGCTCAGTTCTTACCGGTTGCGTGAAGGGGTGAAACCTGTGGCGGGGCTGTGTCTTGTGGCGCGGGATGATTACAACGTGCTTGCCGGTGCGATCCGCTATTGGCCGGTGGTTGTTGGCACGGCCCGCCACGACGCGCTGCTTCTGGGGCCGGTGGCTGTACACCCGACCTATCAGGGCGAAGGCCTTGGCGGCCTTTTGGTCCGTGACAGTCTTGATCGGGCGGCAAATACCGGCTGGGGACGTGTGATCCTTGTGGGCGATGCCCCGTATTACCGCAAGTTCGGCTTTGAAAAGAGCAGGACAATGACTTTCCCGCCGCCAACAAACCCCGATCGCCTGTTGTGCCTGCCGCTCCAACCTGATGCGTTTAAGGGCGTAGAAGGCCTGATTGACCGCGCGGTCTAACGCGCACTCCCAAGCACAACCATATCCATTTTCACTAAAATATCCCGGGGGTCCGGGGGCAGCGCCCCCGTCCGGTAGGGTTAATTCGCAGACACAATCTTTCCCGGATTCATAATGCCGGTGGGATCGAAGGCCCGCTTTATATCAGCCATAACATGCACCGCATCGCCATGTTCGTCGTCAAGATACTTCATCTTGCCCATACCGATCCCGTGCTCTCCGGTGACAGTCCCGCCAAGTTCCAGCGCACGCATGTTCATGCGGTGGGTCAGTTCCTTGGCAAGGGCAAACTCCTCGGCGTTCTGGCGGTCAAACAGGAACAGCACATGGTAATTGCCGTCCCCGACATGCCCCACAATCGGCGCCTGCCATCCGTGGGCTTCCACATCTGCAATGGTGTCTTCGATCGCTTGGGCCAGCTTGGAGATCGGTACGCAGACATCAGTAGACAGCCCCTGTGCGCCCGGGCTCTGGGCCTTGAGCGCGAAATAGGTATTGTGACGGGCATGCCAAAGCTTGTTGCGGTCCTCGGCTTTGGTGGCCCACTGAAAACCGCCGCCGCCGAATTCCTCTGTGATGTCCTTCATGCGCTGGACTTCTTCGGCCACGCTGGTTTCTGTGCCGTGGAATTCCATAAACAAATGCGGGCATTCGCGCATGGTCATTTTAGAATAGGCGTTGATCGCACGGATGCTCAGCGGGTCGATAAACTCCATACGTGCCACCGGCAGGCCCATTTGCACCGCCATAATCACAGAGTTCACTGCACTTGCGGTATCTTCGAATTCGCAGACCGCAGCCGAAACCGATTCCGGTTGCCCGTGCAGTTTCAGCGTCAGTTCCGTAATAATCCCGAGCGTCCCTTCAGAACCAATAAACAGCCGCGTCAGATCATAGCCGGCGCTGCTTTTCTTGGCTTTGGAGCCGGTGCGGATGATCCGCCCGTCCGCCATAACTACTTCCAGCGCCATGACGTTGTCCTTCATCTTGCCGTAGCGCACAGTGGTGGTGCCCGATGCGGATGTTGCCGTCATGCCGCCGATGGTGGCATTGGCACCCGGATCAACCGGAAAGAACAATCCGGTGGCGCGCAATTCTGTGTTCAGCGTTTCCCGCGTGATGCCAGGTTGTACCACGGCGTAAAGATCTTCAGGCGCCACATGCAGTAGTTTGTCCATAGAGCCGAGGTTGATCGTAACACCACCCCGCACCGCCAGCGCATGACCTTCAAGCGAGGTCCCGACACCCCAAGGCACCACCGGACAGCCGTGTTTGTGGCAGATTTTCATGATTTCGGACACCTCTCGGGTGTCTTTCGGAAAGGCTACGGCTTCGGGCGGGGTGTTTTCAAAATAGCTTTCATTTTCACCGTGTTGGTGACGGATGGCCTCGGCGGTGGACAGCCGATCGCCCAAAAGGACTTGAAGTTCAGAAATAGCGGTTTGATTGTCGGACATTCGTCTTCCTCCTAATTGAAGCGCAACGTAAATCCATGTAGGCAAAGTGAAAAGCGCAAAATCCTGCTAGGGTCCAGTCTGCGGAGTAGCAACATGTCCGGCAATCGCCCCCAGAGAGTCTCGCGGCTGTGGAATCGCGAAGGCATGCCGTCCTTTCGCAAGGATGGGGTGAATTCCCTTATGTTCTGGGGGCTTGCCTTGGTCATCGGGTGTGCTGCGGGTTGGGCAACGCTGGGGTTTCGGGTCGGCATTTCCGCATTGCAGACGTGGATTTACGGCGAAAGTGATGTGCAGCTTGCCTCTGCCGCCAGCCAGTTGCCGTGGTTCTGGGTGCTGGTGGTGCCGGTCATCGGCGGGCTGATCGTGGGTATAATCCTGCAACGCTATACGCCTGACGGGCGGGTGCGCACGGTGGCCCATGCGATAGAGGGTGCGGCGCTGAATAACGGGAAGGTAGAGGGTAAGGCGGGGCTGGCCTCGGCTGTGGCGTCGTTCATCACACTTTCAACTGGCGGGTCGTCGGGGCGGGAGGGGCCGGTGGTGCATCTGGCAGCGGTGATCTCCTCCAAAGTCTCGCGTCTGATCAAAGCCAACGGCATAACGGCGCGGGATCTTCTGGGCTGTGCAGTGGCCAGCGCTGTGGCGGCGTCTTTTAACGCTCCGATTGCTGGAACGATCTTCGCGATGGAGGTGGTCCTGCGCCATTATGCAGTACATTCCTTCGGCCCGATCGTGCTGGCATCGGTCTGTGGTGCCCTGATCAGCCGCTTCGGGTTTGGCGACATCACTGAATTTACCCTACCATCCCATGAGCTGGAATTTTACGTGGAGCTGCCGGCCTTTGTTCTGCTGGGCATCGTGTGTGGCATCGTGGCTGTTATTATGATGAAATCCATCTTCCTTGCGGAAGACTGGGGCGATGAATGGCAACAGCGCTTCAAGATTCCGGGCTGGTTGCGGCCTGCAATTGCGGGGTTGGTGCTGGGATCAATGGCGATCTGGGTACCCAATATCATTGGTGTCGGTTATGAAACCACGTTTCTGGCGCTGACCGGACAGATCACCTTTTGGGGGGCTGTTGGGCTGGCGGTTGTGAAGGTGGCCGCGGTTGCTGTCACGATGGCGGGGCGGATGGGGGGCGGTGCGTTTTCCCCTGCGCTGATGCTTGGCGCGTTGACGGGGCTGGCGTTCGGCTGGGTGGCGACCGCGATTTTCCCGACCGTTTCTGGCACACTGTCGCTTTATGCGCTGGCGGGGATGGGGGCGGTCGGGGCGGCGGTGCTGGGCGCACCGATTTCCACAACGCTGATCGTGTTTGAGATGACGGGCGACTGGCAGATGGGGCTTGCGGTGATGCTTGCGGTGGCGCTGTCGACCACGGTTGCTGGCAGATTTGTGGCGCGGTCGTTCTTTCTGGAACAACTGGAGCGGCGCGGCGTGCGTCTTGCTGCGGGGCCGCAGGCCTATCTGCTGGCCACACTGCCGGTGTCCAAACTGATGCGGGGGCTTGATCATCCGCGTATGGGCAGCCGCGAACTGTGCGATACGCTGATCAAAGAGGGTGCTTATGTGATGGAAACCAGTTCCCTAGAGGCGGCGTTGCCCCTGTTTGACGGGGCCACCCACCAGTTCCTGCCTGTGGTGTCTACTAACGATTCCGGCGAAGTGGAGGAACTGTTAGGCACGCTGTTTCAGGTCGATGCCCTGCGCGCCTATAGTGAGGCAATGGCCGAAACAGTGCGCGAACATCACGCCTGACCCATCCGGCCATCGCCCGATTAATTGCGCGGCGATCAGCTTACCAGATCAATGGTAACAGCGCCTTTATGGAATGCCAGATGACCGGCAATTTTTGTCATGGCGTCTATAGGCGCCTCATAGGACCACGCCACGTTTTCGTCGCGCCGGTTTTTGCCCACCAGATGATAATAGGTGGCATCGCCCTTATGGGGGCAATGAGTGGTCTTGTCTGAAGCGTCGAAAAACACCATTTGCAGATCGTCGCGCGGCACGTAGAGCACGGGCTCATAGCCGTTTTCACGCAACAACAGCGCGCGGGAAGTGTCACCGATCACGGCGCCTTGCGCACGGATGCTCCAGTTACCCGGTGCCGGCTCGATCACGATTTCCGGTTCTGTCCCCATTATGTCTCTCCCAAATTCAGTCGTTCATTCAATAAAGCGCCACGGCCCGCTTACCCCCTGTTCGATCTGGCAGTTGCGCAGGTCGAGGGGGCGGGGTGATGACCGGCCGGACTTTAGATCCGTGGCCAGTTTATCATGGCTTTGTAACGTAGTGTTATACTGCTGCGCAGGCCTGTTCCAGCCAGTTTAGTGTCGCAGGGCCGCAACGTCCCGCCAGTTTGGCCAGAACTTCTGTGTGGTAGCTGTTTAGCCAGTCCCGTTCCGTTTGGGTCAACAGAGCGATGTCGATCATTTTGCGGTCAATTGGCGCAAAGGTAAGCGTGCGGAAATTCAGCATTTCCCGATCATCGCCGCCTGCAATCGGCGGGGCTTTTTGCACAACAATCAGGTTTTCAATGCGGATGCCAAAGGCACCCGGTTTGTAATAGCCGGGCTCATTTGACAGGATCATGCCTTCCTGCAAGGCCACATCGGATGCTCGGGAAATCCGCTGCGGTCCTTCATGCACCGACAGATAAACCCCGACGCCGTGACCGGTGCCGTGATCGAAATCCAGCCCCGCCTGCCACAGCGCGTTGCGGGCGAGCGCGTCAATGTCCCGTCCGCTGACCCCTTTGGGGAAACGGGCCATGGACAAGGTGATCATCCCCTTTAGCACCAGCGTGAAAGCGCGGACCGCTTCGGCGGGCGGCGTGCCAATGGCAAGCGTGCGGGTAATGTCCGTGGTGCCATCAAGGTATTGCGCGCCGCTGTCCACCAGCAGCAGGTTATCCGGCTCGATCTGGCGGTTGGTCTCTTCGGTCACGCGGTAGTGCATGATCGCGCCATTCGCGCCGGTGCCGCAGATGGTGTCAAAACTGATATGGCGCAGCTTTCCAGTTTCCGCGCGAAAAGCCTCAAGCTGTTTTACTACGTCGATTTCTGTCACGTCCGGCGCAGGGCCGAGGCTGTCGACCCAAGCAAGGAAGTTACACACCGCAGCGCCGTCCCGCAGGTGGGCCTCTGTGGTGCCGGAAAGTTCCACCTCGTTCTTGCAGGCTTTGGCCAGCAGGATCGGATCGGCGTCATAGGCAACAGGGGTTCCAGCCTTTTGCAATCTGGCATCAAGCCAGACAGGCGCGGTGGATTTATCCACTAGAACAGGGCCTTGCAGCCGATCAACTGCCGCCCCCAACGCAGCGGGATCGTTAATGCCCCCATCGTTTCCAAGATGGGCGCGCAGGGTGTCATCTACTTTGGCAGGGTCGATAAACAGTTCGGCGTGGCCACTATCATCAAGCGTGGCAAAGGCCAGTGCCACAGGGGTATGCCCCAGATCGCTGCCCCGAGTATTCAACAGCCATGCAATGGAATCCGGTTGCGTCAGCACAGTCGATTTATGGCCGGACTGGCGCAGCTTTTCCGCCATGCGGCCCCGTTTATCAGCACTGGATTCGCCTGAAAGCGCAATGTCGTAAGGCACCATCAGGTCTTGGGGCGGGGCTGGGCGGTCCTGCCAGATTACGTCCACCAGATTATCACAAGGGCGCAGAGTAACACCGCTGCCCTCCAGCCGCGCCTTGGCCGCGTCGATTTCGCCTTTGGTGTGCAACCACGGATCAAAGCCGATGACGCTGCCCTTGGGGGCGTTCGCCACCAGCCAGTCGCCGAGTTTCGTTTTAGGCCAGTCCACCGGCGTGAAATGTTCCAGATCGACCTGTTCGCGCACCGCCAGACGATAGCGCCCGTCGATGAAAACCGCCGCGCGATCCTGCAAAACGACGCAAAACCCTGCGGAGCCTGTAAATCCCGTTAACCAAGCCAGCCGCATATCCGCATCGGCCACATATTCCCCTTGATGGGCATCCGCGCGCGGCACCACAAATCCATCGAGCGCACGGTCTTTCAAGACGTCGCGCAACTGCGCCAGCCGTGGTCCGCCGGTTTGTGGTGTTGTGGTGGCCTCAAAGCTTTGGAACATGCGGGTTTCTGCCTGTTAATTGTCGAGTGTATCGGGGCGCAGCAGGGGCCAAAAGGCCCCCGCAAGCAGGCAACCGTCAGGCGCTGCGGCGCAGCACCATTTTCGGGCCGGAATTTCCGGTCGGGTCAAACAGTCCGGCCAGTTGTTCGGTAATGGCACCGGCAAGCTGTTCTGCATCGGTAATGGTTACGGCCCGTTCATAATAGCGGGTCACGTCATGGCCGATCCCTATGGCAATCAATTCCACCTGTTTGCGCTTCTCGATCATCTCGATCACATCGCGCAGGTGTTTTTCCAGATAGCTGGCAGAGTTCACCGACAAGGTGCTGTCATCCACCGGCGCACCATCGGAAATCACCATCAGGATGCGGCGCTGTTCGGGACGGTTGATCATCCGCTTGTGCGCCCATTCCAGCGCCTCGCCGTCGATGTTTTCCTTCAGCAGACCCTCTTTCATCATCAGGCCCAGATTGGGCCGCGTACGACGCCACGGGGCATCCGCACCTTTATAGATGATGTGGCGCAGGTCGTTCAGGCGGCCCGGCGTCTGTTCACGCCCGCCCTTAAGCCAGTTTTCACGGCTTTGCCCGCCTTTCCACGCCCGCGTGGTAAACCCGAGGATTTCACATTTCACCTGACAGCGTTCCAGCGTGCGCGCCAGAACGTCCGCACAAATCGCGGCGATCGAAATGGGTCGTCCGCGCATAGAACCGGAGTTATCCAGCAGCAGCGTCACCACAGTGTCTTTGAACTCTGTGTCGTTTTCCACCTTGAAAGACAAAGGCGTAGTGGGGTTGGAAATCACCCGCGCCAGACGCCCGGCGTCCAGAATGCCTTCTTCCATATCAAACTGCCAGCTGCGGTTCTGCTGGGCTTGCAGGCGGCGTTGCAGTTTGTTTGCCAGTCGCGAAACCGCCCCTTTCAGGGGATCAAGCTGCTGGTCGAGATAGGCACGCAGCCGCTCCAGTTCTGCCGGTTCAGCCAGTTCTTCGGCCAGAACTTCCTCGTCAAACTCGGTGGAATAAACACGGTAGTTCGGATCCGCATCGGAATGGGCCGCAGGCGGGGGCGGATCAAGCGGGGGTTGCCCGTCGGGGGCTTCCATTTCTTCGGCGTCGTCCAGCTCGTCCCGTTCCTCCATAGAGGTCTGGGCCTGTTGCTGTTCGTCGGTTGCTTGCTGGTCCTGCGAGGCTTCGCTGTCGTCGTCTTCTTCGGACTGGTCGCCGCTGTCGGTATCAGGGTTTTCGTCTTCCTGATTATCCTCTTCGGCTTCGTCCTGACGGTCCGGATTTTCCTCGTCCGGATCATCGCCAAGCTGTTCGCCGTAGCCCAGATCGTCAATCATCTGGCGTGCAAACTTGGAAAACGCCACCTGATCGTCCAGCACATCATCCAGATTGCCCAGCGTGTCGGCGGCTTGGGATTCAATAAACCCGCGCCACAGCTCCATCACATGGGCCGCAGCAGGGGGCAGATCGCGCCCCGTTGCCAGATGGCGCACCAGATAGCCAGCAGCCGTGGCCAGCGGTGCACCGGCGGCGTCTTGTATCTGGGCAAAGCCCATTTTGGCGGCTTCGTTGCTGATCTTGGCGTCGATATTTCCCGCCGTGCCAGGCATGGCCCGCGCGCCCATCGCTTCACACCGGGCGGTTTCCATCGCTTCGTACAGCGACCGCGCCATTTCACCTTGGGGTGCATAGCGGTTGTGCGTGGTTTCATTGTGGTAGCGGTGACGCAAAGCATAGGCGTCCGCCGTGCCACGCGCCAGCAGAACCTCGTCCCGCGTCATCCGCCGTGTCACCTGTGGCAGTCGCATGGCGTCATTGGACTGTCCGGGAGGGTCCACCGTATAGGTGACGTTCAGCTCCGGCTCGTTCGCCATCGCCTTGGTCGCCTCGGCCAGCGCCTTTTTGAACGGATCAGCGGGATTGTCGTTTGGTTTGTTCATAGACGTCCCGTCCTTTACCTTTCACTCTTCCATCAACACAACCTAACACAGGTCGCGATTTTTGCTTACCCCAAGCTCACGCTTGCTGCACTTTCCGGCAGTTCTTCGTCGAAACAGCGCTGGTAGAACTCAGCCACTGTCTGGCGTTCCAGTTCGTCGCATTTGTTCAGGAAGGTCAGGCGGAAGGCAAAGCCGATGTCGCCAAAGATGCGGGCGTTCTCGGCCCAAGCGATCACGGTGCGCGGGGACATAACTGTGGAAATGTCACCGTTCATAAAGGACGTGCGGGACAGGTCCGCGACTGTCACCATCTGGGCGATATCCTTGCGGCCTTTCTCGGTGTTCCAATGCGGGTTCTTCGACAGAACGATCGCGGCTTCTGCATCATGGGACAGGTAGTTCAGCGTTGCCACCAGTGACCAACGGTCCATCTGGCCTTGGTTGATCTGCTGGGTGCCGTGATAAAGTCCGGTCGTATCCCCAAGACCCACGGTGTTGGCGGTCGCGAACAGGCGGAACGCAGGGTTCGGCGTGATGATTTCGTTCTGGTCCAGCAGGGTCAGCTTGCCGTCGGTTTCCAGCACACGCTGGATCACGAACATAACATCCGCGCGGCCTGCATCATATTCGTCGAACACGATGGCAACAGGGTTGCGCAGCGCCCAAGGCAGGATGCCTTCGTGGAATTCTGTGACCTGTTTGCCGTCCTTCAGTTTAATCGCGTCCTTACCGATCAAATCGATACGAGAGATATGGCTGTCGAGGTTCACCCGCACAGCTGGCCAGTTCAAACGGGCCGCAACCTGTTCGATGTGGGTGGATTTACCAGTGCCGTGATAGCCCTGGATCATCACGCGGCGGTTGTATTGAAACCCTGCCAGAATAGCGAGCGTGGTGTCGGGGTCGAATTTATAGGTGCTGTCCGTTTCTGGAACGCGGTCTGTGCGCTCGGCGAAGCCCTTGACGGTCATATCGCTGTCGAGTCCGAAAACCTCTCTTACAGAGACTTCCTCGGTTGGTTTTGCGTTCATATCCAGAAAATTATCGGCCATTTATATCGTCCTGCGTCATCGAAAGAAGTACCCTTGCGAAGGGCGGTCTATGCTTAGTGGAATATATTCAAACAGGGCGCAAGGGGGGCGGGGTAATTTGACCCGCTCAAACCCGCCTGACATAGCGTAGATCGGCGCGAGTAGTCCGCTGATACGGAAAGCTTACGGAAAGAAATTCTTAGGGATGTTTTGAAAAAGACTTCTAAACAAGACGGGGGAATGTAAAAGGATTGTAAAATTTAAGTAAAATATAGCGCGTAAGGATTCAGTATTTATGGTCGCCAAATTCATTTCGTCTGTTAAATTTTTCATAGTTATTCTGCCAGCCTTACTGACGTTGTTTCTTGTGTTACGGGCTATCTATGATGCGAATGTATCCGATTACCGGTATGCACTGGCGCTGTTGGTGATTTTTGCCGCGAGCCTGCTGGTGCGCCCTCCTTATGAACCGGATGAAGCCCGCCGTCGCAAACGCTGGGGGCGGCTGTTGGTGATCCTGCTTCCAGTGCTTGTTCTGGTCCCCGCGACCTTTGTGGTTCTTGTCTTTGGAAAGATGGATATGGCGGCTTTCGTGTTCCATCTGGTCTTCGGGATGGATGGGACCCCCACGGCAAACTTTGTGCCTTACGGGTTCACTGTGCTGGTTTACTGGTCCGTATTCCTGGCCAGCCTGTTTCGGGCGCAATATTGGCTGGAACGGGTGCCTTTCAGCACCGTTGCGATCGCGCTGATGCTGCTGGCGGTCAACCCCGTTGTTTGGGATCTGGCGAGCCAATCGCTCGCAGATACTTACAAGCAACGCCCGTCCTTTGTTGAGGATTTTAAACACCCTGAACTTAAGAAAGGCGCGAACAAGCCCAATCTTGTAATCATCTATCTGGAGGGACTGGAACGCAGTTACAACACCCTACCGCCTGCGATGGCCGAAGCCTATGCGCCTCTGGACGCGCTTGCGCTGGAAGGGATTAATCTAACCGGCGTGGACCAGTTGCACGGCACAGCATGGAGCCTTGCTGGAACCGTGGCAAGCCGCTGCGGTGTGCCAGTCTTACCCAACGGTCTGATTTCGGCGCGCGATTACGGCGACGTCAAACTGATCGCCCCGAACCTGACCTGCCTCGACGATATCCTGCACGCCAAAGGCTATGACGTCAGCTATATTTCGACCACCCGCATTCTGGGAAACAAGATGGGGTTTTACGGCTTTGACAATTACTTCACGACCCATGGCACCGAGCAGATTTATGATTTGGGAAATATAGAATACGAAATGACCGCGGATGTGGCCAAAAGCTTTGCCAATGACTGGGGGTTGCGGGATGCCCATGCCTTCGCGAAGGCCGAGAAGCTGATCGCCGCCGCTTTGGATAAAGACGCCCCTTTTGCCGTCACCGTAGCAACCATGGATACCCACGGGCCGGTCGCGCTGATGTCGCAGAGCTGTACCGGTGGGTCAAACAAGTTCAAGTCGTCCAACATGATTGACGCTGTGCATTGCACCGCGCGCCTGACCAGTGCGTTCGTCGAAAAAGTGCGCGATATGACCAAAGGCACCGACACACGGATTGCGATCATGAGCGACCATCTTGCCCATCATAACAACCTCTACCACTTGCTGGAAAAAGCGCCGCGGCGCAATACTGCGATCCTCCTTGACGGGCCTTTTGCGCCACAAGTGATAGACAGTCATGCGGCAATGTTTGACATAT
Organism: Neptunicoccus cionae; assembly: GCF_014643735.1. Taxonomy (GTDB): domain Bacteria; phylum Pseudomonadota; class Alphaproteobacteria; order Rhodobacterales; family Rhodobacteraceae; genus Amylibacter; species Amylibacter cionae. The sequence goes on from NZ_BMKA01000001.1 coordinate 573,000, forward strand.
TCCCGACCCTGTTGCATTGGCTGGGATGGCTGGAAGGAAAGCAGGCTGGTATCGGGGTGTCGTTGCTCTCCGATGAAGCGACATTGGTGCAGACCCACGGCGTAGACGAGGTGAACGCACGTTTGAAGGTAGATCTGGACCTCTCCCGTGTGATCTGGAACATGGATGGGCATTCGGAATGACACAGAAGAAACGGGCGGATTTTAAACTTGGCGGGGTCATGGTCGCGGCGGGGAGCCGTCAGACGATCGATCTTCCGGTCAGTGTGCTGGCAGATCATACGCCGGTGTCTCTGTCTGCCCATGTGATCCATGGCGCGAAAGACGGTCCGACCGTATTCGCCAGTGCTGGCGTCCACGGGGACGAGGTAATCGGCGTCGAAATCCTGCGCCGTTTGTTGCAGTTTGACGGCTTGAACCGGCTGCGGGGCACACTGATCGTCGTTCCGATTGTGAATACCTACGGATTTTTGATGCGCTCGCGTTATTTGCCGGACCGGCGGGATCTGAACCGCTCTTTTCCGGGGACGAGCAAGGGGTCTCTCGCCTCGCGGTTGGCGAATATCTTTCTGGAAGACATCGTGGAACGCTGTGATCTCGGGATCGATCTGCATTCTGCTGCGATCCACCGCACCAATCTGCCGCAAATCCGTGTGTCCAAGGGATCGGAACGTTTGATGGAGTTGGCACAGGTGTTCGGGCCGCCGGTGATCCTGACCTCTGGCCTGCGTGAAGGCAGCTTGCGGCAGGCCGCACAGGAAAAAGGCGTTGAGGTGCTGCTGTACGAAGCGGGCGAGGGGCTGCGGTTTGATGAAATGGCGGTGCGCGCCGGTGTGGCTGGTATCCTGCGGGTGCTGCGCCATCTTGATATGGTGGCCGCGAAAGGCATCGCCAAGCCTAAGGAACAGCCGGTGTTTTGTGCGGGCAGCAGTTGGGTGCGCGCGCCGGCGGGCGGGTTGATCCGCATTTTCAAAGGCGATGGGGATGTGGTGGAAAAGGGGGAAACGCTGGCCGTGGTGTCTGACCCGTTCGGAGAGTCAGAGGCCGAACTGCTTGCACCCATAAGCGGTGTCATCATCGGGCGTGCCGTATTGCCGGTAGTGAACGAAGGCGATGCGATTTTCCACATCGCCAGCGTCGGTTCTACGCAAGAAACCGAAGATACGGTCGAAGGATTGGCCCAGCAGCTGGAACTGGATCCGCTGTTTGACGAGGATGAAATTATCTAGAGTGCAATCTTCTAGAAAGTGGCGAGGGGGCTGTCTGCCCCCATGCCTGACGGCATTCCCCCGAGGATAGTTTTTCCAACAAGAGCCTTTGGGGGGCGGTCTTATTTGAAAATTTTACTGACTTTGATCTGGTCCCAAGCCCAAACCACCTGTTGCAGACGATCTTCGTCGGCGCGGTTGCCGCCGTTCAGATCGGGGTGCAATTCCTTGATCAACTTTTTGTATTGCTTGCGTAATTCGGCCTTGGTCCAATTGTCCCGCGCTTCAAGAATGTCCACGGCTTTACGCTCGGCAGGGGGGAGGCGGCGGGTTCCGGCGGCCGGATCAGCCTTGCCCGGATTGCGGGTGGCGTTCTGGCCGAGCACTTCGTGGGGGTCTTCGATGCCAAGCCGCGCCCAAGCCTTTTGCTCTACAGAGGGGCGGGCGCTTTCCCCTTTTTTGCCAAAGGGTTTTGTGTCCCGTTCCCAAACGCGGTCTGCGGCGAATTGTTTGTCCATTTCTTCTTCGGAGTGGTTCTCAAAGAAGTTCCACTTGGAGTTAAATTCGCGGATGTGCGTCAGGCAGAACCAGTAGAATTCTTCCAGATTGTCGGGATGCTTGGGCGCGCGGTATTTGCCCGGTTCGCTACATCCGGCGTGTTCGCACTGGCGGGAGGAAGTCTCAAACGCGCCGGACATGCCCCGCCGTCCCTTAGCGCGGCGTTTTTTGTCTGCAGAGACGGAAATATCGAAGTTAAACGGCGTACGTTCGGCCATGTGTGTCTTCCTTTAGCAATGCGTTCCTGTCCGGCCCGAAAGTGACGGGCGACCGCTGGTCCGGATCCGGGTGCTGGCATATTCATCGCTTTGCGCGTAAAGAGCTCTCGACTCGGACAGGGGACTTTAGCCTATTGTGGCAGAGCGCCAAGAGGCATTTTAGGTTTGTGGGGAAAAAGATGGTGATGAAGCAGCGGATGGAGCAGAAATTGCAGGCGGAATTCGCGCCGCAACTTCTTGAGATTATTGACGAAAGTGAACAGCATCGCGGACACGGTGGGTACCGCGAAGGGGGCGAGACACATTTTCGTATAGTCATGCGCTCAGACAAGCTCTCAGGGATGAGCCGCGTAGCCCGTCAGCGCGCGGTCATGGCTTGCGTCAAGTTAGAACTGGAAGAACGGGTCCATGCGCTGGCACTGGACGTGAGCGCACCGACACCGGTGTCAGAATAAGACGAGCGGTGGAGATCGCCTAACGGTCGATCTCTTTGTCTTTATCGGTAGGTTCGGCGAAAGGGCTTTCATCCTTTTTGCCCCGCATCGGCGGATCTTTGGGGTGGCGGTCCTCTTTGCCCTCGCCCCAGCCTTTCGACAGACGGGGTTCATCTTCCGGATCTTTTGGTTTGGAAGGGGCGGGATCATTTGCGCTGTCCTGTGTGACAGGGGCGCGGGAAGGTGCCGCCACAGACGCGGGAGGGGCAGCCACTTCGGGATCGGTGTCATCTGCTGGCGTCGCGGGCGCAACCGCACCGACAGGCGCGGCTTCAGCAGCAAGCGCACGGCGGAACACCAGAATGGTCTGATAAGTCTCTACGCGGGATTTCAGCAGACCGGGCTTTTCTTCAACCGGCATGCTGTCAGAGCGCAGGTATTCCCAGCCCTCTTTCGCCAAATCATTGATAGTATCTGTCAGAACTGCCGCAAAACGGCCGGCCGTTGTTTTAACGCCCTTCACCTTTTTGGGGCGGTTGGGGGCAGGAACGGCTTTGTATTCGTAGCGTTGCATTGGCTGGCATCCTTCGTCGTAGCGACTTGGGTTTTGCCTGATTGACGCGCACAGGGCAAGTGCCTTCCTGCACGCCAACGGCGGGTTGGCTGATGCGTGCCTACTTGCGTTTGATGCCGATGGACCGGTTCAGCCGTTCGGGCGTGCCAAGGGTGCTGTGGGCCTTCAGGATTTCAGCCATGCGGGTCTGGATGTTCGCAGGCATCGGCGCCACACGGGGGCCGGACATATCCACATGCAGGGTCAGCGCCTCGGCTGTGGCTGCCAGCCAACCATCCGCGTGGTAAAGCTCCTGATAGGTGTGAAAGCGCTTTTCGTCGTAATCCACCAGTTGGGTGGTCACATAGACGTTGTCCCCTTCATGCAGCTCTCGCACGTAACAGATGTGGAACTCCGCCACATAGGTCGTATGTTTGTGATCGCGCGCATAATTCGGCCCAAAGCCGATTTGTTCATAGGCCTCATCCACCGAGGTATCAAACAGCACGCTGTAATAGGCCATATTCAGATGACCGTTAAAGTCGATCCATTCAGGCAGAACGGTTTTCGGGGAAGCGCGGAAAGGGGTTTGCATAGGATGTCTCTTGGTCATTGGAACTGCCAGCAGACTAGCGGGGGCGGGGTCCAGCAAGCAAGGGGGGTGACCAAGTGGCGTAGCGTGGTTTTAGATGTCTGCGCGTGCAGGGAGCCGCCAAATGACCGTCAGGGAGTGTCTCCTGTTTGAGGAGCGCCTGACAAATGGCCGATCAAGATGATCCATTTCCAAATGAACCATCCTGATCTGCTTAGGCAGGGTTAACCTGCCAGCTTCGCCGCGATGATTTCGTTCACCGCTTTCGGGTTGGCCTTGCCGCCCGTGGCTTTCATCACCTGACCGACAAACCAGCCTGCGAGCTTGGGGTTCTCTTTGGCTTTGGCCACCTGCGCGGGGTTGGCGGCCATGATCTCGTCCACTGCGGTTTCGATTGCTCCGGTGTCTGTGACCTGTTTCATGCCGCGGTCTTCCACGATCTGTGCAGGGTCGCCGCCTTCGGTGTAGACGATTTCAAACAGGTCTTTGGCAATCTTGCCTGAAATGTCGCCTTTGGTGATCAGCTTGATGATGCCGCCCAATTGGTCAGGCGTAACAGGGCAGGTGGAGATGTCCTTGTCGTCCTTTTTCAGACGGCCGAACAATTCGTTGATCACCCAGTTCGCGGCCAGTTTGCCATCGTTTCCATCGGCCACTTTTTCAAAGAAATCGGCGTTTTCCACGCTCGCGGTCAGGACGGAAGCGTCATATTCGGACAGGCCAAAGTCCGCCATAAACCGTGCGCGTTTGGCGTCTGGTAGTTCTGGCAGGCCGGCTTTGATGTCGTCTACCCAGTCCTGTTCAATCTCAAGGGGCAGCAGATCGGGGCAGGGGAAGTAGCGGTAATCGTGGGCCTCTTCCTTGGAGCGCATGGAACGGGTTTCGTTCTTATCCGCATCATACAAGCGGGTTTCCTGATCGATTGAACCACCGTCTTCCAGAATGGCAATCTGGCGTTTGGCTTCATAATCAATCGCAAGCTGCATGAACCGCATGGAGTTCATGTTCTTGATCTCACAACGGGTGCCCAGCACGCTGAAGTCCATTGTTTCTGCAAATTTTTCGTAATCACCGGGGCGACAGACCGACACGTTAACATCCGCCCGCATGTTGCCGTTTTGCATGTTGCCGTCACAGGTGCCCAGATAACGTAGGATCTGGCGCAGTTTGGTGACATAGGCGGCGGCTTCTTCGGGGCCGCGAATATCAGGGCGGGACACGATTTCCATCAGGGCAACGCCCGTGCGGTTCAGGTCAACGAACGACATGTTCGGGTCCATATCGTGTACGGATTTACCAGCGTCCTGTTCAAGGTGGATGCGTTCAATCCGGACCAGACGGCCCACGCCCGGTTCCATATCCACCAGCACCTCGCCTTCGCCCACAATCGGGTGGTACAACTGGCTGATCTGATAGCCTTGCGGCAGGTCGGGGTAGAAATAGTTTTTGCGGTCAAATGCGGAAAACAGGTTAATTTCCGCATTGATGCCAAGGCCGGTGCGCACGGCCTGTTCCACGCAGTATTCGTTGATCACGGGCAACATGCCGGGCATGGCCGCATCCACGAAAGACACGTTAGAGTTCGGCTCTGCGCCGAACTCGGTCGAGGCGCCGGAGAACAGCTTGGAGTTTGACGCCACCTGCGCGTGGATTTCCATGCCGATCACAAGTTCCCAATCGCCGGTGGCACCGGAAATGACTTTGGGTTTCGGGGCGGTATAGGTCAGATCGAGCATGTGCAGGGCCTTTGCGCAGCGTTGTGGAATACGGCCTGCGTTCTAGGCCCATAGAAGCCGTAGTGCAAGCCGCTTGGCGTGTCAGAGCGGGGGAAACCGTCAGTTCAGGATTTTACCGACGATTTCTGCTGTATCTTTGGACAGATCGGGCAAATCCGCGATCCGCTGCAACTGCGCCTGCATCAACTGCTCGCGCGATGCATCATAGCGGCGCCATGTTTCAAACCCGCCGCACATCCGCGCGGTGGTTTGCGGGTTCACAGGGTCCAGTTTAATCAACCAGTCCGCGAAGAATTCATAGCCCGCACCGTCCTTACGGTGGAAGCCCGCCAAGTTCATCATGGCAAACCCTGCAATCAGGCTGCGATAGCGGTTTGGGTTCTTCCAGTCGAAATCCTTATGCTGCGTCAGGGCGCGGGCCACATCGACCGCCTTATCCGCAGGGGCGCTGGCCACCTGTACGGTGAACCATTTGTCGATCACCAGACGATCCGCCTGCCATTGATCGTAAAACGCCTGCACTTCTGCATCGCCTTGATCGTGGCGGATCAAGGTGGATAGGGCGGACAGTTGTTCCGTCATGTTATCAGCGGCTGCGAACTGGGCTTTGGCAGTGGCGCAATCGGCCTCTACGTGGCTGATCAGCGCCAGAACCGCACCGCGCAAGCTGCGTTTGCCTGCGGCCTCGGCGTCCGGTGTATAGGGGCCGGGGGTGGCAAGATCGCTGTAAAGCCCTTGCAGGTCGCCCGAGAGTTCAGTTGCCACCGCTTTGGCCAGCGTTTGACGGGCCGCATAAATCGCATCGGGGTCAGGCGATGTGCCTTGCTCGAATATCGCCTGCGCCAGCGCATCTTCGGAAGGCAGCGACAGAACCAGTGCGCGAAATGCGGGGTCGAGTGCTTCGTTCACCGCAACCGCACGCATCGCTTTGGGGAAGGCAGGATCTACATCAGCGTCGTTCAGGATCATGCCCTGCAACAACGACAATGCATAATCGCGGCCCGCTTCCCACTGATTGAACGGGTCGCTGTCATGGGTCAGCAGAAACGCCCGTTCCGCATTGGTGATCTGGCGTTCTAGTACCACAGGGGCAGAGAAGCCGCGCAGCAGGGACAGGGTGGGCTTGTCCACCAGTCCGTTGATCTCAAACGACTTCAATCCTGCGTCCAGCACCAGCAATTGTTCCGGCGCGGCCTCTGACCCGTCAGGGGAAAGGAACCCTGTGCGGATCGGCACGACTTGGGGCTTTTTGCCTGTCTGACCCGGTGTATCAGGGTTGGTTTGCGTGAAGGTCAGGGTCAGCGTATCGCCGGAAAAATCCTCGGTCACGGTGATGCGCGGCGTGCCTGCTTGGGAATACCACAGGGCGAATTGGGACAGGTCGGTGTTGCAGGCATCTTCAAACACTTTGATCCAGTCTTCGATCGTGCAGGCCTGCCCGTCGTGGCGTTCAAAATATAGATCCAGCGCTTTGCGGTAATTGTCTGCACCCACCAAACTGTGCAGCATCCCGATGACCTCGGCGCCTTTTTCATAGACGGTCGCCGTGTAGAAGTTGTTGATCTCGATATATTCTTCGGGGCGCACCGGATGGGCGAGCGGGCCTGCGTCTTCGCGGAACTGACGCGCGCGCAGTTGCAACACATTCTCGATCCGGTTCACCGCATGAGAGCGTGCATCGCCGCTGAACTGCTGGTCGCGGTAAACGGTCAAACCCTCTTTCAGGCACAGTTGGAACCAGTCGCGGCAGGTGATGCGATTGCCGGTCCAGTTGTGGAAGTATTCGTGCGCGATAATGCCTTCGATCAGTTCGTAATCGCGATCAGTTGCGGTTTTTGGGCTGGCCAGCACGTATTTGGAGTTGAAGATGTTCAGCCCCTTATTCTCCATCGCGCCCATGTTGAAGTCATCCACGGCAACGATCATGAACAGGTTCAGGTCATACTCACGCCCGTATTCGGTTTCGTCCCAACGCATGGAGCGTTTCAAGCTGTCCATCGCATAGGCGCATTTGCTCTCATCCCCGGGGCGCACATAGATTTGCAGTTCAACCTCGCGTCCGTTCATCGTGGTGAAATGATCGTCGTAGGACACCAGATCACCGGCCACCAGCGCGAACAGATAGGCGGGTTTGGGCCACGGATCATGCCATTTGCCATCCCCCAGATTGTTCCCGTTGGACAGAAGCACCGGCACATCGCCTTCGATTTCTACCGTAAACACTGCCATTACATCGGGACGGTCGAGATAATAGGTGATCTTGCGAAAACCCTCGGCTTCGCACTGGGTGCAATACATGCCATTCGACATGTAAAGCCCGTTCAGCGAAGTGTTGGCCTGCGGGTTGGTTTCCACTTCACACTCCCAAAGGAACCCGTCTTGGGGCACCAGATCGGCGGGAATGCTCAGCCCTTCGGCGTCAATCAGGATTTCATCGGCCTTCAGCGCCGTGCTATTGATGCTGGCGCTGATCAGCTTCAGATCCTGACCGTGCAAGCGTAGATCGTGCGGCCCATCAGTGCGATCCGTATTGCCCTTGAACGCAATTCTGGAGCGAACCCGCGTTTGTGTTGGGTGCAGTTTGAAATGCAGATCAACGGTTTCGATCCAGAATTCCGGTTGTTGATAGTCGGACAGACGGATGGTCGGCGGGGTTGTGGATGGGCGCATGGATAATCTCCTGAGTTGGGTGCAAACTGCATGGGAACAGCAGGCAGGTTCAAGAGCGTTTTTCGCAGCGCAGCGGCAGCACGCGGAAAAACGCGGTTTTGTTCCTGACTTGCGCCGGATTGGTGCCAAGTCAATTTGACTCGTGTTGCACTCTGGCTTAGGTAATCCGGTGAAACATTCAGAGGTATACCATGGTACGCAAAGACAAACACGGGTTGCAGGTAGATGCACAGCTGGCAGAGTTTATCGAAATGCTTGCGCTGCCGGAAACCGGCGTCTCTGCGGACCGATTCTGGAGCGGAATGTCCGCGCTGGTGCATAACCTTGGCCCCAAAAACCGCGAGCTGCTGGAAAAGCGTAAAGAGATCAAAGCGCAGATCGATGGTTGGCACATTGAACGGCGCGGGCAGGATCATGATCCTGCTGAATATAAGGCTTTTCTGCAAGAGATCGGCTATCTGGTGCCAGAGGGGCCGGATTTCCAGATTGAGACCACCAATGTAGACCCTGAAATTGCCGAACTGCCCGGACCGCAACTGGTGGTGCCGATCATGAACGCACGCTATGCGCTGAACGCAGCAAATGCCCGTTGGGGCAGCCTTTATGATGCGCTTTATGGCACGGATGCGATGGGCAGCACAGCACCCAAAGGCGGCTATTCCGCTGATCGCGGCGCAGAAGTCATCGCTTGGGCAAAGTCCTATCTGGACGAGACCTTCCCGCTGGCCAGCGGTTCCCACGCAGATGTGGCGCAATACAGCGTTGTGGACGGAGCCTTGCAAGCGGATGGCGTGGCGCTGGCCACACCGGAACAGTTTGCCGGATACCGTGGCGACGCTGCAAACCCGAGCGCGGTTTTGCTGAAAGCCAACGGATTGCACGCGGAACTGACCATCGACCGTGATCACCAGATCGGCAGTGCCGACAAGGCGGGTGTGGCGGATATTCTGTTGGAATCTGCTATGTCTTCTATCATGGACTGCGAAGATTCCGTGGCGGCGGTCGATGCCGAAGACAAGGTGTTGGCCTATACCAACTGGTTGGGTTTGATGAAGGGTGATTTGTCAGAGAGCGTGACCAAAGGCGACAAGACGTTTACCCGCGCGCTGAACCCTGATCGGGATTATACCGCACCGGACGGCAGCACGTTGACCCTCAAGGGCCGCGCCTTGATGTTGGTGCGCAACGTGGGCCACCTGATGACCAACCCTGCCATTCTGGACCGTGACGGTCTGGAAGTGGGCGAGGGGATCATGGACGCCATGTGTACCACCCTTTGCGCGATCCATGATTTGCAGCGCGACAGCGGCAATTCTGTCAAAGGCTCGGTCTATGTGGTGAAGCCCAAAATGCATGGCCCCGAAGAAGTGGCCTTTGCGGATGAAATCTTTACCCGCGTCGAACAGGCGCTGGGCCTGCCGCAATACACCGTGAAGCTGGGCATTATGGACGAAGAACGCCGCACGACGGTGAACCTTGGCGAATGTATCCGCGCCGCAAAAAATCGTGTTGCCTTTATCAACACAGGTTTTCTGGACCGGACCGGCGATGAAATCCACACCTCGATGGAGGCCGGCCCCTTCCTGCGCAAGGATGACATCAAGGGAGAGCCTTGGATCGCCGCCTATGAAGATCACAACGTCGATGTGGGGCTGGCCTGCGGATTGCAGGGCAAAGCGCAGATCGGCAAGGGCATGTGGGCCATGCCCGATATGATGGCCGATATGCTGGCCGCCAAAATCGCCCACCCGCAGGCTGGCGCAAACTGTGCTTGGGTGCCAAGCCCGACCGCCGCCACATTGCACGCAATGCACTATCACAAGGTAGACGTGCTGGCCCGCCAGAAGGAAATTGCTGCGGGCGGGGCGCGGGCCTCGGTCGATACGATCCTGCAAATACCAGTTGCACGCGGGCAGAACTGGTCCGACGCGGAAATCACCCGCGAAGTGGAAAACAACGCGCAGGGTATTCTGGGCTATGTGGTGCGCTGGATTGATCAGGGTGTGGGCTGTTCCAAAGTGCCTGACATCAACAACGTTGGCCTGATGGAGGACCGCGCCACCTGCCGGATTTCCAGCCAGCACATCGCGAACTGGCTGTATCACGGCGTGGTCTCGCGGGATCAGGTGATGGAGATCATGCACCGCATGGCCTTGGTCGTGGATGAACAGAACGCTGGTGATCCGACCTATGATCTAATGGGGCCGGACTTCAACGGCTTGGCTTTTCAGGCTGCTTGTGATTTGGTTTTCCGTGGAACCGTGCAACCCTCGGGCTATACCGAGCCAATCCTGCACGCACGGCGTCTGGAGTTGAAAGGAACCCGTTAAATGGCTGGTTTGAATTTGGCAAAATGCCGTAAAATTGTCCGCGCGGCTTTCGCAAAGGGTAAGGAAATGGGGATGGAACCCCTGTCGGTTGTGGTTCTGGATCAGGGAGGCAATGTGCTGGCGTTTGAACGGCAGGACGGTGCCTCTGCGGGGCGCTTTCAAATTGCTGACGGCAAAGCCAATGCCGCGCTGATGCTGGGCAAGCCGAGTTCCCATGCGATGGAGCGGGCAGAACGCCAACCGTATGCGACTGATGCGCTGAACGGGGTGTACGGGGGGCGGTTTGTGCCCCTGACCGGCGGCGTGCTGGTCAAGGACAAGAAGGGCGTCATCATGGGCGCGGTTGGTGTCACTGGCGATACATCTGAAAATGACGCGCTTTGTGCGGTTGCGGGGATTGAAGCAGCGACGTTTTTCGCTGAAGCCTGATCTGTTTCTTCCGAGGCAGCTTTGAGTATTTGTTGAACATTGAAGCCGGTTCCGCAGTGTTCTTTGTGCGGGGCTTGCAATCCCTTGGTGCTTCGGACTACTTCTTGAGCATGCAAAAACAAAAGAGAGTGACATGGTGCGCCCAGTAGTCGGAATAAGTGGTAACGCCCATATGATCAACGACGAGTATGCGGTGCAGGCCTGTGGTTTGCACAACCTGTATGCCGTCTCCGAAGTCTGCGAAGCCACAGCACTTGTGGTGCCTGCGCTACCGGATCTGAACCAGATCGACGAACTGTGTGCGGTGTTTGACGGGTTCGTCTTTACCGGCGCGCGGCCGAACATCCATCCCGAAGAATACGGCGAGACCGCGACGCCTGCCCACGGGGATTTTGATCGGGATCGTGACCGTCTGACCCTGCCGCTGATCCGCGCTTGCGTGGAACGGGGCGTGCCGGTGCTGGGTATCTGTCGCGGCTTTCAGGAATTCAACGTGGCCTTTGGCGGTACGCTCTACCCCGAGATCCGTGATTTGCCCGGACGGATGAACCACCGGATGCCGCCCGATGGAACGATCGAAGAGAAATTCGCCCATCGCCACGACATTACCCTGACCAAGGGCGGGATGTTCGAGGGAATCTTTGGCAGCGATGTGGTGTTGACCAATTCCCTGCACGGGCAGGGGATCAAGGAAGCAGGCGAGCGGGTTGTCGTGGAAGGGCATGCGCCTGATGGCACGCCAGAAGCGATCCGCATCGAGGGCGCGCCGGGGTTTGCCCTTGCAGTGCAGTGGCATCCGGAATGGAATGCCGCGAATGACCCTGTTTCGCGCCCCTTGTTTGAGGCTTTCGGGCAAGCGATGCGGGAGAGCGCGGCACAGCGGCGGGCGGCCTGAAGGGCCGAACAGGGTGTATCAGGGCGGACGTGATTGCCACCTGGTGCTTAATCGCTGTATGTTTTAAGGGCTTCCCCAAACACATGCGGACCGCCCCTGTGCGAACAGAGGCGGTATTCTATCAATCGTCGGCTTTGACAGTCTGTTTCTGCGTGCCAAGCCCTGCGATGTTTAGCTCCATCACATCGCCATCCTTCAGGAAGGTCGGGGGTTTCATCCCAAGGCCCACGCCCGGCGGTGTGCCAGTCGCGATTACATCGCCCGGATGCAATGTGAAGAGATGGGAGAGATGTTCGATAATCTCGGCTACGGTGAAAATCATCGTGCCGGTATTGCCAGTCTGCATCCGCTTGCCGTTCACATCCAGCGTCATGTCGAGCGCTTGGGGATCGGGGATTTCATCCCGTGTCACCATCCACGGGCCTGTCGGTCCGAAGGTGTCGCAGGATTTTCCTTTGGTCCAATTTCCGGAAAGATGCTTTTGGTAGTGGCGCTCTGACACGTCATTGACGACGCAATATCCTGCTACATGGTCCAGCGCGTCTTCTTTTTTCACGTATTTCGCGGTCTTGCCTATGACCACGCCCAGTTCGACTTCCCAATCGGTCTTGGTCGATCCGCGCGGCATCACCACGGTGTCGTTGGGGCCGACAATGGCGGAATTCGCTTTCATAAACAGGATCGGGTGGTCCGGAATGCTCGCGCCGGTTTCTGCGGCGTGATCGGAGTAGTTCAACCCGATGCACATGAACTTGCCGATATTGCCAACACAAGGCCCGATCCGCGGTGATCCTTCAACTGCGGGCAGACTGGCAGGGTCGAGCGCTGCCAGTTTCGCCAGCGTTTCGTCAGATAACTGCGAGCCGTCCAGATCGCTGATATGATCCGACAGGTCCCGCAGCGTTCCGCTGTCGTCGATCATTGCGGGTTTCTCGGCACCCGGGGCACCGTATCGGAGAAGTTTCATGGGGTCTTCCTTATCTTTGCTGCATAAACAAGTCCAACGCGCGCGCGAATTGAGCCTGCCCATTTAAGGGCGCAGTTTCACCCTTTGCGCGCTAAACTGCAAGGGTTTGGTCCGCGAAGTTTCGTGCCTAAAGATTGACAGCAGAGTTTGAACAAACAGGGCCAAATCGCTTGTTCCTGACGGGCAAGTTTGTATGACTTATGGTTGTAGAAGGTTTTGGAGTCCGTCACATGCTGAACCCCTTTCGTTCCGGCAGGAAAGCCCGTTTTATCAATCTGTTCAAAGGGGCACGCCGATGATCCGTTTCTTGCATTCTTCCGACCTGCATCTGGGCAAACCCTTTGGCCGCTTCCCCGAAGAGGTGCGCGGCCGCCTGCGCGAGGCGCGCAATGATGTGATTGCCCGTCTGGCCCGCACCGCACGGGACGGCGGCGCGGAGGTGGTCCTGCTGGCAGGGGATACGTTTGATGCGGAAACCCCGACACCATCGCTGGTGCGCCAGACGCTCAACGCCATCGCACAGGATTCCGGTTTGCGCTGGGTGATGATGCCGGGCAACCACGATTCCCTAGCGGCGAGCGAACTTTGGCGGGTCATTTCAAACGACAAGCCGGACAACCTGACGGTGGTTCTGGATAGCCAGCCTTTGACCATTGGCGCGGGGGCTGTCGTGCTGCCTGCACCCTGTACCGCACGCAATCCGGGGCGCGACCTGAGCGAGGCAATGGACCAGCCCACACCTGAAGGGGCCATCCGCATCGGGCTTGGCCACGGCGGGATCACGGATTTCAGCGGTGGTGGCGAAAAGACCATCTCCGAGGACGGTTCGGCGGCGATCATTCCGCCCGATCGGGCCGAACGCTCCGGTCTGGCCTATCTTGCGCTGGGTGACTGGCACGGGCAGATCGAAGTGGGTAAACGCACATGGTTTTCCGGCACGCCGGAGCGGGACAGCTTCAAACACCAGATGCAAGCGAGCGCCAATCTTGTGAGCGTGCAGGGCAGTGGGGCATTGCCAGACGTTAAGACGGTGCCGACCGGCGTGATCCAGTGGCTTGACCTCGGGTTGGAGTTGATGCCGGACGGGGATTGCGTGGACCAGTTGCATCAGGGGTTGCCGGAACTGTCGCGCCGCCGCGATGTGCTGGCCCGTTTGCGGGCGGAAGGGCGGATCGGTCTGGCGGAAAAAACGGCGCTGGTGCAGGCTGTGGCACAGGTCGCGCCGGATTTTCTATGGTTTGATGACGATCTGAGCAGGCTGCGTCTGACCCATGACACCTCTGATCTGGACAGTGTGGACACGGCGGGGGCGCTGCGGATGGCGGCGCAAAATCTGGCGGAACGCTCCGACGATGCCAACTTGTCCGCGGATGACCGCGAAGTTGCGGAAAACGCCCTGTCGATGTTGTTCACTTTCGCATCGGAGGCCCCATGAAACTGCGGTCTCTCAGCCTGACGAACGTGCGCAAATTTGGCGGTAAAACTGCTACGATCCGCGACATCGGGGATGGTGTGACGGTGATCTCCGAAGCGAACGAGTTTGGTAAATCCACCTTCTTTGATGCGCTGCATGCGCTGTTTTTTGCGAAATACAGTGGCATGGGCAAGGATCTGAAGTCTCTGCAACCCCATTCCGGCGGCGCGGTTAAGATCAGCGCCGAGATCGAAATCCCGAGCGGGCGCTTTGTGATTGAAAAGTCGTTTCTGGCGCAAAAGCGGGCGAGTGTCAGCAAGGCAGGCGGTGCGCTGGTGGCGCAGGACGACGAGGCCGAAAGCTGGATTGCGGCGCTGATGGACAACGGGCTGAACGGTCCGGCGGGTTTGCTTTGGGTGCGGCAGGGCACAACGGGGCTGGAACCTGTGGCGGACAAGACTGAAAAGGAACGCCTGCTTGGGGCGCGGCGTGATTTGCTGTCCTCGGTCGCGGGAGAGATCGACAAAGTGACGGGTGGGCGGCGCATGGACCGTGTGCTGGCCCGTTGTCAGGACGAATTGTCAAAGCTTGCCACGGCGAGCGGTAAGGCGCGGGCGAACGGTCCGTGGAAGCAGCTTCAAGATGAAATCACCCATCTGGAGGCGCGGGAGGCCGAGCTTTCGACCCTGCGGCAGGAACTTTCAGACAACCTTGCGGGGCGCAAAACCTGCGAGTCAGAACTGGCGAGGACGAGCGAACCTGACGCGCGAAACCAGCGGAAAGAGGCACTTGCGTCGGCGCAGGAACGGTACAAAGAGGCACAATCACATGCCACGAAATGCGAGCAGGTTCAGAAAGATCTCGACCTGAAGCATCTGCAATCCGATGCCGCGCAGGCCACGCTGAACGCGTTGTTGCAGGCGGGGGATCAACTGCAAAAGGCACAGCAGGAAGACGCGGATCTTCAAGGTGCGCTGGATACGGCGAAGCAGGACCTCGAAGCGGCGCAGAAGCAAGGGCAGCAAGCAGAGGCGCGGTTAAAACAGGCGCAAGGAGCGGTTAAGTCCTTGCGCGAACAGGAAAAAGCCGCACAGCAGGCGGTGCAGTCCCGTCAGGCGCGCGAACAGGTAAAGCAGTTGGTAGAGCGGCTGGAAAAGGGCGAAACCCATCAACAGGCTTTGGAAGACGCCAAGGCACGGCTCGATGATATCGTCATCACGCCCGCATTGATGCAAACCGTTACCAAAGCGCAAAACCGTCTGCAACAGGCCACCGCGATGGCAGAGGCGCAGTCGGTCACGATCACGCTTCGCTACAGCGGTGCGGCGCGGGTTTGTGTGGAAGGACAAGACGTTCGTGCGGATGAAGCGCTGCCCGTGCCGTCCCGCCGCAATTTCGATCTGCCGGGCATCGGTTCAATGGTCGTTGATCCGGGTCGGCGGGAGGACAGTGATCAGGCCGCAGAGGAACTGAAACAGGCGCAAGCGGGATTTGAGGCGGCATTACAAAAGGCGCAAGTGGCCTCGGTCGAGGAAGCCCACACCGCCCTTGCCGCGCGGCAAGAGGCTGCGCAGCGCAAGGATCTGGCGGAGGGGGTGATCGGCTCTCTGGTGCCCGAAGGGATGGAGGCTTTGCGCGGATCGCTCGCCAAGGCGCGGCTTGCGGCGGATGCGGTACCTGCAGGCAAAGACGAGGGCGCCTATGATCTGGACGGGTTGGCCATAGCGCTGGAAAACGCCGAAGCTGAGGAAAGCGAGGCGCGTGCCGGTTATGAACGCTGCCGCGATGTGTTTACCCGCGCACGGGAAGCCGAAGGTTTGATGCGCGAAAAGCGGGGCCGCGCTGGTGCTGCGCTGGTACAGGCCAAAGCGGCTTATGGTGATGCAGACAGTTTTGAGGATCGCAAATCCGCCGCCGCACGGCAGGCCAGCATCGCCCAAACCGCTGCGCAGGATGCGAAGGAAGCGCTTTCGATCCTGCAACAGAACGCGCCCAATCTGGACACGGCGGCTGCGGATTTGAAACGTGCCTCCACAGTGGTGGAGAATGCAGAAAAGCGGATCGGTCAGTTGAGGAGCCAACTTGTCGAGTATAACGCGCATATTAAGGCCCGTGCCGAGGACGGGGTCGAAGAAAAGTTGGAAGAGGTAAAGGGCAAACTTGAAACCGCCCGCACGCGCGAAGCCCGTTACAGCCGCGAGGTGGCATCGCTGAACCTGTTGGTGGCAGAGCTGGAGGGCCGCCGCACACAGGCGCGGGATGTCTATTTCGGGCCGGTCCAGCAGGAGCTTCAACCGCTGCTCTCGATCTTGCATGACGATGCGGCACTGGAATTTGACAGCAGCCGCCTGTTGCCAAACGGGCTGGAGCGGGGCGGCCAGCATGAAGAACTGGACGCGCTGAGTGGTGGTACGCAGGAGCAGATCGCCATCCTGACACGGCTGGCCTTTGCCCGTCTATTCGCCCGCCAAGGCCATCCGATGCCGATTATTCTGGACGATGCGCTGGTCTATTCGGACGACGACCGGATTGTGAAAATGTTCACCGCACTGCACCGTGTCGCCACTGATTTGCAGGTGATCGTCTTTTCCTGCCGCCAGATGGCTTTTGCCCAACTGGGCGGGGAACAGCCCGAACTGGTGATAGAGCAGATGGCCTGACCCGATGACAGGGCAGGCCGCCTTCGCCTAAAGGTCTTTTACCAGCCGCAGCGCATCGTAGATCGCCGCGTGGGTGTTGCGGGCCGACACCGCATCGCCGATACGGAACAATTGGAAGCTGCCGTTTTCATTGCGTTCAAGGCTCTGCGGATCGCCATTGATCAGCGCGTCATGATCCACCGCCCCGCCATTGCTGCTGTGGGGTTTAAGGTCATGGTAAAGATCGTCTAAGGGCAGGGTGCCATAGTTCACCACCACCTGATCGTAGTCCTTTTCCTTTGTGTAATCGCTGTAATCCGTGCCAATTGTGGCCCGCAATTTGTTGCCGTCCTGCGTCACTCCCGTCAGACGGCGGGTCACAGTGAAGGTGACATCCTTATCCTGCAAGGAGCGCATGTAGGGCACTAGATTCATCGCCATCACATCCGGCGAAAAGGTCCGGTCCGGTGTCATAATCTCGACTGTTGAACCGGCCAGCGCTGCGGTTTCAGCCGCTTGTAGGGCAGGGTGGTCGCCGCTTTCGTCATAGATCAGAATGTTCTGCGCCGGTTTCACGTCCCCCGCAATAATATCCCAAGCCGAGACCACATGCGCGGCATCTTTGCCGGTTTCAAACAGTTCCAGATTGGGTATGCCGCCCGTCGCCACGATGACCACATCAGGGTTCAGCGCAGTAACATCTGCGGGTTCGGCCCATGTGTTGAAATGGAAGGTAACGTCCCGCGCGGCACATTGGGACATGCGCCAGTCGATGATGGAGATCATTTCGCGGCGGCGCGGATTCTGTGCGGTCAGGCGGATCTGGCCCCCCGGATCGGGCTGCGCTTCAAACACGGTTACGTTATGCCCGCGCTCGGCAGCGACCCGCGCAGCCTCCAGCCCCGCCGGACCGGCGCCGATGATCACGACCTTGCGCGTGGTTTCAGCAGGGGGAATGTCATGGGGCATGGTTAGTTCACGCCCCGTCGCCGCGTTATGGATACACAGCGCATCGCCCGCCTGATATATCCGGTCCAGACAATAGGTTGCCCCAACGCAAGGGCGGATGTCATCCTCGCGCCCTTCGATGATCTTGCGCACCACGTGGGGGTCCGCCATATGGGCGCGGGTCATGCCGACCATATCCAGCAGGCCTGCGTCTATGGCATGGCGTGCGGTGGCCACGTCGGGGATTTTGGCGGCGTGAAAGGTGGGCATGCCGGTGCGTTTCTTCACCTCTCCGGCGAAGTCCAGATGGGGGGCGTTGGCCATGCCCTGCACCGGAATAACATCTGTCATCGCCGGATCGGTGTGGATGCGCCCGCGAATGACGTTCAAAAAGTCTAGCTGCCCTGTTTCGGCCAGTTTTTCCGAGATCGCCAAACCTTCTTCGGCGCTGATACCTCCCTTTTGCGCCTCGTCCGCGGTGTAACGAAAGCCGATGATGAACTCCGCGCCGACCCGTTTGCGCACCGCTGCCAGCACATCCATCGGAAACCGCATCCGGTTTTCCAGCGTATCCGCACCATAAGGCCCGACCAGATCATTAGTCAGGGGGGACCAGAACTGATCCAGCAGATGGCCGTAAACCTGAAGCTCGATCCCGTCCATGCCACCCGCTTTCATCCGCTCCGCTGCGTCGGCGAAATCAGTGATGATCCGCTCTATGTCCCAATCCTCGATCAGCTTGGGAAAGGCGCGGTGGGCCGGTTCACGGTGTTTGGACGATGAAACCGAGGGCAGCCAGTCCCCCTTGTTCCAAGCGGTGCGCCGACCCAGATGGGTTAGCTGGATCATCACCGCACAGCCGTGTTCATGGCAGCCATCTGAAAGCTGCTGAATCCACGGCACAACGTCGTCACGGTAAGCCAGAATATTGTTGAACACCGGCGGGCTGTCCCGCGACACAGCCGCAGACCCCGCCGTCATCGCCAGCGCCACCCCCGCTTTGGCCCGCTCTGCGTGATAGGCGGCGTACCGTTCCTTTGGCATCCCGTCTTCAGGATAGGCGGGTTCATGGCTGGTGGTCATGATCCGGTTGCGCAGGGTCAGATGTTTAAGTTGATAGGGCTGAAGCAGGGGATCTTTGGTCATGGCTTAGGCTCTGGTTTGGAAGGGAAATGCATTTCTGTCACAGCAGAGCAACTTGACCCGTGTGTCAAGTCATCAGTAATACGGTCATCCCCCTGTTTCCGGAGGTTGCAATTCCGCGCAATCTGCCGACAAATCAGTTGTATGGGCCAGTAAAGCCTGAAAACTTTGCTAAGGGCGGGGACGCATTGATCGCACCAGAGATCAAGACCTGCACCAGCCAAGCGCTTGCGCCGCAAGCGCCCTTCCGCCAATGCCCTTTCCATTTGAGGCGGTTCTGTGCGAAGTAGACCGCTGAACCTCCGCTGCCCGCCAGCGCCCCGCATCCAAAGCCCTGCAGGCGACGAACAAAGTAAATGTCATGAGTGTTAAAGCCGTTACCCCAAACACCCGTCCTGATCCACGCCTGTCCGTGGCCCCGATGATGGATTGGACGGATCGTCACTGTCGTTATCTCCATCGGTTACTGTCGCGCCATACGCTGCTTTACACAGAAATGGTAACGGCGCCTGCGGTGATTCACGGGGATGTGGATCGCTTGCTCGGGTTTGATCCGGCGGAGCATCCGGTTGCTTTGCAGCTGGGCGGCTCTGATCCGGTGCAATTGGCAAAGGCAACGCGGACGGGGTGTGAGTTTGGCTATGGCGAAGTGAACCTGAATGTCGGCTGTCCGTCTGATCGGGTGCAGTCGGGGCGTTTCGGGGCCTGTTTGATGAAGGAACCTGCGCTGGTGGCTGACTGTGTGCAGGCCATGATTGAGGCCTCAACAGGGGCCAAGATCACGGTGAAATGTCGTATCGGTGTTGATGACCAAATTCCGGCGGATATCCTGCCAGAGTTCCTCGATACAGTCGCGGCACGGGGAATCAATTCTTTCACAATTCATGCACGAATGGCGTGGCTGGACGGGCTAAGCCCGAAAGAAAATAGAGATATCCCACCTCTGGACTATGAGCTGGTGCATCGGATGAAGGCGGAGTTTCCAGAACTGGAAATCATTCTGAACGGCGGGATTGCAGATCTTGATACCGCGATAGAACATATCGAGCGCGGGTTGGACGGGGCGATGATCGGGCGGGCGGCCTATCATACGCCCACGGATATTCTGGCCACAGCGGACCGTCGCGTGTTCGGGGAGGGCAGTGACACAACAGCCGAGCAAGCGGTGGCTGGAATGCTGCCCTACATAGAGGATCACCTCGCCAAAGGTGGGCGGCTGAACCAGATCACGCGGCATATGCTGGGGCTGTTCACTGGGCGTGCGGGCGCGCGCCAGTGGCGGCGCACCTTGTCCGAGCAGGCCCACAAACCGGGGGCAGGGCCGGAAGTGGTGGAACAGGCCTTGACGCATCTGACGCAAACGGCTGCGTAAAAACGCTTTTATCCAGACAGGATCGGGGCTATCCAAAGCCGACCTGACTGGAAAGCGAGACTATGCCTGATTTGTCCACCCTTCTGCCGATGATTGTTTTACTGATGGGAATCGGCGCATTCGCTGGCGTTTTGGCAGGTTTGCTCGGGGTGGGGGGCGGTATTATTCTTGTGCCGGCGTTCTATTACGCGTTTTCGGGCCTAGGATATGACAACGCGCAGTTGATGCAGATTTGTCTGGCGACTTCGCTAGCGACAATTGTCTTTACCTCCATGCGCTCTGTGCAGTCCCACAACAAAAAAGGCGCTGTGGATTGGAGCATTTTGCGGGGCTGGGCACCCGGTATCGCGGTTGGTGCTGTGATTGGGGTGATGGTGGCGACCGGTTTGCGTTCGACCCAGCTGATGGTGATCTTCGGCTGTCTAGGCATTGTGATCGGTCTCTATCTGGCGTTTGGCAAGGCCCATTGGCGGTTGGGCGAACAGATGCCCCGTGGAATTGTGCAAAGCCTGCTGTCCACGATCATGGGCTTTATGTCGGTGCTTATGGGTATCGGCGGCGGCAGCTTTGGTGTGCCTACGATGACGCTGTTTGGCGTCCCGATCCACCGCGCTGTGGCAACGGCTGCGGGGTTTGGGTTGGTGATCGCTGTGCCGTCGGTCATCGGTTTTCTGCTTGGCCATCCCGATCCTGTGAATTTACCTCCCTATACAATCGGTTACGTAAACATTCCGGCCTTTCTGCTGATCATCTGTATGACCTTGCTGACCGCGCCACTGGGGGTGAAGATCGCCCATGCGATGGACCCGAAGCCGTTGAAACGGGTGTTCGCGTTCTTTTTGCTGTTGGTTGCAGCGAATATGCTGCGCAAGGTCTATTTCGGCTGAACAAACACAGGCAGTCTGGCTTTGCAGAGGTGGTCCGCAGCCAGATCTATCGGCGCGTTTGGGTGAGGATCATCTTATCCTGTCGCACGATGGTTTCATCAAGTTTGGACAGGAAGCTGCTGCCAAGCAGATTGGAATGGTGCAGTCCTTCCGGCGTTACGGCGGCGTTCACATGGTGTACTAGGATGGCATCGCCAATACCGACCTGATCAAGCGTTACAAGCGCAATATCAAGGGGCCCAGAGGCCGTTGTAACCCGCGTATCAAACACCAGCCCATCCATGTCCACACCAGCCGCTTTCGCTGTCGCGTAATTGATCAAGACCAGCGAGGCGCCTGTGTCGATCAGTGCCTCTGTCTTGGTGTCATTAAAGGTCGCCGCAGTGGAATACAGCCCGTTTTCCGCAGTGATATAGTGCTGCGAAACGGTTTCAAGCGATGCCGCAGACAGGATGATCGTCTCGTTTCGGGCCAGCAGCGTTTCGCGTTGCCATTCCACCGAATACTCCAGCAACCCCAGAAAAATCGTAACAAACAGGCCCCAACCCGCGTACCGCAGTGTGTTGCCTCTTGAGGGCGTGTTGCGCAGGATTTGTCCGATCACCAGCCCGAACAAAAAGATCAGGGCGATTGCGGACCACTTCAGATTGGTGTCCAGTATCAGATCGATCAGCTGAACGTCAGCCCGCAGAAAAACCAAGCCCAATACGGCCACAATGGCCACGTAAATCCACCGCATAGTGTATGCCTTTAAAAAATGCACTCAATATGTGGAAGGTTAAGGAAGTTTTAACGGTTTGTCACCTTTCGCTTTCAAAGCTGTGACAGGTGAGCAGTCAGTCCCGTTTGCGCCCTCGCCGCTTGCCCCGTAGTAGGGATGCGCGGGCAGGCAGTTCTGCTTTGACACGGGCGCGGTCTTCGTCGTTCATCTTCGACCACTGGGCGATTTCATCCATAGTGCGGTGGCAACCGATGCACAGGCGGGCTTCGGGATGGACGACACAGATTTTCACGCAAGGGCTGTCGATCTCGTTGCGTTTCCAGACCTCATCCATCAACCGGCCCTCCGAATGTGGGAAAACCGGTCGAGCGCCCCTTGCAAGATGTAACCGGCGGCCACATGATCAATCAGTCCGGCCCGTTTGGCACGGGACGTGTCAGCCTCGATCAGGGCGCGTTCGGCGGCCACTGTTGACAGCCGTTCGTCCCACAACAGGATCGGCAGATCACGGCGGGCGAGAAAATTGCGCGCAAACGCTCGTGTGGACTGGCAGCGCGGGCCTTCTGAACCGTCCATATTGCGCGGCAGTCCCAGCACCAGTCCGATGGCATTGGTGCTGTCGATGATCGCCTCTAAAGCTGTCGCATCCACGCCGAACTTCTTGCGCCGGATGGTGTCCCGCGGGGTGGAGATGGACCAGAAAATATCGGACACCGCCACACCGATTGTCTTATCCCCGAGATCAAGCCCTAGCAGTGGCGCATTCGGTTTGACCTGTTCGAGAAAGTCTTCGGCGGTTTCATGGGGGTTGCTCATTGGGAGACCTCCGCATCCTGTGCCGCCGCGCGCAACAGATCGAGCGCCGCGGGGCTGTTGGCAAATGTGGTTTTTGCCTCTTTCCAGATGGCACTGGCCTGTGCGGTTTCACCCAAAACACCGTAAGCGCGGATCAGTCGGGCCCATTCGGCTGCGGTTCCGCCCTCTGTGGCCAGCCGTTCCGACAAACCGGCAACCATTCCGGCGATCATCGCGTTGCGGTCTTCCTCGCTCATTTGTTCGGCGCTTTCAACGGCTTGCGCATCCGGTCCGGGGGCGTTCAGATCAGGGGGGGCTATGCCTGCGGCGCGGGCGACATCGCCGATCTGGGCGCTGATCAGCGGTATCCAGGGTGCATTTGGCGGGCTTTCCTGTAGCAGGCTCATCCACATCCGGTAGGCGACATCAGGGCGGCCGGTTTGGGCCAGCGACAGGCCCGAATAATACCGTGCCCGAGGATCGGTCGGATCTGCATTTAAGGCCTGAACCAGCGCCCGTTCGGCCTCTGGCGAGACATAGCCCCCTGCCGCGAGTATCAGAATCTCGCTAAGGTCGGTAAAATCCGACCCTTTCGCCTGATCGCCAAGAACGCCCATGAGCTGTTGTTGTGCGGCTCGTGCTGCAGATAGATTGCCAAGCCGCGCCTCGTTGTCCACCAGCAGGCGCAGTCCTGTGGTATCGTTTGGGTTCTGCTCCAGTGCCTCGCGCAGTTTTTGCACCAGTTCGGCGTGGGCCGGATCGATTTCAACCGGCAGGGACGGCGCGCTCGCTTCGGCGCTCAACTGGTCAGGACGGTTTTCCCGCGCCTGTTGTGCTGCCTCGACCCGCGCCTGAAGCGGCATGTCCGGCATGCCGGGACGCCCGATTTCGAAGTAAAGCCACACAGATCCGGCCAAAGCCACCCCGACCAGCCCAAGCGCGACCGCCGCAGGCCCCCGTTCGGCACTGTCTTCACCCGCATCGGATTGCGCGCGCCGATCCGCAGCCAGCAAACGGCGGGCGACCTCGGTGCGGGCGGCTTGCGCTTCGGCAGGAGCCAGCACACCGCGGGCAAGATCCCGTTCGACTTCAGCCAGTTGGTCCTTGTAGACACCAACGTCCCGCGCTCCGGCTGTCGCCACCGCGCTGCGCCGTGTCACAAGCACGCGCACCATTGGCACCGCGACCAACACAATTACCCCAGCAGTCACAAGCCAGAACATGAGCGCCCATCCTTTCACAAATTGCCTGCCCCGAATACCGCGCGGATTGCCCAAGCACAAACCTTTAAGCTGCGCGATCATGGCGCAGGGGGGCGAAATCGCCCGATTGTCGGAAAATCGGCGTCAGATGTCGCAGGGAAAATCCTGCACCCCTGCCAAAACCGCAAAACCCAAGTAACAGGCCCGCATTGGGCCTTTTGCCCCGCCATCTGACCGGAGTCCGCCCCATGAGACGCTATTCTGCCTTTGCCATCGCCCGTGAAGCCGCCCGATACCATTCGGGCTGGGAGAGGGCTTGGGCCTCGCCGGAACCCAAAAGCGAATATGATGTTATTATTGTCGGCGCGGGCGGTCATGGTTTGGCGACCGCCTATTATCTCGGCAAGAATTTCGGCATCACCAATGTTGCGATCATTGAAAAGGGCTGGCTTGGCGGTGGTAATACGGGGCGAAACACAACAATCATCCGCTCGAACTATCTGCAAGACCCCTCGGCGGCGATCTATGAAAAGGCGCGCTCTCTGTACGAGACGATGTCGCAGGATCTGAACTACAACGTGATGTTTAGCCCGCGCGGCGTGATGATGCTGGCGCAGACCGAACACGAAATCCGCGGCTATCAGCGCACCGCCCATGCCAATGCCCTGCAAGGTGTTGCGACCGAGTTCATCGGGCCACAGAAAGTCAAAGAGCTTTGCCCGATTATCGAACTCAAAGGGCCGCGCTATCCCGTCCTCGGCGCACTCTGGCAGCCGCGCGGTGGTACAGCACGCCACGATGCGGTGGCATGGGGCTATGCGCGGGCCTGTTCGGATATGGGCATGCACATCATCCAGAAATGCGAAGTCACCGGCGTGCATCAAGACAAGGGTGAAGTGACCGGTGTGCAAACCACAAAAGGGCGCATCGGCTGTAAGAAACTTGGCATGGTGGTGGCAGGCAACGCCAGCGCGCTGGCCGATATGGCGGGCTTCCGCATTCCGCTGGAATCCGTAGCACTACAGGCGCTTGTGTCAGAACCGGTCAAGCCTTGTATGGATGTGGTTGTCATGGCCAACACGGTGCATGGCTATCTGTCCCAGTCCGACAAAGGTGAAATGGTGATCGGCGGCGGCACGGACGGGTTCAACAACTACACCCAGCGCGGCAGCTTCCATCACATCGAAGAAACCGTCCGCGCGTTGGTGGAAACTTTCCCGATGATCTCGCGCCTCAAAATGCTGCGCCAGTGGGGCGGGATCGTGGATGTGACGGGGGACCGTTCCCCGATCATCGGCAAAACACCCCTTGGCAACACCTTCATCAACTGCGGCTGGGGCACTGGCGGGTTCAAAGCCATTCCCGGCTCCGGCTGGGCCTTTGCCGAAACCATCGCCAAAGGCGCCCCCGGCGAACTGGCCGCGCCATTCGGTATGGACCGCTTCATCGAAGGCCGCTTCATCGACGAAAGCGTCGCAGCAGGGGTGGCACACTGATGAACCATCAACCCTGCGCAACTGCTGCCCGCTCGCAATCCCCATTCATTCGTGAAGGAGTGACCCCATGCTGATCCTGACATGCCCCAATTGCGGCGTCGCTGCCGATGAAACTGAACTTTCAGCCGGCGGCGAGGCACATCTGACCCGCTATGGCGCCGGATCGTCTGACGCGGATTTTGAAACCTACATGTTCATGCGCAAAAATGCGCGAGGCGTGCATTTTGAACGCTGGCGCCACAGCTACGGTTGCGGCAAGTGGTTCCACGCCGCCCGCTGCACCACCACTCTGGAAGTGTTTGGCACCTATCCCGCCCAGACCACAGAACCACCGGCAGAACTGATCGAAAAGATCAAACAAAAACGCCCCGATTTCGAAGGATTCTCCAAATGAGCCTTCTTCTGGTCCTCAATATCCCCGCCGGAGGCTTCTGCCCCCGCAACAATCGCGAGGTTCGAACATGAGCACACGTCTGCAAAACCACGGCCGCCTGATTGATCGCAGCGCGCGGTTGGAATTTAACTGGAACGGCAAACGCCTGCAGGGTTTCAAGGGCGATACCCTTGCCTCGGCCTTGCTGGCCAATGGCGAGATGCTGGTCGGGCGCTCTTTCAAATACCACCGCCCTCGTGGCATCGTGGCCGCTGGACCCGAAGAACCTAATGCGCTTGTTGGATTGGGGCAGGGCGGCAAATACGAACCGAACCAGCGTGCGACGACCACCGAACTGTTCAATGGTTTGACTGCAAAGTCCCAGAACCACTGGCCGAGCCTTGAATTTGACGTGGGCGGCGTGAACCGAGTGATGACCCGCTTTTTCCCTGCCGGATTTTATTACAAAACCTTTATGGCGCCGTCGTTTGCGTGGAAACATGTGTTCGAACCTGTGATCCGCAAGGCCGCCGGTCTCGGTGCGGCCCCTGATCCTGAAGAACGGGATGCGGATCGCTATGAATATTTCTACGCCCATTGCGATGTGCTGGTTGTGGGCGGCGGGATTGCCGGCCTTGCTGCAGCGCTTCAAGCGGGTAAGTCAGGTGCCAAAGTGTTGGTGTTGGAACAGGAAAACCACTTTGGCGGACGTGCGCCAGTGGATGGTGTGACGGTTGAAGGAAAACCGGCACAGGAGTGGATCGATGCAACGGTTGCGGCGCTGGAAAGCATGGACAATGTAACCGTACGTACCCGCACCATGGGGGCAGGGGTATACGACCACGGCTATGCGCTCGGTTATGAGCGGTTGAGCGATCACGCACCCGAAGTTGCAGGACCGCGCCACCGTCTGTGGCGGATCCGCGCCAAGCGTATCCTGACCGCCACTGGTGCAATTGAACGTCCGTTGTCTTTCGCGGGCAACGATGTGCCCGGCGTGATGCTGGCCGGTGCTGTGCGCGATTACATGGTAAACCACGGCGTGTCCGTAGGGGATCGTGTGGTGGTTGCCACCAACAACGACGATGCCTATCGCACAGCCATCGCGTTGAAAGACGCGGGACTTGACGTGCCAGCGGTGATTGACGCCCGCAGCACGGCGACAGGTGCGCTTGTTGAAAAGGCCCGCGCGATGGGCATCCGCGTTGAAACCGGCACGGCGATTTCTTCGGTCTACGGTAATAAGAAAGTTACGTCTGTCGGGCTGTGTAAACAGTCGGGCGAGGGCACCAAAACGGATGAACTCGAATGTGATGCGGTTGCCATGTCCGGTGGCTGGTCTCCGGTGGTGCATCTGTGGTCCCACTGCGGCGGCAAGCTGAACTGGGACACAGAGATGGCGATGTTCCGTCCCGATCCGTCCCGCCCGCCAATGGGCGCGGACGGCGAGGGTTTCGTTCTGGTCGCGGGTACCGCCAACGGCCACCTTGATGCAGCCGATGCGATTGCAGATGGTCACGCCGTCGGGGCGCAGGCTGCAACCGAGGCTGGGTTCGACGCAAAAGACAGTGCCGCACCCGTGGCAGTGTCCGAAGCCGAAGGTCCGATCCATGCAGTCTGGTCGATGCCGCAGGGGCAGAACAAAAAGCTGCAAATGAAAACCTTCCTCGACTATCAAAACGATGTGAAGGTTTCGGATGTGCGCTTGGCCGCGCAAGAAGGCTATGAAAGCGTTGAACACACCAAGCGTTACACCACGCTCGGGATGGCGACGGATCAGGGAAAACTGTCCAACATCAACGGTCTCGCGGTCCTGGCGGACAGTCTGAACGCGGAAATTCCGCAAGTGGGCACGACCACATTCCGCCCGCCGTATCACCCGATTTCTATGGGTGCGATCGCGGGGGAGGCCCGTGGCTCCCTTTTCAAAGTGCTGCGCCAGACCCCGATCCACGAATGGACCGACAAAAACGGTGGTTTTTGGGAGCCGGTTGCAGACTGGCGCAGGCCCTATTGTTACCAGCAAGCGGGCGAGAGCGTGAAAGAGGCCGTGAGCCGTGAAATCCTGCAAACCCGCAACAGTGTGTCGATCCTTGATGCCTCCACCCTTGGCAAGATCATTGTCAAAGGGCCGGACGCGGGTAAGTTCCTCGACATGCTTTACACCAACATGATGAGCACGCTGAAAGTCGGGCGCTGCCGTTATGGTCTGATGTGTTCGGAAAACGGGTTTCTGTCCGATGATGGCGTTGTCGCGCGGCTGGATGAGGACACGTTCCTGTGTCACACCACGTCCGGCGGGTCGGATCGCATTCATGCGTGGATGGAAGAATGGCTGCAAACCGAATGGTGGGACTGGAAAGTCTACACCGCCAATGTCACCGAGCAATATGCACAGATCGGTATCGTCGGCCCCAATGCCCGCAAGGTGCTGGAGAAGATGGGCACCGATATGGACCTGAGCGCCGAAGCGCTGCCGTTCATGGCGTTTGCTGACGGGGAAATTGCGGGCATCAAAGCACGGCCCTACCGGATTTCCTTTTCGGGGGAATTGTCCTACGAAGTTGCGGTTCCTGCAGCCCAAGGACAGGCGTTCTGGGATGCGGCTCTTGCTGCTGGGAAGGAATTTGGCATCACCCCATACGGCACCGAAGCCTTGCACGTTATGCGCGCTGAAAAGGGCTTTATCATGATCGGGGATGAAACCGATGGTACGGTGATCCCGCAGGATCTGGGGCTGAACTGGGCGATTTCCAAGAAGAAGGAAGACTTTCTTGGTAAACGCGCCCAACAGCGTCCCCATATGGTGGACCCCAAACGCTGGCGACTGGTTGGGTTGGAAACCGAAGACCCAGCGGTTGTGATCCCTGACGGGGCTTATGCTGTGGATGGCACTACACGGGCCAACGGCGTGAAAAACATGATCGGGCGGATTACCTCCACCTACTATTCGCCAACGCTGGATCGGTCGATCGCGATGGGGCTGGTCGAGGACGGGCCGGAACGCATGGGGGACACGATCATGTTCGCGCGCACCGATGGCACCACTATAAACGCCAAAATTGTCGATCCGGTATTTCTGGACAAAGAAGGAGCACGGCAAAATGTCTGATGCAGTCAGTGTTGTAAACGGTGCGCAGTTCGACGGCGCGGTTCAAGTTCGGGATGCGGGTCTGGTCGGTATGGTCACACTGCGCGGAGATCTGGATTCACAGGAACTGGCCAAAGCGGTGAAATCCGCGATCGGTCTGACCCTGCCGGATGCCCGCGGTGTCAAGGCAGGCACCAAAGGCGGTGTTGCGTGGATGTCCCCGGATGAGTTGCTGTTGTTTTGCGACTACGACGAGGCAGATGCGCTGGTCGCGAAACTCGACAAAGCACTTGCCGGAGAGCATTTTCTGGCGGTGAACGGATCGGATGCGCGGGCCAGCTTCACCCTGACAGGGGCGGGCGTGCGCGAAGTTATCGCCAAGGGCAGTCCTGCCGATCTGTCGCCAGAGGCGTTCAAACAGGGCGAGATGCGCCGGTCCCGTTTGGGGCAGGTGGCGGTGGCCTTTTGGCTGTCTGCACCCGACACGATGGAACTGGTCTGCTTCCGCAGTGTCGGCGCATTCGTTTATGACTGGCTTTGTGTGGCGGCAGCGGAGGACACTCTGCCGGAATATTTCAACGCTGGTTGACCCATTTTCAAGATTTCATCGGGGCGGGGCCGCGTGGTTTTTATAATCCACATAACGGCCCCGCCTTATTTATCGGCTTAAATGTGGCGGTTTGCCTTAATTGTCCAAGTAATTGCAAACCATAGAGATTTATCTAATTTTACGCGCGTAAACTTCTAATCCGTTGACCCGTCAACCTCAATAATACCTTCAAATCGGTTAGAATTATCCCTATTTCAGCCCGAATTCAAAGCGACAACAGGTTTCAGAAAACGAAACCGAGGCTCTAACCGGTTGCAGTCCGGTCCAAGGAGAGAAACAATGTTGAAACTTTGTAAGATTGTCGGACTTTTTGCCCTTGCAGCGGCGACCACGGCCTGCACATCCAATCCGTCTTCCCGCAACGGGATGATAGAGGCACCGCGTCCGGTATCCGCTGTAGCGGCCTCGCAAACGCAACTTGGCTTCTTCCCTGAACCCTTGGCCACAACCGTTGCAGCCGCTCCGGCTGAGATGCCAAAACTGGCATCGCCCTATAAGGTTGTGGATGTTCAGGTGGAGGTGCCGGACTACCTTGTGGTGTCCGAAGCTGATGTGTTCCTGCCCAAGGCGGACATTGTCTGGCGTGAAGATCCCCTTGGAAACCGGTACGAACAGGTAGAAGCCATTGTGGAAGATGCGCTGCGCAAGGGAACATCGCCCTTGCTGGGGGAAAAGGAAGTGATCCTTGTAGCCCGTGTCGGCATGTTCCATGCGCTGACCGAAAAAACCCGCAACTCTGTCGGTGGTAAGCATAACGTCCAGTTTGAATATGTGTTGCTGGATGCGAAAACCCGTCAGCCCGTAACGGCGGTGCAAAAGGTCGATGCTTCGCTGAAGGCTTTTGGCGGCAGCCGCGCTTACCGCGCCATGCGACAAGGTCAGACCCAGAAAGTGCGGATCACAAACCATGTGGCCGGTATTGTCCAGACTGCGCTGACCATCGGCTCTGACGCCTGAACAAAAAACGAATTTCCATTCAAACGGTCCCTTGCGGGGCCGTTTTTTGTTTCCTCTTATCGAGAAAGGGCGCTAGGAGGCAGGTATGACACAAAACCGATCAGAACTCCGCTTTCGCCCCAATAAATCGCCACAACGTATTCGCCACGGGTTTCCCTGGGCTTATGACAACGAAGTCGTCACCGACCGCCGTACCAAAAAGATTGCGCTCGGTACGATTGTTGATCTGCTGGACAACGACCGGAACTTTGTCGCGCAGGCGGCGTTTCATCCAGACTCCAAGATCGCAGCGCGGGTGCTTGAACGGGACCGTGATGTGCAGATTGACGCGAAATGGCTGGAGTCCAAGCTTCGCTTTGCACGGGATCACCGCGACCGGATGTTCGACACGCCGTTCTACCGCCTGATCCACGCCGAGGCTGACGGGCTGCCCGGACTGATTATCGACCGTTTCGGTGATGTCCTTGCTGTGCAGCCGAACGCCGCTTGGATTGAGAACCTCCTTCCGGACCTGCAAGAGGCGTTGAAAGCCGTGTTTGATGCGCCGGTTATTATCAAGAACGCCAGCGGTCGGGCGCGGGGGCTGGAAGGCCTGTCCGAAGAAACCGTGGTGCTGGACGGATCGGTTGACGGCCCCATCCCTGTGCAGATGAACGGGGCAACCTACATGGCCGATGTGCTTGGCGGGCAGAAAACCGGCCTGTTCTATGACCAACGCCCCAACCACGCTTTTGCTGCGAAACTGGCCAAAGGCGGCGATGTGCTGGATGTGTTTTCCCATGTTGGCGGGTTTTCCCTTGCCGCGCTTGCAGGTGGGGCAACGCATGCCACCGCCGTAGACGGCTCCGCTGCCGCGCTGGAACTGGCGAGCAAGGGCGCAGCGGCCACGGGGTTTGACGACAGGTTCGACACGATCAAGGGCGATGCGTTTGAGGTGATGACCAAGCTCGCCGATGAGGGGCGTTCGTTTGACGTGGTTGTCTGCGATCCCCCGGCCTTTGCACCGGCCAAACCGGCCCTGCAGGCGGGGTTGCGGGCCTATGAAAAGGTGGCGCGTATGGGCGCGGCGCTGGTGCGGCCGGGGGGGTATCTGGTGCTGTGTTCCTGTTCCCACGCCGCCGATCTGTCGACCTTCCGCCAAGCCAGCCTGCGTGGTGTAGGCAAGGGCGGGCGCACGGGGCAGATCGTCTACACCGGTTTTGCCGGAGAGGATCACCCCGTCCATCCGCAACTGGCAGAAACCGCCTATTTGAAGTCCATTTTCCTGCGGTTGGTATGACCACCCGCGTCCTGATTGACGCTTGTGTGCTCTATCCGTCGATCCTGCGTGCTGTCGTGCTGGGTTGTGCAAAACAAGGTGCGTTCGAACCGCTTTGGTCTGGGCGCATTCTGGGAGAATGGCGGCGTGCGGCCCATAGGAACGAGATCGGGCCGATGGCAGACACCGAAATCGCGCTGTTGCGGGCCGACTGGCGCAGCGCCGAGGTGGATTTTGCGAGCGTTGAACTGGACGATCTGCACCTACCCGATGAAAACGACCGGCATGTTCTGGCGGCGGCGATTGCGGGGCAGGCGGATGAGCTGCTGACCGCCAATACGGGGGATTTCCCAACACGGGTTCTGGCGCGCTACGGTGTGCTGCGCCGCCATCCCGATGAATTCCTGCTGGAACTGGCGCTCGCAGATGCGGTGATGGTGGGTAATGTGATCGACCGCGTTCACAATGACGCCGAAGCGATGAAGGGCGAACGGGTCAACCGGCGTAAAATGCTACAGCGCAGCAGTCTGCCCCGTCTCGCCAAATGGGACGGGGCGCAGCAGGGCGCTTAATCCGCAGCGGGTGCAGCCTGTGTTTCGGTTGCGTCTGCTTCGTTGCTTGCAGGCGCTGTCGGGCTACCGCCAGCGGCGTCGGATTCTTCTTGTGTGGCCTGTTTGCCGTTGGCCCAAAACCCGTCATATTCTTCGCCGGTGGCATAAACCATCTTGCCGCTGCCCTGACGCTGGCCGTTCTTGAATGTGCCGGTGTAGATATCACCATTGGCGTAGGTGGCGACACCGGCGCCGTTGATTTCACCGTTCTCCCAATTCCCGACATAGCTGAACCCGTCGGGCAGGGTGATCTTGCCACGGCCCTGACGTTTCCCGTCCTCATAGGCGCCTTCATAGATTGAACCGTCCTTGAACACGGCGCGGCCTTCGCCTTGGCGCACGCCTTCGACCCATTCCCCTTCATAGGAGTGGCCATCCGCATAGGTGATCTTGCCGGTGCCGTGGTTCTTGGCGTCCTTGAGTTCCCCCACGTAGATCGTACCGTTCACATCGCGCACGGTGCCTGTGCCCTCAATGCGGCCTTCGGTCCATTCGCCCTCATAAGACGAACCGTTCGCATAGACGATCTTGCCTTCACCGTGGGGCAGACCCTTGGCGAATTCGCCGGTGTAGACCGCGCCGTCACTGTAGCTCAACGATCCCTGACCGGACATCTGTCCGGCTTCCCAGTTGCCACTGTATTCATAGCCGTCCTGTCCGGTGAACTTGCCGTCCCCCTGACGTTGGTCGCTGACGAAATTGCCCACAAAAATATCGCCGTTGGCATAGGTGATCTTACCGGCGCCATTGCGTTTGCCCTGTTCCATCTGGCCTTCGTACACATCGCCGTTGGCTTGTTTCAGAACGCCGGTGCCTTCAATCTGGCCGTTTTTCCATTCGCCATCATAGGTCAGCCCGTCCGGCATGGTCAAAAGACCTTTGCCCTCGCGCATACCTTCGACCACATCACCCTGATAGGTCGCGCCGTCGTGATAGGTTATCAGCGCCTTGCCGGTTTTCTTGCCATCCTGCCAGTCCCCTTCATAGCGATAGCCGTTCGGGCTGGTCATTGTGCCTTTGCCGTCATGCTGTGCCTGAGAGAAATCACCCTCATAGACCACGCCATTGGCGTATTTTGCAACGCCGCTGCCTTCGATCTTGCCGTTGACCCAATCGCCTTCATAGGTTCCGCCATCGGCAAAGGTGATTTTGCCTTTGCCTTCGGGTTTACCAGCAACAAAGGTGCCTTTGTAAACTGAGCCGTTGGGGAATTTCGCGCTGCCTTGCCCCTGAATTTCCCCTTCCACCCATTCGCCGGAATATTCATAGCCGTTTGGCAGGCGATAGGTGCCGGTGCCGTGTTGCTTGCCGTCTTTGAAGGTGCCTTCATAGACCCCGCCGGTGTCATATTGTTTGGTCACAACCTGTGCTGTGGCCTGTGCAAAGCCCGCGGTAGGCGCTGTGGCCAGAAGGGTTGCAACAAGAAGGGTGCGGGGAAGCGGCGTCAGTTTGTTCAAATTCTCTTCGCCGGCGCGGGGCCGGGCTCCCTGATGATTGGTCTATCTGTTTGCGCCCAACGTTAAGGCTTTGGAAAATTCATGACAAGGGTTCTTGCGTCTTGTGCTTTGTGATCCAAATAGGTCTAACAAGGCAAAAGAAAATCACCAACGGCGGCTCCAATGACAGAGAAACTGCGTCTCACGCTTGCACAGTTAAATCCAACGGTCGGGGATCTGGCCGGAAACATGGCCAAAGCGCAAGAGGCCCATGCCGCTGCGGCCGAGGCTGGTGCGGATATGCTGGTGCTGCCGGAGATGTTTATAACCGGATACCAAACGCAGGATCTGGTGATGCGTCCGGCCTTTGCTCTGGACGCGATGGAACACGTTTTGATGCTGGCAAAAGCCTGTGACACAGGGCCTGCCATCGGTGTCGGCGCGCCATTGCTGGAAGACGACCTGCTGTTCAACGCCTATTACATCCTGCGCGGCGGTGAAATAGTTGCGACCCTGCGCAAACATGAACTGCCCAACACCCACGTCTTTGACGAGGTGCGCCAGTTCAGTTCCGGCCCGATTGCCGGTCCTTATAATCTGGGCAATGTGCGCATTGGCACGCCGATCTGTGAAGACGCATGGCATGTGGATGTGCCCGAAGCGCTGGCGGAATCCGGTGCGGAAATTCTGGTGGTGCCTAACGGGTCGCCCTATTACCGCAACAAATACGACCGGCGGTTTTCTGCTATGGTGTCCCGCGTGATCGAAAACGACTTGCCGCTGGTTTATCTGAACATGGTGGGTGGTCAGGACGATCAGGTGTTTGACGGCGGTTCTTTTGTGCTGAACCGTGGCGGCCAACTGGCGATGCAAATGCCTCTGTTCGACGAGGCTATCGCCCATGTGGACTTTGAAAAGGGACCGGAGGGCTGGGAAGCGCTTGACGGGGAGAAAATCATCCCTGTGGACGAGTGGGAGCAGGACTACCGCGTGATGACCCAAGGTCTGCGCGATTACATGGGTAAGACCGGCTTTAAGAAGGTTCTGTTGGGGCTTTCAGGCGGTATCGATTCCGCCATCGTTGCGACAATTGCCGTGGACGCGCTGGGCGCTGAAAACGTGCGCTGTGTGATGCTGCCGTCCGAATATACCGCGCAGAACAGCCTTGATGACGCGGCAGAGCTGGCCGCCAATCTGGGGGTGAAGCTGGATACCATTCCAATTGCAAAAGCCCGCGCTGCTGTGACCGAAACTATGGCCCCTTTCTTCA
Organism: Neptunicoccus cionae; assembly: GCF_014643735.1. GTDB lineage: Bacteria > Pseudomonadota > Alphaproteobacteria > Rhodobacterales > Rhodobacteraceae > Amylibacter > Amylibacter cionae. Next base: position 607,812 of record NZ_BMKA01000001.1, read on the forward strand.
AGGGGATGGAGCCGGATGTGACCGAGGAGAACATCCAATCACGCCTGCGGGGTCTGCTGTTGATGTCCCTGTCCAATAAATTCGGGGAGATGCTGCTGACCACCGGCAATAAATCAGAGGTCGCGGTGGGGTATGCTACCATCTACGGCGATATGTCGGGGGGGTATAACCCGATCAAGGACCTCTATAAAATGCGGGTGTTTGAAAGCTGTCGCTGGCGCAATGCCAACCACCGTGACTGGATGATGGGGCCGAAAGGCGCGGTTATTCCGGTGAACATCATCGACAAACCCCCAACAGCAGAGCTGCGCGAGGATCAGAAGGATTCAGACAGCTTGCCGGAATACGAAGAGCTGGATGCTATTCTCGAACTGCTGGTGGATCAGGACTTATCGGTGGCCGAAATTGTCGCGCTCGGGTTTGACCGCGCTGTGGTAAAGCGGATCGAGCATCTGGTCTATATTTCTGAATATAAACGGTTTCAGTCTGCACCCGGTCCTCGTCTGACCCACCGTGCGTTCTGGATGGACCGGCGCTATCCGATTGTGAACCGCTGGCGGGATACCAGCGGTGAAGGTCTCTAGCGCTCCGCGCGGGGATATTTGAGGAAAATGGAAGGTGGCGCGGCGGGTTATTTCCAGTAGGGCGCGCGCCAGCCTGCTGCGACGGCTTCGCCCTCGTCGCAGAACCAGCGCTCTCCTTTGGACAGGCTGATTTTTGTGCGGTTGTACCAAGGGGACCACGGGGCGTGGTAGATTTTGCCCCCCGAAGAGATGTTTCCCTTGATCGCGCAACCGTCAGGGGCTTTTTGCGCGGCGACTGTCCAACGGGCGGCGCGGTAGTCCCACGGGGTTTGTGACGCCGCCTGCCAGATGCCACGCTGTTGCGCTTTGGCGCGGTTTTGGTCCGATTCATATTCGTCCGAGAATTTCAGGAAGGCCCAAGCCATGCCTTGCGCGACCATTTCGCGGGCAACATCGGTTGATCCGGCAAAGCAGCGCGCGACGATGCGGCCATATCCGTCAGTGGCAAGTTCCTGACAGGTAACTGTTTTTCCCCGCGTCAGCGCGAAAAGCGCATCTGTCGCCGCTGTGCCGCAGGCCCAGTCCTTGCCGGTGTCGGTCTTGCATTTCTGCCCCGCCTCTGGTGCGTCGATGCCGTTGATCCGGTAGCGAATGCCCCCCAGATCCAGCGTGTCCCCGTCCACAATCCGCAAATTATCCGCAGCAACTGGCGCGCACAGGCACGCCAGTGCGATCAGCACTCTTAACATTATCCACTCCTCAATCCCCACCTGTGGTTTAGCAGAACGGATCGGGAACTTTAACCATTTCTTTACAAATTCGTTAACGGCCTTCGCTCTTGGCCTTTGCCGCCTGTCCCTGTATGAGGGGCGCAGATTTATTCCGAAGGTAAAAGCCAGATGACTGTCACCCGTTTTGCTCCGTCCCCTACAGGTTTCCTGCATGTGGGAAACCTGCGAACTGCGCTGTTCAACTACTTGATCGCACGCAAGCAGGGGGGGCAGTTTATCCTGCGTCTTGACGATACGGACCCCGAACGCTCTACGCAGGAATTTGCGGATGGTATTCAAGAAGATCTGGAATGGCTTGGCCTGACATGGGACCGGATGGAGCGCCAGTCAGCGCGGCTGGACCGTTATAATGAAGCAGCGGATGAGCTGCGCACGGCGGGGCGGTTTTACGAGTGTTTCGAAACTCCGGTCGAACTGGATCTGAAGCGCAAGAAGCAGCTGAACATGGGCAAGCCGCCGGTATACGACCGCGCCGCCCTGTCGCTGAGCGAGATGGAAAAAGACGCATTGCGGGCAGAGCGCAGCGGTCACTGGCGGTTCAAGCTGGATCAGGAGCGGATCGAATGGAACGACGGCATTCTGGGCGATTTGTCTATTGATGCGGCCTCTGTGTCCGATCCGGTTCTTATCCGCGGTGACGGGCAGTTCCTCTATACGCTGGCCTCTGTCTGTGACGATGTGGATTTCGGCATCACCCATGTGGTGCGCGGGTCCGATCACGTGACCAACACCGCAACGCAAATCCAGATAATCGAGGCGCTGGGCGGTACAGTTCCGTCCTTTGCCCACCACTCGCTGCTGACAGGTGCGCAGGGTGAGGCGCTGTCCAAACGGCTTGGCACGCTGGCGCTGCGGGATTTGCGGGAACAAGGGATCGAGCCTATGGCGCTGTTGTCGCTGATGGCGCGTCTTGGGGCGAATGAACCTGTTGAACTGCGCAGTTCTATGGAAGAACTGATCGAGGGGTTCGACCTGTCACAGTTCGGGTCTGCGCCGACGAAATTCGACGTGGCTGATCTGGGTCCAATGACCGCCAAGACGGTTGCGGCCCTGCCATTCAGCGAAATGGAGCAGAGCCTTGTCGATCTCGGCGTGCCTGCCGATATCGCGCCGGCATTCTGGGAGGTTGCACGGGAAAATGTCTCCACCCGCGCCGGTATCGCAGAGTGGTGGGCCTTGTGCCGTGACGGGGCAGAGCCGATGATCGCCGCCGAAGATGCGGATTTTGTGACTACGGCCAAAGGCTTGCTGCCGGCCCAGCCTTGGGACGGGGATAGCTGGAAAAGCTGGACGACTGCCGTGAAAGAAGCCACGGGGCGTAAAGGGCGGGGGCTGTTCATGCCGCTGCGCAAGGCGCTGACGGGGATGGAACACGGGCCGGATATGTCCAAACTGATGCCGCTGCTGCAAAAGCACCGGCTCTGATCTCTTGTCCCGACCGGCCCGTTATGGGGTCAGGTCGGGGCGATGATCCTAGCACCCACCATATTGATATGATCATCCACCAGTGCGGTTTCTGTGTCTGACAGAAGCCCTGCGCGGGGGTAAAGCGGTGTGGCACGGTCATTCAGGATTGGCGTGTCCCAGCCGCTGGTGGAGCGGAAGAAACCCCGAACGCCATCGGTGCCGAACACCTGATGGAACCCCTGTACCACGCAATCAAGATAGCTGAGAAGGATAGGCTGGTTCAGGTTTTCGAGCGACACCGCCGCCGCGCTGGCCTTATACATGGCAACACCGCTCAGCGGTTCCACGTCCAGCACCAGCCGGTCATAAGCGGCTTCGCGCAGATCCAGCGCGTCCCAGCCTATATCACCCACATCGGCCACCAGACCGGAAATAGAGGAGAGCGGATCGGGGGTCACGCTGAGGAACGCAACATCCCGTTGGGAAGATTGCACCCAATGCCGCCGCCAGCCCTGAAGCGTGGTAGGCCGCAGGTTCTGATAGCTGTGCGTGCCTGCATTCACCAACGAGCCGTATCCGAAAAAACTACCGGTCATACGATCACCATGCGACCGGCGCGCGGCCGCCTTGGGATTTGGCTATGTTGATGGTCTGAATGGTGCGTGACACCTGAGAGATCCTCTGGGCTGACGGCGGATGCGTGGCGAGCAGCGCTGAAGAGCCTCGGGTCCGTTCAAACGTGCGGGCACCGATGGTCGCGTTGTAACCGGCGCGATCTGCAATATGGGCCGCAATTGTATCGGCCTCCAGTTCAAACTTTTTGGAGTAGCTGCGCCCGCCAATGGCCCCGCCGATGTCTACACCGACCTGCGCATCGCCACCGCCGACCGCAACCAAAATACCACCGAGCACCGCTCCGGCAAGCTGGTTGGCCTGCGTCTGTTCAATATGGCGCGCAATCTGGTGGCCTGCTTCATGGCCGAACACAAAGGCAATTTCGTCGTCATTGCGGAAGCTGCGCAACATATTGACGTTAAAGGTAATAACGGGGCGGCCATCACGTCCGATGGTTTGATACGCATTTGGCGGTTGACTGGCGTCAGTATTCACTTTGACCTGAAAATCGCAGAAGTTGTGGGACTTGTTGGAGTGGAAGGTCCGGCAAACCGTTTGCGCGACGGGCTCTACGCGGGCGGCCACGCGGTAATAGGCGTTCACGGCGGACTGGGTGTCCCGCATGGCAACGGGGGCGGTCGTTTGTTGCGTGTTTGGCGTCGGGCTAGTTGAGCAGGCGGCCAGCAGAGCTGTGGCGGCGGAAGCAATCAGTTTGCGCATGTAATCCTCTGTCAATTGCGGGGATGGACGATCTGTCAGCCCAGTGAGCTTTCCGGTGGGCTTTGGTTTTTAATACGGAATCCCCCAAGTCGGGGCAACTGTTGTGTCAGGCACTGCGCAGCAAATGGCCAAGCCGGGGTTCTGGGTGTGCCTATAAAATAGCCATCTAAGTTAGGTCGTTGTCATTTCAAGCTAAACTGTAAAACCGCGCGTATTTTTACGCACTTACGGCCAATTCATTATAGGGAATCGCGGAAAGTTTCGTTAACCTGTGACCACAATCCCCACCAACGGGGAGCAATTTGGGAGGAAACCATGAAAAATGGTCTGAAAACACTGGCGCTAACTGCGCTGGCTGCAAGCATCGCATCCGAAGGTTTTGCGGAAGAATGGAACGTCTCGGTTTGGGGCAAGCGTCGCGCTTTCACCGAGCATGTTGAGAAGCTGGCGGAACTGGTTTCTGAAAAAACCAACGGTGAATTCACGATGAACGTGTCCTACGGTGGACTGTCAAAGAACCGCGAGAACCTTGACAATATTTCCATCGGCGCATTCGAAATGGCGCAATTCTGTGCCGGGTATCACCGCGATAAGAACCGTACGATCACCGTTCTGGAACTGCCGTTCATTGGTGTGTCCAATCTGGAAGAAGAAGTTGCTGTCAGCCATGCGGTTTACGCCCATCCGGCGGTGCAAGAAGAAATGGCGCAGTGGAATGCCAAGCTGCTGATGACTTCGCCGATGCCGCAGTACAACATCGTTGGCACCGGTGATCCGCGCACGAAGCTGGCTGATTTCGAAGGAATGCGGGTCCGCGCGACTGGCGGTCTTGGGAAAGCATTTGAAGCGGTTGGCGCGGTTCCGACATCCGTGACCTCTGCCGAAGCGTATCAGGCGATGGAATCCGGTGTTGTGGACACAGTGGCATTCGCGCAGCACGCGCATCTGTCCTTTGGCACGATCAATCAAGCGACATGGTGGACGGCTAACCTGAACCCTGGCACCGTGAACTGCCCGATCGTTGTGAACATCGACTCCTATGAAGGCCTGTCAGACGAGCACCGCGAAGCGCTGGACAGCTCTGTGGATGAGGCTATCGCCCATTACCTTGATAACTATGGTAAACTGCTTGCCAAGTGGGATGAGGTTCTGGCCGAAAAGAACGTTGAGAAAGTCATGCTCCCGGAAGAGGAACTGGCCGCGTTCCGTGCCAAGGCTGCTGATCCGATCCGTGCCGAATGGATTGCAGATATGGAAGCCCAGAACCTGCCTGGTCAGGAACTGTACGATCTCGTTATGGAGACACTGAAAAAAGAACGCGCAAGCAACTAAGCGCGGCTTTTCGGTAATTACACGGCCGTCCTCTTTGCTAAGGGGGCGGCCCTTTTTAACTCTGGAGGAGGTCTCACATGGCGTCTTCGGCAGCCGTCCTACAGGACGATAGCCTATTAAGTCGGTTGGACAGTTTTCTGCTGCCCATCGAACGCTTTTGCGCCCTGATCAGCGGAATTGCAGTGTTTTCACTGATGTTTCTTGCCGCTTATTCCGTGATCGGACGCAAGTTTTTTAACAGTCCCTTGTCGGGTTACGTGGACTATATCGAAGCCGCCATGCCGCTGATTGCGATCATGGGCGTGTCTTATGTGCAGCGCGATGGCACCCACATCCGCATGGATATTGTGGTGGCCGCGCTGAAGGGGCGGGCGCTCTGGCTGGTGGAGTTTCTGACCGTAGTCATCATGCTGGTGCTGATGGTCGCGCTGGTCTGGGGGGCTTGGGCCCATTTCGACCGCAGTTTTGATCTGACCAAACCACTGTGGAGCCGTGACAGTTCGATTGATATCGGACTGCCAATCTGGCCAAGCAAATTGATCGTACCCATCGCCTTTGCGGTGCTTTGCGTGCGCCTTGTGCTACAGGCGGTCGGCTATGGCCGCGCCTTTATATTGGGGTTGGAACACCCTGTGGCGGTGCCGCTGGTGTTGTCGGTTGAAGAACAGGCCCGCGCCGAAGCGGCCCAGCTGGAAGGGCATGATTGATGGATAATATTACCATAGGCCTGTGGACCACGGGCGGTATGCTGGTTCTTGTTGTGCTTGGAATGCGGGTGGCTTTTGCAGCGGCACTTGCGGGTTTCGTCGGTTTGGTCTGGCTGCGCTGGAACGGTTACGATTACGATCCCGCGCGCTTTGGCAAAGCCTTGCAAATCAGCGTCAAAATCGCGGGGCAGGTGCCCCATTCCAAGGTCAGCTCACAAGTTCTGAGCCTGATCCCAGTCTTCATCCTGATCGGTTATCTCGCCTATTACGCCAAGCTGACAACGGCCCTGTTTGAGGCCGCCAAACGCTGGATTGCATGGGTGCCGGGCGGCCTGGCTGTGGCCACTGTTTTCGCCACCGCAGGGTTTGCGGCGGTATCGGGGGCGTCTGTTGCAACGGCTGCGGTCTTTGCACGGATCGCCATCCCCGAGATGTTGAAGATCGGCTATAACAAACAGTTTGCTGCCGGTGTTGTTGCGGCGGGTGGCACGCTTGCCTCGCTTATTCCGCCGTCTGCAATTCTGGTGATCTATGCGATTATCGTCGAACAGGACGTGGGCAAGCTGTTGCTGGCCGGTTTTGTGCCGGGTGTCTTTTCGGCCATCGTCTATGCGGTCCTGATCATCAGCATCGCGGTCGGGTTCAAATCCGTTGGCCCGCCAGTGCGCGGTTTTACATGGGGGCAACGGTTTGCATCGCTGCCAGCCGCCATGCCAATTGTGCTGGTGGTCGTGATCATCATCTTCTTCGTCTACAACCCCTTCGGAGAGGCTTGGGGCACACCCACAGAAGGCGGCGCAGTCGGTGCGTTCATCGTGTTCCTGATGGCCCTGTTCCGCGGTATGCGTCTGGGAGAGCTGAAAGACGCCTTGCTGGAAACGGCCAAGCTGACGGTGATGATCTTTACAATCATCTGGGGCGTGCTGATCTATGTGCGCTTCCTTGGATTTGCCAAGCTGCCGGATGCGTTTTCGGACTGGATCACCTCACTGGACCAGTCCCCCATGCTGACGCTGGTGCTTATCCTGCTGGCCTATGCGGTGCTTGGGATGTTCATGGACGCCATCGGGATGCTGCTGCTAACCCTGCCGATTACCTATCCCGCAGTCATGGCGTTGAACGGGGGCGAGATGGTCACGGCGGCGGACAGTGCCTTTGGCATGTCGGGCGCGATGTGTGGCATCTGGTTCGGGATACTGGTGGTGAAAATGGCAGAGTTCTGTCTGATCACCCCGCCCATAGGCCTGAACTGCTTTGTTGTGGCCGGTGTGCGCGACGACCTGACGGTGCAAGACGTGTTCAAGGGCGTAACACCCTTCTTCATCGCAGACGGCGTCACAATCGCGCTGCTGGTGGCATTCCCGGCCATTGTGTTGTGGCTGCCGTCACTGGCTTAAAACGAAAGGGGCGGGGATTTTATTCCTCGCCCCGCTTCAAAAGACCAAAGTCAGATAAATTCAAAATTGTCTTGTGTCAGGTCATCGGGATCAATTTCAAAAAGCAAGATTTCTGTCCCGCTTGATAATGTTACCATCGTGCCCGTGTCGCCCCTCTCAATCGTCAGGTCGTCAAAATCCGCCCCTGAAATTCGCAGTCTGCCCGTTTCTACAGCGAAGCGCGCCACAACATCGGATCCTTCGTCTATCGTACTGTCATAGAGCAGGGTTGCAGACTCTGCGCCCGCGAAGATCCGGTCATCGCCGGTGCCGCCCGACAGCGTGACTTGGGCAGCAGACGTCATGGTGATCCAATCATCACCTGCACCACCGTATGCGTTGTAGTCAGAATTGGAAGAGTCGTATGAGTCAATTCGGTCATCACCACGGCCGCCATACACAGTGTTGTGACCGTTGCCTCCGAAAATGCGGTCATTTCCGTTCCCCCCAAAAAGGAGGTCATCACCGTGCCATCCAATTAACAAATCGCGGCCATTATTTCCGTAAACTGTATCATTACCCGAACCTGCAAATATTGAGTCATTGTAAGACGATCCGGTAATATGATCGTCGCCGTCTTTTGCGTAAACTGTATCCTCGCGGTAGTTGACGGTCAGTTCATCTGCGCTGTCCGTACCATACAGGTGCAATCCCTTGATATCCTCTAAACCGAAACTGTCGGCCGAAACCTTCAATAGTTTAATTTGCGTGCCGTCCGGACGGGTCAGCACCAGATCCTTACCGTCCGTTTCAATCAAAAGTTCTGCGGAGTTGATCCTCTGATAGCGGTCAAATTCCAGCGTATCTTTTTCAGGATTGAAGTCGGTGATCGTAAAATTTTCCGAACCGTCCCGCAGCTTTACCGTATCCGCGCCTTTTCCTGTAGTGATCGTAACTTCTGCGCCGCCAGTTTTGAAAACGTCGCTGCCACGTCCGCCATACATCGTGCTGCTGCCGCCCCAAACCGTATATTCATCGTTTCCACCTCCGCCGTATAGTTCGGACTTAAGGTGGTGGGCACCAATTGAATCGTGCCCTTTGCCGGCTTTAATGTAGTAGAAGGTTTCGCCGGGAGCCCCGGAATAGCCGGGATTTCCAGAATAGAAAGTGTCGTTGCCAGCACCTCCGTACGAGAAATTTTCGTCCTGTGTGTGGGAATAAGTCGAATAAAAGACATCGTCGCCTTTCCCGCCGTATACTTCATCGCTGCCACGGCCAGCGGTAATTTTGTCATCTCCGCGCCGCCCCCAGATGGTGTCGTCGCCGCCATAGCCGTATATACCATTATCGTGCCGGTTTCCGATCAGGGTGTCACCTGCATCAGTGCCGTGCCGGTCACGTTTGTGATATGCTGCACTTTCGGAGAAAGTTGTTAATAACGGGTTTTTCAATAAATCGTTTGAAGCCATAGGTATTCTCTTGTCTGCTAATAAATTTTCTTAAAACTGTCCCGACCCGACTCAAATTAGTGACGGTCGGTTAAGGGAAGTTTAACCTGCGTAGCGCTATTTTACCACACGTTGCAAAATCAAGTGCCCGACTTCCTTGCTGATCGACTGGTGACTTTGCCAGACGGTGCCTGCGCTATCGACCCAATAGCTGTTCTGAAAGGCGCGTTTGTCATTGCCGCAAAGCTCTGTGTATTGGCGTACGCTGTGGTTGCGGCCAAAGATTGTGATGGTCTCGCCTGCATCTTTCGGGGCAATGGCGCAATTGTAGGCGTAATCTGCCAGAATACCTTCGCCGGTCAGGCTGCGCTGTGTGCGGGTGTAGGTCTTGGGAAAGGACCCGCGAAACAGGGAGGACGGCGAAAGGGAAAGGTCCTGGGCGATCAGGTCCACCTGTAATCCCCGCGTGGCTGTCACGATGCCTGATTGCAGGGTCACTGTAGATTGGTCACTGCCCATATAGGTGCGATAGCGCCCGTTCACGGCCAGTTCCACTGCGGGTTGGGTCACGCCAAAGCGTGGCACCGTAACATAGACCACCGCGCGGCCAAGGGCGGCCATTTGCGCGCGGGTTGCTTGTGGGGCGGATTGATCCGCGTCGGCTGTCTCCACGGCCCCCTTTTGCAGGCGCGCTTTGGCCATGCCAAGAGCGATGTCACCTATGCCAGGTTGGGTGCTGTGTTCCGAACTACAAGCGGCCAGAAACAGGGACAAAACTGCAACGGCAATACAGGCCAACCTTGGTTTCAGCTGTGCCATCACCGCCAGAACCGTGCCCAGCCTGCTTCAAGTCCGGGGCGCTGATATTCGCTGACTGTGTCAAACAGGCGGTTGTTCACGTCCAGACGGGCGCCGCCATCACGGGCCAGTGTATTCATATCAATCGCATAGGTCTTGCGGTTGGGTGTCCCAATCCCCCAGCTGAGCGGAATGCTCATGCGCAGGCCCTTAGTGAAACTGCCTTCGCCGTATTCCTCGGGGGAGGAATCCGTCACTGTGGCATAGGCACCGATGGTCCAGCCATTGGCAAAGACGCGGTCCATAGACAGGGTCGCGCCCCAGTCTCCGGCAAGGTAACGGCCCAGATCAAGCTGCGCATCAAGACCGGGAGTCACGCTCCAATAAGCCGAGAGATGGCCCGTGACCACGTCATAATCCCGAAAGCCGAACAACTGGTCGAAATCCCGTTGTTTGACGTAGTTAACCTCTGCACCAAGCCCCCAGTTCTGGCTTGCTGGTTTCCAAAGCAGCTCGGTCGAGATACCGCCGAACATGGGTTCCAGATAGCCCACAGAAACGCGACCAAACAAATCGGGGGCGGGTTTGAACATCATATCCGCTGTCAGCGTCTCAATTGCGGTTTTTCCTTCGGACTTGTAAAGTGCCCGATCAGTGCGCACGCGGGGTAGACCCGAGGGCGGCGGGGTTTCATCCTTCTGGTTGCCAAACACCCGCTGGGTCACAGAGCCCGACAACGAAAAACCCGGCGCGATATAGTAGTCCGCGCTGGCCCGCAGGCCGCCGCTGGCCCGCAGGGGACCGGAACCGTCAAACAGCGACATGGATACATAGGGCGCTATATTCCAGCGCAAGTCGGGGTAAATATCCTGTGCAAAAACGCCATTGTCCGGCAGCGTGCGGGAGCTGCGGACTTCGGCACGGTCGAGCATTTTCTCGGTTCCCATCGGATCGTTTTCCAGACGCTCCAGATCGGAACGGCGGATTACCACACTGGACGCGGGCAGGCCGTTCACCACAGGGGTGATCACGAATTCCTCAACCGAATGGGGCAGCACAAAAGCCATTGCACGGGCAGCGCGACCAATGGCCTGTGCACCGGAATTGAAAGTGTCATTGCGCAAGCGCAGCTCGGCAGAGCGCCCGTTCACCGCTACCGCTTCAACGGCAAGCCCTTGTTCCTTGAGCACGGTCTCAAATTTTTGACGGGCGGTGGTAGAATAGTTCGTATCTTGCGCCCAACCTGTGCTTTTGGAGTAATTCACCGGACGGGCGATCACGGGCAGGGGCGCCCGTTCGCGTGTGCCAACAGCGGGCGGGCGTTTGGGATTGATAGCCGTAGAAAAGCGCAGGGCAACTTCGGAACCATGTAGATAATACAGTCCCACGCTCAGATTGTCCCGGCGCTTGAATTCCATGCCAAAGTTGAACGGGCTGTCACGCTCAACCGCACCGGAAGCAACCTCGCGGGTGTATTCGTCCGAGGAATATTCCGCCTTCAGCGTTAACCCTTTTACCGGGGTGGTCCAGGCAAGCCCGCCAAACACACCGACATCGCCACTAAACCACTGTTCGGCAGTTGGAACGCCGCCTTGTGCATTCGCGCCAACCCGCACGGTGGAGCTATCGCTCAGACGTCCCCAGCCAAGCCCCGCCGTCACGCGAACCTTTGGATGGACTGCTTTTGTGGCGACAAGGTATTCCGCACCATAAGCACCCTTACCCATAAAGTCGCGCAGGCCAATCGCCACGCCGGGCAATGTGTCAGTTTCTTCAAGCAGTTGGAATTGCAGATCGAAAGAGCGGTCGTTGTCCTCGCCCGCGATGGTCCAGTCATTAAGCTCGGAATACCGAAACGAGGCCGAGAGCCGTTTTGTCAGTTGAAAGGACAGCGTAACCTTACGATCAGAAGCGGAGCCTGATATCGTTCCAGTGACCTGCCCGTCGGGCTGGGGTTCGGCACCGGGCATGTCGATCAGACCGGAATTACCATATAGGTTCAAAGAGGGCGTCGCCTGCGCGTTTACCAGTCCTGCTGTCATTGCCAAAACGGAAATCCCGCCAAACGCCGCTTTTACCAGTTTTGCCATTTCCAGCCCCCGACTGACACTTTTAAAAGTCTTTCATGCCTTTTGGCATAAACACCATGAAACCGAAAGTCTTTCGCAGCGGTTTGGCGTTAATAATCTCCCTGAAATCTGCTGTTTTGCAGGTTTCCCGACGGATAGCGCATGTTGTGCGGGCAAGATGCGAAATATATCAGATGTCTGGGCCGGAATTCGATCCTGCAGGGTGGTTGCGCATCTGATTATATTCTGTATTTTCCCCGCCGAACCGCAGGCTTGCCAGTTGTACTGATAACGACCGGAAATCAGCGATGAAATCTTCCCACGCAAGAGTTGACTCTCAGCTTCGGTCTTCCTAAATAGTGCTCTGTTAGCACTCACGGGAGGCGAGTGCTAATGGTCTGATGGCCTCCCGAGAAATGAAAACCAAGAGTTAAGGAGCACTCTCCATGGCACTCAAACCTTTGCACGACCGTGTACTGGTTCGCCGCCTTGAAGGCGACGAAAAAACCGCAGGCGGTCTGATCATTCCGGATTCTGCAAAAGAGAAACCGGCTGAGGGCGAAATCATCGCTCTGGGCGAAGGCGCGCGCAAAGATAGCGGCGAACTGATCCCAATGGCTGTTAGCGTTGGCGATAAAGTGTTGTTCGGTAAATGGTCCGGCACCGAAGTATCCGTTGATGGCGACGAGCTGTTGATGATGAAAGAATCCGACATCCTCGGCATTCTTTCCTAAACCGAACCGAAATACGAATAGGAGCAAGCTACAATGGCTGCAAAAGACGTAAAATTCGGCACCGACGCACGGAACCGCATGCTGGAAGGCGTGAATGTTCTGGCCGATGCTGTTAAGGTAACGCTGGGCCCCAAAGGCCGTAACGTTGTTCTCGACAAATCCTTTGGCGCACCACGCATCACCAAAGACGGTGTGTCCGTTGCCAAAGAAATCGAACTTGAAGGCAAGTTTGAAAACATGGGCGCACAGATGGTTAAGGAAGTTGCTTCCCGGACCAACGACACAGCAGGCGACGGTACAACAACCGCGACTGTTCTGGCCCAAGCCATCGTTAAAGAAGGCATGAAATCGGTTGCTGCTGGCATGAACCCGATGGACCTGAAGCGCGGTATCGACACAGCTGTGGCGAACGTCGTGGATGCGATCAAATCCATGTCCCGTCCGGTTAACGACAGTGCAGAAGTTGCACAGGTCGGCACCATCTCTGCAAACGGCGAAAAAGCAATTGGTGATCAAATCGCCGATGCTATGCAGCGCGTTGGCAACGAAGGTGTTATCACTGTTGAAGAAAACAAAGGTCTGGAAACAGAAACCGATGTTGTTGAAGGCATGCAGTTCGACCGCGGTTACCTGTCCCCTTACTTTGTGACCAACCCTGAAAAAATGACAACAGAGCTGGACGACGCACTGATCCTGCTGCACGAGAAGAAACTGTCTTCCCTGCAGCCAATGGTGCCTCTGCTGGAAACTGTTATCCAGTCCGGCAAACCGCTTGTTATCATTGCTGAAGACGTTGAAGGCGAAGCCCTGGCGACCTTGGTCGTGAACAAACTGCGCGGCGGTCTGAAAATCGCAGCTGTGAAAGCACCTGGTTTCGGCGATCGCCGCAAAGCCATGCTGCAGGACATCGCTGTTCTGACCGGTGGTCAGGTGATTTCCGAAGATCTGGGCATGAAGCTTGAAAACGTTGGCATGGAAATGCTTGGCACGGCCAAGAAAATCCAGATCACCAAAGATGAAACAACAATCATCGACGGTAACGGCGAAAAAGCTGAGATCGAAGCACGTGTTGCACAGATCCGTGGTCAAATCGAAGAAACATCTTCCGATTACGACAAAGAAAAACTGCAAGAGCGTCTGGCCAAACTGGCTGGTGGTGTTGCTGTTATCCGCGTTGGTGGTTCCACAGAAGTTGAAGTTAAAGAACGCAAAGACCGCGTTGACGACGCACTGAACGCGACCCGCGCTGCGGTTCAAGAAGGTGTTGTTGTTGGTGGTGGTGTTGCTCTGGTGCAGGCTGTTAAAGGTCTGGTTGGAATGGAAGGCGCAAACGCTGACCAGTCCGCTGGTATCTCTATCGTTCGCCGCGCGCTTGAAGCTCCTCTGCGTCAAATCGCTGAAAATGCTGGTGTTGACGGTGCAGTTGTTGCCGGTAAAGTTCGCGAAAGCGACGACAAAAACTTCGGCTTTAACGCACAGACAGAAGAATATGGCGACATGTTCTCCTTCGGCGTAATCGACCCTGCCAAAGTTGTGCGGACTGCTCTGGAAGACGCTGCTTCCATCGCTGGCCTGTTGATCACAACAGAAGCAATGGTTGCTGACAAACCTTCCAAAGACGGTGGTGCCGGTGGCGGCATGCCAGACATGGGCGGAATGGGCGGCATGGGCGGCATGATGTAAGAACCGGCTTTGGCCTTTGGGCCAAAACGGTTCCGCCTGTCAGGGTTTTGGCGATAACGCCAAGACCCGAACAGGCCAGCCCCACTGACGTTTTAGTCAAAAAGAACGGCCTCGCAGGTTCCTGCGGGGCCGTTTGCATTTTTGCGCGCTTGGATGCAATATAGCAAATTACGATAACATCATTAAAACTTTTTTTAAGGAGTTAGAAATGGCGGAAGAAAATCAATCTCGAGATTTTCTTGAATTTCAAATGATTAATGAAAAGATAATTGAAATCGCCAATTCATCTATCAAAACGCTTGTACTGATTAATGGCGCCGCAGCGGTTTCACTTCTTACGTTTATTTCGTCGCAGTTAAATTCTACCAACTATAATTCGAATTTGATTACATTGGCGACTGAACCACTGACGATGTTCGCGCTTGGCGTGTTTTTCGCATGCCTTGGAATGCTTTTCAGCTACCTTACGCATTATGCCACTCTTGTTCGGATCAATAAACGAAAAGGTGAGGATAAGGGCGCGTGTATTTGGAGATGGGTCAAGCGTGTCGTGCATCTAGTTTCAGCGGTGGCGATTTCCGGTTCGTTGGCTAGTTTTCTTTTGGGTATTGTTCAATTCAGAGATGCAATAACTGTCGTTTTTTACTAAGCTAGTGAAGCGCTGTACTACCCACTTCGCACTGACGTTTTCGTCATAGCCAAATTTTGCGATTGCGCCGTGTGGCGCCGACTGCTTCAAACCTGTCATGCAATTGATCCTACTGACCATCCTGACAATGATCGCCTTCGCGGCCAATTCGGTTTTGAACCGGATGGGATTGGCGGGTGGCCTGATTGATCCTGCCAGTTTCGCGCTGGTGCGTGTGGCGAGCGGGGCAGGGGTTCTGGTTCTGCTGGTGGTTTTGCGACAGGGGCGGTTGGCGGGATTCTTTGAACCGGCAAGGCCTTGGGCTGTGATCGGACTGGCGGCCTATATGCTGGGGTTTTCTTTTGCTTATGTAGCATTAGATGCGGGAACGGGCGCGTTGATCCTGTTTGGTGGCGTCCAGATTACCATGTTTGCGGGCGCGGTTCTGGCAGGCAAGGCGCCGGTGCCGCTGCAATGGCTTGGCGCGGGGATTGCTTTTGGTGGGCTCGCCTATCTGCTGGCACCCTCCGCCAGTGCGCCGGATTTGACGAGCGCGGGGCTGATGACGATCGCAGCTTTGGGGTGGGGTGTCTATTCGCTGATCGGTCAGAAAACGGCAGATCCACTGGGGGCAACGGCGGCAAATTTTGTGCTGGCCCTGCCGTTCGCACTGGTCGGGCTGCCGCTGGTTTCTGCGCTTCATCTGACACCGGCTGGTGTGATACTCGCCTTTTTGTCAGGCGCTGTAACTTCGGCCCTTGGCTATGCGCTGTGGTATTGGGTGTTGCCGCAACTGGCCACGGCCACTGCTGCGGTGGCACAGCTAAGCGTACCCATCATCGCAGCTTTTGGCGGGACGGCGCTGTTGGGTGAACCAGTCAGCCTTGAATTTGTGATTTCTGCTGGGCTGGTGCTTGGGGGGATCGGGGTTTCGGTGTTCGCTACAAATCGCCAATAAGGTGGCCTCTTTCTTGACAATTCCGGTGCCGCCACCTTTATGCTAGACCATGAAAGCAACCCTGTTCACAGTCTGGATACTTGGAATGGTCACATTCATCGCCCCCGCCGCCCGTGCCGGCGAATGTGTGATCCTGTTGCACGGTCTGGCCCGCAGCGCCACGTCGATGTTGCTGATGGAATGGCGGTTGAAGCGGGCGGGCTACCACGTTGTAAACCTTGATTATCCCAGCAAGGACGCCACGATTGAAGAACTGGCCAACAGCGCTGTTCCTGCCGCCTTGCACAAATGCCGATCCGCCAAAAAGGTGCATTTCGTAACCCATTCAATGGGTGGAATTCTTCTGCGCTATTACATGGGAAATGTGTCCCAGCCCCCCGCGCGGCTGGGCCGTTCCGTGATGCTGGCACCGCCCAATAAGGGCACAGAGGTTGTGGATCAGATGACCGATGTGCCGGGGTTCGAATTTTGGAACGGGATCGCAGGCATGCAGCTTGGCACGGGACCTGACAGCCTGCCTGCGAAGTTGGGGCCGGTGCGCTTTCCTGTGGGTGTGATTGCGGGGGATCAGACGATGAATCCGCTGCTTTCCTCGCTGATCGACGGGCCAAACGACGGTAAAGTCAGCGTCGAAAGCACCAAGGTCGAGGGGATGGCGGATCACATCGTTCTCCATGTGACCCACACATTTATGATGAACAACCCGAAGGTCTATGAACAGGTAGAGTATTTCCTGAAATTCGGCGCGTTCAAGCGGGACCCGTGATCTTGTTCACATGGCCCATCTTGCGGCCCGGTTTTGCCTCGGCCTTACCGTAAAGATGCAGTCCCACGCTTGAGTCCTGCGACAGGGTCGCAACGTCGTTCACTTCTTCACCGATCAGATTTGTCATCACCACATTGGAGTGCCGTTTCCCGTCCCCCAAAGGCCAACCCGCAACCGCGCGGATGTGCTGTTCGAACTGGTCGATGACACAGCCGTTTTGCGTCCAGTGACCGGAGTTGTGCACCCGCGGTGCGATCTCGTTCACAATCAGACCATGCGGTGTCACGAACAGTTCCACACCCATGACGCCGACATAATCCAGCGCGTTGAGGATTTGCCCCGTCAGGATAATCGCATCTGTGTGCTGGCTGCGGTTCAGCTTGGCGGGCAGGGTGGTGGTGTGGAGGATCCCGTCACGGTGGACGTTTTCACCGGGATCAAAACAGGTCACGGCGCCGTCCTGCGCCCGTGCGCCAATGACCGAGACTTCGTGGGTGAAATCAATGAAACCTTCAAGAACACAAGGGGTTTCGCCCAGTTCCTGCCATGCGGATGTTGGATTTGTGCTGTCTTTCAGGCGCACCTGACCCTTGCCGTCATACCCGAACCGGCGGGTTTTCAGGATCGAAGGCACGCCGACTTTCTCTACTGCTGCGGTGAGATCCTCGGCGGTTTCTACGTTGGCATAGGGCGCGCATTTCAGGCCTAGCGAGGTCAGGAACTCTTTCTCGACAATCCGGTCCTGAGAGGTTGCCAGTGCGCGTCTGTTGGGCAGCACGGGCCGGATGGTTTCGATCAGGTCCAGCGCCTCTGCGGGGATGTTCTCAAACTCGTAGGTGATGACATCTACTGACTGAGCAAAGCTGCGCAAGGCGTCTGCGTCCTCGTAAGGGGCGGTGGTCACACGATCGGCCACGTGTCCGGCCGGGGGATTGGCGCCCGGTTCGAAAATGTGGGTTTTGAACCCCAAACGGGAAGCGGCAACTGACAGCATTCGCCCCAATTGTCCGCCGCCCAGAATTCCGATGGTCGCGCCGGTTTGCAAAGGATCAGTCATCAACAGGTTCTTCCGGAATAGAGGCGCTGAGAGCTGCGCGCCAGTCTTCGAGTTTTTCAGCTAGTTCCGCGTCGGAATTGGCCAGAATCGCCGCTGCCATAAGGCCGGCATTGGCAGCACCCGCAGGGCCGATGGCCATTGTGCCAACGGGGAAGCCTTTGGGCATCTGAACGATGGAATAAAGGCTGTCCACACCCGAAAGCGCCTTGGTTTGCACCGGCACACCCAGCACGGGAACGCGGGTTTTGGAAGATACCATGCCGGGCAGATGGGCCGCCCCGCCAGCACCGGCGATTATCACCTGTAATCCCCGTTCGGCCGCGGTTTTTCCATAGGTCCAGAGACGGTCGGGGGTGCGGTGGGCCGAGACGATCTTGCTTTCGTAAGCAACGCCCAATTCATCCAGAATATCAGCTGCATGTTTCATTGTGGGCCAGTCCGACTGGCTGCCCATGATGATCCCGACTTTAACCTGTGTCATCCGGTAATTCCGCCTGTTTGATAATGAAGGCCGCACTATAGGTAATATGTGAATTTAGGCAATAATGTCGGGCGTGATTTCATCTTCCAGGCGGCGGATTTGATCCTTGATCGCCAGTTTCTGACGCTTCAACCGTTGCAGGGTCAGCGCATCGGCGTGGCCCTTGTCGTGCAGGGCGTGAATGGCTTCGTCCAGATCCCTATGCTCCTGCCGTCGGGTTTCCAATTTGACGCGAAGCACCTCTGTGCGATCCATCTGCGGTGAAGCTGTCATGGCAGTCCTGAAAATAAGTCTCCTGTCATCATCTTAACGTGATCTGAAACGGCTTAACAACCAATCGTTTCAATAAGTTCTTGAGAATCCGGCAGGGCCACCCCATATTCCTTACAGGGTCGCCGCTTTTGGGGCCTAGCTAAAGTCGCTTAACCGTAAAGGGCTTACTGTATGACAAAAATATCCTTTGCCTCGCATCCGTTTTTGCTCGGGTTCGAACAACTCGACCGTTTGGTCGAGCGGACCGCGAAATCGGGGAACGAAGGTTACCCCCCTTATAATATCGAACAAAGTGCTGATGATTCCTATCGCATCACGCTTGCGGTTGCCGGTTTCCGCGAGGAAGATTTGGCAATCACGCTGGAGAACGCCCAGTTGGTCATCCGCGGGCGTCAAGTGGACGACAGCGATGGGCGCGTCTTCCTGCACCGTGGGATCGCCGCCCGCCAGTTCCAGCGCTCTTTCGTGCTGGCCGAAGGCGTAGAGGTTGCTGGCGCTTCAATGGAGAACGGGTTGCTGCACGTGGACTTGCGCCGCTCTGTTCCCGAGACGGTGGTTCAGACCATCGAAATTAATAACAAGTAGGAGGCACGATTATGGACGTTAAGTTTAATTTTCCCTTTAAATTCGATGATCGCACGGTTTATGTGCGGCCGGTTGAGTTTTCGGATCTTCCCGAGGATCTGCGAGAGCAGCTTCAAGGAGATGAACATATCTATGCCATCCACTCTGAGAACGGGGAGCGATTGGCGCTGGCCAAAGATCGCGACATCGCTTTTGCGCTGGCCCGAACAAACGAGTTTGAACCCGTAAGTGTTCACTAAAGCGAAACGCTTTAGAAAAGGTTAATATAAACGCTCAAAGCGGGTTTCGACCCGCTTTGGTCACTCCGATCTGGTCCGCAAAGCGCGCGCCTGAATGGATCGGGCCTGAAAAGGCCCTGCCGCATTCCCGAAATATTGGCTTTCAGAGCGTCCCTCTATCGTTCTTGCGCTTTCAGGCTGGAACGGGGCGGATGTTGGGACGCCGGTTAATAATTGGTGGACGTATGCCTTGAAACAGCTGAACCGCTGTATCCAAGTCCGCTTTTGCTTGGGCTCAAGCTCCGGTTTTGGAAATTCCTTCCGCACGGGTTGAAAGGCGGGACGGCTTTTTGATTCTCTGGGCGCAGGGGCTTCGGTCTGGCCAATTGGAACTGGCATACTCTTTACTCCGATATTCAAACTTAGGGACGGTACTAGTCCCTGACTTAACGGAAAGCTACGAGCCGAATGTGTCGAAAATTTGAATAAATCGGTCAGGTTTTAAGGAATTGGCAGTCACCCAATTCATGCAAAAACCCGGCGCGATGGCCGGGTTTTCACTGGTTTCAAAGGATCGCAGATCAGGCAGCGATCAGACCCATGCTTTCCAGCTTTAGCAGAACCTGATGGGCGCAGTTGTCCACATCTGTGTTCTCTGTTTCGATCCGCAGTTCAGGGTGTTCTGGAACGTCATAGGGGTCTGAAATCCCTGTGAATTCCTTGATTTTGCCTTCGCGGGCCAGTTTGTACAGGCCTTTGCGGTCACGCCGTTCACACTCTTCAATAGAGGTGGCAACGTGGACTTCAAGGAAGGCACCAAACTGTTCGATATCTTCGCGCACAGCCCGACGAGTGGTCGCATAGGGCGCGATCGGCGCACAGATAGCGATACCGCCGTTTTTGGTGATCTCGGACGCCACATATCCGATGCGACGGATGTTCAGATCGCGGTGCTCTTTAGAGAAGCCCAGTTCCGAAGACAGGTTCTTGCGCACCAGATCACCGTCCAGCAGGGTTGTCGGACGACCACCCATTTCCATCAGTTTCACCATCAAAGCATTGGCGATAGTGGATTTGCCAGAGCCGGAGAAACCGGTGAAAAACACAGTAAAGCCTTGCTGTGCCCGTGGTGGACGGGTGCGGCGCAATTCTGTCACAACGGCAGGGAAGGAGAACCATTCAGGGATTTCCAGGCCTTCAGACAGCCGGCGACGCAATTCTGTGCCGGAGATGTTCAGGATGGTCACGTCATCCTTATCTTCGATTTCGTCCGCTGGTTCGTATTGTGCGCGGTCTTGCACGTAAACCATGTGTTTGAAATCGACCATTTTGATGCCCATTTCTTCTTCGTGGGCACGGAACAGGTCTTGCGCGTCGTAAGGACCGTAGAAATCTTCGCCTTGGCTGTTGTTGCCGGGGCCAGCGTGATCGCGGCCAACGATGAAGTGGGTGCAGCCGTGGTTTTTACGGATCAGACCGTGCCAGACAGCCTCACGCGGGCCAGCCATACGCATGGCAAGGTTCAGCAGGGACATGGATGTTGTCGATGCAGGGTACTGGTCCAGAACAGCCTCGTAGCAGCGCACGCGGGTGAAGTGATCGATGTCACCCGGTTTGGTCAGGCCAACAACCGGATGGATCAGCAGGTTGGCTTGCGCTTCTTTTGCGGCGCGGAAGGTCAGTTCCTGATGGGCGCGGTGCAGCGGGTTACGGGTTTGGAACGCAACCACTTTGCGCCAGCCCATTTTGCGGAAGTAAGCACGCAGTTCGTTTGGCGTGTTGCGACGGGCGCGGAAATCATAGTGCATCGGTTGCTGGATGCCGATGATCGGCCCGCCAAGGTAAACTTCGCCAGCAGTGTTGTGCAAATAGTTCACGGCAGGGTGGGCCAGATCGTCTGCGCCAAAAACCTTTTCAGCCTCAAGCGCTTTGTTCGGGGTCCAGTTGTCTGTCACAGACATAACTGCAAGAATAACACCTTCAGGATCGCGCAGTGCGATATCCTGACCGATTTCAACAGACTCGGCGAATTTTTTTGGCACGTCGAGTGTGATGGGCATCGGCCACAGTGCGCCGTCTGCCATACGCATGTTTTCAACAACACCGTCGTAATCGGCTTCTGACATGAAACCTTTCAGCGGGTTGAAGCCACCGTTCATCAGCAGTTCGAGGTCGCAAACCTGACGGGCTGTCAGATCCCAAGACGGCAGCTGTGCCGCTTCGAATTTCATCTTTTCGGCACTGTCGTGTGAAACGTAGAGCTCCGAAATAGGGGCGAGATTGTTTTCCATCATTATAGTCCTGTGTTTAAGTGGAACCAGATTGGACGTGGTCCCGGTCAATTCAGCATGCAGCGCGTCATATTCCGCGAATTTACGTGCCAGAAAACTGTCGGTGAGCCGGATTTTCTCCGCCTCACCCCGTGAGGTAAGCGTATAGGTGAACCGCTGGCGTTTATCCGGTCCGTTGCGGTCGCTGATCCTGACCAGCTTGGCCTCGGTTGCGGATTTCAGCAGGGCATTGAGGCGACCCAACGACACCCCGATCGCAGCGGCAAGCGCGCGCTGCGAGGCATCTGAAGCACGATCAATCTGGCGGAGGAGCCGGAAGAGCTGATCTTCTTCATCGTTATTGGGTTTTGCGCTCTGCAATGTCCATACCTGCGAATCAAAGTTTGTTCACGCGTGAACACATAGGCTGGAACGCGCCGTGGGCAAAGTGTTTTCTGTGGTATTGGCAGGAAAGGGCCGGATGTGACTCCGGAGCCACAGGGATGAAGGACAAAACGCAAAAGCCCCGACGGTTCGCATCGGGGCTTTTCCAATCTCACAGCTGAAAGCCGCTTTATTCGTTTTCGGCCAGAAATCGTTCAGCTTCCAGTGCGGCCATGCAACCCATTCCGGCGCTGGTGACAGCTTGGCGGTATTGGTGATCGGTCAGATCGCCTGCCGCGAACACGCCCGGAATAGACGTAGCAGTGCTATCAGGTTTGGTTTTCACATAACCGCCCATGTGGGTTTCCAACTGATCCACCACCAATTCGCTAGCTGGGGCGTGGCCGATGGCAACGAAAACACCTTTGCAGGGGATTTCAGTGATTTCACCGGTTTTCGTGTGTTTAACCTTAACGCCTTCAACGCCAAGCGGATCTTCGGTGCCGGTGACTTCTACCAGTTCATGGAACCACAGAGGTTCGATCTTGGGGTTCTTTTCCAGACGGTCGATCAGGATTTTTTCTGCGCGGAGTTCATCGCGGCGGTGAATCAATGTGACCTTGCTGGCGAAATTGGTCAGGAACAGCGCTTCTTCAACAGCGGTGTTGCCGCCGCCGATCACAACGATTTCCTGTCCACGGTAGAAGAAACCGTCACAAGTGGCGCAGGCCGATACGCCAAAACCTTTGAACTTTTCCTCTGTTGGCAAGCCAAGCCATTTGGCCCGCGCGCCCGTTGCCAGAATAACCGCATCGGCCGTGTAGGTGGTGCCGCTGTCGCCTGCCGCTGTGAAAGGACGTTTGGACAGATCCAGATCGTTAATGATGTCGCCGACGATTTCACAGCCCATTGCCTTGGCGTGCGCTTCCATACGGATCATCAGGTCGGGGCCTTGGACTTCGGTGTCGCCGGGCCAGTTTTCGACTTCGGTTGTGGTGGTAAGCTGGCCGCCTGGCTCTATGCCTTGCACCAGAAGTGGTTCGACCATGGCGCGGGCACCGTAAACGCCGGCGGTATAGCCGGCAGGGCCGGAGCCGATGATCAACAGGCGGGTGTGGCGGGTCTCTGACATGGGGAATCTCCGGTCCGTCTTTAAGGTTTTGCCTTATATAAGGACGCAAAGGTCTAAGGGAAAGCAGAGGATTGTCACGCTGTTGCGATTGCCCAAAGACTGGGGTAGGTGGCGGCCACGGAAATAATATTGCGCAGCTGCGAAATATTATTGCGCAGCAGATGCGTTCTGCGTAATTTGCCGCGACGGCTGTGGAGATATTATGCCTACAATCAAACTAGATCCCATTGATCGCAAAATTCTGGCCGAGTTGCAAAACGACGGGCGCATGACGAATGTGGAACTGGCCAAACGGGTCGGCATTTCCGCGCCCCCCTGTCTTCGCCGTGTGCGCACGTTGGAAGAAAGCGGCTTTATTCGCGGGTACCACGCCGAAGTGGACGAACGGGTGCTGGGGTTTGAAGTTAAGGTCTTCGCTATGGTCGGTCTGCATTCCCAAGCAGAAGCCGATCTAAGCGCGTTTGAAGCCCAGTGCCGCGAATGGCCGTTGGTGCGGGAATGTCATATGTTGAACGGGGAAACGGATTTTGTTCTGAAATGCATGGCGCCGGATCTGACGACGTTTCAGACTTTTTTAACTAACCATCTGACGGCTGCTGAAAATGTGGCGAGCGTGAAGACTTCGCTGGTGATCCGGGGGGCCAAGGATGAGCCCGGCGTGCCGTTCAGCATTCTGGAAGCACGCTCGGTCGACGACTAAGCCGCGTTTGCGGGACATTCGAACAGTTTTATAAAAAAAAGCCCCCGCCACTAGGGCAGGGGTAGCTTTCAGGTGGACGTGCACCGTCGTCCTGAGGGAATGCTGCTGCGGTTCACCCGCGTTTAGCTGGCTGCTTTCAGCTTTTCTTTCTGGGACATTTCGGCTGATTCTTTGAGAACCCATTTCATCCAGCGATTGTTCTTTTTCATCTGTCTTACTCCAAGAGAGTTTCTGTTCCGTTAAGACAGTTTTACCGGTGGATTGCGCCGTAAACTGTGCTGGAAAAAGGTGCTTTTGTGGAGATTGCCCCAAATAGACTAAAGAATGTGGCAAGCTTGCGGTATCGTTCAGTCAATTGAAATAGTTTGATTTTTTACGATTTCCCATCGCATGGGGCGCTTCAAATGTGACGAAATACGACCCCGATCAGACACATTTTCTGATGTTTCGCTACAATATGATGGTTGAAATCAAGCGCCCGTAATCCGCTTCTTTGCGGTGGGTGGCGCGGCGGTAGGAATAAAAGCGATTCTCGTCGAGATAGGTACAGTGCCCGATCCAATGGGCCTCGGCCAATCCGGTTGCGCGCAGTTGATGCAGGCAAAAGCCGGGTAGATCGAACAAATAGCGATCCTCGGTGCCGTTGGTGAAAAAACGGGTGAACTCTGGGTCTTCGTCCATGAACTGTTCAAAGAACTCCGGTCCGACCTCATAACTGCGCTGGCTGATGCAGGGGCCGATGCTGGCCTTGATGTCTTCGCGCCGCGCGCCAAGGTTGACCATTGCGTCCACGGTGCCAGAGATCACGCCCCCGATGGCGCCTTTCCATCCGGAATGGGCCGCGCCGATCACACCTGCATTTGCATCGGCAAACAGGATTGGCGCACAGTCTGCGGCCAGCACGGACAGGCCAATATCTTTACAATTTGTTACCAGCGCATCGGCTTCCGGACGCTCCGCCGCGGTGCCTTCTGTCACCACATGCACCCTGTCGGAGTGGATCTGGTGAACGCCCGCCAGCAAATCGTTCGTCGTGCCCATCGCCTTGGCCACCATTTTGCGGTTCAAAGTAACCACTTCGCGTTGGTCACTGGACCCGAGCCCGCAGTTCAGGCCGCTGAAAACACCCGAAGACGCCCCGCCGCGACGGGTGAAAAAGCCGTGGCGTACGGGGGCGAGGGTATCAGAAGTCAGAATTTCCAATGTCATGCTTAAAACCCCGCCGGTGTTGGCCCGCCCGTCGGCAGGATTGCCATTACCTTGAATAACTCGCCCATTTCATCGGGATGCGTCAAGCGGTGATGGGCGGCGATGTGGTTTTCCAGTTTTTCACCGCTCATTTTCTGTGCCAGTGCCTGCGCGCGCGTGGTTATGCCTAGGCGTTCCAAAAACGCGCCTTGCGGGACGGGGCCGCAAATATCTGCCGTGCGGATCGACTCTTGCAAGGCGGCAAAATTCACATGGGCTGTCAGATCCGCCTGACCGGGCGTGCTAAGAGGATCGACTTTTTCATGTCCCCGCAGCGCCTGCAAAGTGTCGCCGCCCCCCGATCCGCCGTAATCGACAACCAGCGCACAGCCGCCGTGCCGCACGATGACGCTTGCGATGTCCTGCACAACGGCATTCGCGGCGGGGCAAAGCTCTAGTATTGTGCCTTCGGGCGCGTCTTGGGGCAGTTCGCTTTTCACCGCTCCGGCGGGGCGGCGGCCAAAGCATAATTGCCCGTCCTGATTGCCAACCACCTGTTCGTCCCAGCCGGTTTTCGTGGCAATGAACTGGTTAATGGGCAGACAATCGAGAAACTCGTTCGCGATAAGAAACAAGGGCAGGGCGGGCAGATCGGTGGTGCTGTTGATCCATTGCGGATCGTGGGTTGCCAGACGCTCCGCCTGTTGCGTTTTAAGGTGGGGGTTAACCTCACACAGGTGCAACTGCGCGGCTTGGTGAAACCCCGGAACAGATTGCGTTGCCCGCAGGATGTCCTCCATCAGCTGTCCCGATCCGGGGCCAAGCTCGGCGAGACAAAACGGGTCAGGCGCCCCCTGATCAAGCCAGTTTTGCGCCAGACACAGACCAATCATTTCACCAAACATCTGGCTGATTTCAGGGGCGGTGACGAAATCTCCGTCACGCCCCAGCGGTTTGGCCTGTGTGTAATAGCCGTGGTCGGGGTGATAAAGACACTGGGTCATAAACTCGGAAATGCTAAGCGTGCCGAGCCGCCCGATCTGGCGCAGCAGGATGTCGTTCAGTGCAGTCATTTGCGGCGTACATAAATCAGAAGGGCGAGACCAAAAGCAACCATCGGCAGGGACAAAAGCTGCCCCATTGTCAGGCCAAAGCTGTCAGGGTTTTCCCCAAATCGCAGCACATGCCCCCACGGGTTTGAGAAATCGGTGAACTGGGAATCGCCCTGCCGGAAGAACTCCACCACAAAACGCGAGAGACCGTACCCCATGAAAAACAGCGCGGTCAAAGCGCCGGGCGTTTTCAGCCAACCACGACGGTAGGCAAGATAGCCGAGCAGTAGGAAAAGCACGACGCCTTCCAGTATCGCCTCGTACAATTGGGAAGGGTGGCGCGCGCAGACTGCTTCGGCCCAGCCGACGGGACAGTCCGGTGTATTTGGAAAGACCACGCCCCAAGGCGCTGTTGTCGGGCGGCCCCAAAGTTCACCGTTGATAAAGTTGGCAACCCGCCCGAGGCCAAGCCCGATAGGCACCCCGATAGCCAGAATATCCCCTAAGGAAAACACTGAAATCAGATGCTTGCGGGCGTAAAGTAAAGTCGCCACCACAACGCCGGCAAAGCCGCCGTGAAAGGACATGCCGCCTTCCCAGACGCGCAGCACCATCATCGGATCATCCAGATAGGCTCCTTTGGAGTAGAACAGCACATAGCCCAACCGCCCGCCGAGTATCACGCCGATGATCGCCCAAGTCAGGAAATCTTCGGTATGTTTCGGGGTCATCGGCGGGGTGTTATCCTGCCAAAGATGCTCTCGCCGCAGAGCGCGGTTGGCCCAGCCCCACGCCAGCAGAAAGCCTGCGATATAGGCCAGCGCATACCAGCGGATCGCAAGGGTGAAGCCCATAATATCAAAAGAGATCAGAACCGGATCGATGTCGGGGAAGGGTAGTGCTGCTATCATCGGAATGCCTTTTTTCCGGCCCGCAATCGGGGCGAAGGGTCGCGTTACGCTTTTGGGGCTTTGCTTTTGCCCGTTTCGACCCCATATAACGATGAAACACAGCAATGATAAGGGGGCCGCCATGCAGACCCGTAACAAACTGTTCGAAGATCTGAGCCAAGTGATGACAAACGCGATGGGCGTGGCCCAAGGCGCGCGCACCGAGGCGGAAACTGCCATGAAAAGCTGGATGGACCGCTGGCTGGCCGATCGCGATTTTGTGAGCCGTGAAGAGTTCGACGCCGTGCGTCTGATGGCCCAGAAAGCGCGTGAGGAAAACGCTGCTTTGTCCGCCCGTCTGGACGCGCTGGAAGGTAAGGCTGATAAAAAGCCTGCCGCAAAGAAAACTACTGCTAAGAAGTAAGGTAGTTTCGGGCTAATTGCTCCGGTCTGCCGTCATTTGCGGCGGCACATGTTTGCGATTGGCTCTCGACCTATCCGCAGGGGCGTGGTTTTTAGGATCAAAGCGAAAGACTTGATCTATGGACCTCTGGATTCCCATCAGCATCGGCGCAGCGTTCAGTCAGAACCTGCGCTTTATGCTGCAAAAACATCTCAAAGCCACAGGGCTGAGCACGGCAGGCGCAACATTCGCGCGGTTCCTGTTTGCCGCCCCGCTTGCCGCTGCCTTGTTGTGGGTGCTGGTCCGCGCAAACGGCTGGAGCCTACCTGCGCTGTCTCCCCGTTTCTTTCTGTTTGCGGGCATCGGCGGGTTGGCGCAAATTCTGGCAACGATGTGCGTGGTTGCGCTGTTTTCCCGCCGCAACTTTGCCGTTGGTATCACCTTCAAGAAAACCGAAACGATTCAGACCGCATTGATCGGTGTCATCGTGCTGGGGGAGGGGATTTCCGGCTATGGGCTATTGGCCATTCTGATCGGGCTGGTTGGTGTGATCCTGCTGTCCGACCCGCCAGAGCGGCAGGGACGCGGCGGGTGGCGGCGATATTTTAACGGTGCTGCGGGGCTGGGACTGGCTTCTGGCGCGCTGTTTGGTGTTTCTGCCATCGGGTATCGTGGTGCTTCCCTGTCGCTGGGGGAGGCGCATTTCCTGTTGCGTTCGGTCTTTACGCTGATGTGTGTGACCACCTTCCAAACCGTGATCATGGCGGTTTGGCTTTCCCTTCGCGAAAAGGGAGAGATTGCCAAAGTCCTGCATCACTGGCGGATTACAGCACTTGTAGGACTGTCCGGCATGATCGGATCGCTTGGCTGGTTCACCGCCTTCACGTTGCAAAATGCGGCCTATGTAAAGGCGCTGGGGCAGGTGGAGTTGATCTTTTCCTTCCTTGCCTCTGCGCTATTCTTCAAAGAGACGACGACCTTGCGGGAATTATCCGGCATCGGATTTGTCGTGTTGTCGATCCTTGTGCTCGTCTTGTTCCTGTAACGGCACGGCCGCTAGATCATCCCCACGGCCCGCAGTTCGGGGCGATAGCTGCGGGACACCGGCACATCGGCCCCGTCTGACATGCGCAACCAAACCTTACGGTCCCGCTTGATCACGCCGGTGACTTCGTTGAAATTCACCCAGTGAGAGCGATGAACCTGCGAGCCGTCAAAGCTCTCTAGCATTTGGGTTGCATCGGACAGGCGCATCAGCAGCAGCTTTGGCCCTTTCTCGGTATGCACCTCAACGTAGTGGTCGGCACTTTGCATCCGCACCAGTTTGCTGCCTGCGTCCGGTCCCAGCTTGCGCAGGATCAATCGCGCGGCCTGTGCGCTGCTTCCGTGGCTGAATTGATCGCGTACGATATTACTGCCGCGAATGATGAAGAAAAACACCGGCATCAGGAAGATGCCCACCATCATATTTAACATATACCAGCGCAGATCCGCACGAGACAGCACAGATCCCGAAATATCCACCGCAATCAACGCCAGCCCAAGGCTCAACGCGCCGACAACAACACAGATCAGCGAAAGCGCCGCGATTCGCTTAACGACCGGGCTGTCGGGATAGATCCGCGTCAGTGTCAGAAAACCCAGTCGATACAATGGGTAAACGATCAAAATGCACATCAGGATCACAGCGATATTTTTAAGGGACACCGGTGATTGCGACGTCAGCATCGGGGGCAGGGCGTTCAATACAATCAACACAGTATAGAGACAGCTTGCCAACCACATGACAGCGGGTAGCGCATGCAGCACATTTCTGTCCCGACCGGAAAAAATGATGTGAATATTCATGGATCTGCCCGTTTTATTGGGATTTTCGTGGATTGCACCATGATGAGAGAGGAATCAGGCGGAAATGTGTCAGGCGCGGGGCGGTGCTGTGTTCAGTCCGTGTCTGTCATTAGACGCTTCGTGAATGGTGCAGGGTCAAAGTTGGGTGTACATTTCGCGAAGCGCCAATTTGAATTTTAAAAAGTGGTGTGCATTTGGCGAATAATATGTGTCATTTCGCGAATAGGGGCTGGAAAACAAGGGGTTTTGAAGCGATAAACATTCTCGACTTCAGGGCGCAAGCCGCCCACCTCCAGGTCAGTCAGGTGCACCGCACCGGTTGTGATAAAAAGGCCCCGTTTCACTGACAGCGGCCACATTGCCACAACGCGCATCGCTAAGGCAGCACGCTCGTCCCGTGCATCCCCTGCGATACTGACGAAAAAAGACGCTCCCGGACATTGCCTCCTGGGAGCGTTTTTTTATGCCTGATAGCGATCGGATTGCATTCCGCTGTGGCAGCGGCATAGCACGCGGCCAGCGGCGCTGTGGGCAAAGAAAAGGCCCGGGGCGACGTTCGCCTCCGGGCCGGTGTTTCGCGCCGCTGTAGGTGTGGTTCAGGCGGCTCTGTGACGGTCGTAATAGAGCGCTTGTACATGCTCTGCCTCGGCGAAGAACAGCCAGCGGGCGGCAAAGACCCCCACCAGATGCAGGACGATGGCGAGAAGGGCGCTCAGGTGGCCGGGGGCGGTCAGCAGTAGCAGGGCGCAGGGCAGGACGCCAAGGCACAACAGCGCGATCACACGCAGCTTCAACGCATGTTTACGCCCGACTTCATGGGCCATCTCGCGCAGCAGATAATTGGTGCCGCTGTGCGGGCTTTCCAACAGGCGGACCTTGCCAAGATGGCCAAGCCCTGTCGCAGCCTCAATGGTACCACCAGCGGCCTTCAGACGGCCATCGCCGATGGTCCAGTGTGCGTATTGCAGGATTGCAAGGATCACCATCAGACCAGCGGCGAGATAAACCTGACCGGACAGCAGCGCGCCGCCAGTAAGGGCGTAGACCAGAAACAGAACAGGCGTGAGCGGCTGGTTCCAGCGGGGCACCGTCTTTAACTGTCCGTAAATCATTGAGGTGCAATATACCGATATCAGGCTGAGAATCGAACCGATGATCCCGACAACAGGCAAGCGGAGGTCCAGAAAAATCAGACAGGCGGCATAGATGCCCATGACGCATAGCGACAGAACCGCGAACACGCCTTCACGGGAGAGCCAGCTGGTGCGCCACTGGGTGAATGCTTTGAGTGCGCGTTGCGGATTTCCAAGGTGGAAGGTGGACGCGATCAACCCGCCTACGGCCAGTGCATAGGCGATGAAGAAGAAGATGAAGGCGGTCATGCCGGTTACGTCGGGGACGTTTACCCCCAAAAAGGCGAGCAATCCAAAGCCAAGCCCTGAAAGCGCGGTGAAGACAATAACGGATGGTGCGGGATGCATCAGATAGCCTCCAGTGCTTTGTCGAGCCAGCCCAAAAGGCCCTTGGCAGAAGTCGAAGTGGATCCTGTGGAAGAACCGGATTTTCCGGCACTTCCGGTATCAAGGAATGGTGCGAGAATATCGATGTCTCCGTCTGTCTGGATATCTGCCTTCGGACGGGGCGGCAGGTAGCGGTTCACAGGATTGGTGCCCTGTTCGGGGAACAAGGGAACTGCGCCCCGTTCTGCGGACATGCGGGATACGTTGCTGTCGGGATCGGCAAAATCGCCAAAGTGACGGGCGTTTGCGGGGCATGTACGCACGCAGGCCGGTTCGCGGTCCACTTCGGGCAGGTTTTCGTTATAGATGCGGTCGACACAAAGGGTGCATTTCTTCATTACCCCTTCAGCGGCATCCAACTCCCGCGCGCCGTACGGGCAGGCCCAGGCACACAGGCCACAGCCGATGCAGTCGGACTCGTTCACCAGAACGATCCCGTCGTCCACGCGCTTGTAACTCGCACCGGTTGGGCAAACAGTGACACAAGGCGCATCATCGCAGTGCAGGCAGGATTTAGGAAAGTGAACGGTTTGGGCCGGCTTGTCGGCGGCTTTTACCTCAAACGTATGAATGCGGTTCAGAAATGTTCCGACCGGCTCTGCGCCATAGGCATCCTGATCTGACAGGGGCGCACCATAGTTGGAGGTGTTCCATTCCTTGCAGTTGATCACGCAGGCATGGCAGCCAACGCAAATGTCCAGATCAATGGCAAGGCCCAGTTTCTTGTGGGTGGATTGGGGTAGGGTGGTCATTGTGAAACTCCAAGGGCGTTTGCTGCAAAGGCGGCAATCTCGTCGTTGAAACGGGCCGGATGTTCGGCAAAGGGCGCGTGTCCGGTTTCGGCATAAAATGTTTGGGTGCAGTTTGGCAGTGCCTCAACCGCGGCTTCCCCAACGGCGGGCAAAACGATGTCGTCCTCTTCGCCGTGAATCACGAGCGAGGGTTTTGTAAAGGCCTGCCAGCTTGGCCGGCAGTCCCAATCGCCCGCAAATAGAGCGCGGCGCACCATCGCGGGCACCAGCATATTGGCCGCAACCAGCGTCGCATAACTTGCCCGATCAAGCGGTCTGAATGTGCATTGTTCGACGAATTTAACAGTCGCGGGGATAAGGCGGTTCTGATCGGAGGTGTAAAGATCACGGTTCAACGCGGGGCTGCCGTCCCCCATCATCCACGGCTCTCGGTGTTTGCCGATGGCAATGATACCCCCCACAAGAACGATGCCGCCAATAGCGTACTGCCCGTATGTGGCAAGATACGAAGAGATCACCCGTGCACCATAGGACCAGCCGATCAGGATCGGGCTTTTGAGGCCAAGTTCGGTGATCACCGCATAGATGTCATTGGCCCAGAGCGTTTCGTCGGTGTAATCTTCGACCGCTGAAGGCGTATCCGATCCGCCGTGCCCCCGCAGGTCGAGCGCGACAACGCGGAATTTTTCAGCCAGGGGTGCTTGGGCCTGCCAGCAGACATTATGCTGTGCCCAACCGTGGATGAACAACAGGGCGGGCGCGTCCTCTGGCCCTTGGTCCGTCACATGAATTTTGCAGCCACCGCCGCCGGAGACATCGTGGGTGCGCATCAGAAGTCTTTCCCGTAGCGGATGTTTTTCGGTCCTTGACCCACAGGAGATTTCTGCGCCGGAACCTCTGGTTCGGATTGCAGGTTGTCCGGTGTCGGGGCCTTGCGAATATTAACGCGCAGGTCATACCACGCGGCCTGTCCTGTCACGGGATCAGAGTTTGACCAGCGCAGACCATCGCCTTTAGGTGGTAGAAGTTCGTGGATCAAGTGATTGAGCAAGAACCCTTTTTTCGTCTCAGGCGCATCTTCATCCAGCGCCCATGCACCTTTGCGTTTGCCAATGGCGTTCCATGTCCAGACGGTGTTGGGGTTCAGCGCATCCATACGCACCACGGGCACCTGAATTTCGCCGTGATGAGATTTGAGATAGGCCCAATCGCCTTCTTCGAACCCGTGCTCGGCCCAGATTTCACCGGACACATACAGAGGGTTGTGGCCGTGGATCTGACGTAGCCACGCATTTTGCGAACCCCATGAATGGTACATGGCCGCAGGGCGTTGGGTCAGCGCGTGAAGGGGGTATTCTTCCCCGTCCACCAGCGCTTCCTCAAAGGGTTGCCACCATGTGGGCAGCGGGTCCATCGCCATTTTCAACTGTTCGCGCAGATGATCGGGTGGCTGCAATTCGCCTTTCCCTTCCGCTGCCAGACGGAATTTCTGCATCTGCTCTACATAGATGTTGAACGTGTAGGGGGAGGGTTTGTCAAAAATGCCCCGCTCCACCGCCCAGTCCTGATAGGCTTTGTTCCACGGCTTGTAGAACAGCGCCTCTTCGGGGATGTGGTCCATATAAAAGCCGCCGTTTTCGATGTAGCGGTCGATTTGATCAGGATTTGGCGCACCCCGACCGGAGCCTTTTTCATCTTCTCCCCGCCAACCTGCGAGCGGTCCGACACCGGGGCGGCGTTCATGGTTAACGATGTAATCGGCGTAATCCTGATATTTGGCGGAACCGTCCTCGTTTAAAAAACCGGGCAGTTTCATCTTGGCGCCAAGCTGGATCAGGGCGGATTGGAACCCGCGCACATCGCGGTCCGGTTCCACGACGGGCCAGCGGATGCTGTCGCACATGGCTTCAGCCTCTGATATCGGGCGGTCCAGCAGGGAAATACAATCGTGCCGTTCAAGGTAAGTGGTGTCCGGCAGGATCAGATCGGAAAATGCCACCATTTCAGAGGAATAGGCGTCCGAATAAATAATCCGTGGAATGACGTATTCACCATCCTCGGTCTTATCCGTCAGCATATCCATCACACCACGAGAGTTCATGGAGGAATTCCACGACATGTTCGCCATATACATGAACAGCGTGTCGATCTTGTAGGGATCACCGGCATGGGCGTTAGAAATCACCATGTGCATCATACCGTGGGCCGACATGGGGTTTTCCCACGTAAACGCTTTGTCAATCCGCGCCGGTGTGCCATTTGCCTTGATCGCAAGGTCTTCAGGGCCTTGCGGGAAGCCCAGATGCGGCCCGTTCAGCGGGCTGTTGGCCACGGGTTTGGCATGGGGGCGCGGGTGGCCCGTTACGGGTTTGGGGTAGGGTGGTTTAAAGCGAAAGCCGCCCGGAACCTCGACACTGCCTAGCAGGATTTGCAACACGTGCAGGGCGCGGCAAGTCTGGAAGCCGTTGGAATGGGCTGAAATTCCGCGCATGGCGTGGAAGGCCACGGGGCGACCGATCATCTTGTCGTGTTTCTCGCCTCGGAAATCGGTCCACGGTTGGTTAATGACGATTTCTTCGTCAAATGCGGTGCGGGCCAGTTCGGCGGCCAGACGCCGGATAGTTTCGGGTTTGACGCCGGTACGTTCCGATACGTTTTCCGGCGCGTAATCATCCACCAGATATTTTTCCGCCATCAACTGGAACGCGGGCCGATAAAGCGTGCCTTTATGGGTGTAATCCGTGGCGAGTTCCGGTTTCACCCCTTGCTGGTCAAAGGGCAATGGCTCGCCAGTGGCACGGTCGAGCACCTGCGGTTTGCCGTCGTTATCATAAAAGAACAGCCCGTGATCGTCCGATGCAGGGTCGCAATTCACCAGATAGGGCGCGTTAGTGTAGCGGATCAAATAGTCCAGATCCACCTTACCAGCGGCCAGCAATTCGCGGATCAGGGACAGGATGAACAACCCGTCCGTGCCCGGTGTGATACCAACCCATTCATCCGCAATCGCGTTATAGCCTGAACGCACAGGGTTCACGCCGACAATTTTGGCGCCCCGTTCCTTCAGGCGGGAGAGGCCCAGTTTGATCGGGTTGGAATCGTGATCCTCGGCTACGCCGAAGATCATGAACATTTTGGCCCGTTCCCAATCGGGTTGGCCAAATTCCCAGAATGCACCGCCCATGGTGTAGATGCCAGCGGCGGCCATATTTACCGAGCAGAACCCGCCGTGGGCGGCGTAATTCGGGGTGCCGAACTGTTGCGCCCAAAAGGATGTGAGGGATTGGGACTGATCACGTCCGGTGAAAAACGCCAGCTTTTCAGGGTGTTTTTCCCGCAGTGGGGTCATCCAGTCGGATGCGATCTGGAAGGCTTCGTCCCAACTGATTTCCTCAAACTCGCCCGAACCGCGGGGGCCGACCCGTTTCATCGGCGCTTTCAGGCGGGCAGGGGAATAATGCTGCATGATCCCCGCAGAGCCTTTGGCGCAAAGCACACCGCGGTTGATCGGGTGATCGCGGTTGCCCTCGATGTATTTCACCTTGCCGTCCTGCATATGCACATTGATGCCGCAGCGACAGGCGCACATGTAACAGGTGGTTTTGCGGATTTCGTCAGAAACCTTGGGGGAGGTATCCAGATCGGGTTGGATGTGTTTGTTCATTTTGTTCTCCGTTCCAAGTGTTATCCGGACTATTGTCCTAAAGTTCCACCGGTTATTTGGAATTTTGTTTCGTCAGGTGCGGGTCAGAATGGCCGCCAGCGCGGCAGAAGCCAGTCGAGCGGCAGGCGGATCGGCGCGGGATGTCAGCAGTACAGGCACTTTGGCGCCCATAACGACCCCCGCAGCGCAGCCACCGGACAAATAGACCAGCGATTTGAAAATTGCGTTGCCGGAAACAATATCGGGCACCACAAGGCAATCCGCCTGACCCGCCACGGGATCGTCGTCCAGTCCTTTGATTTCAGCAGCTTGAGGGGAGAGCACAAGATCCAGCGCCAGCGGGCCCGAAAAATCCGCGCCGCTGATTTCCTCTCTGGCCCAATCGCAAAGCTCAGCCGCTTCCATAGATGAGGGCACAGAGGGAATGGCGCTTTCGGTGGCCGAAAGGAACGCCACCTTTGGCCGCTCTATGCCGCGCGCACGGGCAAGTTTTACCACGGCATGAACAGCCGACTGGCGAGTTTTTAAATCCGGTGTCACATTCACTGCGGCGTCTGAAATCAGCAGCGGTGTGTCATGGTTGGGTGGGGTGATGTGAAACACATGCACCAGACGATCCGTGGTGCGCAGCCCGTTGTCCCGTGCCAGCACACCTTTCATAAACTGATCCGTATGAAGATGCCCCTTCATCAGAACATCTGCCTGACCTGACCCGCAGAGCGAAGCCGCTAGGGTCGCCGCCTCGGACTCTCCGCTGGTGTCGTGTAGAGCATACCCCGAGATGTCCCAGCCGAGTGTTTCGGCCTCTGCGCGAATGGCATCAGCTTCTCCGACGAAGACCGGCGTCATGATGCCGGCCTCTGTTGCCTCTTTCGCGGCTTGCATCGGCAGGGGCGCACCGGCCCGGGCGATTGCCACGCGGGGCGGGGTGCCTTGTGCGGCTTGTGCGATCAGGGTCG
This sequence comes from Neptunicoccus cionae, assembly GCF_014643735.1. Taxonomy (GTDB): domain Bacteria; phylum Pseudomonadota; class Alphaproteobacteria; order Rhodobacterales; family Rhodobacteraceae; genus Amylibacter; species Amylibacter cionae. The sequence continues at coordinate 643,744 of NZ_BMKA01000001.1, forward strand.
GGGGACAATCGGGCGCTGTGCTGGACAGAAATGCTGAACGTTTGCGGGTCATCGGTTTCCTCGGAGCTTGGGGTAACTATATCAGTTATAAACGGAAAATTGCTTAGGGCCAGATGTTCGCGCGGATAGGGCCAAAATGCGAAAGGCCCCGATTTCCGGGGCCTTTCAAAGTCTTGCAATCAGGCGTCGGGGTTACCCGCGACCCTTCCACGGCACCAGTTTATTCTCTGCCATGCGCATCAGAACGTCGATGCCATACCCGATCACACCGATGATAATGATGCCGATAATCACGATATCCGTCAGCGAGAACTTCGATGCAGCGATGATCATCTTACCGGCGCCTTTTTCAGCGGCAACCAGTTCAGCAGCAACAACCGTACCCCAACAAACCCCCATCGCAACCCGTGCGCCGGTAAAGATTTCAGGCAGGGAGTTGGGCAGGATCACCTTGCTCAACAACTGTCGGCGCGTTGCACCAAGGGAATAGGCGGCATGAACCTTGGAGATGTTCACCCCAGACACACCCGCGCGGGCGGCGATGGTCATAATCCAAAGCGCGGCGAGGAACAGCAGAGAGATTTTACCCTGTTCACCGATACCGAACCAGATAATAACCAGCGGGATCAGTGCAAGCGGAGGCACCGGACGCATGAACTCCACGATTGGATCAAACCAGCCGCGCAGCCATGAATTCAGCCCCATAGCAAAGCCGAGCGGGATGCCGAAAAGACAGCCAAGCGAGAAACCAATCACAACGCGGATCAGTGACCAGAACACGTTCTCCCAAAGACCAACGCCCTGATAGCCCTCTTTGTTAAGCGTGATGAACGACGACCAAACCTTTTCCGGCGGCGGCAGGTAAAGTGCCTCCATGGTTAATCCGGTGGAAGGGCGCACGGACAGCGATCCCTGTTTGGTCATGTAGATCTCACCCTTGCCAAAGGGTACTGTCTCTTCGCGGGTCACGGGGGTGCCGTTGATTTCGATGACTTCGTAACCGTCTTCTTTGCCACCTTCATCATTGTTCTGCGCCTTTAGAACCTTGGTGCGGCGTTCCACGATCTGAACGTAGTCGTTCTTGGCAAACCCTTCGCCGAGAGGCATTGATTCAGGTTTGTCGGGGCGTTCCGCATCCGATCCGTAGACCTGCACAAAGACAGTCGCTGTATCAGTGTCACCCTGTGCGTTGCGGGCGGTGTATTCAAACTCGGTCTCGCCCACAAAGGGAGGGGGCAGGACGGTCGGGATCAGCGACGATCCGGTGGCGATGCACCACAACAGAAAGATCGTCACAATCGCTGCGACAGACGCGAATCTGTTTGCGGTGACAGCGCTTTCATCCCCGAAGGTCACGGTTTTCAGGCTGGTATAGCCCTTGGCCGCGCCACGGCCGCGTGCATAGAGCCCGTGAAGATAGGATAAGCCCATGCTGACCAGAAGGAACACTGCCATGATGATAGTGATCCCCACCACCATGCGCAGGGTCGTTACGATAACGTCAAAAACTTCCTGTAGCATTATGCAGACTCCGTCCGGCCCATGATTTCTTCTTCCATGTCCCAAATCATGGACAGGATCTCATCCCGTTTCGGTCCGAAATCAGGATGGCGTTTGACCTCTCGCAGGTCGGCACCAACGCCCATTTCAGCGAAGGGCAGGTTGTATTCCTTATGAACCCGTCCCGGACGCGGCGCCATAACCAGCAGGCGTTCGCCCAGCAGCAGGGCTTCTTCAACGGAGTGGGTGATCAGGATAATGGTCTTGCCGGTCTTCTTCCAGATATCCAGAACAAGGCTTTGCATCTTCTCCCGTGTCAGCGCATCAAGCGCGCCAAGGGGTTCATCCATAAGGATAATATCGGGATCATTAGCAAGGCAACGGGCAAGGGCCACGCGTTGTTGCATGCCGCCGGACATCTCGTAGATCATCTTTTCTGCAAAATCCTGCAAACCGACAATGCCGAGCAATTCGGTCACTTTGGCGTCGATCTCTGCCTGCGGCGTGCCTTTCATCTTTGGTCCGAAGCCGATGTTTTTGGCAACATTCATCCATTCAAACAGCGCACCTTGCTGGAACACCATGCCTCTTTCGCTGTGGGGGCCGGTGATTGCGTGCCCGTTCATGGACATTGTGCCATCTGTGGGGGCTAGAAAACCTGCAAGGATGTTGAGGAGGGTGGTTTTGCCACAGCCCGAAGGCCCGAGCACAGAGAGAAGTTCGCCTTCGTTAATCTGTAAATTGATGTTCTTAAGCGCTTCGACATTGCCGCCGTTGGGCAATTCAAAGGTCATAGAAACGTCGTCGATGACCAGACCTGTCATTTAAATTCCATTCGTGAACAGAGATGTGGGTAGCGGAATAGAACCGCGGCTTGAAACAGGTGCCGCGGTTCCTTTTACCATCTAATTGACGAAATCTTCAATTATTTCATCATCATCTTTTTGGCTGCTTCCAGATAGCTGGTGTTCACAACAGCGGAGTAGTCGCTTAACGCTTTGATTTTCCCGCCTTCTTCCAGCGCAGCTGCGGAGTCTGTCAGGTATTCGGTGACAAAGCCGCCCATCCATTCTTCGGACAGTTGCTCATCGATGGTCGGGAAGGCGAAGACGTCAATGACGGCTGTTGTGCCTTCCATGTCCATACCGGCCTCTTTCTGGATCGCTTCCATCATCGGTGCGCGGTCATCGGCGTATTTTGCGTTCATTTCCGCAGTGATGGCCAGAAATTGTGCCAGAATGTCCGGATTTTCTTCGCCAAAAGCAGTCGGGATTGATGTCAGGTCAAAGACTTTGCCGACAACTTTCTCTTTTTCAGCGCCGGAAATGATGGTGTTGCCGTATTCTTTCATCGCCCGTAAGGAACCACCCCAGCCACAGGCCATTGCCAGATCGGTGTTTGGTTGGCTGAAGGCTGCAGCGGAATCAGACGGGGCCATATCGACGATGGTCAGGTCGGATTCGGCAATGCCCAGATATTTGATCTGTGCAAGAAAACCGGAATGCGCGGCTGTGCCCAGCGGAACGGCAACTTTTTTGCCTTTCAGCTCTTCAGCGGCGTTGTCCTTAGTGATTTCCAGCTCGGAACGCACAACGCAGTTGTCGTTGTCAGAATAGGACACAGCAATATCAACTGCTTGCAGGTCCTGACCGGCAGCAGTGGCAACCAGAAACGGTGTCACGCCTTGGGAATAGGAAATATGAACATCGCCCGAAGCCATTGCAGCGGACATGGCGGTGCCGGCATCAAATGCCACCCATTTAACAGGAATGCCCATTTTTTCAGAGTAAAGCTTGTTGTGCTGTGCGAACTGGTTCGGCGTCGGCCATTCCAGAAAATAGGCAACAACCAGTTCGTCCAGCGCATAAGCTGCGGAACCTGATGTGGCGGCCAGTGCAACAGCCATCGCAGTCAAAGTTTTAGTGAATTTCATAGATAGTCTCCCTGAGTGGCGGAACCTTCATAGAGATCCCGCTCCGTTAGTTTTCGGCTCAACCGCGTATCAGCGCAGACAGAACTGCTGACAGGTGGTCGAAATTTCCTAAATTAGGATAGCGCCAGTTGGCCTATTGGATGATTCCAATAAGTGAAGTGTCTCAAAACTGGGCAAAACTACCTAGAAGTTTCTTATTGTTTTCGAAATGATGGAAATCCCTTTTGGGATCATGCGGCTGTCGATTGAGGAATAGGCCAGCCGGTAGTGGTTTCTCGGGCCGTCCGGGCCTTCAAAAAAAGGTGCGCCGGGCTCTATCAACACGCCTTCAGCCTTCAGAGAGCGGGCCAGATCAATGGTATCTACGTGATCGGGCGCGCGCATCCAGAACGATGAACCACCAAAAGAGGCACTGCCAGCGACTGTCAGCTCGTGTTCTTCCAGCGCTTTGGCCATGACTTGGCGCCGCTCAAAATAGGCGTCCTTCATGCGCCGGATCAGCGCATCGTAGTGTCCAAGCGCAAGGAAATTGGCCGTGGTGCGCTGCATATGGCCGGGGGGATGCCGCAGAACGGTGGTGCGCAGGGCGCGGGCTTGCCGGATCAGGGGTTCAGAGCCCACCAGATACCCGAGACGCAACCCCGGAAACAGGGACTTTGAGAAGCTGCCCACATAAATCACCCGCCCCTCGGTATCGAGCGACTTAAGTGCTGGGGAAGGGGCATTCAGGAAGGACATCTCAAATTCATAGTCGTCCTCTACCACGATCATATCCTGCGCGCTGGCCAGCTCCAGCAGTGCGTGACGACGGGCCATTGGCATGGTGGCTGCGGTCGGGGCGTGATGGCTCGGCGTGGTGAAAACAACGTCTGTATCGAGGGGAACGAGATCGGGGATCATACCGTTTTCATCAATATCTACAGGCGCCAGCGCGCAATCCGTGTGGCGCAAAATATCCCGCACGCCCGGATAACCGGGGTTTTCAAAGGCAGCCTTACGCCCCTTGCCTAGCAGCAATTGGCCGACCATCCACAAAGCATTTTGCGCGCCCACCGTTAGCAATATCTGGTCTCGGTTCGCTTGAATCCCGCGCCTTGTGAGGGTATGACGCGCAATGAAATCAATCAGTTGGGCGTCGTCTTCTTCGGCGTAGTCCGATGTCAGGCTGTCGAACTCTTTCTTGCCCAAAGCCTGATGAGCACACAGCCGCCAGTTGGAATGGCTGAACAATTGCGGGTCGGCCTGACCGTAAATGAACGGGTAGGGGTAAGACTGCCAGTTGAAACTTTTGGCCACCATCGGTGCGCCAGTGTAGCGGCGTTGCAGGGCGGTGGACCAGTCGACCTTGTCGGTGCGATCCGCGGTCGTGCCGTCAAAGGTAGAGGTCGGCGCATCATCAGCCACAAAATACCCCGATCGGGACCGTGTCGCAAGATACCCGTCCGCAACAAGTTCCTGATAGGACAGTGTGACGGTGATCCTCGAAATACCCAGATGCTTGGCCAGTTTGCGGGACGACGGCAGGCGTTCGCCCGGCAGGAAACGGCGCGACAGGATGGCCGAAGCCACGATCTGCCGGATCTGGCTTTGCAAACTGCCTTCAAAGGCAGGGTCGAGAAAGAAAAGGTCTTCGGATAGGGCCATAACGCATGCTTAGCTGGACTTAGGCGCGCGGTAAAGTGGACTTATCGTGTGAGGCTATAGTTTCAGAAACTGAGAGCGTTCCCCGTCATGGCTGAAGAAAGGCACCGGATGCTCTCCGTCGGGCTGGTTCAGTCGGTTCTGCACCTCTGCCAGCACCACTTCGGTGATGAAAGGAAGATCGAAATCCCGCGACTTGGCAAGTGGAATCCATTGCAGATGGGATAATTCATCCTGCGCACGGCCAAAATCGTCCGGATCGTCCTGAATAAGCTCTGCGCGGCCCAGAAAAAAGCGCGCATCAAAGCGGCGGGGGCGGCCCGGAGGCGTGATCGCGCGGAAAATGAACTCTAGCCCGGTCGGATCGGGCAGACAGCCAGACAGAAAAAAGCTTTGCCAGTTGTCCGGTTGGGTGTGCGCCATTTCCGGTGCCTTATCAGAGCACTGGCCGATACGCTGGCCGGTTTCTTCCCACATCTCGCGGATCGCAGCTGCCAGAAGGGAGGGACCAAGTGACGGATCCGATTGTACCTTCAGACGCTCCATACAGGCGTTTTGCGCTGTATTGGACAGGGTGACTTCGGCATCGGTGGGATCAACCGCACCACCTGGAAAAACGAATTTATTGGGCATGAACACAGCGGCTTTGCCCCGCTGCCCCATCAGAACCTGCGGTCCCTCGTCGCTGTCGCGCACCAGAATTACCGTTGCTGCGTTCTTGATGGGAATGTCATTCATGTTCTGCGCCTGCCTTAATTGCTTGCGCACATATAAATCCCCAGCCCGCGGCCTTGTCCAGCTATTCCGCCGCGACTGGCGCAACGTCGCGGCCAAAACCGTGCATCCGCTTTGCCCATTGCAATCCAACAAAAACGCCTTTGATCCGCGGCAGCATATAAAGGGCCAAGGCTACAAACGCGACCATGAAGCCGACCGTCAGCACCAGCGCATTGGGGCGGAAGGTTTCAAACACAAACATTATCAAAGGGGCAAGCAAGTGGCCGCAAATCAGGATGGTGACATAGGCTGGTCCGTCATCTGCACGGTGGTGGTACAGCTCCTCAGAGCAGACCTCGCAGGTGTCACGCACAGTCAGATAGCCCTTCAACAACGGACCGGTGCCGCAGTTGGGGCATTTGCGCCGCCACCCGCGCAACATGGCAGGCTTTGCCTCGCGCTCTGCTACGTTCGGGTCAATGATGTGGTCGTTGTTTTCCATCGGATACCTTTGGATCAATACTATGATCATAATTTTCCATACGGTCAATTTAGAGCCATCATTTCCAAAAAGAACTGGGACAAGCTGTCTTGCGGCGGGATGTCGCAAATTTCGGGTGCGAGATATTTTTTAGAATATTGCGACGGAACCGGCGGCGTCTGTGCGTATCAAACCCGACACAACACGGTCACACTGAAAACTTAACGAAGGAAAACACGATGAAAAATTCTGTAAGATTTGGCCTCATGGGCGCTACAGCCTTGATGATCGCGCTTTCGGCAACAACACCGACTATGGCGAAACCCCGCGGCGGCATGCAGTTTGAGAGGCTGGATCTAAACAGCGACGGGTTCGTTGACAGGGCGGAATTGATCGCAGCCCGCGACGCCCGCTTTGATGCAATGGACGCCGATAAAGACGGCGCTGTTACCAAGGAAGAAGCCCAAGCACACCGCAAAGCGATGCGCGCCGAGATGAAGGCCGAACGTACCGAATCCGGTAAGGACAAAAAGGAAGGCAAAGAAGGTCGTAAGGACTGGGGCGAAAAACGCGCTGATCGCGGCCAGATGTTCGACAAGCTGGACACGGACAACAACGGCTCTTTGTCAAAAGAAGAGTTTGAAGCCGCCCAAATGCATCACGGCAAGAGAGACGGGCGCAAAGCCCACCGCGGTGATCGCATGATGGCAAAGATGGATGCCAACAAAGATGGCAAAATCACCCGTGACGAGCTGGGCACCAAAATGGCTGACCGTATGATCAAGCATCTGGACACAGATGGCGACGGCAAAATCTCCAAAGCCGAAGCAGAAGCCGGTCACGGTAAAAAGCACGGTCGCGGCGAATAAGCCACACCAACGCAATGTCCGGGCCTTTGGTCCGGGCATTGTGCCATTGCAGCGATAAAGGGTATGCCCGTGCACGATGATGCCACTTGATACCAACGACGATATCAACGACGACGCGCTTATGGTTCTGTTTGCCAATGGTGACGGGCAGGCGGCTTCTGTGCTGGCTTACCGCCACACCGGACGGGTGCTTGCGCTTGCCTTGCGGATGCTGGGCGATCAGGCAGAAGCGGAGGATGTGGCGCAGGAAGCCTTGATGCGCTTGTGGAAGATTGCTCCGGACTGGCGACAGGGGGAGGCAAAGGTTTCGACCTGGCTCTACCGCGTGGCCAGTAATCTTTGCACAGACAGGTTGCGTAAACATGCGGGCAAACGGGCGACGGAGGACATTGATAATGTTCCCGAACCCAAAGATGACACCCCCTCTATTGAGGCGGATCTGATCGCGCGGGATCGGGCAGATGCTTTGCAAGCCGCACTTCGAACCTTGCCGACGCGCCAGCGCAAAGCAGTAAGTTTGCGGTTCCTTCAGGAGTTGGCGAACCCCGAAGTGGCCGAAATAATGGAAATCTCTGTCGAAGCGGTGGAAAGTCTGCTGTCGCGGGGGAAACGCGGGCTGGCACAGGCGCTGGAGGCGCAGAGAATGGAACTGGGATTGGATACATAGATGGCACATTCAGATAAAGGCCAGGACGAAGAGATGTTGGATATGTTCTTTGATGCCGCAAAGGCGCAAGAGCCTGTGCCCGGTTCAGACCTGATGGCACGGATACTGGCCGATGCGTCGCAAGTTCAGTCCGGTTTCCAAACCGTACCTGACGCAAAACCTGTGCCCACGCCTGCACGAACGACACAAAGTATCCTGACACGAATTTTTGCAGTATTGGGCGGCTGGGCCGGTGCGTCGGCGCTGACAGCATCAATCTGCATTGGTGTGCTTTATGGGGCCACAGCCCCCGATACGGTCCGCAGCTATCTGCCCTCCTTGAACGAACAAACAGCGGAACTGGACTTTAGCTACTTGGGACTTCTGGACGAAACCGTCGCAGATCTGGAAGGGTGAACAGAATGACACAAACGACCGAGATCAAGAAAACCCGCAATTGGGGCAAAATCGCCCTGATTGGTTCGCTTGCCCTGAACCTGCTGGTGGTCGGGCTGGTGGTGGGGGCTTTTGCCCGCTTTGACGGCCCTCCGCTCGGGCGGGCGGGCATGGGATTGGGGGTATTTATCAAATCCTTACCCGAAGCCGAACAGGATATGGTGCGCGCCGCTTCCGGATTGCGCCCCGAGGATCGTACAGAAACCATGAAGGCGTTTAGAGCTTCAAAGGATGCGCTGGGCCGCGCCTTGCTGGCGCAACCATTTTCGGAAGAAACGGCCCGTGCTGCAATCCAAGCGCATCACAGTATCTCGCTTAGACACGCAGAACGGTTGCAGGACGCATTGGTCAAAGCTGTCGCAGATATGACCCCGCAAGAGCATGACGCCTATGTGGAACGGGTGCGACAAGAACAGGAAAAACGGCGCAAGCGTAAGAAAAGCCGCTAATTTTCCCATTGGTTCGGGGCTGGGTCAGGCGGCCTGATCCCCGAATATTACGCGGTTGCGCCCTGAATCTTTTGCGCGATACAGCGCACGATCGGCAAATTCGAGCACTTCCATCGCTTCGCCGCCCCCAAACCCCGCACTGGTACTGACCCCGATACTGGCAGACACAGTAATCCGGTTGCCGCTTTCGTCGAGAAACGGACTGTGGCAGATGGCACGGCGCAGGCGGTCGGCGATCTCTTGCAGGGTCTCAAGCGGGGTGTCCCTTAGAATCACTAAAAACTCTTCCCCCCCGTAGCGACACAGCAGATCGGCACCACGAATGTTGCGCAACAGGCGTTTGGCGGCCTCTTTTAACACACGATCCCCTGTAAGATGACCATAGGAATCGTTAACGCTTTTGAAACGATCAAGGTCCAATATCATCGCCGTGACCGAGGTTTGCGGGCGGGCAAGCTGCTGGTCAAGATATTGCAACCCGTAGCGCCTGTTGTAGAGGCCGGTTAACGGATCGGTGAGGGCAGATTTCAGATGGTTCGCCACGGCCCGTTCGGTCCGGTAGGACATTTGTTTCTGCCAGATCATCCGGCGCAAGGTTGTGGCAAAACGGGACGGGCTTGCGCTGGCGGAAATGAATTCCTGCGCACCCAATTCCAGGGATCGGGCTGCGTTCGGGCTGCTGGTGTCGCAGGCATATAGGATCGGAGTTTCCCTGTCGGGATTACGCTTGCGCAGATCGCAGATGGTCTGAAACGCTGCTGTTCGCCCGAGACTAGCTTCATCCACCAGTGAAATATCGGCAGGGGGGCGCTCTGCGCTGTCTTGTGGCGTGCGAAACATCTTAAGGAGAGGAAAATCACGACTTAGAAGGGTTGCGACACTTTCCTGAAAAGTGGTGTTGAAAATCGAAAGGGCACATGAAAAATCGAGAGCGACAGCTTTGGAAAATGGTGGAGGATAAAAGACCGACGGCTCTGCAAATCCCATCTGGGTGATCGTAGACTGGCGGGCCATCAACGCATCGAGCTTTTCCTTACCGCGGATCAACATGTTAATCCGTGCCGCCATCAACCAGCGTTGCGTGGTATAGGCCATAACATCATCCGCCAAACAGTCGTGGGCCGCATCCCAAACCGTCGTATCCGCGCTGTCATGCAGGAAGATCACCGGAATATGCGCCGTATCCTGAGACTGCGTCAGGCGATTGATATTGGCGAAACCGGCGATCCGTTCGGCCGCGTAAGACAGTATCACCAGATCAGGCGGGGCGAACCGAAGGCTTTGTGCCAGCTCGGTCCCGTCCGATGCCAGCGCTACGTCAAAGAAATCCCGTGTCAGCTGGGACTTCATCATCATCCGGTTGGTGACCTGTGGGTCAAGAAGCAGTATTCGTCCAGGCATAAGTGCAGTCCTGCGGGTGGTTCCATAAATATGGTACGGTCTAGGATTTCAAACACGACGCGAGCAGCGGTGTTGCTGACAGTTAATCTTAATAGTGTTAACGAAACCTTTCTGAACTTGGAAAAATTTGAATCGGATTGAAGCGGGATGAAGCAAGAGCAAGCGGAAATTATTGCATTACAAGCACTTGCTTGGGTTGTGGCAGAAGATGACCTGCGGGATGTGTTCTTAGGCGCGAGTGGTGCGAGCGTTGAAGACCTGCGCACCCGCGCCGCTGATCCTGATTTTCAAGGTGCGGTCCTTGGCTTTTTGTTAATGGATGATGCTTGGGTCACGGGGTTTTGCGACGCCCATGGCCTGTCCTATGAAACCCCATACGAGGCGCAACAATCCCTGCCGGGGCAGGGGGAAGTACACTGGACCTGACTTTGGATTCAAAGGTCGATTTCCAGCACGCCCCCCGGTTTGGCGGCGCGGGACTGGCACAGGATCAGGGCGTTCTCGCGCTGGGCATTAGACAGAACAAAATCGCGATGCTCTACTTCGCCTGAAACGATCCCGCATTTGCAGACGCCGCAAATCCCGTCCGAACATTTCACATCAATGTTCACGCCAGCTTCCAACAGAACATCGGTCGGGCTGCGGTCTGCCGGAATTTCAAAGCTGCGGCCCGATTTCGCCAGTTTCAGAGTGAAGTCATGGTTTTCATATTCAGGCGTTTCGGGAACCGAGAAATACTCCAAGTGGCGGTTGTCTTCGGGAAAGCCGTTCGCTTCGGCCGTGTCCATGACCGATTGCATGTAAACGTCAGGCCCGCAGGTGTAGACATGGGCGTCCTTTGCATAGGTCAAGATGGCGGAGAGATCGGCGCGGCTGCCTTTGTTGGAATAGTGACAGGAAACTTTGTCAAACCACGGTTGTTCCGCCAGTATTTGTGCGAAAGCTGCATCTTCTTCGCGCGAGCAAGAGTAATGCAAGGCAAAGTTTCGCCCCAAAGCATGCAGTCTGTGGGCCATTGCGATCATCGGGGTGATGCCGATTCCGCCGCCCATCAGATAGGTCATGCTGGCGTCTTCGACCAAAGGGAAATGGTTGATGGGTTTGGAGATAAACACCATGCGGCCCTGTTCGAAAATCCGCGACATCAGCTTGGAACCGCCGCGGCCCTGATCTTCGCGCAGCACTGCGATCTGGTATTTGCTGCGGTCTGCGGGGTCATGTGACATGGAATATTGCCGGAAAAACTCTGGCGCGACCACCACGTCGATATGCGCACCGGCGGTGGTTTCGGGCATTGGGCTGCCGTCCGGATTCGAAAACTCGTAAAGCGTCACGCTGTCGGTCAGATGCTCCACCTTGGACAGTTGCACGCGCATCACGGGGGCGTCGTCGGGGTTGCTGTTTAAATAGGTATGTTCTGTCGGCAGGCCCGCAGCACGGCGGCGTTTATGTTCTGCCGCTGGTATCATGTCCTGATAGGCTTGGATTGCGGCTTCGCGGTCCATCGGGAAAGGCCACGGATAGGGCGGTGGCAGCAGATTGGCAGGATAAACCGCGAGCGTCTGATCTTCGTATTTCAGGTCCAGATCGGTCGAAAGCCCGCGCAGGTTGGTTTCCTTAACAGGTGTGGTATAGGGGCCTTCATCCGTCATTTCCAGATCCCACCACCAGCGTTTTGTGGCGTTGATCTGTCCGTTTCCAGCCAGATCATCCAGCTTTGCCAGTGCCTTAGCCGCCTTGGGCAGTTTCATCGCGGCCCAGCGGAACGGGGCTTCTGCAAACAGGCCTTCAAGGTTCCACGGGCAGGTTTTCATGCAGCGCCCGCACATGGCCCCGCCTGCGGTGGTGATACGGTAGGTGGTGCATTTCTGGCTGTCGGATTTCCAGATTTCATAGCCGTTGAACATCAGTTTCGGTCCGGCTGTGATTGCGCCCGACGGACACTCGCGGGCGCATTTGTTACAGCTCTCGCAGAAGTTTTGCAGGCCAAAATCAATCGGTTTGTCATGGGTCATCGGCATGTTGGTTGTGACCGTGCCGGATTTCAGACGCGGACCAAGGAAGGGGTTCAGGATCACCTCGCCAATGCGGGACACCTCGCCCAGACCGGAGAGCAGCATCAGTGGGGGTTGCACCACTTCAGAGCCCATCACCGTATGAACGTTGGCGGTATAGCCAAGGTTGCGAATTTGCTGACCCAAGACACCACCAAGCAGGGAAAACCGCAGATAGGCACGCATGGACTGGGCGCAGGCGATCCAGTCGTCCCCCGAAGCGCCTTCCATTGTTTCATGACCCTGATCGATCACCACGGATATGGCGTTGGAGTGATAGGGCGTCAGCTCTGCGCCCGTTGCGTCATGGGAATAATAGCACCAGTCCGGACAGGCAGACAGGCCGACTGCGTCGCAGCCAAGGAAATATGCGGTGGCTTTCAGGTTGGCTGCATTTCTGTCGGGGTCAGACACGCTCGGGTGGATCTGGTCGGCTTTGCCGCCGTCTTGCAGCAGAACAAAGGCACCGAGGGCTGGGCGGAAGGCAAAGGCGGACGCGGATTTACGCACGTAATTCCCGTTCTTCGCCGCCTCTTGCGTGTTCGGGCCAAGGTCTCCGAACAGGGTGCGGGCGAACATATCGGCCCGTTTGGGCACGCGGGCCACATTAGGCGCGTCGATGTAGGTGGTGGGGTCATCAACCCGTTTAAGCTTTTCGTAAGGATGGGGGCCGTCCGCGAAGTTGCGCTTGGCAAAAGGATCGCGGGTGCGTTCGGATTTGGCGTGTTTACCGGTGCCAAACTTATAGGAATAGAGCGGTGGTTGGACGTCTGACAGCGGTTGATCCGGCGCCAGTTCAAGCGTGGTAGTCACCACAGCCAGCCCATAGCGGGTGCCAAGGATCGGGTTGCAGGCCACTCCGTCCTGAATGGTGGCCAGCCCGCCCGCAACTGCGGCGCGGGACAGGTCCAGATCAGCGGCGGAACCGGAATGGGCGCGGGCGTCATAGCCAAGCGTGCGGATATAAGATGCCAGCACGGATGCGGTTTCCGAAGCGCGCAAAGCTGCGCGGTGGGTTTGCGCGTCTTTGATCCAGTCGCTGCCCGGTTCATCCGGTTTGGGATCGCGTGGGTATTCAAACAGAAAGGTGATGGCATGCTTGTGATGGGTGCAGGTGGTCGGCGGCGCTTTCATGGACTCGCGCAATCCGGCGAGGATCATGTCGATACCTGATGCCAGCGTTTTCACCTGTTTCGTGCGCAGGGTTTCGGCCAGACGGTCCACATCCGGATTGCTAAACGGGGTGTCCAGCCACATATCCGGCGCGATAAGGCTGGTGCCCACCATAGACGCATCGCAGTAATACCCGAATGCTTTCAGGTGGTTGGCCCGTTCCTGCAGATCATCGGGAATAGTGGCGATTTCCTTTTTCACCATCCCTTCGCGGATCGCATCCATCATCGCCTGATACTCCCCCATCGCGTTGATGACAGAGGTTGGATCGGGATTGTGGAACAGCACCTGTGGGGTTGGCGTCAGGCGGGTCAGGTCCGGTTGGTCGGCCCTGCGGCTCAGGCGCTCCAGCGGATAAGGGCCTAGGTGAACGGGGCGGTCTTTGTAGGAGAAAAGTTTCGTCATGGATTAAACCCCTGAAGCGGTGGAAGCTGCGGAAGCGGTCAGTTTTTCCAGCAGTTCTGTGAGAGTGGCCTGTTCCTGCGGAGACAGGGTTTTGTCTAAATGGGCGCGCAGGTCATAGGCCAGTGGCAAAGAGCGGGACAGCTTTGCCTCGCCTTCAGTCGTGAGCTCTACAGTGGTGGTGCGCTTGTCTTGGGTGCCGGATACACGCCAGAGCAGCCCGTTTTTCTCCATCTGTTTTAGCGTGCGCGATGCCGCTGGTCGGATGATCCCGATATAATCGGCAATCCCCGACGGCGTTGTGATGCCCTGTTCCCCGACCGCGACCAACACGCACCACATTTGGCGGGTGAGCCCCAGATCAGAGAGATCAGAATCAAAGGCAGCGTTGTTGCTGCGCGCGGCAATGGTCAGGCGGTAGCCAAGACCGTCATGGAGGTCGAATGGATGTGACATGGTTAACGGTGTTAATCATTTTGCTGCCAATGTCAATCTGAAACAATTCTTGGCTGGATCGCCCCCGCCGGAGCCTTTAGGGCTGGCGGGGACAGGTAAAGCACACAAAGGCGGCAGGGTATGACGATCAAGGGTTTGGTTTTTGACAAGGACGGCACGCTGTTTCACTACGGCGCAACGTGGTTAATCTGGTGCGATCTGGTGCTGGAGGATCTGTCACAGGGCGATCCGGAAAAGAAAAAAGAGCTCGCCGATGCGGTCGGTTTTGATCTGGAAAATAACAGCTTCCTGCCCGGCAGTCTGATCGTTAACGCTTCCGCTGGGGAGATTAACGGTGTGTGGGCCAGCCTCTTGCCAGATTTTAGCGATTCGGATGTGGATGCCGTGGCCGTGAAGCACCTTGGCAGCCTTCCATCCGTTCCCGTCTGTGATCTGAAAGAGCTGTTTTCAGCATTGCGGGGGCAGGGTTACGCGCTTGGCCTTGTGACCAATGACTATGAAGAGGGCGCTTACCAGCAGTTAAAGCAGGAAGGTATTGCGGATCTGTTCGATTTTGTTGCCGGTTTTGACAGCGGGCACGGGGTGAAGCCTGGGGCGGGTCCTTTGTTGGCGTTCGGGGCGGCAACGGGCCTGACGATGGCGCAGGTCGCTATGGTCGGGGATTCCACCCATGATCTGGGCGCGGGCCGTGCTGCTAAAGTGGCGATGAATATCGGTGTTTTAACCGGGCCTGCGGAAACTGATGACATCGCTCATCTGGCGGATGTGGTGTTGCAAGACATCTCAGGCATCGCAGCAGTCCTGCGTTAGCTGCTCTGGGTGGTCATCAGCGAAACCTGACCTTTCCGGTCCACTGAAGGTTTCAAACCGAACTCCGCCTGATACAGCCGCGACAGATGGGAGGGGCTTGGAAAGCCGGTCATCAGTGCGATTTCAAGGATCGACAAGTTTGTGTGCCACAGCAACTGGCGCACTTTTTCCAGACGCAGTTTGCGATAATACCGCGCCGGAGAGGTGTCGAGATGGCGCACGAACATGCGCTCGAGCGAGCGTACGGTCTTGCCCGCAGCCTTGGCCACGATGGGAATCGGAAGGGTGGATTCCATATTGGCAATCATCGCCGCAATCGCCTGCTGCATCGGCTTTGGCAGCGTATCATATTGATGCAACGAATAGGGCCGCTGCCCGACGGAGGCCCCTCTGATCCGGTCGATCTGGTATTGATTGCCCACTGCATTTGCCACGGCAGCCCCGCTGTAGCTGGCGATGATGTGAAGAGCGATATCCATCGACGACAACCCGCCTGATCCGGTCCAACGATCCCGATCCATCACATACAAGTTGGGGGAGACTTCCAGTTCGGGGAATTCCTCGGCAAAGGCGGGCTGGTTTTCCCAGTGCAGTGTGAACTGGTACCCGTCCAGAAAACCGGCCCGTGCAAGCATAAAGCTGCCAATGCACAAAGCGCCAAACACCTCGGACTGTCGGGAAAACCGTTGCAGTGCCGTGTTCAATGCGGCGCGTTGGGGCGGATTTGACTCCATGCCAGCGCAGACAAAGAAATAGTCAAACCGCGCCGTGCTCTTGATGGATTGGGTCGGCATCACCGCGAGCCCGTCAGAAGCCGTGACAGGTGCGTCATCAACCGACAGAAACTCCCAAACAAAATTTTCCCGCCCAAGTTCACGATTGGCAGAGCGGAAGGGACCGGTCATCGCGGTGATACACAGCGAAGAAAACTGGTCAATCAGGAGCAGGCCGATACGGATTCGATCCGTTTGTGTGGGCAAAGTGTCAGGCATGAACACATATTCCAGCTTGGATTCGTCCCATCTAAGGCCAGATTTCGACGAATGTCTCGCCGGATTCGACAGCAAATGTCGTATTCCTGACGCTGAAACCGACATCCTGCTGCCAGTCTGAGCCGTGTCAGACCCAATTTCGGGCCGACCGAGCACCGGAGACCATCATGGCAGCACGCACCAGAAGCGGAGGACGCGCGGGCAACACGCGCCGGACCTCCCCTCATGCGATTGAGCAGATGCCCTGGCGCATTGTGCGCAACCGTGACCGCCCGACCGAACCTTTGGACGCAGCGGGTGTGGAGGCTATCCACAACGGGGCCATGCATATCCTGTCGCGGATCGGGATCAAAATGCTGAACCCCGAAGCGCTTGAGATCCTGTCACGGGCAGGGTGCAGGGTTGACGGGCAAACGGTGTTTATGGACGAAGATTTCGTGATGGCGCAGGTCGCGCTTGCGCCGTCTAAATTCACCATCACCCCGCGCAATCCGGACCGCAAGGTAGAGATCGGCGGCAATTGCCTGACCTTTGTGAACGTCTCTTCCCCGCCGAACTATTGGGATCTTGAGACTGGTAAGAAAACCGGTGATTTCAGTAGCTTCCGGAATTTAATGAAACTAACTGGGTATTTTAATTGCATCCATGTGGCCGGGGGCTATCCGGTTGAAGCTGTGGATATTCACGCCTCTGTCCGGCACTTGGATTGCGTGCAGGAAAAGCTGCTGCTGACCGATAAAGTCGTGCACGCCTATTCGCTTGGCAAGGAACGTGTTGAGGACGTGATGGAGATGGTGCGGATCGCGGGCGGGCTGAGCCACGAAGAATTTGACGCCGCGCCGCGCATGTATACCAACATCAATTCGGTTTCGCCTCTGGTGCATGATTTTCCGATGCTGGACGGCGCAATGCGCATGGCACGGCGGGGGCAGCCGGTGGTGGTGACGCCTTTCACGCTGGCAGGCGCGATGGCCCCTGTAACCATGTCAGGCGCAGTGGCGCTCAGCATTGCGGAAGGGCTGGCGGCAATCGTGTTGTTGCAGCTTATCAACCCCGGAACGCCGGTGGCGATCGGGACGTTTACATCAAATGTGGATATGAAATCGGGCGCACCGGCCTTTGGGACGCCGGAATACATGCGGGCCACCCAGATGACCGGCCAGATGGGGCGGTTTTATGGGTTGCCGATCCGTTCCAGCGGCGTTTGCACTGCCAATGTGCCGGACGGGCAGGCGATGTGGGAAACGTCGAACAGCCTGTGGGCTGCGGTTCAGTCAGGGTCAAATTTCGTATACCACGCAGCGGGTTGGCTGGAGGGCGGGCTGATCGCAAGCCCTGAGAAATTCATCATGGATTGCGAAGTTCTTCAAATGATCCAGCGTTATATGGAGCCCGTTATCACCAATACCACCCCCGAGGATATCGCGCTCGACGCGATTGCTGAAGTCGGGCCGCAGGGACATTATTTCGGGGTGCAGCACACGCAGGACCGCTATGAAACCGCGTTCTACAGTCCCATTGTAAGCGATTGGCGTAATTATGAGGCTTGGTCGCTGGCCGGGGAAGAATGGACAGTGGCGCGCGCGCACCGGATTTATAAGGACATCTTAAAGGAATACACGCCGCCGCCGATAGATGCTGCGATCAAGTCCGAGCTGGCAGCTTTCGTTGCGCGCAGGAAGGAAGAAGGCGGCGCGCCAACGGATTTTTGAAGAGTTGAATAAAATCCGTTTTACTACTCCCCGTGATCTGCGCGAGAAACTAGGGATTTGTTAACGCCTGTACCGTCATTTTCGGTCTAATACAAAAGCGGGTGTAACAATGCATGGCACAATAAACTGCGGTTTGCAGATCTATGTTTGCGAGATTTTTGGCGCGGATATGTGGGAAGAATCCTGCACCCACGCGGGGCTGTCCGGTTTCAGCTTTGAAACCATGCTCTCCTATGAAGATAGCCTGACAGAGCGGCTTTTGAGCGCGCTTACGCACGTTCTTGGCCGTGACCGCGCCGACCTTCTGGAAGATTTCGGCACGTTTGTCGTTTCCGAAGAACGCCTGAAACCCGTCCGCAAGTTGTTGCGCTTCGGAGGGGAAAGCTACGTCGAGTTCTTACAATCCCTTGAAGATGTACATGACCGCGCAAAAATCGCCCTGCCGGATCTGGATGTGCCTCGGTTCGAACTGGAAAACCACGGTGGGGACAGGTTCACAGTACACTATAGTTTCGAAAAACTTGGGTTTGGCGCGGTGTTTTTGGGCCTGTTGCGCGGGATGGCAGATGATTACGGCGCGCTGATCCTGATCGATCATATTCCGGCGAAAGGACATGAATGCGATAAAGACAGGTTTGAAATATCACTCATGCAACTGACGGTGCCTGATGCGTTGCAAAAACCGACGGCACTGTGCTTATGAGCGTGGTGTCATTCCCTGAACTTTCTGTGGATACGGTTGCCAAGGCCATACCGGATATGATCCAACTTCGAACCGTGTTGAATACCGCGCTACCGTTTCACCTGATGATTGATCAAGGCGGGGGCATCACCCATGCCGGCCCGAGCTTTCAGAAACTATTTCCAGATGAGCAGATCATCGGTGCGCAGTTTTTTGATCTTTTAAAGGTCAGACGTCCCGCAGGAATAACCGACGCATCAGGGCTGCGGGCGATCAAGGGGGAACGACTGATCCTATCGGCGCCGACCCTTGATTGCGCCAAGCTAAAGGCCGTCGCCATTCCATTGGGGCAGGGGGCGCTGCTGATTGATCTTTCCCTCGGGGCTGGCGTGCTTGATATTGTCAGCCGTTGTAACCTTAAGAACAAGGATTTCTCTCCGGCGGACCCAACCGTGGACATGATCTACATGATGGAGGTGCAATCGTTCGTATACCAACAGCACAAAACCCAAAGCCAGAAACTGCAGGGAGCAAAGGTCCAGGCCGAAGAGAAGGCTTACACCGATGCGTTGACCGGACTTGCCAACCGCCGCGCGCTTGAAAGCCACATGAAACGGTTGTTGCGTCGCAGCAGGGGCAAGGGGTTCGCGCTGATGCAGATCGATCTGGATCACTTCAAAGCAGTAAATGATACGCAGGGTCATGCGGCAGGGGACAGAGTGTTGCATGAGACAGCATGCAGACTGCGCCGTCAGATGCGCGCGTCGGATTTAGTGGCGCGTGTGGGGGGAGACGAGTTCGTCATCATAATGTCAGATTACGGAACGGCCGAAACAGTCAGGGTCGTCGCAGAACGCCTGATTGACGATTTGCGGCAACCCTTCCAGTTCGGGGATGTGGCCTGCCGTATCGGTGCAAGTGTCGGGGCGACGATCGTTTCAGCTGGATCAAAGCGGTCTCCCGAAGAAATACTGGCGACTGCGGACCGCGCGCTCTACACGTCAAAAGACAAAGGTCGCGGGGTTTTCCACCTTATGTAGGAAGGTGCCTCATTCAGGTCACATTCCTTGGCATTTCTGCTGAGAATCGGGGGCGACGTAGGGGAAACCAGTGGGGATTTGGCCTAAAAACTGTCTGCTCCTGCACGAAATGCGGCTCAAATACGGCGAATGGGCCGCCCGAAACGCAGTGTTTCCATAGGTTGCATAATCAGAATGAAGGTGCCAGATATCGGCTGCGCGGTGTTGTAATTTGCCAAGCTGTCGAAGGCTTTGTGCCTTTGGATGATGCACAGACGACTGTCTCTTATTGGTTTGATTTGATTGTATACTTTGGGATATAAGGACATGGCATTGGCATAGGGTGACGTGATTAAAACCCGTGAAAGGCCCTTCAGCGGTAGCTCTGTTCAATAGCGCTGTGACGCCTCCAATTTTCCCTGATTTCGTCTAAAATCGCCCCATTTCACAGCCAAGTCGATGAAATGTGGAAGAAATTTGTTCACCGGCTTCGGGATTTTTGGTAATTATAAGAAACCGCCACTGTGGCGCGTGTATGTAATTAGACGGTTCTCTGGTTCTTTCGAACCGTCGCTTAAGAGAGTGTGAGAGTAAAATGATGAAAGCTATCAAACCCAGTGCCATCTCGTCCGACCGCCGCTTCGTGCTGGCCGACAAATTGCGTCCGCAAGTTTGGCACGAACGTCAAAAAACCGAATCCGATTTTGGTGCGCCAACACCTGCAACACGCCGGTTCGATGGCCGTGATGAGGGGATGACTCCAGATCCAGAACTGCAAGATGCTATCAAGGGTGTATTGGCCGGTCTTAACGCCTAACGCAGCAATCTGGTGACTTTGGACAATCGTTCAACGCCGAAAACCTATCGATCAGACTCCGGGACGCGCGCAATCACACTCGCGCAGTAGTGCTGGGGTCTTTATTTGCGCAAGTTTGATACGTTGTACCGGCAGGCCGTTCAGGCGTTCCCTGTGGCGGCTTCCCAGATTGCGTTCAATTGGCTGGATAACGTCATAGGATTGAACGGTTTTGGAATAACGTCCAGAGCATCGGTTTTCTCCATCAACTGGCTGGACGCTTCGCTGGACTGCGCTGTCATAAACACGGCAGGGGTATTGGCAAATTCGGGCATTTTACGGATGTGGGCCAAGACCTCATCGCCCGTCATCGTAGGCATCATCTGATCCAAAAGGATCAGGTCGGGGTTAAATTCCCTAATGCGTTCAAGGGCTTCGTGTCCGTCAAGATATTGAGCGAGTTCCATACCACCAACGACCTCGAGAGCCATTTTGGTGATTTCCTGAATGTCCTCGTCATCTTCTACGTGCAAGACACGTTTTAATTTGGTCATAACACTACCCATCTAAATTATTCTGATGCCGCGTTTCATTTTGAAATGCAAGCAGAAGTTGTGGATGTAGCATAATTGCAACCAATTCTGTGATTCATGCGCGGATTGGCAGGCTGCCGGAAAATAACCTTAGCGTGTAAAAGGTTTGAGCGTACATACATAAAGAAAAAATAGGCGCAAGTTTTCATGATGGGTATGAAACATAGTGTCCGTGCAGTTAAAAAAGCGAGTTTGCTGCAGGCGGCAATTCTGTTGATCGGCTTTGGTGGTGTTATATATGCCAACGAAGTTTTCAATTTGCAAAAAGAGAAAGAGGAACTGCGCGCAGAGATGCGGGATATCGCAGAGTCCATGCGTGTTAAGGTCGAAACCGAGCTGAACCAAGTGGTGCTTTTGGCCAATGCGGTGGGGCTAGCGATCGAAATAGAGCCGGAAACATTCGATCAGGAACGTCTCTCAACTATCGCGAGGAAGCTGACAGACAGGGGTTCAAGCGTGATAAACGTCGCTGTAGCGCCCGACCTGATTGTCAAATACGTCCATCCTGTCGAGGAAAATGCGTCAGTGATCGGTTTAAATTACCGGCAGAATGGTGCGCAATATGCAGCGGCCCGACGGGCGTTGGTGTCGCGTGAACCGATCTTGGACGGCCCTCTCGACCTTATTCAGGGTGGGCAGGGGTTTATCCTGAGAACCTCCATCGAAGTGCCAGGCGATGCGGGGGTGATCGCGACAAATTGGGGGATTATCTCGGTTGTGATGGATACGGCCAAATTTATTAGCCTTATCCACGAAACTCATTCCGGCACGACGACACCTCACACAATGGCGATCCGCCGCGTCAGCGAAAATGCGAAAATTCAGTCAACTTATGATGCAATTGCAGGTGATCAGAGGTTGTTTGATCGCAACGCAGTTGTCCTGGATGTGCCCGTCCCGTCAGGTCTGTGGCAAATTGTGGTGCAGCCGCCAGAAGGATGGCCCATTGTTTCCCAGAAATTCGCGCGGAACCTGATGTATTTCGGCGTGGCCTTTTGTGTAACTCTGGCACTGTTCCTTCTGATTGTCACGTTGCGTAGTGGGCGTAAGCTTGCCGAGGTGCGCATGCGCAATGCTTTGGAGGCCGGCGATCAGGGGTTTGCTTTATACGATCCGGAAGACCGGCTGATCCAGTGCAATTCCCGCTACATGAGCGACAACAACCTCACCCCTGAGATGTTGGCTCAAAAGCCGACTTTCGAACAGCTGGTGCGAATTGCGGTGGCCGAAAACCGGTTCACCGATGATGCTGTAAAGGACGAGGCGTGGATTCAGGAGCGGGTTAAGATGCGTCAGGAAACCACTGCGGTGCAGCATGCACGGTATCCGGGGGGGCGGTGGTTGAAAGTCTTTACCAAGCGGGTGGATGACGGATGCCTTATCGTGTTTACGATGGATGTTACCGAAATTATCAAAGCGAAAGAGGCTGCCGAGGTTTCGGAAATTGCCAAGACGCGGTTTATGGATGCGGTTAGCCATGAACTGAAGACTCCGCTTAGCATCCTGCTGGGATACAACGCTTTTCTGGAAAACCCTATGCATTTAAAATCTGTCTCTGCATTGCAAGGGCAGGCGTCCCGAGAAGCATTATTGCAGGTTAATACGGTCACAGATGAAGTCAAATCCCATGCGCAGCGGATTTCTGCTGCGGGGGAGCATCTGCATACTCTGATCAACAAATTGCTGGAGTTCACCCAGAAAAGCAGAGACGAATTTACCGGTGAGGGCAAAGATTTCCGTGCCGGTCAACTGGTTGGTCCGATTGCTGAACGGTTCCGGAGCGAGGCGTCAGGCAAGGGGCTGGAGTTTTCGGTTGTGATCGAAGAGACCAATATCCATGCCGATCCGGTTTATGTGGATCGCTCGCTCAGCCGGATGGTCAAAAACGCCATTCAGACGACTGATAAAGGGGCTGTTAAGGTTTCTGTGTATCCCAAAGGGGATAAAGTTCTCATTGAGGTGCGTGACACAGGCAATCAGGTGCTCACCAATCTGGACGGGACACCGTTGACCTCTAGTGATTTCCAATCGGATCTGGTGGATTTTATCAAAGCCGAAGATCCTGATTCTAACGTGCCAAATCCCCAGAGTATGGGGGCGGGGATTACGGTTGAAATAGATGGGGTTAGGGGGAAGCTGGTGACATTGGAGCTACCCCGCACAGCCCAGCAAAAACAAGTCGCTGTGGAAGAAAGAAGGGTGGCCTGACGGAGCGGTGCGAAATTGCCACTAAAATTTTCAGTGTCACGCACCTGACCCCGATTGTTTCCCTAATTATGACAATATCGCGAAGTAGTTTCTATTGTTAACAAGGCGCGTGTTCTCTTTAGGGGGTGAGAGCACGAAGGAGGGTGAAGCCGTATGAGCGTTTCAGAGTACAATAAAAAGGCGAAAGCCGGTAATTTTGTAGTTGCTGTGGCCGTGCTGGTCTGTGGCATCGCTTTCGTGCTTTACCGTGTTGGATTGCTGTCCAAGATGGTCTCGCTCAACGACATGGCGACCGCGCTTGGACTGGTTGCTGTGGTGTTGTTGTTTGGTTTGGTGATCGCCTATCAGTGGCACATCAACGCCCAACGACGGCAGCTTATGGACCGTGATCGGGAGATTTCTTTCGTTCAGTCTGCGATGGATTTGCACAGCATTGTCACCGTAACCCAGCCGGATGCGACCATCCTGTCCGTTAACGATAAGTTCTTGAAAGAATTCGGGTTTACCAAATACGAGGCATTGGGGAAGAAGATGGATTTGATCCACGCCAATCTGGGCGATAAATCTGTCTTTGAGGATATCCTTAAGGCAACGTCCGAAGGGCGTAGCTGGGAAGGGCGTCACGCTGCGCGTACAAAATCAGGTGAGATCCGCTATTACCGCGCGACCATCGTGCCACAGTTTGATGACAAGGGCACCCACATCGGCAATGTGTCGATCCGCCACGATATAACCGACCTGCGCAAGGCGGAAGAAACCAAGCGCACCAACGCCATCCTTAGCAAGTTGCACGACGAAGTTTATATTTTCGATTCAGAGACCTTGGACATTGTCTACATGAACGAACGGGCGCTGGAGCGGTGTGACTGGACCGCTGAAGAGAGCACGACAAAGCGTGTGATGGACACAGATGCAGGGTTTGACGAAATGGCTTTTCGTGCCCACACCCAGCCGCTGCTGGATGGGAGCAAGGGTTCGGTCGTGATCGCGGTGAAACAGACCAAGGGTTATGTCGAGGTTCACACCAGCCTGCTGGAACAACTTGACGGGTCCACCGTGTTCGTTTCAGTGGCGCGGGATATTACGGACCGGATGGCCATTGATAAGGCGAAGATGTCCTCTGTTTCGGTTGTCAGCCATGAACTCCGCACCCCGATCACTTCGATCAAAGGATCGTTGCAACTGCTTGAAGCGCAGGCTGCTGAATCGTTGAACGACAGTTCGAAATCACTGGTCGCCATAGCGCTGCGCAACTGTGACCGCCTGATGTTCATCGTAAACGACATCCTTGATATGGAAAAAATCCATTCTGGAAAGATGGAGTATGATCGCAAAACCAACAGCCTGAATGCGCTGCTGGAAGAATCGATTGAGGTCAACAAAGGCTATGGGGACCAGCACGGCGTACGGTTCAATTATGTTCCCAACGGGGACGAGGCACTTGCCGTGTGTGATCGGGACAGGATGATTCAGGTCATGTCGAATCTGATGTCCAATGCGGTGAAATTCTCTCCCAAAGGCAGCACGGTGGAGATTGCTTTGCATGATGATGTGAAGAATTGGTGTATTTCTGTCGCAGACGTAGGACCGGGAATCAAACCCGAAGATCAGACGCGCCTGTTTGAAAGCTTTTCGCAGGCCAAGCCCGCAGATGGCAAGAAACGGGTTGGCACGGGGCTCGGGCTCGCGATTACAAAAAAGATTGTGCAGCATCACGGCGGGACATTGGGCCTGAAAAGCGAAGTCGGCACGGGGACGACGTTTTTCGTGTATCTCCCTAAACTTGAGCAAATGGCCGCGTGACTGGGGCAGGGGCGCCTGTCTGGCGGGCCTTGCACCAGTGGAATTTATCCAACCGTTAACCCAAGCGCGATCTTGGTTGCCAGTCTGTCACGCCAGAAGGGCTGCGCGCCCAGATCTGTCGGGGGCTGGCTGCCGTTTCCCGCAGATTGATACAATAGAAGGGGGGATGGTACCAGCGCCCCGGCTCGAACGGGGGGCCTCTTGATCCACAATCAAGCGCTCTAACCTACTGAGCTACGCCGGCACTGGGGCTGCGTTTAAACTTAGCCCGAGGGAATTGCAAGACTGATCTGGCTTGAAAATGCATGGAATTTCAGATAGCGCCAGATCAATCATCAGGAGTGTGACATGGGTATCAATACAGAACGCGATTTAGAGGCCAATTTGCAGATCGGACCAACCACAGACGGTATGGTGCGCTTGTTCATCGAAGGCAACGGAGTAGAAATTCCGCTCGATTTCGATCCGGACGAGGCGATGGAGATTGCCGAGGAAATTAAAGCGGCGGCGTCCCAAGCGGCTGCGGTTTCCAAATAACAGAATCGGGGCGGGCGCTGGTCCGCCCCGATCTTTTCAATCCACAGATTGACAGTTCACGGGCAAGCGGATCAAACTCCGCGGGATGAAATATCCCGCACAACACCCCGCCCCCGATGATGCCGACGACCGGCGCGCAATCCCCCCCACCGTCTGCTACCCGATCGACAGTCTGCCGCGCCCCGATATGGCGCTGTACACGGCTGCAAGAGAGGGCATGGAGAAAGTAGACGAGCTGTTGGTCCCCGCACGCGATGCCCGCTGCTGGAGCCTGCCAGCGAGTCACTTCTGCCGAATCGTCAGCGTTGAGGGTCCACAGGTCGGGGATCTGAACCTCTGGCATCGTGACGATCTGTCAGAACGGTTTTATTCTGGCAAAACCCGTGCCTTACACGGAACCCATGTTTCGACAGGGGATCGGCTCTGGTCCACGATTCCAACCGTGCGGCCACTGGCAACTGTGACGGACGACACGCTCGACTGGTACGGCTGGGACGAATACGGCGGGTCGGTGCATGATGTGATTGGCACCCGCTGCGATCCCTACACGAACCACATCCTGAACGGGGTGGATTATCATTATTGTTGCCATTCCAACCTAAGCCGCGCGCTGGCAGATTTTACAGCGCTTCCTGTGCAAGAGGCTGAGCTGCTGGTGCATGATGTGTGCAACGTGTTCATGGCTACAGGGTTCATGCCGGACACCAAGCAGTATTTCATGAAGGCCAGTCCGGTGCGCCCTGGCGACTATTTCGAATTCTTTGCGGAAACCGATTTGATTGGTGGTTTGTCTGCCTGTCCGGGCGGGGATTGTTCCGCCCAGCATTCCAGCGACACGGCCGCCTGCTATCCATTAAAGGTGCAGGTGTTCAGGCCAGCCGAAGGGACGCTTGAGGGGTGGAAACCCGCGCCGCGCAATGGCTATTCCCGCACGCACGGGCGCTAGAATCGGCAAAGGCCTTTTCGGTTGGAAGGGCCTATAGCGGACATGTCGTTAAGGTCTCATGACTAATTTTCGGGGGGATTGCTTTAATTCTTGAGGTAACACCGTTCAAACTATTCTCCTGCGCGATCAGCTTGAAAAGTGACCCAAGGTCTTTCCTGCATTGGAATTGCCAAACGTTGATTGCGTCGCGATGCTGCTTTTCGACAGATTCCAAAATACTTGGTTAGACATGATACCGATAAATCCCCCAGCGGTTCTGAACCCTCAAAGCGAGACTGTTGTTTCGCGTATCCGCGCCAATGCCAAAGCACATCCGGATCGGTTGGCCTTAGTCTGTGAAGGGTCGCAATTGGATTGGGGTGCATTCGATACGCGGATCAATCGCGTTGCGAACCTATTGGGGAATCTGGGGCTGGGGAAAGGCGATCATATTGCGATCATCTCTCCCAACTCCATACCTTATGCAGAGCTGTTTATGGGTGTTCTGCGGGCAGGGGCGTGCTTTACGCCGTTGTCTTCGATGGCCTCGCCCGAGGCCTTGCAAAAGATGCTCTCGGATTGCGGGGCATCTGCGATATTTGTGGCATCGCAATACCTGCATCTAGTGGCGGATTTTGTCACGGAACTGCCGATCAAGCGCTTTGCGATTGATTTCGAGCATGCAGATTTCGAAAGCTACGAAACGGCTATGGCGCAGGCTGCAACGACGGACCCGATGGTTCCGATTAAGATGAGCGACCCGTTCAACCTGATCTATTCTTCCGGGACCACAGGAACACCCAAAGGTATCATCCACAACCACCAAATGCGCGCCGCGCAGATGGATCGGGTGTCGCCCAATGGCTATGATGATAATGCGCGTACGTTGATCTCGACTCCGCTTTATTCCAACACCACGATTGTGTCCTTTGTTCCGACGCTTTTTGGGGGCTCAACCGTTTATCTTATGCCCAAATTTGATGCGCGGGGTTATCTGCAAATTGCAGAGCGCGAGAAGATCACCCATACGATATTGGTGCCTGTTCAATACAAGCGCATCATGGATGTTCCCGATTTTGAGAGTTTCGATTTGAACTCTATGCGGATCAAATTCTCGACCTCTGCCCCCCTTCGCGCGGATGTAAAACAAGACGTGCTGGACCGTTTTCCTGGCAAGCTGATCGAATACTACGGTCTGACAGAAGGCGGCGGTGTGACTGTATTGGTGGCCGATGATCATCCAGACAAGCTGCACACTGTTGGCCAGTTGGCGCCTGGAAATGACATCCGCCTGATCGACACGGATGGTCAGGAAGTTCCCCAAGGCACTGTTGGCGAGATCTGCGGGCGTGGGCCGACCATGATGTCAGGATATTATGGCCGCGACGATCTAACGGCAGACTATATTTGGCGCAATTCGCAGGATGACATCTATTTTCGATCTGGTGACATGGGGTGGTTTGACGAGGACGGGTTTTTAGTGCTTTCGGATCGTAAGAAAGACATGATCATCTCTGGCGGGCTTAACATCTACGCCAATGACCTCGAGTTGGTGTTGCTGGGCAATCGGGATGTCATAGATGCTGCGGTCATTGGTGTGCCTTCGGACAATTGGGGGGAAACCCCATTGGGCCTCGTGGTTCTGCGTGAAGGGTCTATCGAAACGAGCGAAACCTTGTTGGAAAATGCAAACCGAAGACTTGGCAAAAGCCAACGCCTCTCGGCAATCGAGATACGAGACAGTTTGCCCCGCAGTAGCATTGGCAAAATCCTTAAAAAGGAACTGCGTATTCCTTATTGGGACATCGAAAAGGAAAACACATGAGTGATACTGAAATGAACGGCGCCGAAAGCCTTGTGCACACATTGCTCGAAAACGGGGTTGAGGTTTGCTTTACCAACCCCGGCACGTCAGAGATGCATTTTGTGGCCGCTCTTGATCATATTCCCGGCATGCGCTCGGTCTTGGTGTTGCAAGAAAGTGTCGCGACAGGGGCGGCTGATGGGTATTACCGGATGTCAGGAAAACCCGCTTCGACTTTACTCCATCTCGGCCCTGGTTTGGCAAATGGGGTGTCAAATCTACACAACGCCAAAAAGGCGGGATCTGGCGTGGTAAACATTGTGGGCGAACATGCCTCGACACATATCGCGCTGGATGCACCGCTTACTTCTGATATCGAAGGGATCGCGCGACCGGTATCGCATTGGGTGCGCACCACTAAAGGTGCTCCGACGGTTGGCAAAGATGCAGCAGAGGCTGTGCAGGCCGCACGTGTCGCACCTGGCCAAGTCGCCACGTTGGTTCTGCCGAGTGACACGGCTTGGGATGAAGGCGGCGTAACACATGCTGCCCATGAACCTGCAATGCCAGCGCCTTTCGACAGCGGCATGCTGGCCGACGCTGCAGAGGCGTTGGATGGTCCAGAATGTCTGCTGCTGCTTGGCGGTGCAGCCCTGAGCGAAAGCAATTTGGAGATGGCCGGTCGTATCGCCGCAAAGACCGGATGCCATTTGCTTTCGGAATGGTCAAACGCGCGTCTTGAGCGCGGCGCGGGCCGCGTCTCGGTTGGCCGTGTGCCTTACCCGATCGACATCGCGCTAGAAGTGCTGGAACCCTATAAACGCATCGTGTTGATTGGGGCCCGTGCGCCCATCGGCTTTTTTGCTTATCCGGGCAAGCCAGCAATACTCACCCGTGAAGGGGCGGACATCATCACGCTTGCAAAGGCCGATGCGGACCTCACGTCAGCCCTTGAAGCCCTATGCGAAACAACGGGCGCTACAGCGACACAACCCGCACATGTCGCCACACCAGACGTTCCACAGCCCCAGCACGGGCCTATCAATCTGGAAAACCTTGCCGCTGTCATCGCCCGAACGATCCCCGAAGACGCCATTGTGGTCGATGAATCCGTAACGACCGGACGCGCCTTTTCGCC
Source organism: Neptunicoccus cionae (assembly GCF_014643735.1). Taxonomy (GTDB): domain Bacteria; phylum Pseudomonadota; class Alphaproteobacteria; order Rhodobacterales; family Rhodobacteraceae; genus Amylibacter; species Amylibacter cionae. The sequence continues at coordinate 672,941 of NZ_BMKA01000001.1, forward strand.
TGCCACAAAGGGTGCTGCCAAACATACTTGGCTTAACAATTGTGGCGGCTCGATTGGATATTGTCTGCCTGTTGCCGTCGGAGCCGCTGTTGCTTGCCCGGATCGAAAGGTCATGGCTTTGACTGGGGACGGTTCGGCCATGTACACGATCCAAGCACTTTGGAGCATGGCGCGCGAAAACCTTGATGTCACGATCCTGATCTTTGCCAACCGCAGCTATAGGATTCTGCGCGGTGAACTGACGAACGTGGGTGTGCAAAATCCGGGTCCCCGTGCAATTGATATGCTGTCCTTGGATCGTCCCGATTTGCAGTGGGTAGAGATGGCGAAATCAATGGGGGTCGAGGCCTGCCGCGTGACCGATTGTGAAACGCTTGAAGCGGCCATAGAGACAGGTCTGGCGATGCCGTCGCCCTACTTAATCCAAGTAGACTTATGACATCGCCGATATTTCCCGTTTAAGGTTAATCATGAAACTGCACCCGACCAAACGCGCAACCTGAACGACTACATCAGTAAGGCAGTGTTCCGGTTCTGCGTTTGATTTAAGCGATCGTTGCCTCTTGTTCATCTTTTTGTACCTGCCCAGCACGCCAGGAGGCGATCAGCGGAGGCAATGCGATGGCGAAACCTACGACTGTTAAGGCCGCATGGCTTAGCCCAAAAACGCCACCAACAGGGGCCGCTACCAGCAGGCCTGCGACGAACAATGCCACGCGCATCGCAGCAGAAACAGAGCTGGAGTTTAGAGGGCCCACAAAACTGACGAACCCTTGCAAGGCGGCGGAAATAAACCACACACCGATCAATGCACAGACCAGAACGATTACGACCTCTAGGGGGGGACCTTGGCCGATTAGTGCTGGATTGAGGACAAAGAAGAACGGGATCACGTATATCACACCGCCCAGTTTCATTGCTTCAAAACCCGTTTTGAAAGGGTTTGCCTTAGCCATAGAGGCGGCAGCGAATGCACCCAAGGCAACGGGAGGCGTGATAAAACTGACCATGCCCCAATACAAGATGAACAGGTGCACAGCCAGTTCATTGAGCCCCGCCTGCACAAGAGCCGGAGCCAGCACCACAGCCAGAAAGATATAGCAGGCCGTGACGGTCATCCCCATGCCAAAGATAAAGGAGGTCACGGCCCCCATCAACAGCAGCATCGGCAAAGAGTTACCCGCCATATGTACCAGTTCATTGGCAAGTGGCCCCGTCAGACCAGTCGCCTGAAACGCGCCCACAATCATTCCGATGCCCAACAATACAGCGACAAGTTCGGACAATGTGCGCCCGACAGACACGATAATGTTCAGAAATCCCTGCCACGATACACGGTCGTTTTTGTTGAACTGGTTGACCAACAGCAGCAATGTGACCGCGTAAAACGGGGCAGTCTTCTCCCAACGGAACGCCACCATTAGGAAAATCAACAGCCCGAACACTGCGATATAAAGCCAGCCCTCGCGAAGCGTCTTCATCACGGCGGGCCGGTCTACTTTTGCCAAGCCCTTGAGGCCGCGTCGCGCAGAATACGCATCGACCTGCACAAACAGCCCGAAGAAATACAGCAACGACGGTATCGCAGCAGCAAGCATGATTTCCACATACGGACGACTGAGCCATGACGCGATAACAAAGGCTGTGGCCCCCATGATGGGTGGCATCAAAACCCCACCCGTGGACGCGCAGGCTTCGGTTGCAGCGGCATAGCGCGCGGAGAAACCTGTCTTTTTCATTGCGGGGATAGACACTGCGCCAGTGGTCAGCACATTTGATATGACCGATCCGGACATCGACCCCATGAAACCCGATGCAAAGATCGAAACTTTGGCCGCCCCACCGCGGTATCCACCAACAAGAGCCATTGCAAGATTATTGAAGAACTTGCCACCACCGGTGAATTGTAACACCGCGCCAAATAGGATGAACCCGATCACAAGGTTCCCAAAGGCACGCATCGGGATCCCGAACGATGCCTCAGATGAAATCATGAAGTATGGGACAACATCCGTGAAAGGTTGGGTAAAGCCGTTTAAGGGATCAGGGACATGTTCTGCGAACGTCGGGTACAGCGAAAACACAAATACGATGGCAAACAAGACCAGTCCGCCTGCGCGCCGTGTTCCCTCTAGGATCAAGACATAAAGCGCAATCGATGCCCAGACAGCCATAGGAGGCGCTGCATATTCCCAACCGCCATCAAGGCTGTCTCCGGCCGTCACCGCAAAGAACCCGACCACCACAAGTGTTGCGATAGCCAAAAGCCAATCATACCACGGTACATGAGCAGAGGGAGGCCCCTTTGCACGAAAGGTAATGAAGGTGAGGCTCAGGAAAAGCCCTGCCAGAACATATAGATACATCCCTTCAAGCAGAGAATACCCGCCAAGTCGTAAATTGAATAGCTGGTTGATGGCAACGCCGATGGCGACCAATGTAAAGACAATGATCATCCAGCGTGCAGGACCATCAAAAGTCAGTCGCTCCGATTTGCGTTCAGCCTCAATTGCAGAATTGCCACGATCATTCGTGTTGTTTTGCTCTGTCATTTTGTTCTCGTTGTTTTTGGCTCTATCCCGCGGTCTTGGCCTAGGATCGGGCGAACGGATGCAGGTAGGCGCGAACGCCTACCTGTCTTGCAGATTGTCCGGTTCAAAAGACGACGGCAAAACCACCTGCTTCAAGTGCAGAACGGCGTTTTTCTTCCCAGGCTTTTTCCCAATTGTCAGGTGCTTCAGCCTTGAGTTCTTCCCAAGCAGCCATCAGGGCCGCCTGACGCGCGATCAGGTTGTCGTTGTGCGCCTGTGCCGCGTCACTCCAGACACCAATCTCGGTGTAATAACGGATCGCACCTTCATGGTAGGGTGCAACCCACAGGAAGTTCTGCTTATCACGCGCCCAACCGTTTATGCCTGGTGCGTTGCCTTTGTAGTCGTCAAAAAAGACGTCCATAGCTTTGGTCATGTTATAGGTCAGGTCTTCGTCTTGGACCGCGTAGGTCATCAAAACCGGATACGCATAACCAGCCGTCGGCGAACCATCCGTACCATCAATCGTTGCTCCGACTTTTGCCATCATCGGTGTGAAAAACGGAGCAATCGCTTGCATGCGAGCGATGCCTTCGGCGTTGTTGGCGTCAATCGGTGGCCAATAGACACCGCGCGGACTAGAGGCCGCTTCATACGCACGTCCCGAATTGGTTGACGCAAACGCGGCATCTACGCTGCCGTCGATCATACCGGCCCAGCTGTCACCGAACCCACCGAACTCAACCTTTTCCACATCGTCCCAAGTTAACCCGCCATAGGCAAGATATGCGCCATTGTTCACGTTCAACGCGGGTGCACCTTTTACCCAGGCGACACGCATGCCTTTAAGGTCGGCATAGGTAAATCCTTCGCAGCCGGGTTTACCTGCTTTTTCGCATGCTTCGGCTGCAACCGCCAAAGACAGTCCCACTGTACCGCCATTGTTGGCGGCGAGAACGCGCACAGGCTGTGGCCCCCAGTTTTTAGCACCGAATTGGAACACACCTTCCTGCGCCATAAACGAGCCTCCCACCCCGTTTGCCGAAAACTGTACTTTGCCTTGGCGTAATGGTTCCGTTCGGGCGATGTCATTCTTGCCTGGCAACACACGCAAATTCACGCCATTGGCTTCTTGCAATGCAGCACCAATCGCGACGGACTGGTTGTATCCAGCTGATCCAGTTCCATAAGCGGTCCAAGTTAATTGTTTAGGCAGATCCGCTTCTTGCGCGACCAATGGCCCTGAAGAAAGGCAGACGGCTGTCGCCAATAGAATTAAACGCATTTAAATTCCTCCCTGTTGAAAGTTGGTTTCGTCTTCTGGCAAATCCAACAATGACTTTAAGCTGACGATAGCAGCAGGCTTAGAGTCAATGAGCAGGTGCTGCCGACTCGGTTTACGTGGCGTAATATTGCCTAACTCTATCGCGGTGGTCGGCGGCGTCCTACAAAACCTTCCAGCAAGCAAGCGAGGGCAGGGCCATGACAAACACCAAGGTCGCAGACTTTGACGCACAAATCTCGCGTCATGAATTGGAGTCAAACGCCGCCAAAGGGGCCAGCGCCCTGTGCGCAATCGGAGGCGGGAAAGATGTGCCTGTTGCCGTCATCATGCGCAATGATTTGACCCATCTTGAAATCATGCGTTCTGCCGCACAAGCCGGAACGGTCATTGTCGCGCTGAACTGGCACGCAGCAGCACAAGAGGTCGCCGCGATTTGCGACGACAGTGGTGCAGATATTGTCGTCATTCATCGCGATCTGATTGAGGCGCTGAAACCTGCCCTTGTTGGACGCAAGGTGATCGGGGTCACCCCCGGTGCTGCAATGTGCAAGGCTTACGACATTAGTCCCGGGGCAGCACAGGCGAGTCCTGAAATCCCGGAATGGGGCGATCTGGTGCTTGCGCAGGACCCATTGAGCCAGCGCGAATTGATGCGCCCGTTGCTGCGTTATACGTCTGGCTCGACTGGGGCCCCTAAAGGGGTGCGTCGGCTTGGGGGCGGCCCGACGTCAAATTTTGAAGATGTTCTCGCCCGCGTTGGCAAAGAAATGATGCGCTTCAAACCGGGCGCGCGCTATTTCACGGCGGCACCCATTTATCACTCGGCGCCTTCCACGCTCACAAACGCAGCCCTAGTGTCGAAAGGCGTGTCGACCTTTGTAGCGCCAAAGTTCGAACCAGAGACATTCTTGGCAACAATCCAAGCGCAAAAGATATCACACATCTATTTGGTCCCCACAATGATGAGCCGATTATTGAAACTGCCCGAGGACGTGAAGGCTCGCTACGATGTGTCCTCGGTCGAATTCTGCGTCTCAACCGGATCACCGTGGCCCAATGATTTGAAGATGGCTTTGATTGATTGGTGGGGGCCTGTTTTTTGGGAAAGTTACGGCGCCACAGAGATCGGTTTTATGACAATGGCATCGTCCAAGGACGCGCTTGCAAAGCCCGGTACAGTCGGAAAGCCGCAGATGGGGTGTAGTGTCCTTATCCTCGATGAAGTCGGTGAAAAACTGCCAGCAGGCGAAGTGGGCGAAATCCATGCGAGAATGGATGCCTTTGGCGACTTTAACTATTCCAATGACTCCAAAAGCCGACAAGCGTCTGAAAAGCATGGTCACTTTTCAGTAGGGGACTTGGGGTGGTTGGACGAAGATGGTTATTTATTCATAACGGATCGAAAGAAAGACATGATCATTTCGGGGGGTGCCAACATCTTCCCCGCCGAGATCGAGGCGATCTTGATGCGCGCACCGTTCATTCGTGACGTTGCAGTCTTTGGCGCACCAGACGCTGAATTTGGCGAACGGGTCGTGGCCGCCGTGGAAGTATCCGAGGGCAGTAATCCCACTACGCAAGATGTTCTCAGCTTTCTGGAGGGCAAACTCGCCCGCTTCAAACACCCCCATACCATCGATTTTCACACGGCTCTCCCACGGGAGGACAGCGGCAAGATTTTCAAGCCAAGATTGCGCGCGCCCTATTGGGAAAACGCCGGTCGAAAGATCTAATTGCCAAAACAAGCCAGCTTGTGGTCACTTCTGCCTTGTCGCATTAGCGTCGTTAAGAAAACCTAATCAGAAGTTTCCGTGACTGCCGCTCATCGTCCTTTTCAACCTATCGAACTGCGTCGCCTTAAGGCTTACAACCACGTCGTGATTTCACCGATGTGTCGATATTCGGCTCAATAGGGACCTTGGTGCAATCCACATCGAATGGCGGCAACGATTCCTAACATGCAACGAGGGAGCAGGTCACCTTGAGCTTTTCAAGTAAATTTGCTCCATTGGCGTCGGAGGAAAGTTCATAATGAAAGAAGACCTAACAGCACATTCTAGACATGACAGATCACGAATTGAGAAAATCGCGCGAAGAAATATCAGTTCAGAATGCACATTGATCTTAACTGGAGGATTTGCAGTTCTGACGGTTACATTGCTATTTGTCGCCAATCACATTTTTCTGCCAATCTCCATAGAGTTAGGAATGAGACCTACAGCTGTCTGCATCATTCTTTCGCTTGGTATGTCCATCTGCTGGGCGGTACTGCACTATTTCTATTTCCGCCCCAAAATTAACAATGCACGCATGCTAAGCTCCAAGTTCTTGTATGAGTATCAAGAAAAAAAGCGGCTTGAAAACGAAGCAAAAATTCAGAATTTATAAAGTAGGCAACAACAGTGGGAAGAAGCCGCTGATTGAACAAATTCAGTGGCTAAGTCCCGCTGCGCCGATCCTAGATGCTGCACGATAGACGAACGTACGGTCTGGAGAAGTGGCCCAGACAGGCCTGAGCCACCTCCCGTCCGTGCTTTTGTCAGAGCGATTGGACGGAAGGATGTTTCGCCTCCGGCGGTCATATCGTCAAAGCCATAATGCATAACATTAGTTAGTCGGAATGCATCAGATACAAAAAGCATCTACAAATTTATCTTACATTGCACGGGTGAAGAATTGCTTCGCATTGGAGTCGGCAACTCATACACATCGCTTCTCGGACGGCCTTCCTCATGCATTGGCGGAAATGGTATTTTTAGGTGTCTCACGGTGTAGTCCGACACCACTTGGCGGCGAACCGACTTTCGTTGCGACCAGAATGAATGGCAGTTGTGCGAAGGAAGTGGAGTTTGTAGTGTTTCGCGAACGGCCCGATGTATGAACTGGCTGCTGTTCGCAAATGATTTCTGGCATATTCTCGGAAGTCGCTCATATGTATCCGGCCTGTTGATCGACACGCGGGTCGTGGCCTTGTTGGGGTTACGCACGCGCAGTTTTATGTCTCAAAATGCTCCAGTCCATGCGCGCCAGTTTATTTGCGAGGGCGATGGCTGCCTTTTTTCGATGTATGCGTTCTGACGCACTTATTAGCCACTGGCCAAAGCTAAAGTCGGGCCATCGATGTGGCCGCATCATGATGACTTTTGCTGCTTGGGCGAAAAGCATCCGTAGATATCGACTTCCTCGTTTTGAGATCCGCCCCAAGATCGTTCGTCCACCGGTGCTGTATTGTCGGGGAACGAGGCCGACCCAGGCTTCAAAGTCACAACCTCGATCGAAGGCCTCGCCTTCACCTACGGCCGCGACTATCGCCGTGGAAATCATCGGCCAATACCAGGGACCGTCATGACATTTTGGCAGTTCTCCTCGGTACATCCCAATAGCGGCCGTTGACGCAGACTGCAGCTAATATCCGGTTAAAACCCGTGTTGTCCAATGCCGCACGGCGCACGAATATCCGTTTGAACGCCGCCAGAACTGTCAGCGGTCCGTCGTAGGGTCGTTCGCCGTTTCAGAAATGAGTAGCCCAGCGGGGATGGCTCTCGTCAATGATCAGGGCGTGGCTATGCCTGCGATGCCCTCGCAGATGGGGATGATCAAGCGGCAGGTTGTCGTGAGTATGCTCTGTTTCCACAGGGTCGTTCGCGGGCCAGATATGCAAGGCAAGGAGCACTCCGCTGATTGCGAGAGACACCAGTCCGATCAGCGCCGGAAAAATGCCGTAGACCGTCAGCAGCCAGCCGGACAGCGGATAAGTCACCAACCAACAGGCGTGGGACAGCGCGAACTGTGCCGCGAACAGCGCGGGGCGGTCCCCTGCATGGGCGGAACGGCGCAGTAACCGGCCCGAAGGCGTCAAGACGGCGGAATACCCCAGCCCTACCAGCAGCCAAGCCAAAAGCAGAACGGTCCAACCAAGTCCCGCCACCATGACCGACACCCCCAGCCCCAGCAGAGACGCCACCATCAACAACGCACCGGCGAGCATTACGGGCCGGTTAGGCAGTTTATCCAGCACGAGCGGGAGCGCCAGCGCTGCCATCATGGAGCCCGCGCCGAAAGCAAACATGGTCCAGGCCAGCGCACTCTCGGACAAACCGAGCTCTCCGCGCACCAAAACAACCGTATTGACCAGCACCATCGCACCTGCGGCAGCCGCAGCGAGGTTCAGTGCCAGAAGTCCTCGCAGGCGTGGGGTCGCCAAAAAGATGCGGATCCCGCGCGTTGAGCGATCATAGACACCACGCGGCCCGGATGGGCGGGGGGCGGGCAGCAGCACCGAGACAACCAGGAGCGCCGAGACGGCAAAACCAGCTACTGTGCCAAAGAACAGCGCGTCGTAGGACATCACTGCCAACAAGAGCGCGGCGAGGGTCGGGCTGACGATATTTTCCAGATCATAGGCAAGCCGGGACAGCGATAGCGCGCGGGTATACTGCGCCTCGTCGGGCAAAACGTCAGGAATCGTTGCCTGAAATGTCGGCGTAAATGCAGCAGAGGCCGACTGCAGCAGGAAGATCAGGACATAGACTTGCCAGACCTCGGTCACGAAGGGCAATGCCAGCGCAACACCCGCGCGCACCAGATCAAGCGCCACCAGCAGCGCGCGGCGCGGCACCCTGTCCGCGAAGGCCCCGGCAACGGGAGCGATGCCCACATAGGCTATCATCTTGATTGTGAAAATGGTGCCCAGCACCATTGCAGCACCGCCGCCCGCAAGATCAAAGGCCAGAAGCCCGAGTGCTACAGTCGCGAGCCCGGTTCCCAGAAGAGTGACGACCTGAGCCAGAAACAGATGGCGGTAAGTGCGGTCGGATAGAATTTCGAGCATAGCGAACCTCAGAGATAGCGGGCGATGGCACGCAGTTCCTCGCGATCTGTTGCTGGGTCTTCCGTGTCTAGGCAGTGATCCATATGGTCGTGAATCAACGCTCGTTTTGCGTTGGTGATGGCCTTTTCGACCGCCTGCATCTGCTGGACAATTTCCAGGCATGGCCTGCCCGCCTCGATCATCCCGATCACGGCGCGCAGATGGCCGTCAGCACGTTTCAGCCGGGTGATCAGGGCGGGGTGGGTTGCATGAACATGGGAATCTGACATATGAATGATTTATCCTCCCTGGGGGGATATAACAAGATGATGTTTCTTCACACTCCAAGAGCGACGAGCAGACAGGCAGAACTAATGGTAACCTTGCGGACAACCGGAACAGCCGTCATCGCGACGCTTCTCTGTGCGGCTGTTTTCGTCTGGTCCGTGATGCCCACCACCTCTCATGCACCAGCGATCCTCGAGGTGCTTCAAGAGTACGCGGAAAAGGTTTTCGATCATGGTCATTCGCACGGTCTGGAAGAAGATTTGGCTTGGGCCGCACACGGTCACAATCACGATAGTGTAGACCACGATCACAGTCAGGCGGTCGTCGTTGGCAACAATCTGTCGCCGCAGCCGCTAGATATCTATAAAACTGCATGGCGGCTGAGTTCGACGACAGCGGACACGTTAAAGAGATACCAGATCGAAAGACCTCCGCGCGTCTGATCGACGGCGCGTCATTGGCGCGTTTCATTCGATCTTCAATACTCATGCGGAGTTTATTCTATGACTGCAGTCCAACGTGGCTGGACCGATCCCGGCATACGCCGGAGAGCGTTTCTGCCTTTCCTTACACTATCTGTGCTCTTTCTGGGCGCGGACAACGCGCTCGCCCATAATGTCACCGAAGGAGACGCGGGCTATATTCAGGAAATCTGGGGCGTAAATATCGTTCCCTTCATGTATCTCGGTGCCAAACATATGGTGACCGGCTACGATCACGTCCTGTTTCTGTTCGGCGTCGTCTTTTTCCTTTACCGGATGAAGGACGTCGCTATCTATGTCAGCCTTTTCGCCTTAGGCCATTCAACCACGATGCTTCTCGGGGTCTGGTTTGGCTGGGGCATCAACGCCTACATCATCGATGCCATCATCGGCCTCTCGGTCGTCTACAAGGCGCTCGACAATCTTGGCGCTTACCAGCGATGGTTCGGTTTCCAACCCGACACCAAGGCCGCGACGCTGATCTTCGGATTTTTCCACGGCACCGGCCTTGCTACCAAGATCCTCGACTACGAGATCGCTTCGGACGGGCTGCTTGCCAACCTGCTGGCGTTCAATGTCGGCGTCGAGCTCGGCCAGATCATGGCGCTTGCCGTGATCCTCATCGTTATGGGCTTCTGGCGGAAGTCCCCGAACTTCTTTCGCCAGGCCTACACCGCCAACGTCATCATGATGTCCTTGGGATTTATCCTTATGGGCGTACAAATCACCGGCTACTTCGTAGCCACCTGAGAAATTGGAGATAGATATGTTCAACACACAAAAACCAAGCCTTGAAGAGTTGCCAAGCTCTGCCCAGCTTATCCGCTCTACGGGCATCGCTGCGGCCAGCGCCGTAGCAATCCTCGTTACCGTCGTTCTGCCGGCCGAATACAACATCGACCCGACCGGGATCGGCGGCGTGATCGGACTGACGGAGATGGGGGAGATTAAAGCCCAGCTTGCGGAAGAGGCAGAGGCCGACCGGCTGATGGAGTTGGAGGCAGGGAAGCAGTCGAACCTGATGAACGATATCTTCGGGCTCTTCGTCGGCACGGCACAAGCGCAGGACGCCGAAGTCTGGCGCGACGAGACCACCTTCACTCTGGCTCCCGGTGAAAGTGCCGAATGGAAACTGGTCATGGAAGAAGGCCAGACTGCGCAATACCGGATGCACGTTGACGGCGGTCGCGTAAATTTCGACCTGCACGGTCATGGCGGCGGTCAGTCTGTGACCTATGAGAAGGGCCGCGGGTCCACCGGAAATGAAGGAGAGATCGTGGCCGCGTTCGACGGCGAGCATGGCTGGTTCTGGCGTAATCGCGATAGCTCGGACGTGACTGTGACCGTGCAGCTGCGCGGCGAATATGCGGAATTCAAAGACGCCAGCTAATGATCGGGGCTGCCATTGTTGCGCAACGTAGGACTGGCAGCCCTATGCAACCTCCTTCAAGGTGATCGACTTCGCCGATTGTGTTGAAGAACTATTCCTTGATCGTAGCACAGGCTGCTGATTCAATCTGTTTATTGATTGGGGGATATGGCGATGATGGGACCAGGGCAGGAGGCGCAGGCAGCACTGTTTTATGAGTTTTCACGGAAGATCATGTTCCCCAAGACCACCCGTTGCGTTCGATTGATCGGTTCGTTGACCTGAGTAGTATTCGTGCGCATCTTGCCGATTTCTATAGCCACACTGGTCGCCCCTCCATTGATCCTGAATCGATGATCCGGATGTTGTTTGTGGGCTATTGCTCCGGCATCCGGTCCGAGCGCCGCTTGTGCGAAGAGGTTCACCTGAACTTGGCCTATCGCTGGTTCCGCCGCCTCGACCTGAGTGACTGCATCTTGGAACATTCGACCTTTTCCAACAACCGCCACGGACACTTTCGCGAGAGTGATCTTCTGCGTCACGTATTTGAGATGACTGTCGCCCGCTGCATGGAAAAAGGATTGGTAAGTGGCCAAGGATTTGCCGTCGATGCCAGCTTGATCAGTGCTGATGTCCAGAAACAGAACTCCAGTAACCCTGAAGACCGGGCAGTCCGGCTGGCCGACGTCGATGACGCACCACGCGCGGTGCAGGAATATCTCGACGCGCTGGACGACGGAGCCTTTGGTGCGGCCACCACGACCAAACCCAGGTTTACGGCTCATGCTGATCCGGCCAGCCAATGGACTGCCGCACGCAAAGGCCCCCGCATTCTTTGCGTATTCTGCCAATTATCTGATCGATACAGTTCATAGTATCATCGTTGATGTCGACGCCAGCCGCTCGAACAGAACCGCCGAGGTCGGCGCAATGGGAAGGATGCTCAACCGGACCGAAGAACGCTTCGGGCTGAAGCCTGACTGGATCGCAGCCCCCTCTCATTGATTGCTCTGCAATCAACTGCCGGGCAATGGATACCGCGTATGGTGCCGCCGGCAATCTGCCGAGAGGGACAAAGGTGAAAGCAAGGACGGCACCTTCTCGCGGTCCGACTTCACTTGGGACGACGAGCACGACCGCTACATCTGCCCAGGTGGCAAGGAGATGTTGCACACGAGGCGAAACTACTCGGATCCGGCCCGAAATGCGCCCGTTTGGAAAGCCAGCAATTTTCGAGCAATGAAGTCAGATTGCACAGGATGTGACTTGTAGGCAAAGTGCTGCCCGAACGCTGAAAGGCGTTCGGTTCATCGAGAGAAATATGAAGGTGTCAGAGACTTTGCTCGGGTATGCACAGCGCTTGAATGGCTGCTATTGCACTGTAGACTAAGCACCGGTCGCTACTACCTCCGCGAGTGGCCCTGTGAAGATTGGTTGTTCCAATTCTCATCTAAGCGAGCTCCATGGACTTGGCCGGAGCAACTGGTTGTGCCCGTTTTACCTTTTTCTCTCCCAGCATTAGCATGGCGGGGGTGACGATTAAGGTTAGCACAGTCGCGATGACAAGGCCTCCGGCAATGGCCGAGCTAAGTTCTGTCCACCATTGGGTTGAAGGTGCTCCGTATACAATCTCTCGACTGAAGAAGTTTAGGTTTACACCGATAACCATGGGCATCAGGCCGAGTGCCGTTGTAACGGACGTCAGAACCACCGGGCGCAGTCGTTGTGCGCCGGTGCGCAGAGCGGACTCCAACGGCGACAGGCCTGCTTTTTTCAGGTCGTTGTAGGTGTCGATCAACACGATGTTATTGTTCACCACAATGCCTGCCAGCGCGATGACCCCAATGCCGCCCATGACCACGCCAAAGGGACGGCCGGTGATGATCAGGCCGAATAGGACGCCGGCGATAGAGAACACAATTGCGCTCATCACAATGAAGGCCTGATAAAAGCTGTTGAACTGGATCACGAGGATCACAAACATCAGGAAGATTGCCGTGATGAACGCACCAACCAAAAATGTCATTGCATCAGTTTGGTCCTGCGCTTCGCCGGCAAAAGTAGCTTCGACCCCGGCCGGTAGGTCCATTGCATCAATTGCCGCCTGTAACGCAACCACCTGATTGTTCACAAGAATGCCGGGCACGACATTCGCTTCGATGGTTATGATCCGTTGTTGGTCAATACGGGTGATGGTGCCAGAGCGGGGGGCTGGCTGGAAGGTGACAAAGTTCGTGATCGGGACAAGTCCGGACGACGTGGGCACGCGCAACGATTGCAACTCTTCGAGCGTGCGTTCACCGGCCGGGAAGCGCACATTAATGTCGACCGATCCTTCGGCATCCTCTGGGCGGTAATCAGCCACAGTGATGCCGCGTGTCAGCAAGCGCACCGCCTGTCCGAGTGTCGAGATGTCAGCACCGAAGCGCGCGGCTTCGGAGCGGTTCACGGTGAGAAGCCATTCCACGCCGGGCAGGGGCCTTGTGTCGGTCACATCGGTGAACCCGCCAATCTTTTCCATTGCGACCCGAATGGCCTTGACCGCTTCCTGTTGCGCGGCAGGGACTCTGGACCGGACGCGCAGGTTCACAGGCTTGCCCGCCGATGGTCCTTGTGACGCTGTCTGAACCTGCACGTCGACACCCGCGATCGTTGACATGTCGGCGCGGATATCCTCGCCGATTTCGGCGGCGGTGCGGCGCATGTCCCATTCGGTGAATTCGATCTGGATCGTGCCGATAAGGTCAGCTGTGTCCTGATTGGAGCCGCCCGAACGAGCGTAAACCGAAGCGATCTCGGGGTAGTCGAACAATCGTTCCTCGACCTTGCGCACCAGCGCGTCCTTTTCGTAGATTGAGAAGTTATCGCGTGCGCGCACCTGCACCTGTGCGAAGTCAGGTTCAATCGAGGGAAAGAAGCTGATGCCATTGCCGAATTGGCCATAGGCCGAGAACCCGGTGAGGAGAAAGCTGACCGCAATGATCAACGTTGCCCAAGGTCGCAGAATCGCGAACTCCAGCACTCGAACATAGCCGCCGGTAAAGCCGCGAAGCGTGCGCGGGTCGCCGTTTTCGGCTGCATACAGGATTTGCTTGGAAGCAGCCGATTGCGGTGGCTTTTTACCGATGATGCCGCCAACCACGGGGATAAAGATCAGGGCCATGAATAGTGATGCGGTCAACGTCAGAATAACGGTGATCGGGAGAAATTTCATGAATTCGCCGACCATGCCGGACCAGAACAGCAATGGAAAGAATACCGACAGGGTCGTTGCTGTGGAGGCGATGATCGGCCAGGCCATGCGCTTGGCAGCAAAGGTGTAAGCAGCTTTCGGGGGATCGCCCTCCTGCAAACGCCGGTCGGCAAGTTCGGTCGTGACGATAGCACCGTCCACGAGCATCCCCACGACGAGGATCAGCGAGAACAGCACAATGAGGTTCATGGTCGATCCCATAAAGTAGAGTATCGCAACCCCGGCGAGGAAAGCCCCGGGAATAGCGAGTCCGACCAGCAGTGCCGACCGGATGCCGAGCGCCCAGACGATGACAATCATCACTAGGATTACGGCAGCGATCACGTTTGCTTCAAGATCGCTGAGCATGGTCTTCACCTGTTCGCTCTCGTCCTGTGTATAGTTGATCTGCACGGAGTCGGGCCACTCTGTCTGCGACGCAGCGATTACGTCGCGCACCTCGGCAACAGTGTCGATGATATTGGCCCCGGACCGCTTTTTGACTTCGAGTGCTAAGGCGGGCTGACCGTCGATACGGGCAAACCCGCTGGGATCCTCGAATGTGCGGCGGATTGTGGCGATATCAGAGAAAGTTACCACCGTGTCGCCGCGCACCAGCACGGGCAGGGACATCACGTCCTCGACATCCTCGATCAGGCCGGGCACCTTGAGCACGATGCGCCCTGCGCCGTTTTCGATGGCACCTGCTGCGATTAACTGGTTATTGCGATTAATCTGGCCGATCAGTTCCTCAAAACTGATATTGTAGGTCTCGAACACAGTTGGATCGATCAACACTTCGAGCAATTCGGTTCGCTCACCGCCCACGTCAACTTCAAGAACACCGGCGAGTCCTTCGATACGGTCCTTCAGATCTTCAGAAAGTGTGTTCAATGTCCGCTCGGGCACGGGCCCCGACAGGATTACCGTCAGGATCGGGAACAGGGCGGTGTTGATCTCGTTTACGACCGGATCGGTGGCATCTGTGGGCAGATCCGTAGTAGCACGGTCGACAGCTTCCTTGACTTTGTCCAGCGCCACCTCGGCGTCAAACCCCGGCTCAAACTCAAGCTGCAAACTGGCATAGCCTTCGCCGCCGTTGCCTGTCATCTGTTTAAGGCCGGTAAGGCTGCTCAGTTCTGTTTCGAGTGGCTCAACCAAAAGCCGTTCTGCGTCTTCAGGCGAAATACCGTCAAGGCCGGTTGAGACGTAAAAGATCGGGATCGGCACCTCGGGCGAGCTTTCCTTGGGGATCGCAATATACGCATAGGCGCCAACGGCAAGGATCATAAAAAGAGCCATTACGACCACACGGCTGCGACTGAAGGCTGCGTCGATGATGGCGTTCATTGGGTAGCCTCTGTATCATTCAGGGCATCTGGGGTGCCTTGGTCGATGATCTGCCCGTCCTTCGGCGTCTGGATTTCGGTTTCAGGCAAGCCCGTCATGGGCTCTCGCGCCACAGTGTCCGCCATTTCGTTCTCGAATTGCGGGTTCACCTTTTCTCCGTCGTTCACGAAACCCTGACCGATCGAGATAATTTGCGCTTTTTCTGGCAGTCCCGACACCCAGATGCCATCGGTTTGGGCGCGGACGATGCCGATCTGATGGAATTCCACCACTTCGTCGGCATTTACGGTCTTGATCCCCAGCGTCCCGTCGGTGCCGAGCGACAGGATTGCGGGTGAGATAAAATGCGCCGTAACCTCGCCTGTGGGGATGCGCAATTGTGCGCTGATCCCGGCCGGGATCGCGCCGTCGGTATTCGCTACCCTGATCCTTGCCATGAAGGTTCTGGTTTCCGCGTTTGCGCTGGTTGCCACGAAATTCACTTCGCCAGTGGATGTTTCGCCGGTGATGAACGCGACCTCGGCGGTCTGGCCAACCTTTACGTCGCGTAGTGATTGCTGGGGGATCTGGATGCTGATTGTCAGTGGCGTATTGTCAACAACACGTCCAACTTCGGCCCCCAAGGACACGAATTCGCCAATGTTTATGTCAAGCGCCTCTAGGCGGCCAGCGAAAGGCGCACGAATTTCGGTGTCCCCAATGGCCTCTTCGGCAGTGCTGACGCTCGCTTGGGCCGCCGCAAGGGTGGCCCGTGCCTGAGCGACCCGATCGACGGTGGCAACGCCGCGTTCGACCAACGCAGTGGCGTTGTCAAATTCCCTTTGCGCGCGCTCCCGTTCCTGCTGTGCGCGGTCCAGATCTGCCTGACGGGCAGCAATATTAAAGCGGGCGATCACCTGCCCAGCCAAAAGGTCGTCCCCCATCTCGACCAGTAGATCACTAATCTGGCCAGATGTCTCCGCGCGAACTGCGGTGTCGCGGTCCGGCAATGCTTGCCCTTCTGCAACAAACACCTGTTCGATCGGTTCGGCGACTGAACGCTGCACGGCGACCGTGACTGTGCGTGGTGCGGCGGAGGTCGTGGCCGGCTCTGCTACGTCTTCAGATGGCAGGATGTAACCACTTCCCATCCAACCTACGATAGCCAACGCAAGGCCTCCCGCCACCCAACGCGACCTGTTTGATCCACGGTCGCTGTCGAAATGCAGAGGCTCGCGCGTCGAAGCCGTTGCCGTGTCCGCTGGCGGGACTTCATTCGTCATCGCGGTCATTTCCCCTTCTGCCTTCTCTGGCAGAATGCCATCGTTCTTGTCGGTCTGTTTCGGCACGTCAGTCGCCATTCTAGAACTCGTATTTGTCATGGTCTCGTCTCTTTGGAACGCGCAGTGGCGCCCGGTCAGGGTTTCCAAGTCGAAACCACGGTTTAGGATTGAAGCGTCGCCTGGCCTCGCCCCGCGACACCAAAAGATCAGTCTGCGCGGACCCATTCCCATGCGGCGTCATCTTGCGATGAATCGAACATTCTCATTTCAACGGGAAGCATGGCTGCCACAGTAGTGGCCATCGCAGCCATCCACTTTGGCGCGCCAACAACAGCGTAGCGCCGTACATGTTTGATTGCTGTCATTTTGGTTCCCCAGAGAGAGCCGCGCGTCAGGATCGACAGGTCCATCCCGTCGTAATGCCGAATCCGGACCAGCAGATTTATCTTTTCGTCACCTTTCATTTGGGCTTCGAGGGGAGCAAGCAACTCGTTCACGTCTTCTGCGGAAATTCGACCGTCGATTTCATATGCGAGAACGCCATCCTTACCATCCGAAAGCAGGCTTATTCCGTTGCCCTGCGACGCGCCATGCGGTGCTGGCAGGTCGGAAACAAAGCTCTCTGCGGCGGCGACTTGAGAAGTTGCGAACGACCGCATGTCGATCATCGGTAGGATCGGGTCGACCCATTTCAGTAACGCAGCAAGCGCCTGCAAATCCGACACGATCGCCATGCGCGAAATTTTCGTCCATTGGGACATCATTGCAAACTCGAACTTTGCATCCTCGGCTATTGCGTCTGCGGTCAGATCCTTCAGGCCGTCCGCACGAACGATCAGCCCGAAAGGTCCCTCGCCTTGAATGATCGGAGTCAGGTCGCGCTCCATCGTCCGGATGTCAGATTTGGTCAGAACACCTTCCAGCGTGAGTTCCCAAACATTCTTTTCTAGCTCTTTAACTTTCAGCATGATCTATCCTTTCTGCCATAGTTGTCTCTGGTGTTTTCCGCGGGCTTTCCGCTTTTCAGCACCAAACAATTGCTTTCAGCATAAGTCGGAATTCCTTTGGATTCGTCATCGTGACGCTGCCTTGTGGCAAACCAAGCATCCGGTCAAACAGTGCGCCCTCCGCGATCATCCGAGTGTCGAGTATAGAAACGGCGCGTTCCAGATTGCCCTCTTTTGCCACTTTAAATGACTGCTCCAAGGTTGCACGGCGGGCTTGGCTCATAGCCATGATTGTCTCTCCGACAAGTGTAACATCGGGCACGTCGAATGTGCCGTCTTCGGTGCCTTGGCTGATAATATCTAGTAATACAGGCAATGCAGCCGCCGCGGCTGCGGCAGTGATCCGGCCAAACAGGATGTCATTTCCCGGGCGCAACATAACTTCCATGAAGAATTTCATTTGGGGAGCCTGTTCGGCTTTCCAGCGATAGGTCTCGGCGAGAAAGGCATTGAAACGTGCAAGTGCATTTCCGGACGCTGCTGCGCGCGCTGCTTGGGCCGAGTCGAGTGCTTCGCCCGTGAAACGCTCGACTATTCCGTCCAGAAGATCTTCCTTTGCGGTGAAATGATGATAAAAACCACCCTTGGATATACCCGCCTCTGCTACAACATCGGCCACTGTCACTTCTTCCCAGCCGTTGGCAAAGAACAGTGTCTGAGCCGCATCCAAGATGAGTGCACGCCGTTCCTCTGGAGCAAGGCGCTGGCGCTTTGGCATCCCTTCAGGGGGTGAGTCTGATGCGCGTTTCATTAACAATTCCATTACAAACCGACGGTCGGTATGTAGGTAGTAGAAGTTGAATCTTAGTCAAGTGGCTTCTGCATACTTCGCTTTGTTCACGCTTCGACCTGCCCGCACAGGGTGCTTGGTCCGAGCCTCTCACGACCCGCAATTTACCCTAGCACTCCCAACGACAGCCCCTGTGTCATAGGCGCTTTGTACGTTTTGGGGCAGCGATGTACCTAAGGCGAGTTTCCGCCGAAACTGCCGAACTGGTGGTTGTTCTAAGCGTTAACATCGTTAAAGCCACACCAGCAGTCAGTTTGACGGGATTGTCGAAGTTGCAAGGTCTTGCACATTGATTGCCATCCGCGTTAATGGCGCGAGAAATAGGCACAATTATGCCACGCGTTCCAGTCGCTTGATCTTGGAACACAAACGCCGGAGGGCATTATGAACGAAGCTACACTGCGTCGGGCAGTTATACAGGATCATGCAGCCTTTCTAGACGGGGAACATGATTTCCAAGAGGATATTCTAAAACTCGCCGGTAGCGATCTGGTGGGTACGATTCTTGAAACCGTTATGCTGGCCACCAACATGCGCTTTGCTGCGGTTGCCCGCGTTACGAACGATCGCTGGGTCGCCTGTCGGACAGTGGACGAAGTGAACTTCGGTCTGGCGGCAGGGGACGAGATCGATATTCAATCGACATTTTGCCAGACGGTGCGGGACACCTCTGACAAAGTTCTGTTCAACGATGTGGCCACGGATGAGGTTTATCTCAATCATCCGATTGCAGCGAAATTCGGTATCGTCAGTTATGCTTCGATCCCTATTTACCGTGGTGACGGAAGCTTTTTTGGCACGCTTTGTGCGATTGATACGGTGCCGCGCAACGTCAAACACCCGCGTGCCGTGGCGATGCTTGAGATGTTTGCCGATGCGATTGGCAAAAGTCTGGAAACCGAAGAGCGTCTGGAAGCCCAAGAAAAACAGGTAGAGCAAGAACGCGAAATGATGCGGATTCAGGATGAATTCGTTGCAGTGCTTGGCCATGATCTGCGCAATCCGGTTGCCGCCCTGCAGTCCGGTATCCGCTTGCTCGGCAGGCAACCCCTGCCAGATGGGGCGCGCAAACTGGTTCCTGTGATGCAGGCTTCACTGCTGCGGATGAGCGACTTGATCGACAACATCATGATGCACGCCAAGGCCCGCTTGGGGGGTGGTATCCGTATTGAACCCGTGGCGGATGCTCCTTTGGCTCAGGCCCTGACCCATATCGTTGAGGAAACCCGTGTGGTGAACACTCAGCAGGTCGAACTTGACCTGTCGTTTGACCGCCCGTTGTACTGTGATGCGCCCCGTGTGGCGCAGGCTGTTGCGAACCTGTTGTCTAACGCGGTGCGCCACGGAACATCCGGTACGCCGATCAGGTTGCGCGGGACAAGTGATGCGTCCGGAATTGAAATTAGCGTGACCAATCAGGGGGAAGGGGTTCCCGAAGACATGCTACAAGAGCTGTTTCACCCGTTTCGCCGTGGCACCCAAACCCGTGGCGAAGGGCTTGGACTTGGTCTTTACATCGCAGCTTCGATTGCTGCGGCACATGGCGGGCGGATTGATGTGTCCTGTGAAGATGGCACAACGACCTTCACCTTTGAGATGCCCTTGCTATCGGAAGCGGACTGACCGCGTGACTGCCGGTCTACGGTTGTGGGCGCGGTATTCCACGCCCCAACCTTCAATTCGCTGCGGCCTGTATTCGCCGGTTTATGTACTGCGCAAATTCATAATTCGGGCGTTCGAGATGGGACAGGTGTCCCGGAGCGGCGCCTTGGGATGACAGCCCTTTATAGACCTTTTCGGTGCAGCCCTTGTCCTCTTGATTTACCGCATCAAGCAGGGTTTTCAATGCCTCGAAATTCTCTTGCGCGTCCGGATCATCTGCATAGTCGTCCGACATACCGCCGCCAAAGCTGATGTGGACATGATCAACACCGTCCGGATGCAACGAGAGATACCAGAAATATCCGGGCGTCAGGGTGATCAGCAAACTTGGATAAATGGCCAGAAGGAACGTGGTGCGCCTGCGGTCCCCTGTCATCCGTGTGTTCGACGGATGGGCCATAGCAATGCGCAGAGAATCGTCCTTTAAAATCGTGTGGTAGTTGAATGTATCCTCACCCGGCGGGCAGATCATTTCGTCCAGTTTCGACAGGCCGCCAATGGTGCCAGCATGACAGACCGGCAAGTGATAACTCTCCATGAAATTCTCGGCGAGGACTTTCCAGTTTGTGTTCCAGCGGTGGGTTTCAGCGAAGGTCTGTGTGTACCCTGTCATGTTGTAGTCGCCAATCAGATCTTCGACCGAAGCCAACTGCGCCGCCACATCCGGCGCTTCGCGGTTCAGGGTCACAAACACCCAGCCGAGCCATTCCTGACAGCGCACCTTGGGAAGGTGATAGTCCGATTTACAAAAGCCCGCATTCTGGGTCATCGCCGGGGCGCCGCGCAGGGAGCCGTCTAGATTATAGGTCCATGCGTGATAGGGGCAGACAATGGCGCGGGTGTTGCCGCTGCCCTCTAGCAGGGTGGACATGCGATGGCGGCAGACGTTGGACATCGCCTTTAGCGCGCCTTCATGATCGCGCAAAACGATAACCGGCTGTCCGGCGAGCTCGAGCGTTGTGTAATCGCCAGGCTGTGACAGGGCATCAGCCCGCCCGACGCAAAACCAGTCCTTGGCGAAAATGGACGAAAGTTCCTTCTTCAGGAAAGCTTCGCAGGTATAGACAGATGGTGGCATGGCGCGGGCCCGCTCAAAGGCGTGGGATACGTTTTCCTGCAATTCGAGGGCGGCGTCTTTCACGGTTGTCTTCCTTGGCTGGGGTTATGCCCCCGAACATGGGGCAGTTTTCCAGCCATTTGAAGGTGTTTCTCTTAAAGACTTGCTTAGCGACAGGCTAACCTGTCGTTTGCCTGCGGCACAGCCAGTCTACTCTGCCGGTTGGGACTGTCCCTGCCGCATTTCGCGCACCACAGCCACCAGAAAGACCACCATTGATAACAGCGTCAGGATAGAGCCGATCTTGGCCAGCCCTTCACCCTGACCTTGCTGGGCCATGACGATACCGGGAACAATGCCAATCAACCCCAAAGCTGCAAGGCCAAAGTGAATACGGGGCAACATGCCTTCTGCTGCACTTGGCACCAGATGATAATAGAACGCAAAGATCGCCATGGTCACCCAACCAAGTAGGTTAAGATGGGCATGTGCCGGGGACAGTGAATGATCCCCGGTGGCGGCCATAAAAATGCCCCAGATCATCCCGCAAACGGCGGATAGAATGGCAAGAACCAGAAATCCGAATGATACACCGCGCATGATTAATCTCCTCATATGGCCCTGCGGTCGCGCTGGCTGGCCGAAGGGTGTTTAAATTCATTGGTGTACTGACGAAAACAATCCTGTGCGGATGCCGCCAATTGGAAAGAAAAATCCTGTAATTGAGAATATTTTAGTAAAAGTCAGGTCATATGAAAAATCGGTAAATAGTATATATACTATTTGTATGGTAAATTTATCCAGCTTTGATCTGAACCTGCTTCGCGTTCTCGATGCGTTGCTGCGCACACATTCCACGGTACGCGCCGCACATTTGGTGGGGCTGTCCCAACCCGCTGTGTCTGCCGCGCTTGGCCGATTGCGGCTTGCGCTAGGGGACGAGTTGTTTTTCCGGCAGGGGCTGGCGCCAACCCAGTTTGCGCAGTCTCTGGAGGCACCTTTACGCAATCTGCTGGATCAGATGGAAACCCTGCTTCAGGGGCCAGCTGACTTCGATCCCACCCGTTCGGAGCGCAATTTCAAAATTTCGGGGAGTGACTTTTTCGCGGAGATGTTGATGCCAAGCCTTGCAGAGCGGCTGCAATCCGTCGCCCCCGCCATGCGCGTGCATTTGGTGGACTTCGTGCAAGACAGCTACCTCAACATGATGGAGGAGCATGAGATCGACCTCGCCTTGCTGCCGAATATAGACCTGCCGGACTGGGCCGAGAGCCGCGTGATGTTCCAGTCTGGCTTTTCGGTTATCGCGCGAAAGGACCACCCCCGGTTTGAACAGGCAGGGGTGCAACCAGACGCGATGGTTCCTATCGACTTGTACTGCGACCTCGGGCATGTGCTGTTTTCAACCCAAGGCAACAGCAGCGCCATGGGGGATTCCGCCCTTGCAGCCATTGGCAGAAAGCGCCGCGTGGTTATGACAATGCCTGTGTTTTCAGGAGTTTATCGCGCTGTGGCCGGTTCGGATCTGATCGCGCTTTTGCCAACAGCTTTTGCCAGACGCATCGCCCCGGCGGCGAACCTTTCGGTTTACAAGATGCCCATGCGGATCAAGAACACGCAAATCGTCATGGTCTGGCATCGTCGCCATTCCGCCAGCCCAGCCCATATCTGGCTGCGCGGCCAAGTGGCAGGGCTGCTGTCCCCCTTTGACGAGGCGTCTGCGCCGGACGACTAAACGGTCTATTTATCCAGTAGCGGGCGCTTCCTCATCCAAGGCTTTAACCGCTTCGTGTTGGCTAAGGAAAATCTCTCCGGTCAGTTCATCGAGGAAATAGCTGCGTTTCAGCCTGTCCATCACCGGTCCCTTTACCTCGCTCAGGTGCAGGCGGATGTCGGCTTCGCGCAGCCGCGTGTTGATCGCTTCCAGAGAGTCGAGCGCGGACAAATCCACCTCGTTCACGGCTGTAAACATCAGGATTACATCTGTTAGGTCTTTCTTGTCAGCGGCGTATTGCGCCACATGGTCCTCAAGAAACCGTGCGTTCGGGAAATAGAGGCTCTCGTCCACCCGCAAAGACAGCACATGGGGCTGGGTTTCTACGCTGTGACGCCTGACATTGCGGAAGTGCTCGGTGCCGGGAACCCGCCCCACAACGGCCATATGAGGACGCGAGGTTTTGTAAAGATGGATCAGGATTGACGTTATCACGCCGGCTGTAACGCCGACCTCTACCCCCAGCAGCAGGGTCAGCAGTATGGTTGCGGCCACTGCCGCGAAATCGGCGCGGCTGAAGGTCCATGCCCGCTTCAGGATCGAAAAATCTACAAGGCTTAGCACCGCCACGATGATGGTCGCGGCAAGCGTAGCTTTGGGCAGATAATGGATCAGCGGTGTAAGAAACAGCGCGGCCAGCATCAATCCAATGGCGGTGAATGCCCCCGCTGCAGGCGTTTTAGCCCCCGCATCGTAATTCACAACCGAGCGGGAAAATCCGCCCGTGACCGGAAATCCACCCGTTAGGGACGCGCCGATATTGGCGGCACCAAGTCCGATGAGTTCCTGATCGGGATCAATCCGCTGGCGTTTCTTGGCGGCAAGGGTTTGGGCAACCGAAATACTTTCGACAAAGCCGATGATGGAAATCAGCAGCGCAGGCACCAGCAGTTGCGAGATCAGATCAGGCGAGAGAGAGGGCAGGGTAAGGGGCGGCAGGCTTTGCGGGATCGCACCGACAATCGCGACGCCCTGATCGGCCAGTTCAAACCCCCAAACCGCCAGTGTGGTGGCAATGATCGCAAGCACCGGACCCGTCTTAACGCCAATGTCCACCAACAGGGGCGGCAATCCGATTTTTTGCAGCAGCGGTTTTAAACCGCTGCGGACCCAAAACAGGAAGGCGGTGGCGCTTAGGCCCAGAACGATGGTGATCGGGTTGGCGGCGTAAAGGTTGGACCAAAGGCTTGTGGTGATCTCGATCAACGTGTGACCCTTGGCCTCGATCCCCAGAATGTGGCGCAATTGGCTGGCAGCAATCAGGATGCCGCTGGCTGTGATAAATCCGGCAATGACCGGATGGGATAGGAAATTCGCCAAAAAACCCAGCCGGAACACCCCAAGCGTCAGCAGCATCAGACCGGACAAAAACGCCAGCGTCAGCGCCGCAGCGATATATCCCGCCGTGCCACTGTCCACGATATTCCCCACCGCCGCTGCCGTCATCAAGGAAACAACCGCCACCGGCCCGACCGCAAGCACCCGCGAGGTGCCAAAAACCGCATAGAGCAGGATCGGCGCGATAGAGGCATAAAGCCCGGCCTCTGGTGGCAAACCGGCCAGCAGCGCATAGGCCAGCGACTGGGGGATCAGCATGACCGTGACAATCACAGCGGCGACCATATCCCCGACAAACCGATCACGATCATAGCGCCGTCCCCAGTCAAGAATTGGAAGATATTGCGATAGGGCTGGCAGTTTCATTGCTTTGGTTCCGGTTTGTCTGGGAAAAGAAACGCGGCCCACAAGCCGCGCCTCAGGTCTTAATCAAAGCGGTTTGCAGGTACTTTGAGATAGTGATGGCCATCATCTTCCGGCTCTGGCAGTCGTCCGCCACGCAGGTTGATCTGTAAGGCCGCAAGGATACGCATCGGCAGAGAGAGCGTCGCATCCCGCGTCTGGCGGCGCTCTATGTAATCCTCACGTTTTGTGCCGTCCTTCACATGGATATTCTGCGCCTTATGTTCCGCCACAGTGGCTTCCCACATGGGTTCTTTCCGCTCTTTCGTGCCGTAATCATGGCCGATATAAAGCCGCGTTTCGGCGGGCAGGGCGAGGATGCTTTGGATTGAGTCCCACAAAGCCTCTGTGTCGCCGCCCGGAAAATCACTGCGCGAGGTTCCGGCATCAGGCTGCATCAGCGTGTCATGCACAAAGGCTGCATCGCCGCAGACATAACTGACAGAACCAAGCGTGTGACCGGGGGAGAGCATGACCTCTACTTCAAGATCACCAATGGAAAACCGCTCGCCTTCCGCGAACAGCTTGTCGAAATCCCGTGTCGGCTCAAACGCGTCCGGCAGGTTGTAAAGATCGGCCCAGATCGCAGCAATATCCGGCACAAGCGCCCCAATCGCGTTGGGCGCACCCGTCCGTTGCTTCAGGTTTGCCGAGGCCATCACGTGATCCGCATGGGGATGGGTGTCGAGCACCCATTCCACGCTCAGACCGTTTTCCTTCACAATATCAAGCACCTGATCCATGCTATGCGTGCTGAAGCGATAGTTCTTAGGGTCAAAGTTCCAGACCACATCAATCAACGCAGCCTTGCGCGTCTTTGGATCAGCGCAGATGTACTGGATCGATCCGGTGTCGGGTTCGTAGATGCCCCAAACATCCGGACTGGTCGGACCGTTGGACGGCGAATGGCGCACCACCGGCGTGTTCAGCGGGTCGGTCATGACGGGGCTCCTTGTTGTTTGGCGCGGCCCAGATCAGGCGTATTGCGGGCGAGCCACATGCCGATCAGCATGAAGGGAACGAAAATCAGCGTTCCGCTTGCGCCGATGGGAAGGGCCGTCAGGGCAGGGCCGGGGCAAAAGCCGCCCAGTCCCCAGCCAACCCCGAAGATCGCTGCACCGCTCAGGAGTTTGGGGTCGATTTCTGATCGCGTTGGTATGTGGAATTGGGGATGGAATAACGGCTTGTCGCGTTGACTGGTCAGCAGGTAAAATCCCGGCATCGTCACTGCAATCGCGCCGCCCATCACAAAGGCGAGGCTGGGGTCCCATGTGCCAAACACATCCAGGAAGTTCAGCACTTTGGCCGGATCGGACATGCCGGATATGATAAGGCCAAAGCCAAAGATCAGGCCGGAGAGTAGTGCAAATATCTGTTTCATATCATGCTCCTATAATGTGGCGTGCAACCAGAACGGTCAGGAATGCGGTGGCCATGAATGTGATCGTGGCAAGGATGGAGCGGGCAGAACCGCGACTGATGCCGCAAACTCCGTGGCCGGATGTGCAGCCATTGCCATAGGTTGCGCCAAACCCGACGAGCAATCCGGCTATGGCCATCAGCAGCGGGCTTGAGGGCACCCACTGTTGCGGCCAGTCGCCCGAGACTATCATCCAGATCGGTGCCGCGAGTAGCAGGCCCAGCACAAAGAGCGCGGAAACGCCCCGCGCTTCGCCTTTGGTGGACCGTGCAAAAATGCTTGACGTGAGCCCGCTAATGCCTGCGATCCTACCGTTCGTTGCCATCAGCAACACCGCTGAAGCACCGATCAACATACCGCCGCCCAGAGACAGCCAAGGGGTGAATTCCGTTTCCATAGTCAAACTCCTTTTGGGGACGGTTGCCTTTAGGGCTTGTCCGATTCTCATGAACCTATATATTCATCTTACTGTATATTCAATGAGGCGCATATGAATATTCCTGATGACTTTCTCGAAGGCGACATCCAGAGCGCGGCAAACCTTATGGCGATGCTGTCCTCGGAGGCGCGCCTGCAGATCCTGTGCCGTCTGGTAGGAGGGGAGCAGTCGGTCGGTGATCTTGCACAGGCTTGTGGCGTGTCCCAGCCAAAAATGTCCCAACAACTCAAGCGGTTGAAAGAGGCAGGGCTGGTGGAGGGGCGCCGGAGCGGGCAGACGATTTTCTATAGTCTGACCAGCGCAGAAGTCGCGGCGGTGCTGGAAACGCTGCACCGGTTATATTGCGCGAAACCAGCAGGCTAAGCGGATGGACCAGCCGTTTGCGGATCAGGCGGTCTGATCGAGCGGTATGGAAATCGCAAAGGTCGTACCCGCGCCAAGCGTGCTTTCGTAGCTGATCGTACCGCCATGTTGCAGCATGATCTGACGAGAGATGTGCATCCCCAGACCGCTTCCGGTGATCTTGCGCTCGTCGCCCTCGGCAATCTGCGAGAAACGCCCGAACACTTTTTCCTCAGAGTTCGGGGGAATGCCACGGCCGTTGTCTTTGATGAAAATCGTCGCCGTATCAGCGGTGGTTTTCAGGGAAATCCCTACCTCTGTGCCACTGTCCGAGAATTTCATTGCGTTGGATAATACGTTAACAATCACCTGCCGGAGGCGGACGCTATCGGCAAACACCGGCACCAGCGGATCAAGCGGGCTATAGGCCAGCGTGATGTTCTTCTCGGGCAGAAAGGTTGCCATGCTTGCAATCGCGTCCCCGAGGATTTCCTGAAGGTCGCCAGCCTCTCTGTTGAGATTGAAGTCCGAACTGGCCAGCGCCTGCGTGTCGAGCAGATCATTCACCAAGGCGGCCAGGGATGCCGCGTTTTTGGTCATCAACCGCATCAGGCTATCCGCCTGCGTGTCCGAGATTTTAGCCTTGCTGTTGGTCAGCAGCGACAAGGAGCCGTTGATTGCGGTCAGCGGGGTGCGCAATTCATGGCTGACAGTGGCCAGAAACTGCGCCTGAGAACGTTCCGCGGCAATGGCCCGATCTGCGGTCTGTTTCTGGGTGGTGATGTCGACAAAGGCCACTGCCCAGCCAAGCAGCGGCTGTCCCTGTCCCAAGGCAATCGGATAGGCCCGAGCGACGAAATGCTTGCCGTCATGGGGAATTTCCACGTTCTCGGGCAGGGTGGTCCGGTCGATCAACTGGCGGAAAACCGGACCAAAAGCGGGCAAGTCCTGAGGTGGGGTTTTCAGGGTCTGGTCATAACGGGTGATAAAATCCCGCGCCGACTGATTGGTATTGTGCAGAGTGCCGTCACGATCCAGCACAAAGACCAAATCGCGGGAGTTGTAGAAAAACAGATCCCGCGCGATGGCATTCATATCGATCCAGCGCCGGTCGGTGATTAGCCAGAAAATCAGGATCACCGAAACCGCAAAGGAAAACGGCGTCGGGTCCACATCGAATATCTTAACATCAAAACCCACGTGCAGAACATTGCTGACGATCGGGATAATCGTAGTGAGAAACAATTTAACAAAAAAGCTGCGCACGGAGGGATCAGCGCGAAGCGCGGCCCGCCCGGCAATCAGCGTGCAGCCCATAGTCAGCACGTAAAGATAGGCAATGGAAAAGTAAAAATACGGCCCGTGTTCATAGTAAACATAAGGAAATGTTGCATCGGTGCGCAGGGTTGTACCCGCACTATAGAACAGCCCGTGCAGTGGATTGGTGGCCGCCAGCGCAAAGACAAACGCCGGCATGACAAAGCTGCATAAGACGACGATGCGCCGAGGGACCGGGCGCGACAGGGTGTATTCAAACAGGAAGAACGACCAGAAGGTCGGCAACAGGACGATACCGGGCCATGCGGCTTTGGCCCAAAAGACCTTGCAGGTTTTTCCCGCGCTGGAAATTTCAAACCCGACCGACGCGAGCCACCACAACATAAACACAATTCCAAGGATGAACCATTTACTGCCCGGCAGACTGCGATGGCCACGGATCCAAAAGGCCAGCGCTGCTACAACAAGCGAGGTTGCGAGGATGAATTGTACGGCGGGAATACCAAGATCTATACGCAGGCATTGGGAAAGCTGGGTCGTCATGGTCGGTCTCGGCACAAGTTACTTAGAAATACTAGAATAGATCTGCAGGTTGGGCCGAGCTTTACACGGTTAACCGAACGAAAGGGAATTCATTTCAACACAAATGAAAGATAACATTTTTTGGCGCATTGGCACAACAGTCAGACGCGTTGTCCCGATCGCGCCGATAATACCGCAAGCGTGGCGACAGCGGCCATGACCACAGCCCCCCCGAGGATCTCCCGCGCGGTCATGGCCTCCCCAAGAAGCCCCCAGACCCAGAGAGGCGACAGAACGGATTCCAGCAGCACCAGCAGGGACACTTCGGAGGCGGGGGCATAGGGTGCGCCCCATGTGACAAGCCCGATGCCAACGCCGATGGTAAACGCCCCCATGATCGCGCTGATCACCAGATCGCGGAGCGGGATGGACAACCCGTCGCCAAGCAGGAACGCGCATCCAGCGGCAAGCAGACCCGCCAGCACGCCGCCCAGAAATGTCCCCCCCAGCACATCCTCTTTGCCGCCCGCCCGCGCCGTGACCAGCATCAAGGCGAAGAATGCGGCAGAGCTGAGGGCGAAAAGATTGCCGAGCGTCTGCCCGAGGGCGAGTCCCTCTCCGGCCATCAGCGCAATTCCCAGCACCGCGACCACAATGATGCCACACACGAGCGGGCGCGGGCGCTCCCCCAACCATCCCCAAGCGAGCAGGGTGGCAAACAGCGGGGATGATGCAAGGATAAACAGGGCAGAGGCTACAGAGGTGTTCAGCAGTGCAAAAATATAAAAGGTAAAGGCAAGCGACAGAATCGCCCCCAGCGCCCAATCCTTGCGATCCAGCGTCGCCAGAAACCGCAGCGGGCCGATTCGCCGTCGCAAACACGCCATGACAGCTATCATCCCCGCCAGTGTCACCGACCGGTAGGCGAGAATCTGAAACCCGTCCGCCTGTTCAATCAACCGCACACAAAGGGCGGCAAGGCTCATGGCGGTGGCTCCGAGCAGGATCAACAGGGTGGCGTGGGATTTTGGCATTGGGTGGCCCTTGAATTACGGCGTGCCACCGTCAAAGCAGGGTCGGACATCTGTGTCTAGGGAATTAACGACCCTTCGTGCGGGGAAAGGGGCAGATCGAAAAGGCACAAAACAAGGGGCAAACGGGTGCGCGAAAATCTTTCTCGAAGAATATATCAAACTTAGTTGCAGAACCGCTTGACGGGGTAAACATAGCCCCCTAAAACCCCGCTCACGCCTTACGCTGTAGGGCGCAGATTCAGTACGCGGTTGTAGCTCAGCTGGTTAGAGTGCCGGCCTGTCACGCCGGAGGTCGCGGGTTCGAGCCCCGTCAACCGCGCCACTGAAACGCTTGGGAAGGCAAACGCCTCGGTATGTATGTACCTCGTGCGGTTGTAGCTCAGTTGGTTAGAGTGCCGGCCTGTCACGCCGGAGGTCGCGGGTTCGAGCCCCGTCAACCGCGCCACCCCAAACGGTCTGATACAGATAAAGCGGTCCTTCGGGGCCGCTTTTCTTGTTTCAAGACGTCTGTAATTTCAACAGCTTAGAAGGCGCAGCCCACGCAATTTCCGGGCTTTGCTAGAGCCGGAAAAAGGCCTTAGCTTTTGGTAAGTGCATCCGGCAAATCAATACCCGCGACCTGTTCGGGAATCGGATCCTGCGCAAGCGGGTGCGTATCCAGTTTGAAGTCTTGGGGATTGTCGAGCGCCTGCCATTCGCCATTGATGAAGATTTCCAAAGCTCCGAAACTGGCTTTGTATTGCATTTTCGGACTGCCCGGCACCCAATAGCCAAGATAGATATAGGGCAGTTCAGCCTCGCGTGCGATTTCGATGTGATCGAGGATCATATAGGTGCCAAGCGAGCGGGTGTGCAGATCGGGATTGAAGAAGCTGTAAACCAGTGACAACCCGTCCTCCAGCACGTCGGTCAGGCAGACTGCTGTAAGCTCGCGCCGGTTTTGACGGCCTGTTGGAGGGCTGTGATACTCCACCACGCGGCTGCGCACAGGGGTTTCTTCGATCATGGAGGCAAATTCAAACACATCCATATCGGCCATTCCGCCATCGGCATGACGCGCCCCGAGATAGGTGCGGAACAGATCGAACTGTTCTTCTGTGGCCCAAGGGCTGGTGGCCTGACGGGAGAAATCCCTGTTCCGGTTCAAAATCCTGCGGTGGCTGCGCCGTGGCTTGAAATCTGCGACACGAATGCGCGCGGACAGGCAGGCGTTACATTCTGCACAGGACGGGCGGTAAAGTACGTTTTGGGACCGGCGGAACCCTTGTTTAGACAGCGCGTCATTCAGCACAGACGCATGGTCCCCTTGCAGAGCAGTAAACAGTTTGCGTTCAACCCTGCCATCCAGATAGGGGCAGGGCTGGGGTGCGGTCACGTAAAACTGTGGTGCCAGTGGCAGCGTATGGCGCATGTCAGTTCCTTGGGCAGCGGTCCAGCCCAGAGCCTAGCGCGGGACCCTATATTTTTGCAACCCGCTATTCTGACGGGGGCGGACTCAATCTACCGGGCAATTTATAACAACTGTCCCGAGCAGCAGATCATGTAGCGTCTGACCTTTGTCGTTCAACAGGATAGACAGAATATTGGCAAAAATGCCAAGCACCGACATAAAGATAAAGATAAACAGGCCGGTATGGAACATTGCTTGTGCTGCGTTTAGCCGGTCGCCGGTACTGTTGCGCACCTCAATGCCGACGGCCCGCATGCCAAGGGTTGCAGAGCATCTGTGCAGGCAGAAAGCACGGTAGCAAAAATTAGCGACCAGAGCGAGAACAGGAATGAAAAACGCCATCAGTCCGAGGCTCGCAATGATGAATGCCAGACAGATGCCGATGACAACGATCAGGTCCAGTACCCAAGCCACAAGCCGTTTGGCAGGAACGCCATCATAAAACTGTGCATCTAGTCGGGGATCGGGGTGTTGGGTAATTTGCATGATCGCTCATATGTGGGTAACGCTGCCCTTTTGCAAGAGCAGCGCAGCTTCAGGGAGGGCTTGAACTAAGGCCGAGTTTACACGGTTTTAGGTTCGGGTGAAGACGGAGCGGCAACATCGCGCGCCCGTTCGTTCATGAACTGGTCAAATTCCGTCTTGTCCTTGGCATCGCGCAGGCGTTGCAGGAAGCTTTGGAAGGCGGTTTGCTCGTCCTCTAGCCGTTTCAGTGTATCGTCGCGGTAGGCGTCAAATGCTGCGTTGCCGGACGATTGCGTGTTGCTTACGCGGCGGGCGGCGGATTTGGATGAACGGCTACAGAAAAACGAACCTGACATACGATTGCTCCAGATCATGTAAAAGAGAATTGCGAGCCCGACGGGCCAAAAGAAGATAAAGCCGAGGATCATAGCGGCCAGCCAGGCCCCTTTGCCCCGTTCGTCGAGCCAGCTTTCGGTGGAAGAAAACCAGGTTGCGGGCGTTGACATGTGTACTGTCCTTTCAAGTTGCGTAATGTGAATGTTAATTACATTTACATATTTTGGGGTTCGGAAGGAAATTTCAAGAGGCAGGCGTAAAGTTTTTCGAAATAGAGGAATACTGGCGTGAACGACAAACCGCGCAAACGGGTCAGTCTTTGCCAAGCACCCCAAGCCCGCGCAGATATATTCCCATGCTGCTTTCCAGCAGGTCCTCGGCAGAGAAAGGGGATCTTGTGCCCGGTTCGCCGCGCGCAAACAGTTCAACCATGCCGTGACACAGCGCCCAGACATGGTGGCTGATCATGCTCGCTGGCGGGCGTTTGTCTGCGGGGAGGTGACGGCAGAGATCTTCGGCAGCTTGCGTCAACACATTCATTGCGCGGTTGGCCACTGTGGCCAGTTCGGCATTGGCGTTGATCTGCACACCGCTCTCAAACATCGCAATATAGTAGCCGGGATATTTGCGGGCAAAGGCAAGATAGGCGCGCCCTGTGGATTCAAACGCCGACAGGGCCGAGGGCTGACCCTTTTGATAGGCGAACTCCATTAAGTCGGCGAAAATTCCAAACCCTTGACGGGCAATTTCCGCGATGATTTCCTCGCGGCCTGAAAAATGGCGGTAGGGCGCAGCGGCAGAAACATTGGCCTGTTTCGCCGCCTCGGCCATGGTGAATCCGGTGGGGCCTTTTTCCTCGATCAGGGCAATGGCCGCCTCGACCAAAGCCTCTTTCAGGTTGCCGTGGTGGTATCCTTTGCGGGCCAAATCCTGCGCTGCCTTTTCATGACGTTCCGAACGGAGATAGCGTTTCGCCTGCGCCGGTTCAAGCGGGGATAGCGGCGTTGATCTGGCAACTTGTGTCGCTAAGCGGCGTGGGAACGATACGTTTACAGCAACATATCCGGACCGCCGGTGATCTCTGGATCAGGGGATTTCACCACGCTGTCGTCCCGCCCGTCATAGGGAATCTGACACAGCACTTTGCGGATCGCGGCAATACGGGTGCGGCGCTTATCGTCGGACCGGATCACCGTCCACGGGGCGTGTTCACTGTGCGAGCGCGCGAAAGTTTCGCTGATCGCCTTGGTGTATTCGTCCCATTTGTACAGACCGGTCACATCAATCCCCGACAGCTTCCACTGTTTCAGCCGGTCGCTTTCACGGTCCAGAAACCGGCGTAGTTGTTCGGCGCGGCCCACGGTCAGCCAGATTTTCACAAGGATCACACCATCATCCACCAGCATGGCTTCAAAATCGTTCACCTGATTAAAGAAATGGTCCCGCTGGGCGTCTGTGCAAAAGCCGAAAACTTTTTCCACCACGCCGCGATTGTACCAGCTTCGATCGAACAGGACGATCTGTCCGGCAGAGGGCAGGTGCTTGATATACCGTTGGAAATACCACTGGCTGCGCTCCTCGTCTGACGGTTTGGGCAGCGCGACCACTTTGGCAATCCGCGGATTCAGGTTTTCGCGAAACCGCTTGATCGTGCCGCCTTTGCCAGCTGCATCGCGTCCTTCAAAGACTACGGCCACCCGCGCACCGGAGTCAGCGGCCCAAGCCTGCATTTTAACCAGTTCGACCTGAAGATTTTCCAGCGTATCCTCGTAATCGTCCTTATCCATACGCTTGTCATAGGCATAATCGGGGTTGAGGATTTCGTTCTTCTTGCCGCCTTTAATGGCGTCGCGGATGGATTTGGGCGCATCCTGTTCAAAAAACTTGGTAATCGCGCCGTCAAAGGGTTTGTCTGTCTGGGCCATCGTATCCTCTTAAGCTTTGGGGCGACTATGGCGCTGCCGTTCGGGAAGTGCAACGCCCTGCCAGCGCCCTAGCGGGACAGACGTTTTACAGCGGCAAGGATTTCGTCCTGCGCATAGTGATGGACCGAATGGCCGACGCCTTCGACCTTGGTGTAAGTCACGTTCTCCAGTTGCTTGGACAGAACGTCTGCATGGATAGAAGGCGGCACGGTTGTGTCTTCTGCACCGTGAATGATCTCAACCGGCATATGCAGATCGGGATAGCGCATGGATTGGTCTTCAATCTGGGGCAACAGGCCATGCACCTGCCGCCCGTTGGCTCGCAAGGTGATCTTGCGCAGGGTCAGGGGCGCGCCGATATGATCAAGGTAGCCTTCGGGGGTGGGTTTCGGGGTGAAAATGGAGGTCAGCGTCCCTTCCACCAGAGTACGGGGCGCAAAGGCCGAGAGGGTGGTCCCGAGCAGGGGACCCGTCACAGGACCAGCAGCCAGCGCATAAAGCTTTGAGGGTGGCGAGACCCAAGGGTTCGACACCGCATTCATCAACAGTAGGCCTTGGGTGGCAGACGGGTAGTCCAGCGCCCACCGCAGCGCCACAGCACCGCCAAAGGAATAGCCCCCGACAATCGCCTGCGGATAGCCAAGTGCATCTGTCGCCGCCTTCAGCAATGCCGCCTGTTCTGCAAGGCTTTCGCCCCGTTCGTGCAGAATATCGGTAAACCCGTGGCCAGGGCGATCAAAGGCGATAACTGTATGGCTTTGTGCCAGTTTTCCAGTCAGCCCGAAGGTGAAATCCCGCAGGTTTCCCCCCGCGCCGTGGATCAGCACCACCGGAGGGCCCGATCCTTCAATCACATAGTGGATACGGGTGCCGTCTATGGTGATGAACTGACCGACGGGGGGATAATCACGGTTCGCACGGGCATCATTGCGCGCGCTTTTGTAACTGGCCACACCGGAGCCGAGCGCAAGGGCGACTCCGGCGGTTGTGGCCAGTTTGCGGATCATTCAGCGGTGCCGATTTTTGCCATATCAAACGGTGTGGTCTGATAGATCTCGTTGATCCAGTTCCCGTAAAGCAGATGCCCGTGGCTGCGCCAGCGGTTCAATGGCGGCTGGGCTGGGTCATCGTCAGGATAGTAGTTCATCGGCACATTAATCGGCGTGCCATTGGCAACATCGCGGTCATATTCCTGCTTTAGCGTATCGCGGTCGTATTCAAAGTGATTGAACACATACAGCGCACGATGCGCATCGTCCTGCACCAGACAGGGGCCGGACTGATCCGAAGTGATCAGGGTTTTCAGCCCCGCAGCGTCCAGTTCGTCCTGCCGCACCTCTGTCCAGCGGGACACAGGGATCACCAGATCATCAGAGAACCCGCGCAGATAGGGCGAACCGCTGGCGACCCGTTTATGGCGGAAGCAGCCAAACGCCTTTTGATCCAGCATATGCTTTTTCACACCGTGGAAATGGTTCACCATCGCCATGCCGCCCCAGCAAACGCCGAATGTGGACAGCACATTGGTCTGGGTCCATTCCATGACCTCAACCATTTCCTCCCAATAGCTGACCTCTGGAAAGGGCATGTGTTCAATGGGGGCGCCAGTGATCACCAGACCGTCGAACTTGCGGTGCTTTACGTCCTGAAACGACTGATAGAACGCCTCCATATGGTCTTGGGACGTGTTCTTGGACTGGTGTTCGGTCATGCGGATCAGGGTTAGATCAATCTGCAATGGGGTGGCCCCGATCAATCGCGCAAACTGGGTTTCCGTTGCGATTTTTTTTGGCATCAGGTTCAAAAGGCCGATTTGCAACGGGCGGATGTCCTGCCGCGCTGCATCGTCGTCTGTCATCACCATAACGCCCTCGTTTTGAAGAACATCAAAGGCGGGGAGGGCGGAGGGGATCGTTATAGGCATTCTATGCGTCCAACGTAATTATAGGGTAACTCAGGCAAGCGTGCGGGCGATGAGTTCATTGAAATCACCGGCAGAACGGACCATCGCCATGTCATCAGCCTTAACCGTGACGCCCCAACGGTCCGCAATCTGGCGATACCGTGGCAGGCGATGGTCCAACAACATTCGATAGCCCCAGCGGATGAAATCATCGGGGTTCACTTCCGGCTCGCTCAGCGCGTTATTGGCAAGGTATTCCGACCAAAGCTGTTCGAGGAAATCCGGCTGGTAATACATCGGCTTGGGTGCCTTGACAAAACGACGGACCAGTTCTTCGATATGGCTGTCCGCCCCTTCGATCCAGACCGGCAGCACATGTTCGCACAGCTCGCTCATCACCGGATCGGCGGGGCTTTCGGCGTTGATTACCTCAACCATCGAACCGGAGGTGTCACAGACGAAATTGTCATAGCCATAGATGTTCTTGGCGCGGTTGATGAAGTGAACCGTGTCATGCAGCGCGCGGGTCTCTGCCTCGGCGTGGAGCGCTTGGCGTCGGGTGTATTCGCGAAACGGAATGCCGCCCAGATCAGGATTGCCCGGTTTGCCAAGGTAGGTGGACAGGGGCGACAGGTTCTCAAACGTGATATTGGAGCCGATATAAATACTGTCATTGCGCAGCAGGTTCGCCAGAAACGGATTCTTCATCGCTTCGGCTTTGAAGTTATCGACGATATGTTCGCCCATATATCGTGTGCCAATGCGGTAATCGACGGA
Source organism: Neptunicoccus cionae (assembly GCF_014643735.1). Taxonomy (GTDB): domain Bacteria; phylum Pseudomonadota; class Alphaproteobacteria; order Rhodobacterales; family Rhodobacteraceae; genus Amylibacter; species Amylibacter cionae. Next base: position 709,471 of record NZ_BMKA01000001.1, read on the forward strand.
GTAGTGGAACCAGCCTTCATCCCGCAAGGTATTGGACACAAAGGTTTTCCCAAGGCCGGACATGCCAAACAGCATCACCCGTTTTTGCGGTGCATCGCGCCAGTCTTGTGCGGAGTTGTAAAGCATATCGTCGCGCCTGTTGGCTTGGTGGTGTCACGGTGCCTTGTCCGGCCTGTTGGGCTGAACAAGGCGTTTCAGCGCGGTGTTAGCGCGAATGACACGATTGGGCAAGCTGGGAGCAGGCCGCGCGCATTCGGGATGAGCCGCTTTACCGTGCTGTGGCGCCTCTGGTTGTTACGAGCATTGCAAAATGTTCTGCCGACTTTGGCAGGTGAGGCGGTGCTGCCGCTTAAATCAGTGCCGCTTGCCTCATTCATCACGGTGTTTGGCATTTATGGCGTCGGCTTGCTTGTGCGTCAGGAGACGTATTTGGACGATAGGCCGCTGTTGTTTGTCGCAGTCAAAGTGATCGTTAGCCCGCCTGCGTGCGCTCAGTGTCGGATGAAATCAATCTGCGCGCCGGTGATCCTACTAATCACGCCACCGGTGTTCACAGCGCGATAAATCGAGCGTGGCGGGCGGGCCGTTTCGTCAACGCTGCGCTGAACCCAGTCTTTTTCTTCCATTAATTTCAAAGACTGGGACAAGGCGCGATCGGTAATCACGCTCAGGCTCCGTTTGATGTCGTTGAAACGGCGCGGCGTCTGAAGCGTGGTCAGCACCGGCAGCGTCCATGACTTTCGAAGCAACCGCTGATCCGCCTCAGAGGATGCACGTTGAACCTGATAAGCAATTGCAGCGGCCTCTGTTCCAAGTCGGGTAAGGCGGAACTCCGGTCGCAGCGGATGTCCATGTCCGGGGTTCCGTTCCAACAACCCGTTGTCAACGAGATGCGCCATGCTTTGCGCGAATGCAGTCCTGCTGGCACCAGTCGCCGCAAGCAGTGTCGCCTGTCGGCCTGCAACACCTGCGTGCAGGTTGGCCAAAATCGACAGAGCCCAGGCTTTGGAGGTGATATTGACAAAGGCTTCAATGTACATAAAGTATAGTTAGTATATTTTTAGACAAAAGGAAAGCCTATGGGCCTCATTACACCGGATGAAACAATTAACATCGCGTTTTCGGTCAGAGATCGCCACGCAAGCGCCAAGTGGTTTGAAACGATGTTGGGATTTAAGACGATCTATCACGCGGACGAAGCTGGCTGGTCGGAACTTCAAACCAATACAACCGGTGTAACAATTGGTCTTGGTGAGTACACACAACCCGCACCTGGAAATTGTGTGCCGGTGTTTGGGATCGCCGATCTGGCCTCCGCGCGGCAGGCGTTAGAGCAAGCTGACGTCAAGTTTGATGGGGAGACCGACGTGGTGGAAGGCATGGTAAAGACGGCGACGTTTTATGATCCGGACGGGAATGCTCTGATGCTCGCAGAGGATCTGACCACAGGCTCCTAACTGCCTTGAACTGAAGCGTAGTCCTAAAAAATTGCCAATATCCTTTTGCCGCCACACGCCTGTGTTCGGGGCGCAGTTCTGCGATGACCATCGGAGTAAGGATGCGGAGCATTGGTGTTTACACTGATCTCTCCCTGTCATCTATTCGACGTAGGTATGATCCCGTGCTGGTTCAATTGATTTAATGCGCAAACCTTTCATCTGAACTTGAAGGGACGGGGGTGTTCCATCTGCAGTTATCCATCAAATGTGATCCAAGTGGTTAACAGGCGCGTAACGGTTTGCAGATACTCTGAAGGGGAACCGATCTTCGGGGTATTAATAAAAAACAACTTCATGTTGGGAGGCATTCACTTATGGCTAAAAGCCCCTTTTTCCTTGGCAGCCTTGTTGCGCTGCTTTTATCGTCCCCTTCCTATGCAGACGTTCAGGTGCAATTTGTGGAAGGTGCGCCGAAAGACCGGTTTGTCATAGAAAATGATGGCAGTTGCGACCTTGGTCCGGCAGAGTTCACAATCGATTTCGCTGTATCAAATGCTGGCTTGATCTTTGATGTCACTGATACGGGTGCAGGTGTTGAAGTGTTCCAACCGTTTGAAGCGACAGACGGTGCGCAGCACCTCGCAAGGCTTCCGATGATTTCGGATGATGATCAACGTGCCACCCTTATGATGAAAGGTCTGGCCCAGAACGAAAAGATTGCGTTCACCATTGATGTAGACGACACGAATGGAACACCGGAAATCATCGTTGCAGACAGTGAGATCAGCGGCACGGCAGTTTCTTTGGTGGCGGATAGTACCACCTTTTCGGCTGTCATGGACAACGGGGCGCAAGTGTCCATCAAAACCGCGCCATGTAACACCTAAGCTCTGATCCTGCCCCGCTCGCACAACGCTTTTTGTGGTTTGTTCGTTGTGGTCTGGTGATGGTTCTCCCTAAGTCAAAGTCAGTGGAAATGTTATGAAATTACGATTGATATTAGGCGACCAGCTTAGCCAGAACATTTCAAGCCTTTCCGATGTGGACGCGCAAAAGGATGTTGTCTTGATGTGCGAAGTCCGCAGCGAGGCAACCTATGTAAAGCACCACAAGAAAAAGATCGCGTTTGTCTTTTCTGCGATGCGCCATTTTGCTGACGCGCTGTCAGATGAAGGCCTGAATGTCCGATACGTGCGCTATGATGACCCAAAAAACGCGGGGTCGTTGCGCGGGGAAGTCGCCCGCGCTTTGGACGACTACGACATTGACGAAGTGATTGTGACAACTGCTGGCGAACACCGTCTTGTTCAGGACATGGCTGGTTGGGCGGAAAAGTTGGACGTAGCGGTCTCCATCAGGGATGATGATCGCTTCCTGTGTAGCGCGGCGGAATTTGCCACATGGGCGGAAGGTCGTAAGCAATTGCGGATGGAATATTTCTATCGCGAAATGCGCCAGAAATACTCCGTATTGATGGACCAAGATGGCCCGGTTGGGGGGCAGTGGAACTACGACGCGGAAAACCGCAAACCAGCTGAGGCGGGATTGGACGTACCAGCGACCTATAAGGCGAAACCGGATGCGATCACGCAAGAAGTTATCGATTTGGTTAACGCCCATTTCACGGACCATTTCGGAGACCTGACACCGTTTCACTTTGCGGTCACGCGCGATCAGGCCATTTCTGCGTTAGAAGAATTTATCGCGCGTCGGTTAAAACTGTTTGGCGATTATCAGGATGCGATGATCCAAGGTGAGCCTTGGATGTACCACAGCCATATCGGTCTTTACGTCAATTGCGGGTTGCTGGACCCGTTGGACTGTATCGAACGCGCGGAAGCGGCTTATCACAAGGGCGCGGCCCCATTGAACGCGGTCGAGGGGTTCATCCGTCAAATCCTCGGATGGCGCGAATATGTGCGCGGGGTGTATTGGCTTAAGATGCCGGATTACAAAACCGCGAACTATTTTGATGCCGACCGTGCCTTGCCCGACTTCTACTGGAGCGCCGAGACGCAGATGAATTGCATGCGGCAGTGCATTACCGAGACCAAACAAAACGCCTATGCGCATCACATTCAACGGCTGATGGTGCTTGGGAATTTTGCATTGATTGCGGGCTTGGACCCTGACGAGGTCAATAATTGGTACATGTTGGTTTACGCAGACGCCTATGAATGGGTCGAACTGCCGAATGTCTCGGGGATGATTTTATATGCAGACGGCGGATTACTCGCTTCTAAACCCTACGCGGCCAGCGGTGCCTATATCAACAAAATGTCCAATTATTGCGGTTCTTGCAAATACAAGCCCACGGTCAAGAACGGGCCAACCGCGTGCCCTTTCAACTACCTTTATTGGGATTTCATTGCGCGAAATGAGGGCAAGCTAAGGGGAAACCCGCGGATGGGTTTTATGTACAAAAGCCTCGATCGTATGGGGGATGAAAAGCGCCAAGCGGTGCAGGACGACACCCGTAGATTTTTCAAAGCGATAGAAGCAGATGAAAAAGTCTGACCTGCCGCACAAGAACTGCGCTTGTTGCGGTCTGCCGTTCGCGTGGCGCAAGAAATGGGCCAAGGTTTGGGATGATGTAAGATATTGCTCAGAGCGGTGCCGCCGCACGCGCACGCCCACAAAATCCAGCAAAGGCAGTGCAGCATGATGCCGAAACCAGATCCTTCCGCAATTCTACCATCAGAAGTGGTCGCGTTTGAACCGACGCGCAAAGCCGGACTTGAACGGCTGGACAATTTTGTCGCGCGCACTGGCGCGCATTACGCATCCCATCGGAATTATGATTATGGGCCGCAGCACCGCAGCTCTGTTTCGGCCCTGTCGCCGTGGATCAGACACCGGCTGATCACTGAAGAAGAGGTGCTGAGAAAAACACTTGCGCACCATGGCCCGAGTGCTGCCATGAAGTTTATAGAAGAGGTGTTCTGGCGCGGGTACTTCAAGGGATGGCTGGAACAACACCCGAGCGTTTGGACAAGCTATCAAACGGGTCTTCAGGCTGCTTTGGCAACATTGAAAACCGATGCGGTGCGTAATCTGGATTACAACGATGCAATCGCTGGGCGCACAGGGATCGCGTGTTTTGACCATTGGTGCCAAGAGCTTGAAAGCACGGGTTATCTGCACAATCACGCACGGATGTGGTTTGCATCAATCTGGATTTTCACTTTGCGATTGCCGTGGGAACTGGGGGCCGATTTCTTTCTGCGTCATCTGATTGACGGTGACCCTGCGTCTAACACGCTAAGCTGGCGTTGGGTTGGCGGCTTGCATACGAAGGGCAAGACGTATCTGGCCCGCGCCTCAAACATCGCGAGTTTTACCAACGGTCGTTTTGAACCGACTGGGCAGCTTGCGACACATGCGGACCCCCTGTACGAGGATGCAGAGCACCCGTTCGTTCCGCTGTCCCAACCCGTATCACAGGTTCCGGAGGGTTACTTGCTGTTGATTACTGCGGAAGATTGCCTGCCGGAGCAGACGCAAACAGGATCGCCAAAGGGTGTTTTGGGCCTTGTTGGCATGGCACCGCCCCGACAGAATAGCAATGTGACTGCGTTTCAAAAAACTGCTGTTGAGGAGGCGGTGAAGCGAACAGATCCAAACGGGGCTACCTTTGTGCCGACAGGGAACTGGGCAGAAACCATCATCAATGCTGCCACCGATGCGGGAACCAAGGATGTTCTTACTCCTTGGGCGCCGGTTGGACCAACAGCATCGTACCTTGCCGCTGCACGGCCCCAGCTATTGGATGCTGGCATCCGCTTGCATGAAACCCGCCGTGCCTATGACACACTCACATGGCCACACGCCGACAGGGGCTTTTTCAAACTGAAGAAGAAAATCCCCACAATCCTAAGCGCGCTTGACCTTTCCTAGCCCTAAGACCTGCCGAACCTGAAACGCAGTGAAAGATTCCGTCACACCATGAAAACCACCGACGATATCCCGCCAGAGCACATCAGCGAAATCATCCAAATGGCCTTATCTGATCATGTTAGCTTTGCTGATATTCACGCCGAATACGGAATCAGTGACAAACAGGTAAAACAGCTTATGCGATCAGAGCTGAAAAGCAGCAGTTATAAAACCTGGCGAAAACGGGTGCGGGCCTTTGGGGATCGCAGAGCTGTATATAAGTAACTGACAATACCTCAGGGGCCAAACACGGACTTACATCCGATACGATCCGGGCGTCCGGTTGGTCCATTTGCGAAAGGCGCGGTGAAAATTCGACGTGGCCGAAAAGCCGTTGTCAAAGGCGATTTGTTCGATGCTGTCTGTGCCATGTTGAAGCGCTCGGATCGCGATGTCGCGGCGTAAGGCGTCTTTAATATCCTGAAAGGATGTCCCTTCCTCTTTCAGGCGTCGGTTCAGTGTTCGTGGCGTCATCTTAAGGGCGTGGGCCGCATCAGGCAGCTGGCAGATGTGCCAGTTCGCACCGTAAAGGAATGCCCGAACCTGTAGGCTGTTTGTATGGACGCGCGATCCCGTGAAGATCCAGTCTATCGGTGCGCGTTCAAGAAAGTCTGACGCTTCTGCGGAACTGCGGCTCATCGGGCGCGGGAAAAGTTTCGGGTCAAAACATATGCTGGTTTGCTGTGCGTCGAACCTGACAGGGCAGGGGAAGACGACCGCGTAATCTGCGGCGAAATCTGGTCGAGTGAAGGCAAAGTGAACCGCTTTGACAGGCGTTTCCGACCCGCTCAGCCAAGATAAAAGCCCGTGTGCCAGTTTTAAAATCAACATGTGGCCAAAACGCTGTGGGCGGATCGCGGGCGCGTAGGGGACCAAGGCAAGCTCGAGGGTCTCTGGGCCGCTGCGTAACTCAAGTCGAAAATCGTCTAACAACAGATTCCAGAAGGTCGAAAACCGGTAGAGTGCGGATGTCAGGCTGCCTGCCTCGCGCAGGACGGTGACAAGATGCTGCAACGCACGGGGACGTATTGGACGGCTCCAAAGGCCCATCATTTCGTCTTGGGTTTCTGGCGCGGCAAGCTGATAGAGCTTGGCAAATTCATTAAGGGTCACGCGCTGCCTGGCAGCCATTGGACCTGATTGCAGCCCCGAGCGTGCCAGTAAAGAGCCCATTTCCTGCGCCGTGCAGCGGCCTTCCAACGCCTCGAGCCAATCCTGAATAAAGCCCGATGAGACGGTGGTGAGAGTTATCGGGTCATAGCCGGCCATGGAAACCTCTATTTGTCGCAATCGGATATAATCTTGGCAAGAAATGAGCTTATCGGATAGGTTTGCTATAAGTAAATGACGTGAAGCCATAATTTTACGTGGGAGCCAGACATGTCTTATCAACCGCCTGTTCAGGATCTGATGTTCTGCATCAAGCATTTATCCCATTGGGATCAAGTATCTGCACTGGAAGTCTATTCCGATTATGACCTGTCCGATATAGGAGCAGTACTGGACGCTTACGCACGTTTTTGCAGTGAACAGGTTGCACCGCTGTCTTATGACGGCGACACGCTTGGCGCACAGTTCGACAACGGGCGCGTGACTTTGCCAGACGCCAACATGCAAGCCTACGCGCGTTTTGTTGAAAACGGGTGGCAGGCGTTGACCCATCCCCCTGAATACGGCGGCATGGGGCTGCCGCGGGCCGTTGGTGCGGCGGCGGTTGAAATGCTGAACGCGGCTGATATGAGTTTTGGTCTGTGCCCGCTGTTGACCGATGGCGCAATCGAAGCGCTGCTGCTGACCGGATCGCAAGACCAGAAAGCCACCTATCTGGAACCGCTGATTGCGGGGCGCTGGTCGGGCACCATGAACCTGACGGAACCGCAAGCAGGCAGTGATCTGGGTCGTGTGACGACCAAGGCGGTTCTGCGAGAGGGGGGCAGCTATGGCATTTCGGGGACCAAAATTTTTATCACCTATGGTGCCCATGACCTGACGGAGAACATCATCCACCTTGTGCTGGCGCGTACACCTGACGCGCCAGCCGGCCCAAAAGGGCTGAGCCTGTTTATCGTGCCACAAACCATGGTGGAGCCGGATGGCACGTTGGGCGCCAGAAATTCGGTCAACTGTGTCAGTATCGAACATAAACTGGGCGTGCGCGCCAGCCCGACAGCCATTCTGGAATACGATGATGCCACTGGTTTCCTGATCGGCGAGGAGAACTGCGGACTGGAATATATGTTCATCATGATGAACGCCGCGCGTTTTTCGGTGGGAGTGCAGGGGATTGCAACGTCGGATCGGGCCTATCAACGGGCACTGGCCTATGCGCGCGACCGCGTTCAAAGCCGGCCTGTGAATGGCCAAAGCAAGGATGCTGCCGCTATTATCGAACATCCTGACGTGCGCCGGATGCTTTTGCGGATGCGCAGCCTGACCGAAGGCGGACGGGCGATGGCCACGGCAACCGCGGGGCTACTGGATATTGCCCATCATCAAAACGATCCCCAGATGGCCGCACTGGCCGAGTTCATGGTCCCGCTGGTTAAGGGATTTTGCACGGAACGGTCCGTAGAGGTCGCGTCTTTGGGGGTGCAGATCCACGGTGGCATGGGCTTCATCGAAGAAACCGGTGCCGCGCAGCACTACCGCGACGCCCGCATTTTACCGATCTACGAAGGCACTACGGCGATCCAGGCCAATGATCTGTTAGGGCGCAAAGTGATGCGGGACGGCGGCGAAACCGCCCGCCTGTTTGCCGCGCGCATTGCCCAGACCGAGGCTCAGCTGGCCACCGGAGATGCTACCCTGCAAGCAATTGGTGCAAGTCTGACACAGGCCCGAGGCACGTTTGAAGCAGCGTTGGACTGGATGCTGGACAACAGCCGCCGCGACATTGACGCCGCCTTTGCGGGCTCTGTTCCCTTCCTGATGCTGGCAGGCACATTGGCCGCTGGATGGAAGCTGGCCAAGGGTGCCATTGCGGCACAAGAAGCCCGCGACGCCGGAGAGGACACACCGTTCATGGCCCAGAAGATTGCCACTGCACTGTTCTTCGCCCAGCACATCTTTCCCGATTGTGCCGCCGAACACACCCGCATCCTGCATGGCTCTCGCAGCCTGCTGGACGCGGATTTTCCAGAATAATCACTCGAAAGGACCAATCCTATGAACGACGTTGTAAACCCAGACAGCTATGAGCGCCTTTCAATTTCAGCGCGCGACAACGGTCTTTACGTTGTGACACTGAACCGGCCCGAAAAGCGCAACGCGCTGGATGTGGTGACAATCGAGGAGCTGATCCGTTTCTTCAGCGGCGCGCGAATGGCGGGCGTCAGGGCTGTGTTGCTGGCAGGGGAAGGCGATCACTTTTGTGCGGGCCTTGATCTGGTTGAACACTGGAAGGCCGACCGCAGCCCTGATGATTTTATGCACGTCTGTCTGCGCTGGCATGAAGCGTTCAACAAGATGGAGTATGGCGGCGTGCCGATCATTGCAGCACTCAACGGCGCGGTTGTCGGCGGCGGGCTGGAACTGGCAAGTGCCGCGCATCTGCGCGTTGCTGATCCAAACACCTATTTTGCCCTGCCAGAAGGCCAGCGCGGGATCTTTACCGGTGGCGGCGCCACAATCCGGGTTTCGGATATGATCGGTAAATATCGCATGATCGACATGATCCTCACTGGACGGGTGTATCAGGGACAGGAAGCCGTTGATCTGGGTCTTGCCCAATACATCACCGAAGAAGGCGGCAGTTTTGACAAGGCGATGGAACTGGCTGAAAAAGTAGCGCAGAACCTGCCGCTGACGAACTTTGCAATCTGTTCGGCGGTCAGCCACATGAACAATATGTCCGGTATGGACGCCGCCTATGCCGAGGCTTTTGTGGGTGGGATTGTGAACACTCAGTCCGCTGCCCGCGAACGTTTGGAAGCCTTTGCCAACAAAACCGCCGCCCGCGTGCGGCCAAACAGCTAGGGCAAACTAAGACGGGGGCGCCTCTTTCACAAGGCCGCCCTCTGTCTTCCCCTGTTCTGTCGCCTAGGTCGGATTATCTGATATTTCTGGGTCGGTCTGCGACTGATTTAAAGCCTGTCTACAGCACCTCTCCAGTTTTTGTGGTTGATGAATTGCCGTCCCACCAAACCGGACTTGGCATTCCGCGCAAAGTGGCATTCGGATACAACGCGGTAAGCGAGGATTTCGCAGATTACACCGTGGTTGCGCGGGAGCGGGCGAGGTTGGCTTTGTTCTCGGCGCGGATGTTTAGGTAATTCGCCCCAAAGACGAGCGCTGCGCCAATGAAGATCGCAGCAACCAACGGTTCGCCATAGAGGAAAAACGCAACCACAGCGACAAGGGGCAGGCGCAGGAATTCCAGCGGCGCGACGATTGTGGCGGGGGCGAGTTTCAGCGCAGTTGTGATGCAGTAGTGCGCAATCAGGCCGCCAAGACCGACAAAGAAGACCCAAGGCAAATCAGCAAGGCTCGGCAGTGTGATGTCCATGTCATAACCCGCACAGGCCAGCCCTAGAACCCCTTGAATGGCGGTTAACCAGAACATGATGGACGTGGTGGGTTCCGTCCGGCTGAGGCTTTTGGTGGCGATTGTGGTGAACGCAAACATGACCGCACAGGCTGCAGCGGCCCCTGTGGCCAGTGTGATGGGCGCACTTTCGGGGCGGGCGACAATCAGGATGCCGACAAACCCGAGGATGAACGAAAGGATGCGCGTGCGGCTCATCTTTTCGCCCAGAAACAACGGGGCGAGCAGGGCAATCCACAGTGGACTTGTGAATTCAAAGGCGAAGAGCTGGGACAGCGGGATGTAGATCAGTGCATAAAGCCACAGGTTCTGTCCGGTGAAATGGAACAGGTTGCGCACAGTATGCAGGCCAAGGCGGTTGGTCGAGATTTCCCCCATCCGGCCGTTCAACGCGGCGAGGCACAGCACAACCACCAGCCCGATGGCTGAACGGTAGGTCATGATCTCAAAGGTATCCAGCGAGGCGGCAAGTTCGCGTCCCGAAACCGCCATGAGCGTGAAACTGAACATGGCGCCGGTCATGAACATCGCGGCTTTTAGCGGTTGGGATTGCTCGTCGCTGGCTGGTGGGCGCATTTCGGGATCTTTAAGCTTGGGAATACAATATCTTGATGCGCTATGGGTAGCGGAGATATTGGGCGGGTTCAACACACCTTTCCCAATGTAAAAAGGGGCCGCGTAGGCCCCTTTTCTAATCAGTATCTCGTGGTTTACTTGCCGGTCGCGCGGGACCACCAGCCGGAGCGCTTTGGCTTGGGCTTGGCTGGGGGGGCTTCCGGCTCTTGGGCTTTCACCTCGGGTTCCGACGCTTTTTCGGTTTCCGGTTCTGCAGGTGCCTTGGTGATCGGGATCTCAACCGCTTCGGGTGCAGCAGCAGGGGCGGGCGGCGCTGCGACTGCCTCTGGTGCTGCGGTTTCCACCGCTTTTGGCTCTGCTGCCGGTTCAGTCGGTTTTTCAGGTTCTACTGGCGCATCTGCCTTGACCTTGTTTGCCTTGGCCGCAGCCGGTTTGCGGGTGCGGGGTTTGCGCGCTGGCTTAACCGGTTTTTCTTCGGCTGGATTAGCAGCTTTTTCAGCTTCCTTCACAGGTGCTTCTTCAGCCGCAGGCTCGGCGTTTTGATCCCCGGCAGGTGCGTCGCCTGTTTCGGAATTCGCCGCATCTTCGGTCGCTGCGGAGTCTTTGGATTCCTCCTTGGATTTCGCAGAGGAGCGACGACGGGACGTGGTGCGCGATTTCTTCGCCGGAGCATCCTGCTTTTCGCCAGCAGCCTCGCCGGATTTGGCATCGTCGGCCTGTTGCGGCGCGGCAGTGTCTTCGCCTTTTGCATCGCCGGCAGCAGCGTCTGCGCCGTTTTGGTCGCCATTCTCGCCGTTTTGGGAGTCGTTGCGATCTTTGCCGCCCCGACGCCGACGACGCCGGCGCTTTTTCTTGGGCTGATCGTCAGAGGTTTCTGCCTCGGCTTCGGGCGCATTATTCGCCTTTGCTGTTGGGGCTTGTTCCTCTTCTTCAACCTCAAAGGGCTCAATGCTGTCGATGGTGACAGCCGCGTGAACCGGTGCTTTGGGGATGCGACGTGTGGAAGTTTTGAACTTCTCGATCTTATGATCAGGGCTGATCAGATGCATATCTGCTTCGATCCGCACGGCCATGCCATAGCGGGCTTCGATCATGGCGATATGTTCGCGTTTCTCGTTCAGCAGGTAGTTTGCAATCGCCACAGGAGCTGTGACCAGAACCTCGCGGGTGCGTTTGCGGGTTCCTTCATCCTCCAGCTCGCGCAGGATCAACAGCGCCATGCTGTCATCCGAGCGGGTGAGGCCGGTGCCGTGACAGGCCGCACAAGGCTGTGTGGTCGCCTCAAGCATGCCGGGACGCAGACGCTGGCGGGACATTTCCATCAGACCAAAGCCCGAAATGCGACCCACCTGAATGCGCGCACGGTCGTTTTTCAACCGGTCTTTCATACGTTTTTCAACGGCAGCGTTGTTCCGGCGTTCTTCCATATCGATAAAGTCGATCACGATCAGACCGGCAAGGTCGCGCAGTTTTAACTGGCGGGCCACTTCTTCGGCGGCTTCAAGGTTGGTGCGCAGTGCAGTATCCTCGATCGAGCCTTCTTTGGTGGATTTGCCGGAGTTCACGTCGATGGCAACCAGTGCTTCGGTGATGCCGATCACGATATACCCGCCGGATTTCAGCTGAACGGTCGGGTTGAACATACCGTCAAGGTAGGATTCTACCTGATAGCGCGCGAACAGCGGCAGGCTTTCAGCATAATGGCGCACGCGGGTGGCGTGGCTTGGCATCAGCATCTTCATGTATTCTTTGGCCACACGGTAGCCCGCTTCACCCTCAACGAAGATTTCGTCAATGTCGCGGTTGTAAAGGTCACGGATCGAGCGTTTGATCAGATCGCCTTCTTCATAGATACCCGCAGGGGCGATGGATTTCAGGGTCAGGTCGCGGACCTGTTCCCACTGGCGCATCAAATATTCATAGTCGCGTTTGATCTCGGTCTTGGTGCGTTTTGCGCCAGCGGTTCGGATGATCAGACCCGCGCCTTCCGGCACTTCGATTTCGTTCGCGATGTCTTTGAGTTTCTTACGGTCGGAGGCATTGGTGATCTTACGGGAAATACCACCCCCACGGGCCGTGTTTGGCATCAGAACACAGTAGCGTCCTGCCAGCGACAGATAAGTCGTCAGTGCCGCGCCTTTATTGCCGCGTTCCTCTTTGACAACCTGCACCAGCAGGATCTGGCGAACCTTGACCACTTCTTGAATCTTATAACGCCGCGCCCGTGGTTTGCGGGGACGGAATTCGGCGCGGACATCGTCTGCTTCCGCTTCGGCATCATCGGTTTCGACTTCTTCCGTGGCGTCGTCTGTTTCAACAGCTTCGACCTGAGGCTCCACGATGGGGGCTTCGTCTGGTGTTTCTTCAGACTGGGCAGGTGCTTCTTCTGTTTGCTCCGGCGTAGCTGCGACAGCATCCTGCGCTTCAGCAGGGACTGGAGTGTCTGTCTCTACCGCAGGCGTATCTGTTGCCGCTTCCTGAGGAGCGTCATCAACGGCCTGTGAAGCAGTCGCTTTTTCACCGGTCTCGGGCACATCCACCAGACCGGAGTCATCGGAGTCCAGATCAATCACGTCAGATGAAATAACTTCATCCTTAGAGGTTGCTGCACCATCACTGGCGGCTTCGCTCTTTTTCGAACGGGACGAACGACGGGAGCGTTTCGGCTTCTCGCGGTTTTCTTCCTCGGCCATTGCCTTGGCGTATTCGGCTTCTTCGGCCAGCAGCTTTTCGCGGTCGGCCACAGGAATCTGGTAATAGTCGGGGTGGATTTCCGAAAACGCGAGGAACCCGTGCCGGTTTCCGCCGTAATCTACAAATGCCGCCTGAAGCGAAGGTTCGACCCGTGTTACTTTTGCGAGATATATGTTGCCAGCCAGCTGACGTTTGTTTTCGGATTCAAAGTCGAATTCTTCTACCTTGTTTCCATCGACCACCACGACCCGGGTCTCTTCCGGGTGGGTGGCATCAATAAGCATCTTTTTAGCCATAGTGTATCTTTCGCACGCACGTCCGCACAGGGGCGGACCCCGCTGTTTCCAGGGGGAGCCGATGTAGAGTTTGCGTGGTAAATTGGGGCGATTTGAATGGCGTCGCTGTCGTCCAGACGCAAAAACGGGGCAGGCGGTTTGCCTGCTCCCTGCGTGTAGTCAACATAGTCAACGCGTTTCATCGCGGTTATCTCCAGCATCCTTATGGTCGGATGCCAAGCTCTGGCGCGGGCTCTGCTGTTAAGGCGCGGCCTGCGCAATTCGGGTGGCCGGTTGGCCTTGCCGGTGAAGGCGATCCTGACAGCGGGCGCCGCTTGGGGCCCAGACCATCATCGCGTTTCATCAGCGAAACTGTTTAAGCAGGGGTTCTGTGAACCGCTGTTACAAATTAGTCTTATGGGGTGGATTGGGGAATTACAATCGGTTTTTAGCTGCGCTATGGTGTGCGAGCACGGGAAACTCCCGTTAAAGTGATCTCTGGAAAAGAGGCGAGGCGGTATTATGAGCAGCGGTTTTATCAGACAGGCAGTCCTTGGCGCGACCCTGTTTGCAGGTGTGGTGCTGGCAGGGGTTCACCCTGTTTTGGCGCAGGATTTACAGGCGCTTGCGCGAGTTGATGTGTCGCGCTCCACTATAAAGGACGGATCGGGAGATACCGTCAATCTGAGATTGCAATTATCCCAGCCGGTGCCGTATCGGGTCTTTGCTCTGAACGATCCGCCACGCATTGTATTTGATTTCAAAGAAATCGACTGGAGCGGCTTTGAACCCGGTCACGTCGATCAAAGTGATGTGGTTAAAGGCCTACGCTATGGCATTTTCCGGCCCGGCTGGTCGCGACTGGTGCTTGATCTGGCCTATCCGATTCTGCCGCAAAAGGCCGAAATGCGGGTGGATGACGTACGCGGCACTGCGGTGCTGGACGTTCGCATGGCCTCTGCCGGTCAGGAAGAATTTGCCCTGAAATCAGCCAAGCGGGAAGAGGACGGCTGGGCCCTGCCCAAACCGACAGAGGCGGGCAAGCCAAAGCAGCGCCAGTTGGGCGACCGGCCGGTGGTGGTCGTAATTGACCCCGGTCACGGCGGCGTAGACGGCGGGGCTGAACGTGACGGTTATGAGGAAAAGGACCTCGTGTTGCAATTTGCGCGGGAACTGCAAGAAGCTTTCATCCGCACGGGGAGGTTTCAGGCCAAGCTAACCCGCTCGGAGGATGTTTTCCTTTCGCTGCCAGACCGGATTTCTGTGGCGCGGGCGTTGGGTGCGGATGTGTTCCTTTCCATTCATGCCGACGCTCTGGCAGAAGGAAGTGCAACGGGAACAACGGTTTACACCCTATCAGCTAAAGCGTCATCAACGATGGCGGCGCAACTGGCAGAACAACACGACCGTTCGGATTTGCTCGCTGGGGTGGACCTGAGCAATCAGGACGACCAGATCGCTGCAGTGCTGATGGACATGGCCCAACGAGAGACCGGTGTGCGCAGTGATATGCTAGCGGAGATGCTGGTAAACGGGATCGCAAAATCCGTTGGCCGCATCCGCAAAAGACCTCACCTGAGCGCAGGTTTTACCGTGCTCAAAGCCCCGGACATCCCGTCGGTTCTGGTAGAACTGGGCTTTATGTCTAACAAAAGTGACCTTAACAATCTGCTGACTGCGCGCTGGCGGGGACAGGTGATTGCGGGCATCCTTAACGCCCTGGACGACTGGACCGTAGAGGACGCTGCACAAGGCCGCCTGCTGCGCCAGTAATGGCGGGGGCGCCCTTGGTGTTCAGGAAGGATTGACGGGCACGTAAAAGAATCCCTTTATCTTTCGCGCAAAACCCCTAAATCAGCTTCAACAAGTCGTATTTGGGCGAGTTTGAGCCAAATCAGCTTCAGGGCTGCTTTGACCCGTGTCATGCGGGTTGGTAAGATACCTTGCAAGAGTTGGGGAGTCGCGCGGGTGCTGCGTTTTATACTAAACATATTTGGCTGGATTTTCAGCGGCTTAACCATCGGTGCTGTCATGGTCGTCGTTGCTGTGGGTGCGGTCTTTTGGATGTACGGCCGCGATCTGCCGGACCATCAGGCGCTCGCCAGCTATGAACCTGCCACCATCAGCCGCGTCTATTCCGGTGAAGGTAAGGTCATGGACGAATTTGCCCATGAACGGCGGATGTTCACCCCCGCAGATGAAGTGCCGGACGTTGTAAAGCAGGCATTCGTAAGCGCCGAAGACAAACATTTCTACGAACACAAGGGCTATGACCTACAAGGGATCGTTAAGGCCGCGCTGGATGCGGCACAAGGTGGGCGGTTGCGCGGGGCTTCCACCATCACACAGCAGGTGATGAAAAACTTCCTTCTGGACGGATCGCGGTCTTTTGAACGGAAAATCAAAGAGATCATCCTTGCGACGCGGCTTGAAGAGACACTCGATAAGGATAAAATCCTCGAATTGTATCTTAACGAGATTTTTCTCGGTCAGAATTCTTACGGGGTGACCGCGGCGGCAGATACGTATTTCGGCAAGAACCTCGAAGAGGTCACAGTGGCAGAGGCAGCGTACCTTGCGGCTCTGCCCAAGGCGCCCAGTGACTATCATCCGGTGCGCCAGAAAGAACGGGCGATCGCGCGGCGAAACTATGTGCTCGGCCAGATGTACGAGAACGGTTATATAGATGAAACCACTTACAACACCGCAGAAGCGAGCGATCTGTTAACCGTGCAATCCGGGGATTTCACATCCTCGCGCGCAGAACGCCCGCCACGGGACTACTTTACCGATGAAATCCGCCGCCAACTGTCGGGTGACTTTGGCGAGGACGAGTTCTTCGGCGGTGGCCTGAGCATCCGTGCCACTATGGATCCGGTGCTTCAGAAAGAGGCGGCGAAATCGTTGCGGGCCGGACTGGAAAAATACGACCGCAATCTTGGCATTTATCGCGGGCCTGCTGGCAAGATAGAGCCTGCAAAGCTCGGCTCTGAGGCAGAATGGCGCGACGCACTGCGCGATGTAAATACGCCGCGAGATATTGAAGGTTGGCATCCCGCCGTGGTGCTAGAGCTGGGCGATACATCCGCACGGATCGGGATTGAAGGGGTGGAAGAGGACGAAGACGGTCACTTCCTTCCCAAGCAAGAGTTCAACTGGCGCCCGCTGCTGGACAACGGGCGGGCAGGCAAGCGGGCGAATAAGCCTGCGGATTTGTTGTCTGTTGGCGATGTGATCTATGTGCGGGCCGTTACCAAAGACAGCGACGGGTCCTTTGTCCGCTGGAGCTTGCGCCAGATTCCCCGCATTCAGGGTGGTTTCATGGCAATGGACACCAACACAGGTCGTGTTCTGGCGATGCAGGGTGGCTTTTCCTATCAAGCCTCCGTGTTCAACCGCGCAACACAGGCGACGCGCCAGCCAGGTTCATCTTTTAAACCCTTTGTTTACGCTTCCGCGCTAGACAGTGGATATAGCCCGTCCACCATCGTGGTGGATGCCCCGATCGAAGTACAAACACCGCAGGGTTTGTGGCGACCAAAGAATGCGTCGAATAAATTCTACGGTCCGGCCCCATTACGGGTGGGGATTGAACGGTCCCGTAACCTGATGACCATCCGGCTGGCGCAGGATGTGGGTATGAATGTGGTCGCAGATTACGCCGAACGGTTCGGGGTTTACGACGATATGGGCGAATACCTTGCGAATGCGCTCGGTTCGCAGGAGACAACCTTATTCAAGATGGTTGCAGCCTACGCAATGTTCGCCAACGGCGGGGAGCGGGTTGAACCAACATTGGTGGACCGTGTGCAGGATCGTTGGGGGAAGACGATCTATCGTCACGACAAGCGCGACTGCGAAGGGTGCGAATTGGCCTCTCTGGAGGAGGGCGTGTCGCCGCGCATCGTTTCCAACCGCGAGCGGGTGATGGATGCTGTAACCGCCTATCAGCTTACGTCCATGATGCGGGGCGTCGTGGAACGCGGTACCGCGAGTGGGACGGTGAAGCTCGGCGTGCCAGTTGCGGGTAAGACAGGTACAACAAATGATGCGAAGGACGTGTGGTTTGTGGGCTTTACCCCGAACATTGTTGCGGGGTGTTACCTTGGCTATGATCGGCCCCGTGCCCTTGGACGCGGCGCCTCTGGCGGTGGCATGTGTGGTCCGGTTTTCAACAGCTTTATGAAAAAAGCGATCAAGCTTTACGGTTCTTCCGATTTTGAAGTGCCGCCCAACACACGCTTTATTAAATTTGACCGCTACTCAGGCGCGCGCCTGCCACCGGATGCCACCGGACCTAATGTGGTATCCGAATTGTTCCGCATGGGCGAAGAGCCGGAATATGGTATGTTCAGCATCATCGACGGGGGCTTCGCAATGGGCGAGGATTTGCAGCTTTACGGGCGCGGTGAGGATGACTCGGAAACCGTAATAACCACATCCACCGGCCAGCAGAAAGTGATCCCGCCGAAAGCATCGTTCGGATCGTTGTCATCGGGCGGATTGTATTAGGATTTCACCGTTGGGGGATTATTTTGATCCCCCCGCAGACTGGCCAATGGTGGCCGCAGGCATTTTCGCCAACCAACTTTGTAGGAGAGATTTATGGGACTTTGGAGTTTTGTGAAGGATGCCGGTAAATCGGTATTCGGGGGCGCTGCGGAAGCGGCTCCGGCGGAAGATGCTTTGAAAAAAGAGATCGCGGATCTTGGTCTGGATGCCTCTGGGCTCGATATCAAGGTGGACGGCGACACGGTTTCCGTTGCCGGAACGGCTGTCAGCCAAGAAATGAAAGAGAAAGTCATTCTCGCCGTGGGCAACGTCGAAGGCGTGGCTGCGGTGGACGACAGTGTGGGCGGGGATGATCCTGTGTTCCACACAGTCGAGAAGGGTGATACGCTCTGGGCGATTTCACAAAAGGCACTGGGTGACGGGAACCGTTACAACGAGATTTTTGAAGCAAACAAGCCAATGCTGTCCCACCCCGACAAGATTTATCCCGGTCAGGTTCTGCGGATCCCTATGGCCTGATCTGCGCGTCCGGGCGCTCAGCACGCCGGTCATAAGCGTAGATTGCAACGACTATAAACCCCGTCTTGTCAGGCGGGGTTTTTCTTTGCGCCGGTGCATTTATATAAAATTAAAGGACTGATATCGCATGTAAATTCCATTTAAGACCCTGCAAATATGAAGCGTCTTAAATGAAGCTTCATACAACACGCTTCATATATGAAGCTTCATATTTGCAGGGTGATGAGGCCAGATCCGTGGCAGCCCAGTCTGTCCAAACAGGGTAACACTTCACCGGATGTCTTGCGTGATTTGCGCTTAAGCAGCCTATAATTTCATCGGCGTGTTTGCGCCTAAAATAAGGGTCGGAAACATGCTCGCGTCAAGTTTCGTTTTTTCCCCAGCGTAAACCTTGCCCTACAGGGATTTTAGCCCCATGCTATGAGCCGAAAATACAGGCGCCCGAACGCCTTTCTGGGAGGATAAATTCATGGCCATCTTACGTGATCTGGCATCCGTTATTGAAATCGAATCCGAAATGCCGGTCGAGGACCGATGGACTGCGCGCACTGTTTATGAACGGCTGGAACAAACCTGCGAAGCCAATGGCAACCGGGCGGCGGTCAGCTTTCAGTTGTTGTCCGGTCCGACCGATCCCAACATCACGCTGACATGGAACGAGACCAAACAAAAGGTCACGCAGGCCGCCAATCTGTTTCGGTCTCTTGGCGTGGGGCCTAACGATGTGGTGGCGTATCTGCTGCCCACAACCCACGAAACCGCAATCACCATGATGGGCGGGATGACCGCAGGTATCGTTGCGCCGATCAACCCGACACTGAAGCCCGACCAGATCGCGGCCCTGTTGCGCGAAACCGGCGCCAAAGTTCTGGTAACGCTTAAGGCGTTCCCCAAGGTTGAAGTGGCGCAACTGGCTGCCGAAGCGGTGGCACAGGCCCCCAATGTAGAAACCATTGTTGAAGTGGACCTGCTGACCCATTTGACGGGTTTGAAGAAGTTTATCGTGCCCTTGGTGCGCCCGAAAGTAGAGGCGAAACACAATGCCAAAGTGCTCGACTTTAATAAGGCACTGGCAGCACAACCCGGTGACAAGCTGACCTTCCAAGAGGATATGAACGATCCCTTCTGCGCCTATTTCCACACCGGTGGCACCACAGGCATGCCGAAAATCGCGCAACACCGGCATTCCGGTATTCTGTACAACGGGATGCTCGGCAGTTTGATGCTGCTGAAAGAGACCGACATCGTGATCTGTCCGCTGCCCATGTTCCACGTTATGGCCGCCCACGTGTTCTGGGCCGCAATGATCACCTCGGGCGCGCATATCGTCTTCCCGACCCCTGCGGGGTATCGCGGCGACGGGGTGTTTGATAACTTCTGGAAGCTGGTAGAACGTTATAAAGCTACGTATATGGTCACAGTTCCCACTGCTGCCGCTGCGCTGATGCAGCGCCCTGTAGACGCGGATATTTCGACGCTGGAAGGTGCGATGTGCGGGTCTTCCCCGCTGCCTGTCGAGCTGTTCCGCCGTTTTCAGGATGTGACCGGCGTTGAAATTCTGGAAGGCTACGGCATGACCGAAGCCACCTGTCTGGTGTCTGGCAACCCGAAATACGGTGAGAAGAAAATCGGCTCTGTGGGTCTGCGTTATCCTTATACGGATGTGAAAATTCTTGATTGTTCCGAAGACGGTACCATCAAAAAGGAATGTGGCGTCGATGAGGTTGGCGAGATTTGCGTCAACAATCCCGGCGTGATGGTGGGCGAGACCTACACGGATGCTTCCAAGAATGTTGGCCTGTTTGCCGGAGGCACCCACCTGCGCACTGGCGATCTTGGACGGTTTGACAGTGACGGCTATCTTTGGATCACAGGACGGGCGAAGGATTTGATTATTCGGGGCGGTCACAACATTGATCCCGCGTTGATCGAAGAGGCGCTGGCTGGTCATAAAGATGTAGCCTTTGCGGGTGCTATTGGCCAACCGGATGCCCACGCGGGTGAGCTGCCTTGCGCCTATGTCGAGCTTGTGGAAGGGGCTTCGGCTTCGGTTCAGGACCTGATGGCCTTCGCAAACGAGCATGTGCCAGAGCGTGCGGCCCAGCCGAAATACATCGAAATTCTGGACGAATTGCCAAAAACCGCCGTGGGTAAAATCTTTAAACCTGACCTGCGGCGCAAGGCAATCACGCGGGTTTATGATGCTGCTCTTGCGGATGCAGGTGTTGGCGCTTCTGTGGCTGAAGTTGTTGAGGATAAAAAACGGGGTCTTGTGGCCCAGTTGAAGAAATCCGACCCATCCGTGACAGATTCGCAGGTTGCGGACGTGCTGGGCGGTTTTATCAACCCTTGGGAATGGGCTTAGCGTCTTTTCCAGTATTAAGAATTGAAGAAGGGGGCCGCAGCCCCCTTTTTTTATGAGTATTTTTGGAACATTGAAACCCGGCGGGTATTAGGAATTGCCAGCGAAGCGGGTTTGCATTTCGTCCCGTGCGTCGTCTGTGATTTTGGCGAACATCACTTCGGGTACGGTGAAGGCATGTCCGGCTGGCAGCGCGTTCAGGGCATCGGCCGCGCTTTCGGGCCAGTCGGCTTTGGCATTCATCGCTGTCAGCATTGTTGCCGCTGCATCCGGAATGAACGGTTCGGACAAGGTGGCGTAGAACGGGATAAGGTTCAGTGCGAAGCGCACAGATGTTGCAGCGGCCTCGGGGTCTTCCTTAAATTTGGACCAAGGGGCGGCGTCTTGTAGGTATTCATTGCCAAGGGTCCAGATCGCCCGCAGCTCGTTCGAAGCTTTGCGGATTTCCATCGCCTCCATGTGGGACTGGTAGGTGTCCAGACGGGCCTGCAGCGCGTCGATCACGGCGTGTTCGGCCGCGCCGTAAGCAGGGCCTTCGGGAACAACTTCACCGAACTTGGAACGGCAGAACTTGGTGACGCGGGACACGAAGTTGCCAAGCACATCGGCCAGATCCTTGTTCACTGAAGACTGGAAGTTTTCCCAAGTGAATTCGGAGTCCGAGGATTCCGGCACATGGGACAACAACCACCAGCGCCAGTAATCGCTGGGCAGAATGTCGAGCGCCTGATCCATGAACACACCGCGCCCTTTGGAGGTAGAGAACTGGCCGCCGTCGTAGTTCAGGTAGTTGAAGGATTTGATGTAATCCACCAGTTTCCAAGGCTCCCCCGATCCCATGATTGTGGCGGGGAAGGAGAGGGTGTGGAAGGGGACGTTATCCTTGCCCATGAACTGGACGTATTTCACATCATCCGCGCCTTTGTCGGTGCGCCACCAGCGTTCCCAATCCGCATCGGTCTTACCGTTTGCATCTGCCCATTCGGCGGTGCCTGCGATATATTCGATAGGGGCGTCGAACCAGACGTAGAAGACCTTGCCTTCCATGCCGGGCCAGTCTTTGGTCCCCCGTTTGACAGGAATACCCCAGTCCAGATCCCGCGTGATGCCGCGATCCCGCAGGCCGTCACCGTCATGGAGCCATTTCTTGGCGATTGAGGTGGTCAGCACCGGCCAATCTGTTTTGCTGTCGATCCACTCGTCCAATTGATCGCGCATGGTGGATTGGCGCAGGTAGAGGTGCTTTGTCTCGCGCACTTCCAGATCGGTCGAGCCGGAAATCGCAGAGCGGGGGTTGATCAGGTCAGTCGGGTCGAGCTGTTTCGTGCAGACTTCGCACTGATCGCCGCGCGCGTCTTCAGATCCGCAGTTGGGGCAGGTGCCCTCAATATAGCGGTCCGGCAGGAAGCGACCATCGGCGTTGGAGTAGACTTGCGTTTCAAGCACTTCCTCAATCAATCCGGCATCCGCCAGTTTGCCCGCGAAATGTTGGGTCAGCCGGTGGTTGCGTTCAGAAGAGGACCGTCCGTAGTGATCGAAAGACAGGCGAAACCCTTCGGCCAGTTCGGACTGCACCGCGTGCATCTCGCGGCAGTAGTCTTCAACCGGTTTACCCGCTTTCGCCGCAGCCAGTTCGGCCGGTGTGCCGTGCTCGTCCGTGGCGCAAATGAACATCACCTCGTTCCCGCGCGCGCGATTGTAGCGGGCATAAAGATCGGCGGGCAATTGCGAGCCGACGAGATTGCCGAGGTGTTTGATCCCGTTGATATAGGGAATGGCGGAGGTGATCAGGATGCGGGCCATAGATACGTGCCTTGGATTATGATGCGTGGGAGCGTGCTGCGTGGTTTAGCGGAAGACTTACCGCCAAGCCAGAGGGGAATCAAAGGGGCGCTGCCCCTTTGACACCGGGATATTGGTGGAAAATGGGAATCAGGCGGCGTGAACGCCATCTGCGAGGGTTCTGACAAAGGCCAGAACATCCGCTGCTGGTTCACCCGCGCCGAGTTTTTCGACAATCGCAGAACCAACCACCGCGCCATCGGCAACGGCTGCCATTTCTTGTGCGTCCTGCGGGGTTTTGATCCCGAAACCGATGCAGACTGGGATGTCTGTGCTTTGTTTGATCCGCGCCACTTCGGCACCTACGGTTTGCGCGTTGGCGGAGCCCGAACCAGTGATGCCGTTGATCGCCACGTAGTAAATAAAGCCCGAGGTGTTTTGCAGCACTTTGGGCAGGCGTTTGTCATCTGTTGTCGGCGTTGCGAGGCGGATGAAGTTCAAACCGGCGGCATTGGCGGGCAGGCAGAGTTCATCGTCTTCTTCGGGGGGCAGGTCCACCACGATCAGCCCGTCGATACCGGCGGCTTTGGCGTCTGTGACGAACTGGTCCACGCCGTGGTAATAGATCGGGTTGTAATAGCCCATCAGCACGATCGGAGTTGTGTCATCGCCCTTCCGAAACTCTGCCGCCATGGCGAGGGTTTTTTTCAGGGTCATCTGCGCAGCAAGAGCCCGCTGGCCGGCCAATTGGATCGTCGCACCATCAGCCATCGGATCGGTGAAGGGTACGCCCAGTTCGATAATGTCCACGCCCGCGTCCGGTAGACCTTTCATCACTTCCAGAGAGGCGTCCATATTTGGATCACCGGCCATGATGTAGGAAACAAACGCGGATTTTCCGGCAGCTTTCAGTTCAGCGAATTTTGCGTCGATACGTGACATGGTGATACCTCTTTCGTTTGGATGATGAATGCCCGTGCAGCGCGTTAAATTCAATGGGGCAATGCAAGGATCGAGCCGGTTCGATCACTTTTTGTGAACTTCGGGCCCACAAATGGACATTTGCGCAGGTCAAGGCCCACGCTTAGATGGGCAGAAAGCAAACGATAGGAACCTGTTATGGAAATTCAAAGAATCGCTGCGTTTTCACTGAATGATGCTGGTGGAAATCCGGCGGGTGTCGTAATTGCTCCGGCCTTACCGCCGGTGGCGCAAATGCAAAAGATCGCCGCCGATGTGGGGTATTCGGAAACGGTATTCGCTGCACCGCAAGATGACGGATATCGGGTGCGGTATTTCGCGCCCGAGGCAGAAGTCTCGTTTTGCGGACATGCCACCATCGCCCTTGGCGCTGCACTCGGGGCGGCCTACGGAGAGGGTGTTTATTCGCTTTCCATCAACGATGCGGACATCAGTGTAGAGGCTTTCAAATCGGGCGCAGCTTGGGGGGCACGTCTAGTCTCACCTGACACCCGACAGGAAACCGCGCCCGAAGACCTGAAAACCGGTGTTCTTGAGTTGTTCGGATGGACGACAGAGGATCTGGACAGCGGGCTGGAGCTTATACTGGCTGAAGGCGGGGCACGCCATCTGTTGGTGCCGCTGCGAAGCCACGATTTGCTGCGCGAGATGTCCTATTCTTTCGATGATGGCGCAGCTTTGATGCAGGCTCATGCGCTGGTTACGATCAATTTGATCTACCGACAGGACAGCCAGACCGTTTACAGCCGCAATGCCTTTGCGGGGCACGGGGTTTATGAAGATCCCGCAACTGGGGCTGCTGCCGCCGCACTGGCGGGATACTTGCGCGACACTGGGCGGGGTAATGCGCCGTTCACGATTTTCCAAGGTGAGGATATGGGCGCGCCGTCCCGTTTGGTTGTCGCGCCGCTGGCCACAAAAGGGGCCCCTGTGCGTGTGGAAGGAGAGACCCGCATGATCGTTTGACCTGCCACCCCCGGTAATCCCAAAGGGGTTTGCGTCTTCTGGGTTGCGAAACGGCCCTTTGCAGCCTAGAAGGCGACAACAAATTTCGGAGACTGAAATGGGCTTTAAAACTGGGATTGTGGGTATGCCGAATGTGGGGAAATCCACATTGTTCAACGCGCTCACCAAGACGGCAGCAGCGCAGGCGGCGAATTTCCCGTTCTGCACAATCGAACCCAACGTGGGGGAGGTGTCTGTACCGGATAAACGGCTGGACACGCTTGCAGAGATCGCCAAGTCCAAGCAGATCATTCCAGCGCGGATGACGTTTGTGGATATTGCGGGTCTTGTCAAAGGCGCGAGCAAGGGGGAGGGGCTTGGGAACCAGTTCCTCGCCAATATCCGCGAATGTGATGCCATTGCCCATGTGCTGCGGTGTTTTGAAGACGACGATATCACCCATGTTGACGGCCGTGTGAACCCTGTTGAGGACGCACAGACCATTGAAACAGAACTGATGCTGGCCGATCTGGAAAGCATCGAAAAACGCCTGACCGGTCTGGTGCGCAAGCTGAAAGGCGGCGACAAGGATGCGGTTCTGGCGGACACACTGCTGCGTCGTGCCAAGGCCGCCCTGGAAGAGGGGCGTCCCGCGCGCACAGTAGATGTGGCAGAGGACGAGCGCAAAGCTTGGGATATGCTGCAAATGCTGACCAGCAAGCCGGTTCTATATGTGTGTAACGTAGAAGAAGAAAATGCTGCCGAAGGGAACGAATATTCCGCGGCTGTGGCGAAAATGGCCGAAGAGGAAGGCGCGGCGAGCGTTGTGATCTCAGCAGCGATTGAAGAAGAAATCAGCCAGCTTGAAGGCGAAGAGGCTGATATGTTCCTTGAAGAGATGGGGCTGGAAGAGGCCGGACTGGCACGCCTGATCAAGGCGGGTTACGGATTGCTGGACCTGCAAACCTATTTCACCGTTGGTCCGAAAGAGGCTCGTGCCTGGACCATTCCGGTGGGCACTGCCGCACCGCAAGCCGCTGGTGTCATCCACGGAGATTTCGAACGGGGCTTCATCCGTGCCGAAACCATCGCCTACGACGATTTCGTTGCCAATGGCGGAGAGCAGGGTGCCAAGGAAAAGGGCAAAATGCGGGCCGAAGGGAAATCCTATGTGGTGTCCGACGGCGATGTTTTGCACTTCCTGTTCAATACCTGACGCAAGACTGTAAAAGTTAAAGACAGTTCCAAAACCCCCGTCGCCTAGATTTTAAAAGGCGGCGGGGGTTTTTCTTTGAAGCTGAAGGAGCGTTCTTCGGAAACGCTCCAATTGGGCGAATTGGGTGGAGCGTTTTGGCGTTGTATGTCGGCGTTTTAACCATCTGCCATTCTGCCAACTTTAATACAATTTGAATATCGACATTTTGTTAGAGCGATAAATTCATTGCAAAAAATTTCCTACCGCCAAGATTGACCGGCATTAACTTTAGCTTTTCCAAAAGTTGTAAAAGCTACAAATTGATCTAGTAAGTTTCTGTTAAAATCTGTCGCGCACTCCGGTCATCAGATGTAATGCGCGACGGTTCCAACTGCCAAATCGGGGAGCCCAGCGCCAAACCAACGGTGCCGGAATGTTAACCTTTCAAGTTGAGGCGACAGTGACAGATACCAAAAAGCTGTTGCTGCAAGGGGTGTCGGATATCGATCTGGTCGCCCTTGATCGTGGCTGGACTGTGGTTGTTGCCAGCACAGCGGATAGTGCGCTTACGAGCTTTGATTTCACCGGTGGACAGATCGGGGAGGTGTTAGACACACAAAGATTCACCGACAGTTCCGGTACGCGGACGGTTTGGGATATGACGTTTGTCACCTTGGGCGGTTCTGTTGGATTGATCCCCGCCACCCGCTACGAAGATCAGGCCGTTATTTACAATTTCACAGACGGTGGTGATTTTGCGCCAAGCGGTTCTGCGGGTACGATGGCTGGGTTGGGTCTGACGTTGGCAATCGAAATCGACAGCGGGACTTTTGTTTTTGCCGGTGCGGACGGTTTGACGAGCTACCGCTTCGGGGCGGGGTTCGATTTGGTGGAAGAAGCGCATTTCGCCGATACATCAAAGCGGTTTCTCGGGGATGTCAGTGCAATGGCCCGCGCAAAGGTGGAAGGCACCGATTATCTGTTTGCGGCTTCGGCCTTTGATGCCGGGCTCAGCAGTTTTCGGATTAAAAGCAATGGTGCTTTGCAGTTTATTGACGATGTAGCGCCCGCGGACGGTTCGGGGTTTTCCAAACCACAAGCGCTTTTGGCGGTTTCTGTGGAAGGGGTAGATTATCTGGTCATGGCTTCCGCTGGCACGTCGAGCCTGACGGTGTTCTCTGTCGCTTCGGACGGTGAATTGCATGAGGTGGAGCATTTGCTCGACACGCTTGATACCCGTTTTCAGAATGCCACTCATATTGAAAGCTTCGTGTATGACGACCGCAGCTTTCTGGTGGTGGCGGGATCAGATGACGGGATTTCCGTGCTGGAACTTTCCGCCTCCGGTACGCTGAGCCACATGGGAACGTTGGCGGATACTTACGATATTACGCTCGACAATGCGTCGGGTCTGGCGGTGGAGGTGATCGACGGGGAGGTGGTTCTGCTGGTCAGCTCTGACACGGATCACGGCTTTACCCAGATCACCATAGACATGAGCGCGCTGGAGGCGGTGATGCGCGGCAGTGCGGGGGCGGACTGGATGAAGGGATCGCGGGAGGCGGATTACATTGACGGCATGGACGGGGATGATTTGATCGAAGGGAACAGCGGCGCGGATGTGATCATCGACGGTAAGGGGAGCGATGTTCTTTTGGGGGGCGGCGGGGCAGACGTGTTCCGCTTTGTAGAGGATAACACGCCGGACGAACTGGCGGATTTGCGGCCCAACAATGATATGATCGACCTGTCCAATTACGCGGGCATCAACCGGTTCTCTGATATTGATGTGATGGATTGGTGCGACGGGGTGATGATTGTGGTCAACGCGGACATCATTCTGGTGCGGGATTATTCCGGTGTGACCTTTGAGGTGGACACGTTTGATGCGTCAAACTTCATCTTCTGAACGCAAAACAGGCGCGGGTTGCCGCGCCTGTCTTTGGGGTTTGTGGCTTTACTCGGCCGCGTCCTGATAGCTTTCCATAGGTGGGCAAGCGCAGATCAGGTTGCGATCCCCATAAGCGTTATCGACGCGGTTCACGGGGGACCAGTATTTGTCCACACGGAACGCACCGGGAGGATAACAGGCCTGTTCGCGGGTGTAGGGGCGATCCCAGTCACCCACCAGATCTTCCACCGTGTGAGGCGCATTCTTCAGCGGGTTGTTCTCGCGGTCGATGCGGCCTTCTTCAATGTCCTTGGCCTCGGCATAGATCGCCAGCATTGCATCGCAAAAGCGGTCCAACTCGGCTTTGGTTTCGGATTCTGTCGGCTCGATCATCAGCGTGCCAGGCACAGGGAAGGACATGGTCGGTGCGTGGAAACCGCAGTCGATCAGGCGCTTGGCCACATCGTCCACAGTGACGCCTGCGCTGTCCTTCAGCGGGCGCGTGTCGATGATGCATTCATGGGCCACGCGGCCGTTTGGTCCTTTGTAAAGCACATCAAACGCCCCTTCGAGCCGCTTGGCGATGTAGTTGGCCGACAAGATCGCCACTTTGGTCGCCTGTGTCAGACCCTCGCCGCCCATCATCAGGCAGTAGGCCCAGCTGATTGGCAAAAGGGACGGAGACCCGAATGGCGCAGCCGATACAGCGCCCGAACCGCTGTCATCATCAAGATGGCCCGACAGGTGGGGGATCAGGTGGGATTTTACACCGATTGGCCCCATGCCCGGCCCGCCGCCGCCGTGCGGGATGCAGAAGGTCTTGTGCAGGTTCAGGTGGGACACATCCCCGCCGATTTTACCGGGCTGGGATACACCAACCATCGCGTTCATATTGGCACCGTCCATGTAGACCTGACCGCCAAAATCATGAGTGATCTGGCAAACTTCGGTCACGGTGGCTTCAAACACGCCGTGGGTGGAGGGATAAGTGATCATACAGGCGGCCAGATTGTCACCGGCGGCCTCGGCCTTGTTGCGGAAATCCTCTACGTCGATATCGCCGTTTTCAGCCGAGTTCACCACAACCACCTTATAGCCCACCATCTGTGCAGAAGCAGGGTTTGTGCCGTGTGCCGATGTCGGGATCAGACAAATGTTGCGGTGATCGTCGCCGTTGGCTTTGTGATAAGCACGGATCGTCAGCAGGCCGGCGTATTCCCCTTGCGCACCCGAATTGGGCTGCATGGAAATCGCGTCATAGCCGGTGATCTGGCACAGTTTGTCTGACAGGTCGTCGATCAGTTCCTTGTAGCCTTCGGTCTGGTCCGCAGGGGCAAAGGGGTGAATGAGCGAGAATTCAGACCATGTGACCGGCATCATTTCCGCCGCAGAGTTCAGCTTCATTGTGCAGGACCCAAGCGGGATCATCGCACGATCCAGCGCCAGATCGCGGTCCGCAAGACGGCGCATGTAGCGGGTCATTTCCTGTTCGGCGCGGTTCATATGGAATACCGGATGGGTCAGGAAATCCGACGTTCGCACCATGCTCTGTGGCACGCGGTAACGGGGGGTGAAATCCTCGTCTGTGCGAGTCAGCCCGAAGGACTGCCACACGGCCTCGATGGTTTCAGGGCGCACCCGTTCGTCCAGTGTGATCCCGATTTTGGTGTCGCCTACCTTGCGGAAGTTCAGACCGTGTTGCACGCCTGATTGCATGATAACCGATTGCAGGTGGCCGACTTCAACCGTGATCGTGTCAAAGAAGGTTTCAGGTTCAACCTTCAGCCCCATGCTTTCCAGCCCTTCGGCCATGCGCACGGTCTTGCGGTGGATGCGCTGGGCAATTGCCCGCAGCCCGTCAGGTCCGTGGAACACAGCGTACATAGATGCCATCACCGCCAGCAGTGCTTGTGCGGTACAGACGTTCGATGTGGCTTTCTCGCGGCGGATGTGCTGCTCGCGGGTTTGCAGGGCAAGGCGGTAGGCGCGGTTGCCCCGTGCATCAATAGACACACCCACCAGACGGCCCGGCATCGCGCGTTTATATGCCTCTTTCGTTGCCATATAAGCCGCGTGCGGACCGCCGTAACCTTCGGGAACACCAAAACGCTGGGTGGAGCCAACAGCAATATCCGCCCCCATTGCACCCGGTTCTTTCAGCAGGGTCAGGGACAGCGGATCGGCGGCGATCACACCAATGGCCTTGGCATCGTGCAGCGCTGAAATCTGGTCGGTGAAATCGCGCAGATGCCCGTAAGTGCCCGGATACTGGAAGATCGCGCCAAACACAGCGGTTGCGTCCAGATCGGCTTCAGGGTCGCCAATCACCAGTTCGATATCCAGCGGTTCCGCCCGTGTTCGCATCACTGCGATGTTCTGAGGGTGGCAGTTCTCGTCAATAAAGAACGCCTTGGATTTGGATTTGGCGACCCGCTGGGCCATCGTCATGGCTTCGGCGCAGGCGGTGGATTCATCCAGCAGGGACGCATTGGCGATTTCAAGACCTGTCAGGTCACAAACCATAGTCTGGAAGTTCAACAGCGCCTCAAGCCGCCCCTGAGAGATTTCGGGCTGGTAGGGCGTATAGGCCGTGTACCACGCCGGATTTTCCAGAATATTGCGCTGGATTGCTGGCGGTGTCACTGTGCCGTGATACCCCTGACCGATCAGCGAGTGCAGAACCTTGTTTTTCTCCGCTGTGCGGCGCATGTGATAAAGCACTTCGCGTTCTGATTTGGCCCGTTCCCAGACCAGAGGCTCCTTGCGGCGGATCTCATCCGGTACGGTTTCGTCAATCAGCGCGTCGAGCGACCCTGTCCCGAGCAGTTTCAGCATGTCGCCCATTTCATCGGGGGAGGGACCGATGTGGCGGCGGTTTGCAAAATCGTAGGGCAGATAGTCGGTGGCTTTGAACGGCATAGGGTGGCTCCTTGCGGCGATGTTCAGTCAGGCGGGGTTCAGACAGTTCGGCGCGTCCGGTTCGAAAAAAGCGGGCGCAGGATTGGTTTTTGAGGCCGGTTGGTTGGCGTCAGTCCGGCGGGTTGTGTTGCAACACGTTGATCAGCGTTCCAAACGGGTCGCGCACAAAAAAGCGGCGCACGCCCCAGTCTTCTGTGACAGGCCCGTAGACGGGTTGGTGTCCAGCGGCGGTGCAGCGTTGAAGCAAGCTGTCAAGATTATCCACCTCGATGGAAAGGGACGGGACAGGGGTATCATTGCCCCCTTGCGTCATAAGGCTGATCTGGGGTTTGACCGGCTCTGCGCCGCCAAAGGTTCTGATCCAGCCCATATCCATCAACGTGTCCATGCCCAGTATGTCGCCATAAAACGCGTGCGCTTTGGCAGGGTCGTCACAGGCAATATCGGGCACGATCCGCAGCACCGCCATCCGATCAGGCGATCAACGCGTTATAGGCGGCTTCGTCCATCATGTCGTCCAGATCGGCCATATTGTCCGGCTTCATCTTGAAGAACCATGCCTTGCCCAGCGGGTCTTCGTTGACCAGCGTCGGGTTCTCCAGCAGTTCGGTGTTCACTTCAACGATCTCGCCATCAATCGGGGCCATAATGTCAGAGGCCGCTTTCACGCTTTCGATGACAACGATGTCTTCGTCTTTGGTCACTTCGGTGCCCACTTCGGGCAGTTCCACGAACACCAGTTCGCCAAGGGCGTCAGCGGCGTGTTTGGTGATGCCAACGACTACAATATCGTCTTCGGCCAGCAGCCATTCGTGTTCTTCAGTAAATTTCATAGGTCTGTTCCCTGCGTCTGGTGGGGTTATCGTTTAAAGTTTGCGGGTGTGAAGGGCAGGGCTGCAACGCGCACGGGCAACCGTTTGCCGCGCAGTTCTGCGTAAAGAGTGGTATCTGTTTGGGCCAGTTCCGTTGTGACATAGCCCATTGCAACGGGGCGTCCCACTGTCGGGCCAAAACCGCCCGAGGTGATGCTGCCGATTTGCTCTGCGCTGTCGCTATCCGCGAAAAGAGGTGTGCCACCGCGCATCGGGGCGCGGCCTTCCGGCGCGATGCCGACCCGTTTGCGCACTGTGCCTTCTGCCATTTGGGACAGGATCACATCTGCGCCCGGAAAGCCGCCTTCGCGATCGCCACCACTGCGCCGTGCCTTCTGGATCGCCCAGTTCAAAGCCGCCTCAATCGGGGTGGTTTCGGTGTCGATGTCATTGCCATAAAGGCACAAACCACCCTCTAGCCGCAGGCTGTCCCGCGCACCCAGTCCGATCATTTCGACCTCGTCCATCGCCAGCAAATCCCGTGCAAGGCCGGTGGCTTGATCTGCCGGAATTGAAATCTCGTAGCCGTCTTCACCGGTGTAGCCGGAGCGGGAAATCCACAATTCAACATCTTTGTAAGGCAGGGTTTTTACGTCCATAAAGGACATATCCGCAACCTCGGGGATCAGGCGGGACAGGGCGGTTTCCGCCGCTGGCCCCTGAAGCGCCAGCAGGGCGCGGTCGTCGTGCATTTGCAGATCGCAACTGTCAGACAGATGGGCCTGGATATGGGCAAAATCATCGTCCTTGCAGGCACCGTTCACAACCACATAAAGGTGATCCCCCCGATTGGCGAACATAAGATCGTCACGGATGCCGCCCTGATCGTTGGTTAGCATGCCATAACGCTGCCGCCCGTCTTTCAGGCCGAGCACATCCATCGGGATCAGGCTTTCAAGCGCGCGCGCTGCATCTTCAAGCTTGCCTGATTTTGGCGTGATTATCACCTGACCCATATGGCTGACATCAAACAGGCCGGCGGCATTGCGGGTGTGATTGTGTTCCTTCATCACGCCAAGGGGAAATTGCACGGGCATTTCATACCCCGCGAAGGGCACCATTTTGGCGTCCAGTTCCACGTGAAGATCATACAGCGGTGTCTGTTTCAGATCGGACAATCCGGCCTCCTGTTCGTATCAGCCGGTCGGATTTCCGGCATCGGTCTGGCTGCGCAATTGCGCAACCGCGATGCCCCCTCTGTACCTTTTGCCTGAGATCGCTATCCCTTCGGCGGACACGTATGTGCCTCTCTCCAGAGTCTGTAAGATCGGCGGTCCTTTTGCCTGAGAGTTTCCGGGGCGGTTGCTCCTTCGGCACCAGCTGGGCTGGCTTCTCCCGACTCGATCTGCTGTGCACCATAGTATGCAATCAGATTCTGTTCAAGGTATCGCAGCGGTGATTTTGCGGTGGAATTCAATCTGTTTCACGATAGGTTGCAGGCAATCAACAGTCTTACGGAGAACGACAATGCGCTATCTTCACACAATGGTCCGCGTGGCCGATCTGGATGAATCCATGGACTTCTGGTGCAACAAGATGGGGCTGGTCGAAACCCGCCGCACCGAAGTTCCCGAAGGCAAGTTTACCCTGATCTTTCTTGCTGCCCCCAAGGACGAATCCCACGCCAAAGAACATAACGCACCGGAGCTGGAACTGACCTACAACTGGGACAGCGACGAGAAACTTGAAACAGGTCGTAGCTGGGGCCATCTGGCCTATAAGGTGGATAACATCTATGAAACCTGTCAGGCGCTGATGGATAAGGGCGTTGTGATCAACCGCCCGCCACGCGATGGTCGCATGGCTTTTGTAAAATCCCCTGACAACATTTCTATTGAATTGCTGCAAGAGGGCGACAGCCTTGCCCCTGCCGAGCCTTGGGCCAGCATGGAAAACACCGGCGAGTGGTAACAACCCTTTGTAAAAGTCCCCCGTCCGGCATGATCGGGCGGGGGCGGCACCATTGGCGTTCGCCATATGTCAGTTCGCTGCCTGCTGGCGCTAGACAATCCGATGGCTGTTTCGCATCTGTGTCAAAACACAGGGGTAGGTGAACAAGTGTCTTCCGATCAACTGGATATCCGACAGCGGTGTAACAACAGCCTTTTGCGCAGTTGGGAACACTATGGACGATCTGACACGCTGGTCCTGTGCTTCACTGGTATCGGGCGGGTCGATCAGGACTGCCCACCGCCGGAATTTGTGCGCAGCGCCACCGCTGGTGGCAGGCACCATGTGCTGTTTCTATCGGACCCGAACCGAAGCTGGCTGAATGAACCGGGGCTGGTGCCCCTTATGCAAGAAGAGATCGCGCGCTTCCGGCAGGCGTGCAATCCCCGCCGCGTTGTGGCTATGGGCCATTCGATGGGTGGGTTCAGTGCGTTGGTCGCACCGTCATACACCACCGTTCACCAAGTGCTTGCCTTCGCGCCGCAATACTCGGTGCATCCCGATCTGGTGCCGGACGATCACCGTTGGTCGAACTACCGCACACGGATTAAGACTTTTACCATCCACTCCATCGCGGATCATCTGAATTCGCAGACCAGCTATTGCGTGATCCACGGTCGTCACGGACGCGAAGCCCCCCAGCGGGACCGCTTCCCGCGTCCGCCAAACCTGCGCCACTACGTGATGCCGCGCACCAATCACAATGTGCCCCAACGGCTCAAGGCGCTCGGCTGTCTACCAGAGGTAACCGCGCTTGCGATTGAGGGGCGCGCCCGCAAACTGCTGATGCTGATGAAGGCGCGTGCCAATGCATCTTTGCGACCCGCCGAGGCGAGGGAGACACCCTAAAGGGGGAACCAAGGGCGGGGAACCTGCGTTGGGTAGCGTAAGAGATTGCGCATTAACCAACATGGAAGGGTCCAAAATGACCGATAAAAAGTCTCCTCCAACCACCACAGATGCAGGTATCCGCGTTCGCAGCGACGAGCACTCGCTCACGGTCGGGCCTGATGGCCCAATTGTCCTGAACGACCACTACCTGCTTGAACAAATGGCCAATTTCAACCGCGAACGTATCCCTGAACGCCAGCCCCACGCCAAAGGCTCCGGTGCTTTTGGGACGTTTGAAATAACCGCAGATGTGTCCAAATACACCAAGGCCAAGATTTTCCAGCCCGGCGCAAGTTGCGATGTTGTGATGCGGTTTTCCACCGTTGCCGGAGAACGCGGCAGCCCTGACACATGGCGCGACCCGCGCGGCTTTTCGGTGAAAATGTATACCGAAGACGGTAACTTTGACATGGTCGGGAACAACACGCCGATCTTCTTTATTCGCGATCCCTTGAAATTCCAGCACTTTATCCGCAGTCAGAAACGCCGCGCGGACAACAATCTGCGCGATCACGATATGCAGTGGGATTTCTGGACACTGTCGCCCGAAAGCGCCCATCAGGTGACTTACCTTATGGGGGACCGTGGCATCCCGCGCACCTGGCGCGAAATGAATGGCTATTCCAGCCACACCTATTCGCTGGTGAACGCGGATGGCGAACGGTTCTGGGTCAAGTTTCACTTCCATACGGATCAGGGCGACGGGAACGCCTACCTTAGTCAGGATGAAGCGGACAAGCTGGCGGGTACGGACGGGGACTATCACCGCGCCGACCTGTTCAACCACATCGCTGACGGGGACTTCCCAAGCTGGACGCTGAAGTGGCAAATCATGCCGTTCGATGACGCTAAGACATATCGTTTTAATCCGTTCGATCTGACCAAAGTTTGGCCGCACGAGGATTATCCGCTGATGGATGTGGGCAAGCTGACCCTGAACCGGAACCCGACGGATTTCCACACAGAGATCGAACAAGCCGCATTCGAGCCCAACAACATGGTGCCTGGCGTTGGGCTGTCGCCTGACAAAATGCTGCTCGCCCGCGGGTTTTCCTATTCTGACGCCCACCGCGCGCGCCTTGGGGTGAATTACAAGCATATTCCGGTGAACAGTCCGAAAGCACCTGTTCACAGCTACTCCAAGGATGGGGCGGGGCGGACTGTGAAAGTAGAAGATCCGGTCTATGCGCCGAACTCCTATGG
Source organism: Neptunicoccus cionae (assembly GCF_014643735.1). Lineage (GTDB taxonomy): Bacteria > Pseudomonadota > Alphaproteobacteria > Rhodobacterales > Rhodobacteraceae > Amylibacter > Amylibacter cionae. Next base: position 744,956 of record NZ_BMKA01000001.1, read on the forward strand.
CGGACCGTCTGCCCAACCCGAAGCGGGCGAGGAAGCAGGCATCTGGCACGCAGACGGAGAAATGGTCCGCGCCGCTTATACCCTGCGCAAGGATGACGATGACTGGTCGCAAGCCGGCACACTGGTCCGCGATGTCATGGATGATGCCGCGCGGGACCGTCTGGTGCAGAACGTCACTGGCCACCTGACCGCAGGCGTCAGCGAAAAAGTCCTGCAACGCGCGTTCGAATACTGGCGTAACATTGACGCTGACACTGGCGTGAGGATCGAAAAAGCCGTTCGCGACAAGTTGGGAGGCAAATCCAAAGCCCCCGGCATGGCCTCCGCCAAAAGCATTGGCGGCTAACGTAAATAGGCAAACGTACGGGGCGGTTTGCGCCCCGTACGGAATTTTTGTTGCTTTTAAAATTAAGCGGAGTCAAATTTAACCCAAGACAATTCCGAATATTTTTTCAATTTTTTCAACGATGGGGAAGTCTATGGTTACGATTAATTCACATTTCGATGGCAGCAGCGATATTGAGAATGAGCCGGTTGGCGAGAATGACAGTGCGGACCTGACGTGGTCGGGGTACCTCCCATTCTACTCGGTCTATGACGACAGCGATGACCGGTTTTACAACGTCAATGCCAGTTTCAGCGGATCAAACTGGACAGTCGCATATATGGCGTTTCATGCCAAAGGTGGCAGCAAAGCAACCATTTCCGATGGCGGGACCAATACCAATATCGGGGTTCTGGCGCTGGGCGAGAGTTCGAAAGTTGTGCTGGATGGCACGCAGGTCGACTACATTGAAGGCTGGGGCGGGGTGCATGACATCACGCTCGGGGATCAGCGCACCCGGTTAGTGAAGTTAGGGGGGGATGAGGTCAAAGTCACGCTCTCTGGCAGGATCGATACCCTTGATCTGGGAGGTGTTGATAACACCGTTACCATGAACGGTGACTCAGATATAAATTTCGCAAGGGTCTACACAGAAACCGGATTATCCAAGTTTAACATAAATGACGGCGGCGACATGCGTGTTCTTACCGCCAACGGTGGCGATGTAGAAATCAATATGGAGGGATCAGGTCGTATTCGAACCATCGAAGCTTTTGAGGGCACATTGGATATGACAACGGACGAGCGTTATGTCGCAAATCTGTTTGCATACGATTCTGTTTCCGTGATCCACATCGGCGCTGGTGGAATAGGGGCCGTGCAAATCGGCTCAGGCTCGGCCATGTCTCACGTCATTACCGCGCAAGGCCATATTAGCAATCTAGAATTCTTTGACGATGATGCGGTGAAAATGACCTTGGGTGACGGCGGCGCGGGAACCCTGCGGACAGCAAATGGCAATGATAAAGTTGTCGGCGGCAGCGGGTATATCGAGTTGATAAACACGCGCGATGGGAATGACGTTGTTGTGACAGGTAGCGGATATGTGGAAACGATCCGCACAGGCGAAGGCCGCGACAAGGTCAAACTGAACGGGGATACCGGTAGCATTAAACTTGGCGGTGGAAACGATAAGTTTTTCGGTGGATCCGGCGATGACTGGGTCATTGGTGGTGCTGGCAATGACCTGATGAAGGGCGGCGGCGGCGGAGATTACTTTGTATTTGGTGATGGCAGCGGCAACGACAAGCTGCGCGCGTTCAAAAGCGGCGATGATCTGATGTTAATCGCAGATCACGAAGGCGGGTTTGACACGCTTTCCATTGAGAAAGTCGGCAAACACAAAGTGATCGAGTATGACGGCGGCACGATCAAATTGCTCAAGCTTGGGAAAGCCGACATAGACGTCGACGATTTTTCGTTTATTTAAAGCGGCAATCTGGCGGCTTAGTGCCCTCTCTGACGAACCTGTTCGGACCCTATTTGCGGTTTCAGTGCAGTCTTTGCCTGAGATCTTGAAGGGTCCGTTCCCGGACGATATCGAACTGTTTGGATGTTATCGCCTTAAACTACCTAGTAAGGTGTTTAGGAGTATAGGGGTTGTTCACAGCGCTGGGTTGAAGGCGATTGTGCAATCTCATGCGCCGCTACTGTTATTTTGAAATTCACTTTTAGTTTGTTGGATTCAAACACAGGACTATTGGGAAGTTATGAAAACAAACGAAGACGTGAGCGATATTTTAGTGGATAATGACCTTCGAACCTTCAGAAGTGAACGTGGCTATGCGGCTTACCCCGGGTTTCGATAAGGACTATAATAGCTCCGGTGACGAGGCGGGCACCGTCACCATTGAACATGATCGCCCATTCTTTAGAGGCAATTCGAATTATATCGCATGGAAGCCAAAGAGTTAGATGAATGCAAAAGCGTTCATTTGATGGGTTTGCACAAATGGTAGCAATGTCCTAGGTATCTGACAATTGTTCAGACTAAAAAACCGTTCGCAAACTGACCGTGGAGTTATAGAAAAACTCGCAAATGAAGTGGTCACACTTAATCAGATAGTTTTTCGGCTTAGCTAAGCTGTACTAACTTTCAATCAACTCACTCAAAACGCATCGGATCGCTCATGAGAAAAGGCTACGAAGAAATCCTTCACAACGCAGCGCAGGAAGTTGATTATGTCGCGGACTTTTTAGAGGAACTTACTTTGGTTGAAGAAACTCGGAAACTGTGGCGCGCTTGGTCAGGAATTCTTGACCACTACGCGAAAGCGGTCTCTGCTATGCGGCGTGCGACCGACCAAGGCAAATCAAAAGGTTGGTCCGATAAATTTCTAGCCGATCAGAAAAACGATCCTGTTCTTCAATATGCGTTTCAGTCAAGGGATCATGCATCCCACGTTTTCGAAGGTAAAAGAGAAGCGAACCCACGGACGGTTTCTGTGGGGGGGCTAGTTTCCCTATCTGGGAATTCGAGCGTGACCCTTTCAAACAATGTTATGGTGGGGGCGGATGGGAGCACACGTAAGCTTCCCGATGGCACTCTGGACACGAAAGACGGGCGGTATGTGGGAGGTTCTATCCCTAAATGGGCCGTAAATGAGCGAGAGCATTTTGTGATATTAAAAGATGTGAAGACGCGGAGTGGTGTTTGGTCCATCCCAAATCCAAGCACGCATCCGTCAAAGCAGGCGATAGAAATTGCTGAACATATCAATGACTGGCTGAAAGCAAAGCTGAGTGAGGCCAACGAAATAGCGAAGTTGGAAAAACCAAGATAACAAGAGATTGTTTTTCTGCTAAGCTTTCATTTTTCACTAATGGTTGTGAACGACCATTCTAGCTGAACCATCGCGTCTGCTTAGGGCTGCGAGCGGCCGTGATCGCGAATCCCTTTCGCCTAGGTTCAAGGGCTACCTTAAGGTCGCAGCGCTGAGTGCAATCAAAAAAAACTTCCCCATCCAATCCGAAGAAACTAGAAAATTTATTTCATGATACCAATCGCTGGTAACATTTGCCGAACTGGTGGTTAACCGGCCAAAATTCCCGCTCACTCGAAACCCACCAAGTCATTGATTTTAATGGTGCACCCGACACGATTCGAACGTGTGGCCTCTGCCTTCGGAGGGCAGCGCTCTATCCAGCTGAGCTACGGGTGCCTGAGGTGGGGGTATAGGGGGTTCTGATCGCAGGTTCAATTGGGTTTTTCAGGGTTTGCCGGTTTTTTTGTTTGAGGCATATACACAGGCAAGGCAGGTGCCTCAAATGTCGATCAGACCTTCCCGCACAGCGCGGATTAGCAGGCTAGCGGTGGAGTTGACGCCGAGTTTTCGCATTAGAGCAGTTCGGTGGCTGTCCACAGTTTTGGGGCTGATATTCAGACGTTCGGCGGATTTGGCGTTGGTCAGACCCATTGCGATGCACTTTAGGACCTCTGTTTCCCGATTGGAGAGTCCTTTCGAAACATACGCCTTGCCTAACTGAAGCTCGGTCACGGGGCATGCAGCGAACTCTCCAGCCAGAACGCGCTTGAAACCGGCGCAGAGCAGGGCCGGATCGGTGCTTTTTTGGAACAACCCGTGCACACCGGCATCGCGGAGCCGATGCAAAAGATCAACGCTAGGCGATCCCGTGACCAGCGCCGTTCGCGTGCCGGGCGACCAGCGGGACACCTCTAGAAAAACCTCTAGCCCGTTAGCGTCTGGCATTGCGTAATCCAGCACTAGAAGGTCAGGAGCCAGTTTTCGCGCCAATCCTATCGCTTCAAGCCCACTTGTACTGGTGCCTACAACTTCAAAACTTTTATGATCATGCAACACTTGCACCAGACCACCCACAGTGATCGCATGATCGTCCACAATGAGAACTCTACTGGCTATAATCTTAAGGTTTCCCTAATCTGGGCCTATTATGGCCGGAAAAAACTATCGATTTTTTAGTATTCTTTGCTTGATCTTATCCTGCCTTTTTGCAGGTTCTATTGCTACAGCCGAGCCTAGCAAGCCTTTCCTGCTTTCAAAAGCCCCTTTGGAGGCGGCAATGGTAGGGCATGTCGATTATTATCTGGACCACGCCAGGGTCTTAGGGATCGCCGAGGTGACAAGCGATCCTGTGCAAGGAGCATTTGAACCTTTAAAATCCAAAACGGCGGAGTTCGGTTACACAAAAGCTGCGATTTGGTTGCGATTCAGTGTTAAATCCTTGCCGGGTGCACCACAGGATTGGAGGTTGCATTTTCGAGAGAATTTTCTTCAAGTATTGGAAATGTATCAACTTTCCCCCCAAGGAAAGCCCGTCGTGCTGGAGCGGCATCGACCGGATTCGCCATTCTCAGATCGCTCAATTCGATACCCGGAACTGGTCGTCGCATTTGATATTCCACAAGGAGAAACCCATCAATTTTATCTAAAGTATCGCTCTGGCGGATCAAGTCAGCTTTCGTTCACAATTCGATCCCAGCAAGAATTCGATACTCTCGCAGCGCGAAAAACTGCCAAGAATTTTATCTATTATGGCATGCTGTTGTTGCTGATCCTGATCGCATTCGCGGCCTTTTTTGCCACGCATCAGGTGATTTTCGCTGCTTACAGCACCTTCGCGACGTTCGGGTTGCTATTCATCATGCACGCAGACGGGAATGCCTTTCAGTATCTTTGGCCGAGTTTACCTTTATTTAACGGGTACTCCTCTATCCTGCTTGGGACGGGCTTGATCGCTTCTGGTGCCAATTTCACGCGGCTTTTCCTGTCGACCCGTGATCACCATCCGTGGTTGGACAAAGTTCTGCTTGCGTTAATTTTCGGCGTTCTGGCCCTCGTCGTGTCAACTGTCGTGGTGGATACACAGCCGGTGAAAAAGTTACTGGTGTTATTGGCGCTTTGCGCTGCAATCCTGTTCACCCTGTCCGGTGTGATAGCAGCGCGCAAACGGTTTAAGGAGGTCCGTTTTTTTGCAATAGCCTGGTTCGGGGCTGTTATTTCCAGCGGAATTATGACGTCTCGTCACTGGTTCGGGATAGAAATTTCGGAGGAAGTGCAATTCGATAGCATGCGCATCGTTTTTGTCATGGACGCGGCCCTGATGGGGGCGGCAATTCTGGACCGGTTTAATCAGTTGCGGCAAGCCCGTGCAGACGCGCTGCAGCTAAGCCTGAGCGAGGCTGAAAGGAACCTGAAAATTTCCCGTCGGTTGCGTGATCTTGAGACCCGTTACGCGATGGCGCTAAAATTCGCGGAAAGCTCTAACCAGCGGATCGCGGACACGGTACATGACATAAGGCAACCACTCCACGCGCTGCGTTTGAACATTCAACAGATGGTGGACGGGCAGGGCCGGGGCGCGCGGCGTGATACAGCTGGCCAGATTGAAGAGACATTTACCTACCTAGAAGAACTTGTGTCACAAAAGTTGAACATTAGCGTTGAGGAATGGGAGTTGGATGCTTCCAAACCGAAGCAAGAAACTGTTGCAATAGGGGAGGTCCTACGCAATGTGCATGAAATGTTTGCGCCGGATGCGGCTGCCAAGGGCGTTTCTCTTCGCTCTGTGCCAAGCCAAGCCCAGGTCGTGCTGCCACCGCTTGATTTGATGCGCATTGTGACAAACCTCGTATCTAATGGTATAAAGTACACTCCGAAAGGTAAGGTGCTTTTCGGGGTGCGGCGGCACAAAAGTGCTTTGTGGTTGCACGTATACGACAGGGGCAGCGGCCTGTCGCCAGAGGCGTTGAACCACATGAGGCTGCGCGCGGTGCGTGGAGATACAGCCATGAGTACTGAAGGGCACGGATTGGGGCTGTCTATCGTGCAATCGCTGGTCGAAAAGCACGGTTTGCGCTTGCGGACACGCCTTTTGAAGGGTGGCGGAAGTTGCGTTTCGGTCCTGCTGGAGCTCGCGCACATGCAATAAACTGCGAAAAATGGGGTGATCACCTGATACACGCCGAACTCGTTTAAGGTTAACCTAAGGGAAGGTGCGAAATTTCTGTGCCGGATTTTAGCTATTTAAACGGGGCATTGGCCCAAACGTATTAGGAGATGACCGATGGGTGCCGGAGCAGAGCTATTCGCCTTTGACGAAAATTTGGAAGAAACCCGGAAAAACGTGATCGAGGCCCGCTCTGAGGTGCGTGAAATCCGGAAGGATGTAAAACTCGCGCGGCAAGCGTTGGAATACGCGACTAAAATCGAAAAACAGGCGGATGATTTCGGCAAGCAAGTGGATGCCATGCTTTTGTCCGTCAAGATCATGGGTAATGCGGGGCCGCTGAAGTCGGTTGCCAAAGTCGCCAAAATTGTTTTGGAAAAAGTGAAATCGGTTTCAGACAAGCTGGAAGATAAAGCCCGTGATCTGCGGATCAAGATCGAAGACGGCGAGTATATCGAAAAACTCAAGAACGCGGAAAAGAAGCTCTCAGCACTTGAGACAAAGATGCTTAACGTGGCGATCAAAGTCTATGAGGTAGAGGCCTCCACAGCTGAGATGATCGACACCTTTGAAACAGTAGACGAGGTGGACGGGCCGGAATATGACACGCTCAAGCCGCTGTCGGACACTGCGGAGGTGTTTGTCGAACCGCTCAACGACGTGCTTGAGACGCTGAACGGAACTTATAACAGCTTGAAGGACGAATTGGACAATTTTACCACAGCGTTCAAGGTGGGGGGACTGAACGCATTGGTGGCTGTGGCAGGGAAGTTCCAGCAGGTTGCCGACAGCCTTTCGTTCCTAAAAAAACCGTTAGAGATCGTGTATTCCAAGTTGAAACCGATCGAACCTATCCTTGATGCAATAGGCTTTATTTTCAAGATCACGGTAGAGCCAGTGCTCAACTGGATTATGGACAAGACGGGCATTAACACATTGCTGGAAAAACTGGCTGACAAGATCTCCTCGGCATTGCCGGACGCGGATGCCTTGAACGGGTTAGAAGCCAAGATTGACGCTGTTTTTGAAAAGTTCGGAGAGCTTGGTAATCTGGTCACGCTGGACGGTTGGGATCTGGATCTGGACGGTTTTCTGGATGATTTTATCTCTCGCGTATTTGACGAATTTGGCAATGATCCGTCCGACCGCCTGATCCTTGGGACCGAAGGCGCGGATGATTTGCATGGCACGGACTCCGCGGATGTAATCAATGCGCGCGCTGGGAATGACACGGTGACAGCGGGTGCCGGGAACGATCTGATATTCGCTACACAGGGCAACGATACAATTTATGGAGGCGCCGGAGACAAGGACAGCCTGCGCTTTTCCGGTGGGCTGTCTGAATATTCCTTTTTCAGCACCGAGGATGGTGCAGGCATCGTCTTTTTCCATCAAAACCCTGCGAACGCGTATCTGACGCATGGTTACGAAACCGTTTATGGTGTGGAAGATTTTTATTTCGGGCTCGACCATTTCACCTTCACCGAGCTGATTGAGAACGTAAAAGTCGCAGAAAACGCGTTGTTGGAAGGTACTCCGGAGAACGATTTCCTGTACGGCGGCCGTTTTTCGACAACGATTTACGGATTTGAAAAGGACGACCGTATCACCGGTTCCGCCTTTGTTGATACGCTTTATGGTGGCCTTGGCGATGACGTTTTTGTTGCGAGCGGCGGGGCGGATCAGGTCTTTGGCGGCGCAGGCAATGATACATGGCTATTTGCTGTTGATCCAGATGGCAGTTCCACTGTTGTTGCCGATCTGGCCGAAGGCACCGCCTGGGACGGGCGCGCCCATGACACGTTAACTGGGATCGAAAACATCATTATGCGGGATTCTCGTACTGTCCGTCTGCGCGGCGACGAACTCGACAACCGTTTGGTTGGCAATGACGGTGATGACTACATTGATGGAAGAGAAGGGGATGACCGTATTTTCGGCGGCGACGGTAAGGACGTGCTGGTCGGCGGTCTTGGCCAGGACAGCCTTTTCGGAGGGGAGCATTTTGACCAATTGGTGGGCGGTGGCACACCGGTTGACGGACAGGGCGATTTCTTTGATGGCGGAGAAGGCAACGACTGGCTGACCTACACTCCAACGGCGATCCGGTATGGATCATTCGAGCGCGTGGACCCCCAGCCTGATACCGGTAGCTTGCGGATATACGGGGGAGAAGGACGGGTGGAGCATCTGGACACAGATGGCAGCCTTCTGGCATTCGATACATTTGTAAGCATTTCCAAAGTGACCGGGGGCGCGCAGGCTGATACACTTTACGGAGCATCGAGCCCTGACAATATGAGCGTTCAAATCGACGGGGGCGGGGGCGACGATGTTCTTTTCTCCAACGGTGCGCCGCTGGTTGCTGGCGGTGACGGGGATGATCTGATCCAGCTGACCATGCCTGATACCATCTATAACGGCACCAACTTTGATGGGGGCAGGGGATATGACACCCTGGACACCCGCATGTTGGACGAGGTGCGGTTTTACCTGCGCAAGGTCGGTTCTATCGGCTCTAGTTTCCGTGGTTTTGATGCCTCGGAAAGCAGTGAGTTGGGGGTAGAGGACGATCTGGCGGAAACCTATGCTTCCCAGTTGTTTAGTGGCACATTCAACGGGATTGAACGTCTGTACCTCGGCGATTTCGCGGATGAAGTGCAGCTGCTGGGCAACGAACGGATGACGATCTATGGCGGGGGTGGGAACGACATTTTAATCCGTGATCCTTCGACGGATGGATCAACCTTCGGCGTGCTTTATGGCGGCGCTGGCGACGATTACATGCGCCTTCGGGATTACGGCTACTTGTTTGGCGGCGGGGGTAAAGACACGATGGTGATTGCCTCCGGTGGCAGCGGCAATGACATGACGGTCGATGGCGGTGCGGATGATGACCTTATTCAGATCCAGCGCTTTCGGGGCGATATTCTGGGCGGCGACGGTTACGATCGCATGCACTTTGATCTGAGCAGCCATTCCACCGCGCCGCGTATCGTGAACGTCGATCTAGAAGCTGGAACGGTTCTCGCTGAAGGCGGAAGCAATGAGATCACGGCCACGGTTTCGGGCGTTGAGGAACTGATTGGGAATGATTTCGCCGACCGTTCCGACCGGTTTTATGGCACCTCCGGATCTGAACGGTTTGTCGGGCTTGACGGGAGCGACCTGCTCGACGGGCGTGGGGGTAACGACCAGCTTTTCGGCGGGTTAGGGATTGACCGGCTTTATGGCGGGGACGGGGATGACCTGCTGCACGGGGGCGGCGGGAATGATACGCTTTACGGCGGGGGCGGACGGGATACGGCGTCCTATGATACGGCCGTGCCGGACACGACGTCGGGGGATGTGAAAGCAGCCAATTTCGGTGCAATTACCGCCAATTTGGTGGATGGCACTGTGTCCGGGGCCCACGGCACCGACAGGCTTTTCGAGATCGAAAACCTGATTGGCACCAACCTTGGGGATACGATCACCGGTTCAGAGGAAAGCAACGGCTTCACTGGCGGCAATGGCGATGATTTGCTCTATGGTGCCGGGGGCGATGATATACTGAACGTCGGGCTGGGCAATGACACTGCCTATGGTGGCGCGGGCGACGATGTCTTCACGCTTGATGGTGGGAATAACAGCTTTTACGGTGGCGCAGGGGAAGACACGCTTGAATTGGGTTCGAATTCCGGCAGCATCCGGCTGACATTTGCTAGCGAAACATACGAGGCGATCCTGCGCGCCGACGTTCCGGTCTGGCAGGATACTGGCAGTAGCGAGCCGCGGATTTATAACGGAGTATCCCTGACACCGCAGGACATTCTGGAAACCGGCCATCCCTTTGCGAATGAAGCCGGTGATCTGACACGGGTGTTGCCCGCGCTCGACGAAGCAGAATCCGGCGCCTTCCAGATCAGGTTGGACAATATGCTCGTCCCTGCGGTGGACGGCGTGTTCCAAAGTATCGAGGCTGTCACAGGTGGCACTGGCAGAATCATCCTGGACCTGTGGCGGGCGGAGAGTGTTCAGACCTATGACGGGAGCGCAGGGCGCAAAGATACTCTCGATTTTGGCGCGTTCGAGACGGGACTATCCTATGATATGCGCAGCGGCGAGTCCGATAGCGCCTATCTGGCGGGGGATAAGCTGTCCGGCATCGACATAGTGAAGGGCAGCGGTTTTGCGGATCAATTCACCGGCGATCTCAGGGGGAATGAAATTTACGGGCGCGGTGGTGCGGATGTGCTTTTGGGGCTGAACGGTAAGGACGCGCTGTTTGGCAATGGCGGTGATGACAATCTGAGCGCTGGAAAAGGCAACGATCTGCTGCGCGGTGGCGGTGGTCGAGATGAACTGTCGGGCGGGAAAGGCGCGGATGTTCTGCGCGGAGAGAAGGGCCGCGATATGCTATTGGGCAACGGTGGCGCTGATCTTCTTGTCGGTGGCACCGGGGGGGACAAACTGCAAGGTGGGCTTGGGAAAGATGTTCTGATCGGCGGACTGGGGCGCGATGTGATGAGCGGTGGCAAGGGTGCGGATATATTCGCGTTCAAAGATATCGCGGACACCACGACATCTGCTGTGGATAAAATCACCGACTTCGGGCGCGGTCAGGATAGGATTGACCTCTCCGGGCTCGATGGCAGTTTTAACTTCCTTGGTAAGTCGGATTTTACCGGAAGGGCGCAAGAGGTGAATTTCTCAAGAAGCGACGGAGATTTGATTGTGAAGATCGACGCGGACGGGGACGGGGCGGCGGATATGAAGCTTGTCCTTGCCGGTTTTTCTGGATTGAACGGCGGGGACTTCATCCTTTAGTCCCTGTTACTAAAATTTGTATCTAAGTTCATGTACAGCCCTCTGATCGCTTGGTCAGGGGGCTTTGCTATGTCGGCATTCTGCCGCAGATGCGCTCTGACCCGGGGGGAAGTTACCAACTCCTTAATCCAGAAGCTTCATATTTGAAGCTTGATATAAGACGCATCTTATAAGACGCTTCATATATGCAGGGTGATAATTTCCGAGCACCTGCAAACGCAGTGAAAAAATAGAAGATTTTATGAGCCGTCACCTAACTTGGCGTATATTCGTTAACCGGTCTTGCAGCGCATGCGCGCCACTTCGCGGGCCAGCTCCAACGTGTGATCGGCCAGCTGCTCCAGCACTGCTTGGGTTGTCGCGTCGTCCTGCGCCTCTAACGCATCGGCGATCCGCGTGTGCAGCTCGACAATCTTCTCCCGTTTGCGTGCTGTAAAGGTGATCATATTCATCAACGGTTCAATCGCCTCGACTGCGCCAGCCAGTTGATAGGACATCACCGGATTGCCCGCTGCATCCACCAACGCGCGGTGAAAGGCCACGTCCGAGGCGCAAAAGCCCTCGTCGCTCAGACCAGGCTGGGATTGACGGTGGATTTCGGCCCGCATCGCTGCCAGTTGATCCGGTGTGCGGCGCTGGGCGGCAAGGGCAACACAGGCCTGCTCCATCGCAAACCGTGCTTCGCAAGCGGTTTCAAAGCTCACAGCGTTCATTGAAAGCAGCAGCGTAGAGGTCGTGATTTGCTGTCCATAGGCGTCTTCAAAGCTTAGCCGGTTCACAAAGGCCCCGCCGGATGCACCGCGCTGTGTGCGGATCAAGTTTTGTGCCGCCAACCGCTTCAAGGCTTCACGGACGGTCGGGCGCGAGACTTGAAATTGTTCGCATAAATCGCTCTCTGAAGGCAGGCGCTGGTCTACGATCAAGCTGCCCTCCATAATGCCATCCCGAATGGCCTGCGCAATCTGTGCTGAAAGTTCCTGTGCCTGGTCCAGTTCGTACTTCATCGCTTGCCTGTTTTCGCCTTTGTCCGATTGTCGGAATTAATTGTCTGACATATGGAGAAATTAATTGTCAGACATTTAAAACTCCCGTAGACGCAATGTACCCGAAAGCCGCGGTTTCACAAGGGTGGAGCAGCCAAATCCAGTCAGCAGGTGCGATGTGTTCGATCTTTTCCATCATCTGATCCGTCCGATCCATCGGCTGTTATTAAACGCGGCGAAGCCGCTCGGCGGTGTTCCGGTCCGTACTTACAATCCATGCAACCTATGACAGGTTTTTTCGTTCGGGGAGGGACGATATGGTAATGACAGTAGACTGGCTGCGCATGATGGCGCGCTATAATGAATGGCAGAATGGCTGGATGGTTCCGGCTGCTGCCACGCTGACAGATGCGCAGCGGCTGCAGGATCGGGGTGCGTTCTTCGGCTCGATCAGCGCTACGCTTTGTCATATTCTTTGGGCGGATACCCTTTGGATGTCCCGCTTTGACGGCGGGGCAGGTCCCACAGTGCCGGGCGCGCAAAGCACCGAATACCACAAGGATTGGGACAGCTTTTGCACGCAACGCAAACTGACGGACCAACGTATCGTGGATTGGGTCGCGGGCCTTTCGGACGGCGATATGTCTGGCTCCATCACGTGGTTCTCCGGTTTAAAGCAATCGGATATCTCGCAAGCTAAATCCCTGATTTACACCCATCTGTTCAACCACCAGACCCACCACCGCGGACAGGTGCACGCCATGCTGACCCAAGCTGGTGTGAAAACCGCTGATACAGATCTCGTCTTTATGGAGTCCGCCTAATGGCCCTATTGTCCCAATCCCGCCGCCTGCGTCGCACACCGTTTTCCGAAGGTGTCGAGGCCGCCGGTGTCAAAGCCTATACCATCTATAACCACATGCTGTTGCCCACGGTGTTCCGCTCGGTCACAGAAGATTACCACCACCTTAAGTCCGCCGTGCAAATCTGGGATGTGGCCTGTGAACGGCAGGTGGAACTGCGTGGTCCGGATGCGGCGCGGTTGATGCAGATGTTGACGCCCCGCGACCTGCGCACCATGAAGGAAGGCCAGTGTTTCTATGTGCCGATCGTGGATGAAACCGGCGGTATGCTGAACGATCCGGTGGCGGTAAAACTGGCCGAGGACCGCTGGTGGATTTCCATTGCCGACAGCGATCTTCTTTACTGGGTTAAGGGAATTGCGAACGGCTGGCGGCTGGATGTTCTGGTGGATGAACCGGATGTATCACCACTCGCCGTTCAGGGGCCGAAGGCGGACGAATTGATGGCGCGGGTCTTTGGGGACAGCGTTAAAGATGTGCGCTTCTTCCGCTATGGATTGTTCGAGTTTCAGGGCCGCAAGTTGGTAGTGGCGCGGTCCGGTTATTCCAAACAGGGGGGCTATGAAATCTATGTTGAAGGCAGCGACATCGGCATGCCGTTGTGGAACGCGCTGATGGAAGCGGGGCGCGATCTTGACGTGCACGCCGGATGCCCCAACCTCATTGAACGGATCGAAAGCGGGCTTCTGTCCTATGGCAATGACATGACGGATGACAACACACCCCATGAATGCGGGCTGGGACGGTTCTGCGATACCCATGACGCCATCGGTTGCATCGGGCGGGACGCGCTGCTGCGAGTGGCTAAAGAAGGGCCAGTGCAGCAGATACGCCCCATGGCGATAGAAGGCGCTGCGGTTCCAGGTTGTGATCGCTGGTGGCCGCTGCTGGCCGGAGAGAAAAGGGTCGGTCGGGTGTCCTCGGCTGCTTGGTCGCCGGATTTTGAGACGAACGTGGCCATTGCAATGGTGCGAATGACCCATTGGGACGCGGGCACTGCGCTGCGCGTCCAGACACCGGACGGGATGCGCGATGCAACCGTTCTGGAAGGTTTCTGGAATTAAAGAGGAGAATGATATGTTCAATGCACTGATCGTGGAAAAAGACGACGAGGGTAAAACCTCTGCCTCGGTACAACAAATCGGCGAAGACCGTCTGCCTGATGGCGAAGTCACCGTTGCGGTGGAATATTCCACTGTGAATTACAAGGATGGTTTGTGTCTTGGGCCGGGCGGGGGGCTGGTACGGAATTACCCGCATATTCCGGGCATCGACTTTGCCGGTACTGTCGAATCCTCGGATGATCCCCGCTACAAGGCTGGCGACAAGGTGGTTTTGACCGGTTGGCGCGTCGGTGAAGCTCATTGGGGCGGATATTCCCAGAAGGCCCGCGTCAAGGCGGATTGGCTGGTGCCATTGCCTGACGGGTTGGATGCAAAACAGGCTATGGCCGTCGGGACTGCGGGTTTCACTGCTATGCTGTCTGTTATGGCGCTGGAAGACCACGGTCTGACGCCGGGCAATGGTCCGGTTCTGGTAACGGGTGCTGCCGGTGGCGTGGGTTCTGTTGCGACAGCAATCCTTGCCAACCTCGGCTATGAGGTCGCGGCGGTTACGGGGCGTCCTGAAACCGAGGATTACCTTAAATCCCTTGGTGCGACCCAGATCGTCCCGCGTGCGGAATTGAACGAAACCACCAAACGCCCGCTTGAAGGCGAAACATGGTCCGGTTGTGTAGATGCGGTGGGCGGCGAAATGCTGGCGCGCGTACTGGGCCAGATGAAATACGGTGCGTCTGTTGCGGCGGTCGGTCTGGCGGGGGGCGCGAAACTGCCAGCCACGGTGATTCCGTTCCTGCTGCGCGGTGTGAACCTGCTTGGCATCGACAGCGTGATGCAGCCCTATGACAACCGCCTGCGCGCATGGGAGCGGGTGGCCAAAGACCTGCCGATGGACAAACTCGAAGCGATGATCCAGCCGGCAACTCTGTCCGATCTGCCCCAACTGGGCGAGGATATCCTCAAAGGTCAAGTTAAAGGCCGTGTTCTGGTTGACGTGAACGGCTGATCCGGAACAACAGTTCCATGATCGCAAAGCAATGGCCCCGTCGCATCTGACGGGGCCATTGGCGTTTTAGAGGCGCTCGAACATGCCGACAGAATTTCCGTCAGGGTCAAGCGTATAGGCAAAGCGGCCTGCGGGGATGGTGATCGGCTCTGACAGGACCTGACCGCCAGCCTCTGCCACGCGGCCCAGTGTTTGTTCCAGCCCGCCCTTCACAGCAAGATGGATCGTCGGGCCTGTGCCCCTTGGCGCTGGGGTTCCCGGATAAATGTGTCCGCTTGCCGCCGGTCCGTCGGCATCAACCGGAAAGGTGGCGGTGGGGTTTGGACCGGACTCGTCCAGCGTAAGATCGACCCCTGTGACGGCGCCGTAGTATTTTATCGCGCGGTCCATATCGGTGGTGGGAATTTCGGCCCAGACGAGCGCGTTTTCTGTAGTGGATGACATGGCAATTTCTCCTGTGTTTAATTGCTGGGTTAAGCATAGACCCATGCTCCTGACAGCAAGCGGCAACAACTTCGACGCGGTTCCAGCTTGACCCGCTGCACGGTCTACGGCACTGCTAAGGCTAAGGAATTTGGGAGCAAAAATATGACCTTGGACAATGATTTTATCCGCAGCCAGTTTCCGGCTTTTTCACAAGCCGCACTGGACGGGCAGGCTTTTTTTGAGAACGCGGGCGGGTCTTATACTTGCGGTCAGGTGATCGACCGGCTGACCCGATTTTATACTGAACGCAAAGTCCAGCCTTACGGCCCATACGAGGCTTCTGAACTGGCCGGAGCCGAGATGGACGAGGCTCGAAAACGTCTTGCCGGTATACTCGGGGTGGCCACGCATGAGCTGTCTTTTGGTCCGTCCACCACGCAGAATACCTATGTGTTGGCGCAGGCCTTTGGTCAATGGCTGAAGGAAGGGGATGCGATCATCGTCACCAATCAGGACCACGAGGCCAACACTGGTCCTTGGCGCCGTCTGGCCGATCGCGGAATTGAGGTGCGCGAATGGTGCGTTGACAGCGAAACCGGATCTTTGTCGTTGGACGATCTGGGCGCGCTTCTTGATGATAAGGTCAAACTGCTGTGCTTTCCTCATTGTTCAAACGTGGTTGGGGAAATCAATCCGGTGCGCGAAATCTGCGCAATCGCACGGGATGCTGGGATTTACACCTGCGTGGACGGGGTCAGCTATGCGCCCCACGGCCTGCCTAATGTCGGGGCGCTCGGGCCGGATGTCTATCTGTTCTCCAGCTACAAAACCTACGGTCCCCATCAAGGGATTATGGTGATGCGCGAAGGTCTGGGAATGGAGCTGCCCAATCAGGCCCACTATTTCAACGCAGATGTGCTGTACAAACGGTTCACGCCATCAGGACCGGACCACGCCCAAGTGGCGGCCTGTGCAGGGATCGCGGATTACATTGATGCGGTCTACGCCCATCACGGCGGTGTTGATGCCCGCGCTGCGACACGGGGCGAAGCCGTGCATGATCTGATGCGCAATTACGAAAGCGAGTTGTTGCAACCGCTTCTGGATTATTTGGGCGACAAGAACTCTGTACGTCTGATTGGCCCGCGCAACGCCTCGGCCAAGGCGCCGACGGTGGCGATGCGTTCACACAAAAGCGGGCTGCAACTTGCTGAAGAACTCGCCCCGATGGGTATCAACGCAGGCGGCGGCGATTTCTACGGCGTGCGCTGTTTGAAGGGGCTTGGAATTGATCCCGAACACGGCGTTTTGCGGGTCAGTTTCGTCCATTACACCTCAAAAGCCGAAGTCGATAAATTGATTGACGCTTTGGACCGCGTTTTGTGATCCATTTAGCAGGAATAAGCGTATTGTTTCTGCTATGAAAAAACCTGCTCCTACTCTGTGGTGGGTCAGACGCGATTTCCGTCTGGCCGACAACCCTGCGCTGGCCCATGCGATTGCATCGGGCGGGCCGGTCGTGCCTGTGTTCATCCATGACGATAGCGTCGCCAATCTGGGGGCCGCGCCGAAATGGCGGCTCGGGCTTGGGTTGGAAGCGCTCGCCGCCTCGCTGGAGGATGCGGGCAGCCGTCTGATCCTGCGCAAAGGGGATGCGCTGGACGTGCTGCGAGACCTTATTGCCCAAACCGGTGCAAAGTCCGTCACATGGTCCCACGCCTATGTTCCTGATGCGATCGAGCGGGATACCAAGGTTAAGGCAGCTTTAACAGATGACGGGATCGCCGCAGAAAGCTGCGCGGGGCATTTGCTGTTTGAACCGTGGCAGGTCGAGACAAAAGCTGGCGGATTTTACAAGGTCTACACCCCATTCTGGCGCGCCGCGCGGGATATTCCAGTGGCGGCCTGTCTGCCAGCTCCAACAGAAATAGCTGCCCCGCAGGACTGGCCCCACAGCGATAACCTTGCAGATTGGAAGCTGGGGGAAGCAATGAGCCGCGGCGCTGATGTAGTTCGCGCTTACGCCTGCGTCGGCGAAGCCGCAGCCGAGCAGCGCTTGGCCGATTTCCTTGATGGTCCGATTGAGGATTACCGCGAAGGGCGGGATTTCCCGTCGCGAAACGTGACTTCCGGCCTGTCAGAAAACCTTACCTACGGGGAAATTGCCCCGCGCCGGTTGTGGCATGCAGGACGGCAGGCGCTGGAACAGGGTGCAGCAGGGGCAGAACACTTTTTGAAAGAGGTTGTCTGGCGCGAGTTTGCCTATCACCTTGCCTACCACACCCCCCGTATGCTGACCCGAAGCTGGCGTGAGGAATGGGAGGATTTCAACTGGCGCGGCGACAATGACGACGCCGAAAAATGGCGGCGCGGCATGACCGGTGAACCGATGGTCGATGCCGCCATGCGCGAACTTTATACCACCGGCACCATGCACAACCGCTCACGGATGATTGCGGGGTCTTATCTGACGAAACACCTGCTGACGGATTGGCGTGTGGGGCAAGCGTGGTTTGAACAAACCCTGATCGACTGGGATCCGGCCTCTAACGCGATGGGCTGGCAATGGGTGGCGGGCAGCGGGCCGGATGCGTCACCGTTTTTCCGCGTCTTCAATCCCGAAACCCAAGCCGAAAAATTCGACGGGTCGCAGAACTACCGTGATCTCCACCTGAAAGGCGGGGAGGACGAGGAGGGGCGCAACCCTGCAGAGGATTTCTACCGTGCAATCCCGAAGTCGTGGAATATCACCGACAAAACCCCGCGACCGGATCGCATAATCTCTTTGAAAGAGGGCCGCGAGCGTGCGTTAGCCGCCTATAAAGGCGCAAAAGAACAAGGATAAAACCTTGGTTAACAAGAGGCTTGGCAGACAAAAAACCTTGGTTTAGGCTTTGTCTCAGAACAGGGAGAGTTGGATGCAGGGATTTACATCCACAGACGGTCAAAAGGATCTGCCGCGCTATTTTAGTGCGGCGTTTTCCCAGTTGAAGAAAATTCGCAACGGCAGTCTGGACATGGTTCTGCCGGACGGGCGCCTGTTCCAGATCAAAGCGCCCAACCCCGGACCTTATGCGCGCGTGGAAATTCACAACGACGACGTGTTTACCCGACTGGCGCGTGAAGGGGATATGGGGTTTAGCGATGCCTACCTAGAGGGCTGGTGGTCGTCCCCCGATTTGCAGGCGTTTCTGGATCTGGTTTTTGCCAATAACGAAGAGGTCGGCCACGGTTTTCCTGGTGGATTTGTGGTGCAATACTATGAACGGTTGCGCCACTGGTTGCGGGGGAATTCCAAAACACAGGCCCGCAAGAATATCTCTTATCACTACGATCTGGGGAATGATTTCTATTCCAAATGGCTCGATGAAACCATGACCTATTCCTCGGCTCTGTTTCTGACCGGCCAAGAGGATATGGCCAAAGCGCAGATCCAGAAATATGCGTCACTTTGTGATGAAATGGGCATGAAGGAAGGCGATCACCTGCTGGAAATCGGCTGTGGTTGGGGCGGTTTCGCTGAATATGCCGCGGGAACCCGTGGCGCGCGGATGACCTGTCTGACCATCTCGCAGGAGCAGCACGACTTTGCCAAGAAACGCATGTTTGAGGCGGGTCTGGCGGATCGTGTGGATGTGGTGATGCGCGATTACCGCGATGAAACCGGCAGCTATGACGGTATCGCCTCTATCGAGATGTTCGAGGCCGTGGGCGAGAAATACTGGCCAACCTATTTTAACGCGGTGCACGATCGCCTGAAACCGGGTGCGAATGCCAGCCTGCAGATCATTACAATCGCCAACGAACTGTTTCCAAAGTATCGAAAGACCGTTGATTTCATACAGAAACACGTCTTTCCGGGCGGGATGCTGCCAAGCCCAAACGCCCTGCGGACCGAGGTGGAGCGGGCAGGTCTGTCCTATCTGAAGTCAGTCGAATTCGGTGAGAGCTATTCCATTACCCTGCGCCGCTGGTATGAAACCTTTAACGCCGCTTGGCCCGACATCACGCAAATGGGGTTTGATCAACGGTTTAAGAATATGTGGGATTTCTATCTGACAAGTTGTGCATCCGGCTTTCACTATGGCACAACAGACGTGACGCAAGTGACCATTCAACGGCCAAAATAATAAAAAAAAGGGACTGAAATGCCGACAGCAGCAAAACTGATTGCGGGATTGGCGATGGCGATCACCGCAGCGGTGGCAGCCTATGTTTTCATACAAGAACACACCGAAATGCCAATCGGCTTGCGGTTCATGCTAGGCAACGGGCTGGTTGGCTTTTTTGCCGGCTGGTATGCGCTTGGCCGCAGCCCCGGCTACAGCAATCTGGCGGGCGCGATGAGCGGTCTACGCTCGTTGGTGTTACTGCTGGTGGGGGCGGGGATCGTCTTTGGCGGACGGTTTGTATTCTCCAATATCGGGCAGTTCCGGTCCCGCGATCCGGTGGAAATCCCACTCCTGTGGATAGAGACGACCTTTGAATATGTCGTGCTCGCCCTGACGCCCAGTGTCGGTATTACCTTGTTGATTGGCGGGTTAATCTCTGGCATTGCCACCTATCAGGCCAGCCAGCGCTGGCCGTAACACAGAACGAAAATTATCAGAATGCGTGTTTTCCTTTCCGACAGGGACGTTGCCCTTGCGTTGTGTCCCGATGCAGACTGGCAGGCGGATCGCTTGTCCGGCTACGATGTGGATGCCAGCGGTGCCTTGGTCGCCGGGGGTGGGACATGTGACGGGGTTTCTTCGCCATGCGCCGTCCCACTGGGCGAGCCATTCAAAAGCTATTTCAACGGCCTATCAGATGAAGTGAAACCCGCTGCGGGCGTCCACGGTCCGGTTTTGGCGGCTGTGTCCACTAGCACGCAACCAGCGGAATTTACGCCTTATGCCCGCCGTGTAGAGGCTTGCGTCGCGGCGGATGCGGCGCAAATACTTGCCGCGCCAACAGCGCATAATACCCCTGTTAACCGTGCAGGATTATTGATGCGGGCGCGTTCTTTTGTGCGGGCAGAGCGGTCGGACACGCGGGTGCCGGTCTCGCTGCGGCGTGGCTTTCGCCGCGACGCGGTGCAACAGGAAAGCCGCGCCTTGCCTTATGCGCGCTACTTTGATGTTGAAGACGTAAACCTGCGCCATCCCCGTTTTGACGGGGGCCTGTCGCCGGTGATCGAACGCACTGTGCTGCGGGCGGCGGATGCCGTGACGGTGTTGCCCTATGATCCGGTGCGCGATCAGGTTGTGGTGATCGAACAGTTCCGCCCTGCGGCCTATGTGCGGGGGGACTGCCATCCTTGGGTGCTTGAACCTGTGGCGGGTCGGTGCGACGGCGATGAACCCGTCGAAGAAGTCGCCCGTCGCGAGTTGGTAGAAGAGGCGGGTTTGACCCTGCTGGGGTTAGAGAAAATCGCCAACTACTACCCGTCACCCGGATGCCTGTCGGAATATCTTTTTACATTTTTGGGTCTGGTAGATTTGTCTAAAGCGCAAAGCGGCGTACATGGAGTGGCGAGCGAGGATGAGGATATCCAAACCCACATCCTTACCTTCGACGATGCTATGGCGCTTGTGGCCAGTGGAGAGGCAGATAATGGACCTTTGTTGCTTTCGCTGTACTGGCTTGGGGCGAACCGTGAACGATTGCGCAGAGAAGCAAGCGCCGCTTGAAACCGTTTGGGGCGGCGCGTATCAAGGAACGAAGCAGTCTTAAGGATACCTCTGATGACAATTTACCAAGACCTTCCCCATGCCGTTGGCAACACGCCCCTGATCCGCCTGAACAAAGCGTCGGAACTGACGGGCTGTGAGATACTGGGCAAAGCGGAGTTTATGAACCCGGGCCAGTCGGTGAAGGACCGTGCCGCGCTCAGCATCATCAAGGATGCGATGGCGCGGGGCGAATTGCGTCCGGGTGGCACCATCGTGGAAGGCACGGCCGGCAACACTGGCATCGGACTGGCGCTGGTGGGCGCTGCTCTCGGGTTTAAGACGGTGATCGTGATCCCCGAAACCCAAAGTCAGGAAAAGAAGGACATGATCCGTCTGGCTGGCGCTGAACTGGTGCAGGTTCCTGCAAAACCTTACCGCGATCCGAATAACTTTGTGAAATATTCGGCCCGTCTGGCGGAAGAACTTGCAAAAACCGAACCCAACGGCGCGATTTGGGCGAACCAGTTTGACAATGTGGCCAACAAACAGGCCCATATCGACACTACTGCGCCGGAAATCTGGGAGCAGACAAATGGCAAAGTCGACGGCTTTATCTGCGCCTGTGGTTCTGGCGGAACGCTAAGCGGTATGGCTGACGGTCTGCGTGCCCGAAGCAAGGACATCAAGATCGGTATCGCCGATCCGGACGGTGCGGCGCTGTATAACTATTTCGTAAATGGCGAACTGACTGCCGAGGGTGGGTCTATTGCTGAAGGCATCGGACAGGTGCGGATCACCAAGAACCTTGAAGGTTTGAAAGTGGATCACGCCTATAACATTCCGGACTCGGAAGGCATCGATATTGTCTTTGACCTGTTGCAGGAAGAGGGGCTGTGCATGGGGCTGTCCACCGGCATCAACATCGCGGGTGCGATCCGCATGGCCAAGGACATGGGGCCGGGGCACACAATCGTGACCGTGCTGTGTGATTACGGTACGCGCTATCAGGCTAAATTGTTCAATCCCGCTTTCCTGCGGGAAAAAGGCCTGCCAATTCCCCATTGGCTGGAGAAGAAACGAACCGACATCCCGACGGTATTCGAATAGGACCAAAATGAAGCGACTAATTTGGACTTTGATGCTGCTGGTGGCTTTGCCGCTGGCAGCTTTCGCACAATCTGTTGAAACTGCTTTTGACAAGGCTGCCTTTGAAAGCACGGTAGAGCGTGCGGAAGAAGTGTTGGAGAATGCAACCGCTTCGGACAAGGCACTAGAGGCGTTGCGCAAGCAGCTTGTGGACTTCCGCAGTGCCGCAACAGAGCTGAAAGACCAAGCGCAAACCAAGACCGGCCCGATCCAGGACCGGATTGATGCCCTTGGCGCACCGCCCGCAGAAGGTGAGACCGAAGCCGAAGATGTCGCAGCACTGCGGGAAAAGCTGAACAAAGAGCTGGATAAAGCCAAAGCACCGGTCAAAGCTGCAGAAGACCTTTTCAAACAGGCGGATGGGCTGATTTCCCAGATCGACGAGCTGATGCGCCATCGCAGCACGGCCCGTCTGGTCGCCCAAAATGACTCCCCCCTTGATCCCCGCGAGATCAGCGCGGCAGTTTCGGCGCTGGTCGCGTTCAATGTTAATTTGTGGGCTGAAATATCGGGCAACCTGTCCAATGAAAGCCGTGCCTCTATGCGGCTTACCAATTTGTTAATGGTGGCGATGTTGCTGGCGGTTGCGCTGGTGCTGTTGCTACGCTCTCGGGTGTGGTCGCGCCGCGTGCAGGAATCCTTTAGCCGCAACGCATCCCCACGCACGGCAGCCCTTTACGGTTTTATCGGATCGCTGTTCCAATTGATCTTGCCCGCGCTCGGCCTGTTTGTGCTGGTGCAGGCTTTGCTGCTGCTCGACCTGTTCGATTTGCGCGGCTATTTCATTTTGCGCAGTCTCGGATTTGCCGGTTTCTCGCTCTATTTTGCAAGTTGGCTGGCCCGCTCCCTGTTCGTCGCAACCTCCAATCAGGGGCCGTTGATCGAAATCGACGAGAGCCTGACTGGGCCTATGAAACGCTCTTTCCTTGCACTTGGCCTGATGTTCGCACTGCGGGCCATGCTGGATGCAGCGGCGGTTGGATCAGGACACAGCCCCGAATTTCTGGCCGCCATCCCAACGCTGACGTTTCCGCTGGTTATCGTGGGCGGGATCGCTCTGTTCCGCATCGGGCGGGTGCTGGCGAACGAGGCGCAGGTGGCTGGCAAACAGGAAGACGGCAATCCGTTTTTGGGCCGTGTCGCCACCATTATGGGCAATATCTGCGTGGCCGCAGGGGTGGCCGGGCCTGTCCTTGCCGCGTTCGGCTTTGACAGTGCGGGCAACCGCTTGGTGTTTTCCACTGCCGCATCGCTGCTGTTGATCACTGGCTTTTACATTTTCTTCCGCCTGATCGGATCGCTCACCGGATATACCGGCAACACGTCCACATCAGCAGGGGATGAGGAAGAAGCCCAACGATACGGCGCGCTGTTCCGTGTGGCTGTTGGCTTCATCATGATCTGTATCGCGCTGCCGTTGCTGGCCCTGATCTGGGGTGCACGATTGGTGGACCTGCAAGAGGTCTGGCTGATGGCGCGGGACGGGATTTCCTTTGGCGACAATCGGATTTCCCTGACCGATTTCCTAACGTTTGTGTTGGTGTTTTCCATCGGTTACACCATCACCCGCATCCTGCAATCCGCGCTGCGCACCACGGTTCTTCCCAACACGCGGCTTGATAGCGGCGGGCAGAATGCCATTGTCACTGGTACGGGCTATGTGGGTATATTTTTTGCGGCACTGGCCGCAATTACCGCCACGGGACTGGACCTGTCCAACCTTGCGATTGTCGCTGGTGCGCTTTCGGTTGGTATCGGTTTTGGCTTGCAAACCATCGTGTCGAACTTTGTCTCCGGTATCATCCTTCTGATTGAACGCCCGATCAAGGCAGGCGACTGGATCGAGGTTGGCACCTATTCCGGTTACGTGCGCAAAATTTCTGTGCGTTCTACCGAAGTGGAAACCTTTGACCGCGCCTCCGTCGTTATCCCGAACGCCGATCTGATTGCCGGCACCGTGACGAACTGGACCCACTCCAGCATGGCAGGGCGCGTGCGCGTGCCTGTTGGTGTGGCCTATGACAGTGACCCGCGACACGTTGAGAAAATCCTTCTGGAGGTGGCAGAGTCCCACCCGATGGTGCTGCTTGATCCGGGTCCGGCGATTATGTTTATGGGCTTCGGGGCTGACAGTCTCGATTTTGAAATCCGTGCGATCTTGCGGGATGTGAACTGGATGCTTTCCGCGAAATCGGACATGAACTTTGAGATATTCAAACGGTTCTCCGAAGAAGGTATCGAAATTCCGTTCGCACAGCGCGATGTCTATATCAAAAACCTAGACGAGCTGACCAAGGTCAAAAACTCTGCAAAGGACGATGATAAGACAGAGGAATCCAAAGAAGACACCAAGGCAGAGACCACGGACGCGCAGGAGCGAGAGCATTCCTCAGCGGCGAAGGACAATGAAGACGACAGCGTCAGTGACGACGGCGGCGATGCGCCCGGTAAGGTCTAGGTTTCACCGATGCTATAGGGCAAGGTAGCACGGCTGTTGGGGTCCACTTTCAAGTGGCGCTCCAACGGCGGAACAGAGCGCTGGTGGCAGTTGTGCCGCTCGCAGATCCGGCAGGAAATACCTATGGGTTCAAAGGCCTGCCGGTTGGTGACGTCCAGATCATCCGCGTAAACCATCGCGCCTGCGTGCCGGATTTCACAGCCCAAGCCAATGGCATAGCGCCGGATTGGCGCGCGAAAGCTACCGCCGGTTTTGGACACATCCCGCGCAAGGCTCAGGTACTGTAACCCGTCCGGTGTTTCAGCAAGCTGGCGCAGGAACTGCCCCGGCGTTTCAAACGCGCGGTGCACGTTCCACAGCGGGCAGGCGCCACCGAAGCGGGCGAATTGCAGCCGCGTCGCGGAATGGCGCTTGGTGATGGTTCCCGCCTGATCGACCCTTACAAAGAAGAAGGGTATCCCCTTCACCCCCGGCCTTTGCATCGTGGACAGCCGGTGCGCCACCTGTTCAATACTGGCATCAAAGAAATTCGCCAGCAGTTCCAGATCGTGCCGCGTTTCCTGCGCCACTTGCAAGAACCGGCCATAGGGCAGGGTGGCGGCACCGGCGAAATAATTGGCCAGCCCGATTTTACAAATGGCACGAGCCTCTGGCGTGTTGAAATTGGCGAAATCAAGGGTGGCTTCCAGCAGGTCGTCGTGATCCAGCAACGCGGTTTGGTGGGCGATCTGGAACAGTTTGGACGAGGTTTCCGCCTGTGCCGACAGGGTCAGCGTGCGGCTGGCCGGATCGTAATGGCGCAGCACGTCGGTATTCTTGGTGCGCAGGTGAATGTTGTGTTTTTCCGCCAGCCAGTCATGGGCCGCGCCAAGCGCGTTGGGGCCAGAAAGCTTCGCCTGTGTCGCATAGTTTTCCGCCACACGGTCGATGCTGTCGATGTAGTTGTCACAGTAATGGAAAAAGTCGCGGACTTGCTCCCACGGGGAGGGGGAAATGGCGCTGTCCTCGCGGCCCAGTGCCTCATCCAGCGAGGCAAGCCGTTCCTGCCCCTGACGATAGGCGCGGTGCAGGTCAAGGAAGGCGCGGGCAAGGGCGGGTGCATTAGAGGCGGTAAGCTGCATGTCCGCCAGCGGTGGCTGCGTGGTACTAAACACCGGATCGGCCAGCGCCTCGCGCATGTCGGCCACGATCCGTTCGGACTCCCCAACCGACAGCTGCGTGACATCAAACCCGAACTCTTGCGCAAGGGCCAGCACAACAGTGGTGCTGACGGGGCGGTGGTTGTTCTCCATCTGGTTCAGATAGGGCAGGGAAACGCCAAGTTTCGCGGCAAAATCCTTTTGGGTCAGCCCCTGTTTCTGGCGGGTCTCCCGCAAGGTCACACCTGCATAGAGTTTTTGCGCACGCATTTCAGCCCCTCACTTTGCTAATTAGCTGGGTGCAGCGTAATCTTTGCAAACTTCTGGCGCAAGCGGCTTAAACTCAGGCCGTTTTGCGGACCTGATATTCAACGCGGATCGAATAGAGCGCCGCCAGCAGGGCCAGCACGCCAGAGCCGAGGGTGAACAGGATAAGCGGCGTTGCGCCTGCTTCCTTGCTGAGGAAAGGCACAACAATCGCTGACAATGCCCCCCCGCCCAGCGTCATCATCGCGCCGCCAAGCCCCGCAGCCGTACCTGCCAGCCGTGGGTTGACCGACATCATTCCGGCTGAGGCGCTGGGAAGCACCATGCCGTTGCCGAGGCCGATAAAGATTGTGCAGCCAAAGAATGCCACCGGATGATCAAAGCCTGTGTTCACCAGCACCAGTGCCAGAAACATGCCGGCAACTGTGATGCCCGCCCCCAGAGTGATCATGCGGTAAAGCCCGACAAAGCTGGCAAAACGGCCCGAAATCAGACTGCCAGTGAAGTAACCTGCCGGTGCGAAGATGAAATAAAGACCCAACTCTCCGGGGCTAAGTCCGTAGACTACTGAGCCCACAAAGGGTGCGCCGCCGAGGAGGGCAAAGAAGCAGCCCGAAGCGAATGTGGTGGACAGGGAATACCCCCAGAACCGGCGCGAGGTCAGCAACTCTGGGTAGGTGCGCACCTGTGCGGCCATGCTGGTCGACGGCGTAAGGTTGGTTTCCCCCATATCGCGCCAGACCAGACCGAGCACGGCCAGCCCCAGAAATGTCAGCGTCCAGAAAGGCGCGCGCCAGCCGAACGCCTCCTGCAGGAAGCCGCCAATGGTCGGCCCCATCATGGGGGCAACAGACATCCCCATCGCGATATAGCCAAGGAGCGAGACCGCGTCCTTGCTGCCCGCAATGTCACGGGCAGCGGCGCGGGACAGCACGAAACTGGACACCACCAGCGCCTGAAAGGTGCGGGCCGTTAGCAGGATTGTCGTGTTTGGCGCATTGGCACAAACGACGGAGGCAATCACAAAAGCGCCCAACGTCCAAAGCGCAACCGGACGCCGCCCGAACCTGTCAGAGATCGGGCCGATGAACAGTTGCAGGATGCCGTTCATCAGCAAGAAACCCGACAACATGAACTGCACGGCCAGATAGCTGGCGTCGAAGTGCTCGGCTATTGCAGGCATGGAGGGGAGGAAAATGTTCATGGAAATCGCGCCGAGAGAGGCAAAAATGACCAGTGTGAACATCGTCGGTGGTGTCTTGGGGTCTAGAAAACGTGACTTGGGCAATACGGACATGCAAAGGGGGTTTCCTTTGGAGATACTGGAAAACACCGAGTCCGAGGACGCAAATACTGACCCGACACCGGCGGTTGATTCCTGACTATGCCGCTGGGTTGGAACTGTCCACGACAAATCCCCCGCAAGCTTACGCTACGGCGCGTCAGTTCGATTTTGCTGTCAGTCTGTGAAGGCCCCGCGCATGACTGCATGCGCGGGGTGAGGGGATCAGGCGATAAGAATGTCGTTGCTGAGTTCTGCGAGGGTTATGTCATCAACCCGCACGATCAATCCGTCAGAGAAGGTGAAGAAAGCGTTGCCGTTCTTTTCTGTGCCAAGTGCGAGCACATCATCCACGCTGGACACGTCTGCGTGATCAAACTTTAACTGGTCCACATCGTCTTTGAAGTCCAGCACTCTGTCCTTGCCGCCTTTGTTTTCAAACACGAAAGTATCAGCGCCGCCATTTCCTGTCAGCGTGTCCTTGCCTTTGTCACCGGAAATGCGGTCGTTGCCAGCGCCACCTGACAGGTCGTCCCGTCCTCGGCCGCCGTTGATTTTGTCCCGTCCAGCGCCACCGTCAATGTCGTCACCGCCACTGCCGCCTTTCAGTTTGTCCCTGCTCGCGCCGCCTAGAAGGTTATTCGCCGCGCTGTTGCCAACCAGCTTGTCCGTGCCATCGCCGCCAATCGCGTTTTCAATGACGGTATCATAAGCGATGACCACATCGTCAGTGGTTTCGAAACTGGAGAACCGGCCCTCTCGCAGGTCAAGTTTGACGCCACCGGACAGGGCGGAGCCGTCAAATGTGTCTATGCCACCCGCATCCCAAACCGCATCAATCGTCTCGGTGCGCGATCCGGTGTAAGTGGTATCGCCAAGCGCGGTTTCATCATTTGCGCCCCAGAGGTCCTGAAGGGCGAGGATGTCAAACAACATCATCGCATCACTGTCGAGACCGTTGTCGGGATTCTCGGTGTAGGACATCAGCGTGTATTTGTTGTTGTCGAACCCATCTGGCACTGTCGGTGAAGAAAACGAGTGTTTCAGTCCCATCGCGTGGCCAAGTTCATGCAGGATCAGATCCATCGTTGTGGAGATATCGATCGTGTTGTCATAAACAACATAGCTGTCATATCGGGTGATACTGTCCCCCGAACTTGACGCGGAATAGCCCCCCGTTCCAGCGGTTGAGCCGGGCAATGTGACAGAGCCGACATTCATATCAGGATCGTCTGACCCTGTGACTTCTACAAACTCCACGTTGATCAGGCTTTCCAGATGATCAAGTCCTTCGCGGAAGCTGGCTTCGGCGGCGGCGCTGAAATCTGACCATCCGTCATATGTAGCTGAGGTTGGAAGATCGACAGGCGCTGAGGTGCCTGCATATTGATAAGTAAACGTGTGGGCGGCGGCGTCAGTTGTATTGATCGCGTCTTTGCCCTTAAGGAATGTGAATTGCATCCCGTCGATAATTTCGGTTCTTGTGACCATGACATACCTGCGTGCTAAGGAGTTGTTTCTCTATAGCGTATTTTCGTACATCAAACGCAAAAAAATTAGAGCAGCGATTTTCGGCGTAGCTTTGCCTGAAGTTGGGCAGAGTTTGCTAATTTGCAATTTGATAGATTGGCTCGCTAATATATTTGCAAATATGCGAGGTTTTTCTTTCAGAGCGTCCCGACTTCGCGTATTCCGGTGCAAATTGCGCACCATTCGGAGGAACTGCCGTGAACACGATCCTGCAACAACTAGAAGACCGCCGCGAAGAAGCCCGCATGGGCGGAGGCCAGCGTCGCATTGATGCGCAACATGCCAAGGGCAAGCTGACTGCACGCGAACGGGTCGAGGTTCTGCTGGACGAAGGATCGTTTGAAGAATTTGATATGTTCAAGGCTCACCGCTGCACTGAATTCGGAATGCAGGAAACAACCATTCCGGGCGATGGTGTCATCACCGGCTGGGGCACGATTAACGGCCGTATGGTCTATGTGTTCTCACAGGACTTCACCGTATTTGGCGGATCACTATCGGAAACCCATGCGGAGAAAATCTGCAAAATTCAAGAGATGGCCGTGCGCAACGGTGCTCCGATCATTGGGTTGAACGATTCCGGCGGTGCGAGAATCCAAGAAGGCGTGGCTTCGCTGGCCGGTTATGCGGATGTGTTCCAGAACAACGTGCTGGCCTCCGGTGTGGTGCCACAGATCAGCGTAATCATGGGGCCATGCGCGGGTGGAGCGGTTTATTCCCCTGCGATGACCGACTTTATTTTCATGGTGCGCGACAGTTCCTACATGTTTGTCACGGGCCCTGATGTTGTGAAAACCGTTACCAATGAAGTCGTTACCGCAGAAGAGCTGGGCGGCGCGAAAACCCACACATCCAAATCGTCTGTCGCGGATGGCGCGTTTGAGGATGACATGGAGGCGCTGATGGAAGTGCGTCGCCTATTCGATTTTCTGCCGCTCAATAATCGCGAAAAGGCGCCGGTGCGTCCGTTCTTTGACGATGTGGCGCGGGATGAAATCTCGCTCGACACGCTAATCCCTGACAATCCGAACAAGCCCTACGATATGAAGGAGCTGATCGCCAAGATCGCGGATGAGGGTGATTTCTACGAGATTCAGGAAGACTTCGCCAAAAACATACTGACCGGCTTTGTCCGTATGGAAGGGCAGACCGTCGGCGTTGTGGCCAACCAGCCGATGGTTCTAGCAGGGTGTCTTGATATTGACAGCTCTCGCAAGGCGGCGCGGTTTGTCCGGTTCTGCGATGCGTTTGAAATTCCAATCCTGACACTGGTGGATGTGCCCGGCTTTCTGCCCGGTACAGGTCAGGAATATGGCGGCGTGATCAAGCACGGTGCGAAACTGCTGTTTGCCTACGGCGAAGCGACAGTGCCAAAAGTGACGGTGATCACCCGCAAGGCTTACGGCGGGGCGTATGACGTGATGGCGTCCAAACACCTACGGGGCGATTATAACTACGCTTGGCCCACTGCAGAGATCGCGGTGATGGGTGCCAAAGGCGCGGTTGAGATTCTGTATCGCTCTGAATTGGGCGATCCAGAGAAAATCGCCGCCCGTGTGGCTGATTATGAAGATCGTTTTGCCAACCCCTTTGTGGCAGCGGAAAAGGGGTTTATCGACGAAGTGATCAAACCACACAACACCCGCAAACGGGTTTGCCGTGCCTTTGCCTCCCTGCGGGGTAAAAAGCTGGAGAACCCTTGGAAGAAACACGACAATATTCCGTTGTAAGGGACGGTTCCGGTGGTTGATCCTCGTATAACCCGGATTGGCGCAGGCGCGCTTGCGACGGGGCTTTTGATGGCAACGCTGCTGGGGGCTACGGCTTCTCAGCAGGATGTGACCGAAATCGCCGTGCCTTCGGGGCAGCCTCTTTCCCTTTATGAAAGTCGGATTGTGGCACCGGAAAACAAGATCCTTTACCTCAGCTTTCTAGCCGAGGCCCTTGGCGGCGAATACGGGGTGACTTTTGATCGGGCCAGTATCGATATGGATACAGTCTGTGAAGAAATCGGCATTCCGATGGCTGGTAAGTTGATCGGCAACGGAACGCGGATCGACGAAATCGTGGTGCGCCTTATGGAACGGCCCATCGACTATGGCGCGGTAGACGAAACCGCAGCTCAATTTTTAAACGCTTACGACATAAGTGGTGGAACATGCGAATGGTTTTAACAGGCCCTACAGGGAACAGCGCGGCTATTGCGTCACAAAATGGCAGAAAATTGCAGAATTTCTACATAAATTCACATATTTGGTATGCGCCGCTGCGAATCTTTGCTAGCGTGCTGACAGGCTGCGTTTACGTGGCCGCGGTCGCCTGTCGTGGCCGGTTTCGAATAAACTATGACTGTCACAGGAGGACACTATGTCCACAAAACTTAAAATCGCATTGGTTGTCGTTGCAATGGGCGTTGCTGCCTGCGCACAACAAGAAGAGCCAGTTGTTGTACTGGACGTACAACCAGAGCCGGTTTCTTCTAAGTACTAAACCACTCGCCGGGCGGCGGTCTGCCGCCGCCCGCGCACTGTTTCCCCTGAACCTGAACCAGTGGGGGACAGTATGATTAAGCATCGTGGCTTCCCCAGCCGTTTGCCCGGGTCCGAATTCCAGTTCACTATACGCCGTCCCAACAAAAAAGGGGCTACGCCGATTAAAGCGCGCGAACGCTATGCGGACCGCCGCTTTGCCGACAGGCGCGCCGATGAAGCTTTCCTTGAAGCATTGTGGGAGTTCTTTGGCGAAGAACCGTTTGAGCGGGGCAATCTTGATGCCGGACGCATCAACTGGTTGTTCGGCCGCGAGGTTGTGGCCGCAGAAGATCCTTTCGATCCTGAAAGCTACGAAGCACTGCTGCGGATCAACAAGGGAAAGGCGATGGCCAATTTTCCCGACATTTTTGAAGATGATTACGGGGATTCGGCATGAATTTGCCTATAAAAACCGTGATTTGGCACCATTGCGCCGATGCAGCATCCCGTTTGAAAACAACAGTTTGTTTTGCCCGTTTACCGCGGTACCAATTCCCTGCACGAGACCTTTCGAGCAGGCTCGGGACGCAGATAAAAAGGGCAAAAACATGCGGAACCTTACAGTTTTTGCAGCACTCGCTGCGGTATTCGGATTGTCGGCCTGCAACAGCACGCTGGACCAACGCACCCAGAAACGCATCGGCACCGGTGCGGTTGTCGGGGCGGTTGGCACGGCTTTGCTGGACGGCAACCCGATCAAAGGCGCTATTGTCGGTGGCGTTGTTGGTGGCATCACCAGCAAAGACCGGCACGTTTGGGAATAACAGCTCTGTCGAGCGGTTAAACTCTTTCATTTCCCCTCTACTTGGCCCCCTCCGCATGTTCGGACGGGGCCTTTTTTCGTGCCTTGGCGGCACGGATACCCGCACGAAATTTCGCAACTGCCCAATCGAAGGTACAGCATAATGTTTAAGAAAATCCTGATCGCCAACCGTGGCGAAATCGCCTGCCGTGTTATCAAGACGGCCCGCAAAATGGGCATACAGACAGTTGCGATCTATTCCGATGCTGATGCGCAGGCGCTGCATGTGCAGATGGCGGATGAAGCGGTGCATATCGGACCGTCACCGGCGAACCAGTCCTATATCGTGATCGAAAAAGTCATGGATGCGATTCGCAAGACGGGTGCCGAAGCGGTGCATCCGGGCTACGGGTTCTTAAGTGAAAACAAACTCTTCGCCGAGGCGCTTGAAGCGGAAGGTGTTGCCTTCATCGGCCCGCCAGCAGGCGCAATTGAATCGATGGGCGACAAGATTACGTCCAAGAAGCTGGCGCAGGAAGCTGGCGTTTCGACTGTTCCGGGCTACATGGGATTGATCGAGGACGCGGATGAAGCCGTCAAGATTTCCAACGAAGTCGGCTATCCTGTGATGCTCAAAGCCTCTGCCGGTGGTGGCGGCAAGGGCATGCGGATTGCGTGGAACGATCAAGAAGCGCGCGAAGGGTTCCAATCCTCCAAGAACGAAGCGGCCAATTCCTTTGGTGATGACCGGATCTTTATCGAGAAATTTGTCACCCAACCGCGCCACATCGAAATTCAGGTGCTTGGGGACAAACACGGCAACTGTATTTACCTGAACGAGCGGGAATGTTCGATCCAGCGCCGCCAGCAAAAGGTTGTAGAAGAAGCGCCAAGCCCGTTTCTCGATGAAGAAACTCGCAAAGCGATGGGCGCGCAATCTGTCGCGCTGGCAAAGGCGGTGGACTACAGCTCTGCCGGTACGGTGGAATTTATCGTCGATGGGGACCGTAACTTCTATTTCCTTGAAATGAATACACGGTTGCAGGTGGAACACCCCGTAACCGAACTGATCACCGGCATTGATCTGGTGGAGCAGATGATCCGCGTGGCGTGGGGCGAAAAGCTGTCCATGAAGCAGGAAGACATCGGCATCAACGGTTGGGCGATTGAAAACCGGCTTTATGCGGAAGATCCGTATCGCAACTTCCTGCCGTCCATCGGTCGTCTGACCCGCTACCGCCCACCTGCTGAGAAATCCAAGTCCGATTACGTGGTGCGCAACGATACCGGCGTTTATGAGGGCGGCGAGATCAGCATGTATTACGATCCGATGATCGCAAAACTTTGTACTTGGGCGCCAACACGGGAAGAGGCGATTGACCGGATGCGCGTTGCGCTCGACAGTTTTGAGGTAGAGGGCATTGGCCACAACCTGCCGTTCCTGTCTGCCGTGATGGATCACGAACGCTTTGTGTCTGGCAACATCACCACTGCGTTTATCGAAGAAGAATACCCCGAAGGGTTTGAGGGCGCGACACTGAAACCTGCGGCCCTGCGCCAGATTGCGGCGGGCTGTGCGGCCATGTTCCGCGTTGCCGAAATCCGTCGCGCGCGGGTGTCTGGCCGGATCAGCAACCACAAACGCAAGGTGGGTAAGAAATGGGTCGTGACCTTGCAAGGCGAAAGCTTCGCGGTGAAGGTTAAGGCCGACGACAAGGGCTCAACTGTCAAGTTTGAGGACGGTGAAAAGCTGCGCGTCACATCGGATTGGCTGCCGGGGCAGAGCCTCGCCAAGATGAAAATCAACGGGGAAACCGTCGTTCTGAAGGTCGATCAGATCTCTGCTGGTTATCGTATCCGGTCCCGTGGTGCGGAGCTCAAAGTGCGGGTGCGCAGCCCGCGTAACGCCGAGCTGGCGCAGCTGATGCCGGAAAAACTGCCACCCGATACCTCTAAAATGCTGCTTTGCCCGATGCCGGGTCTGATCGTAGCGCTTGATGTGAAAGAGGGCGACGAAGTGCAGGAAGGCCAGCCGTTGTGTACGGTGGAAGCCATGAAAATGGAGAACGTGCTGCGGGCCGAAAAGAAAGGTGTCGTCAGCAAGGTTAACGCCGGAGTGGGTGAAAGCCTGATGGTGGACGACGTGATCATGGAATTCGAATAGGCGCTTTGCTGGGCCCTGCGATCATAGAACCGCACTTTGGTCCTGCCCATCACAGGGCAGGGCGCGGAGGTTCATGGGGTTCCCGCGTGGCGCAGGGGCGCTATCGTTCCCATCGTTGCCGGATTTCCTGCTGGCGCAGGGGCATTTTGTCGATGGAGCGGTTCAGCTCTCGCACGGTCCAGGGACGGGGCTTGCGCAGTTTGACCTGCCCGTCCTTGCCCACAATCGTCAGCTGGAACCCCTTTGGGCGCAACAGTTTGCGCAGTTCTGATGGGGTGGCGGCGTCGGTGTCGATCAGGACCACCACATCCCGCTCCTCCATCGCCTCGGGGTTTTCTGCCAGAAGTTCCATCTGGCGCACAAAGCGGGGGTCTTCGGGTGTATCGGCAAAGATCACCAGTGGCCGTTTGACCCAGAGATATTCTTCCAGAGGATTGGCCGCAGCCGGAAGCGCGCTGGCGGCAATACTCAGGCACAGGGCCAACACAAGGCGGGTTTTGTTCATGGAGTCTCCTATCGGACTATTATGTAAGGGTATTCCTGCGAATTGCGAGAGCCAATCGCGCAACGTCAGGGGGGGCGCATGACCCAAGCCCGCCGATTAACCGTTTTGGCCCTTCTCGGCGCGGTGCTGCCGGTGTGCCTGCTGGTGGCTTTGACCCTGATAAAGACCGGCGGCGTATGGGAATATGCGCTTGATGACGTGTATATCCATCTTGCCATGTCCGAACAGGTGGCCAAGGGCGCTTATGGGGTGAATGCAGGGGAGTCCGCTTCTGCGTCTTCGTCTATTCTGTATTCCTATCTGCTGGCGCCCTTTGCGGGATTTGATTGGCACGTCTATGTACCGCTGGCGATTGGTCTGTTGGCGCTTATGTGGGCGGCGGTTCTTTGGGCACGGTTGCTGACGGTTTCAGAAATCTGGACCGATCCTGTCTGGGACAAGGCGCTGTTGGCTCTGGCGCTGTTGGGTCCGGTTTTTCTGCATTTCCCTGCCATGTCACTGATCGGGATGGAGCATATGCTCCACGTTTGTATCGCGTTACTGGTGGCGTTGGGGCTGGTGCGTTTTGCGCAGGACGGGCGAATGCGCTGGTATCTGCTGGCGGCGATCCTGCTGAACCCATTGCTGCGCTTTGAAGGCATGGCGCTGGCGCTGTTTGCCTGTGGCGTGCTTGCCATTGGGGGCAGGGGCCGCATCGCGGTGCTAACCATCGTGGTGACAGCCCTGCCACTGGCGGCGCATTTTGTGAATATGAACGCGCTCGGGCTGGATATGTTGCCCAACTCGGTCAATGCCAAGGCTGTTGTGGTCGGGGGCGGTGCCGATGTGGTGGAAGGCGCGGGAAGCGACCGTTTGCTTGCCTTCAAGAATGGCCTGAAACTGTCACTGATTTCTCCGTCGGGGCGGATGTTGGTCGGTCTGATACTGTGCCTGTTTTTCCTGCTGCTGGCACAGCGCAAGACCTTCTCTCGCCTTCAGATCGCAATTGGCGCTACCGCTGTTCTGGCGGCGCTGGCGCATCTAATGCTGGGCGCTGTCCTGCCGTTTTACCGTTACGAGATTTACATCTGGGCCTATGGTGCAGCGGTCACGGTTTATCTGCTGGCGCAAATGCAGCCCGTAACGCCGACCGGACGACAGTTGCGCGCGGTTTTCCCCGTGGTCGCGCTGGTGATCGGTGGCTTGCACTACCCACTGACGACCCTTGAAAAGCTCCCCTCCGGCAGCGCTGCGATCCATGCGCAGCAGCGTCAGATGGGGCGGTTTGTGGATGATTACTGGCAGGCACCTGTGGCGGTGAACGACCTTGGCCATGTGGCCTATCGCAACCCCCATTACGTGCTGGACCTGTGGGGGCTGGCTTCGGCCCGCGCGCTAGAGGCACGTACCAGCCGGACAGATCCGCTCTGGGCGGACAAACTGGCGCAGGAATATGATGTGGGCGCGGCGATGATCTATCGTCACTGGCTGGCCGATCACCTCCCGCCAAACTGGGAGCCCGTCGCCCGCTTGAAACTGAACGTGCCGATTGGCACCTTGGGCGGCAATATCGTCACGATCTACGCCACCCGACCCGAAAGCCTTGAACGACTGGTGGATGCTTTGCGGGCTTTTGCCCCCACGCTGCCCGCTTCCGCCACACTTGAATTCCTGTAACGCAGGATCAACCGGATACACCGCGGTTCCGCCGCGACAGCAAAAAGAAGGAGCGCATAACATGAGCGCAGAGGACAAGAAGACTTGGGAAACGCTGGCAGAAAAAGAACTGCGCGGCAGACCGCTCGACAGTCTGACATGGGAGACCCCTGAAGGCATCAAGGTTAAACCGGTCTATACCGAAGACGACCTTGAGGGTCTGGACCATCTGGGCGGTGTGCCAGGGGTGAACCCTTACACACGCGGTCCACGGGCGACGATGTACACAGGCCGCCCTTGGACGATCCGCCAGTATGCAGGGTTTTCTACGGCTGAGGAATCCAATGAATTTTACCGTCAGGCGCTGAAGGGCGGGCAGCAGGGGGTTTCTGTTGCGTTCGATCTGGCCACCCACCGTGGTTATGACAGTGATCACGAACGGGTTGTGGGCGATGTGGGCAAAGCCGGTGTGGCGATTGATTCCGTTGAGGATATGAAAATCCTGTTCGACGGCATCCCGTTGGATCAGATTTCCGTGTCGATGACCATGAACGGCGCGGTGATCCCTGTGCTGGCCTCATTCATCGTTGCAGGGGAAGAGCAGGGCCATGACCGCAAGGTTCTGTCCGGCACGATCCAGAACGACATCCTGAAAGAATTCATGGTGCGCAACACCTATATCTATCCGCCAGAGCCTTCCATGCGGATCGTTGCGGATATTATCGAATTTACGGCGACCGACATGCCGAAGTTCAACTCGATCTCGATTTCGGGCTATCACATGCAGGAAGCGGGCGCCAATCTGGTGCAGGAACTGGCGTTTACGCTAGCGGACGGTAAGGAATACGTGAAAACCGCGATTGCCAAGGGCATGGATGTAGACGCCTTCGCGGGCCGTTTGTCCTTCTTCTTTGCGATTGGCATGAACTTCTTCATGGAAATCGCCAAGCTGCGGGCTGCGCGTCTGCTTTGGGCGGAAATCATGGCAGAGTTTGAACCAAAGAAGCCCGGTTCCTCTATGCTGCGCACCCACTGCCAGACCTCTGGCGTGTCCTTGCAGGAACAAGACCCCTACAACAACGTGGTGCGCACCGCCTATGAAGCGATGAGCGCGGTTCTGGGCGGCACTCAAAGCCTGCACACCAACTCTTTCGACGAGGCGATTGCCTTGCCGACCGAGGAATCCTCGCGGCTGGCACGCAACACGCAGCTAATCCTGCAAAACGAAACCGGCGTGACCAATGTGGTCGATCCGCTGGCGGGGTCGTACTACATTGAGAACCTCACCAACGAGCTGGCCAATGAGGCGCGCAAGATCATCCGCGAAGTGGATGAAATGGGCGGCATGACCAAGGCTGTGGCCTCCGGTATGCCCAAGCTGCGGATCGAAGAAGCCGCCGCGCGGCGTCAGGCTGCGGTGGATAAGGGTGACGAGGTTGTGGTCGGTCTGAACAAGTTCACCCTTGATAAACAGCCCGAAATCAACATCCGCGACATCGACAATTCCGCCGTGAGGGACAGCCAGATTGCACGGCTTGAGAAAATCCGCGCCACGCGGGATGCAGATGCCTGCGCACAGGCGCTGATGCTGCTGGAGCAGGGCGCAAGCACGGGCGAGGGCAACTTACTGGCACTGGCGGTTGAAGCTGCCCGCGCACGCGCCACGGTGGGGGAAATTTCAGACGCAATGGAAGCCGCCTTCGGGCGCCATAGAGCAGAGGTAAAAACGTTGGCTGGGGTATACGGTGCCGCCTATGAAGGCGATGAAGGGTTCGCACAAATTCAGGCAGATGTGGATGCGTTTGCCAAGGAAGAGGGCCGCCGCCCGCGTATGCTGGTGGTGAAAATGGGGCAGGACGGTCACGACCGCGGCGCCAAAGTGATCGCAACAGCCTTTGCTGACATCGGCTTTGACGTGGACGTAGGCCCGCTGTTCCAAACCCCCGCAGAGGCCGCGCGGGATGCAATCGACAACGATGTGCATGTGATCGGCATTTCTTCTCAGGCTGCGGGGCATAAAACGCTGGCACCCCAGTTGGTTCAGGCGCTAAAAGACCAGAAAGCAGAGGACATCATTGTGATTTGCGGCGGGGTTATCCCGCAGCAGGATTATGATTTCCTTTATAAATCAGGGGTGAAGGCGATCTTTGGACCAGGAACGAACATTCCCTCCGCAGCACGCGACATCCTTGAACTGATAAAATCCAGTTAAGGAGCCCCCATGGTCGATACGCCCAAAACCCGCGCCCTGAATTATCACCAGCACCCCAAACCGGGCAAATTGGAGATCAGGGCCACCAAGCCTATGGGCAACCAGCGAGATCTATCGCTGGCCTATAGTCCGGGCGTGGCTGAGGCGTGTCTTGAGATCAAGGAAGACCGCAGTGCCGCCGAACTCTACACCACCCGTGGCAATCTTGTCGGGGTGGTCAGCAACGGTTCGGCTGTGCTGGGGCTGGGCAATATCGGGGCGCTGGCGTCTAAGCCTGTGATGGAAGGCAAGGCGGTTCTGTTCAAGAAATTCGCCAATATTGATTGCTTTGACATCGAACTGGATGAAACCGACCCTGAAAAACTGGCGGAAATTGTCTGCGCGATGGAACCGACCTTCGGCGCGATCAATCTTGAAGACATTAAGGCACCGGATTGTTTTATTGTCGAAAAAATCTGCCGTGAGCGGATGAATATCCCCGTTTTCCACGATGACCAGCACGGCACGGCCATTGTTGTGGGCGCAGCCGCGACCAACGCGATAGAGGTCGCCGGTAAGCGGTTTGAGGACATTAAGATCGTCTCGACTGGGGGCGGTGCAGCGGGGATTGCCTGTCTGAACATGCTCGTCAAACTCGGGGTGAAGCGCGAGAATATCTGGCTCTGCGACATTCACGGGCTGGTTTATGAAGGCCGAGCCGAGGACATGAACCCGCAGAAAGCTGCCTTTGCCCAAGCCAGCGACTTGCGCACACTGGATGACGTGATCGAGGGTGCCGATATGTTCCTTGGTCTCTCTGGTCCGGGTGTGCTGAAGCCTGATATGGTCAAACGGATGACGGCGCAGCCGATCATCTTTGCGCTGGCCAATCCGACACCGGAGATCATGCCCGATGCGGCCAAAGCTGTGGCACCGGATGCGATTATTGCGACAGGGCGTTCGGATTATCCAAATCAGGTGAATAACGTCCTGTGCTTCCCGTTCATATTTCGCGGTGCATTGGACGTGGGCGCTACGGAAATCAACGACGCCATGCAAATCGGCTGTGTCAAAGGCATTGCAGAACTGGCCCGCGCCACCAGCAGTGCGGAGGCCGCTGCCGCCTATCAGGGCGAGAAAATGACCTTCGGGCCGGATTACCTGATCCCCAAACCCTTTGATCCGCGTCTGATGGGCATCGTGGCCAGTGCCGTAGCCAAGGCCGCAATGGAAAGCGGTGTTGCCAAGCGTCCTGTGGCCGATATTGAGGATTATAAGGCTGATCTGGATCGCTCCGTCTTCAAATCCGCCTTCATTATGCGCCCTGTGTTCGAACTCGCCCGCAATACCGTGCGCCGTTTGATCTTTGCCGAAGGGGAAAGCGAACGGGTGCTGCGGGCGGTGGGCGCGATGATGGAGGAGGGCGTGGATCGTCCGATCCTGATCGGGCGTCCAGAAGTGATCAAGAAACGGATTGCCCGTTCTGGCCTGCGCATCCAACCTGATGTGGATTTTGACGTGGTAAACCCCGAAAGCGACAGCCGCTATCGCGATTACTGGAAAACCTATTACGATCTGATGAAACGGCGCGGGGTGACGCCGGATCTGGCCAAGGCGATCATGCGCACCAACACCACGGCCATTGGCGCGGTGGCTGTGCACCGTGGAGAGGCCGACAGCCTGATCTGCGGCACTTTCGGCCAGTATCTGTGGCATCTGAAATACGTCAGCGAAATTCTGGGACGGGGGGATTTGCACCCCGTCGGCGCGCTATCCCTGATGATCCAGCAAAGCGGTGCGTTGTTCGTGGCAGATACCCAAGTTAACCCAGAACCGACTGCGGATCAGATTGCCCAGACGGTGATATCTGCTGCGCGTCATGTAAAACGCTTCGGTGTCGAACCCAAAGTGGCGCTGCTGTCCCATTCCCAGTTCGGGAATCTGGATACGCAAAGCGGACGCCGGATGCGCGGTGCGCTGGATATCCTCGACACGCTTGATCTTGATTTCCAGTACGAGGGCGAGATGCACGCGGACAGTGCGCTCGATCCCGAGGTGCGCGCACGCATCATGCCCGACAGCCGGATGGAGGGCGCGGCCAACACGCTGGTTTTCGCCAACACCGACGCCGCAAGTGCTGTGCGCAACGTGTTAAAGACCCGTGCAGGGGGGCTGGAGGTTGGCCCGATCCTGATGGGGATGGGCAATAAGGCCCATATCGTGACCCCGTCGATCACGCCGCGGGGCTTGTTGAATATTGCTGCACTGGCCGGAACGTCGGTGCATTCTTACGATTAATAGG
Source organism: Neptunicoccus cionae (assembly GCF_014643735.1). Lineage (GTDB taxonomy): Bacteria > Pseudomonadota > Alphaproteobacteria > Rhodobacterales > Rhodobacteraceae > Amylibacter > Amylibacter cionae. The sequence goes on from NZ_BMKA01000001.1 coordinate 785,963, forward strand.
GACGAACGGGAGGAGTTATCATGGGGTACAAAGAGGTCTACGCAGATTGGCAGGCCGATCCAGAGGCATTCTGGATGGAGGCTGCCAAATCTATTGACTGGATTGTAGAGCCGACAAAGGCGCTGCATGACGAAAATGCACCCCTGTACGAATGGTTCTCTGATGGTGTGGTCAACACCTGTTACAATGCGGTGGACCGGCACGTGGAAAACGGGCGCGGCGATCAGGACGCAATCATCTATGACAGCCCGATCACTGGCGCGAAAAGCCGGATTTCCTATGCCGAGTTGCAGACCCGCGTTGCCCGCCTAGGTGGAGCCCTGCTGGAGCAAGGGATCATTAAAGGTGATCGAGTGATCATCTATATGTCGATGACCCCCGAAGCGATTATCGCCATGCTGGCTTGTGCGCGGATTGGTGCGATCCATTCGGTGGTATTTGGCGGATTTGCTGCCAGCGAACTTGCCACACGGATCAATGACGCCACCCCCAAAGCAGTCATTGCCAGCAGTTGCGGGATCGAACCGGGTCGGGTCATCGCCTATAAACCGCTTCTGGACGAGGCGATTGAAATGGCCGACCACAAGCCCGAGACCTGCATCATCTTCCAGCGCGAACAGGCTGAGGCAACACTGGAACCGGGCCGTGATCACGATTGGAATGATGTGCAGGCCGATGTCACACCCGCGCCCTGCGTTCCGGTAAAGGGCAATGATCCCGTCTATGTGCTTTATACCTCCGGCACCACGGGCCAGCCCAAGGGCGTTGTGCGTCACACCGGCGGGCATCTGGTGGCGTTGAACTGGACCATGAAAAACGTCTACGGCGTTGATCCGGGCGATGTGTTCTGGGCTGCATCGGATGTGGGCTGGGTCGTGGGGCATTCCTACATTTGTTACGCCCCGCTGATCCACGGCAACACGACAGTGGTGTTTGAAGGCAAGCCGGTGGGCACGCCTGATGCGGGCACATTCTGGCGGGTGATGCAGGATTACAAAGTGCGCGCCATGTTCACCGCACCGACTGCATTCCGTGCAATAAAACGGGAAGACCCCAAGGGGGAGTATCGGAAGAAATATGACTTATCGAACCTAGACACCCTGTTTCTGGCCGGTGAACGTGCCGATCCTGACACTATCCTGTGGGCGCAGGACCAACTGGGGATTCCGGTTATTGACCACTGGTGGCAGACTGAAACCGGTTATCCGATGGTGGGCAACCCGATGGGGATCGAAGCCCTGCCAGTCAAAGTGGGCTCTCCGACGGTTCCGATGCCGGGGTATGATGTGCGCATCCTAAGCGACGAGGGCGAAGAGATGCCCGCCGGAGAACTGGGCGCGATTGCCGTGAAACTGCCACTTCCCCCAGGGACATTGCCAACGTTGTGGAACGCCGAAGGGCGCTATCGCTCGGCCTATCTTCAGACGTTTGAGGGATACTACGAAACCGGTGATGCGGGTATGAAGGACGAGGACGGATACCTTTATATCATGGCGCGCACGGATGATGTGATCAACGTGGCGGGGCATCGCCTGTCTACCGGTGCAATGGAAGAAATCCTTGCCGGACATCCCGACGTAGCTGAATGCGCGGTGATCGGTGTAGCCGATCCGCTGAAGGGGCAATTGCCCCTTGGCATCTTGTGCCTTACATCCGGCGTGGACCGCCCGCACGACGAAATTGTGAAGGAATGTATCCAACTGGTCCGCAACAAGATCGGTCCGGTTGCAGCCTTCAAGCTGGCCTGCGTGGTAGACCGCTTGCCTAAGACCCGTTCAGGAAAAATCCTGCGCGCCACGATGGCCAAGATCGCAGACGGCGAAGAATTCAAAACACCCGCAACGATCGACGATCCAGCCATTATTGACGAAATCGCAACGTCATTTAAAACGCTTGGCTACCCTGGGTAGCTTGAAGGCTGGTCTTAACAGGTTAATATGATCTATACTTAGCGCGCATCCTTTTTGGTGTGCGGGCGCATCGCAAGATAAGAAGATTAACGTGTTTAAGCTCCGTTTCAGCCATATCCCAAAACCGCCCCAATCGGGGCCGGAATAACCTATGGTGGGCCGGATTCTAATCGTCGAGGGTAGCGAGCAACTTCTCAGTTCTTGTGTCCGGCAGTTGGAACAGCGCGGCTATGCCGTCGATCTGGCCCACAGCTTGCCCAAGGCAGCGGCGCTTTTTGCGACCAGTGGCCATGCCATAGTGATCATCGATCTTTTGATGGCAGAGCAGGGCGTGAAGCCGGTGATCGGCGGTATGCTGGGCGCCAGACCGGATACGCGCATCATTGTCACCACCGCGAGCGGGTCGATGAAACAAGCGTCCGATGCGATGAAGCTTGGCGCATTTGATTTCGTCGTGAAACCGTTCGATTGCCACCGTCTTGTGCATATCGTGGATAATGCCGCAAAGATGCCGGATGCCGGTCAGGTCAAGGAAGAAACCGCTGGATTAGCGCGGGGCTTTATGGCGATGGATGCCAGTGTCAAACGGGTCGTCGCCCAGATCGCACCGTCTTTGGCACCCGTGCTGATTACGGGCCCTAAGGGTGTGATGAAAGAAGCCTGCGCCCGCCTGATCCACAATAGTTCCTTTTTACGGGACGGGGATTTTGTCGCGTTGGACTGCGAAAAGGGCAGGGCGGGTGACCTGCTTGACCGCCTGCCAAGTGACCTGATGCGGACAGGCGGGACGGTGTTTCTCAACGATATTTGCGATCTTCCCTTGAAAATTCAGACCCAGCTTCTGTGGTATTTGCAAACCGGACTTATAAAGGATGCTGACGGTGCGGCCCACAGACCGGATATCCGGATCATTTGTGGCACGTCTCTGGAACCCGAAGCTGCAATGGCGGCGGGTCGTCTGCGCGAAGATTTGTACTACCGGCTTTCTGTGGCCTCCATCGCGTTGCCGGGCCTGAACGACGGGCGGTTTTCGATAAGCGTGCTGGCGAAAGAACTGTTTGGCGCCTACATCCGCGCCAGTGGACGCGACGATAGTGTTCTCGGTGCCGAGATTTGCGACATGTTCGAGCAATACAGTTGGCCGGGACAACATGCTGAGATGCTCAGGCTTTTACGCAGCGTTGCAGACACGGCTCCGGCAGGGGAGGTTACGCCGGACCATCTGCCCCGCAGCTTTGTCAAATCCTTCCGCGAAGATCAGGCCGCCACTGCCCGTAGTCAGCAAAAAGCAGGCGTTGGATCGCTAAACCAGACGGACATCTATGAGGCGGCACTGCGGGCGTTGATACGGGACGGGCTGACGCTCTCTGAGATTGAAAAAGCCGTGGTCGAAGTGACGATCCGCCATTATCAGGGGTCCATCCCGCGTGCGGCTGCCCATCTTGGGGTGTCACCCTCAACACTCTATCGCAAACTGGAAAATTGGGCCAGAACCTAGGCTCGGAGCGTTCGGATTTTCTACAATTTTCTGAGATCTGTGACCGGCCGATAAAAGGCAAGGGACAGAGGAGGTTGGGTAATTCTCTTCAAGTAAACGGTCCTAGTCGCGCGCCCCAAACTGTGGGGTCTGGCGCTGTATCACCACGAAATATAGCGACAATCGGCCTAAATTGCTTTACATTGTGTCCTAAAAAAGGCACGTTCAGTGCAAAAAAGGCAGGTAAAGAATGTATCCAAAAGGGCTTGAGGTGCGTGATATAATCAAAATGGCGGCAGGCATGGCAACCGGATTCGCGGTTGTTTTCACACTATCCGATCCGGCAGAGGCACAGTCCTTGCGCAAGATCACGGCACCCGCCGAAAATCCCCCGCAATCCTTCACCGGAAAACAATATGTAGACAGCCGCGGCTGCGTCTTTATCCGTGCCGGATTTGGCGGTCGGGTCACTTGGGTGCCCCGCGTCAACCGCAAGCGCAAGGTGTATTGTTCGTCGAACAACCGTCCTTCCTTGTCCGGCAGCCAACTTGCCGCGCTTGAACAGGCGAAACCTGTGCCAACTGGCAACAAGGTGGTTGATCTTTCCTTGCCCGAAACCGCAGCAGCCAAGCCGGTGCGCAAGGTTGTGAAAATCGCGCCGAAGAAGGTTGCAGTGGCCAAGCCAGCGCCCAAAGCTAAACCCAAATCCACGGCCAAGGTGGTTGTGAAGCCTCGTCCGGTGAAGGTTGCAGCGGTAACACCTGCGATGACCCGCACCAATTTGTCCCAACGGGGGCCGCAAACGGTTCACCCCGGCGATCTGGTTCGCTCCGCGCGGGATCGGGCTGAAAACGCTGGCCTGAACACTCAGGCCGTGGCACGTCCGGTGCAGAAAACAGTTGTAAAGATAGCTCCCGCACAGCGCGTTGTGACCGTCTATAAAACAACCCCTGCCCAAAAAGTACATCCGGGTGATCTGGTGCGCCAGCAGAAGCAGCGCCGCCTGCAAGCCGCGGCGGCTGCCAATGCCAGTGTTTACGCCAAGCCAGCCGCGCCGGTGCGCAAAGTGACCAAAGCGCAGGTGGTCGATCAGGTCCACGGCCTGCAGACCGCCGGTGTTATCATCGACCCTGACGTGACCGCCAAGGGCGATGCGCAGATGGAGATGGTCTGGACCAACACAGTGCCACGCCGTCTGATCCAGCGGAAGGTTCGGGTCCGTCAAGTTGCGGTTAAAACCTCTACGGTCAAGGCGATCAAATCTTCTAAATCCTACAGCCAGCCGCAAAAACAGGCGCGCAGCACCGGCAAACGGTACGTGCAGATCGGCACATTCGGAGATACAAAGAATGCACGCCGCACGATTTCACGGTTTCAGGCGGGTGGATTGCCCGTTGGCAGCCGTACAATCGCGCGCAACGGCAAGAAATTGAAAGTTGTTCTGTTGGGGCCGTTCAACAGCACGGCGCAGATGCAATCTGCGCTGCGCTCTGCACGGGGTGCCGGATTTAGTGACGCGTTCTACGCGAATTAAGCCCAAGCACTGCTCTCTCCAATTTCCCGACTTTTCAATCATATCAGCGGCACAAGCCGCTGATTTTACTTTAGATTGGAGAGTTAGACATGACACGTCTTGTAATCAAAAACATCGACCATCTGGTCACTATGAACGCCAGCCGCGCCGAACTGGCTGGCGTTGATCTGGCGGTTGAAAACGGAGTGGTTGCTGAAATCGGCACCAACCTTACGGGCGGTAATACGCTCAATGCCAAGGGCTGCGTTGTGACGCCCGGACTGGTGAATACGCATCATCATCTGTTCCAGACATTAACGCGGGCTGTTCCGGGCGGGCAGGATGCGCTGCTGTTTGGCTGGCTGCAAACGCTCTACCCGATTTGGGCGCGGATGGGGCCGGAGGAGATGTTTACATCGGCACAAGTGGGGCTGGCGGAACTGGCGCTGTCGGGCTGCACGCTCAGCTCCGATCATCAGTATATCTTCCCTAATGGCTCCAAACTTGATGACGCAATAGAGGCCGCCCGCAGCATTGGCGTGCGCTTTCACGCGGCCCGTGGTTCCATGAGTATCGGGGAGAGTGACGGCGGCCTGCCACCGGATCATCTGGTGGAGCGTGAAGCCGATATTCTGAACGACTGTATCCGCGTTGCCGACCGCTATCACGACGGTGCGGACGGGTCCATGTTGCGGGTGGTTATGGCGCCCTGTTCGCCGTTTTCGGTCAGTACGGGCCTGATGAAAGACAGCGCAGCGCTTGCGCGGGACAAAGGCGTCATGTTGCACACCCATCTGGCGGAAAACGACGAGGATATTGCCTATAGTCAGGAAAAATTCGGCTGCCGCCCCGGACAATATGCCGAGGATATGGGCTGGACCGGTGCGGATGTATGGCACGCCCATTGCGTGAAGTTGGATGCGCAAGAGATTGATTTATTTGCAAGAACTGGAACTGGCGTTGCCCATTGTCCCTGCTCGAACTGCCGTCTTGGCTCTGGCATCGCGCCTGTGCGCCAGATGCGGGACGCGGGTGTGCGAGTCGGGCTGGGTGTGGACGGATCGGCGTCCAATGATGCAGGGCATCTACTGGATGAGGCGCGGCAGGCGATGTTGTTGCAGCGCGTGCAAAACGGTGCGGATGCAATGGCCGCGCGGGAGGCCTTGGAGATCGCCACACTCGGCGGGGCGCAGGTTTTGGGGCGGACCGATTGCGGGTCTTTGGAGGTTGGCAAAAGGGCCGATTTCGCGATCTGGGATATGTCCGGCCTTGCGGCTGCGGGCAACTGGGATCCGGTCGCGGCGCTGGTTCTGACCGGCCCCCACAATGTGCGTGACCTTTATGTTGAAGGGCGTGCGGTGGTGCAGGGCGGGCAGATGGTTAACCTGGACCTGCGCGAAGTTATCACCCGCCAGAACCGTCTGGCGGCGCGGTTGGCAGGTTAACCCCCGCGCATATCCCTGCCGTTGACCCAGACGCCGGAAATAGCGCGGTCGTCGCCCATCATTATGGTAGGGAATACCGCTTCCCAGATGTCGTCCGCCCGTTTGCTACGCTGCGCGATCGCAGGGGTGGAGGACAGGTCCAGCGCGATCAGATCGGCCTCCATCCCTGTTGCGAGGTTTCCGATTTTATCTTGCAGGCCCAGTGCCTTGGATGATCCCACAGTCGCGAGATAAAGCAGTTGCGCGGGATGCAGCGGCGTGCCGCGTAACTGGCCAACCTCATAGGCGGAGGCCATGGTTCGCAGCATCGAGAAGGAAGAACCGCCCCCTGTGTCTGTCGCCAGCCCCACCGGAATGCCCCGCTGGTGCAGGCCGGTCACGTCACACAGGCCAGAGCCGATAAAGGTGTTGGATGTCGGGCAGTGGCCCACGCGTACGCCTGTATCTGACATGCGGTCAATCTCACGCGGGGTGAGGTGGATGGCATGCCCCATAACCGCGCCTTCGCCGACCAGCCCGTGCTGTTCGTACACATCAAGATAATCGCGCGCGTGTGGGAACAAATCTTTGACCCATGCGATTTCTTCGTGCTGTTCGGACAGATGGGTTTGCATCAGGCAGTCTGGTCGCTCTGACCAGAGCGCACCGAGGGCCGAAAGTTGTTCGCCGCTTGATGTAGGCGCAAAGCGGGGCGTGATGATATAGCTCAGGCGGTCCACCCCGTGCCAGCGGTCAATCAGCGCCTTGCTGTCGTCATAGGCAGATCGGGCCGTGTCGCGCAGACCGTCCGGCGCATTGCGGTCCATGCAGGTCTTCCCGCCGAGCATCCGCATACCCCGTGCCTGTGCCGCCGTGAAATAGGCATCGACGCTTTCGGGGTGAATGGTGCAATAACTCGCCGCTGTTGTGGTGCCATTGGTTAGTGCTAAATCGCAATAAACTTCAGCAATTTCAGTGGCGTAATCCACATCTTTGAAACGGGTTTCTTCCGGAAAAGTGTAGCTGTTCAACCAGTCGATCAGCCGCTTGCCCCAACTGGCGATTATACCGGTTTGGGGATAGTGGACGTGGCTGTCTACAAAGCCGGCCATTAGCAGCGCATCGCCTTGATCAGTCACCTTCGCTTGCGGGTGGCCATTACGCAGGGTGTCTGCATCGCCCACGTCGATGATTTTGCCATCCCGCACAGCCACCGCCCCGTGGCGGTTATGGCTTGCGGCGTCGGGGCCGTCCTGAAACGGATCACCGGTGAAACAAAGTGTTTGACCGAGGATCAGTTCAGTAGTCGGCATAGGATTTCTCTTCGACAATACGCGACCCGAGTACCTGATTTATCTGCTTTTTATAATCCGCCCGTTTGTCATTGGTGACATAGACTGCACGGGCGAGGCGGATGAATTCCTCGCCAAAATCACCGGCACGTTCGCATTCGCGGATGTCGTCTTCGATGTCCCATAGCTCACGGTTCACGTTCAATAGCCGGATGTTAAGAACGGTCACTTCCTCGGTTTTCGGGATGTGTTTGTCGGCAACTGCGAACAGGGCTTCGTGTTCGACCTTCACATTTGCCCGCTTCTCGGGGTCTTCGATTTTGTCCAGCTTGATCGCCAGAATGGTCAGTTTGTCCAGCAGTTCCCCCGGCGAGATCGGGGTCAGTATGTCATCCATGTCGGTTTACCAATTCTTCCAACTCCGTGTGGAGGTTTGCAAATACACTGTCCCAATCACCCGATTTTTTCTGCCGGATCAACCGCATAGAGGGATACCAAGGGGTGTGGTCTTCAAATGGTTCATAAAGCCAGTAGGCTTCGGAATGCAACAGGTTCCAAACCTTTGCGCCAAGCGATCCGGCGACATGGGCAATGGCGCTGTCCATCGTGATGACAAGGTCCAACTGCTGGATCAGCGCGGCGCTGTCGGCAAAGTCGCGGTCGCTTCCAGCCGCATCCAGTATCACACAAGATGTTCCATCCTCGTGATAAGCCTGCGTCAGTGACCCCTTGTAAAGCGAGAACATTTGCAGATTGGGAATATCCGCAAGTTGCAGGAACTGCTGGTGGCTGAAAGAGCGTTTGTGGTTAGCGCGGTAGGTCACAGAACCGGACCAAAGCACACCAACCTTAAAATTGTCCTTAAACGGCGCAAGAAGGGCAGTTGCCCGTTCCTGCGAGTCCTTTGGAATGGTCAACGTCGTCGGGGCTGGGAGCGTGTCTAAGGTTGTGCCAAGATAACGGGGCAAATCCATCATCGGCGCCCAGTAATCACATCCTTCAAGGTCTGCTGTGCTTTGTGCGAAACGGGTAACACCGGCCAGCCCCTTAAACACGCGGTGCAGCGGTTGTTTGGCGGACAGACGCACATCTGCGCCCATGTCGGCTACACCTTTGAGAAAGCGCGCCATTAGAATTGTATCACCAAAGCCTTGTTCGGGTGTCACCAGAAGCGTTTTTCCGGCCAGATCCTGTCCTGTCCATTTTGGCATCGGCAAATCCGGCAGCGATATTTCATCCCCCTCCCAGCGCCAGTCAAATTCCGCAAATCCGGCAGGGTATTCCCCAAGTGCCAAAAGCGCGAAGGAAAGCTGTATATGCAGTTCCGGATCGTCAGGATGAACCCGTATCGCCTTTTGCAACTCAGCCTTTGCCTCTGCATAGCGGCCAAGAGCGCGCAGGTATTTGCCCAGCGATGACCAGTTCTCGGCGTTGGACGGCTTCATCGCCAGCGCCTTACGCCGCAATCCCAACGCTTTGTCCGGCTCACCCGCATCGAAATGGGCATTGGCGGCATTGTTTACAACACTGTCGCTCTCGGGGTGTAATTGAAGTGCTTTTTGCTGGCAGACCACAGCCATCGTATAGTTCTTTTGACTGCGAAACAAAGCGCCGAGATTGGACCAGATCGGACCGTCCTTGGGGTGGCGAGAAAGATAAGTGCGGTAAAGATCCCGCGCTGTGGCAAGATCGCCCTTCTGGTGATGGGTAATCGCACCATCCCGCAGATCGGACAGGGTTTTAAACTGGAGTTTTTGCGGTTTTTGTTCTGTCATAATGTAGTGTTACGCCAATGGAATAGATCGGAAGCAAACTTTACAGTAGACGGGATTTTCCGATCAGGCAAACCACAGGATTAACCAGAATTGCGGTTGTTGCAAAACAGGCGAGCGGGTAGAAGAAAAACAAAAGCAGGGGGCTAATATGCAGGATCAAATCACACCGGATGACGCCTTTGGGGGCCCCGATGCCGGCGATGGGGCCTATGCGCTTGATACGGTTGCGATTGATGCCATTCTTGAATCGGTGGAAGCGGGTGACCAGTCCCGACTGATAGAACTGCTCGCGCCGCTGCATTCTGCCGATATTGCTGACGTTCTGGAACAGATTTCCGGTGCCGAACGGGAAGCTTTGCTAGGGCTTTGGGGAACAGAATTCGACGGTGATGTGCTGTCGGAACTGGACGAAAATCTGCGGGCCGATCTGATCGAAACCCTTCCGGCTGACGTGATGAGCTCGGCCTTGAAGGATCTGGAATCAGACGACGTGGTCGATCTGGTCGAAGATCTGGAACAGCTCCAGCAAACCCGCGTTCTGGATGCGCTGGAGCAGGCGGATCGTGTTGTCGTCGAACAATCCTTGCAATACCCCGAGGAAAGTGCCGGTCGCCTGATGCAACGGGAGCTGGTGATGGCACCGGCCCACTGGACCGTGGGCGATGCGATTGACCATCTGCGCAGCGAAAACGATCTGCCGTACCGCTTTTATGTGGTGGTGATCGTCGATCCCAAAATGCAGCCCATCGGCAAAGTGGCCCTGTCCGATCTGATGTCGAGCCCGCGGGACACCATGCTCGCCACCATCATGGACGAGCATTTTCACGTTATTCCCGTCACGCAGACGCAGGAAGATGTGGCCTATGCCTTTAATCAGTACCACATGGTTTCCGCCCCCGTGGTGGACGAAGAGGGGCGTCTGGTCGGGGTAATTACCATTGATGACGCGATGTTGGTGCTTGATGAAGAAGCCGAAGAAGACCTTCGGCTTTTGAACGGTGTCGGCGACGAGAGCCTGACCGACAGTGTTCTTGACACCACACGCCAGCGGTTCCCGTGGCTTGGGGTAAATCTGATCACAGCCGTGCTGGCGTCTGTGGTGATTTCACAGTTTTCCGACACGATCGAAGCCATCGTTGCCCTTGCTGTGCTGATGCCGATTGTGGCGTCGATGGGGGGGAATGCGGGCACGCAAACTCTGACGGTTGCCGTGCGCGCGCTGGCGACGAAGGATTTGACTGCGTCCAACGCGATGCGGGTGATCCGGCGGGAGGTCATGGTTGGCCTGCTGAACGGTCTGGTGTTCGCGGTGATTATCGGTGTCGTCGGGGTGGTCTGGTTCGGTTCTGCTATGTTGGGCGTGGTGCTCGGGCTGGCCATGATCGCCAACCTGCTGATCGCGGGCATGGCGGGCATTTTGATCCCGATCACGCTGACCAAACTGAAAATCGACCCCGCACTTGCATCGGGTGCATTCGTGACAACGGTCACGGATGTGGTCGGCTTTTTCGCCTTCCTTGGGTTGGCCGCCGTGATGTTGACCTGAGCCTGCAAGGCCCTGATATCCCATTAAAAAGCCGCCGGAACTCTCGTTCTTGGCGGCTTTTGCATTTTAAGATGTGCGGCGGGGTCCTATGGTATCTTCAAAACCTGATCGCGGCTGCCTTTTTTGATACGCAAACTGTCCGCGCCGATGGCAGAGACTCGCCAACCGCCGAGGCTGTCGCCTGCTTTCACTTTCACATAGCGCCCCGTTGAGGTCCGTACCAGAGCGCGCCGCGCACTCGGGGTGCCGAAGACGCCCACAAGGCTAAGACGGGAGCTGCGGAATTTAGACCGCTCTGTCGCGGCGTTTGCCACACTGGTGCGGGTCGGTGTCGGTGGGGCTTTCACGGTGCCAACAGCCGCTTTGGGCGTCTGCGCCGTGGTTTTGGTGTTGCCACCGGTGGCACGGGGTTCGGCTGCAGCGACACGTTTCACCACACGGTCCAGACGGGCAGGGCGCGCCTTGGGCTGGGGGCTTTGATCAATCGCAAAACGCGAAGCGCTGGCAATCGTGTTTTGTGGCTGGGTAGAGGCCACAAGTATTTCCGCCTCTGGTTCGGGCTCCGGCTCTGGCGCAATAACACGCAGGGCACTTGGCCGCGAACGGGACTTTTTGCCTGCAAGTGCAGGATCAGCCAAAGCCACAAGCCCATCCATTTCAAACGGTGTCAAAACGCGCAGGTTCGTCGGGCGGTTGCGTGCCTTCACGCCTGCTAAGGCCGGATCGGCCAAAGCGGTCAACGTCGGGGCTTCCGGCTGCTCCACTGTATCAACGACCGCGTCCTCAGTGGCTTCATCTGTGGCGGGGTTTTCGGGGGTTGCAACCTCAAGGTCTTCGGCCAGATCCGTCGGGCGGACCAGCGGGCGCAGGGCTGGATTGGCCAACGCCAGCGAGGTCGCACTTTCGATCGCTTCTTGCGCTTCGGTCCGCGCAATAGCTGCTGTTTCAGCGTCTACATCTGCCTCATCGGCGATTTCTGCCACGGTGGTTTCCAGCGTTGGCGCGTCGCTTTCAGTTTCGGCAGCGGGCGTCGCAATCACTTCTGACACAGGCGCGGGTTCGGGCGATGTTACAGCGACTTGATCCGGCACATCCAAAGTTGCGGGACGCAGTTTGGCGCGCAACGGGCGCAGGGCCGGATCTGCCAGCTGCGCGATGGTTGGTGGACCGAATGCCGGACCCGGTTCTGGAACGTCCAGATCGGACGGGCGCACCCGTGCGCGGTAGGGGCGGAGTGCGGGATCAGCCAGATCCAATATGGTCTGGGGGGTGGTCTCTTGCGGTGCTGTATTCTCGGCCAACAGAGCCTCAGCCGCGGGTTCTTCTACGGCCGTTTCGGGAACATCCAGCGTGTCAGGGCGCAGACGCGGCGTAAAGCCGGTCAGTGGATCAGCAGGGATCGCCGAGCCCGGACGATCCGGCGGTGTCTGCGCCGGTTTTCCAGCGAAGATCATGATGTATTCCGGTCCGGGCGTGCCCTCTTTGGTGGGCGTCAGTGTGCCCGGTTCAGCCGTAATAGTTGACGGCGGGCGGACTGGACGGGCAGCCGGTTTTTGTGCGGCATCCGGTACAGGGGCGGCATCACGATCGACCGCGGGCAGGTTGCCCAGAAGGATCGGATCGAAAGACCGGCTTGGCAGGGTCAAAGCGGCGAGGCGGACCGGCGTTTCCGGTTCCGTTGGTGCATAAATCGCAAGCGCCATATCGCTTTGAATGATCTCGACGATTTCATCGTTTACCGCAACTTCGGGCAAATCACGACGGGCTTCGGCAATTTGCAAGCTGCTGGTTTTGACAAGTTTCGAATCTCCGACCACCGCGGGGGAAACTGATTCTTCGGTTTGCAGGCGGATAATATAGGGACGGTCTGTCGCGGTATTGCGCGGCACGGCCTTAGTGGAAAGTTCAGGATAAGTCGTTTGGGCAGGCGCGTTCAGCGCAATCCGCACAAACGGCAGATTGGGCGCAATGTCTTGCAGGGCAAGCTGCTGTGTGGTGTCTGCAACTTCGGATTCATCTTCGACTTCGGGCTTATCTGCCACTGCTTCTTCCTGAGGCTCAGGAGTGGAGACAGCTTCGCTCGGGGCAGCGGTGTTAGCATCTAAGGACAAAGCGGCGGTCTGTTGACCGGTGTCACCAGAGACTTCGGTGCCGGTGGATTGTTCCACTGCAGCCACAGCAGGAGGCGCATCATAGCCGCTGGCGTCCGAGGTAATCTGCGAATAGCCGAAATACCCGATTGCCAGCCCGACAGAGGCCGCTGCAACCCAAGGGGCAAACCACAGGGGTTTGGATGCAACTGTCTGATCTGTAAGGTAAAATCGTGGCTCTCGGTGAAATTCCCGCTCGCTGTATTCGGTCGTGAAGTAAAGCGTGTCAAAGCCGTGGGTTTTGGCGAAATCCTCGGCCTCTTGCAGGGTTTGGCGGGCCACGATTCCGACGGGGGCCATGTTGCCAAAGCCCTTTTCGCCCATGTCAAAAACAATTTCATCCATCGGCAGCGGCGAGATTTTTTCAATCTGGCGCAGGCCATGCCGTTCTGCTGCCTCGTCCTCGAAAACGCCAAGACTAACCTTGGAGAGCATCACCTCGGAGCGGGGGACCCGTACCACAGTGCGGCGTTGACGGGCATTGCCTGCACCATTGCTGAGTGCTTGATCCCGCAGCGCACGCACCTGCGCCGACAGGTCCGGCGCGTCCAGCGGGACATGACCAAGCACGGTCCAGCCGCCACCGCCAGCGCGATGCCACAGAGCAACGCCCTCGTTCGACAGATCGAGTGCGAAATTCGGTTTGGTTTCACCCATCATCATAAAATTCTCTCTATCCACATCGCGGATATACCATCACCGGCGTTCATTGCTACAGTTTTGCTGGGCTAAGCCCTTAGTGTAGCAGATTTTTGCCGGAATTGGAACTATCTGCCGGATCAGGCGGCGGGATCCTGCGTTTTTAAGTTTCGCCTCCCATGAGCGTTAGGAAATTTCCCAAGCTTCGGGCGGCGGTGTCTAGGTCTTTAAATGTATTTCGTATCAAAAGGATTAAATTTCAAGCTGCGCTGCAGTTTAACTCCGCGATTCCATCGGAGATGACGGAATCGGCTCTTAAACTGAAGGTACTGGCGCCCGCATTATACGGACGCCAGAGTTTTATCAGGCTGCGGTCGCCTTGTTGAGCGCTTGATCCAGATCAGCGAGCAGATCTTCCACTGTTTCAATCCCGATAGACAGGCGCACTGTGTCCGGTGCGGCACCAGCGGCTTCCTGCTGTTCCTCGGTCAACTGGCGGTGCGTGGTAGAGGCAGGGTGGATGATCAACGAACGTGTGTCGCCAAGGTTGGCCACGTGGCTGAAGATTTCCAGATTATCCACCAGCTTGATGCAGGCGTCATAACCGCCCTTCACCGCGCAAGTGAACAGGGCACCAGCGCCTTTAGGGTACAATTTGCCCGCACGCTCGGCATAGGGGGAAGACTCCAGACCAGCATAGGTGACTTTCTCGATCCGGTCGTCTTTTTCCAGCCATGCAGCGATCTTTTTGGCGTTCGCGACGTGGCGGTCCATGCGCAGGGACAGGGTTTCAATCCCAAGCAACGTGTAATGTGCCCCTTGCGGGTTCATCGTCATGCCCAGATCGCGCAGGCCGATGGCAATGCCGTGGAAAGTGAAGGCCAGCTCGCCAAATGTCTCATGGAATTTTAGCCCGTGATAGGCCGGTTCCGGCGCGCTCAGGGATGGGAACTTATCGCTTTGGGACCAGTCGAATTTGCCGCTGTCCACAACGCAACCACCTGTAACTGTTCCTGAACCTGTCAGGTATTTGGTAGTAGAGTGAACAACCAGCGTTGCGCCCATTTCAATCGGGCGGCACAGGTACGGCGTTGCTGAGGTGTTGTCCACGATCAGGGGCAGGCCGGCTTTATCCGCAATCGCGGCAATCGCCGGAATATCGGTTACATAACCGCCCGGATTGGACACGCTTTCGCAGAACACCGCGCGGGTGTCGTCGTCAATTGCGGCTGCAACAGCATCCGTATCGTCGAAATCAACGAATGTCGCGGACCAGCCAAAACGCTTGATGGTCTGGCTGAACTGGGTGATCGACCCACCGTAAAGGCGTGTAGACACAACAACATTGCACCCCGGACCCATCAGCGGGAACAGGGACATGATTTGCGCCGCGTGACCCGAGGAACAGCAAACAGCCCCGACACCGCCTTCAAGGGTGGCGATACGTTCTTGCAGAACTGCCACGGTCGGGTTGGTCAAACGGGAATAAATGTAGCCCACTTCTTGCAGGTTAAACAGGGCTGCGGCGTGGTCGGCATCGCGAAAGACATAAGAAGTACTTTGATAAATCGGAGTTTGCCGTGCGCCGGTTGCGGGATCAGGGCGCGCACCTGCGTGTACTTGTAGCGTGTCAAAGCCGTAGTTAGGTCCGTCTGTCATTGTTTCCTCCGTAATCGAACAATTTGGCGCAGAGTATGCTTAATCCGCTGCTGTTCACAACCGTGAAGAAATGATTCCCGTGTTAAAACCGCCTTTGCGCAATTCACCGAAAAGCCGTTGGTATTCGATCTTGGGGCAGCGGTTCTGGATCACAGTAACGCCAGCGGCTTCGGCCTCTGCTGCGGCCTCTGCGTGACATACGCCGATTTGCATCCAGATGGTTTGCAGCGCTGGCAGCAGGGACAGGCTTTGCGTGACAATGGGCGGCACAGCCTCGGAGCGGCGGAAGATATCCACCATATCGACAGTCTCATCCGTCAGTTCAGACAGATCGCCCCGCACAATTTCCCCAAGCAGTTCCTCACCGGCATAGACCGGATTGACCGGAATCACCCGATAGCCCCGCAGCCCCATGTAGCGCGCCACATAATGGGACGGGCGGATCGGATTGGTGGAAACACCAATGCAGGCAATGACTTTGGTGCGTTTCAGCACGGTGCGCAAAAGATCGTCGGAGTAGTTTTCATTCATGGCAAGACCATAACGTCGGCGCGGTTGTGGCTCTACCTTAAAAACGACAGCGTTTAAAATGACAGGGTAGGGTCCGCCGCTGTTCCGCTCAAAAAAAGCGCCCGAAACAGAAATGCTTCAGGCGCAAGGTGTGGAACGAGGGACAGTAGTCAGAGACGGGGAGTTCCATTCTACCCGTCCAGTGATTTTATATTTAGGGCGGTTTGTTCAAGAGTTAAGGTTTTGTAATATAATTGTGATCACGTTGATGTTACACGCCCCGTCACTTGACGGTTTAATGGTGGAAAAACCATTGTTGGGGACGGGGCGCAGGGCGTCAGTTTTCCAACGGGGCGGGCCAGTGGCCATCGGCCTTTTTGATATAGCCCGGAATGTCCGCCTGCCACTTGGTCCGCACTTCAAGATTGAAGTTCAAGTACAGTTTGCCATCCACGATGGTCCAGGCCTCTGGCTCGGTGGGTGCAACATAACCGCGTGCCATCGCAAAGGCACAGTAACCGCCATATTGGGGGGCATATTTTTCAGGATCGGAGGAAAAGGTTGCGGCGTTTTCGGCGCTTGCAAACAGCCATGTAGAGCCGTTCCAATCAACCGAATGGGCGCGAGATCCTGCCACCGGCTTGCCTAGAGAAAAATACGCCACAGTATCTGTGCCATCAATCGCGATCGAATCTTCGGTGTATACTGGTGGACTCTTGGCGGCGGCCATTGGGGCGACCAGTGTCACAGCGCTTGCGCTGAAAAGCGCAAGGATCGCACGGCGGTTAAGTTTCATGTGGGTCTCCTAAAGTTTGAACTCCAGAAGATGCTAGCGGTTAAATTCGGCCCGCTCTATAGCCGACACGGCGATTTGAGGGCGCGTTATCTTTCGTGGGGCATCCGTGATCGCCCCGTTACCGAACCGTTACCGCAAGCGCGCGGCTTCATAAAGACCGACTGCCGCTGCGTTTGACACGTTGAGCGAACCGAAACCGCCAGCAAAGCGGATTTTAGCAATGATGTCACAGCTTTCACGGGTCAGCTGCCGCAAGCCCGGACCTTCCGCCCCAAGCGCAAGAGCCACGGGCATCTGTGCGGATTTCGTCAGCTCTTCCGCCAGATCGGCATCCCCCAGTCCGTCCAGACCAATGATGAAGTACCCCATCTCTTTAAGCGCCTTCATCGAAGTCGCAAGGTTTTGCACCCGGAGGTAAGGCTGACGTTCCAGCGCACCTGAAGCCGTTTTTGCCAGCGCGCCGGTTTCAGGCGCAGAATGGCGATGGGGGGCTATTACCGCGCGGGCGCCAAAAACCTCGGCAGAGCGCAAAATTGCGCCGATGTTATGGGGATCGCTTACGCGGTCGAGCAGCAAAACCACGGGGTTTTCGCCCCGTGGCGCACAGCGTTCAGACAGGCTGCCCCAGATCAGCGGGTCCACTTCAAGTGCGGCCCCCTGATGCACGGATTGCGCATCCAGCGGGGCCGAAAATTTGCGCGGGTCTTGCACGTCCGGTTCGATATTGCCTGCTGCAACAGCGTCTTCCAGTTTCGCCAGCGCATTCGGCGTCAAGATCAGCTTGTGCTTCACCCGCGCGGGGTTCATCAAAGCATCGCGCACCGCATGCAGACCGAACAGCCAGACCGTTGCCGGAGTTTCACCGCGTTTTTCCCGCTCTTTTTCAACAACCCATGTGGGTTTCTTGGGTTTTCTGGCCATGATCCGCTGCCCTTGCTCTCGTGTTTATCCCGTGTCGCAGATGCTTAAAGCCACTGCAAGAGCTACGGGATGAACAAGAAGAAAGATTGATGCAAGATTAGTGGTTGACGCCACCCAAGCGCATCGCTAAATCGGGCGGCGTTGGGCGACGTGCTGCAAGGTGCGGCAGCGGACTGTAACTCCGCCGAGGTGACTCATGCCTGGTTCGATTCCAGGGTCGCCCACCATTTTTCTGGTCCCCGTTTAACGGGCTTCCAGATCCGCGATGAGGGCTTTCATCTCTCCGATTTCACGACGTTGTGCTTCAATAATGGAGTTGGCCAGTTCCTGTACACGGGGATCGGTGATTTCCGCACGTTCACTGGTCAAAATCGCGATGGAGTGATGGGGAATCATCGCCTTCATCCAGCTAACGTCCTGCACCGTTTCTTGCGAGCGCACGAGCCAGAGCGCAACTGCGAAGACCAGTGCTGATCCGACGTAGATCGCTGTATTCACAGACTTATTGTTATACATGCCAAGCATGAACGTCAGCATGACAACGGCCATAACTGCGCCCATGACGAAGGTCATGTAGAATCGTGTTTCACTAAAAAACAGATGGTCCACGGCATAAGTGTTCAGGTACATTAACCCGAACATGATCGCTGTAGATGTGCCAATCATGGCGAAGAAACGGCCATAGGCGCTGTTTTGGTTGTTATCGTTCATCATTCCCTCCGTTGAAGTGATTATAAAGTCACAACAAGATTCCAGTGCGGGAGGGTTCCAAGATTTTTTAAAAAATTTGACAGCGTTATTCTTCGTCGATCACCGGATTGGCGCAGATGCCGATGCCTTCTATTTCCACCTCAATCACTTCGCCCGGTTTCAGAAAACGGGGCGGCGTGCGGGCATATCCAACGCCAGGTGGCGTGCCCATTGCAATCATGTCGCCCGGATTCAATGTGGCAAATTCAGAAATGGTCGCGATGGCTTTGTTAACCGGCCACATCATTTCCGATGTATTGGCGCTTTGCAGGATTTCTGTGCCGACACGGGATTCGATTTTCAACCCGCTGGCGCCTGTCGGGAGATCATCTGCCGTAACCACATAGGGGCCAACCGCGCCGGTGTTGTCAAAGTTCTTGCCGGGCGTCCATTGCGGGGTCTTGCGCTGGAAATCCCGAACCGACCCATCGTTAAACACCGTATACCCGAACACATGATCAAGCGCGTCATCCGGCGAGATATGCCGCCCGCCTTTGCCAATAACCACCATCAGTTCCGCTTCGTAGTCAAGCTTGGTCGAGCTTTTAGGGCGTACCATCGGCGCGCCGGACGGCATCAGGGACTCAAGTCCGCGCATGAACAGGGCAGGGTAGGTCGGCATATCATGTCCGCCTTCACTGGCGTGGTCGGCATAATTCAGCCCCAGACAAATCGTCTTACCCGGACGTTCAATAGGCAGTGCTGGAAGAATGTCTTCAATCGCAACCTTATCCGATCCGGCGATCCGCGCGGAAAGACTGGCGAGCAGTTCAGGATTGGTCAGGAGTGATCTAAGATCAGAGCCGACCGCGCTGGATAAAAGGGAGAGATTGGTGGCTGCATCGTCATTGACCGCAAAGACGGAGTTCCGTCCAGCATGTTTCCCAACCAATAATTTCACGCGTGTATCCCTGTCGCCTGTCGTTGCGTTCCTGTCGTAAGGCGATACCCCACTCCGATGCAACTGTTTCCCAGTGCAGTGCGATGGAATGGCAAAATTCGTGCTAATACGTCCCTACTGGGAAGAGTTTAAGCGGGTTTTGCAGATCATGCGCTGTCGAATTTTGCAAAGGTGTTGTTGCGTTTTTGAAGATTCGTTGCGGGCGCGGCAGCATTAGTGCGGTCTGAGGGGCGCGGTTTCCCCCGGCTTTTACAGCAAAGAGGCGCAGACGGTCAGACCGCTGCGCCTCTTGTTCGATTGATAGAAGAAGGGATTAACCCAGCACTTCCTTGACGGCTTCAACGGTTACGCCAACCACATGATCGACCTCGGCTTCGGTGATGCACAGGGGGGGCGCAAAGCCGATGATGTCCCCTTGGGGCATGGCGCGGGCGATGACATCGCGGCTGGCCATCGCAGCCGAGATCGACGGGCCAATCTTGCGAGAAGCGTCAAAAAAGCCGAGCGGTTCTGTCGTGTCGGCAAATTCCACAGCGCACATCAGGCCTTCGCCGCGCACTTCGGCCACATTTGGGTGATCCGCCAGCGCTTCGGTAAGGGCTTTCTGCAGGTAGGGACCGGTTTTGCCAGAGTTCTCTACCAGCCCCATTTCGTCGATTAGGTTCAGGTTGGCCACACCCGCAGCGGCACCAATCGGGTGCGCGGAATAGGTCCAGCCGTGGCCGATAGGCCCGTTTTCATCGGTACCGTTTTCCAGCACTTTCCAAACCTTATCCGACACGATGGAACCGGACAGCGGCGCGTAGGCAGAGGTCAGGCCTTTCGCGATGGTGATGATGTCCGCCTCAATCCCGTAATGGTCCGAACCGAACATGCTGCCCAAACGGCCAAAGCCTGTAACCACTTCATCCGCGATCAGCAGGATGTCGTATTTCTTCAGAACCGCCTGAATCGCCTCCCAGTATCCTTCGGGCGGAGGCACAATGCCACCGGTGCCAAGAACGGGTTCACCGATAAAGGCGGCAACCGTGTCCGGTCCTTCGGCGAGGATCAACTCTTCCAGTTTGGCCGCACAATCCGCCGCAAACTCAGCCGGGCTCATCGCAGTATCTTTGCGGCGCAGGTAATAGGGCGCTTCGGTGTGGATGACTTGGGACAGGGGCAGGTCGAACTTGTTGTGGAACAGTTCCAGACCGGTCAGCGAACCTGTCATCAGGCCGGACCCGTGATAGCCGCGCCAGCGCGAGATGATCTTTTTCTTTTCAGTGCGGCCAAGGATGTTGTTGTAATACCAAACCAGTTTGATGTTGGTTTCATTGGCGTCCGAACCGCTTTGCCCGAAATAGACTTTGGACATATTGTCCGGTGCGCGGTCCAAAATCATCTTGGACAGGGTGATCGAGGCTTCGGTGCCATGGCCTACATAGGAATGGTAATAGGCCAGTTCGTGGGCCTGCTTTGAGATCGCCTCAGCGATTTCAGTGCGCCCGTAGCCTACGTTTACGCAATAAAGCCCCGCAAAAGCGTCCAGCATCCGGCGGCCGTCGCGATCCGTGATATGCACGCCGTCGCCGCTGCTGATCACCCGTGTCGGGGTTTCGCCCCGTGCGTGTTGCGCAAGATGGGTGGAGGGATGGAAGAAATTCTCGCGGTCCCATTCGGCCAGTTGGTCATTGTTCAGCATAGCTACGCCCTTTCTTTTGTGTTGCGCGCAGCATAGCAACGCTGCGTGACGAAACGATGCAAATCGGGTAGTATCGCGCCTAATTTATGCAAGGATTAACCATATGGCTGCCAAATCCCCCACATTGGACGATTTTGACCGCAAAATTCTGCATGAGGTTCAGCAGAACAATCAGTTGACCTCGACTCAACTGGGGGAACGGATCGGCCTGTCGCCCACCTCTGCCCAGCGCAGGTTGAACCGGCTGCGCAAGGATAAGGTGATCAAGGGGGATATCTCGATCATCTCCGGTGCGGATGTGGGGCGCACGTTAACCATGATTGTGTCTGTTCAGCTTGAACGGGACCGCTCTGACATTATCGACCACTTCAAGAAAGACGTGCGCAACGAACCCATCGTGATGAGCGCGTATTACGTCACGGGCGACAGTGACTTTGTGCTGATCATCAGCGCCCGTGATATTAAGGAATATGAAGGGTTTACCCGCAAATTCCTCTATGACAATCCTGACATTAAAGGGTTCAAAACCACGGTGGTGATGGACCAGATCAAAACGTCCTTTTACGTCCCCCCATGGGAGTGATCGGCCCTAGGCGTCCAGTTCGGATTTGCGATAGTCGGCCTTGTCGAGCCATTCGGGATTAACCTCTATCCCCCAGCCCGGTGCATCCGTGACGGTGGCCTTGCCATCGCGGATTTCATAGGGGTCGTGGGTGAACAGAATCTCCTGCCACGGGTAGTAATCCAGCCCCTCAATGGAAAACTCCAGATATTTGCCCGCATTGGGAATGGCCCGCAGCAGGTGCATCGTAAATAGCGTAACCAGCGACAGGTTGGCCGCATGAGGTGTGACCGGAATCCCCGCATCCGCAGCCATTTTCGCAACCCGCATGGTGCGGGACATGCCGCCAAGGTACAGCACGTCGGGTTGCACAATATCCACGATCCGCCCGTCAATCATTTGCTGCCAGTTGGCCATCATACAGTCCTGCTCGCCCCCGGTAATATCCAGATCGAGCGCATCTGTGACCTCTTTCGTCTGCGCGAATTCCCAATAGGGGCAGGGCTCCTCGTAATGGGAAATTCCGTTGTCGATCAGCATCTTGCCCACCTCAATTGCCCGTTTGGGCGAATAGCAGGAGTTGGCATCCACCAGCAGTGCCACATCACCGCCCATGGCGCGGCGCATGGTAGGGACGATTTCCTCGGTGCGGCCTTCCCATTCGTCGCGATCGCGGCCCACTTCGGCGCCGATGCGGAATTTAAAGGCGTCAAAACCCTTTTCATCCCGCAGTCTGACCAGACGGTCTGCTTCGTCTTTAGGCGTTATATCCCGCTTCATGGATGACCCGTAGGCGCGGATCGCGCCGGGGCTGCCGCCGAGCAGGGTGCAAACCGGTTTGCCTTCCACCTTGCCGCGCAAATCCCAAAGGGCTGTGTCCAGCCCGCCCATGGCGCGGCGCAGGTAAGATCCGGGGAATTTGTGCTCGCGGTCCCGCACGAAATCCAGAATGCCATCCACGTCATAGGCGTCCTTGCCCAGCGCATAGGGCGCCACCTGCCGGTGCAGCACTTGGGCTGTAATGTCCGCGTAATAAGGCGCGACCTGACCCCAGCCTTGCGCGCCTGTGTCCGTGGTCACGCGGGTAAAGCTGACAAATTCGGTGCTGAAGGTTTCGATGGACTGGATTTTCATTGGGGGACTCCGGTAGGTAGGTCGCTTGGGTAATCTGCGGCATTGACCATAGTTGAAATTGGACCTTACAGTAGGTCCATTCCGATAATAGTAGCGGTCCAATGGGGGAGATGTAAGGTGAAGCAACAGGCGGGTGCCTTGCTGTCCTCTATCCGTATCGAGCGGGGATCGGATCGTAAGATCAGTGTGCAGCTGTATATGGGCCTGCGTGAGATCATCCTGACCGGCGGTCTGGAAGCGGGGAAGCGATTGCCGGCCAGTCGGACGCTGGCCAAGGAGATCGGCGTGTCGCGTACCACGGTGATTGATGCGATCGACCGGCTGGTGTCTGAAGGAATGCTGGTGTCCCGCGTGGGGGCGGGAACCTACGTCAGTGACGTGCTCGCCCCGCCACAAACCAATGCGCAACAGCGCGATGCACCAAAGGACGAGCAGGCAGAGCCGCAACTTTCCCATAGGTTCACCGTCGCGCTGGACAGTTTCGCACCGCGCCAACGATTGCCCCATAAAAGTCAGGCGTTCATAACTGCACTCCCCGCGCTAGAGGCTTTCCCGATGACCCATTGGGCGCGGATCTCGGCGCGCCATCTGCGGGGCAATCGGGACGAGATGATGGGCTACGGTCCGCCGCAAGGGTTGGATCGGCTGCGGCGTTCCATTGCAAGCCACCTGAACGCGGCGCGGGGGATCAGGTGCAGACCGGAGCAGATTTTCATCACCAGCGGGGCGCAGCAGGCATTTTCGGTGATCGGGCGCGTTTTGCTGAACAACGGGGATAAGGTCTGGTACGAAAACCCCGGCGCGATCGGCGCTGGCAATGCGCTGGTGGCGAATGGCGCAAGACTGGTGCCGGTGCCGGTGGACGGGGACGGGCTGGATGTGGAGCAGGGATTGCAGCTTGCGCCGGATTTCCGGTTGGCCTTCGTCACCCCGTCCCACCAGCAACCCCTTGGCCATGTTATGTCCCTGCCACGGCGTCTGGCGCTGTTGGAAGCGGCCAAAGCGGCCAATGCGATGATCGTCGAGGATGACTATGACGGAGAGTTCCATTTCTCGGATCGGGTGCAGCCTGCTTTGAAAAGCATAGATACGCAGGACCGTGTGATCTATGTGGGGACGTTTTCCAAAACTCTTTTCCCTTCGGTGCGGCTGGGGTTCATCCTATCGCCCGGCAGTCTGGTGCCGGTGTTTGATCAGGTGTTCACCAGCTGGATCAGCGGCCCGTCCACTGCAACGCAGGCGATTGTCTCGGATTTCATGGATGAGGGCCAGTTCGCCACCCATATCCGCATGATGCGCAGGCTTTATAAGGCGCGTTATGATGTTCTGATAGAGGCCGCAAATTCGCTTCCGTCTTCGATACGGGTGCAGCAAACACGCAGCGGGTTTCATACCACGGCCTATCTCGACCCTTGTGTGGACGCGGGTGCGTTGGTTGAGCAGGCCAAGGGACGTAACGTAATTACCGCCCCCTTGGCGCGGTACTGTCTAGCCCCTGTTGAGCAAAACGCACTTGTGCTGGGATTTGGCAGTGCGAAGCCGGATGGTATTCAGGCGGGGCTCAAAATTTTATCTGGATTGCCCGCTCTTGATATATAACTCTGTTACAAATTGGTCTGATAAGAATTCCGCAATGGATATGAGTCGCAGTCCAATGCCTTTCTAAGGTTCAAATGCGGCTGACTAGAACCCGGCGCTGCTGCGTCGATACTTCAGGGAGTAAAAAATGAAACATAAAACAAAAATAACCGGTCTCATGGCGGCGATGCTGCTGACCACGGCCTCTTTCGCACAGGCTGAAACATTGCGCCTGCTGACTTGGGGGTCTTACGCACCCGAGGAGCTGGTTCAAAAGTTTGAAGAGCGCTATCCCGATATTGACGTGGAAGTGACTTTCTCGAACAACGAGGAAATGATCGCCAAACTGCGCGCAACTGGCGGGGCGGGCTTTGATCTTGCACAGCCAAGCCACGACCGCATCCACGCCGCGCAGATGGAATATGACATCTACAAGCCGCTGGACCTGTCCAAGATTGACACATCCGTCATGGAAGCCTCCCATCTGGAGGGCGTGAAGGCCAACACCACGATTGATGGCGAAGTTTATGCGGTTCCACACCAGTGGGGCACATCCGGTCTGATGGCCAACAAAGCTGTGGCACCTGACTTTAAGGGCTGGGGTGATCTGTGTGATCCGCAGTATCAGGGCAAAACATCCATGCGCCTGAAACGTACCATTCTGCTGGGCACTGCGTTTTCCATGGGGCATGATCCATTTGCGGCTTACTCCGACCTGGATAAATACCAGCAAATTCTAGACGAAGTGGCCGAGAAGCTGATCGAATGTAAAGCCAATATCAAAGCCTATTGGAAGGGCGGCGACGATCTGTCAGCCATGATGCTTTCGGGTGAAATTGTAGCCTCCGAGACATGGGATTCCACTGCGTATAAACTTTACGGTCAAAACAAGGATATCGTGTTTGTGCCGCCGGCAACCGGTGCGCTGGCTTGGATCGACACATTTGCACTGCCGCGCAAGGGCAAGGCTGATGACGCGGCCTACAAATGGATCAACTTCGTGCTGGAGCCTGAAAACGTGACAATCATGTCCGGCAGCACCGGCGCGATTGCGGCTGTAAAGGGTGGGCTGGAACTGCTCCCCGAAGACAAGCGCAATGCTGTGACTGCGGCCTTTACAGATGCCGACATCGCCAACCTGAAGTTCTTTGCCAACATCCCCGCAGGTGTCGAGGATATGGAAGGCAAAACGCTTGAGAAGATCAAAGCGGCCACTGGCGGCTAAACTATCTGTTCATAGGGGCGGCGTTTCATATGACGCCGCCCTTTTTCTATCTGCTTTGCCCCCCCCTGACCACTGGATTTTCGAATGAACACTGCCACACTGACCGATTCGGCCCTTGAAACTGCATATGATCTGGAATGCAGCAACATCCACAAATCCTTTGGATCAGTCCGCGCCGTGGACGATGTTTCATTCACGATCCCAAAAGGGTCCTTCTTTTCCATCCTCGGGCCTTCTGGCTGTGGCAAGACAACCCTGATGCGAATGATTGCGGGGTTCGAAGATCCCACGTCAGGCGATATTCAGATTAAGGGCAAATCGGTTCTGAACACGCCGCCCAACAAGCGAAACGTGAAGATGGTGTTCCAGCATCTTGCGTTGTTCCCGATGATGAATGTCTATGAAAATATCGCATACGGGCTGCGCTGTGTTGGGACGGACAAGGCTGAGATTGACCGTAAGGTTAAGGACGTTCTCGACCGGATTGCATTGCCGGATGTGGCAAACCGCGAAATTCACCAGCTTTCGGGCGGCCAGAAACAGCGGATCGCGATTGCGCGCTGTATGGTTATGGACCCTGATGTGCTGCTGCTGGATGAACCGCTCGGCGCGCTGGACCTAAAGCTGCGCGAGGCGATGAAGATTGAACTGAAGCTGCTACAACACCAGTTCAATACCACCTTTATCTATATCACCCACGACCAGTCCGAAGCCTTGGTTATGTCTGATCACGTCGCCATTATGAACGAAGGCCGCTTTGAGCAGATCGGCCGTCCCGAGGATCTGTACCACAATCCGCAAACGTCTTTCGTGGCGGGGTTTGTCGGGGATTCCAACCGCTGGGCGGGCCGCGTTGTGGCAGAGGACGCCAGCGGCTTTAGGTTGGAAACCGACGCGGGGCTGGTGATGACCAGCGTTCGCGCTGTCGGGCAGCGCATCAGCGCTGGGCAGAATGTCTCTATCTTTGTGCGGCCCGAGTTTATCAAGGCCCGCAAAACTTCCACCCCGAGTGCTGACGGTGGCGAAAACAGCCTGCAAGGGCGCGTGGATTCCGTTCTGTTCAACGGTGCCAACAGCCGCGTTCTGGTGCGCGGTCCGGTGGGCGAATTGATCGAAGCGGATGTGGTTGTCACAGGGGGCGCGGACGATCTGCGGGCTGGTGATGATGTGACGCTCGAATGGTCTGCTGCGCAAACTATGTGTTTTGCGGCGTAAGGGAACGATATGCAATCTGACATCAAACGCCTTTCGCTGATCCTGCTTTTTGCGCCTTTTGCGCTGTGGATTGCCTTGCTGATTATCCTGCCTCATATGGGGATGGTTGTGCTGTCCCTGCGCGAAAAAGTAGCGCCACGGGTCTATGAATTCGGGTTCGGAAATTACATTGATTTCATAAACGAGCCGATTTACTGGAACACACTGCTGCGCACGGGCTCCATGTCTATACTGGTGACATTTCTGGCGCTGTTGATCGGCTTTCCCATCGCTTATTACATCGCCAAAATTGCCGGCAAACGGTCCCGCGGGGCCTTGTTCCTGCTGTGCCTGATCCCGCTGTGGGTCAGCGATCTGATCCGCGCTTTCGGCTGGATCTTGCTGCTGCGCGAAACCGGCGTGATTTCCACATTCCTGATCCGCATCGGCCTGATCGACCAGCCGATCGAGTTTCTTTACAATGACATTACGGTCGTCATCGGGCTGGTTTACACCGTGATCCTGTTCATGATTGTCCCGCTTGTTTCAACCCTTGACGGGATGGACAACGCTATGATCGAGGCGGGGTATAATCTGGGCGGCAACGGCTTCACCGTGCTGCGCCGGATCATCGTGCCTTACGCCATGCCCGGTATCGTGTCGGGGTGTATCGTGGTGTTTATGATGACCGCAGGCAGTTATCTGACGCCGATCTTGTTGGGTGGCAAGAATTCGAGCTGGTTCACTGAACAAATCTATGACCAGTTTATCACCCGCTTCAACTGGGAGAGCGGCGCTGCCTTTGGCTTTTTGCTGCTGGCCTTTACCTCTGTTGTTGTGTGGATCGGTTTGCGCCTGACAGGGCAAACGCTGGCCAACACTGTAGCGAAAAGCTGAAGGGGAGGGATCAGACATGGCATCATCAACCAAAAATCAGGCCTTCCTGTTCGGCTACCGCGCTTATATGGCGGCGTTCTTTATCTTTCTGGCGGCTCCTCTGGTAGCGGCGGGCAGCTTTGCCTTTAACGATTCCCTGTTTCCGGCGCTGCCATGGCAGGGATTTACTCTGGACTGGTTCTTTAACGATAGCGAACCAAAACTTGGCATGTTCCACGACCGCCGCCTGCTGCGGGGGCTGTATTATTCGGGCATCATCGGCGTCATGGTTTCGCTGCTGGCGGTTTTTGTCGGCACCACCAATGCGTTCCTGTTTGTGCGCGGCAACTTTCCGGCCAAGAACTTTTTCTACATCCTGATGATCCTGCCGCTGGTTATTCCGGGCGTGATCCTTGGTATTTCCATTCTGGTCATGGCCAGCAACATTGCCAACGGGGTGGAAGACAGGTTCAATCTGGAACTGGAGTTCCTGCGGCCCGGTATTCTGCTGGTGGTTTTCGGCCAGTTCAGTTTTGTGACCACGATCACTTCGCTGGTGATCACCGCACGGCTGAAAAAATTTGATACCTCACTGGAAGAGGCCGCCCTGAACCTCGGGGCGAGCCGCGCACAGGTCTTGCGGACTGTGACGCTGCCGTTCCTGCGTCCCGCGATGATCGCAGCGGGGATCGTGGCGTTTCTGGTGTCGTTTGAGAATTTCAACACCACGCTGTTCCTTGTCGGGTCTGAATCGCCGCTAACCATCACGATGTATGACCGGATGGCCAAAGTCGGCTCTACCCCTGTGCTGAATGCTGTGTCATTCTTCCTGATCGTTGGGTCCGGTTTGCTGGCGCTGATCAGTGTTGTGATCCAGCGAGACCCCAAGTCCGAATAAGAGAGTACATCAATGGATCAGGTGGATTTTATCGTCGTGGGCGCAGGCTCGGCGGGATGTGTGTTGGCCAACCGGCTGAGCGAGAACGGCAAGTATAAGGTACTACTGCTGGAGGCGGGCGGTAGTGATCTTAACTTCTGGATCTGGCTGCCCATTGGCTATGGCAAGACCTTCTATAAGCGCAGTGTCAACTGGATGTATGAAACAGAGCCGAATCCGGAGCTGAACAACCGCGTGTCTTATTGGCCGCGCGGCAAGGTTATGGGCGGCTCCAGTTCGATCAATGCGATGGTCTATATTCGCGGACAGGCGCAGGATTTCGACGGCTGGAAGGATATGGGCAATCCGGGTTGGGGCTGGTCCGATGTGCTGCCCTATTTCAAAAAGGCAGAGACCAACGATCGTGGCGGCGATGACTTTCGCGGCGATTCCGGCCCGCTGCACGTGGGGACGATGGACCGTTTCCTCCATCCGATCTGTCAGAATTACATCACGGCAGGCGAACAGATCCAGATACCGCGCAATGCCGATTTCAATGGCGCCAGTCAGGAAGGTCTTGGCACCTATCAGAACACAGCGCGTGGCGGGATGCGTATGTCCACGGCGCGTGCCTATATCCGTCCTGCCCGCAAACGGCGCAACTTGCGGGTGGAAAAACGCGCGCTGGCCCAGCGGGTGCTGTTTGAAGATGGCCGCGCTGTGGGTGTGGAATACAGCCAGAATGGCAAGGTAAAACAGGCCTTCGCAGGGCGAGAGGTGATCCTGTCTGCCGGTGCGATCAATTCGCCCCAACTGCTCCAACTTTCCGGTATCGGCCCGGCGGCGCTGCTGAAATCCAAGGGGATTGAGGTGGTAAAAGACGTGGCCGGAGTCGGCCAGAATCTGCAAGACCATCTGGGGATTGATTTCCTCTTCCGCTCTAAGGTGCCGACTCTGAACAATCAGCTTCATTCGTGGCACGGCAAGTTGCTGCAAGGGATGCGTTATGTGCTAACGCGCGGCGGGCCGCTGTCGCTCGGGGTTAATCAGGGGGGCGGGTTTATCCGCTCCCGTCCGGGGCTGGACCGTCCCAACATGCAGGTGTTCTTCTCGCCGGTCAGCTACACGAAGGCGCCTCCGGGCAAGCGTCCTTTGATGAACCCCGATCCCTTCGCGGGGTTTCTGCTCGGCACCCAGCCTATGCACCCGACCAGTCGGGGCCATCTGGCAATCCGCTCCAGTGATCCCGCTCAGGCTCCTGAAATTCATCCCAATTACCTGTCAACGGAACTCGACATGCAGGAAATGCTGGAAGGCATGTATTTTATGCGCAAGCTGGCTGCCGCGCCTGCTTTTCAGGAAATCATCGAATCCGAAATCGCGCCCGGTGCAGATGCGCAGGACGATGCCGCCTTTATCGAATACATCCGCGAAAAGGTCGGCACAGTGTTCCACCCAGTCGGCACCTGCAAAATGGGGCCGGACACACAGACCGATGTGGTGGATGCGCGGCTGAAATTGCATGGTATCGAAGGGCTGCGGGTGGTGGATGCGTCGATCTTCCCCACGGTGACATCGGGCAACACCAATGCTCCTGCTATTATGGTGGGCGAAAAGGGTGCGGATCTGATTTTGCAGGACCATTTATAAAGACGGTGGCATCATGTTTACAGATGATTTCAAACAAACCCCTTACTGGTGGGAAGCCGCCCCGATCGCGGAGCGCACGCCAGACGATTTACCCCAGAAGAAGGTCGATGTTGCGATCATCGGGTCTGGGTACACCGGTCTGCAAGCGGCTGTTCAATGCGCGCGGGCAGGGCGCTCTACTGTGGTGCTGGAGGCCGAAGCGCTCGGCCATGGGGCCAGCACCCGCAACGGAGGACAGATTTCTACCTCGGTGAAGTTCGGGCTGGAAAAGCTGACCAAGCGCTACGGGCGCGAAATCGCTGAAGGTATCCTGCAAGAAGGTCAAGCCTCGCGCGATTATGTGGAACGGTTCATTCAGGACGAGGGCATCGCGTGTCACTTCAACGCGGCAGGCCGGTTTGACGGTGCCCACAGCCCGCGCCACTATGACAAGATGGCCAAGCAGGTGGCCGCGGGCAGCTATCTGAACACCGGCGCTTATATGGTGCCCAAAGCGGATATGCCGGCTGAACTGGGGACAGAGGCCTATCACGGAGGTATGGTTTACCCCCGCCACGCCAATCTTCATCCGGCACTCTATCACAAGGGATTGCTTCGCGTGGCACAGCAGGCCGGGGGGCAGGTCCATTCCCATTGCGCCGTAACAGGGCTAAAACGGCAGAACGGCGGCTTCTTGTTGAACACCGTAAAGGGGCCGGTAGAGGCCGCGCGGGTGATCCTTGCCACCAACGGATATACAGGGGGCATATCCCCGTGGCAGCAGCGCCGCCTGATCCCGATCGGGTCTTACATCATCGCCACCGAAGAACTGCCCGAAGCCCTGATCGACCGTCTGATGCCCACGGATCGCAACATCTGTGACAGTCGCAAGCTGGTCTATTACTACCGCCGCTCCCCTGATCGCAAACGCATCCTGTTTGGCGGGCGGGTGTCCTTGCAAGAGGCCGACCCGAAAATCAGCGGACCCCGTTTGCACCGCGAAATGGTGCATCTGTTCCCCGAACTCGCCTCCACCAAAATCAGCCACAGTTGGACCGGCATGGTGGGCTACACCTTTGACACGCTGATGCATGCGGGGCAGGACGACGGGCTGTTTTATGCAATGGGGTACTGCGGGTCAGGCGTTGGCATGTCGAGCTATATGGGGATGCGCATCGGACAACAGGCGGTCGATGACCCGCGCGGCATGACCGCCTTTAACAAGATCCCCTTTCCGACACGCCCCTTTTATCAAGGCAACCCGTGGTTTCTGGCGCCGTCTGTCATGGCCTACCGTCTTTGGGACAAGACGGGGCTATAAAGCCGGTGGTGCTGTCGGTGTCAGCGCTTTACGTTGGGTAATCCGTGGTTGTGCCTGCGCACAGGGGCGATATACCTCGGGTCCGACGCCCAACGGGGCAATGGTTGAAAGGGCGGTTTCCCGATGCAGATCAGACAGTATCTGGGCCATATGTGGCGCGGGCTTGGTCCTGCCAACAGCGGCGTGCCACCAGCCGAGATCGCCCGCGCCAGCTTTGGCGCAATGCTCGGGCTTGGGCTGGTGGGGGGGATGATCCCCTTTCTTGATCCGCGATTGGGACTGTTCATGATCGCCCCCTTCGGGGCCAGTGCGGTTTTGCTGTTTGGGGTGCCAAACGCGCCGCTGGCCCAGCCTTGGGCGGCGGTTGTGGGGAACACGGTCTCTGCCATCGTTGGCGTTGCTGTCTGCCTAAGCGTGGAAGACCCGACCTTGCGGGTGGGGCTGGCGGTTGCGCTGGCGCTGGTTGGGATGATGGTCACGCGGTCTGTGCATCCGCCGGGCGGGGCTGTGGCGATGACCGCAGCACTCAACCCTGAAGTGATCCTTGAAACCGGCTTTTTCTTTGCGCTATCCCCAGTGGCGTTGGGCACGGCTGTGCTGGTTTTAGGGGCGATGATCTATGCCCCTCTGACCAAACGCCACTATCCGTTCCGCCAGTTTGACGATTCCAATGAGCGCGGCACCCAAGACCCCCCCGCGGCTGAGCGTCTGGGACTGAGCGAAGACGACCTCACCGCGATCCTGCAACAATACCGTCAGTCCTTGAACCTTGGGGTGGAGGATCTTGCCCGCCTGATCGGGGCCGCCGAGATGCAGGCCGCGGGGCAGCGCAGCGGACCGATGACGGCAGAGGACATCATGTCTCGGGATCTGGTCACGGTGGGACCCGAGATGCGTGTGGGCAAGGTTGCGGATCTGTTTCGCAAGCACGGGTTTACGACCCTTCCGGTGATCGACAAAAACGATAAGTACCTTGGCGTGATCTTCCAGATTCACCTGATCCGCCGCGCCCGTGAGGATGCCTTGCGACTGAACCGCCGCTTCGGGGCCACCATGCAACGCCTGTTGACGCCGCGCCGCCCCGAGGCTGTCAGGGCAAGGCACATCATGGCCACAGGTTTACCGCTCGTATCGCCGGAAACCCGTCTCGGCACGTTATTGCCGATCCTAGGGGACGGAGGTCATGACGCGGTTCCGGTGGTTGCAGACGGCCGTTTGGTCGGTATCGTCGCGCGCAACGACCTGATTACAGCGCTGGCGCGGGAAAGTCTTCGAAAGAACTAAACGGGCGGAACAGTAAACCCGCAGCAAGGGTTGATCACACCAGCGTGATGGATTGCATCTCAAACTGGTGGTGTAACATTCCAGACAGGTCCTGTAAGATTCGGACCAAAGTGCCTTGCGCACAGCGGAGCGCCGCTTGACGGATCGCCCGAGAGTAACAGATCAGATGGGGGCAGTACTGAAGTGACGGGGCATACCTTGGGTAAATTTGTAAAGACGACCACATGGGCGGGCGCTTTTGCGGCTGTCTTGGGCGCGGGATTGACTGCGTCGGCGGAAACCTTTGATCTGCGGATTGTTGTGGGGCAAGAGGATGATGACCTAGCCGAAACGCTGCAAAATGCGTCCCTCTTGGTGGAACTGCAATCCCGCGAAAACGTTGCAATTCAAGACATCATCGCCTCTGCCCGCGCTGATTATGAACGCATCGTTACGGCGCTATACGGTGAAGCCCGCTATGCGCCGGTGGTCGAGATTAAGATCGACGGTCGCGAAGCCAGCAGCCTTTCGCCGTTCTACTCTCCGAAATCGGTGCAGAATGTAGAAATCCGCGTTAAATACGGCCCTCTGTTCCGGTTTGGTCGCGCTGATGTTGCCCCTGTGGCCCCCGGAAGCGAACTGCCTGAAGAATTTGCCACCGGAGCACCGGCGCGGGTCGGGGTGTTGCAAGACACGGTCGATGCAGGGATCACCGGCTGGAGAGCGGTTGGTCACGCCAAAGCCGAACTGGGCGGCCAAAGCGTCACCGCGCGCCATGCGCAACAGCAGATAGACGCGGGTATCCGTCTTGCTCCCGGGCCGCAGTTGAAATTCGGGCGCCTCTTGGTCAGCGGAAACGAGGCCGTGCGCACAGAACGCATCCACGACATTGCCGGTTTCCCGTCCGGCCACGTATTTTCGCCCGAAGAATTAAAGCGGGTTTCCACACGCCTGCGGCGCACAGGGGCTTTCCGCGTAGTGGCCCTGAACGAAGCCGAACGGATCGGACCTGACAACACCCTTGATGTGACCGCGCAACTGGTGGAATCCCCGCCGCGCCGGTTCGGGTTTGGCGCTGAAATCTCTTCGGAAGACGGGCTTGGTCTGTCAAGTTACTGGCTGCACCGCAACTTGTTTGGCGGGGCGGAAAGACTGCGTCTTGATGGTGAAATATCCGGTATTGGCGGCGAAACCGGCGGCACTGATTACACCGTTACCCTGCGATTTGATCGGCCCGCGACGTTTAACGAGGACACCGATTTTTACGTCGAAAGCGAAGCAGAGCGTCTGAACGAAGAAACCTACACCACTGAATCATTCGAGCTTGGCGCGGGGATCACGCGCTATGCCTCTGACAATCGGGAATACTCTTTCGGGTTGGGTTATCGGTTTGCAGATGTCGAGGATGCTTTTGGCCCCCGACGCTATTCCCTGCTGATGGCACCGGCCACGGCCACGTTTGATTATCGTGACAATCCGCTTGATGCCAAAGAGGGGTATTACGCCAAGGCAGAGTTCACACCGTTTTACGCGTTAAGCGGTACGGACAGCGGTGCGCTTGGCAGGCTCGATTTGCGGGCCTACAAAACCGTCGGCTCGGCTGAGCGGGTGACGTTTGCTCTGCGCGGGCAGCTTGGCACGCTGAGTGGACCGGAGTTGTCTACTGCACCAAGCGACTTCCTGTTCTATTCGGGCGGGGGCGGCACTGTGCGCGGGCAAGGTTATCAATCTCTGGGCGTCGATCTGGGCGGTGGCATCACCGTTGGGGGGCGTTCGTTTTTGGGGATTTCTGCGGAAACCCGCGTCAAGATCACCGACACAATCGCCGCGGTCGGGTTCTATGATGCAGGTTACATCGGACGGGAAAGTTTCCCAGACGGATCATCCGGCAACTGGCAATCAGGGGCGGGTCTTGGCTTGCGGTACAATACCGGATTTGGCCCGTTGCGTTTGGACGTGGCTGTGCCCGTCAGTGGACCGGGAGACAATAGCGGCGTTGAATTTTACATCGGAATAGGACAATCGTTTTGAATTTGCGCTCCATTCGCACCGCTTTAACCTGTCTGTTGATGCTCTTTGCCCTGCCGGTTTTGGCGCAGGATGACGCAACGCCTGCGGAGGAAACGGAGCAGGAGGAATCTGACAAAGGTTTCCTGACCGAACTGCTTCAGGATTCCCTCGGAGGAGAGGGGCGCGTGGTTTCGATCAACGGATTTAGCGGCGCGCTCAGCAGTACGGCGACTATGGACAGCATCACCATTGCGGATAACACCGGTGTGTGGCTGACGATGGAAGGGCTGACCATGCAGTGGAACCGCAGCGCCCTGTTGCGCGGTCGCGTAGACATTGAACTGCTGGCCGCCGATATGATCCGGCTGGACCGCCTGCCGGTCACACCTGACACTGGGCTGCCCGATGCCGAGGCGCAACCCTTTGCCTTGCCGGAACTGCCGGTTTCGGTAAGCGTTGGGGAATTGCGGGCGCAAGAGATTTTTCTGGGCAACAGTATTCTTGGCACAGAAATGGCCCTGACGCTGGAGGCTTCGGCGCAGCTGGCGGATAATGTGGCCGATGTGAACCTGCGGGCGCAGCGGATTGACGGGCAGGAAGGCGCTTTCAGAGTTGTTGCCGGATACTCCGGTGCCACGCAGGAACTGTCGCTCGATATTGCCCTTGAAGAAGGTGAGGGCGGGATTGCAGCGCGGCTGCTCGATCTGCCGGGGCTGCCCTCGGTAGAGCTGGCCGTGCAGGGCGCCGGAACGCTTGATGATCTGGAAACCGACGTGCGGATCGCAACCGACGGGGCGGAACGCCTGACCGGTGAAATCCGTCTTACCAGCGAACAGGCAACCCCGGTGGACGGTACCCAAGCAGATGCAGATGCGAGCGCCGAAGTCACCCGTGGTTTTGAGGCAGACATCAGCGGCGACATCACCGCGCTGTTCGCCCCGCAGTATCACGACTTTTTCGGCGATTCTGTGCGGTTGCGGGCTACAGGGCAGAAGTTGCCCGATGGTACGCTGGAACTGGCAGAACTGGACCTTGAAACCAACGAACTGTCGTTGGAAGGCTCCACCACACTCAATCCGCAATACTGGCCGACCAAATTCGATCTGAACGCGGTTCTGGCAGGGGAAAAATCTGTTGTGCTGCCCATACCGGGGGTTGAAACCCGGGTGGATCGCGTGGCGCTCAACCTGACATACGACCGCGCAGCAGGCAGCAATTGGAGCGGTGATTTCAGCATCCAAGAACTGGTTCGTGACGGCATCCGCATCGGTACAGTTGATCTGGATGCTGCGGGGATTTTGCGTGATGACATTGGCACGGTAGGGCAGGTAACGGCTGATCTTAATCTGGATGCCGGTGATTTCGACTTTAACGATCCTGCACTGGCGCAGGCATTGGGGACTTTTGTTAAGGGCGGTCTCAGCCTGAATTACACTGAAGGCGAACCGCTGGAGCTGACACAGATGAACTTGCGCACCGGATCCGCCGTGCTGACAGGCGCGGCCACGGTGAACTCTCTGGAAGATGCCTTTGAAACCCTGCTGGATGCGCGGCTGGTGGCGGATGACCTGTCAAAGTTCTCTGGCCTTGCCGGTCAGGACATAAGCGGGGCAGCTGCGGTGAACCTGAAGGGTACGGTAGCGCTTGGCGGTTTCTTTGATCTTGACCTATCCGGGGAACTGGACAACCTCGCGATCAATCAGGCCGAGGCAGATAAACTGCTGCGTGGGAAATCCACCTTTGCGGTAGAGGCCAAACGGGATGAGACCGGAACGCAGTTGCGTCAGGCAAAGTTGGAAAATGATCAGATGACGCTGGCTGCCAACGGGCGTTTGGCGGCAGATGATGCAGAGTTTACTTATGCGTTGAGACTGGAGAATGCCGCGATGTTTGATCCGCGATTGCCGGGTCCAGCGACAGTGAACGGTACGGCTGTGCTTGATCAAACCGGCTGGAGTGTTGACCTGAAAGCTGCCGGTCCTATCGGCGCCGAAGCCGAGGTTTCAGGCCTTGTGACAGGCCCGCAAGCTGCGGTCGAGTTCCTTTTTAGCGTACCTAATATCAACCCGCTGGTGCCTGCCTACAGGGGACCGTTGCAGGTAGAAGGACGCGCGGCCCAATCCGATAAGGGCTGGCGCATCCAGACAGAGATCGACGGTCCTTACGGGCTGGATGCGACGCTTGCGGGGCTTGCGACCGGTGAAACACCGATGTTAACCTACACCGCAAGCCTGCCGGACATCAGCCCGATCGTGCCAAAGATCAGCGGGCCGGTCACGGCCAGCGGCACCGCAAAGCAGTTAGGCGAGATCTGGCAGGTAGACACGGGTTTGACCGGACCGGGTGGTATGCGTGCGCGGGTCGCGGGCGATGTGGCAACGGATGGCACGCTCGACCTTGCAACGAGCGGCGTCGTGCCTCTTGCGATTGCGGACCCCTTCATTGCACCGCGCAGTCTGAACGGGCAGGCCAGCTTTGATCTGACAGTGCGTGGACCGGCGGATGTATCCTCGGTTTCGGGGCGGATAACAGCGCAAAACGTCCGGCTTGCAGCGCCTGCATTACAGCTTTCGCTGACGGGGATTGACGCAAATATTGGCCTGAGCGGTGGACGCGCGACCGTTTCGGTAACGGGCGGGATCTCATCGGGGGGGCAATTGTCGGTTAACGGGGGTGTGAATCTGACTGGTAACTTGCAAGCCGATCTGTCCATCGCGCTGCAATCCATCGCTCTGGTCGACCCCGAGCTTTACAACACAACAGTGAACGGTGCCTTGACCGTCAGCGGCCCGCTTAGCGGTGGGGCGTTGATTTCAGGCGGAATCGACTTGGGCGAAACCCAAATCAAGGTTCCAACAGCAGGGGCTGTCGGGTTTTCCATCATCCCCGATATTGTTCACGTCCGTGAAAGCGCTGCCGTGCGCAGAACCCGTGCCAAGGCTGGCCTGACGGGCAGCAGCGGTTCTGGCAGTGGCAATTCGGGGGGATCGTCCTCCGGAGCGTTTCGGCTGGATATACGGGTGCGCGCGCCTTCGCAGATATTTGTGCGGGGACGGGGGCTTGATGCCGAACTTGGCGGGCAGGTGCGCCTGACAGGGACCACAACCAATGTAATTTCGGCTGGGCGGTTTGAACTGATCCGCGGGCGGCTCGATCTGTTGACCCAACGCTTTGATCTCGACGAAGGCAGCGTTCAGATGCAAGGGGATCTTGACCCCTACATCCGCTTCGTTGCCACCACCGAGACCAGCACAGGCACCGCATCAATTATTGTTCAAGGGCAGGCGTCTGATCCCGAAGTGACCTTTGAATCCGATCCGGAAGCGCCGGAAGACGAAGTTCTGGCGCAAATCATCTTCGGGCGAGATATTTCGCAGCTTTCGGCATTTCAGGCGTTGCAACTGGTTAACGCTGTTCGAACCCTTGCCGGAAAAGGCGGCGAAAGTGTCATATCCAAACTGCGCCGTGGTCTGGGTGTGGATGATTTGGACATTGTGACCGATGATGAAGGCAACACCAGTGGTCGGGTCGGTAAATACCTTTCGGACAATATCTACACCGATGTTACCGCTGGTCAGGCTGGCAGTTCGGTATCGCTGAACATCGACCTCACGCCCTCTGTCACGGCGCGGGGCAGTGTCGCCAGCGATGGCGAAAGCAAGCTCGGAATATTTTTCGAGCGGGATTACTGAACATAGTCACAAACTAGAGGTTTAGGCAGGCCGCTCGGTCCGCCTAAGCCGTTGTGAAGTATAATTATTTTCTGACAATAATTTTTATTGTTGACGCAAAATTTATTTCTGCGCACCCTACGCGCCAACATCAGCGCAGACTGGTGCCAATGGGAGGATTCTGTGTCAGCAGCACACAAGAAAGATGTGAATGGTCTCGGGGCCAGAATGCGCCGTCAGAGACAACGACGCTCTATGACGTTGCAGCAGCTCGGTGCGGCCAGCGGCGTGTCTGTTGGCTATCTCAGTCAGGTGGAACGGGACCGCGCCACGCCGACACTTGGGACCCTGTCGCAGATCGCGCAGGCATTGGGGCAGTCGGTCGATTATTTCATTCGCACGCCCGAAGTCGCCGAGAGTTTTACCCGTGACGGTACGCGCCCGCGTTTTTCGGTTGCTGGATCGTCGGTTGAATACGAACAGATCGGGGTGAACCTGCCCGGTCACGAAATGACGTCTTTTGTGCTGAACGTGCCGCCCGGTTACGAATCCGAACTGATCCAGCATGTGGGTGAGGAGATCATTTACATTCTGGATGGTGAAATCGTGCAGCGGGTTGGCGGACGGGAATACACCATGACCCGAGGCGACAGCTTGCATTATCTTGGTGAAAAGCCCCATGGTTGGGCCAATACCTCAGAACATCCCGCGCGGATCCTATGGGTCGGGCGGATGCAGTATCAAAAATCCGGAGAGCTATCTCAGGGTGATACGGAACACGGTGCACAAGTTGCAGAACTTGTCCCGATGCGCCCCTAGCAGGGCGAAACCCGCAGACAGAAACATCTGCTGCCAATACATCAAAACCAAACCAACGGAGAATAACGAAACAATGACACTTAAAACCACACTGGCTTCGAGCCTCTTGCTTGCCTCGCTGGGAAGCGGCGCATTTGCACAATCACTGGTCTACTGTTCGGAAGGTTCCCCAGAAGGCTTTGACCCAGCACTTTACACAGCGGGCACCACATTCGATGCGTCGAGCCAACCGCTTTACAACCGTCTGGCGGAATTCAAAACCGGCACCACGGAAACCGTACCGGGCCTTGCTGAAAGCTGGGAAGTTTCCGAGGACGGCAAGACCGTTACCTTCAAGCTGCGCAAAGGTGTGAAGTTTCACTCCAACGACCAGTTCACCCCGACACGGGATTTCAACGCAGATGATGTGATCTTCACATTTGATCGTCAGGGCAACGAAGAGAACGCCTATAACAAAGTGTCCGGCGGCACTTGGGAATACTATGGCGGCATGTCCATGCCGGACCTGATCGAG
This sequence comes from Neptunicoccus cionae, assembly GCF_014643735.1. Classification (GTDB taxonomy): domain Bacteria; phylum Pseudomonadota; class Alphaproteobacteria; order Rhodobacterales; family Rhodobacteraceae; genus Amylibacter; species Amylibacter cionae. The sequence goes on from NZ_BMKA01000001.1 coordinate 825,583, forward strand.
AGCATCGAAAAGGTTGACGATCACACGGTTGTATTCAACCTGACCCGTCCTGAAGCACCGTTTGTTGCCAACATGGCGATGGACTTTGCATCTATCGTGTCCAAGGAATACGCTGATGCGATGATGGAAGCGGGCACACCGGAAATGCTGAACCAAGCGCCAATCGGCACGGGTCCTTTCTCTTTCCAAGCCTACCAGAAAGACGCGGTCATCCGCTATCTGCGCAACGACGATTACTGGGGCAACAAAGCCAAGGTTGATTCCCTGATCTTCGCAATCACTCCGGATGCTTCTGTTCGTTTCCAGAAGGTTCAGGCTGGCGAATGTCACGTCATGGCCTATCCAAACCCTGCGGATGTGGAGTCGATGAAAAGCGACGAAAACATCGTTGTGATGGAGCAGGAAGGCCTGAACGTTGGCTACCTTGCTTACAACACGCAAGTGGCCCCATACGACAACCCCAAGGTGCGTAAAGCCCTGAACATGGCGATCGACAAACAATCCATCATCGACGTTGTGTTCCAAGGTTCCGGCCAGATCGCCAAGAACCCGATCCCGCCAACCATGTGGTCCTACAACAACGATATTCAGGACGATTCCCACGATCCAGAAGCAGCCAAAGCGATGCTGGAAGCTGAAGGCGTGACCGATCTGTCCATGAAAATCTGGGCGATGCCGGTTCAGCGTCCCTACAACCCGAACGCGCGGCGCATGGCCGAGCTGATGCAGGAAGATTTCTCTAAAGTCGGCGTAGACGTGGAAATCGTGTCCTATGAATGGGGTGAATATCTGTCCCGTTCCAAAGAGCTAGACCGCGACGGCGCGATTCTGCTGGGTTGGACAGGTGACAATGGTGATCCGGACAACTTCCTCGCAGTTCTGCTGGGTTGTGACGGCGTTGGCAAATCCAACCGCGCACAATGGTGTAACGAAGAGTTCGACGCTCTGATCCAGAAAGCCAAGAGCGAGTCTTCCCAAGAAGAGCGCGCCAAGCTGTACGAACAAGCGCAGGAAGTCTTCAAGGACCAAGCTCCTTGGGCAACCATTGCGCACTCTGTTGTGTACATGCCAATGCGCCCAGAAGTGGAAGGCTACGTGGTTCACCCGCTAGGCAGCCACATCTTCAACGAAGTCGGATTGTCCAAGTAATAATCCACGACACAGGGGGCGGCATCAAGATGCCGCCCCCACTCCTTTCACCTCCAGTCGACGAGTGACCGACACGTGACACATACCCTGACAGACCGCCTTGCCCCTTATGCCGCCGTTGCGGCCGACCTTGGCGTTGACGCCGTGGCCCTTGTGCCCGGACCAAATTTTACCCGCGCGGTAGAGCACAGTTTCATGAGCCACGAGAGGCCGTTTGTACTGGTGATCCCTGCGAAAGGCGCCCCTGCGGCGCTGGTGCCCAATCTTGAGCTTGGCAGCTGGACGATGGTCGGCTTTGAAGGCGCTGTGTTCGACTGGCGTGACCAGACAGGATATGCAGACGCATTTGCAGCGTTGATGGCGCATCTGAAGATTTCCTCTATCGGTGTGGAAGGACAAGTCATGCGCGTCTTTGTCCACCACGCGCTGAAGCAGGCACAGTCTGACCTGCAAATCGTAGATGCAGAGCGCGAAATTTCGGCGCTGCGCATGGTCAAAACCGAAAAAGACGTCGCCGCCCTGCAACTGGCGATCCGGATTTCCGAACGCGCACTGCACCGTACGCTCGACACCGTGAAACTGGGTCAGAGCGAAAAAGAGATCGAGCAGATGCTGATCCAGATGCTGTTTGCCGAAGGGGCGGACGATCTGTCGTTTACCCCTATCGTGGCAGCAGGTGACAACTCTGCTCGGCCCCACGCTCACGCCCGCGCTGATTATGCGGTGAAGGCAGGGGATGCGCTGCTGATCGACTTTGGCGCTTACAAGGACGGCTTTGCGGCCGACATCACCCGCACGGTTTTCCTTGATCACGTCACGGACGAGGGCAGGGAGGTTTATGATACCGTTCTAAAAGCCAACCTCGCCGGTCTGGACGTCACACGCGCTGGCGTCACAGCCCATGAAATCGACGATGCAGTGATCGGTGTGCTGGAAGCGTCCCCCTATGCAGACCGCATCCGCACCAAAACCGGACACGGGCTGGGGCGCAGCGTGCATGAAGCGCCTTATATCGTGCGGGGCAACCATATGAGTTTACCTGCGGGAACCGTTTACACCAATGAACCGGGGCTTTACCAGCTCGGCAACTTTGGTGTGCGTATCGAAGATGACGTTCTGATTACGCAGGACGGTTACAAATTGCTGACCCATTTCCCTAAAGAACTGATGGTGCTTCCGTGCTAAACTATGTCCTCAGCCGACTACTAACATTTGTGCCGACGTTTCTCGGCGTGACCCTCATTTCCTTTGCGTTCATCCGCGTTCTGCCCGGCGATCCGATCATCGTGATGGCCGGAGAGCGGGGCGTCAGTCAGGAAAGATATGACCAGCTTGCCGCGCAATTCGGTTTTGACAGACCAATGTATGTGCAGTTCTGGGACTATTTTACCGGCGTGTTGCAAGGGGATCTTGGCAACAGTTTCGTGACCAAGAAGCCCGTCTGGGATGAGTTTTTTACCCTGTTTCCGGCCACGCTGGAACTGTCGCTCTGTGCGATGATACTGGCGATTATACTAGGACTTCCGGCGGGTGTGATTGCGGCGGTGAACCGTGGCAAATTCTTTGACCGCGCGCTGATGTCCACGGCACTGGTTGGCTACTCCATGCCGATCTTCTGGTGGGCCTTGCTGCTGATCATCGTATTTTCCGGCAACCTTGGCTGGACGCCTGTGTCTGGGCGGATTGATCTGTTGTACTACTTCCCCGATCCCACAGGTTTCATGCTGATCGACAGTCTGGCATCCGGTCAGAAGGGGGCCTTCTGGTCTGCGATCCGCCACCTGATCCTGCCAACCATCGTGCTTGGCACCATTCCGCTGGCGGTGATTGCACGGCAAACCCGTTCCGCCATGCTGGAGGTTCTGGGCGAGGATTATGTCCGCACCGCACGGGCCAAAGGCATGTCGCCGGGGCGGATCAATTCGATCCACGCCCTGCGCAATGCGCTTATTCCGGTGATCACCGTGATCGGCCTGTCGGTTGGCACTTTGCTGGCAGGCGCGATCCTGACCGAGACCATCTTTAGTTGGCCGGGTATCGGCAAGTGGATGGTGGATAGCATCTTCCGCCGCGACTATCCGGTGGTGCAGGGCGGCCTGCTTTTGATCGCTGTGATGGTGATGATCGTAAACCTGACGGTAGATATGCTCTACGGTCTGATTAACCCGAAAATCAGGAAACGGTAATGACTGACGCTTCTTCAACACAGACAGCCAGCGCCATCGGTGAGGAACGTCCTTCCCGCTTGAAAGAATTCTGGTTCTACTTCCGCGAAAACCGTGGTGCCGTCATCGGCCTGTGGATTTTCGCGATCTTTGCCTTCCTCGCCCTGTTCGGGCCGTGGATTGCCCCCCATGACGCAACCGAGCAGTTCCGCACCAACGCGCTGCAACCGCCGTTCTGGCAAGAGGGCGGCAGCACCGAGTTCCTGCTTGGCACTGATCCGCTGGGGCGCGATATGCTGTCCCGCCTGATCGTTGGGGCGCGGTTCTCTTTCTTTGTGGGGATTGTTGTGGTCAGCGTTGCCGCCTCGGGCGGTATCCTGATCGGCCTGCTGGCGGGTTTCGCGCCCAAATGGGTCGACACGATCATCATGCGGATCATGGATATTATTCTGGCCTTCCCATCGCTGCTGCTGGCCCTTGTGCTGGTAGCGATCCTTGGTCCGTCCCTGATCAATGCGATGATTGCCATCGCGATTGTGCTGCAACCCCACTACGTGCGCCTGACCCGTGCTAGCGTGATGTCCGAGCGGCAGAAAGATTATGTCACATCGGCCCGTGTGGTCGGGGCAGGGACGCTGCGCCTGATGTTCGTCACCGTACTGCCGAACTGTCTGTCACCGATCATCGTGCAAGCGGCGCTGTCGTTTTCCACGGCGATCCTTGATGCCGCTGCCCTTGGCTTTCTGGGGATGGGGGCACAGCCGCCTACGCCGGAATGGGGCACCATGCTGGCCGAAGCGCGCGAGTTTATCCTGCGCGCATGGTGGGTTGTCACCTTCCCCGGCCTTGCCATCCTTGTCACCGTTCTGGCGATCAACCTGCTGGGCGACGGGCTGCGCGATGCACTTGATCCCAAACTGAAACGGAGCTGAGCCATGTCACTGTTACGCATTCGAAACCTCAGCGTCGATTTTGCAACCGCATCGGGCAAGTTCCGCGCGGTGGACGGGGTCGATCAGGACGTTAATACCGGAGAGATCCTTGCGATTGTGGGGGAAAGTGGCTCGGGTAAATCCGTGTCCATGCTGGCGATGATGGGGCTGCTGCCCTGGACCGCCACTGTGACAGCGGATGAAATGACCTTTGACGGCCACGACCTTCTGACCATCAGCAAGCGGGAACGCCGCCGTGTGGTGGGCAAGGATTTGGCGATGATCTTTCAAGAGCCGATGTCTTCGCTGAACCCGTGCTTCACTGTGGGCTGGCAGATCAAGGAAACCCTGCGCGTGCATCTGGGGCTAAGCCGAAAGGCCTGCCACGCCCGCGCGGTGGAGCTGTTCGAACAGGTCGGCATCCCCGATCCCGAACGCCGCCTGTCGGCCTTTCCTCATCAGATGTCTGGCGGGATGAACCAGCGGGTGATGATCGCGATGGCGATTGCCTGTAAACCCAAACTGCTGATTGCGGATGAACCGACGACCGCGCTGGATGTAACCATTCAGGCGCAGATTCTGGATTTGTTGACCAGTCTGCGGGACGACAATGGTATGGGGTTGGTGCTGATCACCCACGATATGGGCGTTGTGGCGGAAACCGCCGAGCGTGTCAGCGTGCAATATGCAGGCCAAAAGATCGAAGAGCAGCCGGTGCTGCCCCTGTTCCAAAGCCCGCATCATCCCTATACGGCGGCCCTGCTAGACGCGCTGCCCGAACGCGCAACGGAAAAGCACCTGCCCACCATTCCGGGCATGGTGCCGGGCCAGTTCGACCGCCCCGCCGGTTGCCTGTTTTCCCCGCGCTGCAAATTCGCCAACTCCAAATGCAAAGCCGAGCAACCCGCCCCCCAAGGGCCGGACCTTGGTCACGCGCGGTGTTTCTACCCGCTTAACACGGACGAAAGGATCGCATCATGAGCACTGCACCTGTGATGAAGGCCGAGGCGCTTCAGCGTCACTATGAAGTCAGCGGCGGACTGCTGCGAAAGCCCAACATCCTCAAAGCGGTGGGCGGCGTGGATTTCGCGCTTTACCCCGGCAAAACTCTCGCCGTTGTGGGGGAAAGCGGCTGTGGCAAGTCAACGCTTGCCCGTCTTGTCACCATGATCGAGGAACCGACTTCGGGCAGCCTGACGCTAGACGGGAAACCTGTGGTGTCATCCGATTGGGCCAGCCTGCGCAAATCTGTGCAGATTGTGTTTCAAGACCCTTATGGATCGCTCAACCCGCGCCAGCGGATCGGGCAGATTTTGCAGGAACCCCTGATCATCAATCGCCCCGATATTTCCAAAGCGGAACGGGAAGCCAAAGCGCGGGAAATCCTGTCGCTGGTGGGGCTTCGCCCTGAACATTATGACCGCTACCCCCATATGTTTTCCGGCGGGCAACGCCAGCGTGTGGCGATTGCACGGGCGTTGATGCTGGACCCGAAGGTTCTGGTGCTGGACGAACCTGTTTCCGCGCTTGACCTGTCAATCCAGTCCTCGGTTCTGAACCTGCTGGTGGATTTGCAGGAAAAGATGCAACTGGCCTATCTGTTCATCAGCCACGACCTGAGCGTCGTGCGCCACGTGGCGGATGAGGTAATCGTGATGTATCTGGGCCGCGCGGTTGAGCGGGGCAGCAAGGACGACCTGTTCGAGGCGCCAAAGCACCCCTACACAAACGCGCTGCTGTCTGCGACGCCGCAGGCGGATCCGGCAAATAAGAAGCGCCAGATCAAGCTGAAAGGGGAGCTGCCGTCACCGCTCGCCGTGCCGGAGGGCTGTCCCTTTGCGCCGCGCTGCTGGAAGACGCAGGACCGCTGCCGCGCAGAACGGCCGGAGCTGGGCGTTACCTCCCACACAGCGGCGTGCTTCTTTCCTGAAAACGCAGACGCGTAACCGCTGCCCCAAAAAGGTGCGGGATCAGGGGGCTTCCTGATCCTGCCCGTTGCCTTTGAAATAGGCCTTCGCCGCCTGACGCAAGTTCGGGTCAAACAGGTAAAGGGCTGCAGCATAAATGACGATCGTTGGCAGCGATGCGGCCAGCACGCGCAGCAGATCGGGCAGCCCGTCAAACCACGCAAGGTCGCGTAGGACCACCAGAACTACAGTTGCGAGCACCAGTGGCGCAATAATAAAACGGCTGTGACGGGCAAACCCCTGCCACGCCACCGCGCCGTATTTCTGTGTCAGAGCTGTTTGAAACACCGCAACTGGGCGCATTGGCCCGCAAGCTGGCCGAACAGGGCGCGACTTACGGGCGGGCGGTAGATTCCAAGCCGTCAGAAACAGAACGTGAGGTATCGGACCAAGACATCGCAATTGTCGGCCTGTCCGGTCGGTTTCCACAGTCAGATTCTGTAGACGGGTTTTGGGACAGCCTGTGTCAGGGGCGCGATCTGATCTCGCGGTTCGATCGGTCTGAAATGGAGGACGCCGTATCGCCAGCGGACCGCGCCAAGGCGAATTATCGCACGGCCCGTCCGGTTTTAAACGATGTGGATATGTTCGACGCCAAGTACTTTGGCATTCTGCCCAAAGAGGCCGCTCTGATGGACCCGCAAGCTCGGGTGTTCCTTGAAATTTGCGTTCATGCACTGGAAGATGCAGGCCTTGATCCGCAGCGCACGGAAGCGGCAATCGGTGTCTTTGCAGGGGCCAGTTACAGCACTTATATGCTGGCCAATATCCTGACCGACAGCGCGGCGCTGACGGATTTCACCTCGCAGTTCCAGCTTGGCAATTATGCGGCGTTCACCGGCAATATCGGCGACAGTCTGGCGACACGGGTGGCGTATAAGTTGGATCTGAAAGGTCCGGCAATTTCGATGGGAACGGCGTGTTCAACCTCGCTGACCGCGATTTCGCAGGCCTGTGTGTCTTTGCGCGCGGGGCAATCGGATGTGGCCTTGGCGGGGGGCGTCTCGATCACCTTCCCCCAGAAAAGGGGCTATTTCAGTCAGGACGGCGGCATGGCGTCGGAGGATGGCACCTGCCGCCCGTTCGATGCGGCTGCCAATGGCACGGTGTTTGGTCACGGGGCTGGTGTTGTGGTGCTGAAACGCCTGTCGGACGCGCTGGTAGCAGGGGACCGGATTTACGCAACCATTCGCGGTGTCGGGATCAACAACGACGGGGCAGACAAGCTCGCCTATACCGCGCCATCTGTGAACGGTCAGGCCGAGGCGATCCGGCGCGCCCACCGCGATGCAGGTATTGATGCGGCCACTATTTCCTATGTGGAGTGTCATGGCACCGCGACGCCGCTTGGTGATCCCATTGAAATTCGCGGTCTCAGCACGGCGTTCGGTCCCCAAACGGCCAACCGTTGTGCGCTTGGTTCGGTCAAAGGGAATATCGGGCATCTCGGCGCGGCGGCGGGTGTGGTCGGGGTGATCAAGACGGCCCTGATGCTGCACCACAAAAAGATCCTGCCGGTGGCAAATTTCACCAGCACCAATCCCGATATTGATTTTGAAGGCGGACCTTTCTTTGTGCCCGCAGGCTTGCAGGACTGGAGATGTGACGGGCCACGGCGCGCGGGGATCAGTTCTTTCGGGATCGGCGGAACCAACGCCCATCTGGTTCTGGAAGAGGCACCGACGACAGGGCAACAGCCTGATGTCACTGCCCCGCAAATCCTGCCTCTGTCTGCCAAATCGCCCGAGGCTTTGGCTGAAATGGCTGCAGGGCTGGCGCAGGCCTTGGAAGCTGATGCACCGCCACAACTATCTGATGCGGCCTTTACCTTGCAAGAAGGACGCAGCCGCTTTGACTATCGCGCTGCCGTGGTTGCCCGTACCACTGAGGAGGCCGCGGCTGCGCTGCGCAAATTGCCCGCTGTGAAAACCCGCACGCCTTTGGATGCGCCGGGGGTTTTGTTCATGTTCGCAGGGCAGGGATCGCAGTATCCCGGTATGGGGCGCGGGCTTTATGAAACCGCGCCAGAGTTCACCCGTTGCATTGATCAGGGCGCAGAGATTTTGCAGCCGTTGATCGGGCGCGACATTACCGAAATTCTCTGCCTCGCGGACGTGTCGGATGAAACCGCCGCGCAGGCCTTGCGCGATACCCGTCTGACGCAGCCTGCGTTGTTCCTGATCCAATACGCCAATGCACGCCTGTGGCAATCACGCGGCGTGCATCCGGCTGCGATGATCGGCCATTCTGTGGGTGAATCTGCCGCTGCCGCGATTGCCGGCGTGTTTGATTTTGAAACCGGCCTGAAGATGATCGCGAAACGGGGCCAGTTGATGCAGGATCAGCCTGCGGGCGGGATGTTGTCTGTGCGTGCGACGCGCGACGATCTGGAACCGTTCCTAACCGATGGTCTGGACCTCGCTGCGCAGAACGCGCCGACGCTGCAGGTTGTTGCAGGGCCGGACAGCGCCCTTGATACGTTGAAGGACAGGCTCGATGCGGCGGGGCTGGCGTCAAGCCGGTTGCACACATCCCATGCCTTCCATTCGGCAATGATGGATCCGGTCGCAGAGGCTCTGGCCTCTGAATTCGCCGCTTTCCAGTTTAACGCACCCCGAATCCCTTACGTGTCCTGCGTCACAGGGGACTGGATCACCCCCGCTCAGGCGGTTGATCCGGCTTATTGGGCGGCGCAGGCACGAGCTTGCGTGAATTTTAAGGCGGGCATCCGCACCGCCACACAGGATAAGTCTGCCGTATTGCTGGAGGTGGGCGCAGGGCGCACGCTTTCCGCCTTTGCCGCGCAGACTTTGGAGCGCTGGCGTGCCGCTTGATTTTGCGGATGCCGGACCACGGGGCGTGCGCCGTGTCTCGCTGCCGGGCTATGCGTTCCAGCGCAAACGGCACTGGGTGACACCTGAACCGGTGCAAACCCTTGCCGCCCCACAATCCACAGCAGCCCAACCGACTGCCCCCCTGAGTGAAACAGTAAAGAGTGATCCGGTCATGACCATGAATGCAAACGTTTCCCCTGTTCCGCGCACCGAGCGTTTGCGTGGCGAGCTTATGGCCCTGTTGTCGGACCTTTCGGGGGAGGATCTTGGCCTTGATGAAGTGGATGTGACCTATCTGGAACTGGGTTTTGATTCACTTTTTCTGGGGCAGGTGTCACAGGCGTTATTGCAAAAATATGATGTAACCCTGACCTTCCGCAGCTTACTGACGGAATTCCGGCAATCGCCGATCTGGCGGGCAAACCGCCTTCGGCCACTCGCCCGAATTTGTGAGCCGTGCGGTAAAGGCGCAAATGGAGCGGGGCTATCCCATCGGCCCGCAATCCGAGATCGCAGGGGCCGTGGCGGAACGGTTCGCTCGTATGGTGGAGCACGAGCGTGTTACATTCTGCAACTCCGGTTCTGACGCGGTGATGGCCGCCATGCGATTGGCGCGATCCGTGACGGGGCGCGATAAGGTTGTGATCTTTGAAAATGATTACCACGGCCAGTTTGACGAGGTGCTGATCAAGGGCAACGCCCGTGGCAGTGCGCCTACGGCTTTGCCACTGGCGTCTGGTATTCCGCGCAGTAGCCTGTCCAATATGGTGGTGCTGCCGTATGGGGCCGAAACATCGCTCGACTGGATCAAAGAGAACGCCAAAGACATCGCGGCGGTCATTGTTGAACCGATCCAAAGCCGTCACCCCGAGATGCAACCCATTGAATTTGTGCGAGCTTTGCGTGAATTGACCAAGAACTCCGGTACAGCGCTGGTGTTTGACGAAGTGGTCACAGGGTTCCGCACACATGCCAAAGGTGTGCAGGGTGAATGGGGTATTCAGGGTGATATGGCCACCTATGGCAAGGTTGTCGGTGGCGGTATGCCCGTTGGCGTGCTTGCAGGGGACGCGCGCTTTCTTGATGCGCTTGATGGCGGGTACTGGAGCTATGGCGATGACAGCAAACCGGAAGTCGCGCCGACCTATGTGGCAGGGACTTTCGTGCGTCATCCACTGGTACTGGCGGCGGTTGATGCCACGCTGGAGCATATGGAGAACCACGGCGAGCGTTTGTGGAAAGACACTGCCGCGCGGGCGATCGGTTTGCGCAAACGGATGAACGCATTTCTGGTCAGTCGCGGTCTGCCAGAGCTGGTTACGGGCCATTCCAGCTGGATCGTCCTTAATGTCACCGGCTTTGATCCCCGCGCGACGCTGCTTTATCCGCTGATGCGCTTTGACGGGGTCCATCTGATGGACGGGTTCTGCGGCTTCCTGACAACCGAACACAGCGACGCCGAAGTCAACGCCGTGGCGGAAAGCTTTGAGCGTGCGGTGCGGACCTTGCAAGAGCAGGACATCCTGATCGGCGAGGGGAGGGTCACCGAGGTTCCCTTGGCTGTGCCTGCTAGACTCGCTGGGGACGAGACCTTCCCCCTGACCGAAAGCCAGCGCGAAATCTGGATGACTAACCAGCTCGGGGATAGTGCTTCGTTGTGTTTCAACGAAGGGGCTGTGCTGGATCTGGAGGGGCCGCTGGATGATGCGGCGCTAAGCTTTGCGCTTGACCAGATTATTGCGCGTCATGATGCTTTGCGTGCGGTGTTTGATGCGTCAGGCAACCATTTCACGGTGCAGGCGCCATTCCATTTGCAGATAGAGGTCACAACTGCACCGAAAGGGGCATTTAATGAAACCCTTGCGCGGGTTGCCGATGAAGAGGCCCGTTATCCCTTTGATCTGACGGCACAGCCTGCTTTCCGCGCGCGGTTAGTTCAGGACGGGCAAGATAAGCACGGGCTGGTGCTGACCGCCCATCACATCATCTGTGACGGCTGGTCCCATAACATCCTGTTTGAGGAACTCGCCGCCCTTTACCGCGCGCAAACCGGTGGAGCGGCCGCAGATTTGCCAGAGCCTGCGTCTTTCGCAGCCCACGCCCGCCGCGTGCAGAATATGGCGCCACGGTCCGAAACCCGCGCTTTCTGGGCGTCGCAATATCAGGATATTCCGTTCCTGCCTGAATTGCCTTGTGACCGACCACGCCCCCAACGGCGCAGCTTTGCCGGTGCAACGCTGACACGGTTCATATCCTCTGATCTGATGATTGCGGCGCGTAAGGCCGGGGCAAAACAGCGATGTACCTTGTTTGGCACCCTGTTCGGCGCGTTGCAAATCACGCTTGGGCGGCTGTCTGGCAGTAATGATGTGGTGATTGGTGTTCCCACCGGCGGCCAGGCCCAGCTTGAGAACCCGACCATGATCGGCCATGCGGTGAACCTGCTTCCGATCCGTGCCACAATCGATCCCGCGGCTACTGTTGCTGATCATCTCAAACGGGTGAGCGGAGCAGTCATGGATGCGTTTGATCATCAGGATTACACCTTTGGGACGCTGGTGCAGGACCTTAACGTGCCACGCGCGTTGAACCGTTTGCCGCTCACGGAAATCCAGTTCAATCTTGAGAGCCTGCCGGAGGATCTGGATATGGGTGCTGTGCAGGTGAAGCTGGCCCCGAACAAGAAGGCCGGATCGAATTTTGATATGTTCTTTAACGTGGTGGAATCCAAGGACGGGCTGCGGCTCGACGTGGATTACAACTGCGATGTCTTTGAAGCGGGCACGATAGAACGCTGGATCGGCCATTTCGAGCACGTGCTTTGCAGCATTGCGACAGATACCGCGCTAGCGGTGCGGGATCTGGACCTGAGCACACCAATTGCGGGCGGTGCAGTAGATCAAAGCTACGCGGATTACGACCGCAGCGCCATGATCCAGACGTTGGTGGATCGTACTGCGGCGGTATCTCCCGATGCGATTGCGCTGGAGGACGGCACACGTCAGCTTAGCTACCGCGCATTGCAACAGAACAGCGATGCGCTGGCGGCCCATATTCAGACGCAGGTCGCCGGAACGGGTCAGCGGATCGGTCTGGTGATGGGGCGTTCTGTCGATATGGTTGTCGGGTTGCTCGCGATACTGAAGGCGGGGCATACCTATCTGCCGCTTGACCCGACCCAACCCGAAGCGCGACTGAAGCTGATCCTTGAAACCGCCAAAGCGGCCGCTGTTTTGACCGATACGCCCGCGCAACTGGGTTACGCATCAGCGGCTGGTGCGGTTTTGATTGATGCGGCGTCTGCTACGGCGGGGGCTGTGCCTGCACAGGTGTCCCATGATCCCGAAGCCAGCGCCTATATTATCTTTACGTCAGGGACGACTGGCACGCCGAAAGGGGTGGAAATTCCGCACCGTGCTGTCGTGAATTTCCTGAACTCTATGGCGCAAAAGCCTGGTTTGGTGGCAGAGGATACACTGCTGTCCGTGACAACGGTGATGTTTGATATTGCGGTGCTGGAATTGTTCCTGCCGCTCAGCGTGGGCGCAAAATGCGTCATTGCCAGCAAGGAACAGGTTCTGGACGGTTTCGCGTTGGTGGATCGTTTGCAGCAGGGCGATATTACAGTCATGCAAGCAACGCCGACGCTGTGGGATATGGTGCTGGATGCGGGATTCGCGCCCCAAGCGGGCATGAAGGTGTTGGCAGGTGGGGAGCCTTTGCCAAAAGATTTGGCCGCGCGTTTGATGGCGCAAGGGGCAGAGCTGTGGAACATGTATGGCCCAACCGAAACCACCATCTGGTCTGCGGTTGAAAAGGTAGCCGCAGACGAACCGATCACTATCGGCCACGCTATTGCCAACACCAGCCTTGTGATCCTTGATGCAAACGATAAACAAGTGCCGGTTGGCGTCACCGGGGAGTTGAATATCGGGGGGGACGGGTTGGCCAAAGGCTATCTCGATCGCGCTGACCTGACTGGGAAGGCATTTCGGAATGTGACCGTGAAGGGCACGTCAGAGCGGCTCTACCGGACAGGGGATCTTGCGCGCCAGACTGCTGCTGGCACGATTGAGGTGCTCGGGCGGATTGATACACAGGTGAAGCTGCGCGGCTTCCGCATCGAACTGGGCGAGATCGAAAGCCGCCTTCGCGGTCTGGACGGTATCCACAAAGCGGCCGTGGACGTGAAGACCCGCGCCAGCGGGGACCGACAGCTTGTCGCCTACATCGTCGCGGACGGTGGTGCGACGCCGGATGTCGGTGAAATGCGCCAAGGCCTCGCTGCGGTGTTGCCAAACTATATGGTGCCGCAGGCCTATGTGTCGCTGGACGCCTTGCCCCAGACCGCCAACGGCAAACTGGACCGCAAGTCGCTGCCGGACCCTGATACCGCGCCAGAGATCACGTCTGAACCAGTGGCGCGTGCTGTAACGGAGGCCAAAACCCCGACTGAAGAACAGATCCGCAATATCTGGGAGAACGTGCTGGGGCGTGGGAATATCTCGACCACGGACACGCTTTTTGACCTTGGCGTTGATTCCCTCATGGTGTTCCGCATCGCGGCCCGTCTAGCCGAGGCGGGGTTGAACCTGCAAGCCAAACACTTGCTTGATCACCCAACCATCGCAGCGCTTGCCGCTTTTGCCGACAGCGCGAGTAAGGCGGATGCGCCCAAGGTTCCTGCCGCGCTATCTTTAAAAGACTGCCGCTATGGCGCACGTCGAACCGTGGGGATCGTACAATGAATGTAATCAACTCGCAGTTTGATCCGGAACAGGTGGTGGCGGAATTTCCACTGTCTACGACACAGCAGCAGTTCTGGTTTCTCGACCAGATTCATCCGGGCAATCTAGCTCTGAATGTTGCGGTCAATTGGGAAGTGCAGGGCGTTGTTTGTGCAACCTCGCTAGAGCGCGCCTACCGTTTGGTCATCGCGCGGCACGAAGTTTTGCGCACGCGGTTTGTAGAAAAGGACGGTGCCCCTGTGCAGCAGGTGCTTGACCATGCCGATTTCGATCTAGAGGTGCGGGACATCACCGATTTGCGCGGATCAGCGCAAGAAGCGCGGCTGGCAGAGATCGCCGCAGAGGTATCCCGTTACCCGTTTGATCTGTCCAACACCGGACTGATCCGTGCGACACTTGTGATGACGGGGCCAGATCGGGCCCGTCTGATGACGGTTGTGCATCACAGCATTTATGATGGGTATTCCATCGGTGTTATGGGACGTGAAATTGGCACCAGCGCCGCTGCTTTTGCCGCCGGCAAAACGCCGGACCTGCCGGACCTGCCGCTGCAATATGGCGATTTCAGCTTGTGGCAGCGGCAGTACCTTGCTTCTGGTGTCTTGGACGAGGACACGGCTTACTGGCGTGAGCAGATGAAGGACGCGCTCTATTTTGAAGTGCCCACCGATTTTCCCCGCCCCAAGGCCCGCAACACCGAGATTTCCTATCTTAATGTCGCCTTGCAGGATGATTTTGCCGAAGCGATAGACCGAGTGGCCAAAGCCAACAAGACTTCCCCGTTTGTTGTGGGGGCTGCTGTCACCTCGGCGGCGTTGCACCGTGTAACAGGGGCCGAAGAGGTTCTGTTTGGCACACCCATTGCAGGCCGTCAGGATGTGGAACTGGAACCGCTGATCGGTCCGTTCATTAACCATCAGGTGTTACGTCTGCCGACCCGTGCGTCCGATAGTCTGAAAACCCATATCGCTCAGACCAAAACCGTTGTGGAAGGGGCGCTGGTCCATCAGAACCTGCCATTTTCGAAGCTGGTAGAGGTGGTGAACCCTGTGCGGGATGCCTCTCGTGCGCCGCTTATTTCTATGAACTTCAAACTGCAGCATGTGTTTATGGAGGATGAGACCTACGGCGCTTTCGCTATGGTTTCCAAGCCGACTTTCACGCCAGGCGCTGCGCGTGATCTGGATATTGTGATTATGGGGCGGCCCTCTGGCTGGCGGTTGAATATCGAATACGCACCGAACCTTTATAAACCTGAAACGATTAAAGCACTGCTGGAGATGATCAAGCAAAGCTTTGCCCATGTGTTTGAAACCGGAAACCTGACCCTTGGGAGCCTGCCGCTGGTGCAGGCCAAAGCACCCGCCAAGAAATCGGCGCAAGCGTCAGACGATCCGATTGCGCTGGCTCTGCAATCCCATCCCTTTGTTGCAAATGCAGTGACCGTCCAGCAAACCCGAGGCCACTGGGGGTATGTGACGGCCAATCCGTCCCCGTTGATGGCGTTGGAAACCCTGCCGCAAATATTGATGCAGCATCTGTGCGACCAAGGCGTGGGCACACCGCTGGCAGGTATCAGCGTGCTGACCGCGCTGCCAGATGATCCCGCCACGCTGCCCGCAACGGGGCAAGTGGTTGCATTGCCTGCCAAACCGGCCAAGCCAGCCAACCCGCAGGGTGATCTGGAACAGGGTATCATGTCCATCTGGCAGGAGCTGCTGGAACACCGGACCATTCCCACGGACCGCAGCTTCTTTGAACTGGGGGGGCATTCCCTTCTGGCTGTGCGCATGGTGGCGCGCATTCGCAAGGAATGGAATGTCAGTCTCGGGGTGGCGGCGATCTATGAAACGCCGACGATTAAAGAACTGGTGGCCCATCTCGCCCCGCAAATCGCTCCGAGCGCTGAAGCTGTTGAAACCGATTGGCGGGTAGAACCGATCCGCACCGACGGGGAGGGGCAGCAGATTATTGCGATCAACGACATCAGCCTGATCCTGAACGCCTCGGAGCATTTCAGCGAAAGCCGCCCCTCGGTGTGCGTGCGCTTGTTTGACGGCCAGCGTGGCATCGACCAATCAGAACGCAGCTTTCTGGAGATCGCCGCGGAATACGCCAAAGTGATAGAAGCGCATCAGCCCCAAGGTCCGTATCTGCTGTTCGGGGCCTGCGTCCACGGCAATATTGCACTGGAGGCAGCACGTCATTTGCAGGCCAAAGGGCATGAAATCGCGGGGGTGGTGATCAAGGACTGCTGGGAGCCGGGCTATGCCGCTGGTATCCACGCAGATAAAACCCAGCGTCGGCGCGAAAAGCTGTATGCGCTGGGCAACCGGATGCGGCAGGTGCGTAAGAAACGGATGTCTCTGGCAGCAATGCTTGGCAGTTACCGGATTGTGCGCAAATCCGGTGTGCTGACGCTCGCCACACGGCTTGGCCTGATGGATCGTGTGCGGGCGACGGATATGACAGCAGAACAGGAAGGCTTTGTGGAATACATCTCGCAAGCGCGGAACGTGTACCGACCCGAACCGCTCGGCTTTCCGATCTTGCATGTGGTGACGCGGATCACGCCGACCAGTAAGGGATTTCTGCCCTCTATCGGTTGGGAAAAGATCGCGGGGGCCAATCTGCGGACTGTTTCGATTGATGATGTTTCGGTTGTGAAGGGCCAGATCAGCGGCACGGACGAACTGGCGCAACAGATCGAGGGCTTCCTTGCCCGTTAGGTAGATCGCGCAAGGTGTAGGGGCCGTGTTCAGCGGCGGGTAACTGTAACAGGGCGTGCGTGGCTGAACACCGCAATTGCGCCCACCAAATCCGGTGCGAAATCGAGATGATGCAGGCTCAGACTGTCCACACAAGCCGGATCGGGCGTATAGCGAAGCAGTTGGGGCGGCGTGTCCGGTGTCAGGGTGACATCAAAACTGTCCAGCTCTACCGAAAGACCCTCTCCACGGGCTTTCAGGACGGCCTCTTTGCGGGTCCAGCAGCGGAAAAAACCGTCCGCAAACCGCGTTGGGCCCAAGGCTTCAAGTTCCTCTCGCTCTCGCAGGGAAAAGAACCGCTCCGCAAGGTCGGTCTCTACGGGACGGTAGTGCTGGATGTCGAGCCCGAGATCGCAGCCCCGTGTAACCGCAAGCGCGGCTTGGTTTTCCGAATGACTGAGGTTGAAAAACACATCCCCCGCCAGTGCCGGTTTGCCGTTGGGGCCATAGTCAAACGCCAACCCGCTGGCCGGTTTGCCAGTGTATTGGGACAGAATGTGCCGCAGAGTCGCGCGACCCACGGCATAGCGGTTCTGATGCAAAGGCTGCACAAACCTGCGCGCACGCTGTTGTTCGCCGCTGCTCAGAACCGACAGGTCGACATCCTGCCGTGCATCCAGATCCCAGACCCAAAGATCGATATTCACTTCCAAACCGGTATTGCCCTGCCGTTTCTGTCACTCGGGCGACACTGGCACAACTGCCCCCACAGGTCGAGAGGTGTAACCCCATGTTGAAATCCCTCCTGATCCGGCTGGCAGCTCTTTTATGTGTTATCGGCGCTGCGCTGGTCTTTACAGAACAGGGACGCGCAGTTTTGCGGCCTGTGAAGCAGATGCTGGACTTCCGCGCCTTTGCGGCCGAACTGCCGGTCGCGACCAAGGTGAAGGAGCATCAGGTGGCAATGCCCGATGGGGTGACGCTGGCCACGGATGTCTACCTGCCTGAAGGTGGTGCTGCGCAAAAGCCGGTGGTGCTGGTGCGGCTGCCCTATGGCAAGCGGGTCTACGGCGAGGCGTTGCATTGGGTGCGCCTGTTCAGCGCCAATGACTACGCTGTTGTGGTGCAGGACATGCGCGGGCGGTATGGATCGGGCGGAGTGTTTGCGCCCTATCCGAACGAACGGGGCGACGGGGTGGCCACGCTCGACTGGATTTTGGCGCAGGAATGGGCGCAGCCTGTTGTGGGCACGATCGGGTGCTCTGCGCTGGGCGAAACGCAGGTCTTGCTGGCCGCAGAACGCCATCCCGCCCACCGCGCCATGATCCCGATGGGGGCGGGCGGTGCAATCGGAACCGCGCAGGGCGCCTACGGGTTTTACGGCTTCTTTGAGGGGGGTATCCTGAACCTTGCCTCCGGTTTTGGCTGGTTTCAGGGGCAGGGCGGTAAGACAGGCGATCTGATGCAGGCCCCGCCTTTGGACTACACAGAAGCGCTGAAAACCCTGCCGGTGATCGGGGCCGTCGCCCGTTACCGCGCGGATGCCACCGATTTCGAAGAGCTTTTGCGCGGCGTTGATGATCCCGAGATTCATAACACTTGGGGGTATATCTCGGATCGGGACCGGTTCGATGTGCCAACCCTGATGGTGGACACGTGGTATGACTATGGCATCGGGTTCAGCTTTCAACTGTTGGACATGATCCGCAAGGGTAACCCCGAAAGCCGCTTCCTGATTGCTCCGGCGACCCATTGCGACATGGCTGGACCCCTTTCCAGCGGGGCGGTCGGCGATGTGCCTGTAAACCCGCAACAGAAGGTCGATCTGGACGGGATTTATCTGTCGTTTATGAACGCGCATCTGAAGGGGCAGGCGGAAGCGCCCCAGCCGACTTTTCAGTCCTATGTGTTGAACCGCGATGACTGGCTTGGGTCGTCAATCTGGCCGCCGCGTGCTGCCGAGCGGAAGCGGTTTTACCTGCGGGGTAAAGCATTGTCCGAAATGCCTTCTTCAGCGACAGATACCCGAATATTTCATTCCGATCCTTCTAATCCGGTGCCAACCATTGGCGGGGCGATTTGCTGCACCGGCGATCCGGAATCCCGCGCCGGTCCGCTGGATCAATCCCCGCTGGAATCGCGGGACGATCTGCTGATTTACACCGGTGAATCCCTCACCCAACCGCTTGATATTGCAGGGCCGTTAAGGGCTGTGTTGCATGTATCCACGGATGTGCGGGACACCGATCTGGTGGTGCGGTTGACGGATGTGAGTCCGGATGGAAAATCGGTTTTGATACAAGAGGGCGCCTTGCGCCTGCGGTATCGCAACGGTTTTGATACGCCTGAACTGATGCAAACGGATCAGATTTACCGCGCCGAGGTTTCCCTGCGCCACATCGCCTATCGCCTTAAATCCGGTCATCAATTGCGCTTGCACGTGGCGGGCAGCAGCTTTCCGCGCCTTGCCAGACACATGAACACCGGCGGTGATCCCTACCGCGAAAGCGATCCGCAAATCGCGCGGATCACCCTGCACAGTGGCGCGGGGGGCGAAAGTTTCGTGGACCTGTTTACCCTGCCAGCGCCCTAGGTGACCCTAACGCGGGGCAAAGCCAAGGTCGGAAAGGTTCCGCGCGATACCCGCCTGAAATGCAGCCTCATCGAACTTTGCGGCGTGACGGGTCAGGGCCTGCGGGTCCAGATCGTCCAGTTTCTCGGCCTCAAAGGTTTTCACAGCCTCCACCAACCCGTCCACCGAACAGTCCTGAAACAGCAGGCCGGTTTGGCGATCCACCACAGTATCGAGCGCCCCACCGCGGCCATAGGCGATCACAGGACGGCCCGAGGCCATGGCCTCTACCGGAATAATCCCGAAATCCTCTTCTCCTGGAAAAATCAAAGCCTTACAGCGGGCCATATGGTCCTTCAGTACTGGAAACGGCACTTTGCCCAGGAATGTCACATTGTCCGGCGCGCTGCGGGCGAGTTTCTTCCACGTCTTATCCGGCCCACCGATCACAACCAGCGGTTTGTTAAGACGGCGGAACGCTTCTATTGCGATGTCAGGGCGCTTGTAGGCCGCCAGCTCTCCGGCCCAGAGATAGATGTCACCGCGATCGCTGGCAGGAACCGGTGCGAAATCCTCTACGGCGACGGGGGGATGCACCACAGATGCATCGCGGCGCCAGTATTTGCGGATACGGGCGGCGACGTGGTTTGAATTGGCCACAAATCCGTCCACCCGCGCCGCACTGGTTACATCCCAAGACCGTAGCCCATGGGCCAGATGGGGCATCAACGTACGAGTAATCAGCCCCGCGCCATTGCGGTAGGTGTGGTACTGATCCCAAAGATACCGCATCGGCGAATGGCAGTAGCACAGGTGCGGCGCTTCGGGCGGCGCGATGACGCCTTTGGCAGGGCCAGCCTCGCTTGAGATCACCAGATCATATCCGGTCAGGTCTATCTCTTCCAATGCGCGGGGCATAAAGGGCAGGTACTTCTGATACATCTTTGCCGCCATTGGCAGACGCGACACAGAAGTGGTTTTGACGCTATGCCCGTTGATCAGATCGCTGATGGTTTCGGGCGTGTAGACATGGGTGAAAATATCCGCCTGCGGGTACATCCGGCATAGGGATTCCAGAACCTTTTCGCCACCCCGCATCCCCACCAGCCAGTAGTGGATGATCGCCACGCGCGGCTGCGACCCCGTACTGTGCAATCGGGCAGGGGCAGACAACGCTGCTGCCGTGCCACGGGACAGGTCCGCCTGTTCGCGAAGTGGTGTGAAACGGTTATTCTTCATAGGCGTAGCCCCCGACAAATTCTCTGAAATATTCTTTCGGGTCCACCATGTTGAACACCAGACCGCTTGGCCGCGCGCGGGCATCCCCAAGCATCCCGAGCGCCTTTTTAACCGCCTGTTTCGGCGTTTCATTCCAGCGCACGACAAACACCAGACTGTCCACAGCACGCGCCAGCATCAGCCCGTCCGCAACAGCCAGAACCGGTGGAGAGTCGATGATAATCACATCATAACTCTGCTCTAGCAAGGACATGATTTCCGCCAGCTTGTCTTGCCCCAACGCATCTACAGTCTGGGCATGGGCCCCGTTGGACGTGAGGATATCAAACGGCATATGGGTGTCCGAATAAATCGCCTGATCCAGATCGCACGCCTGTTCAAGATAATCCGACAGACCGTAATCCATATCCCAACCAAATTGCTGCGCCAGACCGGAACGGCGCAGGTCACAATCTACAAGGATCACCGATTTTCCGGTCTTCGCAATCATGGCCGCAAGGTTCAGCGTGGTGGTGGTTTTGCCTTCATCCGGTGTCGAAGATGTCACCAGAATTTTCTGCGTCTTTCCCGCAGGCAGTTGAAGCAGAACCGAAGTTCGCAACTGGCGGATGCGTTCCGCGTATTCACTGTTTGGCGCGTACATCACGTCTAGATAGCTGTCGACCGGATTATCCCAGTCGCCCGCTTGCAAGGATGCCAGCACCGGCAGGCCGGTGTCCGCTTCGATATCATCCTCGCTGCGGTAACTTTTGGATACAAACCCCAGATAAAACGTCACGCCAAAGCCGACCGCCATGCCCAACATGGCCCCAGAACCGCGATCAGTTTGGGTTTCGGTGCGGACGGAGTCCCCGGTACAGTGGCCTGTTCAATGATCCGCGCATCCGCCTTTTGCAACTGTTCCTGACTGCGGGTTTCTGTCAGCCGGTTCAGCAGCTGTTCATAGGCCAGCCGCGCAGAGTTCACCTTGCGTTGAAGTTCCTCCTGATCCAGTTCGTTGGTGGAAATGGCAATCATCCGTTGCTGCATTTGTTCCATGTTGGACTGGATCGATCGTTCGCGGGCCTGTGCCAGTTGCACCTCGCCTCGGCCATGGTGCGATCTGTCTGCGCTTCGGACAGTTTCGTGGTCAATTCGAATATTTGTTGCGAGATCGCTTGTAAGCTGGTGCCATCCGCCTGCAAATTGGCCATCCGCCTGCGCACACCTGCGGCCTGTGCCTCTTCCAGTTCGGCGCGCAGGATTTTCAGACGTTCCTCAATCCATGCCGTGGCCTGTTTGGCGACATTCTGGCGGTTTTCCAGTTGTTGTTCGATGTATTTTTCCGCAATCGTCTGCGCCAGCAGTGCCGAGAGCTGCGGGCTTTCGGTTTTGGCGGTGATGCTAATCACAAAAGACTTGCCTTCGCGCCGCACCGACAGGTTTTTGCGGATGACGTAGACCAGATATTCGATCTTGCTGCGCAGTGCCTGTTCCAATGTTGGAGGTTCGGGCGTCTTCATCAAACCGAAATCCCGCGCCACGGATTTTACACGGTCCTTCAGCCCCGGTGGCTGGTTCGCAGGATCAAGGATCGCGAGGCGTTCAAAGCCGATCTCGGCAATCACCTTTTCAATCAGCAGGTTCGACTGGATCACCGCCGCTTCGGACAGGACAAGCTGGTCATTGATGTCGAGGTCGGAAACAACGTCCTCGCCGATTGTCACCTGACTTTCGCGCGGGTCGAGCATGACCTTGGATTGCGCGCTGTAGGTCGGGGTAATCTGGGAGACCAGAACAAAGGCCAGAATGCCAAAGAACAGAGTGCAAAGAATGATCAGAATGCGCCGCCGCCAGATCATCCGCGCAAGATGTTTCAGGTCGACCATATCCCGATCATCTGCCCCAATCCGCTTCATCGGGAAGAAACCGTCCTCAAATGGGGGCTTGCGATTGTACATGACAATCTCGTACTCGTTAATCAAAACAACTTACGCGGAAACACCACCTATGATGTGCCTTCGGAAAAGGTTTGTGTCAAACTTTCCCATATTTTTAAGGGCTATTGTTGCGCCGTGACCGTCTAAGGGATGACCCGTTGCGCGATTGCCCCGTTTCGCTCAACAATGGGGGAGGCCGCCCGTTTTTGTTTAATACGTGACTCTAAAGCCGCACCGCGGGCGAGTCCTGATGTCTAGCCCGCGAGGACAAAGAAGAAAATCTCCAGATCCGGTGTCGGCGTTGTTTATAGGGCCGAAATTACCAGTGCAAGGCAAGCGGTTTTCAGGCTGTGCAACACGGCGGTGTTCTGGACTGAACCGTCCTTGATCCGCGCACGTGACAGCGCACCCAGAAACAGCAGGTAAAGCGCGGTGCCGACCAGCCCGATGCTGCCCAGACAGGCCAAAAACCGAACAGACCATGCGTATAGAACCCGAGAGACGAGGCTTCGGGAAAACCGCCGATAATCCGCTTGAGCCCGGCCATTTTATGATCCACCAGCATGGAATAATTGGCTGTGCGGATCGGCTCCAGCAATTCAGGCGCGCCAATCGCGAAGGTCAGAACATCAACCTAGCCGAGCATGAAATTCACCACCGTCGCGGCGATCATCGCATTGAGAACTTTGTCAAAATCCGGTTTCGTCCGAAACAGTGTTGCCACTGCAAAGAAGGCCAGAACGTCCAGCATCAACCGAAACAACTGGGTGATATTTCCAGTGGTCGGGCGCAGGAAAACGGAGATAATCTCGGTCTTGTTGTCCGCACGGGAAATACCGAAAACCTCTGTCTGATAGGCAAAGAGACGCGGGAAAATTAGGGTGGTGACAATGCAGTAAATTGTCAGCAGCAACAGATAAAAACCGGGCTGTCCGGGCCGCATTGTACCTACAGTCCGCGCCGGACCGTTTGAACCAGAGAACACCAGCGCGAACAGCACCAACCCACCCAGATCAATGATCCCGATAGAGGCACCGCCCACCGCAGGCATATTGAACGCCGCCGCCGCGCCAAAGGGGGACATGATGAAAAACCAGTGCAGGCCCTGTTGCGGCCCTTGTTTCATCAGCATCACCACCAGAAGCAGGGCGAGAAGGGTGCTCGGGACGAGCTGCATTGCAGTCAGGCGGCCCTATTAACCAACGTGTTATACATGGACAGCAGGCTATCGCCCCAACCCTGCGGTGTCATCGCAAAGGGGTTTTCATTGGCAAAGGCCGTTTCACTGATCCTGCGCACATCTTGCGCCGGCATCTCTTTCATTTCGGTTAACGTGCGTGCAAAATCGGTCGGGTCAAGCACATTACAAGCCAAGCCTAGACCACGGTTTGTGATTTCCTCCGCCAAAAAGGCCGTGTGGGGCAGGATCACTGGAAGACCGCTTTGCTGTGCTTCAATGGCGACCATTCCAAAGGGTTCGGCATAAAGACTGGGCATCACAACGGCGCGGGCTTCCTGCAACAAAACCGCAAGCCGAGGGGCATCGCACCAACTTTCCTGCCGCACCTCTGGAAACTCGGCTCGGAACATCTGCGACAGCGGTCCTTCCCCCACGGTCACTAGCGGCACATCTGCCGCACGCGCGGCGCGAGCCAGTTCGATAATGCCCTTATCCGGTTCCATCCGGCTCACGAAATAAAAGGCGCTGTTCTCCTCGGCTTTTACGCGCGATGCCGTGAAGGGGTGGCGGATTGCGCAGTGTTTTCAGAGTCATAGCGCCGCATCCGAAAGTCGACAGACGGTGCTGCATCTTGGGGTGGATCGCCACCACCGCACCCCATTTGTGCTTGTCTGTCAGAACGTGGCGAAGACCGGTTTGCCGCAACACGCGCCAGCCCTTTTGGACATAAGATCGTTTGTCGCATTGGGTCGCAAGACAGGCCGGACCCAGTGGCGTGCGATCACAGGATATGCGCTTTTGAAAGTCATAAAACACCCCGTTTGGACAGGCAAGAAACTGGTCGTGGGAATGGATCACCACACGGGGCGCCACAGATTTCAATGCGCTAAAAATACTCGGCGACAGGATCAGGGACCAGGCGTGAACGTGATAAATTGTGTCGTCTGTATCGCGTTCGCGGATCAATCGTTCCAGCGCGGATTTGGCCCTGATGTTGTAAAGCCCGCTCGCCATCGCGTGTAGCTTTCCCTGTTCCAACAATGGTTTACCGCCCACCGAAACAATATCCACGCCGAGATCGGAAATCGCCGTGTGGCGCGCATCATCGCCACAAAACAGGGTGACAGGGACGTCCCGCGCGCGAAACAGTTTGGCAGAAAGCAATGCCAGTGCCGTGGCCCCACCTCGTGCAAGACTAAAGTCGTTAATAATGACCCCCCGCGCGCAATTCATGAACTGTTTACCTTTGGTGCTTAGAAATGATTTACCCCAGATTAGGCAACAAGAGAGGCGGAATTATGAGGGTATTTTGACATTAACGATTAGGGTGCCAGACTGTGGTAATTCTATTTGGTGCGTAACAATTCCGACGTAGGGAAAATATCTGCCGAAAGGCGGATGCGGTGTTCGGTGTAGTCGACCCAAGGAGTGTCGTTGGGACTGATACTGAAACGCAGTCTGTCACCCCGTTTAAAAAAAATGTGGCGATCCTTGATATGCAGCTCGGTCTTGACCTGCTGCTCCATGATCGGGGTGTCGTTGACAAGGATGACAAGGCCTATCCCGTCTTCGCTTTTGCTGCTGACCTTCCAGCGGGCATCTATTGAAACGGCTACGTCGTATGGCGCTGTGTAGCTTTGCACGACGCTTACATCGCTGCCGTCCTTTTGGGTCGGCACAAGGAACTCTGCTGCCAGCCGCAGATCAGGGAAATCCGCGTGGCCGAGGTAGGGCACCCAAGGCACGCCCTGACGCTCTTGTCCGGGCATGGTTTGAAAGGTCTGTTCGGTTCCATTGTGGAGGATGCTGTTCTGCCAGACCGATTTGGCCGGCAAAGCCCCCAGTTTTGGATAATCCAACTGGTGAAAGCTATCAGCGAGAAGGCGCTGCGGTGTGAGCGTTATATCTCGTGCCATCTGCAAAGGTTCACTGGATATAATAACTAGCGGGGCAATGGGGGAGAGGGACAGGTTCCCCTGATCGAGGAGCAGTCCGGTTGCCGTAAACGCCGTAAGGGCGGGCGGGATGCCAATCTCGCGGGGCTCTCCCCAGATCACCAGTTTACGCTGATCAAACAGGCAGCCGTAGGTAAAAGGATCCGGCTGGATCGGCTCTACCGGAAGACCGGAAAATTCCGTCTGTGCAAACCCGAAGGCACGTCCGGTCGGAGTGGGCCTGCCAGCATCGTCGACAACCGGCACCAACCCGTCGCCCCGTGGGTGCATCGGATACCAGACCGCGCGATCCACGCCGGACAGAGCCATCTGACAATAGTTGCGCAGCAGGAAACCGGGGGCGTTTTCTGCGTCTAATGTGCCAAATTCGGTGATCTCGATCGGGATGGTCTTTGCTTCGGGAAGGCGGCGCAGCACATTGATTTGACGCTGCAAATGTTCTGCGGGTGTGTCATATGTGTGCAGCGCCAGCGCATCGGTGTACGCCGCAGCGCCCTTGGCGTAGGTCTATCGCAAGATAGCCGACTGGGATGGAATGAACCTCGCCGCCGACAATGCGGATGTCGGGGTTTTGCGCTTTGACATTTTCATACACAGATTTCAGCAACGCCAAATAGTAACCCGCCCGCGCACCAAGATGGGGTGTGCGCACGGGGCCGCTGACAAAATCATTTCCGTTAAACTCATTCCCGACTTCAACAGAACGGATGTTGGGATATTGCGCAACGGTGCGGGCTGCGTAACGCCCGAAGGCGGCTACCGCTGCGTCCGTATGTGCGGTTTCTCCACCGTCATAGGCCGGGTGGTAGGCGTTAATAAAAAGGCTCATATCCAGTGCGCGCGCGCAAAATCCCGGGATAGGCACCGCGCCACCCGCGATAATCAAACCGTCCATCGTCTTTTTCAACCACGGACCAGTGCACGGTGTCGCGAAAGTCACGTACGGGGATTTCGGCAGTCCCGTCCAGAATATCCGGCCGCCAACCCTGACTGAAATTTGCAGCATCACCAAGATCAGGGCCAACCTTAGGCTGCGCGATGCATTGATTGCCAAATGCCCCAAGGAGCAGTGCAGCAGCCTATCGTTTCATCTGATACATTAAAGTGTTCCCAAGATGCCCAGTGCCCTGAAAGTGCGCCGCACACGATACCGGCAATTTTAAATTTGCGCGAAATTGTGCTATTTCCAACCGTTTACCCCGAAAAAATGCGTAAAATTGGGCTGTTTTCAATTTTTAACGACTTTGTTTGGCCGCAATTCTGCCCAGTTTGTCCTGCATTTCGGGCGGATGGGACAGGCGCGGAATAGTGCTGTGTCCGGATGCCAGAGTAACCGTCGAACCGGACGTTCGGCGTGTCAGTAATGTAAAAGGATTTGTGTGCGATGACTTCCGAAGTGAACATGATCAACTTGCAGGTGATAGCAGCGGATCAAATCGCGATAGATCGGGCGACGATTGATAAAGACACCGGAAAATCCGTTTATGAACTGAATGTTGCGGAAAATTCTAAACATTACACGTGGCAAAGTGAATACCAGACAATCCCGATGGGTATGGACGGTGAACCGCGCCAGTTTGCGCAAAAGCTGCGGGAATCCCTGCCGGAAGTGAACAACCTGCGGATGCTGTTTAACGAGTTCTCTTTTGACGAAAACGGTAATCTTCATCCCGAATATCAGGCATTTCTGGAAGAATCAGTGGCGCAAGGGTTTGAGATTACTTTTGTGTTAGGAAGCGGCGATGCGCAAAATATCGGCAACGGTGGCTCGCCTTGGGGGCATGAAAGCCTGACCAACACACAAGCCTACGCGGCGTTGGAAGAAAACTTCAAAGATCTGAAATCCGGCTGGTCATCGCTATTGGACTGGCTGGACAAACAGCCCGAGATTGCGGATGCGGTCTATGGGTTGGAACTGGCCAACGAACCGGCTGGCTATCGCCGCAGCATCAAGGAAAACGGTGATGGGGAAGGGTATGTCTACGCCGATTTTGTAAAGCTATACGCGGATCACATGATCGAATTGTCCGACTTGATCCAAGACCAATCAGACGCGCGGGTGTTGGTCGGGGGCTGGGGCTACTCTGGCGATTTCTCCACGCTGGCAAACACCGAAGTGAACGCTAAAACCGAACTATCAGCGTTGGATTACATCTCTCAGTCGGTAGGGGATGCGTTGATCTGGTCGGCCCATTTGTACCCCGGTTGGGTCGGCACCAACGCCGCCACGTCCACAGAAGAACTGACCGAAATGTTGGAAACCCATTTCGCGCTGCTTGAAGGCGATGATGTTCTGATCACCGAAACGAATGCGACCGGTCTGGTCGACGACTACAGCGGCGGTAATAATGTGGTCGATCTGTTTGTGACAATGTATGAATGGTTCGCAAACAATGACATCGGCATCGGCTGGTTCCCCGGAGCCGAGGCAGGTGGTTCCAATTTCGTGGTGATCGATCAGGACGGCTCGCTGCGGTTTTTGCACCAACACTCTTACGCGCACGGGATGAATGCCTTTTCCCAAGGGGAGACAAATGCGGCTCTGGCTGGGGATGACCGGATCAATGTGACGCTGATCGAAGGACGCCTGCGCAACGAAACCTACGAAAGCGACTACGAAGAGGCTGCGTTTGACACGGAGGAACTGCTCGGCTCTGCTTTCGGCTACGAAGGGGATGACAAGCTGATCGGTACGAAGTTGTCGAACGATTTTCTTTATGGGGGATTTGGAAATGACACGCTGATCGGTAAGGCCGGGGACGATTTTCTGTTCGGACAGCAAGGGAACGATGTTCTAAAGGCGTCTAACGGTGTGGATCACATGTTTGGTGGATCCGGCAATGACCGCTTGTATGGTGCTCGTGGCTATGACCAGTTTCATGGTGGCAGCGGCAACGACGTTTTTGTCAGCAACGGCAAGGGGCAGGACCTTATCAGCGATTTTGATACGTCCGAAGACCGGATTGATCTGGCCGGCCGACTGTCAGGCTGGGCAGAAATTTCGGCCAACATAACCAAGGTCGATGCGGACGGCGACGGGGCGTGGGACGATTTGCAAATCTCCCTTGGTGGAAGCAAATCGCTGACTTTGTTGGACGTGTCCCAAGCGGAACTCTCAGCCGAGCATTTTATCGGGGCAAAACCGGCTGACGGGGTCATTTCCGGTACAATCAGTCACGATCTGATCGGCAGCGGCGGTTACGAAGACTCCCAAGGGGAAGCGGTCTCGGGCGGGGATGACATTGTTTTCGGGCTGAGCGGTGACGACACGATCTACGGCTATAAGGGCGGCGATGAAATCTACGGCGGCAAAGGGGCGGACATCATCTCGGCGGGCTCTGGCAGTGACTTCGTTGAAGGCGCCAAAGGTGCGGACAGTGTTAACGGCGGCAATGGCGGAGATATGTTGTTTGGCGGCGACGGGCGTGATCGACTGATCGGGGGCAAAGGCAGTGACACCCTAGAGGGCGGTACGGGTAATGATGTTCTAAAAGGTGGCGGCGGGGCGGACAGTTTTGTTTTTTCCAATGGTGATGGACAAGATACCGTGAAAGATTTCAACGTCGTAAAGGATGGTATTCACCTTGCAGACGTCGCGTCCTATACTATCCTTGAAACCTCCGCTGGTGTTGAAATCCATTATAACGACACGGACACGGTTCTTTTGAAGGGCGTCTTCGCAAACACAGATGCGGATTTGCAAACACTAGAAGAAGCGATTTACCTCGACCTTGCTTAGGGGCGGGTTGTCGATCGGGGCGCCACCCGTCACGAAAAACTTGCCCGTTTTCCTGCAAGGACTATTATGGAGACATAGACCGAAAGGAAATGTTTTCATGAATTTACGCGCTTTTACCAACACGTCCCTGCGTTGCGCAGTTTTTGGATTGGCCCTAGGAGCCGCAGCACCTGCATTGGCCGCTTCATGTGGCAACACCAGTGCGGGATTTAATGCGTGGAAGGCGGAATTTGCCCGTGAAGCACAGAAAGCAGGCGTAAAACAACGCGGTTTGCAGGCTTTAGCAGCAGCGCGTTATGCCAGTTCAACCATAGCGGCGGATCGCAACCAAAAGTCATTCCGCTATTCGCTCGACAAATTTATGAAAATTCGCGGTGCCAACACGATCGTCAGTCAGGGTCGGCGGCGCAAGGCTGCAAACCCGCAGGTGTTCTCTGCGCTGGAGCGGATTTACGGGGTGCCTGCGGGGGTGATCATCGCCATTCACGGCATGGAAACGGGGTTTGGTGGCTTCATGGGGAAATCCAATGTCGTCTCGGCAATCACAACACTGACGTATGATTGTCGTCGGTCAGAGTTTTTCAAACCCCATGCCATCGGTGCGCTGAAACTGGTAGATCGCGGTGCAATCACTGCTAATACCAAAGGGGCGAAACACGGGGAGCTGGGGCACACGCAATTCCTGCCTGGCAATGCCCTGACCTACGGGGTTGACGGAAATGGCGACGGGCGGGTTGATTTTTACAACCAGACCGACGCGCTGGCTTCTACCGCGAATTTCCTGCGTCAAAAGGGGTGGCGTCCGGGGCAGGGGTATCAGCCCGGCCAGCCGAATTTTGCGGTGATCAAGCAATGGAACGCGGCGACCGTCTATCAAAAGGCCATTGCGATAATGGCCTCGCGGATCGATCAATAGGCGCATCAGGCTCAACAAAGGGTGAACTGCTCTGGTCCTGTACGGCCTGTTACGCTAGGAAGCGGACAGGATAAAGGACAGCTATCATGAGCGATTTTCGGGACGCGGCACAGCAGGCCTGCGCACAGATGCGCAGCCTGTTTGCACAAACACCCTTGCAACATAATGCGCATCTGTCAGCGAAATACGGGGCGGATATTTACCTAAAGCGGGAAGATCTTTCGCCGGTGCGTTCCTACAAAATTCGCGGCGCGTTTAACGCCTTGCGCAAAGCACTTGCCGTGAAGCCCGAACAAAAGACATTTGTCTGTGCAAGCGCTGGAAATCACGCTCAGGGCATGGCTTTCGTATGTCGCCACTTCGACGTGCAGGGTGTAATCTTTATGCCAGTGACCACGCCTGCCCAAAAGGTTGAAAAGACACGAATTTTTGGCGGTGATAACGTCGAGATCATCCTAAGTGGTGACTATTTTGACGACACGCTGGCGCAGGCCCAAGCCTATTGCGCCGAAAAAGCCGCCCATTTCCTATCCCCGTTTGACGATGAGGATGTCATCGAAGGGCAGGCCTCTGTTGCGGTAGAGATCGCGCAAGAAATGCCGATGCGTCCCGATCTTGTGGTCTTGCCGGTGGGTGGAGGTGGTCTGTCTGCGGGGATCACGCGCTATTACAGTGGTATGCCGGATGCGCCTGAATTGCTGTTCACCGAACCTGCTGGCGGGGCGAGCCTGAAGGCCGCCTTACAGGAGGGGGCGCAAGTGACCCTGCCAAAGGTGAACAATTTTGTGGATGGTGCAGCGGTTGCGCGGATCGGGGACCGGAACTTTGCTCTACTGAAACATTGTTCGCCGGATCAGGTCTTTCCCGTTTCAGAAGACCGGCTTTGCACCACGATGATAGAGATGTTGAATATCGAAGGGATTGTGCTGGAACCGGCAGGCGCTTTGTCTATCGACGTTCTGGCGGATATTGCGGATCAAATCAAAGGCAAGACGGTTGTTTGCGTCAGCTCCGGTGGCAATTTTGACTTTGAGCGGTTGCCAGAAGTGAAAGAACGGGCGCAAAAATTCCTAGGCTTAAAGAAGTATTTTATCCTGCGGTTGCCACAAAGACCCGGTGCGTTGAAGGATTTCCTCGGTCTGCTTGGCCCAAAAGACGACATCGCACGGTTTGAGTATCTGAAGAAATCGGCACGCAATTTCGGGACTGTGTTGATCGGGATTGAAACCGATGCCCCCGAAAATTTCATCGAACTGGATCGCCGCATCAGCAGCGAAGGGTTTGATTTGCGGGACATTACCAACGATGCCGCGATTGCGGAATTCCTGATTTAACGCACGCACCTGAACGATTTACACGCCAGCTTTGACGCCGCCGAACACCCCGCAGGGCGGGGCACAAGATTTGTGTCGCTACGCAAAGCTGGTAATCTGCATCGCTCTTCCCTAAAGGTGTTAATACATATGGCAAGTTTGAACCATTATCCTACATGATCTAGCACCCTGCGTACCGGCGCTGCCCCAGCCTTAATCTCTGCCAAGGAACAAGCCGATTATACCCCCTAAGTATTCCAAAGAAGAAAAACGTCTTGAAACGCTTCGTGGCTACGAAGTGCTCGACACTGAGGCCGAGGTCGATTTCAACGATATTGCAGAGCTGGCCTCAAACATCTGTGATGTGCCGGTTTCTCTGATCAGTCTCGTCGATGGTGACCGTCAATGGTTTAAAGCGCGCGTGGGGTTTGCGCCTGAAGAAACGCCTTTGGACCAGTCGGTGTGCGCCCATGCGATCCTTGAAGAAGGGTTTCTGGAGGTCGAGGATATGTCAGCCGATCCACGCACGCTCGACAATCCGCTACATACAGGCGATCCGCGGGTGAATTTCTATGCGGGGGCCAATCTGGTGGCACCGAACGGGATGCCGATCGGGACGCTTTGTGTCTTGGATACAAAGCCACGCAAATTAACCGAATTTCAGCGCCAAGCTCTTCGAACCCTGTCAAAACAGGTCGTGACCCAGCTTGAATTGCGCAAGAAACTGCGCACCGAGGCGGCTTTGCGCAGTGAAATGGATCACCGCGTCAAAAATTCGCTCCAGACGATTGCTTCCATCACCCGCGTCGCCTCACGTAAGATTACAGACCCCCAGTCCCTTGAGGTGCTCCGCCTGATCGAGCGTCGGATCGGTTCTGTCGCGTCGCTCCATAGCGAACTCATGGGGCGGGGGGGCAGCAATCACGTAGAGGCGCGGTGCTATCTTGAAAGGGTCGCTACTCTGTTAAAGGATGTAGCGCCGGACCATGTTACAGTGAAAGTAGAAAGCGTTGAATCGCCCCTTGATGCGCAAAAAGCATCGGCCATTGGTATGATCGCGAGCGAGTTTCTCGCCAATTCCATTAAACACGCCTTTCCCGGAAATCGCTCCGGTCAGGTTGATATTATCCTCGAACGGATCGACGAAATACATCTGAAACTGACCTGTCGCGATGACGGGATCGGGCGCGGTAATGCGGCATCTGCGGAAACACGCGATACAGGTCTGGGAGAGATGTTGATGTCAGCGGCCGCGGCCCAACTTGGCAGCCGGTTGTCGGAAACTTCGAATGATGGGGGCACGATACAGAGTGTCGAGTTCGTGGGCTAAACGGTAACTGTTCGCCAAAAACTGAACACATCAAAAAACGCCCGCAAGTCAGACTTGCGGGCGTTTGAAATCAGTAGGACGGTCGATGCCGCCCAAGCGATTTAGTTTTGCATCGCCAGTTGGCCAGCGGAGGATTTACCGTCGCGGCCTTGTTCGATTTCGTATGTTACTTTGTCGTTGTCGTTCAGGCCGGACAGACCTGCGCGCTCAACTGCGGAAATGTGTACAAACACATCTGCGCCACCGGCTTCAGGCTCGATAAAGCCAAAACCTTTAGTTGCGTTAAACCATTTTACGGTGCCATTAGCCATCGTAATTCTCCTAATTGTATACCACCCACGGAATGTGGTGGCTTGGTGCAGTCGGGTCTCTAGTCGGTACCGGCGTCTGCAACAAAGAAGAAGAACGGAACGTGTGAAAGACGGCTCACAACGCCTTTATGTCACAGAGTCTCTTGCAAGGAAAGCATTTAAAAATCGAGCCTCCCCATCGGAGGATTTCCGCTGGTCGCTGTTGGCACGGATTTCTTTCTGAGAAAGTCTGGAACCTTTCAGCATGGCGCACGTTACCTCGCTGTAGCAGATAACTTGCAACAAAAAAGGAAATAAAATGACACGCACATTCGCTAAAACAGCCACCGCAACCCTGATCGCCGCAGCCATGCCGCTCGTTGCCGTTGCCGACGGCGGGACCGCAGAAGAGTCGACCAAAACCGAACTGCAGGCCCCGATGAACTGGGATAACAAGGTTCAAGTGGGTGAGCTGATTTGTGAACAGGAAGACCGCGAAAACCTGATCGTGTTCTCCAAAGCCAAGTTCGATTGTTCCTATACTTCCGCTGAAACAGGCAATGTGGAACATTACGTAGGCACAGCGACCAAAGTTGGCGTCGATCTGACAGCCCAGAAGGTCGAGACAATGGTATGGTACGTATTTGCACCGACCTCGGGTCTGGAAGCTGGCGGTCTGGAAGGTAACTTCATCGGCGCGACAGCAGATGCCTCTATTGGCGCTGGCGGCGGTGGCCATGTGCTGGTCGGTGGTCTTGACCGCTCCTTCGCTCTGCAACCGGCTGCATTTTCCGGTACAACAGGTATCGGCGCCTCCATCGGTGTAGAGAAATTCAACCTTGATTACGCTGGATAACCTCCCATCCGGGTAATCGAACCCTCCCCAAAGCCCGCAGCTCCGTGCTGCGGGCTTTTCTTATGGCGCAGCGTCATTCGCGGCAGGGTAGTGCCGTTTGGCGCAAATATGTAGCCAGTTGCCAGCCAGCGGTGCTACACACGCTATGCTGCGAGAGACTGCGGCGAACCCTGATCAACCGAGGACCCTATGGCGCTAGACACTGAAACTTTCGACCTTTTGAAATCCACGTTGCAGCGGTTCGTGCGCGAACGGCTGGTGCCCCGCGAGGACGAGGTCGCCGAGACCAACACCATTCCCGAAGACATACGCGCCGAGATGCGCGAACTGGGCTTGTTCGGCCTGTCTATCCCCGAAGAATTCGGCGGGTTGGGGCTCGACATGGAAGAAGAGGTCAATCTGGCGTTTGAGCTGGGCCGGACCTCTCCGGCGTTTCGCTCATTGCTCGGGACAAACAACGGGATCGGCTCACAGGGGCTGATCATGGACGGGACCGAGGCGCAAAAGCAGCATTATCTGCCAAAGCTTGCCAGTGGCGAGATGATCGCCTCTTTCGCCCTGACCGAGGCCGAAGCCGGTTCGGACGCCCGTTCCTTGCGGACGTCGGCAAAGCGGGACGGGGATGGTTTTATTCTGAACGGGACCAAGCGTTACATCACAAACGCGCCCCACGCCGGATTGTTCACCGTATTTGCCCGCACAGAGGATCCGGACAATCCCGAGGGCAGCATCACCGCCTTTCTGGTTGAAGCAGGCACGCCGGGACTAAGCATCGGGTCCGTGGATAAAAAAATGGGGCAGCAGGGATCGCTGACCAGCGATGTGGTGTTTGAGGACTGCCGCGTTCCCGCATCCGCCGTTCTTGGTGAAAAGACGGGGCAGGGGTTCCGCACGGCCATGAAGGTCCTAGATCGCGGCCGGCTGCATATATCGGCAGTTTGTGTCGGCGCCGCAGAGCGGTTGATCGCGGACAGTCTGGATTACGCGATGGAGCGCAAGCAGTTCGGCCAGCCGATTGCCGAGTTCCAACTGGTGCAGGCCATGCTGGCGGACAGCCGCGCCGAGGCTTTTGCCGCCCGTTGTATGGTGCTCGAAACAGCCCGCGCCAAGGACCGCGCCGAGGTGGTTACCACGGATGCGGCCTGTTGCAAGATGTACGCCAGCGAAATGGTCGGTCGGGTTGCGGACCGCGCAGTGCAAATCCACGGCGGTGCGGGCTATATGTCCGAATACGCAATCGAACGCTTCTACCGCGATGTGCGGCTGTTCCGGATTTACGAGGGCACGACCCAAATCCAGCAGCTTGTGATTGCGCGCAATATGATCAAGCAGCGCAAATCAGAGTTGTGATCCTTAAAGCGGGGGCATTCTGCCCCCGCGCCCCCTGAGGATATTTGACCCAAAAAGAGCATGCGACTGTCAGCTGTTCCCGATGGTCCAGCCACGGCCTTCGGTGCCAAATAGTTCATAGCCTTCGTCTTTTACGCAGAGCGTGTCTTCAAGTTTGATAAAGCCGCGCGTGGGGTGGAGCATTGTGGTTTCCACCGACAGGATCATGTTTGTGCGCAATGGCTTATCCGCATCGCGGTTTTCGTAGGCGACGGGGTGGTTTGTCATCAGGAACGGGGCTTCGTGGCTGATCAGCCCCATCCCGTGAGCAAAGAAATCGGTGCAAGAAGCGTTAGGTTGGGTTTTGCGGCAGGATTCGCCGGCGACGATCACTTCGGCCCCTGTTGCGCCAGCGCGGATTTTGGCGAAAGCGGCTTGCTGGGTGGCTTCGACTTCGGCCAGCAGATCCTGCAATTCGCTGTCGGGTTCACCCAGCACCCCCATCCGGCAAATATCACCGATGTAACCGTCAAGATTGCCACCGGAATCAATCGAAAGCACCTCGCCCTCTGCCCAGGTCTGGCTTGATGCTGCGCGGTTGTGGCTGTTGCCAAGGGTCAGCAGGCAGTATTCAAACATCAGCCCGCGTTTGGTTTCTTCCTGACGCAGACGCTCGATAATCTCGAACTTGCTGTCGCCGTGTTTCGCGCCCTGAATGGTGGCTTGCATGGATGCGGTTATGGTTTCTGATGCTTGACGCAGAAGTTTCAGTTCCCGCTCTGTTTTCACCGCGCGGAGTTCTTCCAGCACGGTCGTGGCGTCAAACAGTGTCGCTTGGGGCATCTGTGCGGCAATTTCAGCGGCGGCGTTCATCGGCAGGAAAGAGGGTTCCACCCCGATCCGCCCCGCGCTGATGCCCATCCGGTCCAGATGTTCCAGTGCCTGTTGCGTGGAATCAAGGCTGGTCCAGGACATGGTATAGATGTGCTGTGGCCAGAAGGGGTGGTTCTCATGCTCGCCGCCTTCCATCTTATTGCCCACATAGGCGGTCTTTTCGACAGCACCTTTGATGTAGACGAAGACCGGCAGATAGCGGCTGTGGCCAATGGCATCCATCGCAGAGAAGAAGATGAACTGATAGCCCCCCAGCAGGTAGCGCACGTTATGCTTTGACGTCACCAGAAGCGCGTCGAGCCCTGCCTGCTCCATCAACGCATCCAGATGGGAGAAACTGTAGTCGAGATCGGGTTGTGTCATATCAGCTAGCCTTAAGGTCTTCTTTCGGGATGATGCGGAAATCCGGTGCCTCGCGCAGCATTTTTTCGGGGCCGGTGGGAGAATACACCACAAACAGTTGCATCGGCGTGTCGCCGGTGTTGAGCGTGGAGTGAAAGCGACTGTCGGGCACGAATATGGTGCAACCGGCGCTGACGGCGCGGGTGTCCGGCGTTCCGTTTTCGTCCTCCACCATTTGTTCACCGGTGCCGCTGATCACGAATATGATCTCTTCGGCGTCCGGATGGTTATGGCGGGAATGGCCCTGTCCGGGCGGTACAAACACAACGCCTGCGGAAAACTTTGTGGCGCCATTAACTTCTGGCGCGGTGGTAAGAGCCAAGCGCCCCCAGTCGAACCCGAAGTTGTCTACGTCATTGGGGTAGATGAAATATTTGTCGGTCGCGCGCATTTGAATTATCCTTTTGGTGTAATTTCGATGGCTTTGAACTCTTTGATCTGGTCGCGGATGGCGGTTTCGGCTGGCAAGCGTTCAGCACTGCTTGCGCCGTAAAATCCGTGGCAGCGGTCGGCGTGGCGCAGCACGTATTTGGCGTCTTCTGGCATGCTGATCGGGCCGCCGTGACACAGCACGATCACGTCTTCGCGCACGGAACGCGCTGCTGTTGCGATGGCGTCGATCTCTGTGACGCAATCGTCCAGTGACTTGGCCGAGGTCGCCCCAATGGCCCCGCCGGTTGTCACCCCCATATGAGCCACGATGATATCCGCACCGGCCTTTGTCATCGCGATCGCTTCGTCGGGGTTGAACACATAAGGGGTGGTCAGCAGGTCGATGTCGTGGGCTTGTCGTATCATATCCACCTCCAGCCCGTAGCCCATGCCAGTTTCTTCAAAGCTCTGGCGCATCATGCCGTCAAACAGGCCAATGGTGGGGAAGTTCTGTACACCTGAAAACCCCATCGTCTTCAGTTCTGCCAGAAACTGGGGCATCAGGATGAAGGGATCGGTGCCATTTACGCCTGCAAGAACCGGCGTGTGTTTGACTACAGGCAAGACTTCGACGGCCATTTCCCTGACAATTTCATTGGCATTGCCATAGGCGAGCAATCCGGCCGCCGAACCACGGCCCGCCATGCGATAACGGCCTGAATTGTAAATAATGATAAGATCAATGTCGCCGGCTTCCTCGGATTTTGCGGACAGTCCTGAACCAGCGCCACCCCCGATTATGGGCCGGTTTTCGGCAATCATAGTGTTGAAATTGTTCAGAATACTGGCGCGGTCGAAATAGGGCATAAGCTATTGGTCCTGTTGCAGGGATTGAAAGGCATCCACGGCGGCGGCCGAAAATGCTGGATCGTTTATGTGGTGGGGCAGGCGGATCAATCTGCGCTGCGCGGTCTGTTTGAACTTGGCTGCGAGCGTTTCAAACAGCGCGGCGCTGGCTTTGGGGTCGTGGAACGGCCCGTCTGTTATATCGAGCGCCGAAACCCCGCCTTCGGGCAGTAGCAAGGTAACAGGTCCACGACATTTGTTCAGTTTCGCCGCAATCCACGTCCCGATGTGTACGTTTTCATCAGGCGTTGTGCGCATCAGCGTCACATTGGCGTTGTGGTTGTAAAACAGACGGTCCGCAAAAGCCTTTGGCACGGTATCGGGTGCCCAGAAGTTCACCATATCCACAGCACCCGGAGCCCCGACCCAAGGTTTGCGCGCGCGCGCCACCGCATCCAGCCGCTCTGGGCCTGACGGCAATACGCCGCCCACCAACTCATCCCCGATTTCTGTCAGGGTCATATCCATCACCCCGCTTAGATAGCCACTGTCAAGCAGGCTCTCCAATGTGCGCCCGCCCGTGCCGGTGGCATGAAAAACAACGCAATCGTAATGATGTTTCATCTGCGCGGTGATTTGGGTCACGCAGGGCGTGGTCACGCCAAACATGGACAGGCCAAGCGACTCTTTCTCTACAATCGGGCGCAGATAGGGGCTGGATGTCATCCCCAGCAAGGCCTGTGCGGCGTTGTGCAGAATATTCCGGCTAAGCCGGTTTAGGCCTGCAAGATCAGTGACAGACGGAACGACAATCGTGTCCGTACTGCCAATGTAGGGCGCCATATCACCGGAAGCGAGCGTGCTGACCAGCAGTTTGGGCAGGCCATAGGGCAGTGCGCGTAGCCCCTCGCAGATCATCGCGCTGCCACCGCCGCCGCCAATCCCGATAATCGCGCTGATGTCTTTCTGGCGCGTGCTGCAAAACCGCGCAAACGCCTCTCCCATCGCCTGAACCGCATGTCCCCGATCACTACCGCCCAAAACATAGTCCGCACCTTTCGGGTGATGCGCGGCAACGTCGCGAGCTGAAAAATCTGCAGCATCCGCGCTGGTTTGGGTCGAGAGATCGACCGTCACAAGGGGCAACACGCCACGCCGCAGCAGGGTCGCGAGATGCTCGAGTTCTTCGGATTTCGTGTCGAATGTTCCGACAAGATACAGTTTTGACAATTGAAACCCTCCCGCTTCAACCAAAAGTAGTTCTAAAAAGACCCGCGCCCGTTCCGCGTGTTTTCTTTCCTGTGGATTGCATCTGGTCCGGCCAGAATGGGCGAAATCGGGGCGAGTCGTAAAGCCCTGTTTTTAGAAAATCTCCGCAGCTCCGCCGGCAGGAATGAGTGAATTCCAAATAAAATATAAGGAAAATAACGTATTTCTCTGCGAAATTGGAGAGGGTGAAGGTCGAAAACAATTTCTTGACTCGATCCCTTAACTGGTATTACCAAAAGTAACGTGGGAGACAAATACCCTTTAATTCCGCAGCAGACCGGAAGACCGTGGAACAGGGCGAATTGAGAATTAAAACCGGTGGAAAAACCGCCAGTAGATCACTGCACATTTGGGAGGAAAAACTTATGAAACGTAAAATGACTGGCATGCTTGCCGGGGCCGCGATCTCGGCTCTGATGGCGACGTCCGCCGCTGCCGAAGATCTGGTGATCTTCTGGGCGGAGTGGGATCCTGCCAACTTTCTGCAAGAACTTGTGAATGAATACGAAGAGGAAACCGGCATTTCGGTGACGGTGGAAACCACCCCTTGGGCGGATTTTCAGACCAAGGCATTCACGGAATTTAACGCCCGCGGCAGTGCCTATGACATGATCGTCGGCGACAGTCAGTGGCTCGGTGCCGCGTCCGAGGGCGGGCATTATGTGGATCTCACGGATTTCTTTAAAGAGAACAATCTGGGTGAGGTGATGGCACCGGCGACGGTGAAATATTACGCCGAATATCCCGGCAACTCTGGCAAATACTGGGCTATTCCTGCGGAAGGGGATGCTGTTGGTTGGTCCTATCGCAAGGACTGGTTCGAAGATCCGGCTGAAATGGAAGCATTCAAAGCGAAATACGGCTATGATCTGGCGCCACCGAAAACATGGGCCGAACTGACCGACATCGCCGAGTTCTTTCACCGCCCCGACGAAGACCGCTACGGCATCGCGATTTATACCGACAACAGCTATGACGCGATGGTCATGGGGGTTGAGAACGCGATCTTCTCTTACGGGGCGGATCTGGGCAATTTCGAAACTTACGAAGTTGACGGCTATGTAAACAGCGATCAGGCGGTTGCCGCGCTAGAGAACTATAAGAAGCTCTACAGCTACACACCTCCGGGTTGGGCCAAGACCTTCTTTGTGGAAAACAATCAGGCGATCACCGAAGGCCTTGTGGCTATGTCGATGAATTATTTCGCCTTTTTCCCTGCGTTGCTGAACGAGGCATCCAACCCCCATGCGGCCAACACCGGCTTTTTTGCCAATCCGGCCGGACCTGATGGCGACCAGTTTGCAGCCCTTGGTGGGCAGGGGATTTCGGTTGTAAAATACTCTGAAAATCAAGACATGGCGATGGATTTTCTTGAGTGGTTTATCAAGGATGAAACGCAGAAACGCTGGGCTGAACTCGGTGGGTATACCGCCAGCGCTGCGGTGCTGGAATCTGACGAGTTCCGTCAGGCGACCCCGTATAACGAGGCGTTTTACCAGACCATGTTTAAGGTCAAGGATTTCTGGGCTGTTCCTGAATTTGCCGAGTTGCTGACCTCTGCCAACCAGCGTCTGTATCCATTCATCGTTGGCGATGAAGGCACAGCGAAAGAGACGCTGGATGCGCTGGCCTCTGATTGGGAAAACACATTCAAAAAATACGGTCGCGGGCAATAAACCATTCTGCCTTTGACACGAAAATCGGGGGCGCTGCGGCGCCCCTAGTTTCCAGACCCAACGCCATTTGATCAGAACGAGCGAAGAAGGAACGCCCCGTGCCGACGAATAACATGACCCGGCTAGACCCGAACTCGCAGGCGGCCTCAAAGGGGCTTAGCGACCTGTCGATCCGCAATCTCTTTATAATCCCGACCATCGCATTTCTGATTATTTTCAACATCTTCCCGCTGCTGTATTCGCTGGGATACTCGTTCACGGATTTCCGCGCTTCGACCAATGCACCTGCCAAGTTCATCGGGCTGCAAAACTACCGTGAACTGCTGAACGATCCGTTTATTTGGAAAAACTTCTCGATCACCGCGAAATATGTGCTGATTTCCGTTACAGGGCAGGTCGTTGTGGGCTTTGGCCTTGCGATGCTGCTGAACCGTGCGATCCCTGCGAAAGGGTTAATCACGACGCTTTTGTTGCTGCCAATGATGCTGTCGATGGCGGTTGTAGGCCTGTTCTGGAAGCTGCTTTATGATCCGAACTTCGGGATCATTAACTACTTCCTCGGGCTTGGAAAATTCGAATGGCTTGCCGATCCTGATGTCGCGCTTTGGGCGATTGCCATTGTGGATATCTGGATGTGGTCGCCTTTTGTGATGCTGCTGTCGCTCGCTGGCTTGTCCGCCGTGCCAAAACATCTGTACGAAGCCGCCGAGATTGACCGCGCAGGCAATATCTACACGTTCTTCCGCATTACCCTGCCACTCGTGGCGCCGATCCTGATGATTGCGATCATCTTCCGCACGATGGAGGCGTTCAAAACATTCGATTTGGCCTATGTGCTGTCCTCCCAGCCCACAACCGAGCTGATTGCCATTCGCCTTTACAAGATGGCGTTTCAGGAATGGCAGACAGGTATGTCATCTGCATTTGCCTATATCGTGCTGATCATGGTGGTGGCGATTACCAATATCTATGTGAAATACCTTAACAAAGTGAAGGCGCGTTAATATGGCCGGCGTTCAGACATCCGCAGAAAAATGGACCAACCGCACCGCGATTGCCGCCGTGTTTGTTGCCCTGATCATCATGTTGACCCCGATTTACTGGATTGCGGCCACAGCATTCAAACCCCGAAATCTGGCAACAACCATACCACCGACTGTTGTCTATGAACCCACCGTTGCGCCCTTTGTGAAGCTGTTCACCAAACGCAGCCAATTGCGCGAACAGCCAACGCAAGAGGAATACGACAACGCCCCTTGGTGGGAGCAGATGGTGTTTGACGGCGGTGAAAAAGTTGTGCGGAACCGCAAAAGCGGTGAGGTTCGTTCCTCGGGTTATGGCGACAGGTTCAAAAACTCGCTGATCGTCTCGGTGATCTCAACGATCCTTGCGGTGGGGATGGGCACGCTGACAGCCTACGGGTTCAGCCGCTTCAAAGTCGCCGGAGAGGACGACTGGCTGTTCTTCATCCTTTCAACACGGATGCTGCCGCCCGTTGTGGTCGCGATCCCGATGTTCCTGATGTACCGCGTGGTTGGCTTGAACGACACGCATATGGGGCTGATCATCCTTTATACCGCGTTCAACCTGTCCTTTGCGGTCTGGATTATGAAGGGGTTCATTGATGAAATCCCCCGCGAATATGAAGAAGCCGCATTGGTGGACGGTTACACCCGTATACAGGCGTTCTTTAAGGTGGTGCTGCCCGAAGCGCTGACAGGTATGGCGGCAACAGCCGTGTTCTGTTTCATCACCGCGTGGAACGAATACGCCTTCGCGCTGATCATGACCAACCGCAACGCGCAAACAGCACCACCCTATATCCCGTCACAGGTCGGTTCCGGCCTGCCGGACTGGACCGTGATTGCAGCGGGGACGTTCCTGTTCCTGATCCCCGTGGCGATTTTCACCTTCCTTCTGCGCAATCACTTGCTGCGTGGCATGTCCTTTGGAGCAATCCGCAAATGAGTTTTCGAGAATTAAACTACCGCTTTCTGGCACCGGGCGCACAGACGCTGATGATCCTCGGGATTATCGCGCTCTGCCAACCCTGGAGCGAGTTTTTCCACCGCTACGGGCTGACCATGACGCTGTTCGGGCTGATCGCCTTTCTGGTGACATCGAAAATCAGCCCCGATGCGCCGGTTCAGGACGATTTCGTTGACGAGAGCGCCGATGTGCTGGAACTACACGGGGAACAGCCGGACGACGTTCGCGAAAAGGGCAGCTACAAAGACGGGGGGATCGTCTGATGGCACAGATTGACATGCGCAACGTGCAGAAATTTTTCGGCGCCAATCAGGTGCTTAAGGATCTGGACCTGACGATTGAAGACGGAGAGTTCGTGGTGATGCTGGGGCAATCCGGCGGTGGCAAGACGACCGCTTTGCGGGCGATTGCAGGGCTGGAAACCGTGACATCGGGGCAAATCCTGATTGATGGAGCGGAGATGCAGCACAAAAAGGCTGCTGATCGCGATATCGCCTTTGTGTTCCAGTCGTTCTCTCTCTACCCGCACATGACCGTGCGCGAAAATATCTCCTTCCCACTGCGCGCTGTGCGGTTGGGCGCGGCTGACCGCGAAAAAGCGGTGAATGAAGTCGCCGAAGTCCTGCAAATCACCGAGCATCTGGATAACAAGCCTTCCGCGCTGTCCGGCGGTGATATGCAGCGGGTGGCAATCGGGCGTGCGCTGGTGCGCCGTCCCAAGGCGCTGTTGATGGACGAGCCGCTTGGCGTGCTGGACGCCAAACTGCGCGAACAGATGCGTGCGGAAATCAAACGGCTGCACATCGCGCGGGGGTCCACTTCGGTTTATGTGACCCACGATCAGGTCGAAGCCATGTCGCTGGCGGATCGCATCGTGATCCTGCATGACGGCGTGCTGCAACAGGTCGGCGCACCGGAGGAAGTTTACCTTCATCCAACTAATGCTTTCGTGGCGAAATTTGTTGGCAGTCCGGTGATGAACATCCAAGACGCAGCCTTCAGCGGCCTGAACGGCAGTTCCGCGGTGCATATTGGCGGTGCGCAAAGCGGCTTTCACTTCCCCGAACAACTGGTCAACCATGTGCGCAATACAGGTCAGCCGATATCCCTTGGCGTGCGTCCCGAAGCTGTGTTGCTCTCGCATGAGGCGCAGGACGGGTATCTTGCAGCGCAGACCAGCAATATTGAGCCGCTCGGTAGCCATGACATTGTGGATGTGCTTGTG
This sequence comes from Neptunicoccus cionae, assembly GCF_014643735.1. Lineage (GTDB taxonomy): Bacteria > Pseudomonadota > Alphaproteobacteria > Rhodobacterales > Rhodobacteraceae > Amylibacter > Amylibacter cionae. The sequence goes on from NZ_BMKA01000001.1 coordinate 869,397, forward strand.
GGGGAAACCGTGCTGCGGGCCCGCACTGAAAGCGGTTTTGTCGCGCGCGAAGGCCAGCAGGTGTTTGTGAATATTGATCCGGCGCAGGCCCATTTCTTTGACGGGGCGTCGGGCTTGAATTTGAGAGAGGCGAACTGATGGCTGACATTACGCTACAGGGGATCAACAAAAGCTTTGGTCAAAACCGCGCCCTGCGCAATCTCGATCTTGAGATCAAGGATGGTGAGTTCTTTGTCCTTTTGGGGCAGACCGGCGCTGGCAAAACCACAACCCTTCGGGTGATTGCAGGGCTGGAAGAGCCTGACAATGGCAAGGTGCTGATCGATGGGATGGACGCCACCAACTGGAACGCTGCGCAGCGGGATGTGGCTTTGGTGTTGCAGCAATATTCGCTCTATCCGCGCCTGACGGTGCGGGGCAATCTGGAATTTCCGCTAAAATCGCGGACCCAGAATTTTACGCCGGAGCAGATCAAGGAAAGGGTCGATAAAGCAGCGGAGACACTACAAATCACCCGCCTGCTGGATCGCAAGGTGGAACGCCTGTCCGGCGGAGAGATGCAGCGTGTGTCGATCGGACGGGCCATCGTGCGCGAACCTCGTGTGTTCCTGATGGACGAACCGCTATCGGCCCTTGATGCCAACCTGCGCGACGTGCTTCGGGTGGAGCTGAAAAAACTGCACAACGAACTGGGCGCGACCTTTGTGTTTGTAACTCACGACCAGATAGAGGCTATGTCGATGGGCGATAAAGTCGGCGTGCTGAACAAGGGCCAGCTGGTGCAGGTCGGCACCCCGTCGGAAATTTACAATAACCCGCTGAACACTTTTGTTGCCGGATCGGTCGGCACGCCGCCGATGAACCTGATGAACGGCACGCTTGAGGGCGGTGAGGCGCGTATCGACAACGGGTTCAGCCTGCCAGTAACCGCGATAGGGGCCGGGGCAGGGCAGCCGTTGAAGTTTGGCGTGCGCCCTGAAGATCTAGTGCTTGAAAGCGGTGCGCCGGTGGAAGGGCGTGTCTTTGATGTCGAAGATCACGGCGTGATCAAAATCCTGACAATCGATGTGGGACAAAACCGTCTGCACGCGACCGTATCGGCCCAAATGAAAGTGGCGCTGGATGATGCTGTCCGGTTTGGTTGGAAGGCGGATAAGGTGTTGTTATTCGACCAGAAAAACGGCCGCAATCTGGCTTACGCCTAAATAGGTCAAGGCGCGGGAAACCGCGCCTTAAAGGCTGGCAGAGCCTCCGGGTTGCACAGGTTGTCCGGCGTATCCCCCGCCAGAATTTGCGCTGTAATCTCGGTCACTTTTTGCCCCAGCCGCAACATGCTTTCTTCGGTAATCCCCGCCATATGGGGCGTCAAAACCACGTTGCCAAGCGTCATAAGCGGGTGGTCGATGGGCAGGGGTTGTTGGTTAAAAACATCTATCGCCGCGCCGCCCAGATGCCCGGATTGGAGCGCCTCGATCAGCGCGTTTTCCACCACCACAGGCCCGCGCGCAACATTCACAAGGATCGCGCCCGGCTTCATGGACCCGATGGCGGTGGCGTCGATCAACCCGCGCGTTTCATCGGTTAGCGGGCAGCTGAGAACCAGAATATCCGACCGTTCCAACAGCTCCGTCAGGGAAACAGCTTCCACCGTTTCGGGCAGTTTGTCAGGGCTGCGGGTGTGGGAAATCACTGACATCCCAAACCCGTTCTGCGCCATACCTGACAGGGCTGTGCCAATATTCCCAAAGCCGAGGATTCCAAGCGTGCGGCCCGAAATCTCGCGCCCTGTCGGGGAGTGACGGCGGCCGTGTTCCCAGCCGCCAGCGTGCAAATCCCGTGTCACCATCGGGTTCTTGCGCAGTAACGACATAGCCGACCAGATCGCGTGCTCTGCTACCGTCACCGCGTTGGCCCCACGCACGTTCGTGACCATGACGCCTGCATTGGTGCAATCCTCCATCGGGATCATATCGAGCCCCGCGCCGTGGCGAACAGTTGCCATAAGTCCCTGTTCGCGCGCAATAATTTCCGCCGGAATAGGGGCGCGAACCACAATGATATTTGCACCGACAGACTCCGCAAGGATCGCTTCGGGGGTCGGGGCAGACGCCACTTTCAGCGTGCCAAGCTGTCCGAGCTCTTCGCTCACATCAGGGTGCAGACTGTGGGTGGAGAAAATTACAGGGGTCTCGGGCATGGCGTGGCTCCGGTTATTTGGGGGTGTTTTCGCCGGTCGGTTCCAGCAGCTCTGACCAGTAACTGCGGGCGTTGCGCAAGTGGGAATTCATCAGCGCCTTGGCCAGTGATCCGTCCCGATTAACCAGCGCATCGAAGATTTGCATGTGATCCGCGTGGGATTTGCGACTGCGTTCTTCTTTTTCAAAATAGACCGGTAAGCGGCTCTCGCTCAGCACGTAAAAAGTTGTGCAGATATTGTGGAAGATGGAATTCTGGGTCGCCCGCACGATTTCAAGGTGGAACTCATGGTCAAGCCGGGCGAGCCCTTCACCATCGGCAATCCTCTCCTCACTCGCTCTAAGGATTTCACGCAACCGCTCGAAGTTTTCTTCAGTGGCGCGTTCTGCGGCCAGTTCTGCGGCCTGAATCTCGTGGATTTTGCGAACCTCTACGGCTTCGTAAATCTGCATTGGTTCCAATGGGATGCCGGCGCGGGCATAAAATGCCATCTGCTCAATTCCGTGCTGGTTTTCTTTAACGTAGATTCCCGATTTGGCACGTCGCTCGATCAATTCCATCGCTTCGAGAATGGCCAAAGCCTCACGGATCTGGCCGCGGCTGACCTCGAAATGCTCTGCCAATTCCCGCTCTGAGGGCGCTTTGCCCGAGTTGGATTTTGCCACCGTTAACAGATAGCTGGCCAATGTTGGAAGGAACTGATTTTCCTGCATTTTACCCCTGAATTGCGTAGGCTCTGACGGCAGCCTCGTTCATATCTAAACCTATACCCGGAGTTTCGGGAATTGCAATCATACCATCGCTGACTGTGACCGGCGCATTGGACAATTCATGGATCATCGGGTTGGCCCCGAGCGAGAATTCAACCGTAAAGGCCGCTGGCGACGCCGCGCAGACCTGAAGGCCCGCAAAGAAGCAGGGGGCACCGGCCCACAAATGCGGGGCAAGGCGCAGGTTGAAAGCGCTGGCAAGCGTGCCGATTTTCATCGCCTCTGAAATACCGCCACAGTTGGCGGGGTCGGGCTGGAATATGTCTGCAGAACGCAAGGTCGCCAGATCGCGGAAATCAAAGCGGGTTGCCTCGGATTCTCCGGCGGCTATGGGGATGTGGGTGCTGGCGCGCAGTTCTGCCATGCCCTGTTTGTCGTCGCCCGTCACAGGTTCCTCAAACCACGCCAGATCCGCGTCGCGGCACAAATAAGCAAAGCGCTTGGCCCCAGCCACGGTAAACGTACCATGGGAATCAACCATGATATCCACATCCGGCCCAAGCGCCTTGCGCGCGGCAAGAACCCTCTCTGCCGAGCCGTTCGGGGAGGGGTCCATCGCGCCAACGCGCATTTTTACGGCCCTGAACCCGCCCTTATCAATGTAGGACTGAAGCTGTTTGCCGATGTTGTCTTTGTCAGCCCAACCGCCAGAAGCATAGGCCTGCATCCGGTCCGCCTTGCGCCCGCCGAGCAACTGCCAGACTGGTTTACTCTCTGATTTTCCAAGAATATCCCAAAGCGCGATGTCGACGGCGCTGATGGCTGCGATGGACATACCGCGCCGTGCGAAATCGGGCATGGAATGACCGGCGATGGCGGATTTTTCGGCCCGCACGCCGTTGTAAAGGTCTTCCCAGATCACCGAAACGTCGGCCGGATCTCGCCCGACGATACGCGGCCCGAACTCGTGGTTCAGCAGATGCACCAGCGTACCATAATGTCCCGCACTGCCAGCTGCGTTCTTGCCTTCGCCCCATCCGACAATGCCGTCTTCGGTTTCCAGCCGCAAAATCGCCGCATCAAAGGTGCGCAGCCGACCGAAATCGCTGACATGCTGTTGTTCGGTTTCAATGGGAATCTGCACCCACCAGGCCTGAGCCGATTTTATGCGCATGACGTATCCTCGGGTTGTTTTAAGCCGGGCGCGTTGGGAGATGACGCGCCCGGACAGGAACAGGGCGGACCCCGTTTACTTCATCAAGGGAAGAAGGGTTTCTGCGGTGATTTCCATCTGCCGCGCGTAGAAATCCTCGGCCAATAAGGACGAGCCGTGATCCTCAATGAACTTCAACTGCTCGGGTGAGATATCCACCGGATTTTTCTCAACCATATCGGGGTAGGGAGCCGCTGGCGTGCGGTCCAGAGGGGCCACAAACTCGTTGGTGAGCGCACCGTCATAGCCGATTTCTTTCAAGGTCTTAACGATCTTGGGCCAGTCAAGATGCCCCAACCCCGCAGCAAAGCGGTTGTTGTCGGCAACGTGGAAGTCGAACAGACGGTCACCGGCAAGGCGGATCGCGTCAAACATGTCGTCCTCCTCGATATTGAGGTGGAAGGCATCAAGGCAAACGCCGCATTCAGGGCTGACCGCATCCGCCAGCGCCAGCGCCTGTGCGCAGCGGTTGAACAGATAGGTTTCAAACCGGTTGAGCGGCTCCACCGCGATTTTTACGCCGACTTTTTGGGCGTGGTGAAAACACTCACGGGTCGCATCGACCACCCATTCCCATTCTTCTTCCGGTGTACCGTCCGGCACAACCTTACCCACCGTAGCGGGCACCAGCGTGATAATCTCGCCTTCCAGTTCAGACACCATCGTCAGCACGTTTTTGACGTAATCCACAGTACGTTCGCGCTGGCCTTGATCCTTGGCCGCCAGATTGCGATCACCGAGCGTCAAGGTCACAGCCCCCCAGCAGCGCATACCGGTGTCTTTCAGCAGCGCGCGGGTTTCCTTGGTGTCGTACTGATCCGGCTCGCCCGAAATCTCGATGCTTTCATAGCCGTATTGTTTGATCCGGCGCACGGTCGTCTCCAGCGGTTCCGCGCGCATCCAGTTGTGTGTCGAAAGATGCATTCCTGTCCTCCCAAAGGTCTGTTTCACACCCGTATTGCCCCTGCGCTTTTGCGCCTTGCGCCAAGGGAGTGCTTAAATTGGTTAGACCAGATAGCATCGAATTTTCTGATTGGTCAAGGGCTGGTTTTCGGGTTTTTAAACGTACTTACCAAACGGAAAACACGGTTTATCCCATAAAATTGGGTTGATTGGCTCAATTTCAGGATTTCGGCAGGATAAATTCCCTTTGAAGTGCTCTTCTATTTTGGTATGACCAGATTAAGCGCGCTGCCGAGTCTCTTGGTTGGGTCTCATAAAGCGCCGTAGGGAGCCTTTGGGAGGTGGGAATGAAAATCGGAATGTGCATGTTTTTATGGACCACCCATATCGGGCCGGAGCATGAACCCCTGCTGGCTTCGATCAAGGAGGTTGGTTTTGACGGGGTGGAAATTCCCGTCTTTGAAGGCACGCCCGAACATTACCGCGACACCGCAGCGATGCTGGATCGGATCGGGCTGGAGCGCACGGCGGTGTCGGCGATGGGCGATCCGGACATGAACCTGATCTCCGGGGATGCGGCGACCCGCAAGGCGGGGCTGGAATTTATGGACTGGGCCTTTGACTGTACCGCAGCGCTTGGGGCGACGCAGATTAGCGGGCCTTTGCACTCCACCCTCGGCGCGTTCAGCGGGGAAGGGCCGAGCAAGGCGGAAATCGGACACTTCATCGAAACCCAAAGACAGCTTGGGGATCTGGCGGCCAGTCGCGGCGTGGTGGTCGGGCTGGAGGCGCTGAACCGGTTTGAATGCTATCTGGTGAACACAATGGACGCGCTTTGCGGCCATGTGCGCAAGATTAACCACCCCAACATTACCGCCATGTACGACACATTTCACGCCAATATCGAAGAAACTGACCCGATCGGCGCGCTGACCCGAAACGCGGACGTAATTAGCCACATTCATATATCTGAAAACGATCGCGGAGTGCCGGGGCGTGGCAATATCCCTTGGGCCGACACCTTCAAGGCAATTGAACAGACCGGATATAACGACTGGCTGACGATTGAATCTTTCGGTCGCGGGCTGCCCGATCTGGCCGCCGCCACCAAAGTCTGGCGCGATTTTGCGGACAGTCCCGAACAGGTTTACCGCGAAGGCTATGTCCATATTCGCGCCTGTATGGAAAAGGCGGGGCTGAACACGCAGTATTTTTTTTGAGACAACAGAGTTGAGGAAGGTGCAATTATGAAAACGATCAAAGGGCCGGGCCTGTTTCTGGCGCAATTTGCGGGGGACGATGCCCCGTTCAATTCATGGGATTCGATCACCAAATGGGCGGCGGATTGCGGGTATAAGGGGGTGCAGGTGCCAAGCTGGGATGCACGCTTGATTGACCTTGAAAAAGCTGCAACTTCAAAAGACTACTGCGACACCTTCAAAGGCCAAGCCGAAGAGAACGGTGTAGAGGTGACCGAGCTTTCGACCCATTTGCAAGGCCAGCTTGTCGCCGTTCACCCCGCCTATGACACCGCATTTGACGGGTTTGCGGACCCTTCTGTACATGGTGATCCAAAGGCGCGGCAAGCTTGGGCGGTGGATCAGGTGAAAAAGGCGATTTCAGCATCTAACAATATGGGCATCACCGCCCACGCAACCTTTTCTGGTGCGCTGGCGTGGCCCTATATCTACCCTTGGCCGCAGCGTCCCGAAGGTCTGGTTGAGACAGCCTTTGATGAACTGGCCGCCGGTTGGCGCCCTATTCTGGATCATGCAGAAGAAAACGGCGTCGATATCTGCTATGAAATCCATCCGGGCGAAGACCTTCATGACGGTGTGACGTTTGAGATGTTTTTGGAGCGTGTGGACAATCACGCCCGTTGCAACATGCTGTACGATCCGTCCCACTACGCGCTGCAATGCCTTGATTACATTGACAACATCGACATCTACAAAGATCGGATTAAGATGTTCCACGTCAAGGACGCAGAGTTCAACCCAACGGGGCGACAAGGTGTTTATTCGGGCTATCAGTCTTGGGTCAACCGTGCTGGTCGCTTCCGCTCGCTCGGGGATGGTCAGGTGGATTTCGCGGCGATCTTTTCCAAAATGGCAGCAAACGATTTTGATGGTTGGGCTGTTGTTGAATGGGAATGCTGCTTGAAACACCCCGAAGATGGTGCGCGCGAAGGGGCGCAATTCGTTAAGGATCACATCATCCGCGTCACTGAAAAAGCCTTTGACGATTTCGCAGACGGGGGTGCGGATGAGGCCGCAAACCGCAAGATGCTGGGGATTGGCTGATGGTAGATCGTATCAGACTTGGCATGGTGGGTGGCGGCAACGACGCTTTTATCGGCGGGGTGCACCGTATTGCTGCGCGGATTGACGACCGGTTTGAACTGGTGGCGGGGGCGCTGTCGTCAACTCCGGAAAAGGCGCAGGCCAGCGGTGCGGCTCTGGGTCTTGCGCCGGATCGAACCTACGACGATTACAAGCAAATGGCGATCCGCGAGGCGCGGCTGAAGAACGGCATCGAGGCGGTGTCGATTGTGACGCCAAACCACGTTCATTACGCCGCCGCACGGGAATTTTTGAAGCGGGGCATCCATGTCATTTGCGACAAGCCGCTGACCTCGACGTTGCCCGATGCCCGCAAGCTGGTGAAGGCGGCGGAGGCGTCTGATGCGCTGTTTGTACTGACCCACAACTATACCGGCTATCCGATGGCCCGTCAGGCGCGTGAGATGATTGCCGCCGGTGATCTTGGGGATATCCGCGTCGTGCAGGTGGAATATCCGCAGGACTGGATGAGCGAGGAAGTGCAGAACAAACAGGCCGAATGGCGCACCGATCCTGAACGCAGCGGGGCAGGCGGCTCTATCGGTGATATCGGGGTCCATGCCTATAACCTCGCCTGTTTTGTGACAGGGCTGGAGCTGGACTCCCTCTCGGCGGATATGCAGAGTTTTGTGTCGGGTCGCCGTGTTGACGATAACGCCCATGTGTTGTTGCGCTGGAAGGGTGGCGCGCGGGGTATGCTGTGGAGCTCTCAGGTCTCGCCAGGGAATGAAAACGCGCTGAAGCTGCGGATCTATGGCACGAAAGGTGGTTTGGAATTTGCGCAAGAGGACCCGAATTACCTTTGGTTCACCCCGCTTGGTGAGCCAAAGCGCCTGATCACACGGGGAGGTGCCGGTTCGGGTGCTGCAGCAGGGCGCGTGTCACGCATTCCGCCCGGCCATCCCGAAGGCTATCTCGAAGGATTTGCTACCATCTACAACGAAGCCGCGGAGGCGATCCTTGCCAAACGGGAGGGCAAATCACCGCCCGAAGATGTGGTGTTCCCAACCGTGCAAGACGGGTTGAAAGGCGTAGAATTCATCGACGCCTGTGTCCGTTCCTCTGGGCGAAATGCCGCATGGGTGGACCTGCCTTAAGCGACGCTAAACCTAATTCTTAAAGAAATTTTTTAGTATCTGCTGGAAAGGTTGCATCTATTGGCGTGGGTGCAGCCTTTTCTTTTTGCTGGAAATTCCAGACTTTCTGAAAACTGTTTCTTGACCATCCGCAGGCTTTGAAATAGTACCTAAAAATCGGCGCGGGTATGGTGAAATGGTATCATAAGAGCCTTCCAAGCTTAAGGTGCGGGTTCGATTCCCGCTACCCGCTCCAAATCCACCCTAATACACTGTTAAGGTGGCGAACTGCGGACCGCTGGAGAATGCATGGCACAAGATCAGGGCATCACAGCTGACCCGCAATCCCGAGAGAAATCCAAAACCGTCGGGCCGCTAAACGGCCTCGCTCCGTTTCTGCGACCCTATCGTCTGATGATCGCACTGGCGGGGCTGTCTTTGGTCGTGACTGCAACCCTGTCGCTGCTGCTGCCGCTTGCGGTGCGGCGTGTTGTGGACGGGTTTTCATCGGGGTCTACCCAGTTGATGGACCAGTATTTTGGCGCAGCGATCGGGATTGCCGGTTTGCTGGCTGTGGGGACGGGGTTCCGCTATTATTTCGTGACACGGCTGGGGGAGCGGGTTGTCGCAGACATTCGCAAGGCCGTTTACACCAAAATGATCGGGATGAGTCCCGCCTTCTTTGACAAGGTGATGACGGGCGAGGTTCTAAGCCGGATCACCACGGACACAACATTGATCCAGTCCGTGATCGGATCGTCCGTGTCGGTGGCCCTGCGCAATGTGCTTATCTTTTTTGGTGGCCTGATCCTGATGATGTTCACCTCCGCTAAGCTGACAGGCGCGGTGCTGTTGTTGGTGCCGTTTGTACTGGTGCCGATCCTGGTGCTGGGGCGGCGGGTGCGCCGGCTCAGCCGTGAGAATCAGAACAAGATCGCTGAAAGCTCCGGCAATGCCTCCGAAACCCTGCTGGCCGCGACGACGGTGCAGGCGTTTACCCATGAAGCACGCAGCCGCGCGCGGTTTGACACGCTGACAGAAGAGGCGTTTGACGCCGCCCGCCAGCGGATCGGGGCCCGTGCGCTGACCACTGTGATCGTGATTTTCCTGATCTTCACCGGCATCGTCGGCGTTCTGTGGATGGGGGCGCGGGATGTGCGCGCCGACGTGATGAGCACCGGCGCCTTGGTGCAATTTGTGATCTACGCCGTGCTCGTCGCTGGATCTGTCGCTGCCCTGTCGGAGATCTGGAGCGAGCTGCAACGGGCCGCAGGTGCGACCGAGCGGTTGGTAGAACTTCTCCACGCTGAAGATCCGGTTCAGGATCGCGAGGATGCGGCGCAGATGCCCGATGCGATCAAGGGCGCGGTTGCCTTTGACGAGGTGACGTTCCGCTATCCCGCCCGCCCGAAAGCGCCCGCGCTTGACGGGTTTTCGCTGCATGTAAAAGCAGGAGAGACCGTGGCGCTGGTCGGCCCGTCGGGTGCCGGAAAATCCACTGTATTCCAACTGTTACTACGTTTCTTTGATCCTGATACTGGCCGTGTCACGCTCGATGGTATGGATATTTCCAGCCTGCGTCGCGATGCGTTCCGCCATCACCTTGCCTATGTGCCGCAGGACCCTGTTATCTTTGCTACCTCCGCGATGGAAAACATCCGTTTTGGCCGCCCGAATGCAAGTGACGCAGAGGTGATTGCCGCTGCCAAAGCCGCTGCAGCGGACGGTTTTCTAAACGCTTTACCGGAAGGCTATGACAGTTTTGTCGGAGAGCGCGGTGTCATGTTGTCAGGCGGTCAGAAACAACGGATCGCCATTGCCCGTGCCATCCTGCGGGATGCGCCAGTCCTACTGCTGGACGAAGCCACATCGGCGCTCGATGCCGAAAGCGAACAAGCGGTGCAACAGGCGGTGGATCGCCTTTCGGCAGATCGCACGACCTTGATCGTTGCGCACCGTCTGGCCACGGTGAAACGGGCCGATCGGATTATCGTGCTCGACGGTGGGAAGGTTGTGGCGCAGGGCACCCATGATGCGCTGGTGGCGGAAGGGGGGCTTTACGCCCGACTGGCCCGTCTGCAGTTCACTGCCGGTATGGATGATGTTATTGAGCGGCAGGTGGGGTAGCAGCGCTGCTTCAGTGAAGCAGGCTGTTCCGTTCTGCGCTTTCGGTTCCTATTACTCCAGCCGCGTGCCAGACCCCATAACGTGCGGCGTTAAACCAGTAAGCCAGTGATTCCCGTAGTACCATCTTGATGCCTCCGGTGATGTTATCGCCTCTGAACCTGCGGGCATGGATCAGGGTTGTGCGTTTTGCGCCAAAGGCTTTAAAGCTCGCCCAACTGCGGGGCAGGTGAAATCCCTCTGTCACAAGGATGATATGCTCCGCGCTTGCCCAAGCGTCGCGGCTGAACAGGGCGTTTTGCAGTGTGGAGTGGGAGCGCGTTTCCGACAGAATCGCGGTAGCTGGCACCCCCTGATTCATCGCCCGCCGCGCCATCTGTTCGCCCGCTGATGGTGCCCCCGCAACCATCGCGCCGCCCGTGAACAGGATCTGCGGCGCTGCGCCGGTTCTAAACAGTTCCACGCCCCGATCCACCCGCACTGTGGTTGATCGATGCAAGCGACCATCCGCTGACATGCCGCCGCCCAATACAATGATTAAATCTGCCTTAGATGGGGTTGGTTCCCACAAGGGTTGTAGGGCAGCGAATCCGGTGATGAAAACCACGGTCAGCAGGTAAATCGACAGAAAGACCGCGATCAAACGGCGAAAGATTGCAAGAAGCGCCATCGCGTTCCCTTTGCGGCTGAAAACACGCCTCCAAGGCTGGACGCGTGGCGCGGAATAGGCCATATAAGGCCCAGCTAGACAAGTGTAAGGTGCCACCCAGCCAAAACCTGAACGGGCAGGCTTCACATGACGATCCGGCAAATAATTGGCTGGCAAACGGCAAGGCTGACCGCCACGCCTGATGCGGTAGGAGCAAAAGAGTAACGTGATGAAGTCTATCCTGCGATTGTTTACATGGTGGAACGGCCAGACCCTGAACACCCAGTTCTGGACTTGGCGCAATGGCGTCAAGGTCGGTACGGACGACGAAGGCAACCAGTTCTATCAGAACAAGGATGGCACACGGCGCTGGGTGATCTACAACGGCGAGGCAGAGGCCAGCCGGATTTCCCCGGAGTGGCATGGCTGGTTGCACCAGACCTACCAAACACCTCCGACAGAAGCCCCTTTGCCCCGCAAGACGTGGGAAAAAGAGCATCTGGAGAACTTGACCGGCACACCTTTGGCCTATGTTCCAAGTGGCAGCTTGCGCTCTCCGACACCGCCCCACCGCGCGGACTACGAGGCATGGCAACCCGAATAAGCCTGCGCGGTTTATAACAGGTTTTGACAGTCAGCATCCGCTGGAATAGGGGGCCAATATGGCAAACAGTGCAGCAGAAACAGCAATCGGCGCAGTCGTTCTGATCGCAGCGACCGGTTTTTTATACTATGCCGCGAATGCGGTTGGCGTTTCGGGGACTGGCGACAGCTATACCGTGAACGCATCTTTCCGTTCGGTCGAAGGGATTTCCCTTGGCACCGATGTACGGCTGGCAGGGGTCAAAATCGGCACTGTCACAGGGTTGGATTTGAACCCGCAAACTTTCCGCGCTGAAACTGCATTGGCGGTTGGAAACAACATCGTCCTGCCGGATGACTCCTCGGTGGTGATAGCCTCTGAAGGGTTGCTGGGTGGTAACTTTGTGGAGATCGTTCCAGGCGGGTCGGAGTTCAACCTTGAAGACGGGGGCGAGCTTTTGGACACACAAGGTGCGGTCAGCCTGATCTCCCTGCTTCTGAAATTTGTGAGCGGCTCTTCTGAATGAAGCTGCTGACGGTCCTTTGCGCGGCGCTGATGGTGCCTGCGATGTCATTTGCCCAAAGCTCGGTAAAGACCAAGAATGGCGATATTGTCCAACTGCGCGCGCTAGATACCATCACCGGAGAGGTGGAAGACATCGACCTTCCTGTCGGGGATACCACGGTTTATGAACGCCTGATGGTATCTGCACAGGACTGCCGCTATCCGGCGGGTAATATTTCGGCGGATGCGTTTGCTTATCTCGTGATCCGCGATGTGCGTGAAAAACTCCCTGCTTTCGAGGGATGGATGATTGCATCCAGTCCGGCACTTTCGGCGCTGGAACACCCACGGTATGACATCTGGGTGGTCCGCTGCAAGCTTGCCAGTGAGGCAGAGCAGGGCAGCGAATAAACCGCCTTAACCATAGTATTTCGGTTTTAGATCGGCCAACAGGCGCCCCGCATCCGGTGTGACAGGCGCAGTGAAGTCTGCCCGTATCCGCAAAGCTTCTGCCAGCTGCTGATGATAGGCTTCGCGCGGAATTTCAATCGCCCCGAGGCTTTGCAAGTGGCTGGTGATGAACTGCGTGTCAAACAGGCTGAAGCCGCCCGTGCGCAGCCGGTGTACCAGATAGGACAATGCGATTTTCGAACCGTTGGTGGCTTTGGAAAACATGCTCTCGCCGAAAAACGCGCCGCCAAGGGTAACGCCGTAAACGCCGCCGATCATCTTGTCGTCCCGCCAGACTTCCAGTGAATGGGCCAGCCCCATGTCGTATAACGCACAGTAAAGCTGGAATATTTCCCCGTTAATCCACGTTTCGGGACGATCGGCGCAATGTTCCAGTGTCAGGGCAAAATCGCTGTTGATCCGCACAGAATAATCTTCCCTGCGGATCGCTTTGGCCAAAGAGCGCGAGATGTGGAATCCGTCCAGCGGCACGATACCGCGTTCGGTCGGGTCGACCCAATAAATCTCGGTGCTGGCGGCGGTGTCTGCCATCGGGAAAACCCCACTGGCGTAGGCCCGCACCAACAGCTCTGGTGTTACATCCGACACCGGATCAGGCGGGGTTCTGCTCTTCCAACCACTTTTCCAGCCAGTGAATGTCATAGTCGCCGGTCTGAATGTCCGGTTCCTGCAACAAATCGTGGAACAGTGGAATTGTGGTGTCTACACCGTCAACGATCAATTCCCCAAGCGCGCGGTGCAAGCGAGCAAGTGCCGCTTGGCGGCTGGTGCCGGTTACGATCAGCTTGGCGATCAGGCTGTCATAATAGGGCGGGATCTTGTAGCCTGCATAAAGCGCGCTATCCATCCGCACGCCGAGACCCCCGGGTGCATGGAAATGGGTGATCGTTCCAGGGCAGGGGCTGAAGTTCGGCAGTTTCTCAGCGTTGATCCGCACCTCGATTGCGTGGCCCTTGATGCTCAGCTCGTCTTGAACGAATGTCATTTCCTCGCCAGAGGCGACGCGGATTTGCTGTTTCACCAGATCCACACCGAAAATCGCCTCGGTCACAGGGTGTTCCACCTGCAAGCGGGTGTTCATTTCGATGAAATAGAACTCGTCGTTTTCATAGAGAAACTCGATCGTGCCAGCACCGGCATAGTTGATATCCGCCACAGCATCCGAACAGGTTTTACCAATACGGGCGCGCATTTCAGGGGTGATGCAAGGGCCTGGTGCTTCCTCGAACACTTTCTGGTGGCGGCGCTGCAAGGAACAGTCCCGCTCCCCGAGATGGACCGCGCGGCCTTTCCCGTCGCCAAACACCTGAACTTCGATGTGGCGCGGCAGGGTGAGGTATTTTTCGATGTAGACTTCGTCATTGCCAAAGGCGGCTTTGGCTTCGGAACGGGCGTTGTGGAAGGCATCTTCCAGATCATCCCGTGTCTTGGCCAGTTTCATACCGCGCCCACCGCCACCGGCGGTGGCTTTGACGATCACAGGGAAGCCCATGTCGTCGGAAACGGTATAAGCCTCTTCTAATGTATCAACGCCGCCCTCGGACCCTGGAACACAAGGCACACCCAGCTTGCGCATGGTGTCCTTGGCGGTGATCTTATCGCCCATAATGCGGATGTGTTCTGCGGTCGGACCAATAAATTTGATCCCGTGATCTTCCAGAACCTGCACAAACTGCGCGTTTTCCGACAGGAAACCATACCCCGGATGCACCGCTTCGGCGCCGGTGATTTCACAAGCGGAAATGATCGCCGGAATGTTCAGATAAGAGAGCGCACCCGATGGCGGGCCGATGCAGATGCTCTCGTCTGCCATGCGCACATGCATCGCATCGCTGTCAGCGGTGGAATGCACCGCAACAGTCTGAATGCCGAGTTCTTGACAGGCGCGAATAACGCGCAGCGCGATTTCACCCCGATTGGCGATGAGGACTTTAGAGAACATAAGCGACGACCTTTGATTATTCGAGGATGACGAGCGGCGAGCCGAATTCGACAGCGCTTCCATCTTCGACAAGGATGCGTTTGACCGTGCCGGAGCGAGGGGCAGGGATCTGGTTCATGGTTTTCATGGCTTCCACGATCATCAGGGTTTGACCTTCGCTGACCTGTGCACCAACCGAAACAAACGCCGGCGCGCCGGGTTCGGGCTGCAGGTAAACTGTGCCAACCATCGGGGACGGTACGGCACCTGGATCCTCGGCCGGATCGTTGGAAGCTGGCGCTGCTGCTGGTGCGCCAGAAGCTGCAGCGGCAGGCGCTGCTGTCGGCGCAGCAGGGGCCGCGGGAGCAGCATAAGCTTGTTGTGGTGCCGATACTGTGGTTGTGGCCGCGTAGCGTGTTACGCGCACGTTCAGGCTCGAATTGTCGTCATAGTCCCGTTTGACCTGAATTTCAGCAAGGTCTTTGGCACTGACAAGATCTGAAAGCGCTTCGATAAAGGCGACGTCGGCGTCCTGGTGTTTTTTTGACATCAAGGGGTCCTTAACCTGTGGGCGTCTGTCTAAGTGCAGACGTATCCGTCTATATAGGGTGTTTTTCCGCGCGATAAAAGCACAGAGTGGTGATGGTTTTCTGGCAGAGCAGCGGGACTTACCCGCGCACCTCTGCAACGATGTTTTGCATGTCCCGCAGGGGCAGATAGCCGCGTAAGATGGTATCTTCAATCACAAACGAAGGCGTGCCGGAAACTTTCAATTTGTGGCTAAGCTCACGCACGCGCGCTATGTGATCGGAGACTTCGGCACTGTCGAGCAGTGGTTTCAGCGGTTCAAAATCAATCCCGGCTTCCGAAGCGAGCATAGGCATGGTTTGTTCATTCACCGGACCCTGAAATGTCATCAGCACGTCGTGCAGGGTTTGATAAGCCTCGTCGCCGTAATGGCGCAGGGTTGCGATTGCCAGACGGGAAGACGCATCGCTATCCTCTCCCAGAATCGGCAATTCCTTCACAACCCAACGGATGTTGCCGTCTGTTTCCAGCAGCTTTGCCATGTCGCTGTGGGCCTTGCGGCAATACCCGCACCGGTAGTCCAGAAACTCTACGATGGTGATGTCACCGTCGGGATTGCCACCCACATAGGAGATACCGTCGTTGAAGATCTCTTCCGCGTTTTGTGACAGGATTTGCGCATCTGCTTGCGATTCGGCTTGTTGATCGCGGTCCCGCAGAACCTGCATCGCTTCCAGCAGCACTTCTGGGTTGTCCAGAAGGTAGGCGCGGACCTCTTCGCGAAAGCTTGCCCGCTCTGCAGATGTCAGATTGTCCAGATCACTGGCCACAGCGGGAAGCGCAAAGGCACTGATCAGGGCGGCGATTTTCAAAGATTTCATGGAAGGTCCGATCATTCCTAGTCCGTTTTCATTGGCTTGGGGTGGTCAAAGGCACGATAAACGCACCCCACCCGGATATGTTACAGCCCGTTTGCCATAAAACGGGGGCTGGCGAAAGTTCGATTCCACACAGCCTGCGGCGAAAGCAAAAGAGAGGGACGCTATCGCTGCCCTTGGCCCTATTGACGGCACACCCGCCGACTGAAACAAACTGCGCTCAACAAGATGCAGTGTAGGAGCGACAGGATGCGGATTTCAAGCAGGGGTGCGGTTGATCCCTTTATTGTGATGGACGTGATGGAAGCCGCCCAGAAGGAAGAGGCTAAGGGTCGCTCTATTATACATATGGAAGTGGGCCAACCCGGAACCGCCGCGCCAGAAGCCGCGCGGGATCTGTTGTCGGCTGAAATGGCCAAAGACCCGATGGGCTATACTGTGGCGCTGGGGCGGCCCGATCTGCGCGCCCGTATCGCACAGCTTTATAAGGACTGGTACGGTGTCTCCCTGTCGCCGGACCGCATTATCGTCACTGCCGGATCGTCCGCAGCCTTCACGCTGGCCTTTACCACCTTATTTGATGCGACCGAACGGGTGGCCATCGGGGAACCCGGCTATCCAAGCTATCGCAACATTCTTAAGGCGCTGTCGCTGGAGCCTGTGGGCATCCAGACCCAAGCGGAAAACCGGTTCCAGCCGAGCCTTGAAGACATACAAGCCGAGCGGGACCTTGCTGGGCTTCTGGTGGCAAGTCCGGCAAACCCGTCAGGCACGATGCTGGATAAACCTGCTTTGAAGCAGCTGATGGACCATTGCGCCGCACAAAACATCGCCTTTATCTCGGACGAGATTTATCACGGTATCCAATACGAAGGCCGCGCGGTCAGTGCTTTGGAAATCAGCGACGATGTTTTTGTCATCAACTCCTTCTCCAAGTATTTCTCCATGACGGGCTGGCGGATCGGCTGGATGGTCGTGCCGCAAACCCACGTTCGCGCGGTGGAGCGCTTGGCGCAAAACATGTTCATCTGCGCCCCCCACGCCGCGCAGGTGGCGGCCCTTGGCGCGATGGATGCCGAAGCCGAACTGACCGAAAATTTTGCCGTTTATGCCGAAAACCGCCGTCTGATGCTGGAAGAACTGCCAAAAATGGGGTTTGACCAGATCGCGCCACCGGACGGAGCGTTTTATGTCTATGCAGATATTACGCGGTGGAGCGATGACAGTGCCGCATTTTGCGCTGAAATTCTGGCGGATGCCGGCGTGTCCGTGACACCGGGGCTGGATTTTGATCCCAAGCGCGGCCACCAGACGATCCGTTTTTCCTACGCGCGATCCGCCGCCGATATCCGTGAAGGGCTGGACCGGCTTGCCGCCTTTATGGCGAAACGGGCGTAACAGCAGACTTTACCAATGGCCTGTGCAGATGTATCTAGCGGCCTGACAGATCAAGGACACCCGACTTATGCGTGCAGAAATTGAGACAATCGCGGCCAATATCGACAATTCGCTGGAATTGCTGAAGCAACGCATGGATTGGGAAACCGCCGGACACCGGTTGGAAGAATTTAACGCCATGTCCGAAGACCCCGATCTTTGGAATGATCCCGATAAAGCGCAAAAGCTGATGCGCGAACGCCAGGCCCTTGTGGATGCGATGGGGACTTATACCTCGTTGAAACAGGAGCTTACGGACAATCTGGACCTGATCGAACTAGGCGAGATGGAAGAGGACACCGATGTGGTGGCCGAGGCTGAAGAGGCGATCCGCAAACTGGCCAAGGTTGCCGCACAAAAAGAGCTCGAAGCGCTGCTCGACGGGGAGGCCGATGCCAATGACACCTTCCTAGAGATCAACGCAGGCGCTGGGGGCACAGAAAGCTGTGACTGGGCGTCCATGCTGGCGCGGATGTATGTGCGTTGGGCGGAAAAACAGGGCTATAAGGTCGAAGTGCAGTCGGAACAGGCAGGGGATGAGGCGGGGATCAAATCCGTGGCCTATAAAATCTCCGGTCATAACGCCTATGGCTGGCTGAAATCCGAAAGCGGTGTTCACCGTCTGGTGCGAATTTCTCCGTTTGATTCTGCTGCCAAGAGGCACACGTCTTTTACCTCGGTCTGGGTTTATCCTGTGGTGGACGACAATATTGAAATCGACGTGAACCCTGCAGACATTCGCATTGATACCTACCGGTCTTCGGGTGCGGGTGGGCAGCACGTGAACACCACGGATTCGGCGGTCCGGATTACCCACCACCCGACCGGCATTGTCGTCACCAGTTCTGAGAAATCCCAGCACCAGAACCGCGACATCGCCATGAAAGCGCTGAAGTCGCGGCTTTATCAGATGGAACTGGACCGTCGGTCTGCCAGCATCAACGAAGCCCATGAAAACAAGGGTGATGCGGGGTGGGGGAACCAGATCCGATCCTATGTTCTGCAACCTTACCAGATGGTTAAGGATCTACGCACGAACTACGAGACCTCTGACACTAAGGGTGTTCTCGACGGTGATCTGACCCCGTTTATGGAGGCGGTACTGGCACAGGATGTGGCGGGCATGTCGCGCGCGGATGCGCAAAGCGAAGGCTAGGCTTTCGCCCCGTCCTATGCCTGAAATGCAAAGCGGGCGTGGATTGGGGCGGGTGGTGGCGTCCCGGTGATGCGATCGGCAATCTTGCTGGCGATCAACTGGGTCGGCGCATTCAGATTACCACTCGGGATCATCGGCATGAGGGAGGCATCGACCACCCTCAGCGCCTCTACCCCGTGAACGCGCCCTTCATCGTCGGTGACAGCTTCGGGGCCATCGCCCATCTTGCAGGTGCCGCTGGGGTGAAAATCCGTTTCGCTGTTCTTACGGACCCAATCCGCGATGGTGTCAGGGCTTTGTGCGGCACCGCTGGTGGAAAGCTCGTCCCCCGCCAGCCCACCAAACGCCTTTTGCGAGACGAGATCACGGACCATGCCAATCCCTTCGGATAACTCTCGCAAATCCGCCTGATTTTTAAAGTAGTTAAACTTTATCAATGGCTTGTCCATCGGGTCTGCGCTGTTCAGCGTGACCGCACCACGGGATCGGGGGCGCAGCAGGTCAACATGAAACGTAAACCCCTGATTCACGGTGATCTTGTCGCCATGATACTCAAACCCCATCGGCCCGAAATGGTATTGCAGGTTGGGATAAGGCGTATCGGCGTTGGACCGAACGAGCCCTCCGGCCTCCCATATATTGCTGGCCGCCGCCCCTTTGCGAGTAAACAGCCACCACGCGCCTGCCATTCCCTTGCGCAGCGGATGGTTAATGCGGTGGATCGGGTAGCGCTTCAAGCTTTCGAATTGCAGGATGATCGTCGGGTGATCCATCAGGTTCCGCCCCACACCCGGTAAATCCACCCGACAAGGAATGTTGTGGCGGGCGAGCTCGTCGGCGGGGCCAATCCCTGCCAGCATCAACAGTTGTGGCGAATTGATTGCGCCGCCGGACAGAATGATCTCTGCGGCCTCAGCACTATGCTTTTTGCCTTTGTGCCAATAGGTTACGCCTTTGGCACGTGTCCCGTCAAAATCAATCGCTGCCACTTGCGCACGGGTGATCAAGGACACATTTCCCCGCGCCAGCGCAGGACGAAGATGCGCCACCGCAGCCGAACAGCGCCGACCGTTCCACCGCGTTGCATCAAAGCGTGCAACGCCTTCGGGGTTGAAGCCGTTCAAATCGTCAGACCGGCCCTGACCGGCTTGATCGCCTGCATCAAGGAACGCATCGTAAAGCGGGTTGTCGTAACTGCCTTTCGAAACGCCGAGCGGCCCTGACGCCCCGCGCCAAGTATCCGCGCCGCGATCCGAAGTTTCGCCCGCTTTGAAGTAGGGTAGGCAATGGGCATAGGACCAGTCGGACAGACCGTGTTCTGACGCCCATCTGTCATAATCAAGAGGGTGCCCCCGCATGTAAACCATTGAATTTATTGAGGATGATCCCCCGACGACACGGCCTCGCGGACAGTCGATGCCGCGATTATCCACGCCTTCATCCGGCTCTGCGATATAGTTCCAGTTAATCTTGGGGTCGCGCCAGGCGCGGTACACACCGGCTGGAATATGGATCATGATATCGCGATCCGCCGGACCTGCCTCCAGCACAAGGATCGATTTTGCGCGGTCAGCCCCCAGCTTGTTCGCCAGAACGCAGCCAGCAGAACCGGCACCAACAATGATGTAGTCGAATTTCTTCACGTCTGGTGCCCCCTCGCTGAGGTGAATTGAACATGAAGACGCAAAGGACCGCCAGCGGAAACTGGCGGTCTTTTGAAGTGACGCTGCTGTCGCGCTTAAGCGGTCATACGATCCTTAAAGCCGTGGCGGGCAGACTTTGAAATTGTGTAGCTGTCCTGCTTTACACGCAAGATGCGACCATCGCGCATCAGACGGTTCAGGGACCGGTTGGCGGCATCTTCAGAGATGTTGTTCTCCTCCATATAGTCGCCGATGGTCTGAATGATGCGTTCCTGACTGAAGCGCGGCTCGTTTTCTACAATGCTGAGATAGGCGGCAGAGGCCTCAAGCAGTTCATGCAGTGTGTTGGCTCCGATTTTGCGGGCAAATTCCTCAAAGCCGTCTCCCCCTTCAGGGCCCGCAGGCTCCGCAACTTCAGCCAAGAGATCGTCTGCCATGCTTGGGCGAACGATTTTCAGGTCAGGTCTGGGATCGGCCCAAGTTTCAGAGCGGGATGCGCGGGTGGTGAATTCAACGGCCGGGCTTTGGCCATCAGCCTCCGGCTTTTTTACGCGATCGGCTGCCTCCGCAGCTTCGTCTGAGGCGACACGCTGGTCTTTGCCCAGAATGAGCGTTGCGATCGGGTTGCGCGCACGGGGTGTGCCGGATTTGGCAATTGGACGGGTCAGCTGAATTGCTTCGTCGTGATCCTTCTGCGCCTTTGTCATCCGGTTCTTGAATTCGCTGGGATCCACTTTCAGGTCTTTCACAGCGGGGCGTTCGGTGCGAGTTTGTGCCGGCGGTGTACGCAAACGGCGTTCCGCCTCGGTTGCTGCGACTGCGGCTTTCAACCGCTTCAACGCATTCGACTTACGCGAATGGGCCGGTGTTTCCAGCTTGGAGTTTGTTGTCTCCAGCAGACGCTCCAGCGCTTCTTCTTCCCGCTTGATGGCATCGCGGGCGATTTCATCAGCGTTTTCTACGGCCAGAATGCTGGTTACAGCCTGAGCAGCGGCTTCTGCATCTTCGCGGTACCGTGCAGCTTCTTCCTCTTCGGCTGCAAGGGCTTCTTCTTCGGCGAGGGCTTGCAACTCAACGGCAAGCTGGTCTGGCTCTTCATCCGCTTCGGCTTCGGCTTTCGGGAAGGAGTTCGCTTCTGCGTCATCTTCGAAGATATTCAGTTCTGTATCGTCAAAAGCGAATGTATCTTCTTCGCTATCATCCTCTGCATCTAATAAGGCCGAGGCTGGCAGGGTGGGTTCGGATTTTGCAGGAGCCAGAACACCACGACGGGATGAGAACACTGCAGCCTCTACAAAGGGTGAGTCTTCTTTGGTCCGTGTGGCCGGTTTCGCCGGAGCGTTGGCTGCCCGTTCCTGACGCTTCGCCGATATGGAACGAGTAGAGGCAAACAAAGGTGTTGTGTCAGTCGGCTCTGCCGCAGGTGTTTCAACAGCCGGATCGGTCTGGAACGGCGCGGGGTTCGGTTGCGCAGGTTTGGCGGCGGCCTCTTTTGGCACGGGGCGCGCTGCTTCGTCACTGTCAAGCACGTCAGCTTTGCGCAGGGTGATGCCAGTATCGGTGACTTCCGCATCAACCTGATAGGGGTTCGCGTCTTTCGCGATCTGATGCAGGGCGTCGTGATCCGGCTTAAGAGGTTCGCCGCCGAAATAGCGGTCCTTCTGTGCAAGCTTGCGGAAATATTCGGCGACCAGCTGCATTGTGGTGAAAGGATCGTCAAATCCTTCCAGCGTGCAGGAGAAAGTGCCGTAGGACACTGTCATTATTTTTGGATGCGATTCCATGATAAAACCCTACTACTCGTTACTACTCTGATACTATGGTTAATTTACTACCTTGCGATGGCTCACCCTAGAAAAAAAGTCTAAAAGCTTCGTGAATCGCCGGGTTACTTTCCGGATTGAACCCGATTAGGAACCAATTTGGAAGACTTTACCCGCATTGTTCACACATCGCCTTCCGTCACCTTGCTTGGGGGTGGCGCGGCGCGGGAATCGGATCTCAGAGAATCCCTTGATTTTGCACCACTTCTTGTCTGCGCTGACGGAGGGGCAAATCATGCTGCCAAGTGGGGGATCAGACCGGCCGGAATCATAGGTGATATGGACAGTCTTTCTGCAGATTTAAGCGCGCAAACCGACGCGCCGCTGGCCGGTGTTCCGGTGATGGAAGTCGACGATCAAAATAACACCGATTTTGAGAAATGTCTGTCGGTCGTGGGGGCTTCTTTGGTGATCGGGGTGGGCTTTCTGGGCAAACGTCTGGACCATCAGCTTGCTGCTTTGAACGCAGTTTGCAAACATGCAGGGCGTTCGATTGTATTGGTTGGTGAACAGGATGTGGTGTTCCGTGCGCCTCCGGTTTTCACCTTGGATTTGCCTGCCGGCACCCGCGTTTCGCTGCATCCATGGACCGGTGCGCAAGCCCGCAGCGAAGGGTTGCGCTGGCCAGTGGCAGGGCTGGATTTCCAGCCTGACGGCCGGATCGGCAGTTCCAATGCGGCAACAGGCGGGGCCATGCGGATAGAGACTTACGCAGGGCATCTGCTAGTCATGCTACCGCGCCAGTTCTTGGGCGCAGTAGTTAAAGCGCTGGGACCTGCTGTTTAGGAGGTTGGCCTCAGCAGGCGGGCAAATTTACCGCCAGCCCCCCGAGGGAAGTTTCCTTATACTTGTCCGACATGTCCTCACCGGTTTGGCGCATTGTTTCCACGCAGGCATCCAGTGACACCAGATGCAACCCGTCGCCCCGCAGGGACAAAGAGGCGGCGCTGACGGCCTTGATCGCGCCCAGACCATTGCGTTCGATACAGGGGGCTTGCACCAGTCCTTTGATCGGATCGCACGTCATGCCAAGGTGATGCTCCAGCGCAATTTCTGCAGCGTTCTCAACTTGCTGAGGGGTTCCCCCCAGCACGGCGCACAGGCCCGCTGCCGCCATTGCCGAGGCCGATCCGACCTCTCCCTGACAGCCCACTTCGGCCCCTGAAATTGACGCATTATTTTTGATGATCCCGCCAATCGCAGCGGCAGTTAGAAGGAAATCCACAACGTCATCGCGCTTAGCGGTGGGGACGTGATCGAGATAATAGCGGATGGTGGCCGGTACCACGCCCGCCGCGCCATTTGTGGGGGCAGTAACCACCTGACCACCGGCGGCGTTTTCCTCGTTAACGGCCATGGCGTAGGCGGCGATCCAGTCGTTGATCACATGGGGAGGCGTCAGGTTTTTTCCCTGTTCCGCCTGCAACTGGCTGTGAATCCCCATCGCGCGGCGCTTCACGTTCAATCCGCCGGGCAGGATGCCACCGGTATCCAGACCTTTGTCGATACAGTGCTCCATTACCTCCCAGATGCGCATCACCCGTTCATGGAGGTTCTCCGGACCGGAGCGGATCAGCTCGTTCTCCCACTTCATCTGAGCCACAGACTTGCCGCTGTCCTTGGCCAGTGCCAGCATGTGATCGGCGTTGCGGAAAGGGTAGGGCACCTCTTGGGGGACCGCGCCAAGTTCGGCTTCGACCTGTTCCATTTCTTCCGCCGTGGCGACAAAACCACCGCCGATCGAATAGTATATCTGTTCAACCAACACTGCGCCGTGTTCGTCTTTCGCCCAGATTTTCATGCCATTTGCGTGGCCGGTCAGGACAGTTTCGTAATCAAAAACAAGGTCTTCCTCTGGATCAAAAGCATATTCGGGATGGCCCTCCGGCCTTACCGCTTTATGCAGGGCAATGCGCTCTTCTGCCATTTTTGCGGCATCAGGATCAAAATCATCCGGCGTGAACCCGTCCAGCCCGAGGATCACCGCCTGATCACTGCGGTGGCCCTTGCCGGTAAAGGCGAGCGAGCCGTGAAGCGAGGCGCCAAGGCTGCTGGCAGTGATTTTCTCTGACTTCAGTTTCTCAAGAAACAGCCCCGCAGCCGTCATCGGTCCCATTGTATGGGACGACGACGGACCGACGCCGACTTTAAAAATTTCAAAGATGCTCAGAAACATATTACCCGTCCCGTTGTCAGTTTTGGTCTAATTGGCCCGCACCAACGGCGCTTGCTGCACCATATCCGACGTTCTGACCCCACAAACCACCGCATGCCGGTAAAAACAGAGTGAAAAACTGTGAAGTGCGGCCAATTCTCCCTCGCAGCAGTCGCCATAAAGACCTATACAATTGGCAAACACAACAACCAAAGGGCCCGTCATGAGCAGTGAATTCTCTCCCATCGATAAAGCGAAATTCGTAGCTGCCAAACGCGCGGTGGATTACGTGGATGACGGGATGCGCGTCGGACTGGGAACCGGCTCCACGGCGGCATGGATGGTCAAGATGCTGGGCGAACTGGTGCGCGACGAAGGGCTTAAGATTAAAGCTGTTCCAACCTCCAACCGTACAGCCCAACTGGCACGGGATGTGGGGATCGATGTATTCACTCTGGACGAGGTGAAGTGGCTGGACCTGACAATCGACGGCGCGGATGAGTTTGATCCCGATCTTAACCTGATCAAAGGCGGCGGCGGCGCGTTGTTGCAGGAAAAAATCGTGGCAACTGCCAGCGACCAGATGGTGGTGATCTCTGATGCCAGCAAATCTGTCGAAACGCTGGGTGCCTTTCCGCTGCCTGTAGAGGTTGTGAAATTCGGGTGGCAGACCACTAAGGCCCTGATTGAAGAGTGTCTGTCCAATGTAAATGTGTTGGGCAGTGCTGTGTCCCTGCGCCTGCAAAACGATGCGCCGATGCTGACGGATGAGGGCCACTACATTTTGGACCTGCACCTAAAGCGGATCGAAAACGCACGAGAGCTGTCGTTGATCCTGAATCAGGTGCCCGGCGTTGTAGAGAACGGTTTGTTCCTGGATATAGCTGACGCCATTGTGATCGGTCACGGGGATGGCCGCGTGGAAGTCCGTGATATTAACAACGGAACAGTCGAGAAAGAGCAGATTGATATCTTGTTGAACGAGAACCTGTTCGCCGACATCGAGGATTAAGGAAGTTACTATGTCTTTTGATTATGACCTGTTCGTCATTGGTGGCGGCTCGGGCGGTGTGCGCGCGGCGCGGGTCGCAGCGCAAACCGGCGCAACCGTCGGGCTGGCCGAAGAATATCGCTACGGCGGCACCTGTGTGATCCGTGGCTGTGTGCCCAAAAAACTGATGGTCTATGCCTCGCAGTTTTCCGAAGCCTTTGAAGATGCCAAAGGATTTGGCTGGACTGTTGGCGATACCTCTTTTGACTGGGGCACCTTCATGGCGGCCAAGGACAAGGAAATCGACCGGCTTGAAGGTATCTACAACAAAAACCTGAAAGCCGCCGGAGTGAACCTTTATGACACCCGCGCGATCGTGACTGGCCCCCATGAGGTGACTTTGGCCAGCGACGAAGTCATCACCGCCAAGACCATTCTGGTTGCGACAGGCGGGACGCCATTCGTGCCGGATGTAGAGGGCAAAGACCTTGCCATCACCTCGAACGAAATATTCGAGTTGAAGGAACAACCCAAGCGCGTTGTTGTGGTTGGCGGCGGGTACATTGCCTGCGAATTTGCCTGCATCCTCAACGGGATGGGCAGCGATGTGACGCTACTGTATCGCGGCGATCAGATCCTGCGTGGTTTTGACAATGAGGTACAGAATTTCGTTGCCGAAGAGATGCGCGAAAAAGGGGTGAATGTGGTTGTCGGGTCGGACGTCTCCAAGATGGAGCAGACAGGCGACGGCATTGTGGTCAGCACTGACAATGATCAAACCTATACGGTGGATCAGGTGCTCTACGCCACCGGACGGAACCCGCATTCGGCCAACATGGGGCTGGAAGATGTGGGCGTTAAGCTTGGACGTAAGGGCGAGATCGAAGTCGACGCCTATTCCTGCACATCCGTACCGTCGATCTATGCGGTTGGCGATGTGACAGACCGTGTGGCGCTGACGCCGGTTGCGATCCGTGAGGGCATGGCCTTCGTGGAAACGGTGTTCAAGAACAATCCCACAAGTCCCGATCACGGCCTGATCCCGACGGCTGTTTTCACCCAGCCGGAAATCGGCACTGTGGGCCAGACCGAGGAAGAGGCCCGCGAAGAGGGCGAGGTCGATATTTACAGCGCGGCGTTCCGCCCGATGATGCATGTTCTTGCGGACCGTTCGGAGCGGATGCTGATGAAGCTGATCGTTTCCAAAGCCTCGCGCAAGGTGCTGGGCTGTCATATTGTGGGCCACGGCGCCGGAGAAATGATACAATTGGCGGGAATCGCTGTGAAAATGGGCGCAACCAAAGAAGATTTCGACCGGACTGTTGCGGTCCATCCAACGGCGGCGGAGGAGCTCGTCACAATGTCCACGCCAACGCGATAAGCTTTGGGGACATGGTTGATATTTTAAGAATAATAGCCACTTAGAGGGCTGGTAGCTGAACACCTGACGAAAGGACGCTAGGTAACATGGCAGGAAACAATTCAGGGGGTCCCTGGGGCGGCGGCGGCGGTGGAAATCGCGGCGGCGGAGACGATAACAAGGGGCCGGATCGCGGTAGCGACAACGGTCGTAGACCCACCGGCGGCAACCAGCCGCAAATGCCCGAGATCGATGAAATCGTGCGCAAGGGGCAGGAACAGCTTCGCGTTTTGATGGGCGGAAAATCCGGCAACGGTGGCGGATCCAACCGCAATGCGGGTGGCGGTCTTCCAGGGGGCGGCGTCGGACGGGGGACCATTGGTATCGTCCTGCTTGTCGCCTTGGCGATGTGGGCGTTTGCCAGCTTTTACCGCGTGGACACCTCGGAACAATCGGTAGAATTGTTGTTCGGCAAATACGTGGAAACCGGCGAAGAGGGTCTGAACTTTGCGCCTTGGCCGTTTGTAACCAAGGAAATTCGCGCTGTGACCCGCGAAAACACCGAAGACATCGGCGTTGGTCGCGGCACTCGCGGAGACAGTGGCCTGATGTTGACGGGTGACGAAAACATCGTGGACATTGATTTCCAAGTTGTTTGGAACATCAGCGACCTGCGGAAATATCTGTTTAACCTTGGCGATCCGGAAAACACCATTCGTGCGGTATCTGAATCCGCTATGCGTGAAATTATCGCCCGTTCCAACCTCGCACCGATCTTGAACCGTGACCGTGGCGCGATTGCGCAGGAGTTGCAGGAACTTATTCAGGCGACTTTGGACAGCTACGAAAGTGGTATGAATATTGTGCGGATCAACTTTGACAAAGCCGACCCTCCACAAGAAGTGATTGACGCGTTCCGCGAAGTGCAAGCCGCTGAACAGACCCGCGATACACTGGAAAAACAGGCCGATGCTTATGCAAACCGCGTTGTCGCGGAGGCCCGTGGTAAGTCAGCCCAGTTGCTAGAGCAAGCCGAAGGCTACCGCGCACAGCAGGTAAATCAGGCTGAAGGTGAAGCCGCGCGTTTTGTAGCGGTATACGACGAATACGCCAAAGCCCCTGAAGTTACCCGCAAACGTCTTTACCTTGAGACTATGGAACGGGTGCTGGGCGATGTTGACAAGATCATTCTTGATGACAGTGCCCAAGGCGGACAGGGCGTTGTACCGTATCTGCCGATTAACGAACTTAACAAATCACGCGGGGGAGCAGATCAATGAAGCGTTTGCAATTTCTGTTACCGGTCCTTGCCGTTATCCTGATCATCCTGTCGAGCGCGGTTTACATCGTGGACGAGCGTGAAAAGGTACTGCGCCTGTGGTTCGGTGAGGTCACTGCCGAGATCACTGATCCCGGACTCTACTTCAAAATCCCGATGTTCCACGAGATCATCAAATACGATGACCGTATCCTTGCGATGGACACCCAACCGCTTGAGGTTACGCCTTTGGATGACCGTCGTTTGGTGGTTGATGCGTTCGCCCGCTGGCGGATCAGCGATGCCAAGACCTTCCGCCGCGCGGTAGGTGTTGGTGGTGTGGACGGCGCACGTCCGCGTTTGGAACGCATCTTGAACGCAGAGCTGCGCGAAGTGCTGGGCAGTGTGACATCCGGTGCGGTTCTATCTGCGGATCGGGTATCCCTGATGAACCGGATTCGGGACCAGTCCCGTAGTGAGGCCGCGTCCCTTGGCGTCGAAATCGTAGACGTTCGGATCAAACGGGCCGACCTGCCGACACAAAACCTTGAGGCCACGTTTGAGCGGATGCGTGCGGAACGGGAACGGGAAGCCGCAGATGAAATCGCCCGTGGTAACGAGGCCGCGCAGCGGGTTCGGGCGCAGGCAGACCGGACTGTTGTCGAAACTGTGTCCGAAGCACAGAAGAATTCAGACATCATTCGTGGTGAAGCCGACGCAGCGCGTAACGCGATCTTTGCAGGCGCTTTTGGCCGTGACGAAGAGTTCTTTGCGTTTTACCGGTCGCTGTCCGCATATGAAAAATCCCTCGTCGGAAACAACACCTCGATGGTGATGTCGCCAAACAGCGAGTTTTTCAACTATCTGAAAAACGGGCTTGGGACTGAAGGGTCTGCATCTGCGGGTCAAACACCGGCAATCGGGCAATAATGCGCGATCTGCTTATGGCGCTCGGCCTGATGGCCGCGATCGAGGGGCTGGTGCTTGCACTGGCCCCTCTGCGTTTGGAGGATTTGGTAAAGCTCCTCGCGACCCTGAGCCGAAATCAGAAACGGGCCATTGGCCTTTCCATGCTGGCCTTTGGGGTCGCACTGGTCTGGCTGGCGCGCAGCTTTTAAGCGCTGGCTCCTGTTCAATTCCACCCATCGACGAACTCGAAACGTGGAAATTTAATCCAATTTTAAAACTATCCGGTTCAAAAGGGTGAAATCCTGACGATCGGCATTAAGTTGAGCACAAACGGCTCACGGAAGTTTCACCTTTTGTTGCAGCCCCAGCCGTTGCATTGTTGCGCGAAGCTAGGGACACTGAAGCAGGAAAAACGCCGGTTATCGAGCAGTCGTTCCGAGCGCATAGTGAATTGAGGAGAACACAATGAAAGCAATAGCAGCACAGCCTGCGAGGACCCGAAACTCCGTGATGGCATATGCCGCCGGAGCCTTGGTGACGCTGGCCTTCCTGATCGTCCAGACGCTTGGCGCCGCCGCGCGTGGTGCGCCGGACAGCTTTGCAGAATTGGCCGAACGCCTAAGCCCGGCGGTGGTTAACATTACCACCAGTACGATGGTTGCAGGGCGCAATTTACCTGCCATGCCCCGTGCGCCCCGTGGCTCGCCCCTCGAAGAATTGTTTCCCGACTTGTTCGGCCCCCAAGGTGACGGCGAAGAACGCCAGCGCCGCGCTTCGGCCCTTGGCTCCGGCTTCATCATTTCTGCTGACGGCTTTATCGTCACCAACAACCACGTCATTGATGGTGCTGACGAGATCCAGATCGAACTGTTCGACGGCGGTCCTCTGTTGGACGCTAAATTGATCGGCACGGATGCGAAAACCGATATAGCATTGCTGAAAGTCGAAGCCTCTGCGCCGCTGCCGTTCGTGGCATTCGGGGACAGCAACGTGTCGCGCGTTGGCGATTGGGTGCTGGCCATCGGCAACCCGCTGGGGCAGGGGTTCTCTGTTTCTGCTGGTATTATCTCGGCTCGTAACCGGTCCTTGCGGGGCACCTATGACGACTACATCCAGACCGATGCGGCGATTAACAAAGGCAACTCCGGTGGGCCGCTGTTTGATATGGACGGGAACGTGATCGGGGTGAACACTGCGATTATCTCGCCCACAGGTGGTTCCATTGGTCTTGGCTTTGCCATGTCTTCTAATGTTGTGACCAAAGTTGTGGAGCAACTGAAGGAATACGGCGAAACCCGTCGCGGCTGGCTTGGCGTGCAGATACAGGACGTGGACGAAGACATCGCCAATGCGGTCGGCCTGGACGCTGTGAAAGGCGCCTTGGTCAGCAATGTTCCCGAAGGTCCTGCGAAGGAAGCGGGTATTCTGGCTGGTGACGTGATCCTGAACTTTGACGGTAAAGAAGTTTCGGACACCCGTGGGTTGGTCCGTGCGGTGGGTAATGCTGAAGTGGGCAAGGCCGTCCGCGTCGTTGTTTTCCGCGATGGTAAAACAACGACCCTGAAGGTGATACTGGGTCGCCGTGAAGACGCAGAGCGTGATCCGACTGTCCCAGTGGTTGATAAGGGAGAGACAAGTGGTGAAGAGGAAGCAATGGGCATGCGCTTTACCGCGCTGACAGCGGAGTTGCGAAGCCAACTGGAACTGGACGCGTCTGCCAGTGGTGTCGCTGTGCTGTCCGTCGATGAATCCTCTGATGCCTTTACCAAAGGGTTGCGGGCTGGCGATCTGATCTCAGAGGTTGGGCAGAAGCCTGTTACCACGCCAATGGATGTGACAGACGCGCTGAAAGCTGCTAATGACGCGGGCCGTAAATCCATCCTACTGCTGGTCCACCGCGAAGGTGAACCCCGATTTGTTGCCCTGTCCCTGACAGACTAAGGCATCGACCTCTAACAAACCTTACATCAAAAAGGGCGCCGGAATGTTCCGGCGCCCTTTTTGCTTTTTGTGATTGAACCCGCCCGAAGGCGTTTAGACCAGCATGGACATCGGCTTTTCGATGTAACCAGCAAACGCTGCAAGGAACTGCGCCCCAAGCGCGCCGTCAATAACGCGGTGATCCACCGAGAGTGTTACCGACATGACCGTAGCGATCGTCAGATCACCGTCTGGCCCCACAACCGGCTTTTTCTGTCCGGCACCCACCGCCAGTATGGAACCATGAGGCGGGTTGATCACCGCGTCGAAGTTCTCAATCCCGAACATGCCCAGATTGGAAATCGCAAAGCTGCCGCCCTGATATTCATGGGGCGCGAGCTTGCGATCCTTGGCTCGGGTTGCAAGATCCTTCATCTGCTCGGAAATCACGCCGAGCGTTTTGGCTTCCGCATCCTGAATGACCGGCGTGAACAGACCACCTTCAATCGCAACGGCCACCGCCACATCGCTGGCCTTCATCTTAAGGATGCGATCACCGGCCCAGACTGCATTACAATCCGGCACGTCCTGCAGCGCCTTCGCACCGGCCTTGATGATAAAGTCGTTGACCGAAAGCTTTACACCGCTGTCCGCCAGCCCTGCGTTAATCTCGCTGCGGGTTTTCAGTAGCGCGTCCAGATTGATGGAGCGACGCAGGTAGAAATGGGGGATCGTCTGTTTTGCCTCGGTCAGACGGGCCGCAATCGTTTTGCGCATGCCGTTGAGGGTAATTTCCTCAAACTCCCGCTCTGCATACATCTTCTTGACGGTTTCGCTGTCCGCCGATGTTGCTGGCGCAGGGGCAGGCGCTGCTGATCCGGCTGCTTTGGATTGGGCAGGAGCATCCGATTTCTGGGCACTTTCCACATCAGCTTTCACAATGCGACCACGGGGACCAGAGCCTTTGATCGTTGTCAGATCCAACCCTTTGGTTTCCGCAATGCGCCGCGCCAGAGGAGACGCGAAAATCCGTTCGCCATCTTTCTTCGGGGCAGGGGGCGCAGCGGCTGTCGCGGCCTCGCTCTTAGGTGCATCTTGCGCTTTCGCAGATTCCGGCTCTTCTGCCTTCTCTGCTGTCTTCTCCGCCTTTGGTTCGGGCGCGGCATCCGCGTCCTCCCCGTCTTCCAGCAAAACGGCGATGGGAGTGTTCACTTTCACGCCCTCGCTGCCTTCTTCGATCAAAATCTTGCCGATGACACCTTCGTCCACCGCCTCGAATTCCATCGTAGCCTTGTCGGTTTCGATTTCCGCCAGCAGATCACCGCTTTCAACGGTATCGCCTTCCTTAACCAGCCATTTGGCCAGCGTGCCTTCTTCCATCGTGGGGGACAAAGCGGGCATGAGGATTTCTATAGCCATGTGTTTGTCTCCTTAGCGGTAGGTTACGGATTTCACAGCCTCGATCACCTCGGGGGTGGTGATAAGCGCGTGTTTTTCCAGATTGGCGGCATAGGGCATGGGAACGTCCTTGCCAGTACAGTTGATGACAGGCGCATCAAGATAATCAAACGCCTGCTGCATCAAAACCGAACTGATGTAGTTGCCGATAGAGGCGACAGGGAAGCCTTCTTCTACGGTGACGCACCGGTTTGTCTTCTTGACAGATTTGACGATTGCATTGGTATCCATCGGCCGCAGGGAGCGCAGGTCGAGCACTTCGGCCTTGATGCCTTCCTCGGCCAGCGCATCGGCTGCTTCCAGCGCGTATTTCATGCCGATGCCAAAGGATACGATGGTCACGTCATCCCCTTCGCGTGCAATTTTCGCCTTGCCGATTGGCACAGTGAAATCATCGAGTTCTGGCACGTCGAAAGACTGGCCATACAGGATTTCGTTTTCCAGAAAGATCACCGGGTTGGGATCACGGATCGCCGATTTCATCAGACCTTTATAATCCGCAGCGGTGTACGGCATCACCACTTTCAGGCCGGGAATTTGCGCATACCATGCGGCGTAATCCTGACTGTGTTGTGCGCCTACACGGGCCGCTGCACCGTTCGGACCACGAAACACCATCGGAGCCCCCATCTGCCCGCCCGACATATACAGCGTCTTGGCGGCAGAGTTGATGATCTGGTCAATCGCCTGCATGGCAAAGTTGAAAGTCATGAATTCCACAATGGGGCGCAGGCCGGCAAATGCCGCACCCACAGCGATACCTGCGAACCCGTGTTCGGTAATTGGCGTGTCGATCACGCGGCGCGGGCCGAATTCTTCCAGCAATCCCTGACTGATCTTATAGGCGCCTTGATATTCGCCCACTTCCTCGCCCATGAGGAACACCTCATCCGCGTTGCGCATTTCTTCGGCCATTGCATCACGAATGGCTTCGCGCACGGTCTGCTTTTTGAACTTGGTGCCTTCGGGGATGTTTTCCATCTCAATTTCTGGCATGTCGCCAGCGGCTTGTGCAGCGGGTTTGGTGCTGACGTCACTTTCGCCAGCATCGTCGCCATTATCAGTGTCGTCCGTATCAGAACCGGCATCCGCTTTGCTGCCCAGATCATCAGCGGCAGAGGCATCTTCGCCGTCTTCTAGAAGCACCGCAATCGGGGTGTTTACTTTGACGCCCTCGGTGCCTTCTTCGATCAGGATTTTGCCGATAACGCCTTCGTCAACTGCCTCGAATTCCATCGTGGCCTTGTCGGTTTCGATTTCAGCCATGATGTCACCAGAAGCAACGGTGTCGCCTTCCTTCACCATCCATTTGGCCAGAGTACCTTCTTCCATCGTTGGCGAAAGGGCGGGCATAAGTATTTGAATTGCCATGTTTATATTCCTTAAGCGTAGATGTCAGTGTAAAGTTCTTCGAGCGCGGGTTCAGGGCTCTCGGTGGCAAAGTCAGCTGCCTCTGAGACGATCTTCTTCACCTCTTTGTCAATGGCCTTCAATTCGTCCTCGCTGGCGTGTTTGCCAGTGACCAGCAGATCGCGGACGTGATCAATCGGGTCCTTTTCCGATTTGATCTTTTGCACTTCCTCCCGCGTGCGGTACTTCGCCGGATCGGACATGGAATGCCCGCGATAACGGTAGGTCTTCATTTCTAGGATATAGGGGCCTTCACCGGAGCGACAGTGGGCAAGGGCACGCTCGCCAGCTTCTTTCACGGCCAGTACATCCATCCCGTCAACCGCTTCGCCCGGAATGCCAAAAGCCTCGCCTCGGGTGTAAAGCTCCGGTGTGGAGGAGCCCCGTTGAAGGGATGTGCCCATTGCGTACTGGTTGTTTTCAATCACAAAAATGCAAGGTAGTTTCCACAGGCTCGCCATGTTGAACGTCTCGTAGACCTGACCCTGGTTCGCGGCGCCATCACCGAAATAGGCAAAAGACACATCGTCGGTGCCCTTGTATTTATTGGCAAACGCCAGACCGGCACCGATGGGAACCTGTGCTGCTACGATGCCGTGGCCGCCATAAAATCGTTTCTCCGCAGAGAACATATGCATGGAGCCGCCTTTCCCTTTGGAATAGCCGCCTTCACGCCCTGTCAATTCAGCCATCACGCCTTTGGGGTCCATCCCGCAGGCCAGCATATGGCCGTGATCGCGGTAGGATGTGACCCGCTGGTCGCCTTCCTTAGCCGCATATTCCAACCCAACAACAACCGCTTCCTGCCCGATGTACAGGTGACAAAACCCGCCAATCAGGCCCATGCCGTAAAGTTGTCCTGCCTTCTCCTCAAACCTTCGTATCATCAACATTTCACGGTAGTGGCTCATAAGCTCTTCTGCCGAGACGTTGGATTTGGATGATTTCTTGGCTGCGGCCATGAGGGGTCTCCGAAATGGTTTAATATTAAACTATATTATAATGGATGTTCTAAGAAATTACACGTGTTATTTTCGGTGTCCGGACAGGATGCAAATTCATGCCGCTCGCCCCGTTAACGCAGCGCAAAAAAAGACCGCTGTCTTGGGAACAGCGGTCAATTCGTTTTGCACCTTGGGAAAATGACGGGTGTTACTGGATGATAATTTCATCCCCTCTTGCCATGCCGAGCACCTTGCGGGCCCGTTCGTCCAGCAGATCCAAATCGAGGTAACTGTCTGAAAGACGCCGGGTCTTGTTCTGTAGGATTGCGCGTTCTGCATGGAGTTGTGCCAGTTGCTGTTTCAAAGCGGCCTCATCCGCTTCGATTTGCACACGGCGGAAGTGGCCGTAGTCACCTTGCACAGCAGCAAAGACGAAATACGCAGACAGGAGGAATGCTGTGATGAAAAGCATCACCGTGCCAATCGCCGCCCCTGTTTTACCTTGCTGTATCAAAACTGACTCACCTCATGACCCGTTCTTGTGACGGGTTGTGGACCGACTATAGGTCAAGGGAATCCAGATGTGAATCCCAAAACGAATCGCTGTGTGAGTTTTTTAAGGAACAGGTAGGGAACAGGGCAGGCGGCATTGCGGCCGCCGCCCCGTTCAGAAAATCAACAGGCGTTGGACGCTTCGCAGATGCTGTCGATGGTCGCTGCGATGGTCTTGTTGAAATCCTCGTCGGATTGGTCGGCCGACAGGCCTTCGGTCAGTGCACGCGAAAAGCTTGCGATCATACCGTTGTTTTTGGAGAGGCGGGCGTTCGCCTCATCCCGTGAATAGCCGCCAGACAGGGCCACCACACGCATAACAGCAGGGTGATCCACCAGCGGCTGGTAGTGATTTGCAGTCTCCGGCAGGGTCAGCTTCAGCATGACTTGCTGGCCGTCGGGCAGGTTTTCCAGATGGCGTATGATCGAGGACAGCAGCAGATCTTCGGCTTCGGCCTTATCTGCAATGGAAATGGTGACTTCGGGCTCGATGATTGGCATCAGCCCGTGATTGTAGATCTGCGCGGCTACCTCGAACTGTTGGGCTACGATAGCTTCAACGCCGCTTTTCGACGCCGCATCAATCACGGAACGCATTTTGGTGCCGAAAACCCCCGCATCCACGGCGCGGGTCAGCGTTGCGTCCAGACCGCCAATCGGCTTCATCAGCTTCACGCCATCCGCTTCGTCTTCCAGACCTTTGTCGATCTTGAGGAATGGTACAACGCCACGCTCTTCCCACAGATAGGTCGCAGTGGGTTTGCCTGCAATCTCGCGGTCCATCGTCATTTCAAACAGGATCGCACCGATAACTTTATCGCCGGTAAAGGCAGGGGCCTGGGCGATGCGGGCGCGCATCCCGTGGATCAGGTCGAACATTTCGTCGTCGTTGGAATAAGCGTCCTCTTTCACACCATAAAGCCCCAGCGCCTTGGGGGTGGACCCGCCGCTTTGGTCGAGGGCAGCGATAAAGCCTGCGCCGGATTGCATTTTTTCGGTCATTGCAGAGTTTGGCATATCTGGGTCCGTTCTGTTGGTCGTTTGTTGTTTTTTATCAGTCGTTTGCAGCTTCGAGAGCCGCAACGCCGGGCAAGGTTTTACCTTCCAGCCATTCAAGGAAAGCGCCACCGGCGGTGGAAATATAGCTGAAATCATCCGCAGCGCCACTGGTGTTCAGCGCGGCCACCGTGTCACCCCCGCCTGCAACAGACACAAGGCGTCCGGCTTTGGACAGGCTTGCGGCATGCAGCGCAGCGGCATCGGTTCCGGTGTTGAACGGCGGGATTTCAAACGCGCCAAGCGGTCCGTTCCAGACCAGCGTTTTGGCAGCGTCCAGCACGGATTTGATCCGCGCAATAGATTTCGGTCCGGCATCAAGGATCATCTGATCCGCAGGGCAGGCGTCTGCGTCACAGGTGTGGGCATCAGCACCGGCTTTGAACTCCGATGCGGTGACCACATCAACCGGCAAAACCAGTTCGCAGTTGCCGTCTTTAGCCTTGGCCATGATCTTGCGCGCGGTGTCGAGCAGGTCATGCTCGCACAGGGATTTACCCACATTCACGCCTTGGGCTGCTAGAAACGTATTGGCCATGCCGCCGCCGATAATGATCTGGTCCACTTTCGGGATGAGATTGCCCAAAAGGTCCAGTTTAGTGGAAACCTTCGCGCCGCCAACAACCGCTACAACCGGATGGGTCGGGGTGGAAAGTGCTTTTTCCAGCGCTTCCAGTTCGGCCTGCATCAAACGACCCGCACAGGCGGGCAGATGGGTCACGACCCCAGCGGTCGAGGCATGGGCGCGGTGGGCTGCTGAAAAGGCATCATTGCAGTAGATATCGCCAAAGGCGGCCATTTTCTCAGCGAACTCGGGATCGTTAGCGGTTTCGCCGGGATAGAAACGGGTGTTTTCCACCAGAAGAATATCGCCGTTGTTCAGGGTCTTGGTCTGGGCCACAACGCTTTCATAGGTGTCGTCGTGGGTGAACTGCACGGTTTGACCGAAATGCTCTGACAGGGCAGGGATCAGGTGCACCAGCGACATTTCCGGTACATTCTGGCCCTTGGGACGACCGAAATGGGCCAGCAGCACCACACGCCCGCCTTTTTCGGTGATTTCCTTGACTGTCGGAACAATGCGTTCGATCCGAGTGGCATCGGTGACTTTGCCGTCTGCCATAGGCACGTTGATGTCCACACGGGTCAGCACCCGCTTTCCGGCAAGGTCAAGTGCGTCGAGAGTTTTCCAGGTCATCAAATTTCCTATCGCCAAAAAGCTATCCAGTCGATGAGCCGCAGCAATTCCCGCCCCCAAAGGATAAGGTATTCGGCTTCGTTGAACTGAATATCTATCACCACCAGTGCCACAAGGCACAGGCCCAAAATCATCGCTACAGTGTTATTCATGGTCGCGGCCGCCCGTTGGGAAAACGGGCAGCGCGGCCCGTCAAATAAGTTTGCCCATTGCTACAGCCGTGTCGGCCATACGGCAAGAGAAACCCCACTCGTTATCGTACCAAGACAGCACGCGCACAAGGTTTCCGCCCATCACCGTGGTTTGCAGCGATGCAAAGTTCGACGAGTGGGTGTTGTGGTTATAATCAATGGAAACAGTGGGTTCGTCGCCGTATTCCAGAATGCCCTTCATCGGACCTTCGGCTGCGGCCTTCATCGCTGCGTTGACTTCTTCTACGGAAGTGTCGCGCACTGGGATGAATTTCAGGTCCACGGCTGACACGTTCGGTGTTGGAACGCGGATCGCAGAACCATCAAGCTTGCCTTCCAGTTCCGGCAGCACCAGACCAACCGCTTTGGCGGCACCTGTTGTGGTCGGGATCAAGGACATGGCGGCGGCACGGGCGCGGTAGAGATCCTTGTGGCGACGGTCCAGCGTCGGCTGGTCGCCGGTGTAGCTGTGGATTGTCGTCATAAAGCCTTTGTCGATGCCAATGGCGTCGTTCAGCACTTTGGCAATCGGGGCAAGGCAGTTGGTGGTGCAGGAAGCGTTGGACACGATTAGGTCCTCGGCCGTCAGATCTTCGTGGTTCACACCGTAAACGATTGTCTTGTCGGCCATTTTCGCAGGGGCGGAGTTCAGAACCCGTTTCGCGCCCTGTTTCAGATGAACTTCGGAAGCGCCCTTGTTGTTGAACTTGCCGGTGCATTCCAGAACCACATCGACACCGGACCAGTCCAGTTCTTCAGGAGCATAAGTAGAGAACATCCGCATGTCACCGCGGCCAACGTTCATGGTGCCTTCGCCCAATGTGATGTCACCGGGGAAACGGCCGTGGATGCTGTCATATTTCAAAAGATGCGCAGTGGTTTCCAGAGGTCCGGTTGCGTTGATGGCAACGACTTCGATATCGTCCCGTCCGCTTTCAATGATGTGGGCCAATGTGCAGCGACCGATGCGGCCAAATCCGTTGATGGCAACTTTTACAGCCATGGTATTCTCCTAAAGTCCGAAAAAGATGCGGTGTGCGGAATGGCCCACCACTCGTTAAGAACCGCGTAAACGCAAGACGCCCGAAAGGGAACCTTCGGGCGTCTCTGATAAGAGCAATGTTAACGTTAAAGTACGATGTTAACGTTAAAGCAGGTTTTTTACTTTCTCGGCCAAAGCATCGGCGGTGATGCCGAAGTTGGCGTATAGTTCCTCTGCGGGTGCGGAGGCACCGAAGCTTTCCATGCCAACGAAGTCCGCTTTGTTGGCTTTGCCGCGCTCACCCGTTAGCCATTTGTCCCAGCCAAAGCGGGCTGCGGCCTCAATCCCGACGCGCACCGGACCAGCAGGCAGAACCTTGCGGCGGTAGGCTTCGTCTTGTGCTTCGAACAGTTCCCAGCACGGCATGGACACAACCCGTGTGCCGATCCCGACAGCTTGCAACTTTTCACGGGCGTCCAGTGCGATTTCCACTTCGGAACCGGTGGCGAGCAGGATTGCCTGACGTTTGCCCTCGGCCTCGGCCAGAACATAGGCGCCTTGGGCGGTCATGTTCTTGTTGGTGTGCTTGGTGCGCACTGTGCGAACGCCCTGACGGGTCAGGGACAGTACGGAAGGCGTGGACTCTGACGACATCGCCAGTTCCCAAGCTTCCGCCGTTTCCACTGTATCCGCAGGACGGAAGACCCAAGTGTTCGGTGTCGCACGGGAAATCGCCAGATGTTCAACCGGCTGGTGGGTTGGACCATCTTCGCCCAGACCGATGCTGTCATGGGTCATCACAAAGACCGTAGGTACACCCATCAGCGCGGCAAGGCGCATGGCAGGGCGGGCGTAGTCGGTAAAACACATGAACGTGCCGCCATAAGGACGCACGCCGCCGTGCAGCGCCATGCCGTTCATTGCTGCCGCCATACCGTGCTCACGGATACCGTAAGCCACATGGCGGCCTTTGCGGTTGCCCGGCTCAAACCAGTCCAGACCATCGGTCAGCGTGTTGTTCGATCCGGTCAAATCGGCAGACCCCCCGATGGTTTCCTTCATGATCGGGTTGATCACTTCCAGCGCCATCTGGCTCGACGCACGTGTCGCCTTCTTTGGCTGCTCTTCGGAAACCTTGCGCTTGAGCTGTTTGATCACAGCAGACAGGCGCTTGTGCGGTGTGCCGCTGATAACGCGGTCGAATTCGGCCTGACGGTTGTCGGACATTTCCGTCAGACGTTCGTTCCAAGCAGCAAATTCTTCGTTTCCGCGCGACCCGATGGCTTCCCATGCGGATTTCACGTCTTCTGGAATTTCAAACGCAGGGTAAGGCCAGTCGTAGAACTTACGCATCTGCTCCAGTTGGTCACCTTTGATGGCGTAACCGTGGCCAGCGCTGGTGTCCTGTACCCCTTCAACACCCACCGCAATGGTGGTTTTGCAGGCGATCATAGACGGCGTGTTAGTCTTCTTCGCCGCTGTCAGTGCCGCGTCGATTTCATCAGGGTTGTGACCGTCACACTCAAATACAGACCAGCCGGCAGCTTTGAAGCGTTTTTTCTGGTCAGTGATATCAGACAGTTCGATCTTGCCGTCGATAGAGATGTTGTTGTCATCCCAAAGAACAATCAGCTTGCCGAGCTTTTGTTTGCCTGCAAGGCCAATTGCCTCGTGGGAGATGCCTTCCATCAAGCAGCCGTCACCCGCGATCACGTAAGTATAGTGATCCACAACCGATTTGTTGAACCGTGCGGCCATGGACTGTTCAGCCATCGCCATGCCCACAGCATTGGCAACACCCTGACCCAGAGGACCAGTCGTTGTTTCGATCCCTTTGGCGTGGCCGTATTCCGGATGCCCTGCCGTTTTCGCGCCCCACTGGCGGAAATTGCGGATTTCATCCATGGTCATGTCTTCATAGCCCGTCAGGTGCAGCAGACCATAAAGCAGCATGGAGCCGTGACCGGCGGACAAGATGAAGCGGTCCCGATCCGGCCAATCAGGATTGGCGGCGTCAAACTTCAGGTGTTTCTCAAAAAGCACAGTGGCCACGTCGGCCATACCGATCGGCATGCCCTGATGACCGGAGGCCGCGGCATGAACAGCATCGGCTGCCAGAATGCGCAAGGCTGCGGCTTTTTTCCAATGGTCGGGATGGTTGGTCTTAAGCTCTGAAATGTCCACGAAAGGCCCTTTCTTCGGGGGGTGCGCTAGGGGATTTGCTGCCCTGTGATAGCAACTCAGCAAGGTTGGTCAAGCGATTGAAATGCGTTTACATCAGCTTTCTTTCGCAGCGAATTGTTTTTCCACTAGGAAAATGGTCATAATGGCCCCATAAAAATGATTCGCGAGCAGTTGATAGGCTGTCAGATACGAGCAGTAGGTGAAATGATGACACAATTTCCTAAGATTCAGGCGCGTTTTGATGCAGCGCTGGCGGTTTTCGAGGATGCCGCAGAAAACAGTGCAGACGCGGAAAAGCTTGAAGAACAGGCTGCCAAAATCGAACGGCTGAAAGAAGAACTGACCACGGCGCAAGATGCGCTCGATGAAGCCAAAGCGCGCATCGACGAAGTGGAAGCAGAACGTAAGGCGGCGGTCGAGAAGGCGGAGAACCAGCGGGTTGCGCTGGTCAAGCAAATCGACACGCTGGACAAGGCGCGTGCAACGAATGAGAACAATCTCACCAAGGCGCGCCAGTATAACAAGCACCTCAAAAAGCTGAACAGCGGTTTGCGCAAACAGAATGAAGAACACGTTGGTGATGCCGATCTGATCAATGCCTCGCTAGAGGCAGAATTGAACCAGATCAAGGAACAGCGCGATGTGGATCTTG
Source organism: Neptunicoccus cionae (assembly GCF_014643735.1). Taxonomy (GTDB): domain Bacteria; phylum Pseudomonadota; class Alphaproteobacteria; order Rhodobacterales; family Rhodobacteraceae; genus Amylibacter; species Amylibacter cionae. Next base: position 910,774 of record NZ_BMKA01000001.1, read on the forward strand.
AAGAAGTAAACGGGATTCTCGCCCGAATGACGCCTCTCGTGGAGGGCAATTAATATGGCTGAAGTAAGAGTATCCATCGGCGGACGGGATTTCGAAGTCGCCTGTCGCGACGGAGAAGAGCATTTCCTGCAATCTGCCGCGCTTATGCTGGACAATGAAGCCAGCGCGCTGAACGAGGCGCTTGGTCGGATGCCTGAAACGCGGATGCTGTTGATGTCCGGTCTGATGCTTGCGGATAAAACCGCCAGCCTAGAAGATCAACTGAAACAAACACCAGCCCCACAAGCAGGGCTTTCGGCTGAAGACGAAGCCGTGATCAAGCGGGCCCGTAAAACCGAAGCGCAGCTTGGTGCAGCGCAGGCCGAACTGGCCGAATTGCGTGCTGAACTGGCCGAAATGCAATCGCAAACCCATTCTGCAGGCTCTGAAGCGGAGAACGCCAAGGCCGAACGGGAAGCCGCCGAGGCCGTGCTTGTCGAACTGAAATCCGCGCGCGACGCGGCAGAAGAGCGGGCAAAAGAAGCCGAAGCCAAGTTGGAAGAAGCACAGTCCAAAGCGGATGACGCCGGAAAACGTGCCGATGACGCCGATGCCAAAGTGGAAGAAGCCCGCGCGGCCAAAGACTCCGCTGTGTCAGTGATGCAGGCGATGGTTAAGCGGATGGAAGAGGCCGCTGAACGTCTGCAAAAACAGGACTAAAGCTTAACGCAAGTCATTGTTACCAAATTAAAAACGCCGGAAGAGATCATCTTCCGGCGTTTTTTGTATTGTGGGACGTTCCTGAAATCGGTGCTAGGCACCAACCGGATCAGCCGTTGGCTTCGCGGATCTTGGCGGCCGCGTCTTTGTCGTAGGTCACGCCGTTTTCGTCAAACAATGTGTCCAGCTCACCCGAAAGGGTCATCTCGGTGATGATGTCACAACCGCCCACGAATTCACCCTTAACGTAAAGCTGCGGAATGGTTGGCCAATCAGAGTAATCCTTGATCCCCTGACGAATTGCATCATCGGCCAGAACGTTCACATCAGCGAAATTCACGCCCATGTAGTTCAACACGCCAGCCACCCGCGAGGAGAACCCGCATTGTGGCATAGAGGCAGTGCCCTTCATGAACAAAACCACATCGTTGTTGTCCACGGTTTCCTGAATTTGTGCGTTTGCGTCTGTCATTCTAAGTATCCTTGCTGCGGAGTGCCGCGTTTGCCAGACCATATATCAGTGAACTGGCGAATTACAATGGCACGGGCGGTTCACATCTGCGCCACGAACCGGCGCGTTTGCGTTTATTCTTTGGCTTTGGTGGTCAGGGCCAGCGCGTGCAATTCGCCGGAAGGGCCATCCATTTTGCCCTTCAGCGCCGCATAGACCATGCGCTGTTGTGCAACACGGTTCTTGCCGGCGAATTCCTCGGCCACCACATGGGCTGCCATATGCACACCGTCATCCCCTTGAACGGTGATGTCTGCTGTTGGAAAAGACTCTCGTAGCAAGGCTTCGATTTCTGGGGCGGACATGGGCATGGCGTATTCCTCTTGTGTCGTTGTACCGTTTAACGGTGTTTGGCGTCTTTGTGGATCAGCCGAACACCTTTGGCAAGCACTCCGCAAATCCGGCGCGGGCGGTTGACACGGGCAGGGACTCTGACCCGAGCGTAATGTCATTGCCCCCAAAGCTGCCGATGTTTTCCGCAACGATCCCTGCCGCGCTGGCTGCATCCAGCACGCTTTGCGCATCGGCGGTTGCGATAAGGTAGCGGCCCTGATCTTCGCCAAAGAACCAGCCGGCATCCCCGTCTTTCAACGTCACGCCGCAATCAGAGGCAAACGCCATATCCGCCGCCGCCAGCGCGAGACCGCCATCAGACAGATCGTGCGCCGCATTGATTAGACCCTTGGCCTGAACCGCGCGAATAAATTCGCCCGCAGCCCGTTCCTTTTCCAGATCAACATGGGGCGCATCGCCGTCTTCACGATCAAACACCTCCTTCAACAGGGCAGACTGGCCCAGATGACCCGAAGTCTCGCCGATCAGAACCAGCGCGTCGCCGTCCTGTGCCTGCGTGCCGATCAGTTCGTCCAGAGAGGACAGCAGACCCACAGCGCCAATGGTCGGGGTGGGCAGAATGCCAACGCCGTCCGTTTCGTTATAAAGGCTGACGTTGCCGGAAACGATCGGCATATCAAGCGCGGTACAGGCTTCGCCGATGCCGTGGATGCAGCCGACGAACTGGCCCATGATCTCGGGCTTTTCGGGATTGCCAAAGTTCATATTGTCTGTTGTGGCCAATGGTTTGGCCCCTGTCGCACACAGGTTGCGATAGGCTTCGGCCACCGCCTGTTTGCCGCCCTCATGGGGGTTGGCCTTGCAATAGCGTGGCGTCACATCCGAGGTGAAAGCCAGCGCTTTTGGCGTGCCATGAACCCGCACAACACCCGCATCCGATCCCGGACGTTTGACCGTGTCGGCCATAACCATCGTGTCGTATTGTTCATACACCCAAGCGCGCGAGGCGTAGTTGGGGGAAGATACCAGCGTCAGCAGCGCCTCGGCCGGATTGACCGCAGGCACATCCGCCACGGCCGCTGCCGCTGGGGTTTCCACCCACGGACGGTCATATTCCGGCGCCGTGCCAGACAGGGCCTTTAGTGGCAGATCGGCTTTGACTTCGCCGTTGTGCATGATCAGGAAGCGGTCTTCGGCAATGGTTTCCCCGACGATTGCGAAATCAAGGTCCCATTTGTCAAACACGGCCTTTGCTTCGGCTTCGAGTTCGGGTTTTAGAACCATCAGCATCCGTTCCTGAGACTCTGACAGCATCATTTCATAGGCGGTCATACTGTCTTCGCGGATCGGCACGTCTTCAAGGTTAAGACGCACACCAAGGTTGCCCTTGTCGCCCATCTCAACGGCGGAACAGGTCAGGCCTGCTGCGCCCATATCCTGGATGGAGATCACAGCACCGGTTTGCATCAGCTCCAGCGTTGCTTCCATCAGGCGTTTTTCGGTGAACGGGTCGCCAACCTGAACGGTCGGGCGTTTTTCTTCAATCGTGTCGTCGAATTCCGCACTGGCCATGGTTGCGCCACCAACACCGTCACGGCCTGTCTTTGCGCCCAGATACACAACCGGCATCCCGACACCTGACGCGGCGGAGTAGAAAATCGCATCCGTATCGGCCAGACCTGCGGCAAAAGCGTTTACCAGACAGTTGCCGTTATAGGCTTTGTGAAAGCGCAGCTCGCCGCCCACGGTAGGCACGCCGAAACAGTTGCCATAACCGCCAACACCCTCAACAACTCCGGACACCAGCGATCTGGTTTTCGGATGCGTGATCTCTCCGAAGGACAGAGAGTTCATCGCCGCAATCGGGCGCGCGCCCATGGTGAACACATCGCGCAGAATGCCGCCAACGCCCGTGGCTGCACCCTGATAGGGTTCGATGTAGGACGGGTGGTTGTGGCTTTCCATTTTGAACACCACACACTGGCCATCGCCAATGTCCACGATACCGGCGTTTTCACCCGGACCACAGATCACTTGGGGGCCTTCGGTCGGCAGGGTGCGCAGCCATTTTTTGGAAGATTTGTAGGAACAATGCTCGTTCCACATGGCGGAAAAGATGCCGAGTTCAGTGAACGTCGGTTCCCGCCCGATCAGATCGAGAATACGCTGGTATTCTTCCGCATTGAGGCCGTGATCTTTGATGAGTTTTTCGGTGATTGCCGGATCGGTCATGATGTGCTGTCCCAATGCGCGTGGTTTTCGAGGGCGTTCTACTGGAACCCTGTCATTGGCGAAAGACCCGAAACTGCCGCAGCCTGCATATTTTCGCATTTATTTGTGCGCCTCTGTCGATTCTGGCCCGTCCCGTTCGTCATTTAAGTATCAAACCCTACTGACGGAGGCTTACATGCCCTTACCCATAACATCTTTATATGCTGCAATTCTGGCGCTCATGCTGATCGCGCTAACCTATTACGTGATTAAAGGGCGGGCCAGTTCCGGTGTTTCGATCCTGCACGGCGATGATATGGCGCTGGCGACGCGGATCAGGCAACACGGAAACTTCGTTGAATTTGTTCCGATGGCGTTGATCGTCATGGCGCTGGCAGAACTGAGCGGCGCAAATGGCATCGCGCTGAATGTGGCGGGGCTTTTGTTGGTTGTCGCGCGGCTGGTTCAACCATTTGGAATGCACCCCGACATCGCCACCAAACCGCTGCGCATAATTGGCGGGGCAGGGACGCATCTGTCGATCCTGATCTCTGTCGCCCTGATCCTGCTGGCTCGTTTCTCTGGCTAACCCACACAGCATTTTGTTGATTTTCCACCCCGAGTTTGACCAAACTCGGCTAACCCGAAAGGACTTACCATGAAATATCTTGCTCTTATCTATTCAGCCCCCGGATCAAACCCCGACTATGGCACGCCGGAATTTGCCGCCTCTATGGAGGAGTGGAACAAGGTTAATCAGACCTATATCGATGCGGGGGTCATGGTTTCAGGCGATGCGCTGCAAGATGTGGCGACCGCAACATCGATCCGTATCCGCGACGGAAAAACCGAAACGATGGACGGGCCGTTTGCGGAAACCAAGGAACAGTTGGGCGGCTATTACCTGCTTGATTGCGCCGATCTGGACGAAGCGATCAAATACGCCGCGATGATCCCCGCCGCGCGATATGGCACCGTAGAGGTCCGCCCGATAATGGATCTGGGCTAGGCCGCTGGCTGCACCGGATAAAATGGTTCACGCTGTCCTGAGCGAAGTTGTACAGGACAGCCGTGGCCGTTTGCTGGCCGCGCTGATTGCGAATTTGCGGGATTTCCAATTGGCCGAGGACAGTATGCAAGACGCGCTGGCCTCGGCGCTGGTCCATTGGCGGCGCTCTGGGATTCCGGCCAATCCAACGGGCTGGTTGTTGCAAACTGCGCGGCGTAAAGCGATAGACCGTCTGCGAATGTCGCGAAATTTCGACAACAAATCAGCGCAATACGCGCATCTGCTAAAGCTGGATCAGGCAGACGCGGAGGAAGAATCCGAACAGGAAATTCCAGACGAACGCTTGCGGTTGATCTTTACCTGCTGCCATCCTGCGCTTGATCCGAAAACCCGCATTGCCCTGACCCTGCGCACGCTTGGGGGGCTGACGACCGCTGAAATCGCCCGCGCATTTCTGGACCGCGAACCCGCAATGGCACAGCGCCTTGTGCGGGCGCGCCACAAGATCGCCAAATCCGGTGTGCCGTTTCGAATCCCTGAGGGCGACCAGTGGGCAGAGCGATTGAACTCGGTCCTGAGCGTGATTTATCTGATTTTCAACGAAGGGTACGCCGCCACCAAAGGGGACCGCCAGATCCGCGTCGATCTGTGCGAGGAGGCGATCTTCTTGGCGCAGCTGATTGCCGAACTGCGCGCGGATCAACCCGAGGTAGACGGATTGCTGGCGCTGATGCTGATGATCCACGCACGCAGGCATGCCCGCGCCACACCGGACGGCGCGCTGATCCCGATAGAGGATCAGGACCGCACGGCATGGGACCAGCCAATGATCGCGCAGGGGATAAAGTTAATTGAAACGTCACTGCTGCGCGGTTCTTTGGGGCCATATCAGCTTCAAGCGGCGATACAGGCGGTGCATTCAGAGGCCCTTCATTTTCATACAACACGTTGGCATGAAATACTGGGCCTTTATGATCTGTTGGTACAGTTCGACGGATCGGCCATTGTCAAACTCAACCGCTGTGTGGCGCTCTCTTATGTGGACGGGCCGGAGGCAGCCTTACAGTCCAGTCAGGATTTGGACGTAGAACTGGCAGAGTATCAACCTTATCACGCAGCGCGGGCCGCCTTTTATCATCGTGCAAAGCGTCATTCCTTAGCGGTGCAATCCTATGACCGCGCAATAGACCTTTGCGACAATAACAGTGCAACAGCATTTCTAGTTGAGAAAAGGCGCGACGCAAAAAAAGAGGCCGAGCAGATGCTCGGCCTTTAGTCCAACAGGGAGGTGAAGATGAACGAGAACATTTGCTCAACCGTCCGCCTTCATGAGTAAGATATAAATCGAAAGTGTTAACGACAAGTGTAAAAAGGACACATACGTTGCATATCCGTCATGCGTTTTGCGCATAGCTGTTCCGGCACCGCGGCGTTTTCTCCTTAGCTCATTGAATTGCGGTGCTAAATTTGTGACAATTTCTTGTCAGCCTTAATCTCTTCCAGCACAAAATCCCGGAAGATCGCGACCTTTTTAGAGTGCCTAAGCTCCTCCGGGTAGGCCAGATAGACGGGAACTTGATGGCTTTGGTCATCTGGCAGAACACGTATAAGTTGCGGGAAGTCTACTGTGACATAGCTTGGCAACAACCCGATGCCCACATTATACAGCACCGCTTGCAAGACGCCAAAGTAGTTATTGACGGTCAGGTGGGACAGGTGTTCGCCTGCGAGAATAGGACGAATCCAGTTCAGGCTGGCTGTGACTTGCTGCGCTGTGAGGTTCTGACTGACGATCCGGTGCGAGCGCAGTTCTTCAAAGCTTTCAGGCGTGCCGAATTTATCAAGGTAGGGCTGGGTGGCGTAGAACCGCATGTTCACATCCATCAGGCGACGGCGGACCAGATCGGCCTGGCTCGGCTCTTTCATGCGGATCGCAACGTCGGCTTCGCGCATCGGCAGGTCCAGCACCCGTTCCTCCAGCATCAAATCAATCTTAAGATCTGGATACCGGTCGTAAAGCCGCCCCATGCGAGGCGACAACCACAAAGAACCAAAGCCGACAGAGGTTGTTACTTTCAGTTCGCCGAATACTTCATCTTCTGAATCCCGCAGGCGGGCTTCGGTCGACTCCAGTTTCTTGCTCATCGAAGATGTGGCGTCGAACATCAGCTCGCCTTGTTCGGTCAGGATCAAACCACGGGCGTGGCGGTGGAACAGCGTGACGCCAAGCGTTTCTTCCAGCGCGCGGATCTGGCGGCTGACAGCGGATTGCGACAGATGCAAGGCATCCCCCGCATGTGTCAAACTGCCCGCATCTGCGACGGCGTGAAAAATGCGCAGTTTATCCCAATCCATAGACTGCTCCTCCCAAGTTTTTATCGTTGGCGAATATGTAGGTGTCCAAGGGCTCAAAAGCAATGAAAAGACGTCGGGTGAATAGGTCTTGATAGGTCATATTTTATGACCTATTATCACTTCAAGCACTGTGGAGGATGCCCTATGACCAAACAGGAAATTTCACTTACCGACCGTTTCGATCTGACCAAGGACACCGTTCTGTTAAACGGGACCCAGGCGCTGGTGCGGCTTATGCTCGCCCAGAAAGAGCGAGACCGCGCCGTTGGTCTGAACACAGCAGGATACGTAACGGGCTATCGCGGATCGCCGCTTGGCGCGGTTGATTTGCAAATGGAACGGGCATCAAAACACCTTGAAGCCAACGATGTCGTATTTCAGGCCGGACTGAACGAAGACCTCGCCGCGACAGCGCTTTGGGGCGCACAGCAGGCGGAATTGTTCGGAGAGGGGAAATTCGACGGGGTTTACGGACTTTGGTACGGCAAAGGTCCGGGCGTTGACCGCTCTGGCGATGTGTTCCGCCACGCCAATATGGCCGGTACATCGAAGAACGGCGGCGTTTTGGTGTGCATGGGCGATGACCACACAGGCGAAAGCTCCACCGTATTGCACCAGTCTGAATTCGCGCTGGTGGATGCAATGATGCCAATCCTATCTCCGGCAGGTGTGCAGGAAGTGCTCGATTATGGCGCATATGGCTATGCGCTCAGCCGGTATTCCGGTTGCTGGGTCGGGCTGAAATGCGTGAAGGACACGATTGAAGCGACTGCGGTTGTGGATGGTGAACCGTCCCGCGTGTCGATCAAAACACCGACAGATTTCGATATGCCAGCCGACGGCATCAACATTCGCGCAGATGACAGCCCCGTCACACAAGAGGCCCGTCTGCACGATTACAAAAGGTTCGCAGCCGAAGCGTTCGCCCGGGCCAATAACCTCGACAAGCGGATGGCAGGCAAGCCGGGCGCGAAAATCGGCATCGTTTCAAGCGGTAAGAACTGGCTCGACACGCAGCATGCGCTGGACCTGTTGGGGCTGAATGAGGCCGAACTCGAACGTCTGGGCATCACCACTTACAAGGTCGCGATGGTCTGGCCGCTGGACATGACCAGCTTTCACGAATGGGCTGAAGGGCTCGACATGATTATTGTGGTCGAAGAAAAGCGCAAGCTGATCGAGGTCCAGATCAAGGAAGCCATCTTTGATGACCGCAACGCTCGCCGCGTGATCGGTTGGAAGCATGACATCCGCAAGGATGAAGTTGTTTTCACAGTCAAAGGCGCGCTGGAGCCGATCACGGTGGCCCGTAAAATCGGGATGCTGCTGGGCGAAGAGGGCCGTTTGACCGACGGTATCAAGCAGTCGCTGATGCGTCTGGATGAAGCCACCGCCGGTGACAACGCCGAAGAAATCGCGGCGCGCACGCCTTGGTTCTGCTCGGGTTGTCCGCACAATTCGTCCACCAAAGTGCCAGACGGGTCGCGCGCCTACGCGGGGATTGGCTGTCACTATATGGCGAAATGGATGGACCGTGACACCCACGGTTTTACCCATATGGGGGCGGAAGGTGCCAACTGGATCGGTGAATCGCTGTTCTCCTCGCGGGATCACGTGTTTCAGAACCTTGGCGATGGCACCTACAACCATTCGGGTGTGCAGGCGATCCGCGCGGCTTTGGCGGCGGACACCAACATAACCTATAAAATCCTGTTCAACGATGCCGTCGCGATGACTGGCGGGCAGGACAATGAAGGCGATCTGTCAGCCGCTAAGATCTGCGCTGAAATTCAGGCGATGGGACTTAAGAACTTGTTCCTTGTTTATGATGAAAAGGAAGAGATCGACTTCTCCGAATTCCCATCTGGTATTGAGAAATTCGAACGTGCGGATCTGCTGAAGGTTCAGGAAAAATGCACCAAGATCAAAGGTGTGTCTGCCATTGTTTATGTGCAAACCTGCGCTGCAGAGAAACGCCGCCGCCGCAAACGTGGCCTGTTTCCCGATCCCGATCAACGCGTGTTTATCAACCCTGCGGTCTGTGAAGGGTGCGGTGATTGCGGGGTGCAGTCGAACTGCGTTTCCGTAACGCCGCTGGAAACCGAACTGGGCCGCAAGCGGGCCATTGACCAGTCGAGCTGTAACAAGGACTTTTCCTGCGTGAACGGTTTCTGCCCAAGCTTTGTAACCGTCAAAGGCGGTACACCGAAGAAGCAGGCTGCAAGCGGTATGGAACTGCCGAAACTGGTCGATCCGGTAACTCCGACGATCAATGGCACCCATAACCTTGTGATTACAGGTGTTGGCGGCACTGGTGTTGTGACCGTTGGCGCGGTTCTGGCGATGGCCGCCCATGTCGAAGGCAAGGGCGCCGGTATGATGGAAATGGCCGGTCTGGCGCAAAAAGGCGGTGCGGTGCATATCCACTGTCGTATTGCGGAAAAACCGTCTGACATCAGCGCTGTACGGGTCGCAATTGGTGAGGCGGACGGGGTGATTGGTGGTGATCTGGTCGTCACAGCCGGTGCCAAGACGCTGGGTCTGATGGGGCGCGGACGCACCAAAGTGGTCTGCAATAGCCATGAAATCGTAACTGGCGATTTCACCCGTAATGCTGAATTTTCGCTGCCAAGTGATCGTCTGCAACTGTCCCTGACAGGGCGGCTTGGCGAGGAGGCGGTTAGCTTCTTTGACGCAACCGAACTGGCCCGTGTGCATCTGGGCGACAGCATCTATGCGAACATGCTGATGGTTGGCGCGGCGTGGCAGAACGGTCTGATCCCGCTGTCTGAAGAGTCGATCATGAAAGCGATTGAACTGAACGGCGCTGGCATCGAGGGTAACAAACGGGCCTTCGCGGTTGGTCGTTGGGCGGTCAGCCATCCGACTGATGCGGCGAAGTCTTTGGTAAGCACGGTGATCGAACTGCCAAAATCACTGGACGAAAAAATCAGCTATCGCGCCGATCTTTTGACTGCCTATCAGAATGATGCTCTGGCGAAGAAGTATCGGGATTTCGTTGCGAAAGTTGACAGCGCGGACCTGCGCGAAGCTGTGGCGCAGTCCTATTACAAGCTGTTGGCATATAAGGACGAATACGAAGTTGCACGGCTTCACGCGGATCATGTGGAAACAATGGTTGCCGAGAGTTTTGACAACGTCAAATCCCTTGAATTCCACCTCGCCCCGCCGATCCTACCAGGTAAAACAGCCGACGGGCGCCCGAAGAAGCGCAAGTTTGGTGCGTGGATTTTGCCGGTCTTTAACCTGTTGAAAAAGGGCAAGGTTCTGCGCGGCACCCCGTTTGATCCCTTCGGTTATTCCAGCGAACGTAAGATGGAACGCGCTCTGATTACCGAATTTGAGCGGGATATGAACGAAGTGTTGCCTCTGGATGGTCCTTCGACCCATGAACTGATCAAAGCGCTGGCGGAACTGCCGATGCAGATCCGTGGCTTTGGTCCGGTGAAACAGCAAAATGTAACTACAGTCGGCAAACGGCGCGAGGAGTTGCTTGCAATGATCCGCGCCGGTGGCACCACACATTCCGCCGCGGCGGAATAAGCCCAGACGTTACGCCCCAAGCCCCGCGCGCATTGCCGCGCGGCGCAGCGGGGTGGTTTCGTTCAACAGTTGCAACCCCTTCAGGCGCAGGGCCCGCAAATCTGGGCTTTGCGCCAGTGCAGCACGGTTCAGCATGTCGACGCCGGACACGCGGGCCGTAATGTCGGGCATCCGTTTACGTTCAAATGCGGCCAACATGTCCTGACTGCCCGCGATGTGACCGGACTCCAGCAAATCGACCAGCGCCTGCACATCCCCAAGGCTCATGTTCAGACCTTGCGCGCCAATCGGGGGCACAACATGGGCAGGCTCGGCGATCAGCGCGGTATGGGCTCCGGTCAATCGCTCTGCTTTTTGGGAGATGATCGGCCAGATATTGCGCGGGCTTGTCACAGTTAGCGGGCCAAGAATATCGCACGCCCGAAGGTTGGCTTTGGCAGTAAACGCAGCCTCGTCCAGTTCCATCAAAGCCGCCGCCTTGGGGCCGGTTTCCATCCAGACCACGGCGGACTGTGGCTGTCCGTTATGGTCGGGCAGCGGCACCAGTGTGAATGGACCACCGCTGCGATGAATTTCCGTCGAAATATTGTTGTGCGGGCGCGGATGAGAGACGGTAAAGACGATTGCTTTCTGCCCGTAACGCCATGTTTTCACGCCAATATCCAGCATTTTCCTGATCGGGGAGTTGCGCCCGTCTGCGGCCACCACCAGCGGCGTTTGCACCTGTGACCTATCGCTTAGCGCCACCACCGCGTGGGCTTCGCGGGCCACAATGCGGTTGGTTTTCACGCCCATTCGCAGCGTAATATTGTCAGTCTGTTCAATCTGCGCCAACAGTTCGCGGCGCAACAGCCAGTTCGGCAGGTTCCACCCGAAAGGCTGGTCAGACAGCTCTGCTGCGTTGAAATCGGCAAGGTAACGGATCTCCCCAGCCTCGCCACCCGCATCGGCGAGCCGCATGATCTGAAGCGGCGCGGCGTAGCGGGCGAAACGGGGCCACAGTCCGGCCTGCTCCAGCGTGGCGCGGGCAGGCTGCAAAAAAGCAGTGCTGCGCCGGTCCGCCTTGGGGTCGTTTTGCGTGGTGACGGGGGGCTGTGGATCGACACAAAGAACCGACAGCCCCAACCGCCCGAGCGCACAAGCCGCAACCAGCCCCGAAAGGCCACCGCCGCTGATAAAAATATCAAAGTTTTCCCGTGTCATACCTCTGAGTTAGAGCGGCCGCCCCCCAAAGGGAAGTGTCAGGAGACGATCTGCGACAGAAAACCCGTCAAATCCTCGGTCTGGTGGTGGATGTAGGGACGCTCCACCTTGGGGCCGACCAATACAGTCCGCATCCCCAGCGTATGGGGAATCTCCAGATTGCGGGGATCGTCCTCAAACATAGTGGCTGTTTTTGGATCAAATCCATCCCGTCGCATAATCGCGGCATAGGCATCAGCACCGGGTTTAGGTAGGAAATCCGAATGCTCGATCCCATAAATCGCATCAAACACGCCGGTCAACCCACGGGCCTTGAGCACGCGGATGGCGTGGTTTTCCGAACCGTTGGTATAGACGATCTTGCGTCCGGGCAGGTCCGAAATATGGGCGCAGAGGGCCGCGTCTTCTGGCACATGATCCAGCGTGATTTCATGGACCGCATCAAGATAGGGCAGCGGATCAAGATTATGCTCCTGCATCAGCCCCGCAAGCGTCGTGCCATAGGTTTGCCAATAGTGGTTGCGCAGGTAATCCGCTTTGGGTTGATCCACCTCAAGCGCATCCATCACATAGCTGGTCATGCGGACCTCTATCTGATCGAACAGACGGCAATCGGGCGGGTAAAGCGTGTTGTCGAGATCAAAGACCCAACAGTTAACATGGGAAAAATGCTGTTTCATGGCCCTATGAATAGGCTGGAACGCAGGTCAGGGAAACCGGCAAGCTGGCAATTTCGCGATAGGGCTGCGAAAAACTTTCCCTTGGCGGGCAAAGGGGTTATCACTTGCCAACACAGTCCTGTTACACGGGACCGGACGGGGAGCGAGCGGATCATGACACCGAGCGAGAAGATAGTTCAGGCGCGCAAACTACTGCATGAGGCAGGGCAGGAGCTGACCGAGCTGCTGCAAAACAACCGCAGTCGCGCGCGCGGCGGGATGTTGCGCGAGTTGCATACGCTGGGACGGATGACGGGGGAAAATGACCACTATTTCTCTCAGGCCGGGCAGGACCGGATCGTCGATAATATCCTTGGCCAGAAAACCGACGGCGTTTTTGTGGATGTAGGCGGCTATGACGGTGTAACCGGTTCTAATTCCTTGTTTTTTGAGGTGTTTCGCAATTGGAGCGGTATTCTGGTGGAACCTGCCCCAACCCAATTGCGCAAGGCCGAGGCCGTGCGGCGCTGCCCCTGTCTTGGCTATGCTGTGGCGGGGGAGGCCGGAAGGCTCGATTTTATGGAAGTGACCCGCGGCTACACCCAGATGAGCGGATTTCTGGACAGTTATGACCGCGATCTGCTGGCCCGCGTGCGCGGTGATGCGCGTCATGTCGAAGTGGTACATCAGCTGGATGCAAAGCCGCTGAACGACATTCTGCGTGCGCAGGGGATGCAGAAGATTGATTTCCTCTCGCTCGACGTGGAAGGCGGGGAATTGGACATTCTGCGCAACTTTGATTTTCAGGCTTTCGATGTGGACTTGTGGAGTATCGAAAACAACACGCAGGATTCCCTGATCCCCGAACTGATGCGGGATCACGGGTATGATTTGATTGAATTTGTCGGGGTAGATGATCTGTTTCGCAAACGTAAGCCAGCGGCAGGACCAGCAGAATGACACGCCCGAACGAACCTAAAGACGCCTACGAACTGATCCTGAACGCGATTGATATCGGCATTTACCGTCCTGGCGACAGGTTGGTGGAAAGTGAGTTGGCAGAGCGGTTTGGCGTGTCCCGCACCCCCGTGCGCGAGGCGTTGCAGCGGCTGGAAACCCAAACCATGCTGACGCGGGACGGGCGTTCGTTGATTGTTTCGTCGCTTGATCACAACCAGATGGCAGAGCTTTACGAAGTCCGCGCAGAGCTGGAAGGGCTGGCCGCGCGGCTGGCAGCGAAACATGCGTCCGTAGAAGAGATCAAAGTGCTGCACGCCATGATCGAAGAGGATCGCAAATATCTGAACCAGCCCCGCGAACTGTCCATCGCAAACCGCAGGTTTCATCGCCAGATCCATCTGGCCAGCCGGAACAGGTATCTGGTTCAACAGCTTGAAATGGTTCACAGATCTATGGCTTTGCTGGCTGAAACATCCCTTGCTGCGGACGGGCGCGGAGAAATGGCATTGGCGGAACACCTTGCCATCGTTCAAGCGATTGAAAAGGGGGATGCAGCCTCTGCGGAGCGGCGTCTAAAAGAGCATTTGTCCTTTGCTTTTGAAACGCGCCTAAAGGCGGATGCGGGTGAAATCGGCGCAGGTGACGCCTAGTTCGGTGCCTCATTCAATGTCTCGGCCATATGTGCCGTTAACCTGTTAATCTCCTCTTGGTGTTCGACGTCATTGATGCCGTGGCTGGTCTTGTCCCAATAGCTCGGATGGACGAACAATTCCCACAGGGCCTTATAGGCTGCGAATGCGCCGAGTGGCCAGTAAAACAGCATGGTTGGCAAACGGCTGTAAAACGCAGGGGTTTTGCGCCGTTTCACAGCCAGCGCGCCAAGGCCGAGCAGCAGGATTTCGGTCGATACGAATGCAACCACCAACATGGTAAACAGGTCTGTCGGCACAGCATCGTAAACGGGGAGCGGAACCCCGAAAGTGTAAAGCCACATGGGCAGAACAAGGGGCACCGCCACGAAAGAAGTGAACGTCCCGATCATCTGAATTTGAAACACCAGAAACCCGATCGGCCCTGTCTGGCGGAGCAAGGCCAGCGGGTGGCGCATGTGGGTGATCCACGTTTGCAAGAACCCTTTCAGCCAGCGCGATCTTTGCCGGACCCACGGCAAGACGCGGAAATTTGCTTCTTCATAGGTGGTCGCATCGGACCACAGGCACCGGTATCCCGCACGGTAGAGTCTGATGCCAAGGTCGGCATCCTCTGTCACGTTATGGGCGTCCCAGCGCCCGAGTTTTTCAAGTATATCGCGGCGGAAAAACACCGATGTTCCGCCCAAAGGCACAGGCAGGTTCCAGCGTTGCAAGCCGGGCAGCATGACACGGAATAAGATAGCATATTCAATGGTAAAGCACTTTGATATCCAGTTGGTCGCGCTGTTGTAAAAGTCGAGCTGGCACTGGACGCAGGCGACGGATTCATCGGCCTGATCGAATATGCGGACCACCTTGTGCAACTGATCTGGTTCCGGCGCGTCCTCTGCATCATAAATCCCGATCACATCGCCACTGCAAAAATCGAGCGCATAGTTCATCGCCCTTGGTTTGGTCTGAAGCGTGTCGGCTGGTACTTCGATCTTGCGCATCCAATAGGGCAGGCGCCGCGCAGCGAGATGGTTTTTTGTCGCACTGTCGTTTTCTTCGTAGACCAGACAGATTTCCAGAAGTTGTTTGGGATAAACAAGCGCTGACATACGCTCTATCAGGCGGTCCACGATATCCTCCTCCCGCAATAGGGGGAGCAGGATTGAGACTTTGGGCAGTTTATGGCGCCGTGGGATTGTGGGGGGCGGAAGGGCCGGTTTCTTTGACATCATCATCGCGCCTTTCAGCAGGCCATTGGCCAGCAGCGCGCAGAAAATCCACATCACCAATCCAACAAGCAGCACCTGTGGAGCAAATATGCCAGCGGCGATAAGGGCGGCCAACAGTGCCGCACCGATCAAGCGGGGGCGCAAGCCGGACCAGCTACGACAGCTCATCCCTTCGGGGGTGTGGCTGTTGGCAGCTTTGGACAAATCCTGCCGGTGGTGGATCGTATAATGATGAAGGATGGCGCTGCGACGGGTCAGAACAAACCGGTAGTTTGGTGCGGTGTCGCCAAGCAGGGATTTAACAGCTTCAATCCGGTCCGGATCGGTCAGCGCAACAGTCAGGGTATTACCCACAAACTGCCATAAAACAAAGCGGTGTTTGATCCCGATAGCCGGATCAATCATGCCGCGCAGCAACGGTGAGGGGGGGGCGAGATGTAAATCCACGACCGGAAGGGCGGATTGTTCGGCAGCCGCGTTCAACCGTGCAGTTTCATCAACAAAATTAAGCCCTTGAAGGAGATCGGATAGAGGTTGCCCCTGATGGCTTTGAACCGCCAGCGCCTTAAACATATCCCCCGGTGCGTCCGAAGCGTCACGCAGCAGCAAGTTCTGCAAGCGGGTATTCTGCCGGATCGAACCTGCAAGCGGACGCATCCCGTCAATCATCTTCTTTGGTAGAGAAATCGACATAGTCAAGACCTTGTGAACGACAGGTCTTCATCATGGCGGAGGAAAGTTAAGACCCCCTTAACATTGCTTTAACAGACGAAAAAACCCGCCGGCGCAGTGCTGCGCGGCGGGTTTTAAAGGGTTTTTAGTTGTATCAGGCTGCTGTCATAGACTCTGCAAACCGTTCAAACAGATAGTAGCTGTCCTGCGGGCCGGGGCTGGCCTCAGGGTGGTGCTGAACAGAGAACACGGGACGGTCGGACATGCGGATACCACAGTTGGAGCCATCAAACAGGGACACGTGGGTTTCTTCCACGCCGCTTGGCAGGCTTTGCCCGTCCACCGCGAACCCGTGGTTCATTGAGGTGATTTCGACCTTGCCAGTTGTGTAGTCTTTGACCGGATGGTTGGCGCCGTGATGTCCGTGGCTCATCTTCATGGTTTTCGCGCCGAGCGCGAGTGCAAGCATCTGATGACCAAGACAAATACCGAAAATTGGCAGGTCCTGTTTTTCCAGCAGAGTCTGGATCATCGGCACAGCATAGGCGCCGGTCGCCGCCGGATCGCCCGGCCCGTTGGACAGGAAAACACCTTGGGGATCATGGGCCAGAACTTCTTGTGCGGTGGCGGTGGCGGGAAGAACCGTCACTTCGCAACCCGCAGAAGCAAGGCAACGCAGGATGTTGCGTTTTGCGCCGTAGTCGATCGCCACAACCCGTTTGCCAGGACCGGTCCGGCGGGTGAAACCTTCGGGCCATGCCCAGCGTTGTTCGTCCCATTTATAGGACTGACCGCAGGTTACGTCCTTGGCTAGATCAAGCCCTTCCAGGCCTTCAAAAGCGCGGGCATGCTCCAGCAGTGCAGGCATGTCGAACTGTCCATCAGGACGGTATTCGATCGCCACATGAGGTGCCCCTTGCTGGCGGATCGCACGGGTCAGGCGGCGGGTATCAATGCCGCCAACGCCGATCCGGCCCCGTTTGGACAGCCATTCGGACAGGGTTTGCTCGGACCGCCAGTTGGACGGCTCCGTCGGATCCCATTTGACAATCATTGCGCGGGCCACCGGATCGGCTGTTTCGTCGTCTTCAAGGTTAACACCGGTATTCCCGATATGAGGGAAGGTGAAGGTGATCGCCTGTCCAGCATAAGAAGGATCGGTCATGATCTCCTGATAGCCGGTCATCGCCGTGTTAAAACACAGCTCTGCCTGAATACGGCCCGGTGCGCCGAAGCCCTTGCCATAAAAGGTGGTCCCATCCGCAAGCACAATGCAGGCAGTGGGAAAATCGGGTTGGTCTGATGCGGTTTTGGGCATGGATATGACAGCTTCCTTTGGCCAAATTTGCGCGAAACTACGCCCAAGGTTCTGCAAGGTCAAGAGCCGTGCTAAAATGAAATATCCAATAAGATCAGCGTTTTAAAAAATGTGATCCCAGTTGTCTCCAAACCGCTTTCGGGGTAAACACGGGGCTTGGATTTTGCAACTGCCGGGAGTTGGATGCAATGAGAGATCGAATTAATACCAAGGTCAAGCAGGCCATGCGCGAAAAGGACAGCGAGCAGCTGGGAACCTTGCGTTTGATCAATGCTGCGATCAAAGACCGTGACATCGCTGCGCGTGCCGAAGGCAATTATGACGGGGTTTCCGATGAGGAAATCCTCACGGTGATGGCCCGTATGATTAAGCAGCGTCGCGAAAGTGCCAAAGCTTATGAAGAAGGCGGGCGGCTGGAGTTGGCTGAGAAAGAAATCAGCGAAATCAGCATTATAGAACAATTCCTGCCGAAACAGCTTTCTGATGAGGAATTGCAGACCGCTGTGAAAAAGGCAATTTCGGAAACCGGCGCGGAGAGCATTCGTGACATGGGTCGGGTGATGGGGATTCTCAAATCCAACTACACT
Source organism: Neptunicoccus cionae (assembly GCF_014643735.1). GTDB lineage: Bacteria > Pseudomonadota > Alphaproteobacteria > Rhodobacterales > Rhodobacteraceae > Amylibacter > Amylibacter cionae. The sequence goes on from NZ_BMKA01000001.1 coordinate 928,689, forward strand.
GGACAGATGGATTTCGGCAAGGCGGGCGGCACCGTTAAAGAGATGCTCGGCTGAACGTCACAGGGTCAAAAACTCTGCACAAAGGAGCGGATGTAATGACGTCTGCTCTTGCAATCACAGGTTAGAATTGATTCGCTGGAAAAGGCACGGTTGCGACCGTGTCTTTCCTTTTGTTCTACTTCCGCTCAGGGCTGTCGGCAGGCGTTCAGTTGCGCCGTAATCTCTTTATCCAGTGTCACTCGCTCCGCAGCGGTCAAAAAGGCGCCGAGTTCGATCTCGCGTCCTTGACCTTTCAGTGTCAGATAATTCTCAACCGTCTTTGTCTTGCGCAGCCGTGTTGTCACCCAATAGGGGTTCGCCATCCAGTATTGGTCCGCACTGCGCGGGTTCTGTCGGTGCACGGCAATCAGGTCCGGCCAAATGCGGATATGTTCTCCGAGCGTGCCGTCGTGATCATTACGCCGGATGAAATACCACAGCGCCGCAAGGGCTGCGCCGAGATAGGGCAGCAGGGTCCATAGCGCGAATGTCCCCAGAAAAGCCACCAGCGGCAGGGCCAGTGCCGAGGCTGTGAAGGCGATGGTAACGACGAATCCCTGATTGCTCAGCGAGCGGTGCGCTTTGAGGTGACGCTCAAACAGGGGCGGATCGCTCCGGTTGGTGGCGGTGTTATAGTGATCTGCATTGGGCGGGTGTTCCATCGGATGAAATTGTCCCAGAACGCCGGGAGGTGCAAGCTCCGCCGCCCGCTGTAGCCTGCGGCACGTTTGTTAATGCGGTCGGGCTCCACGATCCGGCGGTTAGCTCAGAACGTGGTTCACAACCGGAACAGGGTCCGGTGCCGGTTTCCCCGTTGCCTCGGCCACAGAGGTTTCAATGGTCCGGCACAAAGCGTCCAGTGGGAGACCGTTTTGAAGGTCATGAAACGGACGCTCCAATTCATTCGTGACCGTTTGCAGCCCGAAAAACACGTAAGCGACCACCGCAGCAAAGACAGGTGCGAACCATCCGGTTGCTTCAAGCAGCGCAAAAGGCAGAAGTCCGCAATAAAGATAGGTCGTGCGACGTACCAGCAGGGAATAAACATAAGGAAGGGGCGTGGTCTGTATCCGTTCGCAACTCGCCTGTGCGGTGGCCAGAGAGGACAGAGTTCCAGACAGGGTCATCTGGCCAAAGCCGTCAATCCGTTTTCGATCTGCCAGCACCGAGAGCTGTTCTGCAATATCGCGCAATGCGGCATCCGCGGGGTTGCGAAAACTCTGCAGTTGGTCCGCTTTATCCGCGCCGATGAAGGGAACGATTTGATCCTTAACGTCTGTTTTGCGCAGGAACCCGCGATGCAGATGAGCAAAAGCCACTGCATGGTTAAGTATATCTTGGCGCGCTTCGTCGTCCCTGACAAAGAGGCTGGTCTGACGGGCGAGGTTGCGGATTTCGGCAATCAACGAGCCCCACAGCTTGCGCGCTTCCCACCAGCGGTCATAGGCCGCGTTGTTGCGAAAGCCCAGAAACAACGAGAGCGCAACGCCGAAGATCCCCATCGCTGCGATGGAAATGTGGGGCAGTGGAACGAAGAAATAGTCCAATGCCACAACCAGCAAGGCCAGTAGGGCGATCGTGGAAATCTTGCCAAGGATGGCAGGGACAACGGACCCTTGCACAATGAAGAACAGTTTCAACGAGGAGGGCGGTTCACGCAGGATCATAACAGGGCCTGAAAGTTGCTTGGCACAGTGGTGGGACAAATCTGCAAAAATGCCAACAGAAATTTCGTCTTTCAGCCCCGCCAAAATGAAAAAGGCCGAAGCATATGCTCCGGCCTTTTCTTATTCGCTACGGGAAGCCACTAGTGTTTCTGGTGGTCCCACATATCGGGTGTCGGCAGAGTTTCAAATGTGTGCTCTGGCGGAGGTGTTGGAAGGGTCCATTCCAGCGTATCCGCGCCTTCACCCCAGTAGTTATCCTCGGTGATTTTCTTGCCCCACATCAGGGTGTAGAAAACGATGCCGATGAAGAACACGAAGGATGCGAAGGACAGGAAGGCACCATAAGTGGAGACTTCGTTCCAGAGCGAGAACTGCTCTGGGTAGTCGATGTAACGGCGTGGCATACCTTGGCGACCCAGAAAGTGTTGTGGGAAGAAGGTGATGTTGGCACCGATGAACATCATCCAGAAGTGCAGCTTGCCGGCCCATTCAGGGTACTGACGACCGGACATTTTACCGATCCAGTAGTAGACGCCCGCAAAGATACAGAACACAGCACCCAGAGACATAACATAGTGGAAGTGCGCAACCACATAGTATGTGTCGTGATAGGCGCGGTCCACACCAGCCTGTGACAGCACGATCCCTGTAACCCCACCAACGGTGAAGAGGAACAGGAAGCCGAAGGCCCAGTACATTGGTGTTTTCATCTCGATAGAGCCGCCCCACATGGTTGCGATCCATGAGAAGATCTTGATGCCTGTCGGCACCGCAATCACCATTGTCGCCAGCATGAAGTAGGACTGCTGTGTCAGGGACATGCCCACGGTGTACATGTGGTGTGCCCAGACAACAAAGCCAAGCGCGCCAATGCCAACCATCGCGTAAACCATCGGCAGGTAGCCAAAGATCGGCTTGCGCGAGAAGGTTGCGATAACGTGGGAGATGATACCAAAGCCCGGAACAATGATCATGTACACTTCGGGGTGACCGAAGAACCACAGCAAGTGCTGGTACAGGATCGGGTCGCCGCCGCCGGATGGATCAAAGAAGGTTGTCCCGAAGTTACGGTCTGTCAGCAGCATGGTGATCGCGCCGGCCAGAACAGGCAGGGACAGAAGGATCAGGAAGGCTGTGACGAAGATCGACCACGCGAACAGCGGTGTTTTATGCAGGGTCATCCCCGGCGCACGCATGTTCAGGAAGGTGGTGATCATGTTGATCGCACCAAGGATCGAGGACGCACCGGAAACGTGAACCGCAAAGATTGCGAAATCCATCGAATAACCGGCCTCTTTGGTGGACAGCGGCGCATAAAGCACCCAACCCACACCGGAACCGAGCTGGCCGTTGCCGCCCGGAGACAGCAGGGACAGAACTGCAAGTGACGAACCAGCCACATACATCCAGTAGGACAGGTTGTTCATCCGCGGGAACGCCATATCCGGCGCACCGATCATCAGTGGCATAAAGTAGTTACCAAAACCGCCGAACAGGGCGGGAATAACCACAAAGAACATCATCAGGATGCCGTGGCCCGTGATCAACACGTTCCAGAGGTGGCCGTTTGGCGTACAGTTTTCAACAGCGGCCGCCATGAGGGACGCGCCCTCCATGCACATGTGTTGAACACCTGGTTCCATAAGTTCCAACCGCATAAAGACGGTAAAACATACGGAAATGAATCCCAGTAGGCCGGCTGTAAACAGGTACAGCACACCGATATCTTTGTGGTTGGTTGACATAAACCAACGGGTAAAGAACCCGGGTCTTGCGTGGTCGTCGTGACCATGGGTGGCTGCGTCTGCCATGCTTGTTTCTCCTGACACGTCTTTTGTTGCCGCGAATCCCCGTTTCCGGGGTCCGCAGATACCCGACGCCTACATACCCCAGCCCATGGGGTGTCTCAAGCCGATTAAAAGTCGCAGGTTACAGGCGGGAGCATCTGTCGCAGGACGGCTGAGGCTGCGGGTTTCACGGGCTTTGACGATTTTCTATCACAGCTTGTCAGAAATTACTGATCAAATGGTAAATCAGTCCGGAAATACTTGTAAAAAGCTTTTCTTCAGCGCCACATCCAGATCGTCCATCGTTACCGGCAGACCCAGATCTACAAGGGATGTCACCCCGTGTTCGGCAATGCCACAAGGTACAATGCCGCCGTAGTGGGACAGGTCGGGCTCTACGTTGATGCAGATTCCGTGAAAGCTGGTCCATTTGCGCAGGCGCACACCAATCGCAGCGATCTTGTCTTCTGGCGGGGTGCCAAGGGCTGTGAGCGGTTTGTCATGGCGCACAACCCAAACCCCGACACGCCCTTCGCGCCGCTCTCCGGTGACGTTGAACTCTGCCAGCGTCTGGATTACCCATTCTTCAAGGGTCCAGACAAACTTGCGCACATCGCGGCCCCGTTTGTTAAGATCAAGCATGGCATAAGCCACCCGCTGTCCCGGCCCGTGATAGGTATATTGTCCGCCCCGTTTAGACGTATAGACCGGAAATCGGTCCGGATCGGTCAGATCATTAATATCCGCAGATGTGCCCGCAGTATAAAGTGCCGGATGCTCCAGCAGCCAGATACGTTCGTCCGCACCGCTCCGGATCATGGACTCCACATGGGTTTCCATTTGCGAAACCGCTTCGGGGTAGGGGACAAACCCCTCTGATGTGATCCAGTCTACCATGGCACTGGAAGTGCCGTAACTTGGCAGGGGTGTCAAACCTCTAATGCGCCGCAAGGCCCGCGTAGAAAGCAAGAGCGCCGATAGTTTTTGACCGGTTTCTCAGCGATCTGCGGAATTAATTGCACCAGAGAACATTTTGCTCTTCACATCACGAATTGCCTTGGCTATACGCTGCCTACCTCGCGTGCGGCCGTGGCGGAATTGGTAGACGCGCAGCGTTGAGGTCGCTGTTCCTTAACCGGAGTGGAAGTTCGAGTCTTCTCGGCCGCACCAAAGGGTTTTCCTGATAATGCTATTTTTAACAAAGTGTTAAGCGTGGTCTTGACTGATCGCTTTGCGCTGCAAAAAAAACTGTATTGGCAGGGCCTCAGCCCCCCAGCAAACTCCCCAGCCGGTGCATACACAGGTAGTATCCCTCAACCCCCATACCGATAATCGCGGAATCGGCGCGTTGGGTTACGTAAGAATGGTGCCGGAAGGATTCGCGGTGGTGGATGTTTGAGATATGCACCTCCAGCACCGGACCGTCGAATGTGTTCAGCGCGTCGAGTATCGCCACGGATGTGTGGGAATAGGCAGCCGGATTGATAATGATCCCTGCGGAAGTCTCGCGGCAGGTCTGGATCATATCCACCAGAACGCCTTCATGGTTGGATTGCAGCAGTTCAGAGCGCAAACCGTATTGTGCTGCAACCTCGGCACAGCCAGCTTCCACATCTGCGAGCGTGGCTGTTCCGTAGATTTCCGGCTGCCGCTGCCCCAAAAGGTTCAGGTTGGGGCCGTTCAGCACTGTAACAAGCTTGCTCATGGGGTCTGGTCCGTCTGTTATCTGCCCTGTAACAGGGTGTCTGGCAGTCATAACCAATCCCGCCAAAGACGCAAAGTGGCGATCTGGCGGGGGCGCTTTAATACTGGCGGTGTGTGGTGCAGATGCAAAAGGTAACAGCCGCATCTGTTAGATACGGCTGCACGAAGTTCCGCGGCGGGTGCGCGTCAGCTTAAAACTTGTACTTCTACACGGCGGTTTTCCGATGCGCCGGGATCGGCAGGGATTTTCAACCGTTCCTCGCCCGCGCCAACGGCTTGCAGGCGGGATTGATCAATGGCGCAACTGGTGGTCATGTAGCGGACCACCTCATCTGCGCGAGCCTGAGAGAGCCGTTTGTTATAGTCGGCTTTGCCTTTCGCATCGGTGTGGCCGATGATCTGATACGTGCCTTCACCGCTGTCCGCTTTGATCGCTGCGCAAAGGGCGGTCAGTTGGGTTTTGGATTTGGGTTGCAACAGGGCGCTGTCAAAATCGAAATAAATCGTCAGGTCAATGGTCATCGCCTCGGAAGGTTGTTCGGGGCGTGTCGCTGATGCAGTTGCGAGCGTGGGCAGCGTTTCCGCGCCATTACCGGACGTCACTGACGGAGCGGCCTGTGTGCCGGTGGCATCCTGCGTCGCTGTCAGTTGAAGACCGGATGTGCCGCTTCCCTGATCGCTGGCTTGTAAGGTCAGTCCGGTACTGCTAACCGACGGTGCGACGCTGCCTTCGCTCTCATCAGCGGGGGCCATCGTCAGCGCGGTCTCCTCGGCTGCATTTCCAGCGGGTTTAGAGGCCTCCACAAATCCGAGCGTTCGGCTGCGCTGTGCCTGCAGCCTTTGCAGAATGTCTTCCGCGCTCATCTCGTCAGCCTGCACTGATGGCGTGAGCAGGGCAAGAAGGGTAAGTCCGGTGGCAGTTGTTCTAAGAAAAGTCATTACACGGCTCCTGAAAAAGGGGTGAATGGAAAATAAATTGGGGGTGTTTCACCTGTTTTAGCCGATCTAACAGCTTTTGGGAAAACACAATGTTGAAAAAGTCACTCTTTGGCGGGATAGGGGGCGCAGTTACTCCAGCGTCATCATAAAACGATAGTTCACCAGTGCGCCGTCGTCGGGTAAATCCTCCAGCCGGTCATTCAGGGCTTCGATAAATGCGCCACTGCTTTCGGCGCGGGGGCGAATTTCGTCAAACAAGGGTGTATCGCTGACAATGGCCAGCAGAATGTTCGCGCCCACCGGCTCCACCACCTTGAACCCCAGTTTCTCAATCGAGGCCTCTGCGACGGGATAAGCCACACGCACTGATCGGGTGTCCCCGTCAACACTACCAATATCCTGAAGTGTGTTTGCTGATCGGGCCTGGTGGGGCAGCAAGTGAAAGACTTGTTCCGCCAAATCCACAAAAACCACGTTCAAGAAACCGTCGCGGTCTTTTGGCAGGCGGATGTCGATCACCGGATTTTCACCGATGCGGAAAATATCGCCCTCAACCCTGTCAGCTTTGGTGCCATAGCTGTAGTCGATCTCCAGCGCGCCTGACAAATCCTCTGGCATCAAGCGCAGCACGGAACAGACACTGGAGTTGAGGATTTCCAGATCAGAAGAAATCTCCCGCCCCGGTGCCATTTGGGACAGGTAGGCCTGCACGCGAGACATATCCGCCGCCACCGCCAGTTTGCCGGACACAGCCAAAGCATCATCCGGACCAAGGGCGCCGTTACGGCCTCCGGTCAGGCTAAGCGGGCCGCAACTGGCCATGTCTTGCAGTCCGAAATCCAGATCGTCGAGCGACACGGACGGAATTTCCACTTCGATCCGGTCCACCAACGCCAGTTTTGTCCCCTCAATCGCAGCCCGCGCCCCGTTCAGCAGTGCGGTTTTCTCCAGTTCGTTCTGAGCCTTGGCGATCAGGATCACGTCCATATCGTTGGCCGAGACCGTCCAGCTTTCAACTGCGTCAAACAGCATGGCGACCTTGATGATCCGCTCGCTCCAGCCTGCGAAGGGTTCGCCCCGCGCAGGGGTCACATCAGACAGGACAGCAAATGCGTTAAGATGCTGTTCAAGCTGAGTTGTAAGCGCTGGCACTGCATCTTCCGACGGCAAATTGCCGATCAGACGCAGCGGGTCGTCCGGCGAACCGCGCTCAATCGTTAACACAAAGGGATCGGCAAGGGGCAACGGTTCGGGTTGCGGCGCGGTCTCTGCAAGGCTTTCGGTGTCGGGTTCTGTCACGGGCGCAACCGAGGCTGTGGTGGTTGCAGCTGTGCCAGTGCTGGTGTTGCTTGCGGCGGATTGGGTAGTGGGATCAGACGGGGCAGGGCTGAACTGTCCGCTGAACCACCCCGCAGCGCCCAGAGCCAGCGCCACGGCGATGGCGGAACCGGCGTATAGACCAGTCCGAGACGATTTGGCAGGCGGTGTTTCAACCCCTGCGGCAGGGCCGCCGTGGGTTCCTGTCGCAGTAGTTTGCGGTGTCGTCGTCGATGCTGCCGCCCGTGAAGCGGGGCCACCGGCGGGCAGGATCACGGTTTTTTCGTCGTCGTCGCTCAGTATTCCGAGAAACTCCAACGCCTCTTGTGCGGTTTGCAGACGATCGGCGGGATCGGGTTCCACTAGCCGCGACACCAGCGCAGCCAACGGGCCGGACATATCCGAAATATCCGGCTTCACCGCCTTGGCACTGATGATCTGCATCAGGGACGACCCCGCATTCGGGGATTGGCCGCGGTAAGCCCCCATCAAGGTCATGCCAAGGGAATAAAGATCGGAACGGGCATCGCTGCGCCCCTCCATCTGTTCGGGCGAGGCGTATTGGTATTTACCTGCAAACCCGCCTCCCACAACGGTTTTTGCCCCATCGTTCACATCCTTGGCGATGCCAAAGTCGATCAATGTGGCCTGTTTGGGGTCCCCGCCGCGCAGCAAGATATTGTCAGGCGACAGGTCACGGTGAAAGGCGTTCTTTTCGTGTGCAGCCTTCAACCCGCAAAGCACCCGCTCTGCCACTTCCAGCAGGGTGGTTTCGTTCAGCGGGCCTTTGTCTTTCATCTCGTCCGCTAGGGAGCGGCCCTCGATAAATTCCATAACGATGAACAAAAATCCGCCGTGGCTGTCGCTTTCCAGCAGGTCGTAGTAGCGCACCACAGACGGGTCGATCACCTCGTGCAGGACGGATGCCTCCCGCTTCATCAGGTTCGTAAACTGCTCATCCTGCGCAAATTCCGCTTTCAGGATTTTCACCGCGATTTCGCGCCCTGAAACCCGATTGGTGGCGCGGTAAACTTCTCCGGTGCCCCCAGATGCAACCAGTTCAGCGATCACATAAGTATTGTTCAGCACATCGCCCGTAGACAGGATGCCGGTTTCAGTCGGATCGCTCAATGGGTGGTCCTTTTCATGGGGGCGACACCGCAGTTTGCGGGTCAGTCTTGAAATTATTAGCGTAAAGCGGCTTCATCCTGCAAGTTTCGCCAGTGTTTCGGCCAGTTTTCGGGTGTCTGCGATGGTCTTTTGCAGATTGGCGAGCCTTTCGGCATCGCTTTGGCCCGAAGGCGGCGGGCTGAGCGCGGCTGAAATCCGCGCCTGCGTGGCCGGCGCTATGTTCTGTTCACCGATGCGGATTTTGGAAACGATGATGTCCTGCTGCAACCGCGCCAGCGCGTTTTGATGGGCGGAAACCTGTCGGGACAGGGAGTTGCGTTCTGCCAGCAGGCGTTGCTGGCGAAGTTGCAAGGCGGCGACCCGTTCTTCGCGGGTGGCGATCCTTGCGTCATAGGTGCCGTCAGAGACGTTTTCGATCCCGTTGAAGAAACCGCCGTAGGCCGGATCATCCAGATCGCCCCGCTGGGCGCAGGCGGTTGTCAGCAACAGCGCTGCCCCAAGGGACAGGCCGCGCAGAACCCTGGTGCGGTGGCCGGTTCGGAAAGATGGGGCGTGTTGGGGCATATCAGATCTCCGAAACCAGCGTTGTCGCGATGGAGCGCATGGCCGAAATGCGATCCGACAGCGCGGAATACCGTTCAGCGGCAGGGGCGGTGGCACCGCTTTGGGCGCTGTCCACGGCGAGGAGGGAGCGCGCCTCTCCAAATACGTTCTGCCGCTGGACCGCGGCTTCAATCGCCTTGTTCATAACGGCCAGATTTCCGGATGCCTGTTCCTGCGCCTGCCGGATGGCAATGCCGTTCCCAGACGCCCGCGCCGCTGCCAGCCGCGCGCGTTGTTGGCCAAGAACGGCGCGCATGGTGGCAATGGCGCTTTCCAGATCGCGGTTGTTGGCTTCCAGATCAGCCGCAAGCTGGTTGAGCTGTGCCTCGCGGTTGGCGAAATCTTCTTGCAGGCCGCGCACGTAAACACCCGAAGCCGCGCCGATGAAGCGGCCCAGCCGCGCCCCCGCAAACGCGCCTTGCATCCCGCCGGTCAAGCCGCCGATCAGGGCACCTACGGCAAATCCGGCCATGCCGCCTTCGCCCACCGTGGCCTGCAACGCTTCGGCCTTATGGCGCAGGGCCTTTTCTTCGGCTGTTTCAGGCTGCCAGCTGAACGCCCGCTGCCCGCCCATCGGATCGTTGGGCGAGACTGCACAGGCGGACAGGCCCAGAAACAGCAGTGGTGTCAGGGCGCCTGCGATCAGCTTTGTGGCAGGAAATCGGAAAGCCATTGATAGGATCCTTGGGTTTCGGCATCGGCTGCCTGATTGACATGTTTAAGGAACAGTTTGGCACGACTGGCGAGCTTCTCGTCATCCACAGGGGCAGAGCGTGTCACCGCAATCCCGATGGTGCGTTCGACCATATAGTCGGGGAAATTCGCGTTGGCTTGCGCCATCAGTTCTTCGTAATAGGCCCGTTCCTGATCCAGTTGAGACAGCACCTCGGTTTGGGCGCGTTCGATCGCGGCAATATCGGCGCGGGCCTGTTCAAGGATGGGCTTGGCGTTTTCGTCTCCGGCGGCCACCTGTTCCAGTTCGTCGTAGGCATCCCGCGCAACGATTAGCGTTTGGTCAATGCTTGAAAGGGCGGCGATGTCCACTTGAATTTGCTTGCCCACATTGCCCCCGAGATAAAGCAACAAACGCGAGGCATCGGCGAACAGGTTGTCCTGCGTGAGCGCCGCCTCCTTACCAAGGGACGCGCGATAGGCGGCGGCGGCCAGTTCCAGTTCCTCAATATCCGGCGCGCTGCGGCTTTGCGGGGCAAAGCCGAGAATGCCCAGCGCGGCGGCGATTTTGCTGGTGTCGCTGGTCACATCCAGCTCGGCCACCTTAAGGGGTTTTTCTTCTTGTGACAGATTGGCCGAATAGCTAAGCCGTGCGATCCGCTGGGTGGCAAAATCCCTGAACATGCCGCTTGGAAAGGCGTCGAGATAGGTTTGATAGGCCTGCGGCGTGGTCTCGCTGCTGACACTGCGCCACATTTCGATATCGCGCGCGATCATCGCCTCGCGCCCGCCGGATGCCATCGACGGGTTCATGGAAAATTCGCCAATCAGGCTTTCCTCAACCCACGGCACCTGTGCGCCGCGGGTGCGCAGCACCACATCCTGACGCACCCGACCAAACATCAGACGCACGTCCAGTCCGGGTTCGTTGATGTGTTTCAACAGCGCGGTTGTGAAGATGGAATTATTGCCAGTCCCCTCAAACGCCACATTGCCCGGATCAGTGGCATAGGCTACCAGCAGTCCGGTGGCTGATTTCGCCCGTGCCAGCCCGACAGGCTTGCCCGATTGATCCAGCGTGATCGCCAGAGGATTGTCACGGCAGGCATCGAGAATCACAATCCCTGCATCGGGCTTCGCGTTGGCAAAGGCATCACGCACCCGACCGAGCGTTAGGGAGTACTGCTTCACCGCAGCGGATGTTGTGCCTTGAAAATCCGTTGCCAGCAGGAAATTCTCGCCCCCCGCCTGACTGCCGTGTCCGGCGTAAAAGAACAGGCCGAGTTCTGCGCCTTTCAACTGCCGTTCAAACGCGCCGAGCGCGCGGTCCATATCGGTGCGCGACGCATCCTGCGCCGAGATCACCACAAACCCAAGCGCGGCAAGCCTTTGGGCCATTGCAGCCACGTCATTGGCGGGGTTCTTCAGGGATAGTGCGGAGTTGTCATATCGGCTGTTGCCGATCAGCAGGGCCACCCGTTCCTTAGCAAACAACGGTGCAGCAAGCAAAAGTGCTAGCATCAGCGCAAGGAGGGGCAGGGCCAACGCGGTTTTTCTGGTTAAGGGAAACGTCATAGCCATCTCCTAGAACTCATACCCGAAGTTGATGTTCAGCCCGCGCACACCGCGATTTGCGTGGGTGTAGGTCAGTCCGACACGCACACTGTCCCACGTCACGCCGTTCTTGGACCCGATCGTGCCAAGAGACAGGGACACATCGGTCCATTCGTCAATATAGGTGGGGGTGCCGCCCACTTTGGTGTGGACCAGTGAAAACTGCCAGCTGGTGGGTAAACCGTAAAGACTGCGCTGGAAGGGGCCGGACAATTCCACCCCGTTCTTGTTGATCGTATTGGACAGATCATAGCCGCTGTTACCGGAGCCAAGCGATGTTGAGTAGGTCAGCGCGTTCCCAAACACCAAACCGTAACCGTTGCGCATATCTACGCGGTAGTTGGACATCAGCGAAACATTTGCCAGTCGTGTGGTCAGACCGCGACTGCTGTCGCGCAGTGCCCCGATCCGCACTTCGGGCGTCACCGCCCAATTGTCTGTAACCGGCATCCGCAAACCAACCCCGACAGAGCCGGAAACGTAGTCCTCTCCGTTGATCGTCGAAAAGCTGAGAGGGGCGTTAATTTTGATCGCCCAGCGCGGATCATCCAGCGGCATCGCAAAACTGAGCGGCAGCGAAGTGACATTGGCCGAGAACCCCGTTCCGGAATACCGCCCCGTTTGCAGCGAAATGCCCAAGTGGTTGTAGCTCGCCGTGCCCCGTGCGCGGCTGCCCCCCGTCAGGGGGGAAGGGCCGACATCAGTGCCCGACGTGAAGCTGGCATCTGCCATGCGCGCCATCAAAGACACCGGATTGCCCGCGACCGGATCGCCCGGCGTATTGGCAACGGTCAGCTTCAACGCTTCTGGGTCGCTGGCGTAACGCTCTCTGAGGAATTGGGCCAGAAGTGCCTCGCTTTCGGAACGGGTGCCCCCATCAAACCGCGAGATCAATTCACCGTTGTCATCCCGCAACGCCACGCTGGTGTTGTCCTGCCGATAGCGCAGGGTCAGCGTTTCGCTTGGGGCGGCGAAGGTAAAGGTCGCGCTTGCAGTCTCGGTGTAGCTGGCGCGAATTGTTTGATAGGTTTGCGTGCCAAGCGCGGTGATTGCCTCTTCCACCGTGTCAAATGCGGTGGAACTAACGCTTTGCGCAACAACGCCGGATCCGCTGGCGTACAGCAGACACAGCATAGCAATAGATTTACGACACAGAAACATCTGGCGACTTCCACTAAATAAAATTTATTCCACAAAGTTTGTCAGCAAAGACACGTTCAGTAATAATTGAGGGCAGATACTGCCGACGAACCCTTTAACCTTCCACGACTATTTGGTGCGGATCAACCCCTGACGGAGCCATTGATTGATTTTCTCTTTGGAAACCTGAAAGTGCATAGAGTCTTCTCGCCCAAAGCTTGCCCCCCAATACCAGCCCTCTTTATTAAAAAAATCCGCGAGCAGGATAAGGCCGAGCTGGGTCTTTCCATCCCCAAGTGTATCAAGCTTGCCGTCGATATTGAGATCAACCGACAGCCCGTAGGCATGGGTGGACACAGATCCCGCGCGTCCCCGAATGTGGCGCACGCACAAAGAACCAGCCGTGTTGATCCGCGCATATAACTCCGGTTCGAATATTTTCACGTTGCGAAACACCTGTCGCAAAGACAGAATCGCCGGTTCGATCATTGTAACACGGATCGGACCGACACTTTCGGTTTTGACCAAATCCTTAAGCAGCGGATTGGTCATGGATTGGCAGGCCTCGCTCAGGTCGGGGCGGGGCAGGCCGAAAAGTTTCTTGAGATAGGACGAACCGGAATTAGACAGGCCTTTGTTCACCTCACGCCGGTCCGCAATCAGAACCACTTGCGCAAAACTGTCTGCAAGTGAATCTGTTCTCTCTTCTGTCGGATCGGCAAAAGACTGGATCACTGGCTCCGCCACGCCGGTTTCTTCCAATAAGGTCACGCGCGACGCCAGAGCGTTCAAATCAATCGTAAGGTCTTTGGACTTTTGCGCCTGAACCGCCAGTTGTTCTTCGAGTGCAGCAATTTTTTGGGCGTCATCCGTGCGCGAGAGGGTTTGGGCAAAATACCAGCCCACCGGTGCCGTTAGCACAGCAAGAACCAGCAACGTGATTACAAACGCCCATTTCATCTAATGATCCTAGCACCGGTGTCCGGCTTGATCCCTATCGGGTAAATACCCATCTAATTTATTTATAATGCGAGGTTATTTACTTGCCAAGTTGTCAAGTTGATAAACTGCCTTCCGATTGAAAAGTAAAAGAAAGTGTCGCGAAAATCACTGTTTTGGCGATTAATTCTTGCGCGGTTCCCCAAAGGCAACTACGCTTTTAGTTAATTTACTAAGTATCTCATAAGTAACTAATAAGCCAAGTTTTCTTGAATACCAGCTAATTAATACGGCACTCTAAACGTGGCTTACTCTAATGTTTTAAGGGTTAAAGACGTGAGTTTGGATTTGGACACACTGCTGGCGGGATTTGACGGAGATGCGCCCTCGGGCCCGGATCTGGAATATGACGCAGCCTTCTCGGATCTCGCTATTGCGGCGACAGCGAAGGGCGAACAGCAGGTCGGCGACAAGGTTATCGACGCTGAAGATGCGGATTACGCCGAAGTGGTAAAGCTTGGCGAGGCGCTGCTGGAGCAGACGATGGATTTGCGGATTGCGGTCTATCTGGCAGAGGCCGGACTGAACCGGAACGGCTATCCCTACTTCGCACAGGTGCTCGACTATATAAGACGTGCCTTGCAAGACCACTGGGACACGGTTCACCCGCAGCTTGATGCGGATGATGACAACGATCCGACGGAACGGGTGAATGCGTTGGTGGGGCTGGTGGATGATGCCACGGTCTTGCGCCAGTTGCGCCGCGCTCCGCTGAGCGACAGCAAAATGATGGGGCGGTTTTCCCTGCGCCATGTCTCTGTTGCCAAGGGTGAAATCGTAGCGCCAAGCGATATGGAAAACCCGCCGGATATGGCGGCGGTCGGTGCGGCCTTGAAGGACACGCCGGAAGAGGAAATGACCGAAATCCGCCAAAGCATCGGGGCGGCGTTGGAGCACACGGCTGCGATTGACGCGATCCTTGCGGAACATGTGCCCGGACAGGGACCGGATTTTGCACCGCTTCAGGTGCTGTTGAAAACCGGACAGGCCGTAATTGCCGAATGTCTCGGGGAAGCGGCGCCGGTTGCCGAAGACGGTGCATTGAGCGACGGCGAAGAGGGCGAAGCGTCCCAAGCTGGCGGTGCCCCTGCGGCTGGTGCGGGTGTCAGCGGAATCAACTCTACAAACGACGTGCTGCGCGCGATTGACCTGATGCTGGAATATTACGCGCGGAACGAACCGTCCAGTCCGGTTCCGATTTTCTTGAAGCGGGCCAAACGATTGGTTTCGGCGGATTTTATTACGATTATGAAAGATATGGCGTCAAGCGGCATAGCAGAGGTGGCAACCATTGGTGGCCTGTCCTCGGATGAATACGAATAGATTTTTTAAGACCCCAAGTGAAATCAGATGCCGGACCGAACGGCACCGGAAAAATTAATAACAGAGGAGACGGCTCTTATGGCAGACAGCCAGAAATTTATCGCCCGGAATCGGGCCCCCCGCGTCCAGATCGAATATGATGTAGAGGTCTACGGCGCTGAAAAGAAAGTGCAATTGCCGTTTGTGATGGGCGTGATGGCCGATCTGTCCGGCAAATCGGAAGAGCCGCTTCCTGCAGTGGCGGACCGCAAATTCCTTGAAGTGGACGTGGATAATTTCGACGACCGGATGAAATCCATGAAGCCTCGCGCGGCCTTTACCGTACCGAACACGCTGACCGGCGAAGGCAATATGGCGGTGGATATCACCTTTGAAAGCATGGATGATTTCAGCCCTGCGGCGATTGCCAGCAAGGTGGAGCCGCTGAAAAAGCTGCTCGATGCGCGTACCCAGCTTTCCAATCTGATGACCTATATGGATGGGAAAACCGGTGCCGAAGACCTGATGGCCAAGATCATTCAGGACCCGGCATTGATGAAAGCGCTAAGCGCTGCGCCCAAACAAAAAGATGATGCAGGGGAGGAATAAAGATGGCTGAAGCAGAAGCACAAGTCGAAGGCCAGTCCGGCAGTACGGTATTTGCCAACGACGAATTCGCATCCCTGTTGCAAAAAGAGTTCCGCCCCAAATCCGACACGGCTAAAACGGCTGTTGAAGAAGCGGTTAAAACACTGGCAGAACAGGCGCTTGTCAATACGGGGCTGGTGTCAGACGACGCCCTGCGCTCGATCGAGGCGATTATTGCCGAACTCGACAAAACCCTGACCGCGCAGGTGAATGAGATCATCCATAACGAAGAATTCCAGAAGCTGGAAAGCAGCTGGCGTGGGTTGCATTATCTGGTGAACAACACCGAAACAGACGAGATGCTGAAAATCCGTGTGTTAAACGTATCAAAGAAGGATCTCGGCAAGACGCTGAAGAAATTCAAAGGTGCGGCTTGGGATCAGTCCCCGATCTTCAAAAAGCTGTATGAAGAGGAATACGGACAGTTCGGCGGAGAGCCTTACGGCTGTCTTGTGGGGGACTATCACTTCGATCACTCGCCACCGGATGTGCAACTGTTGACCGAAATGGCCAAAGTCGCCGCCGCCAGCCATGCGCCGTTCATCACAGGGGCAGAGCCGTCCCTGATGCAAATGGACAGTTGGAGCGAACTGGCCAATCCCCGCGATCTGACCAAGATCTTTTCCACGCCAGAATACGCGGCATGGCGATCTCTGCGCGAAAGCGAGGACAGCCAGTACCTTGCCCTTGCCATGCCCCGTTTCCTCGGTCGGCATCCTTACGGTGAAAAGACCGATCCGGTCGAAGAATTTGCCTTTGAGGAAGACACCGAGGGCGCTGACAGCGGGCATTATTCCTGGGTCAATGCGGCCTACGGGATGGCAACGAACATCACGCGGTCGTTCAAGCATTATGGCTGGTGTACCCGTATTCGCGGCATTGAATCGGGTGGTGCGGTGGAAAGCCTGCCAACCCATACCTTCCCGTCTGACGATGGCGGCGTGGATATGAAATGCCCGACGGAAATTGCAATCTCGGACCGTCGTGAATCAGAGCTGGCAAAGAACGGCCTGATGCCTCTGATCCACCGGAAAAACAGCGATATGGCGGCCTTTATAGGTGCTCAATCCCTGCACAAACCGGCGGAATATGACGATCCGGATGCAACGGCCAACGCAAACCTTGGTGCGCGTTTGCCCTATCTCTTCTCCACCTGCCGCTTTGCGCATTATCTGAAATGTATCGTGCGCGATAAGGTCGGTTCCTTCAAGGAACGTGGGGATATGGAAGCCTGGCTGCAAAAATGGATCAGCAATTACGTTGATATGACTCCGGAAATTTCGTCCGAAGCAACCAAAGCCGAGCGTCCACTGGCCGCAGCGCAAGTGGTGGTGGAAGAGGTCGAGGGCAACCCCGGCTATTACACCTCCAAGTTTTTCCTGCGGCCCCATTACCAGCTGGAAGGGCTTTCTGTGTCCTTACGACTGGTCTCAAAACTGCCCTCCGAGAAGGGCTGATGACCCCCCGGCGGCTCGGGGCCTGAAAAGGCCCTGTGCCACCACCCAGAATATTAATGAAACTTAACTTTAAATTCCTAGGAGGAATTCAAGATGATTGACGCATATGCATGGTTTGTTGGTGGTAAAAAAGCCATCAAGGGTGAAACCAACGACAAAACTGTTAAAGAAAAGAACGGCTTCGACCTGATCGACTTTTCCTTTGGCGTGGAAAACCAAGTGAACGTAGGTTCGTCCTCGGGCGGTCTTGGTTCCGGTCGGGTCCAGCTGGATCGGTTTGAATTCTCCAAGAATATGGACACAGCCTCCTGTGACATGGTTCTGGCGGCCTGTACCGGGGACCACATCCCCGAGTTGCATCTCTCTCTGCGCAAAGGCGGCGGTGGCGGCGCATCTGATTCAGGCGGCGAGTTCGTACACGTCCAGATGATTAACGTGGTGATCGAAAGCGTGAAATGGTCCGGTTCGGACGGGGATGAATCCTTTGTGGACAACGTGGTTGTGGCCTTTGCCGGCATTAAGATCGACTACATGAAGCAGGACATGACAGGCAAGCTGGAAGCTGGCGGTGCTGTGGAATGGAACCAGACCACCAACGAAGCCGTCATGGGCAAACCTGGCAAGTAAATGCTCTTGCCTCCGGCGCGCTATTTCTGCGGACCGGAACAGACTGGGGAAGGCGGCTTTGGTGGCCTTTCCTCTACCTGAATTTTGTAAAACCGGGATTTTTCATGAGCGACGCAATCGACCATTTGAAGGCGGGCAATCTGGATGCGGCCTATGACGCCCTGACCGCCAGTATTCGCAAAGACCCAGCCGACAGCAAGTTGCGGGTGTTCCTGTTCCAGATGCTGTGTGTGCGTGGTGAATGGGATCGGGCGCTGACCCAGCTTAAGGTTTGCGGTGAAATGGCCCCCGATACCATGACGATGGTGCAATCCTACCGCGAGGCGATTGCCTGTGAAATGGTGCGCGAAAAGGTGTTTGCAGGGGAAACCGCACCGCTGGTGTTTGGGGAACCGGCGCAATGGGTGGCGCTGATGATCCAGTCTTTGGGCCTGTTGGCCAAGGGCGATACGGCGCAGGCCGCCAGCTTGCGCAACGAGGCCTTTTCCGCCGCCCCAAGCCAGAGCGGCGAAGCCGATGGCACCCCGTTTGAGTGGATCGCCGATGCAGATATGCGCCTTGGTCCGATGCTGGAACTGGTGATGAACGGGCGCTATTACTGGGCGCCGTTTTCCACGATCAAGCGGATGACTTTCGATGATCCAAGCGATCTGCGGGACAAGGTCTGGACCCCTGTGGAAATCACTTGGGCCAATGGTGGCGACGTGGTGGGGTTCATCCCGACCCGCTATCCCGGTTCGGCCCAATCGGGACGGGCAGGGATCATGCTGGCGCGGGAAACCGATTGGATTGATGCGGGCGATGAAACCTATCTCGGCATCGGCCAGCGCCTGTTTGCAACGAACGACGCAGACCTTGCCCTAATGGACCTGCGCAGTATTTCCCTTTCGGCAGCAGGGGGCAGCGATGGCGCGGGCTGAGCTTTCCGATCGCGAGCGTTTGCAACCCTCCTTGCTGGACCGGTTGACCGACAAATCCCCGACCGAGCAAAAAGACAGCGCGGCAGAGCGTTATATCGATGTGCGCCGGTTGCGCGATATCATCCTGCGGGATCTTGGCTGGTTGCTGAATACCGCCAACAACGAAGATTTCATTGATCCTGCCCGTTATCCCCATGCGGCGCGGTCCACCCTGAATTTCGGGATCAGCGATATTGCCGGTCGCAAGGTGTTGCAGACAGACGCCAAAACGCTCGAATCCTCTATCAAGGAAGCAATCTACGCGCTGGAACCCCGGATCATCCCCGGCACGCTGGAGGTGACAGCCGCCAAAGCGACACCGGATGCGGCAGACAGCCAGATCACAATGGACATCCGCGGAGAGCTGTGGGCCACGCCCGTTCCGCTGGAACTGTACCTGCGCACGCGACTGGACGTGGCGGACGGTGATCTTGTCATTGATAAGGTGATGTAGCGGCATGGATACACGGCTTCTCAAACACTATGAAACCGAACTGGCCTTTGTGCGTGAAATGGGCGCGGAATTTGCGCAGGCCTATCCAAAAATCGCCGGTCGTTTGGGGATGGACGGGATTGAAATCAACGATCCCTATGTGGAACGCCTGATCGAAAGCTTTGCCTTTCTGACCTCGCGTATCCAGCTTGAGCTGGACATGCGCTACCCGCAATTCACCCAGCATCTTCTGGAAATCATCTACCCCCATTACCTGTCACCCGTGCCGGCCATGTTCATCGCACAGTTTTCCCCCGAGGCAGGGCTGAGCGAGAAATATACAATGAAACGGGGCACCAAAATGCGTGCGCCTTTGCGGGAGGGGGATCAAACTGCTTGCGAGTTTCGCACCGCCCATGATGTGGACCTCTGGCCGCTGAAAATCACCGAAGTGCAGTATTTCGCCAGCCGCGGAGAGGTTGTCGCCGCCGGTTTTGGTGAAGGCAATGCCGCGCGCGGTGCGATCCGGCTGCGGTTGAAGGCGCCTTCTGGGACAAAACTGAACACGCTCGGGGTGGAGCATCTCGACCTGCATCTGCCGGGACAGGACCGCACCCCTTGGGCACTTTATGAACATCTGATGCGCGACAGTATCGGGATCATGGGCCGCTCGGTGAACCGTCGTGATGACTGGACCGTCGCCCCCCGTGAGGCGAAAGTGGAGCAAATGGGCTTCACCCCCGAGGAATCCTTGCTGCCATTCCCCGGCCAGTCCTTTGACGGCTATCGCCTGTTGCAAGAGTATTTCTCGCTCCCACAGCGGTTCTTTTTCTCTCGTCTTGCAGGATTATCGCGGATTATGGCGAACTGCGAAGAAAACGAGATTGACCTTTATATCCTGCTGAAAGACAGCCAGCCCGCGCTGCAACAAACGCTGACACCGGAGAATTTCGCACTTTATTGCACGCCTGCGATCAACCTGTTGGAAATGCGCTGTGACCGCGTTCATGTGCAGCGCAAGGACGCCGACCATTTTGTCGTCGTAGACCGCACGGCCCCGATGGATTTTGAGATTCATACCATTCTGGATGTGGATGGTATCAAAAGCGACGACAGCGATGACATTGATTTCAGACCGTTTTACAGCGCGGATGATTACACAGCGGCAGGGGAAAACCACGAAGCCTACTACGCCATGCGCAGACGGTTCCGGCAGCGTTCCGAAAGCCAGAAGCTGAAAGGCACGCGCACGTCTTATCTGGGGACAGATGTGTTTCTAAGCCTCGTTGATCGCAGCGAGGCCCCGTATTCCGGTAAGCTGGAACAACTGGCAATCCGTGCGCTGTGTACCAATCGCGATTTGCCGATGCTGTTGCAAACCGGCGGCGGCGGTTCGGATTTTGATATGACGGATGGTGGTCCGGTGGACGGTATCAAAGCGGTTTCGCCGATTTCAGCTCCAAAATCCTCACCGGCGGTGGATGGCAGTGCGGCGTGGCGGCTGATCAGCCACCTTAGCCTGAACTACCTGTCGATGGATGACGCGGACCGCGGCTCGGCGGCGGCGGGTTTGCGGGAACTTCTGGGGATTTATACGCCGAAAGGGGATCGCACCCTCGCCAAGCAGCTTGAAGGGGTCGCGGGCGTTCAGTCCCGCCCCATCGTGCGGCGTATGGCGGATGAGGTTTTGTCTACCGCCGTGCGCGGGTTGGAGGTGAAAATCACCTTTGACGAAAGTTATTTTGAAGGCACCGGCGTTTATCTGTTGGGCGCGGTGCTGGAACAGTTTTTTGCAAGTTATGTGTCGCTGAACAGTTTTACTGAAACCGTGATCAGCGGCACCGAAAGAGGAGAGATCGCCCGATGGAGCGCCAAGAGCGGGAGGCGTCGGATGATCTGAGCCGCCTTGCGGAGCTGACCGACGATCCCAGAAAATTCAACTTTTTTCAGGCGTTGCGTCTGATTGAAGCAAGCTATCGCAGTGCGCCGCGACTGGGCAATTCCAAACGCCCGCGTCAGGATAAAGTGCGGCTGAAGCAAAAGGTGGATATGGCCTTTGCGCCCTCGACCGTTGAAAACTTCCGCACCACAGGCAAGGGGGGCGGACCGGCGGAATTGTCGAGCTATCTGTTTGGCGTTTTCGGGCCAAACGGTCCCTTGCCGCTGCACATTACCGAATATGCAAGGGAGCGCGAACACAATGCGCGGGACCACACTTTCGCCGGTTTTGCCGATATGTTCCACCACCGCCTGATCAGCCTGTTTTACCGCGCATGGGCCAGCGCCGAACCGGCGGCGAGCTTTGATCGCCCCGAAGATGACCCGTTTGCCAACCGTATTTCTGCCCTGTCCGGCATGATGGGCGACGCTTTTGCCGACCGCGATGCCATGCCCGATCTGGCCAAGCTGCGCTTTGCGGGGCGGTTGTCCAACGGTGCAAAGAACGAAGAGGGCCTGCTGGCGATGATCGCTGTGTTCTTTCGCGTACCGGTCACGATTGAAAGCTTCGTGGGCAGTTGGCTTGAACTGGAACCGGACGATCAGTGGCAACTCGGCGTGGAAACCCCTGCGGGCGGGCTTGGGCAGGGGACATCCCTTGGCAATCGGGTCTGGTCGCGGCAAGCCAAGTTCCGCATCCGGATCGGCCCGCTGGATCTTGAGGAGTACAAACGCCTGCTACCCGGCGGGATCAGTCTCTACCGGCTGGCGGCTGTGGTGCGCAACTATATTGGCGAGGTGCTCGACTGGGATGTAAACCTCGTGCTCGCCGCCGGGCAGGCGCCGCAGGTTAAGCTGGGTGAACAAGGGGAATTGGGTTGGACCACATGGGCGGGAACCCCGCCACAGGACCGGCCATTGGATGATTTATATGTAACCGTTTCAAGAAGATAGTACGCACGCGGACAATTAAGATCCGTTTCAGGGAAGGAATTGAATTATGTCAGAGATCAGCCGTGTTGCCCTTTTTGGCAAACTGAACAAACTTGGTTATCAGGGGATCGAAAGCGCCACTGTGTTCTGCAAAATGCGCGGCAATCCATATGTAGAGCTGGTCCATTGGATGCATCAGATTTTGCAGGGACAGGACAGCGATCTGCACCGGATTATCCAGCATTATGATCTGGAACCGGCAAAAGTGGCTAAGGATATGACGGCCGCGTTGGATGCCTTGCCCCGTGGTGCATCGTCTATCTCCGATCTGTCCGAACATCTGGAAAATGCTGTGGAACGGGCGTGGGTTTACGCATCTCTGGCACATAAAAGCCCGCAGGTTCGCACGGGGCATTTGATCCTCGGGATGGTTAAAACTCCTGCGCTGCGCAGTGTTTTAAACGGGATGAGCGACGAGTTTAAAAAGGTGAAGCCCGATGATCTGCTGGATGATTTCCAAGACATAACCAGCGGCTCGCCCGAAGACGGACTGTCGCCACAGGATGGGACTGGCATCGGGGCGGGGGCGGGCGCACAGCCCGGCGAAGCCTCGGATGCGATGGCCCCTGCGGCGATGGGCAAGGAAGAGGCTTTGCAGCAATATTGTAAGGATCTCACCGAACAGGCCGCCAGTGGAGAGATCGACCAGATCGTCGGACGGGATGAGGAAATCCGCCAGTTGATCGACATCCTGATGCGCCGTCGTCAGAACAATCCGATCCTGACGGGGGAAGCGGGTGTCGGCAAAACCGCCGTGGTTGAAGGCTTTGCCTTGCGCATCGCAAAAGGGGACGTGCCGCCAATGTTGCAGGGCGCGCGTTTGCTGGAACTGGATGTGGCCGCGCTGCAAGCCGGGGCTAGTATTAAGGGCGAATTTGAAAACCGTCTGAAGCAGGTGATTGAAGAGGTTCAGTCCTCTACCACGCCGATCATTATGTTTATTGACGAAACCCACACCCTTGTCGGGGCAGGCGGCGCGGCGGGGACAGGCGATGCGGCGAACCTGTTGAAACCGGCGCTCGCACGGGGGGAGTTGCGCACCATCGGGGCCACCACGTGGGCCGAGTATAAGAAACACATCGAAAAAGACCCCGCCCTGACACGGCGTTTTCAGGTTGTGAAGGTAGATGAGCCCAGCGTTGAAAAGGCGATCCTGATGATGCGGGGCATTGTCGGGATGTTGGAAAAACACCACCGCGTTCAGGTGCTTGACGAAGGGATCGAGGCAGCCGTGCAGCTTTCAGCGCGCTATATTCCGGCGCGCCAGTTGCCGGATAAGTCGGTCAGCCTGATTGACACCGCCTGTGCACGGGTCGGCATTTCGCAACATGCGACACCTGCCGAGGTTGAGGACTCCCAAAAGCGGATCGCCGCGCTGGAAACCGAACTGGGTATCATCGGGCGAGAGAAATCCGCCGGATATGATGTGGGGGACCGCGAGACCGAGGCGCAAGAGAAGCTGAACGCTGAAACAGACCGGCTCGAAGGGCTGACAGAGCGTTGGCAGGCGGAAAAGAAGATTGTGGATGATATTCTTTACCTGCGGGCCACCCTGCGGGGCGATGGCGGCGCGGTGGAAGGCGAAGAGGCCGCAGAGGTGCCCGAAGGCAGCGAGATGAGCGAGGCCGAACGAGCTGTTTTGCTGACCGATCTGAAAGCCAAAGATGCTGAATTGCGCGAGGTTCAGGGCGAAAATCCCCTGATCCTGCCGATTGTGGATGAACAGGCGGTGGCCAGCGTGGTCGGGGACTGGACGGGTATTCCGGTGGGTCGCATGGTCAAGGACGAGATTAACACCGTTCTAAATCTTGCCGATGCGCTGAAGAAACGGGTGATCGGACAGGATCACGCGATGGAGATGATCGCCAAACGGGTGCAAACCGCGCGTGCGGGCCTCGACAACCCCAGCAAACCTATCGGGGTGTTTATGTTGGCAGGCACCAGTGGTGTGGGCAAAACCGAAACCGCCATCGCCATTGCCGAAACCCTTTATGGCGGTGAGGCGAATATGATCACCATCAACATGTCGGAGTTTCAGGAGAGCCATACAGTCAGCACCCTGAAAGGCGCGCCTCCGGGGTATGTGGGCTACGGCGAGGGCGGCATCCTGACCGAAGCGGTGCGGCGCAAACCCTATTCCGTTGTGCTGCTCGACGAGGTGGAGAAAGCCCATTCGGATGTACACGAGATCTTCTTTCAGGTGTTCGACAAAGGCGTGATGGAAGACGGCGAGGGCCGCACAATCGACTTTAAGAATACGCTGATCCTGCTGACTTCAAATGCGGGTAGCGATCTGATTATGGATATGTGCAAAGACCCTGATCTGATGCCCGAACCCGAAGGTATTGCCAAAGCGCTGCGCGAGCCGCTGCTGAAGGTGTTTCCGGCGGCACTGCTCGGGCGGATTGTTACAATTCCCTACTTCCCGCTTAGCCCTGACATGATAGGCGAGATCACCAAATTGCAACTGAACCGCGTGGTCAAACGGATCAGGGACACCCACGGGGTACCGTTCAATTATGACGACAAGGTGGTCGATCTGATCGTGTCCCGCTGTCAGGAAGTAGAGAGCGGCGGACGGATGATTGATGCGATCCTGACCAACAGCTTGCTCCCTGCAGTGTCAGGAGAGTTCCTGCGCAAAATGATGGCGGGAGAAGACGTCAAAACAGTGAATGTCAGCACAGACGGAGACGAGTTTACGTACGAATTTGGGTAACAAGTACATTTCTAAAACCTCTTAATCTCAGGGAGAGAGACCAATGGCGACGATATCATCCAAAGGCAGTCTGAAGATCGGATATAAAGGTTCTTTGTTTCAAAAGCCGAAATGCGAATATGAACTGAACCATGTGTTACCTGAAGGTGAAACCCCGACAGAAACAAAGCTGCTTGTGGAGGCTTTCAAGAAGCTGTTCACGAAGGGATTTGCCAAGCTGGCGGCGGCGCGGGAAAAAGCGATTAAGTCGGCCATGGAGGGAACCGAGAAGGACTGGAAGAAAAAGCCCCCCAAAGACATGGATGCGGCGGTAAAAGTTGCAAACCAGATGATCCAGCAAGGCGTAGATGTCTGGCGGAATGTAGAGGTTCCCAAGCTGGCGGAAGAATGTATCGAAAACGTCTACGCCTATATGGAAAAGAAGCTTAAGAAAAAGCTGAACCGCAAGAAAGCGAAAGTCGTTCTTAAGATTGTTGTGCTGGTTCTGATCGTTGTGGCTGCGGCAGCCATTTCTATCGCGACCGCCGGATTGGCCGCACCTTTAGCAGCAGGCATCACCGCGGGGGTGGTGATCGGTATGATTGCCACAGGGGTTTCGGCCCTGGTCAAAAGCGGCCAGATAATAGCTAAGGAATACAACGCCTATCAGGGGTTTCTTGACAAGATAAAGAAGGATGTCGATGCCATTGAAAAGGCGATCGACTACCAGATTAAAAAGAAGAAAGCCGCCGAATATCGCAAGCTGGGCCCCAAAGAGAAGGTCAAGCTGTTGATGGGTGGCACCAAAGCGCACGTCAAGTCTCTGAATAAGCATCTGGACGCCGCCGAGGCCCGCTTCATCCTGATGCGGAAGGAAAACCTCAAGGCCATAGCGGCGGCTGCCGATGCCAAAGAGCATTGGGATAAAATGGCTTCCCATCCCAATAAATCGGTCTCTGCGGAAGCGATGAAAGCCAAGGAGATGGCTGGCCGGACAGAACGGATTGCGGAAAAGTTTGACGAAAAGCTGAAGGCCTTTGCAAAGCTGAAGACCGAAGTGAAAGCGCAGTTGTTGCGGTTGGACAAAACTGGCGAGTTTACCAGTGACAAAGTGACTGGCGTATTGAAATTCGCAGGCGATCATCAGGAGTTTGCTCAATCTGTCGTTACTGGCGGCAAAGGTCTTTTTGATCTGACCAAAAAGCTGAACGGCGTTTTGAAAAAGCTGGGCTAAGCAAATCGGTGGCGGCGCCAGCGGGGTGCCGTCACCTTGAATATTCTTACAAGATTGAACCTTCGAATGCTGTATACTTCAACAGAACCCAACAGGCGCACGCACCGGCAAAAGCTGGTGGCTTGGCTTGAACAGCCGGCTGTGACAAAGTTCATTCTCGTTATCATCATCCTGAACGCGATTACACTCGGCCTTGCTACGTCTGATCGGATTGTTGCAGAAACGGGCGGGGTGCTGGCTTTGTTTGACGATCTGGTGATCGTCATCTTCGTTATTGAAATGGCATTGAAGCTTTATGCCTACGGGTGGCGTTTCTTCCTATCGGCATGGAACATCTTTGATCTTGCGATTGTGGCGGTTTCGCTCATTCCGGCGTCTGACAGCCTGCGGGTGCTGCGCGGTTTGCGGGTGATCCGCGCGATGCGGGTGCTTTCGGCGGTGCCCCAGATGCGGGACGTGATCAAGGCGCTGCTGGATGCGATGCCGGGCATGGGGGCTGTGGTGATCCTGCTCTCTATCGTCTTTTATATTTTCGCGGTCATGGCCACCATGCTCTATGGTGAAACCTTTCCGCAGTGGTTCGGATCGGTCGGGGCATCGCTTTATTCGCTGTTCCAGATCATGACGCTGGAAAGCTGGTCTATGGGGATCGTGCGCCCCGTGATGGAAGCGCACCCCTACGCTTGGGCCTTTTTCGTTCCTTTCATCATCTGCACCGCTTTTGCGGTTCTCAACCTGTTTATCGGTTTGTTGGTCAACACCATGCAAGCCGCCGTGGAAGAGGAACAGGACGCCGAACTGGAACGCATCATGGGGGTGGTGTCCGAAGGCAACGCCCGCGTGCAGGAACAACTGGTAGAGATCCAGCAGCAGCTTACGGCACTCAAAGCCGAAGGGGACAGTAAAAATGGCGGATAGTCAGAAGTTCATTGCCCGCAATCGCGCCCCCCGTGTTCAGATTGAATATGACGTAGAGGTGTACGGCGCGGAGAAAAAGGTTCAGCTTCCTTTCGTTATGGGGATCATGGCAGACCTGTCGGGGGCTTCCGAGATCGCGCAAGGTAGCGTTGAGGATCGCAAGTTCCTTGAGGTGGATGTCGATAATTTCGACAGCCGCATGAAAGCGATGAAGCCCCGCGCGGTGTTTTCGGTGCCCAACACCCTGACAGGCGAAGGCAATCTGCCCGTTGACCTGACATTCGAGCGGATGGAGGATTTTTCACCGGCTGCGATTGCCAGCAAGATCGAACCGCTGAAAAAGCTGCTTGATGCCCGCACGCAGCTTTCAAACCTGATGACCTACATGGACGGCAAGACAAGGGCAGAGGATATGATCCTGTCCCTGCTGCAAGACCCCACCAGCTTTCGCGCGCTACTGGCTGGCGAAGCGGTAGAGGGCGGCTCTGGCGAAGTGGACGGTATCCTGTCTGCAATGAAAGCGGCTGCTGACACTGCGCCAGTAGGGGTGGAGGATAAGACCGACGCGGTGCTCGCCGGACTCGCGGCGACACCTATTGCGCGAGAGGAGGCAGATACAACCGCCGATGTGCTTGCATCTATGGCGGCAGGCGCACCGGAGGATGTGGAAGAAGTGGACGCCGCAGCCGATGTGCTCGCCAACATGGCCGCCTCTGCGCCCTTAGAGGCTGAAGCGGACAACAGCACGTCCGAACTGCTCGCCGATATGGCCGCCAGCGCCCCTGAACCCCAAGAACAGTCTGACGACGTGGGCGGGATTCTGTCAGATGTGGCCGCTCAAGGCGTACCGGAAGAAGAAAGCGAAGACAAAACGGACGCGCTGTTGGACAGCCTGTCGGCAGAGGCACCTGATGAGGTGGAAGACGATACCTCTGTAGATGACCTCCTGTCCGATATGGCGGATGAACTGCCCGCCGATGAAGGGGATACGGAGGAGGACTTGGACAGCCTGCTTGCGGATGTAGCGGAGAGTGCGCCTGAAGTGGAGGAGGACGACAGCAGCGATGCTCTGCTGGATAGTTTGTCGGCAGAGGCACCTGATGAGGTGGAGGACGATACCTCTGTGGACGACCTCCTGTCTGATATGGCGGAAGGACTGACTGAGGATGAGGGGGATACAGGAGAGGACTTGGACAGCCTGCTCGCGGATGTAGCTGAGAGTGCGCCTGAAGTGGAGGAGGACCACAGCAGTGATGCCTTGCTAGAAAGCTTGTCGGCAGATGCACCTGAGGAGGTGGAGGACGATACCTCTGTAGATGATCTCCTGTCCGATATGGCGGAAGGACTGACTGAGGATGAGGGGGATACAGGAGAGGACTTGGACAGCCTGCTCGCGGATGTAGCTGAGAGTGCGCCTGATGTAGAAGAGGACCACAGCAGTGATGCCTTGCTAGAAAGCTTGTCGGCAGAGGCACCTGATGAGGTGGAGGACGATACCTCTGTGGACGACCTCCTGTCCGATATGGCGGATGAACTGACTGAGGATGAGGAGAATACGGGGGAGGACTTGGACAGCCTGCTCGCGGATGTAGCGGAGAATGCGCCTGAAGCGGAGGAGGACGACAGCAACGATGCTCTGCTGGATAGTTTGTCAGCAGAGGCGCTTGATGAGGTGGAGGAAGATACCTCTGCGGATGACCTCCTGTCGGATATGGCGGATGAGTTGCCCGCAGATGAAGAGGATACGGAGGGGGACGATCTGGATGCACTTTTGGCTGACGTTGCAGAAGATGCGTCTGGGGATGACGTTGAAGACGGCAGCGATCTGGATGAATTGCTTGCAGATGTGACGCAGAGCACTGATTTTCCTGAGGATAGCAGTGAGGATGAAGACGACACAGATCTCGATGCCCTGCTGGCAGAAGGCGATAACCCTGACTTGGATGATCTGCTGGGGGATGATGACGACGAGACAGATTTGGACACCTTTCTGGGAGGGGACGATGACGAGCCCGATTTGGATGACCTTCTAGGCGAAGATGAAGATGATCCTCAGTTGGACGATCTGATGGGGGATGGCGAAGACGACACTGATCTCGATGCCTTGCTGGCAGATGACGATGAAGCCCCCGATCTGGATGATCTCCTCGGCGAAGATGAAGATGATCCTGAGTTGGATGATCTGCTGGGGGACGATGACGACGAGACAGACTTAGACGCCTTGCTGGCAGATAGCGATGACAACACCGATCTGGACGATCTTTTGTCCGAAGACGGCGACGATGATGATCTTGATGGGTTGTTGGCGGATTTGGATGAGGACGACGATCAAACCCCTGATGCGGATGATACAGAGGAGGAGGCGACAGAAATGCAAGCAGATGCGACAGCGGCAAAAGCGCCTTATAATCCGGCGTTTGGCAAGATGACTGCGCCCAAACCCCAGATCAATCCGGGCGACCGGCGCAAGATGCGGATCGCGATCCTAGGAGATTTCTCGGGGCGTGCGAATAAGGGCGAATTGCAAGGCGGTGTGGAGCTTGCCGGTCGCAAGGCGATCAAGTTTGACATTGATACCGTAGAAGATGTCATCGCCCGTTTTGCAACAACGCTGACGTTGCCCGTGGGCAAGGACGGCTCTGCCATCGAGGTGGAACTAGGGGAGATCGACGATCTGCACCCCGATGAACTGTATGACAATGTGGAACTGTTCGCCGAACTGTCGAGCCTGCGCACACAGGTGAAACGAGGCAGCAATCTCGACAGTTTGACAGCGAAGCTGCAGGAATGGGGCGGTGCCTTCGGGGACTTCAAACTGGCGCGCAAGGGGCGGGCCAAAGGGGCGGCGGCCAATGCCTCCCTACAGGTGAGCGAATTTGCAGCCCTTATCGGGGCCGAAGCTGCGCCCAAGCCGGAGCCGACTGGGATTGACGAAATGATCCAGCGGATCGTCGCACCGTTTATCGTGGCGGCACCTGACAGCGGGCAGGACAGCCTGCTGGACGCAATAGATCGGGCGCTGGGCGCGGCGATGTCTTCCATCTTGCACCATCCGGATTTTCAGGCGGTAGAGGCGAACTGGCGCACGCTTGATATGCTTGCACGCCGGATTGAAACGGGCAGCCATCTGGAACTGGTGCTTTATGATGTGGCGGTCGAAGAATTTGCCGCCGATCTGGCCGCCCATGAGGATCTGGGCGAAAGCGCGCTTTATGATATGTTGGTGGAACGCCCCCGCCTGAGCGAGGATCAGGGACCGCTGGCCGCCGTGCTGGGACTTTACACTTTTGAAGAAACGCCGCCCCATGCGGAACTGCTGGCGCGGATGTCCAAAATCAGCGCCCAGATGGATGCGCCTTTTATCGCGGCGATGGGAGCGGGGTATCTGAACACCAAAGCCGAAGATCTGCACCCGTTGATCGCCAAGACTTGGGCGGCCCTGCGGGAGACACCGGAGGCGAAATACATCGCGCTTGCCACACCGCGGTTCCTGTTGCGGATGCCCTATGGCAAAAAGACCGAACCGGTGGAGCCTTTCGCCTATGAGGAATTTAACACCCGCGAAGGGATGCGGTCGCTTTTGATGGGCAATCCGGCCACGCTGGTGGCGATCCTGCTAGCGCAAACACTGGCGCAGCAGGGGGCGGAGATGTCGCTCGGCTCTATTATGACGCTGGATGATATGCCGTTTCACTACATGCTGGACCAATACGGCGATCAGGTGGCGCTGCCTTCAACCGAACGATTGATCAATGTGCGCATGTCAACAGAAACCGTCCAGCGCGGCTATCTTCCGGTTCTGTCGATACAGGGGCAAAATGTGGTGCGGCTCGGCTCTTTCAACGGGCTTGGGGGCGGCGAATTGCTGGGACTGTGGTCTGGTGAGGAAGCCAAGTTGCTGCAATCAGGAAAAATACAATCGCGCACCGGTGTCGCACTTGGGGCCGGTATGGCCAAAGCCGCACCGAGCGGGGCTTCGGGCACGGGGGATGCGGACGCGGACGGCGACGCAGAGGATGACGACTTCGATCTCGGGCTCGACGGGAACGACGATGATTTTGATCTTGGCGGCGATGACGACGACTTTGATCTCGGGCTTGATCTGGACGATGACAATGACAGCGATGATCTTGATCTGGACCTCGGGGATGACGGTGATCTGGATGACCTGCTGGCAGGCTTTGACGACGACGATGATGACGACAGCGCCGACGATGATGACGATGAAGAAATGGATGAGGATCTGGCAGCCCTGCTGGCGGATCTCTGAATGAAGATGCACCGGCGGGTGGGACTGTGCCAGCGCCGGAAAGGAGATGACAATGGCCGATCCACTGCCAATTGAGGGCCGTTCGCAACGGGTGAAATGCGAAGGCCAGAAATGCGATCTCTATATGCTTTCGGCTGACATCAGCGAAGGCATCGACCAGCTGAGCGATTTCTCTGTGGAGTTTCTCGCCGAGAAACCGGACCTGGAGAGCAAGGACTTTCTGGCTAAGTCTTTTACGCTTGAAATGGATCTGGAATCCGGTGTGCGCAAGTGGTTTGGCACCTGTGTCGAATGCACCTTCCTTGGCATGTCTGCGGGCATGGGGTTTGGCACATACGCCCACTACAGGGTCCGCCTGCGGGCTTGGCCTTGGCTGTTGACCCGCACGTCTAACTGCCGGATATTTCAGGAAAAGAACGCCGATGAAATCGTAAAGGAAGTGCTGCGTGACGCTGGTTTCAGTGATCACAGCTGGACTGTCAGTGAAACACCGCCGGTCCGCGAATACTGCGTTCAATATCGTGAAAGCGACTGGCACTTTGTTCGCCGGCTCCTAGAGGAAGAGGGTCGGTTTTTCTACTTTGATTACAGTTCAGGCAAGGACCAACTGACCATCCGTGATGACAGCGCCACGCTGTCGCCGATTGCTGGTGATCCCAATATTGAGATGATCGATAAAGAGGCGGGGCAACGCTCTGAGATTGATTACATCGACAACTGGAAGGATGGCCACCGCGTAGATACGGATAAAGTCACGCTGGATGACTACGATTTCACCAAGTCTAAAACCAAGTTGACCGGCACCCGCAATCACGATGCGGAAAAGCTGGAAGTGTTCGATTATCCGGGCCGTTTTGACGTTAGCACGATTGGCACCAAACGTGCACGTCGCCGGATGGAAGCGATCATCGCGGGCAAGAACCGTGTTTGGGGGCAGGGGATTGTCAAAGCCATGACACCGGCTGCGAAGTTTACTCTAAAAGATCATCCCGCCCGTGCGCAGAATAAAGAATATCTGGTTCTGACGCTCAAACAGAAACTTCGCATAGAGCAAACGGACGAATGGCGCGAGAAATCCCGCAGCGGTAAATATGACCCCGCAGCGCTGATTGAATCCCAGACGATTGAGCTTACCGCGCAGGATGCAAAGATCGCTTATGTGCCGGTTTCAACAGTGCCTTGGCCGATCATCCACGGGATACAAACCGCTGTGGTCGTTGGGCCCAAGGGCGATGAAATTTATACGGATAAACACGGCCGCGTAAAGGTTCAGTTCTTCTGGGACCGTGAAGGCAAAGATGACGAGAAATCCTCTTGTTTCATTCGGGTTGCCACCCCGATTGCGGGTAAAAACTGGGGGATGATCCACATTCCACGGATCGGCCAAGAGGTGGTCGTCCAGTTCCTAGAAGGCGATCCGGACCGGCCCCTGATTGTGGGCAGCGTTTATAACGACCAGCAGACCACACCGTTTACCTTGCCGGAAAACAAAACCCAGATCGGACTGGTCAGCGACACCCACCAAAACGAGGACACCAACGCCAAACACGAATTCGTTCTGGAGGAGAAGAAAGACGAAGAATACATCCGGATGCAGTCTGAAAAGGACTATTTCCAGATCATCAAGAACAACGCGGATGTAAAGATCGGGGACGGCACCAAAGATGACGGGGATTATACCCAATCCGTCTGGCGCAATACAGTTCGAGAGTATGGTGTAACCGGCGGAGAGGGCAATCTGACGGAGACAGTCCAAACCGATTTTGAAAAAACCATCAGTGATGGGGAATACACACTGGCGGTGGAAACCGGCGGACGGACCACCACAATCGCATCGAATGACAAGCTGACAGTGGATGGTAAGGTGGATGTCACATCAAATCAGAAAATCACCATGACGGCCACGTCCTCGATCAAACTGGTTTGCGGGGGATCAACGCTGGAACTGACTCCCAGTGCGATAAAACTGTCGTCAACGCAGATCAAACTTGATGGCACGCAGGTCAAAGTTTCAGGCAGTTTGGTCGATGTGTCGGGCAGTATGATCAAACTGGCCGGTTCTTTGGTCAAGATTAACTAGGGGCGGGCATGATGAACCAAACGGCTGAGACAGCGACACCGACACCGGACTTTAGCAATCTGAAGAAGATTGCCGACCGGCCATTTGGCCCGTTTTGCGCTGAACACAAAATCAAGATTGATCCGGCGCTGGCGATTGCGCCGGATATTTCTGTATCAGACGGGCTTGCAGCTCTATACGCGGCGCGGGTGGTGCCATCCTATCTGCATGTGATGGCCCATGCGCTGCCGGTACGGGAATCTGTATGGCTAGCCTGTCATGGCGCTGCGCTGATGTTACCCGTAGGTGCGGAGCCGAGCGAAGCGCTGCAAGTGGCACGGGCGTGGGTGTATCATCCCAACCTTGAAACCCGCGCTGCAGTGCAAAAGGTGATCGAACAGGCGGACCCCGATGATCCAACCCTGATGGCTGCCGACGCAGCCTTTCACGGTATTGCCAAAGGTATGGAAGAAGAAGTCAAAAGCGCCCCCTCCGCCACGCCCACGCTGGTGTTTGCGGTCCTTCTGAACGCGGCTTTGAAGGACGAGGATCAGGATCAGGCAGAGGCCAACTGGCAGGAACTGGTCGCGATCTCTGTCGATATAGCGAGCGGTGGCACCGGAGAAAAACCGCAGTGAACCGGCTATAAAGATGGAGAAACAAATGAAACCACTTATAGTGAATGTGATAAGTAAGGAGCCGACCAGATGAGCCTGCCTGCTGCCCGCGTGTCCGATATGCACACCTGCCCGATGGTGACAGGTATTGTGCCCCATGTGGGCGGTCCGATCCTTCCCCCCGGACAGGTCAACGTCCTGATCGGCAATATGCCGGCGGCCAATGTGGGCAGTATGTGTACCTGTGTTGGGCCACCGGATGTTATCGTCAAAGGCTCCACCTCTTGCCTTATCGGCAACAAGCCAGCCGCGCGATTGACCGATTCCACCGCGCACGGGGGGCTGATCGTGGGACCGGGCTGCCCGACGGTTCTGATTTCATGACGGGAGCAAGACCAAGACCATGACTCTCACACTGCAAATCCTGTCCAGTGGCGCCCAACCGGGCCGCGAGACTGTCTTTCCGTTGATCGGCGGCGCACTGACGATCGGGCGGTCTGATACCAATAATGTCGTCCTGCCTGATCCCAACCGCGAGATTTCCTCCTCCCACGCTGTGGTGCAAGAGCGGGCAGGGGATTACGTGATTGTGGACACCTCTACCAACGGCACCTTCTTGAACGGAGAGTCCGAGGCGCTCGGGGATTTTCCAACCCCTTTGAATGATGGCGACGTCCTGCGGATCGGTCCTTATGAAATGCAGGTGGTGATTGCTAAGGCCAGCCAGGCTGCCAATCCCTTCGATGACTTGCCGCCACCGCTCGGGGAGGAGCCGATTGTAGAGGACACCGCCCCCACGCTCGACACGTTGGCAGAGGTTGGCAGTCTGTACAACGATGGCGGCGATTTCCTTGACGATCTTTTGGGGGATGCCCCCCCCAATGCGATGAATATGAAAACGCCGGAACTGTCGGATGATGCCGACAACACCATTGACGATTTTCTTGACGTGGCCCCCAATCCCGACCGCGAAGGCGGGGCCAGCATGCCGGATCATTCCGGACCGGGGCAGGATTTCTTCCAGTCCAACAGCACCGCGCCGTCTATTCCAGACAGTTGGGAAGATGACCTCCTTGGCGCGAAACCCGAACCGATGGGTGGCCCGCCCAATGCCAGCGCCCCGTCAGATTCTGCACCGGCAGGAGGCGGCTTGATACCGGAAACCACGTTTTCGTCGGAACCGTTCTCTATCCCGGAACCGCAGACGCGCCAGACGGAACCAAAGCAGAAGGACACAGATGTCGGGTCCGATCCGATAGACGATCTTCTGGGCACACCGCCCGCGCCCGCGCCAGAGCCACAAGTTGCACACCCTCAACCCGCAGCCGAGCCAGCGCCAAAACCGGAACCAAACCCGGAACCTGCGCGCTCCGAACCGGCTTCAGGGATTGCCCCGCCATCCTCTGGCCCGCAACCATCAGCCGGTGACGCTACACTGGCGCGACAGTTCCTAAGCGCTGCCGGTGTGGATCACAGCCGGATCGATGACGATGAACTCGGCCCGATTATGGAACGTACCGGCGTTGCCTTTCGCACCCTAGTCGAAGGGGCGCGGGAAGTTTTGATGGCGCGGGCCTCTATCAAGGACGAACTACGACTTGGCCAGACCACGATTTCGCCCGATGGCAATAACCCGATCAAGTTCTCCATTTCCGGCCAGCAGGCTGTTGAAGCGATGGTTAAGCCGACCGTGGCAGGGTACCAGACCGCTGATAAAGCCGCCGCAGAAGCGATGATGGACATCAAAGCCCATGAGGTGGCGATGATGTCAGGAATGGAAACAGCCATCAAAACCCTGCTCTCTAGGTTCGATCCGGCCGAACTTGCCACACGAATAGAGGACAGCGGCCGATTGGGAGGCTTGCTCAAAGGCAAAAAAGCGCAATACTGGGATGTATTTGAAAAACTCTACAAACAACTGTCCGAAGACGCAGAAGAAGACTTTAATACTTTGTTTGGCAAGGAATTTGCCAAAGCCTACAAGGACCAATTGCAAAAACTTAAATCGAATTAGGAAAGGACTGGAATTATGCTAGCGAAACTGAAGCTTACGGGCCTGTCTGTAATTGTGGCAGGTGTGATGGCCGCCTGTACCCCTTCACCCACCGAAGTTGCCATGAATGTCACTGCAAGCGCGGGGGTGAACGGTGGTTTGCCTGTTAAGGCGACGATTTATTACCTGAACTCTACCGCTAAATTCAACGGCGCGGATTACGCTTCTCTGACGGCCAGTCCTTCGGCGGTTTTAGGGGCTGATTTGGTGCGCAAGGAATCGGTATTGCTGTCGCCGGGGCAAACCAAAAACGTCTCGGCTGCGTTTGAAGGCGAAGGCCCTGCAGCGATTGGCGTTGCGGTAGGGTTCAAGGCGATTTCAACCGCAAAATGGCGCACAACGACCTCTTTGGTTGGTGGGAAAGTCAACACGCTGACCATCTCGCTTGGGGCGAACAGCGTGAATATCTCTAAATAGGAAGGACGCGCTACGTGTCTTGGGAAAGTAAAGTCATCTGGTCCGAAGGGTTGTTTTTGCAGCCCCATCATTTCCAGCAGAATGACCGCTATCTGGAAAGCCAGATTGCGGGTGTGTCGCGGGGAGCTGCGCCCTATGTGTGGGGGCTGCGCGAGCTGACCATAGATGACGAATTGCTAAGACTTGGTAAATTCGCCATCAAATCCTGCGACGGGATCACGCCGGACGGCACCAGTTTTCGCATTCCGGCGGTGGATGATCTGCCACCGGCGATGGAAATTCCTGACACTGTCAAAGACTCGGTGGTGTTTCTGGCGATCCCGACACGGCGGCATGGAGCGGTGGAGGTCGAACTCGAATTCCACGAAAACTCTGCCTCGCGCTATCAACCCGCAGAGGTGGATGTGACCAACGCAGTTGGGCGGGACCGCAAGGCAACCACTATAGGTGTGGGTAAGCTGCGGTTGCAATTTGCGCTGGATTTGGACGATCTGGAGGACCAGCTTGTGATCCCGATTGCCAAGGTGATCGAGGTGCGCTCTGACGGTGAAATTCTGCTGGACCGCTCATTTATCCCGACAGTTCTGGACCAGCGGGCGGCGGCCCCGCTGACAGAGTTTCTGCGGGAGATCGAAGGCTTGCTCGGCCACCGCTGCGAGGCCCTTTCGGGGCGGTTGGCGGACAATGGTCCGGCCAAAGGGGTGGCAGAACTGTCGGATTATCTGCTGTTGATTACAGTGAACCGCTATCTGCCGCAAATCCGTCACTTGGGGTTGATCGAGAACACACATCCCTGCGGGCTTTACATGATGCTGCTGGGGTTGGCAGGGGAACTAGCGACCTTTATGGCGCCTGAAAAACGCCCGCCGGAGTTCCCGCCGTATCAGCACGACAACCTGACCGTTACTTTCCAGCCCCTGATCCGCACATTGCGGCAGTATCTGTCGGCGGTGCTGGAACAAACTGCGGTGTCCATCACGTTGCAACCGCGCAAATACGGCGTTTCGGTGGGCGTGATCGCGGACAAGCGGTTGCTTAGTGACACGCAGATGGTGCTGGCGTGCAAGGCCGATACCGCCGCCGAGAACATCCGTCGCCACATGCCAACGCAAGCCAAACTCGGTCCGGTAGAGGACATTCGCCAACTGGTAAATTCAGCCCTTCCGGGCATCGGCCTGCGCCCCTTACCAGTGGCCCCGCGCCAGATCCCCTATCATGCAGGGGTGGTGTATTTCGAGCTCGATCCGGACAGCGAGTATTGGAAAAAAATGCGCACTTCCGGTGGGTTGGCAGTGCATGTGGCCGGAGAGTTTCCCGGACTTGAGATGGAATTATGGGCGATCCGCAACGGATGAGCCGCTTGACAACGAGGTGCTAGGGTGAACAAAGACGATCCTTTTGCGGAACCGGGGGACACCGAAAAAACGGTTGTGAACCTCAATCCGGGCGGTCGCTCCCCCGCTGCGCCATCTGCGCCTGCACCAGAAGCAAATGCGCCGCCCGTGGCCCAAACACCGCCCTCACAAGTGAGCCCGCCACAGCAGGCGGCGGCTCCGGTTGACATAAATGCGGCACGCTCCGGTCTGAACCCGCTAAATGCCGCCGCTGCGCCGTTGTTTTCACTGGTGGGGCGCATCCGCAATCGGGCGCAACACAATGACCCAACGGCCTTGCGCAACGCTGTCGTGCAACAAATCCAGACCTTTGAAACCACAGCTTTGCAAGCGCAAGTTCCTGCACAGCAAGTGAAAATCGCCCGCTACGCAATTTGTGCGACGATTGACGATGTGGTCTTGAACACCCCGTGGGGCGGGCGTTCGATCTGGGCGCAGCAATCCATGGTCGGCACGTTTCATAAGGAAACCCACGGCGGGGACCGTTTTTATGAATTGCTGGCGCGGCTGGAAAAGGAACCGACCGTTAACCTTCTTCTTCTAGAGTTCATTTTCATGTGCCTTTCGCTCGGCTTTGAGGGGCGCTTGCGTGTCGAGGATCGGGGCGCAGAGAAACATGCAACTATTCGCGCAGGACTCGCCAGCCTGATCCGCGCCCAGCGTGGCCCGCTGGAACCGGAGGTCGCGCCGGTGTGGAAGGGATTGAAATTGCCCCATAAACCGCTCAGTGCGTGGATGCCAGCATGGCTGATTTTCGGGTTGATGACCGTTATCATGGGGCTGTCCTATGTGGGGCTCGCTTGGGCGCTGTCCGGGGATACCGAACGCCTGCAAGGACAACTTGCAGCGCTTGGGGCACGGGAACAGGTGGAACTGAAACGGCAGGCACCACCCCCACCAGCGCCCCCACCTGTAGAAAGCGGCCAGAAAGAGCGTGTCGCCAAATTCCTTGAAAAAGAGATTGAAGAACAACTTGTTAGCGTGTTCGATGATGCCAATACAGTGACGGTGCGGATCAAGGGATCGGGAATGTTTCAACCTGCCTCTGACACGTTGGTGGATCGTTTTAAACCGATCATGAACAGGATCGCGCAAGCGTTAAACGAGGAACCGGGCCGCGTCATTATCGCGGGTCATTCCGACAATATCCCAATCAAAACCGCGCGGTTTCCTTCAAATTTGCATCTGTCCCTGAAGCGGGCCGAGAAGGTGATGGAATCCATCGCTGGCACACTGAACGATCCGGCGCGCATGTCAGCGGAGGGGCGGTCTGACAAGGAACCGATTGCGGACAATGGCACGCGCGAGGGGCGCGCGGAAAACCGGCGGATCGAAGTGATTTTGATGAGAGAGAACAACTAGATGGCGATCTTCCGGCGCATATTCCAGTGGATTTTCCACACCAACGGCATTCTTGCGATTGTTGCCGGACTGCTGATGGCCTTTGTCTGGTTTATCGGACCAATCATTGGTCTTGGGGGGAGCTTTCCTCTGGAAACGGTGACTGCGCGGCTGGTCACCATTGGTGTCATCTTCGTTTTCACCTTGTTCCTGATGCTTTTACTGGCGCTGTTGCGGTCGCGCCGTGAAGGGAAGATGGCCGATGAAATCGTCGAGGTGGAAGACGATCCTGCGGATGAACAGGATGAAACCGTCAAGGCAGAGATGGCCGAGATGCGCAACAGAATGCGCGATGCGCTGAAAACTTTGCGTAAATCGAAACTTGGCGGGCGGGGGCGCAGCCAGAAGCTTTATCAACTGCCGTGGTATCTGATGATCGGCCCTCCGGGGGCTGGTAAGACGACGGCGATTGTGAACTCGGGGCTGAAATTTCCGTTGGCGGAAAAAATGGGGATGCAGGCGATCGGCGGCATCGGCGGCACGCGCAATTGTGACTGGTGGTTCACGGATGAAGCGGTTCTGATCGACACGGCTGGGCGCTATACCACGCAGGACAGCGATGCAGAGGCGGACAGCCGTGCGTGGAACGGCTTTTTGAACATGTTAAAGAAGTTCCGCAAACGCCAACCGATCAACGGTGCGATTGTAGCAATTTCCCTGTCTGATATCGCTGTGCAGAATGAAGCCCAGCGCAAGGAATACGCCACCGCGATCCGCCTGCGCCTGACCGAACTGCGAGAGAAACTCGGCGTGCGGTTTCCGGTCTATATCCTGCTGACCAAAGCGGATCTATTAGTTGGTTTCACAGAGTTTTTTGAACATCTGGGCCGCGAAGCGCGCGAACAGGTCTGGGGGTTCACCTACCCGATGGAAGGCCCCAAGGACAAACGCAAGCCGCTTGATGGGTTTGAGGCTCAGTTTGAAACCATGTTGGCCCATCTGAACGACCTGTCGCTGGACCGATTGGGCCAAGTCACTGATCCGCAACGCCGCTCTATGATCGCGGGTTTCCCCCAGCAAGTCGCCAGTTTGCGTCCTGTGGTTAAAGATTTCCTGTCTGAAATCTTCCTCGACAGCAAGTTTTCCCAGACCCAACTGGTGCGGGGGGTCTATTTCTCGTCCGGCACGCAGGAAGGCACACCGATTGACCGGCTGATGGGCGGTATGGCGCGGACCTTTGGATTGGGGCGTCAGGCGCTTGGTGCGGGGCAGGGCGCAGGGCGCAGCTATTTCCTGCGCAACCTTCTGGATAAGGTGATCTTCCCTGAGGCAGGGCTTGTTTCTGCTGATGACAAGGTGGAACGGCGCTACCGCTGGATTGTGCGGGGCACTGTGGCGGCGGCGGTTTTGCTGACGCTTGGGGTGGTGGGTCTCTGGTCCAACAGCTTTCTGGGGAACCGGCAGTTGGTGGCAGACGCCAAGACGCAGATTGAACTTTATTCTGCCAAAGTGGCCGATGTGCCGGGCAATCCGATTGCCGACACAGACGTGCGCCAACTGGTTGAACCGCTTGATATTTTGTTGGCTATGCCTGGCAACCCGTCCCAAACCGATCCGCTGCCCCCGCGCAGTCTGACCTATGGTCTCTATCAGGGCGATGCGGTTGGGACCGAGGCAGCGCAGACCTATCGCGCCGCGCTGAATCAGAAACTTCTGCCCCGTCTGCTGTTGCGGATGGAGGAACTGATCCAGTCCAATCTGAACAACGAAACGCTGCTGTTTGAAGCGCTCAAGGTCTATATGATGTTGGGCCAACAGGGGCCGATGGACCGCGATCTTGTGTTGCAATGGTTCACGCTGGAATGGGCCAATGAATTCGCAGGGGAACCTGACGCCGCCTCGCAACAGGCGCTTGTTAC
Source organism: Neptunicoccus cionae (assembly GCF_014643735.1). Taxonomy (GTDB): domain Bacteria; phylum Pseudomonadota; class Alphaproteobacteria; order Rhodobacterales; family Rhodobacteraceae; genus Amylibacter; species Amylibacter cionae. The sequence continues at coordinate 969,578 of NZ_BMKA01000001.1, forward strand.
CCATTTAACCAATATGATTAACCAACCGATGATCTCTATCCCGCTGGATGGTCCCTTGGTGGAACAAGTACAGAGCATCCTTTCTGAAACCCCCGTCGCCGCACGGGCCTACCGCACCATTGTCGAAGGACCGGAGGCCAAAGCACTTCCGGACTGGACCCTGCTGGTGGCTGGCGGGGCTGCGACAAATCAGGTCATGGTCCGCCCGAGCGGTCTGCCCCTGTCCAGCGGCGTAGAGGGGATTTACACCTATGACGGGTTTTATAACGTCTTCCTACCCGCTGCCTTGGATGTGGCGGAGCAAATCAAGAAGGACAATTGGGTGCTTGGCCCGCGCGCGGAAGATCTCAGCGATACAAATGCGCTGGCGCTGATCGCCAAGGACGTGCTCGATCTGTATTACGCCGATTATATCATCGCTTGGGAAACGATTTTGGGCGATGTGGATATCGTGCCGATGTCCTCTATGTCACAAACGGTCAAAACGCTGAACCTGCTGTCCGGCCCGTCCTCACCGGTGTTCAAAATCATGAATCAGGTCGCTGAACAGACGCGGTTGGCCGAACGACGTGCCAACGAGGTTGTGGAGGGGGTCGCCAGCGGCTTTGGCGAGGAAGGCGGCGCCCTTGCGCTCGAAGGGCTTGGCGTGCGCACACAGCGGCTGCTCGCCGTGCTCCAGTCCGCTGCGACCGTCGATGGCGCCGCCCCGCCCAAACCCGGCCAGCAGGTGCAGGATCGGTTCAACAGCCTGCACACCTTCGTCAAAGGGCTGGACGAGAACACGCCCGGCGATATCAACCGTATCATGGAATTATACGTCGCGGTTTATCAGGAACTGAACCGCCTGTCGGTCAGCGGCACGGTCACAGGGCAGGGCGAGGCCGTCCAACGCCTGCAGGAAACCATCGTTCCGATGGACGGTCCGATCAAGCGCTGGTCCACCCAGATCATCGAAGCCGCCTCCGGCGCAGCGGCGGGGGGGCAGCGGTCCAAACTAAACAACCAATGGCAAGCGCAAGTGCTGCCGTTTTGCAAACAGGCCCTAGACAACCGCTATCCGTTTAACCGGAAATCCCGCGCAGAAGTGGGGATACAGGATTTCGCTCGCCTGTTTGCCCCTCAAGGGTTAATCGACACATTCTTCACAGCCAATCTTGCAGAACATGTGGATGTCTCCTCGCGTCCATGGAAGTTCCGAAGGACCACTGGCAAAGATCTGGGTATTTCCGATAGCGTCCTGCAACAATTTGAACTGGCCGCTGAAATCCGCGATGCGTATTTCCTCGCCCCCGGTTTACCATCCATTACGTTTGATCTGAAACCCATCGCGCTGGACCCGAACGCGCAGGAGGTGACGTTGCTGATTGATGGCCAGCCTTTGAATTACGCCCACGGACCCCAACAAACGACTTCGCTTAAGTGGCCACAAGGGGGCAGCACATCCGTCACCTTCAGCCCCTCGATTGAGGGACGCCGCAACCAGCGCCAGATGGACGGCCCGTGGAGCTGGTTCCGTTTGCTTGACAGTTCGGAAATCCGCCGCACCAACGTGGCCGATCAAACCCGCATCGTATTTAACGTGGGCGGGCGCATTGCCGTCTTCCAGATGCGGGCCGGTTCCGCGATCAATCCATTTTCGTCCAAGGCGGTGCGGCTGTTTCGCTGCCCCAATTCGCTCTGACGTGTTTGGCTTTTATGGAAAAATCCCCGCCCACGGCGATTTCATCCGCTTCCGCGCAGATGTGTCATTCGTCGCTAAATGGGACCAGTTTTTGCAAGAGGGACTGGGAGAAAGCCGTGAGGCGCTTAATTCGAAATGGGGCGCGGCCTACCAGAATGCACCGATCTGGCGGTTTGTGCTGGATCCGGATGTATGTGGCAAGCGGGCCATGACAGGGATTTTGATGCCAAGTCAGGACCGCGTTGGCCGCCGCTTTCCACTGACCATTTTTCACTCTTTGCCCCAGGCGACTTCACCTTCATTGCTGGACGATGAACCGTTGATGACGGAACTGGAAAACACTGCGCTTGCTTGTCTGGATGCCCAAATCGACAAGGACGAACTGGCAAGACGGCTCGACGCTGTGCCATTTATGCAGGCTGCGGATACCGGTGATGCGAACGGACACTCCTACTGGCTCTCTACATTTTACGCAGGCACTGCAAGGCGGGATACCCGTCGATTTGACGGAATGCCTAAACCGGCACAGTTTGTAGAGCTTCTTACACCGGATCGGGGGCGATAGCATGTTTGAACAGGGACCAGTCTTCAGGATCGATGCGGCCAGTCATGTAGGCCTTGTGCGGGATCTAAACGAAGACAGTATGATCAGCCGAGATTCGCTGGGGCTCTGGACCGTGGCTGACGGAATGGGCGGTCACGCTGGCGGCGATTTTGCCAGCCAGACGATCGTTGCGGCAATCAAGGCTATTCCGGATGATCTGCAGGGCGCCGCTTTGATGCAGGCCGTGCGCGATGCGTTCCATTCCGCCCACCATTCGATCCAACAGGAAGCGGAGGCGCGCGATGGCGGCACTATGGGCTCCACCGCGCTCTCGCTGATCTTGCGGCAGGACCATTTCGTCTGCCTCTGGGTCGGGGATAGCCGCCTGTATCACTGCCGTGATGGCGCTGTGCGTCAATTGTCCTCGGACCATTCACTGGTGAATGAGTGGGTGGAAGAAGGAAAACTGACCCGCGAGGAAGCCGAACGCCACCCTCACGGCAACGTCATCACCCGCGCCATTGGCGTGGGGGAGGTGCCCGAAGTCGCCAAGATACGCGGTCAATACGAACCGGGGGACAGGTTTCTGTTATGCTCCGACGGGCTGAGCGGGTACATGGACGAGGCTGATATTTTTGACGTGCTTGCCAATCAACCGATGGAAGGTATCGCAGAGCGTCTCGTAAAGGGGGCTCTGGACGGCGGGGGGCGGGACAATGTCACCGTGATCGTGGTTGAGGTTCCGTGGTAAATTCCATTTTCGACAAATATCCCCGCGCGGAGCGCTAAAATTTCGCCTTCGGCGAGGATATTTTAAGAAAATGGTAAGACACGCACAGCTATAGGTATTCTACGGTACAGGCGGGGACGCCGATGACCGTGAAAATGGAGACGCTCTGCGGCAGAGTGGCCGCAGGGCGTTTTAAAGGACCACTACGGCCAATCCATCACAACTTTACCGGCGGAACCATCGATCATAGCGGCGAAGCCTTCTTCAAAGGAGTCAATTCCTATGCGGTGAGTAATCAAACCGGAAACATCGAGGCCACCCTGCACCAGCGCGATCATCTTGTACCAGGTTTCAAACATTTCGCGCCCGTAAATGCCTTTGATGTGGAGCATCTTGAAGATCACCTTGTTCCAGTCAATTTCAAACCCGACCGGTGCGATTCCGAGCACTGCCATCTTGCCGCCGTTGTTCATGGTATCAATCATATCGCGAAAAGCGGGTGGCGCGCCTGACATTTCCAGCCCCACATCAAAGCCTTCCGTCATTCCGATCCGCGCCATGGTTTCGCGCAGCGATTCTTCGGCGGCGTTGACGGTGTACTGAACCCCCATGTCCTGCGCCAGTTGAAGGCGGATTGGATTTATGTCTGTGATCACAGTTTTCCGCGCACCGGCCCGCTGCGCGACGAGTGCTCCCATAATGCCGATCGGACCTGCGCCAGTGACAAGAACATCCTCGCCCACGCAATTAAAGGACAGGGCCGTGTGGACGGCATTTCCAAAAGGATCAAAAATCGCCGCGATGTCGTCCGGTATGTCGTCGGGAATCGGGACCACATTATCTTGGGGAAGCGCGATGTATTCAGCAAAGCTACCAGGGTGGTTCACTCCGACGCCTTTTGTGTTTCGACACAGATGTCCGCGACCAGCGCGGCAGTTTCGGCAGTGGCCACAGACAATATGACCTTCGCCGCTCACCCTTTGTCCGATTGACAGGTTTGTGACAGCCGCGCCCAGTTCGACGATTTCGCCACAGAACTCATGGCCGGTGATCATCGGGACGGGGACAGCCTTCTGGCTCCATGCGTCCCAGTTCCAGATGTGGACATCCGTGCCGCAGATAGCGGATTTGCGGACCTTGATCAGCACGTCGCGCCGCCCGATTTCTGGAATTGGGACCTGTTCCATCCACAAGCCGGGTTCGGCGTGGGATTTTACCAAAGCTCGCATTGTGTCGCTCATGAGAGGACTCCCAATTCGCGGCCAGCTGTCTCGAAGGCGTCGATAGCACGATCAATTTCTTCAAGACTGTGGGCTGCTGACATTTGTGTACGGATTCGGTCCTGATCCCGTGGCACCACCGGAAAACTGAAGGCCGCCACGTAAACGCCAAGCTGATCCAGCCGCGCAGCCATTTCGCTGGCCAACTTCGGGTCGCGTAGCATGACCGGAATAATCGGGTGATCACCTGGCAGTAGTTCAAACCCGAGCGCGCCCATCCGATTGCGGAAATGGCCGGCATTCCGGCGTAATCGGGCGCGCAATTCACCGCCATCTGCCAGCATGTCAAAGACAGCAATCGAAGTTTGCGCGATGACAGGGGCGAGGGTGTTGGAAAACAAATAGGGGCGGGAGCGTTGGCGAAGCCAGTCCACGACACGCGCGCTTGCTGCCGTATACCCCCCGGATGCGCCACCCAATGCCTTTCCGAGCGTTCCGGTGATGATGTCGACCCGACCCTCTACGCCGCAGTGTTCTGCTGTGCCACGTCCATTTTCACCCATGAACCCCACGGAATGGCTGTCATCAACCATGACGAGAGCGTCGTATTTGTCGGCAAGGTCGCAAATTTCTGGGAGTTTTGCGACGAAACCGTCCATCGAGAACACACCATCGGTTGCAATCAATCGAAAGCGCGCATCTTTAGCGGCAATCAACTGGCGTTCCAGATCTTCCATGTCGGAGTTGCCGTAACGATAGCGTTGCGCCTTGCACAGGCGCACACCATCAATGATGGAGGCGTGGTTTAATGCATCGGAAATAATCGCGTCCTCCGGCCCTAGGAGGGTTTCAAAAAGGCCGGTGTTCGCGTCAAAGCAGGCGGCGTATAGGATTGAATCTTCCATTCCGAGAAAGTCCGAGATACGTTTTTCCAAAGCTTTATGAGGGGTTTGCGTGCCGCAGATAAAGCGAACGGAGGCCATGCCGTATCCGTATTCGTCTAAGGCCTTTTGTGCTTGTTGGACGAGTTCGGGACTGTCCGCCAACCCGAGGTAGTTGTTGGCACACAGGTTAATTACCTGCCTTTCCCCCAAATTGATCACACCGGATTGGGCGGAAGTTATGACCCGCTCGCTCTTGTATAGGCCCTGATCTTTCAGTTCCGTTAACGCTTGATCGAGCGTGTTATCCAACCTGTCTGAGGCCCCCATCGCTATGCTCCACTGTTGTGATTGCTGTATCACTTGGGTGTAACACGAAGCGAGTGGCCTGTCTTTCCTTGTGATACCAGCGGTTGGACGGATGGGATAGTGGAATCACCTCGCCCGTCAGACACGGTTTGCTCTACCAAGCGCCTCTGGAAGGAGAGATTGTGCCGACTTTAAGGCGGTTTTTGACGGCTAGTCTGGCGCGGGACTGGGTGTATTTCCAAATTTGAAGTTTCAATATTTTCTGATTAGTTGATTAAAAGTATATAGTTACGGTGCGATATTAAATCTCCGTTCGCTTTTCGTGGACAAACTTGTGAGAAATTAGAAACAAATTTGTCAAAACTTTGGCGCTATAACTAAGGCATCAAGGTTTTAGTAGTTCAGTGTAAGTGAGTATCAAAAATGGTCATTGCCAGCATCTTCGCATCGGGTATTGCAATCGGGTTTCTCGTCGGTTTTGTCAGCTTTACGCTGATCTATGCATTTCTCGCATAAACCAGTCAGGTCACGGCAGGCAGCCATAAGGTATCTTTAACGCTGTCCGGATCGTTGGGTTTCTATCGCACGTGCAAAAAAACACCGCTCGGAGTCCGGCGGTGTTTTTGCATTTCATGCGTAATTTTTTAGGCGTCGATAAAGCCGCGGGCACATGGGCCGTAGGCGTCGGGTTTGCGGCGCAGAACGGGGAAGGTCTCTAGCACAGCATCCCGGCTGTTTTCGGGCAGCAAATCTAGATTTTCGGGTGTCGGCATGAAGCTTTCCGAGGCGGCCGCCTCTGTGTAAATTACCTCATGCTGGTCGGTAACAATCTGGAAAAACTCCATTTCCCCGCCAACAGCCTGAATTACCGTGACGTCATCTACAAGGATGCGCGCAGGGATCAGAACCTCTTTCACACCGTAGACAGCCATAGCTTCGGCGCCCTTGAGTACCACCCGTTGATCGGCGCTCACGACGAGGTCACGCGCGTTTTTGATTGCGCCTTTGCGGAACAGGATAGGAGCGTTGTCCCGCGTGATTTCGACTTTATGCGAACCGATCCAGCGAATTTCCTGCATGCCGCGATCACGTGTTATGACACGATCACCGACAACCAGATTTTCAACCCGCACTTCACCCCGGTTTGTCATAACATGGGTGCCTCGCGCAATACCGAGCCGGTTTTCGGCTTTGTTTTGCTGCGTGTCTGCACCTTTTACGGAATTTTCGCCTGCCTGAGGCATCGAAACGCTGACGGTTTCGTAAACGTGCTCTTCAACCAAGGGGCGGTCGCTAACCAGTTCGGAATATAGCGCAGCGTGATTGCTGGAAATATCCTGACGGGCGGTGAACACTTCGTCTGTGAAACGGTCCCGGAGCACCCAAACGATTTGCGCTTTCGTGGGGGCGGCATTGGTGTTTGCGTTCGGTTTCGGCGTGCTGATCAGATTTTTGATCTTGCTGCTTTTTATGCAAGTACCGGTGCGGAAATTGGCAAATCCGCCTTTGGTCACTGAAAACGGAGTGGTATTGGCGGCAATTGTATAGGTGTGAAGATTTGCAGACATATCCGATACTCGCTCACTAATTTATGCGCCGAAAGTTAAAACTGAATTAAATTATTGTGGCTGGCGCTTAAAAAATTGATGGCGGTCAAATGAGGCGCAAATGGGGCAGCAATTTGCTCAAACTTGGTTTTCTCACTCCCTTCAAATCCTATCCAGAGCGGCGTTTGCCGCTTGGAGGGGCATGGGCCTGTTGCCGCGATAGGTGCCAAATGTCTGACACTGTGTCGCAATTTAGCATTTCAAGGCCGTTTTTGACGGTTGCTATTCCGTGTCATGTTTGCTTAGTCTGAAACCATACCAACAGGGTCGCTTGGCCTGAACACAAAAAAACGGGTTAAAAACAGCCCGATAAAAATCCGGTCGCACAGATCGCACAAATTAAAAACGGGTCTTCAGGCCTGAAAAGTCAACTGGGAGATAGTTTTGACTGCAAATTCGCACGACGACGCATTTGTCGTATTTGATCGCGTTCAAAAAAGCTATGACGGCGAGATACTTGTTGTAAAAGATCTCAATCTACAAATTGCAAAGGGTGAGTTTCTGACAATGCTCGGGCCGTCAGGGTCCGGCAAGACGACTTGTCTTATGATGCTCGCCGGATTTGAGACCGCCACAAGCGGGGACATCCGGTTGGGTGGCAGCCCGATTAACAATATACCGCCTCACAAGCGCGGCATTGGCATGGTGTTCCAGAATTACGCCTTGTTTCCGCATATGACCGTTGGTGAAAATCTGGCGTTCCCTCTGGAAGTCCGCAAAATGGGCAAATCCGAGCGGGAAGCCAAGGTGAAACGCGCCCTTGATATGGTTCAGATGGGTGAGTTCGCAGGGCGGCGTCCGGCGCAGCTTTCGGGCGGGCAGCAACAACGGATCGCTCTGGCGCGGGCGCTGGTATTTGATGCGGAACTTGTGTTGATGGATGAGCCGCTGGGTGCGCTTGATAAACAGCTGCGCGAGCACATGCAGTTTGAGATCAAACACATCCACGAAAATCTCGGCATCACCGTGGTTTACGTGACCCACGACCAATCCGAGGCGCTGACCATGTCAGACCGGATCGCCGTGTTCAACGATGGTGTGATCCAGCAACTGGCCCCGCCGGAAGATCTGTACGAGCGGCCGGAAAATTCCTTCTGCGCGCAATTTATCGGTGAAAACAACACTTTGATGGGCACAGTTGAGTCAGTTTCTGACGGCGTGGCTGCGATTACACTGGATGATGGTGCCAAAGTACGCGGGCTTGCCGTGAATTGCGGTGGCCCTGGCAGCCGGACTACCATGTCGCTGCGCCCTGAGCGGGTTTACGTGGGCGGCGAGGAAGGGCTTGTCACCACAGAGGCCGAGGTCAAGGAATTGATCTATCTCGGCGATCACATTCGCTGCCGTATGCATGTACACGGAAACGACGAATTTGTCGTCAAAGTGCCCAATGCGGCCGGACACACCCACCTTCAAGTGGGCGAGAAAACCATGATCAGCTGGGAAACAGCTGACTGCCGGGCGCTCGACGCCTAGGGACACAATTCCACAAACACCGACCGTTCAGCACCCGTGGACGGATGGGCCAACTATAGAACGGGTAAACTGTAAACAAGGAGAAGTTTCTATGAAAATGAAGTCAATCATTCTGAGCACGGCAGCCGGCGTTGTTGCCGCATCTGCAGCCGGCGCGAAAGACATGACTATCGTATCTTGGGGCGGTGCTTATTCTGCCTCTCAGGATGCGGCCTATCACCAGCCTTATATGAAGGCAAATTCTGACGTAAACATCATCAACGACGAAAGCTCCGCCGAAGCGGTGGCCAAACTGCGTGCGATGGCGGAAGCTGGCAACACAACTTGGGACGTTGTGGATGTTGTTGCATCCGATGCGATCCGTCTGTGTGACGAAGGTCTGGCGATGGAAATCGACGCGGACACCATGCTTGCGGACGCACCTGACGGGACCAAAGCCTCTGAAGATTTCGGCGACCTGCTGGTTTCCGAGTGTTTCATCCCGCAAATCGTATACTCCACAACATTCGCCTACCGCACTGACGTAGACGCATGGGGCGGCAAAGAGCCAAACAACATCTGTGACGTGTTTGATCTGGAAGCTTTCCCTGGCAAGCGTAGCCTTGAGAAGCGTCCAATCAACAACATGGAGTGGGCGCTGCTGTGCGACGGTGTCGACAAAGCTGACGTTTACGATGTTCTTGGCACTGAAGAAGGCCAACAGCAGGCGCTGAACAAGTTGGATTCCATCAAAAGCGAAGTGATCTGGTGGTCTGCCGGTGCCGATACGCCACAACTGCTGGCTGACGGCGAAGTTGTTATGGGGTCCACTTATAACGGTCGTCTGTTCTCTCTGATCGTTGAGCAGGAACAGCCTGTAAAAATGATGTGGGACGCGCAGGTGTTTGACCTTGACGGTTGGATCATTCCAGCAAACCTGAGCGACGAGCGTAAAGAAGCTGCTCTGGATTACATCATGTTCGCAACAGACACACAGCGTCTGGCCGATCAGGCGAAATACATCTCCTACGGTCCAGCCCGTGCATCTTCTGCGCCACTGGTAGGCAAGCACGAAGCTCTGGGTATCGACATGGCGCCACACATGCCAACCGATCCGGAAAACGCCAAGAACACGTTCCTTTATAACTACGAGTTCTGGGCCGATTACCGCGACGATATCGACGCTAAATTCCAGGCTTGGCTGGCTCAATAATATATAATTCAGGGCGGCTTTCGGGCCGCCCTGATGCCCTGAACCCGATGGTTTCAACAGGTGGACAGTACTAAGATCATGGCAAACACAGCAGACAGCTCCCAACAAATCGCCCATTCCGCGCCGGTCACAGGTCCGGTGTTGGGCAATGACGGACGCCCCCTTAAGGCCAGTCTCGCCAAAAGCTTGCGGCGCCAGAAATTGCGCGCGCTTGGCCTGATCGCCCCGCTGCTGATTTTTGTTCTTCTCACCTTCATAGCCCCGATTGCGGATATGTTATTCCGCTCGGTCGAAAATAATATCGTCGGGGATGTTCTGCCCCGCACGGTTGTCGCCCTGAAAGACTGGGACGCAACTACCGGTGAACTGCCCGATAACGCCACTTTCAAAGCGATGGCGCTGGATCTGAAAGAGGCGGTCGAGGACAAAAGCCACACGCGGCTCGGGTCTCGTCTGAACTATGAACAATCGGGTATTTCCAGCCTGTTCCGTCAAACGGGCCGCAAGGTCAAACGACTGGACGTGGAAGAGACCACGGATTTTGTCGCCGCCTTTGAAAAGATGAACAAAAAGTGGGTGGATGTCGAAAACTGGCAAACCATCAAAGCTTTCTCGGGCCGGTTTACCGATGGCTATTTCCTTGCTGCCGCCGACCTGACAAAGGGGCCGGAGGGCGTCGAGAGGGTTCCTGAAAACCAGCAGATTTACTATACGCTGCTGCTGCGCACGCTGAAAATGTCGATGATCATTACCATCAGCTGTATTCTGCTTGGCTATCCGATCGCTTTCCTGCTGGCCACATTACCGCTGCGCACATCCAACCTGCTGCTGATCCTTGTGCTGCTGCCGTTCTGGACCTCGCTTCTGGTGCGAACCTCTGCTTGGAAGGTTTTGCTGCAACAACAAGGCGTGATCAACGATACGCTGGTCTGGCTGGGTGTCGTGGCGGATAACGCGCGGCTGGAGCTGATCAACAACCAGACGGGCACGATCATTGCGATGACGCATATTCTGTTGCCCTTTATGATCCTGCCACTGTTCTCGGTGATGAAAACCATCCCGCCATCCTATGTACGGGCGGCCAAATCGCTGGGCGCGAACGACTGGACTGCCTTCTGGCGTGTGTATTTCCCGCAGTCTGTTCCGGGTATCGGGGCGGGGTCGATCCTTTGTTTCATCCTGTCCATCGGCTATTACATCACGCCGGAAATCGTGGGCGGCACCAAGGGCGTCTTTATTTCCAACCGGATCGCCTACCACATTTCGTCCAGCCTGAACTGGGGCCTTGCGGCCGCGCTTGGGACGTTGCTGCTGGTTGTGGTGCTCGGACTCTACTGGCTCTACGACAAGTTCGTGGGCATCGATAACGTGAAACTGGGGTAAGGTAATATGGCTCTTCCAATCTACGCATCACCGCTGCAACGGGCCTGGTACTATGGCTTTCGCACCATCTGCACGCTGATCTTCCTGTTCCTGATCGTACCGATCCTTGTGATCCTGCCGCTCAGCTTTAACGCAGAGGATTTCTTTACCTTTACGCCGGAAATGCTGCGGTTTGATCCAGAAGGGTATTCGCTGAAACACTACCGCGACTTCTTTTCCAACTCTGACTGGCAGAATGCGGTGGTGAACTCTCTGCGCATCGCGCCAATGGCAACGTTCCTGTCGGTGTCCTTTGGCACACTGGCGGCGATTGGCCTTAGTCAACCCCACGTGCCATTCCGCCGTGCAATCATGGCGATCCTGATTTCGCCGATGATTGTGCCGCTGATCATCTCGGCTGCGGGTATGTATTTCTTCTACTCCCGTATCGGTCTGCAAGGCACCTACTGGGGCGTTGTGATGGCCCACGCCGCCCTTGGCATTCCGTTTGTGATCATCACTGTCACCGCCACGCTGGTTGGTTTTGACAACAGCCTGACGCGCGCTGCTGCGAACATGGGGGCAGGGCCGGTGCGTACCTTCTTCCGTATCCAGATGCCGCTGATCCTGCCGGGCGTGATCTCTGGCGGCCTGTTCGCCTTCATCACGTCGTTCGACGAGGTTGTCGTGGTGCTGTTTGTCGGCTCTGCCGGTCAGAAGACCCTGCCGTGGCAGATGTTTACCGGCCTGCGGGAGCAGATCAGCCCGACTATTCTGGCGGTGGCCACGATCCTGATCGCGATCTCTATCGCGCTGCTGACTGTGGTTGAACTGCTGCGCCGCCGCTCTGAACGGTTGCGGGGCATGTCACCGGGTTAAACCGGATAGGACAGTTTTGGATTTAGGACGGGGCCGCTTTTGCAGGCCCCGTTTTTTTTGGCAAGGTCACAAGGCGCGCAGGATGACCAGCCAGATAGAGACACTAAACACCGCGCCAGCCGTGCCAAGCAGGATCGCACCGGCGGCGCTGCCCTTGGCGCGGTCGTACATATTGGCAAAGACATAGGCGTTTACACCCGGCGCCATAGCCGCTGTCAACACCACGACACGGGTGACTTCCGGTTCCAGACCAAACACCTGTGTCGCCATAAACAGTGCAATCAGGGGATGAACCACCAAGCGCAGGGTCAGCACATAAAAAGTTTCGCCGATGTTGGCGGACAGACCGTAGCGCACCAAAACAGCCCCAAGGCCAAACAGCGCAGCAGGCAGGGCGGCCCGTGCCATCATGTCCGTCGCAGCCCACAGGCCCTCGGGCAGCCACATGCCTGTCAGATTCACCGTAAAGCCAAGCGCCAGGCCAATCATCAGGGCGTTTTTAAACATCGCTTTAACCACAATTTTCGCAGTGGTTGGCAGGCTGCGCCCGTCCGCGCGCACCAGTTCAATCGTAGTGATCCCGAGCAAGTAGCAAAAGGGCGCATGGATCGCGACGATTGCCGTAATTGGCCCCAAAGCCTCGGCTCCGAAGGCCCGTTCCACGATGGGAAAGCCAAGCAGAACAGAATTGGCAAAGAGGGCGCAAAAGCCAAGAACTACGGCCTCTCCGGGGCGACGTTTGAAGATGAACACCGCACCAAGGCACCCCAAAGTAAAACAACTGATAGAGCCCGCGTAAAAACTGCCAAGCAGCCGGAATTGGAAAACCGCGGATAGGTCGAGTTTGGCAATCGCGCCGAACAGCAGGCAGGGGATTGCGAAGTTCTGGGTGAATTTCATCAGTGCGTCCGCGTATTCGTCGCGGAACAGATTGAAATATACGGCGCCATACCCCGCGCCGACAACCAAAAACACGGGGAGGACGACCGTAAAAACTTCTAACATTTGATCTTCTTCTTCAGGCAGAGAGCCTGATTTTCATCCCGTCAAAGGCGGGTGTTATATGGTCCGGTGTCTCTGCACACAGGGTCTCATAATCCAGATCCACGTGCATATTGGTCAGCACCGCCCGCTTGGGCGCTGCCCGCTTGATCCAGTCGAGCGTTTGGGACAGGTGGGAGTGGGTCGGATGGGGATCGCGGCGTAGGGCATCGACAACCCAGCATTCCAGATCCGCCACGGCCTCCCAAGCATTGCCGTTCATGGCTGACACATCCGGCAGGTAGGCCAGCAAGTCGTCGATGCGAAAGCCGTTCGCCTGAATCGGTCCGTGATCTACCAGAAACGGTGTGAAGGAGATCGCGCCGCCTTCGCCGTCGATTGTGACGGGGCCGGTCATGTCGTTCATTTCAAGGATCGGCTTGTATAGCGTGCCGGGCACCTGTTCAAAGGTGTAACCAAAACGTTGGCGCAGGGTGGTTTGCGTAGTCGCGTCGGCCCAGATTGGCAAACGTTTGCGCATGTTGAACACCACCATTCGCAGATCGTCGATCCCGTGGGTGTGATCCGCGTGATCGTGCGTGTAGATCACTGCATCAAGGGCGCTGACCTCGGCATCCAGAAGCTGGCGGCGCAGGTCCGGAGAGGTATCAATTAGAACGGTTGTCTTGCCGTCTTCGGTGATCCGCTCCACCAGCATGGAACAGCGTTGGCGGGCGTTCTTGGGGTTGGTTGGATCACATGCCCCCCAGTTGCCACCGATCCGTGGCACGCCGCCTGATGAACCGCAGCCCAATATTGTGAAGATGTATTCCGCCATCAGGCCGCTGCCTTATATTGGGCCGCCTTGGTAAACAGCCGATCGAAATTGGCCGTGGTTTGCGCTGCGAACTCTGCGTAATCGAGCCCGAACAGCTCTGCTCCGGTTTGGGCTGTGTGGGCGGTGTAGGCCGGTTCATTCCGTTTGCCGCGATAAGGCACAGGCGCAAGATAGGGCGCATCGGTTTCCACCAGCACACGGTCAAGCGGTACAGTCGAAAAAATATCCCGCAATTCCTGACTTTTCTTGAAGGTCGCAATGCCGGACATGGACAGATAGAACCCCAGATCAAGTGCCGCTTTGGCCAGTTCCATACTGGAGGAAAAGCAGTGCATCACGCAGCTATAAGCGCCGTTGCGGTATTCTTCAGTCAGGATTCGGGCCATATCGTCATCCGCCGCGCGGGCGTGTATGATCAGGGGCAGGCCGGTTTCCCGCGCCGCTGCAATATGGTTGCGCAGGCTGTCTTTCTGAATCTGTGCCGTATCGGCGGTATAGTGATAATCCAGACCGGTTTCCCCGATCCCGACCATCTTGGGGTGGCGAGTCAGCGCGATCAGTTGATCGGATGGCACCAGATCGTAATCCCCCGCGCTCATCGGGTGGATGCCGGCGGCATAAAACACGGAGTCATACGTTTCGGCAATCTCGCGCACCGCCGGTTCGTTCTCCAGCTTGGTGCAGATGGTGACCATTCGGGCCACCCCTGCATCGTGGGCGCGTTTGATAATCTCGTCTCGCTCGCCGTCGAAATCCGGAAAATCCAGATGGCAATGGCTGTCTACAATCTGTGGTGTCATGTGATCTGCCTATTGGCGTGCGATCAGGCGCGCGCCGCTTCGTCTAGTTTGAGCAACATATCAAGGATCACGCCGGAGGGGTCAAGGTTAACCGCACGGGCATGTCCGACACGGGCCGATAACGCCTGCGCGAGGTTGGCCCATTTACGGGCTGCCGCACAGTTCGGGGCCAGCTTGGCCAGCATCCGCGCCTCTTGGGGGGCGGCCTCGGTCCAGATCGCGGGTTGCAGGGCACCAAAGCGTGCAAGGCGGGTCAACAACAGGTCGATCAGCAGAACGGTGATGTCGTAGTTTTCAGCATTGGCCGCACCGCCGCATTTTTCCGCAATAGCGGTGGCCTGCCCGCGATCAAGTCCGGGCGCTTGCTCCATCAGCGCCACGAGTGCCGCATACCGCTGCGCGCCATCGCCGTGGGCCAATCGCAACGCGGCCCCGACCGAACCGCCAGACAGTTCCGCAATTGCCGGATCACTGCCGATCTCAAGCCCTGCCGCAGTCAGGGCTGTGGACTGATCCTGTGGCGACAAAGCGGTGCAGCGCAGGTCGCGACAACGTGACCGGATCGTGGGCAACAGACGGGCAGGTTGGTGGCTGACCAGCAGCAGAACCGTCTTTTCAGGGGGTTCTTCTAGGATTTTCAGCAAAGCGTTGGCCGCACTGACGTTCATCAAGTCGATGTCATCCACAATCGCCACACGCCAGCCACCATCCGTCGCCGAAAGCGCGAAAAAGCTTTTCAGCTTGCGCACCTCATCTACGGTGATCTCTTTCTTAAGGCGCGGTGGTTTTGCCTTATCATCCCACGGGCGGCGGCACAGAAACAGGCGCGGCTCCCCCAAAGACATGGCGCGACGCACCGCAGGATGGTTTGGATCGGCATCAAGGCTTTCGGGCGGGGGCGGCGCACCGAACATGCCGCCATCGTCTTCGGGCTGTGACAGCAGGAACCTGGCAATCCGCCACGCCAGCGTCGCCTTACCCACACCACGCGGGCCTGTCAGCATCCACGCATGGTGCATCCGACCCCCGTTATAGGCTGACAAAAACGCCTCCTCGGCGCTGTGCTGACCGACCAGAAGCCCGGTTTCGCGGGGATGGGGTGCACCTTCTGCGCGGTCCGGCTCGGGGATTTCCTCTGCGCTTAGGACAGCCATTGTTCTACCACGGACTGTATTTCACCTGACACCGACGCTGGCGATTGGTTGCCGTTGATCACATGGCAGCGGTCGGGAAACTGCTCCGCTAACCCCAGAAAACCGGCTCGCAGTTTTTCCTGAAAGCCAAGACCCATCTCTTCGAAACGGTCCTCGCCCGATTCGCGTGCCAATCCACGCCCGAGCGCGATTTCAGGGTCCATATCCACGATAAAGGTCAAATCCGGTTCCTGCCCGATCATCAGATCGTGCAACTGGTCCACAGTACCGCGCAAATCTGCCCGCGCCGCGCCTTGATAGACGCGGGTGCTGTCGGCGAACCGGTCGGATATCACCACTTTCCCCGCGCCAAGCGCAGGGCGGATGGTGCGTTCCAGATGGTCCCGTCGCGCGGCAGTGAACAAAAGGATTTCCGTTTCAGGCGACCAGCGCCCGGGATCGCCTTCCACCAGCAAACGGCGGATATCTTCGGCCCCGTCAGACCCACCCGGTTCACGGGTGTGAATGACATCGCGGCCGTAATCGCGCAGCAAAGTTGCCAGAAGGCGGGACTGGGTGGTTTTGCCAGACCCGTCAATGCCTTCAAATGTAATAAAAAAACCGCTGTTCACTTATCGTAATGCCCCTTGGAGCTTTTGCGCAGAGACCGTCAGACGCTTCATAAGACCGGCATATTGCACATCACTAGAAGCGTAAACAGGGTAGCTTTGGGACGGAAGGCCCGGAATTTCGATATTCAGCACGCCCAGTTCGGTTCCTTTGGCAACTGGTGCCTGTATCGGACCTTCGTAGGTGACGCTCATCTTGATCTCATCCCGCGAGGAATAGGGGATCAATGCGGAAATGTCATCGGCAACTTCCAGCCCGACAGTCGTCTCTGCGCCCAACCAGACTTCTGCTTGGGCGACGTTCTTTCCCGCTTTGAGAAGGGTCTCCTGCGTGAATTGGCGGAATGCCCAGTTCATCAGACGTTCGGCTTCACGGGCGCGCTCATCCGCGGTGTTCAGCCCCGAAATCATTAGGATCACGCGGCGGTCATCCTGACGGGCAGTCCCGACGAGCCCGTAGCCAGCTTCTTCGGTGTGGCCGGTTTTCAGCCCGTCCGCGCCGATCCCTTTGTCCAGCAGAGGGTTGCGGTTCTTTTGGGTAATGTCGGCCCAAGTGAACGATTCTTCAGCGAAATAGCCGTAGTATTCGGGAAATTGCGTCATCAGGCGGTTGGCCAGTGTGACAAGATCCCTTGCGCTCATCCGGTGGTTGGGATCAGGCCAGCCTGTTGCATTGGCAAAGGTGCTCTCGTTCATGCCGAGCTTTCGGGCGCGTGCAGTCATAATCCGTGCAAAATCCGCTTCCGAGCCAGCCAGATTTTCCGCAACTACGATACAGGCATCGTTGCCCGATTGCACAATAATGCCGCGTATCAGGTTCTCAACCGTGACCCTGCCGCCCTGTTTCACAAACATTTTAGAGCCGCCCTTTTGAGAGGCCTTCTGGGAAACGGTAAATTCAGTGTCGAGGTTCACCCGTCCGTCCTGAAGCGCTTCGAACAGCATATTAAGGGTCATCAACTTGGACATAGAGGCGGGAGGGATCGGAATATCCGCTTCCTTGGCCAACAATACTGTGCCACTGGCCTGATCCAGCACCAGTGCCGAACGTGCAATGGTGTCAAAAGCCGAGGCGGGCAGGGTAGTGGCCAGCCAGATTGCCGCCGCGCTGAGAAGATATTTAGGTCGCATGCCGCGCTCCGTTGGAACGAAACAGATGGGTTGCCCCGACCCTTGAAAAGGGTATCGGGGACCGGAACTGTTCGGGGTTACATTGTCTTACCGCTTAACGCTGACATCCATTCGGGAAGACGTCAACCGGACACCATGTAAGCATCGGCGAACCCTTGCCCTTTTACCATGTTGAGAAGTTGGCGCTGTTCACTGGCAGAGCTTGCAGGACCGGCGAGAACCCGCCAGAAATCCTTGCCATTGGTGGTGGATTTCACAATTTTCGCTGGAACGCCGTTCTTTTTCAGGCGGGCAACATTGGCTTTGGCATTGGATTCGAGGCTGAAAAAACCGATTTGCGCGTATTTTGCACCTTTAGCGGCTTTGGGTTTGGAAACCGGTTTGACTGCCGGTTTGGGCTGGGCTTCGGCCTTTTGGACGGATGCACGGGCCTTGGCCGCCAGATCGTCCTCTGCGGGGGCGTCCAGTGCCACCGCGGTTACGTTCTCCGTAACATTGGCTTCAACCTGTGCGTCGATTTCGGCGTTTTCGTTAATGGTTTCCTTGCGCAAGGCCGTAACCCGCAGCTTGGTCGGCGAACCGGCCTGAACACCAAGGGCTGCTGCGGCCTCGGAGGACAGTTGCAGGCTTGGGCCGGGATTGTCCCGTTCGCGGCGGAAAAGGGCACCCACGACAAACTTGCCGTTGCTTTCGTTGCGAATGATTACCCGCTCTGGCTGCTTGCTATCAGGGTGTGCGATCCAGACCCCGCCAAGTGACGGGCGGCCATCCCATAGAGCGTTCTCGTTCTTTTCAAAAACCTCTGGGGCTTCTACATCCCTTTCCACCAGCTTGATCGGCTTGCCCGATCCTGGCGTCACTTCGCCATCTGTTCCGGTGATTGCTGTATCCGTGTCTTTCTTGCCAAAGCCGAGGTTCATACCCTCAAGGCCGCCACCCTCACAGCCTGCAAGCGCCACGCCTGCCAGAAGTGCGAAAACCAGTTTGCTTTTGGAAGAAGAAAAATTACCGTTGCTCATGTTGCCTGTCCAGATCATCGTGCCTGTCTCCTTGGTCGCGAAATTTGCTTCACCGATCTGGCGCCGGTTCAAAGTCAAAGACCGCGAAGTGTTCCGCCTCGCCCCGCTGTCTCGCGGGTTTTGATCATACCCTAACCATAAAGCACTTTGTTATGGAAGCCTGTTAATCCGGCGGCACCCAGAAACCAGCAGCCTGTTGCCGACAAAAAAATGGGCTTGCAGTTTGGCGCGCGCGCAATTACGAAACCCAAAGCAAGCGACAAGCAGGCACCCGAAAAGCGGAGAGGTGGCAGAGTGGTCGAATGCGGCGGTCTTGAAAACCGTTGAGGTGAGAGCCTCCCAGGGTTCGAATCCCTGTCTCTCCGCCAGCCTGTGGTCCAGATCACCCGGAAAATAACTTACGGTTGTCACAGTTCAGCCATTGGTTGAACGGCCTGTCTGCGGGTGATTTCGCGCGAATTCGGGTAAAAATTGCGCTAGATTCGCCGAAAATTCGCATGTCTTAAACTTGAGAAATTAGGATGCTGCCCGATTTGTGACCTTTTTTGGCCCAAATTGAAAACTATCAAATCTGAACGACACGAATACCAATCGACACCGCACTTCGCAGGTTAAGGACAGTTTATGTTTGCCAACACGCCGGACAGGCCCTTCTATTCCTACGTTATCACACAATCTGCCCTTGTTCTGATCGTCCTCACTGCATCTTACTTGCTGACATTCCTAGCGTTTGAGCACTTTGGCCTGCATATCGACCGGATTTTGATGTCATTTGGCCTGATCCTTATGACGCAACTGCCCGTGGCGGCCATGTATGCCCGCACTGAGGAACAAGAGGTAGATGGCAATCGGGGCTGGTTGCTCGCGTTTGTGTTCGTATCTGTCACTTTTATGGGCGAAGCGGCCCTGCAACTGGCCAGTGGCCACCTGCTGGAGACGTGGGAGAAGTTTAACGGATTGGCTGCAGCGGCCCGTTTTGACACATTGGTCACGGCGGTCTGTGGTGTGCTGGCAGCGGTGCTGCTTTGCGTAACATTCTCCAAAATTGTGTTCCGACTGGCCGTCACATGCCATTTGCGCCAGTTTGCAAAAGATAGCGATCTTTCCGCAGAACCTGACGAATTGGCATCAGAAACCGGCGAACCGCATGGCGTATCGCGCAATCTGCATCGCCCCAAAGTATCGCAGGATTTTTCCGAATTCTTCCGTCGTGAACTGGTGGGCGCCAATATCGGCATCTTCGGTCTGGCGCTGGTGATGTTCGGGCCGGATTTTATGACTATTCTCAAAATCAGCATTCCCGCATCGCTGGTTTTCTCGGTGATTTGCGTGGCCAACCGGCTGGCGCGGTCTGAAACGCGCACGTCGATCTCGGCCCGCAGTCTCCATATCTCCCTTCAAATGCTGCCCCTGACTGTGACCTGCCTCATCCTGTTGGCACTGGGTGAACTGTACAGCGCTTATACCGCAACACTCGCGGCGGAAGTTTCGCCGCTTGAATTTGCAAGCGTCGCGGCGAGCGGTCTGGCGCGTAACACGGATGTTCTTTGGGGCGTTTCCGTTGACCTTGGTATGATCTTTGCCCTGTCGCTGGCAGCCAACACGTTGATGTTGGTGCTGTTTACACGGCTGATCCGCCCGCTCGTGCGTGGCGCGGTACCCGCCGCGATAACACCGCGGGTTGAAGCCCCGCGGACCAGCCCTGAAAGCCGCCTGTTGCAGATACCGGTTGCGCCGGACACCATCGGTTTCACCAAAGGCCGCGACGTTGCAGCGACTTTGAAATACCGTGAGACAGCAACAGAACGCCCAAAGCTCATGCTGCAAATGAACCGCGTGTCTGCAGCTTAAGCCTCCTTTGGGGCGCTAACTGTTCTTTAAAATCCATCGGCGGCGTCCGCGGTCCTGCGGCAGAATGGCCCCAAGGTGTAATTGCCCCTAGTTCTGTTTAACCGGAGTGCTAAGTTCACTTTCAGGTTAGCCGATCAGGGGAAAGGATATTCTGATGAAGTCAAACCGTATTTGGATTGCAGCCACAACAGCCAGTCTTGTTGCTTTGGGCGGGATTGCAACGGCGCAGGACACCACGACCGCTACAGCAACAACCACCCAATCTGCCACTGTTGCAGCGGACACAGAGATCGCCAAAGTCGTGATTGATGGCGATGCGAAAAAGGGCAAGCGGGTCTTTAATAAATGCAAGGCCTGTCACAAGCTTGAAGCCGGTAAGAACGGTGTCGGACCTTCGTTGGCCGGATTATTCGGTCGCCCTGCGGCAGAAGTAGAAGGGTTCCGGTATTCGGACGCGATGGTGAACTCCGGGATCGTCTGGACGCCTGAAACCTTGGCTGCATATCTGCAAAAACCGAAAGATTATGTGCCTGGAACGAAGATGACCTTTGCCGGTTTGAAGAAGGACAAGGACATCAACAATCTGCTCGCCTATCTGGCGGAAGAATTGCAGGACTAAGCGTAAACAACAGCTTTGCGTTAGTTACGATTTAATACAAAACAGCCGCCGGATGACTGTCCGGCGGCTGTTTTGTATTTTGGACGGGGCGGTCTATCACCCCGATCCGAAAGAAAATGCGCATTTAGCTGTTGGTCGGAGTGCCCGCAGCAGGTTTTGCAGCAGCAGCGCTACCGGCGTTCAGGGGGTCTTCCTGACGCTGTACGGACCCTTCGAAGTGGGCACCGCTTTCGATAGCGATTGTTTTGTGAATGATGTCGCCTTCGACCCGTGCAGAAGAGGTCAAACGCACCTTCAAGCCGCGTACACGACCGATAACACGACCGTTCACAACTACATCGTCGGCCATGATCTCGCCTTCGACTGTGGCGCCTTCACCGACCGTCAGCAGATGGGCGCGGATGTCGCCTTTGATCTTGCCTTCAATCTGGATGTCGCCGGTGGTTTGCAGGTTGCCCGTGATCGTCAGATCAGAGGACAGGGCAGACGCCGGAGGCTTGGCCTTTGGTGGAGTGGACGGTGCGGAAGCCGGTGTTGGCGGCGTCGCTGGTTTGGAAGGGGGTGTGGCAGGGGCCGCACCGGATGGTTTGTTTGCTTCTGCCGAGGGGGCCGGCTTGTTGGTCTCACTGATTTTGCTTTTAGAAAACATTTCTAGCTGCCTTCATATATTTAGAGGGGTTAACTGCAGTACCATTTATGCGCACCTCATAGTGAAGATGCACGCCGGTGGACCGGCCCGTGTTGCCCATATCACCAATTCGCTCACCGCGCGAGACCCTTTGACCGGACTTCACGCGAATTTTGCTCATATGGGCGTAATAAGTTTCAAATCCCCGCACATGGCGGATTTTGACGAGCTTTCCATAACCGCTTTGGCGCCCTGCAAAGGTAACGACCCCGTCGCCGGTGGCAAGGATCGCAGTCCCGCGTGCGCCGGCCATGTCATTGCCTTTGTGCATCCGGCGACCGCCGGTCTTGGGATCTCGGCGATACCCGAACCCCGAGGTATTGCGATAGCCGCCATCAACCGGAAAGGACAAGGGCAGCTTGGACACAGCCATTTTTGCCAGACCGACGCGATCCATCTTGTCCAGAATATCAACCGCGTCACGGGTCAGCTGGTTCGCAGAATCCCCTTTGGTCGATACGGACAGTGCGGTCAAAGGACCGCCTGTGCCTGAATGGGTGCGACGCATTTCATCCAGAATACTGTCGGTGTTGATGCCAGCGTTGCTAAGCGCTTTTTGAAGCGGGCCGAGCGTTACATCCACCGCCTGTTCCAGACGGGCGAAGATCCGTGCGGTTTGCTGTTCCTTCAGCTGATGGGCCAACGACATTTCGGACATCTGTGTGTAAAGTTCCTCAGCCGTGGTTTCCAGCTGGTCTCGTTGCTGAACCGTGGCCTCAAGCGCCCGCGCCATTGTCGTCAGGGTTTCTTCTGTATCGTTCGCGCTGCCAAGTTTGGTGCTAAGGCTACCTGTGACAGCCTGCATTTCCGCCATCACGCTGTCTGATTGCTTTTGCGCTTCGTCCCGTTCTTTAATCGCCACTTGCAGTTTCTTCTGCATGATCTTCAGTCCGGTCGCCAGTTCGCGGCGTTCTTCTTCGGCCTGTAACAATTCACTTTGTTGTTGGGAAATCTGCTCCAGCGCGATGTAAAACCTGTCCTGTGCGGTTTGCGCTTCAAGGGCGCGGGTGTCCCGTTCCTTGGACAACTCGTTCAAACGGGCTTCATAGGCGCGCTGCATCACCTGGGCTTGGGTTTTGTCCGAACGTGCACTGATCCGGTCGATCATCAGGGTAGAGGTGGCGATAACAGTCCAGCAAACGCCCACAGTAATGACTGCCCCAATCGCTGTTTGAAACAGCGGGGTCGCCCGAAAATAGCGGGTTGTGCGCTCTGTGCGCATGTAAATGCGCTGCTCGGGCACATGGCGTGCCAACAGCGCGTTCAGTTTTGCAAACGGTCCGTTCATCATTTTCCCTTAGCCTTTGTATTCTGGCACCCTTAGTCGGGACCGTTGCTCGGCTTGTTTCAGAACACCCCAGTGGTTTACAAAACCCTTTGGAAACAGGCAAGAATTTCTTGCCTGCTCCGCAGGTTTCCGCCAATCGGGGTGTCAGTCGCCTGCCATCGGCCAATAGAAATCCAACGGCAATCCAGCCTCGGCGCGCTTTTCATCGTTGAATGGAGGCTTCAGCCCGCCCGGAAAATACTGCTGCACAAGGCGGTGGAATTCGTCCTTAGGATCAATGTCATGGCGGCCGCACAAAAAGTGAAACCATTTGGAGCCATAGGCCACATGTCCGACTTCTTCGGCGTAGATCACTTCCAGCGCGGCAACGGTTTCGGCGTCTTTGGCGGATTTGAACTGCTGGATCATGCCGGGTGTCACATCCAGGCCGCGGGCCTCTAGCACCATTGGCACAATGGCCAGACGTCCCATGAAATCTGTCGCGGTTTCCTGCGCGGCGCGCCACATGCCTGCATGGGCGGCAAAGGCGCCGTAGTGACTGCCGAGCGCTTCAAGACGGTCGCATAACAGGTTGAAATGCTTACTTTCCTCATCCGCCGCTTTTACCCAATCGTCAAAATAGCCCATCGGCATTTTAACATGGGCAAACCGTGCGATAATGTCCCAATGCAGGTCTACAGCGTTCAGTTCGATATGGGCAATTGCATGAATTAATGTGTTGCGGCCCTCAACCGAACCCAGCTTGCGGCGCGGCACTTTGTTCGGGGGCAGCAATTCGGGTTCGTCGGGGCGGGCAGGGAAATCCGGCGGCTGGCTGTTGCCGATCTCCAAAGGGGTACCTGCCTCTTTCGCGGAAAACCAAAGGGCTGCGGCGGCGTGGCTTTTGGCCGTTTTCTCGCGCCCGTCAGCTGTGTTCAGGACCGAGCAGGCGAGTTCCGTCAGGGTTGGCTGACTCATAAGGTTTTAACCGCTTCAAGGACCGCATCCACATGGCCGGGCACTTTTACCTTACGCCAGATTTCACGGATCACACCATCTGCATCGATCAGGAATGTGGCTCGTTCGATTCCCATGAACTTTTTGCCGTACATATTCTTTTCAACCCAGACACCCATGTCTTCGCACAGGGTTCCGGATTCGTCGGACACCAGCGTCACGCCAAGTTTGTGCTTGGCGACAAATTTATCGTGGCTGGCAACGCTGTCTTTGGAGACCCCGATGATTGTGGCTCCGGCAGCATCAAATTCAGCGGCTTTTTCGCTAAATCCGATGCTTTCTTTGGTGCAACCCGGCGTATTGTCCCGCGGGTAGAAATACAGCACCACCGCGCGGTCCGCGCAATCTGCCAGAGACACCGTTCCGCCACCGTCCCGTGGCAGTGTAAACATAGGCGCTTTTTCACCGATTTCAGGCATTTATATCCCCGTTCGCAAAAACTTGTTAAACTGGCGCTGGTATCAGCGGCCTGGTCACGTAAATAGGGTGGGCGCGCAGAGATCAAGTGTGGAAAATAACCGCATGTCACTGTTGCCGATGAAAGACGAGCGGAGAGGCATTGATCTGGATTAGACATGTTCTGGTGGGCTGCATGGCCATGCTGATGGCGGGTATCGTCCTAACGGTGCTGTCTGTTGGCGTGGTGAGCGTGCTGTTGCGCAACGGACCGCTGGAGATCCCCATGGTGCAAACGCTGGTGCAGGAACGTCTGAATACGCAGATGGCGGGGGAAACCGTTCAAATTGGCGGTGTGTCCTTGTTGTCAGGCACGCAGGGCGTTGGCAACAGCATCCAGTTGCGCGATGTAGAGATCGCGGATGCACAAGGTCGGACATTGTTGGTGGTGCCCGAATTGCGCACGCGGTTTTCGCTGCTGTCTCTGTTACACGGTCGTGTCGCCCCCGAGGACATCGGGATCGTCGGTTCGCAACTTTCGCTAGAGCGGGCGGAGGACGGGACGATCACCCTGTTCGGAGACGGTGCGGGCTTGACCAAAGGGCTGGACGTTCTTGCGCTGCTTGACGGGCTACAGACACGGGTTGGCCTGCGCAGTTTAAAAAAGATCGAGCTGTTTGACACCGAAGTGACCTATCTTGATCGTGCGTCCGGTCGCTCTTGGGTGCTTGCCAATTCGACGCTGGCAATCACACGGGATGGTGATCGCCTGTCAGGCCGCGCCGAACTGGCCCTGAGCGAGGGCAAAGGGGGCGCGGTGGCCAATGACGCCACTTCCGAAAATGCTACGATGATTTTGAACGGGGATTACGTTCTTGGCTCCGAAGAAGCCACAGTGTCCTTCCAGTTTGCAAACGCAGCACCGTCGGAAATTGCTGATATTTTCCAAGCCTTTGACTGGCTGCGCAATCTGGAAACCACACTCAGCGGTTCCGTAAGGGCGAGCCTTTCGGGCAATGGCACCCTTGGCGATCTACACGGTGTTTTGCAACTGTCCGAAGGGGCTTTGGCGGAAACACCAGACAGTCAGCCGATCACCTTCACTCAGGCCAAAGTTTATTTTGAATACAACCACGAAAATGACGCTCTGAACCTGACGCAAGTGGATCTGGAAACCAGTTCCGGCGCATTGCAGGCAGCGGGTTTCGCCCAGATGCACCGCGGCGCAGAGGGGCGTGTGGATGCGTTGTCAGGGCAGTTGCGCTTGTCCGACATCAGCATCCAGCGCCCCGATCTTTTCGATCAGGATGTGGGCCTGTCTTCAGCGGCGCTCGATGCGCGGGTTTCCTTTGCTCCGCTCACGATCGAAGTGGGCCGCTTGGCGGTTTTTGACGGGGACACAACGATAAAGGTTAAGGGGAAATCCGTCGCTGGAGAGACCTACTGGGAAAACAGTTATGATGTGGATGTGAACCGGATCGGGCTTGAGCGGTTAAAACAGCTGTGGCCGAAACCGGTCGTCGATAAAACCCGTCGCTGGATTAACGAGAACGTGTCTGACGGGCGTATCGTGAACTTCGCAGGTGGCATGCGGTCTTACGACGGGGACTATGAATATGCCTTTAACTTCGGGGTAGAGGCCGCGAACTTCCGCTTCGTTAAAACCGTTCCGAATTTGCAGGAGGGCGCAGGCTTTGGGTATCTCACCCATCAAGATTTGCGACTGGACCTGAGCAGCGGATATGTTGTGGCACCGAACGGAACCGAGGTAGACGTAGCGGGATCGGGACTGTTTATTCCAGATATCCACCAGCGGCCGTCCCCTGGAGAAATCACCCTGAGCGCGAAGGGCGATGTGGGGGCAGCGCTTGGCCTTTTGAACGTGGAGAAGTTTCAGTTCCTCAACAAGGTTGGCCTATCCGAGGACGTAGCCGAAGGGCAGGCGGTGGTGCGTGGCACGTTCAAGCTGCCGCTTGATAAACACGCCAAGACCAGCGACGTGAAGATGGATTTGACCGCTCAGCTTGGCGGTGTGCATTCCGATACGTTGATAGAAGGAAAATCGTTAACAGCGGATGCTCTGGTGGCCCATGTCACCGATCAGGGCGTGACGCTTTCCGGTGATGTGAAGCTTGATGCGGTTCCGGTAACAGCCCGTTGGACTCAGGCCTTTGGTAAAGATGTTCCAAAGCAAAGCACTGTCACAGCCGCGTTCGATTTGTCGGACAGGAACCTGCGTGCACTTGGTATTCAGTTACCCGACGGCACTATCAGCGGGCAGGCGCGCGGGGCGATGGAAATAACCCTTAAGAAAGGCGCGGCGCCGTCTTTTGTGATGTCGTCGAACCTGCAAGGGGCGCGGTTGTCCATATCGGCGCTGAACTGGTCCAAAGCGGCTGCAACGTCGGGCAAGCTTGACATGACCGGACACTTGGGCGACCAGCCGCAAGTACATAGCATTGCGTTCAGTGCGCCGGGACTGTCGGCACAGGGAACGCTGGACCTGAACGCCGACGGCAGCTTGCGCCGCGCGCGATTTGGCAGTGTTTCGGTCGGGCGTTGGCTTGACACATCCGCAGTGCTGACACCGACGGGAAATGGCAGCTCTACAATCTCTGTGAACGGCGGGCGCGCCGATCTGCGCTACCTCGACGATGCGTCCGATGGCGGAAATTCCGGCGGAACTGGCAGTTCTACTATCAATCTGGCACTGGATCAGGTGCGGATCACCGACAGCCTGACGCTCAGCGCGTTTTCTGGAAAGTTGAACACAGCCAAAGGGCTTCGTGGCAGTTTTGTTGGACGGATCAATGGTGGCACGCGGGTGGATGGTCAGTTGTTCCCCCAAGAACACGGCACCGCGCTGGAGCTGACCAGCAAGGATGCAGGCGGGGTTCTGCAATCCGCCGGCTTACTGAAAAACGCGCGGGGCGGAGAATTGCGCCTTGTGTTGGTGCCCCGCTCCGGTGACGGGAATTACGATGGGAGCTTGAATGTTAAGCGCACGCGGCTGCGGGATGCGTCGGCAATGGCCGGTCTGTTGAACGCAATTTCTGTGGTGGGGCTTTTGCAGCAGCTGGAGGGGGAAGGCATCCATTTCAATACAGTAGAGGGTCAATTCAAGCTGCGCTCTAACGGGGTGAAACTGGAACGGATCAGCGCGGTTGGTCCGTCTATGGGAATGACGCTGGACGGTTGGTACGACACCGCCCGCAAATCGGTGAATTTTGAGGGCGTCGTCACGCCGCTTTATGCGGTGAACGGTATTTTTGAACGTTTGTTTGGCCCGCTCATGGGGCGGCGTAAGGGTGAAGGTATGTTCAGCTTCACCTACAAAATGCAAGGCGCCGCTGATGATCCCAAAGTGTCGGTTAACCCGCTGTCAATTCTGACACCGGGGGCCTTTCGTGAGATTTTCCGCACCAAACCACCGGCACCGCCTGCGCAATAGCACCAATAATGGTTGCACTCTGGCGCGGGTTTGGGCATGGGCAGGGCCATGAGACTCTCTGATTTTGATTTTGACCTGCCCGACAGCCTGATCGCCCTGCGACCGGCCAAACCGCGTCCATCCTCCCGCCTGCTGGTGGCTGAGGGGACGGAGCTGTCAGACCATCATTTCTTTGACCTGCCGTGCTTTTTACGCAGGGGCGACCGTCTGGTGCTGAATGATACCAAAGTCATCCCCGCGCGCCTGAACGGCAAGCGGCGGCGGATGTCCGATCAGGGGGAAACCTTTGCCGCTGTTGAGGTGACTTTGCTGTCGCTGGACGGGCAGGGGGACTGGATGGCGTTGGCCAAACCGGGGCGGCGCGTGCGCGAGGGTGAGGAGATCGTCTTTTCGCCGGAGCTGTCAGCGGAAGTACTGGAAAAGGGCGCGGACGGATTAAAGCTGCGGTTCTCTCTTTCGGGGGCGGATTTTGATGCCCAACTCGCAGCGCTTGGCGCGATGCCGTTGCCCCCCTATATCGCGGCGAAACGGGCGGCGGATGAACAGGATGTGCAGGACTACCAGACGGTATTTGCACAGAATTCCGGTGCCGTGGCAGCGCCCACCGCATCGTTGCACTTTGATCAGGGAATACTTGATGACTTGTCTGACATGGGGGTGGAATTCTCTAAGGTGACCCTGCATGTGGGGGCCGGAACCTTCCTTCCGGTAAAGACCGATGACGTGAGCGAACATAAAATGCACGCGGAATGGGGGAGGGTGGACGAACAGGCCGCCGCTGAAATAGCCAGCACCAAAGCACAGGGCGGACGGGTCATCCCCGTTGGCACAACTGCGCTACGCCTGTTGGAAACAGCCGCGCGGGACACGGGAGAGATCGCGCCTTGGGTCGGGGAGACCGACATCTTTATCAAACCGGGCTTTAAGTTCGCCGTCACCGACGGTTTGATCACGAATTTCCACCTTCCAAAGTCCACGTTGATGATGCTCGTCAGTGCGTTGATGGGGGTGGATGCGATCAAAAGCATATATGCCCACGCGATTAACGAAAAATATCGTTTTTTTTCCTATGGTGACAGCTCTCTTCTCTTGCCCAAGCAGCGGTAAGCTGCGCAAGGGGACGAATAGCCGATCAAAGGTGTCGTGTTTGTCTTGTATCGGGGCAACCGAATCCCATATGGCTGGCGCAAATTGAACGCGGTTAGGCGACGACATGACACTTGTACTGAAAAATTCCTGGGCTCTGCTTTTGGGTATGTTCCTGCTGATGCTTGGCAATGGTGTGCAAGGCACATTGCTTGGGATCAGGGGCGCGCTGGAAGGATTTACGCCGGGCAGTATGTCGCTGATCATGTCAGGGTATTTCGTCGGCTTTCTAGGCGGATCGCGCATGGCGCCGGGCATGATCCGGCGGGTGGGACACGTGCGGGTTTTTGCGGCTCTGGCGTCAATGATTTCGGCTGCTTTGATACTTTATGCAGCAGTTCCAAACGAATACGTCTGGTTTTTCCTGCGGGTGGTTGTGGGGTTCTGCTTTTCCGGCGTGTATGTGGTCGCTGAAAGCTGGCTGAACGATTCTGCCACGAATGAAACGCGAGGGCAGGCATTGTCGGCCTACCTTATCGTGCAAATGATGGGGATTGTTGCCGCGCAGTGGTTGCTGAACTTTGCTGATGTGGCAGGGTTCATCCTGTTTATCATTATCTCGGTTGCGGTTTCCGTTTCTTTCGCTCCGATTCTGTTGTCCGTTAGCCCCGCTCCGGTGTTTCACACGACCAAACCGATGACCTTGAAGGAGTTGTATCACGCTTCGCCCCTTGGCGTTGTGGGCACTTTCCTTCTGGGCGGTATCTTTGCGGCGCTATTCGGGATGACAGCGGTTTACGGGACCGAAAAAGGGATGAGTGTTGGCGAAATCTCTATCTTCGTGGGGATAATCTATGTGGGCGGGATGCTGTGCCAGTTTCCCATTGGTTGGTTGTCGGACCGGATGGACCGGCGTCTTTTGATCATCGGAATCACCATGATCGGCACCGCAGCCACTCTGGTGGCCTTTGCCTTTGCGTCCAATTTCACCATCCTGATGGTTTGTAGTTTTGTGATTGGCGGCACGGCGAACCCGCTTTATTCCTTGCTGCTCGCTTATACCAACGACTTTCTGGAGCTTGAGGACATGGCCGCGGCCAGTGGTGGTTTGATCTTTGTAAATGGAATCGGCGCAATTGCTGGCCCGCTGATGGTGGGCTGGATGATGTCTACCTTCGGGTCGGACAGTTTCTTCCTTTATATCGGTGCCTTGACGATGACGATGGCACTTTATGCGATCTACCGGACCTTCCAGCGTGCGTCGCCGGATGTGGACGACACAAACAGTTACGCTCCGGTGTTCAGCACAGCATCGCCAGTGGCCTTTGAGGTGGCCCAAGAGGTCGCGATTGAAATGGCGCTAGAGGGTGAAGAAAACAACGATAGCGTTAACAGTTTGTAAAATAGTTAAAAAACTGTTGACGCGACGTGTTTCAGGCTCAAGTCTGGTCTTAAGGCCCAGTTATTTTGTGTATTAGCTATGTCGGAGGGAACTATGGACAAAGCGAAAGAGATTATTGAGTTCTGGATCAACGAAGTCGGACCTAGCGGATGGTATCAAAGCACCAAGGCGCTTGATAACAAGATTAAAGACCGCTTTATGGACGATTACGAGGCCGCCAAGAAAGGCGATTATGACGGATGGGGCAGTTGCCCTGACAAGTCGCTGGCCCTGTTGATCTTGCTGGACCAGTTTCCACGGAATATGTTTCGTGAAGACCCTCGCGCCTTTGCAACGGATGCCAAAGCGTTGAAGGTCGCCGCCCATGCGATAGATGAAGGCTATGATATGCGCACGGACGAGCCGCAGCGTCAGTTCTATTATCTGCCGTTCATGCATTCGGAATGTCTCACCCATCAGGAACGCTGTGTTCGCCTGATCGCCAAGCGGATGTCGGCCAACGGCAGCACCAATCTGCTGCATGCCAAGGTGCATCGCGCCGTGATCCGCAAATTCGGGCGTTTTCCTTATCGGAACAATGCTTTGGGGCGGAATTCCACGCAGGGTGAGGTCGCGTTTCTTGAAAATGGCGGCTACCAGCAGATGACCCAAGACGTTAAAGCCGCAGCCTGATCAGCGCTGCGGTAGTGTGTTGGGGACCGTTTTTCGCCATAGTTTTTGGTGCGCTCTTGCGAGATTGGATGAAATGTAGCATCCTAGTTGCAAGATAGTTTAACCTTGAACCAATTCTGCGAGGACGAGAATGGCCGACACCCAGTTTGATATGATTGTGATAGGCGCGGGGCCGGGCGGCTATGTCTGCGCGATCCGTGGCGCGCAAAACGGTTTGAAGGTCGCGGTGGTCGAACGGGAACATCTGGGCGGCATCTGTCTGAACTGGGGCTGCATCCCGACCAAGGCGCTGCTGCGCTCTTCCGAGGTGTTCCACCTGATGCACCGCGCCAAGGAGTTCGGTTTGAAAGCAGAAGGCATTGATTACGATATTGATGCAGTGGTCAAACGCTCTCGTGGGGTGGCAAAGCAGCTTTCCGGTGGCGTCGGGCATCTTTTGAAGAAGAACAAAGTTACCGTCGTGATGGGCGCGGCAAAGCTTGCCGGTAAGGGCAAGGTTCTTGTCACCAACAATGACGGCGAGCAAACGCTTTCAGCCAAGACCATCGTTGTCGCCACGGGCGCCCGTGCCCGCGAATTGCCGGGGTTGGAGGCTGACGGCGAACGGGTCTGGACCTATCGCCACGCGCTGAACCCGCCTCACATGCCTAAAAAGCTGCTGGTGATCGGTTCCGGTGCGATTGGCATCGAATTTGCCAGCTTCTTCAACACCCTTGGGACAGACACCACTGTGGTCGAGGTGATGGACCGCGTGCTGCCGGTTGAAGACGAAGAAATCTCAAAACACGCGAAAAAGCAGTTTGAAAAACAGGGCATGACCATCATGGAGAAATCCACGGTCAAGAAGCTGGACCGCGCCAAGGATAAGGTTACGGCCCATATCGAAAAAGGCGGCAAGGTTGAGAAGCTGGAATTCGACACGGTAATTTCGGCGGTCGGTATTGTCGGGAACGTAGAAGGGCTGGGCCTGGAGGAAGCGGGGATCAAGGTGGATCGCACTCATGTGATCACTGACGAATACTGCCGCACGGGTGCCGACGGGATCTTTGCGATTGGCGACATTGCCGGTGCGCCGTGGCTTGCCCATAAAGCGAGCCATGAAGGTGTTATGGTTGCTGATATGGTTGCGGGCAAACACGCCCATCCGGTGAAACCCGAAAGCATCGCTGGCTGCACCTACTGCCACCCACAGGTCGCCAGTGTCGGTCTGACCGAGGCGAAAGCAAAGGAGGCGGGTTATGATATCAAAGTCGGACGCTTCCCTTTCATCGGCAACGGCAAAGCCATCGCGCTCGGCGAACCGGAGGGCATGGTGAAAACCATATTCGACGCCAAAACCGGAGAGCTGTTGGGCGCCCATATGGTGGGTGCGGAAGTGACCGAGCTGATCCAAGGCTATGTGGTGGGCCGCCAGTTGGAGACAACCGAAGAAGATCTGATGCAGACTGTCTTCCCACACCCCACACTGTCCGAGATGATGCACGAGAGTGTTCTTGATGCTTACGGGGCTGCGATCCATTTCTAGGTTTCGGAAATACTAACACGATCAAAAGGCGGTTTCTGATAACAGAGCCGCCTTTTCTGTGCTTATCCATTGTTATAAATAAAAGCTATCAAATGTATTGTTTAATCAAACTTAATCTTCTTGTGTATCTGGGTTAGACAGGAGCCAGACTGAGGAAGCGGGATGGACTGTCAAACACGACATTCAGAACACCCATAAAGTTATAATTACCCAACGGAGGGACATCATGGACGGCAATGACGTAAACACAGGGGGCAAATGCCCCGTTATTCACGGTAGTACCAATGCGATGAGTCGCGGAACCGGTAATTCCGCTTGGTGGCCGAACCAGATTAACCTGCGGATTCTTAACCAGAACTCCATGGAATGCGATCCGATGGGGCCGGACTTTGATTATGCAGAAGAATTTCAGAAGCTTGATCTCGACGCACTAAAGAAAGACATTCACGCGTTGATGACGGATTCTCAGGACTGGTGGCCTGCGGATTACGGCCATTACGGCCCGTTCTTTATCCGTATGGCGTGGCACTCTGCGGGGACTTATCGGATGGGCGATGGCCGTGGTGGTGCGACCTCCGGCACCCAGCGTTTTGCGCCGCTGAACAGCTGGCCCGATAATGTGTTGCTGGACAAGGCGCGCCGTCTGCTTTGGCCGATCAAACAGAAATACGGTCGCCAGATTTCTTGGGCTGACCTGATGATCCTGACCGGTAACTGCGCTTTGGAGTCTATGGGTCTTAAAACATTCGGTTTTGCCGGTGGTCGCGCGGATGTTTGGGAACCGGAAGAAGACATCTACTGGGGCACGGAAACCACATGGCTTGGCGGGGACAAGCGCTACAGCGACGACCGCAAGCTGGAAGACCCGTTGGCAGCTGTGCAGATGGGCCTGATCTATGTGAACCCTGAAGGACCGGACGGAAACCCTGATCCGAAAGCCTCGGCTTTTGACATCCGCGATACATTCGGTCGGATGGCGATGGATGACGAAGAAACCGTTGCTCTCGTTGCCGGTGGTCACACGTTTGGTAAAGCCCACGGTGCAGGCTCGGCGGATCATGTAGGCGCAGAACCCGAGGGCGCTGCGATTGAAGAGCAAGGACTTGGCTGGACCAGCAAATTCGGAACCGGCAGAGGCGTCGATACAATCGGCAGCGGCATCGAAGGACCGTGGACGTCTAACCCCATCCAGTGGGACAACGGATATTTTGAAGCACTGTTCGGCAACGAATGGCAGCTGACCAAAAGCCCCGCCGGAGCGCATATCTGGGAAGCCAAAGACCTGCCATTGGAGCATCACGCCCCGCAAGTGGACGGTTCGGACACGCCTGTGAAGCTGATGATGACCACAGCGGATATGGCGCTGCGGATGGACCCGATCTATGAACCGATCGCCCGTCGTTTCTATGAAAACCCAGACCAGTTCGCCGATGCCTTTGCCCGTGCGTGGTTCAAACTGACCCACCGTGATATGGGACCGCGTGATCTGTACCTTGGACCGGATGTGCCACAGGAAGTGCTGATCTGGCAGGACCCGATCCCTGCTGTAGACCACGATCTGATTGATGCCGATGACATTGCATCACTCAAAGGCAAAATCCTTGCCTCTGGCCTGTCCATAAGCGAGCTGGTTTCGACCGCTTGGGCCTCTGCCTCTACTTATCGCGGGTCGGACAAACGGGGCGGTGCCAATGGTGCGCGAATCCGTCTGTCGCCGCAAAAGGATTGGGAGGTGAACCAGCCCGAACAACTCGCACGGGTGCTGGAAACTCTGGAAGGAGTGCAATCTGACTTCAACACGGCCCAGACCGGCGGCAAGAAGGTCTCTCTGGCTGATCTGATCGTGCTTGGTGGGTGTGCGGCTGTTGAACTGGCAACGCAGAATGCGGGTCACGTCGTTGAGGTGCCGTTCACGCCGGGCCGGATGGATGCGTCACTGGAACAAACAGACGTGGAGTCTTTCGAAGTGCTGGAACCAATCGTAGACGGTTTCCGCAACTTCCAACGCAAGCAATTCTCGGTTTCCCCCGAAGAACTGCTGGTGGATCGGGCACAGCTGCTGGGCCTGACAGCGCCGGAAATGACTTTGCTGATTGGCGGTCTGCGGGTGCTGGGGGCAAACACGGACCAGTCTGCACATGGCGTCTTCACAGAGCGCAAGGAAAGCCTGACCACAGATTTCTTCGTGAACCTGCTGGATATGGCGACAGAATGGAAGAAAGCGGACGAAGAAGGCATCTATGAGGGCCGCGACCGTCAGAGCGGTGATCTGCGCTGGACAGCAACCCGCGCAGATCTGGTGTTCGGTTCCAACTCGCAACTGCGGGCACTGGCCGAGGTTTACGCTAGCGAGGATGCAACAGATGCGTTCATCCCGAACTTCATCGCGGCTTGGACCAAAGTCATGGACGCTGATCGTTTCGACGTGAAGTAAGCCGCTGAGATCACTCACTTTTGAAGGGGGCAGGGCCGATTGGTTCTGCCCTTTTTTATTGGGGGAATGTATTAGCCTATTTGGTGTATGCCCTTATTGGCATTGGTTCCAAATTTGTAGTCGAGGCCTTTTCTTGACAGCTTAGCGGTCGGCTTGTCCTTTATGATACTAAAAAAGGCAAAGCCTTGATGATATTGAGCAAACACCATCGCCATATCTCTGGCTGGATCAACTTTGATTTTGTAACTGAACTGATCGGCCGTGAATCTGTTCGCTGTGTTGAGTGAATTACTTTTTCCCATGTATTTTATAATCTTATAAAGATCTTTGGGGGGATGCTTTGTATTGGTAAGTAATTCTACATCTACCACTACTCGATGTGACGCGATCTGTCCCGTATGTTCGAACCATAAGGCGAGCGTCTGTTTCGTTGCCCATTTCGCGATCTTTAGACTTACTTCTTTACGAAGTTCGGTAGCAACTGCTGAGCCGATGAGTTTATCAGCTTGATTGAATAAGGGAACTCTTTTCGCGCTACTGTATAAATTGGGTGTGTTGTTGGCTATTCCTTTGACGACTTTTAACTCATGTGCAGACATACTCTTGGTTTTCATCACAGCCTCGGGTGAAACACCAAAAGCAATATTCGCCACAAGTTGATCGAGACCGCCTGACCCATGATTGCAGCGATGGCAGGCTGGAAACTCTAGTCCCATTGGGCGCGATTTATCCCTAAACATAACTTTTGGCGGTGCGTGTTCTGGACCTTCTGCTACACGGTTTCCCCCGCAAAACACACATTTTTTACCCTTCCAAATTCCCATGAGGTATTTGCCACTGGCCATAAAATCTGTTCCTAAAATTGAATGTGACGAATTTAGCAGAAAATGAGTATTTTGGGAACGATGAAGCTGGATTTTGGTGTGTAAATAGGTGGCGTTTATTGATCGTTGGGAAGGCGCATGGCAGCCATGCGAAAACGCGACTGCTCCTGTTGCAAAAACGGGGTAATATGGGGATAAAGGGGCAACCAAGGAAGGCTCTCATGCGCGATCTGAAAATCCCGTCCCAACGGCATCCCGAAAAAGCCAAGCGGCCCGACAACGCCCAGCCCAAGAAACCGGACTGGATCAGGGTCAAGGCGCCCACCTCGAAGGGGTATTTTGAAACCCGCAATATCATGCGGGAAAACAAGCTCGTCACCGTGTGTGAAGAGGCTGGTTGTCCGAATGTGGGCGAATGCTGGTCACAGGGCCACGCTACCATGATGATTATGGGCGAGGTTTGTACCCGCGCCTGTACGTTCTGCAACATTGCAACCGGTAAACCGCCAGAGGATCTGGACGTGTTTGAGCCGGGCCGCGTGGCGGCTGCGGTGAAAAAGCTGGGGCTGAACCATGTGGTAATCACCTCGGTGGATCGCGACGATGTAGAAGACGGCGGGGCGGAACATTTCGCCCAGACCATCCGCGCCGTGCGCAAGCAATCGCCTGATACGACGATTGAAATCCTGACACCGGACTTCATCCGCTGCGCCCCGGAAGCGCTGGAAGTGGTGGTCGAGGCCCGTCCTGACGTGTTCAACCACAACCTTGAAACGGTTCCGGGGCTTTATCCCGAAGTCCGTCCCGGCGCGCGGTATTTCCATTCCCTGCGTTTGTTGCAGCGTGTGAAAGAGCTCGACCCGTCCATGTTTACCAAATCCGGCATCATGGTTGGTCTGGGCGAGGATAAGCAGGCGGTGATGCAGGTGATGGATGATATGCGGGCAGCCGATATCGATTTCATGACGATTGGCCAGTACCTGCAACCAACACCAAAACACCATGCGCTGGACCGGTTTGTAACGCCCGAAGAATTCGCCACCTATGAAAAGGCGGCTTACGGCAAGGG
Source organism: Neptunicoccus cionae (assembly GCF_014643735.1). Lineage (GTDB taxonomy): Bacteria > Pseudomonadota > Alphaproteobacteria > Rhodobacterales > Rhodobacteraceae > Amylibacter > Amylibacter cionae. The sequence goes on from NZ_BMKA01000001.1 coordinate 1,006,291, forward strand.
GTTCTTGATGGTCTCCGCTACGCCGCTGACCCGTTCAAGCTATCACGCGGGGGATGATTTTGCACGGCTTCGTGCATCCCGCAATAAGGCGTTGGGGCTGGCGTAAACCGCCCCATCTGCATCGTTCCCGACCAGTTGACCCGCGCGTGGAATTACTCCGCGCGGGGCAGTGGTACCAGTCTCTTCAGATAAGCCGCTATTGCTGCGTGATCTTCGGGTGGCAGAAGCTTTAGGTTTTCGACAACCTCTGCCATCTGCCCGCCCGCCACGTCAAATTCCGGTGTGAAACCGGAGTTGAGATAGGTTTCGATGTCCACCACAGCCCAGCCGCCGATCCCGTCTTCGTGGGGCGTAATGTTGGGGATGCGGCCCTCTCCATCAGGGTTGGGTCCACCAGCCATCCAGCGGCTGCGGTCCAGCCCGCCAATGGCATTGCGCGGCGTGTGGCATTCTGCGCAATGGCCCATCGCCTCCACCAGATAGCGTCCACGGGTTTCTTCGGCGCTCAGATCCCCCTCAAGCCCCCATCCTTTGCCCGCAAACAGGAACTTCCAACCACCAAGGGAGCGGCGGATGTTGAACGGGAAACCAACCTCATGAGGAAGGCTTGGCGTTTCCACGGCTGGAAGGGTTTTCAGATAGGCGTAAAGGTCCGCAATGTCCGACACTTCCATGTTTTCATAGGTGGTATAGGGGAAAGCGGGGTAGTAATGGCTGCCCTCCGGCGAGGTTCCAAAGCTCACCGCATTGGCAAGATCTGCAAAGGACCAGTCCCCGATGCCATGTTCGCCGCTTTGCGAGATATTCGGCGCGTAAAAGGTTCCGAATTCGGTCTCGAACGCCTGACCACCCGCAAGCGACAGTTTATTTGCGCCCTCGGTGCCTTTCACGGCATGACACGATGCGCAACCCGCCGCCGCAAAGACCAGCGCACCCTTGTCGGGATCGCCGTCTACATTGGCTAAGGCTTCGGGTTCCCAGACATTTGGCGTTGTGATCCACCAGAACAATCCAGCCCCGATTACAACGCCCAAAAGGCCCAGCCTGACCAGTTTTCCCAACATCCTGTATTCCTGCTTTTGCCACGATTTTTCCAAGGGTAGCCCTTATGCCGCGCCCCCTGCAATTGGATTTCTGTGATCGGGTCTTTTCTTTTCTCTGAACCCATGAGATAGGGACGTGCCAACAGCGGTATTCCAGCAGGAGATATGCAATGGAGATTCGTGAGGCCCTTACCTTTGATGATGTACTCTTGGTGCCAGGTGCGTCCAGCGTTTTGCCAGCCACGGCAGACACAAGAACTTTTGTCACTAAATCCATCCCCCTCAACATTCCTTTGCTAAGCTCGGCAATGGACACAGTGACCGAAGCGCGCATGGCGATCGCTATGGCGCAATATGGCGGCATGGGGATTTTGCACCGGAATCTGACACTGGACGAGCAGCAAAAGCAGGTGCGTCGGGTGAAACGGTTCGAAAGCGGGATCGTTTACAATCCGGTGACACTGCGCCCTGATCAAACGCTGGGGGATGCCAAGGCGCTGCAGGAACGCTATCGCGTGACCGGTTTTCCGGTTGTGGATGAGCAGGGCCGCGTTCTTGGGATCGTAACGAACCGCGATATGCGTTTTGCCAATGCAGACGATACGCCGGTTCATACGATGATGACCGGCGATAACCTTGCCATCCTGCGCGAACCTGCCGACCTGACCGAGGCGCGCTCCATGATGCACGCCCGCCGGATCGAAAAGCTGCTGGTGGTGGATGCTGAAAACAAGCTGACGGGTCTGTTGACCATCAAAGACATTGAACAGGCAGTTCTGAACCCGCAGGCCTGCAAGGATGATCGTGGCCGCCTTCGGGTTGGTGCGGCCTCTACCGTTGGGGATGCGGGCTATGAACGCTCTGTTCAGTTGATCGAAGCGGGGGTTGACCTGCTGGTGATCGACACCGCCCATGGCCATTCAGCCAGCGTTTCCGAAGCGGTTTCGCGGATCAAAGCCTATAATAATGATGTGCAGGTTGTGGCCGGTAATGTTGCCACCGCCGAAGCCACGCGCGCGCTGATTGATGCGGGTGCGGATGCGGTGAAGGTCGGGATCGGACCGGGCTCTATCTGTACCACACGGATTGTTGCCGGTGTGGGCGTGCCCCAGCTTACTGCGATTGACGATTGCGCCAGTGAAGGCGCAAAAACCGGCACGCCGATTATTGCGGATGGCGGGATCAAATTCTCGGGCGATTTCGCCAAGGCGATTGCGGCAGGGGCGTCATGTGCGATGGTTGGCTCTATGCTCGGTGGTACGGATGAAGCCCCCGGCGAGGTGATCCTCTATCAGGGGCGCAGCTACAAATCCTTCCGCGGCATGGGCTCGGTTGGGGCGATGGCGCGGGGGTCTGCGGATCGTTACTTTCAGAAAGAAGTCACTGCCGAGAAACTGGTGCCAGAAGGGATCGAAGGTCAGGTGCCTTATAAAGGTCCAGCCGGCACAGTGATCCACCAGATGATCGGTGGTTTGCGGGCCGCGATGGGCTATACCGGTAGCGCCACAATCGACGAGATGCGGACAGATTGCAAATTCGTGCGGATTTCCGGCGCTGGCCTGAAAGAAAGCCATGTGCATGACGTGCAGATCACGCGGGAATCCCCGAACTATCGGGTTGGGTGATCCATGACACCTGCCGCGCGCTATGCTGCTGCTATCGAAATTTTGGACGGTTTCCTTGACGGGGAACCGGCGGAAAAGCTGTTGTCCAACTGGGCGCGGCGCAACCGTTATGCTGGCAGCAAGGATCGGGCGGCGGTGCGGGATATTGTGTTTGATTCCTTACGCAACCTGAACAGCTTTGCAGCGTTGTCCGGCGTGGGGCATGGGCGGGGCATCGCCCTTGGCCACTGCATCGCGGCGGAGCTTTCGCCCGAAGATATTTTCAATGGTGCAGGTTATGGACCTGCGCCGTTGCAAGAAGAGGAACGCAGTGCAATTGAAGCGGCACAAGCGAGTTCTGCGGAGGTGACAGACCTACCAGACTGGCTGGTTGAAGTGTTCAAGTCCGATCTTGGGGAGGACGCGCAGGCTACCGCTGCCGCATTGCGCGACCGTGCGCCTGTTGATCTGCGGGTGAATATCGCCAAAACCACGCCGGAGGCTGCCGCGCGTGCCTTGGCGATGGAAGATATAGCAACGGAGCCTGTTGCTGGCGTGCCAACTGCGCTGCGCGTGGTTGAAAACCCCCGCCGTGTGGCAGGCTCAAACGCCTATCAGTCGGGCCATGTTGAGTTGCAGGATGCGGCGTCACAAGCGCTCGTCCAAATGCTGGAGCTGAAAGAGGGCCAGACAATTCTGGATTACTGCGCGGGTGGTGGAGGCAAAACGCTGGCAATGGCTGCGCAACAACCCCGCGCACGGCTAAGCGCGTGGGACATCAGCCAATCCCGTCTTGCGCCTCTGGAAGAGCGGGCGGAACGGGCTGGGGCGCGGGTTAACCTGCTTTCTGCAATGCCTGCAAAGGCAGAATACGATCTGGTGCTGGTGGATGCGCCGTGTTCGGGCTCCGGCGCATGGCGGCGTAATCCCGAAGGCAAATGGCGGCTGGACGCGGACGGTTTGGATGCACTGCAAAAGCTTCAAACAGAGGTGCTGGCCAAGGCGAGCAAGTGCGTCGTGCCTGGGGGGGCGTTGGCCTATGGAACGTGTTCGTTGCTTCCCCGCGAAAATAGCGAAGTGGTTAACGGCTTTTTAAACAGTCACAGCGATTATGAGTTGCAAATATCCCGCAGCTTTGCGCTCAATCAACCGGGTGACGGCTTTTTCTGTGCGATTATGCAAAAACAACTATGACGTGCATTTGCGTCGTGATACTTTCTTAACGGGAGAGTGAAAGGGTGGGATTTTGATAGTTAAAGCCGGGGGGCTTAATGGCTGGTTTCAAAATTTCACAATACGTTACGCAAGTAGCGCTGATTTGGATCGTCGGCACAAGTCTCGGCTTGTTATGGCTGATGCCTGATCCGATCGCGTGGTTCGGAATTATCGCCTTCTTGGGCGGGTTCAGTTTGGTCTTGATTGCTCGCAGGCAGAATGATGCTGCGGCACAACAGGCTGAAATAAAGGAAGAATTTTCAGTTGGTTTGCCGCCTGCCAAAGCGGAATACACGCCACCGCAGCCGGCTCTCGCCCCGATGAGCGAGACATTGATTACGGAAAAGATGCAGCAGTTGTTTGATCGCCTTCCGGTCGCGCTGGTGCAGATCGACAGTCGCGGTCGGGTCGGACAGTCCAACGCAGCCGCGCGGGAGTTTCTGCGTCTGGAGCCAGCAGAATCGCCCTTATTTGACAGCCTTGTCGAAGGCATGGGGCGCAGTGTGTCCACTTGGATAAAATCTGCGCGCGATCTTCAGGAACCGACCAACCCCGAAATGGTTCATGTGCGCCGTTCCAACGGCGAAGAGATTTTGCAAGTCTCTCTAATGCCGCCGCCTGTTGCGGGGCAAGGTGGATTGATCGCTACGCTTAGCGATGCAACAGAGTTAAAATCGCTTGAAGCCCAGTTCGTCCAGAGCCAGAAAATGCAGGCAATCGGACAGCTCGCCGGTGGTGTAGCCCATGATTTTAACAATCTTTTGACAGCGATTTCAGGCTATTGCGACTTGTTGTTGCTACGCCACGAAAAAGGTGATCCCGATTACAACGATCTGATCCAGATCACCCAGAACTCCAACCGCGCCGCCGCTTTGGTCGGCCAGTTGCTGGCGTTCTCACGCAAGCAGACATTGCAGCCAAAGGTCGTATCGGTGAATGAAGCGCTGTCCGATCTGACCCACCTTTTAAGCCGGTTGCTGGGAGAAAAAGTGCAGTTGAATGCGGAATATGGCAAGGATCTGCCCCGCGCATATGTAGACGGCCGCCAGATTGAACAGGTGATCATGAACCTAGTGGTTAATGCGCGCGATGCGATGCCGGACGGAGGAGAGGTGATCATCAAAAGCGGAATGCGAGTGTATGACCGGCCGACCCGCGTCGATCGTGCCCAGGTTCCCAAAGGCACTTATGTGACGGTCAGCGTGGCAGACACGGGCTGCGGCATCCCGCCGGAGCATATGGAAAAGCTATTCGAACCTTTCTTCACGACCAAGGAATTGGGGGAGGGCACAGGGCTGGGTCTTTCGATGGCCTATGGCATCGTTAAACAAACCTCCGGCTTCATTTTTGCCCATAGCACTGTGGGCGAAGGATCGGAATTCACGCTTTTGCTGCCTGCCCATGACGGACGAGAGCCGACCGTAGCAATCCCAAAACCGAACCGCGCAAATCTCTCCAAGAGCTTGAACGGGCTGTCGGTCATGCTGGTGGAAGACGAAGCCCCTGTGCGGACCTTCGTGGCTCGCGCCCTTGCGATGCAAGGGGTGCGGGTGACCGAAGCGGCCTCGGCAGAGATTGCGCTGGAGAAGCTGGAAGACGCCGATCTGCACGTGGATCTGATTGTCTCGGATGTGGTGATGCCAGGGATGGACGGGCCAACTTGGGTTGTGAAAGCACAAGAAAGCAGACCGGATGTAAATGTGATTTTCGTTTCAGGATACGCCGAAGAGAGTTTCACCTCGGAATACGGTGAAATCCCCAACGCCCATTTTCTGCCCAAACCGTTTTCTTTGAAGCAGTTAACAGAAACCGTGCGCGATCTTGCGGCCTAACGGGGACAGTCGCGGATTTTGACCCCTCTAAGGTGCTAGCCTGGTGTAAAGTTCGAAGTCTTGCGCGTAGGCTGTTTGGTACTCGGACAGAAGTGCAGGGCTGAGGCTGATCTCTGCTTTGGGGGACTGGTTTGCCCGACCCAACGTGAACTGGCGGTTCAGGCGGTTTTGCAAAAAACGCACGAGCCCGTCCATATCGTCATAGCGGAACAGGTGGGACAGGCCAAGCGCGCCGTCCTTGTCTGACATGAATTTTGCTTGCGATCCGACGCGGGCGAATTCGGGGGGGGTGTCGGACAGGTAAGCCGCGACAAAATCATTGAAGCTGACGCCTGCGGTTGAATTGGACGCGCCGTTCAATTCCTCGCGCGAGCGATAGCGATACCAACTGCCAAGCCATTCTACCGGTTCACGGATCACCGCAACGGTGTCCGGTTCATCCTTGGTCAGCGTCATGATGAAGGGTTCGAGCAACCGCTGATATTTCCGATAGGGGGTGTGTTTCGCATTTGGAACTTTGGAAATGCGAATGTCACAATTCGGACCGAGCGCCATTTCGATCGAGGTCGAGGCCGTCTTGGGGGTCGCAAAGAACACCAGCTTTTCTTTAAGGAATACCATCATCCTGTTTAGTTGCCCCTATTCAACTTAGAAATGAATCTTGTTTACCATTCTTAAACATTCATCGTGGATTGTTAAATTGAATATTTTACTTGAAGTGTTCCCGTTTTGGTCTCATATACGGTTGGAGAACAAGAGGCGAACATCAGCAGCGATTGCCGAGTCTCCGGCGATGTGAAATAAGGGATGTCAAAGATGGCTACGAACCTACTCGATTTAACTGAAAGACAGTCCATGGATAAGCAAAAAGCACTGGAATCGGCCCTTGGGCAGATCGAACGTCAGTTCGGCAAAGGCTCCATCATGAAGTTGGGCGCCAATCCTGTGATGGATGTGGAAGCAACCTCTACGGGGTCAATCGGGCTTGATATTGCGCTGGGGATTGGTGGCATTCCAAAGGGGCGGATTATCGAGATCTACGGCCCTGAAAGCTCCGGTAAGACAACGCTGACGCTGCATTGCATTGCGGAAGAGCAGAAAAAAGGTGGTGTTTGTGCCTTTGTTGACGCGGAACACGCGCTGGACCCGACTTATGCCAAGAAACTGGGCGTGGATCTGGACGAACTGCTGATCTCGCAACCGGATGCAGGTGAGCAGGCGCTGGAAATCACCGATACGCTGGTCCGTTCGGGCGCGGTTTCTATGGTTGTTGTTGATTCGGTTGCGGCACTGACGCCAAAATCAGAACTCGAGGGGGATATGGGCGACCATCAGGTTGGCGCACAGGCCCGCCTGATGAGTCAGGCCATGCGCAAGCTGACAGGCTCTATCAGCAAATCCAAATGTACCGTGATCTTTATTAACCAGATTCGGATGAAGATCGGCGTGATGTTCGGCTCTCCGGAGACCACTTCCGGTGGTAACGCGCTGAAATTCTATTCCTCCGTACGTCTGGATATTCGCCGCATTGGTGCGATCAAGGACCGTGACGAAGTTGTTGGCAACGCAACCCGCGTCAAGATCGTCAAAAACAAAGTGGCGCCGCCGTTCAAACAGGTGGAGTTCGATATCATGTATGGCGAAGGCATTTCCAAACGTGGGGAACTGGTCGATCTGGGTGTTAAGGCCGGTATCGTTGAAAAATCCGGCTCCTGGTTTTCCTACGGGGACCAGCGGATCGGGCAGGGGCGTGAAAACGCTAAGAACTTCCTGCGGGACAATCCGCAGACTGCCTGGGAAATCGAAGATAAAATTCGCGCCTCCCACGGGTTGGATTTCGACATGCCAAAACCCGCTGCCGATGATGGCGGGGATGATGTGATCGAAGGGTAAAGTTCGCCGCTTCCGTTCGGGCCTCCGGCGGTCATATCGTCGAGGCTATAACGGATAATTTTTCTTAGTTGGAATGCGTCAGATACAAAAAGTATCTACAAGTTTATCTTACTCTTCGCGGTTGATGAAATGCTGACACATTTTAGCCCGTGACCCATGCGCGTCCTTTCTCGGACGGCCTTAATCATGCATGGGCGGTAACGGTGAATTCTTCAGTGTTTTGGTGTGTAGTCGGGTGCAAAGTTGCGAATTTTAGCGATTTGTCGCATTTTTCTTGGTATTCCGCTTTCGAAGACAACAATTGTTCAGCTCGAGGTGACGTTTCCAACACTTGAAACACTGAAGCTGCGTTCAATTTCCACGGTTGGTGGAGCGCGTAAGGTTTGCAGGATGACACAGCTTCGCTCTGCCGCATCAATCAGTGCGTTTAGGTGCGGTTTTGAGTTCTCGCACTCTGTGTTCAGTTCAACCTTCAAGTGGGCCGTTTGAAATCCGACCGGCACATTGTCACCTGTCATCAACGCTCCGCGAACGTCGGCTCCCAGGCTGACCTGAACTTCGAGGCGGCTCAACTCTATGCCTTTAAGATTAGCAATCATGCGGATGGCTGTATCAAGACAACTGGCCAAGGCCGCGGCCAGAATTTCGCCTGGACATGGAAAGTCGCTTTCGCCACCTACAGCTTTGTGGACGGACACTGGGACGTCCACCGGAATGCCTTCGCCGCAAACCACATGCCCGTGGAGCGGATGGTTTGCGGGAGCTTGGGCATCAACTGTTTTTGCATGATCGTACACCCAAGCTGCTTCAGGTTTACTATGATAACGCTTTCGCAATGGGAGTTGCCGGTCGAGAATGCGTGGTGGTTTAACATTTGTGAAAGACTGAATGTGGTGCAGATGTTTAGGATCCAATGTCATTTGGCCGCCCCCCGCCCAAATCTCGGAAGAAATGCAGGAACCTTGTTTTGATATGTGATGTAATCCTCACCGAACTGGGCAATCAGATCCCTTTCCTCAAGACGTAACACCGCGATGACGATGTATCCTGAGGTCACGAACGTAAACAAAAGATGACCGACTGTCATGGTCGGCGCGGTCCAAAAGGCGATCAGAAATCCGGTCATGATTGGATGGCACATGAAACGGTAAAGCCCGACTTCCATAAATCCCAGTTGGATTGGTTGGCGCTTTTTTAAGTTTGCGCAAACTTGTTTCAGCCCAAACAGATCAAAGTGATCAATCATGAAGGTTGAGGCCAAAACGACCAGCCAGCCGCCCCAAAAAAGAACGGTCAATGCTGTGCCGAGGACCGTATTTCTGACGTCCCATACAACCGCCGGAAGCGGCTGCCAGAACGCGAAAATCATGATCAGGGCACCGCTTGTCATGAGTATATACGTACTACGTTCGGCAGCTTGCGGGATAACTGTAGTCCAGAGTCGTTTGAATGCTGGACGCGCCATAATGCTGTGCTGAAGAGCAAAGACAGACAGCAATACCAGATTGATAATCAGCGAGGAGGCGATTGGTCCTTGCGCGCCGGAATCGATTGATTTTGGCACCAGCATATTTCCGACAAAGCCGATGGAATAGAGGAACGTCGCCAGAAAAATAACGTAGACGACGATGCCGTAGATAAATGTTAATGAGCGGCCCATGCCAAACCCCTTTCGACAAGAAATCTCTCAGAAAACCGGACTTGGTCATATGGTGCGCGCATCGTGCAACGGGGGATACTTCGCAATCCGTATCAAACCACTACGCAATCCGTAGTAGTCAAGTTGCCCTTTTTCGCTGTAGGCTTGACTGATGGACAGCAACTCAAAGAACGTTTCGGGCAGCTTGTGTCCGGCGATGGCCTCTGCCGAAATTTTGGGGGACAAATGGACTCTGCTACTTTTGCGCGAAATGTTTCTGGGTACAACGCGCTTTGGCGGTTTTCAAAAAGCGATCCCGCGCATGTCTCCTTCGATCATGAGCAAACGGCTTAAAACCTTGGAAGCAGCAGAGATTATTATCCGGAAATCGGCGCCGACCACTCAAATAGCAGACTATAAACTGACGCGTTCGGGGCGAGAGCTTGGACCAATTGTCGAAAATATGGCCATCTGGGGAATGCGGTGGCGCAAACGCAGTATCGCAGCGCAGGATTGCGATGTTGGTGGGTTCATGTGGGATTTCCATCGCACACTGAATACCGAAGGCTTGCCGGATGGAGACACGGTGATCCTTGTGCAAATTTCTGACCGTACCGATCTTAATACGTGGTGGGTAATTGCGAATGCCGTATCAGTTGATCTGTGCCCCACCGACCCGGGCCATGAGGTTGATGTGTACCTCACGGCGACGCTAGCAAACTTGATAGCCCTGTGGTTGGGGGATACGGACGTGCGGAACGCGGTTGAAACCAAATCAATCTTTTTGGATGGGCCGAGGCATTTAATAAACACAGCGCAAGACTGGATGGCGCAGTCCCCACTCGTCGGGGTAAAACCGGCCCTCTCGGACTGAAGGCTTCTTCGCTTTAAGGGGCTGGGGTGACAACGGCCTTGTGCGAGATCGCGCGGCACACCTCTTAAACGAAATGTTGGCTGTTCTTTTTGATGGTGGCGGGAACCGAACCATCAAATAAGGAATCCACAAAAAGTAAATTCTACTGACAAGACCATCAAACATAAAACCGGTCTTCTAAGCTTGGCCGAGGAATTGGGTAATGCGTCGAAGGCTTGCCAAGTTAAGGGCATGTCGCGCGACACATTCTACCGTTACAAATCGGCAGTCGAGGCTGGCGGCGTTGAAGCGTTGTTCGAGCGCACGCGGCGCAAGCACAATCTGGCGTCCTGACTACTTCGACTATCATAAATATCGCGACATCACTTCCATGACTGTGTTCGCGCACATCTAATGTAAGACATTCGAAACCACTCTTGAAGAACGCAAAGATGAGATATTACCACGGATGCGCAAGATACACATCGGGCTCTATGGTGATTGGATGTGGATGGATGATCAGATCGTTAAAGTCTTAAAAGAGATCTAGGACATTAGCCGCACGGAAAAGAACTACGTCAACGTGATGACGGTACCTAGAATTGCTCAAACGTTCTCGCCTGATTTGGCCGCACCGATGGTCTGACTTTAGTTTCGGTGCATGACTCACACGCGCACCAGAGCGAACGCACCGCAATAAGCAGGCCATCGCTTTAGCGGTTGAATTGGCCCGGATGGCATGGCGTATAATGAGACATGAAACGGCACTTGATGCGCTTAAAGATGAGATCATACTGGCGTCTAAGGCACCACCACGATCCAAAGGAGCTCGTGATAGATTGAAAGAATGGAACGGAAATATTACGCCCCCAAAGTCTGGCGGCCCAAATGGTCATAATCGACTTTGCAGCTAATGAGATCACGGTGCGAGCGTAACCCAAGCAATTCCACTACCCGCGTGTCGATCAACAGGCCTGAAGCCAATAAGCGACTTCCGAGAACTCGCCAGAAATGACTTGTGAACAGCAGCGTTACATAAGTAGGACCGTTCGTGTTCCTAGGCACACTTAGGCGGGATTGCATTCATTCGCTGCGCGTTACATGAAAGTCTGCTTAGCGGACTTTGCAGTCATTCATGTCTTTGCCTTGGATGTCTCTTTTTTAGGACGGCTTCTACAAGAGCGAACCTAAGTCCGATCCGACGCTGGGATAGGCCGCTGTCGTCGACTTGAGCTGCTTGGCCGTCAGCCCCAACTTAATCGCCAACCCAAAAAAGTTGATCAGCTCGCCGTATTCAGGACCGAACAGGTGCGCACCGAGGATTTTACCGTCCGACTTGTCCACCAGAACCTTCGCGGCGGCAGATTTTTCACCAATCCGGTAGTTGGAATACCAGCCTCCCGTGTCGGTGAAACGGACATCGACATCGTGTCCTGCTTCTTTGGCCTCGGCTTCCAACATTCCGACGCGGGCCAGTTCGGGGACCGTGAACACCGCCGCCGGAATACCCGCGTAGTCCGGCGCGGTCTGGGCACCCTTGAGCATGTTCGAGGCCGCGACCTTGCCCTCGATGACCGCAACGGGTGTTAGCGGCATTCCCTTGGTGTCGGCAGAATCCCCAGCGGCAAAGACCGCGCTGTTAGTGCTGCTTTGCAGGTGCGGTGCTACGACAATGCCCTTGTAGCCATAATCGACACCGGCGGCCTCAAGGTTCAGATCGGCGAGGGCGGCGACGCGGCCTGCGCCATGAACGACCAGATCGGTTTCAATGGTCCTAGTCTCGCCGCACGACTTCACTGCGACCATGAAAACGTCATCTGCCTTCGCTATGGAGACGATCTCGGTTTCACGTTGCAATTTCACACCGACACCTGCGCTGCGCTCGATCAGCATCTCGACCAGATCGGGGTCAAAGGCGTTCAGAGGCCGTGCGCCGCGATCCACGATGACCGGTGCGGCTCCTGCCCGCGCCGCGATATGCGCGAACTCGAAGGACACGAAACCGCCTCCGACAAACAGGATGCGTTTGGGCAGCGCCTCAAGACTTAGAAAATCCGTGCTGTCGATCATCAGATCGGCCCCGGCGAAACTGGCGGGCCTTGGGATTGCTCCGGCAGCGACGAGAAAGCGGCGTGACTCGTAGGGTTGTCCGTCAACTTCGAGCGTGTTCGCCCCGGTGAACCGTGCTGCCCCGTGCAGCGTCTCAACGCCGTTCCCCTTCAGACCCTTTTCCATCTTACTCGGCACAGGATCGGTAAAGCCACGTTTGTGGGCCATCAGATCGGACCAGTTGATCGCCAGCCCATGCGGATCGACGCCTTTGCCCCGCATCAGGTTCGCGGCATCGACAATCTCCGCGCCACGCCGAAGGATTTTCTTGGGATCACAGCCACGCAAAGCGCAGGTACCGCCATAGGGCAGCGCATCGACAACAGCCACGCGCCAACCAGCCGCCCCGCATTTATTGGCCGCCGCAACCCCAGCCATGCCAGCCCCGACAACGATCAGGTCATACGTCTCACTCATATCTCAATCCTCTTGATTTCTTATCCTGCGCAGCAGCTCAACTTTGCCACATCCATGTCGAAGGTCTGCGCAGCCAGCTTTAGCCCTTCCACTGTCGTCAGATAGGGAAAAATCGTTTCGCCCAATGCCTTGGTCGTCATGTCGAATTTTAAAGCCATGACCAGCGTCTGGATCGTGTCCGACCCTTCCGGTGCCACAATCTGACCGCCAAGCAGTCTGTCGGTGGCCTTGTCCGCCACCAGCTTGATCAATCCACGAGTATCGCGTGCGGCCAGCGCGCGCGGCACCTGATCGAGCGGCACAATGGACGTCTTCACATCGAATCCGGCGTCCCGCGCCTGTTGCTCACTCAGGCCGACACCAGCAACCTGCGGATCGGAGAACACGACCCACGGCATGACAGAATTGTCATAGGTTCGATCATCGCCCAGAACTGCGTTCCTGACCGCCAGTTTTGCACCGTAAGCCGCCATATAGACGAACTGGTCGCGGTCGGTCACATCGCCCGCCGCGTAAATGCCGGGCACCGTGGTCTGCATGTTGTCTCCGATGACGATGGACCCGCGTGCATCCGTCTCGACGCCAATCTCAGCGAGGCCCATACCGTCGGTGTTGGCGCGTCTGCCAGCCGTCGATACAAGATAATCCGCCGTGACCTCGACAGGTTCGCCGTCCTGCATGATCCGCAAGGTCACGCCCTGCGCATCGCGGCTCACGTTGTCATAGCTCAACCCGGTCAGAAGAGTGATCCCCTCAGCCGCAAAGACCTCGGTCAGAGCCTCCGACACTTCGGGTTCGGCACCCGGCAGCAGGTGGGATCGTGTGACAAGTGTGACCTTCACACCCATCCGGCTCATCATCTGCGCCAGTTCGGCCCCGATGTAGCCCGCACCGATAAAGATCAGGCTTTCCGGCAGGGTCTCAAGCTCCAGCAGGCCGGTGCTGTCGAGAGCGTCGATGTCCTCGATGCCGTCAATCGTCGGCAGGATCGAATGACCGCCTGTCGCGATGATCAGTTTCGGTGCGGTCAGGGTACGACGGCCGACAGTGATGCCGCCCTTTACCAAGCGCGCCGGACCCTCGTCGATGTAATCGACACCAGGATATTCCGGCAGAAGGTCGGCGTATTTCTTCTGGCGCAGGGTTGCGACCAGATCGTCTTTCGACTGGACCAGCGTGTGCCAGTCATCGACCTGGGCGTGACCGGACAGGCCAGGAAACCGCTTTGCCGCACGTGCGCCATGGATTGCCTCTGCCGCGCGGATCATCGCCTTGGACGGAACGCACCCGACGTTCACGCAGGTGCCGCCGATGGTGCCATGCCCGACAAGCGCGACCCGCTTGCCTGCGTCAACAGCGGTGATCGACGCGGAAAATCCCGCCGATCCGGCTCCAACTACAATCAGGTCATAGCCGCCGTTTCCGTCGTCATTCTCGTTGATATCTTTCATTTCAGCGTGCCTCGTCCAAATTAGAGTTCTTTCGTTTGGCAACGATCAAATAGATGATCGCACCAATGGCTATGAGCGGTGTCGCCATGCCAAGCATTCCGAAAAACATGCCGACCGCCGTGCAGGATTCCATCATCATTCAAGTCGTTCCTTTGGATTTCATTCGATTGAGGAAAAAGGCGTAGATGCCGACAGCCACGAAAGCACCGACCGTAAGGCGCAAGGCAAAGCGGAACTCGATCCAGATGATGAGAATCGACAGAACAGCAGCAAACGCCGTCGTCCAGAGTTTCGGGTTCGGTCCGACACGTCCGGCGCGCAGCCAGAGCGCCTGCGCCACGACGGCAAGGCAAAAGAACAGCAGCGGAAACAGCGCGTAGTCGAGCCAGCCGGAGAACGCCGACAGGCCCACGCCAGCAACGACGACGACCAGAAGGGGCGTGAAGCAACACAGGGCCGCAAACAGCGCGCCGCCCACTCCCCATTTCAACATGCGGTCGGAATTTTCATTTGTTTGGGTCAAGTTGGGTTCTTTCTGTCTGTTCGATGTTCAGTTGTCGCACGTCGCTTGGCTGCGCGACGGACCTCGCGGACGACAAGGAAGGTGAGCGCTGTTACCAGCGCGATGGAAACAACGCCAAATCCTGAAAGCCACGCTCCGATGCCGCCAAAGACCGCTACGAGAAGGGCCAGTCCGCCACCGCAGCACACGACCACGACCGGGGCCGCAATACCAAAGGCCAGCAGCCCGCCCATCAAATTGTCACGCATCGCCCGATCCCCTCGCGTCAGGACGCAGTGTCGGGCAGAATTTTGGCGGGATAGCCGTTCGCCATCACGGCCTCGATGATGCCTTCCGCGGTCGTCTTGGCATCATCAAAGGTGACGCTGTAAACGCCCTGACCATACTCGGGACCGTCCACGAAACCGTCGATCTCGACCGAGGGGACACCACGCATGGAGCTGGCAACGATGAAGGAACAGGAGGGACAGGTCAGCTCGCTGACCCCGATTTCGACGGTACGCTCTTCCGCGAACGCCGCCGAGGCGAACGCTGCAAGGCAAACAGCTGATGATAGCAAAGTGTGTCTCATGATTTTAATCCTTTCTCAGAATTTCAGAATCAAGGGTGTGATGTAGGGAAAGGCCATCGCCACGGCGACGATCCCAGATGCGGCCCATAGGGTCGCTCGCATGACTTTCCGGTTGATCGGACGAGCACAGGTCCCGTCAGCACAGGTAACCGGATCCACGGGTTTGTACGCCTTGTGGAACCCGTACCCGAGGAACGCGGCACTCAGCGCAAAGGTATACCATTTATAAGCGTAGAGCGCCCCGAGCTGCGCGATGAACACGCCGGTCACGCCGAAGCTCACCAGCACAAGCGGCAGGATGCAGCATGAGGTCATCGCCAGCGCACCGAGAACGCCGAAGCCGGTCGCGCCCCAGACTCCTGCCGTTTCGTTATTGGTTTGGCTGGTCTGATTGGCTGTCTGTGTCGCAACACTCTGTTCCATAGAATCGTCCTTGATCGGATATTTTCGCCGTTCTAAGGTCTGTAGCTGATACAGGCTCAAGAGGTTTTTGAGAAAAATGGATAACAGAAGCGTGAAACCAATCAGCCGGGGTGAACTGGCGCGCGTCACAGGCTGCAACCTCGAAACCATCCGCTACTATGAAACGGTCGGGATAATGCCGAACCCGCCGCGCACCGCAAAGGGGTATCGAAGCTACGACGATTCGCTTGTCCGACGATTGAAATTCGTAATGCGGTCTCGCGATCTGGGTTTTTCACTGGAAGAAATTCGTGGCCTACTCGGGTTAGTCGATGATCGGACCCAAACCTGCGCTCAGGTCCAAACCGTCGCAGAAGCCCATCTCGACGATGTGCAGGCAAAAATTGCCGACCTTATGCGGATCGAGCGTGTCTTGTCAGAGACAGTCGCACGATGCACCGGTGACGGCGCCCCTAAATGCGCTGTCATAGACGCGCTTCTAGAAGCATAAACTAACTACAATTCTGGGGTGCTAAATCGTTGGTAGCGCATAAAGCAGCCACCCTCCGCATCGCAGAAAATCGGTGGTTTGGGCTCGAAGCTGTCTTTCC
This sequence comes from Neptunicoccus cionae, assembly GCF_014643735.1. Taxonomy (GTDB): domain Bacteria; phylum Pseudomonadota; class Alphaproteobacteria; order Rhodobacterales; family Rhodobacteraceae; genus Amylibacter; species Amylibacter cionae. Next base: position 1,022,454 of record NZ_BMKA01000001.1, read on the forward strand.
CCGCAAAGTGGGAGGTCGGCTGCATTGGGCCGTTCGCGTAACATTGCAAACTCCACTTCCTCCGCTTAGCTGCCCTCGACTTACGCTTCAGCGGTGCACCGATATCGACCCAAAGACCTAGCCGCGTCCTTACTTCCCAGCCCACCCTTGAACCTGATATTAAACATCTCCTGCTAAGTTGTGACAAATCGTTCAAAAAGGAGAATACATGACGATTGATCGCATTTTGAGGCAGAAGGAGGTGATGCACCTGACGGGGTTGAGCCGGTCCACAATCTACCGACGGATACAGAGCGGGGAGTTTCCGTCTCAGATCAAGCTGACCGCTCGGCTGGTGGGCTGGCGGCAGAGTGATCTGCAGCGCTGGTTGGATAAGAGAGAGGACGCCTGACGCGCGCAGTGCGGCTGAACCGTCTCCAGGAGAACTGATACACATCCGCCATACCTACACACTTTTGTTTCAGGGCCCTTTCGCGGGCCCTGTTTCATTTTCATCGTCGGGCATCGGCTCTTCCTGTTCCAAGAGGGTCTCTAAATCGTCGATTACCTCTTCATCGTTAACGTCATCGGCGAAGGGTGCTCTCTGCTTAGGCAGGTCGAACTCACGAACTGTTCTGCCACCCGAGCGTTCTCGATGGTCCGGTGCGTTTTGTGTCGTCCAGTGAGACCTGTTTGCAGGTGTCAGGGGTGGCGGAACAGGCAGTGGCTTCTGCGGGCGCCCCAGAGTGGCCTTGATGCTGCGGCTCCAGTTCTTGAAGAACCGGAACAAGGCCTCCCAACCATCCCCGTCTAGAAAGCTCCAATCCAGAACGCTATGAGCAAGCCCAGCATCCCCAGTTGGAGTATCCCGAAGGCGATCTGCCCTATCAACAGCCTGCGCTGAGCCGATTGCATTTCCTTTGTCCGATTTTGGATCAGACTGCCTAGGGTTTTCAGCTGCTTGTGTGTTTCCGTTTGGCGGTTCGCCAGTACCGTCATGTCTTGCCTGATCTTGTCCGTGGACTTCTTTTGAATCTGGAAAGTCTTCTCTACCTGATGCAGTGACTTGAGTGTCGGGTGCATCGCTTGCTCCATCAGGGCGGGCATCTCGGCGATCCGCGCCTGTGTCTGTGTGTTCGAGGCGCGGGTCTGTGCCAGTGCCTCCTGTAGTGGTACGGCCAAGGCTACGCTTTTTTGCTCCGACAACTGCCGGAAAGTCTCTGTCTGGCTCATATGAAAATCCTCTTTCTGTTAAATTCTTTAAGGTAAAACTGCGGCCGAGCTTGGAGGCCGATATGTGATGCTCCTCAAGCCCAAAGGAGAAGCCGGATAACCTGCCGGTCGTCTCGGAGACATTCGGGCGCACATCGACGCCGCAGGCCTCTAACGCCTCTACAAAGTCGGTGGCGGTGATCCGCGCGGAAGTCAGATCCTTCAGCAGACCTTTCAGTTGGGCTTTACTGGAGATCACACCCCGATGGGCCATCTCGAACTCACCGCGTTTCGGTGCTGCGATATGATCCCGTGCCTTGTCAGGGTCGAGCAGATGGGACGGGTCCACGCGGACCAGATCAAAGCGCTCTCGAGAAAAGATCATCCTGTTGCCTGAAGACATGCACCGTAGCGTGCCCTGCGTTGGGCACTTCGCTTCCCATTTCGACAAAGTTCAAATTTCGTCCGGACACTTCGCAACCGCTGCATATTACCGTGTGAATCTAGACTGCGACTTTTACTTTGATGACGAGTTCGGTCACGAAGACGAAGGCACACCATACTGGTCTTGGTAGTGTCACGTATCTTTTGCTGTCGAAAACAAAAAGCGGTCGTTGGCGCAGCCGCAGCGAATTTCCGCAAAGTCCGCATTTTTCCAGTTCGCGGCAGCGATTATGGAGGTCGGCTATCGCAGTTTGAGATCACAACCTGTTTGGTAACTTTGGGCTGGGACCAGTCATCCAGCTGGTCGCGATGCTGCGTGCAACGTCAAGTTAGGAGTGCCGCAGCGCCGCAAGTCCGGTTTGAGCCCAGACTAACCGATGCTGCAAGGTGCATGAACGACCGAAAAGTCTCATTAGCTGCCATTTGCATTGGGCCCTTCTGGATTGTCTGTCCATTGGCGGATCTCGCCGAGAACCATTATGCCTGGGCTGAGAACAGGCCGTTAGATTGGCAGAGAAGTAAGCCCGCTATCGTTGTGCCATCGATTAAGCTGAAACCGAACGACCTAGCCCGTTTCGGTTGGCATCGTCTTGAGGCGGGAGATTGTTGATCTACTTACGCCCAAGAGCCTGCCGATCTCTGCTGCGGTCTTGCCCATCGACAGTAGGGAAAGCGCCTCAGCCCGGTCGGTCTCGCTTAGCTTCTTGGGTCGCCCTTTGCTCAGCCCGATAGACTTTGGGCGATCTTCGACAGCGCGGCTTTCCAGATCAGCCAAACCCAACTCGTAATCTATAACACCGCCAAGGATATCCAGAACCACCTCTGCGCGTTCGCCCTCAGTGTTGGCCCAAGGCTCTGCAATTGAACGAAATGCAGCTCCTTTTTTGCGCAGCATTTCTATCAGATTAAGAAGCTCAGCGATTGAATCGGCGACGGCTGACAACCTTGACACAACGACAACGTCCCCGGCTGAAACATCCGCTAGAAAAGTTTCCAGCGAGTTCGCCCCATCATCTCCGTCTGCAGTAGTATCGCTCCAAACACGATCGCAGCCTTGCCGCTGAAGCTCGCTTAGCTGGACTTCATTTCGATACAATTTTGCCGATACGCGCGCATATCCGATTTTTACCATTTGCGTTCATACTCGCCGTTGTTCTTGACTAATGCACGCGGTTCTGCACGACCATAGCGTTGGGCCAAAGAAAAGACAATCACTCCATGAGCCATCGGGACGCTATGCGGGACGCATCAACTCAAATTCACAAAGATCCCAGCCTCTATAATGAGGATCTAGCACCGACGCCTTCAGGCGAGCGCGACTGGGGCTGGTTTGAGCTGCTCAACGTATGGGCCAATGATGTGCAATCGCTGTTTGGTTATACATTGGCGGCATCACTTTTTGTGACCTACGGACTGAATGGGTGGGCGGTGTTTGCCGGAATCGTACTGGCAGGTTTTGTCGTCATGGGCCTGGTCAATCTGATCGGCAAACCCAGCGTCGAACACGGGATTCCATTTCCCGTTATGGCACGCGCCAGCATGGGCGTGCGGGGCGCAAATTTCCCAGCCATGATCCGCGCCGTCGTCGCCATCTTTTGGTTTGGAGTTCAGACCTATTTTGCTTCAACCGCGCTGGCGCTGGCGCTTATTGCACTGATTGGGTCAAATGGCCCGTCCGTCTTTCTGGGCTTTAGTTCCATCCAGTGGATCGCCTTCTTGGCGGTATGGGCATTTCAGATCACGTTATTTTGGAACGGGATCGATCTCATCGTGAATTTCCTCAATTTCGCGGGTCCATTTGTCTACGTTGTGATGGTGACACTTGCCGTTACGATCTGGATCGAGGTTGGTAATGATCTGTGGCTGGAACTTGGTACGATCTTTCGTGGCACAGGCAACTATCATGGCAGTTCGCTGGGGGCATTTGTCGCCATTGTCGGCACTATGATCGCCTATTTTTCAGCTGTTATCATCAACTTTGGCGATTTCTCGCGGTTCGTGCGCTCGGAGCATGAGATGCGCAAAGGCAACCTGCTGGGTCTACCAATAAACATCGCCTTCTTTTCATTGATTGCCCTGATCGTGACAGCAGGGACTGTTGCGCTTTGGGGTGAGCCGATGACCAATCCAACAGACATTGTTGCCCGCATAGATTCATTGCCTTTGACAATACTTGCAGCAATTACATTTTTCGCCGCCACGGTCGGGATCAACCTTGTCGCAAACTTCATCCCACCCGCCTATGACCTTGCAAACCTGATGCCCAGCCGGATCAATTTCCGTGTCGCTGGCATCATCACGTCTGCCTGTGCGTTGGTGATCGGGGGCCTTTGGGTGTCGACAATCAGTCAGATCGGAATCTTGGGTCTTGTGAACACATTGGGGGCCGTTCTGGCACCGGTCTACGGCATCATCGTTGTCGATTATTATCTGGTCAAATTCGGCAAGCTGGATGTTGACCAGCTCTTCTCGGCGGCGTGCGACGGAGAATATTTCTACACCAACGGCTGGAACATTGCGGCAATCGTGTCCTTCGTTTTACCAGCAACATTTTCAGTCCTGACGGTTTGGGTTCCGATGCTGAATGCTCTTTCGGGATTCGCATGGGTGATCGGCGCAGGGTTTGGAGGCGTCTTCTACTGGGCAATCGCGAAGCGTTAGCGCGGTAATTTATCCGAAGCCTTCGGGCGGGGGAGTGGCCACGTGACAAGGCCAAGATTGGACAGGGCAGTCAGCCCAAGCCAAGTCACGCACAAAACAAATAGGGGACAATCCCCACATCCATCTTGGAGGAAGACATGGACAGTAAAAGCACGACGAATCCCGAAGGGGATACACTAAATCCTGCAACACCGGACGAAAAAACTTGGGGGTCGTTCGCGATCTTCAACGTCTGGGCCAACGATGTGCAATCGCTCTTTGGCTATTCATTGGTTGCCTCGCTCTTTATCTCGTTTGGCGTCGGGGGTTTGACAGCATTTGCAGCGTTGATCGCCTCTGGGCTTTTCGTAATGTTCATGGTGAACCTTTCTGGTGCACCCGGTGAAAAGTACGGCATTCCGTTTCCGGTTCTAGCGCGCTCCAGCATGGGCACGGCAGGTTCCAAATTGCCAGCTGTCCTGCGCGCCGTTGTGGCGGTGTTTTGGTACGGTGTTCAGGTCTATTTCGCATCCACTGCACTCTCGTTGCTGATCCGTTCGCTAACAGGCATCAGTGGTGGAACGGAGATGCTGGGATTGACCGGAATTGATTGGCTCTCTTTCGTTGTTGTTTGGGCCATCCACATCGCGATCTTCTGGCGCGGCATGGGCTGGGTTGAAAAATTCCTCAATTTCGCCGGGCCGTTTGTCTATATCGTAATGATCGGTCTTGTGATCGTGCTTTGGCAGCGTGCTGATGGGCAATTGCTGAGCGCGACTGCAACAATCTTTGCTAATCCAGAGGGGACATTCAGCACTGAACTCAAAGGCTTCATCGCTATTTTTGGAACCATGGTCGCCTATTTCTCAGCTGTGATGATCAACTTCTCTGACTTCTCACGCTATTCTCGTAGCAAGGCATCCATGAAAATAGGCAACCTGACCGGATTGCCGCTGAACATGATCCTGTTCTCAGCATTGGCGCTTTTGACAACAGGTGGTGCTGCCGTTGTGTTTGGCGAAGCTATCATCAACCCAACCGAGATTGTCGAAAGAACTGACAGCGTTTTGTTGGCCATTATCGCGGCGATCACGTTCTTCGCAGCGACTGTAGGCATCAATCTGGTTGCGAACTTCATCCCTGCGGTGAATGGCATCGCCAACCTCGCACCGGGCAAGATCAGCTTCCGTCAAGCGGGTTTGGCCACGTCAGTCTTTGCCTTGGTTATCGGTGGACTGTGGACGGCCGTCATCTCAAACATCGGGATTTCTGGGTTCGTTAACACACTTGGTGCAACGCTGGCACCGATCTTCGGTATCATGATTGTTGATTACTACAAGATTCGCAAAGAAGAGCTGAACGTTGATGACCTCTACAACTTGGAAGGTGGAGACTATCATTACGGGAATGGCTGGAACGACAAGGCACTGATGGCCTTTGGGATTGCTTCCGTGTTCTCAGTCGCGACGGTTTGGGTCCCAGCATTGGGCTTCTTGTCAGGCTACGCTTGGATCATCGGCGCAATCCTTGGCGGCGTTGTCTATCTTGCGGTTACAAAAAAGTAACTTTCGAACGACGCCTAGCTATGGGCTGCCCCCAACTGGGTGCCATTCGTGGCACCCTCTTTTACTCACGACTTGCGATGGCTTCGGTTTGGCGGTCGTTGCTGCTTTAGAGAACAGACCAGACATTCCTAGCTATCTCCGCAATGTCGGTTTTGTCCGCACACCGGACCTTCGCCCTTCAAAAATGCTGCACGATGCACGAATGGCTGGTCTCGGGAAGCCGCAATGCGGCACCCACGCTAGGCATGAAGGTCGGCTCTGGGCTGGGACCGGTCATCCGGTTGGTCGCGCCGAAGCCTGCAAGGTCAAAATTTGCGTGCCTCACCGCCGCAAGTCCGGTTTGAGCCCAAATTAACAAATGCTGCAAGTTGCATAGATATCCGCTCCCTTACCCCGACGAAAGTATGGAAATTGACAAATCATTTATGCGCGGAATCTCGATCGGGTTGTCATCGCGGCAAAGCCTTTGACCGTAGAAATACGGATTGGAGTTTGCGGCTACACCTGCGATGAATGCTGATGACTGCCACAACCTCAAACAATTTCTGGCGATACGCTTTGTTATGGGCGTTTGCCGTCATGCTCACGCTAAGCGGGATGGCGCTTTTTGAACGACAAAGTCTGGTCCGTGAACTGACCGTCAAAAGTGCGACGCTGCATCGCTTGGCCTCCCAGCGGGCGGATCAGCATGACGCGCATCTGACATCTCTGTCTGCGATTTTTGTGGCGGGCGGGGGTGAGCGACAAGATTTGTTGTTGGATGTCGCCGCGACTATCACTCGATTCTATCCGCGTATCACGTCGGTGAATGTCGTCCCATACGACCCGTCGCAACCGGTGATAGAAACGCAGCCCAGGCAATCGGCACAACCGAGGGAGCGCATTATTGAAATGGCCCGCCGCTCAACCGGAGCTTTGGAAATCGGCCAAGTGACAGAACTACCGGATCACTACCTGCTTGTAAAACGCACGCCCAATTCTGATGCGGCACAGCACGGTTTGGCGCTTATAATCGACGCGCGTGCGCTGATTGCCACGGAAGATCCGTTTTGGGACGCGCCATCGGCGTCTTTGCGTCTTTCCACACCGGACGGCCAAACGGCATTGGTGGGTCAGGTTTCACCGGCTGAGACCGGGTTTTCCAAACCGCTTGGCAGTGTGTCGCAACCTTTGGTGTTTGAAACCTCCTTGGCCATAGGGCTGTCTGATCTCTTGCCGGTTGGGAAAGCGGTTTCAGTCATTGCACTGGTCACGACACTCTTTTTGCTGTCGGCTTTCGGTTTCAAGCAACGCGCGCGCACCAAAGATGCAGAGAACAGCGCCAAGCTGAGCGCGCAGGAAACGCGGCTTGCCCATGCCTCTCGCGTCAATGCGATGGGTGAAATGGCTAGCGGCATGGCCCATGAGCTGGCCCAACCGCTGACCGCGATCCTGAGCCAAGCACAGGCTGGCAAACACTTAGCGCGGCGCGGTGACGTCGCGCGTCTTGGCACTGTGTTGGACGACACGGTATCCCAAGCACAGCGTGCGGCGAACATCCTTGATCGCTTGCGACGATGGAGCAAACCGAACCGTGCCCCATCTGAGGCCTGTTCGGTCCATGAAGCCGCCCAAAGCGTGCAGAACCTGCTGACATTGGAGGCCAAGACGAACGGGGATGCGATTATCTTATCGTTGCATGATAGTCCCCTCTTTATCGACGCCGATCCGGTCGAGTTAGAACAGGTTGTAATTAATCTGGTGCGCAACGCGCTCGATGCCTCGGACGCGGCACAGGTCATGATCCGCACACATGTCGTAGGTCACTCGGTCATTTTAGATGTCAGCGATACTGGGCCAGGAGTGCCTGAGCACCTCAAGCCCCGCATCTTTGAACCTTTTGTAACTGGCAAACCGGATGGAACGGGGCTTGGCCTCGCGCTGTGTCAAAGCCTGGTTGATGAAATGGGCGGCGATATCGCGCTGTTGGACAACACCAAACAGACCACGTTCCGCTTGTCCCTGCCGCTTTCGACCAAGGCTGTCGCACCATGACGAACCATGTTTACCTCGTTGATGATGATGAGGCCGTTCGCAACGCCTTAAGCCTTCTGTTGGAAACCGTCGGGCTGAATGTGCGCAGCTTTGCATCGCCCGAGACATTTTTGGCGCAAGCGGCAGACCTGACGCCGGGCTGCCTGATCCTTGATATTAGAATGCCTGCGATTTCGGGCCTTAAACTCCAAGAAAGGCTGACCGACCAAGGCGTGTCATGGCCCACGGTGATCATCAGTGGACACGGCGATATCGAGGCGTGTCGGCGCGCTTTTCGCAATGGGGCGATTGATTTCCTCAGCAAACCTGTGGACGAACAAGACCTGACCGACGCGATCCAGAAGGGTCACGGCGAGCTTGAAACCCACCAACAAGCCTCGGCAGAACGTGCCGAGGCAGTGGCGTTGGTCCAGCACTTGTCCACACGGGAGCAAGAAGTTCTTGAAATGATCGCGAAGGGTCTGACGACTAAACAAATCGCCGATGCGCTGACCCTGTCGCCCCGAACGGTTGAAAGTCACCGCGCAGCAATTGCGGCCAAGGCAGGCACGTCTTCGGCGGCTGAACTCACGCGGTATTGGCTGGACGCCAACGCGGAATAACACGCGGATCAGTAGAACTACGGACACCTTTGCGGATGCTACGAATATCGCGAGTCAGCGCGGCGAATTAGAAACGGAGCATCAGTTCAACAAAAGGAAATACACAATGATCCGTTCCATCACTCTTGCCACAGCTCTGCTGACACCCATCGCAGCCTTCGCCCAAGACCTGCCCACAGCACCTTACTTGCCGCTCGAGATGGCAACCACAGCCGCCCAAGCCGCTGTCGCTGCATGTTCTGCTGAAGGCCACAACGTCAGCGTCGCAATCGTTGCGCGCAGCGGTGAGACCAAAGTGCTTTTGCGCGCTGACAATGCAGGCCCGCATACTGTCGGTTCCAGCACAGGCAAAGCGTTCACATCCGCCAGCATGGGCCGTGACACGGCAGGTATTGCGGACTTTATCGGTGGAAACCCTGAGAATGGTGGTCTGCGCGATATGGACAGCCGTTTGGTCATTCAGGCTGGCGGTCTGCCAATCCGGATCGGTGGCGCATTGGTCGGTGGCATCGGTGTCGGTGGCGCACCATCCGGCGCGATTGACGAGACATGTGCCCGTGCAGGTCTTGACGCAATCGGCGCTGAATAATCCAATCGCGGCTCGCCCTTCATCGCGGCGGGCCACTCACTTTGAAAGGTGACACGATGTTTCGTTTCTTACTGCTTGCCGTAATTCTTACCGCTGGAACCGCCCAAGCTCAGACCGCTCCATCCGCCTCAGACATCGCTTCTTACACAGGCTTGCACCTTGCCGCCCACGAGGGCGACGTGGATGAGATCAACCGTTTGATCACAACAGGTTCCGACGTGGACATCCGCGATCTGTCACAGCGCACGCCTGCACATGTCGCAGCATTTGCGTCGCACGATGACGCTCTGATCGCACTGGCCAATGGTGGCGCAGACATGAATGCCCTCGAAAATCGTGTTTATGATGTGCTGACAATCGCAGCCGTCGCCGACGATCCTGAAATGGTATCGCTGGCAATGGAACTTGGAAACGCACCGGATCTGATCACCAGCGTTTATGACGGCACAGCCCTTATTGCCGCCGCTCACCTTGGACATCACGACGTGGTCGCGCGTCTTGTCGAAGGTGGCGCACCGCTTGACCATATCAACAATCTCGCATGGACTGCTTTGATCGAGGCAGTCGTCTTAGGTAACGGCGGCCCGGATCATATCAAAACAGTGCAAATCCTCGTTGATGCAGGAGCAGATAAATCCATCGGAGATCGCGATGGCGTCACACCGCTTCAATACGCCACGTCACGCGGTTACGCCGAAATGATCGAAATCCTGCAATAGGAGGTAGGGCAATGACCCTACCAAATCGTGCTATTTTGAAGGCAGCCGTGCCCACCAACCTCAATGCAACCTTCCCATAGCAGCCGTTGGCGCAACCGCAGCGAAATGGCGCTCTGTCCGCAGACTGTGAGGTCGGCCACCGCTGAATTTTGCGCTCGCAGCGAATGGCGGCAATACGGGCTGCGACCGCAGCATAAGAGCTGGTCGGTGAATGTCTCTTATGGGCCGATTTGTTCAATTGCCAAAACCTTGAGGCACAAACCTAACCTTCGCCTCTGGTCCACGTGGGTCAAGCTGGTAGAGTTCTGGACGCTTTGAAAGATAAGCGCGCCAAGTCCGTTCGACATGTGAACTTATCTTCACACCATGCGAAGAGTGCATTTTGGGTGCTAATTCCGAAATTCGCATGCCAAGTCCATTTTTGCTATGAATGGCAATCATTGCACGTATCTTTTCGTCCAACTTGGATGGGCCATCACGCCGTTGAATTGTTGATTTCGGAGGCATGACATCAAGTTTGGAGATCACGGTCGAGAATTCGGTACAAGCCGCAGGAAACGAGAATTGTGCCTTGCCTTCGCCAAGACCATACACCTCAGCGCCTCGTTCACGAAGTCGGTAAGCGAGATGAGAGAAATCTCCGTCAGATGTTGCTATTACGAACGTCTGAATCTCACTAAGTTGACAGGTTTCAATGGCGTCGATGGAAAGCAGAATGTCTGCACCATTCTTTCCTGGACCTGCATGGACAAAACGGAAACCTAGAGCTTCCATCCTACCCGAGGCCGGATGTGCGCCGCCGTACACGCGGGCCACATCTAAACGCCCCAATTGCTTTGCGAAGGCCATTATCTCTTCGCTGAAACAAGGGCTGATGTTGTCTCCATCAACAAAAAGAGCAATTGACGATCCCATGCTTTATTCCATTCTCATATTCTCAATATCAACGTTAGATAGACTTCGAACTTGTCAAAAATTGGTCCTAACGTTGATCCAGCCAAATCCAACGTCCGCAATGCGAAAGCTGCACCGCAGAGCTTTATTGGATGACCAAGGAAAGCATTGGGCCGTTCATGTTCATTAAAGCTAAGGTCAGAATTTTCTCGATGCAGGCGAAGTCGATGGATTTCTGCACCAAGAAATGGTTTGAGCTCTGCGTCAGACTTGAATGTCCACCGTTGACACATACCAGTCATACGAAGGCTTATATGGATTACCTGAGAACTGACGCTTAGCATCATTTCCCACCAACCAAATTTTCCGCCCAATCCGCCAAGTATGGCTTCCGGCGCTCCAGATAATCCGCGCGGTTATAGGCATCTTCCACATCGTTGACGGCAAAGTGCCCGAGGCAGGCTTCAGCCACCTCTCGGGCGCATTCTGTGCGTTCGGACAGCCATGTGCGCAATGTAGAGCGGAAACCGTGGGGGCGGGCTTCAAGGCCGCGCTCGACCATGTAGTTGCGCATGGACATCTTGTTCAGGGGACCGCCACGGCTGTTGGGAAAGAGATAGCCGTTCTGCTCTATCGCGCGGGCGAGATCGATCACGCGCAGGGCCTCATTGGACAGAGGCGCACGGAAGGGTTTGGTAAAGCCTTTGTGGCCTTTGACATGCTCTACAGGTACCGTCCAGACGTCCTCGATGATCTGCTCAAGCTGCATGTTGTTGACCGCATTCGAACGCACTCCTGTCAGCATCAGCATGCGGAGCGCCAGTTCTGCGGGTGCTAGTTCTCCGAGCGATTGGTAAGAGGCTGGTGCCTCAGCCCAGTCGAGCGCGGCGATATGGGTAACCGTGTGCCTTGGTGCTCCAAGCAGGATACGTGCTTGGTCGATGATGCCGAGGTTCACGTCAAAGCCTTCAGCGATTGCATAGCTCAGGATCACCTTCAGTCGGGAAAGAGCCTTCTTTGCTGTAACAGGAGACGTCTCCCAGCCACGGGACAGTGCTTGCTTAATGTCATGTTGGTCAATCTAGACGACCGGCATCATTCCGAGATGGGGCAGAAGATGGTATTTGATCGGGCTGAACCACATCCCGTCCGCCCCTTCATGCTTCAGCGTAGAGCGATGGGCTTCGAATGCAGCATCGGCTAGTACAAGAAACCGACCTTCCTGTGCGCTTGCATGGTTTCTCTGCCGCCGCTTGATCTTGATTGGATCATCGCCGTTCGCCACAATCCGCCGCACATCATGGGCCGCTTTCCGCGCTTCTGCGAGAGACAGGAGGGGATAGGAGCCAAGCCCCATCTCGCGCTGCCGACCGAACAGCGAAAACCGGAAGGTCCATCGTGCCTGCCGTCTTTCCTCTTAAACAACCATAAGCCCTGTCCGTCGCAATGCTTGCCGGGCGGCAAGAATTTTAACTGCGCGACTGTAAAGAAATTGGATTTTGCCATAAGGGTACCTCCGAAATATCTACAAACGCAGATGGTACTGCCCGGAAACTTCCGGACCGCGCTGAGACGCTACCGCACTCTTATTAAAGCACGATTTAAATCTCAGAGCGTTCGTGAAAGCGCTTGATACGAAGGATATACCCCTCCGGCGGGAGTATTTGGGGAACATTGAATGTGCTTTAAGGCGCCGCGGGCTTTGTCTGCGGCGCCTTGCGTTTCGGCGTGGTTAAATGGGATGTGGACAGAATGCACAGGCAGGGTATAACCGCCCCTGACAAATTTCCAAAGACTGCAAAGGCATACACATGGTTGGCGTAAACGATATCCGCAGCACGTTTCTGTCCTATTTTGAGAAGAACGGCCATGCGGTTGTAGACAGCTCTCCGCTGGTGCCGCGCAATGACCCGACGCTGATGTTCGTGAACTCCGGAATGGTGCAGTTCAAGAACCTGTTCACCGGCGCGGAAACGCGGGACTACAAACGGGCGACTTCGGCGCAGAAATGTGTGCGTGCAGGGGGCAAGCATAACGATCTGGATAATGTGGGCTATACCGCACGGCACCATACATTCTTTGAGATGCTGGGAAACTTTTCCTTTGGAGATTACTTTAAGGAAGAGGCTATTCCTTTCGCGTGGAACCTGATCACCGAAGAATTCGGTATCGACAAATCCCGTTTGGTGACAACGGTTTATCACACAGACGACGAGGCGTTTGAAATCTGGAAGAAACTGGGTGTTCCAGAGGACCGGATCATCCGCATCGCGACATCTGATAACTTCTGGCAGATGGGGCCGACTGGTCCGTGTGGTCCGTGTACCGAGATTTTCTATGACCACGGCGATCATATCTGGGGCGGGCCTCCGGGTTCGCCTGAAGAAGACGGCGACCGGTTTATTGAGATCTGGAACGTGGTTTTCATGCAGAACGAGCAGTTCGAGGACGGCTCTATGCGGGCTCTGGACATGCAGAGCATTGACACCGGCATGGGGTTGGAGCGGATCGCGGCGCTGTTGCAGGGCAGCCATGACAACTATGACACCGACCTGTTCAAAGCGCTGATCGAGGCTTCGGCCCAAGGCACGGGCGTTGATCCTTATGGCGATCAGAACGTGCATCACCGTGTGATTGCGGATCACTTGCGGTCGACCTCTTTCCTGATTGCGGACGGTGTGTTGCCCTCTAACGAGGGGCGTGGCTATGTGCTGCGCCGGATCATGCGGCGCGCGATGCGCCATGCCCATCTGCTTGGCGCGAAAGATCCTTTGATGTGTCGTCTTGTGCCCGAACTGGTGCGCCAGATGGGGCAGGCCTATCCCGAACTTGGCCGTGCGCAGCCGATGATCGAAGAAACGCTGCTGCTGGAGGAAACCCGTTTCCGCACTACTCTGGATCGGGGGCTGAAGCTGTTGGATGCAGAACTGGAGGGCATGGCAGAAGGTCAGGCGCTGGAAGGGGAAACCGCGTTCAAGCTCTATGACACTTACGGGTTCCCGCTGGATCTGACGCAGGATGCGCTGCGCGAAAAAGGCGTCGAAGTTGACACAACCGGATTTGATGCCGCGATGGAAGCCCAGAAAGCCAAAGCGCGCGCGGCTTGGTCCGGTTCGGGTGAGGCAGCAGATGAATCTGTCTGGTTCGATATTGCGGACGCGGAAGGCCCGACAGAGTTTCTGGGCTATGATACCGAAGAAGCGGAAGGCCAGATCCGCGGGGTTATCGTGGATGGCAAACCCGTTGAGAAGGCCGAATCCGGTGCGGCGGTGCAGGTGGTTTTGAACCAGACACCGTTCTACGCTGAAAGCGGCGGTCAGGTGGGTGACACTGGTGTCATCAAGACGGCCAATGGTGAAATTCGTGTGTCGGATGTGAAGAAAAAAGCTGGTGTCTTTGTGCATATCGGGACCATAATTGACGGTTCGATTGCTAAGGGAGAAGCCGCGGAGCTGGTTCTGGATCACGCACGTCGCAGTGCGATCCGTGCGAACCACTCGGCAACGCACCTGTTGCACGAAGCCCTGCGTCTGGCGCTTGGCGAGCATGTTGCACAGCGCGGGTCGTTGAATGCTGACGATCGGTTGCGGTTCGATTTTAGCCATTCCAAAGGCATGAGCCTTGAGGAACTTAATCAGGTGGAGCGGGAGGTGAACGCCTATATCCGCCAGAACTCGCCCGTGGATACGCGGATTATGACCCCTGATGAGGCCCGCGAATTGGGCGCACAGGCGCTGTTTGGAGAAAAATACGGCGATGAAGTGCGGGTTGTCTCTATGGGGCAACTGGATGGCAGCGGTAAGGGCAGTGACAAGCGGACCTATTCGCTGGAACTTTGTGGTGGCACCCATGTGCGGCGCACGGGTGATATCGGCGCTTTTGTTCTGCTTGGCGACAGTGCCAGCAGTTCCGGTGTGCGCCGGATTGAGGCGCTGACCGGACAGGCGGCGCAAGATTATCTGCGCGGGCAGGACCATCTGCTGGCCGAGGCTGCGCTGGCGTTGAAAGTGCCTGCAAACGATGTCCCTGCACGGATCAAAGCCTTGCAGGATGAACGCAAGGCGCTTCAGAACGAAGTGGCAGAGCTGCGCAAACAGGCCGCGATGGGCGGTTCCGGCGGTGGATCGGACGCTGAGGATGTGAACGGCGTTCCCTTCCTTGGTCAGATTCTGGCGGATGTGCCGGGCAAGGATTTGCGCGGATTGATTGACGAGCACAAGAAGCGGCTTGGCAGCGGGGCGATCCTGTTGATCTCTGGCGCGGGTGGCAAGGCTGCGGTTGCGGCAGGGGTGACGGATGACTTGACGGACCGTGTCTCTGCGGTTGATCTGGTCAAGGCGGCTGCGGCGGCTTTGGGTGGCAAAGGTGGCGGTGGTCGTCCTGACATGGCGCAGGCGGGTGGACCGTCCGCTGACAATGCCGAGGCTGCGATCACGGCGGCCAAAGAAATTCTGGAGGGTTAAATGACTGTTTACACAATGGCGCATATAGATGTGCATGACGAAGAAGAATACGCACGCTACGCCGAACTGGCTGGACCTGCGGTAAAACAATACGGCGGCGTCTTTCTGGCGCGTGGCGGGGAAACTGTTGTGATGGAAGGTCAGGCGCGGTCGCGTAACGTGATCATCCAGTGGCCTGACATGGACACAGCCAAGGCGTTTTATAACGGTCCGGAATACCAACGCGCACTGAGCCACGGTCTGCCGGCGGCAAAACGCGATTATCTGTTCGTGGAGGGCGTGTAATGGCGGCTTATGTTATTGCACAGATCGAGGTGACGAACCTTGACGGCTATATGGAATATGCCAGCCAGACGGTTGCTTGTGCTGAGAAATTCGGCGGGCGCTTTCTGGTAAAGGGTGGTGCTGCGGAATGGATCGAAGGCGATGGTGCGGCACGTAATGTGGTCATCGAATTTGACAGCACAGAGGCGGCCAAGACCTTTTATTACTCTGACGAGTATCAGAAAATTCTGCCTCTCGCGTTGAAAAATTCCAACCGTTCTATGGTTCTGGTTGAAGGCGTTTAAGTCTTACACGTTCTAACAATTTTGGGGAAGGCGGCTCTGACGGGGCCGCCTTTCTTGATCTTCGGCCCCTTGCAGCGTAACAGGCAGGCCAGCACATTCAGGAGTCGTTACATGTCCGGTACAGATCACGCTAAAGCCGCCGAATGGGGCGGACCCCAGCCAGCGGTTATTCTGGTAGAACCCCAGATGGGCGAGAATATCGGTGCGGCGGCGCGGGCGATGTGGAATTTCGGTCTGGAGCGGATGCGCATCGTGAACCCTAGGGATGGGTGGCCGAACCAGAAGGCTGTCACAATGTCGAGCGGTGCGGCTAGGGTGATCGACGCGGTGCAGGTGACGCAAACCACTGAAGAGGCGGTTCAGGACCTGAACTATGTTTTTGCAACCACGGCGCGGGGGCGGGATCTGACCAAACCTGTGGTGACACCGGAGCGGGCAATGGAACAGGCCCGCGCGATGGTGGCCGAGGGGCAGAATGTGGGTATTCTATTCGGGCCGGAGCGTTCGGGCCTTGAAAACCCTGATATTGCGCGGGCGAATGCGATTATTTCCGTGCCGGTTAATCCAGCTTTTGCCTCGCTCAACCTTGCGCAATGTGTGTTGTTGCTGGCCTATGAATGGCGCCGCCAACAAGGGGATGCGGCGCCAGAAGTTCTGGAACTGGCAGGGACAAAACACGCCGAAGCCATTGAAATCCAGAAGCTGAGCGAAACGCTTGAGGCGCGGCTGGAGTCCGTTGGTTTCTTCTGGCCGGATCACAAAGCCGAAAGCATGGTGACGAACCTGCGCAACATGATCTCGCGGATGCCGCTGACACAGGCCGATGTGCGGATGTTCCACGGCGTCATCAAGTCGCTGGCAGACAAGCACCCGAAGTCCCGTTAACCATTGATCGCGCCTGCCGCCCGTCCTAGATAAAGACGAGCATTTTGAAAGGCGCGGCCCATGAGCAAGACACGCAGCATCTTTGAAGAGGTTTCCAGCGAGAAACCGGCTTCTGACGTTTCTAAAGGCGGGTCCAAAGGTGGGTTAATTGACGCCGGAAAAACCGGTGCGCGCCGTGCCATTGCAGTGTGGTTAATGGTGCTGTTTGCCTTGGTGGCGCTGATGATCCTTGTGGGCGGGATGACCCGTTTGACGGACAGCGGCCTGTCCATCACGGAATGGAAGCCAGTCACCGGTGCGATCCCGCCGCTAAGCGAAGCGGTGTGGAGCGACGAATTCGCGAAATATCAGGCAACACCGGAATATCAGTTACAGAACAAGGGGATGAGCCTTTCCGAGTTCAAGACGATCTTTTGGTGGGAATGGGGCCATCGCCAGTTGGGCCGCCTTGTGGGTTTGGTTTGGGCGCTTGGCTTCTTTTACTTCCTGCTGCGCCGCCAAATTCCCAAAGGGTGGACCGGACGGCTGCTGCTTGTGGGCGGGCTTGGTGGCCTGCAAGGCGCGATTGGTTGGTGGATGGTGTCCTCTGGCCTGACCGGACGAATGGTGGATGTGGCCTCTTATCGGCTGGCAACCCATCTGGGGCTGGCGTTCATTATCCTTTGCGTATTGATCTGGTACGCATGGCAGTTGCAGCGCCGCGAAATGGATTTGTTTCAGTCCCGCCGTAATCAGGAAAAACCGCTGGTGACGCTATCTACCGTGATGCTGGCGCTGGTTTTTGCGCAAATCCTGCTGGGGGCGTTGGTGGCTGGTATTGACGCGGGCCGTGGCTATATCGACTGGCCGCTGATGAACGGAGAGTTCCTGCCGTCGGAGTCTTTTGATTACGTCCCGTTCTGGACCAACTTCTTTGAAAATCCCGCGCTGGTGCAGTTCAATCACCGGATGCTGGGCTATGTTGTTTTGCTTGGTTCACTCTACCTCTGGTTTTCGTCTCGCAGCTCGGCTATTGTCGCGACACGGCGCGCGGCTTTGATTGCTCTTGGCATGGTGGTGGCGCAGATGGTTATGGGGATTGTGACTGTGATGCACGCAGCCCCGGTCCATCTGGCGATCTTCCATCAGGTGGGCGCTGTGATTGTTATTGTAAGTATTTTGAACGTCCGTTTTTCTGCGCTCTACCCGAAAGCGCAAAAGCTTAGATAATTGAGGTGATTTGATGAATTCCAAGACAGCTTATGCGGCGCTGGCCGACCATTTTCGCGATGTGGTGGCTTTGGGGCAGGTGTCTGGACTGCTCGGCTGGGATCAGGAAACCATCATGCCCAAAGGGGCCGCCGCGCAGCGTTCCGAGTGGATGAGTGCCCTTGAAAAGTTGAGCCACAGCCAGCGCACCGATCCACGCATTGCCGAGTGGCTCGACGCAGTTGAAGGGGCGGACCTGAATATGGTGGAGGCGGCAAACGTGCGCCTGATCCGCCGCCAGTTTGAGCGCCAGTCCAAAGTGCCGGCCGCACTCGCCAGCCAGATCGCGCGGGTGACCTCTCAGGCCCAAGGGGTTTGGGCCAAAGCGCGGGAAGCGGGTGATTTCTCGGCGTTTCAGGATGTGCTGACAGAAGTGCTCGCGCTGCGCCGCGAAGAGGCGGCAGCACTGGCGCAAGGCGGTAATCTATATGATGCGCTGTTGGAAGATTACGAACCGGGCATGAAGGAACCGGAACTGGTGACGCTGCTTGGCGGGTTGCGTGACGGTTTGGTGGACCTGCGGGGCAGGGTGGGCGCAAGCGATGCGGTTATTCCTGACATTCAGGGCAGTTTTTCCCACGGGCAGCAGACCATGATCGCCCACGAGCTTGCCACTGCTTTTGGCTATGACTGGTCGCGCGGGCGGCTTGATTTCAGCGTCCATCCGTTTTCCAGTGGCAGCTTTAACGATGTGCGGATCACCACCCGCGTGTCCGAAACCGATCCGTTCAACTGTTTCTATTCCACCATCCACGAAGTTGGCCACGCCACCTATGAGCAGGGGATTTCGCAGGATTACGGGCTCAGCATGCTGGGGCGTGGCGTGTCTATGGGCGTGCATGAAAGCCAGTCCCGTATTCTGGAGAACCAGCTTGGTCGCAGTCGCGCCTTCACCGGCTATCTGTTTAACCGCATGACCGAGGTGTTCGGTGATTTTGGCATCAGCGACGCGGAGAGCTTTTACCGTGTGGTAAACAAGCTGCATCGTGGCTTCATTCGTACCGAGGCAGACGAGGTGCAGTATAACCTGCACGTCCTGCTGCGCTTTGATCTGGAGCGCAAGATGATTGCCGGAGAGTTGGAGGTGGCCGATCTGGAAGCCGCTTGGAACGAACGCTTTGAGAAAGATTTCGGCTATCCGGTGGACCAGCCTGCGAATGGTGTTTTGCAAGATGTGCATTGGTCCGTGGGGCTGATCGGATATTTCCCGACCTATTCCTTGGGCAATATCTATGCGGGCGAATTGTTTGCGGCGATGTCGGGCGATTTGCCTGATCTGCAAGAAGATCTAGGCAAGGGCGATACCAAGGCCGCGCTGGCGTGGTTGGGGGATAAGATCCACCAGCATGGCGCCTTGTACGAGCCACGGGAAACCATCACCCGCGCGGTGGGCCATGCGCCAACCGCCAAACCTTTGTTGGCCTATCTGAACGCCAAATTCGGCGATATTTACGAACTGTAACCTATCGGCGGGGTCGCTTAATTCTGCGACCACTCCGGCGCACGCTTTTCAAGAAACGCCGCGATGCCTTCTTCGGTGTCGCGGTAGAGCATATTCTGCGCCATCACATCGCCCGTGTAGGCATAGGCCTGATCAAGCGGCATTTGGATCTGCTCGTAAAACGCCTGTTTCCCGATGGCCACCGCCGCGCCCAGCTTGGCAGCAATCTGTTCTGCCAGAGCCTGCGTTTCCTGTTCCAGTTCAGCGGGTGACACCACTTTGTTCACCAGCCCGAGGTCTTGGGCCTTTGATGCAGGTATAAATTTCCCGGTTGTCAGCATTTCAAACGCATGTTTGCGGGGGATATTGCGGGACAGGGCCACCATCGGGGTGGAGCAGAACAGGCCGATATTCACCCCGTTCACGCCGAACTTTGTCTCGGTATCCGTCACCGCCAGATCGCAGCTTGCCACCAGCTGGCACCCTGCTGCCGTGGCCAGCCCGTGGGGTTGGCAGATCACCGGCTGGGGCAGTTTGGGGATCGTCGTCATCATTTTTGTGCATTTGGCAAACAGGTCGAGGAAATACTGCTTTCCGCCGTCTTCAGCCTGCCGCGCTGTTGTCATTTCTTTAAGGTTATGTCCGGCGCAAAACGCTTTGCCATTGCCTTTAAGGATCACCACGCGGATGGATTTGTCCTGCATCAGCGCGTCAAACTGGCCCTGAAGTGCGTCGAGCATATCATCAGACAGCGCGTTCAGGGTGTGCGGTGTGTTCAGGGTCAGCGTGGCAATCGCGCCGGAATCGTTGCGTAACAGGATGTCGGAGGTCATCGTTTCCCCTTGTTTGGTCGTGCCGTTTGACCCAAACCTTAGACAAGACAACAGGCCGAGGAAAGACCATGCCCCTTAAAATGACCATAGAAGAGCTGCGCGATTTCTTTGAAGACGTTTTCCCGCAAGTTAAGGAAGACTTCGTG
Source organism: Neptunicoccus cionae (assembly GCF_014643735.1). Classification (GTDB taxonomy): domain Bacteria; phylum Pseudomonadota; class Alphaproteobacteria; order Rhodobacterales; family Rhodobacteraceae; genus Amylibacter; species Amylibacter cionae. Next base: position 1,042,717 of record NZ_BMKA01000001.1, read on the forward strand.
ATCGAAGAGATGAACGAAGACGAGATCACTGTTCGTCTGAAAGTCTCGGACAAGCACCTGCGTCCGGGTGGCACGGTTTCGGGGCCGTCCATGTTCGGACTGGCAGATGTTTGCTTCTACCTGATCATCATGGGCAATGTCGGACCAAAGGCACTGACGGTGACAACCAACTGCTCCATCGACTTCATGCGCAAGCCGGAACCCCGCGATATGATCGCTAAGGCCCGTCTGCTGAAATTGGGCAAGGCTTTGGCTGTCGGGGATGTCATGCTGTATTCGGAAGGTATGGACAAACCGGTTGCCCACGCCAATGTGACCTATTCCATACCGCCACGGGATGAATTTGTGCGTTAATGGGGCTGGAAATACCCCTTGTTGAGTGGGGTATAATGATACCATAATTTTAAGGTATTGTTTTTCCACATCTTTAATGGGTTTTTTGTAATTGACTGGACCGCTCAGACGGGTAGAACTGGCGCAGAATTCGACGGGGCCTTCTGGCCTTGTTTTCACTTCCAGAAATTGGACCTAAAACCATGAAAACTTTCTCAGCAACGCCTGCTGATATCGACAAGAAATGGATCCTGATCGACGCAGAAGGCGTTGTTCTGGGCCGTTTGGCGTCGATCGTAGCCATGCGCCTGCGTGGCAAGCACAAGGCATCTTTCACACCGTCTATGGATATGGGCGATAATGTTATCATTATCAACGCCGACAAAATCCAGATGACTGGTAAGAAACGCACCGACAAGATCCACTACTGGCACACCGGTTATCCGGGTGGGATCAAATCCCGCACTGCCGGTCAGATCCTTGAAGGCAAGCACCCAGAGCGTCTGGTCACACAGGCCGTTAAACGGATGCTGCCAGGTGGCCCTCTGTCCCGTGAGCAAATGACAAACCTGCGCGTTTACGCAAGTGCAGAGCACCCCCACGAGGCGCAAAACCCCGAAGTGCTGGATGTCAAAGCGATGAACCCTAAAAACACGCGGAGCCAGTCATGAGCGACGAAATCAAATCCCTGGACGATCTGAAAGACGCTGTAGAAGCTTCTGACATCGTGATCGAAGACGCTGCTGGCGAACCTGCTGCTGTTACCCGCGAAGCCGTGCGTGACGAACTGGGCCGCTCCTATGCGACAGGCAAACGGAAAGACGCGGTTGCCCGTGTCTGGATCAAACCCGGTTCCGGCAAAGTAACCATCAACGGCAAGCCGCAAAACGAATATTTTGCACGCCCTGTTTTGCAGATGATCCTGGCACAGCCATTTGAAATCGCTGGTGTTGTTGGCGAATTTGACGTGATGGCGACTGTTAAAGGTGGCGGTCTGTCTGGTCAGGCTGGCGCTGTAAAGCACGGTGTTTCCAAAGCGTTGCAGCTGTACGAACCATCCCTGCGCGCAGCCCTGAAAGCTGCCGGCTTCCTGACACGCGACTCGCGCGTTGTGGAACGTAAGAAATACGGCCGTGCCAAAGCGCGTAAGAGCTTCCAGTTCTCCAAGCGTTAAGCTTTACGAACAAGTTATCGAAAAGGGGCGGTGTTTCACTGCCCCTTTTTTTGTGCGTTCCGAAAGGGACTTCTTTCAAACACTGCTTTACCAGTTCGCTGCGCAGCGTTACTTGTACGTCCAAACAGCGCGTTTTCTTGTTATCTTCACGGACCAAACCCCATGCCCGTAGGCGTATTTGACAGTGGACTGGGCGGCCTGACCGTCTTTGAGGCGATCCGCCAGCGGATGCCGGACCAGCCTTTGGTCTACTTCGGGGATAACGCTATTGCGCCGATCGGCGTGCGGGATGCGGATGATATTTACGGCATTACCACGCGCGCTTGTGAGCGTTTGTTCGACGAGGGCTGCAATCTGGTGATTCTGGCTTGCAATACAGCCTCGGCGGTGGCGCTGAAGCGGATGCAGGAAAACTGGGTGCCCAAGGACAAGCGTGTGCTTGGTGTGTTTGTTCCGATGATCGAAGCAATGACGGAACGGATGTGGGGGGATATATCCCCACCGCGTGAGGTTGAGGTAAAGCAGGTAGCCCTGTTTGCAACACCTGCGACTGTGGCCAGCCGCGCGTTTCAGCGGGAACTGGCGTTTCGTGCCGTCGGTGTGGACGTAGAGGCGCAACCTTGTGGCGGGCTCGTCGATGCGTTGGAAGACAATGATCTGGAATTGGCTGAAGCCTTGGCGCGCAGCCATGTGGCCGCGCTGAAGCGACGGATGCCTAATCCACAGGCCGCTGTGCTGGGGTGTACCCACTATCCCATTCTCGAACGTATTTTTCAGGATGCGCTTGGGCCTCAGGTGTCTGTCTATTCCCAAGGCCGCCTAACTGCTGCCAGCCTTGAAGATTATTTGAACCGCCATCCTGACATGGTTGGTGCGACGGGGGAAACCCGTTGCCTGACATCCGGCGATCCGGACCGCGTTGGCGTTGCTGCGACCCGTTTTATCGGGCGAAGAATGGTGTTTGAGGGCGTCTGAGCGTCCCGAACACCTGACCCACATTCCCCTAAACCTGTCGGGTTGATTGCACAGAGATGCAATTTGCCCTAGATCAATCATTGAATTCCAAGGAGATGGCCCATGACCACGCATGTAGACACGCCGAAAAATATCGCGATTTTGGGGGCGTCCGGTTACACCGGCGCAGAGCTGGTGCGCCTGATCGCAACCCACCCCGGAATGGTTGTGCGTGCGATGACAGCGGATCGGAAGGCTGGCATGGCTTATGGCGCGGTGTTCCCCCATCTGCGGCATCTGGACTTGCCCGAGCTGACCAAAATCGAAGATGTCGATTTCTCAGAGATCGATCTGGTGTTTTGTGCGCTGCCCCATGCCACAAGTCAGAACGTGATCCGCGAACTGCCAAATACTGTGAAAGTGGTGGACCTGTCGGCAGATTTCCGGCTGCGCGATCCCGAAACCTACGCGAAATGGTACGGGGGCGAGCATACTGCCGTGGAACTCCAGAAAGAGGCGGTTTACGGGCTGACCGAATACTACCGTGAGCAGATTAAGTCGGCGCGTCTGGTGGCAGGCACCGGTTGTAACGCGATGACCGGCCTGATGCCGATCCTGCCCCTGCTACAAGCTGGGGTGATCGACAGTGACGACATCATCATCGACCTTGCCACGGGCGTCAGCGGGGCAGGGCGCTCGCCTAAGGAAGGGATGCTGCACTCCGAAGTTTCTGAAGGCTACCGCGCTTACAACGTGGCCGCGCATCGGCATCTGGCAGAGTTCGATCAGGAAATGTCCCTCATTGCGGGCAAGCCAGTAGAGGTGACCTTTACGCCCCATCTTTTGCCCCAGAACCGCGGTATTCTGGCGACGATCTACGTGAAAGGCGAAGCGCAAGCGATCCATGATGCGCTGCGTGCGAAATACGACGACGAGCCGTTTGTCTATGTGCTGCCCTTCGGAGAGTCTCCGGCAACGCAACACGTGCGCGGATCGAATTACTGTCATCTTGGCGTGATACCGGACCGCAAGCCTGGCCGTGTGATGGTGTTTTCAACGCTCGACAATCTGACCAAAGGATCAAGCGGGCAGGCGATCCAGAACGCCAATCTGATGCTGGGGCTGCCTGAAACAATGGGGCTGGAACTGGCACCGCTGTTCCCGTGATGCATTCACCACTCATTGTTGTTCCGCGCGATGCAGTGAACTCTTTCATCGCGCGGGGCGGGGATATGCAGGCCGGGTATATTGCCTATTCCCTGCTGCTCGCGATTTTTCCGTTCCTGATTTTCTGCGTCTCGCTGACGGGCTTGTTCATTGGCGTGGACCGCAGTGCCGAAGCGGTTGGCGTGCTGTTTGATTTTGCGCCGCCCTATCTTGCCAAAGTGCTGGAACCGGCTGTGGTAGATGTGCTGGCGCGGTCGCACAGCCTGTTCACCTTGTTCATTCTAGTGGCGATCTGGGCGGCTATGCGCGGGGTTGAGGCAATTAACCGCGCCTTTGACGGCATCTACGGTGAGCGGGACGGCGGTGTATGGGTCTTACGAAAAACCAAGGCGCTAGTGACGGTTTTCTTGTCCGCGATTGCGGCTGTGGTGCTGGGGCTGTCGATCCTGTTGGCGCCTGGTTTGATCCTGATGATTGAGGAGTTTACCCAAGTGGAAATTCCGACCAACATCACTTTGATGCGATATGCTGTTGGTATTGTTGTGTTTTACTGTTTGATCTGGAGTCTCCACTGGTTCCTGCCAAGCAACCACGCCGAAGGTTTCACCCGCTGGCCAGGTGCCGCGTTCACAACCGTAAGCTGGCTTGGCATGGCCACTGGGTTATCAATATTCCTCGCAAATTGGGGGCGCTATTCCGTCACTTATGGTGCTTTGGCAGGGATTGTGATCACCATGTTGTTTCTGTACTTTTCCGCCGCAATCATTTTGTTAGGGGCGGAACTGAACGCAGCCCTACAACGCTATAGGAAAGAGAACGCCTGATGGCCGGATTGAAGAAACAACGTCGTATCCAACTTATTATTGCCGGTTTCTCCTGCCTGTTTGCAGGGTTCGTGGTGATCTATCTCGCGGCGGGCGATGCTTTCCAGTATTTTTACAGTCCGTCAGATTTGGCCGCGAAACCACCGGCGCAGGGGCAGATTATCCGGATCGGTGGTCTGGTCGAAGGGGGCTCTATTGAAAAGACGGGCCAGACCGTTCGCTTCACCGTCACGGACGGGGGCGCAACGGTTCCTGTGGTGTTCACCGGCATCTTGCCTGATCTCTTTACTGAAGAACAAGGTATGATTGCGACGGGAGTGATGTCGGAGGGGGTGTTTGAAGCACAGGAAATTCTTGCCAAACACGACGAAGAATACATGCCCAAAGAGGTTATGGATGCCTTGAAAGAACAGGGCGTTTACCAAGAAACCGAGGAGTAGCGTTCGCGCCTCTCACCTGACCTTAGGGATTATTCCCGATGATTTTCGCCGAGAGTAACAGACCGGCAGGAAATCATGAAAACAGTAGATGAAATCGCCAAAGACATCGTGCGCCGTGAAGGCGGATATGTGAACGACCCGGATGATCCCGGTGGCGCGACGAAACACGGTGTGACCGTTCACACCATGCGACGTTTGGGTCTGGATCTGAACGGCGACGGAACAGTGGATGCGCAGGATGTGCGCGCTCTGAGTGAGGCGGAAGCTGTCGAGATCTTCAAATCCCATTATTACAGCAAACCCGGCATCGGTGGCCTGCCACCCGCCCTTCAACCAAGTGTATTCGATATGTATGTCAACGCCGGCAGCCACGGGGTGAGGATACTTCAACGCTGTCTCGGACAGTTCGGTCAGACCGTTTCAGTTGACGGCGTGCTTGGTCCTCAAACGCGCGCGGCGGCCCAAGAGGCTTGGGCTATGGCGCCGGATTATCTGGTGGATGCTTACGGAATTGCACGGCGAAACTATTATTACGCCCTGGCGGACCAACGACCAGCTTCGCGCAAATATGCGCGCAGCCGTTCAGGTGGCAAAGGGGGATGGATCCGTCGTGCAGAGGCGTTCATTGCACCGAAATACCATCTCAGCCTTGCAGATCACAAACGGAGGTGCGCGGCATGGGGATGATCGGTGATTTGCTGGGGATCGGCAAAGCTGTGCGTGATGTGGCAGAGGTGTTTGTGCCGAACAAAACGGCCACTGTGGAGTTCGAGCATCTCGAACATAAAGCTTCGGTTGCGCAGTTCGGAGCGGAATTCGCGCGGGCGCGGGGCGGCTTTTTTAACAACTGTGTCGACGGCTTAAATCGGTTGCCGCGCCCTGTTTTCGCGCTCGGGACGGTGGGGTTGTTTATCTTTGCCATGTGGAATCCGGTCGCATTTTCGCGCCGGATGGTTGGTCTTGATGCTGTGCCTCGAGAGTTGTGGTGGCTTTTGGGCGCGGTTGTGTCGTTCTATTTTGGTGCGCGTGAATTGCATCATGTGCGCAATCGTGCGCGAAAGCCAGACGTGGGGCCGCGGATCGTGGCGCCGGATCAGGCAGAGAATGCAGCCGTTCGTGCGTGGCACGAGGCACGGTGAGTGAGGCTGATCGGGTAGTTCAAGGTGCTGTTTTTGCGCTGTAAACCGGTTTAACATACTGCCTATATGAAGCTTCTTAAATGAAGCTTCATAAAACAAGCTTCATTTAAGAAGCTTCCAAATTAGGGAAATCTTCACGAATCGTCGCATATATTTTTAGGCATCATGTTTCTAACCCCAAAGGTGCCTGATGCAGACCTATCGCCCCGACAAGTTTAAAACCACCTATGGCAATATGCAGGGGGAGGCGCTTTGGAAATTCCTGAACGAAACCTCGACCATCGCAATCATGGAAACCGCCAGCTACCTGCGGCGCCCCGCAATAGAGCCGCTCTCGCCCTTTTTACAACACCGTTTCCCCAAGGTGCGCCGGTCGGCACAGATGCGGCGCATGATCGGCCACATGGTCCGTCAAATTCTTGAGGATCGGGGCTTCGGGCTTTACCGTAGCAACCTGCGGATCACTAACCCCGCCAATATCTTTGCTTTCGGATCCGCCTACCACAGCCCAGACGCCGGACTGTGACATTTCACGCATCCGCCTCAAGCTTTATTGAATTGTGACAAGGGGCGAGCCTGCTATAACCGATCCGAGCAATAAGGGGCAGCACCATGTTCGCAGAGATCGGCCACTTCACAGTCCTATTGGCCTTCGCCATGTCAATCGTTCAATCTATCGTGCCCCTGATCGGCGCGCAAAGGAACTGGGCCGGTTGGATGCGCCTTGCAGATACCGCCGCACTGGCGCAGTTTCTGCTAATCGGTTTCAGCTTCGCGGCCCTGACCTACAGCTTTGTCGTCTCCGATTTCTCGTTGGCCATTGTTGCGGCGAATTCTCACTCTGCCAAACCGATGTTGTACAAAATCACGGGGGTCTGGGGGAATCACGAAGGCTCGATGTTGTTGTGGATATTGATCCTAGTTTTCTACGGCGCGCTGGTTGCCTTGTTTGGTCGCAACCTCCCAAGCGCTTTGAAGGCAAGGGTCCTTTCGGTTCAGGCGATGATTTCAATGGCATTTTTGGCGTTCCTGATTTTCACTTCAAACCCGTTTCTACGCATCGCTGTGCCGCCGGCGGACGGTAATGATCTGAATCCGTTGCTTCAGGACCCTGGCCTCGCCTTCCACCCGCCCTTTCTGTATCTGGGGTATGTGGGTCTATCGATGTCTTTCTCCTTCGCTGTCGCCGCTCTGATTGAAGGGCGTGTTGACGCGGCATGGGCACGTTGGGTCCGGCCCTGGACCCTGCTTGCGTGGGTTACGCTGACCATCGGGATCGCGCTTGGGTCCTGGTGGGCCTATTATGAGCTCGGTTGGGGCGGCTGGTGGTTCTGGGATCCGGTGGAAAACGCCAGTTTCATGCCTTGGCTGATCGCGGCTGCGCTGCTGCACTCTGCGATCGTGGTGGAGAAACGGGACGCACTCAAAAGCTGGACGGTCTTGCTCGCGATTCTTGCGTTTTCCTTTTCCCTGATCGGCACATTCATTGTCCGCTCCGGCGTGATCACCTCGGTCCATGCTTTTGCGAATGATCCTGAACGGGGCGTGTTTATTCTCGCGATCCTTACGGTTGCGATTGGCGGCGCGCTTACGCTGTATGCCGCGCGGGCGGGGCAGTTGCGCACCACTGCGGTATTCGGACTGGTCAGCCGCGAAAGCGGGCTCGTGCTGAACAATCTCCTGCTTGTTGTTGCCACCGCTGTGGTGTTCTTTGGCACCATATGGCCGCTGGTAGCAGAGCTGACGACCGGGCGTAAGCTCTCGGTCGGGGCGCCGTTCTTTGACGCCGCTTTCACGCCCTTCATGATCGTACTGGTGGCGATCCTGCCGCTTGGGGCGATCTTGCCTTGGAAACGGGCGCAGGTCGGCAAGTCCCTGAAGAACCTGCGCGGGGCAATGGCGCTTTCGATTGCCCTTGGTGTGTTGGTCTGGAGCCTGCAAACCGGTGGCCGGATGCTGGCACCGTTCGGTCTAGCGCTCGCGGCTTGGTTGGTGCTCGGGGCTGCGATGGATTTGCTGGTGCGCGCGCGGTTTCGCGATAACCCGATTAGAACAACGCTACGCCGCCTGCGCAATTTGCCCCGCTCTGATTGGGGCAAAGCTGTGGCCCACGCGGGGCTTGGGCTCACTGTTTTTGGCATCGCTGCAATCACCGCCTGGGAGCAAGAGGACATCCGCGTGGTAGACCTAAACGAACGGTTCACCGTCGGGGCCTATGACTTTGAGCTGACCAAAGTCATAGATCAGAATGGCCAGAACTATTCTGCGCAGATCGGCTCTGTCACTGCTTATAAGGGCAGCCGTGAAGTGGCTCAGTTGAGACCTGAAAAACGGTTTTATCCTGTGCAACAGATGCCGACGACTGAAGCCGCGATCGATATTGGCCTGACACGCGATCTCTACGTTGTGTTGGGGGATAAACAGGACGATGGCGGCTGGACGATCCGTACCTATATCAAACCGTTTTCGAACTGGATCTGGATTGGCTCACTCGTTATGGCACTCGGCGGTTGTCTTAGCCTGACTGACCGGCGCTACCGTGTTGCTGGGGCCGCCCGCCCATCCGCGCGGCGCGTGGCAGAACCGGCGGAGTGATGATGCGACACCTGTTTTTGATCCTGACCCTATTGCTCTCTAGCCCGCTTTACGCGGTCGAACCGGACGAAATCCTAAGCGATCCGGTGCTGGAACAACGGGCGCGCGATATTTCCAAAGGCCTGCGCTGTCTGGTGTGCCGCAATGAAAACATCGACAGCTCTAACGCTGGCATCGCCAAGGATCTGCGCCTGCTGGTAAGGGAGCGTCTGGTCGCGGGGGACAGCAACACCGAAGCGGTGGATTTCATCGTGGATCGCTACGGCGAGTATGTGCTGCTGAAACCTCGTATGACGCGGGAAAATGCGGTGCTTTACCTCATCGGTCCGGTTCTGCTGATTGTCGGGGCCATCGGTGCGTTCTTGTACCTGCGGCGCCGGTCCCGTCGTCCGGAAAAGCCGTTGGACAATCTATCCCGTGAAGAAGCCGATCGTTTGGAACAGCTACTTAAAGACTAAGCCGGTTTCTGCTTTCTGGAACCAGTCCAGCGCGATAGGGTAATGGCAAACAGCGGAGCATAAGCCTATGGACTACGAAACCCTTCTTTACGATCTGTCCGATAATATCGCGACCATCACGCTGAATCGGCCTGACGTGCTGAACGGGCTGACAACACAGATGCGGGCTGAACTTCTGGACGCGGTCAAACGCGGAGAGGCCGAGGCGCGGGTGCTGGTCCTGACCGGAGCAGGGCGTGGATTTTGCGCGGGACAAGATCTCGGCGATGCTTCAAAAGTTTCCGATATTGATATGGAAGGCACGCTGCGGGATGAATACGAACCGATGCTGCGGGCGATTTTTGATTGCCGGATTCCGACCATTAGTGCGGTAAACGGCATGGCGGCGGGGGCAGGCGCCAATCTGGCCCTTGCCGCTGATGTGGTGATCGCCGCAGAAAGCGCGACTTTTCTGCAGGCCTTCTCGCGTATTGGTCTGATCCCTGATGCGGGCGGCACCTACTGGTTACCCCGCCAGGTCGGGTTTGCCCGCGCGATGGGTGCGTCCCTGTTTGCCGAGCCTGTATCGGCGGTGAAAGCCGCGGAGTGGGGCATGATATGGGAATCGGTTCCCGATGGCAGCTTCGCGGCTGTGGTGCGCACTCGTGCGCTGCATCTCGCAAATGGCCCGACCGAGGCCTACCGTCTGATCAAACGGGCCATGCGGATGAGCGTGGATCAAACGCTCGACGAACAGCTTGAAACAGAGGCCCATCTGCAAGGCAAAGCCGGGCGCACCGCCGATTTCAAGGAAGGTGTCATGGCGTTCCTTGAAAAACGTAAAGCCAAGTTTGAAGGGCGGTAAACGCGCAGCCTCCTGAAAAGCTAACCAAGCATAAAAAAAACCGCCCCGAAAGGCGGTTTTCTTTATTTTTAGGACCAAAAAGCGGTCTTACCGGTCTTCGACGTTCACATAGTCGCGCATCGGTTCGCCTTTATAAAGCTGACGCGGACGGCCGATTTTTTGTGTCGGATCGCCGATCATTTCTTTCCACTGGGAAATCCAGCCCACCGTACGGGACAGAGCGAAGATCGGAGTGAACATGGATGTCGGGAAACCCATCGCTTCCAGAATAATACCGGAATAGAAATCCACATTCGGGAACAGTTTCTTGGACACGAAGTAATCGTCTTCGAGCGCAATCCGCTCCAGTTCCTTGGCCACTTGCAGTTTGGGGTTGTTTTCAACGCCCAGCAGGCTCAGCACTTCGTCTGCGGATTCCTTCATCACCGTCGCGCGTGGATCGTGGTTCTTATAGACGCGGTGTCCAAAGCCCATCAGACGGAACGGATCGCTCTTGTCCTTCGCGCGCTCGATGAACTCCGGAATACGATCGACAGAGCCGATTTCTTCCAGCATCTCAAGACATGCCTGGTTCGCACCACCGTGGGCAGGACCCCACAGACAAGCAATGCCAGCAGCGATACAGGCAAACGGGTTCGCGCCCGAAGAACCGGCCAGACGCACAGTCGATGTAGATGCGTTTTGCTCGTGGTCGGCGTGCAGCGTGAAGATCCGGTCCATTGCGCGGCTCAGGATCGGGTTCACTTCGTAATCTTCAGCCGGAACTGCAAAACACATACGCAGGAAGTTCGAGGCATAATCCAGATCGTTGCGCGGGTACACAAACGGCTGGCCGATGGAGTATTTATAGGCATAAGCCGCGATTGTCGGCATCTTGGCAATCAGGCGGATAGAGGCAACTTCGCGCTGCCATTCGTCACTGATATCGGTGCTGTCATGATAGAAAGCGGACATCGCGCCGACGACACCTGTCATGATGGCCATCGGATGCCCGTCGCGACGGAAACCACGGAAGAAATTCATCATCTGCTCGTGCAGCATGGTGTGGTTCGTCACGCGGTTTTCGAAATCTTCCAGCGCTTCGGCACTTGGCAGATCACCATAAAGCAGCAGGTAGCACACTTCGAGATAGTGGGATTCGCTGGCCAGCTGGTCAATGGGATACCCGCGGTGCAACAACTCGCCTTTGTCGCCATCAATAAAGGTGATGGTGCTGTCACAGGCGGCTGTGGATGTGAAACCGGGATCATAGGTGAAAACCTGCCCTTCCGCATAAAGACGACGGATATCAATTACATCCGGTCCTGCTGTTGCGGAATACATTGGCAGGTCCAGCTCTTTATCGCCAAAAGTGAGTTTTGCTGTTTTCGGACTGTCTGTCATGCGACCTCTCTATCATTATAGGCAGGCAATGGCCTGCGCATATTTATCCTCGGAACTGACGTGGGCTTCAGGCGGGCGATGTCGCATCCTGAAGGCGGCCGAGGGTTTCCTCCTTGCCCAACGCAGCCATCATGTCAAAAACCGACGGCGACACTGTGCGCCCGGTTAAGGCCGCGCGTAAGGGTTGCGCAATCTTTCCGAGTTTTAGATCTCTGGCTTGAGCAAAATCCTTCAAACAGGTCTCAAGTCCTTCGAGCGTCCATGTAGCATGCTGCAATGCAGCGGTCAATTCTTTCAGTATGCCAAGGGATACCGAATCGAGCAGCTTTTCCGCTGCGGCATCTGGAGTGAACGGGCGGCTTCCCAAAATAAAATAGGCTTTCTCAAGCACATCCGTCAGTTTTTTCGACCGATCCCGCAGCAAAGGCAGCACATCGGCCACTTTTGCGCGGGCTTCTTCGTCCAGTTCATCCTGTCCGGTGGCCCGCAGATAGGTTTGCAAATCCGCCAGTAGAACGTCATCCGGCGCGATGCCGATCTGATAGCCGCCCACATGATCCAGCTTCTTCAGGTCCAGACGGGCAGGGGATTTGCCCAAGCCCTTGAAGTCGAACCACTCAACAGCCTGTTCGGTGGTGAACAGCTCGTCGTTGCCGTGGCTCCAGCCCAGACGGGTCAGATAATTGCGCATGGTCGCGGGGGTATAGCCCATCTCGCGGTAGGCCTCCGCCCCAAGCGCGCCGTGCCGCTTGGACAGTTTCTTGCCATCGTCGCCGTGGATCAGTGGAATATGGGCGAACACCGGAACTTTCCAGCCCATCGCACGGTAGATTAGGCTTTGGCGGCCTGCGTTAATCAAGTGATCATCACCGCGAATGATATGGGTCACGCCCATGTCATAGTCATCCACAACAACCGCCAGCATATAGGTCGGCGTCCCGTCAGAGCGCAGCAGCACCATATCGTCGAGCGTATCTGCCTGCCACTTAACGTCTTTTTGCACCTTGTCCTTGATCCGCACTTCGCCCTCGCGGGGGGCTTTCAGGCGGACTACAGACGGCAGATCCGGCGCATCCGCAGGATCAGCGTCCCGCCACGGGCTTTGGTAAAGGGTTGATTCCCCTTTGGCGCGGGCGGCTTCGCGGAAAGCTTCGATTTCGTCCTGCGTCGCATAACAGCGATAGGCTGTCCCATTGTCGAGCATGGCCTGCGCCACTTCGGCGTGACGGTGGCGGCGCTCAAACTGGCTGATCGCCTCACCGTCCCAATCGAGCCCCAGCCATTTCAACCCGTCATAGATCGCTGCTGTCGCTTCGGGTGTAGAGCGTTCGCGGTCCGTGTCTTCAATCCGCAGCAGGAATTTTCCACCCTGATTGCGGGCATACAGCCAGTTGAACAAGGCGGTGCGCGCGCCCCCGATATGCAGGAAACCTGTGGGGGACGGGGCGAAACGGGTAACTACGGGAGTGTCGGACATCAGCAATCTTAACCTTTTGGAAACCAAGCGGGTGCAGGGTTGGCACTACATATTCCATAACGGCGGTAAAGGACAAGGCAACGATGGGCGGCGATGGGGTTTGATCTTCTGGCAGAGGCACTGTTTGCGCAGCGTCACCGCTTTGGCTTGTGGGTTCCGGTCTGGTTGGGGCTTGGCGTTTCTGCGTATTTTTCCCTGCGATTTGAACCGGATGCATGGATTCTTTCAAGTGTGACGGGACTGGTGTTGATGGCTTTCCCACTCAGCCGGATCGGGCCGGACGTTATGCGCGTTCTTGTCTGGGTGCCCGCTTTGATTGCGCTTGGCTTTCTGGTCACAGCGGGGCGCGCCCGATTGGTCGCGGCCCCGAAACTCGGCTGGCACTATTACGGTTCGATTGAGGGAACGATCGTGCATCTCGATCGCTCCGGTTCTGACAAGCCCCGTGTTACGCTGGCCGACCCCGTGCTGGAGCGAACGGCCCCGCAGCGCACCCCTGATCGGGTGCGGGTCTCGCTGCATTCCGAACTGGCAGGAACCGCGCTGAAACCGGGGGCGCGGATCATGCTCACGGCGAGCCTGTCGCCCCCCGCCGGTCCGGTCGAACCGGACGGTTTTGATTTCCAGCGCATGGCGTGGTTCAACCGGCTTGGCGCGGTGGGCTATGCCCGTGCGCCGCCCGTTCTGGCGGTTCCTGCCAACAATCGCGCCTTTGCGCTGCGGGTTTTTGCGCTTCGGATGCAGATGTCGCGGCATATCCAGCACCATATCCCCGGACGCACCGGGGCTTTTGCGGCAGCAATCATCACTGGCGACCGCTCGCAGATTGATCCAGTACTGTTGGCTGATCTGCGTCGTTCCAATCTCGCGCATCTTTTGGCGATTTCGGGCCTTCATATGGGGCTGTTAACGGGATTCGTCTTTGCCTTGATCCGCCTTGGCATCGCTGCAGTCCCTTACCTGTCAGTGCGCGTGCAGGCCAAGAAGATCGGCGCGGTTGTGGCGCTGCTGGCGGGGGCCGGATATCTTTTGGTGTCAGGCGCCAATATCGCGACGCAACGGGCGTTTGTGATGGTGGCCGTGATGCTTGTCGCGGTGCTGCTAGAGCGGCCCGCAATCACCTTACGTGCAGTTGCAATCGCTGCGACCCTGATCTTGCTGTTCCGCCCCGAAAGCCTGTCTGGACCGGGGTTCCAGATGTCCTTTGCCGCAACCACCGCCCTTGTTGCGATGTTTGAGGCGTTGAACAAGTCCCGCGGATGGCAGGCGTTGCGTCAAAGTCGGTTCTGGCTGCTGTCCCCCTTTGCATCTCTGGTCATAGCCTCGGCTGTGGCGGGCGCGGCCACAGCGCCGTTTTCCGCGTTTCATTTCAATCAGATGGCCCAGTACGGTCTGCTTGCCAATCTGGCATCGGTTCCGGTGATGAGCCTGATCGTGATGCCTGCTGCCGTAATCGCCGGTGTCCTGACCTTGATCGGGCTAGAGAGCGGCGCATTTTGGGTGATGGGGCAGGGAATCGACTGGATTCTCGGCGTCGCCCATTTTGTGGCTTCCCAAGAGGGGGCGATCACGCGGATCAAATCAGGGCCTGTCTGGACCTTGGGACTGGTCACTTCGGGCGCGTTGATCGTGGTCATCTGGCAAGGGGCGCTGTGCTGGGTCGGAGTGCCGGTGGCAATTCTTGGCCTTGTTTTCTGGGCATCTGCGGATCGACCGGATCTGCTACTGACCCACAACGGGCGAATGGCAGGACTACAGACAGAGCAGGGCCGCGCTGTGTCGCGGGCAAAAGGCAACGGATTCGCAGCGATGAACTGGCTCGAAAATGATGGAGATGGCGCGGGTCAGGCGGAAGCGGCGGCAAGATTTGAACTTGATGGGGATGATTGGCGGGTGGCATTCAAAGGCACAACAGTCGCTTACCTATGGGGCAAAAAGCGAAGCGTAGCGGAGGTTCAATCCGCCTGCGATGCAGCAGACTTGCTTGTCGCTCCGCAGTGGACGGAGAAAATCACCGGCCCGTGTCAGGCCATCACAGCGGCAGAGCTTCGCAAGGGTGGGGCTGTAGCGATCAGCGTAGAACCGGAAGGTCTGAAAATAACAACCGCGCGACAGGTATCCGGCGCGCGATTGTGGAACATGCGATAGCCCTGCAGGGCCGGTGGCTTAGTAAGTGCGGATCAATCCGACCAGTTTGCCCTGAACCTTCACCTGATCATCCCGATAAACGCGGGTTTCATAGGCCGGGTTGGCCGCTTCCAGCGCAATGGCGGAGCCTTTCTTGCGCAGACGCTTCAAAGTGGCTTCTTGATCATCGACCAGTGCCACAACGATATCGCCGTTTTCCGCGTCGGACTGTTCGTGGATGACCACAATGTCACCTTCGTTAATCCCGGCGTCGATCATGGAATCGCCTTTGACCTCTAGCGCATAGTGGGAGCCCTGGTTGTGCATCATCCCGCCCGGCACAGCCACATGGCTGGTGGCGTGCTGGATTGCCTCAATCGGGGTACCCGCAGCGATGCGGCCCATAATCGGCAGGGATTGCGCATCTATTTTGGACACAGGAAGGGCTTCACGGGGCGGCGGTGGCGGTGCGGAGCCTTCAATCACGCGGGGTTTGAAGCCGCCGGAGTCAATAGAATCGGGAAGACGCACAATTTCGATTGCACGGGCGCGGTGGGCAAGCCGGCGGATAAATCCGCGTTCCTCCAGCGCAGTGATCAGGCGGTGGATGCCGGACTTGGAACGCAAGTCCAGTGCTTCCTTCATTTCGTCAAAAGAGGGGGGAACGCCGTCCTTTTGCATCCGGCTGTGTATAAACTCCAGCAAATCCATCTGCTTACGAGTGAGCATAATATCCTCCTGTTTCGCGCGTTTGTTCGCTTCTGTTCCCACATGTTCTACAAGCGTTCCTGTTTTGTGTCAAAACCTATTTTCAACTATAGGCCGGAACGCAGTGTGGAGTTACAGGCGAATGAAGGGGACCATTTCACCGGCCTTGCGCGGTGGATCGTCCGGGTCGCGCACCAAAAGGGCATCCGCGCGGGACAGCACCGAGAGAAGCGAACTGTCTTGCCGCGCCTCGGGCGTGCAGGTCAGAACACCGTCTTCAATGGAAAGCTGCGCGCGCATGTAATGGCTGCGCGGCCCGTTCTGCCCCATATCCCGCCCAAGACGCGCCACTTTGCGGGGCATCGCCTGTTTGCCAAGGCCAAGCATCGCCCGTAACGCAGGGATCAGAAATACGGTGCCGCACACCATTGAACTAACCGGATTGCCGGGCAGTCCGATCATCGCAGTATGGCCGAGTTGTCCTGCCATAAGCGGTTTTCCCGGACGCATGGCGACTTTGTAAAAGGCCTGTTCCAAACCGGCCTCTGTCGCGACTTGGCGGACCAGATCATGATCGCCAACAGATGCACCGCCGAGCGTTACGATCGCGTCCGCGTCAGACCCCAGATCGAGCACAGCGCGCAGGGCATCCGGATTATCAGCGGCAATCGGCAGGATGCGGGCAATCCCGCCATTTGCTTCGATCAGGGCTTTTAACCCGAAGTTATTGCTGGAAATAATCTGACTGGGGCCTGGGGTTTCGCCCGGCATGACCAGTTCGTCGCCCGTGGCTACCAAAGCGATCACAGGTTTGCGGCGCACCACCACAAACGGGCAGTTCATGGAAGCGAGTAAGGCAATATCCCCCGCAGACAGAATGCGGGGCGCGGACATCACGTCACCGGCTTTAAAATCGCCACCGGCAGGGCGGATAAAGAAGCTCGGGTCCAGAGTATCGCCCACTGTGATGACATCGCCGTCCCGCGTGCAGTCTTCCTGAATAAGGATGCGATCAACGCCCTGTGGCACCGGAGCGCCGGTGAATATTCGCACGGCTTTACCGCTTTGAACCGATCCATCGAACCCGCCACCAGCGGCGCTTTCACCGATCACTTGCAGTTGCGCACCTGTCGCCAGATCGCCGTTCTGCACCCCGTAGCCATCCATAGCGGAGGACGCGAACGGCGGTTGGCTGAAGGCGGCAACAGCGTCACGCGCCAGCACCCGACCTGCCGCTTCGCGCAGGGGTACGGTTTCGCATTCCAAGGGCGCAAACAGGTTAAGAACCTTCTCAAGCGCCTGTGCAACGCTGATCATTCGGATTCAAACCGGCCGGACTTGCCGCCGTCTTTAAGAACGACCCTTACATCGCTGATTTGCATCGTTTTGTCGACGGCTTTCACCATATCGTAAACCGTCAAGGCTGCCACGTTAACAGCTGTCAGGGCTTCCATTTCAACACCGGTCTGGCCGGTGGTTTTGACAGTCGCTTCGATCATTACGCCATCGTCTGTCACCTCAAGATCCAGCGAAACCTTAGAGATCGCCAGCGGGTGACACAGCGGGATCAGGTCCGACGTTTTCTTGGCCCCCATAATCCCTGCCAGCCGCGCGACAGCCAGAACATCGCCTTTCTTGGCGCGTCCCTCTTCGATCATGGCGCGGGTCTCTGCGTTCATGATCACACGGCCTTTGGCGACAGCGACACGGCTGGTCACGGGTTTTTCCGACACATCCACCATATGGGCCGCGCCGGAGTCATCAAAATGGGTCAGTTTAGCCATGATCCACCCGTTACATTGCCTGCGGTGCCCAAGGGCTCGCAATTAGGTCGCGGGTGGCTTTGGTCACGTCATCCTGCCGCATCAGGGATTCGCCGATCAGGAAGCAGCGCACGCCGAATTTGGCGAGGTTCGCGAGGTCTTCCTTGGTGTTCAACCCGCTTTCGGAAATCAACAACCGTTCCGCAGGCGCGTAACGGGCCAGCGTGGTCGATGTTTCAAGCGATGTTTCAAAGGTTTTCAAGTCACGGTTGTTGATGCCAAGCAGCGGAGAGCGCAAATGGGCAGCGCGGTCCAGTTCGGCGCGGTCGTGGATTTCCACTAGAACATCCATTCCATATTCAAACGCGGCGTTTTCCAGTTCCTGCGCCTGCGTGTCTGACACGCTGGCCATGACGATCAGAATGCAATCTGCACCCCATGCGCGGGCTTGGGCAACCTGATAGGTGTCATACATGAAATCCTTGCGCAGGCAGGGCAGGTCGCAGGCATCGCGCGCCTGTGTCAGATACTCCGGTGCGCCCTGAAAGGACGGTGTGTCGGTCAGCACGGACAAACAGGTCGCGCCGCCTTCGGCATAAGCTGTGGCCAACGCAGCGGGATCGAAATCCTCGCGGATGACGCCTTTGGACGGGCTGGCTTTTTTTACTTCTGCAATCAGGCCGTAACCACCAGACTGTGCGCTTGATTTCAAAGCATCCGCAAAGCCGCGGGGCGAAGATTGCTCGTCTGCCAGTGATTCAAGCTCTGCCAGAGATACCTCTTCTTTGGCAGCGGCGATTTCTTCCAGTTTATAGGCTTTGATTTTTTCGAGAATATCAGTCATCTGCTGCCTCTGTCGTTATTTTTGCCAGCGCGTCCAGCTTGGCGGCTGCTGCGCCACTGTCTATGCTTTGGGCCGCGACTTCAACGCCTTGACGCAGATTTTCTGCCTTATCTGCAACGACTAACGCGGCGGCAGTGTTTAAAAGCACCGCATCGCGGTAGGCTGACGCTTCCCCGGCCAACAGCGCCTTTAGCGCAGCGGCGTTATGGGCGGGATCGCCCCCGACGATCGCTTCAAACGGATGCACCGGAAGTCCTGCATCCTCGGGCGAGATTTCTGTATCAGTGACCGTTCCGTTTTCCAGTTTGGCCACCCAAGTCGGACCCGCGATAGAGATCTCGTCCGTTCCGTCAGACCCATGCACGAGCCACGCCTTATCCGAGCCGAGTTGCTGGAGAACTTCGGCCATCGGGCGGATCATTTCGCGGGAAAACGCGCCGGTCAGCTGGCGCTTTACACCGGCGGGGTTGGTCAGCGGGCCGAGAATGTTGAAAATTGTGCGGGTGCCGAGCGCTTGGCGGGCGGGCATCACATGGCGGGTGGCCGGGTGGTGCATCGGGGCCATCATAAAGCCGATCCCAACGGAATTGATCGCCTGCTCCACGACTTTCGGACCAACCATAACTTCAACGCCCAATTGGCCAAGTGCATCTGCGGTGCCAGATTTGGACGACAGGTTGCGGTTGCCGTGTTTGGCAACGACCACACCGGCACCTGCGGTAACAATGGCTGTCGCGGTGGAGATGTTCAGGGTGGATTTTCCATCCCCGCCGGTGCCAACAATGTCGATTGCGCCTACGGGGGCGCTGACTTTGAGGCACTTTGCGCGCATCACTGCGGCAGCGGCGGCGTATTCTTCAACGGTTTCGCCCCGTGTGCGCAGGACCATAAGAAACCCGCCGATCTGTTCTGGCGTTGCATCGCCTTCCATGATGGTGGTGAAGGCGGCTTCTGCTTCTGCGCGGCTAAGAGGGGCGTCGATGGCTTTGGCAATCAGGGTCTTTAGCGGCGTGCTCATGCGGGTTCCATTGCGGTCTTGAGGAAATTGTTCAACAGCGCGTGTCCCTGTTGCGAAGCTATGCTTTCGGGATGGAACTGCACGCCGTGTATTGGCAGGGTTTTATGGGCAAGCCCCATGATGGTGCCGTCTTCCAGCCATGCGGTGACTTCTAGTTCGTCGGGCAGGCTTTCCCGTTCTACCACCAACGAATGATAGCGCGTTGCCTCAAACGGGGCAGGCAGGCCGGCAAAAACAGAAGCGCCCTTGTGGTGCATTCTCCCCATTTTGCCATGGACGATTTCATGACAGCGGACCACTTTGCCGCCAAAGGCCTGACCGATCACCTGATGGCCAAGGCATACCCCCAATAGCGGCGTTTCGGTTTCAGCAGCGGCTTTCACGAGATCAAGGCAGATGCCAGCCTGATCCGGATCGCAAGGGCCGGGGGACAGCAGGATCATGTCGGGCTTCATATCCATTGCATCCTGAACCGTGATCTCGTCGTTGCGTTTGACCACCGTTTGCGCCCCCAGTTCCCCCACATAATGCACCAGATTATAGGTGAAACTGTCGTAATTATCGATCAAAAGCAGCATTTTGCCCGTCCTCAACATCGGTGATTTAGGGGGATGATCCCTGTGGTGAATTGCGCTATACATTGCTCATGGGCGTGCGCAGAGGTCAAGGGCAGCGAACCAAGAAAAGACACGCACGATTGCAGGCAAATGATATAAAAGGCGCAAGAGGCTTATAATGGCAAACTGGGGTAAAACCGCAGGAGTTGTGTCCGGACTGGCCGTCGGGCTGACATCTGGTGTCTTTTTGGCGGCACTCAATCCGATCCTGCCCAAAACCGACACCACCACTGTTTCAAATGCACCCGAGCAAGCCGCCGGAGCGCCGTCATCCGCTGCTAATGTAACAGACAGCACCTCTGTGGTGCAGGGGGCCGGGACCCAAGACAGCAGCACCGACGCAGACCAATCCCCGACACTGGCGCTGGGTAAGACCGGCAGTTCGACAGAGCCACCGTCACTGGATCAATCGCCCCGCGAGGTTGTTACTGTTGATCAGCAGGACAACGCCCCAACCAGTGTTGATGCGGCGCGCCAGCGCACGGTGAATGCCGACGTGGCTGTGCTGACACCAACGACGCAAGTGCCGTCTGAAACAGAACTCTCTATCACTATGCCGGTAGAGGCAGACACGCCCGAAACCACGGAACTGGCCCTTATCAATCCTGATGACGGTGCCGAAATCCAGCCGACGGTATCGTCTGATCCGGCAGACCCTGTGATAATGCGCCGTCCCTCGGCAGAGACCGCAGGGCCCGATGCGCTGGTACCTGAAACGGACGAAGGCGGCGCTGATGTACCACGCTTGAACGCGGACGGAACGGTGGAGCGTCAGGAAATTAGCGACTCGCGCAAGATCGGCGTTCTGGAAGATGCGGCCAGCCTGCTGCCGCAGCTTGATACTGAACCAGATGTGATTCTAGCAACCAAACCGGAACCGGAAGCGGCGCGAACGCCAGTGCGTATTTTGCCAATCGTACCTGATGCCAGCGACGAAGAAATCGCAGAACCGGCGCCCCGCGGGGAAACAGTGCGCAGCGCCGTATTCAGCCCGACCGCCCAACCCAACACCTCTGGAACATTTGCAACGCTCGGTTCGCGTTTGCCAACCATCGGGGACAGTGGCGAAAACGGTATCTCTACCTTGGGCCAATCCGCAATCAGCAAGCGGATTCCGACGATAGGGGATGATGAACCGGTGCTCTCGGGGCAGATTGCAACACCCGAAATCGGCGCGTTGCGGGCAAATGCCAATGACTTTACCCCAACTGGAAAGCCGCTGGTTTCCGTTGTTCTGCTCGACAACGGGCAGATCGAAGAGAAACTGTCCAAATTCTCGCGGCTCGGTTTGCCCCTGGCGATTGCCATTCCGGTGGATCAACCCAACGTCCCGGCCAAGGCGCGGGCCTACCGGAATGCAGGTTTCGAAGTGTTGGCACTAAGCCCGCGTGATGTGAAACTTTCCTTGCCAGGTGGACAGACCGAAGATCAGGTGGCCGCCTTGCTGGAGCAGTTTTTTACCTTGATGCCAGAAGCCATTGGGCTGATTGATCGACCCGAAGCGTTGATGCAACGGGACCAGCGGCTGGTCCGCTCGGTTGTGGGATATTTTGCGCAGACCGGTCACGGGATCATCACTTATGCGGGCGGGCTGAACGCGGCGCCCCGCCTTGCGGATCAACAAGATGTGGCCTTTGGTTTGGTCAGTCACATTTTGAATGGCGCAGAGGATACGGAAACGGTTGTGTCCGGATATCTGAACCGTGCGGCGCGCACAGCACGGAGCAAGGGCAGTTCGATCGTGCTCGCGATTCCAAATGATGAAACCCTGACGGCGCTGTTGAACTGGTCTTTGGGGATCAACGCGCGCACTGTTAGCTTTGCACCGGTGTCTGCTGCGCTGATGGCGGGCAACCCATAGGGCCCCCCGCCACCGTTTATCGTTAAGAAGCGTTAATAGTTGCCGTTTGATTTTACAAAGGTCACAGCGTCCTTGGCAGCTTTGCGTAGCGCGTTCGATTTATTGACGGTTTCCTGAAGCTCTGCCTCGGGATCGCTGTCATAGACCACGCCGCCGCCCGCTTGGATATGCAGCTTCTGGTCCTTCAGGACAGCGGTGCGCAGGGCGATACAGATGTCCATTTCGCCTGTGGCGCTGAAATATCCGACGCCGCCGCCATAAACGCCGCGTTTCTCTTTTTCCAACTCGTCAATGATCTGCATGGCGCGCACTTTGGGCGCACCGGATACCGTGCCCGCAGGCAATCCCGCAAGCAAGGCGGACAGGGCATCCTGATCTTCCGCCAGTTCACCGACCACGTTGGACACGATGTGCATCACATGGGAATAGCGTTCGATTATAAACTGCTCGTTCGGGTTTACCGTGCCGATTTTGGAAACACGACCCACATCGTTGCGCCCCAGATCCAGCAGCATCAAATGTTCAGCCATTTCTTTGGGATCGCCCAGCAGATCCGCTTCTAATGCGCGGTCTTCGGCTTCATTGGCGCCGCGGTGGCGGGTGCCCGCGATGGGTCGAATGGTGACTTCTTTGTCTTTCACGCGCACCAGAATTTCGGGACTGGCGCCGATGACCTGAAAGCCGCCGAAATTAAAAAAGAACATATAGGGCGACGGGTTGGTGCGGCGCAGTGCGCGATAGAGCGCGAAGGGCGGCAGTTTGAAATCCTGCGTCCAGCGTTGGCTCGGCACCACCTGAAATATGTCACCGGCGCGGATGTATTCCTTCGCCTTGTCAACAAAGCCGAAATATTCCTCGCGGCTGGTGTTGGACACAGGTTCCCCCACGGCGGTTTCGGGATCAGCTACGGGGGAGGCCATCGGGGCAGGGCGCTCCAGATCGCGCACAGCGTCCATCACCCGTTCAGCCGCCTGATTATACGCCGCACGCGCGGACAACCCGCCTGTGGCCCAAACCGGCGAAACCACGGTGATTTCATCCTTAACGCCGTCCACGACCACCACCACAGAGGGGCGCATCATCACCGCATCCGGCAGGCCGAGCGGATCGGGGTTCACATCCGGAAGGTTCTCTACCAAACGGATCATATCATAGCCGAGATAGCCAAACAGACCCGCTGCAATCGCTGGCAGGTCTTCGGGCAAATCAATGTGACATTCATCCAGCACGGCGCGCAGGCTGGTCAAGGGATCAGACTTCATCGGTTCAAACGCATTGGCATCAAACCGTGCCTGACGGTTGATCCGCGCGGTGTTCCCGTGACACTGCCAGATCAGGTCCGGTTTCATGCCGATACAGGAATAGCGGCCACGGTTTTCGCCGCCGGTCACGCTTTCCAGCATGAAACTGTCTTTCTGCGCCTGTGCCAGCTTCAGCATCAGGGACACAGGCGTGTCGAGATCGGCCACAAGGCGGGTGTAGACCACCTGATTGTGACCGTCTTTATGGGACTTTTCAAAAGCCTCGTAGGAGGGGATTAGCGTGCTCAAAATCCGGTAACCTGTGTATTGACCTGATTGATGATCGGACGGTTCAGTTGGACACCGGCCTGCGATTGGACGGCATCAGTATAGTAGCTTAGCAGGTCGAGCGAGATTTGCGCGTTCAGCTGACCATTGATCCGATCCAACAGCTGGTCGTTGTTGCCAAGATCGGGGTCAAAGGCGGTGACGTTGGTCAGACGTGCCAGCACCACGCGGTCGCCACCATCCACAATCGCCACGCCGCCGTCTTCAAGCTTGTAGACCTCGGGAACAGTGGTCGGGGGCAGTTGTTCAAGATACGTGTTCCGCTTGATGCCATCCACGGCGGTCATTTCCAGACCGAGTTCGCTAACATCGCCACCGTCTTCCAGTTCCGCCTTCAGCGTTTCAGCGCGGGCTTTCAGAGCAGCGTTTACCTGATCGGCGCGCCAGTCTGCGACAACCCTTTCGCGGACCTCTTCCAGCGGAATGGCCTGAGGCTGGTCAATGCCGTCAAGACGCAGGGCAAAGACGCCGCCATCAGACAGGTCGATCACTTCCGGGAAATCGCCTTCTTCAGCGGCTAGAGCCGCCTCGCGGAAGGCATCGTATCCGGCGATTTCCTCGGTGGTTTCGGCGGAAAAAGCAATGGTGCCAAGGGTCATTTCAGTCTCTTTGGCGAGCGCTTCCAGCTCGGCACCCCCGGCAAGAAGATCATCAATATCCGTCACGCGATCGGACACCAGACGGCGCGCGGCTTCACCGGCGAGTTCGTTGCGCAATTCGTCGCGGACTTCTTCAAAGGGTGTGCTGTCTGCATCCAGAACCGCGTTGATGCGGAACAGGGCTGGACCTAGATCGGATTGCACCGGACCCACAACACCGGGTTCGTCAGCGGCAAACAGCATCTCTGCTGCTTGGGCGGAGACATCGCTGCGGCTGATTTCGCCCATATCAACATCCGCTTCTTCAAGACCCCGTTCGCCGACGATTTCGCCAAATGTGGCTTCCTCGGCGTCAATACGATCCCGCGCGGATTGGGCGTCTTCCATGGTGGAGAACACCAACCGGTCAACGGCCCGTTGCTCTACCTTATTGAAACGGTCGTTTTGCAGGTCATAGCTTTCACGGATGTCGGCTTCATCCACATCTACCGCATCGAGCATCGCAGAGGGATTCAACCAAGCATATGTGATGTTGCGAGTCAGGGGAGACATGTAGTTTGACGCATGGGTGTCGTAATAGGCTTGCAGATCCGCGTCACTTGGATCGGCAATCGTGGCGTCCAGATCTTCCTCGCTCAGGGCGACCCATTCAAAAGAGCGTTCCTGTTGGGCAAATTTCATCAACGTGTTTGGGACCGTCAGATCGCTTTTCACGCCGGTCACAATGGTGTTTTCCAGCAACGCGCGCGCGTTTTCCTTGCGGATCAGGGTTTCAAACTCTGACGCTGTGATCCCAAGCTGGCGTTCCAGATAAAAGTCATATCCTTCGCGATCAAATGTCCCGTCGAGGCCTTGAAACTGCGGGCTTTCAAGAATCGCCTTGCGCACGGTGTCATCACCGATTGACAACCCGCGTTCCGCCGTTTCGTTGCTGAGCGCGGCTTGACCGACCACAGCGTCAAGAACCTGATCCAGCACGCCGAATTGTTCTAGCTCGGCTGCGGTCAGTGTGCGTCCGGCCTGCTGGTTGATCCGGCTCGCCGCGTTCTGATAGGCCCGCGCGTAGGTGTTTACGAGAATGGGTTCATCGCCCACTTTACCAATGGAGTTCACCGTGCCGCCGCCAAGGCCGCCAATGCCAAACCCCGTCAGACCGAGCATCAGCAGCCCCATGATAACCCACATGACCTTGCTTTGGCCTTTTCCGCGCATTGAATCGAGCATTTACCGGACCTTTTTTTCCCTTGTCTGAAGGCTGGTTTTAGGCAGCAAAAGGCCGAAGGGCAAGCGTCAACACGGATCGTGCTTGCCTTGGGGCCGGATCAGGGCGCGATTGTTTTGCAGTTTACATGGAAAAAGCGGCCAGTCTGGCGAAAAGCCCGTCAATTCCGGCGCGATCCACATTGGCAAAAGCAATCCGCATATGGCGCTCTGCGTGGCCTGTGCCGCCTTCGCCGTGGCGTGGGCTGAACATGGTTCCAGGCAGGGGCAGAACAGCCGCTTTTTCGACCAGTGCTTTGGCCACCTGATCGGACGGTGCTTCAAACGGGTGGGACACATAGGCAAAATATGCGCCGCAGCCTTTCAACTCCCACCCATCAAGTTGTGGGAAACCTTCGCGCATGGCATTTGCGCGGTCGAGAATCTCTGCCCGTTCCCGTGCCAGCCAGTTTCCAAGGTGGCGCATCCCAAACAGCGCCCCGCGTTGGCCAAGCTGGTTGGGGCAAATGGTCAGCGTGTCGAGGAATTTTTCCACCTCTGCCATACGGGATTGCGAACAGACAATCGCACCAACGCGGTGGCCGGTCAGGCGATAGGCTTTGGAAAAGGAATAAAGCTGGATCAGGGTGTCGGACCAGTCGGGATCGCTGAACAGGCTGTGCGGGGCTCCGCTGGCAGAATGAAAATCGCGGTAAGTCTCGTCAATGATCAGAGAGATCTTTTTCTGCTGCGCCAGCTGATAAAACGCCGTGACCAGCCCGTCAGGGTATTCCAAGCCGGTGGGGTTGTTTGGCGTGACCAGAACGATGGCTTTCACCCGCTCGTCGATCATCGCGGCGGCCTGTTGCGGATCGGGCAGCATATCGTCGCCACACATCAGCACGCGGCATTCGATCCCAGCCATATCAAGCCACATCTTATGGTTAAAATACCAAGGTGCGGGCAGGATGACAGCATCCCCCGGACCCGCGAGCGAGGAAATCGCCGCGCAAAACGCCTGATTGCACCCCGAAGTGATACCCACATTGCCCGTGGAAATCGTGCCGCCATAGGTCGCGCTACAATGACGGGCCACAGATTCGCGCAGCTCCGGCAGGCCGAGCACGGGGCCGTACAGATGCGCGCTGACATCGTTCGACACTGCTTCAGCCAAGGCCTGACGCATCGGGGCAGGGGGTGGATCAACCGGCGCTGCCTGACTGACGTTGATCAGGGGCATGTCCTCGGAAAAGGTCACATTTTCAACCCAACTGCGGGATTCCACGATGGGAGAGGTGATGGTTCCTTGTAAAAGCGGGTTCATCGGGCTGGAGTGCGCTGCCGTCATCAGAGTTTTCCTTTTGAATTCGGGGGAGCCTAGCAAGCGCCTCTTGACGGCGCAATCCGCATAACCGATAGGGGCTGCATGGCTAATCCTCCTGTACTGACCCTCTCCGATATCATGCTCACGTTTGGCGGCAACCCGTTGTTTGACGGTGTTGGGCTGACCGTTCACGAAGGGGCGCGCATTTGCCTTGTGGGGCGTAACGGCTCTGGCAAATCCACGCTGCTTAAGGTGATCGCCGGACTGGTAGAACCCGACGCGGGCAACCGCTTTGTGCAACCCGGTGTGTCCGTGGGCTATATGGACCAACACCCCGATCTGTCGGACTTTGCGACTTTGGGCGATTTCGCCATGTCCGGCCTGCAACAGGGCGAAGAATATAAGGTAGAGATGGCCGCCGAAGGGTTGAAGCTGAACCTTGAACAGTCGCCATCCTCTGCATCCGGTGGGGAGCGTCGCCGCGCAGCACTGGCAAAAATTCTGGCCGAAGCGCCTGATCTGATGTTGCTGGACGAACCGACCAACCACCTTGATATTGAAGCGATCAAATGGCTCGAGGATCACCTTCGCCAGACCCGTGACGCCTTTATCCTGATCTCGCACGACCGCGCGTTTTTACGCTCGCTGACACGGGACACCATGTGGGTGGATCGTGGTATCGTGCGCCAACATCCTAAGGGATTTGAAGCCTTTGAGGAATGGCGCGACAAGACCTTTGAAGAAGAAGACCAACAGCGCCACAAGTTGAACCGTCTTATCAAGGCCGAGGCCCGATGGGCCGTCGAAGGTATCTCTGCAAGACGCAAACGCAATCAGGGCCGTGTGCGGCGGCTGGCGGATTTGCGGGCAGAACGGGGCGCGCAGATCAAACGCTCCGGCGCTGCGGCGATGGCGTTTGACAGCGGCCAGAAATCCGGCAAGCGGGTGATAGAAGCGACCGGTATTTCCAAAACTTTCGGGGATAAGGTTATCGTCGGCGATTTTTCCATTCGCGTTGCGCGGGGGGAACGGATTGCGATGATCGGGCCGAACGGTGTGGGCAAAACCACGCTTCTCAACATGCTGACGGGCGCGCTTGAGCCGGACACAGGCTCGGTTAAGCTCGGCACCAATCTGTTGCCTGCGATCTTTGATCAGAACCGCGCCGTGCTCGACCCCAAGGTTTCGCTTTGGGATACGCTGACCGAGGATAAGGAACTGGGTGTTTCAGGGCAAAATGACCAGATTATGGTGCGGGGTACGCCCAAACACGTTGTGGGGTATTTGAAAGAGTTCCTGTTTTCTGAAAATCAGGCCCGTGGTCCGGTGTCGGCCCTGTCGGGTGGTGAAAAAGCACGGCTGTTGCTGGCGCGTTTGATGGCGAAGGAAAGCAACCTTCTGGTGCTCGATGAACCGACTAACGATCTGGATGTGGAAACGCTGGACCTGTTGCAGGAAATTCTCGACGATTACGAAGGCACCGTGCTTCTGGTCAGCCACGACCGCGACTTTCTCGACCGCGTGGCGACCACGTCCATCGTGATGGAAGGCGACGGCGAGGCCACGATCTATGCTGGTGGCTGGTCCGACTATCAGGCCCAGCGCAAGGAAATCAGCAAAGCTGCGAGGTCCGATAAGGACACTAAGAAGCCCGCTTCAAAGGCGCAACCGGCCGAAAAACCCAAAGCCGCGCCCAAGAAGATGAGCTTCAAGGATGAGCATAGGTTGAAAGAGCTTCCAAAGGTGATGGAACGCTTGGAAGCCGAAATCGCCAAGCTGCACGAGTATCTGTCCGATCCGGAACTTTACACAACGGCCCCCGTCAAATTTCAGAAAGCAACCGAAGCCTTGTCCGAAAGAGAGACAGCGCTAGAGGCTGCTGAAATGGAGTGGTTGGAGCTGGAAGAACTGTCTCAACAAGCTTAAAGTGTTGATAATAAACGGATTACTCTATTCCTCCCGTCAAATGTTATCCACAGAGGGGCGGTGCGCCTGTGGATAACTTTAGGGATATTGGTTAACAATTTCTTAATCTTGCCCAATTTCAAACTTATTTTCAGACCAATTCCACGCAAGAAGGATTACACGTAATGAGTGAAATCCCCCGTTGCCCGGACTATCTAGGGGGAATTACCTAGAGTGGAGAGGTATGAATATGAGAGCACTAGCCGTCGATGACGATCCCCTGATCCTAGAAGTCTTGAAAAACAACTTTGATGAGATGGGAATTAAATCTCTGGAATGTGCGGAGTCCGGTTCTGTGGCTCTCGCGATTCTCAAGAAATCCCCCACACCTTTTGACGTTATACTGCTGGACA
This sequence comes from Neptunicoccus cionae, assembly GCF_014643735.1. Lineage (GTDB taxonomy): Bacteria > Pseudomonadota > Alphaproteobacteria > Rhodobacterales > Rhodobacteraceae > Amylibacter > Amylibacter cionae. The sequence continues at coordinate 1,071,473 of NZ_BMKA01000001.1, forward strand.
TCGAAATGCCCGGTATGGACGGGATCGAGGTTTGTCGCAAAATCCGCATGATACCGGAGTATAACTCCACGCCGGTTCTGATGGTGACAACCGTGACCAATGAAGACAGCGTTCGTGAAGCCTTTACAGCAGGGGCCACGGATTATGTTTGCAAACCGGTAAAGCCCCTAGATCTGGCAGCGCGGATTCAGTCTGTGACCCATCTGTTGCGGGAACGCCGTCGCGCTGAAAGCAACTTTGAAGCGGCGCAATCCCTTAAGGCCCAGATCGAACAGGACATGAAGCTGACCCGTGAAAAAGGTCTCAAGGTGGATTTCGTCCCGAACATGATCGACAAGCTGGAGATGGAAAACTACATTCTTCAACTGTCGCGGCTGCAAATTTCCCGCACGCAGGTCTATGCCTTCGGTATCAAGGAATTTAACGAGATTTACGACCGCACCACAGCCTTTGATCTGTATTACACCATCGGTGATGTGGCCTCTGCGCTGCAAAGCTGTTTCTCCAGCGAGAAATCCCTGCTGTCTTACTGCGGTGCGGGGCGGTTCGTTGTGGTTTCCCGTGAAAGCGAAAGGGAAAACCGCTATAACATCGCCCAGATCGTTCAGAAGGCGGTGAATGAACTGGAGCTCGTCTATAACAACGGCAGCCCTTGTAAGGTGACGATGGTGACTGGTGAGCCGGTTCAGGCGTCCTTCTGGTCTATGGGCAGTTCGCTGCGCTTGATAGAACGTGCGCTCAACGCGCTTGATACGGCGCGGGGCGGGCATGACACTTACACGGAAACACGCAAATACAAATCCCTGCTGCGCGAATGTCTCGACGTTGCATGACGTGAACCGTATGCAAACGAAAACGGCGCCCTTGTGGCGCCGTTTCTTTGTGGGGCTAGAACAGGTCCATATCGCGGCGCAGGAATTTGGCGGTTTCCAGTGCGAAATAGCTTAAGATACCGTCACATCCGGCCCGTTTGAACGCCATCAGGCTTTCCAACATAGCTTTGTCTCGATCAATCCAGCCATTGTCGCCCGCACCCGCAATCATCGCGTATTCGCCAGAGACCTGATAGGCGTAGGTCGGCACGGCAAATTCCTGTTTCACCCGCTGACAAATATCAAGATAGGGCATTCCAGGTTTCACCATGACCATATCCGCCCCCTCATCCAAATCCCGCGCCACCATGCGCAGGGCCTCGTCCGAATTGGCCGGATCAAGCTGGTAGGTTTTCTTGTCACCTTTCAGAGCGCCGGATGCGCCCACGGCATCGCGGAAAGGACCATAAAAGGCGGATGCGAATTTCGCGGAATAGGCCATGATCGCCGTGTCGGGGAAATCGTTTTGTTCCAGCGCGCGGCGGATAATGCCAATGCGCCCGTCCATCATATCGGATGGGCCAAGGATATCCGCACCCGCTTCGGCCTGTGTCAACGCCTGCTGTTCAAGTGCGCCAAGGGTTTCGTCGTTCATGACAACGCCCTCGCGCACGATCCCATCGTGACCGTCAGAATTATACGGATCAAGGGCGACATCCAGCATAATGCCAATATCCGGCACCTGCGCTTTGATCGCGCGGGTGGCTGTGTTTACCAGATTTTCCGGATTCCAAGCCTCGGCCGCGTCAGGGGTTTTCTTGTCTGGATCGGTATATGGGAACAGCGCAATCAGGGGAATCCCGTGATTGGCGGCTTCATTCGCAGCCTCTACCGCGCGGGACACGCTTAGACGGTTCACGCCGGGCATGCTGTCGATCGGTTCCACCACATCGTCGCCTTCGCGCACGAAGATCGGCCAGATCAAATCCGAGGCAGACAGGCTGTTCTCCCGCGTCAGGTCGCGCATCCAGTCGGTGCGGCGGTTGCGGCGGGGGCGTGATACCGGAAACGGCGGTGGGGTATGTACCATAAGTTGATCCTTTTGACGGGTTCCCCCAAATGCGCCAGAAAAGCCCCAAACTGCAATTGGAATTTTTGACGCAATAGGCTAACACCGCGCCCAGACCAGACAGAAGGGCCGGTGATGGAAGGCTTTTATCAGGAAGTAATCGGCTCTCGCAGTTTCGCCAGTATTTGGTACTGGATCGTGTTTGCTGTGGTCTGGACCCGCACCACACACTGGACGCTTGGCGTGCCTTATGAAGACGCGCGCAATGCCAAACGCTTTGGTGGGCAGTACCAGATTGATTTTGAAACCCAGATCGAGATCAACATCCGCAAAACGCTAGAGGTGTTTGAAGGCCACTCGATCGCACTGACAGGGCTGGCTGCGTTCTTTCTGGCGACGATCTTTATGCTGGGGTTTTCCTTTAACATTCAGTTCATGCAGGCAGGATTTTTGCTGATCTTCCCGTTGACCATTGTGTCCGGTCTGTCGATCCACCTTGCCAGAAAGCTGCGGACCGAAGATCTGGACGGCGCGGCGCTCTATTCGGCCTATGTTTGGCATCGTCGGATCAAACAGGGGATCGGTGCGTTTTCGATCTTTTTCGCCGCTTTCTGGGGCGTTTCGCAGATCCTGTTCTCGCCTTATGCTGGGACGTTTTAAAGGCGGCGGGTTTTCCACCTTGTCCGATGTCACCGGCTGCGCTAAATCCGCTTGATGGCACAGCAGTATAACGAAAACCACCGTACCGTCGGGGGCGCCCCCGAAGGATTTGACGCACATCTGCTGGCATCAGCACTGGCGGCGGGGAATGGCCCCGTTATGCACATCGCCCGCGATGACGCCCGACTGGCTGCAACACGCACAGCACTTGGCCTGTTTGCCCCCGAGGTTCCGGTGTTCACTTTTCCGGCGTGGGACTGTTTGCCCTATGATCGTGTGTCCCCGAATGCGGAGATATCTGCCGCGCGTATGGCCGTTCTGGCAGCTCTTGCGGCGGGGTTTGATCGACCGTTCATCCTGCTGACAACAGTGGCCGCTGTCACCCAGCGCGTGCCAGCCCGCGACACGCTGAAATCGGCGAGCTTCGTGGCCGAGGTGGGCCGACAGGTGGACGAGAAAGCCTTGCGGGACTTCTTTGCCCGTATGGGGTTTGTGCAAGCACCAACCGTTACAGAACCTGGCGATTTTGCGATCCGTGGCGGCCTGATCGATGTCTACCCTCCCGGCGAGAGCGGCCCTGTACGGCTCGACCTGTTTGGCGATGTCCTTGACGGGGCGCGGCGGTTTGATCCTGTGACCCAGCGCACCACGGAATCCCTGCAACGCTTGGAACTGGCACCTGTGTCGGAGGTTATTCTCGACGAGCCATCAATCCAGCGGTTCCGCCAGAACTATCGCATTGAATTTGGCGCTGCCGGTACGGACGATCCCCTGTATGAGGCTGTCAGCGCAGGGCGCAAGCATCAGGGGATTGAGCACTGGGCACCGTTCTTTCATGATAAGATGGAAACCCTGTTTGATTACATCCCGAATGCGCAGGTGTTTCTGGACGACCGCACCACACAGGCGCGTCTGTCACGATGGGAAAGCATTGCAGATCAATACGATGCTCGCAAAGAAGCGCTAAGTAACAAATCTCGCATGGACAGTGTGTATAAACCCTGTCCGCCCCATCTGCTGTATCTGGACGACGCCGCCTTTGAGGTGGAAATCACCGATCTGACGGTCAAACAATTCTCGGTTCTGCCCCAGGGCACCGGTCCTAATGTCACTGATGCAGGTGGTCGATTGGGGCGCAGTTTCGCGCCGGAACGCCAGCAGGAAACCATCAGCTTGTTTGGGGCTTTGGCCGATCATATCCGGGATCGTCAGAAGCAAGGCAATGTGGTGATTGCCAGTTATTCGGAAGGCGCACGGGAGCGATTGGGCGGTTTGCTTGCCGATCAGGATATCAACGGCGCGATAGAGATTGCGAAGCTTGGGGATCTGAAAGGCAGCGGCACGGTTGCGCTGGCGGTCTGGCCGCTGGAACAGGGGTTCGAAGCCAAAAACCTGACGGTGATTTCTGAACAGGATGTGCTGGGGGACCGGCTGATCCGCAGTCCGCGTCGTAAACGGCGGGCTGAGAACTTCCTGACCGAAGCACAAAGCCTGTCGCCCGGTGATCTGGTGGTGCATTTGGACCATGGTGTCGGGCGGTATCGCGGGCTGGAAACGGTTTCGGCGGCGGGTGCGCCTCATGATTGCATCTTGCTGGAATACGCCAACAACGACCGTCTGTATCTGCCGGTGGAAAACATCGAGCTGCTGTCTCGCTTTGGGCATGAAGAAGGCATTCTCGACCGTCTGGGCGGCGGCGCGTGGCAGGCGAAAAAGGCTAAGCTGAAGGAACGCATCCGCGAGATGGCGGATAAACTGATCCGGATCGCGGCGGAGCGGGCCTTGCGCAAAGCCGAGGTCATGGAGCCACCGGTTGAGGCTTGGGATAAATTCTGCGCCCGCTTTCCTTATGCAGAGACCGACGACCAGTTGCACGCGATCGAGGACGTTTTGGCGGATATGGCGTCGGGTTCGCCAATGGACCGTCTGATTTGCGGCGATGTGGGCTTTGGCAAAACCGAGGTCGCCTTGCGCGCGGCCTTTGTTGCGGCCTCTGCGGGGACGCAGGTGGCGATTATCGCGCCGACCACGTTGCTGGCACGCCAGCATTACAAATCTTTCGCCGAACGTTTCCGTAACACAGGCATCCGCGTGCGTCAGCTGTCCCGTTTTGTCAGCGCAAAAGAGGCCGAAGCCACCCGTCAGGGCATGGCAGACGGAGGCGTGGAAATCGTGATCGGCACCCATGCGCTGCTGGCGAAAGGGATCAAATTTGCGAACCTCGGCCTGTTGGTGATTGACGAGGAACAGCACTTCGGTGTGACCCACAAGGAACGGCTGAAACAACTCCGCTCTGATGTGCACGTGCTCACGCTAACTGCAACGCCGATCCCACGGACCTTGCAAATGTCCCTGTCCGGCGTGCGCGAACTGTCGGTTATTGGCACGCCGCCGGTGGATCGTCTGGCGATCCGCACCTATGTGTCCGAATTCGACGCCATCACCATCCGCGAGGCGCTTTTGCGCGAACACTATCGCGGCGGGCAGTCCTTTTTTGTGGTGCCCCGCGTGTCCGATCTGGCGGAGATCGAAGAGTTCCTGAAAACGCAGGTGCCCGAGGTCAGCTTTATCACCGCCAACGGCCAGATGGCCGCCGGAGAGCTGGACGAGCGGATGAACGCCTTTTACGACGGCAAGTACGATGTACTGCTGGCCACAACGATTGTGGAATCCGGTTTGGATATTCCAACCGCCAACACCATGATCATTCACCGCGCAGATATGTTTGGCCTGTCCCAGCTGTACCAAATCCGCGGTCGGGTCGGGCGTTCCAAAACCCGTGCTTATGCCTATCTTACCACCAAACCGCGCAAGCCGCTGACACCCAACGCAGAAAAACGTTTGCGGGTGCTCGGCAGTCTCGACAGTCTGGGGGCGGGCTTTACGCTGGCGTCACAGGATTTGGATATTCGCGGGGCAGGGAACCTGCTTGGCGATGAACAGTCCGGCCATGTGCGCGAAGTAGGGTTCGAGTTGTATCAGGAGATGCTGGAAGAGGCGATTGCCAAGATGAAGGCAGGCGAGATGGAAGGCCTTTCGGAATACGAAGGGTCGTGGTCGCCGCAGATCAATCTTGGCGTGCCTGTGCTGATCCCCGAAAGCTTTGTGCCCGATCTTGACGTGCGCCTTGGTCTTTACCGGCGTCTGTCGTCCCTGTCGACAAAGGTGGAACTGGAAGGGTTTGCAGCCGAACTGATCGACCGGTTTGGCAAGCTGCCGTCCGAGGTTAACACTCTGCTGCGCATCGTGCGGGTGAAATCCATGTGTAAACGGGCCGGAATTGCGAAGCTGGACGGGGGCCCGAAAGGGGCAGTGATCCAGTTCCACAACGACAAATTCGCCAATCCAGCAGGGCTTGTGGACTATCTGCAAAAGCAAAATGGCACGGCAAAGGTGAAGGACAACAAGATCATCGTGCGCCGTGACTGGTCCAAAGACGACACGAAAATCAAAGGCGCATACATCATCGCCCGCGATCTCGCCGCGCAAGCCAAGTAGGTCGGGCTTCAGCCCGACCCATTACTTCACACCGAACGCGGGTTCTGCAAGTTCAGAAAAAAACCGATTGCAGCGCAAGTCCCGACCCCGAACATCAGGGGCAGGCCGGTCCCGTTGAACATTTGCCCGATCGGCACGGCGATCAGGATGCTGGCCAGTGTGGACACCGACCCGATAATCGCACTGGCGGTGCCTGCAATATGGCCCATAGGCTCCATCGCGAGCGCGTTGACGTTGGAAAACACCAATCCGCTGAGGAAAAACAGCATCATGGACCAACCGATCACCACATAAAGCAAAACATCGCCAGAAATCAGACCTGAGGCGATCAATGTACCGACACTGATCGAACCCACAGCAAGCAGGGCGAGCCCGATGGTGCTGAGCAACCACATGCCAAGGCGCACGACCAGCGCCGCGTTCAAGGCGCTTGCCGTCCCTGATACGAGTGCGATGATGGCAAAATAAACCGGAAAGCGCGCGCCTGCATCCAGCCAGACCACGAAGAGTTGTTGGGCGCTGGAAATGTAAGAAAAAACAATCGCGTAGGACATGCACAGGACAAGCAGGGAGATCACTACTCGTCTGGATGCTGCCATCTCTTTGGCCGCAGAGATCATTGTCGCGACCCGCATAGGGCGGCGTCTTTCGGGAGTGTGGGTTTCCTCTTGCCGGATCCACAACCACAGTCCCACCGCGCAGCCAAGAACCACAAAAGACATGAAGATCGCGCGCCAGCCAAAGGCCAGCATGATGCCCTGTCCGATCAGCGGCGCAACGGCAGGCACCAGCACAAACATCATCATCGCCAGCGAGACCACGCGGGCCATCTGTCGACCGGTGTAAAGGTCACGGACCATCGCCATGCCAACGGTACGGGGGGCGGAGATTCCCAAGCCTTGGATGAAACGGGCCAGCAGCAGCATTTCAAGGGACTGACTGCCCCATGCCCAAAAGCTGGTTATGATAAACACACCGATCCCGCCCAGCAGAACCGGCTTGCGCCCAATCGCATCGGAGAGGGGGCCGCTGATCAGCTGCCCACAACCGGTGCCCAGCACAAAAGCCGCCACAACCAGTTGCACGCGGTTGGCGTTACTAGTGTTCAGATCCGCCGCCATTTCACCGAAAGCCGGCAGCATCGCGTCTGTGCCAAAGGCGATCAGCGAAAACAGCAGGGCCGTCAGCAGGATAAATTCAGGCAGCGCAAGACGTTTTCCCATGAGAGGACTCCGATAGACGGGGCAGGCGCAGCTACCCCGATAAAATTTCTTAAAGCAACTTTGCCGGTTAGGAGCCGGCCTTTTCGTGCGCTTCGCTGATCTCTGAGATAACTTTTTCCCAAAGCTCGGTCGGTTGCGCGCCCTGAACCACGTAATGCTTGCCAATAATAAAGCAGGGAACGCCGCTGATTCCCCGTTCGCGTGCAGAGGCATCCCGTTCCTGAATCTCTTTGGCGTCCTGATCCCCGTTCAACAACCGGCGCACCATTTCGCCGTCCATACCGGCGTCAGATGCGATGGAAACCAGCAGATCAACGTCAGAGATGTCCTGTCCTTCCTTGAAGTAGGCGGTAAACAGGCGATCCACCACGGCGTTCTGATGGCCCTCAACGGCTGCCCAGTGAAGCAGGCGGTGGGCGTTCAGGGTGCTTGGCGTGCGTTTGATGCCCTCAAAATCTATATCGATTCCCGCATCCTCGGCGGCTTGGGCAATCGCGCCATAGGTTTTGATCGCGCCTTCCTTGCCTCCGAATTTCGCTTCCAGATATTCGCGCCGGTCCATGCCTTCGGCTGGCATGGTCGGGTTCAACTGGAAGGGATGCCACTCGATCACCAGATCATGATCGGGGTGCTTTTCCAGCGCGCGATCCAGTTTTGTCTTTCCGATATAGCACCACGGGCAGATCGGATCAGAAATAATATCGAGTTTCGTCATGTTGTTTCAACCACTTAAGCACGGCGGGCCGATTCAGTTCCGACATGCCGCGATGTTTCGCATAAAAAGGGAAACGCTGCGTGGGAACACGCTGCGCCTAGACCTTCCAGTCACGCAACGCCTTGCGCTGCACCTTGTTGTTCGCCCCCGTGGGAAGCGTGTCCATTCGCACGAACATACGCGGCTGTTTGTATTTTGCCAGCGTCCGCGCGCAATTTTCTGTGAGCTTTGCGTCCAGATCGCGGTCAGCCACATAAAATCCGGCGATAACGTGGACACCGGCACGGACCTCTACCTCCGCTGCGGCGGCATGTTCGACACCTTCGCAGGCCAGCATGGCAGCTTCGACTTCAAGCGGGGACACGCGATACCCGCCCGCGTTCATCATATCGTCATCCCGCCCTAAATAGGTGATGTAGCCGTCTTCATCCATCGACACAGTGTCACCCGTGACAAACCAGTCTCCCTGAAATTTTGCCGCCGTTTCAGCGGGTTGCCCCATGTACCCCAGCATGAGCCCCTGATCGGAGCGATGGACCGCAAGGACCCCCGGTTGATTGGCCTCAACCGGACCGTCAGGACCAAGCACCCCAATGTGGCGGCCCTGCTGAACGCGACCGGATGTGCCGGATTTCGGGGGGACATTCGGGCTGGAGGAGACAAAAGTGGACACCTCGCTCATGCCGAGCGCCTCGTACACCTGTTTGCCGGTCTGTTCCTGCCAAGCGGACAGAACCGCAGCAGGCATCTTTTCCCCCGCGCTAAGCCCGTGGCGCAGCCCGTCAAAGCCGTCTGCGCCGGTTTCCACAATCTGGCGATAGACACCCGGAGCCGCTGCAAAAATCGTGGCGCGGTGTTGCGCCACCAGTTTGCCCCAGATGCTGCGATCGGGCGGGCCTGTGTAAACCATCGCCGTGGCGCCGATGGCCCAAGGGTCAAGCAACCCCGTCCCAAGGGTGTAGGTCCAATTAAAGGCGCCAGCGTGCAGCATGCGATCATCTGCGCGCAGGCCGTACCAGCCGTTCCACATCATCCGTCGCGCCCAAACGGCACGATGGGCGTGCATCACGGCGCGGGGCTTCCCCGAGGTGCCGGAGGTATAGATCATATAGGCCAGCCTGTCCGGATCGCCCATCACAGGGGCCGCTGGTTCTGCTGCGCGCAGTCGTGCGACACCGGCGGCATCCAGCGTGGGAACACCAAGTTTTGCAATCGGTTCCAGCCCACCTGCAAAGGCGACTAGCTTTGGTTCAAGCTCTGCCACGATGCTGCGGACTTCGGGTTCTGTCAGCAAGGCAGATGTGGGGACGGGAACGATTCCCACAGCAATCGCCGCAAGAAACAATATCGGAAAGGCCGCATCATTCCCAACCCGCAGCAACAGGCGATCGCCCGCCACCAGGCCGGTATCCAACAAACCACCAGCTGTGCGCCAAACCGCATCCCGCAAATCTGCATAACGCCAGCGGGTCGTCGTCTGTGCGATGACCTCTAACGCGATGGCATCATCTTTACCGGCGGCCAAAACATAGTGCGCAAGATTGAATGACACGGGGCAGGGCAAGGGCGCACCTTCGTTGAATATTGCAGCTTGGGACATGGAACCTGTCTGTGTGAAGTAATACGGGACAGCACGGGGATAAGCCCCAAGCGGACCATGTTCAAGGTGAACGCTGGATCGGCTGGTCAAACTCGGGATTCCGCTGCGTTCGGTGCACGGAAACCGGCGCTGCCCGCGCGAACTTCCACTCAGCTTGTTAAGACTCTGTTAACCAAGGGAAACTACCTAAAACTTAACAATTTTCAACCTAAGGTATTTGTCGTGAATTGTTCAAGAATATGTGAATCCGGTCCGCCTGCTGCCTGTTGACGTGAGAGAATCGATTCTTCAAAAGGCGGACTTCCCTAGGATCGGTTCATTCATGGTCAACTTGGGGAGACGCACTGAAGAGAGCGGGCAACTCCCAAGATGGCACCGTAGCGTCAATGGAATAAGGGGATTCCACTCTGGAGGCTTTGAATTGTTAGATAAACAGATCAAAAAAAAACGCCCTCACAAGGAGGGCGTTAAGTTATTGAGGCAGGTTTCATACAGGCAAGAAACCTATCGAGCAGTAAAGATGTTATACAAAATCCCAATCCCTGCGCCAAGCAAAATTTTGAAGTATTTCCCCGACAGGCTTGATACATATGGAAAAACGTCAAACCGAGAGTGTAATGTTGCGCCGATGTCACGTCTGATCTGTAGAACCCGTAGAATTGTAACTATTATGGCAGGGCTCGCCCTGATTGCACCGCAATTGGCCCTTGCAGCGCCCCAACATGGCCTCGCTATGTACGGCAAACCGGCCCTTCCGGCGGGGTATGAGTCGCTTCCATACACGAATCCTGACGCGCCGCAGGGGGGAACCGTTGTACTGGCGGAACCGGGCAGCTTTGACTCGCTCAATCCGTACATTTTGAAGGGGCAAGCGCCTTGGGGGATTCGCACCCATGTGGTGGAAAGCCTGCTCGGGCAAAGCTATGACGAACCGTTCACGCTGTACGGGCTGCTGGCCGAGACCGTTGAAACCGATGATGCGCGCTCTTGGGTGGAATTTACCCTGCGCGCGGAGGCACGGTTTTCAAACGGCGATCCGGTCACGCCACAGGATGTTATCTGGTCGTTTGAAACCTTGGGCGACAAAGGGCATCCGCGCTATCTGAACAGTTGGGACAAGGTGGCAAGTTCTGAAATCACCGGCCCGCGCAGTGTGAAGTTCACCTTTAACACGCCGGATCGGGAATTGCCGATGATCCTTGGCTTGCGCCCGGTGCTGCGCAAGGCGGATTGGGAGGATCGCCCCTTTGAGGAAAGCGGTTTGCAGCCGATCACCGGAACAGGGCCTTATGTGATTGATGAATTTGAAGCAGGGCGTTTCGTCAGTTTCAAACGGAATCGCGACTACTGGGGCAATGATCTGGGATTTAACGCGGGTAAGCACAATCTGGATGAGATCAAATACGATTACTACACCGATCAAAGCGTGATCTTTGAGGCATTCAAAGCAGGCGCGCTATCGGTCTTTCGTGAAGGCAACGCGCAACGCTGGTTGCAGGAGTATAACTTTCCGGCAGCGACCACGGGTGAGATCGTGAAATCCGAGATCCCACACGCCAGACCGACAGGCATGACCGGATTTGTGATGAACACACGGCGCGAGATTTTTGCGGATATCCGTGTGCGCGATGCGATGATGCATGCGTTTAACTTTGAATTCATCAACCAGGCCCTGAACGGCGGGGGGCTTCCACGGATTACCAGCTACTTTTCGAACAGTCAGCTTTCTATGAAGGACGGAGAAGCTGATGACGCGGTGCACAGCCTCCTTGCACCGTTCAAGGACAGTTTGCCAACAGACGCCCTGACCGGATACCACCTGCCAAAATCCGACGGATCGGGGCGCAACCGGCGCAATCTGCGCAAAGCCGCGAAGTTGCTGGAGCAAGCTGGATGGACGGTGAACAATGGCGTTCTGGTCAATAACGCAGGAGAGCCGTTCACCTTTGAAATCCTGTTGAAAAACACTGCCACCGAAAACGAAGCCATCATGGGTATCTTTGTGGATGCGCTTAAACGGCTTGGGATTGAGGCGCGATTGAAGCTGATTGATCCGGTGCAACATCGCGAACGGCTGAAGGACTATGATTACGATATGGTCCATTTCACCCGCTATATGTCCCTGTCGCCGGGCAACGAACAGCGGCTTTACTGGGGGCGGGACGGGGTCAACACGCCGGGCACCCGCAATTATATGGGAATGGATAGCGCGGCGGCAGATGCGATGATCGACACTATGCTGGAAACCCGCGACGCCGAGGTGTTCAATGCGGCTGTGCGGGCGTTGGACCGGGTTTTGACCACTGGACGATATGTGATCCCGATCTGGTATAATCCGGTCAGCTTTCTCGCCCATGATGCGAAGCTGCATTACCCCGAACGCCTGCCGGTTTACGGAGACTGGACCGGTTTCCTGCCAGATGTCTGGTGGTATCAGGATTAAGCCGCCCTTGTTTCAGGTATAAAAAAGCCCGCCGGTTACTGGACCGTGCGGGCTTTCTCAAATTCTTGGCTCGTCGGGACCTTATGGGATGATCCGGTTGTATTTGGACCCTTCGATCGAAATCCCGAGCAGGATACCAGCCTGATTAAACACAACCGCGTAAACCGCGTCGTCAATCGTGTTGTTGTCCACGCCAGCCGCGCCCGCGTTGTCAATCAGCGTGTATTCTACGTCTGCACCAAGGGTCCAGCCTGGCCGTTCACGGAATTTGCGCAAGTGATCGGAATCCATAAAAAACAGGGCCGAAGAATACTGTTGCGCACCGGCCTGCAGGCCATAGCTAGCGGCGAATACTTCGTAATAATCCACCGGCGCCTGCCCGATCAGCAGGGACCCTTTACCATACGCGCCCCCAACGATCAGACCGGCCTTCGTTACGGTCGGCATCATCAAGACACCGGCGGCGTTGGCCATTAGGGATCGTGTGAAGGGAAGTTCGGTTTGCATTTGTCGCACAGCCGCGCTGACGTCATCGTCGATTTTGAACCGTGCGTCGCTGCGTGTTCCGCCTGAACAGGCGCTCAATCCACCTGCGGTTGCACCCATCAAAAAAGTGCGCCTGCTCCATCCTGTCATGGGATGTCTCCTGATTACTGCTCAACCGGTCTGATGCCGGCCCTGCGGCGCATAATACGCGCTTTTGACAGCTCTGTCATCCCAATGCGGCCTTGTGCGCAACGTAAATGGCGGGAAATTGCTTTTAACTGGCTGGAGTTTGGGAAAACGGGTATCGAATCCACAAGAAATGAGGAGGAAGATCATGTCAAACGGTCCATTGCACGGGGTCAGGATTGTGGAATTTGCCGGACTGGGGCCAACGCCTTTCGCGGCTATGACGCTGGCGGATATGGGGGCAGAGGTAATCCGCATTCAGCGTCCGGGCCTGAAACATTTGATGGGGCTGAAGTATGACATTCTGGATCGGGGCCGCAGTTTTGTGGAACTGGACCTGAAAGATGCGGACGATATTGACACGGTGAAGGCGCTGCTCGGTTCGGCTGATGCGTTAATTGAAGGCATGCGTCCGGGTGTGATGGAGCGTTTGGGGCTCGGCCCGGATGAGGTTTCCGCCCTGAACCCGCGGTTGGTTTATGGTCGGATGACCGGCTGGGGGCAAAGCGGACCGCTTGCCCATGCGGCGGGGCATGACATCAATTATATTGCGCTGTCAGGCGCGCTGCATGCAATCGGGCCAAGGGATACACCAGTTATCCCATTGAACCTTATCGGAGATTTCGGTGGCGGTGGCATGTATATGGCCTATGGTATCGTCTGCGCACTGTTTGAAGCAACCCGCTCGGGATTGGGGCAGGTGGTGGATACGGCGATCACCGATGGCACGGCGCATCTGATGTCGATGATTTATGCCATGCAGCAAGGAAATGCTTGGGAGGACCGGCGCGAGTCCAACATTCTGGACGGCGCGGCACCGTTTTATGGCGTCTATAAATGCGCTTGCGGAGGCCACGCGGCAGTCGGGGCTATCGAGCCTAAGTTTTATGCCGAATTGCTAGCGCGCATTGGTGCGGACGCGGAACTGGCGAAAACCCAGATGGATCGCAGCACCTGGCCTGCGGTACGCGAAGAATTCGCAGCGATTTTTGCCACAAAAACCCGCGATGCGTGGAGCGATCTGTTGCTTGGGACTGATTCCTGTTATGCACCCGTACTGACCATTGCCGAGGCATATCACGCCCCGCATAACACGGCGCGCGGGCATTTCGGCAAAAAAGGTCAAATAGCCGAGCCAGCCCCCACTCCCAAGCTTTCGCGCACCCCCGGTTCCGTGCAAGACTGCTCTCAGAGTATTCCATTAAACGTGAAGGACGTGGTGCAAATATGGCAGGAAGCGCGCAAAAGCTGACCGTAACGCTGGACGAGATCGAAGCGACGACGAAACAGGCGATGGTGAAACATGGTGCTGCGGATTGGATCGCAGCAGAAGTGGCCAAAGCGGTGCGCAAGGCAGAGGCTACGGGCAATCTGATTTGCGGGCTGTATTATCTGGAGAGTTATTGCGCGCAGTTGCGGTCCGGTCGGGTCAACGGGCAGATAGAGCCGGTCGTATCCAAGCCCAAACCTGCCAATGTCAAAGTGGATGCTGGGTTGGGTTTCGCCCAGCCAGCCTTTGCGCGTGGTCTGCCTGTTGCTGTTGAAACGGCGCAGGAAATGGGCACGGCGAGCCTTGCAATCTGTCATTCCCATACCTGCACATCGCTTGGGTATTTTACCGAACAAATTGCGCAAGCCGGTTTGATCGGGATCGGGTTTACCAATGCTTCGGCAGTCGTTTCCCCACCCGGCGGCAATGCAGCGGTGCTTGGGACCAACCCGATGGCGCTGGCGGTACCGGCCAAGGATGGCGGCGTTGCCTTTCAGTTTGATCAATCAACCTCTGCTGTAGCTTTGGGAAAGATTACCATGGCAGCGAGCGCGGGGGAGTCTATCCCGCTCGGCTGGGCGGTGGATGCGGACGGCAACCCGACGCAGGACCCGAACGCGGCGCTTAAAGGTTCGCTGGTGTCGACCGGTGGCCATAAGGGCTGGGGGTTCGGTCTAATGGTAGAGGTTCTGGCCGCGGCCGTAACCGGATCAGTAAATTCGCTGGACGTTAAAGGACTGAAAGCGACTGATGGCGCCCCCCATAATTTGGGGCAGTTTTACCTGCTGATTGATCCGAAAGGTTATTCCGGCGATGCCTTTTATGACCGTCTGGCCCGCGTGGCGGATGCGGTTGCAGACCAGCCGGGGGCCCGATTGCCGGGTGCCAAGCGTAAAATACCCACTGAGGTTTTAATAGATACGGCCCTGTGGACACGGTGTCAGGCGCTGATGGATCAATAAACAGGTCGGGCGGGTTTAATTCCGCTCTGCGTTTCGTTTGGCGATCCGGCAGGTTTCGACAACTGGGCTTAAGGCCTTGCTGGAACCGCGCAACGGGAAACGCTCTGTTGTGCCATAGGCCAGCAATTTGATGTCGGCGTAATTTCCGGAAATCAGGCGGCTGAACACGGGGGATAGAGGTTCTTTTTCCTCTATTTCCCAATCCGTTGAAGTTGGATCGTAATGTGCGACGCCGGTGTAACCGAATGAGCTGAAATCCATAAACACCATCTCTGCCGGACCGTCATCGATGCCGGAAGGGATGGTTTTGATACCGCCGTCGTCATAAGGGATCGCTGCAACGATTCTGGCTGCTTCCTGATCTTCAGGGCTAAGCAAATCGCCAGCCTGTGCGCCGGTGTTTTCATCTTCGTCCAGCTTTGGCGGTGTATAGTCAAATCCCGGACGGTAGCGCATCACCATCCGCACGTTTTCAGCATCGCATTCAATCCGCAGGGCGAGCCATTTTTCGCTTTCGCGGTTACAAAACAAAAGCGCAGTGGGTGCTGTTCCAAGGGCGTCAGAGGCTGGCACATGTTCCCAGACATCGCATTCTGCTCGTCGATTAACAGTTTCGGCTTGCACAGAAGTGGCCGCCATTATGGCAAGGCATCCGGCACTCAGCAGCGTTTTCATAGATCAGTCCTTCTTGTCCCTGTCGCAAATTGGTCGTTTTTGCAACAGCGCAAAAGCTAGGCGGTAAAGCACCGGAGATAAAGGGGTTTATGGAAGCAGCAGTGCAGCAGGGGCGAGGCGTGGTTTTTGTGCCGCGCCAAGCTGTCAACCACCAGTTGGGGGCAACATTTTATAACAACCGGTGCCAGAAAGCGTGCTCGACACCACACGGTTGTTTTGCAAGTCCGCCACATAAAGACACTTCTGGTTCACGATCTGGTTGTCGTATCCCACCAACAGCATCACGCCGCCGATACGTTCATACTCCGGATGGCGCACCACGTAACTGTTGCGACGCTCCCAGACGGCTTGGGTTGAAGTGCTGCTGACGGGCGTGCCAAGGGACGCCATGACCTGTTCGACAGTCTTACCGTTATGCTGGGTCAGGCGCTGCTGTTTTTCCGCAGGGGTTTCACAGGCAGCCAGCGCCAGCACGGCAATAGAGAGTAGGGCAGGTTTCAAGGCGTTTCGCATAACAGGTTCCGTTTCATCGCGGCTGATCCTGATATAGTTCATATCAAAGGCAGGGCAATCCCGCTGCCCGCCAAAGGTTCAGAGGTCCAGTTCTTCCACAAACTGTGCGTTTTGCTGGATATATTCAAACCGCAGCTCGGGTTTTTTCCCCATCAGACGTTCCACCAGATCGGATGTTTCGCCCGGTTCGTCGTCATCCACAGACACGCGGATCAACTGGCGGGTTTTGGGGTTCATCGTGGTCTCTTTCAGGTCAATGGCGTTCATTTCGCCCAGACCTTTGAACCGCGATACGTCGATTTTACCGCGCCCGCCCAAACCTTTAGCCAGCAAGCGGTCGCGTTCAGCCTCGTCCAGGACGTAGACGGTTTTGGCCCCTTGGGTCAGTTTGAACAGAGGCGGGCAGGCAAGGTACAGATGACCGCCATCCACCAGCGGGCGCATCTGGGTGAAGAAAAACGTCATCAAAAGCGCCGCAATATGGGCGCCATCCACATCCGCATCGGTCATGATGATGATTTTTTCGTAGCGCAGGTCCTCGATGTTAAACCGCGTGCCCATGCCAACCCCAAGGGATTCGCAAAGATCACTGATTTCCTGATTGGAGGTCAGCTTACCGCTGGCCGCACCAAGGACGTTCAGGATTTTACCTTTAAGCGGCAGCAGAGCCTGCGTTTTGCGATCTCTTGCGCCTTTGCCCGATCCCCCCGCAGAATCACCTTCCACGATAAACAATTCAGTGCCGCTGCGGTCTTTGTTGGTGCAATCCACCAGTTTACCGGGCAGGCGCAGTTTCTTCGTTGCCGACTTGCGCTGTGTTTCTTTCTCAGCACGGCGGCGCATACGTTCTTCGGCCTTCAGCACCATATAATCAAGAATGGCGCCCGCCGCTTTGGTATCGGCAGCCAGCCAGTTGTCAAAATGGTCCCTTACAGAGTTTTCAACCAGCTTTTGCGCTTCAACCGTGGCCAGACGGTCTTTGGTCTGTCCCACAAATTTTGGTTCGCGGATAAAGACTGACACAAGCGCACAGCCCCCGCCCATCACATCATCGCGGTTGATCTGGGTGGCTTTTTTGTTGCCGACAAGCTCGCCGTAAGCCTTGATGCCCTTAAGAACCGCAGCCCAGAAACCCGCTTCATGGGTGCCGCCTTCGGGGGTCGGGACCGTGTTGCAATAGGACTGCGTAAACGCATCCCGTGCGGGGGTCCAGTTGATCGCCCAGTCCACATTGCCCACTTCACCAGCGCCGAATTTCTCGGCGAAATTCACATGGCCCGCAAACGGACGCTCGGAATATGTAGAGGACCCTTCAAGACGCTCTGCCAGATAATCCGCCAGACCGTTGGGAAAATGAAAGCTGTCGCTCGTGGGGGTGGTGTCATCTTTGCCAAGGCAGGACGGATCGCATTTCCAGCGAATTTCAACGCCGGAAAACAAATAGGCTTTGGACTTTGACATGTCGTAAAGCCGCTTGGCCTTGAACCGTGCTGCGGCCCCGAAAATCTCTGCGTCGGGGTGGAAGGTCACGGATGTGCCACGGCGGTTCTGGGTCGGTCCCAGCTTTTGCAGGGATCCTTGCGGGATGCCGCGGCTGAATTCCATTGCGAAAAGTTCACGGTTGCGGGCAACTTCGACACGGACATGATCGCTCAGCGCGTTGACAACCGAACTGCCGACCCCGTGCAAACCGCCCGATGTTTCATAGTTGTCGCCGTTGAATTTACCACCCGCATTCAGCGTACAGAAAATGATTTCTAACGCCGATTTGCTGGGGTCTTTGGGATGGGGATCAATCGGAATGCCGCGCCCGTTATCCCGCACCGTAACCGAGAAATCTGCGTTCAGCTCAACTTCGATCCAGTTGGCGTGACCGGCGACTGCCTCGTCCATGGAGTTGTCCACGATCTCGGCAACCATGTGATGGAGCGCGCGGTCATCTGTGCCGCCGATATACATGCCGGGGCGCAGGCGCACGTGCTCCATATCTTCCAGCACCTGAATGCTGGAGGCGTCGTAGGATTGTTCCGCTTTTTCACGGAAGAGATCATCTGCGGCCATAATTGCTCGATTCCTGCTGGCTCTTTGGTTGTGTGCATTAGACCAAAGAGGGCGGGTCGGCGCAAGATGCAGAGTGGGTTTGAAACTGCCCCGTTCAGAGTGCGGCAACCGTTTGTTGTCCCACAGATCGGTAAGCGATTGATCCGATCCAACCAGCCAATGCCAGCGCGCTGAGTCCAAGACACAGATAAACCAGCGGATAGCTGTCGTTAAACTCCTTCAGAACCAACACGCCGATCAGATGCAGGCCGGCCCAAAGGAAGGCGGTGATCGTGAAAATCGGGGCAAGCCATGCCTCCAGTTCCTCGGATTCGGTGGTAGCGGTGCGCATTGCCTCCCCAAGACGCCCAGGAACCAGGCCGACCAGAATAACAATCACAGCGCAGCAATAGGATGGAAGCAGCATTAACCGGATCAAAAGGTTCAGCGGATTGCTCTCGTCTCCCCAAGGCAACAGCACAAAGACAGGCAACATCAATGACAGGGCAAAAAATGCGTAGTATCTAAAAAACAGGCTCATACCAACCTCGGACACGTGAATTTACTTTAACTTAAAATTATTTAACCAAACGGTGGTGCCATTTAAGGGCCAGACTGTGGCAATTATAAGAAACCATTGCACCTTTTTTCCAGTTGCGCCATGACACCGTGATGAAAAAGGCCGCTGTTTGTATCTTGTTTGTTCCCCCGATCCTGCTGGTTGCAAGTGCCGGCGGGGCGGTGCATCCGCTTGGTGACAGCCTTGCAGTGTTCCGCCTGTATCTCGGGTTTATCTCTTTGATCTGTGGTGGCGGGCTTTTTCTGTTAAACTGGCGTCGCAGCGGGCTTGGCGCAGCTGTCATGGCTGTTGCGGCCAGTGGCACAATTTTATGGAGCTATGATGCACCGCAGCCCGACGGTGATCTGCCTTACACGCACTATCAGAAAAATCTGCTCTATGTGCTCTACGATCCTGCCGAAATCATCGCCGACATTAAGCAGCAGAGCCCCGATTTTATCACGCTACAGGAAATGACCCCGCGCTCTGACGGGTTGATGGTGGCGCTAGAGGACGACTATCCGACACAAAGTGTCTGTCTTGGCGAAGATGACCGGGGCATCGCGCTGGCAAGCCGGTTTGATATGGTACCGGACAGCCGCGTTTGTATGCCCGGCCACGGGTTGCTGGCAGTGCAGGTGGTAACGCCGGAAGGCCCGGTCTGGCTGGTGACATTGCATCTCCGCTGGCCGTTTCCGTTGGAACAGGCCGAACAAGTCACGCGGATTCTACCGGTCCTTGAAAAGTTAACAGGGCCTGTGGTGCTGGGGGGGGATTTTAACATGGTGCCTTGGTCCTACACGATGACGCGGATCGAAACGGCAACGCGAACCCAGCGGGTCGGGCGGACTGTCGATACCTTTCTGGTGGAGGGGCACGTGATGGTTCCAATAGACCATGTGCTTGCCCCCAAGGGGTGCGAAGGGCGGGTATCAACCCTTGATCTTCTGGGGTCCGACCATCATGGTGTGCTGGCACACTATCCACTAGGTGCCTGTCCCTAGCTACGGTCGGGAAATTTCTCCTGTCGGGCCGGTCACATCATCGAAACCGTTAACAGAGCAAGCCCTATGAATACGATTCCCCCCATGTCCTGGCGAGGCCACATCCGCGCGTCCCTGCTGCTTGGTTTGCCCCTGGTGGGGAGCCATATCGCGCAGATGCTGACCCATATCACCGACGTGGCCATGCTTGGCTGGTATTCGGTAGATGCGCTGGCGGCGGTCGTTCTGGCCACGCAGGCATACTTTGTCGTGTTTATCGTCGGGTCCGGCTTTGCCTTTGCGGTGATGCCGCTCTGTGCGAGTGCCATTGGGGCCGAGGATGATCGTCAGGTCCGCCGTTCAGTGCGTATGGGGGCTTGGCTGGTGCTGTTTTACGGCCTGCTATTGGCTGTTCCGCTCTGGCATATCGAAACGATCCTTCTGTTTCTCGGGCAGCAGGAACATCTGGCGCGGATTGCTTCAGAGTATATGCGAATCGCGGTGTTCGGACTGTTCCCCGCGCTTTGGATCATGGTGTTGAAAAGCTACCTCTCGGCACTGGAACGGGCCCAAGTGGTCCTGATCGCAACGCTGGTTGCAGCCGGGGCCAATGTGATCTTCAACTATGCGTTCATCTTCGGGAATTTCGGCTTTCCGGAAATGGGGGCGCGCGGGGCGGCTTGGGCCTCTATCCTCACGATTACAATCGATTTCGTCTTTTTGCTATATTACTGCTGGGTCTTGCCAGCACTGAAAAAATACGACCTGTTTCTGAACCCGTTCCGCTTTGACCGCGAGGCATTTGTCGAGACTTTCAAACTCGGTTGGCCCATCTCGCTGACCCTGCTTGCGGAAACCGGGTTATTTTCAGCCGCTACGGTTATGATCGGATGGTCGGGCACAGTGGCGCTGGCAGCCCATGCGGTGGTTCTGCAAATCACTTCAGTCGGCTTTATGGTGCCGCTTGGAATCTCCAACGTGGGAACGATCCGCGCGGGTCGCGCTTTGGGGCGCAAGGATAAGCTCGGCCTGTCCCGCGCCGCCGCCGTGGTGATATGGGGGGCGTTCCTGTTTTCATTGGTGACGATGACGCTGTATCTGACCATCCCGCGTCCCTTGATGCGGTTGTTTCTGGATCCGTCTGAACCGAACCTCCCCGCGATTGTCGAAATGGGCGTGTTGCTCCTGATGATCTCGGCCGCGTTCCAGATCGTTGACGCCACCCAAGTTGCAGCGCTCGGGATGCTTCGCGGGATCAAGGATACCACCGTCCCTATGGTTCTGGCCGTCTTCAGCTATTGGTGTGTCGGCGCGCCTATGGCTTATATCCTCGGCTTTCCGATGGGATACGGTGCGCAAGGCGTTTGGGGCGGGCTGGTGATAGGCCTGACACTGGCGGCCGTTACGATGCTGGCACGCTATTACAAACTGCAACGCGCACTCAGTTTCTGAAACGGAAAAACGCGCCGCAGGTGTGTCCTGCAGCGCGTCTCTTTTTGGTTCAAATATCCCCGCGCGGAGCGCTCGGAATTTACCGGAACGGGATCACTCCCACTCAATAGTGCCCGGAGGTTTTGATGTGATGTCATAGGTCACGCGATTGATGCCTTCGACTTCATTGATGATCCGCGTTGCGGTTTCGCCAAGGAATTCATGGCTGAACGGATAATAATCTGCCGTCATCCCGTCCACAGATGTCACAGCCCGCAGCGCGCAAGCATAATCATAAGTCCGCCCGTCGCCCATGACCCCCACGGTTTTCACCGGAAGAATGGCGACAAAGGCTTGCCAGATTTCATCGTAAAGTCCGTGCTTGCGGATCTGGTCGATATAAACCGCATCGGCTTTGCGCAGAATTTCCAGTTTCGGGCGGGTAATTTCACCGGGGCAGCGAATGGCAAGGCCGGGTCCGGGGAAGGGATGACGCCCGATAAAGCTCAGCGGAAGGCCGAGCTCCTGGCCCAGCGCGCGAACCTCGTCTTTGAACAACTCACGCAGAGGTTCCACCAGTTTCAGCCCCATCTTCTCTGGCAATCCTCCAACATTGTGGTGGCTTTTGATCGTCACAGATGGACCACCCGAGAAAGACACACTCTCGATCACATCCGGATAAAGCGTTCCTTGTGCAAGAAACTTTGCGCCACCCACTTCACCAGCGTGTTTCTGAAACACATCAATGAACAGCTTGCCGATAATCTTGCGTTTGGTTTCCGGATCGGACTGCCCGTCGAGCTCGCCGAGGAACAATTCCTGTTCGTCAGCGTGGATCAAAGGCATGTTGTAGTTGTCGCGGAACATTTTCACGACTTCTTCAGCCTCTCCCTGACGCAGCAGGCCATGATCGACAAATACACAGGTCAGCTGATCGCCGATCGCTTCATGAATCAGCACCGCTGCCACAGAACTGTCGACACCGCCAGAGAGCCCGCAGATCACTTTTGCATCACCAACCTGTTCGCGGATCGTCGCAATCGCCTGTTCGCGGTAAGCCCCCATTGTCCAGTCGCCACTGAATCCGGCAAGTTTGACAAAATTTTCATATAAAGTCGCGCCATTTGGCGTGTGGTGTACTTCGGGGTGGAATTGCACCGCGAAGAAGTTGCGATCCAGATCCGCAGTCACCGCAAAAGGTGCGTTGGGGGATGTGCCATATACCTCAAAACCGGGAGCAATGGCGCTGACGTGATCACCGTGGCTCATCCAAACCTGCTCCCGCTCTTCAAGGAACCAGCCATTCAGAAGATCAATCCGTTCGTCCCGCGGTGTCACGTAGGCGCGCCCGAATTCTGCCGTGCCATGCCCGCGTTCCACTGTACCGCCCAACATGTGCATCATAACCTGCTGGCCGTAACAGATGCCAAGGATTGGGATGCCCAGATCAAACACCTTCTGGGGCGGTCGCGGCGAGCCTTCGGTCATAACAGAGGCCGGCCCGCCTGAAAAGATCACCGCTTTGGGGGCGAACTCCTCAAGAAATTCTTCTGTTACGTTCTGGAACGGATGAATTTCACAATAGACGTTCAGCTCGCGCAGGCGGCGGGCAATCAGTTGCGTAACCTGAGAGCCGAAATCAATAATCAGCAGCTTCTCGTGGTCGAAGGTTTCAGCGGGGAGGGGGGCATGATCTGTCATGGCAAGCCCATAGTAAATAGCTGGGATTCGCGCAAGGTCACATTCGTCGCGGGCGGGCTGTATGCGGGGCGAAATGACGGGAAATTTTCCCACAGCAGCCCAATTCTGACCCGCCATGTCGCTTTGTGCCAGAAACGGGCGAATTTACACCTTACCGTCCGCAGGAAAACGCTAAACCAACTTTTAATGATGTGAACATAAGGTGATCCCAGATGTCTGAAGCCGCGCCAGCAACCCGTCGAAGAACCCGTGGTGGTGGAGGCGGCGCTGCCCGTCGCGCCGATCGCACAACTGTGCGGCTTGAAGTGGCGAAATACATCGAGCGCAACATTCCGAATTTCGAGGTGCTGACCGAAGAGGCGCTGGAGATTATCGAAAACAATGCAGAAACCATCCTTGAAGAAATAGGCGTCCATTTCCCGGACAATCCGGGCGCGCTGAAACGCTGGGCTGATGCGGGTGCGGATGTGGATGGAGAAAGGGTGCGGATCCCCCGTGGATTGGCTCGCGAGCTGATAAAAACCGCTCCTTCTGAGTACACACAACATGCGCGAAACCCCGACCGGAACGTGCGCGTTGGCGGAAATTCCATGGTGCTTGCCCCTGTATACGGCCCGCCTTTTGTGCGCGATGTGAACGGCGGGCGGCGGTATGCCACTATGGCGGATTTCCAGAAGATGGTGAAACTGACCTATATGTCGAAGTGGTTGCACCATTCCGGTGGAACCGTTTGTGAACCGACTGACATCGCGGTGAACAAGCGGCATCTGGACATGCTTTACGCCCATATGACCCTGTCGGACAAACCCTATATGGGGTCTGTGACTGCGCCGGAGCGGGCGGTGGACTCGGTTAAAATGTCCGAAATCCTGTTCGGTGGCAGCCTTGAAAACAAAACGGTGATGACGTCTCTCATCAACATCAACTCTCCGCTGACGTTTGATGAAATCATGATGGGTGCGATGGAGGTTTATGCCAAGAACAATCAGGCCTGCATCGTTTCGCCCTTCATCGTTGGGGGCGCAATGGCGCCGGTTTCGGTTGCGGGTACGCTGGCGCAGGTTATGGCCGAAGGATTGGCCGGTGTGGCCTACAACCAGCTTTGCAATCCTGGCGCACCGGTGATTTTCGGGGCTTTTGTATCGTCGATCGACATGAATTCCGGCGCTCCAACCTTCGGAACACCGGAAGCATCGAAAATCCTTTACGGGGCCGGTCAGATTGCGCGTCGTTTAGGGTTGCCGTTCCGGTCCGGTGGGGCGCTCTGCGGGTCCAAATTGCCTGATGCACAGGCCGCCTATGAAACTGCAAACACGCTGAATGCGGCTTTGCTTGGTGGTGTGAACTTCTGTTTGCATGCGGCTGGTTGGCTGGAAGGCGGTCTTGTCACGTCCTTTGAAAAATTTGTTATGGACGCGGACCAACTGGGTGTTCTGCATTCTATCGCTAAAGGTGTCGACATGTCTGAAAACGGGCAGGCGCTTGACGCGGTGCGTGAGGTCGGACCAGGGGGGCATTATCTTGGGTGTGCGCATACGCAGGCAAACTTTAAGGACAGTTTCTGGAAATCGCAGCTTCTGGATTACAAACCTTTTGAAACCTGGTCGGACGAAGGTGGCAAAGATACGATGCAGTTGGCGAGCGAGCGGGTGGAGCGGATGATGGGTGAATATACACAGCCACCGCTGGACCCTGCTATTGATGAAGCGCTACAAGCTTATATGGAAGAGCGTAAAGCCTCTGAGCCTGACGCTTTCGTTTAACGTCTCCGGGTGATCGCGGTCGCTGCGTTGGTAGCGACCGTCAGCGGAAAGAGAAACGGCAGTGCTACGCCGGACCTGTAAAATCCGGGTCCGGTTACTGTTCCTTATGGAATGCATCCACGCTCTGTGACCGAACGAAGCGAGTCAGAGAGAGTGCGTAATAATACGCTTTTCTTAATCGGTTTGGACAGATGGCCATCCATTCCCCCGTTAAGGTATTCGGCAATTTGATAGGTCATCGCATTTGCCGTTAACGCAAGTATGGGAGACGGCGCGCGCGCGGTGTCTTTTTCCCATTGCCTGATTCTTGCAGTCGCTTCCATGCCCCCAAGCACTGGCATGTTAATGTCCATCAAGATCAGGTCGAAGGTCTGCGCCGTTGCCAGTTCAACTGCCTCTGCGCCGTTTGAGACCAGAACCAAATCCAGTTCCAAGTCTTTTAGCTGTCTTTCCAGCACCAACCGATTTGTTCGATTGTCTTCAGCCACTAGGATTCGCCACTGCCGGGAAGACATGAAACGGAACGCCTGATCGTCTTCTTGGGGTGTCGGTTCTATAGAGCGGACGGCTGGATCTACCTTCATACTGGCGACGAACTCTGATCCTTCGCCAAATGTGCTATTGACTGTCAGGTCCCCGTCCATCAGGCGGCAGATCTGACGGGAGATGACCAATCCAAGACCGCTTCCCCCGAAATTTCGTGTGATGGAATCGTCTGCCTGTTTGAAAGGTTGAAACAGATTTCTGAGCTTGTCCTGCTGAATGCCAATTCCGGTATCGCGGACGCTAGTTTTTAGGAACGCCCCTTTCGTTGTTCTCTCTAGATCCACCCGCACACAGACCTTACCCTCACTGGTAAATTTTAGGGCGTTGGAAACCAGATTACCGACCACTTGGCGCAGGCGGACTGGATCGCTTTTGATCCAGACACCGGCGGACGGCGCAAGTTTTATGTCAAATTGCAAGTTCCGCTTCACCGCTTTCATCGCGTAAAGCTGTTTTGCGGCGTTAAAATGCGCCACGAGATCGAATGGGATTTGTTCGATTGTCAGCTCGCCCGCTTCGATTTTGGAAACATCGAGAATATCGCTCAGCACTGACAGCAGCAGCCCGCCGCTTTCGAGAATGGTGTTCGTCATTTCCTGTTGTTCAGCGCACAGCGCGGTATCAGTTAGGGCTTCCGCCATGCCAAGCACGCCATTCAATGGCGTTCGTATTTCGTGACTCATACTCGCAAGAAAGACGCTTTTGGCCCGGTTGCTGGCCTCCGCAACCTCCATCGCGTGGTGAAGTTCAGTGGTGCGGGCGCCCACCATTTTTTCCAATTCGTCTGCTTGCCGGATGAGCCTTTGGTTCGCCTCCCAAAGGGCGCGGCTCTTAATGTCCAGCAAAGACTCCGCTTCCAGACGTGCAGTTCTTTCACGGTCGTAGCGTCGCCGTGAGACGGTGTCTTTTGGTCGGGGCGCGGTCTGTGAATCCATTAGGCGGCCAGTGGGGAGTTCAGTCGTATGGTAAAAGTCGCACCTGAACCCGTCTCTGATCGGACCGGAGTTCGCAGAACCGAGGCTGTTTCGCCAAAATGTTCCACGCAGGCCTCTATCATGCCTTGGCAGAAATCTACCAAGGGTCTTTCCGAAATATAGATCATTTCAAAGCTCTGCGGGCTTAGGAAACGGGTCGCAAAGCTTGGAAGTTCAGCATCGGGGTAAAGTTTGCGTACCTCTACATGGACTTCACCCTCTATAGAATCGAGCATCTGAAAGGCGGTTTCTTTTCCTTCCATGAACGGGGCGTGTGTTTGCGCGAATCTGCGAAAAATCCATTTTCCGAAAATTGTCTGTAGAATTTCGGGCGTGGTGCCAGCGTGCTGGGAAAGCGCGCCCAGCAGGGCCATCAATTCGCTGCAAGAATAGTTTCCCACCGCAGAATAGGCCCCGCCAGACGCCAGTTCAGTAGAATTGAGAACGTCATCAACGGCCTCTTCCCCGATAAGGGAATCCGCCAGAGACAATAGTTCTACAAATACGACACCTTTCATCCGGTCCTCCTAGGCTGCGAGACGCACAGCTTAGGCCGCAGGAGTTAACAGGTGCCTAATAGGACAGAATTTAGTAACCGCGCCAGATCCAGCCGCCACCCCAAATGCGGGTGCCTTCGGTTTCGTAGAAAACACAGGCCTGTCCGGGCGCAACCCCTTCTTCGGGCGACAATAATTCGACCTCTGCCTCGGTGGCAGACAGCGGACGGACGATCGCCTCTTTGGGCGCGCGAGTAGAGCGGACGCGCACCGAAACATGCCATTCTTCACGGCTTTCAAAGGGTTCATCACCAAGCCAGTTGATTTCCCGTACAGGCACTTTGCGCGTTGCCAGTGCCTCTTTCGGGCCGACGATAACGTGCTTTTTGTCAACGTCCAGCTTGACCACATACAGCGGTTCACGCCCCCCGATCCCCAAGCCGCGACGTTGGCCCACCGTATAGTGGATCACACCTTTATGTTCGCCCAGAACCTCACCGTCCAGATGTACAATCTGACCGGGGTCTGCGGCACCGGGGCGCAGCTTTTCGATCACTGAAGCATAAGATCCGTTTGGCACGAAACAGATGTCCTGACTGTCCGGTTTATCCGCAACCGGCAGCCCGAATTTACGTGCAAGTTCGCGGGTTTCCGCCTTGCTGCGCAGATGCCCGAGAGGGAAGCGCAGGTAATCAAGTTGTTCCTGTTTTGTTGAGAAAAGGAAATAGCTTTGATCACGATCCCCGTCCGCAGCTTTGTGCAGTTCGGCCTTTTCCGAGCCCATGAAACGCTGGATGTAATGGCCGGTCGCCATGCAATCCGCGTCCAGATCTTTGGCGGTTTCCAGAAGATCGCGGAATTTGACCCGTTCGTTGCAGCGGATGCAGGGCACAGGCGTTGCACCAGCAAGATAGCTGTCGGCAAACTCGTCAATTACGCTTTCCCGAAACTTGTTTTCATAGTCCAGCACGTAGTGGGGGAAGCCCATTTCTTCGGCCACGCGGCGGGCATCGTGAATGTCACGACCCGCACAACACGCGCCTTTTTTGGCCAGCGCCGCGCCATGGTCATATAGCTGTAGTGTGATGCCGACCACATCATAACCCTCAGAGGCGAGTTGTGCGGCCACCACAGAGCTGTCAACGCCGCCAGACATAGCGACGAGTACGCGTGTATCTTTGGGTGCTTTCGCGAATCCCAATGAGTTCAGTTCGGTTTTTGGAGTGTCGAGTGCCATCGCATCGCCGGAGTTCTGGAGCCGATCCTCTGGGCCGGGCCGCAACGCCAAGCCGATAGATCAGGTTTGATATGGAATATAGTAAAACCCTAAGTGTTCTCAAGGGCTGGGTTCACTAGTTATTAGGTGTTTGGGCGGAGTTTGGCCACAGTGAAAATAGTTAGAAGGTGCCCCATGTATATTAGAAAGGACCCCGGTCCTGCATCCGTAACGCTTCCCGATGGAAGCCGTCTCAGCCGATCCGATCTTCCTCCTAAGAACACGTCACGCTGGGTTGCACGGCGCAAGGCCGTGATTGTCGCCGCGGTGGAAGGAGGTTTGATTACAGATCGGGAGGCTTGTCAGACCTATGACCTGACACAAGACGAACTGTCCAGTTGGATCAGTGCAGTACAAAGCCACGGACCGGCGGCGTTACGGATCACAGCAATCCAGAAATACCGGAGCTAAGCATATTGCAGAGGATGTTAATCATTTAAGTGGACAACCTTAACGTGTGTTGCTAAATTCTTGCTTAGCGTAACGCATATTTAACTAAGTTGTAGAATACTGAGCCCACAAAAATCTTATTGATCCGGAGTCTGCTATGCGTGTTCTACTTGTTGAAGATGATCCTACGACCTCCAGAAGCATTGAATTTATGCTCTCTAATGCCAACTTGAATGTCTATGCCACTGATCTTGGCGAAGAAGGCATAGACCTTGCAAAGCTCTATGATTACGATTTGATCCTGCTGGACTTGAACCTGCCGGACATAAACGGACACGAAGTTCTCCGCCAGTTGCGCGTTGCAAAGATCCAAACGCCCATCTTGATTCTCTCTGGTAACGACGACGCTTCAGAAAAGGTTAAGGGGTTGGGGTTCGGCGCTGACGACTATCTTACCAAGCCGTTTCACCGCGAAGAACTGGTGGCGCGCATCCATGCAATTGTGCGCCGGTCCAAGGGGCACGCACAATCTGTGATTGAAACCGGAAGTATTGTGGTGAATTTGGACGCAAAAACTGTATCGGTCAGAAATGAAACAGTCCATCTGACCGGTAAGGAATACCAGATGCTGGAATTGCTCTCTTTGCGGAAAGGAACGACCCTGACAAAGGAGATGTTCCTGAACCATCTTTACGGCGGTATGGATGAACCGGAACTCAAGATTATCGATGTGTTTATTTGCAAATTGCGCAAAAAGCTGGCCGAGGCGACGGGAGGGGAAAACCACATCGAAACCGTTTGGGGCCGTGGTTATGTCCTTCGCGACCCTGACGAGGTAGCGGATTCGGTGAAAATGGTGGCTTCCGCATAACGAAGTTTTGATCAGAGTAGCC
This sequence comes from Neptunicoccus cionae, assembly GCF_014643735.1. Taxonomy (GTDB): domain Bacteria; phylum Pseudomonadota; class Alphaproteobacteria; order Rhodobacterales; family Rhodobacteraceae; genus Amylibacter; species Amylibacter cionae. The sequence continues at coordinate 1,100,638 of NZ_BMKA01000001.1, forward strand.
ATGTTCGTGGTGTGGAAACCGTCGACTGATCTGCTCTCGCCGGGGGACTGGGAATTTGTCTTCAAATTGTTGATTGGAACAAAAGCCCACTAGACCCGGCACAGACAGCCAAATAGAACGGTTCGGTACGATCAGTTTTTGGGGATTATCGGATCATGTCAGTCGAACGCTCGGTAACGCAATTGTCTGTTCAGGAGGCTGAAAAAGAGCTGGCGCGGTTGGCCAAATCCCTGGCAGAGGCCAATTCCGACTATCACACAAAAGATGCTCCAAAGATCAGTGACGCAGAATATGATCGTCTAAAACTGCGTAATGCGGAAATAGAGACACGCTTCCCCGACTTGAAACGGACAGACAGCCCTTCTGATCAAGTGGGTGCGCCAGTTTCCGATGCGTTTGCAAAGATAAAACACAGTCAGCGTATGCTGTCGCTGGGGAACGCGTTTTCCGATGAAGATGTAGAAGACTTCACGCAAAGGGTAAGGAAATACCTTGGGCTTCGGGATAGCGAAACGATAGCCTTTACTGCTGAACCAAAAATCGACGGCCTGTCTCTATCATTGCGATATGAAGACGGCAGGCTGGTTCAGGCTGCCACACGCGGTGACGGGGAGGTTGGAGAATCTGTCACCAACAACGCGCGAACAATTGCAAATATTCCGGAAACCCTAAAGGGTGCCCCTACGGTCCTTGAGGTGCGCGGCGAAGTCTATATGAGCCACGCTGATTTTGAGAAATTGAACCTGGCGCAGGCTGCAAAGGGGGCAAAAACCTTCGCAAATCCGCGTAACGCTGCCGCAGGATCATTGCGTCAACTCGATTCCAATATCACGAGACAGCGCCCGCTATTGTTTTTTGCCTATGCTTGGGGGGAGGTTTCCGAACCCCTCGCCGATACCCAATTAGAAGCCATCAAGAGATTGGAAACGTTAGGGTTTTCAACAAACCCGCTTACAAAGCGGCTAGACGACACTGCGCAGATGCTGGAGCATTATCACGCTATTGAAGAACAGCGGGCTACGCTTGGTTATGATATCGACGGGGTGGTGTACAAGGTGGACGATCTCACCTTGCAATCCCGTCTTGGGTATCGCGCAACCACACCCCGTTGGGCAATCGCCCACAAGTTTCCAGCGGAAATTGCTCATACCATTCTCGAAGCGATTGAGATTCAGGTGGGGCGAACCGGTGCGCTGTCCCCCGTTGCGCGGTTGCATCCTGTGACGGTCGGCGGCGTGGTCGTTTCTAACGCAACGCTGCATAACGCGGATTACATTGCAGGGCAGGACAGTAAGGGCGAACCGATCCGTGAAGGTCGGGATCTTAGGGTCGGTGACTGGGTCGAAGTGTACCGCGCCGGCGATGTAATCCCGAAAATTCGTGATGTGGATATTTCCAAACGTCCCAAGGACTCTGTCCCTTTCGAATTTCCGACCGAGTGTCCTGAATGCGGATCTGATGTCGTCCGTGAAGAAGGCGATAGCGTTGCTTACTGCACAGGCGGGTTGATCTGCCCTGCGCAAGCGGTTGAAAAGCTAAAGCATTTTGTGTCTCGATCCGCCTTTGATATTGACGGCCTTGGGGCCAAGCAGGTGGAAATGTTCTTCAATGATGAAAGTCTTCCCATTAAGGAACCGGCGGATATTTTCACCCTGTCGCAGCGCGATGCCGCAAATCTGACCAAACTGAAGAACCGCGACGGATTTGGCGACAAATCTGCAAGCAAACTGTTCGCTGCGATCGATGAAAAGCGTCAGATTCCTTTGAATCGTTTGATCTTTGCGTTGGGTATTCGCCATGTAGGGGAAACCAGCGCGGCGATGTTGGCCCGTCACTATACCAGCTGGGACAGTTTTTTCAGCGCGATGACCCAAGCACGTAAAAAAACAGGCGAGGCTTGGGAGGATCTGTTGAATATCGACGGTGTCGGCACCGTTATGGCGGAGGCTCTGGTTGACGCATTTCATACCCAAAACACCCGCGAGGCTATTTCGCGGCTGGTTGGCGAACTTCAAGTGCAGGACGTTGCCGCGCCGGATACCTCCGGTAGTGCCGTTGCAGGAAAAATTGTAGTCTTCACCGGAACGCTCGAAAAAATGACGCGGGCCGAGGCAAAGGCCCGAGCTGAAGCTTTAGGAGCCAAGGTTTCGGGCTCGGTTTCGGCCAAAACGGATCTTGTTATTGCCGGACCGGGTGCGGGCAGCAAAGCAAAAAAGGCTGAATCCTTAGGGGTGGAATTAATTTCAGAGGATGATTGGCTCGAACTGATCGGTGCGACAGGGTAGGGTCGCCGGATGAGCCGCCGCCCCGAAATTCTTTTCCCGCTTTTTGCGGATCTGACCATGCTGGAGGGTATCGGTCCGAAATCTGCACAGAATTACGCTAAAATTGACATCAACCGTCCACGTGATTTGCTGTTCCTGCTCCCTCACAGTTTGATTAATCGCCAGATCCGCGCCAGTATACTTGAGGTCGAAGCGCCTGCGGTGGTGACGGTCGAGATTGTCGTCGGCATTCACACCCCGAACGCGATCAAAGGGCGTCCATACAGGGTGACGGTTCAGGACAGTCAAACCAGTTTTCAACTGGTGTTTTTCCACGCGCGCTCTGACTGGCTGCGAGAGCAACTGCCAAGCGGTCAAAAACGGGTGGTGTCTGGCAAGATCGAAATGTTCGACAGCGTCGCCCAAATGGTCCATCCCGATTACATCCTGCCGCCGGACGCTGCGGGCACGATCCCTGCCAACGAACCGCTTTACCCTCTGACCGCCGGCGTCAGCCAAAAGCAGGTGTTTCGTGCAGCCCGTTCAGCCTTGCGGCTTTTACCTGATATGGAGGAGTGGATTACGCCGTCGGTAATCACCAAATTTGGATGGCCATCCTGGAAGGCCGCAGTCGAAACGGCCCATGCGCCCACATCCCAAGCGGATGTTCAAATAACCTCACCTTCGCGTGCACGGTTGGCCTACGACGAATTTTTTGCCCATCAGATTACCCTTGCGCTGGCGCGTAATTCTCAGCGGCGGTCCTCTGGTTTGGCGACCAAAGGTACGGGAGCTTTGCGCAATAAGGTATTGAAATCACTGCCCTATGCGCCAACAAATGCACAGTTGCGGGCCTTTTCGGAAATCACAGAAGATATGGCGAGCAAGCGCAAGATGAACCGCCTTTTGCAAGGGGATGTGGGGTCCGGAAAAACGCTCGTCGCTTTGATCGCGCTATTGGCTGCGGTGGAATCCGGGGGGCAAGGAGTGCTGATGGCGCCGACGGAAATTCTCGCGCGCCAACATGTTGAGGGGCTGCAGCCACTGGCATCCGAGGCAGGGGTCGTGTTGGAACTGTTGACCGGACGGGATAGCGGAGCAGAGCGCCGTAAGAAACTCGAAGCTTTGGCCAAAGGCAATATACAAATACTTGTTGGTACACACGCGGTCTTCCAGAAAGACGTTCAATTTCAAGACCTTCGGCTGGCCGTAATTGACGAGCAGCACCGCTTTGGGGTGCGTCAGCGGCTGGACCTTGGCGCCAAAGGGGCGGCTGTGGACGTTTTGGTCATGACGGCAACGCCAATCCCGCGCTCGTTGGAGCTGGCGAACTACGGTGATATGGATGTCTCGGTACTTGATGAGAAACCGGCTGGCCGCAAACCGATAGACACAGTTTTGGTGTCCAATAAGCGACTTGAGGAGGTCGTAACGCACCTGCGAAATGCAATTTCAGAGGGGCGGCAGGCCTATTGGGTGTGTCCACTAGTGGGCGAAAGCGAGACAAAGGATTGGGCGGCAACTGAAGAACGGTATCGCTTGCTTCGTCTTGCTCTTGGCGAAGAAAATGTCGGAATGGTTCATGGGCAGATGCCTGCTGCGGACAAAGACGCTGCTATGGCGGATTTTGTGACTGGTCGCAGCAAAGTTCTGGTCGCCACGACAGTGATTGAGGTCGGGGTGAACGTCCCGACCGCAAGCATCATGGTGATTGAGCAGGCCGAAAGTTTTGGGCTGGCGCAGTTGCACCAGTTACGGGGGCGTGTGGGCCGCGGGTCCGAGGCGTCAACTTGCCTGTTGATGTACGGCACCCTTGGCAAAACTGCAGAACGCCGCCTGAAAACCATGCGGGATACCAATGACGGCTTCCGCATCGCGGATGAAGATCTTAAAATCCGCGGGGCCGGTGACGTTCTGGGAGTTGCACAGTCGGGGTTGCCACGGTTCCGGATAGCGAATTTGGAACGCCAATCCGAGTTGATGAAAACGGCGCAAGATGACGCCCGTTTGTTGCTGGGGGAAGATCCCGATCTGACGTCAAAACGGGGGCAGGCGGCGCGTGTTCTCCTCTATCTAATGGAACAAGAAAAATCTTTTCGTTACATATCAGTTGGTTAGCATGGAATTGGTTAAGAACTCGTTAAGTGTTCCTATTTAGTTCTTGCAACAGTGGAACATTTGCGGAACATTGTGGGAACTGACGAGAACATAACCATTGAGGTCTGACTATGATCCGCGACATGATCCGAATTTTAAATGCTAACTCTGCCACTGTCCTTGAAGATATTGTGGGCGTTTGTGCCATTTTTGTGATGTTGGTCGTGGTTTTGCACCTCCCCGGTTACACCCTCTAAGCTCTGTCCGCGGTTGTAAGGCTGCACTTGGGTATCTGGATGCCTCGTCCTTGTGATACCTGCCGTCCCCTTGACGGCCCAGAGACGTTGCCCCGTCTCTGTCGTGCCTGAAATCTGACACCGCACACCTTTTACGCCGCGCCCACAAAGGTTGCGGCGTTTTTTTTGGCGTGAGTTAACAGTATTTTTACGCGGCTTGGGATAAGCTTTCTATGGCAGTAACGGTTGCATCAAACGCCAAAAGGATAGAGGCATGCCGATTTTTATAGGCCTTGGCTGGCTGTAAGACTTCTAACCCGTCAAACGGCGCATCGGGGACTGGACCGTCGGATTTCAACATCGCGGCCAATTGGTCGCGTCCGGTTCTGATGGTTTCAAGGGTCTGCCCCATAACCGCGCCGCCCAGTACACTGGCCGAGGCTTGTCCCAATGCACAGGCTTTTACATCCTGTCCAAAGTCGGAAACCACACCGTCTTTCATGCAAACATCTACAGTTACGGTAGAGCCACATAAAGGAGACCGCTTCATTTCACTTGCATCTGGTGCTTCCAGCCGTTCAGAATGGGGAATATCCGCCGCCAGCGCCAGTATCCGGTTCGAGTAGAGTTTTACCATTTCGGATGCGTCAGTCATCGCGCAGCCCTTCTATTTCTCGTGTTACCTCTATAATTAGGCTTCAACCCCAGTTTTGGAAAGAGGAACCGGTCCGAGATGGAAAATTTTGATCCAGCCACACTGAAATTTGATGATCGCGGGCTGTTGCCAGCCATCGCGCAACAACACGACACGGGCGAGGTGCTTATGCTTGCCTGGATGAACGCCGAAGCGGTTGCAAAAACACTTGAAACCGGTCGCGTGACGTATTGGTCGCGGTCGCGCGCTTCATTCTGGATCAAAGGGGAAACCTCGGGGCACACACAAAAACTGGTCGATATGCGGATCGACTGCGATCGGGATTGCATTTTGGTGATGGTGGATCAGGAAGGGGCAGCGTGCCACACAAACCGTCGAAGCTGTTTTTACACCAGTGTGACCGATGGTGAAGTGGAGTTGTTAAAGCCTATGGCGTGACAGCGGCGCGAATGTCTTCCGGCGTCCAGCCAGCATCGCGTAACGTGCGCAGCGCCAGTGCATCGTGACGTTTGGCCAAGCGTTTGCCCGTGTCATCGCGGATTAACCGGTGATGGCGATACAGGGGTGTTGGTAGAGACAACAAGTTTTGAAGCAAAACGTGGATCGGGGTGGCCGGTGCCATATCTGAACCACGTGTCACATGGGTGATGCCTTGTGCGCCGTCATCTACCACCACTGCAAGATGATATGATGTGCCAATGTCACGCCGTGCCAACACTATGTCACCGCAGCACTCGACTAGGTATTCATCAGATAAGGGGTGGAACCCTGCATTTTCACCAATTTCGATGTAGCCTGCGTCCGCCCGTTCGCCGAGCATTGCAACAGCTTTGCGCATGTCAAGACGCACGGCATCCGCGTCGGTTCTATGCGTCATGGATCGGGCACAACAGGTGCGGGGATAGATGACGCCGTCCGGACCGAATTGTTGCGCGGCGCCTTCTTGCGGTGCGCTAAGCGCTTCGGCAATATCGCGGCGGGTGCAGGAACAGGGGTAACATAACTCCATGTTTACAAGCCGGTTCAGCGCTTCGTCGTAAAAATCCATCCGTTCCGACTGACGCAACGCCGGCTCTTCCCACTTCAGTCCAAGCCATCGCAGGTCTTCATAGATGGCAGCTTCAAATTCCGGTTTGGAGCGCTCGGTATCGATGTCCTCAATCCGCAGAAGGAACCGGCCATTCTGTGCTATTGCCCCGCCATGGGCTGTCAGCGCAGAAAAGCCGTGACCGAGGTGGAGGAAACCGGTGGGCGAGGGGGCGAATCTTTCAACAACCATTTCCACCTCCCTTCCTGTTGTTCAAATCTAACTGACCTATTGTTCAGCGCCAAGCCAACCTTGCCAGTCCGCTTTGGCTCGATCCGTGTAGGCTTTGTAACGGTCTTTCCTGTTCCGCCGCCCGCCTTTGACGTTGTCCACCGGTGGGAAAAGACCGAAGTTTACGTTCATAGGTTGGAAGGTTTTCGCATCCGCGCCGCCGGTGATATGCGTCACAAGTGCGCCCATCGCGGTGGTTTGTGGCACCGATTCGAGCGTTTTGCCTTTTGCCTCGGCGACGGCAAGACGACCCGCGAGCAGACCCATCGCGGCACTTTCAACATAGCCCTCTACGCCGGAAATCTGGCCTGCAAAGCGAATATCTGGCCGGTTTTTCAAGCGCATCTGCTGGTCCAGCAGGCGTGGTGAGTTGATGAAGGTGTTGCGATGGATGCCGCCCAGTCGGGCGAAACGCGCGTTTTCGAGACCGGGGATCAGGGCAAAGGCCGCAGCCTGTTCGCCGTATTTCATCTTCGTTTGAAATCCCACGATATTGAACAACGTGCCAAGCGCATTATCCCGGCGCAGTTGCACCACAGCATAGGGTTTCACGTCGGGTTGATGGGGATTGGTCAGCCCGACAGGCTTCATTGGCCCGAACCGCAGGGTTTCGCGGCCCCGTTCAGCCATAACTTCGATGGGCAGGCAGCCGTCAAAATAGGGCGTGTCTTTTTCCCAATCTTTAAACTCGGTTTTGCCGGAGTCCAGCAACGCATCGATGAATGCCTCATAGGTCTCTTTGTCCATCGGACAGTTGAGATAGGCCGTGCGCTCTTCTTCGGTTTCACCCTTGTCATAGCGGGATTGAAACCACGCTTTGGACATATCAATACTATCCGCGTAGACAATCGGCGCGATGGCATCAAAGAACGCCAGAGAGCTTTCGTCGGTTACGGACAGGATCGATTGCGCCAGTGCCGATGACGTCAGCGGTCCAGTGGCGATGATTGTTTGCCCCCAGTCCTGCGGTGGAATTTCAGAAACTTCGCCCCGTTCTAGTGTGACCAACGGGTGATTCAGCAATCGTTCTGTAACAGCTTGCGCAAAGGGTTCGCGGTCCACAGCAAGAGCGCCGCCAGCAGGGAGCTTGTGCTGTTCTGCCATCTCCATAATCAGGCTGCCTGCCTCGCGCATCTCCCAATGCAGCAATCCGACGGCATTTGCCTCATGATCGTCCGAGCGGAAAGAATTGGAACAAACCAGCTCTGCCAGATTGTCGGTTTGATGCGCGAAAGTGCCCACTTCGGGGCGCATTTCATGGATAACGACGGGCTGTCCCGCCTGAACGGCTTGCCAAGCTGCTTCGCTGCCGGCCATACCGCCGCCGATGATGTGAATAGGTTTGCTCATGCATCCGCATTTAGGACAGGTCGCAGGGAATGGAAAGGGGCTTAGTGTTCCCACTGCGGTAGGGGTTCGCAGTGGGAACGGGTAAACTGCCAAAAAAGGCAGAATTGGACCCAGTAGATGGGTAGCGGGTCCAATTACCCTCCTAACAAGACGGGATACTGACGCGAGGGTAAAGCGCTAAAGATGCAAAGGCGGGTTTGCATTTATCAAGAGTGCGCAAGAAATTTTAGGGAGATCACGTATAATGCTAAAGTGGAGCAGCATGCCTGTCAATTCATTGAATAGAATTGAATCTATTCGGTCATTGTCGCAAAGGACTGTTCCAGCCATCGGCAGGTGCTGCGTAACACTACGTCTTCTTTACGGGTTTCGTGATAAAGCAACCATAGTTCCCTAAGACGCATTTCCTCATAAGGTTGCAAAAGCTCAAGCTCTTTCGCCTCTTTTGCCATGACCTCTGGAAGAATGCCGGGTTGTCCGGTCAATCTGATCGCCTGTAAAATCGCCTGAAACGATGACATTCGCAGCTTTGGTTCCCGTGCGAATACAGCCAGACCGTTCTTCATCTCGGGCGTCCAGTCCAGATCAAAAGTCAGCCCAATCCAGTCCTGCGAATTGTAATTTTTGGGCCCGTACACCCCCATGCGAATGTCTGCGATGCGATGTGCCACAAGGCGGCCTTCGGTCGGTCGGGTCAGACGCAGGGCGATATCCGCTTCACCGTAGGCAAGGCTGACACGGTTGTTGTTACCGCTCAGTTCCAATGTGACATTGGGGTGCTGACAGGTGAACGCATTGAGGGATTTGCTGAGCACCGTTGACACAAGAAAATCAAGCGCGGTGACACGGACAGTCTGGGTCGTCTGCAGGCCGGACGGAGTTGTCGCATGGAAGGAGCGCAGGTCATCACTGAAACCGGCTGCCAGTTCGAATAGCCTGCGGCCTTCGGTAGTCAGTTCCCATTCGGCGCCGGATTTTTGAAACAAAAGTGTGTTGGCGGTTTCATTCAGTCGCTTGATCCTACGTGAAACTGTGGCGGTGTTGGTGCGCAAGTGAAGGGCGGCTTTTGACATGGTTCCGTAGCGCGCCAAGGCCACCACAAACCGCAAATCATCCCAATTTTCCATCACGCAACCGCCATACACACAAGTAATGCCAAACGCGGTTCGGTAATTCGAACCCCCCGCATGGCAGTTTGAACGTAGGCGGGGATCTGTAAATCGTCAAGAAAAGGAGCCGATATCAACCCCTTTTCTATTTTTTATCAAATAAATCTGCGTTTATTCTTCGGTTGGTGCTGCGGAATCGCCGTTAGCGTCACCGGTTTGTCCATCTGTTTCCGCAGCGTCTTCATCGCCTTGTTCGGCGATATAGGCCACGGAGACCACTTTTTCGCCCTCGGCTGTGTTGAAAACTTTTACACCGGAAGAGGTGCGCCCCTGACGGGAGATGCCAGAGACTGGACAGCGGATGGATTGGCCGGTGGATGTGGCCAGCATGATCTGGTCGTCCTCATCCACAGTGAAGCTGGCGATGATCCGGTCGTTGCGCCGTCCCAGATTGGCTGCTGCGATGCCCTGACCACCCCGTCCTGCGACGCGGTATTCGTGGGCGGAGGAGCGTTTTCCATAGCCCCCTGATGTCACGGTCAGGATCCACTGTTCCAGTGCGCCGAGTTCTGCGTAGCGTTCCGGCGAGATGTCGCCTTCGGCTGCGTCTTCGATAACGCCGGCCTCTTCACCTGTCACAGCGCGGCGGCGTTTGAAATAACCCGCCCGCTCTTCTGCGCTGGCATCTACGTGGCGTATAACAGCCATCGAAACAACGGAATCACCGTCCGCCAGACGGATACCGCGTACGCCGGTGCTATCGCGGCCTTTAAAGACGCGCACATCGGTTACAGGGAAGCGTATCGCCTTGCCGAGTTCAGTCGTCAGCAGAAAGTCATCGCTCTCTGTGGCGATATTCACATTCACGATGGCCACATCTTCGGGCAGTTTCATCGCAATCTTGCCGTTGGATTTCACGTTGGTGAAATCGCTCAGCGCATTGCGGCGCACGTTGCCTGCGGTGGTGGCAAAGACAATATGAAGGTTGTCCCATTCATCTTCAGGCACATCGACGGGCATGATTGCAGCGATAGACACGCCTGCAGGGATCGGCAGAATGTTAACAATTGCCTTCCCGCGAGAGTTCCGGCCACCGGGGGGCAGGCGCCACGTTTTCAGTTTGTAAACCATACCGTCGGAGGTGAAGAACAGCAGCGGCGTGTGGGTGTTGGCAACAAACAGGTTGGTAACGAAATCTTCGTCCTTGGTGTTCATCCCCTGCAAGCCTTTGCCGCCCCGTTTCTGGGCGCGGTAATCCGCAAGAATGGTGCGTTTGATATAGCCGGAGTTGGTGATGGTCACGACCATGTCTTCCCGCTCGATCAGGTCCTCGTCGTCCATGTTGTCCACATGCTCGACAATTTCCGAACGGCGCGGCACGGCAAACATCTCACGGACTTCGGTCAGTTCGTCGGTGATAATCGCCATGATCCGTTCCCGCGAGCGCAGGATTTCCAGATAGTCGGTGATCTTCGCGGCGAGTTCTTCCAGCTCGTCGGTGACTTCTTTCACGCCAAGGGCGGTCAGACGTTGTAGGCGCAGCTCCAGAATGGCGCGGGCCTGAATTTCAGACAGGTGATAAGTGCCGTCTTCGTTGATTGTATGGCTCGGATCGTCAATCAGCTTGATGTAACCGGAGATATCCTGCGCAGGCCATGCACGGGTCATCAGACGATGACGGGCCTCTGCGGGATCGGCAGAACTGCGGATCGTAGCAACGACTTCGTCCACGTTGGACACGGCCACGGCCAGACCGCACAGAATATGAGAGCGTTCACGCGCCTTGCGCAGTTCAAACGCCGTGCGCCGTGCGACAACTTCTTCGCGGAATTTGATAAAGCTGGACAGGAAACCGTGCAGGTTCAACTGCTCTGGGCGGCCACCGTTCAGCGCCAGCATGTTGCATCCAAAGGAGGTTTGCAATGATGTGAAGCGGAACAGCTGGTTCAGAACCACCTCGGGCGTGGCATCCCGTTTCAGTTCCACAACGACACGCACACCGATCCGGTCAGATTCGTCCTGAACGTGGGCGATGCCTTCGATCTTTTTGTCCCGCGCCAGTTCCGCGATTTTTTCGATCATTGTGGCCTTGTTCACCTGATAGGGAACCTCGTCCACGACAATGGCGTAACGGTCCTTGCGGATCTCTTCTATCCGCGTCTTGGCGCGAATAATGACGGAGCCGCGCCCTTCGGTATAGGCTTTGCGCGCGCCGGAGCGGCCCAGAATGATCCCGCCAGTTGGGAAATCGGGGGCAGGGATGTATTCCATCAACTGCACGCTGTCCATGTCTGGATCTTTCATCAACGCAAGGGTTGCGTCGATCACTTCGCCCAGATTGTGCGGCGGAATATTGGTGGCCATGCCGACCGCGATACCACCGGCACCATTGACCAGCATATTGGGGTAACGGGCGGGCAGAACCGTCGGTTCACGGTCTTTGCCATCATAGTTGTCCTGAAAATCGACCGTATCCTTGTCGATATCTGCCAGAAGGCTCGCGGCGGGTTTGTCCATCCGAACTTCGGTGTAACGCATCGCAGCCGCGCTGTCGCCGTCCATAGACCCAAAGTTTCCCTGACCGTCGAGAAGGGGCAGCGACATGGAAAAGTCCTGCGCCATCCGCACCAGCGCGTCATAAATGGCTGAATCCCCGTGGGGATGGTATTTCCCCATCACATCGCCAACAGGGCGGGCTGATTTGCGGTAGGATTTATCGTGCGTGTTGCCAGTCTCGTTCATGGCGTAGAGAATTCGGCGGTGTACCGGCTTCAGGCCGTCGCGCAGATCGGGGATCGCACGGCTGACAATCACGCTCATCGCGTAATCGAGGTAGGAGGTTTTCATCTCCTCTTCGATAGAGATGGTCGGGCCATCGTGGACCGGGCGTTCTGGTGGAGTTATCGGCTGATCTTCGGTCTCGTCGCTCACGTCTGGCCGCCTTGCTTCTTTACACAATATCTAGTGTGCTATCTATAAACCAGCCTCAGCATAAGGGCAATCATTCTACCCCGATTTCGGCCGGATTCGGCGAAATTTTCTCCCTATAAAGACCCCTGCGGACCTCCCTCGGGCGCTGTAGGCTGGCATGTGTTCCAAAACGGTAAATGCGCATAGTAAAATGGCCCCGCAAAGGGGGCCATTTTACTAGTGTAAGATAGATCGGTTCGCGTCGATCAGAACGGGATTTCGTCGTCCAGATCAGAGTTGCCGCCGCCCTGATTGCCGCCTTGGGAGCCGCCGCCATAGCCGCCACCCTGATCGTAACCGCCGCCGTAGCCACCGCCACCTTGGTTGCCGCCGCCCTGATCGTAGCCGCCACCTTGCGAGCCGCCACCGCCGCCGTCACGTCCGTCCAGCATGGTCAATGTGCCGTTAAAGCCTTGCAGAACGACTTCGGTGGAATACCGGTCATTGCCGCTTTGGTCCTGCCATTTGCGGGTTTGCAACTGGCCTTCGACAAAAACCTTGGAGCCTTTGCGCAGGTATTGTTCACACACGCGGACCAGTCCTTCGCTGAAAACAGAGACCTGATGCCATTCTGTCTTTTCGCGGTTCTCGCCAGTGTTCTTGTCGCGCCACCGCTCGGAGGTTGCGATACGCAGATTGCACACCTTACCGCCGTTTGGAAAGCTGCGCACTTCCGGATCACGGCCCAGATTGCCGATCAACATAACCTTGTTCAAACTGCCAGCCATAGGCGTTTCTCCCTAAACTCGAATCTTTTGTCGTTTCTTGCGTGCATGGTAGTTAACCATCTTCTCTGTGCCCTGCAACCAATGAACAAACCACTAACATGGCTGTCGTTTGGGGGATATCTTTTCAAATTGGCAAAAACGCTGTAAAGGGTGTGCCAGAGTTTTGATCGGGCAGGGGCACGAGAATGATAAAGATACTTGCAGGCAGTCTTGTAGTTGCGATTGGACTTGGGCCGATTGCTGCTGTCGCTGATGTGACGAAATCGTCCAAATCCCGTCTTGGTATTTCCTCCAGTCATTCCAAACTGATCGACAAGCGTTTGTCCAACCAGTATTCCAGCTCCGCCCGTTTGCTGCCCAAGGACAACCGTCTGGACCTTATTCCACGCTACACAGGGTCCTATAAAGGTGTGTACAGACCAATGGCCGAAGCCGCTGCGCGCAAGCATGGCATTCCGGTGGATCTGTTCAACCGTCTGGTGCAACAGGAAAGTAACTGGAACCCCAAAGCCAAAAGCCACGCTGGCGCGATCGGTCTCGCGCAGTTGATGCCGTTTACGGCCCGCCATCTGGGGGTGAACCCTCATGATCCGCGACAGAACCTCGACGGTGGTGCGCGGTATCTCAAGCAGCAATACGCAAAGTTTCGAAGCTGGCGTCTGGCGTTGGCGGCTTATAATGCAGGTCCGGCAGCTGTTGAGAAATACAAAGGCGTGCCGCCCTACAAGGAAACGCGCAACTACGTCAAAGTCATTCTGGGCAAATAACTGCCGGACCGTTTTGTTCTCCTGACATCCTCTGTCAGTAGAACATCCTGTTCCTGTACTGTTCCCGAATTGTTCCCGCTTTTCTGTTGGCAATCCCCGGCGGATGACCTAGATATTGTCGGGTCTGATCGGCAAATTAGGGCAGAGCATTGGCTGAACTGAAAAATATCGAAATACGTGGTGCGCGTGAGCATAATCTGAAATCCATTGACGTGGATATTCCGCGCGACCAGTTGGTAGTGATCACAGGACTTTCCGGTTCGGGGAAATCCTCTCTGGCGTTTGATACGATCTACGCCGAAGGGCAGCGGCGCTATGTGGAATCCCTGTCGGCCTATGCGCGGCAGTTTCTGGATATGATGCAAAAGCCGGATGTGGACCATATTTCTGGTCTGTCGCCAGCTATTTCCATCGAACAAAAGACCACATCGAAAAACCCGCGCTCTACCGTTGGCACGGTGACCGAGATTTACGACTATATGCGGCTGTTGTTTGCCCGTGTCGGCACGCCGTACTCGCCCGCGACTGGCCTGCCGATTGAGGCGCAGCAAGTGTCCGAGATGGTCGATCGTGTGATGCTGATGGAAGAGGGCACGCGGGCCTATCTGCTTGCACCGATTGTGCGGGACCGTAAGGGTGAGTACCGCAAGGAATTTGCGGAGCTTAAAAAGACGGGGTTTCAGCGGGTTAAGGTCAATGGCGAATTTCACGATTTGGACACGCCGCCCACGCTCGACAAAAAATTCCGCCATAACATTGATGTGGTTGTGGACCGGATCGTTGTAAAGGAAGGTCTGGAAACACGTCTCGCGGACAGTTTGCGCACAGCACTTGATCTCGCAGACGGGATTGCCATCCTTGAGACTGCCCCCAAAGAGGGTGATCCGGAGCGCCACACATTTTCCGAGAAGTTTGCCTGCCCTGTTAGTGGCTTCACCATCCCCGAGATTGAACCGCGTCTGTTTTCATTCAACGCGCCATTCGGGGCCTGTCCTGAATGTGATGGGCTTGGGGTGGAGCTGTTCTTTGACGAACGGCTCGTCGTGCCTGATCCGTCATTGTCCCTGTATAAAGGGGCGCTGGCGCCTTGGGCGAAAGGGAAATCCCCATATTTCCGCCAGACAATTGAAGCCATCGCGCGGCACTACGAATTTGACAAGGATCTGCCGTGGCGAGATCTGCCCGCCCATGTGCAACAGCTGATGTTGCACGGTTCGGGTGATGAAGAAATCAAGTTCCGGTACGATGAAGGCGGCCGCGTTTACGAGGTGTCCCGCGCATTCGAGGGCGTGATCCCGAATATGGAACGGCGCTACCGCGAAACCGACAGCAATTGGGTTCGTGAGGAATTCGAGCGCTATCAAAACAACCGCCACTGTGGTGTTTGTGACGGATACCGCCTGCGCCCCGAAGCGCTGGCCGTGAAAATTGGTGGCTTGCACGTGGGGCAGGTGGTGGAAATGTCCATTGCTGAAGCCCATGACTGGGTGGATGGCATCCCTGCGGAATTGTCTGCACAGAAAAACGAAATCGCCCGTGCGATCCTTAAGGAAATCCGTGAAAGGCTGGGCTTTTTGGTGAATGTCGGGCTGAATTACCTGACACTGTCGCGCAATTCCGGCACTTTGTCTGGCGGTGAAAGCCAGCGCATCCGGCTCGCGAGCCAGATCGGTTCGGGGCTGACCGGAGTGCTTTATGTGCTCGACGAGCCGTCTATCGGGCTGCACCAGCGGGACAACGACCGGCTTTTGACCACGCTGAAGAACCTGCGGGATCAGGGCAATACCGTGATTGTTGTCGAACACGATGAGGAGGCGATCCGTGAGGCGGATTATGTGCTCGACATCGGGCCAGGTGCTGGTGTTCACGGGGGTGAGATCATCGCCAAGGGCACGCCGGCACGCATCGCGAAGAATAAGAAATCCATTACGGGCCAATACCTTACCGGCAAACGGAGCATCCCGATCCCTGCCGAGCGACGCAAAGGCAATGGTAAGACGCTGGTGGTGGAAGGTGCGACGGGAAACAACCTTAAAAATGTCACCGCAAGCTATCCGCTGGGGACGTTTTGTTGTGTGACCGGCGTTTCGGGTGGCGGCAAATCCACGCTTACCATCGAAACCCTGTTCAAAACCGCCTCCATGCGGTTGAACGGCGCGAAACAAACGCCAGCCCCCTGTGAGGCGATCAAGGGGCTTCAGTATCTCGACAAGGTGATCGACATTGATCAGCGGGCCATCGGCCGCACGCCGCGCTCCAATCCCGCCACATATACCGGTGCCTTCACCCCGATCCGCGAGTGGTTTGCCGGACTGCCGGAAGCCAAAGCGCGTGGGTACAAACCCGGGCGCTTCTCTTTCAACGTGAAGGGCGGGCGCTGTGAGGCCTGTCAGGGCGATGGCGTGATCAAGATAGAGATGCACTTTTTGCCGGATGTCTACGTCACCTGCGAGAGCTGTAACGGTAAACGCTACAATCGCGAAACTTTAGAAGTTTTGTTTAAAGGCAAGAGCATAGCAGACGTTCTTGATATGACTGTTGAAGACGCCGAGACCTTCTTTCAGGCGGTTCCAGCCATTCGCGACAAGATGACGGCACTGCTGCGGGTCGGGCTTGGCTACATTAAGGTGGGCCAACAAGCCACAACCCTTTCGGGTGGTGAGGCACAGCGGGTGAAGCTGTCCAAGGAGCTATCGAAGCGATCGACCGGACGCACGCTCTATATTCTGGACGAACCCACCACGGGGTTGCATTTCGAAGATGTGCGCAAGCTGTTGGAAGTACTGCACGAACTGGTTGATCAAGGCAATTCCGTGCTGGTGATCGAGCATAACCTCGACGTAATCAAAACGGCCGACCATATTATCGACATTGGTCCTGAAGGCGGTGACGGTGGTGGCGAAATCGTGGCGACAGGGACTCCTGAAGAGGTGGCGCAAGTCGAAGGCAGCCACACCGGGCGCTATCTAGCAGAGATGTTAGGGATCAAGCGGGTCGCAGCGGAGTAGGGCCTCCAGCGGGGGTGTTGCTGAGTTTCTTTCGGATCGCAATCCCAAGCAGGAATACGTCAGATAAGGGACTTAACCAAAAGTTCGTTTTACTTCGTAGCTGAGAGGCATTCCACCAATGCGGTATTCCTTTAACGCCTAGCTTGCGCAATGTATCGCGCAAGCTAGGTGATCATTTCAATACCTTAGACGAAGTCGATTGTAAGTTCGCTTTCGAGATACTTTTTGTTCTTAAGCAGTATCTCTCCGCCGTCAAAGTCGATGACAGTGCCGTCTGCCGACTCTTTAACATCAACCTTTTCAATGCCCGTGAACTGCAAAGTATCGGCTGCGGCATTGAAACCTAGTATTTTATCTATCCCGGTGCGCGCACCGTCGCTGAGATCAAAGACAAATACGTCAGATCCTCCGCCACCCTTAAGGACATCATTACCGCCGCCGCCTTCGATGGTATCATTACCGCCGCCGCCAATAAGCTTGTCTTTGTGGAACCCGCCGGAGAGCGTGTCTTTGCCCCCGCCGCCTTTCAGTACGTCTTCGCCCGCATCACCAATCAGAGTGTCGTGACCGCCGCCGCCCTTCAGCGTGTCGTTGCCTGCGCCACCTGTTGCGTGGTCATTCCCACCGCCGCCGATAACTTTGTCATGGCCATTACCGCCGTGCAAAGTGTCGTGGCCGTTCTTGCCTAGCAGTTTGTCGCTGCCGCCACCGCCTTTTAGCACATCATCATTGTGATGCCCTACGTGCTTATCAGCCGTTTTTGAACCGTTCAGCGTGATGCCGAAGACCTCGAACGTGCCTGTCGTCGTGGCAGAACCTGCATGATATTCAAAAATATCTTCGAACAGATCAGCAGTCAGGGCTTCCAGTTCACCCTCAAGGCGCACAATAGGTCCAAGCCCGAGTTCCAGCTCAAAGCTCGGGTCGATCCCCAGAAGGGAGAGACCGGGAATGTCGCTCACAGGAAGATCCAATCCCAGTTTTGCGTGGGCTTTCAACAGATCGAGTACATACCCCAGCTTGAAAGCGATTTGCGTATCGTTGAACAATTGCGCATCGGGCGTGATGGAAATTGAGTAATCGATAATCCCATCCCCGTTTTTGTCGTGGAAGTCAGAGCCATGTACATTAAAGTTCTTATCCAGGGCTTTGTAGGTGATGGTTTTCTTGTTTCCTTCCAGCTTGACGTTGAAGACCATATCGTCAATCGACAATCCGAACTTCTGCTCGATACCTGCTTCGGCAGACACATGGAGGTCCAGAATTTCAAAGCCGACGTCAAGGGTTAGGGGGCCATCTGGTTCCTCTACTTCCTCATCGTCTTTGGGGTCTGTTTTGTCATCCTTCGGTTCGTCATCTTTTTCATCGCCGCCAAAGATGTCGCTCGCGTCAAAGCCGATATCGAACGGGTTCAGGACTTCTGCAGGAACGCCGCCTTCCGCGATTGCAGAAACGATCGTAGCAATCAGCTGGTCCACATCGACATCTACCTTAACCAGCGGTTCGGATTTTCCGGTGGCCATGTAAAAGCCGAATTTGCCCATCTTGTTAATGTCAAATCCGTCGTCGTTTACAACGTCGTCATAGGTATTGATGTGGAACAACGCATCGCTAAGTTCGTCATCGTCCCCTTCTTTGGTCAAAAGGAAAATCGGCACGACACCGTCGCCATCAAGGTCCACAGTCGGATCGGATGCGGCTGTAAGCAGATCAAGTGCATTCTTCAGCACGGACTTCAGCGTGGCAACAAATCCATCGCCCGAAACTTCGGATTCCAGTTCGTGCTTGGCAAGGAAGGCTTTGAATTCTTTACTGATATGCGGGTCGAAATCAAACAGATTAAGAAGCTTGTCTGCCAGTCCGTCAAGGCTGAACGCGGCCGGATCTTTGTAGAACTCTTCTTTCAACTTCGCCTCGATCCCCAAGGTTTCAATGCTTGGGAAATTGAATTCTACGGACAGAATATCCCCGAGCAAGCCCGGGATTGGCGGCTCAAAACTTGCGTCGGTGCGGCTGTCGTAGTCGAAAATATCAAGCCAACCGGACAGTCTAATTTCGTCAGACCATTGGACAGGTTCGTCACCGGGCACGTCAATCAACGTGATTCCTGCAATTTCTGCCAGCATGTCAAATGTCGCCGAGAGCTTGGCACCCACATCATAAACGATGCCAGCGTAGAACTGCATGCTGGGGCTGTGGGTATCAAAGGCAACCATGTCACCAGTCGTCTGGTTGGTCAGCATCAGTTTTAGATCAACTGAGTCCGTTCTGTCGCGATGAATGATCTCGGTATCCAGCGTGTAATCGATCTTGCTGTTTACCGAACCGCCATCAAGGACGAAATCAACCTGCAACCCGGCCTGCGCATGAGCATCGATATCCACCTTGCCAGTCAGTTTTAGTTCGCTGCCATCAAGGCCGGTCGCCAAAAGGTCGAGAACCTGATCCTTTGCGTAGCCAGCTTCGTTTGCAAGAACTTGCAACAAAGACTTATGCTCCACAGCTTTGCTTATGTCGGATTCAAGTTCAGTGATGAAACCGGTAATTTCTTCCACTGACGGGAAGAATGAAAAGTCATTTTCGGCGATTTGCCGGTTGAGTTCTGCGATCTCGGCATCAACACTGCTTTGACGCCTTAAGTTTGAATCCAACTTGTCCTCAGTCTCAGAGTGGCCGAAATCGAAAAACGTTCCAAAAAAGCTGAACCGAGCATGGTCGGGTTCATGTGCTAATTCTTCGCGCAGGTGTTCTGCTTCTGTTTCCAGCGCCGCCAGTTCATCATTTAACTTTGTAATTTTGCGTTCGGCGAATGTACTTTGCAAAGTAAAAAGTTCAGTCGCGATCTGTTCTTCATAGGATATAAGCAGCTCTTGCAGGGACTCCAGATCATCTTCGGCAGCATGCAATTCTGCTTCGGCAAGTTGTTCAAGCAGTTGTGCCTCGCGTGCTACCAGACGGTCCAGATAATCTACCGCATGATCGAGCTCTCGCTCTGCCTCGTGCAAATCGTGCTTTCTTTCCGCCAAAAATCCTCGTGCGCCGTCAAAAATGCCCTTTTTGTGGTCTCTTTCGTTCTTTTCGTCTTCTCCACTGCTCCCGAACCAGCTCGAAATAAAGCCGCCGATTGCACTCAGGGCGTTTTGGGCGACATCCAAAGCACCACTCGCCAGATCCAGCGCCACATCCGCAGAGGACACCGCAGCGTGCGCCGCGGATTTGGCTGCAACAGCGGCTGCATGAGCAGCTTCGGCAGCAATCTTATCGAGCCGGACAGTCTCCAGAACGGTCTCAAGGCCTTCTACCACGTGTTCCGCCAGCTCGGCAGATTCAATCGCAATCGCCAAACCTTCTTTTTTGACGGTCAGAGAGATAACGTCCTTCATATGAACGATCTCTTCATTCAAGTGATCTAGTTGGACTTCTGCTGCATGCAGCATTGAATTTTTATGCGCCGCTTTCTCTTCTACGGTCGAAGAGGCGGCTTCGATCATCTTGCGCAGATCGCCGACCAAATCCCAGTTGATATCAATCGGTGTGACCGTATCGAAATTATGGGGGTTCCCCATGATGTCTTCGGCCTTGATAACGGTGAAAGTGTATTTTCCGCCGTCCGCTTTGGCATCATCAGGCACAGTAAAAGTTGTGCCAAAAGACGTTCCAGTGGCCGTGATCGTCAGGGTTTCACTTTTGGTGGTTTCGCCTTTTGCTTCAATGTCATATGAGATGATGATGGTCTTGGTGGCACCATCGGCGAGATCATCATAGCGGTCTTTTGGATCAAAACTGATGTCTCGCCCGTCTGCGACGACTATGCCATTTCCGTCAACTTTGACGTTTGCGATTTGCCAGTCGACGCGGTCACCGCCGATTAGCGGGAAGTATTCGTGCCATTCTAATTTGAGTGCATCTCCCGTCGCCCACATGTTTTGATCTTTGGATTCAAACGTAATCAGTTCGCTTGTCATAATTTCCCCTCGAATATGACTGCAAAAGTATATGTCAGCGCAATTTGGCATGTTTTTATTTATGATGATACATTTTAATTATAGGAAGATTGAAAAAATCAAACTATTAGTTATTTACGCAAGTGTTTCAGCCACTTAAGGGAAGAAGCATATCCGGGTGCCCAACCGTCCTGCATGGTCTGGGTTGTGGAAAAACCAACCCAAAGTTGCAGCCTTGAGAGGGAAGGCCGCGATAGCACCTCTGAACCAGAATCGTAGTTCTAACATTCAATTCTTAGGCTTTGTTGAGGCAACATGGCGTGGTCGCGTGCAAGCGTTCAGAGGTGCTCGCGCCTCGTACGTGTGTCTAGGTTTTGTGCCAGATGTTCTACTGAGTGAGAGGTTGCAGCCAAACAGAAATCAAGCCGCAAAACAGCGAACTTCGCGTCGGTATCTCGCGCCCAGTCTTTATACGTCTGGTCGTCTCATTTCGTATTTCTGGGGGATCGTCCAGAAGCCAAAAACAATTTTTAACTCGGACTACATTCCAGAGTTGGAGCGAAGCCTTCTTTTCAAGAAAATGATCGTTACGGCACAGGATTTGGAAATCGCAACGTGGATCGGCCATTCTGATCGCGGTATATTACGACAGGACATGGCTACCGCTTTGTCATCCCTAGGATTGACCAACCTCGGGTTCGCTTTTGAAAGCGCTTCCGCCGGTGCGATTTTTGAAATGCTCGGCATACCGATTTTCTGACCGTTCTGCCCAGCTATGCCATTCGGGACGGGGACGCGATGCAGAAACTTGCAGCACTCCCTGTCCTTCACAAACCCTTACTGACGAGCGTGGGAATGGTGACGCGTCGTAACCGGCACCAAAGCCCACTGCTACACGCCTTCGCGGCCCACATGCGAGACTATGTCGAGAACGACCTGAGGGGCAGTTTCAAGCTTTAGGTGTTCGTTGCGGTGAACCAAATAGCAAAGCGGGCAACCTGTTGCATAAATTGCCGGTGCCTGATTTTGTTTAATCTGCTACCCTGCATTGCATGAACTCCGAATTTCAGCAGCAACAAGAAATCAGGTTTGTTACGTCAAAAGACGGCACCCGCATTGCAACGGCGACAATAGGGCGGGGCCCGATCATTGTGCGCGCTGCGCATTGGCTGACCCATGTGTCCCGTGATCCCGAAAGCCCGATCTGGCGTCATTGGATTGCCGAGATGTCGGCACAGAACCGGCTGGTCAGATACGATCTGCGGGGATGTGGACTGTCAGCGCGTGATGTCTGTGACATCAGCTTTGAGGCTTGGCTGGCGGATCTGGAGGCCGTCACGCAGCAGATTAACGAACCCTTTACCTTGATTGGCATGTCTCAGGGTGCTGCGCTGTCGATTGCTTACGCACTGCGCCATCCTGAAAAAGTAGAGCGCCTTATCCTGATCGGCGGTTATGTCCAAGGCATACGTGCAAGAGCATCAGAGGCTCAACACATAATCGAGGCTGACACTTTAACAAACCTGATCCGGCTGGGATGGGGCAGTGACCTGAATGCGTTTAACGAGGTTTTCACCAACCTCTTTATTCCTGACGGAACCGATGAACAATGTGCGTGGTGGCAAAACCTAGAGCGTGAAACTGCGTCACCTGAAACGGCTGCTCTAACGTTTGAGGTTCTGCAACAGATTGATGTGTCGGATCTGGCACCAAAAGTGAACGTTCCAACGCTTGTATTGCATGCCCGCAATGACGCAAGGGTTCCGTTTGAAGAAGGTCAAAGGCTTGCGGCGTGCATACCGGATGCGCAATTTGTGCCCCTTGAAAGCGCCAACCACGTGCTTTTACAGGATGAACCTGCCTGGAAAACGCTCATGGCATCGGTTCGGGCATTTCTCCCGCCAAGGCTAGCATCCCGCCCTTCAGTTGGGGAAATCGCACTCACTCCGGCAGAGCGGGCGGTTCTGGGGATGGTTGCTAAAGGGCTTGGTAACAGTGATATTGCCGCTAACCAGAACAAGAGCGAGAAAACGGTTCGCAATCAGGTTTCCATTCTTTTTGAAAAGTTTGGTGTCCACTCTCGCGCCGAACTTATCGTGCGTGTTTTGTCCGATCCCTAGGGTGCCTGTCCCAAAATTTTTTAGATCTGGTTTCAAACTCGGGACAAATGTCTCATGCGTTGGTGACTTGTTCCTTGCATCCTTAGGTATGTAAGTCGAAAGATGCTAAATAACTGAAAGGACTGCCAATGTCTGATGAAATCGTTCAGCCGTCGTATCGCTGGGTGGTGGTATTTGCCTCTGCTTTGATACTCGCCATTTCGATGGGATCTATCGCTAACGGGCTGTCTGCGTACATTGTGCCGATGCAGGAAACATTTGGCTGGCAGCGTGGTGAAATCGCTCTGATCAACTCTATCGGCATCCTAGGTTTGGCATTCGGTGGGCTGGTCATGGGCCCACTGGCCGATCGCAAAGGCACGCGCCCTGTGGTACTGACGGGGGTGATCGTTCTTGGCGTTTGTTACATAGCCGCTTCGTTTGCCACCTCGCTTTGGCAATTCTATACGTTGTTTTTCATCGCGGGTTTTTTCGGGGCAGGCGCAATTTTTCCACCGATCATGGCAGCCGTTGGAAACTGGTTCCATATCGGAGCAGGTGTGGCCATCGGTATCGCGTCAGCGGGGCAAGCGTTGGGGCAGGGCGGTGTTCCATTTGCTTCGTCCTTTCTGATCAAGCGGTTTGACGTTGACGGGGCATTTTCGCTCACGGGGCTTGCCATGCTGATCTGCATGGTTCCGCTTGCCTTGCTGTTGCGCCAACCTCCGCCAGTGCAAACCACCCAGAGCAGTTCGCACAGCGATGAAACCACCGCCAGTCCAACCAACAGGGTGATTGCTACCCTCTGTGTCGCGATTATCTTGTGTTGCACATGTATGTCAGTGCCTTTGATGCATCTTGTCCCGCTTATCCAAGACCAAGGAATTGCGGCCGAAGACGCCGCGGGTGTCATTTTCATCATGCTGGTTGTTGCCGTTGCAGGACGTGTTGCATTTGGCAAACTGGCTGACATGATCGGCGCGCTTCAGGCATATATGACCGCAACAGCGTGGATGACCCTTTTGATCTTTGGATTTACCTACATTGAAAACCTTCAGACCTTTTACGTTTACGCAATCGTCTACGGTTTTGGCTATGCGGGTGTAATGACCGGCGTTCTGGTTTCCATTCGGGTGCTGATACCTCAGTCCCGCCGTGCGTCGGCATTTGGAATAGTCACCATGTTTGGATGGTTCGGACACGCGATCGGCGGTTTTCAGGGGGGGATGTTGTATGACCTCACCGGAAGCTACACGATCCCCTACGGAGTGGCGGCCTTGGCGGGGGTATTGAACCTGATCGTGGTCAGCAGCCTGTTCCGCAAAACGCGAACGCCGCTTAATCTGGCTGTGGGTCAGGCGTCCTAAACTTGGTGATGAGGGTTCTGGCGCTTTGCTTGACCTTTTGCCTGCCAAGCTAATGTCCCTGACCCGCCAGAAGCAAACAGCGCAACCGGTTGCGCTTGCGTAGGAGTATTTCAAGCAACCGCTTTTCGCTATCCCCCGGTACGCGCCGCAACGCGGTAATGCATTGCGCAACGCTGTCTGCCGATACGGCCCGACCAGACCGATCACAATCGTCCATATGTGGGAAAGTTTGCTGCATACAGAGCGCAAAAAAGTACGGCGGGTGGACCGTGATCTTAACTTTTATGCGGACCGGAGCGGAATCGTATCGGCGCCAAGTTGAACGCGGAAGTGTATTCCTCCGGAAAGGGCTGCGCAAACGGGGGATGGGAGCTTCCAATAATTAAGCTGTCTCGGTCTTATCGCATAGCAGTGCCTGATCGGCGTGCATCGGAGTTAAAGCTTGTAAATATCATTAGCCTATTTCTCTGTTTCCAATGAAAACTCAGAGTTTACAGTCCGTGACTTTTTGTTCCTATTCGCCGATCATCTTCTATCGTTTGGCTGTTTCTTGATGATCTCTACACGATTACTTTATCCGAATTGTCGAACCGCGCGCGGCTAGAACCAAATCGCATTCGAATGCGTTCGGGTTTTCCGGCAAGTTGGCAACGGAATCTAGTATGAGTTTTGCGGCAACGATACCTATCTGTCTTGCGGGTATCCGGATCGTTGAAATGGACGGCTCGAACTCTGCTGATCCTTTGAAGTCACCTATCCCCATCACCGACAGATCGCGCGGGACGTCCAAGCCACCGCTGCGCGCAGCAAACAACACCCCCTGCGCGATGATGTCATTGCCACACAGGATCGCAGTCGGTCGGCTGCTATGGCGCAGCATTGACGCACTGGCCCGCTTTGCCTCGGCAATGTTATAGGGCGCTTCAAGCTGCCAGTCCGCAGGCACTTCAACGCCAGCACGCTGAAGCGCTTCGGACGCGCCCAGCAACCTGTCTTTGGCGCGGTCGTTTCCGTCGGTTTCAGGAAAGATCAGCCCGATGTCACGATGCCCGAGATCCAGAAGATGTTGCGCCGCCATCCGCCCCGCTTTGAGGTTCTGAACCCCGACGCAGGGCAAACGGGCACCCTGAGCATAATTCCAGATCGCAACAGCCGGAAGGTCCTGTTGCTCTATTAGTTTATAAGATGCTTCGGAATGCTCCAGCCCGATCACTGCGATGCCGTCCACACGGTGCTCCATCAATTTGCGCAGCATCTGATATTCGCGATCCAGATCGAACCCGTGTGACGCAATCAGCATGGTAAAGCCGTTGGCATCCAATTCAGCCGAAAAGGACTGGATCAATTCGGCAAAGATCGCATTGTCAATTGTTGGCACCACCAGCCCGATGGTCGCGGTCCGCCGCCCGTGCATAACCTGTGCGGCACGGTTGCGAATATAGCCCACACGTTGCACGGCGCGATCAATCTTTTTGCGAGTCGCCGGTTTCAACAGTTCGGGGTGGTTGAAGCTGCGCGACACGGTTGAAATGGATACGCCAGCGGCTTTTGCAACAGCTACGATATCCGGTTTACCCTTTGAATTTAAATCTTTATTCACGTTCAAATCTCGAATCTATGAAAACATTTGCAAAACTATTTTCATCTCTTAGGCTGAAAAGTCAAGAAAGCGATATGACAGCTTGGGGGGAGAAAGCTTGGAGTTCCTTTACTATTTTGCCGATGTTTTTACGCCCTTGTCCTTTGGCCTTTTGTTGCTGGGAACGATCGGTGGTTTGATCCTTGGGGCCACGCCCGGACTGTCACCAACGATGGCGGTTGCGCTGCTTATTCCGTTCACATTTCATCTTCAGGCCACGCAGGGGCTTATTCTTCTCGGCGCGGCTTATACATCGACAGTGGCAGGCGGGGCGGTCAGTGCGATCCTGCTTAAGATACCGGGGGCGCCTGCCAATATCGCGACGACACTTGACGGTCACACGATGGCCCAGCAGGGCAAAGGCGCAAAGGCGTTGCAGCTTAGCTTTCTGGCATCCGCTGTCGGGGGAATCTTTGGCGTGCTGCTGCTGATTTTCCTTACCCCGCTTTTATCACAATGGGCGCTTGCGTTCGGGCCGAGCCATCTTTTTTGGCTGGCCATCCTCGGGGTGACTGTAATCGGCTCGCTTGACAGTGCGTCGGTGGTGAAGGGGTTGCTGTCTGGGTGTATCGGTCTCTGGCTCGCGACGATAGGATTTGATGACATTATGGGCGCGCAGCGGTTTATCTTTCATCCTTCGCTGGGTGGTGGGATCAATATTATTGCAGCCCTCATCGGGTTGTTTGCGATCCCCCAAGTGCTGACCATGTTTGCCAAGGGACGTCAGGATAACGACGCAGAGGTTCTTGTCGTCGAAAAACATTCTGTCCGAGATGCAATGCGCGAAATAATGCGCCGTCCGAAGGCGCTGGGTATCGGGACGATTACTGGCTCGATCATCGGACTTATCCCCGGTGTAGGCGGTCAGATTGCGGGGCTTGTGGCCTATGACCAGACCAAGAAATTCAGTTCTGAGCCTGAAAAATTCGGCAAGGGTCACAGTGAAGGCGTGATAGCAGCGGAATCCGCAAACAACGCGATGGTCGGCCCAAGCCTCGTTCCGTTGTTAACCTTGTCGATCCCGGGTTCACCCACTGCGGCCGTATTGTTGGGCGGGCTTCTGATCCACGGCATTTTTCCAGGATCCGATCTTTTTGACAATCACCCCGATGTTGCTTGGACATTTATAAATTCCATGCTGATCGGGCAGGTTCTTATGTGTATTTTCGGGCTGTATGTTGCGGGGCTGGCGGCGCGTGTTGCACAAGTGCCCCAAAGCGTGATGGCCGCCATTGTGCTCGGGCTGGCGGTATTTGGCAGCTATTCCGTACAGTCGAGCATGGGCGATGTCTATGTCATGGCCGCGCTTGGGGTGATGATGTATTTTCTGGAACGTTTCGGCTTTTCTGCGGCACCCCTCGTTCTGGGACTGATCCTTGGACCGATTGCCGAAGCCAATTTCATTCAGGGAAGCATGATTGCGAACGCCACAAACGGGATGGGGTCTTACTTCCTGTCCGGGGCGCTGAACATTGGTTTGATCGTGGTTGTGATCGCGTCCATTGGCTATTCGGCTTGGATGGAACTGCGCTCGCGTCGCTATACATCGAAAGAGGAGATCATCGGATGAGCATGCAAAGCCTTCCCCGACTGCAGCATATTCTGGCGTCAGGCGTTGTCGCAGCGGTTGGTCTGAGGGTCGCATGGATCAGCTACACCGCGCAACCAAGCGAAGCTTTTCTGTTTCCACGGTTAATCGCCACCGTTTTTGTTGTCCTTGCGCTTTGGACTTTTGCTAAAGCCGTCCTTGGCTGGACGAAGATAGGTCACGGTATTTCAACGGGCCAGATGGTCAAACTGGCACCGGGTCTTGCGATCGCCCTGATCTATATTTTCTGGGCTGCCAAAGCTTTTGGCTTTTACACTGCAGGCACGGCGACCTTTTTCATTCTGCTCTCACTTTACGATCCTGCACCCCACAATGAAGCCAAAAGCTGGATCAAGCGCGCAATAATTACCGCAGGCTATCTTCTTGTGATGTACGGACTCTTTGCAAAACTGCTCAAGGTCTACACTCCAAGAGAGATATTTTTCTAACCAGACTGCCGGCAAGGCAGCGTTCAAATCACCAATCCTAGGGAGGACGAATTATGAGACATCTTATAGCAAGCGCCGCAGTTGCGTTGACGGCCCTGACGGGCAGTTCGACACTCGCGGAAGGCTATCCGGAGCGCCCCGTCATGATGATGGTCAGCTACGGCGCTGGCGGCGCGACAGACTTTCAGGCGCGCATCGTGACGATGACAGCGGGCAATGAAGACGCCCTTGGCATGCCGATCGCAATCCTTAACAAGCCGGGCGCGGGAGGGCGTGTCGGCTGGAACTGGTTTGCGACACAAGCGGATGCGGACGGATATACGCTGGCGGCCTACAACATCCCCCATTTTATTGCTCAGTCCGTAAAGGGCGGGGTGCAGTATTCCGCAGACAGTTTTGAACCTATTGCCAATTGGGGCGCGGACCCTGCCGTTTTTGTCGTCGCTGCCGACAGCCCGATGAACTCGATGGATGATGTTGTCAATTACGCCAAAGAAAACGCTGGAAAGCTGACGTTTTCGGGGGCAGGCCTCTTTGTGGGACATCACATTGCGGCCCTGCAGCTTGAACAGGCCGCGGGTGTTAAAATGGCCTACATCCCCACAAAAGGCGGTGGCGCGGCTGCGATGAAGGCGGTTATTGCCGGTGATGTGATGGGCGGTGTGAACAACTTGTCGGATGCATTCCGCGCAGAACAGGCTGGCAATGTCAAAATCCTCGGTGTGTTCGATCTGGAGCGCAATGAGTTTCTGCCCGATGTTCCAACGCTCAAGGAGCAAGGCTACGACATCGACAATGCCAGCGTGAATTTCCGAGGGATCATGGTCCCCAAAGGAACCCCACCAGAGGTGATCGACAAACTTGCCACCGTTGTGCCGGAGATGTTCAAGAACCCGCGTATTGCCTCCAAGATGCAGGCTGGTGGATCTCCCATGCACATAATGACCCGCGACGAAGTGAAAGAGATGTGGGCCGCCCGTGAAGAAACGCTCAAAGAGCTGCTTGCCGGCCTTTAATTCAGGAAACCAACGGCTGGGGCGGATCGCGCCCTAGCCAAACCAGAAGGAATGTTGCGATGACCGCCACTGATGAAATCGCAGAGGTCGAGGCAATCATGGGCCGTGCCCGTAATGCCCAGAAAGCCTATGAGAACGGCGCAGACCAGATCCGCTATGACCGCGCGGCGCAGGCCGCTGCTTGGGCTATTATGGAACCATCGCGTAACAAGGCGCTGGCCGAACTGGCCGTTAAAACAACCGGCCTTGGCAACGTTGCGGACAAGATTATCAAAAATCATCGCAAAACCCTTGGCCTGATGCGCGACATCAAGGGGATCAAAACCCAAGGTATTCTACGCGACGACCCCGCAACAGGGATCACCGAAATCGCGCGTCCCGTGGGCGTTGTCGGCGCTGTTGTGCCTTCCACCAATCCAGCAGCGACGCCGGCCAACAACATCATCAATGCACTGAAATGCGGAAATGCGGTGGTTGTTGCGCCTTCCCCCAAAGGGGTTGCAAGCTGCGAACTGCTGCTCGGCTTTATCTACGACGAGTTTGACAAGATCGGGCTGGATCATGATCTGGTCCAGATGATCCCCGCGCCCGGTTCCAAAGCGAAAACGCAGGCAATGATGGAGCAGAGCGATCGGGTCATTTGCACCGGTAGCCAGAACAACGTGCACCGTGCCCAGACTTGCGGAACACCGGCAGTCGCCGTCGGCGCTGGCAACGTCACCGTGATCGTGGATGAAACCGCGGATTTAAAGGCCGCAGCTGAAAAGATCACCGCATCCAAAACCTTTGACAACGCGACCTCTTGTTCGTCGGAGAATTCGATGATTGTCGTTGATGAGGTCTATGACGATTTTGTCGCTGCACTGGCTAAAGCGGGCGGCGCGCTGGTGCGAGACGAGTCAACGATTGTTTCCAAACTCTGGCCGGACGGACACCTAAACCGCTCTGTAATCGCGCAGGACGCTGACAAGATGATTGCGGCTCTTGGTATGACGAAGCAAGTCCCCGCCGATACAAAGTTTCTAGCGGTGGAGACAAAAGGGATCGGGCCGGATCATCCCCTCTCGGGTGAAAAACTCAGCCGTGTTGCCGCGCTCTACCGTGCCAGCGATTTTGGCGATGCGCGCAGGATTGCCGCTCGTATTCTGACTTATCAGGGGGCGGGCCATTCGATCGGGATTCACACAGCGCAGGATGATCGCGCGGTTGCCCTTGGCGCAGATATGCCGACCTGCCGCGTGATCGTTAATCAAGCCCACACCTTTGCCACCGGCGGAGCCTTCAACAACGGGATGCCCTTTTCGCTGTCGATGGGTTGCGGAAGCTGGGGCGGTAACGCGATTGACGATAATCTGCACTGGAAACACTTTATCCAGACGACCAAAGTCATCCGTGAAATTCCGCCAAATGAACCGGCGCTGGACGATATCTTTGCGGATTATTGGGCGGATGCGGGCAAATGAAATTTGATACCGCGACACCGCCAAACGGGACAGTCCGCGACTGGCTTGATTACCGTGCAAACACATCCGGCGGGCAACAAGCGTATATTTTCGCTGATGGCTCCGAGCCGTTGGATTGGAACACACTGGTGAAATCTGCGCGGCAGCTGGCCCAACGGCTTACCGCAGCCGGTCTTGCAAAAGGCGAAAGCGTTGCGATCCTGCAACCAAACGGGCAGGGCGCTGTCACCAGCCTCTTTGGCGCGCTTTATGGCGGCTTTCGCGCAACGGTCGTTAACCTTGTAGCCGGCGATGAAGCGATCGGATATGCTCTGGAGCATTGCGAAGCACGGTTGGCACTGGTTGATGACAGCCAGCTTGAGCTGTTCAATCGGGTGCGCCCCGGAACCCTTTCACTATTGTCTGAAGCACGTGAGGGGCAAGAGCCGGATCTGCACCCGCTTTCACCGGAGGATGATGCGCTCCTGATGTATACATCAGGCACGACAGGCCGTCCCAAAGGTGTCATCCATAGCCACTCCAGCCTTCTGGCGGGCGGGTGGACACCTACGGTCGCACACGCACTGTCAGATCGCGATAGCGGTCTTTGCGTGCTGCCGATCTATCATATCAACGGCCTGTGCGTGACCGTGATGAGCACGCTTCTGACCGGTGGGAGGCTCTGCATCGCACCCAAATTTTCGGCAACTCGCTTCTGGGATCAATGCGAAAGTGTTAAAGCAACATGGTTTTCCGTGGTGCCGACAATTATCTCTCATTTGCTACATTCAGACGTGACACCAACCTCTGAAACGCGCGTGCGCATCCGGTTTGGCCGCTCTGCCTCATCGCCGCTTTCCCCTGATGTGCAGACAGCATTCGAAACGCGGTTTGAAGTTCCAATCGTTGAGACGATGGGGCTCACCGAAACTGCAGCACAAATATTGTCAAACCCGCTGCCGCCGGGATTACGAAAGATCGGATCACCGGGCAAAGCCTTTGGAAATGAAGTGTGTATTCTTTCGACGGACCTAGCCCCGCTGCAAGCAAACATCCAAGGAGAAATCGCTGTTCGCGGCCGGAATGTAATGCGGGAATATTTCAAAGACTCCGAAGCGACAAAGGCCTCATTTACGAATGATGGCTGGCTTCGCACTGGAGACTTGGGTCATGTCGATGAAGACGGCTACTTCTTTGTGACCGGTCGCTTGAAGGAACTTATCATAAAAGGCGGGGAAAATATTGCGCCGCGGGAAATAGATGAAGCGCTCTATTCCCATCCCGATGTCGTCGAAGCCGCCGCCTTTGCCCGCCCCTGCGATACCTACGGAGAGCGCGTCGAGGCGGCTGTAAAACTGTGTAACGGGTCGACGCTTTTGCAGAATGAGTTGATCGAAATCTGCACGAGCAAGCTGGGTAAGTTTAAATCACCGGACTGGGTGCACATAATGGATGAACTGCCTAAAGGTCCGTCCGGGAAAATCCAGCGAATAAAGTTGCTTGAAGCCGTATCGGACAGCGAAATGCCGGACAAAGTTCAGATCTAAGGTCATTGTTTCAATCCCAGAGAAGTCCTCTCAAAGCCAAAATGTACGTCTAGTAGAAAGGGTGTGGATCCACTCACGAAATGCGTCAGATACAAAATGAGTCTACAGTTTTTTCTTGTTTTTCTTCCTCCTAATCGAAGCTGACGTCAAAATCTCGATGGACCGGAGAGGTCGATATCTTCACCGAACGGCTGTGGCAGTCACTTAAACAGGAGTCTGTCTGCATGAATTGCAGGACGGTTTCCAAGCCGATCCCGTGATCAAAGCCTTGATCAACTCCTACGACATTGAGCCGCCCCACACGATCCTAGAAAAATAATTCCCTGACGACGCATCCTTCAACACACACCGGACCCAGAGGGCGACATGAAACCAACCAAATCACATTTTACCGGAGCCACAAAGCTGTTCCAAAAGCGGGACCACTTGGCCACAACGTAGGGCCAGAGCAATGCAACAAACCTGATAAGGCAAACTCTCTCATAGTTTAAGCCGCCTTTGGACCCAAAACCTTGACGGCGCGCGCGGTTACAAGGCGGTGCAACAGGTTTTAAATACCCCAGGGACAGAGTGCTTCGACTTTTCGGCGACCGAGCTTATTTAACGTTTTTATGTTATCTAAATAGATCTTCTCTGGGTTCGAAACGTGAGCGAGGGCTTTAGTCACTTGATCTTGACGCAGAATATGTATGGTTGGATAGGGTGAGCGATTAGTAAAGTGGCTAAGATCATCTGCAGCCACACCCTCAAATTGATATTGGGGATGAAAAGATGCCAGTTGCAAATATTCTGTCAGTTCTGCTTTCTCCAATAACTGCTGAAACCAGTCGAGTAAGGCGAGGTAATCATCGAACTCGTCTAGTCCTTGGGTAAATATGAGCAAGCTAGTGGCAACGTCATTTTCGTTAGCCTCAAGAAGGCGCTGTAATTCGTCCACAAAGAACTGCTTTAGGTGCTCATCGGCGGTGGCATCACATACAGAGTAATGCACTTGGTCTCGGGCTATAACGCTATGGGCAAAAGGGCACAGATTTAATCCAACTACCATTTGGCCAAGCCATTGACGGGTGTCTTCAACCACGTCTTGATGAGCTATTGATAGCGTCTTAGGGTTAAACTTATTAATTCGATCAATCCTCTCTTGATTGTCTAACTTAATGCATTTTATGCCGGTATTTCCACCTTTTTGCATAAGCTAAAACCATCGGTTCGGCGCAGTCGCAACCGCTATTGCGTTATAACATCCCTCGCCATTGGCAAACAGCCAAAAGCTGACATCTGGAACCCGACATCGTTGCTCCATCGCGGCCCATCAAAGACAGTATCCCGTCACGGCCTGTGAGACAGAGTAGCGGTCACGCCCAAAGTAACAATTTCTGCGACACAGCCATTCAATCCGTACACACCAATTGAGAATTCCTAAGGTCTATACAAACGAACAACGGATTGTTCCGATATAGGAATGCATGCTTTGATGAAGGGTCATCCCGAGTGCTTGATATCCTCACCGCGCTTTGTGCCTAATTATCTTTGCTGACAATCTGACCTGCGCCCCAATAAAATATCAGCAAAAACAATGCTTAGATAGATGTGTTGACATTACGGGTTTATGCTGGCTGGATGATCTCTCTGATTGTGGAGCGGTTTGCCGCTCTCAAAAGTATTAACCGTTCATGATGTGAATGCCCTCAGATCGAAAGGGCAACACAGCTCAATAGAACTACAACAGCAACAGGGAAAACTAATGAAAATCAAGACACTTGCAGCGACGCTTGTTGTATCGGCACTCAGCATCTCGGCCGCCACTGCCGATATTCTGGATACAATTAAGGAACGCGGAACACTGATCGTTGGCACAAAAGCTGACTATAAACCTTACGGTTTTCTAGACACTTCGGGCGCAGTGATTGGTATTGAACCTGATCTTGCGAAGGACGTTGCGGATAAACTGGGCGTCGACATCGAATTCGTACCAGTGGTCAGTTCGAACCGGATGCAATTTTTAGAACAGGGCAAGATTGACCTGATGATTGCGACAATGACGGACAAACCCGACCGCCGCGAGGTCGTCTTAATCCCGGATCCCAACTATTATTCCTCTGGCACTAACGTTCTGGCGCTCAAGAGCCTTGGCTTGAAGGAATGGGAAGATCTGCGCGGCAAACCGGTTTGCGGCATTCAAGGCGCATTCTACAACAAAGCCACATCGCAGACCTACGGTGCGGAGATCGTCGCGTTTAAGGGCACCGCCGAAGCCTACTCAGCGCTGAAGGGCGGCAACTGTGCAGCATTCGTTTATGATGACAGTGCGATCGTGGCCAAAGCGGCTGATCCTGATTGGGCCGACTACGAAATGCCACTTCAAACTATTGATGATGCGCCTTGGGGACTGGCTGTCGCTTTGGGCGAGGAAAAGTTCGGTCAAATGATGAGTGAAATGATCATCGAATGGCACAAGACCGGCCGCATCCTCGAGCTTGAAACGAAATGGGGCGTGACAAACACGCCGTTCGCACAAGCCATGCACGACAAATATAAATAAAAAGAAGACGGCGGTTGGGCGGAGCATTCTTGTTCCGCCCAACCGAAACGCCTGAGGGGATTTATATATGGAAATGGTCTACGAATGGTTTCGTACTCTCTACCAAGAGACAGGCATAAACCTCCCATTTCTCTATGACGAATACGACCGGAATCGTATGATTGATGGTTTGTTTACTACGGTTAAGCTTTCGCTCGTTTGCTTGTTCTTTTCGATAATTATTGGCGTTATCGGTGCATGGCTTCAGGGCTCGTCATTTAAATGGACGCGACGCTTTGTAAGCGGCTACATTCAATTATTCCGCAATACACCACCACTGGTTCAACTCTATTTCTTCTACTTCGCTATCGGCACCTTGCTGCCACGGGTGGAGAATGACTGGGGTGGGCAATCGCCGATTTTTGGCAGTTTCGCGTGGGCGGCGATTTCGCTGTCCTTTTTTGCAGGGGCCTTCAACGTCGAGATTTTCCGCTCCGGCATTGAAGCTGTGCCAAAATCCACAGTTGAGGCCGCCGAAGCGTTGGGATTTTCCAAGCTGCAAATCTACCGCGACATAACGCTGCCATTGGCGTTTCGTGTTGTCCTGCCCGCGCTGAACAATAACTTGGTTAACTTGGTTAAAACCACCACACTGGCCTATGCAATCGCAGTGCCGGAAATGCTGTACGAGGCGAACCAAATCTGGTCAGACAACGTCAATGTCACCGAAATGATGGTGTTCTTGCTACTCGCCTATTTCGTACTGGTAGGCATTTTGGTGAGCGGCATGAACCGTTGGGAACGTGCGATGAAAATTCCGGGGTATGGCTGATGAAATATGAAACTGATCTTCCCGTGATGCTGCCGCTGGAGCGGCATCAGAGCGAGCCATTCCTGGGCCTGAAATCAAAGCACATTCTAACAGTCGCTTTAATAGCGATTATTGGGCCGTGCGTTGCGTTCGCGCAGGCGCCATCCGGTCAGGAATCACCCTTGGCTGTTCTGGTGAACTGGGCCCCGTTGTTGTTAAAAGGGTTCATATTCAACTTGATTATTTCGATCAGTGCTATGGCATTTGGAACAGCCATCGGCGCCATTTTGGGGCTAGGACAGATATCGCTGATCGCGGCGACCCGCCACAGTTCGTGGTTTGTCACACAGTTCTTCCGCAACGCGCCGTGGTTGGTCCTGTTGTTCTTTGCGATGTTCTTGCTGCCGTTTGAAATTAACATTCTTGGCTTCAAAATTCCTTTCCCCGATTGGTTGAAGGCAATTTTGGGCCTGTCCCTGCCTGTCATGGCCAACGTATCCGAGATCGTGCGCGGGGCGGTTCGCTCATTGCCAAGTGGTCAATGGGAAGCGGCAGAAAGCCTAGCCTACACCAGAATGCAAACTCTGTGGCTGATCATCCTGCCGCAATGCGTCAAACGGATGCTGCCACCTTGGATGAACCTTTACTCCATTCTCACAATGGCCACAGTTCTGGCTTCTATTGTTGGTGTATCCGAAGTGATGACCCTAACCGGACAGGCGCTTGCCTCGGAAGGCGGACGCCCCGAGCTGCTGGCCCCTTTCTACGGCTTCGTCCTGCTGTTGTTCTTTATCTATTGCTATCCAATCGCACGCTTTACTGTGTGGCTGGAGAAGAAATACGCTGTCATTAACTGAGGAAAATTCATGAGCTGGACAACCGCAGACCCTATGGTCTCTCTTAAGGATGTGCACAAATCGTTCGGGGAATTGAAGGTCTTGAACGGCGTATCGCTGGACGTCATGAAAGGCGATGTTATTTGCATAATCGGCCCTTCGGGGTCCGGTAAGTCTACCCTTATCCGATGCATAAATGCGCTCAACGATATTCAACAGGGATCAATTTTGGTGGAGGGCCAAGAGGTCAACGACCCAAAAGTGGACAAGCTTGAATTACGCAAGAAAGTGGGCATGGTTTTCCAGCAGTACAATCTTTTTCCGCACAAAACGGCTTTGCAAAACGTTATGATGGCACCTATCCGCGTTTTGAAACATGACAAGATCAAAGTGGAAGAAGTGGCGCGGGCTTTGATCAAAAAAGTGCGGTTGGAAGGAAAAGAAAACGCTTATCCGGGGGAGCTGTCAGGCGGCCAACAACAGCGCGTCGCAATTGCACGATCTCTGGCTATGCAACCGGACGTGATTCTCTTCGATGAGGTGACCGCAGCCCTTGATCCTGAAACCGTGGGCGAGGTTCTGCAGACTATCAAAGACCTTGCCGAGGACGGTATGACCTGCATTCTGGTAACCCATGAAATGGCATTTGCACGGGAAGTCGCGGATCACATCTACTTCACTGATCGCGGCGTTATCGTGGAACATGGCCCGCCCGAAACATTCTTCCAGAATGCCCAAGATCCAAGAACCAAGGAATTCCTAAGCCAAATCCTGTAGTAAAGCTGAGGTAGATTTGCATTTCCAAACGAAAGAAATACCCCTCCGGCGGGAGTATTTGGGGAACATTGAGGCGGGGGCGCGTTTTGGCGGCCCCCGCTTTGTTAGGGCTCAGTTCAGCAGATCTGCTGCTAGACCGATCATGGCCACAACCTTAAGCGTTTCGGGGTCCATTCGGTAGATCCGGTCAGCCGCGAGGTAATACGGGAAGTTCGGGTTCAGGCCGTAAATCTCAGGATTGGTGACGCGTTCGTAGTTGCTTTCGATCCTGTCACCCCCACGATAGACATGACGGTGAACGGTTTTGTGCTCTACCACTGATTTGCGTGGCAACGTGGTCACGTAAACTGTGTCACTGCCACCATTGGCTTTGCGCCATTCCTTGTCGGCCTTGGCCTGAGCCTTATTCGCCTTTTCTTGCGCCTTGTGCGCTTTCTTATGAGCTTTTTCCTGCTCTTTATAGGCTTTCTCTATTTTCTTTTCGATTTTTTTATAATCGTCTTTTTTCGCTTCGGCGATGACGGGCATCAGAGCGACTGCGGCGGCGATCATGGTTGTTGTGGTTCTGCGCATAAGGTTTCCTTTCGGTTCTTCGTCGTATCGGGGGTTAAACGCGAAACCTCCATCAAAAGTTCGATGAACGGCTCTGGCTGGCGAAAGTTTGCCTGTCTGTGCCTTGATTTGCCAGACGGCTGAGAGGCGGGACGGGCTTTTGATTGCCGGTCCCGTTTCTTTCGTGACTTTAACGGTGATGCAGGCCAACAACGGGTGTGCCGTTGAAGGCTTAACGGGATTGTGCGGTTGCGGTGAGTGAAAGGCTGAGGCCTGCGGCGAACAAGGCTAACATTGAAAGTTCACGCATGTTTTTTCCTTTCAGGGGCGCTTGAGCCTACGATACGTCCCTGAAAGTTTTTTCTGTCGCTGGTGGTGTGCGTTTTTTGTGCTACCCGCGTCCGCGTTTTTCAAAGCGGGGCAACATCGCAGAGAAATCCTTGCCGTTGCCGTCTTCTTCTTCAACAAAAGTCTGGTAGAGTTCCATTGCCTGCTGACCCAGCGGTGTATCCGCATTCGAGGATTCTGCAGCTTGTTGGGACAGGCGCAGATCCTTGAGCATGAGTTCGGCAGCAAAACCGGGGCGATAGCCGCGATCGGCGGGGGATTCCGGACCGACGCCAGGGGCTGGGCAATAGGCGTTCATGCTCCAGCTGTAACCGGAGGATGTAGAGACAACATCGAACATCTTTTGACGGTCGAGCCCGAGTTTATCCGCAAGGGCAAAAGCCTCGCAGGTGCCGATCATGGTGATACCAAGGATCATGTTGTTACAGATTTTAGCGGCCTGACCAGCGCCGCTGTCACCGCAGTGAACAGCTTTCTGGCCCATGATTTCAAACAGGGGCTCGGCCTTGGCGAAGGCTTCGCTGGACCCGCCTGCCATGAAGGTCAGCGTGCCGTCACTGGCGCCGCCAACGCCACCCGATACCGGCGCGTCCACGGCGAGAAGGCCAAAGGCGGTTGCAGCTTCAGCCACCTGACGGGCTGAATCAACGTCGACTGTGGAGCAATCAATAAAGGCCGCGCCCTTGCTCATCACTTCGATGATCTCGCTGGCCACATCGCCGAGGATCTTGCCGTTGGGCAGCATGGTGATCACGGCATCTTTGTCCTGTGCCGCTGCGCTGGCACTGTCGGCTTTGGTCACGCCCTCGGGCATCTCTGCGGCCAGATCAAAGCCGCTGACCTGATGGCCGGCTGCTGCAAGGTTGGCCGCCATCGGGCCACCCATATTCCCAAGTCCGATAAATCCGATTTTCATAGCTTCCTCCTACAGCTGTTCTGGTTTCAGGGGTTTGAGCATCCGCTCCACATCGGTTTCCGTAACGGATTCCAGATCGGGGCGCGTCCAAACCGGTGTGTGGCTGCGATCTATGATCGTGCTTTTGATGCCTTCAACGAAATCACCGTGTTCTGCGGCGCGGAAGGTGAACTGGAATTCTTCCTTCAGGGCTTTCTCGATGGTGTTTCCGGTACGCACACGTTGCACGATGATCGGTGTGCAACTGACAGACAGCGGGCTTTTCTGACGCAAAGCCTCTTCGGTTTTTGATCCGAATTCGGAGGTGTCAAGTTTGAGAGAGTCCAGAATATCGTTTACGGTTTCCCAAGCGAAGTGGTGGTCGATCTTGGCTTGCTGGCCTTGCAGGGAAGGGGGCGGGGCAGGGCGCGCGGCCCGTTCAATGGCGCCTACATCACCATTGGAACAAAGCTTTTCGATCAGCGCGGCCCAGTCGTCCCGTGGGATGAACGTATCCGCAAATCCGGCATAGATCGCGTTGCCAGCATCCATGCGTGCACCTGTTGTCCCGAGGTATTCCCCAAGTCGTCCGGGTGCGCGTGCAAGGATCAGTGAGCCGCCCACATCGGGCACAAGGCCGATGCCGCATTCAGGCATGGCGATCTGGCTGTTTTCACAGACGATCCGGTGGGAACCGTGACAGGACACGCCAACGCCGCCGCCCATAGTGAACCCTTGCATAAAGGCGATGTAGGGTTTGGGGTAGTTAAAAATCTTCTCGTTCAGGCGGTACTCGTCGCGCCAGAACTGGCGGCCGTAGTCGTAATCACCCGCGCTGGCGGTGTCATAAAGCTTCTGGATGTCACCTCCGGCGCAAAAGGCTTTGTCACCTTCCGCGTCGATAATAACCAAAGAAACATCAGCATCATCGCGCCATGCGTCCAGCGCGGCTTCGATGTCCAGACACATCTGATAGGTCAAAGCATTGAGCGCTTTGGGCCGTTGCAAGGTGATGCGACCGGCCTGACCCTCTTTGCGGATTTGTATATCCATCAATCCCGCTCCGCCAGAAGGTGACGGGCAGTGATCAGGCGCATGATTTCATTAGTGCCTTCAAGGATCTGGTGTACGCGCAAGTCCCGAACGAGCTTCTCCATCCCGTAGTCCGCCAAATAGCCGTAGCCGCCGTGCAGTTGCAGCGCGTCATTGGCGACTTTAAAGGCAGTGTCAGTCACAAACCGTTTGGCCATTGCGCAGTGTTTGGAGGCGTCCGGCGACCCGTTGTCGAGCTTCCATGCAGCCTGGCGGAGGAACACACGGGCGGCTTGGAGTTCGATCTCCATATCCGCCAGTTTGAATTGCAGTGCCTGAAACTGGTCGATGGTTTTTCCAAAGGCTTTGCGCTCTCCGGTATAGTTCAGCGCGGCTGTTAATGCGGCCTGTGCGCCGCCCAAAGCGCCTGCAGAAATGTTCAGGCGTCCACCGTCCAGACCGTTCATCGCATAGGCAAAGCCGCGGCCTTCTTCGCCGATCAGGTTGTCTGCTGCAATTTTGCATTCGTCAAACTGCACTTCGCTGGTGGGTTGGGAGCGCCAGCCCATTTTATCCTCTAACGCGCCGAACGACAAACCTTCCGCTCCGTCTTCGACTACAACAGCGGAGATGCCTTTCGGGCCGTCCTCACCTGTGCGGCACATGACGATATAGGCGTCAGAATAGCCACCGCCAGAGATAAACGCCTTGGTGCCGTTCAACGTGTAGCCTTCATTGGTGCGCAGGGCTTTGGTGCGCAGGGCGCTGGCGTCTGAACCGGAACCCGGTTCGGTCAGGCAATAGGAAAACACTTTTTTGAGCGATGTCAGGTCGGGCAGCCATTTGGCTTTCTGCTCGGCCGAGCCGAATTTGTCGATCATGCCGCCGACCATATTGTGGATCGACAGGAAAGACCCGACGGAGGGGCAGGCCATTGCCAAGGCTTCAAACACCAGTGTGGCATCAAGGCGGGTCAGACCAGCGCCGCCGGAGTCTTCAGACACGTAAAGCCCGCCAAAGCCGAGTTCACCCACTTCGCGCCAAAGCTCTTTCGGGATCGTACCGTCTTTTTCCCACTGCTGGGCGAATGGGGCAATCTTTTCCTGCCCGAAGGCATAGGCCATATCAAAAATTGCGGTTTGTTCTTCGCTCAGGGCAAAATCCATGAAAGGCTCCGGTTTTGGGGAATTGAACGCTTGTTAACTTTCAATTGTTACGCAAGTTTTGCAAGGGGAAAGAAACCGGAAATCTTTCGAATTTCCTGACGTTACTTCGCGCTGCTCAGTATGAAGCGCCTTGACTGCGTACAAAAAGGGCGGGGAAAGACCCCGCCCGATTTAAGTGATTATTCCATAGTCGGGATGGAGAAATCCGCCCCTTCTTTGGTGCCCGAAGGCCAGCGGGAGGTTACTGTTTTGGTGCGTGTGTAGAATTTGAACGCATCAGGACCGTGCTGGTTCAGGTCACCAAAGGCGGATTTCTTCCAACCACCGAAGGTGTGATAGGCCAGAGGCACGGGGATTGGCACGTTCACGCCGACCATGCCGATGTTGATCCGGTTGGCAAAATCGCGCGCTGTGTCACCGTCACGGGTGAAAATCGCGGTGCCGTTGCCGTATTCGTGGTCCATCGCAATGCCAAGCGCTTCTTCATAGGATTGCGCGCGAACAGTGGACAGAACCGGACCGAAGATCTCTTTCTTGTAGATGTCCATGTCTGTTGTGACGTTGTCAAACAGGCAAGCCCCGACAAAGAAACCGTCCTCATATCCTTGCAGGCTGAAGTCGCGGCCATCAACCACCAGATCAGCGCCGTCTTTCACGCCGGTTTCCACCAGCCCGAGGATGTTCTGTTTCGCAGCAGCCGTCACAACCGGACCGAAGTCTACGTCATTGCCAGCCGTGTAAGGACCGATCTTCAGGCTTTCCACCCGTGGGGCCAGTTTTTCGATCAGACGGTCGGCGGTTTCGTCGCCAACAGGGACAGCCACAGAAATCGCCATGCAGCGTTCGCCAGCAGCGCCGTAACCGGCACCGATCAGCGCGTCTACCACCTGATCCATATCCGCGTCAGGCATAACGATCATGTGGTTTTTCGCACCACCAAAGCATTGAACCCGCTTGCCGTTGGAACACCCGCGACCGTAGATGTATTCCGCAATAGGGGTGGAGCCGACAAAGCCCACGGACTGGATCACATCGTTGTCGAGGATCGCATCAACCGCTTCTTTATCGCCGTTTACGACCTGAATGATACCTTTTGGCAGACCGGCTTCTTCCATCAGGGCAGCCAGCATCATCGGAACGGAGGGATCACGCTCGGACGGTTTCAGGATGAAGGCGTTACCACAAGCAATCGCTGGGGCGAACATCCACATCGGGATCATGGCTGGGAAGTTGAACGGGGTAATACCCGCAGTCACACCAAGGGCTTGTTTCATGGAGTACATATCAATGCCCGGACCGGCGCCGTCGGTAAATTCACCTTTCAGCAGTTGCGGCGCACCAATGCAGTATTCCACAACTTCCAGACCACGGATCACGTCACCCTTGGCATCGGGGAAGGTTTTGCCATGCTCGCGCGAGAGGGTTTCGGCCAGTTTGTCCATGTCGCGGTGCAGCAGGGCGACCATCTTCATCATGACACGGGCGCG
Source organism: Neptunicoccus cionae (assembly GCF_014643735.1). GTDB lineage: Bacteria > Pseudomonadota > Alphaproteobacteria > Rhodobacterales > Rhodobacteraceae > Amylibacter > Amylibacter cionae. The sequence goes on from NZ_BMKA01000001.1 coordinate 1,142,656, forward strand.
AACCTGCGGGTTTTTGGCAGCCCAAGCAGGCTGTGCGGCTTTGGCGATCTCAACAGCTTTCGCCATTTCTTCGTCGCTGGCCAGTGCAACCTTGGCCTGAACCTCACCCGTTGCAGGGTTGTAAACATCTGCGGTGCGACCGCTGGTGCCGGCAATATGCTCGCCGTTGATGTAATGTCCGATTTGTTCCATGTGAGGTCTCCCGTGAGTGTTCCAAGATTGTTGTCGGGAATTTAACCAAACAAAACTGTGGGGTCTATAGGTTAATCTCCAAGATCATTTTGCATTTTTGCAAAATGAATGTAAGCTGTACCACCAGAGATTTCCGTTAGGGTAGGTGATGGCAAAAGATACGAACTGGGATGATCTGAAGGTGTTTCTCCATGTGGCGCAGGCGGAGAGCCTGACCGCTGGTGCCAAAGTCTTGCGGATGGATCCTGCAACCCTGTCCCGCAGGATCGCACGGCTGGAAGAGGGCATGGGCGCGCGGCTGTTCGCAAAAAGCCCGCAGGGCTATCACCTGACAGAACGGGGGCAGCGCCTTTTGACCCACGTGGAGCACATGGAACTGGCGCTTCGTTCCGCGCAGGGAGAGGTGGAGGATCAGGATGACACGCTGTCCGGTTCGATCCGTATTGGCGCACCGGACGGGGCGGCGAACTTTCTGCTGCCGCAGGTTTGCGCCGAAATCTGTGACGAAAATCCCGGTCTGGATATGCAAATCCTTGCGGTGCCCCGTGTGTTGAACCTGTCCAAACGAGAGGCGGATATGGCCGTCACGGTGTCTGCGCCCAAAACGGGGCGGCTGAGCGTACAGAAAATCTCGGACTACACGCTACATCTGGCGGCCACGAAAGAATATCTCGCAAGCCATCCCCCGATAAGACACAAATCAGACCTGAAAGACCACCGGTTGATTGGCTATATCAATGATCTGATCTTTGATGATGAACTCGACTATATGGGGGAGATTGGCGAATCCACCCGTGCGCCGCTAACGTCGAACAGCTTCTCGGTGCAGATGAACTGGGCGCGACGGGGCGCTGGCGTCTGTATTGTGCATGATTTTGCCATTCCAACCTTCCCCGAGGTTGAACGTATCCTGACCGATCAGATTTCCCTGACCCGTTCGTTTTATCTGGTGCGTCACAGTGACGATCGGCGGGTGGAGCGGTTGAACCGTGTGGCGCAGCTTCTGACCGGAAAAATACGGCAAGAGATCAAGCGCCTGCAAGCTGCTGCTTGACAGACCGCGCCTGTGCGACGCACGATAGAATCTACAGTTTACAGGAGGTTGTGCCCATGCTGATCAAACAGATCCTTGCCGGAAAGTCTGCGGGAAAGATTACCACTGTGAAACCCAAGGACACGATAAGCGAGGCGGCAAAACTGCTGTCCACCCACCGGATCGGGGCGCTGGTCGTGTCTGAAACCGGAACCGATGTGCTGGGCATACTCTCAGAGCGCGATATCGTGCGGGAGCTTGGCCTGCGGGGCAGCAGCTGCATGTCGGATGTGGTCGGTGACTTGATGACTTCGGATATTATTACAGCCGTCCCCGCAGATACGGCTGAAAGCGTGTTGCAGACCATGACGGACAAGCGGTTTCGCCACATGCCGGTCATGGAGAACGGCGCGATGGTGGGGCTCGTTTCCATCGGAGATATCGTCAGCGCCCGTCTGGCCGAGGTGAGTTCCGAAAAGAACGCCATGCAAGATATGATAATGGGGCGATAAGAACGGCGACGATCAATGCCCTGAGATCCTTTTGGAGCAGGCGGTGTTACACACCGTGTTATTTGTAACGCCACGTTTTATCTTGCATTTTTCAGGACCACAGATCATCAAATGTGGGATTAACGCGAAAAAAGGCCCGACCCATGCGCACAGGACTCTACCCCGGTACCTTCGATCCCGTAACCCACGGCCATCTGGATATCTTCAGGCGAGCGTGCTCTTTGGTCGACCGTCTAGTCATCGGTGTCGCCATTAACCGCGATAAGGGGCCGTTGTTTTCACTGGAAGAACGGGTTGCCATGGTCGAATCCACCTGCGGGGATATTGCGCGGGATAAAGGGATCGAAATCGTCGTTCATCCCTTTGAAAACCTGCTGATCCATTGCGCCCAAGAGGTCGGGGCCAATGTTATTATCCGAGGGTTGCGGGCGGTTTCGGATTTTGAATACGAATTTCAGATGGTCGGAATGAACCGCGCGATGAATGATGATATCGAAACCGTTTTCTTGATGGCAGAGGCGCAGCACCAGTCGATTGCGTCGAAACTGGTCAAGGAAATTGCCCGCCTCGGCGGGGATATAGAGGGGTTTGTTCCCGAGGACGTGGCCGTCGCAGTGCGTAAAAAATACGCGTGATCCTGCCAATTTCAAGGGCAGGGGGTGAAAGCGCTCTTTCCCTTGGGAATTGCATCTATTAGGGTGCCGCAAATTCAAACTGCGGAGGCCCTAATGGCTGATTTCAAAGATCCCGAAAACGGTATCATCATCACACTGAAAGACGGCGATGTAAAAATCGACCTGCTCCCTGATGTTGCACCCCAACACGTTGCCCGTATGAAAGAACTCGCCCGTAGTGGTCAGTATGACGGCGTTGTGTTTCACCGTGTGATCGACGGCTTCATGGCGCAAACCGGCGACGTGCAAAACGGCAATGCAAACAACGACTTCAACCTGCGTATGGCGGGTACAGGCGGGTCCGATCTGCCAAATGTTCCAGCTGAATTTTCCAAGGTTCCCCACGCGCGCGGCTCTATCGGTGCAGCACGCAGCCAGAGCCCTGACAGCGCGAACTCCCAGTTCTTCATCAACTTCAGCGACAATGATTTCCTGAACGGTCAATACACCGTTTACGGTCAGGTTATTGAAGGCATGGAACACGTTGACGCGATCACTCGTGGCGAGCCACCTGCGCAACCGGATCAGATGATTTCCGTTAAAGTGGCGGCAGACGTATAATGCGGCTGTTCAAAACGCTTCTGGCGGTGGCAACCCTTGCCGCCGCACCGCTTTTCGCCGCAGAGGATGAAAACATCCTCGTGATCGAAGTCGCGGGCGACACCAGTGGCACAGTGGAAATCGAACTGCTGCCAGAGGTTGCCCCCCGCCACGTAGAGCGGATCAAACGCCTGACCCGCGATGGTCTTTACGACGATGTGGTCTTCCACCGCGTGATTCCCGATTTCATGGCCCAAACAGGCGATGTGGAACATGGCCAGCGCGAAGGTTTTAACCTGCGTTATGCGGGCATCGGCGGTTCTGCATTTCCTGATCTTCCTGCCGAGTTTTCGGACATCGAATATGAAACCGGCGTTGTGGGCATGGCCCGTTCACAGGACCCGAATTCTGCAAACTCGCAGTTTTTCATCATGTTCGCACCGGCCCCGTTCCTTAACGGTCAATATACGGTCGTTGGTAAGGTATTGTCCGGTCAGGACGTTGTCGACAGCATCAAAAAAGGCGATCAATCCGCCAACGGTGCCGTGGCTGAGCCGGACTATATGAAGACGGTTCAGATCAAGTCCGATATCGAATAAACGTATCGCGCCCCTGTGTTCGGGGGCGCGGACGACCCGTCCAAACAGGGATCACGTCTCTCTATTGGACCCCAGGCACGTTTGGGTGCCCATATCCGCAATTTTTGGATGATTTACCGGTTCAGCCCGCAGGCTGGATATGCCGCCCCGTATATTTAACAGGGCGACACGCATTCTTTCGGATCAGTCTTCGATCCGTGCCAGTGCATGGCGTTTCTTGCCAGCAGACAGCTTAACCGCTCCGCGCAGTTGATCGGGTGAAATGACTACTCCGGCATCTGTCAGAGCTACATCGTCCAGCTTAGCACCACCATCCGCGATCAGGCGCTTGGCTTCCTTACCGGAACCGCTCAGACCGGATTTCACCAACAGTTGCACGATAGAGATACCATCGCCCACATCTGCGGCGCTGAAAGTTACCGTTGGCAAATCATCCCCGACGCCGCCTTTTTCAAAGACTTCGCGGGCGGTGGCTTCTGCCGTGGCGGCTGCATCCGCGCCGTGGGCCAGCGTTGTGACTGCATTGGCAAGAACGGCCTTCGCCTCATTGATCTCGCTGCCTTCCAGTGCGCCCAAACGCTCACATTCATCCAGCGGCATCTCGGTATAGAGCTTCAGGAAACGCCCCACATCCGCATCGGTGGTGTTGCGCCAGAACTGCCAGAACTCATAAGGGGAGCGCATCTCCGGATTAAGCCAGATCGCACCGTCGGCTGTTTTGCCCATCTTCTTACCGTCAGATGTGGTCAGCAGCGGGGTGGTCAGCCCGTAAACCTCGTTAGAGATCACGCGGCGGGTCAGGTCGATCCCGTTCACGATATTGCCCCACTGATCCGAGCCGCCCATTTGCAGCACACACCCGTAGCGGCGGTTTAGCTCCATAAAATCATAGGCTTGCAGGATCATGTAGTTGAATTCAAGGAACGACAGGCTCTGTTCCCGATCAATCCGGCTTTTCACACTTTCAAACGAAAGCATCCGGTTCACCGAGAAATGGCGCCCGATGTCCCGCAGGAATTCAAGGTAGTTCAACCCGTCCAGCCATTCCGCATTGTTCAGCATCATGGCATCGGTGTCGCCGTCCCCAAACGTGACGTAAGAGGAAAACACCTCTTTGATTCCTGCAATGTTGCCGTTGATCTGATCATCGGTCAAAAGCGGACGCTCATCCGCGCGGAATGACGGATCGCCCACTTTGGTGGTGCCGCCGCCCATCAGGACAAGGGGCTTGTTACCGGTCTTTTGCAGCCAGCGGAACATCATGATCTGGATCAGACTGCCCACATGCAAGGATTTTGCAGTGGCGTCAAAGCCGATATAGGCTGGCACAATACCTTTGAGCAGGCGGTCGTCGAGCCCCTCCAGGTCTGTGCAGTCCTGTAAGAAGCCCCGGCTCTGCATCACGTGCAGAAACTCTGATTTGGGCTTGTAAGTCATCGGTCTTTGGCCTTCTTTGCTAGGAAATTGAGGGGCCACGTATAACGCTTGGCCGTGGAAAGGAAAGACCATTGACAGAATTTAAACCGATCCGTGCGCTTGGCCTAATGTCTGGCACCTCTATGGATGGCGTTGATGGTGCGGTTCTGACCACCGACGGGGCAGAGATTCACGACTTCGGGGAGAGCGCCTTTCGCCCGTTTACCAAAGCCGAGGCAGAGGTTTTGCGCACGGCCCAAGGGTTGTGGCCGGGGGAGAATCCCGCGGTGCTTCAAGCTGCGCTAGAGGTGATCCAGACGGCACACGCCGATCTGGTGCTGGAATTCGATGACATTGATCTGGTGGGGTTTCACGGGCAAACCCTGAACCACGATCCCGAGGCGGGGCGCACGTTCCAGCTTGGTGACGGGGCCGATCTGGCGCGGCGTACGGGCGTTCCGACAGTTTGGGATTTTCGCAGTAACGACATGGTGCTGGATGGACAGGGGGCGCCGCTGGCTCCGTTTTTCCACTTTGCCTGCGCGAAGTGGGCTGGGCTGACGGAACCGGCGGCCTTCCTCAACCTCGGGGGGGTGGGCAACGTTACGTTGGTTGACCCGAGCAAAAATGCCCCCGAAGACACTGAAGCTCTGATCGCGTTTGATACTGGTCCGGCCAATGCGCCGCTGAACGATATGATGACCGCACGTCTGGGAAAGGCGTTCGACGAAAACGGATCGCTTGCCGCCAGTGGGAAGGTGGATGAAACGGTGCTCACCCGCGTGTATCAACGTGCGTTTTTCGCACAAAAACCGCCTAAATCACTGGATCGTCACGATTTCCACGACGTGCTCAGTCTTGTGGACCCGCTTTGCGATGCGGATGCCGCTGCTACCCTGACAGCGCTCCCAGCCGCTTGCGTTGCTGCCAATCAAAGCCACCTGACGATAGAACCGGAACACTGGTTTATCTGCGGTGGGGGTGCCTGCAATCCGGTTATGATGCAGGAATTGTCAAACCGGCTGAGCGGTACAGTCGCCCCGATCAGCGAACTGGGTCTGGATGGGGATATGCTGGAGGCGCAGGCCTTTGCCTATCTCGCGGTGCGAAGCCGCCGCGCATTGCCGCTTTCTGCGCCCTCGACAACCGGATGCCGTGCACCGGCCACAGGCGGACGGTTCAACAAACCCTGAAGGCATCTCTCTTTTTGGGACAAATATCCCCCGAGCGGAGCGGGGCTTCCTAAAGCCGCAAACCAGCGGCTTTAGGGCAAACACTTAATAACCTAGCGTATAACCTACGGCTTAGCGGGAGGTTTCCGTCAAACGGCGGCGGACATAGCCGTCTACTGTGCCAATCATAGTATCCATGTGGTCATTTTCAAAGAAGTGACCGGCACCGTCCAGAACCTCATGGGTAATGGTGATGCCTTTCTGCTCGTGCAGCTTTTCCACCAAATCAACGGTATCCGCAGGTGGCGCAACACGGTCGCCCGATCCGTTGATGATCAGACCCGACGCAGGGCAAGGTGCAAGGAATGAGAAATCATACATATTCGCGGGGGGCGATACGCTGATAAATCCGGAAATTTCAGGGCGACGCATCAGCAGTTGCATCCCGATCCATGCGCCAAAGGAGAAGCCTGCGACCCAGCAGTGTTTTGCATTCGGGTTCATCGCTTGCAGATAATCAAGTGCGGAAGCTGCATCAGACAGCTCACCAACACCCTGATCGTATTCGCCCTGACTTTTGCCAACGCCGCGAAAGTTGAACCGCAGTACAGTGAAGCCCATTTTGTGGAAGGCATAATGCAGGTTGTAGACAACCTTGTTGTTCATCGTGCCGCCGAACTGGGGGTGCGGGTGCAGGATGATCGCAATCGGCGCATCCTTTTGCTTTTGCGGATGGTAGCGGCCTTCCAAACGACCGTCTGGTCCGGGAAAAATTACTTCAGGCATAGGTGCAAACAGGCTCCGTTAGGGCTGGATTTTCCGTCTGTTGGTGCAGTCTTTGACCTGTCAGAGACATGGTTGACTATTCCCCTCGGAAAACCTAGAACAATTCTAAATTGGGCGCGGTGGCCGCACTCCAAGCTGAACAGGAGTTAAGGCCTCATATCCCGCGCGTCAACACTTGCGATGGTGGAACGGCTGTGAAACTCAGTACAAAAGGCAGATATGCCCTGATTGCCTTGGTTGACTTGGCATTGGAATCAAAAGGCGGACTGGTCTCCCTTGGCGAGATTGCGGGGCGACAGGACATTTCTCTGGCCTATCTGGAGCAGTTGTTCGTCAAATTGCGCCGCGCGGGAATCGTTGAAAGCGTGCGCGGACCGGGTGGCGGGTATCGTCTCGCGGAATCAGCGGATGCGATCCGTGTGACGACGATCCTTGAAGCTGTCGATGAATCAATGGATGCGCTGAGCAAAGGGGCAGGGGCATCCGGTGCGTCGTCGGGATCACGAGCGCAAAGCCTGTCGAACCGCTTTTGGGAAAGCCTGTCGGCGCATGTTTATGTGTTTTTGCATCAGGCACGCCTGAGCGACATTATTACCAACCAGATGGCTCCCTGTCCTGCGGTGCCCTCGCTGTTCCAACTGGTCGATGAAAAACTGGTCGAAGACACGCCGGTGGCCCCAAAATGAGCCGGACCTATCTGGACTGGAATGCGACGGCCCCTCTGCGGGACGAGGCTCGTAGCGCCATGATCGCCGCGATGGATGCAATCGGCAATCCGTCGAGCGTTCACGCCGAAGGGCGCAAGGCGCTGGCCATTGTGGAGCGCGCACGGGTGCAGATCAAAGCGGCGTTCGGCGTCGGGTCAGGCGATGTTGTATTCACCTCGGGTGCGACGGAAGGGGCCGGATTGGTTCTGAACGCAGGCGGCGTGGTTTGCGCTGCTAGTGAGCATGACGCCGTTCACGCGTGGTGCGATGCGCAGCTTCCAGTGGATTCGGACGGGCGTGTAGACGTTTCTGCCCCCGACACCTCTGCCCTGCAAGCGGCCAACAGCGAAACCGGCATCTTGCAAAACGGGTTTGAGACCATAGCTTTGTGTGATGCGGTGCAGGCGTTTGGCAAGGTTCCCTTCGCTTTTGAATGGTCCGGTGCCAAAGCGGCCCTGATTTCCGCCCATAAAATCGGTGGACCCAAGGGCATTGGGGCGGTGGTGCTGCAATCCGGTCATGAAGTCCCGACACTGGTTAAAGGCGGTGGTCAGGAGCAAGGGCGGCGTTCGGGGACTGAAAACGTGATCGGCATTGCCGGTTTCGGCGCTGCAGCGGAAGCGGCGCAGCGGGATCTCGACAACGGTTTGTGGCAAGAGGTCCAGATCCTGCGCGACGCGCTGGAAGCCCGTCTTGCTGATGAAGCGCCCGATTCCATCATTGTCGGGCAGGACGCCAGCCGTCTGCCCAACACCAGTTGTATCGCCGTTCCAGGTTGGAAGGGTGAAACACAGGTGATGCAGATGGATCTGGCCGGATATGCCATTTCGGCAGGCTCTGCCTGTTCCAGTGGCAAAGTTAAGCAAAGTCGGGTGTTGAAGGCGATGGGCTTTGACGATACGACCGCAAGTTCTGCGATCAGGGTCAGTATTGGCCCGTCCACCACCCGCGACGAAGTTATGGGGTTTGCCGACGCATGGCTGGCCCAATACAGGAAATTCAAAGCCCGCGCTGCATAGCGGCGGGCAAAAACTATGAGGACAGCAACATGGCTGCTTTAGACGACGTACAAGTCAAAGAAGGTGTCGATCAGGAAACCGTGGAAGCGGTTCAATCCGTGGGTGGAAAATACAAATACGGCTTTGAGACTGACATTGAAATCGAATACGCCCCCAAAGGGTTGAACGAAGACATCGTGCGCCTGATTTCCGAAAAGAACGGAGAGCCGGAGTGGATGCTGGAATGGCGTCTGGCGGCCTATCGCCGTTGGCTGCAAATGGACGAACCTGATTGGGCGATGGTGGATTATCCCGAAATCGATTTTCAGGACCAGTATTACTATGCCCGTCCGAAATCTATGGTGGAAAAGCCGAAGTCTCTGGATGAAGTTGACCCCAAGTTGCTGGAAACCTACGAAAAACTGGGCATTCCTTTGAAGGAGCAAGCGCTTCTTGCTGGTGTCGAAGCACCCGAAGAAGACCGCCGTGTTGCTGTTGATGCGGTGTTTGACAGTGTTTCTGTTGGCACGACATTCAAAGACGAACTGGCCAAGGCCGGCGTGATCTTCTGCTCTATCTCCGAGGCAATTCAGGATCATCCCGAACTGGTAAAGAAATACCTCGGGTCTGTGGTGCCACAGTCCGACAACTACTATGCAACGCTGAACTCTGCGGTGTTCTCTGACGGGTCGTTTGTCTACATCCCCGAAGGCACAAAGTGCCCGATGGAATTGTCCACCTATTTCCGCATTAACGCAGAAAACACCGGCCAGTTCGAACGCACGCTGATCATCGCCGACAAGGGGGCCTATGTGTCCTACCTTGAAGGCTGCACCGCACCCCAACGGGACGTTGCACAGCTGCACGCGGCAGTGGTGGAGCTGGTTCTGCTGGAAGATTCAGAGATCAAATATTCCACCGTTCAAAACTGGTACCCCGGTGATGAAGACGGCAAAGGCGGCATCTACAACTTTGTGACCAAACGCGCGGATTGCCGTGGCGACCGGTCTAAAGTGATGTGGACGCAGGTGGAAACAGGTTCGGCTGTGACGTGGAAATACCCGTCCTGCATCCTGCGCGGCGATGATAGCCAAGGTGAGTTCTACTCCATCGCCATTGCGAACAACATGCAGCAGGCTGATACTGGCACGAAGATGGTCCACCTTGGCAAAAACACCAAAAGCCGGATCGTGTCCAAAGGCATCAGTGCTGGCAAGGCGCAAAACACCTATCGCGGCTTGGTCTCGATGCATCCCAAGGCGCAAAACGCGCGGAACTATACCCAGTGTGACAGCTTGCTGATCGGTGACAAATGTGGCGCGCATACAGTGCCTTACATTGAAGTTAAGAACAATTCGGCGCGGGTAGAACACGAAGCGACCACGTCCAAAGTGGATGACGATCAGCTGTTCTACTGTCGCCAGCGGGGCATGGATGAAGAAGAGGCCGTTGCGCTGGTGGTAAACGGGTTCTGTAAAGACGTGTTGCAGGCGCTGCCGATGGAATTTGCCATGGAAGCACAGGCGTTGGTTGCCATCTCTCTGGAAGGGTCGGTGGGCTAATCAGCCCTCCAACTCCCACGAAATTCGCCGCACCTGCGGGGCGGTACTGCTACAATCAAGGATAATAAAATGTTGGAAATCAAAAACCTGCACGTCGGTCTTGAAGAAGAAGACAAGCAAATCCTCAAAGGTGTGAACCTGACGGTGGAAACCGGCAAGGTGCATGCGATCATGGGGCCGAACGGCTCGGGCAAATCAACGCTGTCTTATGTTCTGTCGGGCAAGGACGGCTACGAAGTGACTGACGGTTCTGCGGAACTGCAAGGCGTAGACGTTCTGGATATGGAACCCGAAGAGCGTGCGGCGGCTGGCCTGTTTCTGGCCTTCCAATACCCTGTGGAAATTCCGGGTGTTGGTAACATGACATTCCTGCGAACTGCGGTAAACGCACAGCGCAAGGCGCGCGGTGAAGAAGAGCTGAGCGCAGCCGAGTTTCTGAAAGTGGTTCGCGCCAAGGCCAAATCCCTGAAAATCGATGCGGATATGCTGAAGCGTCCGGTTAATGTCGGCTTCTCTGGTGGTGAGAAAAAGCGCAACGAGATCCTGCAAATGGCCATGCTGGAGCCAAAGATGTGTATCCTCGATGAAACCGACTCCGGTCTTGATGTGGATGCGATGAAGCTGGTTGCCGAAGGCGTGAACGCGCTGCGCGATGCGGGGCGGTCTTTCCTTGTGATCACCCACTACCAACGTCTGCTCGATCATATCAAACCGGATGTTGTGCACATCATGGCAGACGGTAAGATCGTTAAGACAGGCGGTCCGGAACTGGCGCTGGAAGTTGAAAACAACGGCTACGCCGATATTCTGGCAGAGGTGGCTTAAATGTCTGCCAAACTGAAAAACAAGGGCGTTGTGCCCTCTATTACCGTGCCGGATGGCGGGAAATGGGCGTCTGAAGCCCGCCAAACCGCAGCGGCGCTGCTGGCGGAAACCGGTTTGCCCCATCGTCGGGACGAATACTGGAAGTACACCGACCCGACCACGCTGACCGCACCCGAAGCAACACCTGCTGCGATCTTTGAAAGCGACGAACCCCTGCCGTTCGACGGCGTTGATGCGGTGAAGATCGTGTTTGTGGACGGCGTTTTTGACGCAGCACAGTCCGATGCGCTTGAACTGGATGGTGTCGAAATCGAAACGCTGTCCGATGCGGCGCAGAAGGATATTCACTGGGCCGGTTCGGTTTACGGCGTGCTAGAGGGCAGGGGCCAATACCCTGTATCTCGCCCGCTTGCATCTTATAACACGGCTATGGCCGAGCAGGGTTTTGTGATCCGTGCGACCGGTAAAGCGGCTAAGCCGATCAGCTTTATCTACCTGCACGAAAGCGAAACCTCCGACGCTGTGATCCACCACACGATCAAGCTAGACGAGGGGGCGGATCTGACCGTTCTGGAAAACGGTCCTGCGGCAGCGCGGATCAATGCGGTTATGGAAGTCGAAGTAGCCGATACCGCAGCCTTCCATCATGTCCGTGCCCAAGGGCGGGATCATGAGCGGCGCACAGCGACCCATATTTTCGCCCGTCTTGGGACAGAAAGCAGCTTTAAATCCTTCACTCTGACAGTGAATGGTATCCTGACCCGCAACGATGCGATCATCGAATTCACCGGCGACAATGCCAACGCCACAGTGGCGGGCGCCTGTGCGGGTGACGGTGCGTTCCATCACGATGACACAGTGTTCATCACCCATGACGCCGTGAACTGTGAAAGCCGTCAGGTGTTCAAGAAGGTTCTGCGCAATGGCGCGGTTGGAGTATTTCAGGGCAAAATTCTGGTGAAAGCCGATGCTCAGAAAACGGACGGTTATCAGATCAGTCAGGGCTTGTTACTGGACGAAAATTCCACCTTCCAAGCCAAACCCGAACTGGAAATCTATGCCGATGACGTTGCTTGTTCCCACGGTTCCACCGTTGGTGCGATCGATGACACAGCGCTGTTCTACCTGACGTCCCGTGGTATTCCCCACAAAGAGGCGCAGGATATGCTGACGCTTGCATTTCTGGGTGAGGCCATCGACGAAGTGGAAGACGAGGCTTTGGCCGACGATCTGCGGGCGCTGCTCGAAGGTTGGATGGCACGGCGGCACGGCTGATGTCGCTGCTGGCAGATATTGGCGCGGCCTATCAAAGGCCGCGCCGCGAAATGACCCATCAGGTTTCTATCATGACAGAGCCTCGCATTCTGATGCTGGGGTTCACTGCCTGCCTGTTGAATTATGTGTCCCGTATGCCGGACCTTGCCGCAATTTCTTTTTTGGCAGAGGATGACCCAGCCATAATGCGCGCGCGCTTTGCAACGCTTTTTGTGTCTTCTGTGATTATGGGGCCGCTGTTTCTCTATATTATTGCAGCACTCTCCCATTTGGTTCTTAGGGTATTCGGGGGGCAGGCCACATGGCAGGAAGCCCGTCTCGCCCTGATGTGGGCCGCATTGGTCGCCTCCCCACTGGTGCTTATCAGCGGCGCTTCCAAAGTCTTTGCACCGCCTTCAGTTTTTATGGTTGCCACACTGCTGACGGCTGTGGTCTTCTGCTGGCAATGGGCCTTATGTCTTGCGACAGTTGAATTTCCCCGCAGGGTCACGGCCTGATTAAGTGTTGATAAACAACATAAAAAGCAGAGCGGGCACATGACACATTCCGAAGAAGAATTCGAAGCCGGTAACGGTGTTTTTCAACTTGAACGCAATGGTTTGGTCGATCGGGTCAGTGATGCCTGGCGCGATATGCGGGCTTCTACACGGCGGCTGTTGCGCGAAAAGCCCAGTGAAGGGCGGCTGATTTTTTACGTTCTCGTCTCGGATATGGTGTTTTTCGCAAGCTGGTCACTGAAAACGCTGGTGGCCCCTGCCTCCATCGCGGGCGGTGTCTTTTCGGCAGATAAAATTGGTCTGCTGATGATGGCCGCTTTGATGCTGCGTACTGCGTTGATGTATCTGTTTTCACTTCTGGTGCAGATTTTTGCCAAAATTTTCAAAGGCGCTGCGAACTGGAAAGAGACCCGAACAGCCGTGTTCTGGGGGGCGTTTGTGTCCGCACCCTTCGGATTGGCGGCCGCTGTCATCGCGGCAATTATGGGAATGTATGAACCCGTGATGCCGTTTCTGGGCAATAAATGGCTGGCTTTGCCGGTCTACTGGCTCGGCCTGATCCCGTTTGTGTGGTATATTGCTGCAGGGACCGCAGAGGCGCACAAATTCCGGATGACAAGCCCGACGTTCATGGCTATGTCGTTGTTCGCACTCGTTTTAACCGTAGCAACATTGCTGGTCGGTGCAGGAGATATGTTCGGATGACACCACAGCGACTGATTGATTTTCTGCCATTGGCAATCCAGTCGCTGACCCAACCTCGGGCCACGTTGCGCCAGATTTTGGCGATTTCGGCGCAGCGGAACGAGCTTATCCTCGCCGCATGGCTTGTGATCGTCCTGAACCTGATGTTTTCTCTTCTGGCCGGCCTGCTAATCTATCCCGAAGCGGTCGGAGAAGCGGAATCGATTCCTCTGGGAAGCAGCGTATTTATGCTGGCCCTGACACTATTTGGCGGGGCGTTTCTGATGTTTCGGATCGGGCGGGCCTTTGGGGGGACCGGCGATTTCGACAACAGTCTGAAAACCGTGATTTGGTTGAACTTTGTTCTGTTGATCGTCCAAATACCCGTGCCTTTCGCGACTTTGCACAGTGCTGAAACCTCGGGGCTTGTCATGCTTCTGGTGTTGGTTATTGCGATGATCCAAATTACCGCGCAAGTTATGGAGCTTCACGGCTTTACCAAAGTCATGCCCGTATTACTTGGGATTATAGGGGTGCAACTTGCCCTCGGAGTCGTGATGTTGGTGCTGTTCAGCATGATGGGCGCGACTTTTCCTATCCAAACGGTGAAATGACCATGTATGATATCCAGAAAATCCGCGCCGAATTTCCGATCCTCAAGCGCGAGGTTAACGGTAAGCCGCTGGTCTATCTCGACAATGGTGCATCTGCCCAAAAACCACAGGTGGTGATTGATGCCGTCACGCGGGGCTATGCCGAGGATTATGCGAACGTGCACCGCGGTTTGCACTACCTGTCGAACCTGTCTACCGAGAAATACGAGGCGGTGCGTGGAACGATTAAGACCTTTTTGAACGCGGCGCATGAAGATGAAATTCTCTTCAATTCCGGGACCACCGAGGGGATCAATCTGGTCAGCTACGGCTGGGCCGCACCGCGCCTGCAGGCTGGTGACGAGATTATCTTGTCTGTGATGGAGCATCACGCCAATATCGTGCCCTGGCATTTTCTGCGCGAACGGCAAGGCGTGGTTTTGAAGTGGGTCGATACCGATGTAAACGGCGATCTTGATCCTCAAGCGGTCATCGACGCAATCACTCCAAAAACAAAACTGATCGCAATCACACATATGTCCAATGTGTTGGGCACCGTTGTGGACGTGAAAACCATCACCAAAGCGGCCCGTGAAAACGGCGTTCCAGTCTTGGTGGACGGTTCGCAATCCGCCGTCCACATGCCAGTGGACGTTCAGGATCTTGGCGCCGATTTCTTTGCGATTACAGGGCATAAGCTTTACGGCCCGTCCTCTTCCGGTGCGATTTACATCAGCAAGGAGCGGCAGGCCGAAATGCGCCCTTTTTTTGGTGGCGGGGATATGATCCGCACCGTGGCGAAAGACGTTGTGACCTATAATGATCCCCCTCATAAATTTGAGGCTGGCACACCGGGGATCGTGCAGATGATCGGCTTGGGCGCAGCACTTGAGTATATGATGGATGTCGGAATGGAGAACATTTCTGCCCATGAAACCGCTTTGCGGGACTATGCGCAGGACAAATTAAACGGCCTGAACTGGCTGAATATTCAGGGGAATTCCAAAACCAAGGGCGCGATTTTCTCGTTCACATTGGAAGGGGCCGCCCATCCGCATGATATTTCCACTGTGGTCGATCAACGGGGGATTGCTGTGCGGGCCGGGCACCATTGCGCGCAGCCCTTAATGGCACACCTTGGTGTTTCTGCGACCTGCCGTGCCTCCTTTGGCATGTATAATACGACTGAGGAAGTCGATAAATTGGTGAGCGCGCTGGAGCTGTGCAACGAGCTGTTTAACTGATTATTCAGTTATCGTTGATAGTTTCGGGGTTGGATATTTGAACCAAAAAGAGACTCTCGAGTGTTTTTAACGTTAACTGGCTTGCGCGCTTCATTTCTAACGGTGTAATGCTGTGATCAGTATTACACGTTAGGATCGATCATGGCGCGCAGGCCAACCCTTAAAGATATTTCAGAGCTTGCGAATGTAAGTGAAATGACCGCCAGTCGCGTACTGCGGGGCAAGGGCGAGGCGTCGGCTGTAACCCGAGAGCGCGTTCTTGCGGCGGCAAAATCAGTCGGTTACGTCCCAAACAGAATTGCAGGGTCGCTCAGCTCCAAGTCGGTTGATCTGGTGGGGGTCGTGGTTCCCTCTATCAGCAGCTTTGTGTTTGCCGAAGTTTTGACAGGGCTTTCTAACGTTCTAAAGACAACAACCATGCAGCCGGTGTTCGGGGTGTCGGATTACGATCTTGAAACCGAAGAAACCGTTATTCGTGAAATGTTAAGCTGGCAACCAAAGGGGTTGGTCGTCGCGGGCTTGGAGCATACCGACGCTGCGCGCAAAATGATGCGCAATGCGGGTATACCTGTGGTTGAGATCATGGACGTCGACGGTGATCCTGTAGATCTGAACGTTGGCGTGTCCCATCGGCGTGCCGGGTATGAAACGGGAAAGGCAATTCTAGAGCGCGGGTACAAAAAACTCGGCTTTATTGGCACGAAATATCCGTTGGATCACCGCGCTGCAAAACGCTTTCAGGGGTTTCAACAGGCCTTGGCCGAGGCAAATGTGATGTTGGCGGATCAAGAGCTTTATACTGGCGGTTCGACGTTGTTGTTGGGACGGCAGTTGACCGAAAAGCTGCTGGAACGGACGCCGGATTTGGATATGATCTACTATTCTTCGGACACCATGTCATGCGGCGGATTAATGCATTGTGTTATGAACAATATTTCTGTGCCGGACCAGCTGGGTTTGGCAGGCTTTAACGGACTGGACCTGCGTCACGGCATGCCTATGCTGACCGCAACTATGAATGCTTACCGGTTTGAAATAGGTAAACGCGCGGCACAGCTGATCTTGGAGCACGAACAGGCCGATTACCGTGCTGTGCGTCAGGTAATTGAATTCAAACCGGATGTAGAGCCGGGCGACACTCTTTAAGCAACAAAAAAAGGCGCCCCAATGGAGCGCCTTTTCTTTTAGAGTTTGTAGTTTAGCAGCTGTAGTACATGCCAAATTCAACTGGGTGAGGTGTGTGTTCGTACTTGTAAACTTCTTCCCATTTCAGAGCGATGTAGCCTTCGATCTGGTCCCGAGTAAAGACGCCGCCTTCAAGCAGGAAGTCCATGCCTTTTTCCAGCTCTTCCAACGCTTCGCGTAGGGATGCGCAAACTGTAGGGATGTCGGCCAGTTCTTCCGGTGGCAGATCGTACAGGTCTTTGTCCTGCGCTTCGCCTGGATTAATTTTGTTTTTGATGCCGTCAAGGCCAGCCATCAGAAGTGCTGCAAAACAAAGGTAAGGGTTCGCTGCAGGATCAGGGAAGCGAGCTTCAACGCGTTTGGCTTTCGGGGACTCTGTCCAAGGGATACGAACACAACCAGAACGGTTGCTAGCGGAATAGGCGCGCAGAACCGGAGCTTCAAAGCCTGGAATCAAACGTTTGTAGCTGTTTGTGGATGGGTTGGTGAACGCGTTCAGCGCTTTAGCGTGCTTCAGAATACCCCCGATAAACCACAGGGCTTCATCGGAGAGATCCGCATATTTATCGCCGGCAAACAGGGGCTTACCATCTTTCCAGATCGACATGTTAACGTGCATACCAGTGCCGTTATCGCCAGAAATCGGTTTTGGCATGAATGTCGCGGATTTGCCGTAGGCGTGCGCCACGTTGTGAACGATGTACTTGTATTTTTGAAGTTCATCCGCCTGATGGGTTAGCGAACCAAATACCAGCCCGAGTTCGTGCTGGCAGGACGCCACCTCATGATGGTGCTTGTCCACTTTCATACCGATGGATTTCATTGTGGAAAGCATCTCGGAGCGCAAATCGTGGGAGCTGTCTGTCGGATTCACCGGGAAGTAGCCACCTTTCAGTCCGGGACGGTGCCCCATGTTGCCCATTTCGTAAGCAGTGTCTGTGTTCCAGGACGCATCAGCGGCATCAACTTCGTAAGACACCTTGTTGATTGTGTTGGAGAAACGCACATCGTCAAATAGGAAGAATTCTGCTTCGGGGCCCCAGAAAGACTGGTCGCCGATGCCGGATGCAACGAGGTAGGCTTCCGCGCGCTCCGCGGTGGAGCGTGGGTCGCGCCCATAAGAAGCGCCGGTGTCAGGCTCAACCACGGAACAGTGGATGCACAGCGTTTTTTCAGCATAGAACGGGTCGATGTAGACGGATTTTGTATCCGGCATCAGTTTCATGTCGGAATCATCAATTGATTTCCAACCTGCGATGGATGAACCATCGAACATGAAGCCTTCTTCAAACCATTCTTCGTCAATTTCATCAATGATCACAGTTACATGCTGCAACTTGCCGCGCGGGTCGGTAAAGCGGACATCGACGTAGGCTACGTCTTCGTCTGCGATCATTTTCATGACGTCGTTTACACTCATTTTAACATTCCTCGTTAGTGTTGTTCTTGTTGGACCGATACGCTGATCAGAGCGCTTCTGGTCCTTCCTCGCCTGTCCGGATGCGGATGGCTTGTTCTACGCTTGAGATGAAGATTTTACCGTCGCCGATTTTCTCGGTCCGTGCGGCTGCGATGATCGCTTCCACAGCGGTTTCGACCTGATCCTCGGAGATCACGACTTCAATCTTAACCTTTGGCAGGAAATCTACTACGTATTCAGCGCCACGGTAGAGTTCTGTGTGGCCTTTTTGGCGGCCGAACCCTTTGGCCTCAATAACGCTCAACCCCTGTACGCCAACTTCCTGAAGCGCCTCTTTGACTTCATCAAGCTTGAACGGTTTGATGATCGCTTCGATCTTCTTCATGGCGCGGCCTCCTCTGTGCGTTGATCTTATCTAGGGTACCAATAGGGTTTGCCCAGTCTTGGCAATTGAACCGGAATGGCGTGTAGTAGGTGGTGAAATGAAACCGTAGTAGTTGCTTATTAAATGAGCAATGTGATCAATATTTGGGCAGAACGGAAAGAGTGATGGCGGAATTGCTGAGTGCATCGCAAATGGGTAAAACTGAGATTGATGCGATTGCCAGTGGGCGCGTTACTGGATTGAGCCTGATGGAAACTGCGGGGCACAGCGTCGTTTCTGCTATTAAGAAAGCTTGGCCCGAATGCGCCCGCACACCCCATCGGGCCGTCGTGATTTGTGGCCCGGGCAACAATGGTGGCGACGGTTTCGTTATAGCGCGCCTGTTGGCGGCATTGGCGTGGGATGTTGAGGTGTATTTTCAGGGAAAACATGAAAATTTGCAGCCGGATGCGCTGCGGAATTTTGAGCGTTGGCTCGAATTGGGAGACGTTCACCCACTATCCGGCATATACGAGTCCGGCCATCTTCAAGGGGAGCCTTCCGGCCCCAAAACTATAATTGTGGACGCCGTATTCGGATCCGGCCTGTCCCGCGCGGTTGAGGGGCAATGGGCAGAGCTATTTTCCTATCTGGATTCCACGCAGGGCTCTTCTAATCTGCGCATTGTTGCAGTTGATGTGCCTTCGGGTTTGTGTTCGGACAGCGGCCGTGTGCTGGGGGTGGCCTTGACAGCGGACCTAACTGTTACCTTCCACCGCGCAAAAATTGGACATTACCTTTCTGAAGGGCCTGAGCTGTGTGGCTATCTGGATGTTTGCTCCATTGGATTGGAGGGTGAAATAATCCCAAATACGCAAAAAATTACTACATTAGTTGAATTTTCGCGCGGATGTCGGACCTTTGATAAGGGGGCAAGATCCGGTGAAGGTGGAACTGGGAATCGGGTTGCCCAACATAAGTTTGATCATGGCCATGCGCTGGTTTGCAGTGGTCCGGCAACCAAAACCGGCGCGGCGCGACTGGCGGCGCGGGCAGCGCTTCGTATCGGTACGGGACTGGTTACACTCGCAAGCCCGACAGACGCGCTGGCGGAAAACAGTGCGCATGTCACAGCGGTAATGCTGAAGCGGTGCGATACTTTGGATGATCTGGCGCATTTACTTTCAGATGATCGGATCTCCTCTATCTGTGTTGGTCCCGGTGTTTCACGCCTTGATGGTACCGGAGCGCTCGATTTCGAACATACCCGTCAGATCGTTAAAACTGTGTTAAATGCCAAGCGCAAAACTGTTCTTGATGCTGATGCTCTCTCTGCTTTTGCGGATAATTCGTCGAACCTTTTTAGCGAATTGCATCCATCTTGTGTTTTAACGCCTCACGAAGGGGAATTCCGGCGTTTGTTTCCAGATATCCATAAGCAGTTAACCGATCATCCGACGAAAGGTCCGGCGTTCAGCAAGATTGATGCTGCACAACAGGCAGCCGAGAGGGCAGGGTGCGTCGTACTTCTTAAAGGGGCGGATACTGTAATAGCCACCCCAACAGGTCGAACTGCGGTCCACTCCGCCCAATATGACCGCGCCGCACCCTGGCTTGCCACCGCAGGATCGGGAGATGTCCTCGCCGGATTTATCTGTGGCTTGCTCGCAAGTGGGCGGGCCGCATTTGATGCGGCGCAACAGGCTGCTTGGTTGCATACCGAATGCGCAAGGTATTTCGGACCTGGGTTGATTGCAGAAGACCTACCGGAGGTTCTGCCAAAAGTCTTCAGCAAACTTCAAAAGGGTTAGTTGTCGTCGTTTAGTGATTCCCTTCTAATTTCCCCCGATCTTTGCACCCTAGAGGTTAATAAAAAGCAAATTCAGGCTAACACTCGGTATGTTGCCGAAAATTGGCAGTGGCCCGCCCATTTTTACGCATTTTCCACTCGCCAAGCGTAGAAACACTTGTTAGAAGGGCGCCGGAATTACGGGCAGTCTTTGGGCTGCCCTTGAGTTTTGCGGGTGTGGCGGAATTGGTAGACGCACCAGATTTAGGTTCTGGCGCCGCAAGGCGTGGGGGTTCAAGTCCCTTCACCCGCACCAAAGATTCTCCGCGTAGCGGATTGTCAGACTATGTTGGCTGGCCCATGACCAGCACGTTGAAGGATAAAAAATGCAGGTAACAGAGACACTTAACGAAGGCCTGAAGCGCGGCTATTCGATCACCGTCACAGCGGCAGAGCTGGAAGAAAAAGTGAACGCGAAACTGGCCGAAGCGCAGCCAACCATCGAAATGAAGGGCTTCCGCAAGGGTAAAGTTCCGATGGCTCTGCTGAAGAAGCAGTTCGGCAAGTCTGTTCTGGGCGAAGCCATGCAAGAAAGCATCGATGGCGCGATGAACGAGCACTTCGAAGCTTCTGGCGACAAGCCTGCCATGCAGCCTGACGTGAAGATGACCAATGAAGATTGGGAAGAGGGCAGCGACGTAGAAGTTTCCCTGAACTATGAGTGTCTTCCAGAGGTTCCTGAAACCGATTTCTCCAAGATCAAGCTGGAAAAACTGGTCGCCAAGATCGAAGAATCCGATGTGGACGAAGCTCTTGGCAATCTGGCCGAAAGTGCGCAGAATTTTGAAGATCGAAAAGACGGTGAAAAAGCTGAAGATGGCGATCAGGTTGTGATCAACTTCCTTGGCAAAGTTGACGGCGAAGCTTTTGAAGGTGGCGCTGCAGACGATTACCCGTTGGTCCTTGGCTCCAACTCCTTTATTCCAGGTTTTGAAGAGCAATTGGTCGGCGCCAAAGCTGGCGACGACATTGAGGTGAACGTAAAGTTCCCTGACGAGTATGGTGCTGAACACCTGGCTGGCAAAGACGCTGTCTTTGAGTGCAAAATCAATGCTGTGAAGGCGCCAGCCGCTGCTGAAATCAACGACGAACTGGCCCAAAAATTCGGTGCTGAAGATCTGGCTGATCTGCGCAAGCAAATCACAGAGCGTCTGGAAGCCGAATATGGCAATGCAGCTCGCATGGTGATGAAGCGCAACCTGATGGACGAGCTAGCTAAAGCTGTGTCTTTCGAATTGCCGCCGACCCTTGTTGAAAACGAAGCGAAGCAGATTGCACATCAGCTGTGGCATGAAGAAAACCCCGATGTTCAGGGCCACGATCACCCTGAAATCGAAACCACAGACGAGCATCAAGACCTGGCAGAGCGTCGCGTTCGCCTTGGCCTGCTGCTCGCCGAAGTTGGTCAAAAGCAGGAAATCACTGTGACGGATCAGGAACTGCAACAAGCCGCCATGCAGCAGGCCCAGCAGTATCCGGGTCAAGAGCGTCAGTTCTTTGAATTCCTTCAACAAAACGAGCAAATGCAACAGCAAATGCGCGCGCCGATCTTTGAAGACAAGGTCGTTGATTACATCATCGAACAGTCTGATGTTTCCGAAAAAGAAACGACCAAAGAAGGTCTGCAAAAAGCTGTTGAAGAGCTGGAAGCCGAGTAATCACATCCCCTTTGGGATTGACGGGAAGGGCGCCAGTGGCGCCCTTTTTGCTTTGTCTAGGAACATTGTCTTCTGTTAACGGAGTTTCAACGTTCCGACTCTAATGTAGGTGTCACAGGCCCGTCTCCTCTGTGTGATTGCCAACTGGCTTGACCATGGGGAATACGCATTTCACACCTTGAAGCCCCCCAATCCTCGAACTACAGTCACCCGAACCCAAGACACACAAGATACAGGCCTTCTTAAAATGAGAGATCCCCTCGAAGTTTACGCAAATACGCTCGTCCCTATGGTGGTAGAGCAAACATCCCGTGGCGAACGGGCCTACGATATCTTCTCGCGCCTGCTGAAAGAACGGATAATCTTTGTATCCGGTCCGGTGCATGACGGTATGTCTACACTGATCGTGGCGCAATTGTTGTTCCTCGAAGCAGAAAATCCGAAGAAAGATATCGCCATGTATATTAACAGCCCGGGTGGTGTCGTGACCTCTGGTTTGTCGATTTATGACACGATGCAATATATCCGCCCGAAAGTTTCAACTCTTTGTGTTGGACAGGCGGCTTCTATGGGGTCTCTGCTAATGGCAGCGGGTGAACCGGGCATGCGGTTCTCGCTTCCGAACTCCCGGATCATGGTGCATCAGCCTTCCGGCGGTTTCCAAGGACAAGCGTCTGATATCGCGCTGCACGCGAAAGAGATTCTTGAGCTGAAAGACAGGCTTAATAAAATCTATGTAAAACACTGCAATCAAGATATTGAAACTGTTGAGAAAGCGCTCGACCGCGATAACTTTATGACAGCGGAAGAGGCCAAAGACTGGGGCCTGATCGACGAGATTGTGCAAAACCGTGAGAACGAACCTGACGCTCCGTAAGGTCGTCTAAGGTATTTATTCACACTTTCCTGTTATTCCAGCGGCATGACAAAGCAGTCATGCTGCTGGGAATATGGCTACGTTCCAATGGCGGAATATTGGCATTGTACACAGGTAAATTCTGCCATACGGTGGGAAAAAGCCAGGGTGAACGCTGGTAAATTGTGCCAACTGGCGCGACGTTCGGGCAAAAATTAGCGGAGTATAAAGATGGCAAATTCAGGCGGCGGAGACGCAAAAAACACGCTGTATTGCTCTTTTTGCGGCAAAAGCCAGCATGAAGTGCGCAAGCTGATCGCGGGACCGACTGTATTTATCTGTGATGAATGCGTTGAGCTCTGCATGGATATCATCCGCGAAGAAGCGAAATCCGGTTTGGTGAAATCCGGTGAAGGCGTTCCAACACCGCAGGAGATCTGTCAGGTGCTCGACGACTACGTGATCGGTCAGGCAACGGCGAAACGCGTATTGTCTGTGGCTGTGCACAATCACTACAAGCGGCTGAACCACGCTGAAAAAAATTCGGAAATTGAGCTGGCCAAGTCCAACATCCTTTTGATTGGCCCAACTGGCTGTGGCAAAACCCTTCTTGCACAGACACTTGCGCGAATTTTGGATGTTCCTTTTACAATGGCAGATGCAACCACGCTGACCGAAGCCGGTTACGTGGGCGAAGATGTTGAAAACATCATACTGAAATTGCTGCAAGCTTCGGAATATAATGTTGAGCGGGCGCAACGGGGCATCGTTTACATCGATGAAGTAGATAAAATTACCCGCAAGTCCGATAATCCGTCAATCACCCGCGATGTCAGCGGTGAGGGAGTACAGCAAGCGTTGCTGAAGATTATGGAAGGCACTGTGGCGTCGGTTCCACCGCAGGGCGGTCGCAAACATCCGCAACAAGAATTCCTGCAAGTGGATACGACCAATATCCTGTTCGTGTGCGGTGGGGCGTTCGCCGGACTTGAGAAGATCATTGGTCAGCGGGGCAAAGGATCCGGCATTGGCTTCGGCGCTGATGTCAAAGACGAAGAATCCCGCGGCGTTGGTGAAATTTTCACTGAACTGGAGCCAGAAGATCTGTTGAAATTCGGCCTTATTCCAGAATTCGTGGGGCGTCTGCCTGTAATCGCGACTTTGACCGATCTGGATGAAGATGCGTTGGTGACGATCCTGTCGGAGCCTAAGAATGCTTTGGTGAAGCAATACCAGCGCCTCTTCGAACTGGAAGAAACAGAGCTGAAGTTCACACCGGACGCGCTTTCGGCGATTGCTAAAAGAGCGATTGAACGGAAGACCGGCGCGCGGGGCTTGCGGTCTATCATGGAAGACATTTTGCTGGACACCATGTTCGAACTACCTGGGCTTGAAAATGTCCGTGAGGTGGTTGTTAACGAAGAAGCCGTGCGCCGAGAGGCAGAACCGCTGATCGTCTACGCCGATACGGAAGAAGAAGCCGCAACAGCGAGCTAAAGAAAGCATAATCTAGGCCAAAGGGCGGGGAGTTTCCCCGCCCTTTTTATTTGGTGGCGTTCAAAACGGTTCATTCCGGTTTGCAAATTTGGATAATTCAGAGCATTTTTAACGGAGTTTAAACACCCGAAAGTCGAAGAATGCCGCGCCACTTGGAAACCATCACACAATCGAAACTTTATGTGGAACCTTGGCGGAATCCGGCGACGAAACGGTTGCCGGGCGTCAATCTATTGAATTGGAACGATTGGCTGTTAGTCGATGATGCGTTTGCACGTCAGATGGAGTATCGGGATCACTTGCTTACTAGTAATCGAGATGCTGTGTTTGATGCGAAACCCTGTGCTGACGCTGCAAGCGAAGAACTGCTGGCCAAAGTCTGTGAAAACCTGACTTATAAGCACGGGTATTCAGTAGAAAACGATCAGGTAATCCGACCTGATGGTGCAGCGATCCGCTTGAACAAAGATCATCCTCTGGCAGTGGCCGGTCGCTTAGTTCAGCAGGATTTCTGTCTTTTGGAGCGAGGTGCCAACGAACACGTTCTGCGTGGCGCGGTTTTGTGCTTTCCGTCAAACTGGCGGCTGGGAGATAAGATGGATCGACCGATGTCTGCAATCCACGCACCGGTTCAAAGTTACGGCGCGGAACTCGGGACGCGGGTTCAACGAATTTTTGACAACATAGGCGAAACCAATCCCGTATGGCGAGCAAATTATCTTCTTTATGGCACGGCGAATTTGTTCCAGCCTGACCGCGAAAGGGTCGTGGATCGAACAAGCGGTAAGTGGGTGAGGGTTGAGCGTCAGTCCCTTGTTTACCTTCCTGAAAGTAAATACCTTGCGTTCGGAATCCACACCCATATCGTCCCGATCACGACCTTTAGCCCGGACGAAAAGGCCGCCTTCCTAGAGGCTTGGGCCAACCACAAACACTACGCTGTTAGCGGCTAAGCATCGAGCCGATCCGGAATTTAACTTTCGGAGGTTCTGCCAGGTGTCTGTTCAAACGTTTGCTCACCAAACCGAAGAATCCAACAATAAGCAGCGTGAAAAAGACGAAATAGGCGGCAATAATCGGATACGGAACAAAGGGATTGAACGTGGCTTCCGCGAAATAGCTCGCGTAGTACAATCCGTCGGCCTCTCGGCGCCAAGCGGGGAATCCGGAGAAAAACACCAGTGCCGTTGAATGAAACAGAAAGATCGCCTCGTTTGAATAGGAGGGCCAAGCCAGCCTTAGCATTGTTGGGAAAACGATGCGGCGGAACCTCTTGAAACCGGTCATGCCAAAGGCGTCTGCTGCTTCGTTGTCACCGCGTGGGATGGATTTCAGCGCACCTGTAAATATCTCGGCGCTGTAGGCGCTTGTATTCAGGAACAATACAACCGTGGCACCGAGCCAAGCTTTGGTTAACCAACTTGTGCTGGCTGTCAATGTCGCAAACCCCATTGGGATCTCGACACCCACACGGGGGAGCTGAACGAACAATTCGTAAGCGAAGAAAAACTGGATAAACAGCGGAGAGCCGCGGAAAATGAAAACAAATACTTCTGCTGGCCATCTTAGATAAGGCGGGCCACTGACCCGTGCGAAGGCAAGCGCGGTCGCAAACACAAATCCAAAAAGAATGGCGACTACAGCGAAATAGACGTTCCATATCATCCCGCTTCCGATCAGAAATATCTGATCACAAAGGGATATATCGGATTTTGGCAACAGACGGTCGCCATAGCCGATAGCGCGAAATGCGTAGGCTGAAAAGGACTCTGCACAGCTCATCTTGCCACCGACATCCCGCGGGAGGCCCGCGCGAACACCCTGTCAAATACACGCTGGCTGACCCACGTCAGCAAAAGGTAGAACACCAAAAGGGCAGCGAAATACCAGACCCGCCAGTCCGGATGAGAATAGGTATAAGCCTGCGTTTTCATCCCCCCCAGTTCCTTGGCCCAGTAAACGATATCCTTGATTCCAAGTAAAAAGAGCAATGGA
The DNA here is from genome assembly GCF_014643735.1 of Neptunicoccus cionae. Taxonomy (GTDB): domain Bacteria; phylum Pseudomonadota; class Alphaproteobacteria; order Rhodobacterales; family Rhodobacteraceae; genus Amylibacter; species Amylibacter cionae. The sequence goes on from NZ_BMKA01000001.1 coordinate 1,168,789, forward strand.
GTCGCTTTGATTAAAATCATCCATAGATTTGACAGCCCAGGCAGCGCATAAACCCACATCTGGGGGAGGTGGACCCGCCAGAAGGTTTGCCTATCGGTCATCCCGAATGCACGCGCGGTTTCCAATTGACCTCTGGGAACCGCTGCCAGCGCACCGTGCAGGGTATTTGCAGTGAAAGCGCCGAAAACGATTGCAAAAGTGACCACAGCAAGCGTGAAACCCCAAGCTTCGTGCACCCACTGTGGGGAAGGGCCAAGCGGCATTTTCGCAGCCTGACACACCACAAAATCGTTGCCCTGATAGACTGAACCGACAACATCCGGACATTTGATTTTGTGCCGGATGACCTCAACAGCTTGATCGAGGGCGATTGGAAAAAAAAGGAAAAAGACGATGTCCGGCACCCCCCGCACGATCGAGGTGTATCCAAGCCCGATCCAACGGATTGGCGCGAACCCTGAACGTCTGGCCAATGCTCCGGCAAAGCCTAATAACAGGATTGGCGGAACAGCGGCCGCAAGTAAACCGAGCACAGTCAGGATGCTGTAATACATCGCTGCATGTTTGGGCGTGGTCAGATAACACGACAGCCATTTAAGGCCTTCGATCGCCTTGGGATCGACGCAAAATTCAAACATCTTTCGCGGCCCCGTACACCTGATAGAAAGAAAAAAGATAGGGTGGACAATGGTTTGCCCACCCCGATTGATTTACCACTGAGGCGCGTCGCCTTCGAACCACTTTGCCAACATTGTGTTAAGCGTGCCATCCGCTTTCATTGAATCGATCGCTTTATTGAGCGTTTCTTTCAATTCGGTATCGCTCTCGCGCAGGCCGATGCCAATGCCGCCGCCGATGGCAACATCGTCACCAATAAACTCCAGCATCCCGTTGCTTTCGGCAACAATCGGCGCGAGGTAGTCCTTGTCCGCAAGAACCGCATCCGCTTCACCGTTGCGCACCGCAGCGACAGTTTCATCCGGCGTTGCGAATTCTACCAATGTAGCGCCGATTTCTGAAACATGGCCAGCTTGGATTGTGTTCGTTTGCGCCGCGATGATCGCACCTGAGAGATCAACGTCCATTTCTGCAACGCCGACAAAAGCAGACGGGGAGGGTGGGTAATATTCGTTTGAAAAATCAATGACATCATCCCGTTCTGGGGTGACGGACATACCCGCAATGATGGTGTCATAGTTCCCTGAAACGAGGTTCGGGATAATGCTGTCCCAGTCATTGGTGACCCAGGTGCATTCCAGTTCGGCGCGTTTGCAGATTTCGTCGCCCAACTCCCGCTCAAATCCGTCCACTTCGCCTGCGTCGTTGATAAAGTTATATGGAGGGTAGGCGCCTTCGGTCCCCATGCGGATGGGGTCCGCCAAAGCTGTTACCGCCGCCATTGCAGATAAGCTTGCTGCAAGTATCAGTTTTTTCATTGTTTTCTCCTTGTTGGGTTTTGACCCGTTTACTGGGTTGAGCTTAAAAATTGCTGCAACCTCGTTGATTTAGTATTGCCAAACACCTGTTCTGGGGTGCCTTGCTCTTCGATAATTCCCTGATGGAGGAAAATGACGTGGTTCGCAACATCGCGCGCCATCTTCATGTCATGAGTGACCAAAAGCATGGTCCGGCCCTCGGCTGCGAGATCCTTGATAACATTTACAACTTCTGCCTCTGTTTCGGGATCAAGCGCCGAAGTCGGTTCATCAAACAGCATAGCAGCCGGCTCCATAGCCAGCGCACGGGCAATGGCAGCGCGTTGTTGTTGCCCGCCAGACAGCTGAGAAGGATACCGGTCTGATTTATCACCGATACCAACCTTGTCCAATAGGCGCTGGCCTTGCTCTAACGCTGCACTCCGATCGGTGCCGAGCACTGTGATCGGCGCCTCTATCACATTCTCTAGAACCGTTAGATGGGACCAGAGGTTAAACTGCTGAAACACCATAGAAAGATTGGTTCTGAATGAGCGCACCTGATTCTTGTCCGCAGGAGTACGATTGGCCCCCGAGTTTTTCCATTTGACTGCCTCGCCGGAGATTACAATGTCACCTTGCTGGGCCGTCTCCAAGAGATTGACGCAGCGCAGAAGGGTGCTCTTCCCGGAACCGGAAGAGCCAATTAAAGCGATGACGTCGCCTTTGTGCGCGATTACATCAACCCCCTTGATCACCTCCAGATCAGCGTAACTTTTGTGGATATTCCGAAGCTCGATCACGGGCGCGGCAGAATCTGTCAAGACGAAGGTCCATTTTAACCAGTTTTAAGCGCCCCAAATTGTTATAACCTGAGTGATAAGTCAATCGTTAGAAACCGGTTTACCACAAGTGAACTTACTGTTCTTTTTGAGTTCAATATGAACTATTGTCCCGGAGATTTTTGGTCGCCGGAAAATCCGGCTTGCGCAAGCGCATTTAGAATTGAATGGCGTAACTGGCGCTTGTCCACTTTACGTTTTGCTATGTAGTCAACGCATCCAGCTTTGAAGGCTGATGCGACCACGTCACCATCAAGGTCGCCAGCTATCAGGATAGGCAAAGCCTGTGAATTTTTTTCGTATTTTTCCAATATTTTCAATGCCTCTAGGCCGTTACCTTCTGGCAGCCGGTAGTCGATAAAAACGATGTGGAATTTGGCGTCTTGAATGAGTTTTTCAAAGGCGATCAGCGATGCGCAACTGGTAAATTTGATGGGAAGGCCCGTATGTTTGGCAATCCTGCGTAACCGTTTTCGATCAAAATTACTGTCATCCAGTATCAGCGCCTGAACGGTCGTTTCGGTTTTGTGGGGCAGTGGGGTTTGGTCGTCAGTCTTCAAGGCATAATCGTCTGCAGGCATAAATAGATCTCCGTTTAGGCAACTTTCATCATGTTGCCCGCAGACTGCTAAGAATTTATTAATCCAAACGCATTGTTCTTAACTTTATTTCCCCACCCAATCGCGGGGTCATTCAGAAGGGCACGGACACGCAAACCCCGGTTTATTTTTGGAAAAGCGGTTTCAAGGTAAAGGCTGCCGCGATAGGAATCTGTAACCTTCTGTGCGAGCGCCAAACCGATACCGTTGCCTTCCACCTCGTCCTTGGACCGCAGAGTGGTAAGAACATGCGTTGCCTTGCTGCGCAGTTCTTTACTAATTCCGGGACCGTTATCTTCCATCTCAATCTCTACCAAATGATCTGATGAGATGATCGAAAGCCTGAGAGAACTGGTGTGATTATCACGGTGCTTCACTGCGTTGTCCAAAAGCGCGAGGCACAGGTTCGAAAAATCCGGCTCATAAACTTGAATCGAATTGGTGTTGCAGGTCGTTGTCAGCTCCACAGTCGTGGGCAGGGTAATGGACTGTCGGAATTCTGCCATTTTAGTGGGCAAATCGACCACCGATAGGATTTGGTGCAAACCTACACGAGAATAGGTTTGAAGCCCGCTAATAAGGGTTTCAAGTCGTGTTCCATTGACTATCAGCGCGTCTAGGTTTTCTTGAACGTCAGCAGATACGTTAGTGTGTGCGTCAGCCAGATCTTCACAGATCCATTTAGGAAGTTCGACAAGTGCACGAACTGTTTCGGACAAATCATGCGTGATTTTATATAGCAGCTGGTCAGCCGCAGATGCGCGTGTGTGTATCACAGTAAAATTTCCAGTTGGTTGCTTCAGCTTAAGCATTGGACTGTTAATTTTTTACTAAGCGGGGATAAAAAATTTGTGAGTTCCATTCCGATTGCATCGGTTTGCGTGGGCAGGATACTTCATCTTCGCTCCAATTTCATCAGCTCATCTCTGAAGGCCTCAGCTGGCGTTCGATAGCC
>NZ_BMKA01000002.1 GCF_014643735.1 Neptunicoccus cionae
AAACCGACCTTCCTGTGCGCTTGCATGGTTTCTCTGCCGTTGCTTGATCTTGATTGGATCATCGCCGTTCGCCACAATCCGCCGCACATCATGGGCCGCTTTCCGCGCTTCTGCGAGAGTCAGGAGGGGATAGGAGCCGAGCCCCATCTCGCGCTGGCGACCGAACAGCGAGAACCGGAATGTCCATTGTGCCTGCCGTCTTTCCTCTTAAACAACCATAAGCCCTGTCCGTCGCAATGTTTGCCAGGCGACAGGGACTTTAACTGTGCGACTGTAAAGAAATTCGATTTTGCCATAAGGGTACCTCCGAAATATCTACAAACGCAGATGGCACTGCCCGGAAACTTCCGGACCGCGCTGAGACGCTACCGCACTCTTATTAAAGCACGATTTAAATCTCAGAGCGTTCGTGAAAGCGCTTGATACGAAGGATATACCCCTCCGGCGGGAGTATTTAAAGAAAATGGAGCCGAGGCTTCAATGTTCCCCAAATACTCATGCTTTATCCCCTAGCGTGGCGGCGCTGCGCTGAACGTTGTTCGGTAAAGCAAGCGGCGCGCCCCATCGTAATCGTTCGTGGCGTAGTGCAGCGACATCCGGTTGTCCCACACCGCAACATCGCCGGCTTGCCATTTCAGGCGGCAGGAAAAGTCAGGGCGGGTGGCGTGTTTATACAACGCCTCAAGGATTGGTGCGCTTTCAGCCTCGTTCATGCCGCTTAGGCGGGTGGTGTAGATCGGATTCACAAATAACGCTTTGCGTCCGTCTGATCCGGTAATCACCGCTGGATGACTTATCTCGCGATCTGCCGCGGGATCGCCGCGCACCATTTTGATTGAGGCACCCGAGCGGGTTTCTTCCGGCGGAGCATGTTTTACCCCATAAGGTTTACCCACATGGATGGCATCCCGCCCGTGGATGAGCGCCTTTAAATCCGCAGGCAGGCTGTCATATGCCGCCACTTGGGAAGACCAGACCGTATCACCGCCGACGTCCGGAATTTCAACTGCATTCAGGACCGACCCTGCAGGCGGGTTTTTCAGAAAGGAGAAATCGGAATGCCACTCGCCACCGAACACGCCGCCGGTTTTTTCTGAGGCTTCTTTCAGAACTGCTATTACTTCCGGCTCACCTTCCATCGGGGTGACATAGGGCAGCTGCATCGCTGGGCCGAACACTCTATTCAGCCGTTTTTGATCTTCGATGGTCAGGAACTGGCCGCGCAGCACAATCATTTGATGGGCGGCAAGTGCGGCGCGCAAGCCCTCTGTTATGTCAGAAGAAATCGGCTGCTTCAGATCGAGTCCCGAAATTTCAGCGCCCATAAAGCCTGTCAGTTTGCGGATCTGCATTTGTTCTGTCCTCCGCTGTTACCCAAACCAGCTTTTGAACCAGGCCCGCACGCCGCCTCTGGCGCGGCCGACATCCTCGCCCGCTTCGGCTGCACGGGCTTCAACAGCATCCCAGCGTTCTTCGATCTGGGCGAGTGCGGGGTCAATCTTGCGCCGTTTGAAGCGCTGGATCAGCCTGTAAAAGCCAAGCATGAACAGGCCTATCACAGCATAAATCACAAAGTTTGACCACGGGATAATCCGCTCTTCGGGGCCGGACACATCCCAGATTGTCACCGCATTGGGATAAATCGACAGATACTCATTGCGCCATCCGTAGTGTTTTATTGCCACCCATTCCGGTGCCGCGCGGGTCGACACCCTGTCGTCCGCTTCGGCGTGCAGGTTCGAGCTGTCCAGTTTGAAATACCAAGGCCAGCCAAATCCGGTGTCCTCGTTGCGAAACACCATGACCTTGCCGTCGGGATAAACAGTGTTAATCAGCCGCAAATCACGGTTAACGCCTTCGTTATTACCGCTGTCGGTCTGGGCATAAAAGATCCGGTTCCATTTGGAAAAATCCTGCCGGATGATCTCGGTCCCTGTCACACGGACAATGTCGCGCTGCGGCAACGTGTAATGCAGGAATGCAAAGACCAGTGCGATCAAAACAACCCAGAAACCCCATTTGAACCAGCGCATACGGCCATCCTCACATAAAATTCGTCACATAAAGCATCACGATCACCAGAATGACCGGAATAACGTAAACGCCCCAGATCAGCTTGCGCCGGAGCGATCCTTCATAGGCTTTCAACCCGTCCTCTATGAACTGTTCACGGGGGCCGGGATGCTCTGCGCCTTCGTCAAACTGTTTTTCCAGTTTCTCACGCCGCACAGAACGAGAGTACCATGACAGACAGATGTAGACGATTGTCATCAAAAACAAGCCGATAATGCTTAATCTCACCCATCCGAACATTGAACTATCTCCGTTTTACTGCCCCCCAAGGGCCAACCCGTTGCACTATATCGCGGTCATCTTCGTCGAAATCGTCATCATCATCGTCGTCGTCATCCTCGCGGCGACGGCCCCAAGGCTGTTCCACGGGCTTGCGCTTTTGTGCGGCGCGGGCCGGTGCGGGTTCTTCCATTGCGGGTTCATGGCCGAATAGCTCTTCCCGCGCGCCTGCCTTATCCATCATATACTCCGATGCAAGATACTCTGCCACATAGTCTTTCTTGGCATCTGACCATCCGGCATAGGTGCGATAGAACGCTTCCTTATGGCAGATGAACAACTGGCGCACATCCAGCGGCGCGAGTTCCGCCAGAAGCATGTTCACCAGATCCTTATCGGCGTGATCACTGGCCCGCAGCGTGTAGAAATAGGCCGGATGTTCCGACGTAATCCGCGGCCAGTCCCCCTGCCCCCGCGCCCATTGCCACAAGAGATAGAGCCCTTCATATTCGCGCGGCAGATGTTTGAGATTGCGCCGCGCCAGCTGGCGTAGGGCACGCCGGTCGGGATTTTCAACACTCTCGCCCAGTTCAGCGGCGGTATCCACGACGATAAAATCAAGCTTTTGTTGCAGGATCGCCGCCACATCCCGCCCCCGTGCCGAGGTGATCGGTTCTACCAGATTATTCGCTGCAAGGAACGTGGCGATGTCATTGCGCTGGGTGAAATCCATCGCATATTCCACATCCCAATCCGACACATCCTCTATGTCTTGCGTTGAAATCACAGCCGCCTCATCAAGATCGCGGAACACATAAAGCCCGCCGAAGTGAGAGGTGTAGAAGTTGCGCTGTTCAAAGCTATTATGGGTGAACACCACCGGATTGCGGGTGATATCGCCGGTTTTTTTGCCGATCTCGATCATTTCCGCGATCAAAACATCGTCCCACCAAGCGTCATTCTCTTGCAGGAACCGATCAATCTTGCCTTGCAGGATTTTACCATCCTCAACCGTGGAAGCTGTGGTGTCTGCCTCAACCTCTATCCGGCGGATGGCCAGCAGGTCATTGGGGCGCTCCACCGAAAAAACAGAGTTCACCAGCTCTCCCGCAACAGCGTCCTTGGCCGTCAGGGCGAACAGTTGGGCCTCGTTTTCGTCCATCCAGCGGCGCAGGATACTGCGAGAGGTCGAGAACTTCGCATTCAGCAGCGGCGCGGTTTTCTGCTCGGTCGACAGCACGATAAACTGCCGGTTACAGCCGTTGGGGTTCAGGTAGTGATCATCGCCAAATTCATCCCCGATTTCAGGGGAATAGCCGGAAATATCCACATGAAAATCCGTCAGGGCTGTGCGACGCCCCGTCAGATGTTCCAGCGCACGATTGTAGCGCTCCACCAAAGTGGGGGAGCGCACCTCAAACAGGTTCCCGAACATCAACCCCCGACGAACAAGACGCATCATGTCAGAACACCCCGTAGGTCGGGCTTAAGCCCGACACCCTCCGTGACAGAAGACAGCACACAAATCTCAAGAAAAACCCTCACCCCTTCCCCTCCAGATACCGCCGCTTGGCTTCTTCGTTGCGGCCGAACTCCCGCACCATATTTTCGATCGCCACCTCATCGGATTTATCCGCATAGCGGAATTCGGAATCGGCGTAGCGGTTGATTTCCTGAATGACCATTTCAACGGTGACCGGTTGGGCCAGTTCGGCAATCATCGCTTTTTTGGTATCGTAATCTTTTGCCAAAAACAGCCCGGTGTCTTCCATCCATTCGTCCGGCAGTTCAAAGTCCATCGCGCGGACTTTGACGGCGTCCGTGATGTTCTTGATCGCGCGTCCGGTAAAGCGGGGGTCGGCTTCCTGAATGCCTTTCAGGTAGGTGCCGAGCTTGGCAATCGTGTCGAGCGCACCGATTTCGGAAGACACACGGTCAAACACATTCAGCAGCCCTGCCTCATGGGGTTTGGCATGGCTTTCGTAGCTGGCCGCGACTGCTTTTTCGATCTGTTGGGCCGCGAACAGGTCGTGCTCTCCTGTGGGGATCTCATGGTTCTTGCCCATCAACAGATGCAGGATGTCGATGTAATCGTCCCGCGTTTGTGGACCGTCCACCAAAAACCGCGCGCCGGCCCGTTGGCGCAGGGCGTCGTCCACGTTTTCGGGATAGTTCGAAAACATGCCAAAGGTACAATTCCCGCGCACCACAGTGTTTGCGCCTGCGAAACTTTCCATCAGGACTGCCGTAATTTCCAACTGCCCCGCCGAGGATTGCCTGTCCCCCCGCTTACCGGCAAGCTGGTCGATGTCATCAATCGTCCCAAAGCCGATGACCTTGGGATCAATCACATTGTTGATAAATGCCTTGGCGTTCTGGGCCGACTTCCCCTGATAACTGTCAATGGAATCAGTGCTGAGATTCTGATAGCGAAAAGCATAACCCGCATTGGTGCAGTAATCGTTAATCATCCCCGCCATCATCTGGATCAGCGTGGTTTTCCCCGTTCCGGGCGCACCGTCCCCCATGAAGGTAAAGATAAATCCGCCCAGTTCGGCGAAGGGATTAAGCCTGCGATCAAAGTCATAGGCCATCAGCATTTTGGCCAATTTCATTGCCTGATATTTGGCGATATGGTTGCCGACAACCTCGTTCGGTTTCTTGAACGTCATGGTCAGTTTGGTTGATTTCGCCTTATGGCTGGCAGCAAATCCGTTGATCTCAAAATCGTCAGCCTCCACGCGGTAGGACACGTTTTCAAACGCCTCCAACCGTGGCAGGGACCCCGCCCGCAGCGCGACCTTTTCCATCAGCTTTTCGCAGAATGCCTGCACCACATGGACCACGCCCGCTTCATCCTTGGCAAACAGGGCAAGGTCTTGATCCAGCTCCCACAAAGCGCCGTGCAGGGCGAGTTGCGGATTATCGGTCAGGACCTCTTCGACTTCGCCAATATCCACAGAAGTCTCCCCTTCCGCAGAGGCGATCGGGGCGACAAGATAGGCGGCCATATTGGCGAAAACATGTAAGGAAATCGCGGCAGAACCCGCCAGCAACTCGCCAAATTCAGCCTTCTTCGCAGGGGGCAACGCACCGGCCAGATTGTCTTTCAACAGGGCGGACAGACCTGTCTGATCTGCAAACTGGTCGCTGACAACATGGGCCACCGCCAGCGCGCGGCGCAGTGCCTGTAACACCGTTGCCTGCTTGGGAGAGGTCAGCGGATCGCTTTCATCCGCGCCTTCGATCCGTTCAATCAGATGCACACCTTCGGGGCGCGCGGTAGAGCGTGTCACCAGCCCCGGCGTGGTGGAGCGGAACCGCCGCCGTGTGCCGATGCCACTGGATCGCTCTTGCTGGGGCGCGGTTTCGCGCTTTTGGGCCAGCCGCGGTGTGTGGTCAAACCCGTCCAGCATCGCCACAGCTGCATCGTATTTGCCGAGGATCAATTCCTCTTTCAATTCCATTAAATTGCCGGTTTCATTCATTGTCTCAAAATCCTGTCGTCAATTGTAACTGGCCACGCGCCCGCCAGAGCCCACAACATATTTGCGCACATTGCGCATGCCTGCCGGATCGCGGTCTTTCAGCACCTGATAGGCCCGCTGCGGCAGGATGAGCGAGCGGTTCTGCTCGGTCGCGCCGGTCAGTTCGCCGCGATCTTCCAGATTGAAAATCTCCCGCTGGGCCACGGAAAACCACCCCGTCTTTTCCTGCGTCACCGTTTTTGACCAAAGGGTTTCCACTGTCCATGCCAGCGCCCAGTCCATGCCCTCCTGCCCTGCCGTTTCCGCCAGTACATCGCGCAGCGGTCCGGTTTGTTCGGTATAAGCGTGGGAATACATCGGCCCAATATGGATGCGGCGCAGCTTTTTGGGGTGCAGGTCGTCGAAATCCTGATCAAAGCCGGTGGCAATCGTCACCAGTTTCAGACCCGACACCGCCTGTGCCATCAGATGCGCCTGAACCTGCGGCCAGCGTCGATCATCGTGCACCAGTGCTGTGCGCCCCGAATCCTCTAGCTCCATCATATAGACTGCAGGCAAGTTGGTCTGGCTGTCATAGCTCGCCCAGTGCAAAAGATAGCGCCGCCGGTCATCGTCGATACTGCCCCGCCAGATCGCCTGCGGGTCATTGCCCGCAAAAAACAAATCCCGCCCCGCCAGTGCTTCGTAATAGAGCCGTTGTGACAGTGCGTATTGCAGCGCCGTCGGATGGGATTGTTCGTTCAGGATATGGCGCACCATCGCCTTTTTGATCTCGTCGGGCGACTGAGAGGCCTTGAGATGATGTTCCACGTTCAGCGCGTCATTGGCCATTTGCAACAGTTCCTGAAACACCGGAAAGCCGCTTTCCTGCCGGTCTACAGACATGCCGTTGGGCAAGGCGCCCGACACCCGCCACGTCATCAGATATTTGTAGGACAGCGCCGAGAACGTGTGACTTAATCGAGAGAGGTAATCCTTGATGATCTCCGCCTCGCCGTGGGCAACCAGCCCGTCGTTTCGCGACAAGTCGGTGACCCGCTCCAGATGGGCGATGATCTTCTCGAACTTCGCGAAATAGCGCCGCGTGCGGGCCGCGCCTTCCAGATATTCGTGATCAAGCGTCAGATCGGCATTCATGCAAACAGCCCCGCGACGATCCTGTTTTTACGCGCCATAAAGGTTCTTGTCGTGTTTCTCGACAATCTTTTCAAAACGCCGTGCAAACCGCTCGTCAGATTTAGCCTTCTCTTCCAGCACCTTACGGGCGAACACCATGTGGTCTTCGTGCTTTTCCATCATCTCGGCCATGCGCTGGTTCGTAGCCGAGCCAATCGCCGCCATCGCGGTTTGGGCTTCTTGATCGGTCTGCACGCCGATTTCGTTAATCTTATGGGCCACATCCTGCTGCTGCGCAGTTTTCAAGGATTTCGTCAGCGCATCATACAACACCACCCGCTGTTTCGTGTCCGTTTGCAGCTTGTTGATCAACACCATTTGGGTCGCAGCCTGATTTTGCAGACTGTCCACCCAGGATTTGCCCTTTTCGATATAGCGTTCCAGCGTCTGGGAATTCGCCAGTTTCACCTGCTCGGCCTGTGCCAGCTCGTTATACTTGGCATTAAGCGCAGCCAGTTCGCTTTCCAACTTGGTGCGCGCGGCGGCGTCCTGCTCCATCGAGATTTTGTTCTCGAGTTCGATAATGCTCGGGTCCATCGCCAGCAAATCCGCTTTAATCTGCTCCAGCTCGCCAACCACAGCTTCCCGTTCTGTCAGGGTCTCCTGCAAATTGCCTTCCACCCGCGTCTTGTGTTCGTTCAGAACCGCAAGCTGGCTTTGTAACAGGTTCACAATCACATCGGATTTGGAAATCAGGTCCTGCAATTTGTCGTCGATACTGGCCGTGCGCATCCGTTCCTGTCGCAGGCTTTCCGACCGCCCCTTGGAGAATATCCCCACAAAGGTTTCCCAGCCGGTTTTCGTCCGCATCGCGTCGAAATCCTGACTGAAAGCAGCCGTCACATCGTCCAGCCCCATGATCAGTTCGGCAATATTCGCATTCATCGCGTCAGAGTGCGCATGCACATCGTCCAGCGAGGCATTCTCTATATCAATAGAGATATCATCGCCGGTTTTCATCTTATCCTGCGCCTGTTCCAGCTTGGAGGACATTTCCGAGATTTTAGACTGCGCCGCCTCCACTTGTGCCTGAGATTCCCTGATCTGCGCGTCAAAATCTGCCATTGTAAACCCTTTCAAAAACGTCTTGTTTCACTCTACCTAAGGAGCATAGTCTTCAATTATAATAGTTTTGCGGCGATTTATCGGAATTGTCGAGCATTTCGCATCCTACAGGAGGAAATTGCCTCTGTTGCCCCGCTGAAACAGCGTGATATAATCAAGACCAGAGGACGACCTCTCCGGCATATCTCCCTGCCGGTCAGACCTTCCAAAGGGACGACCCTTTTCTAGAAAACAAAGGGATATCCCATGCGCACCACTTTTGATCGAATCCGGCAAGCGATCCTGTTCGAAGGCGTCGCTCTTGTCATTCTTGTGACTGTTGGAATGGTTTTTCTGGACCTTACGCTGGCCGGGATTGGCGTCATCGCAGTGGCAGGGTCGGTGATCGCTACCGTGCTAAATTACGTCTATAACCTTCTGTTCGATCTGGCACTGACACGCCAAACCGGCAGCGCCGAGAAATCGCTCCACGCCCGCGTCATCCACACGCTCGGATTTGAGATCTCTATGTTGTTGTTAATGCTGCCCTTTGTGATGTGGTGGCTGGACCTGACCTTCGTGCACGCCCTTTTGTTCGATATGTCGTTCACGCTGTTTTACCTGTTCTACACCTTCGCTTTCACTTGGGCTTATGACCGGATTTTCCCCGCGCCAGCCCCGATCAGCGGCTATTAACCGGACCGCAATCGCCTTTGGCAGTTCAAAGCCGCTTTGCGGCCTTGCCCTTAGGGCAGAAATCGTGTCACCTCGCCGCGAAAATGAACATGTTACCGGAGGAACCCCGCATGCTTGATAAAACCGATTTGAAGAACCTTTTGAACGATCCATCCCTCCTATGCTCTCAGGCGTATGTGGCGGGTGAATGGGTTGACGCAGACAGCGGCGCCACCTTTGAAGTTAAGAACCCTGCCCGCGGCGATGTACTGACCACGCTGCCGGACCTTGGCATCGACGAAGTGAAACGCGCGATTGATGCAGCGCAAGGCGCACAAAAAGACTGGGCCGCACGCACCGGCAAGGACCGCGCTGCGATCCTGCGCAAATGGTACGATCTGATGGTGGAAAACGCCGACGATCTGGGCCGCATCCTGACCGCAGAAATGGGCAAACCCTTTGCCGAAGGCCGTGGGGAAATCCTGTACGGTGCCTCCTTCATCGAATGGTTCGGCGAAGAAGCCAAACGCAATTACGGCGAAACCATTCCGGGCCACCAACCGGACAAACGGATCACCGTCATCAAACAACCGGTTGGCGTTGTGGCCTCTATCACGCCGTGGAACTTCCCCAACGCGATGATCGCCCGCAAGGTCGCGCCCGCACTGGCCGTTGGGTGTACATTCGTTGCGCGCCCCGCCAAAGAAACCCCGCTCTCCGCACTCGCCATGGCGCTGCTGGCAGAACGGGCTGGCGTGCCGTCTGGCGTGTTCTCGGTCGTGACAAATTCCCGCGCGCCCATCATCGGTAAAGAATTCTGCGACAACCCCATCGTGCGCAAGCTGACCTTCACAGGCTCCACCGAAGTGGGCCGCATTCTGATGGAACAGGCCGCAGGGCAGATCATGAAAACATCGATGGAATTGGGCGGCAACGCTCCGTTTATCGTATTTGACGATGCCGACCTCGACAAAGCGGTCGAGGGCGCGATGATCTCCAAGTACCGCAACAACGGTCAAACCTGCGTTTGCGCCAACCGGATCTACGTCCAAGCTGGCGTCTATGATGCCTTCGCCGAAAAACTCGCCGCGGCTGTGGCTGACATGAACGTAGGCGACGGTCTGGATGATGGAGTATCGGTTGGCCCGCTGATTTCTGAAGATGCAGTGGAAAAAGTGGAAGAGCACATCAAAGACGCCACCGACAAAGGCGCTAAAATCGTGGCTGGCGGCAAACGGCACGCTCTTGGCGGCACCTTTTTTGAGCCAACAATCCTGACCGGCGTCACATCCGACATGATGGTCACAAACGACGAGACCTTCGGCCCCGTTGCCCCCCTGTTCAAATTCGATACAGAAGAAGAAGTGGTTGCCGCCGCAAACGACACGATCTTCGGTCTGGCGTCCTATTTCTACTCCAACGACCTGTCCCGCGTACACCGCGTTCAGGAAGCGCTGGAATATGGTATGGTCGGCGTGAACACTGGCCTGATCTCAACCGAACTCGCCCCGTTTGGCGGCGTCAAACAATCGGGCATCGGGCGCGAAGGCTCCCGCCACGGCACCGAAGATTACCTCGAGATGAAATACATCTGCACCTCGATCTAATCGAACGGCAAATGCAAAACAAAAACCGCGTCTTCATCGGCGCGGTTTTTTTTGTCTGCTTGCTTATTACGTCCCTAAACCGGTTGAGGACATCACACTCTTATGCGTTCTTTGCTTTATACTCGTCGAGCAGCGCGGAGATTTCGGCAGGGCTTTCCCGAACATCATAGGTGATACCGCCGCCCAAAACGATCAGCGCACCAGTGCCGGTTGCGCCTGTAATCGCCGCTTGCAGGCTTGTGACCCCGACCATGATGGTCTTCCCGTTTTCCAACGTCAAATTTATCATTCTGTCTGTCCCGTTCGTTTTAGGTCATAGAGCGTAAAGCTGGTAGGAGGGTCAACCCCGCCAGCGGTTCAAGCATAGACCAAACGGATCATTTGCCAGTGGTATGCAGCCTGCCTGTCACACCTTTGCAGTTCTGACAGGCATGTACGCAGAAAATGTACTACAGGTTTATGGAAGCCCACACTGCTGCAAGTGCACGGTTTTTACACCCGATTTTCAGGAATGAAGAACGAAGGTGTGATTTGACCGTTGCCTCGGCGATCCCGAGATCGAGCGCAATCGCCTTGTTCGAGGCCCCGACAGCGATCAGTTTAAGTACCCGCTTTTCACGTTCAGACAAGGAGGCGACGATATTGCTGTCCTGATGGCCTTCCGCCAAACCCGTCTCTAGCAGTTCGGATGGCTTAACCTTGTGAATAGCATCGCGGCTGATTGAGGCCGAAATGGTGAATCCCTCGCTCACCATAGTAACAGCGCTTAGAAACGCTTCTGACGAGCTCCCTTCAGGAATAATCGCTGCAACGAAATTGTTGAAGTCGGCAAAATACCCTTCCAACTGCTCGCTCTTGGGCACCAGAATTATCTTAAGGTTCGCAGTTGCCTGACGCAGCATATCGATATCTGTTCTCGCCGCGATGACGGAAGCCGGATCATGTAAGATCACAATATCCCCGTCACGCGTAGAGCCGATTGCACTCGCGCTTTCACACACTGTTTTCACTTGTTGGCTGCGCGACTCCAGAATTGTGGCTATCATGTCGCGAAGCAAGTGATTTTTGGAAACAACAAAAATCGACATCCCACACACCGTTCAAAAAAATGAAATTCGTAAGAAATTATTGAATTTTTATTAAAGTTAGCTTGTACCGAATTTATTGAAAAATCAAGGTTCTAACGCCGAAATCGAGAGCCTAACGCTTCGATTTCACGATTGTGATTTTTGGGAGTGTGCCAGAAAAAATGCGGCTTATTAACCGTTTAGTAGCTTTTCTGTGTAGCGAATCGGAGCCCTTCTCACACAACTTTGACGATATTTTTTGGTTAGGCGTCAGAGCTGGCTTAATCCAAATGGATTAGTCCTCTCGGCCAGTTTCGCAACCATAGGTTTTATAAGTTTTAACCCGTCCCGAGCGAATCAAGCGAACCGACTAGGTCGTGTGCGCCGAGGATTCGAACAAGCGCTGTGGTATAGTCGATGAATAGTTAATGTAGATTTTGACATTTATATGACCAGAGGGAGGTTAAAATGAATGTTTATTGTAGCCCCACCCACGCGGGGGGGGTAATTAAACAGTCGGACAAGTTCAGTCGGACAATGTTAGAGTTCTCAGACGCAGCAATTGCTCATGTGCGTCACGGTGAAGATAAGATAGTTCTCTCCACGCATTTTTATGAATCTGATGATCAACCAGACGCCATCATGTCGGCGGGCGCAGTTCTGCGTCCGGGGCGGCAGATCAGATTTGCTTCGAAAGAAGCGGGTGGATCTGACAGCTCGGCCATGAAAGAGCATATCTCCAAATCGTTAACAGGATCTAAAGGCGCGCGCTGGCACGTTTACGAGTCCTGTTTCGCGGACGGTTCAATCGACTATATAGAAGTGCTCCAATCGCGGGGCAGATCGCCCGCGAATTCTGAAAAACACCTTCAGCACATCTGGCCCCTGCTTCGGGAAGACTGCCTGTCCGAAATCTTGACCGACACTGGGAAGTTCGTTGACGATGCGCTGTTGTGGATCATCAACGACAAGATCGCTTCTGCGGTGTTGGTTCTGGATCAGAGTTGCCGGTTGGTTCGCGCAAATACCGCCGGATACGAACTGCTGAAAGTGCAAAACATTCTGCGCTCTCGCGGGGACGGGATTTGTTGCAGCAATAGTACGGACACCGCCCACTTGCGCAAGCTGGTGAAAGAGTGCGCCGTTAGCTCCACATCCAACGGCATGGAAAAGATCCTGATGTTGGAAAATAAATCCGCGCAAAGCCTGTCTCTTTTGTCTCTGCGAAAATTCGAAAGCGGTCCGGGTGCCACGATGGTGATTGCGATGCTCCCCGCACCGCCTGACCCCAAAAGGATCGTGATGCTTGCGCGGGAAATGGGTCTTACCAAAGCCGAAGCGCGTATCGCGTCTTTGATGCAGCTTGGGATGTCCAACCGGGAGATGGCAATTAAAGCCAAATTGACCGAACAAACCTGCAGCACTTACTCAAAGCGAGTTTTGAGCAAGTTGAACGTCAATTGCCGTGCAGAAATGGCGCAGCTTTTGACATGGCAAGCAGGTTGAGGAGAGAGCGATGAACCATATTAACCAAAGAGCTACGAAGAACGCCACAGCAGTTGAACCTGAGATGAAGCCACGGCAAAACCCCGAGGTGAAACCAAGACAGAGCCTCGGCACCAAGCTCAACGGGTACTCCGAAACCGAAGCGAAAATCTTGCAAGGCTTTCTGGTCGCGGGCGAAAAGCCGATTGCCAAGCGCGAGGACGTGATCGAGCTTTACAACCGCATGGTCACATTACTACGCGCCCTGAATGAAAGCCTGACCGAGAAGCAAGACGGCCGTTCCAAACAAGAGCGTATCCATCTGGAGAGCCGCTTCGATCAAATCGACGGAGCCGTGAACAGCATGGAGGGAGCATTGCGCATCGAACTCGCGCCACTTCTGAGCCAGGTTGTAGAGGAGCAGTTTGAACGTCACGCCAAGGTTAAAGCAAAAAAACCAAGGGCAATTCTAAGCAAAATTTCCTTGATAGCAGTCGGTTTGGCAGCAGGAATTTTGTGGTCGGATGTCATCCTGTCCGAAGCTCAAAATGTGTCCGCATTTATCCAGGGATACTTTGTTAATAAATTTTAATTTTGCCCCGAAAAGGGGGCAGTTTGGCTTCGTAATTTCTGCTGAACTGAACTTACAACGCAGATTTTGAGCGTTCTAGTAGCTGGTTATTTTCAGCGCAATCAAACGGTTATTGTGAGACGTCAATTATTTCAATCTTACATTAACCTTATCAATTAGGAGGTTAAATTATGTCAACTGATCCAAGAGTATGGCCCGAATGCGAGCCGGAATGCATTATCAATCTGGACAAACCATTTAACAACCAAGTTACGGGAACAGGGTCCCACGGCGATGAGTTCGTAGACCTGAATCTCACCGGGTCTCCGGACAATTATGATCTGGGCTCCGGCGATGACAGCGCGGTTGGGAACGAAAACAACAACATTATCGACGGCGAAGACGGCTGCGACACAATTCTGGGTAATGGCGGTGACGATAAAATCCTCGGCGGCGGCCATAACGATGTGCTGGTCGGTGGCAATGGCGCCACGGTCTGGGGCGGCCCTTTCGCAGCTGTAGACGGTTCAATTGATAACGACTACATCGACGGCGAAACCGGAGATGACACGATTTACGGCGAAAACGGCGACGACCAGATCAAAGGCGGCGAAGGCGACGACGAGATCTACGGCGGCAATGGCGACGACGTGATGATCGGTGACGACGGCGACGACCTGTCCCTGGATGACGGCAACGATGAAATGTACGGCGGCGCTGGCGATGACTGTATGGCTGGCGAAGGCGGCGATGACTGCATGTTCGGCGGCACTGGCGAAGACGTCATGTACGGCAACGAAGGCGACGACGGCATGTCAGGTGGCGACGATGATGACCGTATGACCGGTGGTCTTGGCGACGACTTCATGACTGGGGACGATGGCAACGACGAAATGTACGGTGACATCCGCCAAGGCAATGCCACTGATCTGGACACCGGCTCTGACACATGGGGCGGCAAGAAAGTCGACTTCCGCGGTGGCAGTGACTGCATGTACGGTGGCAACGGCGAAGACATCATGGATGGCGGCGCTAAGGCTGACATTATGTTCGGCGGCGCTGACGAGGATCTGATGTTTGGTGGCCGTGGCGCTGATCAAATGTCTGGCGGGTCGGCTGACGACTCTATGCAGGGTGACGGCGGACGCGACTGGATGAAAGGCGGCTCGGGCGACGACTACATGCGCGGCGGTTCCAAAGGCGACACCATTTATGGTGACCACGCTGAAGGCAAAGACCCACTCTGTGAAGGCGACGACTGCATCGATACTCCGCGGGAAATTGACGAGGGAGAAGAAGGTTGCGATCTGATCCACGGTGGTGCTGGTCACGACAAAATCTACGGTGAAGGCAATCACGACAGCCTTTATGGTGGAACCGGTCGCGACAAGATGTACGGCGGCGAAGGTGACGACGTCATGCATGGCGATGACGACAATGACATGATGTGCGGTGACGACGGCGACGACGAGATGTACGGCGGTCACGGCGACGATGTCATGAAGGGCAACAAAGGCGACGACTGGATGTCCGGCGGCGACGGCAACGATAAGATGTCAGGCCATCAGGACAACGACACCATGCACGGCGACGACGGCAACGACGATATGTCGGGTGGCGAGGGCAACGACTGGATGTCAGGTGGCAACGACAACGACGCTATGTTCGGCGACGAAGGCGACGACACCATGTTCGGTGACGACGGCAACGACCGTATGTCTGGTGGTTCCGGTGAAGACAAGATGTCCGGTGGCGAAGGCGATGATGCCATGAGCGGCGGCGATGATAACGACGTTATGCATGGTGACAACGGCGACGACTGGATGGGTGGTGACGACGGAAATGACACCATTTACGGCGGCGACGGCAACGATGATCTAGAAGGCAACGAAGGCGACGACCACCTTTATGGTGGTGCAGACGACGACCTGCTTACCGGTGGCGTTGGCGACGATGTCCTCGACGGTGGCTTTGATGAAGACATCATCATCGGCGGTGAGGGCGACGATGTCCTGACCGGTGGTTCTGACAAGGATATCTTTGTTATCGACCTGACTTGGGACGGCGCCAGCTTTGTCTCTGCGGATGGCCATGACACAGTGACCGACTTCACAATGTCCGGCGACAACGATGTTCTGACGTACCGCATTAACGACCTGACCGGTTCTGCATCAGACAGCGATCTGTTCGACGCTCTGGAAGCGGCTACATCGGTCGTGGACAATGGAACCGACACCACTGTTGCAGTGGGTGGATCCACAGTCGATCTGCTGGGCGTATCAACAGGGGTCGTCACTCCGTTCACAGTGTTTGATCACTTGGGCAACGATGCGGATGGCTTTGTTGGGGTCGGCATCAACGGCTACTCGCAGGGGAACTACCTCTATGAAGCTGTCGATATTGTGATCGTCTAATCAACAAGAGATGGGGTGGCATGACAGCAGACGTCTTGCCATCCCCGATTTTGGCCCAAGATTTTCTAAGCGGGCCATCCCTCGGCGGACTTGGAATACTCTTGGGTCAAAATTGTAATTTAGTGTTGTATTTAAAGAAGGCAAAATCATGGGGTCAAAAAAGGTATTTTCAGGGCAGCGTGGCTTAATTACAGCTATCTTTCTGGCCAGCGTGTTTATCAATCTTCTGGTATTAACGGCACCGCTTTACATGCTTCAGCTGTTCTCCCGTGTTATGTCTTCGGGAAACGTCAACACAATGATCATGCTAACGATCGGAGCGGCAATCGCTCTGATCTTTTTTCTTGCGTTTGATACAATCCGCCAGCGGCTTGCGGCCCGTCTGGGCACACGGCTAGAGGGCAACCACGGCCCGAGCGTCCTGCACGGTCTGGTCACGGCGACCAACCCGAATGATACGCAAGGGGCCCGCCCCGTCCGCGACCTTCAGGAGATACGGGCATTTGTTAACAGTGCGGCGTTTATCGCCCTGTTAGATGCGCCTTGGTCCCTGCTGTTTGTCGGAGTAATTTTTCTGTTTCACCCCGTTCTGGGGATAATCGCGACCATTGGGCTTTTGTTTTTGTTCGGTCTCGGGATCATCAGCGAGCTGGTCAGCCGCGAACCGACCGAAGCTGCCAGTGATGCAGAACAAAAGGCGTCAGGCACCATTGAGGAGATGCTGCGCAACGCCGAGGTGGTCCGTTCTATGGGTAAAGCACCGGCGCTAATCCAGCGCTGGAAGAAAGAAACATTCGTCGCGATGGTATTTGGCGCTGTTGCCACGGATCGCATCGCTTTGCTTACTTCATTTGCCAAGATGACCCGCATGGCGCTTCAGATCGCTTTGCTGGGCGGTGGTGTCCTGCTGGTTATTCAGGGGCAATTGTCACCTGGTATGATGATCGCCAGTTCGATCCTTTTGGGGCGCGCTGCGGCACCGGTAGAACAATCCATCGCAGGATGGCGCCAGTTTTCGCAGGCACGCCTTGCGATGCGCCGCTTGAATGCGCTGTTCGCCTCTCAGAAAGAGGCCGCGCAAACGATGGACCTGCCAGAGCCGAACGCCCGCCTGTCCGTTGAAAACGCGACGGTGGTTGTGGCCAACAAACAGGCACCGCTGCTGCTGGATGTTTCTTTTGAACTTCGTCCGGGCGATGCGCTCGGAATCATCGGGCCAAGCGGGGCTGGCAAAACCTCTCTGGCGCGCGCACTGGTAGGGTTGCAACCCTTGTCGCGGGGCTACATTCGGGTTGATGACGCGGCCCTGACGGACTGGCCAGTGGATCAGATCGGGCAATACATAGGGTTCCTGCCCCAGCGTGTAGAACTCTTTCAGGGCACCGTGGCGGAAAACATCGCCATGATGGACGAAGAGGCTTCCCCGTCAGCGGTTGTTGAAGCCGCCAAACGGGCAAGCATACACGAGCTGATCCTGTCGCTTCCTGCCGGTTACAACACACAAGTGGGACTTCGCGGAGAGTTGTTATCCGCAGGTCAGCGGCAGCGTATCGGACTGGCCCGCGCTTTCTTTGGCGACCGGCGGATCATCGTCATGGACGAACCGAATGCCAACCTTGACCCCGACGGAGAGGAAGCCCTGTCCCAAGCGGTGCAAAATGCAACAGATCGCGGCTGCATCGTCATTCTGATCACCCACCGCATGAGCATCCTGCGCGGCGTTAGCCACGCCGGCATCATGCAGGACGGGCGAATGGTTCGCTTCGGCGCATCCAAGTCGGTGCTGGACAGCATGGTCTCACCCCTGTCGAACAAAACCACCGACGACCCGAAAGTCGCGGTTCTGAAACCCCGCAAAATCATTAAACGGACTGTGAAAACCGGAGGCGCCAAATGACCCGTTCTTCAATAATAGCAGCTAAAGAAAATCCGGTTGGGCTGGTTGATCGTATGCCATCCAACAAGGTGAATGTCGTGCCACCCACCCGCGTGCGAGGGCTGGTCCTGACGCTCGGTTTTCTTAGTCTGGGATTGTTTGGCGGCCTTGGATCATGGGCGGCGATTGCTCCGCTGCGCACTGCGATTGTTGCCTCTGGTGAATTCAAGGTACTCGGCGACCGCCAGATCGTGCAACATCTGGAAGGCGGCATCGTTTCAGGCATATTTGTGCAAGAAGGCGGCGTGGTCAAAGAAGGCGATCTGCTTGCCACTCTACAAGACACACGGGTGAAAGCCCAATTGGGGATTCTACGTGGACAACTTGCAAGTGCGCTCGCACAAGAGATCCGCAGCGCTGCTGAATTCTCACAGTTGGACGCACTGGAACTAACCGAAGAGTTTACCCACCTGATAGAAGAAGATCCCTCTATGATAGAGGTCTTCAACACGCAAAAGAACATTTTTGACTCCAACATGCGAAGCGACGCAGGACAAGAGGCGATCCTGCAGGACCGTATCAACCAGCTCGACGAGCAAATAGACGGCACGATGCGCCGCGTGAAATCTCTGGAACAACAGATGGAGCTGGTGGCCAGCGAGACCAAAGACCTGACCGAACTGTTTGAAAAAGGTCTCGTGACCAAAGGGCGTTATGTGAACCGGCTTCAAGCAGAGTCCCAGATCTTTGGCGACCTTGGAACGACAGAGGCGCAGGTGCAAAGCCTGCTTCAACAGAAATCGGAAATTCGCGAACGTGTAATCCATGTACGCCGCGAGCGTATGCGGATTGTAACTGCCGAGCGTCAGGCGATTCAGGATCGGGTTTATGATATCCGCCAACGTATCGCTGCCATGCTTGATGTGCGCGAACGTCTGTCAATCAGGGCACCGATTTCAGGTCGTATCGTGGGTTTGGATATAAACACCATCGGCGAAGTCATCGAAAGCGGGCAGAAGCTGCTCGATATCGTTCCGGCCGACAGCAGTTTTTTCATCGAAGCGCGGGTCCGCCCCAGTGACATCGACGAAGTTGTCACAGGCGGGGAGGCGCGGGTGCGCCTGACGGCCTACAGTTTTCGCACCACGCCAGTGGTCACTGGAACCGTAACGAATGTCTCGGCGGACAGCTTTGTGGATGAAACGGATGGTTCGTCTTATTACAACATCACGGTTCTTGTGCCTGATGAGAAGCTTAAAGATATGGCGAATGTGGATATTGTTCCAGGAATGCCTGCTCAGGTTCTGGTTTCAACCGGAGAGCAGACGCTTCTGACGTATATGCTTGATCCGGTGATCGGTGGTTTGGGGACGGCCTTTACGCCGTAACGGCCCGAACACTGCGGCGCGGGTGATGAGTATTTAAGGAACATTGAATCGGGAACGAGTGCGCCGTTGAACGTCACCGCGCCAGACCAGCGACGAAATCGGCGACTTCATGAGCGTGGACTTCGGCGGCGCGGACGAGGTTATCAAAATGCCCGACCATCGTAGTGATCGAATGGGTCGCGTTAAGCAGCAAGTAGATTTCACCAGCGTAAATCGCCACGCGCTGGTACCCAAAGATGGTATAGGCCATCGAAAATCGCGCGCTCCCGTCAAACAGATAAAGGCGGAAGCCGGGATAGAGTTCTCGTAACAATTGTTCCATATGGGCAAGTTGGTTCTGCCGTTGCACCCGTGACAGACCGGACCAGACGCCGTGACCTGCGGCAAAGCTTTGCAATGTTTGCAGGGGCATCGCCACTTCCATATCGGTTTCTGGCAGACGGGCATAGTCCCGACGGTAGCCATCCTGCAAGCGCTGGCTGTCATCCTCTACCGCTGCGGTGCGATGTTCGTATTGTGCAATCGGAGCATCGCGCAACAGGTCTGGCAGACCCGCTGGAACATAGCGAATTTTGGTGCCCAGTGCTTCTTCGTGCCACTGCACCAGCGGAGATCGGTCAAGACTGTCAGCACCTCCTGCGATCTCTAGCATGTCGCGTGTTGCCGTGGTGACCCCGCGGTCTTCCGACAGGCCGAGCAACCAGTCCACCGACACCTGATGGGTACGGGCCAACGCGACCAGCGTGTCCGCGCGTGGCAACCGTGCCCCCGCCCCGCCCAACAACTGGGACAATGCCGAACGGTCAATCCCGAGTTGGGCCGCAAAAGCGGACTGGCGCAAACCGCTTTGGCGGTGGAGATCGCCAAGGCGCGCGCGAAAGATATCTGATGTTTCCCTACGATCCATGATTACTTTCAACAGATTTGGTGACTAAAAACAACAGAACCTTTGTTTTGTTACAGTTCTCTCGTTGTTCGTGCGTCCGCCGCTGATTTAAATCCTTTAAAAACAGAAGGTTTTAGATGCAAACTACAGTTTCCCAAAGAACCGCCCGCATAGAATGGCCAACCTTGAGCCTTATTTTACTGACCTACGGCTCGTGGTTGTTTATCGGCGCGACAGTTTACCCGTACTTTCCCTCAATCGCGCTGTTCTTGCTGGCGATCCTGAACGCGCTTCATTCGTCACTGGTGCATGAAGCACTCCATGGCCACCCGACCCGAAATCGCATCCTGAACGAGATGCTGGTGACGGCGAACCCCGGTTTGATCTGGCCCTACCGCCGCTATCGCACCATGCACCTGCGTCATCACGCGGACGAACGGTTGACCGATCCTTTTGACGATCCTGAAAGTTATTACCGCGCCCAAAGGTATTATGCGGGATTGCCCCAATGGGTGCAGCGCGTGCTGGGCTGGTCGAACACGCTGCTTGGGCGGTTGATCCTTGGCCCGCCTCTGTCAATGTTTGCCCTGATTACCAGCGATCTTAAGGCCCTGCGAGAGGGGCAACCGGGCGTGGCCAAAGCGTGGTGTCTACACGGGCTTGGACTGGTGCCGGTCCTGTTTTGCCTTATCTATCTGTTTCATATTCCGGTATGGCTGTACCTTATGACAGCATGCTGGGGAGGGGCTGCGCTGATTTCCTTGCGCACGTTTGCAGAGCACCAATGGCACGAAACACCTGAAGGGCGCACCATAATCGTTGAGAAATCGCCGTTCAGTTTTTTGTTTCTCAACAACAACCTGCACCTCGTACATCATAAAATCCCGACAGCGCCGTGGTATCGGTTGCCCGCCCTCTATGCGCAGGACAAGGCCTATTGGAACGGGTTGAACCACGGGTATGTCTTTCCAAATTACTGGAAATTGCTCCGAACCTATGCTCTGATAGCCAAAGAACCCGTTGTTCATCCCGCCTGGCACCAAAGCAAGGACGCAGAGTGACCCGATACCGCGCAGCCCTACCCATGTATGACCTGCCTGAATATAAGGCGGAAACGGACGCGCTTTGGCAAAACATTCTGGCCGGATTGCACAAACGGGGCGCGGATTTGCTGGTGGATTTTTACCGGCCCGAAACCGATCACGATGCGGAAGAACTGCTGGCCCACCCCCGATTATTGCTGTCCCAGACTTGCTGGGGGCCGATTTCCTGCGGGGTAGCGCCGGATTTACATATCCTCGCCCAGCCGGATTATTCGGATTGTACAGGGGGTCAGGGACCGCTCTACCGCTCTGCTGTGATCACAACCGGTAAGGGCATCAATACCAACCCGCCACAGGATCGCAAAGCGGCGCTGCCGGTTGAGGCGTTACAGGGCAAACGGCTGGCCTTTAACGACCGTGCGTCCCTTTCGGGTTATCTGTCGATCACCGCAGACATGACAGCCGCCACCAAGCAGCGCAAGGCGTTCTACAGTCACGGGGAACATTCCAGCAGTCATCGCCATTCAGTGCAGATGGTGGCCGAGGGCAAAGCGGATGTGGCAGCTATTGACTGTCGCACATGGGCCATGCTGCAAAGCTGTGAGCCTGCGGCCAAGCAAGTGCATGTGATCGGCTGGACGCAAGCGCGCAAGGGGCTGCCCTATGTCTGCAGCCCGAAAATCGCGCCGGAGTTGCAGGCGATCCTGTCAGAAACCCTACAGGAACTTGGCGCGCACGCTGTTTGATTATCCCCCGACCCGCAAACATGTGGTGGAGCCTGTGGCGTAGAGCTTGCCGTTCTCCACACCGCGCAATTCTGCATCGGCCACACCGGTTGCACGTCCGACATGGCTCGCCACGCTAACGGCTTCCACCTCCATGCCTTCTGGCACAGGGCGGACGATATTCACTTTATATTCCAGCGTTGTATAAAGCTCGCCCTTGCCGGATTTCGACATGATCGCGCAGGCCATCGCACTGTCCAAAATTGCGCCGTACCAGCCCCCGTGGGTGGTTCCACCAGGGTTGAAAGCCGCGTATTTTGGGATGCCACGAAACACAGCACGCCCGAACTCGACAGCTTCCAGACGGAAATTCATCAACCCTGCGATGGGCGGGGCCGCGACCTCGCCGTCCAGTGTTTTTTGCAGGTATTCCAGTCCCGTCCATTCCTTTTGCTCCGGTCCGGGCAGATCGTCAGGGGTTTTGGCGTATTTCAAGTCGCGCATGGCAAAAGGCTCTCCGGTTGGTTGTGACCAAACCGTAGAGCCTTGATAACCATTGCTTCAAGCGTTCAACCGCTCAGGCAGAGGCTTGCAGTTCCAAATGACGTGGCGTTCTTCCGATGGCGCGGCAAACGTCCGCTGTCAGGGTCGGATCGTTCAGCGTGTAAAAGTGCAGACCGTCCACCCCTTCGCGCAGCAAGGTATCGCAGGCTTCGGTGCAAATGGCAGTCGCGAACAGGCGCTCGGTGTCTGCAGCCGCGGCATGGCGGAAGCCTTCTTCCATCCAGTAAGGGATCGGGATCGCGCAAGGGGCCGCGAATTTCTTGGTTTTGGCCCAGTTTTCGATGGGCAGCACGCCCGGAATAATCGGTTGCGTGATGCCAGCGGCAACGCAACGGTCACGGAAACGCAGGAAATCCTCAACCTCGAAGAAAAACTGCGAAATCGCGCGATCCGCGCCCGCATCGAACTTCGCCTTCAGGTGATCCACATCGGATGTGTCGCTGGTGGCGTCAGGGTGACGGTTGGGATAAGCGCCCACCGCGATGTCAAAGTTACCCAGATCAGCCAGCGCCTTCACCAATTCAACCGAACCGGCGAACCCGTCTTTCACAGGCTGGAAACCGGCTTCGGGATCAGAGGCATCGCCGCGCAGTGCAACAACACGGCGCACGCCCTTGGCGGCATACCCCCGTGCCACAGACAGGGTTTCTTCACGGGTGGCATCCACACAGGTCAGATGACCCGCCACTGGCATACCGTAGTTCTGGGCAATCACACCGGCTGCTGAACAGGTCAAATCCCGCGTCGATCCACCGGCACCATATGTAATAGAGACAAAATCCGGATCGAAGACTTGCAGCGTTTCGACCGCAGACCACAGCCGGAAACTGGCCGCCAGCGATTTGGGCGGGAAAAATTCGAAGGACAGTTCAAA
Organism: Neptunicoccus cionae; assembly: GCF_014643735.1. Lineage (GTDB taxonomy): Bacteria > Pseudomonadota > Alphaproteobacteria > Rhodobacterales > Rhodobacteraceae > Amylibacter > Amylibacter cionae. The sequence continues at coordinate 23,176 of NZ_BMKA01000002.1, forward strand.
ATCTTTGGTCATCACGGGCGCTTTCTATTGTGTTGTCAGTAAAAGATAGAAGTTTGCAACTTGAAGCAAATTCATATTTCTAATAATAATAACGCGGATCATTCATATAGGCTGTCATGTACCTCGAATTTCGCCACCTCCGTTCCATCCGCGCCATTCACCAGCAAGGCGGGCTCGCCCGCGCGGCCGAAGTGCTGAACGTCACTCAATCCGCCCTGTCCCACCAGATCAAAGCGCTGGAAGAACAGGTCGGGATGGAGCTGTTTCTGCGGCGTTCCAAACCACTGAAACTGTCCAAGGCGGGGCACAAACTGCTGCAACTCGCCGATAAGGTCCTGCCCCAGATCGACGCGCTGGAACAGGATTTTGCAGAGCTGATTACCGGCAAATCGGGCCGGATGCACATCGCTATTGAATGTCATGCCTGTTTTGAATGGCTGTTCCCTGTGCTGGAAGATTTCCGCAAAAGCTGGCCCAATGTGGATGTGGACATCCGCCCCGGACTGGCGTTCGATGCCCTGCCCGCCCTGCAACGGGAAGAGGTCGATCTGGTCGTCTCTGCCGACCCTGAAACCATTGATGGCGTTGAATTTATTCCCCTGTTCGACTACGCGCCCACCTTCGTTTGCGCACGTTCCCATCCGCTCGCCGCCAAACCGTTTGTAGAGGCTGAGGATTTCCGCGACGAGGTTCTGATCACCTATCCGGTAGAAAAATCCCGCCTTGATGCCTTCACCCAATTGCTGACACCGGCGCGGGTTGAACCCCGCTCCATCCGGCAGGTGGAATTGACGGCGGTGATCATGCTGCTGGTCGCGTCGGGGCGCGGGGTAAGCGTGCTGCCCGATTGGGTGATTGCCGAGGAGAAATACGGCCACGATTTCGTCGCGCGTCCGATTACCGAACACGGACTGACCCGCAGGCTCTATGCTGCGATACGCACCAGCGAAGTGGACAACGCCTATATGCGGGATTTCGTGATGATCACGCGAGACCGGCAGGCCGATGCCGATAATCCGCAAGTGGCCTGAAAAACGTCCGAATCCCCTTGGCAATAGGCAGGTCAGCGCCTAAACAGCAAAATTCCACCACCAAGGATGCACCCCATGTCGCAAATGTCTGCCAATATGAACATTATGATCAAAGCCGCCCGTCGGGCTGGCCGGTCCCTGATGCGCGATTTCGGCGAGGTGGAGCACCTTCAGGTCAGCGCCAAAGGTCCAGGGGATTTCGTTTCCCGCGCAGATCTTAAGGCGGAAGAGATCCTCAAAGAGGAACTGATGGAAGCCCGCCCGAACTATGGTTGGCTGGCAGAGGAAAGCAAGGAAATCGCCGGCGAGGATCCGACCCGTCGCTGGATCGTAGATCCGCTGGATGGCACCACCAACTTCCTGCACGGTCTGCCCCATTGGGCGATCTCTATCGGATTGGAACATAAGGGCGAAATCGTCGCCGCTGTGATCTTCAACCCTGCGGGCGAAGAACTGTTCGCGGCGGAAAAAGGGGCCGGTGCATGGCTCAACGACCGTCGCCTGCGGGTGTCTGGGCGCCGTGAAATGATCGAGATGATCTTTGCGACCGGCTTGCCTTTCGGGGGCCGCGCGGACCTGCCGGAAACATTGCAAGACCTGGCCCGTATCCTTCCCGGATGTGCCGGTGTCCGCCGCTGGGGCGCTGCTGCGCTCGATCTGGCTTACGTGGCTGCGGGGCGTTACGATGGTTTCTGGGAACGCCGCCTGAACGCTTGGGATGTGGCCGCAGGTATCCTTCTGGTGAAAGAGGCCGGTGGATTCGTGCAAAGCATCACCCCCGAAGGCAACCCGATAGAGGATGGCACAATCATCGCCTCCAACGATCAGGTGTTCGACCGTTTCGCCAAACTGGTGCGCAACCCGAAATAATCGTGGAAGCGGGGTTTACCCCGCCTCCCGCAGGGTGACCGTTGCGTCACCCGCTTGCATGTCCCCCTTCACCCGATCAAACCGCAGATAGGCAATCCCCTGCCCCCCGCTTTGGGTGTAAAGGGTGCCGACCGCTTTGCCATCACAGCGCAACTCTGTCCCGACGGGGGCCGTTCCATCCACGTTGACCGTGGCCAGCCCCTTGCGCAACTCGGTTTTGTGCTTCATCCGCGCGGTCACTTCCTGCCCCACATAACATCCCTTGCGGAAATCCACGCCGTTCAGCCGCTCAAACCCGCACTCCAGAATAAAAGACCCGTCCGCGATCAACTCGATATCCGTCTGCGGCACACAATGGGCAACGCGCAGCGCGTCCCAGTCGGTTTCATCCCCGTCCTGCGCGTCCTGTGAATACATGCGCCAGCCAAGTGAAGGATGACGCGGATCGGCCAGCGCTCCTTCAAGCGCTTCGCCCACGCCGCGATGCACGAACAGTTCGGCGTCTGCAATCCCCACATCGGCCCGCAGCTTGTACATGGTCAGCCGTTGCACCAGCGCATCGGAACGGCCTGCGTCCACATCCAGCAAAATACTCTCGCCGTCGGCGGCAAGAAAGAAGTCGAACAGATACTTCCCCTGCGGCGTCAGAAGCGCAGCATAGACGAGCCCGCGCTCAAGTCCCTTCAAGTCATTTGTCACCAGATCATTCAAAAATCGCGCCCGGTCGGCTCCGGTAATACGCAATACGCGGCGTGTTTCCTCACTCATGGCATCACATCCTTCAAATTTGGTCGCCCTATGGCGGTTAACAGTTTATGTAGCTTGCAGACCCGACCGTGACCAGAACCATTCCGACACCCCATGACCGCACCAATCACCGTTATTATCCCGACCTTGAATTCCGCCCCTACCCTAGGCCCGACACTGGCGAGCCTTTACGACGGGATGACAGCAGGTCTTGTGCATCAGGTGATCTTCGCGGATGGAGGCTCTACGGACGGGATAGAAAAAATCGCCGAAGAAACCGGAGCAGAGCTGCATATCTCTGCAGCGGGGCGCGGCACGCAAATGGCAGAGACCGCCAGATTGGCCACAACCCCGTGGCTGCTGTTTCTCCATAGCGACACAGTCCTGAGCGATAACTGGACGGCAGTTGTGCGCAGGCATGTCGAAAATTCTGACACCGCAGGATATTTCCAACTGCGATTTGACGCAAACGGACTGGCCCCCGGTGTTGTCGCAGGATGGGCAAACCTGCGCGCGCGCCTGTTCGCCCTGCCCTACGGCGATCAAGGCCTGCTCCTCCCCACCAGTCTTTATAACAAAGCGGGCGGCTTTCCAGAAATCCCCTTGATGGAAGACGTAGCACTCGCCCGCAAATTACGCGGCCAGCTCACCGCGCTTCAAGCCACCGCGACCACAAGCGCGCAGAAATACCGCAAACAGGGCTGGCTGAAACGGGGCAGCAGTAACCTTGTTACCCTGTCGCTTTACTTTCTGGGACGCTCTCCGGAAAAGCTGGCCCAGCGCTACAGACAAGGCTGACCCTTCTTCTGGCCTGAAATATCCCGGGGTGAATGCGCGCCAGCGCAAAGGGGCAGCGCCCCGTTGCATCCTTAACAGTCCCTACAACGGATTATTCGTGTTACCCATCCCCACAAAACGGCTGACCATTTCCATCAATCCGCGTTTGCGTTTGCGGGACGCAAAGGAACGGGGTCGTTTGCGCTTGCCCCCTTCGGCCTTCATATCAAATTGCAAATTGAACAGGTCTGCATAAATCCCGCCCCGTTCCAGCAATTCTTCATGGGTGCCCTGATCCACAATTCGCCCCTGATCCATCACAACGATCTGATCCGCATCAAGAATAGTCGCCAAACGGTGCGCAATCACCAAAGTCGTGCGGCCTTGCGACAAGGCGTCCAACCCTTTGCGGATCGCTGCCTCGGATTCCGCATCCAGTGCGGATGTGGGCTCGTCCAGCAACAGGATCGGCGCATCCCGCAACATGGCGCGCGCGATAGACAAGCGCTGACGCTCGCCGCCGGAGAAGCTGGATTTCGACGGATCAATCCGCGTGTCATACCCCTGAGGCAGGGCGCTGATAAACTCATCCGCAGCGGCGGCTTTGGCGGCTTCAATACAGGCCTCGCGCGTGGCACCCTCCCGACCGAAACCGATGTTTTCCAGCACGGTGCCCGTCAACAGAACGCTATCTTGACTAACCACTGAAATCTGGTTGCGCAGCGCGGTTATCTGATGCTCTGTCAGGTCGTGACCGTCGATTAGAATATGGCCCTCGCTTGCATCAAACAATCGGGGCAATAGGTTGAAAATAGTGGATTTCCCCGCACCGGATCGCCCTACAAACGCATATGTCTTACCAGCCGCAATATTAAGATTGATGTCATGCAGTGCGGCGTACCCATCGGGGTAGGTGAAGCCCACATTACGAAACTCTATATGCCCTTCGGGTTTGCTGCCGTCGGGATAAGTGAACGTCCCGTCTGCGATATCGTTTTTGGTGTCAAACAGCGCATAGACCCGCTCCAGTGCGGCCATGCCTTGCAGGCCTACCGCGTAAGCCCCGCCGAGTTTGCGCGCAGGGTTGGTGGCCACGCCCAGTGCGGTGATCAAGCCGATGAACCCCGCCAGATCAATCGCACCGGATTGCATCCGCCAAGCCACCAGAAACAGCAGCACGGCGATGGCGATCCCTGCCAGCACTTCGATCATCGGCGTAATCAGCGCCTGCCATTTCACCAGCGAAATGCGCAAGCCGACCAGCTTGTCAAACACTGTGTTCGAGGTTTTCTTCAGCGATTCTTCCAACTGATAGGTCCGCACCATGCGAATGCCGGTCAGGCCTTCGTTTACGGATTCCGTCATATGGGCGATTTCACTTTGGGTGTTGGAGGATATCCGCCGGATGCGGGCCCCCGCGATGCCAATCGGTCCGAACGCCAGCGCAAAGACCAGCACCAGCCCGATGGCCATCGCCCAATCAATCGACAGCATCACGACGATTGCAGCGATCAGCGTCAGCACATCCCGCACTGAACCGAACACTGTGATCGAGGCCTGCCGCGCCAGTTCGATATCAGCCGAGAACCGCGCAGCCAGTGCCGCAGGGGCTTCGGCCAGCAGATAGGCCAAATCCATATAGACCAGCCTGTCATACATGAATTTCTGCATATCCGCCTGCACGCGGCTAAGCACACGGTTTTGCACCACCTGTTGCAGGTAATGGGCAATCCCTTTGCTTAGGGTCAGTGCGATGATCCCTGCCGGTCCCCACCAGATGACGCTGGCATCCTTGTGTTCCAGCGCGGAGATTACCCACTCCATGAACTTCGCATAGCCCGCAGTAGACAGCGCCACGACCAGCATAAAGACAGATGCCAAAAGCATTTTTGGCCAGTGAGGTGCCAGCCACTCCCGCCAGAGGCGGCCATAGGCGGCACGTGCATTCAACTGCGGTGTATCAGCTTCGCTCATAGAGACCTTTGTATTTTGCGGCCACTGGCCTGCGGGCCGACCTTGTACCATCTGCACCCCTGCTGTCCATGCCCTGCTTGCATCAGCCGTTTTTGCCCCTTCTACAGTCGGGCCCAGTTTGCTTTTGACCTTTCACAAAGGCAGGAGTACCCATTTGCCTGAATATCTCTTGAGAAAGCTTTCTACATGTCGCTCAATTTCGGTCGCACCCAGCTGTCTATCCCCGGACCATCTGTCATCCCCGACCGCGTGTTGAACGCAATGCATCGTCCCTCCCCCAATATTTACGAGGGGGAATTGATTGATATGACGGCGAGCCTTTACCCCGATCTCAAAACAGTTGCTCAAACAAGTCACAACGCAGCGATCTATATCGCAAACGGGCATGGGGCATGGGAGGCGGCTTTGGCGAACAGTTGTTCGCGGGGCGACAAGATCCTTGTGCTGGTGACCGGACGCTTTGGTCAGGGCTGGGCAGATACCGCCAAGGGCATGGGAATAGAGGTCGAAACGCTGGATTTCGGAATGCAGGACGATGCAGACCCGCAAAAGCTGTGCGAGCGGCTGAAGGCAGACCGCGCTCATGAGATCAAAGGCGTGTTTACGGTGCAGACCGATACGGCATCGTCGGTGCAGAACAACATTCCCGCGCTGCGCAAAGCCATTGACGAGGCGCGGCATCCTGCGCTGTTCTATGTGGATTGCATCGCTTCTCTGGGATGTGACCGGCACGAAATGGACGCTTGGGGCGTCGATATTATGGTGACGGGCTGTCAAAAGGGTCTGATGACGCCGGCAGGCATGTCCTTTGTGTTTTACAACGACAAGGCCGCAGCGGTGCAGTCCAAGGCGGATCTTGTGACGAACTACTGGGACTGGCACCCTCGCGCCAATCCGGAACGGTTTTACCAGCAGTTCGGCGGCACTGCCCCGACACACCACTTGTTCGGCCTGCGCGAAGCACTGGACATGCTGGTGAAAGAAGAGGGCATCAAACAAGCCTGGGCGCGGCATGAAACCTGCGCACGTGCGGTTTGGGCAGCGGTTGAAAGCTGGAATTGTCTGCGCCTGAATATCTCCGATCCGGCCAAACGATCCCATGCGGTAACCACAGTACGGTCGGACGGAGACGAATGTGGCCGCTTGCGCCACTGGTGTGAACATCAGGGTGGATTAACGCTGGGCATCGGGCTTGGTTTTGCCGAAAAAGGGGAACCCGGCTGGGACAGCGTGTTGCGCATTGCCCATATGGGGCACCTCAATCCGGTGATGCTGATGGGTGCGCTTGGCACGATGGATACGGGGCTGAAGGCCCTTGGTATTCCGCACGGCAGCGGCGCGCTTGACGCAGCAAGCGCAGTGCTGGCGCAACATCACGCTTAGGAAACGGCACGGCTCCCGCGCTAATCAAGCCGGGGGCCCTTAAAAAACCGCAACGTTTCTGCGCCTTTGCCCTAGACCTGACCGCGATAAGGGATACCCTTACAGTAACGACTTTTCTGCAAAGGCCAGTGCTCCATGAACACCCCGTTTTCCAAGTTTGGCATTTCCCAATCTGCCGCCCGCGTCGAAGATGTCCGTCTGCTGACCGGACATGGCCGCTATACGGACGATATCGCTCCGGAAGGGGCGTTGCATATGTATGTGCTACGCGCGCAGATGGCCCATGCCACCCTGACCGGCATCGATACCGAAGCGGCGAAATCCGCCCCCGGCGTGCGCGGGGTCTATCTGGCGGCAGATCTGGACGGCGTGATGGAAAATTCCATGACCGCCATTCCGGTGAAAAACCTTGATGGCAGCACCGCCGCAGTGCCCCACCGCCCTGCCCTTGCCATTAACCGCGTTCGCTTCGTCGGGGAGGCCATCGCGGTGATTGTGGCGGACACCCTGCAACAGGCCCGTGATGCGGCGGAAACGATCCTTGTGGACTATGATGATCTTCCCACGTCGATGGCCCTTGAATTTGGCGGGCCGGAAATACACCCCGATGCGCCGGAAAACCTCGCCTATGATTGGGGTCACGGGGATGCGGAGGCCACCGAAGCGGCGTTTCAATCAGCCGCCCATCAGGTAAAACTGCGGGTCCATTCCAACCGCGTGATCGCAAATTCGATGGAGCCGCGCGCCTGTTATGCCGAAATGGAAGGCGACCGTCTGCACGTCTGTTTTTCCGGTCAGGGTGTTTGGGGCGTGAAGCGGCATTTGGCAGGGTCTTTCAACCTCGCGCCTGAAGAGATCCGCGTGACCAACCCCGATGTGGGTGGTGGTTTTGGTATGAAGGTCCATGCCTATCCTGAATACCTGCTTGCAGCCTTTGCAACCAAAACGCTCGGCCAGCCGGTGCGCTGGACACCGGATCGCAGTGAATCCATGTTAACGGACAATGCCTGCCGTGATCTTTATTCCGACGCACAAGCAGCCTTTGACGAAAACTACAAACTGGTGGCCCTGCGCGTGAATGCGGTATCGAACCTTGGGGCTTACAGTTCCGGTTTCGGGCAGAATATCCAGTCCGAACTGGCGCTTAAGGTGTTCCCCGGTGTGTACGACGTGCAGACCGCATATTTCGGGGTGCGGGGGATTTACACCAACACAACGCCGGTAGACGCGTATAGGGGGGCCGGACGGCCCGAGGCAATTTACGTGCTGGAGCGTTTGTTCGACCATGCCGCACGCACCTTTCAGATGGACCCGTCAGAATTGCGTCGCCGCAGCTTTATCCGCGCGGATCAGATGCCCTATAAAACCGCCGCCGGAGAGCTTTATGACGTCGGCGATTTTGACCGCGTGCTGACGCGCGCAGAGACCGAAGCCGATGTCGCGGGCTTTCCCGCCCGTCAACAAGACAGTGTCGCAAAGGGGAAGCTGCGCGGTCTCGGCTTATGTTTTTATATCGAAAGCATCCTTGGCGCACCCAAGGAGACCACGCGGATCGAATTTGCCGAAGATGGGCAATTGAACCTTTATGTTGGCACGCAAAGCAACGGTCAGGGCCATGAAACCGCTTATACCCAGTTGCTGTGCGAAAAGACCGGATGGAATCCCGCCAAAGTGCGCATCATTCAGGGCGACAGTGATGCGATTCCGACTGGGGGCGGCACAGGCGGGTCACGCTCTGTCACCATGCAGGGCAATTCCATCTATAAAACCTCCGATCTGATGATCAAAAGGCTGAAACCGCTGGCCAGTGACGAGCTGGAGGTCAATCCACAGGATGTAGCCTTTGAAAAAGGTGCTTTCGCTATCGTGGGAACCGACCGCCGGATCACCCTGCCTGAAGTCGTAGAGAAAGCACGCAAAACCGGACAGCAGGACTTGCTGGATCATTCGGTTGAATACGATCTCCCCGCCCGCAGCTACCCTAACGGTGCCCATTTCTGCGAGGTGGAAGTCGATCCGCAAACCGGTCATACGCAGGTGGTGAAATATACGATCGTGGATGACTTCGGCCTGCTGATCAATCCGATGCTGGCCGAAGGGCAGGTTCACGGCGGTGTGGTTCAGGGCATCGGTCAGGCCATAACCGAGAACGCGGTTTACGACGACAGCGGCCAGCTTCTGACCGGCAGCTTCATGGATTACGGGATGCCCCGTGCCAGTGATATTCCCACGATGGCGTTCCACACCGAACTGGTGCCCTCCACAGCCAATGAAATCGGCATGAAAGGCTGCGGCGAGGCTGGAACCGTTGGGGCAATGGCCGCAGTGATGAACGCGGTTCAGGACGCGCTTTGGGATCGCGGGGTCCGGCAGGTTGATATGCCCGTCACCCCGCTGCGGATGTGGGAATGGCTGCAACAGGCAAAGTAAGCCTTAAGCAGTCAGAACAATAAGGGACGAAACCAATAGAAACAGCCGGAGGCAGGCAACGGATGACACGGGACAACGACACAGAGGGCCTTTGGGGCAAACTGGTCGCGCGGCTAAAGTCCACGCTGCGGTTTCCCCGCCGAACGGAATTGCCGCCCCCGCCCCTGCGCGAGCCTAAATCCCACATCGTCATTATTGACGGAACCCAAAGCCGCCTGCACGAAGGCGAAGAAACCAACGCAGGGCTGCTTTATAAGCTGTTGCAGGAAACCCATGATCCACGAAGATCAACGCTCTGGTATCATCCGGGCATTCAGGGCCACGGCTTTCGCAACTGGGTAACGATTGCCTCTGGTTGGGGGATCAACCAGCTTATCTTTGACGGCTACGCCCAGCTTGCCGCGCAATACCAGCCGGGTGACAGGATTTACCTGTTCGGCTATTCCCGAGGCGCCTATGCTGTGCGGTCTATTGCGGGGATGATCGGGCGCGTGGGGCTGGTTCGGCAAACCAATGTGACCAAAGCCAACTTGCGTTTTGCCTTCCGACTTTATGAATCCCAGTCCACCGCTCAGGCCCGCGCCGCGTTCAAATCAATCCATTGCCACGGCGACACCCCGATAGAGATGATCGGGGTCTGGGATACTGTGAAGGCACTTGGCATTCAATACCCGCTGCTGACCTATCTGGCCCCGATGGCGACAGAGTTTCACAACACCAGCATCGGCGGGTCCGTTAAAGCGGGGTATCACGCACTGGCGCTGGATGAAGACCGCCGCGCCTATGCCCCCGTGATGTGGGACACCGAAGACGGCTGGTCCGGCCATCTGGAGCAGGTCTGGTTTCGTGGCGCCCACGGCGATGTGGGCGGGCACGTGTTTCGCTATCCAAGCGCGCGACCACTTGCCAACATCCCGCTGGTCTGGATGTGCGACAAGGCCGAAGACCACGGGCTAACCCTGCCCGAAGGCTGGAAATCCCGCTTTCCCACCGACCGTAACGCCCCTGCAATGGGCGCAAAGGCCGGTATTGGAAAGTTCTTCCTGCTGCGCGCACCCCGCGTGCTTGGCCAGAAACCCGGAGAGGCCATGCACATCTCGACCGGATCGTCGCGCCCGCTCTCTACCTATAGTGAAGCAGCAACAGCCTCTGGCGTATAACCTGCTTTTCGCAAGGTCTGCGTTGCAGCCCCTTGACGATTGTGGCACTACACGATTCAACTAGACGCAATTCCAGCATGAAGGCTTTGCCATGACCGACTTCACTGCAGCCCGCACCACAATGGTGGACTGTCAGGTCCGCCCGTCCGATGTGACCAAATACCCGATCATTGACGCACTTCTGACGGTCGAGCGCGAGGAATTCGTGCCAACAGCAAAACGGGGCATCGCCTATATGGGCGAGCATATCGATCTGGCGCCTAACCGCGTTCTGCTGGAACCGCGCACTTTTGCCAAAATGCTCGACGTGGCGAACATCCAACCAAACGAACTGGTTCTGGATCTGGGGTGCGGCTTTGGCTACTCCAGCGCGGTGATCGCACGCATGGCAGAAGCTGTGGTTGCGATCGAACCGGATGAAAAAATGGCCAGCGAAGCGGCTGAACTGCTGTCAAGCAGCGGTGTAGACAATGTTATGGTCGAACAGGGCGAACTGATTGATGGCGCCCCGAAACACGGTCCCTATTGTGTCATCATGTTGGAAGGTGCCGCCGAGCAAATCCCTGCCGCCATCACCGACCAACTCAAACCCGGCGGCCGGATCATCGCGATCCGCCAGTCCGGCAACACCGGTCATTGCAAGATCGGGTATAAACACGACCACGGCATCGACTGGCGCAATGCGTTTGACGCAACCGCCCCGATCTTGCCGGGGTTCAACAAAGAGCAAGAATTCACCTTCGGCTAGGTGGAGGGGTGTCCGCGCGAGCGGCCGCCATATAAACAGGACATAGCATGTTTGGACGCCTTAAACGAACCGGTATCGCAGTAGCGATCACTCTCTCGGCCCTCCCTTCCCATGCGACGACACTCGCTGACGCGCTGGCGCAGGCCTATCAGACCAACCCCCAAATCCTCGCCCAGCAGGCGGCACTTCGGGCGACGGATGAAGGCGTGATTTCGGCGCGGGCGAACCTGCTACCGACCCTGACACAAACCCTGAGTATCAGCAAAACCAACAATCTCAACCTGCCCAGCCAGTCAATTCTCACGGGCGCCCCGACCCGCAAGGCCACCACCTTCTGGAACCACAACACCGAGCTGACCATCCAGCTGTTTGATGGTGGCGCTGACCGTCTGGGCGTTGAAGCCGCCCGCATGTCTGTTCTAGCCGGACGTCAGGCCCTGCGAGAGTTGGAACAGATCATTCTATTCAACACAGTACAGGCCTTTATGAATGTGCGCCGCGACCAGCAGTTTGTCCGGCTCGCGCAGAATAACGTGCGTGTGCTCGGAGAGCAGGTTCGCGCAGCTAAAGACCGGTTTGCCGTTGGCGAAGTGACCCGCACCGATGTTGCACAGGCCGAAGCCCGCCTTGCCGCCGCCCGCTCTCAGCTTGAAACAAATCGCGGGAATTTGCGGCTTTCCGAAAGCGCCTATACCGCTGTTGTGGGCACACCGCCCCGCGATCTGCGCAATCCACCGCCAGCGCCTGTCCTGCCTAGCTCTGCCGCCAAGGCTGAAGCGGTTGCCCTGCGCAAACACCCCCGCGTGATGCAAGCCCAGTTCAACGCAAAAGCCGCAGAACTGACCGCTGAGTCCACCACCAAAAACCGCCACCCGCAAGTTTTCGGTTCTGTCGATTACGACTTTGGCGCGCGGGCCGGCAGCGGTGAACTGTCTACCGACGAACTTACAGCCCGCATTGTCGGGCAATGGACCCTGTATCAGGGTGGCCGTCTGGACAGTAACCGCCGCCGCGATGTGGCTTTGTTGCAGCAAGCGCTGTCGAATGTGCAGCAGTCCGGCTATCTGACCCGTCAGGGCCTGCGCGATGCCTATACCACCTGGCAGGTTGCCAGCGCCTCCATTCAGTCGAACCGCCAGCAGGTCCGTGCGGCCCAAGTGGCCTTTGATGGCGTACGCGAAGAAGCTAAACTTGGCGCACGCACCACGCTTGATGCTTTGGACGCAGAGCAAGAATTACTCTCTGCGCGCTCCCAGCTTGTCACTGCAATCCGGGATCAATACGTGGCCCAGTATCAGGTCCTCGCAGAGATGGGTTTGCTTACAGCAGAACATCTGGGCCTTGGCGTTCCGATCTACAATCCGGACGTGAACGCCGCCGCATCCAACCGCCATCAACTTGGCATTCTGGGTGACAAACGCATCAAACTCTTTGACAAGCTGAAAAAAAGAAAGGGCAACTGACAGTTAGTCAGTAGTTGCCCGAATCCACGTTCGCCAGTAAACTCCGAGCCGAGGCAAAAGGAGTGGATAAATGTCCGAAACAGGCAGAAAGATGGACGTTGAAGACGTCCTATCGTCTATCCGCAGGCTCGTATCAGAAGAGGCGCGCAGCGCTCCGGACACGAAAACCCCTGCGGCATCCCAGAAACCAACCGTTGCAGAAACGCGACAGGACGATGCCCCGAAAGGGCCTGACAAGCTGGTGCTGACACCGTCTCTGCGGGTCAGTGAAGCACTTTCTCCGACACCAGTTGCAGCGGAAATCGAACAACGCATTGCGGATATTGAATCCCTTGTTATGGCCGAAGCTGTGGAATCCTCAAAAGAAGAGATCGCCCGCGCTGTAGAACTGCAGGATACGGACGAAGACGAGGATTATCACGACGATCCGGCCACCCAAATGGCAGAGCTGGTCGGCGCCCACACCCAGCGCCCCCAAACCTATGCGCAACCCGTTCCCCGAACCGAGCCCACACCCGAGCAGCACACTGCCGCCGAAAGTGCGCTGGAACGGCTGGACCTGCCCGAGCGGGAATCCCCCCGCAAAGAGCCGCCTCTGTCAGCCAATATCGCCGGAGCCCCCCGTCAGGAGCCGGTAGAAGAGACAGCGTCCCATGCGTTCACAGAAAAAACAAAAGACTCCGGCCCTAAACCGGAAGACGCCCCTGTCAGCGAAATGATGGAAGGGCTTGTCAGCTTTGACTTCGTCGAGGCCGAAGCCCCAGAAGAAGACGATCTGGATGGTTTTGACACCGACGCCCTTGCGGATGCGGATGATACGTCAGACGAAACCGAGAACTTCCCGACGCACTCTCCCTTTCCAGCGCAGGAAGATCAGGAAGAGCCAGCGACAGAGGAACCCCCGCAAGCCGAAGGTCTCACAGCAACAATCGTAGAGCGCCCGGAGCCAACACCCGAACCGACAGCACAGCCCGATCCAGCCCCAAACCGCCCCCATGCGGACAGCGCATTGTTCGACGAACCCGTTGATTATACCGAAGGGGAAGACGGTTTCCTTGATGAAGAAGCCCTGCGCGAAATGGTTTCTGACATGGTCCGCTCTGAATTGCAGGGGGAATTGGGCGACCGGATCACCCGCAATGTGCGCAAACTGGTGCGGCGTGAAATCCACCGCGCCCTCGCCTCGCGGGAGTTTGAATAAAACTTTAATTTTGCGGCACGGGGGCCGTTTTGCCTTTGTCCCCGTGCCGATTTACGGTTCAGTCCGGCTCTGCCACATCTGCCGCCAACATCCAGATCATCTCTACATCCAGATGGGCCTCAATGTGATCAGCCAGCGCGTCTAGCGTTTCATCCACCACATCTTCGTACACCAGATTGCCAGGCGTCACCCCCATCGTCGCAAGATAGCCGCGCCGGAATTCATCCGCGATGAACAATCCGTGCACATAGCACCCCCGCACCAACCCGTCCGCCGACGTCGCCCCCTCTTCGCGCCCGTCAATCTCAAGCCACGGGCGTCCGCAGTCTGGTCCCGAAGTCTCACCAATGTGGATTTCATAGCCCGAAACCCCAGACCCCGAGCCAATGTCGCTGCCAACCACAGAAGCAAGCCGCTTGTGCGGGGTCATTAGAGTTGTCACATTGAGCAACCCCAATCCCTGAACTTGACCCGCTGGTCCTTCGATGCCGTCAGGGTCCATAACTGTTTGCCCCAGCATCTGATAGCCGCCACAGATCCCAAGTACCTGTTTGCCCCGCTCTACGTGGCTCATCAGGTCGGCGTCCCAGCCTTGCTCGCGCAGGAAAGCCAGATCGCCGATGGTGGATTTGGTGCCCGGAATCAACACTAGATCCGCATCAGACGGCAATCTCTGCCCCGGCTCTACGATCACCACAGACACGCCCGGTTCCAGCTTCAGCGGGTCGAGATCGTCAAAATTCGCAATGCGCGACAGTTTCGGAACCGCAATCTTGAACGCCCCTTCGCCGCCGCTGTCAATGTCAGCAGCATCCTCGGCAGGCAGCTTTCCGGCGTCCTTAAACCACGGCAAAACCCCAAGTCCGTGCCATCCGGTGTGATCCACCGCGATTTGAAGCCCTTCGTCAAACAAGGTCGGATCGCCGCGAAATTTGTTAATCAGGAACCCTTTGATCAGCGCGTTATCATCTGCGTCCAGCAACACATGGGTGCCCACCAACTGCGCTAACACTCCGCCTCGATCGATGTCGCCAGTCAGAATCACCGGCACATCTGCAGCCCGCGCAAATCCCATGTTGGCAATGTCCCCCTTGCGCAGATTAACCTCCGCGGGGCTGCCAGCACCTTCTACAAGCACAAGATCCGCATGGGCGCAGAGCCGGTGAAAGCTTTCCAGCACCCGAGGCATCAGTTGCGCCTTCATCTTTCCGTAATCTCTGGCCTTTAGGGTGGTCACACGTTTGCCCTGAACCACCACTTGCGCGCCGGTTTCCGTTTCGGGCTTCAGAAGGACGGGATTCATATCTGTGTGGGGCTGCACCTTGCAGGCCCGCGCCTGTAATGCTTGGGCACGGCCGATCTCTCCACCGTCCATCGTGACAGCGGCGTTATTGCTCATGTTTTGGGGCTTGAAGGGCAGAACCTTCAATCCCCGCCGCACAAAAGCGCGGCACAAACCGGCCACGATCATGGACTTTCCGACGTTCGACCCAGCCCCCTGGATCATAATGGACTTCGCCATCCCTCACCCTATTGTCCCCGCCGCAGGCTGAAATCTGCGGCGTACCCGATGCAATTTTAGATCTGTCAGAACACAACAACCACCGCCTTCCCAAATCGGAACACAGCAGCCCTGCAAACAGCCCTCATGGGAATTTATAACAGATTATCCAAAGTATTGCCTGTAGTTTTGGCACAGGTTTGTTCACGGAACGTCAACAAAAAGGAAATGCGGCCTGCCCCGCATCCGGTTTCAGACACAATCGGAAAACAAACCCTCATTCCTGCCGCAATTGGCGATCCGAAACCCAAATCCTCCCCCTTGCCCCCAGCCAACGGCATAACGCCTCACCAGAAAGCGTCGTTCAAACCCGAGATCACAAAGCTGCGCCCCAATCACAAAACCGCACTAGACAACCCTCAGAAAAACCGCAATAAGGCCCCAGAACGAAGACAAAAGCGGGTGAGCACATCACACACCCGCCCCGTTCAATAGGCGAGTTGGCGGAGTGGTGACGCAGCGGATTGCAAATCCGTGTACACCGGTTCGATTCCGGTACTCGCCTCCAATAAAATCAATGACTTGCGTCATCCCAACTCTCCTTCACTGCCATTTTTGAAACAACCGTTGAAACTTTCACGTTTCGGTCTTGCTTCGTTCCATTTGGTTTCTTGCCTCTTGAGCGCGCTTCGCGAGCTCTCTTTGCCGGATCGGCCCACCGTACTTTTTCAGCATCTCAACGCCTGAGTGACCTGTGACAGCCTTGACCATCTCGTCATCACATCCTGCCAGATACAGCTCGATCGTCGCGTTTTTCCTTAGCCCGTGCGTTTTGTAGTAGCTCGCCTTCTCGTGCTTCATCTTCCTTTTGATGGTACGCATTTCCTCGGCAACGATACGGTAGCTCACTGGTCGACCCTTCGCGTTGATCACAACAGTGCCGTCTGTTCGCGCGATGCCTTCGAGATGGGTTTTCAGTCGGTTGGTAAGCGGGATCCACAACGGCTTGTCGGTTTTACCCTGCGTAAAATCGAAACCTTCATCGGAAAAGTGCTCCCACTTCATCTTCACGACATCGCCAATGCGTTGGCCTGTACCAACGCAAAGCTCGTAAACCAGCCGCGCCCTCTTTGAAGCCAGCGCTTCGAACTCGGCACGAACATCGTCTGGCCAAGGCTCCCAGCCGTCGCTCTGCTGCTTAAAGAGCGGGATGCCCTTCGCCGGGTTGCCATGCTCTTTCTTGATAAAGCCAATCAATCGCGCGTGGTTCATCAAGACGACCATGACCTGAACGAGATAGTTGGCTTGCCTCCAATGATCCGCATTGGCGCGGTGCAGTTCGTAAATGTGATGGGTTTCGATCCTGGCCGGGTCTTTCTCGGCCCAGATCTCACGAATGTGGCTGATGTACCGCCGATAGTCGGATCTCGTCCGGGGCTTCAGCTTCTTGTAGGCGTCACTCTCGTAATAGCTAAGAATCAGCGCTTCAAAATTGCGCCTCACCGGCGCAGGCGCTGGCTTTCCCTTCAGCAGTCGATTGTAGTGATCCCAAAATTCCGGCGTGCCCGCTTCCTCGTGCATCATGACGGAGATACCACGCGACCGCCGGATGAACCGAAGGTATCCTCTGTCATTGTAGACGTATTTTGGCAGGCTCTTGCGGGTCATTCGCCCATTCTCAAATCACTATTGAGGAAGTCGTCTACTGCCTCGGCCGCCACCATGTTGGCGTCAACGATGACGCTGCCATCGGGTTTGATCTCGAACTTCGCGCGTTGCCAACCTGCCTCCCGCGCCTCGCGGATAAAGGCCGAGGCCGCTTGTTTCGCTTTCGTCTGTGCACTTGCTTTGGTCATAGTACCAACACCTCTCTCACTGGGTTAACAACGCGCATTATCGACCTGATCCATAATGATATTTCCAATTTCTCCAGGTGTAGAGCGCCTGTCCTTTGCCGCGCGAATGGCGCGGATCACTTCAGAATTCTGGGAGTTGCCGTTGCGATCGGACTCCGCCTTGATCCACTCTTTGAGCTCTTGCGGAAGCCGAAGCTGCATTGGTTTACGACTGTTCATGAAACGCCTCCAGGTTGAAATCACAACCTGTTAGTGGCACTTAGCCATTATTGCGTCGATCGAATTTTATGGCACAGTGCCACCATGTCAGAACAAGGTGCTCAAAATCAGGACAAGTTCATCGTGCGGCTGCCGGACGGCCTGCGCGATCGTATACGCCTCGCAGCCGAGGCCAACCACCGCAGTATGAATGCTGAGGTCGTTGCCCTCCTCGAAGAAAACTATCCGGCTCCTGTGCCGGAAAAATTGGATGACCCCGCCGCGCGGTTGCTCTTCTGGCTTGCCAAACGCATCCGCCGGAGAAACCCTCAGCCTGGAACGCCTAGGGACAAACAAGCCGCCCTCTATGAGCGCATTGCGGGCGATATCGCGGAACGTATGAAAGACATCGGCGAATAGCCTTAGTAGGCCACCCACTCATATCCGTGGTTACCTTCGTGATCTTCCCATTCCACGCCAACACCTCGTCGCCAATTTGATGACGAACAGCGCCGTGACGGCAGAACCCATTGCGGGGAAGCCGCTGGTGTCGTGCGTTGCCAGCCAAATTCGCCCTGCGTGCCGTAGGTTCCGAGGCGCATGTTGTAACTCTCAGAACAATCATCGTCGCGCCCGCCTTTGCGATGGCTGTAGTACCGAACATCCCAGACTCGGATCGAGCGCACAAAATCGAATTCCAGACCACTGATGTCGATATCGGCACCGTCTTCGACCACCTGTGCCAGAATGATGTGGCCGAGCATTTGACCATTTTGGTTGCAGGCCTCCCAGACTTTAGGATCAATACTTTGCAACGGCGCGCGCTCAGAAACACCCATCGGGCAGCGCCAGATCTGCAACGGCGGCTCAATCGGCCAGAGCGTAATCCTGCGGATAAACACGGCGCGGGCATGGGCACCGTCTGCTGACGCGGGCCACCCACCAGCCAGGCAAAGCAGAATGGCGCAGTCAACCTGATAGGCTTTTGCCGCTTGTGGAGCCACGGTTGAAAGCAAAGCCAAAGCAACTCCGGCAGTCCAATTCCTGATAAGTTTGCACCGCATATCAATAAATACCTTTTGATTACATTACCTCAGTATTGATACACTGGCTCCAACCTCAACCTTCACACCATATGCGAGCATAGGGTTTATGATGTTCGCGCGCGTTTTGTGGAATATATTCCGTAGAGCGGTTCTTGTGATCTGGCCGAATACAGGCCATGAAATTACGGGAACAAGTAGGGTTAAATATCCGGAATCTAAGAAATTCCAGAGGGTTGAGCCAAGAACAATTAGCATTAGCTGCCGACCTGGATCGTAGCTACATCAGCGAGATCGAACTCGCGAAATTCTCAGCATCGATCGATGTTCTGGAGCGGATGGCCCATGCTCTCGACATCGCTCCCAAGGAACTGTTTAACGAGAGGGGCTAGTTTTGCCCGAACTTGAGAGTGTTCGCACGACGGCCGAAGCCATCGGTCGCATTACGTGTATCAAGACTGGCGAAGAAATCGGTCTGCTGTATCAGTGGGATAACGGCGACACGCAGGCCGCGTTGCACGAAGACGGCCTGCTTCGATCGACAATCTGCCCAGAGCGACATGAAGTACCGGACCTTGGTGCAAATCGGGGCTAAGGGCCGGAATGAGCCCATTCTGTGAGTTTGATTTTCTCGCTGCGCGTTCGCAGCACATATTTTGCCGCACGCATCATCTATAGTACGACAATGCAGCGAGAAGAGCTGCCATTCGCGCCAGGCGCAGCGAGACTTCTTCAGGCAAGAAATGAGCGGTGGGACAAAGGGTGAATTCGCTGCGTTTGCATCAAGGTCTGCAATCTCGAGTAACCGGCCACACGTATGCAGCCGGTCATTCGATTTTACCGATCCTTGAGGAAATTTTCAGCTCGGCTCCGCTTCACCGGGAGCTGGAATGTTCAGCCGGTCTCACCAAATCCTTTCGGTACTGGCAGATCAGGCAAGGTTGCCGCTCGTTTTTGCATGGCCCGCCCGATAACTACACGGCTGATTTCGGTTGTCCCGTCCACAATCCGCAGCATTTGTGCGAGGCGGGACAAACGGTCCAGACCATAAGGCTGCAGCAGCCCCATGCCACCCAACACTTGCGTACAGGTGTTCGCAGCCTTCACTGCGGCATCTGGCACAAACCGTTTGGCATGAGCGGCCATCAGAGGGCCTTCGGGCGTGCCAAGGGATTCTGCCGCCTTTCGATAAAGCAGCTTGGAGGCTTCAAGATCGGTTGCAACCTCACCCAGCATCCACTGGATCCCGTCCAGATCGAGGTTCTTGCCACCAAACATCTTGCGGTTCTTGGAATAGGACAGCGCCGTATCTAATGCAGCTTGCATCAATCCACAGCATCCTGACGCAATCGAAACGCGGGCAATATCGATCGCCATGAGTGAGCCTTGCAGGCCCTGGCCAATGGGCAGGATGATATTGTCTTCGCTCACCACGACTTTGTCCATGTACATCTCGGCCAGAGGCAGGAAGTTGTAGGACGGGGTGTCGTAGAGCGGACCAAAGCTGAGGCCCGGAGTGTCGGCCGGGATGGCAATCATCGCCATATCCTTGTGGCCGGGTTCATTGCTGGTCTTGACCACCGTGAAATAGATATCAGCCTCGGTCGCCAAGCTGACCCATGCCTTCACACCGCTGATCGTCCAAGTGCCGTCATCATTGATCACAGCCCGCGAATACATGTTTGTTGCGTCCGACCCCGATTGCGGTTCGGTCAGTGCAAAGTTCGCCAGCTTGCGGCCAGAGGTCAGATCCCGTGCCCATTTTTCCTTGAAGGCATCTGTGCCATAACCGCAGCCCGCGAAGGTGCAGATGTTATGCATCGACAGGGCAAAGGCATAGGCACCATCGCCCAGTCCCAGTTGTTCGTAGACCTGAATGCCCTCTGAAAGGGGCAAGCCTTGGCCGCCAAACTCTTCGGGGGCGTAGAGCCCCGTCAGGCCAGCGGCCCCGGCTTTGTCCGACGCATCACGGGGCCATGTCTTCGCGGCGTTCCAGGCGTCCACATTGGGCAGGATGACCTGCTCGGCGTGGTCGCGTGCGGCTTGGAGTATGGTGGCGAGTTTGTCTGACATTGGTCGGTCCTTTTGTGAGCGGCTCTTTTCACATGACGCCACACTTCAGCACCTGCTGAGCAGGCAGCGGGTCAAGCTTCTAGAGGAGAACCAGGTGAGAACGCCATCTATTGCGCAAGATCTAGCAGGAGAAAATTCTTCGCTCTATCTCGTGCGCTGACAGATCATTGTCCAAAAGTGACAAAACAGGCGCTTTACGTCTGCATCCTGCGATACGAACTGGGGGTGCTGCCGGTCCAGCGTTGAAAGGCCCGGTGAAAATTGGCAGCAGAGGAAAAGCCGACATCATGTGCGATGGCCTCGACGCTTTTGCGTCCCGCCTGCAGGTCGCGGATCGCGATGTCGCGCCGCAGGGCATCCTTGATCGCCTGAAACGAGTTCCCATCCGCTTGCAACCTGCGGATCAGGGTGCGCGGCGTCATGTGCATTGCGGATGCTGTCTGGGTCAGGGTCGCCGCGTCCCATCCCGTTTGGCCCAGATAAGTGCGCACCCGCAGCGATTGGGTGTGCTCGCGCGAAGAGGTGAAAATCCAGTCCCGGGGCGCGTTTTGCAAAAACCGGTCAAGATCAGATGTGCTACGCGCTTGCACAGGGCCCAGAGCGTTCGGGGAGAAGGAGATCGCAGTGGCGGGTTGGCCAAACTGAAAGGGTGCGGGAAAGATAATCGCGTAATCCTGATTAAAGTCCGGGCGATCAAACGCGAAATCAACGGCTTTAACCGGAACCTCATGCCCTGAAAGCCAAGACATGAGCCCGTGGGCAAGTTTGAGGATCAGCATGTGGCCAAACCGTTGTACAGGTGCATCTGTTTGCGGGTTCAGGCTCAGTGTGAGGGCGCTGTCAGTGTCATCCAGATCAAACTGATAGTCATCCAGCAGCAAATTCCAGAAGGTCGAAAACCGGTAGAGTGCCGAAGAAAGAGACGTGGCTTCTCTGACAGTCGTCAGAAGATGTTGTAAGGCACGCGGTCGCACGGGTCTGCTCCAAAGCCCCATCATCACATCGCCGGTCTCGACAGCGGCAAGTTGATAGAGACAGACAATCTGATCCAGCGTGACGCGACCATTCGGCGCGCGCGTATCCGCGTTCAGACCGGACCGGCTAAGCAGCGACGCCATCTGCGCCTCTGGGCACAGGGCACGCAGCGCCGCCAGCCAGTCATCGACAAACTGGCTGGAAACGGTGGAAAGGATCGTTGGCGTGACATTGGTCATAACGCCTCAGGAGGTACCACCAATTCCGGTTTACATGAAACACAGCACATGCAGATGGCGGCCTTCGCAGATGACAGAATGTCAATGTCTCAACCAGATAACGCTCTGCTTGAACTCATTTCAGTGTGGTCAGGCGACTTCGAACAGTGCTGCGGCGCCCATGCCTCCGCCGACACACATGGAGGTCACCACGTATTTCACGCCACGACGCCTCCCCTCAATCAGAGCATGCCCGACTTGTCTCGCACCTGTCATGCCGTAGGGGTGGCCAATCGATATCGCACCGCCGTTCACGTTGTAGATTTCGGGATCGATCCCAAGATGGTCACGGCAATACAGAACCTGGCAGGCAAAGGCTTCGTTAAGCTCCCAAAGGCCGATGTCTTCGATGCGAAGACCTGCATTCTTCAGCAGCTTTGGAATTGCAAAGATCGGGCCGACCCCCATCTCTTCCGGTGCGTTTCCTGCAACAGCCATGCCGCGATAAATACCCAGCGGTGTGAGACCCTGTTGCTCAGCCATTTTGCCTTCCATGAGCACACAAGCCGAGGCCCCGTCAGAAAGCTGGCTTGCGTTTCCGGCAGTGATCAGTCCTCCTTCGACAACCGGGTTCAATGCCCCGAGTGTTTCGGCCGTCGTACCCGGCCGGTTGCCCTCGTCTTTTGACAAGGTCACCTCTTCCACGGTTTCCTCTCCGGTTTCGCGGTTCTTGACCCGCTTAATCGCAGTGATCGGGACGATCTCATCTTCAAACGCACCAGCCGCCTGAGCCCGGGCGGTCCGACCTTGCGAAAGTGCGGCGTATTCATCCTGGACGTCGCGGCTGATCCCATAGGTCCGCGCCACATTTTCCGCCGTCATCAGCATCGGCATGTAGGCATGCTCAGATTGGGCGATAACGTTTGGATCTTTCTCATCGCCCGCCCATTTCAGATAAGCATTCTGCAGGGCGGAAATATTTTCCTGCCCGCCCGCCACGGCAACGTTCTGACCATCCACAATGACCTGCTTTGCAGCCGTCGCAATGGCCATCAACCCGGAGGAACATTGCCTGTCGATCGTCTGTCCTGCCACCGTATTGGGAAGGCCAGCCGCCAGCGCCGACAAACGGGCGACATTCATGCCTGCTGTCCCCGCTGTAAGGACCGATCCGATGACGACATCTTCGATCGTACCGGGGTCCACGCCTGCACGTTCAACCGCGTGCTGAATGGCGTGCCCCATCATGGTAGGGGATTTGATGTTGTTCAGCGCACCTTTGAAGGCAACCCCAATAGGAGTTCGTGCGGTTGAGACGATAACGGCTTCTCTCATGATGTTTCCTTTTTGGCATCAAAATACGCGGTAAGTGTCACGCCCGAGGTTGCGAGTTCTTCCAACAATGGCGCAGGCGTGAACCACATCTCGCCATAGGCACCAAGCGACTGCCGATAGTGGGTCATGCGTTCCAGAATCTGGCTCAATCCAATCTCATCGGCATAGTGCATCGGGCCGCCGCGCCAGTTTGGGAAGCCATAGCCATTGACCCAGATCAGGTCGCAATCACCCGGGCGCGTTGCAATTCCCTCTTCAAGGATCAAGAAGCCCTCGTTGATCAGGGGGAACAGACAACGCTCAAGGATTTCCTGATCGTCGATGTCCCTGCGCTTCACGCCATGCAGGTCCGCCAGCTCGGAACTGATTTGAACCATCTCTGGGTCTTCGACCCGTGTCCGCCCCTCGTAGACATAGCTTCCTCGCCCGGTTTTCTGACCCAGTCGGCCTAGTTCAAACAACCTGTCCTGCACAGCTTGGTATGTCGGGTCATGCGCGATTTCACTACGCCGTTCCTGACGCACGCGGGCGCCCACATCGACACCGGCCAGATCCGCCATTGCGTGAATACCCATGGCCATGCCGAAGTTCTCAAGGACGTCATCCACCTGTTTCGGCGTCGCCCCCTCAAGAAGCAGACGAGACCCTTCGCGAAAGTATGGCTCCAGCATCCGGTTTCCAACAAAGCCGTAGCACACGCCAACCGTGACAGGGAGCTTTCGGATCTTCTTTGCGACCGTGATTGCCGTTGCAATGACATCGGGAGCGGTCTTGGCGCCCCGCACCACCTCTAGCAAGCGCATGACGTTCGCCGGGCTAAAGAAATGGAGACCAATCACATCCTCCGGGCGTGACGTGACTGCGGCGATTTCATCAAGATCCAACGTCGATGTGTTTGAGGCCAGTATCGCGCCAGGTTTGGCGTGTAGGTCTAACGCTTCGAAAATCTGGCGTTTGACATTCATGCTTTCAAACGCCGCTTCAATGATCAGGTCGACCTTCGCAAGGTCTGCATAGCTGAGCGTCCCAGTGGCGTTGGCGGCGATTGCCTCTGCCCGATCGGCACTGAGCCGCCCTTTTTGAGCCGCACGCTGGAAATGCTCCCGGACCTTTTCCAGCCCCTGTTCGGGCGCGCCTTGCGTAGTTTCAAGAAGCGTGACCGGATATCCCGCCTGCAGAAAGGCGATGGCAATGCCGCGCCCCATTGTTCCCGCGCCGATCACGGCGACCGAAGCAATGTCACGTGGTCGGTCCGCACGGGTAACACCGGGAACCTTGTTGCATTCACGCTCCGCAAAGAACAGGTGTCGGCCCGCGCGCGATTGAGGTGTACCGAGCAGTTCGGCGAAACCTGCCTTCTCTTGTGCCAGCCCCTCGGCCAGCGGCATTTCGCACGCGGCCTCGATGGACACCAAACATCGTTCAGGGGCGACAAGGTTTTTGGACGTGTGCGCTATCTGGTCTCGGAAACCCGTCAGATATCCCTTCGGATCAGGGTGTGTGACGGTCATATCCGCGCAACTGCGTTTCGGATCGCCCTTTTGGCTGACACGGGTGGCGAAACCCAAAACATGCGCGCGAAAATCCTGGTCGTTCTCAAATAGTGCGTCGACCAGCCCACAAGACAGGGCATATTCGCCTTTCACGGGATCACCTGAGAGGATCATTTGCGTTGCCGCTTCCAGACCGGCAATCCGGGGTAGTCGTTGGGTGCCACCGGCACCAGGCAGCAGCCCCAGTTTGATCTCAGGTAGGCCCATCACGGCATCCGGCGTGGCGACACGGTAATCACAGGCAAGCGCGATCTCCAGCGCACCACCCATAGCGGGACCTGCTATCGCGGCGATAATGGGTTTATTGCTGGTTTCAATCGTTACACACAGGTCTGGCAGGTCCGGCTTGTCCCAAACTGCCCCGGTACGGAACTCGACGATGTCAGCGCCGCTGCAAAAGAGCGGCAGAGCCGAGCATAGAACGATAGCTTTGACCTGTTCATCGGCGTCCAACTCGTGGATGGCCGAGGAAAGCGCCTGCCGCATCTTCAGGCCAAGAGCGTTAACTGGCGGGGCATTCAGCTCAATGAAAGCGACACCCTCGGTGTGTTTAATGGAAATCATGTTCGGAAACCTTAATTCGAAAGTTTGGCAAGATCCTGTTCGACTTCTGTCCAGTCGTCGAAATGGATCACGTTGCACGGTGAATTCACGTTCTCGAGCCAGACAAAGACCGAGATGAAAGGCTGGTTATAGACCCGGGTGGCGTGGGGCTCGCCCGCAGCGTTCCAGATAAGTGATCCAGCCGGATAATCCTGCCAGTCACGGGTGCCAAACCGCCAACCAGATTTCTCGGACAGGTTCAGGTACAGCTCTGGCGCGTCGTGGTTGTGGTCCCGATACAACGTCCGTGGACTCAGCATGAAAATGCCAAGGCTGAAATCGGGATGGTGGCGCCCACATGCGTCCGGCCCGATCAGCAGAGTATGTAGGTTACACTTTGTGTATCCCTCGCCTAATTCGGCTCCGGGGGGATAGAATTGGGCGTTGTCTTCGCGCCAGATCAGATCATCTTTGGCGGCTTTCAGACAACGTGCGATTTCCTGCAATTCGGGGGCTGCAATCCCGGCGATGGCGTTCTTCAGAACCTCATCGTGCCGGGTTCCTTGGGGAGGTAAATCAATGAGCCGCTCGTCGGACAGGTCCATGGCTGCCAGCTTGTCCAACGTCAGATCAACGCCGCGTGTGGCAGCTCTGCGCGCTTGCAGATAGGTGACAATGGAATGAATAAGCGCCTGAATACGGCGTTGCTTGTCTGTCATGATTTTAAGTCCGCGCGCGTTGAAATATCTTTCCGCACGAGTTTCTTGTCGAGCTTACCGACGCTGGTCTTAGGTAGGCGGTCGACAAAGATTATCTCGTCTGGAACTGCCCATTTTGAGATCTCGCCTGCGTCAACCCGCGACTGGATTTCTTCCATGACTCTCAAGCGCACAATATCCGGATCGGCATCCTTTGCGGCTTGAGCGACCAACACTGGCCGCTCGCCCCACTTCACGTGCGGCAGCCCGATCGCGGCGACGTCCTCAACGCCGCTACAAGACGATGCTATGTTTTCCAGTGCCAGCGAGGAAATCCATTCGCCGCCGGTCTTGATCACATCCTTGAGGCGGTCAGTAATCTGCAACGACCCATTCTCGCGGATATACCCAACATCCCCGGTATGCAGATACCCACCGTCCCAAAGTTCATCCGAGGCTTGCGCATTATCCAGATAGCCTTGTGTCAACCAGGGAGCCCGAGCAACAACTTCACCGGTTGTTTCACCGTCATGCGGAACGTCTTTCATATCCGGTGTCACAACACGAAGGTCGACAAGCGGGCCGGGAAAGCCGGTTTGCGCCTGCACCTCTGGATCATCGCTGGACAAGTTTGCCACTGTCAGAAATGGACAGGTTTCGGACATCCCATAGGCCGCATGCAAGGATATGCCTGCCGCCGCCGCCCGGTCCTGCAAATTGCGCGGCAAAGCGGCCCCGCCAATGATCACTTTCCATCTGTCCTGGTCAATTTGTGGGCAGCCCGGATGGTCGAGCACCATTGACAGAACCGTGGGCACGCAGTGGGAAAAGGTGACGTTTTCGTCGGCAATCAATCGCAAGATTGTGTCAGGGTCATATCGACCGGGATAGACCTGACGCAGTCCCAGCATCGTTGCGGCATATGGAAATCCCCAGCCGTGGACGTGAAACAAGGGCGTAAGCGGCATGTAGACGTCGCCGCGATGAAATCCGGCATTCCCGGGCCACGCGCCGAAACCAGCGATCAGGCCCAACGTGTGAAGGACCAACTGCCGATGTGAATAGCTCACCCCTTTGGGATTGCCTGTGGTCCCGGTCGTATAAAACAACGTTGCGGTTTGGTTTTCATCGAAGTCCGGGAAGTCAAAGCTGCCTGAGGCCTCGCCTATCCACTCTTCATATCCTTCACCGTCGCCAATCGGCACAATGATGATGTCCCGATCAAAGCCCGGCTTGATATCATCAATGAGTGGCATGAAATCGCGGTGCACGATGATCAGATCCGATTTGCCGTGGTTGATCGTATAAAGAACCTGGGCAGGAGATAGACGGACGTTGATCGTAAAAAGGGACGCGCCCATCATCGGGATCGCGAAAAAACACTCAAGATAACGGTGCGTATCCCAATCCATGACACCGACGCGCATGCCCTCATGTATCCCGCTGGCCTTTAGAGAATTGGCAAGTTGGCGCACGCGTTTGCCCAAGTCCGCGTAGCTCAGTCGCATTTCGGTGCCGCTGACGATCTCTTGGCTGGCTGACGCGAGCTGGGATCCGGCCAGCAAGTGTTTAATCAGCAAAGGATAGCCATATGCATTTGGCGAAGGTGAAAGTGGTGGCATTAAGGTGGAATCCCATAGCATCTTTATCTGCTAATCTGGCATTTCTCACCCAGTCGAAGAATTGAAAGAAATTTCCTTTCATCAAGAAATTCTAACCGATCACATCGCGCCGCGAATTGCGTGCTACCCCCGGACAGGTTATGAAAAAGAGTATCAATACCCTGCTATATTCGCGCCCGTCGTCGGATAATTCTTCTTGAGGGTAAGCAGAGTTGGTTTCATCAAGGAGATGCAGCAATGACCACTCACATGCCCACGCTGGTTTCACTGCGCGCTTTTGAGGCAGTGGCGCGTCACAAGAGCTTCCGAAAGGCCGCTGACGAGATTTGTGTGACGCACGCGGCAGTCAGCCACCAGGTCAAAGCATTGGAAACATCAATCGGCGTTAAACTACTGGAACGCACAAGCCGTTCGGTCGAACTGACACCGGCCGGGGAGCAATATTACCCGCCGGTCCGCGAGCACATTCAGGGCATTATCAAAGCCACACGGCGCATCCAGACACCTGAGGAACCGGACGTGTTGCTCGTTCAGTCCTACGCAAGTTTCAATACAATGTGGCTTCAGCCCAGATTGGCAGACTTTCTTCAGGATAATCCGGACACACGCGTGCGCATCGTCTCTACCTTTGAAGACGGTGATTATGACATGCACCGGTTCGATGTGGGCGTGTTCAATGCACCACCATTTGACAAACGGTTTGACTATAGCCCGTTGTTCGAAACCGATATCTACCCGGTATGTGCTCCGGAGGCCTTGAAAACCGCAAGCGGTGGAATGCCGCTGGAAGAGCTCAGAAATTTCCTGCTGTTGAGTGTCCCAAGCACATGGAATGAGCCGGATGACTGGGACTGTTGGTTGGATGCGGCAGGCTTAGATCGCGAAACCATGAAATTTGGCTCAATCTTCGATAACTACCCTCTTGTCCGCGAAGCCGTTTTGAACAACCACGGAATGAGCATCTCAAGGGCACCGTTTTGCACGCGTGATCTTGAAAGGGGGCGTTTGGTCAGACCGTTCGACATTTCGGTGCCAGAGCCAGGTCGCTGGTATCTGGCGACGCAAAAAGAACGTGTACCCAACCCAAAGCTCGATACGTTTGTGGACTGGCTGTTCGAACAGATCGAGGCCGACCCAACCATGCGGTTCTTCCGGGCTTAATCTGTTGAATTCCAGCTCGGCCATCAGCGCGCGTCAGGACTGACGCGCACCGGCCTTGGATGCGACGCGAGGGACAAGAGCGCGAACCAGTTCGGTCATATCCAGTGTGCCGACCGTCTGCTCCCCATCTTTGACGATATAAGCGTGTGACGTATCCCCGCCGGACCGAGCGATCATGCTTTCGAGCGTGTCGTTCACGTCCACTTCGCCATGGGCATCTGCGGGCACTTTGTCACCCCCAAGTGGGGTCATAACCGAGCGCACCCGCAGAACCCGTGCGCGGTTGATGTCGCTCACGAAGTCTTCGATGTAGGGATCACTCGGGTTCAGCAGGATGTGCTGCGGCTCGCCCTGTTGCACGACAAAGCCGTCCTTCAGGATCACAAGGTGATCGGCCAGCTTCAGCGCCTCATCAAGATCGTGAGTGATGAAAATGATGGTCTTGTGCAGCTCTTTTTGCAACTCGAGCAGCAGGTCCTGCATGTCGGTCCGGATCAGCGGGTCAAGGGCCGAGAACGCCTCGTCCATCAGCATGATCGGTGTGTTTGCACTCAGCGCCCGGGCAATGCCCACCCGCTGCTGCATCCCACCAGACAACTGCGCTGGATAATGGTTCTCAAACCCGCTCAGACCGACGCGGTCCAGCCATTTCGCGGCTTCGCGGTCGCAGGTGGCCTCGTCTTCGCCACGCACCGACAAGGGCATGCCTGCATTCTTCAGCACGGTCTTGTGCGGCAATAACGCGAACTTCTGGAACACCATCGACATCTTTTCCTGTCGAGCATGGCGCAACCCGTCCTCGGACAGTTGCATCACGTCCTCACCCTGCACGATGATCTCGCCCGCAGTGGGTTCGATCAACCGGTTCAGGTGGCGGATCAGAGTAGATTTCCCAGAGCCGGACAGGCCCATGACCACTGTGATTTCCCCCGCCTGCATATCGACGTTGATATTGTTGAGCCCCAACACGTGCCCGTGCTGCGCCAGCAATTCTTCCTTGCCCATGCCTCCTTTGACATGCTGCAACACGTCCTTGTCGCGGGCGCCAAATATTTTATAGAGCCCGGACAGGCGGACCATTGGTTGTGTCATTGAACCGGCTCCTTAATGTTTGACTTGGGTCTTATCGACCCGTGTGAGAGCTGCCTTGGACACGCGGTCAAGGATCACGGCCAGCAGAACAATGCCGATGCCAGCGACGATGCCCACACCCAGTTCAAGGTTTCGGATACCGCGCAACACGTTCACGCCAAGGCCAGGGGCCGAAACAAGAGAGGCGATCACGACCATGGCAAGGCTCATCATGATGGTCTGGTTGATCCCGGCCATGATGTTCGGCAGCGCCAGCGGCAATTGTACTCGCATCAGTTTCTGGCGGTCATTCATGCCAAAGGCATTGGCCGCTTCGATCACGTCCTGATCTACAAGGCGGATGCCCAGATCGGTCAGGCGGATCACCGGGACAATCGCGTAAAGGATGATCGCGATCCCATAAAGTTTCGATTCCGTGACCGAGAACAAGAAGATTAGAGGGATCAGGTACACGAAGGTCGGCAGGGTCTGCAGCAGGTCGAGTAACGGAATCACGCTTTTTTGCAATCGGTCGGATTTCGACATGGCAATACCAATGGGCACACCGAACAGCACCGATATCGTCGTACATACAAAGATGATCGACAGAGTCTGCATCGCCACATCGTAGTGGTCTACGACAGCCAGCAGCATAATCGAGACGGCGACAAAGATCGTCACAGGGCGCGAACGCGAGGCGTACCAGGAAATCGCCACCAGAAGCGGGACCATGATGAACCACGGCATCGCTTCAAACAGCCAAAGTGCGCCATCCAACATCCAGCTCAGTGGTTGTGTGATCGGGTCCAGAACAGTTTTCAGGACCGGTTTGGCTGCCAGAAACCCTTCTTCGATCCCGTTGGTTACATCGCGCGACTGCCATATGCGGTTGCAGCTTTCATGCAGATTATCAAACGAGGGAATTGGCATGAGCGGTCCAGAGGCCTCTTCTCCTCCTGCTTGCGCCGCAAGGTCCGCCAGCGAAAGAGGCGCTTTATCGTCTGACGTGCCACACCATTCGCTCAAACCCAATGCGCTGAATAACTTGTCATAGAAGGCCATTTATCCCACTTTCCGATCTACTTCAGTGCGTTAGGGGCATCGCTGAGGATGCCCCTGTCCGTGCAGTTTACTGCAGCAATGCGGAAAGTTTGTCGCGCGCAGCATCGTTAAGCCACGCCCCCCAAACATCCTTGTAGGTCGTCAGAAAGTGCACAGCACCTTCATCGTAGGAGGCATTGTTATCCTCGACCCATGCCAGCGTTTCGCCCATCTGTGCGTTGGTGAAGGACAGATTTGTCATCAGCTCAGAGATTTCTGCGTTTTCAGCCATGAATTCCTTGGAAAGAACTGTAACCACTTCACTGCGAGGGAAGGCGCTCATTGCTGGCGTGTCGCATTCCGCTGTGATGTTGCAGGCGTGCTTTTCAGGGTCATGGGGGCCCATATCGACCAGGGTCATCGGGTATTTGCCCAGTACCGATGTCGGTGCCCAATAAAAGCCGAACCACGGCTCTTTGTTTTCGTAGGCGGCAGCGATCGAAGCCGCAAGGGTTTCGCCTGATCCATGCACGAAGTTTTCAATGCCTGCATCAATCAACCCGCCTGCCTTCATCAGGTTGGTGCTGACATTCAGACAAGTCCATCCCTCGGGGCAATTGTGAAAGCGATTTCCGACGAGTTCGGGATTGGCTGCGATGCCTTCAATTGTTGCCAGTTCCGGATGCTCCTCCACAAGGTAGTTCGGAACAAAGAACCCTGCGACACCGCCATCTGATAGAACTTCGGTCACAGGAATGATTGCACCTGAGTCAACCAGCCCTTGGTAAGCCGGCGCGCCGTTTGTCCAGATTTCAGTCAGAATATCAGGCTCTCCAGTCTCGGATACGGATGCCAGCGCGGGGTTGCTCGAGAGCGGAACCGTCGTCACTTCGCAACCATAGCCTTGCTCCATCAGGAACTTCGAGACTGCGGTCACAATTTGCGCTGACCCCCAATCGGCCTGCATCAGTGATACTTCACCGCAGTCGTCTGCCTGGGCCGCCGAGGCGGTGATTGCCGCAGCAAATAAGCACCCGAGTCCCGTTGAAATCTTGAACATTTCTTTCCTCCTTGTTATCGGCGAAACAGGGACGGAGAAACGCTCCAAGCCAAAATTCGCCTTGTTTGTAGCGATAATTTGTACCGACAGGCCTATGAGCAAAAAACTGAAAAGAATTTTGAATCATGTACAATTGTTTACAGGTGGAGGGATGACTCCCAACTCAAAACAGCCAGAGCCGCCCTAGCGCTGAGGTCATTCGGTGACTGGGTCGTCATCGCGGCGCGGGAAGGCGACCATTTCGACGTCGGGGAACATGCTGTGTTTGACGTTGATTGAGGTGATGTTGCCGTTGTCGTCGGTGTTGACGAAGAGGACGCCGCAGCGATCCCAGAAGTTCTTGCCGTCTTTTTCGCCGGATTTGACGTTCAGTTTCAGAGTTTGTGTAGCCATCTTTTTGATCCTCACTTTAAGTGTTTCGATGAACATGGCCAAAGTGGGCACCAAGGGACTGTCAGCGAGAAACTTGCCTCGCGAGGAATGCGCTGGCGCAGGGGAATTTTCTTGTTGAAGCGGGGTTTGTCCCGCGTCTGACACGGCTGCCCGCTTATGTGCAGCAATCAGAAACACGGCGTTGAGGATCTGAGTTTGGCCATCAATCTCTTGGCTTTTCCGCCAAAACTGGCCTGGAACGCTGAAATTCCTGTATTGGGCCAGCAGATTGCTCTCAGTTAATATGACCTACCGACCATAAAGCGGAAATATGATCTGCGGATCATACGGCATGAAAGGCAATCGCCCGACGTCGTATGCCAGCAGCAATGGCTTCCGCCAATGGCTGTGGAAACCCATCCGGCAGGTCTGCTAGTGTCTTGTCCAAGGCGGGTTCAAGCTCTGTAGCGACGCCCGACAAGATCTCTTCCGCTAGCGCCACACCAAAACCTGCCGCCTTCGCAGCCTGCAGGAAATGACGCGGCACCACCTCGTTGATCCGGTAGTGTCCGTCGACGGCCATCGCGAGGCGCATCCGGTTCTGGCGAATTTGACCGTCATCCACGGCTTTTTGGGCACTCAGCACATCGTAGAGCGGGGTCATACGGAAACCGCCGGGGCGCAATGCGATGCTGAAATTCTTAGCGTGCCCGTCTGTCGCGCCTAAGAGCCAAAACAGCACCTGCGCACGGAAGAACGCGCGCTGATCTGTTTCAGGGTCATCACTACCATTCAGCAATCCGATCCCTTCGGTGATCCCCGGCCCGCCATCCATTTGGTATTTTTGGCTGGGTGGGACTGTCAGCGCTTGGCATAAGTCTTCTTGCGGGAGGCGGATCAAGCGGCCATCCTTGGTCCAACGCCGATCAAACCGCGTCACGACAAGGCTCCGCACGTCTTCAAAATCGGCAATCTCGACCTCCGCCACATCCATGCCCATGGCGCGGCAGAAGCTCATACAGAAGAACTCGTTCTCGACGCTATCGGACAAATCGATCCCTGCGGGCAGAACACCAAGCTGGGTCTTGAGGATATGGGTTGTTGGGGTGAGCCCTGATGGACGGATCCACGCGCCCTCGTGGCGCAACAGCGCGGTTTTCTCCTGCGCCCCTGCGATGGAAATGCGGAAGTCGTCTTCCTCGTCCAAGCCTAGCGGAGCGCTTGTGAGGTTGCGTAACATATCCGCAATCTGTGCCTCAGATACGGGCTCTCCCTCGAGCGCGGCAAACTCTGGAATCTCACCTAAGACGAATTGCAGGGCCCCCACGCAATCGCGCCCGATTTTCTCCAGCATGTGCCACGCGTCCGTGCCGCCCGCACGCACCCGTGCGGCAACGCGCTCTCGTATCGCCTGATTGTCCGGCAGCAGGTTTTCCAAGTAGGCGATCACAGGGCCGCCCTGGTGTGCCTCTTCACGCAAAGGCAGCGAAAGCGAGATGGGCATGGCATGTTCCCATGCCAACCATTCCGGGTCATAGGTAAAGCTGATCGCGCCTGAACCAGCGAGACGCAAAGCCCCGACCGACCGCCCGTTCAGAAGCACTTGCATCGTGCCGCTACGTCCGTGTTTGGCCATCAGAAGATATCCTCAATCTCAAGCGAGCCACCGCGCTCCACCAATCGGAACTCAAGCCCAAGTGCCGCCATGACAGCGAGCACTGTGGCGAGCTTCGCTCCCGCGTCGCCATTCTCGAGCGACGAAATTGTCGCGACGCGCAAATTCGTACGCGCGCTGATATCGCTTTGGGTCCAGCCGCGCGCTTTGCGCGTCCGGCGGAGTGCCTCTCCGATTTGCTCGGCCGTTCGTGCTGTGAGGTCCATGATGTGGCTCCTTTTACGGCACAGCGTAAATTAAAAAGAATTACGCCGCAACGTAAATATCTACTTTTTACGCCATAGCGTAACAATCGAGCTGCACTCACGCTTGCAGTCCCGCCGCGCGCACCTGCTCAGGCGTCACCAGCTTCGATGCAATTAAGTCCTCGATCTGCCGGTTGGTGATGTGACGACACAAGGGATGGCGCTCGTGGATCCACTCGGTGAGGCTGGCACGACCTTTGGCTTCGGCCTCTCGCGCTTTCTCGCGATCAGCCCGTATCTGGGCGAGCCCTTTTTCCCAACGTCGCATCTTGAACCAGTTGTCGGAGAAACAGACCTTGCTGCGCGTGTAGCCCTCGCTTTCCTTGGCATAGGCATTGATCGCTTGCTTCAGGTCATCCGGCTCTACCCCTGCCTTCAAGGCCGCTGCGATCAGGCGCAGACTGGTTCGCCGGTCTCGGATCCTGTCCTCGGGATAGGCCGCCAAGATCTTCTCAGCTTCAGAGTCTTCAACCTCCTCCGCCGCCTCGCGCCTGCACGTAGGTGGTTTATGGATGGTTTTAGGATGGTTTGGGGTCCACCGTGAACCCCGTACCCCGTTCACCGTGGACCCCGTACCGGGTTCAGGCTGGACGGGGTTCACAGTGACCCCCGTCTGAATGTCGGGCTCAGCCGTGGGTTCGAGCGCGGCCACGCGTTCCAAAACGATCCGGTAAATGACGGTGTAGCCGTTCTTGCACTGCCGCCGCCCTGTCTCGATCAGAATGCCTTCGCGCAGGAAGTCGATGATGGTGCGCTTGACGGTGCTCTCGCTGAGCTCTGTGTGGCGCTGGATGGTCCCCTTGGAGCACCAGATGCCCGAGCCGTCATCGCTCGCTTTATCGGCTAGGAACATGATGATCTGCTTGCGCGCGGCGCTGCCAAAGCGACGCTCTGCGCATTCGTTTGCGATACGCCAGCTCATTGGACCACCTCACCGGTCAGAAGTCGCGAAAAAGCCGACTGAGCGTTTGCGGAGCGGCAGTGGCCCGTGCTAATGTCTTTCGAAAGCTGACAGGCTTTTTCTATTTGGCCCCGGTTCACAGTTGCCGCTGTGACGGGGCCTTTTCCGTTTTGAACCGGCGAACTTGGCTTTGAAACTTTCGCTTTTTGTTCACCTTTTGTCAGGGGGCATTTTGCACCCCTAAGCCGTTGTTTTTGCTTTATCTCTTTCTGGATTGCAAATCCGTGTACACCGGTTCGATTCCGGTACTCGCCTCCATTTGTTTTCAGTGGCTTAGCGGATTTCTTGCGAGCACGAAACTCAAGGTCTAAACATTCTGTATTTGTTCTGTTCGCTTTTGCTGCGCTTGAATCGCTCTGATCTTTTGGCGAACCTTATTGGTGTAGTGCTGCACCATTGCCGGACTTTGGCCTGTAACAGAATAGCCCCTAGTATTGTAGGCGCTTTCTTCCCTAATTTTGAGGCAAGGAGGCCGTTATGGGGAAGCCAAAATTCAGTGGAGATTTCAAGCGCGATGCAGTTCATCAGATTGCAGTTCGGTGGTGCGCAGTTCGTGAGGTTTCAGAGCGGTCAGGCGTCAGCATTTACTCGCTCTACAAATGGATGAAGTTGTATACGAAAGCCGCGTCGCAGGCATCATCTGTCGACCATGAAGCTGAGATCGGCGGGCTCAAGCATGAACTGGCGCGGATGACGGAGGAGCGCGATATTTAAAAAAAAGGCAGCCGCGCACTGACCGACAGGGAAATATGTAGCAATCCCCGAGAGATTACTTCGCCAAGAATGTAAACCTCTCACGCTTGTAAACATGCAGTGCCGGACAACGAATGAAGTACGCGTTCGTTGCCGAGCATCGCTCCATCTTTTTGGTGCGCCGGATGTGTTGTTGCCTCAACATTCACCCCAGCGGGTTCTAGGCATGGTTTAAGAATAAGTTAAGTCACAGTGCGCGTGAGGATGCCCGTCAGACAAAGCTCCCCAAGGATGCATGGAAAGACAACGACAAGGTCTATGGGTAGACATTGGCCGGTAGGTGATTGTATGCAATCACTGCTAGGCGCAAGCTGCATAATGATCTGATGGAATTGGGCGTGACCAGTTGCCCAAACTGGGTCGCAAGGCTGGCCCGTTTGGCAGGGATCCGCGCTGGGATCGGCAATACGTTGGATCGGCAGTTTGATATCGCTG
This sequence comes from Neptunicoccus cionae, assembly GCF_014643735.1. Classification (GTDB taxonomy): domain Bacteria; phylum Pseudomonadota; class Alphaproteobacteria; order Rhodobacterales; family Rhodobacteraceae; genus Amylibacter; species Amylibacter cionae. Next base: position 59,349 of record NZ_BMKA01000002.1, read on the forward strand.
AGCCGGATACGGTTTGGATCTCAGATATTACCTACATTAAAACCTACGAGGGCTTCGTGTACTTAGCTGTGGTTATCGATCTCTATTCGCGCAAGTTGATCGGTTAGGCGACACAATCACGCCAACTAACCGACCTTGTACTCCAGGCCTTGCTCACGGCCGTTTGGTGGCGAAAGCCAAAGCGCAAACATGCGAGAAACGACTTGCTGTCGCCCATCGGCTTCGAGAGCAGACAGCAAAACATAAACTAAGAAGGTGTCTAGTAAACTAGGGACACCTCAAACATGCAGGCTTTGCCCTGCCCTGCAGAAGTTCTGCCTTTTGTAGGGCAGCGCCTGCCGAACGATTAGGCGACCGGCAGGGAAATTTGCTGGATTTAGCCTTCGCGTACCGCGTCGATCATACGTTTCACATTGTCAGGGTCCGCATCCGGCGTAATCCCGTGGCCGAGGTTGAAGATATGAGGACCACCAGAAAAGGCTTTGACGATGCGTTTGGTTTCGGACACCAGACGTGGACCGCCTTCAACCAGCAAGGTCTGGTCCAGATTGCCCTGAACGCAAACAAATGGTTGCAGGTTTTCAACCGCCCAAGCCGCGTCCATCTCGCCGCCGATGGCCAAACCGTCCACTTCGGTGTGTTTGGCATAGGCGGCATAACCGTCCGGCGCTGCCCCGCGCGGGAAGCCGATGATGGCCAGATCAGGCCAGCGTTCGCGCAGGCGGGACACAATTTTGGCGGTGGGGCGGATGCAGTATTTCGCATAGGACAACCCGTCGAGCGATCCGGCCCAGCTGTCAAACAGCTTAACCACCTCGGCACCGGCCTCCACCTGTTTGGACAGGTATTGGATCGTGGCTTCGGTGATCAGATCAATCAGCTTTTCAAACAGCGCCGTGTTCTCTTTCATCAGCGCATGGGCTGGCCCCTGATCAGGCGTGCCCTGCCCCGCAATCATGTAGGTCGCCACGGTCCAGGGCGAACCGGCAAAACCGATCAGCGGCACATCTGCTGGCAGGCTTTCGCGAAGGTTGCGGATGGTTTGATAGATCGGGGACAGGGTCTCGTGAATGTCCTTTGCCGATCCCAGCTTGGCGAAATCCGCCGGTGTAGTAACGGTAGACAACCGTGGTCCCTCGCCCGTGACAAACCACAAATCTGCCCCCAGCGCCTGTGGCACCAGCAGGATATCAGCAAACAGGATCGCCGCATCAAAACCGAAACGGCGGATCGGTTGTAGGGTCACTTCGGTGGCAAGATCAGGGTTGTAGCACAGCGATAGAAAGTCCCCTGCCTGCGCGCGCGTGGCCTTATATTCGGGCAGATACCGCCCTGCCTGACGCATCATCCAGATCGGGGGCACCGGCAGGGTTTCCCCGCGCAGTGCACGCAGCAACAACTTGTCTTCTGTTTTCATCGCGCAGCCTTTCGTGCAAACTTGCCCCGCTATATCCCGCCCCTGCCCGTTGGGGAACCCGTCCGCGACATTTTCCCGTTTGCTTATGGGGGATCGCGGCCTTAAACCGCAACCTATGACCTATTCTTCTGATACCCCGATGAACATTGGCACCCGAGGCTCTCCTCTGGCGCTGGCACAGGCCTATGAAACCCGCGACCGTCTTATGGCCGCGCTGAACCTGCCTGAAACCGCCTTTAAGGTCCACACGATCAAGACCACTGGCGACCGCGTTCAGGACCGCCCCTTAAGCGAGATCGGCGGCAAGGGCCTGTTTACCAAAGAAATCGAAGAAGCGATGTTAAGCGGCGCCATCGACATCGCCGTGCATTCCATGAAGGACATGCCTGTCGATCTGCCAGACGGTCTGGTGATTGATTGCATCCTGCCCCGCGAAGACGTGCGCGACGGTTTTTTGTCGCCCAGCGTGACCGGCATCGCAGAATTGCCCCAAGGGGCTGTCGTGGGAACCTCTTCCCTGCGGCGGCGCGCGCAGTTGCAACACCGCCGCCCTGACCTGCAAGTGGTTGAATTCCGTGGGAATGTGCAGACCCGACTGCGCAAACTGTCCGAAGGTGTGGCACAGGCGACCTTTCTGGCGATGGCTGGATTGAAACGTCTTGATATGCCCGCCGATACAGCCACTCCGATTTCGCCCGACGATATGCTGCCCGCAATCGCACAAGGCGCCATTGGGATCGAACGGCGCAAGGGCGACGAGGCTGCGGCCGCTGCTCTGGCCCTGATCAATGACACTGACACGCAAACCCGACTGTTCGCCGAACGCGCCCTGTTGCGTGGGCTCGACGGGTCCTGTCAAACACCGATTGCGGGTCTTGCCCTGCTCGACGGCGACCGGATTAAACTGCGAGGCGAAGTGCTGCGCCCCGATGGCAGCGAAAGCCTAACAGACACCCAATCCGGTGCACGCTCTGACGCCGCGGAGATAGGGGCCGAGATGGCCGCCCGCCTGCGTCCTCGCATGGGAAGCAACTTTTTCTGAAAACCGCGCATGGAGACGCTTTACAATCGCGGCCCAAACCGCAATTGTGCGCCTCCAGTCAGCCGGTTGCGGGCGTGATGGAATGGTAGACATAACAGACTTAAAATCTGTGGGCCTTTGTGCCGTGGGGGTTCGAGTCCCCCCGCCCGCACCACTATTATCCTTTTAAAGTTAACCACTTGGCCAGGCATCGCTGCGATTTAGTTCAAATTGTGGGCGCTTTAGCTTGGTGCGGACGGCATCGGTAAACCTTTGTTAGCACTCTGTCGCTTACTCTGGTTGCAATCAACGTGGGCCAATGCACCCGCATACACATTGATATGGGCGAACAGGGCGATGCTTCTTGATCGCGACCAAACAGCAGAGCTGCCTTCACCTGTTGGCCCGTCTGTTCGACCTAACCACAATACCATTCGTGAGCCGGCGCCGCCAAATGGAACAGGCCGTCCCAGCGGACAGACGGTCCTGCAACTGCCTGCGGGAATGATCCTCGCCTCGGGGGAGCAGGAGCTGTTCAATCACGTAAATCCGAACGATTTCATGTGGACGGGTCATGGCGCGCGGTCGGTTTCCAGAATGATCGTGTTCCAGCGCCCCTTTCGCGACAAGCCCGATGTCACCTACGGTCTTAGTAGTTTTGACTGCTCTAAGGCCCAAAATCTGCGCTATCGGGTAGATGTGGGCAGGACCGGACAGCAAGGGTTTCGCATCACACTTCACATATGGGGGGACACAAAAATTGCCCGCTGCACAATCCGCTGGCAGGCGATAGGCGTCGGTTAATATTGCGGTGGAATTGCACTGTCTAAATCCAACCGATGCACACAGGGCGGCACCAACGATGCCGCCCCGCTGTTCTGGTACCGGTTCGATAAACGACCCTTAGCCTCAGGTGATCTTTTTATCGTCCACAATGTCCATAGTGGCCAAACCGCTCTGCCCCAGTTCGACAGAGGCAAACGGACCGCCCAAGCGGGAATGCCCCGGATCGGTCGGGTCCATTGGCTGTGCATCTTTCAGGATTTCTTCTGCAAACACCTCTGCATTGTCCTTCGGCTTATACCCCAAATGCCGCGCTTTGGTGTTGTCCACTGGCGCACGGTCATTGTTGGAAACGCCGTAAATCACGCTCCACTCCACAACGGGCGTCTCAATAGCACGGGTCACAAGCTGGATCAGATCATCATAAGACAGCCAAGTGCCCAAGGCCCGCGCACCAGTTACCTGCGCCGCCGAAAGAATGCGCAGATGGACAGACTCCATCTGGCGTTTTTCCCAATACATCCGGCCCAGATCCTCGGTAAAACACTTTGCCAGACCATAGAACGTATCAGGGCGATGGGGCGCATCAACGCCAATATTATCACGGGAAGGATGCATCCCAACCGCATGGATCGAACTTGCATAAACGATGCGGCGCACCCCATGCCGATAGCCAGCCTCCCACACATTGTAGGAGCCAACAAAATTCGGACCCCAAATGTCCTCGAACGGGACTTCATCCACGATTGCGCCGAAATGGATCACCATATCGGCCCCTTCCATCAGCGACTCGACCTCGTCAAATTTGGAGATATCCGCCTGCACAAACCGTTCGTTCGCGTATAAATTACCAACGCCTTCGGCAATATCCGTAGACACCAGCTCTTCGCACATCTTTGACAGCGGCTCCCGCAGATATGACCCAAGCCGACCCGCGGCACCTGTTAAAACCAGTTTTTTCAGCATGTTATCCTCTTTATTCTCATTCACAATTTCGGTTCAGCCGCCACAACAATCACAATGTGTCGTGGCATCAGCGGATTAGATCACCGCTTTTTCGTCAAAACTCTCGTTATTTTCAATACGGTCAAATCCGAAAGACGCAAGATCAAGCGAACGGTATTCGCTATACGTAATCAATTCGGCCACGCCCCGCCCGAGCGCTGGGGATTGTTGCAGCCCGTGGCCCGAAAATCCATTGGCAAATATGAAATTCCCGACGCGGGGATGCCGCCCGATCACCGCATTCTGGTCAAACGTATTATAGGCGTAATGGCCGACCCAACTGTTTACCAGTTTGATCGCCTCAAATTGGGGAACACGGTTGGCAATGGCGGGCCAGACCTTGTTTTCCCACAAAGAATGATCCGCGATAAAATCGTCCGGCAACACGGCAACGTCGTCTTCCGGCTCTGGTGGGCTGCCCGCCATATAGTATTGCCCATCGCTGCGAAAATGCACGCCACTCGGGTCGATTGTCAGGGGCAGATCGCAGTCAAGGGGGTGTTCTGCCGCGAAAATATAGGTGTATCGTTTGCGCGGTTCGACCGGAATATCAATGCCCGCCATCGCCGCCGTTTGCGCTGCACGCGGGCCAGAGGCATTCACAACCACACCACAGGTCAGCACCTCTCCCGACTTTAGGGTCACGGTTTCCACGCGGTCCCCTGCGGCAGAACAGCCCAGCGCGACCACCTCGTTTTCGATGTATTCAACGCCCCTCTCGCGGCCAGATTTCTTCCACCAGTCAAACAATGTGCCGCCGTCGAAATAGCCTTCATTCAGTGTATTGTGGTTTGCCGCCAGAATATCATCGAGCTGGTAAAACGGATATTGTGCCGCCAGCTCTGCCGCAGACATGTGCCGTGTTCCCGCACCTTCAGACACCTGAAGCCGTTGAACGGTTTCTAGAGTCTGCGCAAATTCGGGCGTATCAGCGAGGTAGAGGTACCCGAAATTTTGCAACACCAGATCGGGCACCCGCTCATCATTCCCCATGAAATCTTTGAAGTTATTGACAAATTCAGCCCCGAACTGGGAAATATGAATGTTGATTGGGCGGCTGAACTGCTGACGGATGCAACTGTTGGTGTGAACCGTCGAACAAAGCGCGTAACTTGCGTCCCGTTCCACAACCAGAATACGCCCGTCAAATCCTGACATCTCTGTCAGCCACCAAGAAATAGAAGCGCCGTAGATCGCGCCCCCCACGATGACCACGTCGTAAGAGTCATATTTTGGTGTATTCGGATAGATGCCCGCAGCCATAACAGTTCCCTTCCCTGTTCTGATAGCAAAGGCGTAGCTTGGGGCAGGCAACGACACAAGCCCAGACTATAGCTGTTCAAACCCGAAATAGTTTTCTAACGTCCCCTCATGAACAAGACCTGGCTGTCATTTGTCCTTTTTCTGGCGCCCGCCGCCGCCTTTGCCCATGCAGGCCAGCAAGGTCTGGTGCTGCTGTTGCCCACTGAAATATATATTGTTTCCGGTGGCTTGGTTGTCGCCGCGACAGTGGCACTGGCGGCTCTGATGGATCATGACAGCCTTCATCGCCTGTTTTGTCCCCGGACCCTGCTTGCCCTGCCCGCCCCTTGGACTGTCGGCCCTAGCCTTATCTCTACGCTGGTCTTTTTCGGGCTGGTTTGGCTGGGATTGTTTGGCCCCTATGACCCGTTGGGCAATCTGATGACGCTGGGACTCTGGACCGTGCTTTGGATCGGGGTGGTGATCCTATGCGGCCTGTTTGGCAATATTTGGGCGTGGCTTAATCCGTGGAGCGGGCTGTTCCGTCTGCTTTCCGGCCCCGATCCATCGCCGCCGTTAACCTTGCCGGATCGGGTCGGGTGCTGGCCTGCGGTCGTCTTGCTTTTGATGTTCAACGGCTTTGGAATTGCCAGTGCGAACGCCACCGACCCGCGCGTTCTGGCGATTCTTGCCAGCCTTTACTGGATGTTCACCTTTGTAATGATGATGCTGTTTGGCGCGCAAAACTGGTTGCGACGGGGGGAGTTTCTGAGCGTCTTTATCGGGCTTGTTGCCAGAATATCACCGTTCAAACGGGGCGTTTCTCTCCGGCTCGGCCTCCCTGCCTGGCGCATTGCAGAGGCAACACCACCGAGCCTGTCGCGTGCGATTTTCGCGCTGGTTCTGCTTGGCACCGGTACCTTTGACGGGCTGAACGAAACCTTTTTCTGGCTGGTCCAGCTTGGCATCAATCCGCTGGAATTTCCGGGCCGTTCCGCGATTGTGCCCCAAACCCTCGCCGGTCTTTTCCTGACCAATATCGGACTGTGCCTGCTGTTTTTTCTCTGCGTGTGGAGCACGGCGCCAGCGCAGAGAACCGGCATTCTGTTTCGAAGACAGGCGTTAACCATACTGCCCATCGCGCTGGCGTATCACTTTGCCCACTTCCTGCCAGCCATTCTGGTGAACGGTCAAAACTCACTTGTCGCGTTGTCCAATCCACTGGGGAATGGCGCGGATTATCTGAACCTCGGCCCGTTTTTTGTAACCACCGGTTTTTTTAATACCACGGCCACTGTGCGGGCGATTTTCCTTTCCCAAGCAGGGGCGATCGTGGTCGGCCATGTGCTGGCTATTCTGCTGTCCCATCGAATCGCAAGCGACTATTTCAAAAGCCGTAGCGCCATTTTGATAAGCCAGCTTCCCCTATCCGCCTTCATGATCGGCTACACGATTCTGGGGCTGTGGCTGCTTGCAACCGCTAAGGGGGCGTAAAAAAAATGTAGACAAATTGTTAGTGTACATACAGACTTGATAAAAAAACCAACCCACCAACAGACGACTCGGAGGTTCCAATGAGTAAATTGATTAAGCCTACCCCTACGTTGACGCGCCGCACCCTGCTTGGAACAGCAGCCGCAGCCGCCGCGACCCCGCTGCTGGGCCGCTATGCCCAAGCACAAAGTTCAGAGCCTATTCGCATCGGTTTTCAGGTTCACCGCACCGGCATCGGTGCCTCCTATGGGCGCTGGTATGACCGCACCACCACCGCAGCGGTTAAGCGGATTAATGATATGGGCGGAATCAATGGCCGCCCTGTAGAGATTGTTGCCGAGGACGATGGCACCGATCCGAAACGCGGTGCCGAAGTGGTCGAAAAATTCGCAACCCAGCACAATTGCGATATCGGATTTGGTACGCTGTTTTCCCACGTTGTTTACGGTTCTGCCCCCCGTGCTGGCGAATTAAAACTGCCATATTTTGTGGTGTCCGAAGGGCATCACGTTGCATCGGGTGCATTGAACCGCTGGACCATGCAGCCTGGTATCACGGATGTGAAATCGCAGGTGCAGGCAATGGCGCCTTTTGTTGCAAACAATCTGGGTAAAAAGGTTACGATGATCTATCCCGACTTTGCGTTCGGGCATGACCACCGTGATTATTTCTCCGAAGCGATTGAAAAACAGGGTGGCGAGGTTGTCGCCAAGATCGCCATTCCGCCGAGCGAGACCTCATTCACCAAATATTTCCCTAAGATTCCGCGGGACACCGAAGTGATCTACCACGTCATGATCGGCCCTGCCGTTCTGACTTTTGTTAAGGAAATGGGCGAATTCTTTGGCCCGTCCAAGCCGGAAATCTTCGGCTTCCTCGACAGTCTGGAGGCGGTGGACATCAACTCCCCCGGTCTGGAATTCTTGGAAGGTACCTATTTCTGGGAGGGCAACCCCCGTTATGCGCAGGCGGACCAGTCGAGCCACGACAAGATGTACCGCGAGGCTGTGGGCGTGGATGAAAACGGGGCTTCCGTCTCCGACGCTAAAGATGTGTCCACATATTCCCATATGTTTGGGTGTTGGGAGACACTGAACATCATCAAGCGCGGCATGGAGGCTGCTGATTACAAAGGCACCGACGACCGCTCCAATTTAATAGAGGCGATCGAGGAAATGTCGGATATGCCGCTTTCGGATGATCATCCCCAAGGTGCGAAACGTTTCAACGGCAAGACCCACCAGACCTTCGGGCATCAGTATATTTCCAAGGTAGACAGTGGCAAACTGGTGCTGGCGCATACCTCATCAATTGAGGACACGCTGTACGAAGATGAAGTGGATTACACCACACAAAGCTTCTGATCCATCAGAACAGTTGCAACTGGAGAGCCACCCCGCACATACACACCGGGTGGCCCCCCAAGGCGGAACCGCCACATAACCGCTCAGTGGCGCGCCTTTACACTTGCAAACAGGACGGGGCATCTGCTGTGCCGTCCTTATCCAAAGACGATCACCGCTTGTGCTGAAAGCCTCTAATGCCCCCAGATCCATACACTATTGATACAATCCGCCGGTTCCAGAATCTGTGCGATAGCGCACTGTTTCGCCAAACTGTTGCCGCCGCCGCAATTTCACGCGCAGGGATATAGCCGATGGAATTTGGACCCCACCTTCTTCTCGCCTCGCTTGAGGGCGCAACCACTGCCGCCGTGCTGGCGCTTACAGCCATGGGGCTGAGCATCGTCTTTGGGGTGATGCGCGTGGTGAACGTCGCGCACGGCGAATTTTACATGCTTGGTGCGGTGCTGGCGTGGTTCATCGCTACCAGTGTTGGCACACACCCCGCACTCGGCTTTGTTGCGGCGTTGCTGATTGCGCCGCTGCTGGTGGGGTTCCTTGCGGCCGGGGTGGACAGGCTGATCCTGCGCCACATTAACTATGATCCCGAGCGCACTATCGTTGCTACAATCGGTACGCTTTACATACTGCAACAAACCACACTGATGACCTTCGGGCCGGATGCCCGCCCTGTGGAGCCGCCGTTCAATTCTCGCATCGCACTGCCGTGGTTTGAATGGGGTGAGAACGGCTTTGAATTCTATTTCCCTTGGGGGTTGTCCACCACATCCTACAAACTGTTCGTGATTGCGGCTGCCGTGGTGATCCTGATCACCCTCTGGTTGGCCATTACCCGCACCAAGGCGGGGCTGATCATGCGGGCGACGCAACAGGACAGCGATATGGCCCAAGCCTTTGGTATCCCCGTAAAAACCGTCTACTCGGTGGTGTTCGGGCTGGGCGCAGGGCTGGCCGCCATCGGGGCGGTTCTGGTGGTGCCGATCCAACAGGCCTATTACCTGATGGGACACGATCCGCTGCTGTTGTCCTTTATTGTCGTAATCATCGGCGGGCTCGGGTCCCTGCCCGGCACGATCATTGCGGCCATCCTGATTGGCATTTCGGACGGTATCATTTCAGTGTTCTTCACGCCGACGCTGGCGAAGATTTTTGCCACTCTGGTGGTGGCAATGGTACTGGTGTTCCGGCCGACCGGATTGCTTGGAAAGTCAACATCATGAACGAGACAAGCAAATCTCACAGCCTGCATCTGGGGCTGATTGCCGTGCTGGCGCTGAGCTATTTTGTGCTGCCCGCCTATCATTCCGGCAATCTGGCCAGTGTTATGGTCATTGCGATTTATGCGATGGGCTATAACCTGCTGTTTGGCTACACGGGGCTATTGTCCCTTGGCCATGCGCTGTTCTTTTCCGCCGGACTTTATGGTTTGGGGCTGGTGATGCATCTGGCGAACTGGACGCCGCTGCCAGCCTTTGCCGCCGGACTGATTGCCGCCCTTGTGGTCTCTGCCGTGATCGGGTTTCTGATCCTGCGCACCACTGGCGTTGCTTTTATGATCGTGACGCTGATGTTCGCGCAGGCGGGCTATCTGACGATCCTCTACTTTGGCAAATACACCCGCGGCGATGAGGGTTTTGCCCTGAAACAAGCCAGCCGCCAGATCGCAGGCTATGATCTGACCGATCCGGGCGTGCGCTACTTCTGCGCGTTACTGCTGTTTTCTGTCACCCTGCTGGGGCTTGCCTATATCATTCGCGCCCCTTTCGGGCGCACCCTGATCGCCATCCGCGAAAACGAGGAACGGGCGCGGATGCTCGGTTATAACGTCACCGCGATAAAGCTGAAGGCGGTGATCCTGTCCGGCGTGGTGTCAGGTGCATCGGGCGCTACGTATGCGTTGCTGTTTGGCTATGCGGGGGCGACCTTTGCCACCGTGCAGTATTCCATTTTCCCATTGCTTTGGGTGCTGGTCGGGGGCGCGGGCACCACGGTCGGCCCCTTCATCGGCGCGTTGTTCATGTTCTATCTGATCGACTACGCCTCTGGCAAAACCGAAGCCTACCTGCTGGTGGTCGGTGTTACGCTGGTTCTGGTCACGCTGTTCCTGCCCCATGGCATTGTGGGCACCATACGAACCCGATTTTTAAGGTGGCTGCCATGATCCTGACAACACGCGGACTGACCAAAGCTTATGCGGGCGTGAAGGCTAATACCGATGTGGACTTCGATCTGCCAGCGGGCCAGACCCGCGCCATTATCGGGCCGAACGGTGCAGGAAAATCTACATTTGTCGGCATGATCTGCGGGCGCATTCCGGCCACCCGTGGCACGGTCAGCTTTGACGGGCAGGATGTCACCGCCCTGCCTGCCCACAAGCGGATCGAACGGGGCATGGCCTATACGTTTCAGATCACCTCGGTGTTTCCGGGGCTTCCGGTACGCGAGAACATTGCTCTGGCGGCGCGGCGGGGGCTTGGGCGGAACAAGGCTGCGGTACGTGCCAAAACGGACGAGGTTCTAACCCGTCTCAGCATCAGCGATCGCGCCGACCAGATGGCCGGGGATCTGTCCTATGGCCACCAACGCATTCTTGAAATCGGCATGGGTCTGGCGCAGGAACCGCGTCTGTTCATTCTCGATGAGCCCACCCAAGGGCTGGCGGAATCCGAGGTGGAGGATTTCAACGCACTGATCAAATCGTTGGATGCAGAGACCACGATCCTGTTAATCGAACACAATATGAATGTGGTGATGGAAGTGGCGGAATATATCACCGTTCTGGATCAGGGGATGGTGCTGGCCAATGGCACGCCGCAGGAAATCCGCGCCAATGCCGCCGTGCAAGAAGCCTATCTGGGGAGCGGTCATGCTTGAACTTTCACATATCCAGTCCGGCTATGGCCGCGTGCAGGTGCTGTTTGATGTATCGCTAAGCGCCAAAGCGGGGGAAATCACCTGCATCATGGGGCGCAACGGGGCCGGCAAAACCACGACGTTGAAAGCGATTATGGGGATGCTGCCGCTGTCGGGCGGATCGGTCACGCTGGACGGCGTAAATCTGGCTGCGCTGCCCCCCCATGACGTGCCAAAATCCGGCATCGCCTATGTTCCGCAAGGACGGCGGCTGTTCTCCGAACTGACCGTAGCGCAAAATCTGGAGGTGGGATTGCTCCACACCAAGGACAAAGCCGCCACGCGCGAGGAAGTGCTGGACCTGTTCCCACGCCTGCGCGAGCGGTTGAAACAACAGGCGGATACCCTTTCAGGGGGCGAACAGCAGATGCTGGCGATGGGGCGCGCACTGTGCTTGCGCCCCAAGGTCCTGCTGCTGGATGAACCCACCGAGGGGCTGCAACCCTCTATGATCGACCTGATCCGCGATGTCGTATTGCAGATGAAATCCCGCAATCTGGCGGTTGTGCTGGTGGAACAGCGCATCGATGCCGTTCTGAACATCGCCGATCAGGTGGTGTTTGTGGAAAACGGCCGTTCGCTGGAAACCACAGACACCGGCGCGCTGCGTGAAAACCCCGAAAAATTGCACCATTACCTAGGCGTATAGAGGAGAGACCCTATGGAAAAGACAGTGATCAAGAACATCGGATTATTGCTCTCCGGTCGGATCGAAGAGCCGATTCTGGACGCGGATTGCATCATTGCAATTGACGGCAAGATTAGCGAAATTGGGCGCGGCGCCGAGATGGACATAGATCAGGCGGACACGATGGTGGATGCCAATGGCGTCACACTCGCCCCCGGATTGATTGACAGCCACATCCACCCCGTTGTCGGGGATTACACCCCGCGCCAGCAGCAGTTGCACTGGATTGACAGCACGCTGCACGGCGGTGTGACCACGCTGATTTCGGCGGGCGAAGTGCATATGCCGGGCCGTCCCAAGGATATTGTCGGATTGAAAGCAATGGCGATTGCCGCCCAGCGCTGGTACGAAAATTTCCGCCCCTCCGGTATGAAAGTCCACGCCGGTGCGCCGGTGATCGAACATGGGATGGTGGAGGAAGATTTCAAAGAACTCGCCAATGCGGGTGTCAAACTGCTCGGCGAAGTGGGACTTGGCACCGTGAAGGATGGCAAGACCGCGCAGCAGATGGTCAGCTGGGCGCGCAAATACGGGATACAATCGACGATCCACACCGGCGGGCCGTCTATTCCGGGGTCTGGTCTGATTGACGCAGATATGGTGCTGGAGACCGGTACGGATGTTGTCGGTCACATCAATGGCGGGCATTCGGCCCTGCCCGATGACCAGATCATCTGCCTGTGTGAAAACTGTACGGCGGCGCTGGAAATAGTACATAACGGGAATGAACGGGCGGCCCTGCTGACGCTGAACACCGCGCGGGAGTTGGGCAAACTGGATCAGGTGATCCTTGGCACGGACGGACCCGCAGGATCGGGTGTGCAACCCCTTGGTATCATGCGGATGGTGGCGATGTTGTCCTCCCTTGGGAATGTTAAGGCCGAAACCGCGTTTTGTTTTGCCAATGGCAATACGGGGCGGCGGCGGGAGCTGGACACGGGACTGATTGAGGTGGGCAAAGCGGCTGATTTCGTGTTGATGGATCAGGCCCAACATGCGCCGGGCAAAAACATTCTGGAAAGCATCGAACTGGGTAATCTGCCCGGTGTCGGGATGACGATCATTGACGGGAAGGTGACGTCGGGGCGATCCCGCAACACGCCGCCCGCGAACCGTTTGCCCGAGGTTGTGGGGTAGAGGTTGGCATCGGGCCGGGGTCTCCTGGGATTACTCCGGCTTGATCACCCTGCCATTATGAAGCGTCTTACATGAAGCTTCATTTATGAAGCGTGATATATGACGCGTCTTGTATGACGCTTCATATTTGCAGGGTCTAAATTAACCCTCTGTTAGGAAATCTGGCCAATTAGCGTGTTGCCCCTCAGCCGACCAGTCAGGCCGGACGCGACGCGGCCAGCTTCAAAACATCCCAATAATTCCGCCCGATCCGCATCTTATCGCCATAGCCCTTCTCCAACATCAACCGGTGCAGCCGTGGCAGGTGGCGACAGGGGACATGCATGATCAAATGATGCTCCAGATGGTAGTTCACCCAATAAGGCGCCAGAAATAGCCGCATCACCGGCCCCGCCTTGGTGGTGCGCACATTGCGCAGGGGATCATCGGAAAACTCCACCACGCCATGTTCGGCAATATTGCGCACCCGCAGCACCAGTTGGAACCACGTCAGCAGCGGTAGCGCCCAAAACGCGAACCACCACCACCATGCCCCAACAGCCCACATCACGGCAAAAATCACTCCGTTGGCGATCAGCGCGCGTCCCAGAACCGGACCGGAAAACGCCTGCGCCAGATCCTGACTGGACATATCATCCGCTTCTCCGGCCAGCTTGAACGCCATCATGATCTGCTGGCTGCGCTGGCGAAATCCGGTCTGGCCGGTAATATCGCGCAGCAATTTGCGCCGCAGACTGGCCTTGGTGGTGGGAAAGGCGCGGGACAGGTTCAGGTCGGGATCTTCGGCAGTCTGGGTGTGCTGGTGGTGCTTCAGATGATAGCGGCGGTATTCAAACATATCCGCAAGTATCGGCCGCCCGCACAGCCACTCCCCCGCAAATTCATTATATTTCCGTGTCTTGAACAACGCTACATGGGCCGCTTCATGCATCAGAATTGCCAGCCCCAACTGGCGCGAGCCTATCAACATCACCGCCAACAAAAACGTCAGCACATTCGGCCAGAGCGCAAAAAACGCCAGTGCCAACGCGATAATGCCCCAGCAGTGCAGCACCAGCCACGCGCCCCAAAGATCGGAGCGGCCGTTAAAGCTGCGGATTTCCTCTGTATTCAGATAAGCACGACCCGGTGTCATAGCGTCCTCCCGACAATCAAGCACAGCAATCGATTGGATCGCTGCCCCTCCCTGTCCAGATCACGTCAGACGCTTCAACATGTCCAGAAAAACCTTGCGTTCCGTTTCGCTCAGGGGCGATAGCGTCTCTTCTGTCACCTTCTCCCCAAAGGCGTGAAGCTGGTCGATCACGCCTTGGCCCTGCACGCTCAGCGACACAACGGTACGCCGTTTATCGCCCGGATCGGGGCTTAATTGGATGAACCCTTTGGCCTTCAACCGTGTCACAACCCCCTTGATCGTGGCCACATCCATCGCCGTGCGCCGCCCTAAAAGGTTCTGCGAACAGGCGCCCATTTCCCCGATCCGCACAAGGGCGGCGAACTGGGTCGGGGTCAGACCCAGTTCGGAATGCTTGTTAAAAATCAGCCCGTGTCGCTGGTTGGCCAGCCGCAGGATATAGCCGATCTGTTCGTCGAGCCGGTACACCATTCAGCGCAGCCCGTCCTTGCCTTCGGCCTCGGCGTGGGTCAACCCGCCAACGCGGGGCAAGGGGCGACCGCTGTCCGTGACTGCCACAGCCACAAGGATTTCATTGGCACGGGGCGCATCATTCATCCGCACCTCTACGCCGTCGAAATGGCTGCGCACATAGGCGGCATCTTTATGGCCCAACGGCACGTCCAGATCCTGCCCCGGACCGCCCATTTTCTTCGACGAAGGCACCAGTGCGGCGCCTTTTTCCACAGCTTTGCGCAGGGGCGCGCCCAATTTAGGATGCAGGATCGCAGCGGCATGTTCCAACTCGCCGTTCTCCCCCACCATCGCCGCTTTACCGTAGCTTTCGGCCTGATCCGGAGTGATGCCGAGCGCCTGAACACAACGATCGCCGAGCAGCCCGCCCAATTCCGCGCCGATGTCCATCAACACGGTTAGGTCATCCTCATAGCTGCCCGCAAACGGGTTTTCGATCACTGCAACAGCAACAGCCTTGCGCGTGGGCGGTGAAATCTCGCGGCCCATTTCCAGATGGGTTTCTTCCACCCAAACAGCGGTTTTTCTTATTTTCGCGCTCATCTCAAACCGTCCTTTCCGGTGATCTCATCCGCGGCGAGACCGCCGACACGGGCGTGAATGCGCGCACCGGTGCTCATCACCAGAATAAACGCCAGTTCATCGGCGCGGGGGGCATCGTTCATGCCAATCTCCATCGCGTCAAAATGGCTGCGCACATAAGACGCATTGATATGGGTTATCGGCACATCCAGCCGCGTCCCCGCTGCACCAACTTTTTTGGTGGATGGCACAATCGCCGCCGCATCCCCAAGCAGTTCGCGCATGGCATAGCCCCCCGGCGCATGCCAAAGCGCGCCGTGCTCCAGCTCTCCGGCAGTCCCCACGATGGAGCCTTTGCCATAACCCTCAACCACCGAAGCGTCCCCACCGATCAAAGCCAACGCCTTATGCGCCATCTCCAGACCCAGAGGCTTTAGATCCTCCATAAACCCTGCAATGTCAGCAACATATTCGCCCGCGAACGGGTTTTTGATTACCGCAACAGCCGCCACACGGCGCAAGGGCACCTTGGGCGCGGGGCCAAATTCGTGATGGATTTCTTCCATCGTCGTCATAATCTTGCGCACCACTACATCAGGCATCTGCCAGTTCCTCCGTTCCAATCATCCGGCTCTGTCCCTGCAACAGCAGGTAGGCCGCTTTTATCCGTCCTTGCGTCTGCATCGCCCGCGCAAGTTTCGCACCATTTTCCAACGCACCGGTGACATCCGCTGCGCTTATATCGCCGCATCCTGTAACGACCAACCGCGCGCCAAGATCGCTGTCAGGATCCAGCGCTTCGGCCTTTTCCCGCGTGATAGCCGGATGGTCGGGTAAATCAACCCTGTTGGCAATCAGCGTCGCGGCGGCGTCCGCAGTCGCCGCGCAATCGGCCAGAACCGTCACACTTTGCGCGATACCTAAGGACAGGCTGCGCCCGCCCTGCCCGCTGGTGGCAATGCCCCCGATCCCGTCGCCGCTCTGCAGCGTCACCTTGCCCAGCGCGCTTGCGTCCAATCCGGCGATGCCAACCTCAAACCGCTGCCCCTTGCCCAGATGCAGCGCAATATCACCGCCGTTATTCACATAAGCCCGTGTGATGCGGGCCTGCCCTAACATCGCGGAGAGAACCTCATCCGCCACGGCCCCAGCGACGGCGGCCATCGGGGTTACGAAATCCGCATGTCCTGTCGCCGCCCGCGCCATACGCCGTGCAATCCGGCCCTGTGGGGCAACGGGCATCGGGCTGCGCAGCAAGGGCAATTCAGAGACCAGTTCGTCAAGAACAGTGCTAAATCGCGTTTTTGCGGCTTCAAAGGCAGCTTCGCGGTCGCCTTCTGCCCCGATAATCAGATCAATCGGCCCGTGTTGCAGGTGCAACCGGTCCCCTGTGATCCAAGCCGCAATCATTCCGCAGCCTTCGCGCCACCTACACGGCGTTCTTTCCCGTCGAGCACTTCATCCACGTCGCGGATTTCAGCGCTATAACCGCCAAGCGCAATGTAATCGCTGCGCCGCATCGAAAATTCTATCGGCGCGACCAGTGCTGGTGTCGGCACATAGCCAAAGGCGTTCGACGGCATCTGCGTCACGTCGGCCATCACGGTTATTCCGCCGCCGGGCCAAAGATACGCCTCTGCCCCGCCGATGGTCACTTGGGTCAGCGTATCGCGCACGGATCGGGTCAGCTTTACCGGATTTTCCGTCACTCCGGCGCGCAACGATCCCCCTGCACCGCCCATAAACAGCACTGAACAGACCGATGGTTCGCAGTTTTCGGCCACCCGTTCCGCGCTGGCACGCAAGGCTGCGGGGGCTTCGGCCGGTTGTGGCACGAGATCATCGTCCAGCTCGAAATAGGCCCATTGCTCCCCTGTGGTAGAGATCATGAACAGCCGCAAACCGGGCCATGCGACCTTGGGATTCACGTTCTTGATCACTTTCAACGGGTCGGAAATATCCGTCCCGCCCCAACCCGTGCCCGGTTCTGCCACCTGAAAATAGCGCCCCGGCGTGGAGCGGCGGCCAACCACACGAATGCCGCTTGGCGGGATGTCCAACAGCACACCGGCCTGATGTTCCGACAACACGCCAGTGATGTGATCATCCACCACAATCACCTCATCTGCATGGCCCTTCCATTGGGCGGCAAACATTCCAATAGCAGCCGAGCCGCAGCCCACCCGCATCAGTCTTTCTTGATCTCCGTTAATGATGGGGGCCTTGCCCGCCTGCACAATCACAACAGAACCGTCGTCTATTGACAGCTCAACCGGCTCACAATTGCACAAAGCCAACAAAGCATCGCAAGTGACGCGGCCTTCCTTTTTTGAACCGCCTGTCAGGTGATCGACCCCGCCAAGGGACAGCATCTTGCTGCCGTATTCGCTGGTCATCACATGGCCAATGGCCTCCCCATCGACACGCACGATGGCCCGTTCCTCGCCGATATGACGATCCGTGTCGATCTTAACCTTCACCCCGCAATAGCTGAAAATACCCTCGGTCACGACCGTCACCATATCCACGCCCTTGGTCTGCGCAGAGACAATAAACGGCGCGGGTTTGTAATCGGGATAGGTGGTTCCAGCCCCGATGGCCGTCACAAACGGACGCGCGCCTTGCACGATATCACCGTCCCATTCAGCCCCTTGCAAGAACGGCACGGCAGGGCCGCCGTTTTCAATCACAGTCAGCGGATCAAGGCGTACCAATTCACCGTCATGGTTCGCATAGCGATCACAAGCACCCGAGCGACCCTCGGCAATGAAACACAACACCGGACAGGCATCGCAGCGGATTTTTTCGACAGCAGCCCGCTCAGTCATGACGCGCCTCCTTCATTGCAGCTTTCAAACGGGAGGGCGTAACCGGAACCTGCCTCAATTGCACCCCGACCGCGCGATTAATTGCATTGATCAAAGCAGGCGCTGTGGGGATCAGCACGTGTTCCCCCAGCCCCTTGGCCCCATAGGGACCGTGGGCGTCGGGTTCCTCGATAATCAGGGTTTCAATCGGTGGAATATCCCCGATTGTCGGGATCAAATAGTCGTGCAGGTTTTCTGTGCGCCCCGGAATAAATTCTTCCATCAACGCCATGCCCAACCCCTGCGCGATCCCGCCGTGGACCTGCCCTTCCACCAGCATCGGGTTCACAGCGTGGCCCACATCATGGGCGGCCACAAAACGCACCGGATGCACAGTGCCATAGCGCGTGTCCACATCCACCACGGCCAGATGGGCGGCATAGCCGAACTGCGCGTAAGGCACGCCCTGCCCGTCCTTATCGAGCGGCCTTGTCGGCGGGTCATAAGATTCTTCAGCCCGCAACACATAACCGTCTTTGTCAGCTGGCAGGCCCTCAAGCGAAACCTCGTGCCGCGCGGCCCCGTCCCGCACAATCAGCGCACCGCCCATCGGTTCGATCACCGCAGCGGCACTGTCCACATTGCAGCGACGCAGGATCTCTGCACGCAGCGCCAGACCGGACAGCCGCGCCGCATTGCCAGAGACGAACGTCTGGCGCGATGCACTGGTTTTCCCTGCATCCGGCGTCACATCTGTATCCGCACCGATTAGGCGCAAGTATTTCACATCACAGCCAAGCGCCTGTGCAAATATCTGGGAAATAACGGTATTTGCGCCCTGACCAATATCCATCGCCCCCTGATGCAACATAATCGTTCCGTCTTCACGCACACCGGATTTAATTGTCGAAGGGTTCGGCAAAGAGGTATTACCGCAACCATACCACCCCGCTGCAATGCCCACACCACGGCGCATATGTCCGCCTTTTGCGTTGAACGTCGCGACCTCTGCCAGCGCATCAGCCCAAGGACCACGAAGCGCCTTGAAGCACGCTTTGATCCCGACACCCTGTTCAAACACCTGCCCGCAAACGGTTGGCACACCGTTTTCAAGCGCATTGATCTCTCGAAATTCCAGCGGATCCAAATCCAGTTTGGCAGCGAGTTCGTCAAACAAAACTTCCTGCGCAATGGCGGCTTGGGGCACACCAAATCCGCGAAATGCGCCAGCGGGCGGGCAATGGGTGTGAATGCCCTTCGCCTCGGCGCGGTAGTCTGGGATTTGATACGGGCCGGAGGCATGCACCGGCACGCGGTTGGCGACAGTCGGCCCCCAACTCGCATAAGCGCCTGTGTTGAACAATCCATCAAAGCGGAAACCCTGCAACCGCCCCGACGGATCTGCACCAATGGTCAGCCTGATCTCCGCAGGATGGCGCTTGGTGGTGGATTGCATGGATTCCGCGCGAGAATAGGCCATCCGCACTGGTCCGTTCACCTTCAGGGCCGCCAGCGCAAGGTAGGGCTGCATGGAAATATCCAGCTTGGAGCCAAAGCCGCCGCCAACAGCCGTAGGGACTATCCTGATCCGGCTGCGATCCATGCCAAGGATTTCTTCCATTGAATCCAAGTCCATAACCGGCGCTTGGGTGCAGCCGTGGATTTCGACCCGTCCGTCTGTCACCGTGGCAAACCCTGCTTCCGGTTCGATATAGGCGTGCTCTACGAAACCGGTGCTAAAGCTGCCGGTCACGCGATGGGCCGCTGCGTCCAATGCGCGGTCCGCATCGCCGCATTGCACGAAACCGCCGGTCATCACATTGCCACTGCGGCCTGAATGAAGCTGCGGTGCGTCCGGTTCCATTGCGGTGTCACAGTCCATCACGGAGGGCAATTCCTGCCAGATGACGGGAAATTCTGCCGGATCGAACCGCGCCATAAACTCGGGCGTGCCAACCACTGCGGCCACAGCTTCGCCGCGAAAACGGGTCTCGGCTACGGCAAAAACCGGCTGGTCGGCAAAGGGCGGGATCACGCCAAAGCAGTTACGCCCCTTGATGTCTGCCGCGCTTAGCACAGCCAGCACCCCGTTGGTGTGGGTACGAAATCCTTCGAGATCGCCAAATTCAAAGCTTGCCCGCGGGAACGGCGCGCGGATCACATGCACCACCGGCGTATCTGGCGGGGCCACATCATCCCCGAAAGCTTCGCGTCCTTCCACCTTTGGCACACCATCAAGCCGTCGGATTGATTGCCCCATGCCACCGAATTTGGCCAACGGCTCTGCCCCGCCCGCTGCGGCCTCTGCCACAGCGTCGAGTATTTTGCGATAGCCGGTGCAACGGCATAAAACACCGCCAAGCGCATCTTCCATGCTGCTGTTCTTATCGCGCAAATAGGCCGTCGCCGAGACCATCATACCCGGCGTACATATCCCGCATTGGGCTGCCCCGTGGTTTTGAAATGCCTCTGCCAGCGCTTGCGTATTCTTGTCGGTCTGCACGAGACCGGACAGGGTCTCCACATGCCGCCCCTCGGCTTGCGCCGTTGACATCAGGCAGGCGCATACCGGCGCACCGTCAACCAGAACGGTGCAGGCGCCACAGTCCCCGGCGTTGCAACCGATTTTAACATCCCGCGCCCCGAGGCTTTCGCGCAGGGTAGCAGACAGCCGCTCGCCAGCCGTTGGACTGGCCTGCACTGGCTTGTTGTTCAGGGTGAAGGCGATCCCTTCAGGGGCAGCATCTTTCATGCGCGTTCCAGACATCTTTCGACTGCTTCCTCGATCATTGGCGCGACGACCTCCAGCCGGTATTGTGCGGAGCCGCGCACATCATCAATCGGGGACAAGGCGGCAAGATGGGCTGGCGTAACCAGTCCGGCGACATCACCGCGCCCCGTCAGCGCCGCCTCCAGTTCTGGCAGGCGTTGCGCCACCGGCGAACAGGCCCCGACTGCGACACGCGCTTTAGAAATCACACCATCGTGCACGTCGATCAGCACAGCCACCATTGCGATGGAAATCACAAGATACTTCCGGCTGCCCAATTTGGTAAATGCGCCCCACCCTCCTGCGGTCTCTGGTATGTGGACTGCGGTCAGGATTTCACCTGAACGCAGGGCCGTCTTTCGCACGCCGAGGATAAATTCTTCCAGCGGTAACAAACGCTTACCAGAGGCCGAGTACAATTCCACCATCGCCCCAAGTGTTAAAAGCGGCGGCACACTATCCGCCGCCGGAGAGGCATTACACAGGTTTCCCGCAATTGTGCCTGCATTCTGGATCTGGATCGAGCCGACTTCTCTCCCGGCGGCTTTCAAGCCGTCAAATGCCGCTGGCAGGTCGGCCCGCAGAACATCGCTCCAGCTGGTTGCCCCGCCAATGCGCCAACCGTCAGGCGTTTGGGTCACGCCGGACATCCCGTCAATCCGCGTCACGTCCAGTATCGGCCCCTCAGGCAGACGATCCCCATTCGTGGGGTAAAAATCCGTGCCACCCGCCAGAATACGCAAGCCCTCGGCCTGGGCATCCTGCACAGCCTGATCCAGTGTTGTCGGTTGGAAGTACACGGGGCAGCACCTCTTGGCGGTTAATCGTTTGTACACTAATAAACAACCCAACCCCTGAGTCTGTCAACCGGTAAACCGAAACGAAAAAGGGCCACCTGATGGCAGCCCCTTCACACGTATCTAAGGCAGCTTCAGAGCCCCCATTTTTCCCGTGTCGATTCAAAAAAGCCCTCGCCCTTTTTCAACTCAATCCAGTTATTCACATAGTTGATCCAGATCTGATCCCCCTGCGGCATGATCATTGCAATGGGCGTGCTAGACGGGGCGGTTACATTCTTAACCCGTGTGACGGGGAATTTGGCTTCCAGCGTAGAGCCTTCGATGTTGGACGTAATAAACACATCCGCCCGACCTGCGATAACCTCTTGGAATCCCCGCGCCGGAGCCTCAACAACTTTGATGTCCGCATCCGGATACCAGTCCCGCACCATTTTCTCAAATGACGTGCCAAGCGTAGTCGCGACCTTAACATCGGCCTTATTAATGCTGTCGTTTCCGTCGAACCGCTCTGCTTTGTCCTTTGTGGTGAAGGGTACAATTTCAACCGCGATATAGCTGTCTGAAAATCCTGCAACCTTCATACGGGCCGCAGAAATAGACGCCGATCCGGTCAGGTGGTACTTGCCAGCCACCACACCATTCACCAGCGTTTTCCAATCTGTCGGCACGAATTCGACCTCCACCCCCAAATCCTTGGCCAATTCGGTCATAATATCAATATCATACCCTTTATAGCTGTTCGTGGCCGGATCTTTCAGCGTCATCGGGTTCCAGTCACCCGTGGTCCCCACCTTCAGGGTGCCGCTGTCCAGAATTTCGTTCAACGCGGATTGTGCCGATGCGCCAAAGGCCGCCCCGAGGCTGACGATTGCGGCGGTAATCCCGATTTTCCATAATTTCATTATGATTTTCCCTATGTCATCCCCGCACCATTTTGTGTCGGGCTGCGTTTCATCGTTGAATAAAGGGATAATCCCCCGTTAAACTCAAGCAAATTCGTCCCCTCGGGGAAGTAACCCCCAATCCGGGATGACGAGAGACAATGGCTGAAAACAAGATCGAAATGATCGGCGTGAACAAATGGTTCGGCGATTTCCATGTGCTCAAAGACATCAATTTGACGGTAAAATCCGGCGATCGGGTGGTGATCTGCGGGCCATCGGGCTCTGGCAAATCCACCGTGGTGCGCTGTATCAACCGGCTGGAGGAACACCAAAGCGGCGTGATCCGTGTGGATGGCGTCGAATTAACCAATGATAAA
The DNA here is from genome assembly GCF_014643735.1 of Neptunicoccus cionae. GTDB lineage: Bacteria > Pseudomonadota > Alphaproteobacteria > Rhodobacterales > Rhodobacteraceae > Amylibacter > Amylibacter cionae. The sequence goes on from NZ_BMKA01000002.1 coordinate 82,221, forward strand.
GCCGCCATTGCAACGATCCGCTCCGAAGTCGGAATGGTCTTTCAGCAATTCAATCTGTTTCCGCACCTAAGCGTGCTCGACAACCTGATCCTTGGCCCGATGAAGGCCCGCGGCCTGTCCCGCGCGCAAGCCACGGATCGGGCAATGCACTATCTGGAACGGGTCCGCATTCCCGAACAGGCCGACAAACGCCCCGCGCAACTTTCCGGCGGCCAGCAACAGCGGGTTGCTATCGCGCGCAGTCTGACGATGGAACCCAAGGTAATGCTGTTCGACGAACCCACCTCGGCACTTGATCCCGAGATGATTTCCGAAGTGCTCGACGTGATGGTTTCGTTGGCGCAGGATGGGATGACGATGATTGTTGTGACCCATGAAATGGGATTTGCACGAAAAGTAGCCGATCAGATGATCTTTATGGATGGCGGCGAAATTGTAGAGTCCGGTCCGCCAGAACCGTTTTTCACCGCGCCAAAATCGGGGCGCTGTCAAAAGTTTCTCTCTCAAATTCTGCAACATTAGGGGATGCCTGTGAAAAATCTGCCAGCCCTGCTCGCCTTTCTGCTGCTCTCTGGCTGTGCTTCTTCAGATATTTGGGGATGGTACGTCATTGATCCCACAACAAAATCCGGCTGGATCAACATCAAGTTCCTGATCAACGGAATGGGCAATACCATTCTGATATCCCTGATTGCTGCCGCATTTTCCATCGCCATTGGACTGTTAGTCGCACTTCCCGCACTGTCCCACCGGCGTTGGTTACGAATTATTAACCGGATCTACGTAGAATTTGTACGCTCCATCCCGCTGCTGCCCATGTTGTTCTGGGTATTCTACGGGTTGCCGATTATTTTCAAATCTATGGGGCTCAACATACCGATTGACCCGTTCTGGGGCGCGGTCATCACGCTGGCACTGTCGGACAGCGCGTTCACAGCCGAAATATACCGCTCCGGCATCCAATCCATCGCGCGCGGACAGACCGAGGCCGCCCAAACCGTCGGGCTGAGCTATACGCAAACCATGCGATACGTGATCCTGCCCCAAGCGATCCGGCGCATCCTGCCCCCACTGGCAAACCAGTTCATTTATATCGTAAAAATGTCCGCCTTCGCCAGCGTTATCGGCATGCAGGAACTAACCCGACGCGCCAACGAACTGGTGGTCAGCGAATACCGCCCGCTAGAACTCTACACATTTCTCATTCTGGAATATCTGGTTTTAGTGCTCATCATCAGCGCGGGTGTACGATGGTTGGAACGGCGAATGGGCGCGGACGAACGCAACTAAGGAGAAAATGATGGATTGGGACGATTTCATGAAGGGCGCGCAGGCCGACATCGGGGCACTTTCGAAAGAAATTCCCGAAACTGTCGCCGGCTTTAATAAGATGGGTGCGGCTGCAAAAAAATCCGGCGCTCTGTCTGAGAAAACCAAAGAAATAATGGCTCTGGGGATCGCGATCGCAACGCGCTGTGACAGTTGCATCGGCTTTCACGTGAAGTCCCTTGTCCGGCTTGGCCTGACACGAGAAGAACTCTGCGAAGCTTTGGCGATGGCGACGTATATGGGCGGCGGCCCATCATATGCCTATTCGGCCAAGGCGCTGAAAGCCTTCGACACATTTGCAGATTAAACAAGCAGGTGATCACCCTACCACTAGGAAGCTTCATTTATGAAGCGTCTATTATGACGCTTCATATTTGCAGGGTGATGCGTGAAATCCATTACAAATTCATATTCTTAACCATCATAGGACCGAAAACCTGATGTGGATTAGGAGATTATGTTGCAGAAGAACTGGATTAATTTGCACCACAAATCACAGATTTCTTTTGCAAACCGCTCGGCCTTCGATACTCCTGAACATGAAGAAATTTGCGAGACATTATGGCTAAAATAATAGTTGCCGGAGCAGGCATCGTCGGCATATCGACGGCAATTTGGTTGCAGCGGGCGGGGCATACCATCACCGTTGTGGATCGCGAGGGTCCGGCAGCAGGAACATCTTATGGCAATGCAGGTGTGCTTGCGTCGGGGGCCATCGTCCCGGTTACAACTCCGGGTCTGTGGCGCAAAGCGCCTGGCATGGTGTTGGATAAAAACAGCCCACTTTTTGTGAAATGGTCCTATTTGCCGAAAATGATACCGTTTCTTTGGAAGTTTCTGCGCCACTCAACAGACGCGCATGTGACCAGCTTTGCCGCAGCGATGGCGGGTCTGTTGCATGACAGCGTGGATCAACACCGCGCCCTTGCCGCGGGAACCGGAGCCGAAGACTTTATTACAGAGGAAGATTTTTGTTTCGGCTACCCCTCAAAGCAAAGCTTTGAAGCCGACGCCTATGGTTGGAAAATCCGGAAGGACAACGGAGTGGTCTTCAAGGTGCAAACCGGTGCTGAATTTGCCGCATACGACCCCCTCTACGCCGAGCATTTCGGTATCGTGGTGCGCTGCAAAAATCACGGCCGGATTAGCGACCCGGGCGCATATGTTCGGGCGCTTGCCCATCACTTCGTAAAAGAAGGTGGTGAACTCGTGATAGCGGAAGTTACTGATGTTATCCGCGATGCGACCGGCCTTCGCGGTGTTATGACCGACGTGGGCGAACAGCGCGGGGATCATACGGTACTGGCACTTGGAGCTTGGTCCAAACCCATTGGCCGGAAAATGGGCCTTGATATTTCGCTTGAAAGTGAACGGGGGTATCATATTGAATTGGTTAACCCCTCACATATGCCCAAAGCACCGATGATGGTTGCTGCCGGAAAATTTGTCATCACCCCAATGGCTGGTCGCATCCGCTGTGCGGGCGTTGTCGAGTTTGGTGGATTAAGCAAGGGCCCTTCGGCCGCGCCGCTCGAACTGCTGAAAAAACACGTTGCTGAAATTTTCCCTGATCTCAGCTACGAAAGGATGGATGAATGGATGGGGCACCGCCCCTCCACTCCGGATAGCCTTCCCCTGATCGGCGCCACGGACGAAAGCAAAACTGCATACGCAGCGTTAGGCCACCAACATGTCGGGTTGACAGCCGGACCTAAAACGGGCCGGATCATTGCGGATTTGATTGGTGGGAAACAAACGAACATGGACCTTTCCCCTTTCTTGCCGACGAAGTACCGCTGACTTGACGGGGCAAATCCCTTCCTTGTCCTAAGTTCAAACATCCATCTCAGTGTGTAATTATAGGCTCTTCGCTCACGGGCACACCGATGTGACCGATTGTTTCGAGCAAACGCTGTTTCGTAAGTGGCTTGGCTAAAAATCCGTCCATGCCCGCAGCTGCGCATCTTCGCCGGTCTTCCCCTGAGGTATTCGCCGTTACAGCCACAATCGGACAGCGCCGCAGTCCTTTATCGGTTTCAATGGCGCGAATATCCCGCGTGGCATCCAAACCGTTTTTGTTGGGCATGCTAATGTCCATTAATATGCAGTCATAACGGTTTCGGGTATATTGTTCGACCGCCTGTACGCCGTCATCTGCGAATTCCAACTCGTGCCCAGCGTTTTTCAACATGGTTTTTATCAAGAGCCGATTTGTGTTGTTATCTTCTGCAACCAACAACCTTTTATGGCCGAGTATCGCTTTGCCCGGCGTAGCATCCGATCTGGGAATTGCGTCAATTCCGCCTTTGACCGGCTCCAATGGAAGGGAGAGTAGGACTGTGCAGCCCGCGCCTGGCTTGGATTCGATCTTAATCTTCGCCCCCAGCAATCGCGCGAGATCACGGGCGCTAGAAAGCCCCAGCCCCGCCCCGTCAAAGGAACGGGTCATCGCGCTGTCTTGTTGTTCAAAAGTATCGAATATTCGAAGTAGATTGTCTGGATCGATCCCGACGCCAGTGTCTCTGATCGTCACCTCTAAACGCACTGCCTTAACCTTTTCAACTTTTATTGTGATGCCGCCCGCATTTGTAAACTTAACGCCGTTGCTAATCAGGCGACAAAAAATACGCTGTAGAATGTCAGGGTCGGCAATCAAAGGCTTCTGCGCCGAGGGTTCTATTACAACCCGGAGACTTAGACCTTTGTCATCACTTTCCTGTCGATAGGCATCTGTAACCTGTTCAAGAATATCACTTATCATGAAAGGTCGGGGGTTTGGTCTCAGCTTGCCAGCTTCCATATCCGCGACGATATTGATATTATCTACGAGACCTGAGAGCCTCTTGGTGGAACTATCGAGAATGTTCAGGGCCTCAGTCTGGTCCAAGCTCAGCCTCGTGTCTTTAAGAAGCTCAACCCCGCCGCACAACCCGTTTGCCGGGGTGCGCAATTCGTGGCTCATGCGGGATAAGAACTCGGTCTTGGCCGCACCCGCTTTCTTAGCGCGGACAAGCGCATCACGCAGTTCTTTCTCTTGTCGGACCGTCTCGGTTACATCGCGCTCCACTGCGATATAGCCAGCGACGGAGCCGTTTTCGCAATAAAACGGAGTTTGGTGTGTTTCCATCCAAAATGCCCTACCCGCCTTCGTCCGGTTTCGAATTCGTGCCGTTGCGGGCGTGCCGCCCGATACCTTTTGCTCCATGTTTTCGACAACGCGCAAGTCTGTGAATTGGTGGTTGAGCAGATCACCGATTTTTCGGCCGATCACCTCCCCCGCAGTATAACCGGTTAGGGCAGTAAAGCGGGAATTTACCCACGTCACTTTCCGATCCGTGTCCATCAACACGATGCTATCCGATGCGTGCTCTGCTACCAGCGCAAGACGGCCAGCTTCTTCTGATTTCATGATAAGCGCGCGTTCAGCTTCGCGGCTGCGGTTCCCCCTGTGCGCCAGATGCGAGAAGAGATAAGCGACGATCAAGATCATAGAGGCAACGGCCGCCAGTTCGGATGCAATCACCTCAACTTTGGCAGAACGGTTAAGAACGGAATGAACCAGAATGATGGCCCCCGCCAATCCCAATACAAAAAGCCTGACTTTGTGGGACGGGGGATGGAAACGCGCCATTAAAAGGGAATTCATGATGGCCCCGAACAGATAGGCCCAACTGAACATTCGCAAACTTTCGGAATATGTGCCTGCCATTACCACACCTGCGCCGAGACCCGAAACTTGCAAAAGGCTGACGAGGGTAACGCGGTAACTGACCCCAATGCCGACGAAATTCTCCCGCTGCCGGACCCGCGCAAGTATCAAATATTCCAGCATTTCTAACGGAAAAACGACAATTGCCACAAGCAGCGCATAATAAGGTGAGATTAACGCCGAAATGAGCGCACAACCGACGATCGCCAATATCAGGCGCACCGGCAGCGCCGCCGTACGGCCCCGAATGTAGCGGCGCATAAGACCAGCCTCCGAGGAGGCTTCCTCAAACCGCTGTAGGTCGCTTAGCGTTCGAGGGTGTTCTTGTGAGATCGTATCGTGTTTCAAGCTGTCGTCCGCCCATCCCTGACTGGAATAGGTAGACGCTAGCGCTGATTCCTTAACAATTCCTCTATCGCCCCACGATCATCCGCCGTCCGTTACACCTGCCTGCGCAAAGGTGGCCATGCCGGAATGACAGTCAAGTGCCGCTTTGAGAACGCCGATAGCCAAGGCTGCGCCAGACCCTTCACCAAGCCGCAACCCCATAGAAAGTAGAGGTTCTTTTCCAATTTCCTGCAACGCCTGCACATGGCCTGCTTCACGGGACTGGTGGCCGGCCACGGTATGATCAAGCGCACCTTCACAGGTCTTTTCCAGACAAGCAGCAGCGGCCGTGCAAATAAATCCATCAATTATTACGGGTATTTTATGAAAGCGCGCCGACGCGATCGCCCCCGCCATCGCCGCCAGTTCGCGGCCGCCTAAACAGCGCAACGTCTCTAGTCCATTGCCTTTTGCCTGCGGATTTGCCGCCAAACCCTCGGTGACGACCCGCGCTTTCAAAGCCAATCCTGCATCGTCAACTCCGGTGCCACGCCCGACCCAATCCTCTGCGCTGCCGCTAAACAGAGCTGCACAGATCGCCGCGCCGGAGGTGGTGTTTCCGATCCCCATCTCTCCGGCTACGAACAAATCCGCCGCTGGATCAACAGCGTTCCAGCCGGTGGATAGCGCAGTAACCACTTCGTCTTCGCTCATCGCGGGACCGGCAGTGAAATCGGCTGTGGGCGTATCGAGATCCAGTGCGATCACGTCCAGATTGGCCCCGAAAGTGGCGCAGAGCTGGTTAATCGCCGCCCCGCCGTGTTGAAAGTTCATCACCATCTGGGCTGTTACCTCTGCCGGAAAGGCGGAAACACCCCGCGCGGCAACACCGTGATTTCCAGCGAAAACAACAACTTGGGGGTTTTCAATCCTTGGCGTAGCATCCCCGCGCCATCCGGCATACCAAACGGCCAAATCTTCGAGCCGGCCCAACGCGCCTGGTGGTTTGGTTAACTGGTTATTGCGCTCTTGCGCTGCCTCAATTGCGGACCCGTCCGGACCGCTTGCCTGCTCCAAAACGGCCTTAAAGTCTGCAAGGCTCGAAAAAGGTTGTGTCATAGGTCAGTTATCCCCGTTTACGCCCGTCCGTGGCGGAAGTTTTGTTGTCTGGCGCTGTGTTTACCCATAAATTCCACGCTGTAACACCGGATTCGCGAAGGCCTACCCCCCATGAACGACATGCGCAGTACAGGGTTTGCCAAACCCGATCTCGATCCGGTAGACATTGCCGCCGCTTTCACCCTTCTGACGCGCATTCCTTTGCCCGTTAACCATGCGCGGGCCGGTGAACGGGCAGCGCAGGCTGCTTGGGCCTATCCTCTGGTCGGGGCGGTTCTGGGGCTGGTGGCCGGTCTGATTGCGATATCGCTCCATTGGATCGGCGTTTCGACAGGCATCGCTTCGGCGAGCGGGTTGGGTGTACTGATGCTGATGACAGGCGCTTTGCACGAAGACGGCATCGCGGATTGTGCCGATGGATTTGGCGGGGGAACCACACCAGCCCGCCGTTTGGAAATCATGAAAGACAGCCGCATCGGCGCATTTGGCGCGGCCACCTTAATCGTGGTCCTTCTGGCACGGTGGTCCGGTTATGGCACTGTTATCGAAGGGAATTGGCTGGCCGCCTTCGTTGCCGTGGGCGCGATCAGCCGTCTGCCAATGGTGCTGGTTATGTATGCAATGCCGCTGGCGCGGCCGGATGGATTTGCGGCAACCGTCGGTATGGTTACCGCGCCTACAGTCCTTGTCGCCGCCGCGCTTGCGCTGGTGCTCTCTCTACTGTGCCTTGGCCTGCTGGCGATCCCGCTGATGCTGGTGACGCTTTTGGTTTGCCTGCCGCTTTGCTGGCTGGCTTGGCGGCGGATCGGGGGCTATAGCGGCGATGTCTTGGGCGGATGCCAGCAAATCGCCGAGATCGCCGCGCTCGCTGTTTTAAGCGCAGTACTATAGTTAATCGCCGCTGGCCGCTTCCAGCGCGAGCGGGAATTGCAATTCGAACAAGGACAAATCCGAAGGCGTCCCGACCGACAGGCGGATACAGCGATTCTGCGGCGCAACAAAGGGCATCCGGACGAAAATGTCCCGCGCTACCAGTTGATCCAAAACCGCCTTAGCAAAGGCCGCATCCTGCCCGCAATCAATGGCGACAAAATTGGTAGCGGAGGGCACCACAGACAACCCCTGCTCTGCCGCGATTTCTTCAATCCGCTTGCGCCCCTGCGCCACTCTTTGCACGGTTTGTTGCAAATAGCGCTGGTCCTGTACCGCCGCGAGCGCCCCTGCCTGACTGATCCGGCTCAACCCGAAATGGTTGCGGATTTTATTAAAACTGGTGATCAGATCCGCCTGCCCGATCCCGTAACCGATTCGTGCGCCTGCCATGCCGTAAGCCTTTGAAAACGTGCGCATCCGGATCACCCTGCGGTCCTCGGTATCAAGCGCAGGTGCATGGCCGTCGGGGGCAAATTCGATATAGGCTTCGTCTAGGATAAACAGGCAGTTCTCCGGCACCGCATCAATCGCAGCTTGAATGACATCGGCGCTATGAACCGTGCCCATCGGGTTGTCGGGGTTGGACAGATAGACCAACCGCGCGCCGACTTCTGCCGCTTTTTCCATCAGCGCAACGGGGTCTTCGTAATCGCCCTTAAACGGCACCGTCACCAGTTCGCCGCCAAACCCTGCCACATGGTAGTTGAACGTAGGATAAGCCCCTTGAGACGTCACAACCTTCACACCCGGTTCAACAAACATCCGCGCGATATAGCCGAGCAGACCGTCGATTCCTTCGCCAACAATGATGTTTTCCGGCTCAATGGAATGCAACCGGCTCAGCGCCTGTTTCAGATCATAGCTTTCTGCATCGCCGTACTGCCAGACCTCTCCGGCGGCTTTGGTCATTGCAGCAATGGCGTGGGGGCTTGGACCAAAGACGTTCTCATTGGCACCAAGACGTGCTGCAAAGCTGCGACCCCGCGCCCGTTCCTGTGTTTCCGGCCCGACAAAAGGCACTGCTGACGGCAGGGTTTCCACCAGTTTTGTGTACATCGGGCCGGTCATGGCTGTCTCCTCATCCGCAGCATAAAGTCTTTACACTCTTCAACACGATCACGGCTGGGCCTACAAGGCTAAGAGCCGACAGAGATATTGGAAACTGATAGCAGATCATGCTGCGAAGGGTACCAAGCTTGCAGAATAGCGATTTTTGCAACCGTTTCCCAAAGCGCCCACCGGATGCCCTACATAGCCCCCACGGCTACCCCGTGTTGACGATCCGCCGTCCCGACCTACCTTATATTGTGTAGAAACTGCCAGATAGGGTGGCTGCCAATGAAACCGATACGTTTGAAAGATTTCACGAACCGCGTAAATCGTGCGAAACGGGCGCTCCCCGTTCTCGACTTGCGAAAGCTCAATCTGGTTCATGCCGCGCCGATGGAGGATGACAAAGCCTTCCTGACTTTGCGCCATGATCCGGCCACGGGAACCCTGTTTCCAAGCCTTGGCGCCCCACACTGATTGTTTCGGGTAACTGCTCTTACCCCTCGGGCTCTGGTTGCTTGGTTCTGCCTCACAGACGCAACCCGCGCGATTATACCGCGCAGCCCAGACTAACCCCGGCCTTTGAGCCGGGGTCTTTTTTTGCGGTTTTTTTGATTAGCCGAGCGCGGCAACCCGATCAAACGCCGCTTGCAGGGTGTCCTGTTCAACACCTGCGGCTTCCAGACGGTCGCGGTTCTCGGCCACGACGGCTTCGGGCGCGTTGGCGACGAATTTTTCGTTAGCCAGCTTGCCTTTCAACCCGCCGATTTCCTTGCCAAGCTTGTCGATCGCCTTTTGCAAACGCGCCTTTTCTTCTTCAACATCAATGACATCAGCCAAAGGCAAACAGAAGGAGCCGCCCTCTACCGGCAATGTCACCGCGCCCTTTGGCGCCTCTTGCGCAGAGGTCAGTTCGGAAATCCGCGCCAGACGCATGATCATCGGCAGGTTGCGATCCAGCGCCGCCTTACCGGCATCATCCAATGCCAGCTGCACCATCGGAATTTTTGCACCGGCATTCACCCGCATTTCAGAGCGTACCGAGCGGACCTGTTCGATCAGGCTGATCACCCAGTTCATCTCGCGGTCTGCATCCGCATCTACCAGTTCCGCGCCATAGGTCGGCCAATCCGCATGAATCAACATCTTCTGGCGTTCAGCAATATCACCCCAAAGTTGTTCGGTAATAAATGGCATAATCGGGTGCAACAGGATCAGGCATTGATCCAGCGTCCAGGACAGGGTCGCCTTGGTCTCCGCCTTGGCGGCTTCGTCATCGCCTTGCAACAATGGTTTGGACAGCTCCACATACCAGTCGCAAACCTTGCCCCAGACAAAGGCATAAAGCCCGTTGGCCGCGTCGTTAAAGCGGTATTGCTCCAACGCGGTGTCAACCGTTTCACGCACCTTCGCGGTTTCACCCACGATCCATTTGTTGAGCGTTTGCTCAACCTTGGAAGGATCAAAATCAGGCTGGGGCGTAGCTTCGTTGAACTCTGCAAACCTTGCTGCGTTCCACAGTTTGGTGCCAAAGTTCCGGTTTCCCTTCACCCGATCCACTGACAGTTTCAGCGTCCCGCCAAGAGCCGCCATAGAGGTCATGGTAAATCGCAACGCATCCGCACCAAATTCGTCGATAAGGTCCAGCGGGTCCACCACATTGCCGAGCGTTTTGGACATTTTCACGCCCTTCTCGTCCCGCACAAGTGCGTGCAAGTAGATCGTATCAAAGGGGATTTCCTTCACCACCTCCAGCTGCATCATCATCATCCGTGCGACCCAGAAAAACAGGATGTCAAAGCCGGTGATCAACGTGGAAGTCGGGAAATACCGTTTCAGTTCCTCGGTGTCATTGGGCCAGCCGAGCGTCCCGATGGGCCAGAGACCGGAGGAAAACCACGTATCGAGCACGTCCGGATCACGCCAGACAGGCACTGCTCCGGCCAGCCCGAGTGGCCCACCAAGGGTGACGTTTTCGGGCTCTTCATCCACCAGCAGCACCGTGCCGCCGTAGTAATCCAGTGTCTGTTTGGTCAGATCGGATTCATTGGCCGCACAGAATTCCTTCCACGGGGCCTGCGGAATAATCTGGCCGTTTTCCATTCGCGGACCGTACCAAACGGGGATCTGATGACCCCACCAAAGCTGGCGGGAAATGCACCACGGCTCGATGTTTTCCATCCAGTGGTAGTAAACCTTCTTGTCCCGCTCCGGCAGGATGCGAACGGTCCCATCCTTCACCTTTTCCAGCGCAGGCACCGCCAGTTTGGCCGCGTCCACGTACCACTGGTCGGTCAGCATCGGCTCCATCACCACTTTGGATCGGTCACAGAAAGGTTGCTGGATTTTCTTGTCCTCCACCTCGATCATCAGACCTTCGGCGTCAATATCTGCGATCACTGCCTTGCGGGCCTCAAACCGGTCCATACCGCGATAGGCATCGGGCACCAGATTGATCTGCTCCACGTCCGACTCGGTAAAGTCGCCCCCTTTGGCCAGTTCACCGGCCCGTTCGGCCGCATCGGCATAGGCCATACCGTCATCGCGCATCCGCGCCTTCGTATCCATCAAACGATACAGCGGAATATTGTTACGCTTGGCCACGCCATAGTCGTTCGCATCATGCGCACCAGTAATCTTCACAGCGCCGGACCCGAATTCGGGATCGGGGTAATCGTCGGTGATGATCGGGATCAGGCGGCGGTGTTCTTTTGGACCAACCGGAATTTCGCAAAGTTTGCCCACAATCGGCGCATAGCGTTCGTCTTTGGTGTGCACCGCAACCGCACCGTCCCCCAGCATGGTTTCAGGCCGCGTTGTCGCGATGGAAATATAGTCCCGCGTTTCGCGCAGGGTGACATTGCCGTCCTCGTCTTTTTCTACGTATTCATAGGTTTCGCCACCCGCCAGCGGATACTTGAAGTGCCACATATGGCCGTCGATCTCGATATTTTCGACTTCCAGATCGGAAATGGCGGTTTCAAAATGGGGGTCCCAGTTTACCAGCCGTTTACCGCGATAGATCAGGCCCTTGTTGTAAAGATCGACGAAAACTTTCAGCACCGCATCATGGAAATTCTTGTCCATGGTAAAGGCGTTTCGCTCCCAATCCGCGGACGCGCCAAGGCGTTTCAGCTGGGAAATAATGGTGCCGCCTTTTTCGTCTTTCCATGCGTGAACCCGCTGCAAAAACGCATCGCGGCCCATTTCGGCGCGGGTCGGTCCGCCTTCCGCAGCAAGCTGTTTTTCCACCTGCAACTGGGTCGCAATACCCGCGTGATCCTGTCCGGGCTGCCAGAGTGTATCAAAGCCGCGCATCCGGTGCCAGCGGATCATAATGTCCTGCAAAGTGTTGTTGAACGCATGGCCCACGTGCAGCGCGCCCGTCACGTTGGGCGGCGGGATCATGATGGTGAAAGCTTCATCGCGGGATTTGTTGGCTCCCGCGCGGAAGGCCCCTGCCGTTTCCCATTTCTCGAAAATTGCCGCCTCGGATTTGGCCGCATCAAAATTCTTTTCCATCGCCATCGGTTCAGTCCCGCCTAAAAGTCATCGACACCTTCTAACCAGCCCTTTGCCAAAGGAAAACCCCAAGAAATAGCCCCATCCGTCCGGATTAACATGGTTCAGAGCGCAAACAACCGCCCCGGCCCCGGCACCTTGCGCCCCGCCAGATGGGCCAGATGCCATGCCAGCGCGGAATTGCTGGAAATTACCGGCTTGTTGATCCGCGCCTCGGCCTGTTCAATTATGTTGAACGCGCGCAGGTTGGTGCAGGAGGCAAAGACCAGATCGCAATCTCCCTGCCCCAGTTCCTCAACCGCTGTCAGCACTGACTTTTCTGCAATTCGAGCGACAACTTTTTCGCGCCCTTCTTCAAAGCTGGCGAAACCCGTGATGGCAAAACCATTATCTTCCAACAAGTTACGCATCGCCGCCGAGACATCTGCCACATAAGGCGTTAGAAATCCGATCTTTTCCGCCCCAAGCGCACGGCAGGCGGCCATGACGGCGGACATCGGGTTTGTCACAGGAACACCCTCATGAGAGGTGTGGACACAGGCCGCAACGCGGTCTTCGCCAATAATGGTCGCGCCGGACGTGCAGCCGTAGCCGATCGCCCCGAAAGACACACCCTGTGGCAGAAGCGCCGCGCTCGCAGGGAGGTCCGCTTCCATTTGCGCCAGCGTTTCTGGCGTCACATCTGCCTGACTGGGCAAGCGGCTGTGATAGACTGGAACCCTTGCGGGGCCGAAGACGCCGGACAGCTCAGGTTCCATGGTCTCATCTGTGGACAGAACAATCAGGCCCAGCGCCGCATGATCCCCGTAGCCCTGATCGGTTTCAAATTGCTGTGCCATATGCGCCCCTGCCTTGTTGTGTCAGATCACCGGCAGCTCACGCGGTGCACGCTGCGTCAGCAGCACCGGAGCATCTTTGGTGATCAGGATGTTTTCTTCGACCACCATCATACGGGTTTCATCCAACATTAGCGAGGGCTCCAGCGTCAGAACCATCCCCGCCTGCAATTCGGTGTGGTCATGGGCGGCGATGGACGGCCATTCCGTCAACTGCATCCCGAGCCCGTGACCATAGCGCCCCACATCGGACCCGCCTTTCAACACGCTTTGCATCGCCACAAAAAGCTGCGCCGTCGTTGTCCCCGCGCGGGCGGCCTCCAACCCCGCTTCGGTTGCATCCCAAAGCCGAGCGTGGGCCGCGCGGGCTGCGTCACTGGCGGTGCCGATAGCAAAGTTTCGATCAAAATCGCAGAAATATCCTTTCAGGCTGGCACCTGTGTCCAGCATCAGCACATCACCCTGCGCCAGTGGCGATGCGTCCGGCGGCGAGATCACATCCGTATAGCCGCCCTGCCCTGCGCCGCCCACGACATAGGGCGTTTCTTCGGCGCCTTCTTCCAGCAAAGCGATGCGGAAGCGTCGGAACACCTCGGACAATGGTGTGCCTGCAGTTGCGAAATCTGGAACGCGGGAGAACGCGCGGGAACCGATCTGGCAGATTTCTTTCAGAATCTCGATTTCCGCTTCGGATTTGACCGTTCGCAGGGATTTTATCAGCGGGGTACAATCTGCAAACTTTGCTTTCAGAGAGGATTGCAGCGTTTGGAAATCGGTTAATGGCATCCGCAGGCTGGATTCCTCGCCCATGGGCAGGCCGATTCTGCGGTAGGGCGACAATGCTTCGACCAACAGGCTGATGCCTTCGTCAAACCCGCGCGGGCTGGGCCAGCTGCGTATGTCATTGATCCAGGTTCGCCCCATCAAATCCGCGCCGATGGCCGGAATGATAGCCACGGGTGCTCCGGATTGGGGCAGGATGACAAACCACGAGCGGGTTGGGCTCTGCCAGAACAGGCTGCGGAAACCGGTAAAATACCTGACTTCTGCCTCTGTAGTAAGCAAAAGCGCGTCGAAATCGGCCGCCGCCATAAGGGTTTGCGCCCGTTTGAAACGGGCTGCAAATTCGGCGGCCGGAAAATCAGTCATCCGCCGGACCTTCTGACAGAATCACCAATACCCGCGCCTTTGCGCCAAGTTGCGCCGCATCGGACACGGCGCCGGCAAAGCCTGCGCCACCTGACGGAGAGGTTTGCAAGCCAAAGGGTTCAAGTTGCTCTATCTTTTCCGCTACATCACCGTCTTGGAGCGTCAAAAAGCCGTCTGCATCCTGTGCCAGCGCTTTGAGCGCAAGATGCGAAGGTTCCTTACAATCCAGCCGCCCCATATTGGACGCAGGCCCCTCAGTCGCCACAGGTTTTCCTGCACGGATGCTTTCCAATAACGCAGGTGCGGCGGTGGGTTCCACGACTGTGATCTGCACGTCATCCCCCCAATGCTGGCGCAAAGACGCAGCCACGGCTGCCGCCAGTCCGCCAACGCCAGCTTGCAAATAAACGTGCGTGGGTGGCGCATCGTTTTTTGCCTCATATTGCGCGAACATCTCCGCGCTCAGCGCCAGATACCCCTCCATCACATCCTGGCCAGAGGTATCATCTTCCCACGTGCTGTCCGATAGCAAGCGCCAGCCGTTATCGCCTGCTGCTTTGGCGGCGGCATCCATGCTCGCCTCGTAATCCGCGCCTTCCACGACCACATCGGCCCCTATATCACGCAAACGTTGCGCGAAACCGGATGGCACCGTTTGCGCCAGATAGATCACCGCGCGCGCGCCGAAAACTCTGGCCCCTGCTGCCACAGAGAGCCCGTGGTTTCCAGCACTGGCCGTCACAAACACCTGACCCTTCAACGCTGTTTTCGCCACCTGCGGATCGGCGATGGCGTCGCCCGCTTTCAGATAGGCCGTCTTCGCGATAGAGAACGCAGCCCCGAGCGCTTTGAAACTGCCCAGCCCCATGCGCGTGCGTTCATCCTTAATGTATAGGCTTTCAATGCCGAGCGTGCCAGCCAGTTCCTGCGCGCAGACCAACGGTGTCGCAGCGTGGGCCGGACAGTGGCTGAGAAGCTTAAGAACAAGGTGATCGTCCGTTGTGATTTGACCATCGGCCAAACCGGATTGCGGGGGCAGGCCCTTGGACCGCCAGGGATTCGAGAGATATGTCATAAGGCAAATCTGCGCTGAAACTGGCCGGACTGATAGTCTTAAAACGGCATTCCGCCTTTTTTTCACCCTTTCACATTACTGTTTTGGAGGCCTGCCCGCAGGGTCACGCCACATATTCGCGGTTGCGGATCAGGGGTGTGTTCTCTGAAAGTTTGCGGCGTAGAATTTGCAACATCTGCTGTCCACTAATGTGCCCTTGCGCCCCGGTTTCCATCTGCCGGAAGAACCGCCGCGCGTGTTGTGTAAGCTCTGCATCGCGTGCGGTTTGGCCAACACTATCCACAAATTGCGCACAATAGCGCAATTGCTGGCGGTCGCCGTCCGGGAGCGCCGTTTCAAGGATTTTGCTTATGCGGTCCAGATCATCAAACAGCGCCTGCCGGTCGAGATCCATCGTGTCCCCTACGTCAAATGTCACCGGCGTGGCAGTATGGGCTTGCCCCGCACGATGGACGGCCAGCACCGAAACAATGCGATCCTGAAAAATTGAAAGACTGCGGATAGGTTTGGTCAGAAAACCTTGCGCCCCTGCCTTCAACACCCTTGCCTCCACCCCGTCACTGTTATCCCCGCTCAGGGCGATGATGGTCTGCTCGGGCCTGTTTTGTCCGGCAAGATCGCGAATCAGATCAAGCCCTGATCCATCCGGCAGCCCCAGATCAACGATCACCAAATCCGGTTTATATAGTTTCAGGTGGCTATAAGCGGACCTTATGCAATCCGCGCGACGCAACCGCGCCCCGCTGCGCAAAGCCATCAAACGAACAGCTTCCGAACAAAACCTGCTGTCTTCAGCCAGAAGGATCGTCACCCCCAACAATGGTCTGCTGCGGGCGAAACTGGCAGTAAAGGGATCTATATCATGTGGCATGTCTGCCCCCCGATTAGTTGCAAGGAACTCGCCTCATTGAACCCCAAATGTGCTAACAGTTTCCTAATAAGCGTAAGGTTTTCTTAAAATAAGCGAGTCCACCAAGCGGATGCGCCCTTTGTCGCGTTGCCAAGACCGGAGCTGCGCGCCATATCTGACTGACCGGACTAGAGGAGATTAAGATGATTGGACGTTTGAATCACGTGGCGATTGCCGTGCCGGATCTGGAAGCAGCCTGTGCGCAGTACCGCGATACGCTTGGGGCGAATGTGGGCGCACCGCAGGACGAACCGGATCACGGGGTTACGGTTGTGTTTATCGAACTGCCCAACACCAAGGTCGAATTGCTCTACCCGCTGGGCGAGAATTCTCCCATTCAGGGGTTTCTTGACAAGAACCCTGCCGGCGGCATCCATCATATCTGCTACGAAGTGGACGATATTCTTGCGGCGCGGGATCGGCTGCAAGCCAGCGGAGCACGGGTTCTGGGCAGCGGCGAGCCGAAGATCGGCGCCCACGGCAAACCTGTTCTTTTCCTCCACCCCAAAGACTTCACCGGAACCCTTGTTGAACTGGAACAAATCTAGATGACAATCGGCGCAGCTCTCGTTCTTTATGCAGTGGTCTGGTTTATGACCCTGTTTATCGTCCTTCCGATCCGGCTCAAGAGTCAGACCGAAGATGGTGATGTGGTCAAAGGCACCCCGCCCTCAGCCCCTGCGAACCCTCAACTTGGCAAGCGGGCACTAATTGTGACCGGTATTTCTGCGGTGATCTGGCTGGGTCTGTTCGGGGTCATCGTATCGGGCGTTATTCCGCTGGAAACATTTGATTTCTATAACGGAATTAAATCCGGACACTACTGACGGCTCTTACACCCGTCCTTTATACCGCGCCATCAGACTGCAACAGTTTCAAGGCGGCGGCATGAAGCGTGGGATCACCAGCCGCAATGACCTGCCCGCCATTGTGGGCAGGACCGCCCTGCCAGTTGGTCACAATACCTCCGGCAGCTTGGATCACAGCCAGAGGGCCCTGAATGTCATAGGCATTCAACTGTGCCTCAACCACTAGATCGATCTGCCCCGCAGCGAGCAACCCGTAAGAGTAGCAATCCATCCCGTAGCGGGCCAGTTTCACCCGATCACGCACCCGATTAAACGCGGCTTGCTCCTGCTTGGTGCCAATCTCTGGAAAGGTCGTGAACAGGATAGCGTCTTGTAAATCCACTAACTTTCTCACCTCCAAGGGGCGATCGCCGCTGGGATGCTGCAACTGTGCGAATTGCGGCGTTCCGACAAACCGTTCGCTTGTGAAGGGCTGGTCAATCATACCGATCAACGGGCCGTCTTCGGGCCCGACTGCGATCAATACGCCCCATGTGGGTGTGCCCGAAATAAAGCCCCGTGTGCCGTCAATCGGATCAAGTACCCACGTCAGCCCGCTGCTGCCTTCATAGGCGGCAAATTCTTCGCCAAGGATGCTGTCCTGCGGTCGATGCTCTGCCAAAAGTTCCCGCATCTTTTGCTCGATCAGGCGATCTGCCACAGTGACCGGATCGAAATCTCCGGCCAGTTTGTTTTCGATATCCTGCCCGGCCCCGCGAAAATACTGCAAGGCAATGGGGCGCGCTGCATCTGCAAGCAGATGGGCAACGCCAACCAGTTCGTCATGTAAATCGGGTGATAACGGGGCAGTCTTAGGCATAGGCGCGCTCAATTATTACTTCGTTGTCTGAAACAACTGCGCGTCTAGCCTGAAACGGGGCGATAATCCAGCCGGATGGTTCAGCTTGCGCTAAGGACTCTGGCCAGATCAAAAAGCTTGCGGCGCTGATTCTCGGGAATTGCATAGTAGGAACGCACCAGTTCAAGCGCCTCTTTATCCGAAAGAAGATCGCCTTGCTGCGCTTCGCCAGCAGCCTGCATTTCCGCCTCGAGGATCTCGTCCGATTTATCGAACCCTTCAAAGAAGAAGCTGACAGGAACTTCCAGAGCTTCGGCAATGTCCCAAAGCCGCGATGCACTGATCCGGTTCATACCGGTTTCGTACTTCTGGATTTGTTGGAACTTGATACCGACTTTGGTGCCAAGCTGTTGTTGTGTCACGCCAAGCATCCAACGACGGTGCCGCACGCGCTTACCAACATGAATATCAACTGGATGTTTCATAAAAAGAGTCTCCACTGTCCTGTCTAATGACAAATTAATTCCGCCCATCCCAAATACGGGCGGTAGGCGGATCTGCTTTTCAAAATTTGATTTATTAATTTAACCGTAGGGCGACTCATCCCACATTCGCCCCCATGAACTTTCTCTTAACGTGCTAACGCAAATTGCATGCAATCTAAAGGTGATCGTTTAACATGTTCGCGGGTCTGAGAGCGAAAATGCAGATTTTTTTGCATTATGCAAAAACTTTTTTGCCTTTTCTTTCACTAAAAGTCTCATTTGTGCGTTTATTCGGCAGAATCCCCCGTTTCACCTCTGCATAAACTTCGTTTAGACCTTAGCAAAATTATGAGGAGGAAAACACGAATGCGTGCAATGCAAGTCATCCGCCACGAAACCCCGCTGGAATTGCGTGAGGTTCAGAAACCGGAACCGACCAGCGGACAGGTGCTGATCCGCGTTGCCGCCTGTGCGCTGAATTTCGCAGATACGCTGATGGTGAAAGGCACCTATCAGGAAAAACCGCAGATGCCATTCACCATCGGGATGGAAATATCCGGAATCATCGAAGCCGTCGGCACAGATGTTGACCGCCTTACCGTGGGCCAGAGGGTTATGTCTTACATCGGCAGTGGTGGCATTGCCGAATATGCCGCGGTGGATGCGGACATTTGCCTGCCTATTCCAGACACCATGCCGATGGTCGATGCGGCAGCCTTCCCTGTTGGCTATGGCACCGCCCATCTTGCGCTGGACCACAGGGCGCGGATGCAGTCGGGCGAACGCCTGCTGGTGCTTGGCGCGTCTGGCGGCGTCGGCCTGACCGGAGTCGAACTGGGTAAACTGATGGGGGCTGAAGTTATCGCCGTGGCGCGCGGCGCTGAAAAGCTGAAGATCGCGCAAGAAGCTGGCGCGGATCACCTGATTGATTCCGACAGCGGCGATTTGCGCGAACAGGTTAAGGCGCTTGGCGGCGCAGATGTTGTCTATGATCCCATCGGCGGCGACCTGTTCAAAGAGGCTTTGCGTGCCACGAACCCCGAAGGCCGCCTGATCCCGCTAGGTTTTGCCTCGGGCGAGGTGCCCCTAATTCCAGCCAACATCCTGCTGGTGAAAAACCTGACAGTGATCGGCTATTACTGGGGCGGATATTCCAAAACCAACCCCGCAGTGCTGAACGACAGTCTGGCCAAACTGCTGGAGTGGTATGCAGACGGCAAGATCAAACCCCATGTCAGCCATACCCTGCCGATGGAACAAGCCAACGAGGGTCTGGAACTGCTACGCACCCGCAAGGCGACCGGTAAAGTCGTGATTACCACCGCGTAAGTTGCCAACAGGGGCGTCAAACCCGCCCCTAACATTCCCCAATCGACGGCAACTTTGCTGCGATTGCCAAAATCTGGTATACTTTGTTCGGGGGGAGGGCAAAGGAGATCAAAGGTGGATTATTCGGCATTTAGAGATGGCGAGCGCGACGGTTGGTCTTCGCGTGCCAACATTTACGGCGATGCTACTGCACGGGCCACACTTCAAACTATTCCCAAGCTGCTGGACCACGCTCGTATTTTCCCCCGCGCGAAGATTCTGGATGCGGGCTGCGGACCGGGTTATGTAGCAGCAACTGCGAAGTTGCTTGGCGCAGACGTTGAGGGCATCGACTTCTCTGAAGGAATGGTCGAGCAGGCCAAAACCCAATTTCCGGACATCAAGTTTTCCATCGCTGACATTGAAAATTTGCCGATGCGAGATGGTACTTTTGATGCAGTGCTGTGCAACTTTGTTTTATTTCACGTGACTGACCCTGAACGTGCAATAGCAGAGGCTAGGCGTGTTCTAAAGCCAGCCGGCAGATTTGCTTTTAGTCAATGGCTCGGGCCGGATCGGTCTGAATGTTATCAACTGCTGCTTGATGTTATTAAAAGCCATGCGGACATGGCTCGGGCAGACCCAGCGCCGGATGCATACGCTTTGTCTAACGAAACTCATGTTTCAGAAATGATGCAAAAGGCCGGTTTCACCGACATCAAGGCAGAGATTGTCGAAAATATTCTTTATGCACCGGGCCCCAGTTTCTTTGAGTTCTTCATGACGTTCGGTGTCCGCGTTCCGCTGATACTACACAGGCAAGAGGTCAGCGTGCAGGCATCCATTCGAGAAGAAATAGATGAAGCGGCATCGCGATACTTGTCAGAGGGGTGCTATAAGATTCCAATGCCAAGCATCGTGTTTTCAGGGCTGGCGTGAAACCAGCCCTCCGTTCCTAGCGCCCGAATGCAGCGCGGTTAGACTGCAAGTCGCATCCGTTGCGATGGCTCCACACTACAACAGTACTCTTCGCGCACCATTTCAGCCAGAAGCGGTGCCATTTCATTGCGGCTGGCGGGAGTGACCATCATATTAATCTGGAACTCCGGCAAGTCCGGCAAAGCGCCCTGCGGGATTGCCTCCAGATATGGGGGCGCCGTCCCTTTCAGGCGCGCTTGCACCGCGAGGTCCGCGCTTAAAGACGCCTCTACCGTCATAGAAGACATGGATTCCACTGCCATCTCCCAAGGTATCTGCGCTTCGTCCAGCGCTTTGAGGGCAATCGGGCGGAAAATACACTGGGTTTCAAACGCAACGCGCAACGGGCGCTCCCTCCAAGTGGTCCCTTGCTGTGCCCCGTACCATGTGAGGTCAAGACTGGTGAGGCGGACCGAATCTTCTGCTCCACCGGTTTCTGTCGTCAGGATCACATCGCAGTCACCCGCCTCGAACTGGCGCTTCAGCTCTGATGTGTAGCAAGACACCATCTTTACTTTGACCTTGGGATAGGCCGTAGAGAACCGTTTTAACACCTTCGGGATATGGGGATAGACGATGTCATGGGGCACGCCAAAGACGATCTCGCCCTCAAACTTCTGGTCGGTCATACGGTTCCAGACCTCATCATTCAGCGCCAACAGGCGCCGCCCGTAGCTAAGCATCACCTCCCCTTGCGCGGTCGGGGTCACGCTGCGATTGGCGCGGTCGAGCAGGCTCTGCCCCAATGATTCCTCCAGCCGTTTCAACTGCATAGAGACCGCCGATTGAGTCAGGTTCAATTGCGCCGCCGCCCGCGTGACACCGCCGGTATCGGCCACAGCCACAAAGCTGCGCAGCGCAGTAATGTCTAGATTTCGCACCATATCAAATTCCTTGATGTTAAGCCGAACAAATATTCGTTTCTCAAATGAATAACCCTATGCCAGTTATATATCAAGAAGTTTGATGAAAAACGGATTTCATATCCGAAAAGCGAAAAGGGAAACTCAATGACCTCCACTGTAACCCACCTACCCCGTACAGCTTGCGGCAAACGCAGCCTGTTGTGCCGTATCCGTGACGCATTGCAACTGCGCCGCCAGCGCCTGCAACTGACGCGGTTGTCGGATGCCCAACTCAGGGATATTGGCCTGACCCGCGCCGAAGCCGGCGCCGAGGCCCGCCGCAGAGCTTGGGACGCTCCGAACCATTGGCAATGGTGATCTCTGCGCAACCGGCATGAAAATTGTGCTATCCTAGGTCTAACAGCACAATTTTCAACGGGTTTCTCTTGAATTATCGGTCCATCCCACCGATATTCTCTGTAACCCTTCCGGAATTCTCGGTGGGACGTTCAACAGATTTTCGAGGAGAAAACCAAATGGCACAATACGAGACAGTCCGCCGCGCAGGTGTGGGTGTCGAAGCATCCCAGATCGACGCAGGCTTGCGCGCGCACATGAACAAGGTCTACGGCCTGATGGGCGTTGCGATGTTCATTACCGGCATCGTCGCCTATTTCGTCGGCACGGATTTCGCCCGCGCTGTAAATGGCGAAGCGACACTGATCTTCCCTGTCGCCATGCTTCAAGCGATGTTCAGCAGCCCGATCAAATACGTTATCATGTTTGCTCCGCTGGCGGTGGTCTTCGGCTTCGGCGCGATGATTAACAAAATGTCACTGGGCACAGCACAGCTGGTGTTCTGGGGCTTCGCCGCCCTGATGGGCCTGTCGATTTCGTGGATCTTCGCGGTTTACACCGGCTTTTCCATCGCACAGATCTTCTTCGTGACTGCGATTGCCTTCGCGTCTTTGTCCCTGTGGGGCTATACCACGAAGAAAGACATCTCCGGCTGGGGCAGTTTCCTGTTCATGGGTCTGGTCGGCATTATCGTTGCGATGATCCTGAACATCTTCCTGCAATCCCCTGCCATCATGTTCGCAATCAACGCGATCGGCGTGCTGATCTTTGCGGGTCTGACAGCGTATGACACGCAGAACATCAAAAACACTTACCTTGCACACGCGCACCACGGCGACAACGAATGGCTTGGTAAATCCGCGATCATGGGCGCGCTGGGTCTTTATCTGAACTTCCTCAACATGTTCATGATGCTGCTGGCCCTGTTCGGCAACCGCGAGTAATTGCAACCCACAGGATTGCAAACCGGATAACAGCCGGGGCCACTGGCCCCGGTTTTTTTATGGACCATTCCCGATTACGCGAAGGAACTGTAGATGAAGATCGTCATTCTGACAGGCGCAGGCATATCCGCCGAAAGTGGCCTTGGCACGTTCCGCGATGCCGGCGGCCTATGGGAGAAATACCCCATCGAACAGGTCGCCACCCCCGAAGGCTTTGCCGCCGATCCCGCACTGGTCCACGGGTTTTACAACGCCCGCCGCGCCAACAGCCAAAGCGCGGCACCCAATGCTGCCCATGACGCGCTCGCAAAGCTGGAGGGTAAAATTGGGGAGAACCTGCTGATTGTGACACAGAATGTAGACGACCTGCATGAACGGGCCGGAAGCAAATCTGTCTGGCACATGCACGGCGCCCTGAACCGAGCCAAATGTGCCGCTTGCGAACAGACGTGGAACGCGCCATCGGAGATGCACCCCGACGATCCCTGCCCCCACTGCCGCACGCCCGCGACCCGTCCGGACATCGTCTGGTTCGGGGAGATGCCCTACTATATGGAAGAAATCTACGACCGCCTGCATCAAGCCGATTTGTTCGTTTCCATCGGCACATCCGGTAACGTCTACCCCGCCGCCGGTTTCGTACAGGAAGCCGCCAACGCAGGCGCGCGCACGCTGGAACTGAACCTCGAACCCTCGCTCGGCGCATCGAGCTTTGACGAGAGCCGTAACGGCCCGGCCAGCCAAATCGTACCCGAATGGGTGGACAGCCTGTTAAAGGGCTAAACCGTCACCCTGTTAGGCACGTCCTCACCCGCGAAAAAGGCCCGCAGGTTTTCGACCGCCATCAACCCCATCTGTGTGCGCACATCCAGTGCAGCGGTGCCCAGATGGGGCAGCAGCGACACGTTCTTTAATGCACGCAGAGCCTCTGGCACCTCTGGCTCGTTCTCGTAAACATCCAAACCTGCGCCACCTATGCTGCCCGATTGCAACGCAGCGATCAAAGCGGCCTCATCCACCACATCCCCCCGCGCTGTGTTCACTAGAATGCCGTGGGGTTTCATCGCGTCCAGTTCAGCTGCACCGATCATATGCTGGTTCGCAGCACCACCGGGCACGGATAAGGACACCACATCCGCCGCCGCCATCACTTCCGCCACAGAGCCAAGCTGACGCGCAGGCACACCACAATCCGCAACGGTGGAGCGGTTGTAGAACACTACATCCATCCCAAACCCAAAGTGGCACCGTTTCGCAATCGCCTTACCGATCCGCCCCATGCCAATCACACCAAGGGTTTTACCGCTAACATGCAGCCCGAGATACTGAGTCGGGTGCCACCCTTCCCAACTGCCATCCCGCACCGCCGCTTCCGCCTCACTGGCGCGCCGCGCGGTCATCAGCATCAGCAGCACAGCAATATCCGCAGTCGCGTCCGTCACCGCCCCCGGCGTGTTGGACACAACCATGCCAGCCGCCTCTGCCGCCGCCACGTCGATATGGTTATACCCCACACCAAAATTCGCCAGCACACGCGCTTTATCAGCACCCGGCAGAACATCCGCCCCCAGCGGATCACCCAGTGTCGGCAAAACCCCGTCGTACTCTGCCAGAACCGAACCCATCTCACTCTTGCTCAGGGGTTGGGTCTCGGCCCGTACCGTCAGATCAAAATGCCGCGCAGCCTCTTCCAGCACCTTATCCGGCAAGGGCCGCGTCACGAATACTCTAGGCAAATCAGCCATCTTCAATGTTCCTCAAATACTCAGATTCCCAAGTCGCCACACATGCGGCGCTTAATGCAGCCGCCCGCCCGCTGGCACGGTTTGATCGGGACGCACCAATACGATTTCACCGTTTGCATCCGGCACACCCAGCACCAGCACCTCGGACATCACAGGACCGATCTGGCGGGGTGGAAAGTTCACCACCGCCATAACCTGCGTCCCGACCAGCGTTTCTGGAGTGTAATTTGCGGTGATCTGCGCCGAGGATTTTTTCTCCCCCAACTTTCCGCCAAAATCCACCCAAAGCTTGATCGCCGGCTTGCGTGCTTCCGGAAAAGGTTCGGCGCGGGTGATCACCCCGGTGCGCACATCGACTTTCATGAATTCGTCAAAGCTGATGATATCATCTTTAAGATTGCTCATTTCGCCAACTCCCGACTGCGGTCTGCGGCGGCTTTTACGCCCCGTTTTAATAGCGCCGGAAATCCGTCCCGATCATCCATCAGAACCTCCAGTGCAGCCGCTGTTGTGCCGCCGGGCGAAGTGACGTTTTTACGCAATTGCCCCGGATCATCCTCGGACTGCTCCGCCAAGGCCCCTGCCCCCGCGACGGTGGCGCGGGCCAGTTGCAGGGACAGCTCCGCGCTCAGCCCTTCGGCCTGCCCCGCAGCGGCGAGCGTTTCGATCAGGTGGAACACATAGGCCGGACCGGATCCCGAAACCGCAGTCACCGCATCCATCTGCCCTTCATTTTCCAGCCGGACAGTCTGGCCGACGGCTTGCAGCAGGTTCTCGGCCATTTGCAGATCATCTTCTGAGGTTTGTTCGTTCCCGATCAGCGCGGTAATGCCCTTGGACACCGCCGCTGGCGTGTTCGGCATGGCGCGGATAATCGGGGTCTGCGCCCCTAAAACCGCTTCAAATGCGGCGATCGGGGTTCCGGCGGCCACCGAGATAAAGACGGTCGACCCGTTGCCCATTGCCTGCAATCGGGGCAAGGCATCGCCCATCATCTGCGGTTTGACTGCGACGATACAGACCGCCGGCGCTTCTGGCAGCTCCGTGTTCACGCCCACACCATCAGATTGCAGCGCTTGCACCCAGTCAGACGGGGCCGGATCAAGTATGGAAACAGACGTGGGTTTTACCCCTTGGGCCAGCCAGCCCTGCAACATAGCAGAGCCCATTTTCCCACAGCCAAGCAGCACAAGACCGCCTTTATTCACACGTTGCAAAGTCACGTCATCACCTTCTTAAAATCCTGCCGAGTCACGGCGGACCTTGGGCGATGACCATAGGGAAATCAAGCCCGACTGCGAGGCTTCATTACAGCATCTGTCTTCAGGCGCGCCCGTAAGCTTCTGACATGGCGATATCCATCGCACGTTCAACGGTTTCGTCACCCCAGCAGATCAACTGGAAGGCCGGATAGAACCGCTCGCAAGCCATAACAGCCGCTGAAAGCATCTGGTCCACCTGCTCGGGCGCTGCAGAAACGCCGCCCCCAAGCATCAGGCCGTAACGGTAGACCATCAACTGCTGTTCATCCCAAAGGGAAAACGACCCCGCCCAGCATTTGTCGTTCGCCAGATTCATCGCCTGAAACAGCGCCGGAAGCTTTTCTTCCGGTGGTGCCATTTCGAACGAACAGATCATTCGCAGGGTTTCATCATAGGCCGACCACGCCAATGTAATGGAATAGGTGCGCCATGCCCCTTCGATCGCCATAGCGATCTGGTCTTCGGCGACACGATCAAATGCCCAATCGTAATGTTCGGCCAAAGTTTCGACCACATCAATTGGATGCATTTCACCGCTATCAAGATATTGCTCTGTGCTTGTCATGCCTGCTGCCTTCTTGTTTGCCCACCCGATACGCGCCGCAACAATTTATAGGTCTTAGCGCTAGGTTTACGGATTTTTCCCGCTTGCCTTACAATATATGGTGTAAGCAATCGTGAGGCATGTAAAGAAAAAACTGGGGAGCCCAACCGATCCATCCCCAGCTATTTCGCTTTTATCCACAAGAAAACGGCAAAACCCCCCGCTTTTTGGCGGAGGGTTGCGATGGATCGACCGATAAGGTCAGCTTAACAGGGAAGCGCGCGAATCCTATCCGGCACTTGGCAGCTCGTAGACGCCGCCGTTTGCTTTGGACCATTCCAGCGGTGCGTTCAGGAAGGCCTCCACCTGATCGAGCGTCTTGTCGTCGAAATTACCTTGGGCGCGGGCCACTTTGAGCACGTCCCACCATGTCACCAGATAGTGCAGCTTCAGGCCGTTTTCGGCCAGCATTTCATGGGTATTTTTGAAAATGTCGTAATAGAAAACCACCAGTGTGTGGTCGCAGGTGGCACCCGCCTTGCGGATCGCCTCGGCAAAGCGCAGCTTGGAGCCGCCGTCGGTGGTCAGATCCTCTACCAGCAGAACGCGTTGGCCTTCGGAAATATCACCTTCAATTTGCGCATCCCGCCCGTACCCTTTGGGCTTTTTGCGCACATATTGCATCGGCAGTGCCATGCGTTCCGCGATCCATGCCGCAAACGGAATACCGGCGGTTTCACCACCAGCCGCTGCATCAAATTGTTCAAACCCCACATCGCGGTAGAGCGTCGCCACGGCGAAATCCATCAGCGCGCTGCGGATATGGGGGTAGGAAATAAGCTTGCGGCAGTCGATATACACCGGAGAGGCCAGCCCGCTGGCAAAGGTATAAGGTTCGTCCGCGCGGAAATTGACTGCCTTGATTTCCAGCAGCATTTTAGCTGCCAGTTCGGCCATCGCGTCTTTATCGATAAAACTGTTGGAAAACATGTGCAGCACTCCTTGGATCGCAAGTGACCTGCTCTTAGAACAAGACCGCCCGCAATAAAAGCACAAGCCGCGGTCTGCATGCAAAAAATGCACGGTTCTGCGCGATCGCCTGCGAATGTACCACACACGCCCCGTTGCAACAGGATTGAGCCGCCCCCCAAACCCCGCTACACCGCCTGTATGAACAGGCTCATCTGGCACCCGAAAGCAGCGCTAACAGATTTTGACGGTGTCACCCTGACAGCGGCACAGGCCGCTGGCGTCCCCGCCGCGCGTCAATGCGATCCCGCCCAACCCGCCCGCGCCATGGCGGCTTTCTTCAATGCGCTTGATGCAGGTCTGTCGCCCGTGGTTGGTCCACAGGTCGATGCCCCTGATCTGGCGGGTCACTTTTTCACCCTGACGGGGGGCAGCAGCGGCCCGCCCAAGGTCATCCGGCGCAGCGCTGCCAGTTGGGGGCATTCGATCAAGGTGCTGGGGGAACGGCTCGGCCTTGGTCCTGATGCGCGGGTGGGCGTGCTTGGTGATCTTACCTATTCCCTGTCACTTTATGCAGCGGTCGAAGCCTTGTGCTGCGGGGCCCATCTGCATTTCCTGCCCCGCGCCGGATTGAACGCTCGCGGCATCACCCACCTTTACGCCACCCCGACGCAACTGCGTCTGATCCGCCAGACCGCACCGGATGTGACCCATGTCATCAGCGGGGGTGGTCCGTTTGATCCAGCAACAGCGGCGCATGTGGCAACTGTGTTGCCCAACGCGCGGGTCTGGCGGTTTTACGGCGCGGCAGAGACCAGTTTCGTCACGCTGGCCGACAGTTATACCCCCGCAAACGCGGTCGGTGCTCCCTTCCCCGGTGTCGAGATTGAAATCCGCGATCCGCAGGGGCAGCCTTGTCAAACCGGCGCAGAGGGTCTGGTCTGGCTCCGCAGCCCAATGGTGTTTACGGAATACGCCAGCGGGCAAAGCGACAGTACAAGGGTTGAGAACGGATGGATCACTGTCGGGGAAATCGGCAGATTAGGGCGTAACGGCTTTCTTTTTCTGACAGGGCGGCAGGATCGTATCCTCACGATTGCCGATACTTCGGTGTCGCTGGATCAACTGGAAACCGGCCTGATCACCGCTGGCGCAACTGCCGCCGCGGTTTTGCCGGTGCCTGATCCGCTGCGCGGCTATATCCTGCACGGATTTGTTGAAGGTTCAGTACCCTGCCCGCCTGCGCTGAAAACCCTGACCAGCCTGCCCGAACTGCCCCGTCTTGCGTCTGGGAAACCGGACTACCGCGCTTTGGAACGGTTGTTGCCATGAGGCAAGCCTACATCATTGCCGGATACCGCAGCGCAGTCGCCCCCGAAAACGGTGCCTTTGCGCGATTGGCACTCCACGAACTGGCAGCGCCGATTTTACAGACATGTTTAACGAGTTGCCCCTGCGATGTGGATGAGGTGGTCCTGTCAAACGCGCTCTACGGTGGCGGAAATCCGGCACGAATGGCAGCACTTGCTGCGGGATTACCCGAAACGGTGGCGGGCCTGTCCATCGACCGCCAATGCGCCGGTGGCCTTGATGCGGTACTGCTGGCAGCGCGTCTTGTGCAATCCGGCGCGGCGCGGGCGGTTCTGGCGGGCGGCGCTGAAAGCCATTCGCGCCGCCCAGTTCGCATGCGTACCGATCCCGACGGCGGGCCGCCTGTCGCCTATGACCGCCCGCCGTTCAGCCCCTTTGCAGGGCGTGATCCTGACCTGCATGAAAGTGCCGCGCAACTGGCGGATGATCTTGGCATAACCCGCGCCGAACAGGACCAGTTCGCCGTGAGCAGCCACGCCAAAGCCCGCGCCGCAATTGGACAGATGGGACAGGAGATCGTGCCGCTGAATGGTTTGGACAGGGACGCCTTCACCCGCAATCTGTCGACACGTACCGCAGAACGTGCGCCGAAGATTACTGGCAGCCTAAGCGCGGCCAACACTGCTGTGAAAGCCGATGCCGCTGCATTTCTTCTCGTGGTGGATGAAAGCCTCGCCACAGAGGTTGCACATCTCAGACCCGCCCGCATTGTTGCTGGCGCCACACTCGGCGCTGCGCCGGAAACACCAGCGACCGCGCCGGTTTCGGCCATCGCTGCCGCATTCGCGCAGACGGGGACATCTGCGAACCAACTGTCCTGTAGTGAGGTAATGGAAGCCTATGCGGTGCAAGCCATCGCCTGCCAACGGGCGGCGGGGCTTGATCCTGAAACGATGAATCGCGGCGGCGGCGCTTTGGCGCGGGGGCATCCTATCGGGGCGTCAGGCGCGATTAATGCTGTGCGGCTGTTTCACGAATTACAGCAGGCGGGTGGCACAGGTCTGGCCGCAATTGCTGCAGCGGGCGGATTAGGGACCGCCCTGCTGCTAGAGGTGTAAGCCTCAGGCGCGGGACATAACCGCCCGCGGACGTGCCTTGTAGATGGTGCCGGTAATTGCCCCTGCAACCACCGCTTTGACCAGATCACCCGGAACAAACGGGATCATCGCAGTCGCAATGGCATCGGGCAGCGCGGCGCCGGTCATTGCCATGTAATACGGCACAGCAATCAGGTAGAGCACACCGATCCCGCCAAAGACCGATGCCACACCTGCGGCCACACCCACACGGGCACCGCGCATCCAGCGCATCGACAGACCTGTGGCAAATGCCGCAACCGGAAAGCCAAAAAGGAAACCCGCCCATGGGGTTGTGAACACGCCCAAACCGCCACGTCCGCCAGCAAGCAGCGGCAGGCCAAGAGCAACGAGCCCCAAGAACAACAGCACGGCCAGCGCGCCTTTTCGTGCGCCCAGCATGGCCCCGCACAACATGATCCCCATAGATTGCGCCGTGATGGGAATGCCGCTTAGCAGGGTCACTTTTGGCAGCAGGCCAAGGGCCGCAATCAGGGCCGCAAAAACTGCGATGTATACGATGTTTCTTTCCATGGTCTCTCTCGCTTTTATTCCCGCAGACCGCCACGCGCGCGCAACGCTTCGGCGACTTGATCCGCATCATCCAGTGCCGACACCGCAAGGGGGGCAATAATTCGTGGGCCGGCCCGACGTGCAGATCGCGCCCGCCAAGCCTCTGCCAGACGCGCACCGCGCTGGCCTAACACAGGGGTAAAGCGGATCACCAATGCAAAAGCAAGTGCTATCCTTTCGGGGGGAATTCCAACCCTGCGTAAGGGCGATAGCAGCCGGATCACCAGATCCATCATATCGCTTAAGCGGCTGGTCATAGTCACAAAATTCGCAAACCCGAACAGAAGCAGCATTTTAAGAACAATCACCGCCCCTTGATGCAAACGCCCGACAAAGATGTGGTACACAAGGATGATCACCACAAACCAAAGCACCGGACGCAGCGCCCGCAGACTGGCCTGAAATCCCGCGCGTCCAAGGCTGGTCCAGCCCAGCAGCACCAGTGCCAGCCCTGCAACTATGGGGGCGATGCTGTCTAGTGGGAAGGTCACAAAAGTCAGCGCGAACAGAGTGGCGAGTTTCCAGCCAACCGGAATGCGATGTGCCCAGCTTTGACGTTCCAGCGTCAGGCTCAACATGCGCCGCGCCGTTCCATTTCAGCTTTGAACGGGGGCAGAATTTCGGACGGGACACCATCCGCCTTGACCAGCCCATCGTCGATCCAGATCACACGGTCATAATCGGCCAGCAGGGCTGGATCATGGGTGATCATCACAAGCGATTGCGCCAGACTGTCCAACTGTCGGTGCAATCTTGCCGAGGTGGGAATATCCAGCCCCGCATAGGGTTCATCCAGCAGGATCACATCGGGCTCCATCGCGAGAACGGCCATCAGACACAGATAATGCCGCTGCCCGCCTGACAGGGTGTAGCACTGCCGATCCGCCCAATCCGCGCGATCCTGTACTTGCAACACTGCCAAAGCGCGGTCATGCGCCGCGGCCTTGCTGGCACCGAGTTGTGTCAGACCGAAAGCGATTTCTTCAACCACTGTTGGGAAAAGGATCTGGTGATCGGGGTTTTGAAAGATTACCCCGATACCCGCCAGTGCTGCTTTGCGATCCTTGAAAACATCGCTGTTGCCCAGCAGAACACGCCCGCTGTCCGGCTGTATCAATCCCGCCATCAGACGCAGAAAGCTGGACTTCCCCGCGCCGTTCTGCCCGATAACACCAACACGCCGATCATCAAGCACAAGAGAGGCAGGTCCGAAAACCTGCCGCCCTTCCAGTGTCAGGGATACGTCGTCAAAGGTGATGCGGGCCACAGGTCAGGCCGCCAGCCGATCCGCGAGAACGCCCACTTCCGGCGCATCCGCAACCGGACCATAGAGCGCCAGCGACGGCACGCCCGACGCACACAGCCGCGCCGCGTATTCTGCAACGCCAGCCCGATCCACGCCGTCGATTTTGGCCACCACTTCGTCCAGACCGGGCACACGACCCCAGATCATCACCATCCGCGCCAGACGCTCACAGCGCGACGACGGGCTTTCCAGCCCCATCAACATGCCAGCTTTCATCTGAACACGAGCACGGTTCACCTCGGCCTCGCCCATATCTTCCGCAGCGCGGCGCAGCTCATCAACGCAGAGATTCGAAAGATCCGCCACATCAGAGCCGCTGGTGCCCGCATAGATGGTTAACGCACCGGTATCGGCATAAGCCCCTGCCTGCGCATAAATCGTGTAACACAACCCGCGTTTTTCGCGGACCTCTTGGAACAGCCGGCTCGACATGCCCCCACCCAGCGCGAGCGAAAACACCTGTGCTGTGTAGATTTCATCATCCTTGTAACTGGCCGTTTCAAAGGCCAGCGCAAAATGGGCCTGCTCCAGATCCTTCACCACACGGTGTTCGCCACCCCGATAAAGTGCGGGTTGCAACAGCGTAGGCGCCCCGCCCCGTTCCATATGGCCAAAAGCCTCTTCCGCCAGTTTCACCAGTTGGTCGTGATCCACAGCACCCGCCGCTGACAGCACCATCTGTTCGGGGCGGTATTGTTCTTTTACGAAAGCTTGCAGATCCGCACGGGTAAAGGAACGCACCCGTTCCTCAGGCCCAAGGATCGTGCGACCGATGGGCTGGTCTGGGTAAGACACCTCTTGCAGCCAGTCAAAGATCACATCGTCCGGCGTGTCGAGCGACTGGCCGATTTCCTGCAGGATCACACCCCGTTCGATCTCTACCTCGGCCGGATCAAAGACCGAATTCAACACAATGTCGCTGATCACATCCATCGCGAGCGTAACATCGTTTTCCAGAACACGCACGTAATAGGCCGTCATCTCGCGGCTGGTATAGGCGTTGATGTACCCGCCCACGTCCTCAATCGCCTCGGCAATTTGGAGGGAGTTACGCTTTTTCGTGCCCTTAAAGGCCATGTGCTCCAGAAAATGGGCGATGCCATTTTGCTCGGGCCGTTCATGCCGCCCGCCTGCGCCAACCCAAATCCCCAAAGACGCTGATTTCAGCCCTGGCATATGTTCGGTAACAACGCGGAATCCGTTGGAGAGTGTGTGTATTTCTACGGTCAACCCGCAATCCTTTCTCGAATAACAGCCTCAACAGCTGCCAAATCGCCTGCGACCCGAGTGACACGTTCATCACGTTCAAACAGGTCTGCCATACGTGGTGGCAATGCCGGATGCTCACCGCAAGCCGCCTCAACCGCTGCCGGAAACTTGGCCGGATGGGCTGTGGCAAGGGTGATCATTGGCACGTCGCCTTGCATTTCATCCCCGATCTTGGCGCCAATGGCCGAATGGGGGCACAGAACTTCGCCTGTGCGTTCGTAATAATCCTTGATCGCCGCAGAGGTTTCGTCTTCCGAAACACGGCCTGAATCAAACTCGTCTGCCATCCGGCCGAGCGCACCTTGTGACAGCTTGAAGGACCCAACGTCTTTGAGCGCCTCAAACAACTGTGCGACGGCCTCTCCTTCGCGATCATACAGATCAAATACTAACCGTTCGTAATTAGAACTGACCTGAATATCCATCGAAGGGCTGATCGATGGCACAACACCCGTCTTGGAATGATCGCCCGATTGCAGCGTGCGGTGCAGGATGTCGTTCTGGTTCGTCGCAATCACCAGACGATCAATCGGCAGGCCCATGCGTTTGGCCACATAGCCCGCAAAGATATCGCCGAAGTTGCCCGTAGGCACCGTGAAGGACACTTTGCGATGGGGCGCACCCAGCGACACAGCGGAGGTAAAGTAATAAACCACCTGCGCCAGAACCCGCGCCCAGTTGATGCTGTTCACACCGGCGAGTTGCACGGAATCGCGGAAATCAAAATCGTTGAACATGTCTTTCAGCAGCGCCTGACAGGTATCGAAATCCCCGTCCACCGCCAGCGCATGAACGTTGTCTTCTACCGGCGTGGTCATCTGACGGCGCTGAACCTCAGAAACGCGACCGTGAGGGTACATGATAAACACATCCACCGCGTCCAAACCGCGAAATGCCTCAATCGCCGCCGATCCGGTGTCGCCACTGGTCGCACCAACAATCGTCACCCGATTGCCAGAGCGTTTCAGCGCGGCCTCGAACATCTGTCCGATCAGCTGCATCGCCACGTCTTTGAACGCCAGCGTCGGGCCGTGGAACAGCTCCAGCAGATAGTGGTTGCTGTCCAGTTGTACCAAGGGGCAGCGGGCATCGTGGCCAAAGCTGCTGTAGGCTTTGGCAATGATCTCGCGGAATTCTGCGTCACCGAAGGTGTCACCCACAAAAGGCTTCATCACTTCAAAGGCCACGTCCTCATAAGACTTGCCTGCAAACCCAGCGATCTGGTCTTCGCTCAGCGTTGGCCAGCTTTCAGGCACATACAAGCCGCCATCGCGCGCCAGTCCTGTCAGCATCGCTTCTTCAAATGTCAGCTCGGGTGCTTGCCCGCGTGTAGAGATATATTTCATGCCAGCCTTGCCTAAACCGTTTTCTGCCTGATGCGCCACAACAGGTAAGCTGTCATCCCGAACCAGACAACCGCTAATGAAAACCATGTGATCGCGTATTCGCGGTGATCATTAGGGATATTCACCGAAACGGGCAACGGGGTTACCGCATCATAAGCCACCCAAGCCCCGTCTTTGCGGTATTCCGCCGTCTCAACCACCACCATAAAAGGCAATACATCCAGCTTTTCCGCCAGCATCGGCAGATAGCGGGCGAACCAGATGTTCTTGTCGAGGTCGGGATCAGGGGTAAACGACTCATCATAATCGTCAGGATTAAGGATGTTCCCCACCACCCGAACCGGCCCCACAGGGCGTGGCGCATCCTTTTGCGCTTCTGGCACAAACCCGAGATCAAGCATGAAAGGTTTGCCGTTCCAGATCACTTCCTGCAGAATGCGGAACCCTGCCCCCGTGAATTTCAAAGACGTCAGCACATGGGCCTGCTTCTCCGTCAGCTCCCCCTCAAAGGTCACGCGGCGGTAATTGTCTTCTTCCAGCGGACCGCTTTCATGG
Organism: Neptunicoccus cionae; assembly: GCF_014643735.1. Taxonomy (GTDB): domain Bacteria; phylum Pseudomonadota; class Alphaproteobacteria; order Rhodobacterales; family Rhodobacteraceae; genus Amylibacter; species Amylibacter cionae. The sequence goes on from NZ_BMKA01000002.1 coordinate 116,760, forward strand.
AAGTAAGGCTCCAATGGTGCCGCCGCAGCAGACTTGCGCGCTTCTATCTGACCAATACGGTCCTCTTTCCACGCCAATCGGTCCAGTTGCCAGAACCCCAGCCACAACAAGGTCGCAACACCTGCGATACCGAACAGCAGGGGCAAAATCATCCGCGCGCTCATGCTTCAATGTTCTCCAAATACTCGGTTCAAACCGTCCGGCATTCCCAAACGGCAAAGGCGCGAACCTTACAGCCCGCGCCCTTTGTATCTCGCGCCCGTCCCCCTGTTTAGCGTTAAGCCTACAGGGCAACGGGGATAAGCCTCTGGTTACTGGCCCCAGATGTAGATTGCGGCAAACAGGAACAGCCAGACCACATCCACAAAGTGCCAGTACCAAGCTGCGGCCTCAAAGCCGACGTGGCGCTCTTGCGTGAAGTGACCTTTATAGGCCCGCACCAGACAAACAGCGAGGAAGATGGTCCCGATCACAACGTGGAAGCCGTGGAAGCCGGTCGCCATGAAGAAGTTCGCGCCGTAGATGTTGCCAGAGAAGCCAAAGGCTGCGTGGCTGTATTCATAGGCTTGGAAGATCGTGAACAGGATACCCAGCAGAACTGCGCCCCAGAGACCTTTTTTCAGACCGTCACGGTCGTTCTCATGGGCAATCGCGTGGTGCGCCCAAGTGGCCAGACACCCCGAACACAGCAGGATCAGCGTGTTGATCAGTGGCAGGTGCCAAGGGTCGAATGTCTCGATTCCCGCAGGCGGCCAGACGCCGTCCACAATCGGGGACATCGGACCCATCGGATACAGTGCGTGTTTGAAAAAGGACCAGAACCACGCCACGAAGAACATGACTTCGGACATGATGAACATGATCACGCCGTAACGCAGACCAATCACCACAACCGGTGTGTGATCTCCGACATGAGATTCATCCACAACTTCGGACCACCATGCGAACATCACATAAAGCACCATCACAAGGCCGATCAGGAAAACCCAAGGGAATGTGTGGTCGTTCATGTAGAACACAGCGCCAGCCAGCATGACAAAGGCGCCAAACGCGCCGGCCAGTGGCCAGATACTCGGGTTCAGAATGTGGTAGTCGTGGTTTTTTTCATGCGCCATGGTGGTTCGTCCCTATATTCGCATCTTGGGCTTTCCCGACTGGGCTGCGCTGCGGCCCTTCCGGAAATGCCGTTTTCAGGCATTGGTGTTGCTGGATAACGTGTTTGTGAAAGTGGTTCAACACAACAGGCTATCCCTAGTTAACTGTTTTCGCTTCATCCACCGCAAGAGCGGCTTGTTCTTGTTCGGGCAGATCGGCTACGTGGAATGTGTAGCTGAGCGTGATTGTCTTTGCGTATTTCGCTTCGCTGTCGTCCAGCATCTCGGGATCGACGTAGAAAGTCACTGGCATCATAACGGTTTCACCCGGTTGCAGGACTTGCATGGTGAAGCAGAAACATTCGATTTTGTTGAAGTAGTTACCGGTCGCATAGGGATAGACGTTATAGCTCGCACGGCCAGCAACAGGTTTGTCTGTGGGGTTATGCGCCTCATAAAATGCCAGTCCGGTTTCGCCGATCCGAACTTCCATTTCGTTTACGACAGGCTTGAAAGTCCAGGGCATGCCCCGCTCCAGAGAGCCGTCGAAACGGATTTTTACGGTTTTATCGAGAATGACATCGCTGTCAGCAGTGGCCACATTGGTCACGCCGCCCCAGCCTGTCACGCGGCAGAACCAGTCATAGAGCGGCACAGATGCAAACGACAGGCCGAGCATAAGAGCAACGATAGTGACCAGATTGAAGACCACTTTTTTGTTTTTTCCAGCGGGTTTTACCGGTTCGTCGCTCATTGATCTGCCTCCGTTTTGTTTATCTCGGGATCGATACTGTAGCGGATTGTATGGTCGTAGCCTTCCATACTCCCACCGCCAGCCATTTTCACGATGGTAATCGCAAACACCAGCGCGACAAAGCCGCCCAGAACGGCGCCCAGCAGCAAATTGGACCGCTTGCGGCGTCCGTGGAGGGGATGTTCCTTACCCAGCGCCATATCAGAAAACCACCGGAAGTTGGGGCATAAAGGCAAAGCCGCGCAGGGCTGCATCCACCAGAAGAGCTGCGAAATGCACGAAAAGATAGACCAGCGACAGCCGGAAGAACTTGCGTTCGTCGGCGTATTTATCAGACTCCGCAGCGGCGTCTTCACGGCGCCACAAACCGAACGCGCCCCGCAGGAACATAGCGTTCAGTACCAGCGCCACAGCTAGATAGACCGGCCCACCAATGGACGTGAACGCGGTGCCCAGCGCCACCAGCGCCAGAACGACTGTGTAGCCCAAGATATTGTTGCGGGTCACGCGGGTGCCGTGGGTCACGGTCAGCATTGGCACGCCAGCCTTGGTGTAATCGTCGTTCATAAACAGCGACAGCGCCCAGAAATGCGGCGGCGTCCACACAAAGATCAGCGCGAACATCATGATGCTTTCGATGGAAACACCACCGGTCGCCACGGCCCAGCCCACCATCGGAGGGAAAGCGCCAGCCGCGCCGCCAATCACGATGTTCTGCGGCGTCGAACGCTTCAAGAACATGGTGTAGACCACAGCGTAAAAGAAGATCGTGAAAGCAAGCAGACCCGCTGCGAAGAAATTCGCGGTCAGCGCCAGCATCCCGACGGCCAGAACCGACAGCCACAGCCCCATGATCATGGCATTCTTCGGGGTCACACGCCCGTCAGGGACGGGACGTTTAACGGTGCGTTTCATCACCGCATCAATATCCGCGTCCCACCACATGTTCAGCGCACCCGAGGCCCCTGCCCCCAGCGCAATAAACAGAATGGACGCAAAACCGATAATCGGGTTCACCCCAACTGGGGCGACCAGCAGGCCGACAGCCGCAGTGAAGACCACCAGCGACATCACGCGCGGCTTCAGCAGCGCGAAGTAATCGTCGAACTGGGCATCCTGGCCAAAATCATTCACGGTTGCATCGCTCATGGGGTTTCCACCGGCTTTGAGTTAAACGGGACTTGCGGATGCAAGCGGCTTATTCAGCCGCCTGCGCATCCTGAACCATTTTCATGTTCAGGTCCGCTACTGTTACAGCGCTCGGGGTGCCGGCGTATTCTTCAATCGCGCCTTCCAGCCAGGCATCGTAATCCGCTTGGGACACAGCCTTAACCGTGATGGGCATGTAAGAGTGGTCTTTACCGCAGAGTTCGGAACACTGGCCGAAGTACACGCCTTCTTTGCCTTCATCCACTTCGAACCACAACTGCGCCAGACGACCAGGCACCGCATCCTGCTTCACACCGAAGGCCGGAATGGTCCAGGAGTGGATCACATCCGCGCCGGTAACTTGAACAACAACGGTTTTGCCTGTCGGGATCACAACAGATGTGTCTGTTGCCAGCAGGTATTCGTCGTCTTCAAAACCGTTTTCTGCCAATTCTTCACGAGGCAGCATGAAGCTGTCAAAGCCGAAATCGTGGTCTACATATTCATGGGTCCAGTACCACTGGTTGCCTGTAGCCTTGATGGTGATGTCCGCTTCGGGAATTTCCTGTTGCTTGAAAAGCAGTGTCAGGGATGGCGGGATGATCGCAATCAGAACGAGGATCGGCACCACGGTCCAGGCAACTTCCAGAAGGGAGTTATGGGTAAAGGTCGCAGGAACCTTGTTCCGCTTTTCGTTATAACGAAACAGGCAGTACAGCAGAAGAGCTGTCACAAACACGGAGATGATTGTGATGATCCAAAGCAGGAATGTGTCCATCCAGATCACATCACGCATAAGCTCTGTGGCCGGTTGTTGAAAGTTCAAGCCATCCTGTTCCGGCTTGCCAAGTGTTGGCAGGTCCGGCAGTGCATTTTGCGCCATCGCAGCGCCGGAGGCCATCAGACCGCCAAGAGTTACACCGATTTTCTTCAATGTGGCCACAGTTTGCATATGATCCAGTCCTATTCTGATCGGCCCAATCGCCGGTCGGGATTCGCACACCAATAGGCATAGCAGAATCCCCTGTTGTCTCCTGCGCCCTAAAAACAATATTACAGTCTAAAGGACAAGCGCTCTCTTTGCGGCATACCGCCGCTTGGGAACCTGACCAAAACATAGAAGGAAAACCCGCTTTGGCCAAGGATCACGCCCCGTTTCGCCCGTTCGAGACGCAAATTGACGAAAATGCCGCACTCGCTGTGTTGAAATCTGCAACTGACGGGGCCGATGACGGCGAGATTTTTCTGGAGCGTATGCGCTCGGAAAATCTGGTGTTTGATGACAACCGCCTGAAAAATGCCAGTTACGATGCCTCTGAGGGCTTTGGACTGCGCGCGGTAAAAGGGGAAACCACCGGGTACGCCCATTCCACGCAAATGACCGAGGCAGCCCTGAAGCGTGCCGCTGAGACCGTGCGGCTGGCTGTTGGCACCGGCGGCGCGACATTGGCAGCCGCGCCACAGGCCACCAACCAGCGGCTTTATACGGACAGTGATCCGATGGGCGATGCGGAATTTTCACTGAAGGTTGAAACCCTGAGAGAGATCGACGCCTTCACGCGGGATCTCGACCCTCGTGTGGTTCAGGTTTCGGCGTCTATGTCAGCAAGTCTGCAAGAAGTGGAAATTCTGCGCCCCGAGGGCATCCGCCTGCGCGATGTGCGCCCCATGACAAGGCTGAACGTCTCGGTGATCGTTGATCAGAACGGGCGGCGCGAAAGCGGTTCGGCTGGCGGTGGCGGTCGCTATGGCCTGTCAGCCTTGATGGACCCAACCAGCTGGAAGGCCACCGCAAAAGAGGCGCTGCGCATCGCGCTGGTCAACCTAGAGGCCGAGGCCGCCCCAGCGGGTAAATTCGATGTTGTGCTTGGGCCGGGCTGGCCCGGTATCCTGTTACACGAAGCGATTGGCCACGGGTTGGAAGGGGATTTCAACCGCAAGAAATCCTCGGCCTTTGCAGGATTGATGGGGCAGCGGATCGCGGCCAAAGGCGTGACGGTACTGGACGATGGCACCCTGCCCGACCGCCGCGGCTCTATCAGTTTTGACGATGAGGGCACCCAAAGCGGGCGCAATGTTCTGATCGAAGATGGTATTCTGGTCGGCTACATGCAGGACCGCCAGAACGCACGGCTGATGGGTGTGGAACCAACGGGTAACGGTCGCCGCCAAAGCTATGCCCACGCGCCAATGCCGCGCATGACCAACACCTATATGTTAGGCGGCACGATCAAACCCGGTGATATCGTGGCCGATCTGAAAGATGGTATCCACGCTGTCGGCTTTGGCGGTGGGCAAGTAGACATCACCAACGGCAAGTTCGTTTTCTCCTGCACCGAAGCCTATCGCGTGAAAAACGGTGTTGTCGGTGCGCCTGTTAAGGGGGCCACGCTGATCGGCGACGGGGCGACTGCGTTGCAGCAAATCCGTGCCATTGGCGATGATATGGCGCTTGATCCGGGCATGGGCAATTGCGGGAAAGCCGGTCAATGGGTGCCTGTTGGCGTCGGCCAGCCGAGCCTGCTGATCGGTGGCCTGACCGTTGGGGGGAGTGCCGTTTAAAGACGGCCGAGAGAATTACGGCTAAGGGGGCTGCCGCCCCCTCGGCTGCGCCTCACCCCGCGGATATTTTAAGAAAATGGAAATGGGGTCGCGTTGCTTCATGGGTTGTTAACTTTCGGGTGGCAGCCTGAAGCCATGAATAACCCCCGTGTGATTCCGTTAGAACAGACTGACAGGCTCGACTGGTTGCGCCTGATCCGTAGCAGGCGGGTCGGTCCGGTGACGTTTTATCGACTACTGGGTGAACACGGGACCGCCGCTGCCGCCCTTGAAGCCCTACCCGGCATCGCGGCAGAGGCCGGTGTGCGGGACTATATCCCCTTCAGTCACAAAGCGGCCTATGACGAGATGGCCGCGGGCAGTGCGATGGGCCTGCGGATGGTGTGCTTTAACGAAACGGACTATCCGCAAGCCCTGCGCCAGATGCCCGATCCACCGCCGGTTCTTTGGCTGCGGGGGAATATCGCGCTGTGTCAAACGCCTGCAATTGCCATCGTCGGCGCGCGAAATGCGTCCAGCCTTGGCACCCGTATGGCGCGTTTGCTGGCGCGGGATCTGGGGGAAGCGGGTTATACCATTGTGTCCGGCATGGCGCGGGGGATTGATGCGGCGGCCCATGATGCAGCCCTGCCGACGGGAACACTCGCGGTTCAGGCGGGCGGGATTGATGTGATTTACCCAAAGGAAAACACCAGTCTGTTTGAAGAGATCGCGAAGGTTGGGCTGTGCCTGTCAGAACATCCCTTGGGGTTGGTGCCACAAGCACGGCATTTCCCGCAGCGCAACCGGATAATTGCCGGACTGGCCGAGGCAACGCTGGTGGTTGAAGGCGCGCTGCGCTCCGGATCGTTGATCACGGCACGGGATGCGGGAGATTTGGGGCGCGAGGTCATGGCCGTTCCGGGCAGCCCGATGGACGCCCGCGCTGCTGGCTGCAACGCGCTGATCCGTGACGGCGCCTGTCTGATCCGATCCGCGCAGGATGTGATCGATGCGCTGCAGCGGCCAACCCCGCCGGATACGGCATCGCGCGGCGAAGCCGTATCGCCAGCGCCCCCGCCGGAGCAAATCGGCAAGCGCATTCTTGATTTGCTGGGGCCAAATGCCGTGGCAGAGGATTGCCTGATCCGCGATCTCGGCCTGTCAGCGGCGCACCTTACCCCCGTCCTGACCCGACTTGAGCTGGAAGGTAAGATATTGCGACATGCAGGCGGGTTTGTGGCCCTCGCGGGGTGAATGGCGCCACCCGCTATTTGACAAGCCTGAAGCGTTCAAAACCACAAACCGCAAACCAAATGCGCGACCCCCATTGACAACACTGCCCCCCGCAACACATTTTCCGCACGCCTCAGATCGGGCAGCACCTATACTGATTCACAGGAAATAATATGCCAGTTGTCGTCGTCGAATCTCCGGCTAAGGCCAAGACAATAAACAAATATCTGGGCGATAACTTTACCGTTCTGGCGTCTTACGGACACGTGCGCGACCTGCCTCCGAAGGATGGTTCTGTCGACACTGACAACGATTTTGAGATGAAATGGGAAGTCGCGAGCGACAGCCAGAAGCATATTCGTGCCATCGCAGAAGCCCTGAAGGGTGACGACGAACTGATCCTCGCGACCGACCCCGATCGCGAAGGAGAAGCGATCAGCTGGCATCTGGAAGAGGCGTTGAAGAAGCGCAAGGCAATCAAGAAGTCCACCAAGGTAGAGCGGGTTGTTTTCAACGCGATCACCAAAGATGCGGTGACGACTGCGATGAAAAATCCCCGTCAGGTGGATATGGAACTGGTGGAGGCTTACCTCGCCCGTCGTGCTCTGGATTATCTGGTCGGTTTTAACCTGTCGCCGGTGCTGTGGCGCAAACTTCCCGGCGCGAAATCGGCAGGCCGCGTGCAATCGGTATGCCTGCGTCTGATTGTTGAGCGTGAGATGGAAATCGAGGCGTTTAAGGCGCGCGAATACTGGACAGTGAAGGCGATCCTATCCACCCCGCGCGGTCAGGAATTTGAAGCTCGGCTAACGGTTCTGGGCGGCAAGAAGCTTGACAAATTCGACATTGAAACCTCTGAAGCTGCTGAAATCGCGGTCGCGGCGATCAATTCCCGCGATCTGTCGGTCGCCAGTGTTGAGGCGAAACCCGCCAGCCGTAATCCTTCACCGCCCTTCATGACATCCACCCTGCAACAGGAAGCCAGCCGCAAGTTCGGCATGGGCGCACGGGCCGCAATGTCCACGGCGCAGCGGCTTTATGAAGCGGGTTACATCACCTATATGCGTACCGACGGGATCGACATGGCCCCCGAAGCCGTGACTGCCGCGCGCAAGACCATCGGCAGCCTGTTCGGGGACAAATACGTTCCCGAAAAACCCCGTGTTTACAAGAACAAAGCCAAGAATGCGCAGGAGGCCCACGAATGTATTCGCCCCACGGATATGGACGTGACGCCGGAAAGCCTGTCCCGTCTTGAGGCGGACCAGCGCAAGCTTTATGACCTGATTTGGAAGCGCACCATCGCCAGCCAGATGGAAGCGGCGCGGATGGAACGCACTGTGGTGGAAATCGCCTCGCAGGACGGTCAGGTCGGGCTGCGCGCTAATGGTCAGGTTGTGCTGTTTGACGGCTTTCTTAAGGTTTACGAAGAAGGCCGCGATGATGTCGCCGACGGTCAGGTGGTGGATGATGACGACAAGCGTCTGCCCCAGATTGCCCAAGGGGATGAGACCAAGAAATCCTCCGTCACACCGGAACGGCACCACACGCAACCACCGCCCCGCTATACAGAGGCTACGCTGGTCAAGCGGATGGAGGAACTGGGCATCGGGCGGCCGTCTACCTACGCCAGTATCGTGACCACGATCCAGACCCGCGAATATGTGCGGAAAGACAAGAACCGCCTGATTCCAGAGGATAAAGGCCGTCTTGTGATCGCCTTTCTTGAAAACTATTTCCGTCAGTATGTGGGGTACAACTTTACCGCGCAACTGGAAGACGAGCTGGATGATATCTCTGGCGGGCGCGAGGATTACAAAGCCGTGCTGTCCCGTTTCTGGCGTGATTTCTCGGCAGCGGTGGCAGAAACGGCGGATCTGCGGATCACCGAAGTCCTGGAAAAAATCAACGAGGTGCTCGCTCCGCATTTGTTCCCCGCGAATGAAGACGGTTCCGATCCCCGCATTTGTAAGGCCTGCGGTAACGGCAAGCTTTCAATGCGCACGGCCCGTTCCGGCGGCGCTTTTATCGGGTGTTCGAACTATCCCGAATGCCGCTACACCCGTCCGATTTCCGGCGAGGTTGAAGGTGGCGACATTGCAGGGCCGGACGGCAAGCAGCTTGGTTTTGACGATGACGGAGAGCCGATCACCCTGCGCTCCGGCCGTTTTGGCCCCTATGTGCAGCGCGGCGAAGCGACGGAAGAAGTTCCTAAGCCGCCACGGTCCTCTATCCCTAAAGGTACGGATCTGAGCGCAGTTGACCTCAAACTCGCGCTTGACCTGCTGTCCTTGCCCCGCTTTGTCGGAACCCATCCGGATGGTGGCGATATTACAGCGGCCATCGGGCGGTTTGGTCCTTATGTGATGTGGCAGATGCCGCTGGAAGAGGGCAAGAAAACCGCGCGCAAAATCTATGCCAACATGAAAGACCCCACCGAGGTGTTTACCATCGGCATGAACCGCGCTGTTGAGCTTATCGCCGAAAAGGCGGCCAAAGGCGGGCGCGGTGCGGCGGCTGAACCCCTTAAAGAGTTGGGCGAACACCCTGAACACGGCGGCGCAATCAACGTGATGGACGGGCGTTACGGCCCTTATGTGAAATGGGAAAAGGTTAACGCTACGCTGCCAAAAGAGATGGAGCCTACCCAGATCACCTTGGAAGAGGCTGTCGCGCTGGTGGATGCCAAGGCAGCGACCAAAGGTAAGAAAAAAGCTGCGCCGAAGAAGAAGGCAGCTGCGAAAAAAACGGCGGCCAAGAAGCCGGCAGCCAAAAAGGCAGCGGCGAAAAAGCCTGCGGCTAAGAAAACGGCAGCTAAAAAGGCCCCAGCCAAGAAAGCTGCTGAAGACAAGCCAGCGGAATAACTAAAAAGCCCTGCGCCGATGGTGCAGGGCTTTGCAATTCTTGGTGACACTGCTTGATCAAGAACCGCAGAGCGTCTCCTCCGATCTAAGGTTTCTATGGTTCGCCTGTCTTAGCGAACGGGCCGCATGTCATGGGCAGAAGCCAAGTAAGGGTTAAAATCTGCCCAAAATAGAAATCTGCCCAGTCATGGCGTTGTCAAGACATCGTATGTCGCCGCCGCAGCTATTTCGTCGCCCGATCCATTCCCGCTGCGAGGCGCGCACGCTATCCTTTTGACTGCTTCGAGCGAGAGCAGCGGCATAGGATTTGGCCACATCCCGGTCGCGCCGTGACAACCTAGCATCAGAGCAGATACCTTTTTCGGCGGGAGAAGACGCTCTGTCGCAATCGAAACTTGGCCCTGTCGCTAAAACTTTACCTCGATCCCAACCGTGCCCATGCAATCGGCGAAGCTGAACAATAAGTTCAGCAGAGGGTTGGCCCGTCACCCTTTTACCCATATCGCGTTGGAAGGCGCTGATAGCGGTCGACGTTCCCGGCCCCATTACGCCGTCAACAGAACCGACTTCCGCACGGTATCCCATATCAGCCAGTAAACCTTGAACTTGTATGATTTCACTCTGCGTCACCGACTGGGCTGTGATTGGTGTTGAAAGCGCAAGGAATAGGAACATCGCAATCGCACGCATCTTTAACCTCTATAGAAAATCCATTCGGAGCCTGATAATCCTAGGGTACCACAAAAACTTAACCGCGCCAAACAACTGAACGGTTCCGAGGGAACTTGATGGTCTAGCACCCTGCCCTCAATGCCGGAAATTTGGAAATTCGACGGCTCGAAGCGTGCATCTAGCGCCGCTAAATGGCTCGTCACCTTGCCAACAGCGGGTTGGCCGGAAAATGCACCACGACTTAAAAAGCCCTGCGTCGATGGTGCAGGGCTTTTTTACAGGTGGTTTACCAAATTCAGCGCGGTTGCCGCTAATCGTTGAGACTGTTCACCGCTGCGACGAACGCGTCGCCTCGCTTCTCGAAACTGGAGTATTGGTCAAAACTGGCGCAGGCTGGTGCCAGTAGCACCACATCGCCGGCCTCGGCATCTGCGGCGGCACGGGCGACGGCCTGTTCCATGGTTCCGCAGATTTCAAAGGGATAACCGTCGAGCTGTTCCGCGAATTCTTCAGCCGCGTCTCCGATCAGATAGGCTTTGCGCAAGCGATCGAATTGGGGTTTCAGGGCCGCAATGCCGCCGTCTTTCGCCTGCCCGCCTGCAATCCAGCGGATGTTTTTGAACGCCAGAAGCGCCTTTTCAGCCGCATCCGTATTTGTGGCTTTACTGTCATTCACATAAAGCGCGCCGCCTTTTTCCGCGATGATCTGGCAGCGGTGCGGCAAGCCGCCGTAACTGGCCAGATGGGTTTCCACCACACGCGGTGCCAGACCGATGGACCGGCAGGCCGCATAGGCGGCACAGGCGTTCTGGTGGTTGTGCGCACCGGGAAGACCGCGCATGTTACGCAGATCAATCGACGCCACCTGTCGGCCCTTGCGCCATTCCGCAAGAAAGCCTTTGCGCGCGAAGACAGACCAGTCGTCCCCTTGTAGTTTGCGCCCCGATGATATGCGGATCACAGGTTCTCCGCTGTTCTGCGTCTCGCGCAATTGGGCGGCAAGATAGCGGCCCTCGACTTCGTCCACACCGATGATGGACCGATCCGGTCCGCCAGCGGTGAACAACCGTGACTTGGCGGCGAAATAGCCCCCCGGACCGCCGTGACGGTCCAAGTGATCGGGGCTGAGATTCATGAAAATTGCGATATCCGGCGCCAGAGAACGGGCCAATTCGGTCTGATAGCTAGACAATTCCAACACTGTGATCTGTCCGTCCGATGCCGGTTCCAAATCCAGAACTCCGCGCCCGATATTGCCGCCCATTTGCACGTCGCGGCCCGCTTCCTGCAAAATATGGTGGATCAGCGCCGTGGTTGTGGACTTGCCGTTAGATCCTGTCACGCAGATCACGCGGGGCAGAATGTCAAAGCCGTCCCACTCCGGCGTGCCATAGCTGCGAAAGAACAGGCCCACGTCATTGTCCACCACAGCGCCCATGTCCCACGCCTTCGCGATCACCGGATGGGGGGCGGGATAGAGATGCGGGATGCCGGGCGATGTGATCAGGCAGCCGATCCCGTCCCAATTGCGATCCTTGCTGAGGTCCGCCACCAGAAAGCCCTCGACGCGGGCGCGGTCCTGCGCATCCTCGTTATCGTCCCAACAAACCGGCACCGCACCACCCGCCGCGAGCGCCCGCGCTGTGGCCAAACCGGAGCGTCCCAAGCCCAGAACACCGACCGAATGGCCTTCATACCCACGAACTGGAATCATGTCTTGGTCCTCTTACGCAGCGCTTTGGCGGCGGTTCATTTATTGTTTATTTGGCGGGCATTTCGCCCCCTACCAGCCGGAATCTTAGCGGATTTTCAGCGTTGCCAGCCCGATCAGTGCAAGGATCAGGGAAATGATCCAGAAGCGGATTACGATTTGCGGCTCGGCCCAGCCCCGTTTTTCAAAATGGTGGTGGATCGGTGCCATCAGGAACACCCGTTTACCGGTCTTTTTGAAGTATAATACTTGAATAATTACGGACATTGCTTCGACCACGAACAAGCCACCGACAATCCCAAGGACGATTTCGTGCTTGATGCTGACCGCAATCGCGCCCAGCGCGCCGCCCAAAGCCAGCGATCCCGTATCGCCCATAAACACCGCCGCAGGGGGCGCGTTATACCACAAAAAGCCGAGCCCGCCGCCAATCAACGCCGAGGTAAAGATCAACAGTTCGCCAGTGCCCGGAACGTAATGTACGTCCAGATATTCGGTGAAATCCGTGCGCCCCACCACATAGGCGATCACGCCCAAAGTGGCTGCGCAGATCATCACCGGCATAATCGCCAACCCGTCGAGCCCGTCCGTCAGGTTCACCGCGTTTGCCGCACCGACAATCGTAATCATAGCGAAAGGGAAGTAGAACAGCCCCGCCCCGATCAGCGCATCCTTAAACACCGGCAGCGCGATCTGCCCTGACAGGTCTTGCGGGTGCAGCGTGGCCACATAAACCGAAGCGATCAATGCAATCACAAACCCAAGCGCCAGTCGCGCCTTGCTGGAAAAGCCCGCAACCGTTTGTTTTGTAACCTTTAAGTAGTCGTCCATGAACCCGATCAGCGCAAAGCCGATGGTCACAAGCAGAACCGCCCAGACATAGCCGTTGTCACTGCGCGCCCAAAGCAGCGTGCTAAGCGTCATGGTGCCAAGGATCAGCACTCCGCCCATTGTCGGCGTTCCCGCTTTTTCCAGAAGATGGCTTTCAGGACCGTCCTCACGGATCGGCTGCCCCTTCTTTTGACGCAGCTTCAGATAGTTGATCAGCGGCTGCCCGAACAGAAAGCTGAGAATCAGTGCAGTGAAAAAGGCACCCCCTGCCCGGAAGGTGATATACCGGAACAGGTTAAAAAAGTCGCCACCATCACTGTACTGGCTTAGAAAATACAACATTAAACGCTACCGCCTTATTTTTCTGTTGTCTGGCCCAGCGCTTTGATCGCTGTTACAACCTGCCCCACTTTGGACCCTAGCGAGCCCTTTACCATAGCTACGTCGCCGGAATCCAGCAGCCTATTAACCCGTGCTGCCATAAGGTCTGCGGTGGCAAAATGCTGCCCGCGTTTGTGATCCGGCAGGGTTTCGTGGAGCGCTGCCATAAGCGGGCCGCTGGTGTGAACCGTGTCGATCCGCGCAACTGCGGGATGATCGGCCAGATCGCTGTGCAACTGCTGCTCTTGCGGGCCGAGTTCCAGCATATCGCCGAGCATGGCGATCCGCCGCCCGCCTTCAGGTTGACTGTCAGCCAGAACAGACAGCGCTGCCGCCACGGAGGTCGGATTGGCGTTGTAACTCTCGTCGATCAGTTCCATCACGCCGCCCGTGTCGCTGCGGGTCACGGTGAAACGCTGGCCCCGCCCGCTGGGCGCGTGCCACTGGGCGAGTGCAAGCATAGACTGTGCGGGATCGGCGCCGACCGCTTGCACAGCCCCCAAAACCGCCAGCGCGTTCATTGCCAGATGGTGACCGGGCGCGCCGAGTTTGAACAGGATTTCCTGCCCGTCGAGCAGTGCTTCCACCGTTGTCACAGTTTCCGTCGTGCGGGCCGCAACCAGCCGCAGATCCGCCTGATCGCTTTCGCCAAACAGCCGCACACGCGCACCCTTAGCCGCGTTCAGCAGGATCGGAAGCGTGGGAATGTCCCCGTTCAACACCGCCACCCCAGATGCGCCAAGCCCTTCAAAAATCTCGGCTTTTGCCTGTGCGATTTGTTCAACGCTGTCAAACGCCGCCATATGAACGGCTGCCACCGTGGTGATCACCGCGACATCAAGCTGCGCCATGCGGGACAGCGGGCCGATTTCGCCCGGATGGTTCATGCCGATTTCGATCACGGCGAAATCCGTATCCTGCGGCATCCGCGCGAGCGTCAGCGGCACGCCCCAGTGGTTGTTGAAACTGCGCACCGCGGCGTGTACCCTACCCTGTGGCGCAAGCGCGCTGCGCAACATTTCCTTGGTGCCGGTTTTACCAACCGAACCGGTCACGCCGATCACTTTGGCGGCGGTGCGGGCGCGTGCCGCCTGCCCCAAATCCTCAAGCGCTTGCAAAACATCCGGCACGATCAGAAGTGGCGCATCTTCGGGGACGTTTTCGGGGCGATGCGTCACCAGCGCCGCTGCTGCACCGGTTTTCAGGGCTTGCGCGACAAAGTCATGGCCGTCCCGCACGTCTTTCAGGGCGACGAACAGATCACCCTGTTCCAACTCGCGCGTATCAATAGACACTCCCCCCACGACCCAATCGCGGGTGGTTTGCCCCCCTGTTGCGGCGGCGGCATCCTGACTGGTCCACAAGGTTTTCATGCGCCCAACCCGTCCAAAGCGTGGACTGCCACGCTGGCCTGTTCCACATCGTCAAAGGGCAACACATCATCGCCGATGGTCTGTCCGGTTTCATGGCCCTTACCGGCAATCAAAAGCGCATCACCCGGTTGCAGCGCATCGACGCCTGCGAGGATAGCATGGGCGCGGTCGCCGATCTCGGTCGCCTCGGGGCATTCCGCTAGCACCATGCGCCGGATCAGGGCGGGATCTTCGCTGCGGGGGTTGTCGTCAGTGACAAAGACAACATCAGCGTTGTCCCGTGCCGCTGCCCCCATCAAGGGCCGTTTGGCTGTGTCGCGATCCCCTCCTGCGCCAAAGACCACAATCAACCGCCCAAGAACATGGGGCCGCAGTGCCTTTAGCGCGGTTTTTAGAGCATCCGGAGTGTGGGCGTAATCCACAAAAACCGACGCGCCGTTGTCCCGCGTCGCGGCAAGTTGCATCCGCCCTGGCACAGTTTGCAGTTCCGGCAGGCAGCGGAAGACTTCTGCACTTTGCGCGCCGCAAGCAATGGCAAGAGCCGCCGCTGTCAGCACATTTTGCGCCTGAAATCCGCCAATCAGGTTAAGCCGCGCGGTATGAACCTCGCCGTTCCACGAAAAACGAACCTCTTGTCCGGTGGCATCAAAACGCCCCGCAAGGATCTGCATATCCCCCTGCCCCGTGCCGAGGGTCACAACATCCTGCCCGCGCGCTGTGGCTATATCTACAAGTGCCGCGCCCTTAGGATCGTCGATATTGATAACGGCAGAGCCTTCGGGTGGCAGCACCCGCGCAAACAGTCCAGCCTTGGCGTTGAAATACGCCTCAAAGGTTTCGTGATAGTCCAGATGATCCTGCGTGAAATTTGTGAAAGCAGCCGCCGTGAGCCAGACCCCGTCAAGGCGGCGCTGGTCGAGCCCGTGGCTCGACGCTTCCATCGCAGCATGGGTGATGCATTCGGATTCCAGTGTCTTCAGCAGTTTGTGCAGGGTCACAGGTTCAGGGGTGGTGTGGCTCATCGCGGCGGTGTAAGCGCCCTCTACCCCTGTGGTGCCAAAGTTAACGCCCTGGAGACCAAGAAGCTCCCAAATCTGGCGCGTGAAGTTCGCAACGGAGGTCTTGCCGTTGGTCCCCGTAACAGCCACCATCGTTGCTGGCTGTGCGCCGTAAAAGCGGGCCGCTGACAGCGCAAGTGCGCGGCGGGGATCGTCAGAGACAACCACCGGAATGCTAATTTCACCCACGTCGTCCAAAGCAATTTCATAGCCTTCTGCATCCGTCAGGATCGCAGCAGCCCCCATGCGCAGAGCGTATTGCACAAAAGCCCCGCCATGAACCGCAGATCCCGGCATCGCGGCGAACAGATCACCCGGCTTGCAGTTGCGGCTGTCCACACAGATGCCGCTGATCTGTGCATCCGTTTTCGTACCGTGTGTCGCTGTCAGGCCCAGTTTTTGCAGGGGTATTGCGGTCATGACAGCGTCTCCTTTTGCGTGGTCAGTTTCCTGACGCGGTGTATTGAAGATTTCCCGCCGACGCAACATTAGGGCGCAGACCCAATACCGGCATAATCCGCGCAACGAGTTCGGCTGCGACCGGCACAACAGTCCACCCCGCCGTGCGACGTTCTTCGCCGTGGGCCTTGATCGAGGGTTCGTCGAGCGTCACCACCATCACATATTGCGGATCACTTGCAGGGAAAACGCTGGCGAAGGTAGAGATCACCTTCTTTTTGTAATAACCGCCGCCCGGTTTGGGTTTGTCCGCACTGCCGGTTTTACCAGCGACCTCGTATCCTTTCACCTCCCCGAAAGAGGCAGTACCCCGTGTCACCACAGCGCGTAGCATCTTAACCAGCTTGGCCGAAGTGTCTTCGGAAATCACCTGCTCGCGGCTGGGGGGCACGCCGTCCCGCTTCAGTAGGGTCGGTGTAATCATGTAACCGCCGTTACCCATAGCCGCATAAGCCGCCGCCAGATGCAGCGGCGTTGCCGCGATACCGTGACCATAAGAAATCGTCATGGTCGACAGCTCTGACCAGCGGGGCGGCAGCAGCGGTTTCGCGTTGCGTGCTTCTGGCAATTCGACAGTCGCAACATCGAAGAAACCCAGCTTTTGCAGCATTTGTTGCTGTGCCTGTGTGCCAGCTGCCATTGCCATCCGCGCCGTGCCGATGTTGGACGATTTCACAATAATATCCGTCACTGACAGTTGCTTGCCATAATCGTGAAAGTCGCGAATGCGGAATTTCCCCCAGCGCAGCGGGCCACGGGTGTCGATCATGGTATTTTCATTGGCTAGACCGTTCTCTAGACTGATCCCTGCCGCAAAAATCTTGAAGGTGGAGCCGAGTTCATAAACGCCCTGACTGGCACGGTTGAACAGCGGGCTGTCGGATTGGTCGCCCTTGGTCAGAACGCGGGGGCGGTTGTTGGGGTCAAAATCAGGCAGGGACGCCATCGAGAGGATTTCCCCTGTGTGGATGTCCATCAGGATCGCCGCAGCGCCTTTGGCCCCCATCAGGTTCATCCCGCCCGCCAGCACTTCGCGCATGGCGGATTGGGCGGTCAGGTCGATGGACAGCGCAAGTGGCTGGCCTTCCCGCGCCGGATCGCGCAGGGTTTCATCGAAATAACGCTCCACTCCGGCAACACCGATCACTTCGGCGGCGTTTACGCCTTCCTTGCCAAAACTTGCACCGCCCAAGATGTGGGCAGCCAGCTTACCGTTGGGGTATAGTCGCATCTCACGTGGGCCGAACAGAAGGCCCGGCTCGCCCAGATCATGCACTGCCTGCTGTTGTTCCGGGCTGATTTTCTTCTTTATCCACAAGAACTTACGCTTTCCAGTGAAATCCTTGGTCAGACGTTCCAGATCAAGATCGGGGAAGACGCTGACCAGACCTTTGGCCGCTTCCACAGGATCCACCATCAACGGCGGCTGGGCGTAAAGCGCAGTGGTGGCCAGATTGGTGGCAAGCACCTCTCCGTTGCGATCAACGATATCGGCGCGCTGGTTCGCGATCTGGGGAATGGATGCGGTGGACACCGGCTCGGACGGTTCAGAGGCCGAAAGCGTGCCCATGCGAATACCCACGGTCATAAAAGACACAAAGAAAAAGATGCCAAGGATCAACAGACGGCTTTCCGCACGGCGGCGCATCTTCATCTGGGTTTTGACATTGCGAAGGGCCCGTTCGTGGGCCTCGATCATATCGGGATCTTCACCCTTTTCACGGGCGTCGAGGACTCGGGCGAGCGGGCGTAGGGGCGTTCTCATTACGGGAATTCCTTGTCCGGTCCGGGAGTCGGCACGCTGCTTGTTGAAATCGGGTTCACCAGTTCATTTGCTTCGATCTCAACTTGTGGATAGGCCACCAGTTCAACTTCGGCGAAATGCTCTGGCAACAGCGGCACCAACCCCAGTTCACCAAAGTTCAAATCCACCAGATCGCGCAGACGGTTGGGGCGGTTCAGATAGGCCCATTCCGCCTTTAGCACTGAAATCGTTTCCCGCTCATGGGCAATCTGGCGCTGCAATTCGGCGACACGGCGCAGGCTGGCCTGTGTGCGGTAATTTTCCTTGTAGGCCCAATAAGCGACGCTAATCACCACGCCACAACAGATCATATAGAGAAATGTCTTCATCGACTTACACTCTTTAAACTTAACCTTGGCAGGCCGAGACCTGCAAAATCCACATCCCCCACAGGGGCATCGGTACGCCGCGCCAGACGCAGTTTGGCAGAACGGGATCGCGGATTTTCGGCCAATTCGTCTTTGTCTGCAGTCACTGCTTTACGGCCCATCACCTCAAAACGGGGCGCGTCAGTTTCCGCCTCTGGTGCCCAGCGGTTGCCCTTGGGGTTCAGACCACCGCGCGCAGCCAAAAACCGCTTCACAATCCGGTCTTCAAGGGAATGGAAGGTCACGACCGCCAGAACACCACCCTCGGCCAAAACCGACTCTGCCGCATACAGTCCGCGCACCAGCTGACCCAGCTCGTCATTCACGGCGATGCGCAACGCCTGAAAGGTGCGCGTGGCGGGATGGGCCTGACCGGGTTTGCCCTTGGGTAAGGTGGATTCGATAACAGCCACAAGCTGAAAGGTTGTTTTGATCGGTGCCGTCTTACGTGCAGCCACAACCGCTTTGGCGATCCGGCGCGAAGCGCGTTCTTCGCCGTATTGAAAGAAAATATCGGCCAATTCTGCCTCGGAAGCGGTGTTAACCACATCGGCGGCGGTTTCTCCAGACTGGCTCATCCGCATGTCGAGCGGGCCGTCCTTCTGGAAAGAAAAGCCACGTTCCGCCTGATCGATCTGCATGGAAGAAACGCCAATATCCAGCACAACACCGTCCATATCAGCGGGGACCAGACTGTCCATCTCGCCGAAGGTGCCTTCCACCAGCTGCAACCGGTCGCCATAGGTGCCCGCCCAAGCTGCCGCCCGCTCAAACACTTCGGGATCGCGGTCAATCGCATAGACCTGATCTGCACCGGCATCGAGAAACGCGCGGGTGTAACCGCCAGCCCCGAAGGTGCCATCGACCCAGCGCCCCTGCATTGGCGCGACCGCTTTCAAAATAGGGGTCAGCAACACGGGAATATGCGGGGAAGCAGTAGGCTCGTCCTGTTCCATCTCCGCGATTACCCCTCTGCCGTTTCCATATCCAACAGGATCAGAGGATCAAAGTCCTCGTCCTCGTCGTCCATCCAGTCTTCCAACGACGCTGCATGCGCGTCATAGGCAGAAGGCTCCCAAATCTGGAAGGTATCGCCCGTAGCCACAAAAGTCGCTTCCTTGGTAATGCCGATTTTGGAACGCAGCTTTGGGGACAAAACCAACCGTCCCGTTTCATCCACGCTCAGCTGCACGGACTGGCCCGAAAACATATGCTCCAACGCGCGTCGGCGTTTTGACCCGCGAGGCAGTGCAGCGATCTTGTCGTCCACTTCCTCCATAGAGGTCATCGTATAGCCTTCGATAAAATTGCGGGCTTTGCCGCCGTAGACCAGAACCAGATTGGGATGCAATCCCTCGGTCCAGTCCGGATCACCTTCTTCAAGCACACGACGAAAGGCCGCAGGGATCGAAACCCTGCCCTTGGCGTCCACTTTATGGACACTCTCGCCTCTGAACCGTCGTGCCACGAAGGGCGCTCCTTCTGTCCGTTGCCCTTGAAAATCAGGGGCTTAAAATGATAACGGCGAACCAAGCTGCTGCCACTGCTTGATCCGCCGCCCTCGTCCCGATTATGGGCCGCCCGACTGTGGTGCCACCTTTGGGGGGTGTCTGCTCGCATTCCACGTCGGATCTCATGTTCGATGTAGCTGGGCGCCTGTATGAAACCTGGTTTGGTCTAGCGGGATCTTAATGTCCCTTTTTCGTTCCCAACCTCATCTTGCAGTTAGGTATTACATGGGAATTTATGGAAACCAAGCCCTTTTTATGGGAACACTTGGTCGCCGCGAGGCTGCACCAGCAAATTTCGCCTTATTCCCGCCAAGATTCATCACAATTTTAGCCTTATTAGTTTCAGTCGAACTTTTGGACACAAGATGTGGTATGTGAAAAAACTTTGTTTTTCTGACGAATTGAAGCGAAAGCGCCACAGCACAAAATAGAACATACTGAGAACATTAGAAAACAGGCCGGAAATTGCGATTCGAAACGGCGAGTCTGCGAGATTTTTCCATCATATATATGGATCAGACCAATTCGGACCATAAAGTCCCATGAACGGGTCATTTCAAAGCAGGATAATATCGCGGATGGCCTGTAAGCCGGATTTTGTCCCGGGGTTGCCCCCTTAGACGACCATTCATCTGGGCCTGCTGTTGCCAACAGGCTCTTGCAACCAACCCGAACCTGCTAGGGCAAAAGCGGCCCCGGATGTTGCCATCCACGCGGTCCCTATTTGGTTTTGCTCCAGGCGGGGCTTGCCATGCCAGTGATGTTACCACCACCGCGGTGGGCTCTTACCCCACCGTTTCACCGTTACCCGTGCAAGCACGGGCAGTCTTTTCTCTGTGGCGCTTTCCCTCGGGTTTCCCCGGGCGGGCGTTACCCGCCGCCTTTGCTTTTTGGAGTCCGGACTTTCCTCACTAACGTGCAGCCGTCCAGCCATCCGCGAAACCTTTCTCTAGCGCCCCATGCCCCCCGAGGTCAACGGCCTGACACGGCCATTCTTGCGCCAGCCGTACCATCAAACCCACATCAAGCGCATCGAGCGGACCAGAGTGGAACGGGCGGAACCGCAGGCGAAAGGCCGACAGGATGATTTCCCAGCTTTGCGGCGTATCATCTGCCGCACGGTATCCAAAGTAAAACGCCGCCGCGCGAAAGGTTGACCAATCCGCAGAGCACTGTGCCGGATAGGGCCAGACCGACAGCCCCCGCTGCGCCAGATCCTGCCAGTCAAAATAGGGACCTGGATCAATTTTGCGACCCGGTGCAAGATCAGAATGGCCGATCACCCGTTCTGGCGGGATGTTGTGCCGGTGAAGTATGGAGGACAGAAGCTCCCGCAGTGCAACCATCTGCGGTTCGGGGAAATGCGGGGTGTCGCTGTCCGGGCCGCGATTAACGATTTCGATACCTATGGAATGGGAATTAACGTCCTTGACCCAGCCCCACTGCCCTGCCCCTGCATGCCAGGCGCGGTCCGTTTCAGCCACAAGCTGTGTCACCGCCCCCGCTTCATCTATGACATAATGGGCCGAAACCTCGGCCTGTGGATCGCACAGCCGGTCAATTGCCGCCTGTGCTGTTTCCATGCCGGTATAATGGAGAACCACCGTATCCGGCCCGAGCCCGTGCCGCCGCGCGCTAAAATTCGCGGAGCTGCGGGTCGCGTAAGGCATTAGCTTGGCAGCAGGTTGCGATAGAGATCGGGGTTCCAGCTACAGGCAAACCCGTCACCATCAGGGTCAAGATTGCTGCGGTCCCGTTCCGGGCCACCTGCTTCCAAGAACCGGCGCTGTGCTGCATCGGGATCATTCCGGTAACGGCTACAACTCGACATGCTGCTGCTGGAGCGTTTGTAGGTGCGCGCGCCAACGGCTTGCTTTTGCGAAATCGCATAAGCTGCCAGATTCACATCCGTGCGCCGTTGGGGCAGCGGTTCTGGGTCAACGACAGTATAGGACTGGCGCAGGGCGGCCAGTTTGGCGGCATCCGATGCAATCGATTCCTGCTCTACCACCGCCTGAAAGTCCTGCGTGTTTGAAATGCCGCTGGGCCGGTTTTCTGGCGCGGAGGGCGTTGAGCCATCGCTTCCAGGAAGTTGCACCGCATCACCACCGTTTTCGGCTGCTGTCAAACGCTCACGTTCGGTTTGAAGCGCGATAGGATCGGGGGTGATATTGTCGAAATACTGGTCCTGATCATTGGGGGATTGCGTCGTACACCCCGCCACAAGACCTGCCGCCAAAACCGTAACTACAAAACTGCGCATCTTACTTCCTTTGTGTGTAGCCTTGAAAACTTACCACCATTTATCCGCCTTGGAAACAAAACCCGCGGATTGCTCCAGCGCGTAAGCGGTGTTCAGCATATCCGCTTCTTCCCACGGCTTCCCGATCAGTTGCAGCCCGAGCGGCAACCCCTGAGAGTCCAGACCTGTTGGCACTGAAACGCCCGGCAGGCCGGCAAGGTTCACCGTCACGGTGAAGACATCGTTCAGGTACATTTTCACCGGATCCGCATCCGCCATTTCGCCCAGCCCGAAAGCTGCTGAAGGGGTAGCAGGCGTCAGGATCGCATCCACACCGCTGGCGTAAACATCCTCAAAGTCTTTCTTGATCAAGGTGCGCACACGCTGTGCACGGCGGTAATATGCGTCATAAAAACCGGCTGACAATACATAGGCCCCGATCATGATACGGCGCTGCACCTCGGGGCCAAAGCCCTCGGCGCGGGTGCGGGCGTACATTTCGTGGATGCCTTCGCCTTTTTGCAACTTGGCGCGGTGCCCGTAGCGCACGCCGTCATAGCGGGCGAGGTTGGAAGAAGCTTCAGCAGGTGCCAGCACGTAGTAGGCTGGCAGCGCGTATTTGGTGTGGGGCAGGGACACATCGACGATTTCCGCGCCTGCATCGCGCAGCATGTCCGCGCCGTCATTCCAAAGTTTTTCGATTTCAGCGGGCATCCCGTCCAGACGGTATTCTTTCGGAATGCCGATCTTTTTACCGCGAATATCCCCTGTCAGGGCAGCCTCAAAGTCCGGCACGGCAAGATCCGCGCTGGTGCTGTCTTTGGCGTCATGTCCGGCAATCGCATTCAGGAAAATCGCGCTGTCGCGCACGGTTTTCGTCATCGGACCCGCCTGATCCAGCGAGGAGGCAAAAGCAATGATACCCCAGCGGGACACACGGCCATAGGTGGGTTTCACACCAACAATACCGGTAAAGGCCGCTGGCTGGCGGATCGAACCGCCAGTGTCCGTGCCGGTCGCAGCCAGACACAAATCGCCAGACACAGCCGCCGCCGAACCGCCCGAGGACCCACCCGGTGTCAGCGCCGCATCGGACCCCTGGCGGCGCCAAGGATTAACCGCCGCACCATAGGCACTGGTTTCATTCGACGAACCCATGGCGAATTCGTCCATGTTCAGCTTGCCCAGCATCACCGCACCGGACTCCCACAGTTTAGTGGTCACGGTGCTTTCGTATTCCGGTTTGAACCCTGCAAGAATGTTCGACGCCGCCTGACTTTCTACACCTTTGGTGCAGAACAAATCCTTAATGCCAAGCGGAATGCCACACAGGTCAGGTGCTTCGCCCTGCCCCAGACGTTCATCTGCCGCTTTGGCCTGTTCCAGCGCCATATCCGGTGTTTTCACAGAATAGGCGTTCAGCGCGTCGCCACCCGCAACAGCGGCGTTACAGGCTTCGGTCAGTTCAACGGCAGAAATTTCCTTGCTGCGCAGCTTGTCGCGTGCGTCCGCAATGGTCAGGGTGTTCAATCCGCTCATGTCTTACTCCACAACCTTGGGCACTGCAAAAAAGCCCTCGCGCGCATCTGGCGCATTGGCCAGAATTTTATCCTGCTGGCTGCCGTCTGTCACCACATCGGTGCGGCGCTTCAAGCGCATTGGTGTCACGGATGTCATCGGCTCCACACCGTCAACGTCCACTTCGTTCAATTGTTCCATAAAGCCGAGGATACCGTTCAGCTCTCCGGCCAGCGCATCAAGCTGGTCTTCGGGAACTTCGATACGGGCCAGATGCGCCACTTTGCGCGCGGTGTCTTTATCAATGGACATTGGGGTCATCCACTTTCTGTGTCACGGATATTTCAGGGCGAACCTTTATCCCCGCATCAGGTTCAAGACAACCCGTCAATCCAAAGGACACGGGTTCTTTGCGCCATATGCCTTATAATAATGCAGGCTGTGCTCCCCCTAGCCCCGCCGCCCCGCGAAAAAGCCGCGCAAAAGCGCAGCGGAGGCCGCTTCCTGAAGGCCATCATAAACGTCGGGGCTGTGGTGGCACTGGGGGTGGTCAAAGATGCGCGGACCCTGCGCCACACCACCGGATTTCGGATCCGCCGCACCGTAGTAAAGCCGCGCGATCCGTGCGTTTGAAATGGCTGCTGCGCACATAGGACAGGGTTCCAACGTGACATAAAGGTCCGCCCCCGACAGACGTTCGCTCGACTCGGCGGAGCAAGCCTCGCGGATCACCAGCATTTCGGCATGGGCGGTCGGATCGTTAAGCTCCCTCGTGCGGTTGCCCGCACGGGCCAGCACCACGCCCCCCCGCACCAGAACCGCGCCGACCGGGACCTCGCCGCGGGCGGCTGCCGCCTGCGCCTCTGCCAGCGCGACATCCATATAAGACGTAAACTCCATTCCCCTGCCATAGCGTGGCGGGTTCCCTTGGACAAGCACGCCGATCCGCCCTATAGCGGGGCCATGAGCAATGAAATCACAGCCGAAGGCGAGCGTATCGCCAAATTCCTGTCCCGTGCAGGCGTCGCCTCCCGTCGGGAAATCGAACGGATGATCGAGGCCGGTCGCATCACCCTAAACGGTGAACCGCTGACCACACCTGCGATCAAGGTCACGGAAAAGGACCGGATTACCGTGGACGGCAAGCCCGTGGCCGAAAGAGAACCTGCGCGTTTGTGGCTTTATAACAAGCCCACAGGTCTGGTTACTTCGGCGCGGGATGAAAAAGGGCGCAAGACCGTTTTTGACGACCTGCCAGAGTCCCTGCCCCGCGTCATGTCTGTTGGACGGCTTGATCTCAATTCCGAGGGTCTGTTGCTGCTGACCAATGACGGAGAGGTCAAACGCAAGCTGGAGTTGCCATCCACCGGATGGGTGCGCAAGTATCGCGTGCGGGTGAAAGGCGCGCCAACGCCCGAGTTGCTTGAACCGCTGCGCAAAGGCGTGACGGTGGACGGCGAACGCTTCCAGCCGATGGAAATTAACATCGACAAACAGCAGGGCGCGAATGCGTGGCTTACGATTGCCTTGCGCGAAGGCAAGAACCGCGAAATTCGTCGCGCGGTGGAAACCGTTGGTCTTACGGTGAACCGGCTGATCCGCATTTCCTACGGGCCATTCCAGCTGAAAACGCTGGGCAGCGGCGAGGTCGAGGAAGTGCGCGCCAAGGTTTTGCGCGACCAACTCGGGATGGAAACGCCCGAAACCTTTGCCAAGAAGAAAGAGACACGGCGCGTTTCGCGCAACGTGAAGTCCGGTCTCAAACCAGCAGGTGGCAAACCCTCCGGCCCGCGACAAGGCACCCCCAAATCAGGCGGTAAAAACGTGTCGCGCAAACCGCGTCGTTAACCGGTATCAAAGCTTAACTTCACCACTACGCGCCGGTTACAAAGCACTGGGCCCGCTTCCCGCAGCGTGGTGGTCGTCTTATTCGCTAAGCGAGATATTTCCGGCCATTTGCCGGCCATCCACACCGTCTACCATCTCAAATTCGATTGGCTGGTTGTTCTCTAAGGTTTGCAATCCAGACGCCTGAACCTGCGAAATATGTACAAAAATGTCCTTACCGCCGCCTTCAGGTTCGATAAATCCGTACCCTTTATCGGCGTTGAACCACTTGACCATTCCTTTGGCCATTGCTGTATTCCCTTCATATTCACCCGCAACACTTTGCTGCGGTTCCCCCGCAGCGCCTGCAAAAGGCGCGTCTGAACATAAATTGCAGCCCATGAGCGCTATTTTATGACGCTACGTCATAACAGCTTAGCCCAAGCTGCGATTTCTGCAAAACATAAAAGAACAGGCAAATTCAGGCGGTTAATCAGGGCATTCTCGCAGCGCACGCCCGTCCACCCTGTCCGCCCCCCGAAAGAGTGTTGCAAAACCTTTCGGGGAACCAACCGTTATCAGGATCGTTATAGTTAGGATGCGCGACTGCTTGCCCTGCGCGGGCGGGTTGCGTTAAATGCAGATAAAAATCATTTTACCTTCAGGGGGACATACCGCGATGGCAGAACTGCTGACCTTTGAGAATCTGGCAAATCTGGGGGTGCTTATCTTCCTTCAGGCCGTGCTTGGTTTTGACAACCTTCTTTACATCTCGATTGAAAGCCAGCGGGCGCCGAAAGAGCATCAGAAATCCGTGCGGTTCTGGGGTATTATCATTGCGGTGGTGCTGCGTGTTATCCTTCTGTTTACCATGATCCAGCTGATCGATGCGCTGAAAGACCCGTTCTATATTTTCGATTATCCGGGCATCATTACCGGCGGCGTGAACTTCTCTACGGTGGTGTTCATCTTTGGAGGCGTGTTCATCATGTATACCGCCTTCAAGGAAATCACCCACATGCTTTCGGTCCACGAGCTGGGCCATGAGGGGGGCAAGAAAGATGCAAAATCGGCGCGTCAGGTTGTGATGCTGATCGTTATGATGAACCTGATATTCAGCTTTGATTCCATCCTGTCGGCTCTCGCCATCACTGACGTTTTCCCTGTGCTGGCAATTGCGATTCTCAGCTCCGGTCTGGCCATGTTGTTGCTGGCGGACGGCGTAACTACATTTTTGCAGAAGAACCGTATGTACGAAGTGCTCGGTCTGTTTATCCTGCTGATTGTCGGGGTCGTTCTGTTGGGTGAAGCCGGTCCCGCCGCAGCCCACGCGATGCACAACGACGATCTGCAAATCCGCGTGTTTGGTTATGCTTTGTTGCCTATGTCCAAGACTACATTCTACTTTTCTGTTGTGGTGTTGGTTCTGGTTGAAATCGTGCAAACCGGATACCAACGCAAACTGGCAACAGAGCGTCAGAAGGGCGGCCATTAAATCAAACCCTGATCCGGCATATCAGTGCCGGCTTTAGCGGCAACAGGGGCAGTTTTCCGCCGATAAAGCGGGGCTGCCCCTGCTATCTAACGGAAAAACCAGCGCAAAAGCCTAGTAACCGCAGCCCTGCCCTCATATATTGGACACACACAGAGATATGAGCGGGACCAACACCGTCTTAACGGGGGAAACATGTCTGCACCAACCTTGCAGTGGCTATCATATATCGTACTTTGTTTCGCGATCCTGACGGTGTCCCTCGGCAGTTTGGGAAGCCTGTCCTGATGGCGCAGAAATTTGGTGGCACCCACAGCCCCGCAGGAAGCCCGAACAATGCTGACCCTGCGTCCCCCCCCTCAAACAAATTCCGTGGCCGAAAGGTTCACAAGTCGGACATGCGCTCCAAGCTGCTGTTCGTTCTTCCCCTGCCCTTGCTGTTCTCGGGCATCGGTGAGATGCGTGCCCAAAATGCTGGCGGGATGCTGGCCGAACTTGGTGCGCTGGTAATTCTGCTGTTGGCTGCTTGGCTGTTGCGGGACGGCCTGCGGGCGCAAGAGGCTTACAACAGCCGCAAAATTGCCCGCCCCCCCGCCATTCCACGCAAAATTTTCGCCAGCGGCCTGACCGGCATCGGCGTTTTCATCGCTGCCGCTTTTGGCATGAACGCTGGCCTGCCCGCAGCGCTGGTTTATGCGATCATCGCAACAGGTGCCCATGTGTTCAGCTTTGGCATTGATCCCCTGCGCAAAAAGGGCATGGAGGGCATGTCCGATTTCGAAACAGAGCGGGTCGCCAAAGCCGTCGACAAGGCCGAAATTCTGCTGTCCGAGACCATTGCCGCCGCGCGGCGCATCGGGGATCGTGGGATCGAACGGCGGGTGGACACACTCGCGGCATCCGTGCGCGATATGTTCCGCACTGTCGAAGACGATCCCCGTGATCTGTCCGGCGCACGCAAGTTTCTTGGCGTCTATTTGCGCGGCGCACGGGACGCGACCCTGAAATATGCAGACCTCGCCAGCAAAACCAGCGATGCGGACGCCAAAGCAAAATACGAATCCTTGCTTAGCGATCTGGAAGCCAGCTTTAATACCCAACGTGAAACGATGATGTTGGACAACCGCACCGACCTTGATGTGGAAATCGAAGTTCTGCGCGACCGACTGAAACAAGAAGGCCTGAAGGCCAGTTAACAGGAGACCCCCTATGTCCAACATCCGCGATAAGGCTGAAAGCTCGTTGAAAGATGTAGAAGAAGTCAACGCCGTGGTCCTGCCCGAACCAAGCAACGAACTGATCGTTGTGTCCGACGTGGCACCGGACCTGCAAAAATCCATCAAGTCGCGGATGGATGAAATCAACATGGACAACACCCAGTCTATTATTGAATTTGGCACCAAAGCGCAGGCGGAACTCCAAGAGATCAGTCAGGAAATGCTGTCGGGCGTGCGCAACAAGGACGTTGGTCCTGCCGGTGAATCCCTGCGCAACATGGTCTCTTCCATTCGCGGTTTCTCTATCGACGAACTGAACCCCAACCGCAAACTGTCGTGGTGGGAAAAGCTGTTGGGCCGCACCGCGCCTATCGCAAAGTTCATGGCAAAATACGAAGACGTTCAAGGCCAGATCGACAGGATCACGGATGAGCTTCTCGACCACGAACATGTGCTGCTTAAGGACATCAAATCGCTCGACAAGTTGTATGGCAAAACGCTCGCCTTTTATGACGAACTGGCGCTTTATATCGCTGCGGGTGAAGAAAAGCTGAAGGAACTGGACGGTAAAATCATTCCAGCCAAAGAAAAAGAGGTTGAAAAAGCCTCTAAGGATAAGGGCGTTTTGCGCGCACAGGAGCTGCGCGATCTGCGCTCCGCACGGGACGATCTGGAACGTCGTGTGCATGATCTGAAACTGACCCGTCAGGTGACAATGCAGTCCCTGCCCTCTATCCGGCTGGTGCAGGAAAACGACAAATCACTGGTAACAAAGATCAATTCCACGCTGGTGAACACGGTTCCGCTCTGGGAAACGCAACTGGCGCAGGCGGTGACGATCCACCGCTCCCGCGAGGCTGCGGAAACCGTGCGGCAGGCCAATGATCTGACCAACGAATTGCTGGAAAGCAACGCCGCCAATCTGCAACAGGCCAATCGCGAGGTGCGCAAGCAGATGGAGCGGGGCGTGTTTGACATTGAAAGCATCAAGAAGGCCAATCAGTACCTGATCGACACCATCGAAGAAAGCCTGACCATTGCCGATGAAGGCAAGGCCAAACGGGCCGAAGCAGAAAAGGAATTGGTCACAATGGAAGCGGAGCTGAAAAGCACCCTTGCCGCGGCCAAGGCGAAATCCACCGGAACCGGCGATACCATCGGCACCAGCACCGATTCATAATCGCAGGACAGGGTAAGCCATTCAGATATGAAACTATCGCGATTCTTCCTACTGGCCACCCTTTTCGGGGCAGGGTGTGACGTGGCAACAGCCCCGCCGCCACCCGAACCTGCGCCTGCTCCAAAGCCCAAACCGGCCGAACCGGCAGTGTCTGAAGAAAGCAAACGCATCGCTGCCTATTACGCATCCGTTCAGGCGCGATTGCTGGCACAGGGCAAACTGCGACAGGATTTCAATCCGCCTGATGCGCCATTCAACGCCGATACGCTTGTGCGCAACTTTGAAAAAGTGGCGCTTTACGATGAATACACCAATCAAGAGGGCGTGTTTATCGAAGAGCAAACGTCCTCCTACCTGCGTCGTTGGCAAAAACCTGTGCGGGTCGGTCTGCATTTTGGCAAGTCCGTCACGTCCGCCCAACGCCGTGAAGACCGCAAGTTTGTCAGCGCCTACGCCGCCCGTCTGGCCGGTCTGACCGGGCTGAACATTCGGCTGACCAGCCTGAAGAACGCGAACTTCGTGATGCTGTTCTTGAACCGCGACGAACAAAAAGTCGAACCGGCCATGCTCGCCCCGGATGTGCCCCAGCTTTTGCCTTCGATTGTGCGGGAAATCGAAACCAGCCCGCGCAATATTTTCTGTGTCGCCTATGCGCTGTCCAATGCAGACAATCCGACAGATTATTCCGGCGCGGTCATTCTGGTGAAGGCTGAACACAGCGACGTTATGCGCAAATCCTGCATCGAAGAAGAAATGACCCAAGCACTGGGACTGGCCAATGACGACCCCACCGTGCGCCCGTCAATCTTTAACGACGACGAGGAATTTGCCCTGTTAACGCGCCATGATGAAATTTTGCTGAAAATGCTATACGATCCCCGACTGCGGGTTGGAATGACACCGGAACGGGCCCGCCCGCTGCTGCATTCCGTGGCCGAGGACGCATTGAAGCAAAGCCATATTTAACTGGAGACTGACCTATGGGTATTTTTGACTTTCTGACCGGCGAATTTATCGACGTTATCCACTGGACCGACGACACTCGGGACACGATGGTCTGGCGGTTTGAGCGGGAAGGCCATGAAATCAAATATGGCGCAAAGCTGACGGTGCGCGAAGGTCAGGCGGCGGTGATGGTCCATGAAGGGCAGCTGGCAGATGTGTTCCAGCCCGGTCTTTACATGTTGGAAACCAACAACATGCCGATCATGACGACCCTGCAATACTGGGATCACGGCTTTGAAAGCCCGTTCAAATCGGAAATCTACTTTGTTAACACAACCCGCTTTACCGATCTGAAATGGGGCACCAAAAACCCGATCATCTGCCGCGATCCGGAATTTGGTCCGGTGCGTCTGCGCGCCTATGGCACCTATGAAATCAAAGTCTCTGATCCGGCGCGGTTTATGTCCGAAATTGTCGGCACTGACGGCGAATTTACCATGGACGAAATCAGTTACCAGATTCGCAATATCATCACTTCTGAATTTTCCGCAGCGATTGCCGGTTCCGGTATTCCCGTGCTCGACATGGCGGCAAATACGCTTGATCTGGGCAAACTGCTGGCAAAGAAAATCGCCCCTGCACTGGCCGAATACGGGCTGGAACTGCCCGGTCTTTACATCGAAAACATCTCCCTCCCCCCCAAAGTGGAAGAAGCACTCGACAAGCGGACCTCTATGGGGCTGGCGGGTGATTTGGACCAGTTCATGAAATACTCCGCCGCCGAAGCCATGAGCAATCCGGCATCTGCGGCTGGCGGGTCAATGGCCGCTGGTATGGGGGCCGGCATGGGTATGGCTATGGCGCAGCAGATGCAGGCGCAACAGGCAGCAGCCGGCCCTTGGGGCGCACGCCCTGCCGCGGCCGCCCCCGCTGCCCCACCACCCCCACCTGTGGAAAAGGTCTGGCATACCGCTACCAACGGAGAAACCAGCGGGCCTTACTCGCGCGCAACACTGGGCCGGATGGCCGCTGATGGCAGCCTAAGCCGCGACACACATGTTTGGACTGCGGGGCAAGACGGGTGGAAACGCGCCTCAGAGGTTATGGAACTGGCCCAACTGTTCACCATCATGCCTCCGCCACCGCCTCCCGCAGACTGATCCGCTAAGACAGAGGCATCATGGACCCTGCATCCCCCGCACCAACAGAACACCGCTTTCCCTGCCATACCTGTGGCTCGGACATGCGGTTTGCGCCCGGAACCGGACAGTTGATCTGCGACCATTGCGGCGCAACAGAGGAGATAACCCCGCCCCAGTCCGGCTTAGCGATCAATGAACAGGATTTCCAACAGGCACTGCGCGCGCAACTGCCCGCCGCCGAGACCGAGGAAATCCGCACCGTCACCTGCGAAAACTGCGGGGCACAGGTCGAGTTTGACAGCAAGACCCACGCCGCAGAATGCCTTTTCTGCGCCACGCCCATCGTCACAGACACTGGATCACAGCGCCAGATCAAACCCCGTGCTCTGGTGCCCTTCGCCCTGACAGAACCACAGGCAAGGGAACGGATGACAGAATGGCTCGGCTCTTTGTGGTTTGCACCGAACGGCCTGCAGGAATACGCCCGCAAAGGGCGCGCAATGCAGGGGATTTACATTCCTTACTGGACCTATGACGCCGACACCAAATCGAACTACAGCGGGGCGCGAGGCGATGTTTACTATGTGACCCAACGGGTTCAGGTGAAACGCAACGGCAAGATGGTGACGGAAACGCGGCAGGTTCCCAAAACCCGCTGGACGCCAACGGCAGGTCGGGTGGCCCGCTTCTTTGACGATGTGTTGGTGCTCGGCTCTAAATCCTTACCAAAAACCTACACGGATGCGCTCGCCCCGTGGGATCTGTCTGCGCTAGAACCTTACGACCCGCAATTCCTTGCGGGTTTTCGGGCCGAAAGCTACACTGTCAAGCTCGATGAAGGCTATGCTGAAGCCCGCACCTATATGGACCGGATGATCCTGCGGGATGTGAAATTTGATATCGGCGGCGACAAGCAGCGGGTGACAAGCGTGGATACGTCGGTCAGCGATGTGACCTTCAAACATGTGCTCCTGCCGATTTGGATGGCGGCCTATAAATACCGCGGGAACACTTATCGCTTTGTTGTGAATGGCCAGACCGGAACAGTGCGCGGAGAGCGGCCCTACTCCAAGATCAAGATTGCCATTGCAGTGATCATCGGGCTGATTATCGCGGCGGCAGCTGGCGCTTATTTCGCGGCAAACGGCTGATCCATGTTTCCAATTCGCGATCACAATCCGTCCCGCCGCTCACCATTTGTCACCTATATTCTTCTGGCTACAAATATCCTTATCTTCCTCGCTTATTATCCAGCCGCCAGTGGAGATGACTACGCGCTTGCTGCGGTCTGGCAGGATTGGGCCACGATCCCGCGCAATGTCAGTTCTGGGGCTGATCTGCACACAATCTTTACATCTATGTTTCTGCACGGCGGCTGGATGCATCTGGCGGGCAATATGCTGTTCCTTTGGATCTTCGGCGACAATATGGAAGATGCATTCGGCCATTTGAAGTTTCTTGGATTTTACCTGCTTTGTGGCGTTGCCGCTGATTTGTTGCAGGTGGTTGCCGATCCCTATTCCCCCGTTCCGGTTGTCGGAGCGTCCGGAGCGATCGCCGGGGTGCTTGGCGGATACCTTTTGCTGTATCCCCGTGCGCGGGTCGATGTGGTGGTGATCTTTATTATCTTCTTCAAAACCTTTGCACTGCGCGCATGGATCGTGCTGGGCGCGTGGCTGGCATTTCAACTGTTCGGCGGGCTCTCGACCCCGGCAGATGGCGGTGGTGTGGCTTATTGGGCACATGCGGGCGGCTTCGTTGCGGGGGTTGCACTTAGCCTGCCCTATTGGCTGTCCCGAGGCGGACCGCAGTTTTGGTCCGCCACACAAGGGCACCCGCCCCACCCGCCGACACCGACACCTCTGGTGCGCTCTCGCGTGCCTGTAGTGCGCCGCAAAGGGCGATAGACGCAGCGCGCATAACCTAATGGGTCAACCACCAGCGATCCGACGCGGTTTAGAGAGTCCCGACATGAAGACACCAGTCAGGCACGAAAAAACGCCCTGCGCAATACAGGGCGTTTTTCAATAAAGTCAAAAGCTTACGCTAGGTCAGCTTAGGCTGCTTTCGCAGCTTGCTGGCGCTCGCTTTCTTCACGGCTCAGCGCGACAGAGGTGCGCACACCCCGATCCACGAACTCCATCATGCCTTTGACGCAGCGCTCTGTCGGTTCGATACCGGCGCACATCAGCACTTCACGGCCATCGCGAGAGCGGGCCCAACGGGCGATGGAATCCACGCCGTTTCCGTATTTCTTATCGTCCGCAATGGCATCATCCAGAGCGGCGAGTACAACAGCAGCGAAAAGCTTCTGCGAGCGTTTTCCCTGGTCGTTATTGATAGCAGTCTCATCAACGTAATCGAACATCACGTCCTCTTTACTTTTTTGTTTTACCGGCTGTTAACGCAATATGGCGTTTCTGTGACGATTCGATAGGCCCGCAAACGCAAGAGAGCCATGCAGTAGGCACATACCTATCGAAGCACCCGTATCGCACCAATCACCACCGTACTGCGGGTTGAATTGCGCATTGGCACAATATATAGGCTTGGGGGTCCAAAAATCAACCGCGCAAAGGGTAAAATGCATGCCAAAAATCAATGGCAACGAGATCAAGCCGGGAAATATCCTGGAACACAACGGCGGCCTGTGGATCGCGGTCAAAGTGGACCATGTGAAACCCGGCAAGGGTGGCGCGTTTGCCCAGGTTGAAATGAAGAACCTGCGCAACGGCTCCAAACTGAACGAACGGTTCCGCTCTGCCGACAAAGTAGAGAAAGTCCGGCTGGATCAGAAAGACCAGCAGTTTCTTTATGAAACCGATGGAATGTTGGTGTTCATGGATATGGAAACCTACGAGCAGATCGAACTGCCCGCAGATATTCTGGGCGACCGCCGCCCGTTCCTGCAAGACGGCATGACGATCCAGATCGAATACTACGAAGCCGAGGCGATTTCTGCGGCCCTGCCCCAAAAAGTGACCTGCACTGTGGTTGAGACCGAGCCTGCAGTCAAAGGCCAGACAGCGGCAAACAGCTTTAAACCGGCAGTGCTCGACAATGGCGTGCGCGTTATGGTGCCACCATTTGTGGGGCAGGACGAAGCCATCGTAGTTAACACAGAAACTATGGAATATGCCGAGCGGGCTTAACCAGGCAGCAATATCGGGAATCTGCAATTTATAGTAGAGTAAAGGGTCCGAAATTCGGGCCCTTTTACATGCTCATTCTTGGAAATGTATAGAAACGTTAAAAACTTCGCAGTTTTTTGACGAACTATTCACGGGATAGTTAACAAGATATAAGTTACCTTAAGTTAACGACGCGGTGTCGTTGTATTTGAGTACCTATACCTTTTCAAAGATAGGGGCGGCTCTCCCGGAGCTGCCCCTATTCTTTTGTGCCCGCAGACGAGCAGACGCAGTTTCGCTGCGCGCCTTCACAAAACGAAAAAAGCCACGACGGATCGCGGCTTTTTCACAAAAGAAGGTCCGATCAATTACTTGATCTTGCCTTCTTTATACTCGACGTGCTTGCGCGCGACGGGGTCATATTTTTTCACGACCATCTTTTCAGTCATAGTGCGCGAATTTTTCTTGGTCACGTAGAAGTGGCCGGTGTCCGCTGTGGAATTCAGGCGGATTTTGATCGTGGTTGGCTTAGCCATCTGATATCTCCTCGGCAGGCAGCGCTGCGAAATCTCGAATTGGCCTTCTACACCACTCCCACCCCCTGTCAACCCAAACAGAGGCAACAAGAGAGGGGAAATCTGGTTTTCTGTATCTTAGGTTAAGTTCAGACCTGAAATTGGCTCTTTTACCCACCTAACACTGTAGAAACCGGAGGCTGGTCCGACGCTTGAAGGGGCATAAACTTTAAGCGGAGATGAGTACTCCGGCGGTAGAATCGGATATTTATCTGCCAGAAGAAATTGCGAGCAGAAAAAAGAAACGCCCTGATCCGCGAGAACCAAAGCGCCTTCTATTTTGCGGCCATCGGCCTGTGAAACTAAACCGCGCCCGTACTATTACCGAGTGTGGTTAATTTACCTTTAAGCCATCCCGCCAGCCACAAGACGGGCGGCGATCGTTGCATATGCTTCGGCCTGAGGCGAATCCGTAGCCGCAATAGGCGTGCCACCGTCACCAGCCAAACGGATGTCGATATTGAGAGGGATCTCCCCCAGGAATGGCAGACCAAGCCGCTCTGCCTCGGAGGCTGCGCCGCCGTGACCAAAGAGGTGTTCTTCATGGCCGCAGTTGGGACAGATATAGGTCGACATATTCTCGATCATGCCAAGCACGGGCGTTTTCGTCTTTTCGAACATGTTCAGCGCCTTGCGCGCGTCCAGCAGCGCCACGTCTTGTGGGGTGGACACCACGATCGCGCCCGTCACCTTGGCCTTTTGCGCAAGCGTCAGTTGCACATCCCCTGTACCGGGCGGCAGATCGACGATCAGCACGTCGAGTTCGCCCCACTCCACCTGCCCCAGCATCTGTTGCAGCGCCCCCATAAGCATCGGCCCGCGCCAGACCACGGCTTGATCCTCTTCCAGCATCAGGCCGATGGACATGATTGTTACGCCGTGATTCTTCAGCGGGATGATGGTTTTGCCGTCAGGCGAGCTGGGCCGTTTGTTCACCCCCATCATGCGGGGTTGGGACGGCCCGTAGATATCTGCATCAAGCAGCCCCACACGCCGCCCCTGCCGCGCCAGTGCCACGGCGAGATTGCTGGACACTGTGGATTTCCCGACACCGCCCTTGCCCGAGGCAATCGCCAGAATGCGGTCCACCCCTGCCACCGGCGCCTGATCTGCGCTTGGCTTCGGGTGGCCACCGATTTTCAGCTGTGGCGGTTCTTTGGATTGGGGCGCTGATTGCGCGGGGCCGTGGGCTGTCAGCAGCACAGAGGCCTTTTCTACGCCATCAAGCCCCGCCACGATCTTTTCCGCAGCCTGACGCAGCGGTTCCATCGTCGGGCCCAGTTCCGGTGGAACCTCCAGCACAAAACGGACCGTTGTGCCTTCGATCGACAGCGCGCGCACATAATCGGCGCTGACAACATCGCGCCCGTCCTGAAGCTTCAGGGCCTTCAGCGCCTCGAGAATTTCTGCTTGTGTCGCGGCCATAGTGCTATTCCTCTGTTCTGCGGTTGCGCTTGTGCGCCATTCGACCTTAACTTGTCCATCACAGACAAAAGGGCAAGAGGCATCCGTCAAAAGCGGTGTTTGAAACGGCATGGATATACTTTCTACCGCAATGTCGTTAATCTTGTCCGCCGACCGCGACCTGTTTGCGATTATTACGTTGTCTCTACAGGTGAGCTTCACAGCAACGTTGATTGCATCACTGGTTGCCATTCCCGCCGGAGCCGCGCTTGCCATTCTGCGATTTCCGGGGCGGCGGCTGTTGCTGGTCGTCTCAACCGCTTTTATGGCGCTGCCCCCAGTGGTTGTCGGACTGGCGGTTTATCTGCTGTTGTCTCGTTCCGGCCCGCTTGGTCCGCTTGGGCTGTTGTTCACACCCACGGCAATGATCGTAGCGCAAAGCATTCTGATCCTGCCGATTGTACTGTCCCTGACCCATCAGGCGGTTGAACCCCTGTTGCGGGATTACGGCGGGCTGTTTGCTGCGCTCGACACGCCGCGACGCTTACAGGTGCGTACGCTGATCTGGGACGCGCGTTTTGCGGTGGCGGTGGCAGTGCTGGCGGGGTTTGGCCGTGCACTGGCCGAAGTGGGGGCTGTGATTGTTGTCGGGGGTAACATCAACGGGCTGACCCGCGTGATGACCACGACGATTGCGCTGGAGACATCCAAGGGGAACTTGACGCTGGCGCTGGCGCTGGGGTTGGTGCTGATCACTATCGCCTTTGGAATTAACCTGTTGATACACGCGGTTGCCCGACGGGGTGAAGTCTATCAGATGGTGCGCAAATGATCCGGTTGCAGATTGATCAGGCGAGCCTGACGTTTAAAGGCACGCGCAGGCTTGGCCCCCTTGATCTGGATCTGGAACTGTCAGGGATCACTGCGGTGCTTGGGCCGAATGGCGCGGGCAAGTCGTTGTTCTTGTCGCTGTGTCACGGCACATTGCTGCCGGATCGCGGTGCGGTGCGCTGGCAGGGGCAACCTGCACGGGACAGCCGTGCGGCGCGGGGGGTCATGTTGCAATCCCCTGTGGTGCTGCGCCGATCCGTGGCGGGCAATATCGAGTTCGCCTTGCAATCGCGCGGGCTGCCCCGGCAGGTGCGGCGCGAGCGGGTGGAACATGCGCTGATCGCTGCAAGGCTGGAGGATCGCGCCCACGCCCCCGCCGCCACCTTGTCAGGGGGGGAGCTGCGGCGGATGAGCTTTGCCCGCGCCCTTGTCACCGCACCCCGCGCCTTGGTGTTGGACGAGCCCTTTGCGGGGCTTGATCCTGCGGCCAGTCAGGTGATGGAAGCGATGATTATCGAGGCCGCTGCCGCCACGCCGGTTCTGCTGTCCAACCACGATCTGGTCCAGACCCGCCGGATTGCACGACAGGTTCTGTTCTTTTCCAAAGGGCAGATGCTGGAGCACGCAAGTACTGTTGCGTTCTTCGCCGACCCGCAAAGCGGCGTGGCACAAGCCTTTCTTCAAAGCCAGTTGCTTTAGCTTTCGTATGCTATTTTCGGCCCCGCCAAAAGCCATGCAAAAACTGCATAGCGGGGTTGAACAAACGGGTCTTTCCCATCGGCCATTCAAACCCTAGATAAGCCTCAACGCTTCGGTGAGCTTTGAAAACTTGCAGTTCCTCCCAATCCACGAAAGTGGGCAGTTTTTACAAAGTTCCCAAGCTGTCAGCCGGTATCGGCTGAACCAACGGATCGCCTTTTCCTCCCTGTTGGGGCGGTCCGAAGAATAACGGCGGTGCGCCCTCCCTCGCACCGCCGTTTATTTTTTGAAAAGACATCCATGCGTTCAACGCATAGCGGTTTTGACCAAATGCGGTCTACTCCGAGGGGCCTGAATGATTAGGTTCCGCTTAAGAACATAAACGATAGACACACAACGCCGGAAAGGATCTTCCAATGGCTTCGATCACTACGAACACAACCACACGTGACACATTCTTCGCAAACCTGCGCGCATCTGTTGCAGACGCTTTCCGCTCTGCTGTTCAAATGCGTCAGTACCGTGCGACTGTGACACAATTGTCCGCTCTGTCCACACGTGAACTGGACGATCTGGGCATCGCCCGTTGCGAAATCAAATCGGTTTCCCGCACAGCGGTTTACGGCATATAAGAACGCTCCCTTCCGAGGGAAATGAAAAAAGGCGCTGCGGTCGATCCGCAGCGCCTTTTTGTTTGTCCGCCAGATTGATCGGCGCGTTTAAAACGGGATGTCATCTGCACTGGTGACAAAGCTAGCGACAACCTTTTTCACGCCGGCCTTCTCAAAGGCGACCTCCAGTTTGTCCCCTTCAATACCTGTCACAGCACCATAGCCGAACTTTTGATGGAACACGCGGTCTCCAAGATTGTGAAGCGGGATCGCCTTGCTGTCGATCACCAGCCCCTTGGCCTCGCGCGGTTGAGACGTGCCACGCTGGGCAGAGCGCGCCTGCATCCGCTTCCAGCCCGGTGAATTATAGGCATCCGCACGGCCTGCCTTCTCCATCAGATCAGAGCCTTTGCTGACCCCGTCAAACGTCTGACTGCTGGCCGCAGCCCCGAATCCGCCACCGTACAGGCCGGGCGGTGTCAGCACATCCACGTGCTGTTCCGGCAATTCGTCAATAAAGCGGCTCGGCAGTGACGATTGCCACTGGCCGAACACACGCCGGTTTGCGGCAAAGCTGATGGTGCAAAATGCCTCGGCGCGGGTGATTCCCACATAGGCAAGTCGGCGTTCTTCTTCGACCCCTTTGAGGCCGGTTTCATCCATAGAGCGTTGGGACGGGAACAGGCCGTCTTCCCAGCCCGGTAGGAACACCACTGGAAATTCCAGCCCTTTGGCCGCGTGAAGGGTCATGATGCTGACCTTTTCCACGTCGTCTTCCTGTTCGTTTTCCATAATCAGGCTCACGTGTTCCAGAAAGCCTTGCAGGTTTTCGAACTCTTCCAGCGCCTTCACCAGCTCTTTGAGGTTTTCCAGACGACCCGGTGCTTCGGGAGTTTTGTCGTTGCGCCAGTGGTCGGTGTATCCCGATTCTTCGAGCATCTGCTCGGCGATTTCGATGTGGCTGGTCTTATCCTCGCGGATCAGGGCGGACCAGCGGTCAAACCCTTCGGCCAGTTCACGCAAAGCGGCGCGGGCTTTGGCGGACAATCCCCCTTGGGACACGACGATTCGCGCCCCTTCCAGCAAGCTGACACCGTTTTCACGGGCGGCCATCTGGATGGTTTGTTGGGCCTTGTCGCCGATCCCCCGCTTAGGCGTGTTCACAATCCGCTCAAACGCGAGCGCGTCGTCAGGGCTGACCGCCACGCGGAAATAGGCCATCGCATCGCGGATTTCCATGCGTTCATAGAATCGCGGTCCGCCAATGACGCGGTAGGGCAGACCGATGGTCAGGAAACGGTCTTCAAAGGCGCGCATCTGATGGGAGGCACGCACAAGGATCGCCATGCGTTCGGGGCTGATCGGGTCATGCCCCCGCGTGCCACGCTGGAAATTCTCGATCTCTTCACCGATCCAGCGGGCCTCTTCCTCACCGTCCCAATGACCGATGAGGCGGACTTTCTCGCCCTCGGGCTGGTCGGTCCAAAGCGTTTTCCCAAGGCGATTTTCATTGCCTTTGATGACGCCCGAAGCCGCCCCCAAAATATGGGGCGTCGAGCGGTAGTTTTGTTCCAGCCGGACAGTTTTCGCGCCCGGAAAATCCTTTTCAAACCGCAAAATGTTGCCAACTTCGGCCCCGCGCCAGCCATAGATCGACTGGTCGTCATCCCCGACACAGCAAATGTTCTTATGCTCTGCCGCCAGTAGACGCAGCCACAGGTATTGGGCCACGTTGGTATCCTGATACTCGTCCACCAGAATATAGCGGAACCAGTGCTGGTATTTGGCCAGAACATCGGGGTATTTCTGGAAGATCACCACCATATGCAGCAGCAGATCGCCAAAATCACAGGCATTCAGCACCTTCAGGCGATTCTGATACGCCTCATAAAGATCGCTGCCCTTGTTGTTGAAGGCCCCTGCTTCGGCGCCTGGAACCTTGTCCGGTGTCAAAGCACGGTTTTTCCAGCCGTCAATCAACCCTGCCAGCATCCGCGCGGGCCAGCGTTTGTCGTCAATGTGTTCGGCCTGAATAAGCTGTTTTAACAGACGTATCTGGTCGTCCGTATCCAGAATGGTGAAGTTGCTTTTCAGCCCCACCAGTTCGGCATGGCGGCGCAGCAGTTTGACGCAAAGACTGTGGAAGGTGCCAAGCCACGGCATGCCTTCGACCATTTCCCCCAGCAATCCGCCGACGCGGTTCTTCATTTCCCTCGCGGCCTTGTTGGTGAAGGTCACTGCCAGAATCTGGTTCGGCTGTGCCCGTCCCGTGTGCATCAGATAGGCAATCCGCGCTGTCAGCGCCTTGGTCTTGCCCGTTCCGGCACCGGCCAGCATCAAAACCGGCCCGTCCAGCGTTTCAACAGCGTCCCTTTGGGCCGGATTTAACCCGTCCAGATAGGGCGCAGGACGCGCTGCCATAGCACGCTGCGACAAAGGAACGGCGGCGGCTGCCTCAAAGGCGTCTGATTCTTCCCAATTGCTCATGTCTGTATTCTAGCCCCATCCACGCCCGAGTTAAAGCGCGTGTTCTCAAAATGTTCCAACCACTTGAAGTTCGCTTCAAAATGTCTCCGCAAACTAAATTACCGCTTTTGTTGCACCGCAGCATTTTCCACGCTACGCATTTGTCACAAAAAGCCGGATATGATCCAGGCCAGCCCCAACAAGGACCAAGCCCAGATGAAAAACTTCTCCAAGATCCTGATTGCCAACCGCGGTGAAATTGCCATTCGCATCATGCGTGCTGCAAATGAAATGGGAAAGCGGACGGTGGCCGTTTATGCGGAGGAAGATAAGCTGGGGTTGCACAGGTTCAAGGCGGATGAAGCCTATAAAATCGGGGAAGGTCTTGGCCCTGTTGCCGCCTATCTGTCGATTGAGGAAATCATCCGCGTCGCCAAGATGTGCGGCGCTGACGCGATCCATCCGGGCTATGGGCTGCTGTCAGAGAACCCTGATTTTGTTGATGCCTGCACAGATGCGGGAATTACCTTTATCGGCCCCAAGGCGAAAACCATGCGCCAGCTTGGGGATAAAGCCAGCGCGCGGCGGGTTGCGATCGAGGCCGACGTGCCGGTGGTTCCGGCCACTGACGTCCTGCCTGACGATATGGACGAGGTCCACCGCATGGCCGCAGAAGTGGGCTATCCCTTTATGCTGAAGGCAAGCTGGGGTGGCGGCGGTCGCGGGATGCGCCCGATCATGTCACCGGACGAACTGGAAGAAAAAGTGCTGGAAGGCAGGCGCGAGGCTGAAGCCGCTTTCGGCAACGGTGAGGGCTATCTTGAACGCCTTGTGCAGCGCGCGCGCCACGTAGAGGTTCAAATCCTTGGCGACCAGCACGGTGAGATTTATCACTTGTGGGAGCGGGATTGTTCGGTCCAGCGGCGCAACCAGAAGGTCGTCGAACGCGCCCCTGCCCCTTATCTGTCCCAAGAACAGCGCGAGCAGCTTTGTGCCTTGGGCCGCAAAATCTGCGCCCATGTGGGGTATGAATGTGCTGGTACTGTCGAATTCCTGATGGATATGGACACGCAGGAGTTCTTCTTCATCGAGGTAAACCCCCGCGTTCAGGTGGAACACACCGTCACCGAGGAAGTCACCGGCATTGATATTGTGCGCAGCCAGATCAAGATTGCCGAGGGCGCTACATTGGCCGAAGCCACCGGTGTTGCCAGTCAAGTGGACGTGCAACTGCGCGGCCATGCCATGCAGTGCCGTGTGACAACCGAAGACCCGCAGAACAACTTTATCCCCGATTACGGCCGCATCACCGCCTATCGCGGCGCGACCGGCATGGGGATTCGTCTGGATGGCGGCACCGCCTACTCCGGAGCGGTGATCACGCGCTATTACGATTCTCTGCTGGAAAAAGTCACCGCATGGGCGCCGACCCCGACCGAGACGATCGCCCGTATGGACCGCGCCCTGCGGGAGTTCCGTATTCGCGGTGTGTCCACAAACATTGCTTTCGTGGAAAACCTGCTGAAACACCCGACGTTTCTGGACAACAGCTATACCACTAAATTCATCGACTCCACGCCCGAGCTGTTCCGCTTCAAAAAACGCCGTGATCGCGCGACGAAAATCCTGACCTATGTGGCCGACATTACCGTAAACGGTCATCCCGATGTCGAAGGCCGCCCTAAACCTGCCGCCACCGCCAAGGCACCTAAACCACCGGCGAACCGCGCCGATGCGCCTGCCTATGGCACCCGCAACCTGCTCGAAGACAAAGGTGCGCAGGCTGTTGTGGACTGGCTGGGTGAACAAAAACAACTGCTGCTGACCGACACCACAATGCGTGACGGGCACCAGTCCTTGTTGGCGACGCGGATGCGGTCCCACGATATGATCGCCGTGGCCGAAGCCTATTCCCACAACCTGCCCCAATTGTTCAGCATGGAGTGCTGGGGCGGTGCGACCTTTGATGTGGCCTACCGCTTTTTACAGGAATGCCCGTGGCAGCGGCTGCGCGACCTGCGCGCCCGTATGCCTAACCTGATGACGCAGATGCTGCTTCGGGCCAGCAACGGTGTGGGCTACACCAACTATCCTGACAATGTGGTGCAGGAATTTGTCCGTCAGGCCGCAGAAACCGGCGTTGATGTGTTCCGCGTGTTTGACAGCCTGAACTGGGTGGAAAACATGCGCGTTGCAATGGACGCTGTGGTGGAAAGCGGCAAGATTTGCGAAGGCACCATCTGTTATACTGGCGATATTCTGGATGCGGACCGCGCCAAATACGACCTGAATTACTACGTCAACATGGGCAAGGACCTGAAAGCTGCGGGCGCGCACTTGATTGGCCTGAAAGATATGGCTGGTCTGTTAAAACCTGCTGCAGCCCGTGTTCTGGTCAAGGCCCTGAAGGAAGAAGTTGGCCTGCCGATCCATTTCCACACGCACGATACCTCGGGCATTGCGGGGGCGACAGTGCTCGCCGCCGCCGAAGCCGGTGTCGATGCGGTTGATGCGGCAATGGATGCATTTTCCGGTGGCACCTCTCAGCCCTGTCTCGGGTCCATCGTCGAGGCTTTGCGCCACACCGACCGCGACACCGGACTGGACATCAAGGCCGTACGTGAGATTTCGGATTACTGGGAAGGGGTTCGCGGCCAATATGCGGCGTTTGAATCCGGTCTTATGTCCCCTGCGTCTGAAGTGTACCTGCATGAAATGCCCGGTGGTCAGTTTACCAACCTTAAAGCGCAAGCGCGTTCCCTCGGGCTGGAGGACCGCTGGCACGAGGTCGCCCAGACCTACGCGGATGTGAACCAGATGTTCGGGGATATCGTGAAAGTCACGCCGAGCTCCAAGGTGGTTGGCGATATGGCGTTGATGATGGTCAGCCAGAACCTGACCCGCGCCGAGGTGGAAAGCCCGAAAACAGATGTGGCCTTCCCTGACAGCGTTGTCGATATGATGCGCGGCAATCTTGGCCAGCCTCCGGGGGGCTTCCCGCCAAAACTGCAGGCCAAGATCCTGAAAGGCGACACCCCTGCCACCACTCGTCCGGGGGCGCATATGCCGCCCGTAGATCTGGACGAAGCCCGTACAGAACTGTCCTCTGAACTGGAAGGCTATGGGGTGGATGGTGAAGACCTGAACGGCTATCTGATGTACCCCAAGGTCTTCCTTGATTACATGGGACGGCACCGCACCTATGGTCCTGTGCGCACCTTGCCCACCAAAACCTTTTTCTACGGGATGGAACCGGGAGAACAGATCAGCGCCGAGATTGATCCGGGCAAGACGCTGGAAATCCGTCTGCAGGCTGTCGGGGAAACCGA
This sequence comes from Neptunicoccus cionae, assembly GCF_014643735.1. Classification (GTDB taxonomy): domain Bacteria; phylum Pseudomonadota; class Alphaproteobacteria; order Rhodobacterales; family Rhodobacteraceae; genus Amylibacter; species Amylibacter cionae. The sequence goes on from NZ_BMKA01000002.1 coordinate 161,175, forward strand.
TGAAGGCGGCGAGGCCCGTGTGTTCTTTGAACTCAACGGCCAGCCCCGCACCGTGCGTGTCACCGACCGCAAAGCGGCTGCAACGTCCGCGAAACGGGCCAAAGCCGAGGCCGGAAACCCCGCCCATATCGGCGCACCGATGCCCGGTGTGATCTCTTCTGTGGTGGTCAGTACTGGACAGAAGGTGAAATCGGGCGATATGTTACTGACTATTGAAGCCATGAAAATGGAAACTGGTATTTACGCCGAAATGGACGGCACCATCAAAGCCATTCACGCGCCGGCCGGATCACAGGTTGACGCAAAAGACCTTTTGATCGAATTCGAGACCTGACCTTATGCAAAAACTTCTGGCCTTCACAGACATTCACATGAAATCCGAAGGCCAGAAGATTATCGGGCTAGATCCGTTCGCACAGTTTGAACGGGCGCTGGCTCACGGCTTGCGTCACCACCCCGAAGCAGAGCGGATTATCCTGATGGGTGATCTCGCCGATACCGGCGCCCCAGAAGAATACGACCGTGTGCAGGAAATTCTGCAAGACATAGAAACACCCGTCACCCTGATGGCAGGCAATCACGATGTGCGCGATACGCTTGTGCAAAAGATGCCACAGGCTGTTTGTGACGCCGCGGGCTTCCTTCAAACAAGCCACAGCTATGGCACCGTGCGGGTGTTGACGCTCGACACGCTGTTCGGGCCTCCTGCGGTCTCCTACGCCCATTTCGGGGCCTATTGTGACCAGCGGTTTGCGTGGCTGACAGAGCAACTGTCAGAGGCGAAGCAAGCAGGGCAGTGGGTCGCGCTGTTCTCCCATCATCCGCCGTTTCGGGTGGGCTTTAAGGGCATGGACCAGATCCGTATGCGTGACGATGCACGGATGCTGAAAGTGCTGAAAGGATCGGGCGTTTCTGTGCATCTGATCTGCGGCCATATCCACCGCACCATTTCCGGAAACTGGGACGGATTCGGCTTTTCCATGTTGAAAAGCACCTGCCACCAGATGCCTTTGGCAATTGATACTACCGAGATGACGCTTGGCACAACGGAACCCGCGGCCTACGGGGTGATCCTGCTGACAGATGATGGAATCATCGTACACTCCGAAGACTTCGATCTGGTGCAAGAGACCCTGAACACTCACACCGAAACCCCTGTCGCCTAGCGTTTTCACCTAAATGGTTTTTTTTCGTTTTTTGTTCACTTTCCCCTTGTGCAGACTCGCTGTTTCTCGTTATACGCTGCCACACGAAAAGGACGCGGGCGTAGCTCAGGGGTAGAGCATAACCTTGCCAAGGTTAGGGTCGAGAGTTCGAATCTCTTCGCCCGCTCCAATTCGTTTCCTGCCTCGGCAGGATGAGACAAAGGCCACCTTCGGGTGGCCTTTTGTGTTTCTGAACTTCAGTTTTTTCCTCTTGTGCAGGGTCACGGTTTCTCGTTATACGCTGCCACACGAATAGGATGCGGGCGTAGCTCAGGGGTAGAGCATAACCTTGCCAAGGTTAGGGTCGAGAGTTCGAATCTCTTCGCCCGCTCCAATTCGTTTCCTGTTTCGGCAGGATGAAACAAAGGCCACCTTCGGGTGGCCTTTTGTGTTTCCGGCATCCGGTGGTCTCGCATGTAAACAACAAAGGCCGCCTGCGGGATCACAGGCGGCCTTGGCGCGTGTTTAGCGGTGCGGTGGGCAGGTCAGCCCGAAATCACCTTAGGCAGCCATGTCACGATCTGGGGGAACAGGAACAGGCAGGCAATCGCCACGATCTGTAAGAAAACAAACGGCAGGATGCCTTTGTAAATCGCCGAGGTCGGTAGACCGTCCGGCGCCACTCCGCGCAAGTAGAACAACGCAAAGCCGAAGGGCGGGGTCAGGAAGGAGGTTTGCAGATTAACCCCCACCAGCACGCCCAACCAGATCGGGTCCACATCCAGCGCCAGCAGGATCGGCGCGGTGATCGGGATCACGATAAAGATGATCTCAAACGTGTCGAGGATGAAGCCGAGCACAAACATGATCGCCATTACCACAGCCACCGCCATCAGCGTACCACCGGGCAGGTTTGACAGGAATTCGTGCACCAGATCATCCCCGCCCATCAGGCGGAAGACGATAGAAAACACCGAAGCCCCAAGCAGAATCACAAACACCATACTGGTGATTGTTGCCGCAGAAACAACCGTATCGCGCAGCACCGCAAAGGACAGTCGCCAGCGCAGTGCCGCCAGCACCATCGCGCCCACAGCCCCGACAGAGGCCGCTTCCGTCGGGGTGGCAATACCGCCCAGAATGGAACCGAGCACCGCCATAATCAGCAGGAACGGCGGCACCAGCGCGACGAACACCTCGCGCATCAAACCACGTTTTTCCTCCTCGGACACTGGCATTGCCGGACAGCTTTTCGGGTCAGTGAACGCCTTGAACGCCACATACCCCATATACAGCCCAACCAACAGCATACCGGGCAGCAGTGCGCCGGCAAACAGATCCCCGACAGACACAGGCGTGGGCGCGAAATTGCCCTTGGCCATCTGCACCTGACTGTTGATGCCAGACAGCATATCGCCCATGAAAATCAACACGGTAGAGGGCGGGATAATCTGGCCGAGCGTACCGCTCGCACAGATCACACCGGTGGCGAGTTTCGGATCGTACCCCGCACGCAACATAGCTGGTAACGAGATCAGACCCATTGTCACCACGGTCGCCCCCACAACCCCTGTGGACGCCGCCAGCATCGCGCCGACGATCACCACCGAAAAGCCAAGCCCGCCGCGCAGGGAACCAAACAGCTTGCCCATGGTCAGAAGCAATTGCTCTGCGATATTGGACCGCTCCAGCATGACGCCCATAAAGATGAACAGCGGCACCGCCACCAGAACCTCATTCGTCATGAAACCGATATAGCGGTTGGGCAAAGAGCCAAAGTTGCTGGGGTCGAACACCCCGAACATCATCCCCGCAAGCCCGAACAGCAAAGAGACCCCTGCCAGAGTAAAAGCCACGGGAAACCCGAGCAGCAGGAAGCCGATAATGCCAAAGAACATCAACCCCGAGAGGAGCTCGCCGATAAGTACTGGATCCATTGGAAGTCTTTCTTACACGTCTGGGGTTTCGGCTGTGGCTGCACCATAGCGGATCTGGGGAGGCACAAGTTCGGGCCGCCCGCCAAGCACGAGTATCGAGCGCACAGCCATTGCCACACCCTGAAGCGCAAGCAAGACCGCGAACCCGATGATAAAGCTTTTAAGGATGAACAAACCGGGCATACCACCCACATTGGCCGAGGATTCGTGATACCCCCATGACCGGGTGACAAAAGGCATGCTGTAAGCGTAAACGACCCAAGTGAAGGGCAGCAGGAACAACACGACGCCGATCAAATCAACAAGCGCTTTGGTGCGGATTTTTGCAGGGCGGTAGAATATATCCACCCGTACGTGGTCATTCCGAAGCAAGGCGAATCCTGCAACCGCTGTGAACATTGCGCCGTTCAGCCAGATATACAGATCCTGCAACCAGACATAGCTGACCGCGAAAACATACCGCTGGACCACGACCGTGAAACAGACCACAACAATGCCAAGGGATAGCCAGGAGAATACTTTCCCCAAACCGTTGTTTATATGGCAGATGATGCCGGCACATAGCGCTAAGAATTGCATGTTTGACGCCTCCTCTTTCGCTGCCTTTTCCATGCTGACGCGGGGTGATGCAAGACTGCAATCGACAGGAAAATCCGTTTTCGCCCGAAAAATGCAGCATCCACGCGCAGAAAAATGCGTTTTTGACAGGTTTTGACCGGCCTTCCCGCCTGTCTGCCCCCGTTATAAAAAACACCCGCCAGCGGAAACCGGCGGGTGTCGGTTTAAAACCGGATGTACGGGGCGGAATTTTGGCAACGCCCGCCCCGATTTGATCATCAGATTTTGAAGTATTTTTCCCGTGCGTTTACGAAAGCACCATCTGTGGTCTTGGAGCGCTGACGAAGGATGTTGAGCGATTCAATGAAGCTCTCGGCGGTCTTTTTCACCAGCGCATCATCAGAATCCCGCAAACCGGCCATGATCTCGCTTGCCGCTTCAGCACCGGCCTCAAGGATTTCCTCGGGGAACTGGCGAATGTTTACGTCGTGCTCGTTGCCCAGAGTCTGCAGCGCACGTGGATCATTGGCGTAGAAATCAGAAGCAACCTGATCGTATTCTGCCTGACAGACATCGCGTACGATGGCTTGCAGGTCTTCGGGCAGCGCCTGATATTTTTTCTTGTCCACAACCAGTTCGGTGGCCAGACCCGGTTCTACGAAGCTTGGGAAATAGTAGTTTTTGGCGACCTGATGGAACCCAAGCGCGAGATCGTTGTAAGGGCCAACAAATTCAGCCGCATCCAGCGTACCCGATTGCAGCGCCTGAAAGATTTCGCCAGCCGCCATGTTCGTCACAGTCGCGCCGAGTTTTTCCCAAACACGCCCGCCAAGCCCCGGTGTGCGGAAGCGCAGGCCGGATACGGAATCAACGCCGGTCAGTTCGTTCTTGAACCAGCCGCCAGCCTGTGTACCGGTGTCGCCGGACAGGAAACCCTGAACGCCGAACTGGTCATAAATTTCGTCCCAGATTTCCTGACCGCCCATGTAACGGACCCAAGCTGTCAGTTCGCGGGAAGTCATGCCGTAAGGCACGCCGGTGAAGAAAGACAGCGCAGGAGATTTGTTCTGCCAGTAGTAAGCAGCGCCGTGGCTCATCTCTGCGGCACCGTCGATTACGGCATCAAGGCTTTGAAGTGGTGGGACCAGTTCACCTGCAGAATAGACTTTGATCGTCAGACGACCACCAGAAGCTGCGGTAATCCGGTCTGCAAGACGCTGCGCGCCCACACCCAGCCCCGGAAAGTTTTTAGGCCATGTTGTGACCATGCGCCATGTGATGTTGCCGTCAGCAACCGCAGGTGCAGCCAGAGTAGAGGCCGCAGCACCCACGCCCAGCACACCGGCTTTAGAAATAAAAGAACGACGATCCATAAGAGATCTCCTTTGGTATTGGTTACGCACTCCACAGCACCCGACACGCGGCCCGACCCTGCGACTTACCGAATTTCGGGGTATTGGCAAAATTGGCAGGTATTGTCCATGCCAATAGTCAAGCCACACCATGGGGTTTGATGCAGATAACATGTTACGTATAATACAGCGTCTTTTCCAACGCTTAGCACCAAAAAAACCGCACCCCAATCGAGTTCGGAGCAGTCCTAGCTGTGCGAAGTTACCGGTGCCGGACCTGGTTTGCCTGCCGCGTCAAACCGACCGGATCGGCTTCAGCGCTGGCAGCATCATGGCCAAAATCACGAGAAAGTTTGCGTGTGAAAGCCAGAAGTTTGGTGGTTGTTTCGCCCTTGGGTTCAAGATCAACCATCCCCGTCGGCCCAATAGCCGTTACACATAATTGCAAAGCACCGGTGTGATCAAAAACCGGTGCTGCTATGGCGGAAACGCCGGGAATTGGCATGTCTTGCGTGATCGCATAGCCTGCCGCTTTTGTTTCAGCCACTGCTTTTTCATAGGCTGCCTCATCAATCTCAAACAGGGCGCGGCGGCGAAAATCCTCGTCTGCCATTTCCCGTTCGATCACAGGGGCCGTCACAGAGGACGGCAGAAAGGCGGCAAACGCGCGCCCGGTGGCTGTGACTGTCATATTATAGACGCCGCCCACCTGCACGTTCGCATGTATCCGCGCCGCGTATTCCTGAACGTAGGTAATTGTCGGACCTTGCGCGCCCCACACAGCAACGGACACCATCAGCCCAAGGCTGTCGACCAGATCAGCAACCCGTGCAATCGTGTCGCGATAGGCATTCTGTCCGCGCAACCGTGCCAGCCCGATATGAAGCGCGAACGGACCGAGTTGATAGGTCCCCCGAGCTGTCTGTTCGACCATCTCCATCGCTCGAAAGCTGACCAGATAAGGGTGAAGCTGCGCTGGCGCCACTCCCATCAGTTCTGCGAGATCCCGCAACTTGATCGGTCCCTGCGCATTGGCCAGTTCCCGCAGAATACGCCCTCCCGTTTCAATAGATTGCACACCCCGTGAGGCAGGTCCGGATTGGGTGGGTTTGGGCATGATCAGGCCTTGTTTAGCAGGGCCGATCTCATCCGGCCAATTGAGCCTTATTATACATAAAAAACATGGCGTCCAAAAGAATTGGTAGCACATTCAAATACATGACGAAGCGTTCCACGGCCCGTACCGCCCAACTGCGCAATCTGATCTGGCAGCGGCCCCGATTTAACGGTCCCGCGGCCTTAAATCAGAGAATTCGTGCAGCAGATCCAGCAATTGTTCCATCTTTTCCGGCTTGAAGCGCTGTTCGATCTCTCCGTAAATCTGGTTCGAGGCCTCTACGCATTCTGCCATCAGATCGTGAGCCTTTTGCGTTGCCCGCACCCAAGACCGGCGCGAATCACGCAGATCACGCTTGCGCTCGACCATGCCGCTCTCTTCCAGAACTTGCAAAATCCGGGTGACACTTGGCATGTGCATGGCCGTTGCTTCGGTCAAGCTACTGATATCAATACGATCATTCTCTGCAACGACCCGCATCACGCGCCATTGCTGTTCGGTGAACCCGATTTCAGTCAACTTTGGCCGCCAGTAATACAGCAAAGTTTCCCGCGCGCGGGCCAGAAGGATTGGCAGTGTTCTATTCATAGGCTTCAACCCAGCCAAGGCATTTCGATCCTGCATGATCGTCAAACCTTCTATGAAGGCGCCAGCATCATTCGTATTCAACAAATCGACGCAATTAGCCTTTTCGTATCAATGACTTGCTTCGTGAGGGATATTAAAATTCAATTGAACAAAAAGGTAAGTAATGCTTCACATGATAACAAACAGTTGAAAAAACGCAAACTTTTTCGCGCCAGAACCTTATTTTATTAGCCCTACTGCACGTTCCCACACGGGGGACCAGAAACCACACCCGCCAGAAAACGGCGGTAAATGATTTACAAATAGCCCCCGCCAGCTAGATTCCCCCTATCAGTAAAGGGAACACTATGAAACGACGTGAATTTATAGCTGGTACAATTGCCGTTGGGGCCTACGCCGCAAGCCCGGCTTTTGCCTATGACAATACGATTGCCAACGAGCCTCCGATTCCAGATGTGCTTGCTCCGCGGGTAGTGAACATCAAAGGCGGTGCGCCAGGGGAAGTCCACGTGGTGCCGGACCATTACTCGCTTTATCTTATGTTAGAGGACAACAAGGCGATCCGCTACTATGTCGGAGTTGGCCGCGATGCCCTTTACGAAAGCGGCAGCTTTTTCGTGGGGGCCAAGAAGAAATGGCCAAGCTGGACGCCAACCCCCGACATGATCAAGCGCGATCCAAAGTCCTACAAACGGTTTGAAGACGGAATGCCAGGCGGACCGAGCAATCCCTTGGGCGCGCGCGCGCTTTATCTGTTTTATCCGGGTCGTGGTGACAGCTTCCTGCGCATCCACGGCACCAACAAACCCAAGACTATCGGACTGGATGTTTCAAACGGCTGCGCCCGTCTGGTGAACGCGCATATGGTTGATCTTTACCAGCGTGTGCAGATGAAATCCAAAGTGGTGTTGCACCCCAAGGGGCTTTATCCAAAGAAACCCATCGGTTCTGACGTGACCAGCTAAATAGCGACTTCAACACGAAAAAAGGCGCGCGAGGATGTCTCCCCGCGCGCCTTTTTCTTTGCGTGATACAGATTAGCTCTCTTGGGGCAGTACCCGCAGGCCCAGCTCGCGCAGTTGTTCGTTAGTCGGCTCGGATGGTCCGCCCAGCATCAGGTCTTCGGCCCGCTGGTTCATCGGGAACATGATGACCTGACGAATGTTGCTTTCGTCCGCCAGCAGCATCACCAGACGGTCGATCCCTGTGGCGCAACCACCGTGGGGCGGGGCACCGTAGGTGAAGGCGTTGACCATACCGCCGAAACGCTTGTCCACTTCTTCCGCAGGATAACCGGCGATTTCAAAGGCTTTGTACATGATTTCCGGTTTGTGGTTCCGGATCGCGCCCGAGATAAGCTCGTATCCGTTACAGGCCAGATCGTACTGGTAGCCGAGAATATCGAGCGGGTCTTTGTTCTCAAAATCCGCCATTCCGCCTTGTGGCATGGAGAACGGGTTGTGCGAGAAATCAAGTTCGCCGGTTTCTTCGTCTTTTTCATACATCGGGAAATCGACGATCCAGCAGAACTCGAACTTGTCTTTGTCGGTCAGGCCCAGTTCTTCGCCGATCACGTTACGCGCACGACCTGCAACACCTTCAAAGGCGCTAGGCTTGCCGCCAAGGAAGAAGGCCGCATCGCCCACGCCAAGGCCAAGCTGCTCGCGAATGGCTTCAGTGCGTTCGGGGCCGATGTTTTTGGCTAGTGGCCCTGCGGCCTCCATGCCTTCGCCCTGATCGCGCCAGAAGATGTAGCCCATACCCGGCAGGCCCTCTTGCTGGGCGAATTTGTTCATCCGGTCGCAGAACTTGCGGCTGCCGCCCGTGGGGGCAGGAATAGCGCGGACTTCTGTGCCTTCGTTTTCCAACAGGGACGCGAAAATCTTGAAACCGGAACCGGCGAAATGTTCAGACACAACTTGCATCTTGATCGGGTTCCGCAGGTCCGGCTTGTCAGAGCCATACCACAGCGCAGCATCCTTATAGCTGATCTGCGGCCACTCCTGATTGACGGGACGGCCTTTGCCGAATTCTTCCATCACACCTTTCAGAACGGGTTCGATCGTGTCGAATACATCCTGTTGGCTGACAAAGGACATTTCCATATCCAACTGGTAAAAGTCGGTTGGCGAGCGGTCGGCGCGGGGGTCTTCGTCGCGGAAACACGGTGCGATCTGGAAGTATTTATCAAATCCCGCAACCATGATCAGTTGTTTGAACTGCTGGGGCGCCTGGGGCAATGCGTAGAATTTACCCGGATGCAGACGGCTTGGCACGAGAAAGTCACGCGCGCCTTCGGGGCTGCTGGCGGTGATGATCGGGGTCTGAAATTCGTTGAACCCCTGCCCTTCCATACGCTTGCGGATCGAAGACACCACGTTGGAGCGCAGCATGATGTTGTCATGGAGGCTTTCGCGGCGCAGGTCGATGAAGCGGTATTTCAGACGGGTTTCTTCGGGGTATTCCTGATCGCCAAACACCGGCAGCGGCAGTTCGGCTGCTTCGCCCAAAACCTCCATATCGCGGATGAACACTTCGACTTCACCGGTCGGCAGCTTGGGGTTCACCAGCTCGGGAGAGCGTGCCATGACGGTGCCGTCGATACGGATCACCCATTCGGAGCGTACTTTTTCGATGTCTTTGAACACGGGGCTGTCGGGATCGGCCAGAACCTGTGTTATGCCGTAATGGTCCCGCAGATCGATGAACAGGATGCCGCCGTGATCGCGCACACGGTGGACCCACCCCGAGAGCCGCACGGTATCACCCACGTTCGACGCGTTTAATTCGGAACAGGTGTGGCTGCGATAGGCGTGCATTTGGATATCCTTCAGGCGTCTTTGTACAGGGGTTTAATCACTCTGCGCATTGACCGTGTCAAAGCCCAGTTGTCAAGGGAACCTTGGGGTTTTGCCCTGAAATCCCCGCAAAACCTTGCAATTCCCGTCCAATCTGGCGATCCTGCCCCTATGTCACAAAAACGAACCCCGACCGAGTTGTTGGAAGGCGCCTATAAGATCGAAACCCCGCAGGATTCTGTCGAGTATTATCAGGATTTTGCCGATCACTATGACGCAGAATTTGCACAGAAGCTTGGCTACGTGTACCCGCGGATCATCGCTGATCATTACCGCAAGGCAGCAACGCCATTTGACCGTCCGGTGGCAGACATCGGCTGTGGCACAGGATTGGTCGCTGAGGCCATAAACCTGCCCCGCGCTGAAATTGAAGGTTTTGATATTTCACCCGAAATGCTGGAACGGGCACGGCAAAAGGGGCTTTATGGCGGTTTGCATCGGGTGGATCTAACACAGCCTCTGATCCCGCCGCAGACCCTATTCGGGGCGGTGGTCTCGGCGGGGGCATTCACCCACGGACATCTTGGGCCGGAACCATTGGAAAACCTGTTGGCATTGGCACAAACGGACGCATTATTCTGCATTGGCGTGAACGCGCAGCACTATAGGGACAAAGGGTTCGCAGCGGTTCTTGCACGTTTGCGAAAACAAGGCCGGATCAGTGCGCCGAAGCTGAAAAACGTGCCGATCTATTCTGACCCCGACAGCGCCCATGGTGCGGATACGGCACAGGTCCTGCTGTATCGAAAGCGCTAGGCGCTACACCAATACGGCAGGGATTAATCCGCGCAGGGAGTTGCCCACAAAGATCTCTGCCCCTTGCAAATCTTGCGGTGTAAGCAGCGCCTCTTGCGCGCGCCCAGTGTCGAGCAATTCCTGCCGCAACACGCCTGCCAGCAGACCGCTGGAAAGGGGTGGCGTCAGCAGCACCCCGTCCCGCCCCACAAACAGATTGGTGATGGTCCCTTCGCACAGATGCCCGTTTTCGTTCAAGAAAATCAGCTCCTCCACATCGTCGGGCATCTTGGCTCGCACCCTGTCATAGACCGCCCTGTTAGAAGTTTTCACCTGCAACCAAGGATCATCCGAACGCAGCACCACATCGCTGATCCCGACCCGCCAGACCTGTGGCGGTGTGGTCAGCTCGCTGGTGCTGACCCCGATGCGCCCGTCCAGATCAATCGTCATACGCACCCGTGCAGGCAGCATATCGACCGCGGTGCCAAGACTGTGCAGCGCCTCCCCCCGATCGAAAGGTATATCTAGCCGCGCACAGGTGGCTTCGGCGCGATCCATATGCAGACCGAGACGTGCAAATCCGTCTTTTGGCGAATAGCCGAGCGTTTCGATGACTACCAAACCGGCGGGAGCAAGGTCGCGTAACGTGCCTTCCATAGGGCCTCCTCATATTCTGACGGGGCGGTGCTGTCGTAAACGACGCCGCCCCCTACATTCAGGCGCGCCGTGCCGTCTTCGGCCAGCGACAGGGTGCGGATGGCCACGTTGAACGCCGCCGCGCCATCCGGTGCGATCCAGCCGATAGAGCCGCAATAAATATCGCGGGGGCTGTGCTCCAGATCGTTAATCACTTCCATCGCGCGGATTTTCGGCGCGCCGGTGATTGATCCACAGGGAAACAGGGCCGTGAAAAGATCAAACAGCCCCACATCGCGGCGCATCTGCGCGGTTACGAGTGATGTCATTTGATGGACGGTGGCATAGCTTTCGACGGTAAACAGCTCTGGCACCTTGACCGTGCCAAGCTCGGCTACGCGGCTGATATCATTGCGCAAAAGATCAACGATCATCAGGTTTTCAGCGCGGTTCTTTGCGTCATTCGCCAAAAACGCCTTCAACTCTGCGTCCTCGGCCTCGGTCTTGCCGCGCGGCACTGTGCCTTTCATCGGGCGGGTGGAAATCCGGCCCGTATCATCCACGCGGAAGAACAGTTCGGGGGAGCGTGAAACAATCGCATCCCCGACGCCGAGGTTAACAATCCCGCCGTAATTCACCGGCTGCACCCGTGCGAGCGCGCCGTACAACCCTTCGGGTGTGCCAGACCATTTCGCCCGCATCGGAAAGGTCAGGTTGGTCTGATAAAAATCACCCGAACGGATGTATTCTGCCACCTGATCAAACGCACGAGCATAGGTGTCCCCGTCCCACAACGGCTCAGGCGCGCTGAGCCTTGCGCGGGGTTCATCCGTAAGCGCTTTTTCAAGAACCGCAGCAGTTGCGGCTTCATCTGGTCCGTCGAACACCCCGAAACACAGCAAGGGCGCGCGGCGGGTGTCTGGCAGGCGTGCGGCGAGTTTGGGTTCCAGCACATAGCCCAGTTCATAACTTGCAAATCCCGCGAGCCAGCGCCCCGCGTCTTTGGCCGCCTGAAGCGCTGCGAAAGCGGCTGGCACCTCTTCTGGCGTATAAGCCACAATCAGTTCTTCAGGACACGCAAAAGCCTGCGCCCTGTTGTCAGGGCCGAAATCCACCAGAATGTAGGGCGTCTCAGTCATTCCATTGCCATAGCGCAGGCATCAGGGTTTGGGAACAGGCACAAGCGACCGGTCAGGACACCAATCCGGTCTCTTTCAACATGCCGCGCCGTTTGGCTTCGTAATAGTAGCCGCGCGAATACCATTTCACCGCTGTTGCGTGATCCCCGTCAGACAGCAACCAAGCGCCGCGCAGGTATTTGACCGCATATTGCAGATTGGTATCTGCATCCAGCAAATCGGACGGTTTCCCCCGAAACCCCATAGTGCGCGCAGTTGCGGGCAGGATTTGCATCAGCCCGTAGTAAGGACCATTGCGGGCATAAGGGCGGTGGGTGCTTTCGCGAATGATCTGACGTTGGACCAGCGCCACAGGCACATCGTAATAGTTCGCCCATTTCACGATCAGCTTGCGCAACGCGGGGGTTTCGTTCGGGTATAGCGGTCTGGTGTTCGCGGTAGATACCTGTGCCCGCGCCGTCTTTGCTTCACGCCCCCGGCCACAACCTGCCAAGCCCACAGCTATAAGCCCGATAGCCGTTCTTCTGGAAAACTTATCCAATGTCGCCCCCATGTGCAGCGTTTTACGTTTTTTGCTGTGTATCATCACAGGGGCGGTGGGACAGAACTAAATCAAAGTACGAGCACGAACCCGCTCAGGCGAATCCAGATGGGGGGTCGCGCAGAATTGCAGAAGGTGCAGATCATCCCCGACCATCTCAAATTTATGTACAGAAGTATGGGCAATGCGCAGGAACACCTCGGATTTGCGCCGGATGTCCAGATCCAGTGCCACCGCCATCAGGGTTGCAATCACGCCGGTAGAGCTGACCACTATCACGCGATCCTCGGCCTGTGCAATATTGCGCACCGCGCCAAGTATCCGCCCGCGAAAATCCGCATAGCTTTCCAGATCGTCACCCACTTCGGCGCGGGACCACGCGCCAAGCACCTCTGCCACATGGGTCTGGAATTCTTCCTGACTGGTGGGGGTGGCCAACCCGTGCGAGGTTTCAAGCACACCCGCGAGACCGAAATAATCCATCTCGTTCAGGCGTGCGTCGGTCTGGTAATCCACACCGTCCAACCCCATCGACAGGCCGGTCTGCATTTGCCGGCGCATGGTGCCGGTTACAACGCGATCAAAGGCATGATCCGCGTCCAGATGTTCCCCCAGCCAGCGGGCCTGCTGGTGTCCCAAATCCGACAGGTTGTCGTAACTCGCTTCGTCTTTCGCACCCGTCTGCGCCTGTCCGTGGCGCACCATTATAATCTCTGCCATTCTACCCTGCCTTTTACTTATGCAGCTTCTTGCCAAATTAGCAGCGACACCACAACCAATTCCCCTTGAACCGCCTGCCTTGTGGACTATAACCACGACAATTTGCAATCGCCCCCCGAATCCACAGTGCAAGGCTGCGCCGTGATGACGGGCGGGCCAAGCCTTGGGGCCGTCCATGCCAAAAAGAACCGATATCGACACCGTAATGATCATCGGAGCCGGGCCTATTATTATTGGTCAGGCCTGCGAGTTCGACTATTCCGGCGCACAAGCCTGTAAAGCCCTGCGCGAGGAAGGCTACCGCGTTGTGCTCGTCAACTCCAACCCCGCAACCATCATGACCGACCCGAATATGGCAGATGCCACTTATATCGAGCCGATCACACCGGACGTTGTGGCCAAAATCATCGAACGTGAAACGACTGCGCGTCCGGATGAAAAGCTGGTGCTGCTGCCGACGATGGGCGGACAGACCGGCCTGAACACGGCGCTGGCGCTGGACGAGGACGGCACGCTGGAGAAATTCGGGATCGAGCTGATCGGCGCGGACCGCAAAGCGATCGAGATGGCCGAGGACCGCAAACTGTTCCGCGAAGCGATGGACCGGCTTGGCATTGAAAACCCCCGCGCCACCATCGCCGAAAGCATGGAAGAAGCCATGGCGGCGATTGACGATGTGGGCCTGCCCGCGATCATCCGTCCTGCCTTTACCATGGGCGGCACTGGCGGTGGCATTGCTTACAATCGCAAGGACTACGAAGAAATCTGCGCCAGCGGGCTGGATGCCTCCCCGACCAGCCAGATCCTGATCGACGAGAGCCTGCTGGGCTGGAAGGAATTTGAAATGGAAGTGGTCCGCGACAAAGCGGATAACGCCATTATCGTTTGTGCCATTGAAAACGTGGACCCGATGGGGGTTCACACCGGGGATTCCATCACTGTGGCCCCTGCCCTGACCTTGACCGACAAGGAATACCAGATGATGCGGACCCACAGCATTAACGTGCTGCGGGAAATCGGCGTGGAAACCGGCGGATCGAACGTGCAGTGGTCGGTGAACCCTGCGGATGGCCGTATGGTTGTGATTGAAATGAATCCGCGTGTGTCCCGCTCTTCGGCGCTGGCGTCCAAGGCGACAGGTTTTCCGATTGCCAAGGTCGCTGCCAAACTGGCCGTAGGCTACACGCTGGACGAGCTGGACAATGACATCACCAAGGTGACTCCCGCTTCGTTTGAGCCTTCTATCGATTATGTTGTCACCAAGATCCCACGCTTTGCCTTTGAAAAATTTCCGGGCGCCGAAGCAACTCTGACCACAGCGATGAAATCCGTCGGAGAGGTCATGTCCATTGGCCGCTCCATCCACGAGAGCATGCAAAAAGCGCTGACCTCTATGGAAACCGGTCTGACCGGCTTTGATGATCTGGCGATTGACGGCTGCCCGCCGCTTGACACTTGTGTGCGTGAAGACGACCCCGACCAAAGCCTGCCTTTCATCCTGCGCGGTGCCAATGCAGACGACCAGACCGCAATCGACAAATCCGTGACCCGCGCGCTGGCGCTGCAAACGCCTGACCGGATGCGCACCATTGCCCAAGCCATGCGTTATGGTTTTTCCGACGATGAAATAAACGAAATCACCAGCTTTGACCCGTGGTTTCTGGAACGCATTCGCGAAATCATTGCCATTGAAAAGGACATCCTTGTCAACGGCTTGCCAGAAACGGCCAAGGGCCTGCGCCGCCTGAAGATGTTCGGCTTTACGGATGCACGCCTTGCCAAACTTTCAGGGCAGAGCGAACGGGACGTTCGGATCAACCGCACCACACTCGGTGTGACGGCTGTGTTCAAACGCATCGACACCTGCGCTGCCGAGTTTGAGGCGCAAACCCCCTATATGTACTCCACCTACGAAATGGACGCGATGGGAGAGGTCGAATGCGAAGCCCGCCCGACCAACCGCAAGAAAGTGGTCATTCTGGGGGGCGGTCCGAACCGGATCGGCCAAGGTATCGAGTTCGATTACTGCTGCTGTCACGCCTGTTACGCGCTAACGGATGCGGGCTATGAAACCATTATGGTGAACTGTAACCCTGAAACGGTTTCCACGGACTATGACACATCGGATCGTCTGTATTTCGAACCGCTGACGCTGGAACATGTTCTGGAAATCCTGCGGGTTGAACAGGAAAACGGCACCCTTCACGGTGTGATTGTGCAGTTCGGCGGGCAGACCCCACTGAAACTGGCCAATGCCCTGGAAGAGGAAGGCATCCCGATCCTTGGCACCACACCGGACGCGATTGATCTGGCCGAAGACCGTGAACGCTTCCAGAAACTGTTGGAAGACCTGAAGCTGAAGCAACCCCATAACGGCATCGCCAGCACCGCTGAGCAAGCCTTCGAGATTGCCAAGGATGTCGGCTTTCCGCTTGTGATCCGGCCTTCCTATGTTCTGGGCGGACGCGGCATGGAAATCGTGCGTGATACGGCCCATCTGGAACGCTACATCAACGAAGCGGTGGAAGTATCCGGCGACAGCCCTGTGCTGCTCGACAGCTACCTCTCCGGCGCGGTTGAGGTGGACGTAGATGCACTGTGCGACGGCGAGACTGTCCATGTGGCGGGCATCATGCAGCACATCGAGGAAGCGGGCGTACACTCCGGTGACAGCGCCTGTTCGCTGCCGCCCTACTCGCTTGGGCAGGGCATCATCGACGAATTGAAACGCCAGTCCACAGATATGGCACTTGCGTTGAATGTTGTGGGCCTGATGAACGTGCAATTCGCGATCAAAAACGGTGAGATCTTCATTCTGGAAGTGAACCCCCGCGCCTCGCGCACCGTGCCGTTTGTGGCCAAAGCGGTGAATTCCCCCATTGCCGCAATCGCTGCGCGGGTGATGGCCGGCGAGAAACTGGGTAACTTCGATCTGAAAGACCCACAAACCAAACACTTCGCGGTGAAAGAGGCCGTGCTGCCCTTCGCCCGCTTCCCGGGTGTGGACACGCTGCTTGGCCCAGAAATGCGCTCTACCGGTGAGGTAATGGGCTTGGATAAATCGTTTGATCGTGCCTTCCTGAAAGCACAGATGGGCGCTGGTCACACGCTGCCTTCGGACGGGACCGTGTTCATCTCGATCAAAGACGAGGATAAGACCCCGCAAATGATCGAAGCCGCGCAAATCCTGAAAGAAGCCGGCTTTGACATCGTCGCGACGCGGGGAACTGCGGCGTTTCTGGAGGAGGCTGGGATTGCGGCCGAGGTTGTTAACAAAGTCTATGAAGGCCGCCCCAACGTGGTGGACCGCCTCAGCAACGGCGATATTAATCTTGTGTTCAATACAACCGAAGGTGCTGACTCCATTCAGGACAGTCGCGCGATTCGATCCGAAGCGCTTTATGGCAAAATTGTGTACAACACGACCGCAGCCGCCAGTTACGCAGCCGCCCGCGCCATCCGCAATATCCGCGAAGGTGATCTGGAAGTCTCTCCACTCCAGAACTACTAAACACCTGTAAATAAAAGACATTCACGCCTCGCGACACTCTCGCGGGGCGTGTTTTTTTGTGCGGTTACCCAACCCCAAATCATTTTCCTTGCAATATTTCTGCCACATTTCGAACAAAATACGCGCACATTTCAAAATTTGCAGGTAGTTTTACGTATATAGAACCGCTCAACGTAGGAGAGTATCATGCAAACCTCAGAAACCAGTGTTTCGATGATCAAAGATCTGTCGGAAATGCAAATAGCCCATGACATCCGCAGACAAGTCTTTGTGATTGAAGGAGAAGAATCCGAAGACGTGGAGTTCGACGGCAACGATTTCTGCGCCGCACATCTGTTGGCATACTGGAAAGGCGAACCCGTCGGCACCATGCGTCTGAGAATTGTATCAGGCAGCGAAGGCGGCACCATAATTTGGGAACGTATGGCTATTCTGAAAGACGCCCGCGAGCGTAATCCCTGGATTTTTAGAGCCTTGATGAACAGCGCGCGCCACTATACTGATATTATGGGGCTGAAAAATGTAATCGGAATCGTCGAGAACCCGAAACTTATGCGATTCTGGCAGATTTACGGTGGCAAAGAAACCGGAGAAGAACCGTTGGAATTCCGCGGGCACACCTATCGCCCAATCCGCCTGACCATCCAGCGGGACGAACCGCAGGAAGAACTGACATTGCGTCAGGCGATTATGGCGGTTCCCGAGGTCTTTGATGAGACAAGGAAGAATACGTGACAGTAAGCTTCGCCCTATTGATGGAGCGGCTCTGGCAGTCGGACAGTCCCGAGACCACTCGGGACATTATCCTCAGCCTCGGCTTTAACGGACTGGTTTTCCAGCGCTGGTCGCCCGACTATATAGAGAACTGGGAAGGCCGGATTGCCGGGGGTTTTCTAGAGCACTACTACGGCGCCCAGCTTGACCAACACTGCCCTATCGCCAAAGCCATCCACACGTGGTCTCGCAGCTATACCTTCGGGGAGGCCCGCAGCCAGCCCGGAGCGGATACAGAGAACGCACAGCGAGTGGAACGGCTGTTCCAACAGTTCGGGATGAATGACGGGGTTGTGCTGCTTACAGGGCAAAACCACCTGCGCTCCTCGGTTATTCTGACGAACGCTAACAGTGTGGAGGAAGACTTTGAAAAGCTCGGCGGCATGTTGTATTTCGCAGCTGATAAGTTGACCCGTCAACTGCGCCCTGGCCACCCCCTGCTGACCCACGTGCCACGGGAAAACCCGACCCTGTCGGACATGCAGACGAAAATCCTGCAAATGCAGATCGACCATCCAGAGCTTAGCAAAAACGAGATGGCACTTGCCTTGGGGCTTTCCCCTAAGACGCTTCATGCGCACCACAAGAAGATCGCCAAGAAGAATGGCGTGACGACTTTTGCCGGTGCAGTAATCAAGAAATTGAAAGAGTCCTGACACCTCCCGACCTACGCGGGAGGTGTGGACGCAAAAACCCCGGCTGACTTTGCGGGCAGCCGGGGTTTTAATACTCGCACACTCGCTACAAACCGGATCACGCTCAGCGACAAACGCGATGGAGCGGCGTTATCGGCCGCCCGAAAACTGGATCAGGTGCAGGCTTTGATCAGACCTACGATTTGATTCTTAACCGCCTCGTTCGGGATCTGGTTAATCTGTGTGGCCAATTCGATGGTGCGTGTAGAGATCTCTTCGATTTCCTGCCCCTCACCACCGTCAGCGCCATCAAAGAAGTAGGAAATCTGAACGCCAAGCGCTTGGGACACTTCCCAAAGACGGCTGGCGCTGATGCGGTTAATCCCGCGCTCGTACTTCTGAAGCTGCTGAAAGCTGATACCTAGCATTTCGCTGAGCTTTTGCTGGCTGATACCACGGGATGCCCGTGTCAGGCGGATCTTCGTACCAACGTGAACGTCTACTGGATGAGGCATATTCGGCTCCTAAAACTGCGATTACCCCTGTGGGGATCACACAAACTGTTAAAGATTAGCCGAGGGTCGCTGCCGACGGAGCGCCGTTGTGATTGAGTTCACTTGGCGGTGTATAACGACAGGTTTAAACTGAGCGCTCTCAAAAATCAATAATTAATATGAAAATTATGCAACCCAAGATAGCTTATCCATTAAGTTGTTACAAAGCAGGGTTAAGCAATGCTCCGGTTGCATACGTCGAACAGCTCAACCATTCCGCTTCCCTACGCCCCCCCATCGGACCTGCCCGCGCTGTGCGATCCGAAGAAAGGCATACGTGTCAATACTCTCAAAAGTATAGGACGCGAAATAATCAAAAACCCTTTAATAACATGACGTAACTCGAAAAATCACACTTACTCAATAGGTTGAATACGTTAACCCCTGCGCAACCGGAATTTCACTAACCTCCCGTGATGCAAAAGCTGCCAGGTCTCGCAAACTCGATTCCGAACGGGTGCGATCCCGATAAAAAGGCACCCGAATCTTGCCGATGCCGTGGAAGGATTATGGCGGCAGTGCGGCGGAAAATTACTACCTTAAGGGGTCATTGGACACAGTATGGACACAGTTCCGCTTCCGCTTTGGAAACAAAGCCAGAAGAAATTAATTTGAAAGAATTTTTTTTTGACGCGCGGCCGGTCCTCACGCGGAAAAAAATCAGGCCAAACGAATCTCTTGAACCGCCCCTGTCTGCGGGTAAAAGTCCGGTCATGGCAAAACTATACTTCCACTATTCGACCATGAATGCCGGCAAATCCACGGCGCTTTTGCAGGCATCACATAATTACCGCGAACGGGGGATGGAGACCTATCTTTTAACCGCCCGCTTTGATGATCGCAGCGGTGCCGGTGAGATCGGTTCGCGCATCGGGATTTCCGCCAAAGCGGACGGGTTTGACGGCAACAGTGATCTGTTTGACATGATCGAAAAGCGGATGAAGAGCAGCACGCTTTCCTGCGTATTCATCGACGAGTCGCAGTTCCTGTCTTACGATCAGGTCTGGCAACTGGCCCGCGCGGTGGATGATTTGAACATTCCGGTGATGTGCTACGGGTTACGGGTGGATTTTCTGGGCAAACTCTTCCCCGGCTCTGCCGCGTTGCTGGCGATGGCCGATGAAATGCGCGAAGTGCGCACCATTTGTTACTGCGGGAAGAAAGCGACGATGGTTGTGCGGCAGGATGGCGATGGCAATGTCATCACCGAAGGCGCGCAGGTGCAGATCGGCGGGAACGAAACCTACGTTTCCCTGTGCCGTCGTCACTGGCGCGAAGCCACCGGAGAGCGTTTCCCCCTGTAAACCGGCCTATCAGAGACATAACCCCGTCATCCAGCGCAAATTCACACCAATCAAACGCAAAAAAACGGCCCCGATCCGTCGGAGCCGTCTGATTACTTAATCGCGCGGGCAGATGCCCTTAAGCGGCAGCAGTTGCCTTGGCGATTTCTTTCTTTACTTTCAGCGCAGCGTCCGAAAGTTCCACGTCTTTGGCTTTGGCCATGAACGCATCCAGACCACCACGGTGATCAACAGTGCGCAGGGCAGCCGCAGAGATACGGAATTTGAAAGACCGGCCCAATGTATCGCTGGTCAGCGTCACATCGTTCAGGTTTGGCAAAAACCGGCGACGGGTTCTGTTTTTGGCGTGGCTGACATTGTTGCCAGACATTGGGCCTTTGCTTGTAAACTCACAACGACGAGACATCGCGTATATCCTTACTCTCTTGTCGCGCGCCCCGAGTGGCCTGCGCTGACATTTGAAATTCGAGCCGCTTCTTTAGGCGCGATTGTCCGCCCCGTCAAGGGCAGCACGCGATCTAACAGCAGTTGGGTTCGTTTGGGGCTTTTGCGCCCGAAATACAACCTTTATCCGACCTGATTTGAAGATTTTAATGCCAAAAGCACTTCTGCTGCCGCTGCATCAGGGCTAAGGCTGCCATTCGTAACCTTTTCGCGCAGTTCTGACTGTAGTTTTTGCAAGGCTTCGTCCTGATCGAGCTGCGCCAGAATACCCCTACGAATCTCATCCTGAAACCAGATCTCTGCCTGACGCGCGCGATTCGCGTCAAATGCGCCGTCTTCCTTGCGCCAGTCGGTCAGCGTCCGGATCTCGCTCCAGACCTGCTCCAGCCCCTCCTCTTCCAGCGCGGAAACCGTCATCGCCTTGGGAAAGCCTTTGGGGTCTTGCGGGCGTTTGCGCAGCAGACGCAGGGCACCGGCGTAATCGGCACAGGTGCGCACGGCGGTTGGTTTCAGATCACCGTCCGCCTTGTTCACCAGAATAAGGTCGGCAATCTCCATAATGCCCCGCTTCACGCCTTGTAGCTCATCCCCCCCCGCAGGGGCGAGCAGCAGCAAAAACAGATCAGTCATATCCGCGACCATCACTTCGGACTGGCCAACCCCCACGGTTTCCACCAGCACCACGTCAAAACCGGCGGCTTCGCACAGGGTGATCGCCTCGCGGGTGCGCCGCGCCACGCCGCCCAGCGCAGCGCTTGACGGAGAGGGGCGGATGAAAGCGTTCGGGTGGCGGGACAGGTTATCCATACGGGTTTTATCCCCCAAGATCGAACCGCCGGAGCGTTTGGAGGAGGGATCAACGGCCAGCACCGCAACCTTCAACCCCTGCTCTACCAGCATCATGCCGAAGCTTTCGGTGAAAGTGGATTTCCCCACGCCCGGTGTGCCAGACAGCCCGATGCGCAGCGCAGAGCGGCCCTTTTGTGTCAACCGGTCAATCAGTTCCACCGCCTGTGCGCGGTGATCCGCCCGTGTGCTCTCAACCAGAGTGATCGCACGGGCCAAAATCCGCCGATCCCCGTTAAGGATCGACTCTACCATTGCGGCATCGACTTGCATCACGTTGAAAACACTCCATCTTATCGGCGTCGCGCCTATTCTGGCAGAATTTTGCGCATTCCGCCGCCCCCAGTTTCCACAAGTCTTAGTCAATCTTAAACCTGTGGGAAAGCCAGCCACCGAAAAAAACGGGATCTCTTTATGCGTCTGCTCCTTACGACCCTCGCCCTGCTGAACAGCACAGGATTTACCTATGCGGGGGATATTGACCAGACGTTCGGGTTTTATGTGGCGGGATTAAAAGCTGGCACCATACGGCTTATTGGAACCGAACCGGCGCTGGGGGAGGACGGGCCTTACACACTGCACGGCACGCTGACACCGACCAGTATCATGCGGCGGTTCCATGATGTCGGGTATGACGGGCGCGTCGACGGTGCGGTTTCGGATGGCCAGTTTGTGCCGCAAAATTACGAAGGGCAGAGCCGTTCTGAAAGCAGGCAGACCGACGTTCAGCTTACCTACAAAGACAGCCGACCGCAGGTGGTGCGCTATGCGCCGGAACGCGGATCCCACCCCTACGATATTGATCCTGCTGCGCAAAACGACGCGGTTGATCCGCTGACCGCCGCCCATATGCTGCTGCGGGACCAGCGCGGGGCTGATCTGTGTGACCGGACTCTGGACCTGTTTGACGGGCGCAGACTGTCCCGTTTGGAGGTGGATGCCCCCATCCACAATGGCGCAAAGGCCATTTGTGAAGGCCGTTACACGCGGGTTGCGGGATTTTCGCCAGAAGATATGCAAGAACAGGTGAACTTTCCGATTACACTTGTATACATCAAGGGCGATGCAGACCTTTATACTCTCTCCTTCTTTAAAACCGACACCACTTTCGGCCCGGCCGAGGCTGCCCGAAGGTAGCACGCCATGACCCGTCTACCGATTGAAGACGCCCTGCCGGAACTGGCAGAGGCGCTGGAAGCACGCGGGCTGGCAGTGTTACAGGCCCCCCCCGGTGCGGGGAAAACCACGCGGGTGCCGTTGTTTCTGCTGGAACGAGGGCTGGTAGAGGGACGTGTCCTGATGCTGGAACCCCGCCGCCTTGCCGCCCGCGCTGCTGCTGAACGGATGGCGCAAACGCTGGGCGAGCCTGTCGGGCAGAGCGTTGGCTACCGGATGCGGGGCGACAGCAAGGTCGGGCCACAGACCCGAATCGAGGTGATCACCGAGGGCATTTTGATGCGGGTGATCCAGAATGACCCCGAACTGTCCGGCGTCGGTTGCATCATCTTTGACGAATTTCACGAACGCAGCTTGCAGGCAGACACCGGACTGGCCTTTGCTTTGGAAATCCGCGAGGCACTGCGCCCCGATCTGGTATTGATCGCCATGTCAGCAACGCTGGATGCGGCCCCCGTGGCGACCCTGATGGGGAATGCGCCGCTGGTCACATCTGAAGGGCGCGGCTATCCGGTGGAAACCCGCCATCTGGCGGAGCCGTGGAACCGACCAAACCGGCGCGGGCCACGGTTTGAAGAGGCCGCCGCAGATCTGATCCGTCAGGCCGCTGGCGAGACCGCCGGCGGTATACTGGCCTTCCTTCCGGGCGAAGGGGAAATCCGCCGTGTGCAAAGCCTGCTTCAGGGCAAACTGCCAGCGGGGAGCAACCTGCGCCCACTGTATGGTGCCCTGCCCTTTGCCGAACAACGCCGCGCCGTTCTGCCCGATCAAGAGGGCTGCAAAATTGTGCTGGCGACCTCAATCGCGGAAACCTCGCTGACCATTCAGGATGTCTCGGTCGTGGTAGATGGCGGACGGGCGCGGCGCGCGCGGTTTGATGCAGGGTCCGGCATGTCGCGGCTGGTGACAGAGCGTGTGACCAAGGCGGAAGCCACACAGCGGCAGGGCCGCGCCGGACGGGTTGCGGCTGGTATTTGCTACAAGCTTTGGACCAAAGGGGAAGAAGGCGGCTTTGCGCCCTTCCCGCTGCCTGAAATCCTGTCCGCCGATATTACCAATCTGGTGCTGGAACTGGCGGCATGGGGCACCAGCACCCCGACAGAGCTGCCGTTTCTGGATCAACCGCGCAGCAGTGACGTGGAGCGATCACAAGAGCTGTTACGCGGGCTCGGCGCGCTTGATCCTGCGAACAGGATCACGGATCACGGCCGCGCCCTGCTGCGCCATCCGCTGCATGTGCGTCTGGCCCATATGCTGGAGCAAGGCGGGCCGGATGCGGCGATACTGGCCGCGCTTCTGGAAAACCGCGACCCCCTGCCCCGCACCGCACCAAGCGACCTGTCGTTGCGCCTTGAAGCCATCCGCGATCCGCGCCGGTTTGCGGACAGCCACCCCTATCAGGCCAATACGGCGGCGGTGAAGACCATCAAAGCCGAGGCGAAACGCCTGCGCGGCGGAACCGCTCCGCTGTCGGCGACAGAAACGCTCGCACTCGCGTATCCCGACCGGATCGGACTGCGGCGCAAAGGCGATGCGCCGCGTTTTGTGCTGTCTGGCGGCAAGGGTGCTGTGTTCAGCGAGGATGATTCAACCGGCGCGACCCGTCTTGCGGTGATCCCGTCACTGGACGGCGACGGACGCGAGGCCCGCGTGCGCATGGCGCTGCCCCTGACACAGGGCGAGCTTGCCACTGTTTATGGCGAGCAGTTCGAGACACGCCACCTGTGTGAATGGTCCAAGCGGGAACGGCGCGTGCTTGCCCGCAAGCATCTGTGTTTCGGGGCGTTGGTTCTGGAAGATCAAAACTGGAAGGATTGTCCGGCGGATGCCTCAAGCGCGGCGATGTGTGAGGGGGTTGGAGATCTCGGGCTTGGCTGCCTGCCCTGGAGCCAGCCCGCGACCCTGTTCCGCGCCCGTGCCGAATGGCTGCGCGGTCAGGGCCACGAGATGCCGGACCTGTCGGATGCAGGGCTGCTGGCGGGGTTGAACGACTGGCTCGAACCGCACCTTGGCGGGATTCGCACCCCTGATGGTCTGCGCGGGCTGGACCTGCATATGATCCTGCGCAACCAACTGGATTGGGGGGCTTTGCAGATGCTCGACCAGCTTGCACCGGCGAGCATTACGGCACCGACCGGCACCAAACTGCCAATCGATTACGGCGCGCCCCAACCCAAGGTATCCGTGCGATTACAAGAACTGTTCGGGATGACGACTCACCCCACCGCAGGCCCCAAGCGCATCCCCCTGCTGATCGAACTGCTGTCACCGGCGCGGCGTGCTGTTCAGACCACAGCGGATCTGCCCGGCTTCTGGAAAAGTTCTTATGCCGATGTGCGCAAAGATATGCGCGGGCGGTATCCAAGACACCCGTGGCCAGAAGACCCGACACAAGCAGAGCCGACACGGCGAGTGAAACCACGGGGCTAAGGCGCGCTGCGGGCCGGCATCATCAGGCACTTATCGTGTTGTTATTTAAGCCGGAAATGAATTAACATACTGCATATATGAAGCTTCATTTAAGAAGCTTCATATATGACGCGTCTTGTATGACGCTTCATATTTGCAGGGTGATAACACCACAGACAGGCCGCCTCCGCCCGAGCCGCAATCCCGTCCTGCGGCGCTGTACGACTTGCCAGCCCCCTCTACGGCGCACCCTCCTTACTGGGGCGAAGTTGCAACAACCCTGTGCTTTCAGGGCACCTACCCTTCGCGAATCTCTTTCCCTCTCCGTGTCTGTGCTATCACTTGGTCAAAAAACGATACGGAGCAGTACCGTGACTCATATTGACCGCAAATTCTTGCGCCTGCGCAGAACGCCCTTGCCGCCTGCACGTTTTACTCTTGTGGCAACGGCCAAGAACGAAGGCCCCTATCTATTAGAATGGGTCGCCTACCACCGCTCGATCGGCTTTAACGACATTATCATCTTTCAGAACGACTCCGAAGATTATACCGGCAAGATTCTCACCTGCCTCGATGAAATCGGCGCCGTGCGCTATCGTTACAATCAGGCCAAGCGCGGTGGCCACCAGATTGCGGCTTACAATCGCAGCGTCCGGCACACCGAATACCAGTCTGCTGACTGGGCGATGGCGCTTGATCTGGACGAATTTCTTGTAATCAAAACCGGTGACGGCACCCTGCCCGCACTGCTGTCCGCCGCGCCGAATTTCCACCGGATGCTGATTAACTGGAAACTGTTCGGCAGTTCGGGCATCGACACCATCCAGAGTGGCCTCATTACCGACCGGTATTCGCTGGCCGAGAAGGACAGTTTTATCAACAAATACGTCCAGCCCTACAAGACCTTGTTCAAGCGGGATGCTTTCCTGCGGCCCGGCGTTCACAAGCCAAGCAAGTTTCTGCTGGATGAAGAGATGATCACCGTGAACGGCTCGGGCCTTGGCGATGACGCTTTTGAAATCCGCAACTTTCAGTCCAATGATCCTGGTCTGCGCAGCCTTGCGCAGGTGAACCATTATATCGTGAAGGACCCGCAAAGTTTTGTCCTGAAATCGGCGAAGGGCAGCGCCCATCAGGCCAACCGTGATGTTGGTGAAGCCTATTGGGCAAAGCGTAACAAGAACCACGAACCCGACCACAGCATTCGCGCCAACCGCCCTCGTTTGATCCGTGAGATGAAGCGCCTTAACAACCTCTCCGGCGGTCGTCTGCGCGCCCTGACCGATCAGGCGGTGGCCTATCACCGCGAAAAATTCGACACGGTGCGCAGCGATCCGGATTTCGCCAAGCTCTACGATTTTTGCACCACCCGTAGCGGAGTAAAGCCCCCTGAACCTCGCCGAATTACCAACTTCCCAATCAAAGGCGTGCAACTGACCACCGGTTTGAAGAAAACCGATTACGGCGGGTTTCGGATACTCAACATCAAAGGCCGTCGCGCCTGCTGATCCGGCCTTAGGCAGCTTTCGCCCTGCTCGTCCCATCGGGAAGGCTGGCTAGCGGGCGGTTTGCCCGCTGGCCGGCCCAAACCGCCCCTAGCACAATCGCGGCACCTGCGAACTGCACCGGCGAGAGCGACTGGCCGAGCCACACCCAACCGAGCACAACAGCGGTCAAAGGGCTCATCATCCCGAGCATGGAGACAGCCGCCGGTTCCAGCCGCGCAACCCCGCGGAACCACAGCGCATAGGTCGCCGCAGCCCCCACCAGTCCAAGCCACGCCAGTCCTGCGAGGTTCGTTGCGCTCAACGGTGGCAGCGGCGGTTCAACCAGCACAGCAATCGGCAGCAAGATCAGCCCGCCCGCCGTCAGTTGCCATGCTGTAAAGCTTAGCGCGGTCACCGGTGGCTGCCATCTCCGGCTGAGTACCGTACCCGCCGCCATCGACGCAGCGCCACCCAGCCCGGCGGCAACGCCGATCGGGTCCAGACGCGCTTCTGGGCCGATCAACAACAGTGCAACGCCCACAGCCCCCACCGCCGCAGCAGCAACCGCGCCGCTTTGAATTGGCGTCCCAAGCCACCCCCGCGCCATCAGGATGACCATCATCGCTTGAAGCGCCCCGAGCGTGGCCGCGACGCCGCCTGGCAACCGGTAGGCCGCAACGAACAAAAGCACCCAGAAAACCGAGAAGTTCAAACTTCCCAACAGAAAGCTCCGCGCGAGCCAGTCACGCGGCGGCAGGCACCGGGTTAATGCCAGCAGAAGAACCCCCGCAGGCAGGGCGCGCAGCACCGCGAGCGTAACGGGATACCCCGCAGGCAGAGCCTCGGTCGTGATAAGATAGGTGCTGCCCCAGATCGCAGGGGCAAGTGCTGTGAGCACAATATCGCTAGGGCGTGACATGGTGTGTTTCCTTTTTTGGTCAGGGAGCCGGCCCGTAAAAATCACTTGATCTGGCGGGCCGGCATGAGTGCGACCAAGTCGCGGCGCTTCTTTAGGCGGCCTGTTCCTGTATCCTTGACGCCGTTAATCGCGCAGCGATTTCAGCCACATGAGCCCCTTGAAAGCGGGCTCCGGCAAGGTCGGTTTCGTTCGGGCGACGTGAACCGTCGGCCCCTGCAATTGTGCCTGCACCATAGGGCGCGCCACCGACAATTTCCGTCGCCGAGGTCTGTCCAGCAAAGCTGTAAGGCATCCCTGCAATCAGCATACCAAAATGCTGTAATGGAATTTGAGTAGACAGCAGTGTCGCTTCATGCCCGCCGTGCTGCGACCCGGTCGAGGTGAACACGCCAGCCACCTTTCCCACCAGCGCGTTGCGAGCCCAAAGCCCCCCCGCTTGATCGAGAAAGGTTTTCATCTGCCCTGCCATCATGCCAAACAATGTGGGCGTGCCAAACAGGATGGCATCATAGCTTTCCAAATCGGCAGGACTGGCCAGCGGTGTATCATCCGCCAAAAATCCTGCTTTTTCGCGCACGGCTTCCGGTACGGTTTCGGGCACACGGCGCAAATCGACATGGGTTCCGGCGATGCTGCGGGCGCCTTCAGCTTCGGCTTCGGCCAAGGCGCGTACGTGGCCGTAACTGGAATAATACAGAACAAGAACTCGGGTCATGGTATCCTCATGGGGCTTAGGTTTCATTGCCCTAAAGATGCCGTTTGACGCGCGCAGGATTAACCGCCTCCCGTTCACTTCATTCTTTACGCCCGTTGAAGAATGTCACACAGACAGCGCTTTGCGCAGATATTCCAGAAACGCTGTGACCCGCGCATCCATGCCCAAACGGGATGTAGTGATGGCGAAAATCTCGGGGGCTGGCAGCTCCCATTCAGGGAGAACCCGAACGAGATCTCCGCGTTGCTCTGCTTCACGGGATACAAAATCCGGTAGGGTCCCGATCCCATAGCCCGCCACCAACAAATCCCGCAATACAAGGCTGTTGCCCACCCGCACAGCCGGTTGCACTTCTATTTTCTGGCTCCCGTCAGCTCCGCTGAGGTTCCAGTCCGTCAGATGATCTGCCAGCAGAAAACCAACCACCCTATGGGCTGTTATATCCTCGGGGGCGTGAATGGGCGCAGCTTGTTCCAGATAGGCTGGGGCCGCAAACACCCTTTGCCGCGTGGTGCCGATCTTGCGGGCCACCAATGCGGAATCGGGCATGGCAGACCGGATGCGAATTGATACGTCAAAGCCACCCTCCACCATGTCTACGACCCTGTCATCCAAAGACAAGGTCAGCCCTAAATCGGGATAGGCAGCCAGAAAATCGGGCAGGAAGGGTGCGATCACCGTTTGCCCGAATGAGCTGGAGGCATTCACCCGCAAATGCCCCTGCACTGCCCCTGCCCCTTCGCGAATCCGATTTTCCACGCCGGTGACAGCGTTCAGAATGCCAGAAGCTTCGTCATAGTAAAGCCGCCCCGCATCGGTCAGCGACATGGACCGGGTGGTGCGGGTCAACAGGGTGCAGCCAAGGCTTTGTTCCAGCAGCTTCACCTCGCGGGATAAAAGCGCAGGCGATACACCCAGATCATCCGCTGCGCGCGCAAAGCTGCCCCGCTCTACGATGCGTCGGAAAGCCTGCATCACCGATAGTTTGTCCATCGTCTACCATCCTGACCTGTTTGACGGCACAGTATACCGGAACCTTGCCGCAGGTCACGATAGATCAGGGGGTCACGGGGCGGCGATGTTCGCGCGCAGCCAGTCCGCAGATCACGATGATCACCGTGCCGATGACTTCCCGCAAGGTCGGGACTTCGGAAAAGATGAAATACCCCGCTGCCAGCGCAAAGAATATCCGCGTGTAGGGAAATGTGGCCAGTGCCGAGACTTCGCCAAACCTGTAGGCTTCAACCGTGAACAGCATCCCCACAGTGGCAAGAATTCCTGCGGCTGACAGGATCACAATATCCCCAAGCGCGAGCGCGGTCCACCCAGCCACTGCTCCGGGCAGGGTGCCTATGGTTGCCACCAGACCGATCCAGAACATGATCGTCGCTGTGTGCTCTGTGCGTGCCAGCACCCTGTTCTGAAAGATCAGGATTGCCGCCGCCAAGGCAGAGCCAAGCCCCAACAGCACACCGGTTTCAAGGGTGAAACCAGTGACGCCGCTGGCAAGGATCACCCCAAAGAACCCCAATGCGGTTGTCAGTTTGCGCGTCCGGTTGATCTTTTCGCCCAGCAACAACGGTGCCAGCCCTACAACGAACAATGAGGTGGTGAAGGTCAGCGTAGAGGCAAGCGCAAGGTCCAGCTTTTGAAAGCTTGCATAATAAAGCCACCAGCAGACCAGACTGGTCAGCCCCCGCACCAGTAGCCTACCCCAGCGTTCCGACAGATAAAGTGCGGGACTTTTCCAGCCGATCCAAAGCGCCACAATGACAAGCTGGCAAAAGGAACGGAAGAAGATGATCTGCGCGAACGGCACCTCTGGCGACAAGAAGCGCAGCACCACGACATCCGCAGAAAACAGGGCAGCTGCGGCCACCAAAAGCGCCGCGCCGTATCTGTTATTTGCGCCCCCCGCACCCGTCACGCGCGGCGGTACGCAGAATACTGCGCAGGGGAGGTTTTTGCGATTTCACGCAGGATTTGCACCCAAGACGCCAGACCGTCCGGTATTGACGACAGGCGAAAGAACTCGTTCGGGGCGTGAAAGTTTTCGTCCGACAGGGCAAAGGAAAACATCACTGTATCCAGCCCCAGCAGACGCGAAACGATTTCGGTCAACGGCAAGGATGCACCGATACGTACCTTCAACGGGGTCTCGCCCGATGTATGTTCAAGCGCGGCAACCGCAGCTGCGAGCAGCGGATGACCGGCTGGCACCGCATAAGCACCGCCCTGCCCCCGCTCGCCGCTAATTTCCAATGTGGCCGTAGCAGGCAGGTTGGCGCGAAGGTGGTTGATCACCGCCTCTTTCGCTGACTGCGGGTCTTGTCCGGGCACCAGTCGCATGGTCAGTTTGGCAAAAGCCTCGTTCGGGATCACAGTTTTGGAACCAGCCCCGATATACCCGCCCCACATACCATTCACATCTACGGTCGGGCGCATCCAGAGGCGTTCCAGACTGCTGTAGCCTGCCTCTCCGCTGGGCTTTGCACCAATTGCTGAAAAGGTTGCACCCTCGTCAAATGGAATCGCGTCGATCTCTGCGCGCTCTGCCTCTGTCGGAGCGACCACACCGTCGTAGAACCCTTCGGCTGCGATATGTCCGTCCGCGTCATGCAAACTTGCGATCAGGGACGACAGCACATGCAGCGGATTCGCAACAATGCCACCATAACGACCAGAATGCAGGTCCTGCGCCGCAGTTTGCACCCGCACCTCAAAACCGGTGTTCCCGCGCGATCCCACATTCAGCGCCACCAGATCGGGCCGCCACCGCGCGCCGTCCGCTGACAGCACCGCATCGGCCTGTAACAGATCCCGATGCGTTTCTAAAATAGCAGGCAACGAAGGCGAACCGGTTTCCTCTTCTCCTTCGATCAGCAGCTTCACGTTCACCGGCAGTTTGCCATCCACCGCAATAAACGCAGCGAGGGACTCAAGCGCGATCAGCATTGGTGCTTTGTCATCCGAAATGCCCCGCCCATAAAGCCGACCGTCCCGCTCCACAGCTTCGAAGGGGGGCGTTTCCCATTTTTCCAAAGGGTCAGCAGGCTGCACATCGTAATGGGCATAAATTAGAATCGTTGGTTTTCCGGGCGCTTCCAAACGCTCTCCATAAAGCGCGGGCTGGCCGCTGCCGTCCGGGGGCGTCAGCCGTTGGCGGTTCTGAAACCCCATCTCTGCCAGCCGCGTTTCCAGCAGGTTGCGGGCGTCTTCCATACCCTCTGCCATCGCAGGATCAGCCCCGACCGATGGGCAGGCCACAAGGGTTTTCAGCGTTTCGATCAAGCGGGGTTGCTGATCCAGCGCATGGTTCAGAACGGAATCTTTCATGGGGTCTCTCTTTAGGTTACGCCGCCATCGACGCTTAGGATCTGACCGCTAAGCCAGCCTGCGCCTGATCCGGTCAGGAAGGCGGCGGCGGCAGCGATGTCTTCGGGGGTGCCAAGCTTGCGGGTGTGTATCCGGTTCACCAGTTGCGCCTGTCCTTCCGGCCCGAAAGCCTCCCATTGGCGCTGGGTGGCGGGGTTGGACAGGATGAAACCGGGGGCGATGGAATTTACCGTGATCCCGTGTTGGCCGAGTTCGAGGCTAAGCTGTTTCGTGAGCCCCACCAGCGCATGTTTTGCGGCTGTATAGGCATGGATACCTGTCAGGCTTGGGCGCAGCCCTGCACCCGAACTGATGGTCACGATCCGCCCCCAGCCCGTGGTTTTCATCGCTGGAACAAGGGCCTGAGACAGGTAAAGCGTCGCATCCACATTCACCGCGAAAATCCGGTGCCAGTCCGCAGGTTGCACGTCTTCCAGTGAAGACCCCACCTGATTGCACACGCCGCCAGCGGCGTTCACCAGAATATCAGGCGCCCCGTGATCCGTCGTGATTTTCTCCACCATTTCGTGCACTGAAGCGGGGTCTGTCAGGTCTGAGGCGACAGCTGGCAGGCCCAGCTGCTCAGCCGAAAGGTCCAGCCCGTCGCCTGCCAGATCAGTGACAATAACCGATACGCCATCACTGGCAAGACGGGCTGCAATCGCGGCACCGATGCCCCCGACAACACCAGTGATCAAGGCTACACGGGCGGTCATGCCAGCACCTTTGTCAGTTCGTGGAAGGTGCCGCGGGACATCTCCCGACGACCGTCTTCTATGTCGTGGATCAGCTCTACCAGACGGCGCAGCAACGGGGTATCGATCCCGTGTTTCGCAGCAATTTGTGCCACGGCACCCACCTGCGGGTCCACTTCGGTCTTACGCTTTCGCACAGCAAGATCGCGATAGATTCCCGTGTGGGTCTTGGCGGTTTTGGAGTTGAACTCCGCCAGATCAGCAAGGCTTTGGAGCGCCGCTGCATCGCCCGCGTCCGGCATGAATGCGGCCGGCTCAAAACCGTTGAACGGCTTGGGATCAACCCCTTCTGCCACAGCTGTCAACATGACCTCCCGTGCCAGCCCCATCAACGCAGGGCCGCGTGCAGGGTCTGCGAAGTTCTCGGTCATACTGTCGGGCGTCAGCGCTGTGGCAAACAGCATGGCCCCATAGCCAAGCTTGCCCCAGAGATAGGCCCAGATATCATCTGTCAGCACCGCATCGGGTTCGAATATCTGTAACAGCTCATACATGTCCTGCGTGCGGGGGCGTAGGCTGTTATCGATCTCGCCCACCACCACAGCGCCGCGGTTGCCAAACAGAATGCGGCCCGCGCCGATCCAGTCCGCACCGTAATTGACAAAGGCACCCATGGTGCGGTCAGCACCAACATGCCGTGCGATTGTGTGCTCGTTCAACCCGTTCTGAGCTGACAGAACATACCCGTCAGCCGCCAAATGGGGCTTGAGTTGTTCCAGCGCGGCCTCGCTCGCTTGGGCTTTCACTGCCAGAACGATGCGGCTGTAGCTGCCTTCCAACTGGTCCGGCGTCACGCAAGGCACCACTTGTGTAAAGGTCTCTACCGGCCCTTCAATGGACAAACCCTTGGTGGAACAAGCCGTCACATGTTCGGGCACAATATCCACCATCAACACGGGCACACCGGCCCGCGCCCAATAGGCGCCTAGTATGCCTCCAATTGCGCCGGCACCCCAGATCAGAACCGGTTCAGTCATTCTTCAGCTCCGCCCAAGGCCCTTCCAGTGCTGCACGGGTTTCCGCAACGCCGATGTCCCAGATCGCCTGCATTTCATCATCCGGTCGTTGCCAGCGTCCGCCAAACGAGCCGTCACCCAGCATGTTTCGAACCTCTGCGGGCGGAGAAACCTTCATCTGCACCATATCCACGCCCGGCTTTTCGCCCTCCGGTGCTGCTGCATGGGCAAGACGGGTCCACGGAAAATTCTCCATCCAGTTTGCATGAGAGCCCGTCGGATCGGTTTCCTGAATTTTCGCCCATGTTTGGGGCGCGTTCCACCAGTTGTGGAATTTGATCGAAATATCGCCGTATTCCGACAGCAACTCTTGCGCCAGCGCTCCCACCGGATTGTTGCCCCCGTGACCGTTCACGATCAGGATCTGGCGAAAACCGGATCGGCGCAACGAGGCTACAATATCGCGCACAACCGACATCAAGGTTTCCACCCGCAGGCAAATCGTTCCCGGATACGCATTGAAATAGGGCGCCAGACCATAGGGCATGACCGGAAACACCGGAATCCCCAAGGGCGCGGCTGCGTCCGTCGCAACTTTCTCCGCCAGAATCATATCCACGCAGAGGGACAACTGAGCGTGTTGCTCGGTCGATCCGATGGGCAGGATACAGCGCGGATCTTTAGCCGCCGCCGCCTCAACATCGCGCCAGTTCATATCGGCCACATTCATCGCATTTCTCCTTTAGCATTTTTAGTGGAGTCTGTTGCTCCGGTTTGGGGCAGATCATCCGCCCAGTCTTCGGCCCCGACGACGACTTTGGACATTAATTCGAACAGGATTTGCCGCTCTCCCTTGGACAGGGGGGTCAGCATCTTTTCTTCATAGGATTCGAAAACGGACACGGTTTCATTGAACAGTTTGCGGCCTTTATCGGACAGGCGCAGTGCTTGGCGGCGACCACCGCCGGGCGCTTTACTGCGTTCTTCCAGTAGCCCCATCATCTCCAGCCGTTTGACGGCTCTGCTGAGGGTGTTTTTGGGAAAACCTGAAGTGCGCGAAATATCCCGTGCGCTACCGCCATCGGCCAAAGCCAGCGAATAGATCACGACGTACTCGTGGCGTTTTAACCCGTAAGTGTCCTGAATCCAGGCATAAAGGGGCGTATTATAGAGCAGCGAAAGGTAGTTAATCCTAAAACTGAACGGGCACGGATTTTGCCATAACTTCGCGTCCAGCATATCCGGCAGGTCATCTGAATCCTGTGTGATTTCAGAAGTGCCGTTCTTTTGTTCAGAAGCGCCGCTTGGAGCTGACATAATTTAAATAATCCCTCAATGCACCTAACTAAGTTCCAAATTGAACTTGACTACGATGTTAACTCACCACATTGTGAGAATACAAGTTCCAAATGGAACACCGAACTAAATAAATCTTCGGATGGGGCACAACGCACCTATCCTCCAACGGGAAGGGAAAACGATGATATTTAAGAAGTTCCTTGCACCTCTTGCGGTCACGATTGGCCTGACTGCGGCTACCGCTGCATCAGCCCAAACGCTGACGATGGGTGTGCGCGGCGGACCGGAATCAATGGATCCGCATTTCTCCGCGCTTGGCTCTCATGCGGAAGCGGCCAAGCACATCTTTGACACCCTTGTCTGGTCGGGCACCGACCTGCAAATCGAACCGGGACTGGCCACCAGCTGGACACCCGTGGACGAAGACACATGGGAATTCAAGCTGCGCGAAGGCGTGAAATTCCATGACGGTTCGGATTTCGACGCAGAAGACGTCAAATTCTCGATCGAGCGTATTCCGGTTGTGACAGGCCCGACAACCACAGCGATCTATGTGCGCCGTGTTGCTGGTGTAGACATCATTGACCCCCACACGATCCACATCCACACAGACGGTCAGGCGGCAACCTTGCCAAACGATTTCATCCGTCTGTTCATCGTTTCTTCCGAGGCGGCGGCCGATTACTCCACGCCTGAAACCGCAGCGGGCGGCTTTAACTCCGGTGCTGCGACAATCGGGACCGGCCCTTACAAATACGTAAGCTGGGAGCCGAAAGGCGATCTCGTGCTAGAGCGCAACGATGACTACTGGCGCGGTGAAGGTGCTTGGGAAAAGGTGATCCGCAAGGAAATCCCAAACGACAGTTCCCGCCTTGCAGCGCTCAAAGCCGGTCAGGTTGATGTGATCAACTATGTCTCCTCTGTTGATTATCTCGCGCTGGAACGGGATTCCAGTGTTGATGCGATCAAAGGTGACAGCGTTTACGTGATGAACCTGCAACTCGACCAACGGGAAAAGACACCTCTGGTGCGGGCCAAAGACGGTTCCGAACTGGCGGAGAACCCGCTGCGTGATCTGAAGGTGCGGCAGGCCATCGACCTTGCAATCGACCGTGAAACCATGGTGGATATCGTACTTGAAGGTCTTGGCAAACCAGCCAACCAGATGATGCCTCCGGGGTTCTTTGGGTCCAGCGAAGACATCCCCATGCCTGCATACGACCCTGCAAAAGCCAAGAAAATGCTGGCGGATGCCGGTTATCCCGAAGGGTTCGAGGTTGACCTTTATTGCACAAGCGACCGGTTGCCCGGTGATGGTGCGATCTGTCAGGGTTTGGGCCAGATGTTGACCCAAGTGGGCATCAACACCAACGTCAACGCAGTGTCTAAAACCGTATATTTCCCTGCACAAGCACGTTTGGAATACTCTATGTTCATGAACGGCTGGGGCACACTGACAGGCGAAGCGTCTTACACGCTTGGCGGGTTGGCGCACTCCAATAATCCTGACGTGAAACTGGGCGCGTTCAACCGCATTGCCTACAAAAACGACGATGTGGATCAACTGCTGCAAACCGGTGCAACCATGATGGACGCAGACGAGCGCCGCGCGACTTACGAAGAAGCAATGGAAAAGGTTATGGCCGACAAAGCCTATATCTCTTTGGTGCAACTTCAGTCTGTTTGGGGTGCCAAAGCGGGTTCGGTGGAATTCACCCCGCGCTTTGACGAAGACACACTGGCGTTCTTTATCAAACCGGCGAATTGATCGTCTAACGTGACACAAGGCCGGGCAGCAGAGATGCCGCCCGGCCTTTGCTTGGCCCAAAGGGAGCACCCATGCTCGGCTTCATCATCCAACGTTTTTTGCAGGCCATCGTCGTTATGGCTGTGATGTCGGTCATCGTATTTTGCGGTGTATATGCCATCGGCAATCCCATCGACATCGTTATCCCGCCAGAGGCCACACAGGAAATTCGCGAAGCGGCGATCCGGCGGCTCGGGCTCGACCTGCCGCTCTACAAACAATATTTCATCTTCATGGCCAATCTGCTGCAAGGGGATCTCGGACGCTCCTTCGTTTACAATGTGCCCGTGCTTGAACTGATCGGAGGCCGCCTGCCCGCAACGCTGGAGCTGGTTCTGATCTCGGTCATCTCGGCAACAGTTCTGGGGGTCAGCCTTGGTGTCTATGCAGGCTATCGCCCTGAAAGCTGGATCTCCAAAACCATCATGGGCGTGTCTGTGCTCGGGTTTTCTGTGCCCTCCTTCTGGGTTGGCCTGATCCTTATTCTGTTCTTTGCGGTACACCTTGGCTGGCTGCCCGCAGGTGGTCGCGGTGAAACGGTGGAAATCTGGGGCGTGGCGTGGTCTTTCCCCACGCTTGACGGTCTGTCCCATATCGTGCTGCCCGCCGTTAATCTGGCGCTGTTCAAACTGGCGATGATGATCCGTCTGGCCCGTGCCGGAACCCGAGAAATCATGTTGACCGACACAATCAAATTCGCCCGTGCTGCGGGTATTTCCGAGGGCACGATCCTGCGCCGCCACCTGTTGAAACTGATCTCCATTCCGATCCTCACAGTCTTCGGACTCGAGCTTGGCTCAACCCTTGCCTTTGCAGTTGTGACCGAAACGATCTTTTCGTGGCCCGGCGTAGGCAAGTTGATCATCGACAGTATCGGCGTTCTGGACCGCCCTGTCATGGTGGCTTACCTGATCCTTGTTGCTTTCCTTTTCGTAACCATCAACTTCGTGATTGATCTGGTCTTTGCCCTGATTGATCCGCGCGTGCGTCAAGGGGCGACATCATGAAAAACGCAAGCACTCCGCTCGGTCGGTTCTGGGCCGAATTCCGCGAAAACCGGGTCGCTGTTGTGGCGCTGGCGGTTGTGGTCCTGCTGATGCTTCTGGCGCTGTTCGCCGCCTTTGTGTCACCGCAAAACCCTTATGACATGGCCAACCTGTCTTTAATGGACAGCCGCCGCCCGCCGGGATTTGTCGGTTCAGGAGGCTACACCCATTTGCTGGGGACCGATCCGCAAGGGCGCGACCTTCTGTCTGCGATTTTCTACGGCCTGCGCATCTCGATCCAGATCGGACTTGCTGCGGGTATCGTGTCGCTCAGCCTTGGGACGACCCTTGGCATTCTTGCGGCTTACGTCGGTGGACGGGTTGAAACGCTGATCATGCGGGCTGTGGACCTTCAACTGTCCTTTCCGGCCATCCTGCTGGCGCTGGTGATTGTCGCGTTGCTCGGCCAAGGGAAGGCGCAACTGATCGGGGCGCTGGTTGCTGCGCAATACGCCTATTTTGCCCGCACCGCTTATGGCGCGGCCAAGGCGGAACGGGGTAAGGATTATATCGAAGCCGCCCTTGCAACCCCGATGAGCGGCCGTCTGGTGGTGCTGCGCCACTTGCTGCCAAACTGCACCCCGCCGCTGATCGTAGTGGCCACCGTGCAAATCGCGAACTCCATCTCGCTTGAGGCAACGCTCAGCTTTCTGGGGCTGGGGCTGCCTGTGACCGAACCTTCGCTTGGAATGCTGATCTCCAACGGCTTTCCCTACATGATGAGCGGACGTTACTGGATCTCTTTCTACCCCGGTGTGGCGCTGATCATCTTGATCGTCGCGATTAACCTTGTCGGCGACCAGATCCGCGACCAATTCAATCCGAGGCTTCGCAAATGACCACCCCAGTACTCAGTGTTAAAGACCTAAAGACCCACTTTTTCACTCGCGCAGGCGTGGTGAAGGCGGTTGACGGTATTTCATTCGATCTGGCCGAGGGCGAGATCATGGGGCTGGTTGGTGAAAGCGGATCGGGCAAGACCGTGACCGGATTTTCCCTGCTGGGACTGGTCGATGCACCGGGTCGGATTGTGGAAGGCTCGGTCAAGTTGAAGGGGACGGAACTGACGACGCTTTCAACCGGTGAACTACGCAGCCGTCGCGGTCGTGACATTTCGATGATCTTTCAGGACCCAATCGCAACGCTTAACCCGATGTTAACCATTGGCCAGCAGATGCGCATGGCGATTGATGCCCATGAACGGCTTGGCGCGCGGGCGTCCGAAGCGCGCGCAGCGGAGCTGTTGACCCAAGTCGGCATCCCGTCCGCCAAAGAGCGTCTGCGCGCCTACCCCCACGAATTTTCCGGCGGGATGCGCCAGCGCGTGGCCATCGCCATTGCCCTGCTGCACCGCCCAGCGGTGATCGTTGCAGACGAACCAACCACAGCGCTTGATGTTTCAATACAGGCGCAAATCCTGTTCCAGATGCGTGATCTGGCACGGGAAACCGGAACCGCAATGGTCTGGATCAGCCATGATCTGGCTGTGGTCTCCAGTCTCGCGAGCAAACTGGCGGTGATGTATGCGGGCCGGATCGTGGAACAAGGCCCCACCGCGACCCTGCTGCGCGATCCCCGTCATCCTTATACGGCAGGGCTGATCGCCTCCCTGCCGGCAATGGCAGCCCCGGGCACTCCGTTGACGCAGATACCCGGCACGACACCGTCTCTGCTCTCCCTGCCCGAGGGCTGCCCCTTTGCACCGCGCTGCGACCGCGCCACCGACACCTGTAAAACGGACCCGAGCATGACCCACCAAGACAATCGCGGCTGGCGCTGTTTTCACCCTGTCACCCGCACAGCAGAGGTGCCCGCATGAGCCCTTTTCTTAGCATAGATGATGTGTCCCGCCTGTTTGGTCCAAACCTGACCACCGGCGAAAAGATCGCCGCAAAACTGGGCAGCAAGGTTGAAACCCGCTCTGTGCGCGCGGTGTCGGATGTTACCCTATCGGTGCGCAAAGGCGAAACTTTGGGTCTGGTCGGAGAATCCGGTTGCGGGAAATCCACACTTGGTCGGTTGATCGCAGGCATCCTGCCGCCCACAACCGGCAGCGTAACAATTGACGGCAAACCGGTGATGGAAAAAGGCACCAAAGTAACAACCCGCGTGCAGACCGTGTTTCAAGACCCGTTTGCCAGCCTTGATCCCCGTATGAAAGTGGGTGACACCGTTGCGGAAGGCCCGATCGCCCACGGTCTGACCACCAAAGGACAGTCCCGCGATTACGTGGCCGGTTGGTTTGAAAGGGTCGGGCTTGATCCGGACTGGGCAGTCCGCTACCCACACCAGTTTTCCGGCGGCCAGCGCCAGCGGATTGCCATTGCCCGTGCTTTGGCGATGCAACCGGATGTTCTGATCTGCGACGAACCTGTTGCATCGCTTGACGTGTCCATTCAGGCGCAAATTATCAATCTGTTTCTGGAACTGACCCATGATCTGGAACTGACGTGTGTTTTCATTAGCCACGATCTGTCCGTGGTGCAGCATGTCAGTGACCGCGTGGCAGTGATGTATCTGGGCCGGATCGTAGAACTTGGCCCCGTGAACGAGGTTTTCGGCACCCCTGCCCACCCTTATACATCGGCGTTGTTTGGCAGTGTTCCCAAGCTGGTGCTGGATGCAGACGAACTCGTGCATTTTGAAACCATCGACGGCGAAGTCCCCTCGCCGCTTTCGCCCCCGTCCGGGTGTTATTATCATCCGCGCTGTCCGCTCGCGACAGAGCTGTGCAGCGGCCAGCAGCCCGCGACGCAAGGCGTGACCGAACTGCGGGCTGTGGCCTGTCATCATTTTGAACAGCAGCTTGCAAAATCCACTGCCTGACCCGAAAGCCACCCCAACATGACACAAGCCGCATTTTCCACCGCCGATTTGTTTGATGCGCAGCCTGACACCGTGCAAGTCTGCGAATTGCAATTCCGCTCTTTTGGTAAGCACAGCTGTTTTGCCGGTCCCTGCGTAACGCTGACAACATTCGAGGATCACCGTCCAGTACTGGAGGTACTGAAAACCCAAGGCGAAGGCCGTGTGCTGGTGGTGGACGGGCAAGGTTCGCTTAGGGTGGGATTGCTCGGCGACAGGCTGGCAGAAATTGCAGCTCAAACAGGCTGGGCCGGAGTGGTTATCAACGGCGCAGTGCGTGACAGCAGCGGCATTGACGCGCTTGGGATCGGGGTGAAAGCCCTTGGCACAACGGCACGGCGCGGCGCCGTGGAAGCGTCATCCACCACCGGCGAACCTTTGTCCATCGGCGGAGCGACCGTCACAGCAGAGGACTGGATTTATGCCGATCGCGACTGTGTTATCGTCGCACCGCACAAATTGGACATCCCCTAAAGCGCAAGATCTTCCATCAGCGCATCCTTGCTGTAAGCTGCCTTTTGCGCACTGCGCTTCACGCGCCCCTGTTCCATCACCACAAACGTATCCGCGATGCGATAGGCGAAATCGGCGTTCTGTTCGACCAGAACAATCGCCATTTCCCCCTGCCCCCGCAAGGTTTCCAGTGCGTCACCGATTTGCTGGATCACGTTGGGCTGGATGCCCTCGGTCGGTTCGTCCAACAACAGAACCTTCGGCTTGGAGATCAACGCGCGCGCAATGGCAAGCTGCTGCTGTTGCCCACCGGACAAATCCCCGCCACGGCGCTTTTGCATGTCTTTGAGCACGGGAAACAGATCAAAAATATAGTCGGGGATAAGGTGTTCTGCTTTTGGCAGGCAGGCGAACCCGGTCTCGAGGTTCTCAAGAACTGTCATCATCGGAAAGACCTCGCGCCCTTGGGGCACATAGGCAATCCCGGCATGGGCCGCCTGAAAAGCGGAGCCGAGAGTTACAGCATCCCCCGCCACCGCAACAGAGCCGCCGCCCAGCGGATGACGACCGGAGATCGCTTTCAGCAGGCTGGTTTTGCCCACCCCGTTATTGCCCATCACCGCCGTGATCTGCCCTACTTCAGCGCGCAGGCAGACATCAAAGAGGATCTGGCTCTGGCCATATTTCAGCGTAACATCTTGTACATCAAGCATGGGACCGTCCCAAATAAACATCAATTACTGTCTGGTTCGAGGTGACATGATCCAGACTCCCTTCGGCAAGGACAGACCCTTCGTGCAGCACCGTCACCTTGCAGTTCAAACGGCGGACAAACTCCATATCGTGTTCCACCACCACAACCGCGCGGGTTTTGGCCGCTTCGCGCAGAATATCGGTGGTCTTTTCCCGTTCCTCGGGCGTCATACCTGCGGCAGGTTCATCCACCAGCATCAAACGGGGTTCCTGTGCCAGCAGCATTCCGATCTCCAGCCATTGCTTTTGCCCGTGACTGAGCTCTCCAGCGCTGCGGGTCAGGCTGTCCGCCAACCCGATCTGTTCAGCCACGGCCTCAATCCTTGCCCCGTTTGCTTTGGTCTTTTTGTGCATCAGCACCGAAAACGGCCCGCGCGGGGTCTTGAGCGCCATCGCAAGGTTTTGCCGCACGGTTTGGGCCTCAAACACTGTAGGTTTCTGGAACTTGCGCCCGATCCCCTCGCGCGCGATCTGGCTTTCGGACATTCCCAGCAACGAGATATTCCGCTCCCCCCAAACCACAGTGCCTTCGTCAGGTTTGGTCTTACCTGTGACGATATCCATAAACGTAGTCTTGCCCGCCCCGTTCGGCCCGATAATTGCTCGCAATTCGGTCGGGGCGAAGTTGATCGACAGGTTATTGATGGCGCGGAACCCGTCGAATGTCACGCTGACGCCGTTCACTTCCAACAGCATGCTCATGACGGTTTCCTCACCAGATAATCAAACAAACCGCCGATGCCCTTGGGGAAGTACAAGGTGACAGCGACAAAGGACATGCCCAGCAGCACCAACCACCAGTCGGTCCATTGCACCGTGTAAAAACCCAGATTGATATTCGGGGCGCCACCACCGGTGAACCAGCTTGACAGAAGCGAGACAAACACCGCGCCGATCACCGCACCGTACAGTCGCCCGCGCCCGCCAATGGCCACCCAGACCGCCAGATAGATCGAGGCAATCGGCGCGACTTCGCCGGGGTTGATGATCCCTGCTTGCGGATAATACAGCGCACCGGCAATGCCTGCGGCAATGGCAGTGGTGGTGAAAATGAACAGTTTATAGCTTTCGACGTGATAGCCCAAAAACCGGACGCGGGCCTCGTTGTCGCGTATGCCCTTCACGATGCTGCCCATCTTGCCCGACACGATCCACGCAAAGCCGATATAGGCCGCGCCCAGCGCAAAGGCCGATGCGATAAAGAACGCAATCGACACTTTGGCCTGCGACGAATCCTCGAACCCCGGAATATTTTGCAGACCGGACAGGCCGTTATTCCCGCGCAACCCGCTGTCGTTCTGAAACAGATACAGCGCAAGCGCCAGCGTCATCGCCTGAGTAAGGATCGACAGGTAAACGCCCGTAACACGGCTGCGAAAGGCCAGCCAGCCGAAAACCAGCGCCAGCGCCCCCGGCACAAGGACCACCATCAGCAGTTGCACAAACAGATTGTCCGCAAAGGCCCAGATCAGTGGAAATTCCGAACTGCCGACCACGCCGAAAATCTGGTTGCCGATGGCATCTGAAATCTCGGCAGGCGTGGGCGGCAAGGGCTGGCTCGCAAGGCTGGTCATCACAATGCCTTCGGTGCGCGCGTACATCAGCCACATGCCGATGGCATAGCCGCCAATCCCGAAAAACGCGAAATGCCCGAGCGACAGAATCCCGCAATACCCCCAGACCACATCCATCGCGATGGCCACCAGCGACAGGCACAGGGTCTTGCCCAGCGTTTTAACAAAGGACGTGGAAATCAGCCCCACGCCGGTCACTTCCGACAATAGCGTCACCGCGATTGTGAAGATCGCCAGCAGCGCGATGAAGATCAGCACCGAAGGGTTTTGGGACAGGAAGGTTTTGCGCATGATTTAATCCGCCGCAGCACGACCCTTGAGGGCAACAATACCCTTGGGCCGGAATTGAATGAAGAGAATGATAAAGAGGATCATATAGGTCTGCGCCGCCAGCGTGTTTGAAGGGTTCAACCATTCGATCCCTTTTTGCAGGAAACCGATCAGCGATGCCCCCGCCAGCGTGCCCCAGACATTGCCTACACCGCCTACGACCACGGTCATGAAGCTTTGCACAATGTAATCCGCACCCATTTCAGATGTGACTTTGGCATAAAGCCCGATGGCCACCCCCGCGATCCCTGCGATCCCGGAGCCGAGCCCGAAGGTCATCATGTTGATCCGGTCGGGATTGATCCCCATTGATGCCGCCATGCCGGGGTTTTGCGTCACGGCCCGCACTTCCAGCCCCAGCCTTGT
The DNA here is from genome assembly GCF_014643735.1 of Neptunicoccus cionae. Lineage (GTDB taxonomy): Bacteria > Pseudomonadota > Alphaproteobacteria > Rhodobacterales > Rhodobacteraceae > Amylibacter > Amylibacter cionae. Next base: position 204,857 of record NZ_BMKA01000002.1, read on the forward strand.
GCGTTTCAGAACGAAGAGGATCACCATCAAAAACAGCAATGCCAGTACAAAGATCGCAATGCGGATGTAGCTGATCGCAATCACATCGTTGAACACCAACGCACCGTCCAGCCACTCGGGCGAGGTCAGCGGCCGCGCCTGTGTGCCAAAGATGTTCTTGGCCAGTTGTTGCAACGCGATGGAAATCCCGAAGGTCGCCAAAAGCGTTTCCAGCGGTCGGTGGTAAAGGTGCCGGATCACCAGCCGCTCCATCGCGACCCCAGCGGCAAAAGTAATGGCAAAGGCCAGTGGTAGGGCGACAATGATCGACACGGTGTAATCGGGCACAAACTGCTGCACCACATAACCGGTGTAAGCCCCCATCATGATGAACTCGCCGTGGGCCATGTTGATAACCCCCATCACACCGAAGGTAATGGCAAGTCCGATGGCCGCCAGAAAGTAGATCGAGGCGAGCGACAGCGCATCAAGCCCGAGATCAACCGTCTGGCTGAGCGCGACACTGGTTTCAATTCCGTTCAGCGCCAAACGCGCGGCATCGGTGATGGCCGCGTCATTCTCGGTATATTCAAGATAGAACTTATGGGCAGCCACAGCTTTGGCTTGGGCATCATCGCTGACACGCACCGGCACTGTCCCGTCCTGTGCCAGCTGGTCATAGGCCCGCGCGCGCATTTCATCGGTGCCAAGTTCGGCCACCGGCACGCCGCCAACACGCCCACCGTCCATATGGGTTAACAAAGCATCGCGGATCGCGTCCTTGGTCACACGCGCAGGTGCAAGTTTTGCCGCCACCAGACGTGTGTAAGCTTCTGCTACAGAAATATCTTCGCCAATTGTCAACACTTTGGCAATGTTCGCGCCTTCTGGCAGGGTCTTGGCGACAGCGGGGTCAGCCGCCAGAATGGTATTGAGCACTGCACGGGTGTCTACGGACAGATCACCGGACAGCCCTTTAATCGCTTCGATCCGGTCCTGCGGTGTTTCGCCAAAAGTGGCCACCAGCATACCGGCGAGGCGTTGTTTCACTGCCTTAAGGTCGGCATCAGCCTCCCCCGCCACAGAGGCCTGCAACGGGCCAAGCTGGCTTGCGTCCATGCTGCGGGCGATGGAATCCACCGCCGATCGACGTTTGTTTATATCGGGATCGGACAGCTGGAACCGAACCAGCGCATCGCCGATTGCACGACGCACCCCGCCGTTCGGGCGCACCTTTTGCAGCTCTTGCGTGCCAGCCGCCAGCCTATCGCCACTGTCGAGGTCTTGTAGTTGCACCTCTCCCGAACTGTCCAGCCTGCGAAAGAATATCCCGTCGCTCTCACGGCGTACAATTTCGCGGTCGCGCCATGCTTCCAGAAAGGGCAGCGCTTGGGGCAGTCCGCTTGCGACCAGATCATCCAGCACTACGCTGACACTGCTGCGGGACGGCTTGGCAACCTCCGCGGCGTGGGTCTGCAAAATGTCCTGCAAGGATTGGGCGTAAACGATCGAGGACAGCAGCAGCCAGAAGGACACAGCTAGTGAGAGCAGTCGCAACATAAGAAAGGGGCCGATCTTTAGGGGCACAAGTCATCAGGGGCGCAGGATAAACCCGCGCCCCTGAACGCAATGCTTAGTAGTTAGAGGTCATCTGAACACAGGTCTTGGTCTCTGTGTTGTACATACCGCAGCCAAGCTCTTTCCAGTCAGAGGTCAGAACCGCAGATTCAGGCAGGAAGTCTGTCCAGGCATCGCCCGGCACTTCTTCGGTCTGGCTTACAATATCGAACTGGCCGTCAGCAGTGATCTCACCAATCAGAACAGGTTTCGCCAGATGGTGGTTTGGTAACATAACAGCCGTGCCGCCTGTCAGGTTCGCAAATTCCTGCCCGTACATCGCCTCGCGCACTGCATCTACATCTGTGGTTCCGGCCTTTTTGACCGCATTCACCCACATGTTAAAGCCAATGTAATGGGCCTCCATCGGATCGTTCGTTACACGCTCTTCGCCCATCTTGGCTTTCCACGCAGCAACCCATTTTTCGTTCGCTTCGGATTCTGCGGACTGAAAGTAGTTCCACGCCGCCAAATGCCCGACCAGATCAGACGTATCCAGACCGGACAGTTCTTCTTCCCCGACAGAGAAAGCAACAACCGGCAGATCATCGGCAGAAACGCCCGCCGCGGCCAATTCTTTATAAAACCCGATATTCGCATCCCCGTTGATGGTAGAGATCACACCAACCTGTTTACCATCCGCACCAAGTGCGACCACGTCCGCAACGATCGTCGCCCAGTCAGAATGCCCAAACGGCGTGTAGTTCACAAAGATGTCTTCCTCTGCGATGCCCTTGGACTTCAGGTAGGATTCCAGAATGTTGTTGGTTGTGCGCGGGTAAACATAATCCGTGCCGAGCAACGCGAATTTCTCAACGCCAAGTTCTTCAAGGAAGTAATCGGTCGCAGGAATCGCCTGCTGGTTCGGCGCCGCACCCGTGTAAAACACGTTTTTAGAGCTTTCCTCGCCCTCATATTGGACCGGATAGAACATCAAACCGTTCAGTTCCTCCAAAACTGGCAGCGCGGATTTGCGGCTGACCGACGTCCAGCTGCCAAAGATCACATCGACTTCATTCACTGTCAGCAGCTCGCGTGCTTTTTCCGCAAACAATGGCCAGTCAGAGGCCGGATCAACCACCACGGTTTCGATCTCGCAATCCAGCAAACCACCGGCTGCGTTCTGGGTTTCCACCAGCAGTTCCATAGTATCTTTTAGCGTGGTTTCAGAAATCGCCATCGTACCGGACAAAGAGTGCAAAACGCCGACTTTAATAGGATCGGCGCATTCAGCAGCAGCAAGGGAGGTGGAGCCGAGCAAAGCCGCCAAAACCACACCAGAAGTTTTATAAGTCATCAAAGTAATTCCCCGTTTTCGCCGCGGGTCGCCGTAAAGGCGCCTGCGCCCCTTTCCAACGGTGGACCAACCCAATAGGTTGGACCCGCAACAGTTGTGTTGTGGTCGTGTGGCGGGAAAAATCTGCCAGGATAGCCCGTCACGCGACGCCCGAGTCATTCGGGCATTCACAGCACATGCCGCAACGCAGCAAATGGCTAGAAATTAATCCATACGAAATCTGCCCTCACGGCCATTGCCCATTTATTCCGCAAAACACAGGTACACTGCCCGTTTTTCCTACAACTCATATCTGGGTGAAACGAAGGTGGCTCCTCAGATGCCCCCTTCCCCCAAGGGAAAGCGCTTCACCTTCTGTGCCCCTTCCCCTAAACCTTACCTATGAATCTGATAGCTTTGCGTTCCCCCGAATTTCGACTCTATTTTATTGGTGCCGTGGCTAATGTGAACGCCATGTGGATTGCGCGGATTATATTGGGGTGGTTGGCGTGGGACATCACCCACAGTGCGCAGTTTGTCGGAATTGTCGCCGCTTGTTCGCTGGTGCCGACCCTTGTGACTGGCCCTTTCTTTGGCGTTTTGGTGGATCGCGCGGATGTGCGTAAGGCAGCGTATTGCACCAACATTTCAATGATCCTGTGCATTGGCGGCTTGTTGTCCCTTCAGGCGAGCGGAATGGTATCACAGACTACGCTGGTACTGGTGTCGCTGGCGATTGGCACTGTGACAGCGGCCCACCATCCGGTGCGCCTGTCCCTTGGTCCGCGTCTGGTGGAAAAGAAGCATGTGTCGTCGGTGGTTGCGCTCTCGGCTTTGAACTTCAACCTTGCGCGACTGATCAGTCCTGCTGTTGGCGGTATTCTAATTGATGTCGTTGGGATTACCGTCGCGCTCGTCATCACTGTCGTTATGTTCTTGCCCAATCTGGCGGTTCTGTTTCGTCTGCATCCCCGTGCGCTTGAAAAACACGGGGCGGAACCGTTTACCACCGCGATGGCGACAGGGCTGCGCTACATCCGGCAACGCCGGGTTATTGTGGTGATCCTGCTGTCCACGACCGTCTTTTCCATTGCCCTGCGCGGGGTGCTGGAGGTGCTGCCCATCGTGGCTGACGGCGCGTTCGGGCGGGGGGCTGTCGGGCTTGGGCAGCTTGGCTCTGCGGTTGGGGCTGGCGCGTTGTGCTCGGCAGTTTACAAAACACTCCACAATAGCGCGCGTCCTGCAAACACCGATGCTCTTTCGCCGTTCAACCTCGGGGTGGCCACTGCGGGTTTGGTGGCAATCGGGTTGATCGGGAACACTGATACATGGGCTGTGGCACTGGCCTGTGCAGCCGTTCTAGGGGCAAGCGGCACCTATTTCGGCGTCACAATGCAATCCCTGATCCAGACGGATCTGCCCGATGATATGCGCGGGCGGGTTATGTCGATCTGGGTGGTTGTGGGGCTTGGGTCTACCGCGCTCGGGGCGTTTGTGCTGGGAGCGCTGGCCGATATTATCGGGCTGTCCCTGTCGAGCGCCGGTATGGCCGTTTTCGGGTTCATCACCTTGATGTCCCTATCGCTTTATATCCATCGGGACGCAAAGTAACAGGACGACCGGCAGGCCAGCGCAACACGCCCGCCTGCCGGATTAATTCTGCGCTTAGACAGCTACCAGCGTCACTTGATCCGCTGTCAGCCCAGCCCCGCCGTTCACCACAGCCACCGCAGCGCCGTTGACGAGAACAGTAGCACCCGAGCCGTCTTCGAGGTCTTCGACCTCTACAAGCGGGACGCCTGCATCCGCGTCATAGTCGATGAAGAGCCCATCTTCATCCGCGACGAAATCCTTGATCACCGCGGCGGTTTCGATGTCCTCGCGTACATCGATTGCAAAGCCGTCACTGCCATCACCACCGGTCGCGCTGTCACCGTCCTGAAGAATAATCAGATCGTCGCCCTCGCCCCCGAAAAGCGCATCCGCAGCACCGTCATTCAGTATCAGATCAAAGCCGGTCACGCCTGCCTCGGCAGCTGCCAGATCAAAGCTTGCGCCGGTGATCAAGTCATTGCCATTGCCGCCGTAGATTTCGTCCTGACCGCCTTCGCCGTAGAGAACATCATCACCGTCCGCGCCGTGCATAAAGTCGGCACCTGCGCCGCCCAGCAGATCATCATCACCAATGCCGCCGCGCAGTTCATCTTCGCCAAAGCCGCCAAAGAGCGTATCGTTGCCTGCGTTGCCGTAAATTAGATCATCGCCCTCGTTACCCGACAATTCGTCCCAGCCGTTATCACCGTAAACTGTGTCATCGTCCGCGCCACCGCTGATCAGATCGCCGTGCTCGCCGCCAAACAGCGTATCATTCTCTGTACCGCCGGAAATATCGTCCGCACCGTCACCACCATAGACCAGATCAGCCCCTTGACCGCCTGTCATCAGGTCATCCCCCGCCCCGCCGTAGGCAATGTCGCGGTATTCGCCCATGCGCAGCGTATCGTCTCCGTCATTACCGTAGAGCACATCCTGCCCCCAGCCGCCGTCGATCGAATCGTCGCCGTCACCACCCGTAATCAGATCGTTTCCGGTGCCGCCCCGCACTTCGTCGTCGCCGCCCAGCATATCCGCCGTGTCATCGCCACCGTTCAGGATAGCCCGTTCGTCCGCGTCAGTGCCTTCAAATTCGTTGTCATCATCATCGCCAATGTAAATCGTCGGCTCGTCGATGGTTGGCTCTTCCATACTTGCGTTGTTGTCATCATCGTCATCACGGATTTCATCAACCCCCCAGATAACAGCGCCCAGTCCTACCAAAGACAATAAAACAATCTCGATCATAACCTATTCATCTCCAAATCGCCAAAAATTGGCGTTACGCACACTCTGTTGCCCCTGACCGCAACCAGATGCGGCCAAGCTAAAGGTTAACAAGTTTTGGATCAAAGGAACACAAATTCGACACAATCCCGCCTCTTTCCAACCAAAAAAAGGCGTTTAGGCGGGGCAACTGTTTCTCATGCTCAAACAATACCACGATAGCTAGGTCATTGTTTTCATTGCACCCGGCCGATGTCGAATCAACCCGCCGGACAACAAAAGAGGGGGAGCCTGCGCTCCCCCTGAGTTATGTATTCAGGCTATTGATTTTCCGCTCGATCGGTTGCCTGCGCCTGAAGCCTTAGGGGGCAGCGCACCGCCCCCTGTCTGAATAACCTAGCTACATCCCGAGGTTGCGCCGCAGGTGTTGCACTTCATGCAGGTGCCGTTGCGCACCAGAGTGTAGTTGCCGCAATCCCCGCAGGCATCGCCTTCATAACCCTGCATTTTTGCCTTGGCGCGATCGTCCATCTGAAGCGGAGCCGCCGCGACTGCTGCGGGTGCGACCGGCGCCGGAGCGGGTTGCTCTGCAAAGCCGCCACCCACAGAAACCTTTGACTGGGCAGCGCCGAACAGGCCGGTCTGACTGCCTTGCAGGACCATCAGTTCCTGTGGCATCCGGTGCCGGTGATAACCCGGAGACACCACCTGTTTCAGCATGGCAACCGCATCATCGGACGCCGGACGCACGTTGCTGGTGCCTTCTTCCACGCCGCGACCCAGATCGTCAAACGATGTGCCTTGTGGTTTCACATGGGCCAGATCGGTGCGGTCGAGATAGGACACGGCCAGTTCACGGAAGATGTAATCCAGAATAGAAGTCGCATTCTTGATGCTGTCGTTGCCCTGCACCATGCCCGCCGGTTCAAAGCGGGTGAATGTGAAGGCATCGACAAATTCATCCAGCGGCACACCGTATTGGAGACCAACCGACACCGCGATGGCGAAGTTGTTCATCATGGCGCGGAAGCCCGCCCCTTCCTTGTGCATGTCGATAAAGATTTCGCCCAGATTGCCGTCTTCATATTCGCCGGTGCGCAGGTAAACCTTATGCCCGCCAACAGTGGCCTTCTGGGTATAGCCCTTGCGCCGTTCCGGCAGCTTCGCCCGCGCTTGTGCCACTTCCTTGATGATCACTTTCTCAACGATTTTTTCTGCCAGTATCTGCGCCCGCTCCCCTGCTGGGGCTTCGGCCAGTGTCTCTTCGAGATCCTCGTCGTCTTCGATCAGCGCGGCGGACAGCGGCTGGCTCAGCTTGGAACCGTCCCGATAAAGCGCGTTTGCTTTCACACCCAAAGACCAGCTCAGCTCATAGGCTTTCTGGCAATCCTCGATGGTTGCATCGTTCGGCATGTTGATCGTCTTGGAGATCGCACCAGAGATGAACGATTGCGCCGCAGCCATCATGGTGATGTGGCTGTTCACCGACAGATACCGTTTGCCGATCTTGCCGCAGGGGTTGGCGCAGTCAAAGACGGACAGGTGCTCGTCCTTCAGGAAGGGCGCGCCTTCCAGTGTCATCGTGCCGCAAACGTGGTTGTTGGCCGCTTCGATCTGTTTCTTGCTAAAGCCAAGATGCGTCAGCAGATCAAAGGACGGATCGTTCAACTGCGCCTCTGGAATGCCGAGCGTGCCGGAGCAGAACTCGGTCCCAAGCGTCCACTGGTTGAACACAAAGCGAATGTCAAAGGCGGTGGGCAGTGCGGCCTCTACCTTTTTCAGCTCCTCAGGGCCAAAGCCGTGACCCGTAAGAGAGGTGTGGTTAATGTCCGGCGCGTGGCCCATCGAACCGTGGCCCACCGCATAGGACACGATTTCCTCTACTTTTGCAGTGCTATAGCCCAGTTTCACCAGCGCAGCCGGAACAGACTGGTTGATAATCTTGAAGTAACCGCCACCGGCCAGTTTCTTGAACTTCACCAGCGCGAAGTCAGGTTCAATCCCTGTGGTGTCACAATCCATCACCAGACCGATGGTGCCGGTGGGGGCAATCACGGACACTTGCGCGTTGCGGTATCCGTGCTTTTCACCCAGCGCCACAGCCTCTTCCCAAACGGTTTTTGACAGGGCAGACAGTTCTTCATCAGGACAGTTTGCATGATCCAGTGGCACAGGTGTCACATCCAGAGCGTCATAGCCCTCAGTCGCCCCTTGCGCTGCAAGCGCGTGGTTACGCATGACCCGCAGCATGTGATCGGCATTCTTGGCATGACCGGGAAATGCGCCCAGCTCTTTGGCCATTTCCGCAGATGTCGCATAAGCCACACCCGTCATCACGGCGGTCAGCGCGGCACACATGGCGCGGCCTTCGTCGGAGTCGTAGGAATAGCCCATGTTCATCAGCAAACCGCCAATATTGGCATAGCCCAGACCCAGCGTGCGGAACTTGTAGGACCGTTCCGCGATTTCCTTGGACGGGAATTGCGCCATCAGTACACTGATTTCCAGCGTCATCGTCCACAGGCGGGAGGCGTGCATGTAGGATGCCGCATCGAATTTGCCATCCGTGTAGAACTTCAACAGGTTCATGGACGCAAGGTTACAGGCCGTGTCATCAAGGAACATGTATTCCGAGCAAGGGTTCGAACCACGGATCGCGCCATCTTCGGGGCAGGTGTGCCACTGGTTGATCGTGTCGTGATACTGAACACCCGGATCGGCGCAGGCCCAAGCGGCGTGCCCGATATCTTCCCACAGTTCCCGTGCGCTGACAGTTTCAGCCACTTCGCCGTCGGTGCGGCGCAGCAGTTCCCAAGGCTGGTCGTTTTCGGCCGCTTTCAGAAATGCGTTGGTGACGCGGACCGAGTTGTTGGAGTTCTGTCCGGCAACAGTGCCGTAGGCTTCGGAATCCCAGTCGGTGTCGTAAGTCGGGAATTCGATACTCTCAAACCCTTGCCGTGCATATTGCAGCACGCGGTTGATGTAGGTTTCGGGAATACGGGCTTTCTTGGCGGATTTGATCGCGCCTTTCAGTCCGGCATTGGCTTTGGGATCAAATGCCCCCTCTTCGGACCCGTCCCAAGCACGGATCGCGCCGAAAATCTCGTTCAGTTTATCTTCGTGCATCTTGGAACCGGCGACGAGGGAAGCAACCTTTTGTTCCTCGCGTACTTTCCAATTAATGAAATCACTGATGTCGGGATGATCCATATCGCAGATCACCATCTTGGCCGCACGACGTGTGGTGCCACCCGATTTAATTGCGCCGGCGGCTCTGTCCCCGATCTTCAAAAAGGACATAAGTCCCGAGGATTTGCCGCCGCCGCCCAGTGGCTCTGAAGCACTTCGCAGGGAGGAGAAGTTTGTACCCGTGCCCGAGCCGTATTTGAACAACCGCGCTTCGCGGACCCACAGGTCCATAATCCCGCCCTCGTTCACCAGATCGTCGGAAACGGACTGAATGAAACAAGCGTGGGGTTGCGGGTGTTCATAGGCTGACTTCGACTTGGTCAGCTTGCCGGTCTTATAATCTACGTAATGGTGCCCTTGGCTTGGACCATCAATGCCATAGGCCCAGTGCAGACCGGTGTTAAACCATTGCGGGCTGTTGGGGGCTGCCATTTGATTGGCCAACATGAACCGCATTTCATCGTAATAGGCGCGTGCGTCTGATTCTGTATCAAACATGCCGCCCTTCCAGCCCCAATAGGCCCAAGCGCCTGCCAGACGGTCAAAGACCTGCTTGGCCGAAGTTTCACCGTCATACCCGCCAGAAGCCTTTGCCGCAGCGTCCGCCGCCGGAACAGAACGCCATAGAAATTCAGGAACGCCCTTTTCCTGCACCTTCTCCAGCTTTGCTGCCAGACCCGCCTTGCGGAAATATTTCTGCGCAATCACATCCGCCGCCACCTGGCTCCAGTTTTGGGGCACTTCCACGGCTTCTAATGCAAAAACAACAGTCCCGTCTGGGTTCCGGATTTCCGAGGTTGTCGTGTGGAATGCTATATCCGCATAAGCATCGTGGTTTTCTTTGGTGAATCGACGGTCGATCTTCATTTCTGCCCCTAAGCGTATCTTGTCGTTAAAACGTAATCGGAACGGCAAAGGCCCTCCCCTAAATGTCTCTGCTACCGATTACTGCACAAATTTGGCCCCTATGACGTGCCACTAAATGTTGTGGTGTCATCAGGAACTTCACACAAACTGTACGATGCTCACGACTCCGTCAACAAAACTTTTTAAGAAAAATCGGGAAAAATATGTTGACCGAACAGATATTGATTCATCGCTTCAACAGGGCGGAAACAACTCACATTCGAGCCCTAAGATAACCACGCCGGAACAAAGAGAAAAACCGAATACGCAGAAATCGCAGAGGCGATTTATGCACAGAATCAACGCTGGGACGAAAGTGCCACGCAGGGCACACCACGTGCTGCGCGGACATATGTAGCGCTTTGAGGTTTTACAGATACAATGTTTGCGATGACATTCTTAGCGCGTAAACAGCGTGCAAGATCGAGGGACTTACGCAGAAAATCCAAATTGCGGATGGAAAAAATCCCGACCGCCGGAGAAGTCTCCGGCGGGTCGTCATATTCAAATATGAGGGATTTTACTGGTCGGGGCGGCGAGATTCGAACTCACGACCCCCTGTACCCAAAACAGGTGCGCTACCAGGCTGCGCCACGCCCCGATCCAGTGAGATGCGATTTACACTGGCCCATCGGGATTGGAAACCCCAAAAATGAAGTGTTTTGAATTCAGTTTCAATTACAGGGCCAGATCGGGTCAGAATCGCCAAAAGCAGTGTGTCTCATCTCGGCGCCAACCGGCACGCCAAGCTTTGTGGACAAGCCGCCGTTCACCTCAAGCACAGCAAGGATATCGTCGCCACCGGGGATGGTTTCCAGACTGCCGGGAACAGCATTTTCGTGGATGTTCTGCACCACCCCGTGTCGATCAAGAAAAATCATATCGAGCGGGATAAGCGTATTTTTCATCCAGAAAGAAACGCTCAGCGGTTTTTCATAGATAAACAGCATCCCACCATATCGCGGCAGGGATTCGCGAAACATCAGACCGCGGGCGCGGTCTTCAAAGGTATCTGCGATTTCGACGTTGAACCGGACAGAGCCACCGTCCCAGCGCAAATCAACTGCGCCCTGTTCACAAGCGGCCTGTGCAGCGCCAGTAGCGCAAACAAACGCGATGAGAGCACCCTTAAGCGTCTTGCGATGCTTCGTAATCCCATGCCCGCACTTCGATTGCCATGCGGCCACGCGGCCCCTGAGCGGTGCGCACACAAATTGCTTCACCTTGTGCCAGTTCTGCCAAACCATAAGCCCTTAAAACCTCCATGTGGACAAACACATCTTCTGTGCTGCCAAAGAGGTTAACAAAACCAAAGCCCTTAACTTTGTCAAACCACTTTACCCGTGACGGAGTCAAAGGTTCGTCAGATTGCAAGGTCGAAAGATCAATCCCCAGTTCGGGAACACCGCGCAGAACCACATCGCTTTCGGCATCGGGTAAATCAAGCTGGAGTATCTCCACAGCCTGCAATCCCCGCGCGCTTTCGGCGACCTCTACATCGATCCGCGTGCCTTCCACAACGGAGCTGTGACCGTGATTACGCAAAACATTCGCATGCAGCAGAATATCGCGCCCGCCCTCATCATCGGTGATGAAACCAAAGCCTTTAGTGCTGTCAAACCATTTTACGTTGCCGGTTTTAATCAAGATTATTCACTCCACCCTCTGTTGAGCATTGTAATACATGGCAGGTCAAACTCAAGAAATTATGACCTTGCGGTCTATGTTCCTGTTTGCCCGTCCCAACAGAGCCGTCCCTTTTTTATAATTTGAACCAATAGCAGTTGCCCCGTCATGGATTGAGTCTGCTTGTAGCCCATTGCGTTTCTTGTTCTGTTTTACGCCACACAAATCGATCATGCAGCCGGTCGGCGCCATCGCACCAGAATTCTATTTCTACAGGTTTGATCCGGAACCCGCCCCAAAACGGGGGCCGTTCCGGGTTTTCGCCCAGCTTTTTAGTCAGCTCTTCTGCCCTATTCACCAAAGTCTGGCGGCTGTCCAGTGGCGAAGACTGGTCACTTGCCCAAGCGCCGATGCGGCTAAAGACAGAGCGGCTTAGGAAATAGGCGTCGGATTCTGCATCGGAAACAGGTGTGACCGTACCCCGCACCCGTATCTGGCGGCGCAGGCTTTTCCAGTGCATCACGAATGCGGCTTTGCCGGTGCTATCCAACTCTGCGGCTTTGGCGCTGGTATAGTTGGTAAAAAAGACAAAACTATCGGATTGGATCTCTTTCAACAGCACCATACGAACATTCGGTAACCCAGCGTCATCCACAGTCGCAAGAGCCACTGCGTTCGGATCATTCGCTTCCGTCTCCATCGCCTCGGCCAACCAGTTGCGCGCGATTTCGAAGGGATCGTCCCCCGCGAATACCCCCTGCCGGTCCGACGATAAATCGTTGGGTTTCATGTCATCATAGCCTGTCTTTTTCGTGCCGTTCCCGGTCGGCCCACTTACCCCACAATATTTTTACTTGCAAAGCAAGTGCCTGAATCCCCAAAGATTCGCACCAGACGGTAAAAATGTGACAGTGAATTTGGGAAAGCTGCCAAACGGTATCAGCTGGCGGTCTAAGTCTCAAACCCCAGACTTGCGGCTTGCCTAGCCATGCCTTAAACGTGAATGACCGCAATACCTGCAAGGAACAAGGCAATGACTTCTGGAATAATGCAAGGCAAACGGGGCCTCATCATGGGCGTCGCAAACGACAAATCAATTGCATGGGGCATTGCGAAAGCCTGCCACGAACAAGGCGCAGAACTTGCGTTCTCCTATCAAGGGGAAGCCTTGGGCAAACGGGTTAAACCGCTGGCAGAAAGCGTTGGCTCTGATCTGGTACTGGAATGTGACGTAACAAACGGCGCTTCTATGGATGCGCTGTTCACCACGCTTCAGGACAAATGGGGCAAACTGGACTTTGTTGTCCACGCCATCGGCTTTTCCGACAAAAACGAACTGCGTGGCCGTTATGTGGACACCAGCATCGAAAACTTCCGGATGACGATGGATATTTCCGTCTATTCGTTCACCGCTGTCGCCCAGCGCGCAGAACAGCTGATGCCTGACGGTGGTGCTTTGCTGACGCTGACCTATTATGGCGCGGAAATGGTGATGCCCCATTACAATGTGATGGGTATCGCCAAGGCCGGTCTGGAAGCATCGGTCAAATATCTGGCAATGGATCTTGGCCCGAAAAACATCCGCGTGAATGCGCTGTCTGCTGGTCCGATCAAAACACTGGCCGCTTCTGGCATCGGTGATTTCCGCTACATCCTGAAGTGGAACGAACTGAACTCTCCGCTGCGCCGCAATGTGACCACCGACGATGTGGGCAAATCCGGCATGTATCTGTGTTCCGAACTGGCCTCCGGTGTGACGGGTGAAAACCATCACGTTGACGCGGGGTATCATGTGGTCGGGATGAAGGCCGAAGACGCCCCTGATATTGATGTGGTCACAGGGCGCAAGTAACGCGCCCCGACCGAAAAGAACTTTGGCGTTTCGATTGTCGCAAAGCTTCGATCGAAACGCCTGAACAGGTCCTAGACCTCGTCAAATCCCTGATAGAACCGGTTCCATGTTGGCGAGATCAGGATTTCGTTCACACAGACGTGGGCGGGCATCTCTGCCACGTAGCGCACGGTTTCCGCCAGATCATCCACCTGCAACATGCGATCCATCTCCGCCTGTGAGGGCGGCACGGGGCGATCCTTTAGGATGTCGGTGGCGATCTCTCCTGGCATTATCACCGTGGATCGAATCCCGTTGCCGCCTTCTTCGCAATTGATCGTTTCACTCAGCGCGACGACCCCATGTTTGGTTGCGGTATAAGCAGCCCCGGTAAGTCGCCCGACATAGCGACCAGCCCAACTGGACACGATCATCACCAGCCCGTCGCCACGCGCGCGCATCTGCGGAAGGACAGCGTGGATCGGGTAATAGACACCGTTCAGGTTTACGTTGACGACCTTGTCCCAATCCCCGCTCCCCAGTTTATCCAAGGATCGGTTGGGCACGTTCAATCCGGCACTGGCAAGCAGAATATCCACGCGTCCGATGTCAGCGGCAGCCTGTTCAACCGCCTTGGCATCCGCCATATCCACTGCCACAGCACGGGCTTTGCCACCTTTCGCGGTGATCTGCGCGACCACCTCTTCCAGCTTGTTGGCACGGCGCCCCGATACGATCACCTCGGCGCCCCGTTCGGCCAGCAACAGGGCTGATCCTGCGCCGATTCCTGTTCCGCCGCCGGTGATCCAGACCCGTTTTCCGGTAAGTGATGACATGACGTTCCCTCCTGCTAAGCATTACGCCTGCAGGATGGGCACGCCGTGGTCGATTGTAAAATTCTATTCGGTTGAACCCTACGTCAAACAGCCCCGCCAAGCGATTTGCAGGCGGTTCGGGCAAGATCGGTAATCCGGCCCCAATCACCCGCCGCCACAGCATCCTTTGGCGCGACCCAGCTTCCACCAACACAGACGACATTTGGCAGTTTCAGATAGCTGGCCGCGTTATCGGGGGACACGCCGCCAGTGGGACAGAACGTGATCTGGGGCAATGGGGACGCCAGCGAGCCGAGCGCTTTGGCACCGCCTGCGGCTTCCGCGGGAAAGAACTTCTGCGTGGTATAACCCCGTTCCAGCAGGCGCATGGCTTCAGTTGCGGTGGCCGCGCCAGCCAGGAGTGGCAGGCCTTCGACTTCGCAAGCGTCAATCAGCGCATCTGTGGCACCGGGGGAGACGCCGAATTTGGCACCGGCAGCTTTGGCGTTTTTCACGTCCTGCGCCGTCAGCAGCGTTCCCGCCCCGACAATCCCGCCTTCGACCTCGGCCATTGCTGCGATCACATCCAGCGCGGCTTTGGTGCGCAGGGTAACTTCCAACACGGGAAGGCCACCCGCCACCAGCGCCTGACCGAGTGCCGCGGCTGTGTCAGCAGATTCCACCAGCAGCACAGGGATAACAGGTGCTGTGTTGCAGATTTCCAGTGTTTGAGCGCTCGCGCTTTTTGCGTCTATTGTCATGGCTCAGGCCTCCTCAAAATTGAATACAGTTGCCCCGTCACGGGCCGCGCCGACATTCTGGCGGAAGGCAGCGAACAGCTCGCGCCCCAGTCCGACCTCATTGCTGTCGAGTTCCGGATGGGTGATCGCACGTTCAAAGATGCTAGCATCCTGCGCGTCGAGATGGCCGTTTTCGGCATCCACAGTCACAATGTCACCGTCCTGAAGAAAGGCCAGCGGTCCGCCGTCCAGCGCTTCGGGGCTGACGTGAATGGCCGCGGGCACCTTACCAGAGGCCCCCGACATGCGCCCGTCACTGACCAGCGCCACCTTAATCCCGCGGTCCTGAAGGACCGACAGACAAGGCGTCAGCCCGTGCAGTTCCGGCATACCGTTGGCTTTTGGCCCCTGATAGCGCACCACGACAACCACATCGGACGTGAACTCTCCGGCACGAAAGGCTGCAAGCACAGCTTCTTGCGTGTGAAACACCCGTACGGGGGCTGTCAGAACACGGCGTTCCGGTGCAACGGCAGAAGTTTTCATAACGCCCCGCCCCAGATTGCCCGACAGGTTCGACAGACCGCCCGTGGCTTGGAATGGTTCTTTTGTGGTGGCGACAATCTTGTCATTCAGAGAGGCTTGCACCCCGTCGTGCCAATCCAGCGCGCCATTCACCAGTTTTGGGTCTTTGGTGTAGCGTTCCAGCCCCTGCCCCATCACCGTCAGCGTATCGTCATGCAGTAGACCCGCGTTCAGCAGCTCACTGATGACCAGCCCCAGACCGCCCGCCGCATGGAAGTGGTTCACATCCGCCAGCCCGTTTGGATAAATCCGCGTCAGCAGCGGCACCACTTGGGACAAATCGGCAAAATCCTCCCAGTCGAGCACAATGCCAGACGCCCGCGCCATTGCGATGAGGTGGATCAACAGATTGGTAGACCCGCCTGTGGCCATCAACCCGACAATTCCGTTCACATAGGCTTTCTCATCGAGCACTTGGGACACAGGGGTATAGGCGTTGCCAAGGTCGCTCAGCCCAAGGGCAATGCGGGTGCCTTCACGAGTTAACGCTTCGCGCAGCGGCGTGTTCGGCGCGACAAAACTGGAACCGGGCAGATGCAGCCCCATGAATTCCATCAGCATCTGGTTGGTGTTGGCCGTGCCGTAAAATGTGCAGGTACCCGCACTATGATAGCTGGCCATTTCCGCCGCCATCAGCGCATCGCGGTCACATTTGCCCTCGGCAAACTCTTTGCGCACCCGCGCTTTGTCATCATTGGCCAGTCCGCTTGGCATAGGTCCGGCTGGCAGGAACACCGCCGGGATATGACCGAATCGCGCGGCGGCAATCACTAGACCGGGCACGATCTTGTCACACACACCAAGGTAAATCGAACTGTCGAACACGTTATGAGACAGGCCGATCGCTGCAGACATGGCAATCGCATCGCGGGAAAACAGCGACAGCTCCATCCCTGTCTGCCCTTGCGTGATCCCGTCACACATGGCCGGAACACCCGCAGCTACCTGTGCAGTGCCACCTGCCGCCCGTGCCGTGTCCTTGATCAGATCGGGATAGGCCTGAAACGGCTGATGGGCTGACAGCATATCGTTATAGGCGGTCACAATCCCAATATTCGGGCCACGTTGTTCCACCATATCGGATTGATCCTGCCCCATCGCCGCATAGGCATGGGCCTGATTACCACAAGACAAATGCGCCCGCTTCGGCCCGTCAGAGCGGGCCTGCTCCATCTGGCGCAAATAGGCCGAACGGCTGCGTTCGGATTTTTTAGCGATCCGTGATGTGACCTCTGTCAAAGTACCTATGACTGACATGGGTGCCTCCCTCTCTTGTCGCAAAAGATATTCTTTAAACTTACGTTAGCGATAACGTAGTGCAATTACTCCCGCAAAACAAGCCTCAAAACTCGCCCTTTCCAAAGGATCACGCGCCATAGTATCAATCATGCACAACATTCAGAAAAAACGAGTCTCTTGCCCATGTCAGAAAACCGTCTCCCGCACGAAAAAGGATTTCATATCTCCTGGGATCAGATCCACCGCGACAGCCGCGCTTTGGCGTGGCGTCTGGACGGTCACGGACCGGATGACGGGGCATGGCGCGCAGTTGTCGCCATCACACGCGGCGGCATGGCCCCCGCAATGATTGCAGCGCGGGAACTGGATATCCGCACGGTGGATACGATTTCCATCAAATCATATGACCACCAATCCCAATCCGAAGCCCGCGTGCTGAAAAAGCCGGACGACAAACTGATGGGCGACGGCACTGGCATCCTGATCATCGACGATCTGGTAGACAGCGGCAAAACGCTGGAAGTGGTGCGGGAACTTTATCCCAACGCCCATTTCGCCACCGTTTACGCAAAACCCAAAGGCCGTCCGCAGGTGGATACTTTCATTACGGAGGTGTCTCAGGATACGTGGATTTTCTTCCCTTGGGATATGGCGTTGCAATACGTTGAACCTTACCGGGGCAACTGAATGGCGCGTAAATCCAACACGCTGGCGCCTGAAACGCTGGCCGCGCAAGCCTTGCGCCACATAGATCCCGTTTCCGGCAGTGTGGTGCCGCCGATGGTGGCAACCTCCACCTTTGCGCGGGATGAAAACTACGACCTGCGCGAGGGCTATGTCTATGCCCGTTACGGCAGCCCGACTACGGCCCACGCGGAAGAGATTATTGCCACTTTAGAAGGCGCGGATGAAAGCCTGCTGCTGAATTCCGGCATGTCGGCATCCGTGGCGGTGGTCGAATCCCTGCCCCCGAATGCCCATGTCGTGGCGCAATCCATGATGTACCACGTCGGCCTGCACTGGCTGGAACGTCAGGCCCAGCGCGGTGTGATCCGCAAGGACCTGTTCCCTGCCGGTGATCTTCACGCGCTGAAAGCTGCGCTGATACCGGGGGAGACCAAACTGGTCTGGATCGAAACCCCCGCGAATGGCGATTGGTCAATTACCGATATTGCTGCTGCTGCCGAACTCGCCCACAGTGTCGGGGCCGTGTTGATGGTGGACAGCACCGCCGCTCCGCCCTGCACAACGAAACCGCTTGATCTGGGTGCGGACATCTCTTTCCACTCGGCCACCAAATACATGGGCGGGCATTCCGATTTCACCGCTGGTGTTTTGTCCGCACGCAAAGATATGCCGCTCTGGGATGAAATCCGCGAGGTGCGCAGCTTTCAGGGCACAATCCTGCCCGCATTTGAGGCATGGCTGCTGATCCGCAGTCTGCGCAGCCTTCATATCCGCTACGAAGCCTGCAGCCGCAATGCGATGGCGTTTGCGCGGCATTTCGCAGCCCATAAAGATATTGAAGCGGTGCTTTACCCCGGTCTGCCCGATCATCCCGGCCACGATGTGGCTGCGCGGCAAATGAAGAACGGTTTTGGCGGTATGATGTCGATCCGCGTTAACGGCAGCGCCCGTCGCGCGTTTGAGATGGCCAAACGCACCGAAGTCTTTATTCCCGCCACCTCTCTGGGCGGCGTCGAAAGCCTGATCGAACACCGCCGCACGGTCGCGGGGGCTGACAGTGGCATCCCCGAAAATCTGCTGCGGATTTCCATCGGGATCGAACATATCGACGACTTGATTGCAGATTTCGAACAGGCGCTCGCCGCCACCAGCTAACACCCCAAACCGCCGCAGAGGAAATCCCTGCGCCAGATTATAGAAGGACATACTATGCCAGAAGTTACACGCGCCCACGGAAATGGCCGGATGAGCCAGATCGTCACCCACGGCGACACGATTTATCTTGCCGGACAGGTCGGCACCGCCGGTGCATCTGTGACTCAGCAAACGCAGGACATTCTCGACAAGATCGACGCCCTGCTGGCAGAGGCCGGATCGGACAAAACCAAAATCTTGCAAGCGATCATCTGGATGGATGACATGGCAGATTTTGCGGAAATGAACGCGGTTTGGGATGCATGGGTGCCACAGGGCAACGAACCCGCCCGCGCCGCCGGCTCTGCCCATCTTGCGACACCGGACTATAAAGTAGAGATCATCATCACAGCGGCGAAGTGATCCCCGCGTAAGAAACGCGCCTCCCGCACATGCGCGGGAGGCGCACCTAAAGCTTAGACCGCTTTTCGCGCCCTCAGCGCTGCGGAGATCGTCCCGTCATCGAGATAATCCAGCTCCCCGCCAATCGGAACACCCTGCGCCAGAGAGGTCACAGAGACTCCTGCCTCTTCCAACTGTTCGGCGATGTAGTGAGCCGTGGTCTGCCCGTCCACGGTGGCATTCAACGCAAGGATCACTTCGGTGATTTCCTCGTCCAGCACACGGCGGATCAGGGCGGGAATACGCAGTTCTTCCGGTCCGACCCCATCCAGTGCAGACAATGACCCGCCGAGTACGTGATAGCGCCCCTTGAACACACCTGAACGATCCATCGCCCAAAGATCGGCCACATCTTCCACAACACAGATTTGCCCGTTGGAGCGGCGTGTATCTTCGCAAATGTCACAGCGGTCCCGCGTGCCGATATTGCCGCAGACCAAACACTCCCGCGCGGTGGCAGCCACTGCAAACATGGCATCCGCCAGCGGGGTCAGCAACAAAGCCCGTTTCTTGATCAGATGCAACACCGCACGACGGGCCGAGCGCGGTCCCATGCCGGGCAGCTTCGCCATCAGGGCGATCAGCCCGTCAATGTCCTGGTTCTTACTGTCCAAGCCCGTCTCCATCCATTTTCGTCAAATATCCCCCGCGGAGCGATCCCGAACCCGCCGGAATCGCGCCCTTGTCAGGGGATTAACCACCCGACC
Source organism: Neptunicoccus cionae (assembly GCF_014643735.1). Lineage (GTDB taxonomy): Bacteria > Pseudomonadota > Alphaproteobacteria > Rhodobacterales > Rhodobacteraceae > Amylibacter > Amylibacter cionae. The sequence continues at coordinate 224,470 of NZ_BMKA01000002.1, forward strand.
GGATCAGAAGGGCAGCTTCATACCTTCGGGCAGGTTCAGCCCTTCGGTCACTTTGCCCATCTCCGCCTGCGCGGTTTCTGCGGCGCGGGCCTGACCGTCCTTGATCGCGGCAACGATCAGGTCTTCGACCACCTCTTTGTCGTCAGCAACAAACAGACTCGGGTCGATATTGATGCCTTTGACATCGCCCTTGGCTGTCACAGTGACCTTCACCATTCCGGCACCGGCTTCACCCTCGACGGTGATTTCATCCAGCTTGGCTTGTGCTTCGGCCATCTTGCCTTGCATTTCCTGTGCCTGTTTCATGATCTTGGCCATATCGCCAAGTCCACCTAAACCCTTCAGCATTGCTTTACTCCTGCAAATTCGATCCGCCTCTCATTACCCTGCATCGCAGCGCGTCACAAGATAAGCTCTAAGGTAAGACTTTTACGGCTGGTTCAAGACCTCGTGCCGATGTTGCGCACAAATCGCGCCGCCCAGATCATCGCCGCACTGCCCGCCAGAACAGCCGCCAGCGCCTGCCCGTAAACCACACCGGGGGCCGCCAGCCATTGCCCCATCAGCACGCAGCACGGAAAGATCAGCACACCGTCCCGCAGCCAGTTGCACGCGGTGGAATAGATCGGCCGCCCCAGATTGTTAAACGCCGCATTGGACACAAACAGCGCCCCGGTGAACATATAGCCCCCTGCCCCGATCAGCATAAAGGCCATCAGCACTTCGGCAGCGGTGCCTTCCAGCCCGAACAGTTGGGCGACAGGGTTGCGCAGCAGGGCAAGGATGCTCCAACTGATCAGCGTATAGAGCGCGCAGAACTTCAGCGCATCGCGATAGGTTTGTTGCACCCGCTCGAATTGCCCCGCCCCGTAATTCTGCCCGATAATCCCGCCAATCGCCCCCGAGAGCGAGAATATCCCGCCAAAGGCCAGCACCGCCAGACGGCTGACAACGGCCCAGCCCGCAACGGCCGCATCGCCGTAGGCGCTGATCACTTTGGTCAGGATGTAGTTACCAAAGGGCGTGGATAACTGGGTCATCACCGCTGGAACGGCTATCATCAGAAAGGGACGCAGCAACTGGCGCATCACTGTGCGGTTGACTGGACCAACCATGTCATAGACGTGGATCACGAACCAGACGGACAGCGCAGCCGACAATCCGCGAGAGATCACGATCCCCCAAGCAGCGCCTTCAAATCCCATATCCAGCCCGATGATAAGTACCGGATCAATCACCATCGCCATCAGCCCCGCGGACATTGTCACCGCCATAGACCGCACCGCATCCCCGATAGAGCGCAGCACCGCCGAGCCAACCATCCCAAGCGCCATGAACGGCAGGCTTGGCACGCTGATCGAAAGGAACCGCGCCGCATCCGCCTGTGTCTGGCCTTCCGCCCCGGCAAAGGCAAGGATCTCAAAGCGGTAGACCAGAACCAGCGTCGCCATGACTACCTGAAACACGAACGTGAAGATCGCCGCGCTGGTGGTTTGCTGTCGGGCCAGTTCGGTATTGCCCTGCCCGATAGATTTGGACACCAGCGCCATGCTTGCGATCATCAACCCAATGCCGGTGGAGATGGTAAAGAACTGGATCGTCCACGCAAAGCCGAGCGCTGCCACCAACCCCTGATCGCCCAGTGTGCTGACCCAGAACAGCGTGGCCACATCCACAAGGAACATGAACACCAGCCCCAGCGATCCGGTTAGGGTCATAACAACCACATGACGCATAATCGATCCTGTCAGAAAGCGTGCTTTTTTGTCCGGCTCTGCTGCCGGTATTTCCGTGTCTGTTCCAGCCATTTATTCTGCTGCCTCCGCAGGTAATATTGTACGCGCAAAGACGGTTTCATACCCCATGCGCGGGTGGCGGGGGATCATCAGGGACAGGATAAGCGACAGCACCGCCACGGAGGCCGCAAAGATGAACACCGCCGCAGGGGATTGCAGCCACAGATACCCCAGCATCGCAGGCAAAAGCACCGCGCCGATGTGGTTAATCGTAAAAGCCACCGCCGCTGTGGGGGCAATATCCGACGGATGGGCGATCTTCTGGAAATAGGTCTTCTGCGCAAAGGCCAACGCAAAGAAAAGATGGTCGATCACATAAAGCGCCGCTGCCACCAGCACGCCCCAGCCGAACATATAGATGCCGCCATAGGCACAAAACACCAGAATGAGCCCGACATATTCAAAGACAAGCGCATTGCGCTCTCCCATCTTTGACACAAAACGGCCCATCAGCGGGGCAAAGATCATGTTCGCGACATAGTTGATCAGGAACAGGGCCGTGACCTCATGCACTTCAAAGCCGAAGCGTTCTACCATCATGAAGGCCGCGAAAACCATGAAAATCTGCCGCCTCGCCCCCGCCGCCGCTTGCAGGCTGTAATACAGCCAATAGCGTTTGCGGAAGATCATCTTGTTGTGCTGTTTGTGGGGGGCCTCAAATGTGGGATAGGCAAACCAGCAGAACGCCGTCATCACCACAGCCACACCGCCGCCAATCATATAGATGGTGTTGTAGTCCCAGCCCAGAACCTTCCAGACCAGCACAATCGCACCATACGCCAGCAGAGAGGCCGCCGACCCGATGGCCACCATCCAGCCCAGCACTTGGGGCGCACGGTCCTTGCTGATCCATTGCAGCTCCAGCGACATTTTCACGGTTTCATAGTAATGGAACCCGATAGAGCCGATCATAGTGGTCACCATCAGCCCCAGAAAGCTGGGAAACCAAGCAGTGACAGCTACGGCGATTCCCAGTGCAAACAGAGAGACCACCGCCAGAACCTGTTCGCGCACGAACCATAGCACGTAGATCACGCCGATTGCCAAAAAGCCCGGAATCTCGCGGATGGAGTGGAGCCAGCCGATATTGGACCCGTCGAACTGCGCCACCTCGATCACAAAATTATTCAGCAGCGCCAGCCACGTAGAAAAGGCCAACGGCATGACAAAGGCCATAAGCCCCAGCAGGACAACAGGCCGCCGCCAAAGCGGCAGTTCGTGGGCGTCTGCGATTTTCACGGCTGTCTTTTGCATGGGTAAATCCTCTCCCAACCGCGCGGGTCGGGCCAGTAATTTGCCCATACCAAAACGGTTCCGCATATCCAATGACGGGAAAACGGGGATAATGCCAGACAAAAAGCCTTAGATACCGGAATTACGCGGGGACGATCTCGCCCGCTTCCAGCCGCACCATACGGTCCATCCTTGCGGCCAGTTCCAGATTATGGGTCGCGATCAGAGCGGCCATGCCCGACGCACGCACCAGTTCCATCAGGGCCGCAAACACCGTGTCAGACGTGTTCGGATCAAGGTTTCCCGTCGGCTCATCCGCGAGCAAAACCCGCGGTTTATTGGCGAGCGCACGGCAAAACGCGACCCGTTGCTGTTCACCGCCCGACAGCTCGCCGGGGCGGTGGCTGGCGCGGTCTTTCAGACCCACACGATCAAGGAGTTCCTGTGCGTGTTTCTCTGCCTCGGCGCGGCTTACACCGTTGGCCAGTTGCGGCAGCACCACGTTTTCAAGTCCGGTAAATTCCTGCAACAGGTGGTGAAACTGATAGACAAACCCCACATCCTGCCGCCGCAGCCGCGTGCGCGCGCGATCCCCGCCGCCAACAGGTTTACCGCCGATCTTCACTTCGCCGGTATCAGGCGTATCCAGCAGCCCCGCAATGTGCAGCAGCGTTGATTTGCCAGCACCAGACGGGGCAACCATCGCCACCACTTCACCTTCGGCCAATTCCAGATCAACGCCGTTCAACACACGGACTTCGGTAGGTTTACCAAGGTTATAGCCCTTGGTGATCCCGCTCAACTGAAGTGCTTTATTCATAGCGAAGGGCCTCAACATATAGGCAAACTGGTTTGCCTGATCTGCTTGTGATCTGGCGGTTCGATCGTTCCAGACGAGACAGTTTATTCATAACGCAGCGCCTCAACCGGGTTCATACGGGCGGCGCGTCTGGCGGGGAAATAGGTCGCGCCAAAGGCCAGCCCGAGGGACAGAATCACAGCGCTCGCCACATCGCCGAGTTGCAGTTCTGCAGGAAGGGTGGAGAGCATCCGCACCGAAGGATCCCAGACACCGCCACCGGCAACCAGATTAACGAAGTTGAAGATCGGGTCGATGTAGATCGCGAACAAACACCCGAGGATCACCCCGAGGATCGTGCCCACAACGCCGATAGACGCGCCGCAGATGAAAAACACCCGCAGGATTGATCCCTGCGTCAGCCCCATCGTGCGCAAAATACCCACATCGCGTCCCTTGTTCTTTACCAACATGATCAGGCCGGAGACGATATTCATCGAGGCGATCAGCACCAGGATGGACAGAATAATAAACATGATGTTGTCCTCCATCTCTAGCGCGCGCAGAAAGCCGCCGCTGGCGTTTTTCCATGTCCAGACCAGCGTATTTTCTCCGGAAGCCGCCATAAGCGGCTCTACCATTCTGCCGACATCGTCCGGGTTTTCGACCTGAACCTCGAATTCATCGACGACACCGTCGCGATTAAAATAAATCTGCGCCTCGCTCATCGGCATATAGACGCGGGTGCGGTCGATGTCATAGCGCCCCACCCCGAAAATATAAACCACCTCATAGGCGCTGACCCGCGGGCTGGTGCCAAAGGCGGTTTTAATCCCGTCCGGTGAGATCAGCGTGATCTTATCCCCAAGCGCCAGATCCAGTTCCCGCGCGATGCCAAGCCCGATGGCGACACCTTTGTTGAAATTCTCAAGATTGCCCAGCTGGGTTTCAGGGTTTACCACAAGGGGTATCGTCTTGATGTCCTCAAACCGTTCGCCAAACACCTCAACCCCTGTGTTGCGCCCGTTGGCCGAGGCCATGACCTGCCCCTTGACCACAGGTGCCACCCGCACAACGCCTTCGACCGCGCGCAGGTTTTCTGCAATCGGGTCAAAGTCGGAAAAGGTGCGCACGGTGCGGTTGTTCTCGTCCAGATGGGGCGAAACATAGACCGTAGCATGGGCATTTGCGCCAAGAATCGTGTTGGTAAATTCGGTGCGGAATCCGCTGCGCACGGCCATTGTTGCAATCAACGCAAAGACCGCCAGAGTGATCCCGATCAGGGAAATCCACGTCATCACCGAAACGCCACCCTCGCGGCGTTTGGCCCGCAGGTAGCGCCACGCGATCAGCCATTCAAACGGCGCGAAAGGGGGTGTTGTTCTCATGGTGTTACCTCTGTCAGAGGGCGTTTACGGCGGCGCATCAACAGGCCCAATCCGCGCAACAGGCCGAACCCTGCAAAGAACCCGCCCATAGCGAACAGAAAACCGTCAATCGTCAGCGGAACAGCGGGGCGAAAATCCTGCCATGCGCGGGCCGCGATCCCCTGATCCGAAAACCGCGACACATGGCTTAGCCGCTCAAACGGGCCTGCGCCGTTAAGCACGGCCAGATCCGCCTGCAACCCGTCGAGCCGCGCAAAGGTACGGCGCATATCGTTCTGGCGCGCCTTCTGAAATGCGTTGCCTGTCATGGACTCCAGCGCTTCATAGCGGGTCAGACCGACGTTCTGCGCACTTTTGTCAAAATCCGCAGCCACCAGTCGCAGTTCATCCACAGCACCGCCGAGACGCTGCACATATTGTTGCGTGTATTCAGGGAATTGCGATGCGGCGACCAAAAGGATCACCCCACCTCCCACGTTTAGTATCTGCCCCATGGGACCGCCTGTATCAAGCGCCCGCGTAAATGTCCTTTACCCGTGCCACTGCTTCTGCTGGTGTCATTTCCGTGCTTTCCCCCGTCTTACGCGAGGTGAGTTCGACGACACCATTTTTCAAACCTCTGGGGCCTACTGTAATACGCCAAGGCAAACCAATCAAATCCATTGTTGCGAATTTGCCCCCTGCCCGTTCCTTACGGTCATCGTAAAGCGGTTCCAATCCGGCAGCGGTAAGCTCTTTGTAAAGCTGTTCGCAGGCCGCATCAGCTTCTTCGTCACCCTGTTTCAGGTTCACAATACCCGCGTGATAGGGTGTGACGCCTTCGGGCCAGATGATGCCTTTATCGTCGTGGCTGGCCTCAATGATCGCGCCAAGCAGTCGGGACACGCCAATACCGTGGCTGCCCATGTGAACCGCAACAGGCTTGCCGTCCGGTCCCTGAACTTTGGCGTTCATCGCATCGGAGTATTTGGTGCCGAAGTAGAAAATCTGTCCGACTTCAATGCCCCGCGCGGTGCGGCGGCGTTCCTCGGGAACCTCATTAAACACAGCTTCGTCGTGGGTTTCATCCGTGCGGGCGTATTTGGTGGTGAACTCTTCCATGATGGACTGGCATTGCGCTTTGTCATCAAAATCAATCTCGCGGTCGCCAAAGGTCAGATCCGTGACGGCGCTGTCATAGAAGACCTCGGATTCACCGGTATCCGCCAGTACGAGGAATTCATGGGTGTCATCGCCCCCAATCGGGCCGGAATCCGCACGCATCGGGATCGCTTGCAGGCCCATACGCTCATAGGTGCGCAGATAGCTGACCAGATGACGGTTGTAGGCATGCAGCGCGTCTTCCTTGGTCAGGTCAAAATTATACCCGTCTTTCATATAAAACTCGCGGCCCCGCATCACCCCAAAGCGCGGACGGCGTTCGTCGCGGAATTTCCATTGAATCTGATAGAGCGTTAGGGGCAGGTCTTTGTAGCTGCTGACATGAGAGCGGAAAATATCGGTGATCAGTTCCTCGGCGGTGGGCGTGAACAGCATATCGCGGTCGTGACGGTCCTTGATGCGCAGCATTTCCTCGCCGTAGTCGTCATATCGCCCGCTTTCACGCCACAGGTCCGCGGACTGGATGGTCGGCATCAGCATCGGCATATGGCCCGCTTTCTGCTGTTCTTCATGCACAATATCTTCGATTTTGCGCAGAACCTTAAAGCCCATCGGCAACCACGAATAAATCCCGGCGCTCGATTGCTTGATCATACCGGCGCGCAGCATAAGGCGGTGGCTGACGATCGCGGCTTCGGCCGGATCTTCTTTCAGAACGGGCAGGAAATAACGGGACATGCGCATGGGATAGGCTCCAACTTCTCTTTGGCTATTGCTCTAGGCCAAACTGCAATGGGGTGCAACATGCGCTGCACCCGCAAGGGCCACGCCGGACAGCACGCCCGCTACCTTAAATTGAATCGTTGCCAGCACAGGACAATCTGCTTAGGGTTTACCGTATTTCAAGCAGTTTTTATTGAGGTCATCATGAATATGACGACAAAATCCCTTCTGGTTTGCCTGTCCGTATTCTTCGCAGGCTGCGCCGGAATTGATCGCGGCATCTTCGCACCGCCACAGGCCAGCCACGCGCTTATGCAGCCTATCGGCTTCCTTGACGTCCGCTTTTTCGGCGACACCGCACCGGACAGTCTGGACGACGAGGTGGACACCTTCGCCCAGCGCCTGCGCGCAGTGCGCCGCGAAGGGGACGGGTTGCATATTCTCGCCCTGTCAGGGGGCGGCCCGAACGGCGCTTTTGGTGCTGGTGTCATGAAAGGTTGGAGCGCCTCGGGCACCCGTCCCGAATTTGACATCGTCACTGGCATCTCCACCGGATCAATCATCGCACCTTTCGCGTTCCTTGGCCCCGATTATGACGACCAGATCGGCGAGTTTTACAAGACAGCCAGAACAGACGCGCTGGTGCGTAAACGGTTTCTTGCCGGCATTTTTGGCGGCGGTTCGCTTTACTCGACAGCACCTTTGAAACGGGTGATCGACTCTGTTGTCACCCCCGAATTTGTCGGCGCACTGGCGGATGAATATGCTCGCGGGCGGTTGCTGCTGATTGGCACCACAAACATGGACGCCGAACGCCCTGTGGTTTGGAACGTCACCGAAATCGCCAGCTATCGCAGCGAGGATGCCCGCGCCCTGATCCGAGATGTGATCCTTGCTTCTGCTTCCATCCCGATCATGTTCACGCCGGTCCGCTTTAACGTGACCGATGGCACCGAAGACTTCACCGAGCTTCACGCAGACGGCGGGCTGACACAGGAAATCTTTACCTACTCCCCCGAATTGCCAGTGCGCAGCTATCTGCGCCGTGCGGGGCTCGCCCATCGTGACAACAGGGTTTGGGTGATCCACAACAACCTGATCAACCCTGTCTATCAGCCCCAGAAAACCGGACTGCGCCACATCGGAGAGCGCACCCTGTCCACCCTGATCAAAAGCCAAAGCGTCGGGGACCTACAGCGCATTGCAGCCCTTGCAAAGCGTGACGGATTTTCCCTGCGCGCGATGATCATGCCCGCCCGTTTCACCGATAAATCCCGCGAGCTGTTCGACCCCGCCTATATGACCCGCCTCTATGCAGTGGGCGAAGCGATGGGCCGTCAGCCAAGCTCTTGGGGGCGCAAACTCGAAAGCCTGTTCGAGCGGGACAGACGCGAAGGCGAAGCGGCGATTGCCGCCATAAACGCGGTGCAGGTGCAACTTGAAAGCCAGTGACTAGCCTTCAGTCGCGCGGTTGCGGCTGTGGTGTTTCATCCCGTTGATCTGCGCCCATAATACCGCCGCGAAAATCAGCACCCCCCCTGTGAGGGTGGCGGCAGGGGGTGTTTCAGATAGAATTAGGAACGCCAGAACAGGGGCCAGCGGTGTTTCAAGCGCGCCGATCAAGGCCACCTCGGCGGCTGGAATGCGCCGCGCGCCTTCCAGCATCAGCACCGAAGCCGCTGCAAAGACCGCGCCAAAGGCCACCAGTATCCACCGCTCTTGCGTGCTGACCGTAACCGGATCGGTAAACATCAGCGCGAAGGGCAGCAACAGCATCGCTGACAGGGCAGACGGTAAAGCCGCAGGTGTTTGCGGCCAGCGGCGGTAAATCAGGAAAGATGCGGACATCATTAGCGTCATCCAGAATGCCAAAAGATCGCCCGCCAGACCACCTCCCTGCACGCTGCCGCCCGCCAAAATGCCAACCCCTGCCGCCGTAGCAATGCTGGCAATGACAACCCTGCGGCTTGGCCGTTCCCCCAACATCACCCACGCCAGCGCCGCTGTCACAAAAGGTGCCGTTGCCCAGATCAGGGCAACATTTGCCACGCTCGACAGTTTAAAGGCGGGGATAAATGCCGCCGTGCCGGATGCCATCAGCACAGTGGCCAGCCACGCTGGCGGGCGCATCATTTTCCATTCCCGTCGCAGCCCCTCCGTCAGAAGCAGATAGATAAACGTGAACCCTGTGGCCGCCAGACCGCGCCAGAAGATCACGCTCCAAGCATCCGCATCGACTCCGCGTGTGAAAATACCCGCACTGGCCCAGATCAGGGCAGAGAAAGTAACGAGCATAACCCCAAGCGTGTAGTGTCGATCCATTGCATTAATCCTTTTGCGAATACCCCTGTCTCGCACAACACTCCTGACATGTATCTGTCAGGAGTGTTGTGCTAACGTCGGGCAAAGACAGGAAAGCCGATGGCCCGATCCAGCAGAATGTTCGAAATTATCCAGTTGCTCCGCTCCGCTCGGGAGCCTCTGACAGCGCAGCATCTTGCCAAGGCGCTGGAAGTGACGCCCCGCACGGTCTACCGCGATGTTGCCAGCTTGCAGGCCATGCGGGTGCCCATCGAAGGCGCGGCGGGAGTCGGGTATGTGATGCGGTCCGGCTTTGATCTGCCGCCGCTGAATTTCGACGTGGAGGAAGCCGAAGCCATAACAGTCGGCCTGTCGATGATCGCGCGCACTGGGGATAAAGCGCTCGGGCGGGCGGCGGCGCGGGCTGCGGCAAAGATATCCCAAGCCACGCCGCTCAGTGAAACCCTGCTGTCGTCATCATGGGGGGCAGAGGCACCCAACGGCATTGATCTATCAGACATCCGCCGCGCCATTCGCGAAGAGGAAAAGCTGCGGATCGAATACCTTGATGGTGACAATGCGGCCACGCAGCGTATCATCCTGCCCCTGTCGATCATCTATTACGCCGAGGCCATCGTGCTGCCCGCGTGGTGCGAATTACGGCAGGATTTCAGACACTTCAGGGCAGACCGGCTTCAGCGTCAGCCCGAACCCTGTGGCCGTTTCACAGGCCGCTCCGGAACGTTGCGGCAACAATGGGCCGCGCACCACGCCCGAGATTTATAGGCGTGATATACAAGCGTGCGGGCGCTCGGTTACTTTCAACTCTCGATCAAACGGCTTTCCAGCCCCATAGAGCGGGCGAGCTCTGCCAGACGGGTCTCTACCACCTCGCCGCCAAACGCGGCAATCTTGGCGGGGAGGTGCAGTTCAAGCGTGCCTTCCCCCTGAACCAGTTTGGCACGGCGCAAAACGGTCCGGTCCCCGCCCGCCAGTGACGCACCAAGCCGCATCGCCTTTCCGATGATTTGCGCCCCCTTGTACTGTTCGTCGTTCAACAGCGGTCGTAGCGCTTTGTATTTATCCAGTTTGCCACTTTTGCGGTAGCGGTGCAGCAGCGCCATCGCCAGCAACACGCGCCCGGTATGATCGAGGCCCCCAAGATTGCCCCGCGAAGCATTATCAAAGCATTCCTCGGCACGGGAGCTCGGGTCAGAGCGCCAGCTGACATCGTGTAGCAAGGCCGCTGCCAGCGTAATCCGTTCCCAGCGGTCGGGATCGGGCAGAAGGGGCAGTATCCAACGGGCGAGTTCCGCACCGAATCCCGGAAAACGTGCCGACGTGCGCTCGCTGAACAGGCAGGCCTCTATTAACGGATCGCGGGCGCGCAGGTCTTCGGGCATCTGTTCATACAGCAACCCTTCGCGCAGACCATAACTGGAAATCGCAACCTCTTTGGGATCAAACACATCCACCAGATGCCGCAGCACGCGGGCTGCCATCGGCACCAATGTCAGGCGGTCTACACTGGTGCTCGACAGCGCGCGGAATTCGTCCAGCGTGGCGGTTTCGATCCAGTCCAGCGTTTCCGCCAGACGTCTGCGCGACAGTTTATATTCATGCAATACCTGCAACGGATAGTCCCGCCGCGCCATATCCAGCTTGGCAATAGCGCGGTAAGAGCCGCCGACCAGAAACAGCGTCGGATAGTCCTTGGACATCGTCTTGCGTAGATCGTGCAGCGTGTCACGGATATGGGTGTCGAGATCCCCTTCCACCCCCGCAAGACGCAATGGTGCAAGCGGGGATGTCAGACGCTCTCCGATTTCGCCGCTGTTAAGTTCAACCAGCTCCATCGACGCCCCGCCAATGTCACTGACCAGCCCGTCGGCCCCCGGCCAGCCAAGCAGAACACCCTGCGCGGACAGGCGGGCCTCTTCTACGCCGCTGGCAACGGTGACTTCGATGCCGGTCTTTGCCAACACCTCTGTGCAAAAGGCAGGGCCGTCCTCTGCCTCGCGCACGGCGGCGGTGGCAACGGTTGTCAGCGATTGCACCTTGAAGCTTTTGGCAAGGGCGGCAAACCGGATCATCGCGGACAGGGCGCGTGCGCGGCCTTCGGGATTCAGCTTTCCGGTTTCAGACATGCCTTTGCCAAGGCCGCACATCACCTTTTCGTTGTAAAAATACGCCGGAGACCGCGCCGCGCCATCAAACACCACCATGCGGACAGAGTTCGAGCCCACGTCGATCACCCCAACCCGTTCAAGTGCTGCAAATTTGGTTGTGATTTTCACGCGTCGTTCCCCCTAAACCGCCCCCGTCCCTGCCGTTGCGCAGGTTTAGGTTTCATCGCTGTGCATCAGTTCCGGCACGTCCTTTGCCCCGACAGAACCGCGCCCTGACAAGGACGGATTCTCCATAAAGAAGCGGTGACAGTTGAACCGTTTGTCACCCTCTTCATCGGGCTCCCGCAGATAGCTGCCATCGGGTTGCAGCACCCATGAATTCGCCCGATCCGCCATATTGGCGGCCATGATCTGGCTCATGATTTGGGCGTGGACGGTCTTGTTGGTGATCTCCACCAGCGATTCTACACGGTGGTTCAGGTTGCGCCCCATCCAGTCCGCCGAGGACATGAAAACGCGCGCCTTTTTGTCCGGCAGGCCATAGCCGTTGCCAAAGCAGACAATCCGCGAATGTTCCAGAAACCGTCCGACGATAGATTTAACCCGCACATTTTCCGAAAGCCCTTTGATCCCGGGCCGCAACCCGCAAATGCCCCGCACCACAAGGTCGATTTTCACGCCAGCCTGACTGGCCGTGTAAAGCGCATCAATCACATCCCCGTCGATCAGCGCGTTCATTTTGGCCCAGATCACCCCCGGCTTGCCGTCTTTGACCGCCTCCACCTCATTGTGGATCATGGCCAGAAGATCCCGCTTCAAAAACATCGGCGAGACAGAGAGCTGTTGCAGCCCTTCAGGTTCCACATAGCCGGAGATAAAGTTAAAAACCTTGGTCGCGTCGTGGCCAAGCTGTTTGTTGCAGGTAAAGAATGACAGATCGGTATAGAACCGCGCGGTGATCGGGTGATAGTTGCCGGTGCCAAAATGGGTATAGGTGACCAGCTCTGCCCCCTCGCGCCGCACAACGGTAGACAGTTTCGCATGGGTTTTGAGGTCTAGAAATCCGTAAACCACATGAGCGCCTGCGCGCTCCAACCGGCGGGACTGGCGGATATTGGCGGCTTCATCGAAACGCGCCTTCAGTTCCACCAGCGCTGTGACAGATTTACCTTCCTCGGCGGCTTCGCAAAGCGCCTCCACGATAGAGCTTTCGTTTGATGTCCGGTAAAGCGTCTGTTTGATCGCCACCACAGCCGGATCGCGGGCCGCTTGGCGCAGGAAATCCACGACAATGTCGAAGGTTTCATAAGGGTGATGCAGCAGCATATCCTTTTGACGGATGGCGGCGAAAATATCCCCTTCAAAATCCTGCACCCGCTCTGGCACGCGGGGTTTGAAGGCGGGCCACTGCAAATCCTTGCGGGTGTCCAGAATAAGCGCGCCGAGATCGGACACGCCCAGCAAACCCTCCACCTCTATCGCTTCATCAGAGGTCAGGCCCAGCGCCCCGAAAATCACATCCCGCAGGGCCGAAGGCGCACCCGCTGAAATGGTCATACGGATCACCTCGCCGCGGCGGCGGCGTTTCAGGGCGATCTCAAACTCGCGCAGCAGGTCTTCGGCTTCGTCTTCCAGTTCCAGATCACTGTCGCGCAACAGGCGAAAGGCGCAATGCCCGTCCACTGTGTACCCCGGAAACAACTGGTCGATGAACTTCAGCAGCACCTCTTCCAGCATGATCAGCCGCTGGGTGCCCCCCGGACCGTCTGGCAGCGGAATGAATCGTTGCACCTGTGCGGGAATGGGCAGAAGCGACTGCAACACACGCTTGTCCTTCTTGCGTTTCAGTTGCAGCGCCAGCGTCAAACCGGTGTTCGGGATAAAGGGAAACGGGTGTGCCGGATCAATCGCCAGCGGTGTCAGGATCGGGAAAATCTGATCCACGAACACCTGCTTAAGGTAATCGCGATCGGCATCGTCCAGTTCGGTGCGCACCAGAATGTCGATGCCGACCTTTTCCATCTCCGCAATCAGCGCGACCCAGACTTCTTGCTGGACGTGCATCAAATGGCGCGCTTCCGCGTCGATCTGCACCAGCTGTTCCTTTGGCGTACGGCCGTCCAGCGCCGGTGTCTCTATGCCGTTACGTTCCAGTTCCCGCAGGCCAGCGACCCGCACGGAATAGAACTCGTCCAGATTGGTGCCGGAAATCGACAGCATCCTGACCCGCTCCAGCAATGGCAGACGGGGGTTCTGCGCCTCTTCCAGCACACGCCAGTTGAATTGCAGCCAGCTTAGCTCGCGGTTGAAGAAACGGTCTCTGCTGTTCTTATCAAGCAATGGCAGATCAAGCGGTTCTGGCGCAGGATTACGCAAAAAATCCGATTGCACCGTCCGTTCGACGGGTTGATCCGGCAAGTTGCCATCCATCACGGTCTCTCCTCTAGGCGGCGCAGGATTTCTGTCACCATACGGGGGCCAACGGGCCGTTTGCGTTGCAAAGAAAGGCGGTCCAACTCCCCCACAAGCGCGCGGATACCGGCAAACGAGCGTTCCGCGCGGCGCAGGATCATATCCACCACTCCGGGTTCCATCAAAAGCTGGCGATCCGCGCAAAGTTTCAGCAGCACTGCCGCCAAAAGCGTGTCATCGGGCGCACCAAGCTGCACAAGCTGGCTGCCTTCAATCCGGCTGGCGAGATCAGGCAGCGAAATTCCCCAACTGCGCGGCACCCCGCGCCCTGTCATCAACAGCGGATACCCGCCCTGCGCCATCAGGTTGTGTAAGTGGAACAAAGCTGCCTCCTGCGTCCGGTCCCCTGCGATTGCGGGCAGGTTTTCGACACACAAAGGCCCCCGCGCCAGTTGGGCCGCGTCCCGAACATCCCGCGCCTGCACAACAGTGGCTCCGGCAATATCGGCCCAGATGCGCCCCAGATGGGACTTTCCCGCCCCTTCAGGTCCGCTCAGCACCAGTTTGCCAAGGGGCCACTGGCGCCAGTCCTCAATCGCTGCGACCGCCAGACTGTTGGCCGGAGAGGTAAAGAAATCGTCCCGCCCGAACGCCGTGACCACCGGCAGATCAAAGACCAGTTGTTCAGCCATCGGCCTGCTCCTCTTCGGCGAGCCCTTTGTACAGGCGACCGTCCAAATACTGGCCAACACCGAAGCGGAAAAACACACCCAGACAGGCCGCAACCGGAACCGCGATCAACATGCCGGTGAACCCCATGAATGACCCGAATGCAGACAGCGCAAACATCAACCAGACCGGATGCAAGCCTACCGAACGGCCCACCAGTTTGGGCGTCAGGAAATTGCCCTCTATCATCTGCCCCGCAATGAAGATCGCCAGCACGGCGGCAATCCAGATCGGCGTGTCCCAGAACTGAAACAACGCCAGTCCGATGGACAGCGCCCCGCCGATGATGGAACCGACATAGGGAATAAACGTCAGCAGCCCAGCAATCAGGCCGACGACAATGCCAAACTGCAAACCGACGGCCATCAAAGCGACTGCGTAAAACGTGCCGAGAATAGCGCAAACCGTCAGCTGCCCGCGCACAAATCCTGCCAGCACATTATCCACCTGCCGCGCCAGATAGCGCACGGTTTCCAAATGGTCGCGGGGCACCCAACTGTCGATGGTGGCCACCATCCGGTCCCAGTCGAGCAGCATATAAAACGCCACGACAGGTGCCACGACGATAAAGATTGCCACATCCACTATGGTAAAGGCCGAGGCCAGCACAGCATTGGCCAGTTCCCCACCCTTGGAGCGGATGAACTCCACCAGCGTGCCCAGACCCTGACGCACGGCAGATGTCTCGTCGAAAAACTCGGGAAAGCGGGTCGAAATGAAATCCTGCAGCTTGCTCACATATTCGGGCAAGGCCGTCACAAATGCCGCCGTCTGTTTCACCAGCAACGGACCAAGTACGACCACCAGCACCAGAATCACCAACATCGCCATCAGGGTGATCAGCGTCGTCGCCAGTGCGCGTGATGCCCCCGCCCGTTCCAGCCGGTCCGCCACAGGATCAAGGAAATATGCGATGGTCATACCGGTAATAAAGGGCAACAGGACATTACCCAGCAGCCACATAGCCACCAGAACCAGCACCAGTCCGATCCCCCAGTACCGCACCTGCTCATTTGCACTTAAGGCCATGTAAGCTCCACCAAATTCCGAAATTCTTTTTAACCCAAGACTGTAACAATAACAATTCATCCGCCACAGGTCTTGCGCAAGGGTTCATACACAGGATAGCCCTTATACGGAACAAACAAAGGCCCTGATATGCCCAAAACCCGTGTTGCCCTAGAAATCGGCCATGGCACGTCCTTGCGCCGTGCCGATTATACCGCTGCCGCCCGCCGCGCGATCCAGAACGCGCTGTGGCGTAATTCCCTGACGGTGGCCCCAGCGTTCGGCTTTCCCAAGGAAGCTATGATCGTGGATGTGGACATTGCCGTGCAGCAGCCAGATCAGGTTGACACCGATTCTCTGAAAGAGATGTTTCCCTACGGCCAGATCACGATTGGCGCGTCCCACGGTGGGCTCGACATCGCCAAACCCGATGGCGCAGGGATTACCGTCATCGCCAACGCAGCCATCGTGGTTTCTTTTGATATGGAGCGGGCATGACACAGAACACCCCAACCAATGACAGCCGCATTATACTTGAAACCGGCATCGGCACGGATCTTTACGGCAAGGATTACACCAAGGCCGCCATCCGCGCGGTAAATGACGCGATCCGTCATTCCTCGCTGACGATGTTCACCGAACTGGGGCTGGATCATCAAAACATGACAGTCGCCGTGACCATCGGCGTGCAAGAACCAGACCAACTCGACACGGATCGGATCGCCGCAGAACTGCCCCGCGGCAATGCCAAGGCCACAGCCGTCAAAGGTGGGCAGAACATCCCGTCACCCGATGGCAGCACTGCCAGCGTGATCGCCACCGCCGCGATAGAGGCCTATTACCCCATCAACCCGACCGACTGGAAGCTGAGCAAGACGGACTAACCCCCGCTCTTTTTGGTTCAAATATCCCCGCGCGGAGCGCTTAAAACCCTGACAAACGATCAGACGAATTGCTCTCGGATCAGACGCTCTTCCAGACCGTGGCCCGGATCAAACAGCAAACGGTGGGTGATTTCCGGTGCGATGGCGATTTCGACCCACTCCACTTCCCGCGCCTCGTTGCCGTCAGCCACCGCCTGCACAGGGCGCTTTTCCATCTCTAGCACTTCAAAGCGAACCTTGGCTTTCATCGGCAGCAAAGCCCCGCGCCAGCGGCGGGGGCGAAAGGCGGCCATCGCTGTCAGGGCGAGGATTTGGGCATCAATCGGCAGGATCGGGCCGTGGGCGGAGTAGTTATACGCGGTTGACCCCGCCGGGGTCGCCAGCAGCGCCCCGTCGCAAACCAGTTCGGGCAGCCGTTCCTTGCCATCCACCAAAATCCGCAGCTTGGCGGCTTGGGGACCGTGGCGGAGCAAGGATACCTCGTTGATCGCCAGCGCCTCGATTTCGGTACCATCCACACAATGGGCCCGCATCCGCAACGGATGGATCACGGCCTCTTCTGCCTCGGCCAGACGGTCGGTCAGACCTTCGGGTGCAAACGTATTCATCAGAAAACCGACCGTCCCGCGGTTCATCCCGTAGACCGGCGCGCGCAGCCCTTGGGTCTGGTGCAGCACCGACAGCATAAAACCGTCCCCGCCAAGTGCCACGATCAGGTCCGCCTGCACCGGCGGCACATCGCCATAGCGCATTACCAGCACGGCGCGCGCCTCCTGTGCGGTCTCTACCTGACTGGCCAGAAAACATATTTTCTTATACTGCATCCAAAGCGCCCCGCTTGGTCCTTCATTGGTCGTTTGGACAGTTTCACCGCCCCTAAGGTCCGGCGCAAGGGAAATCCCCCGCTTGCCGCAGTGTTATTCCAGCGCGGAAAAGGCGAAAAACGACCATTCCGCGACAGTTTGCGCCTTTTCTTTTCACACGATTCCCCGTACCTGCGTCCGCAATTGGCAGTCACACGTCGCATATGGATCAGCCAGAGCACATCGCGTGGACTACCCGTACCGCATCGGCAAGACCAACAAAGGATCATCCCCTATGACAACCGTCCGCGACGCAGGATTTTTCACCGAGTCCCTTTCCACCCGTGATCCCGAACTGTTCGGTTCAATCACTGACGAACTCGGCCGCCAACGGGACGAGATCGAACTGATCGCTTCCGAAAACATCGTCTCCAAGGCAGTGATGGAAGCCCAAGGTTCGGTGATGACAAACAAATACGCCGAAGGCTATCCCGGACGCCGCTATTATGGCGGGTGCCAATATGTAGACGTGGCAGAGAACCTTGCCATTGATCGCGCCAAACAACTGTTCGGCTGTGATTTTGCGAACGTTCAGCCCAATTCCGGCAGTCAGGCGAACCAAGGCGTGTTTCAGGCGCTGCTGACACCGGGCGATACCATTCTTGGCATGTCCCTGGATGCGGGCGGCCACCTGACCCACGGCGCCAAGCCGAACCAGTCCGGCAAATGGTTTAACGCCATTCAATACGGCGTGCGCAAGGAAGACAACTTGCTGGACTACGATCAGGTTCAGTCCCTCGCGAATGAGCACAAACCCAAGATGATCATCGCCGGTGGTTCCGCCATCCCGCGCCAGATCGACTTTGCCAAAATGCGCGAGATTGCGGACAGCGTTGGTGCGTACCTGATGGTGGACATGGCCCACTTTGCCGGTCTGGTTGCAGGCGGCGAGCATCCCTCCCCCTTCCCCCACGCCCATGTGGCCACAACAACCACCCACAAGACCCTGCGCGGTCCACGCGGTGGCATGATCCTCACCAACGACGAGGCTATTGCGAAGAAGGTAAACTCTGCCATTTTCCCCGGCATTCAGGGTGGCCCGCTGATGCACGTCATCGCCGGTAAAGCCGTTGCCTTCGGTGAGGCTCTGCGCCCCGAATTCAAATCCTATCAAAAGCAGGTCGTTGCCAATGCCAAGGCGCTGGCCGACCAGTTGATGAAGGGCGGGCTCGACATTGTAACCGGCGGCACTGACACTCACGTGATGCTGGTGGACCTGCGCCCTAAAGGCGTGACCGGCAACATCACCGACAAGGCGCTGGGCCGTGCCCATATCACCACCAACAAGAACGGTATCCCGTTTGACCCTGAAAAGCCGACCGTGACCTCGGGCATCCGCCTTGGCACACCGGCAGGCACCACGCGGGGCTTTGCTGAGGCCGAGTTCCGCGAGATCGGGGATATGATCATCGAAGTTGTCGACGGTCTGGCCGCCAACGGCGAAGACGGTAACGCAGAAGTCGAAGCCTCCGTGCGTGCCAAAGTGGCCGACCTGTGCAAACGCTTCCCGCTTTACGAAGACCTTTAAGCACAGAACTGCCCAACAGCAGCCGCGATTTACACCGCCCCCCTGTCCGGGGGCGGTTTTTTTTGTGCAAGTATTTAAACACTTCGGTGACATGCAGGGTTTAAGCCTGCATTATCTGGCCCGCGACTTGCACGGCCCTGCCCTTTTGCCTATCGTCCTGACTATTCAGATTGGTGCGACCATCGGTTCGCGCTATGATCCAAGGACTTTAATTTATGTCTGACGCTCAATTCGAGGTGACAGTTGCTGTGATCTGCGCGGATATTTCGGGCAGCACAGCGCTTTACGATAAGGTCGGCAACCGGAAGGCCCGCGCCCAGATCGACGGATGCCTGACTATATTGCAAGACGTGATCAGTGAACACGGCGGAGAGTTCATCCACTCGCGCGGCGATGATGTATTGTGCATCTTTGAAGATCCGAACAATGCGCTTGATACCATGCAGGCAATGCTAGCCCGTACACGGGACGGGGCGCTATCTGTGCATATCGGGCTGGACTTCGGCCCTGCCATCCGCACGCGTAATGACATCTTCGGGGATTGCGTTAATGTGGCCGCCCGTCTGTCAGGACTTGCCAACCCCAAGGAAGCCTTGTGCAGCCGCACGCTGTTCAAAGAGATCTCGCCCGAGGGCCGTGCAGAACTCCACTATTTTGACAGTCGCAAGCTGCGTGGGAAGGCCCGCGCCGAGAATATCTACCGCTATGCCGATGTCACCGTTGCAAGCAGCACGCAGGTCTCCTTCGGCGCGGCGCCCAACACGGACCTGCCGCACGCCCCCCGCGATGGCACAGAGCAACTTTCGGCCCTGATCGCTTATGACGGCAGTGTCGCTGAATGCACCCAAGAGCGCGAAGTCACTGTGGGACGCGCCGAAACCTGCGATCTGGTTCTGCCCCGCCAATGGGTGTCCCGCCGTCACATCATCATCGAAATGCGCAAGGATCACGCCTACCTGCGGGATGTCAGCTCTAACGGAACCTATGTTTGTTTGCCAGGACAGGACCCGATCCTGCTGCGCCGCGAAACTATGGCGCTGCCGGGCAAGTGCATTTTATCGCCGACCAAGCACCCCGAGTCCGAAGATGCCCTTTCCGTGACTTGCCAACTGCACCATCTGGCCCAGCTTAAACCCGCATAGGGTTCGCTCTGCTGCACTCCCCCAACAAAGGACAATCCATTGTTCCGCTTTCTCGTCGCCGTTTTCCTGACACTCCTGCCACTTAGCGTGGCCGCTCAAGAGGTCATTCCCCTTAAGAACACCGGCGGTCTGCATTCGGCCTATGTTGTGCCGCGCAATGATTTCAATCGCGTGGATGTGCAGGTACTGGTGCTCTCAGGCAGCTATGACGATCCGGTTGTTTCTGGAACAGCCCATTTCCTTGAACACCTCGCGGCGTTCTCTGCGGACACCTATGTGCTGCGTCAACCCCGCGAGAGGGATCTTTTCGCCAAAACATCCGCAGTTGCGACGATTTACACCAATTCGGGGCATCCCGCGGAAATCGACCGACTGATGAAACTGTCCCGCGCCCTGCTCGACACGCCGGAATTACCCGAGGATTTTCTGCAAAGTGAAAAGAACATCGTAGAGCGGGAAACATTCCTGCGCGAACGTCAGTTTCCCACCCGCTGGCTGCGCCGCAAAGCGCTGCAAAACCTCTATGGTTCCACCCGTGGACGGGCCAATGACATCATCGCGGATGTGCCCAAGCTCAGCCTAGAGGCCGCGCTGGACTTTCATGCCAAACACTACGTGCCGTCCAACATCATGTTGATCATTTCGGGCAACATCCCGCCCGAACTTGCGGAAAAGAAGGTAGCGGAATATTTCGGGGATACAAAAGCGTCCGAGCCGCCGGAAAAGTGGTGGCTAAACGAAAAGCCTGCGCCCGGATTGCGCAAGATCGAGCGGCTGTCTTCCAACCGGCTTTATGATGACACGCTGGTCTATTCCAAATTCGTTCAATACCCCGTCGAAGACACCAGCATCGACTTGCAGGGGGAGTTCTTTATCGGCGTTTCCATCTTTGAAAGCCGCATCCGCGAGGCGTTGATTTTCAACAGTTTTAATATCCAATCGGTGAACACCAGCTTTTTTCTGGCCAAAAACGGCGATATGGAAATGGTATCCTTTCTGGTCCCGATGCCGGGTGTAAGTTTTGAACAGGCGATGGAGGAGTTTGAAAGCACCATCGCAACTTTGCTCGACACACCACCGGACGCGCAGGAAATCGAAACCGCCCGCAAACGCAATGCTGCCCATGCTATTTCCGCCGCGCGACGTCCTGATGACTTTTTGTCTTTCCTTGAAAACGTCGGTTCTGACGGGTTGCCGCCGATCTCTCCGGGCACCTACGCCGAGCTGATCGAAAGCACCAGTGACGCAGAGGTTCTGGGCTTCTTGAAATCCCTGATCGCACCCGCCCCTGTCTCTGCCATTTTTGCCTCAAAGGAGGGTTAAGATGTTGTTGCGCGCCCTTACCCTGCTGACTGTCTCCCTGCTTTTGCCGCTGATGGCACGGGCCGAACTGATTGCCGGATCATCAGACCCGAAAATCGCCCAACTGACACCGATGCGCAACGGGCTGTCCGCGATCACGCTTGTCTGGGCGATCCCCGATCTTGCCATGAACCGCGTGCTGTCCCTGAACGCGGGGCTGTCCACCGCCATCAGCAGCGGCACCGCAGAGATGTCAGCCTTTGAGGCCGAAACCTACCGCGAAGTGAATGGAATTTCGCTTGGCATCTCCACCCAGCCGACAGACATAGCCCTAACCCTGACCGCGCCCCATGCCGCCTTTCCCGATGCGCTAGCCCATCTGAACGCCCTCTTGGTTAATCCGGCGTTTTCGCAGGATTGGTACAAGCGCCAGTCTCTGCTTTTGGCCCCCGTGAAAGTCACGAAGAACCGCCGCCCATCCCATGTGATCAACGTGCTGGCGGATTACGTCCGATTTCCGGTGGCAACGGACGGAACCGATACGTCGCAGGCGGACTATGTCTTTGGATTGCCCCACCAGATCATCATCCGCACGCAGGAACGCGATCCTTCGCCGCTAATCCAGACCGCTATCAACGGGCTTCCCCTGCGCAATGCGCCGGTCCCGTCGGATCACGCGCCCAAGGAACCGGCCTCGCTGCCCAAGGGGATCATCTTTGCTCCTGATTCGGATGGGCAGGAAACCCTGATCATTGCCGTGCACCACAGCCTGTTTGACACACCGGAACAGCAGGTTAGGGCCAATCTGCTGATGGATTACATGGGCGCCAATCAGGGGTCCGAGATGTTCCGCATCATCCGGCAGGAAATGCGCGCAGCCTATGATCCGGCCTCTGTGTTTCGTCAAACCGCACGCGATCACGCGCTGCTCGCGCTTAGTGCGACGGTATCGACGCCGGAATGGCCAGCGGTGTTAGAAACCATTCGCACTATCTATGAGACCACCCGCGCGGGTGACGTGGGCGCGCAAGGTCTGGCCAATAATCACCGCCGCCTGCTGCGCGGGTTTGAGTATAAATTCGCGACCAACCCGTCTTGGTCCGCAATGCAATTCCTGTTTGAATACCCCGATGGCACAACGGGGGACGTGCAAATCCCGCTGTTTTCCGCACTGGTAAAGGCCAAACTGGATGAGGTCGCAAAACAAGGGGCTGACAGCCTACCGCCGTTTTCGGATTACCTTATCGTTCTGATCGGCGGCACATTGCCTCCAAGCGCAGAGATGCAGAGTGATGGATACTGTGAGCTGTCCCTTTCGCAGCCCCTGCGCCGGTGTCTGGAACAAATGAACGCCGCGCAGCAATAAGACGGGCTAAACCCCCACGACCCGCCGCACCATTGCAACGTAGCTCTGCACTACAGTTTCGCGGTCAAGCCTTCCGCCTTCACGGTACCATGTGTTCACGCCGGTCAGCATTGCCAGCACGGCGAGTGTTGTCAGTTTGGGATCGCCCAGCCCTTCGCCCCCGCAGGCCACCAGAATATTTTCGAGCACCTGCTCGTATTCCGCCCGCATGGCCTCGATCTGCGCGAAATTTTCCGGCGTCAGGTTGCGCAACTCCATGTAGGAGATGAACACCGCATCCGCCCGATCCAGATGGTGCAGGATATGAAAGCGCACGAAACTGTCCAACCGCGCCAGCGGCGCGGCACCAGCGTCCACCTCCTCCCAAGTGGCCAGAAGCTCCTCCATATGGAACTGCATCAACTCGAACAGCAGGCTTTGCTTGTCTGGCGTATAACGATAGAGCGCACCGGCCTGCACGCCCACTTCCGCCGCAATCTGGCGCATGGATACCGCCGCAAACCCGTGCTGTGCGAAAAGCCGCAGGGCGGCGGCCCGCACCAGTGGTCCGGTTTTCTGTGAACTGGAGCCGGATGTCCGCGCCATGTGTTGTCCCTGCCCTTGATTGTCGCCCTATACTGCCCCCAAAAGAAATGAACACCTGTTTAATTGCAAGCCCAAAGGCGGCAACCGCGGACCATTGCCCTGCCTGCCGGTTTTCCATAAACTCCGTCCAGCACAAAACCGGAGCCGACCTTGATGCGCCTGATCCTTCTTCTGACCGCCGCACTGGCGCTGGCAGCCTGTTCGATCAAATCGAACCGGCCCGATTACCAGTACCCGAACGGATCCGATGCAACAGGCGCCGACTGGCCCGAACTGGCCGTAACCTCAGAGCTCGCCGCAGCCGGACAAGGCGTCACGCAAACGGCTAAGGACAATCAGGCCGCAACCGAAAGGCTCGCCGTACGCGCGCGCGCGCTGCGTGCGCGCGCTGCCCGCCTGCAACGGGACGTTGCCAATTGACCCCCGTCGGGGACCGGATCAGATTGCACCCTATGCGCCCTTGGGCTAACAGGGGTCGAAACCCGCAGTATTCACCCGTTTTTCAAAGGTAGATCCCATGTCCACCACACTCCGTCTCGGCATTGCCGGACTTGGAACCGTCGGTTCCGGCGTCATCAAGATTGTTCAGCAGAATGCAGCCCTTCTAACGGCGCGCAGCGGCTGCACGATTGAAGTGGCAGCGGTCAGCGCCCGCTCCCGCGGGAAAGACCGTGGCGTGGATCTCTCTGCCTACGACTGGGAAGATGATCCGACCAAGCTGGCACAGCGGGATGATGTGGATGTCTACGTCGAACTGATGGGCGGCGAAGACGGTCCGGCCAAAGCCTCGGTTGAGGCGGCACTGGCGGCGGGTAAACACGTTGTCACCGCCAACAAGGCGCTGCTGGCCCACCACGGCCACGCGCTGGCGACTGCGGCAGAGGAAAACAACCTGAACCTGCGGTTTGAAGCCGCTGTTGCCGGTGGCATTCCGGTGATCAAAGCCCTGACCGAAGGTCTGGCAGGCAACAACATCACCCGCATCATGGGCGTGATGAACGGCACCTGTAACTACATCCTGACGCGGATGGAAAACGCCGGCCTGCCCTACGACGAGGTCTTTGAAGAAGCCAATCAGCTCGGCTTTCTTGAGGCGGACCCGAACCTTGATGTGGGCGGCATTGATGCGGCCCATAAACTGGTACTGCTGTCTTCCATAGCCTATGGCACGCAGGTCGACTTTCCCGCTGCGGAATTGCAAGGGATCGGTGAGATCTCTATCGACGATATCCGCGCTGCCAGTGATATGGGCTACCGGATCAAACTGCTCGGTCTCAGCCAAATGACGGAAAACGGGCTGGAACAAACCATGCAACCCTGTCTGGTGCCGTATAACTCGCCGCTGGGCCAGCTTGAGGGTGGCACCAACATGATCGTGATCGAAGGCGATAGCGTCGGCCAGATCGTCCTGCGCGGCGCAGGTGCGGGTGAAGGCCCGACAGCCAGTGCCGTGATGGGCGATGTGATGGACATTGCGCGGGGGATCACCCTGCCGGTCTTTGGCACCCCTGCCGCGCAACTGGTGGACACGCCTGCTGCCCGCTCCCAAGCGCCTTCGGCCTATTACATTCGCACCAGCCTGCGGGATGCCCCCGGTGTGCTGGCCAATATTGCCCGCGCTCTGGGCGACGCGAACGTATCCATAGATCGCCTGCGCCAGCAGAACCACGACGGGGACAGCGCCCCTGTGCTGATCGTCACCCACCCCTGCAAACCATCGGATGTGGAAGCGGCAATCGAGGGCATCAAAGCCACAGGCGACGCCACTAGCGAGCCGATTGCCCTGAAGATCGTCGAAGTCTAGGCAAACAGGCCTGCCGGAACGCAACACGGGTTCCGGCTTCCATTTTCTTAAAATGTCCAAAGAAAAACCCCGCAGCTTTCACTGCGGGGTTTTTTGTATCTTTGTGCCAGAGTCAGACCCCGTATCGAGGCCTATCCGACAGTCAGGTCAGTGCAGCTTTTCGCCCACGTCCTTGATAGAAGCGTCGATCAGCGCGCCTGCGTCTTTTGCAGACATGCCTTTCGCGATTACATCGCTGGCCGCAGCAACCGCAACTGCGATTGCACGATCCCGCACGTCCTTGATCGCGGCAGCTTGCGCCGATGCGATCTGGTCCTCGGCACCTTGCAGACGACGGGCGATAGAGACTTTGATGTCTTCTTTCGCCTGTTCGGCAGCGCGGCTGGCCTCGGCTTTGGCGGTTTCAACAATGTGGTCGGCCTGTTCGGACACTTCCTGTTGCTTGCGCTCGTAAGTGGCCAGAATGCTCTGGGCTTCTTCGCGCAGCGCACGGGCTTCATCCAGTTCGGACTGGATTTCAGTCGCACGATTGTCCAGCAGACCGGCAACCTTACCAGGCACCTTCAGATAGATCAGCACGCCGATGAAGATCACAAATGCGATTGTGACAACAAAGTTGGTGTTGGCCAGGCTGAAGAATGGGCCGCTGGCGGCATAAGCAGGTGCAGTTGTCAGTGCAAGAGCTGCGAGAGTGTTGAGAATTTTCATAGTCGTCACCCTTTCAACCGTGCAGAAACAGCCGCTTTGACCGCAGTTTTATCCGCTGCTGTCGGCATAACCTTGGCAACGATGGCTTCGGCCGTGTCATTAGCAACTTCTTCGATCGCGCCCAAAGCGGAGTCGCGAATCTCTTTGATTGCAGTTTCGGATTCCGCTGATTTCGCAGCGATTTCCGCGTCTGCTTTCGCCATTGCCACATCCACATCTTTCTGGATTTCGGCACGGGTCGCTTCGACGATAGCCTGCGCTTCGGCACGGGCATCAACCAGTGCTTTGTTATACGCAGCCTCTGCCTCGACAGCTTTGGCTTTCATTTGCTCGGCTTTGTCCAGATCGCTCTGGATGGCGCCATGCCGTTCCGCAAGAACCGAAGCGATACGCGGAAGCGCAACGCGGCTCATAACGAAATAGATGACCACCAAAGTAACCAACAACCAGAAAATCTGGTTCGGGAAAGTCGAGAAGTCCAGCTGCGGCATACCTTGGGCATGCTCGGTTGCAGCTCCGTTTGTTTCAGTTGCCATGGCAACCTCCGTTCAGCTTAAGAACCAAAGGGCGGGCCGAATGGCCCAACCCTTACGTACTTCGGTTCGGTTGGCTTAAACGGCAAACATCAGCAGCAGCGCAACGAGGAACGAAAAGATCCCCAGAGCTTCGGCAAACGCGATACCAATGAACATGGTCGCTGTTTGGCCAGCAGCCGCAGCAGGGTTACGCAGAGCGCCGGACAGGTAGTTGCCAACAACGTTCCCCACACCGATGGCTGCGCCACCCATGCCAACACTTGCCAAGCCTGCGCCAAGGAATGCACCCATTTGTGCCAGATCGCCTTCGATTGCCATTTTTTTTCTCCTTAAGATTCTAATGACGTAGATAGTTTACTCGGACTTAGTGCGACGGATGCAGAGCATCTTTGAGGTATACACAAGTCAGAATGGTGAACACGTAAGCCTGAATACAGACCACGAGCGTTTCCAGCGCATAGATCGCAACGATCGCGCCGATTGCAGCAGGGGAGATGAAGGTCACAACAGCGAACCCTGCGAAAACTTTGATAACAGCGTGTCCCGCCATCATGTTCCCCGCCAGACGAATGGAGTGGCTGACCGGACGCACGAAATAAGAAATCACTTCGATCAGTGCGAGGATCGGACGCAGCGCCAGAGGGGCGGCAGAAACCCAGAACAGGGACAGGAAGGCAGTGCCGTTTTTAACGAAGCCCAGAACTGTAACAGCTACGAACACGATCATGGCGAGCGTTGCGGTTACTGCGATGTGGCTCGTTGTGGTGAAAGACGCCGGCAGCAAGCCGACAACGTTTGCCACAAGGATAAAGATGAACAGCGAGAAGATGTACGGGAAGTACTTCAGGCCGTCTTTACCGGTGATGTCTTCAACCATCTTATAGATGAACACATAGATAACTTCGGCAATGGACTGGCTGCGGCTTGGCACAATTGCGCGGCCCCGTGTGCCGAGAACCATCAGCGCGATGGCGCACAAGACGGTGATCCCCAGCCACAAGGTGGCGTTGGTGATTGTGAACATGCCGATGTCGCCACCGCCAAACAGCGGCTTAACCACAAACTGATCCATTGGATGGATGGCGAGCTCAAGCTCCTGTTCGACTGCATCACTTTCAATTGCCACGGTCTCGTGTCCTCTTATCGGGCGGAACCCTTATGGTCCCGAATTAACTGTCGTGCGTTTCCGCGTTCTTTTTAGTGATCTCTTCGGCGGATCGCATCATTGCGCGTACCCCACCGGCGAAACCCAGCATCGTAAATATGACCAGAAAAACCGGCA
Source organism: Neptunicoccus cionae (assembly GCF_014643735.1). Classification (GTDB taxonomy): domain Bacteria; phylum Pseudomonadota; class Alphaproteobacteria; order Rhodobacterales; family Rhodobacteraceae; genus Amylibacter; species Amylibacter cionae. The sequence continues at coordinate 252,089 of NZ_BMKA01000002.1, forward strand.
TCGTATCGAAGGCACGATCCAATCCGTATCCCAGCCCGAAACCCAGCAGCAAACCCACCACCAGTTCCGTAACCATCCGCCATCCGGCTTGCGCCTGACTGAGGTGATGCTCTTGCACCGGTGCAGGCTCCGTCGCCTTTCTCCGTGCTTTCAGCTTCTCCTCAAGGGCGTTCAACCTGTCGGGGTCAGGGCCATCTGACATGTGCCGAGCCTCCTTCATCCTTGGTAAAAACGCCGCTTTGGACAGTTGCGCGGAAAATAGCAGGGGTTCAAACAGAGTCAACGGGAATAACATTTGCCAAGCTATTGAAAAAGCTTGTTTTTCACGGATGTCGCAGCGGGCCAATAAACGCAAAACACGGATTCAGCGCCTTTTCGCTTATTCAACGTTTTGGTTGAATAACGAAATATGGCTCAACGGGTGCGCCAGGCTTCGCTCTCGGACAGCATCCAGTCCCGAAACACTTTCACTGCTCTACGCCGCGCGGCGGTGGCGTTTGTCAGCAGGTAATATCCCCCCGACTGCACCCCCACATCAGAGAGTTTGATCAACCGTCCGGCCTCTACCTCGACCGAAGTTAGCTCTGCCGACATCAAAATCGCTCCCAACCCCGATATCGCCGCTTCAATCCCAAGCACCGCATCAAGGGGCGTGGACAGGTTCAGCGGTCTGTCCGGAACAACGCCTGCTGTACGGAACCACATCGGCCAGAGCAATCCGGTATGTTCCTGTATCAAATGCTGACGCGCCAGCACTGCCAGATCAAGACTATCCGGGTCCAGATCAGCAAATCCGGGTTTGGCATAGGGATAGACCGGTGCACGGCTGATTTCGTCATAGGCTGATACGTCCACCCCTTCGCTGACATAGCGCAGCGCCATGTCGCAATCGTGGTTCGCCACATTGGCCAGCCGGTCCGTGACGGTCAGGGTAATCCGCACCTCCGGATGCAGCGCGGCGAACCGGCCCATGCGGGGGATCAGCCATTTTTGCGCAATAGAAGGTTCGCAGCTCAGGATCACCTGCCCTGCCGGAATATCGGTCAACCCGTCTGTTGCCTCTGCGATGGCATCAAACGCCGGAGCGATCCGTTCGAGATACCACTGCCCGTTCGGCGTCAGCTCTACCCCGCGTGCAACCGTGCGGAACAGCGCCACGTCCAAGCGTTTCTCCAATCCCCGCACATGGCGACTGATGGCAGAATGGGACACGTTCAGCTCTTGTGCTGCGCGGGTGAAACTGTTCAGCCGCGCAGCGGATTCAAACGCGCGCAGGGCATTCAGGGGAGGAAGAGTTCGAGCCATAGCGGACACGTGACTTTTTTGCACAGTACCTGTCAAGTAAAGCCGTTTGTCCGAACGGCGTAAAGCCCCCAGATTAGACCCAACGCAACTGATCCACCCGAAAGGGGATGAAAATGGCCCTGATTGAAACACACCCGTCCCGCAAACTACGCGCAGCCCTGCACAGCACGCCGGATGCCCTGCGCGGCAGTTCAAATTTCCTTAACGCCCTGCCCCTGATCGGACGGCTCCGCGCCGTCGCAACTGAGGCACGCCGGTTGAACCATCTGCGCCAAATGCCAGAGCATTTGCTGCGGGATATCGGAATGGACGACGGGGATATCGCGCAACTCCGTCCAACGGCGTTCACCTCTGATATGGACGATTCCGACAGCCTGCGCTTACGGTAACACCGCATCCTTAGCGGGCGGTGCAGCGAGACCCCGTTGCATCGCCCCGCACACCGCACCGATCGCAAGGATCACCGCTGCGGCGACCAGCCCGTAGCCAATGTTATCGAACGCATCCCCGATCAGCCCCGCCGCATAAGGGCCGATACACTGCCCCACCGCGAACATCACTGTATAAAGGCTCATCAATCGCCCCCAGGTTTCGGGTGGATTGTTCTGGCGAATGAAGCTTGTCACCGAAGTGGGTGGCATAAACACGGTCAGACCAAACAGGGCCGAGGACACCAGCAAGCCAGCCAGTGTCGGAAACACCACCGGCAAAATGATCGCCACTGCGACACAGCCGTTGGTCAACGCCAATGGCACGCCGGACTGGAACCGCCCGATTACGCCGCGCCATAAGAATGAAGACAGCAGCGTTCCGATCCCCACAATCGACCAGACCGCCGAGACCATCCAAGGCCCAGCCCCAAGGCTGCGCATCCACGCGCTTAGAAACGTCAGATAGACGATATATCCAACGGCAAACATAAAGTAGCCCGCGATTTCAAACCCCATACTGCGCAAAGGCGGTGCCGGTGCATCCGCCGCCCCGCGCATCGGCGTATTCAATTGCCGCGCCGCCCAAAGCGATAAGGGCGTCATCACAACGCTGGCCACACCCATGGACAACCACGCGACCGGCCATGACCCTGCACCATGATAGGCAAACAACGGCGGAAAGGTCACCGCAGCAAGCACCATACCAAGCCCACCGCCCCCAAAGGTCAGCGCGATGGCCATCGCATTGCGGCGCTGGTCCGCGCCAAACAGGTTGGACGCCAGCGCACCGGCAGAAATGAACACGGGCGCTGCAAACACGCCGCTGGCAAAACGCCAGAAGGACAGCATCCAGAAATCCCGCGTTAGCCCACTCGCCACTAAAGTAAGTGTCGTCAGCACCACGCCCCAAGCGAACAAACGTTCCTGCGCAAAACGGCGGAACAGGACAACCGACACGACCGCGCTAAGAAGATAGCCCAGCGCATTTGCCGTGTTAATCCACCCCGCCTGCGCAAATCCCCACCCGAGATCATCCTGCATGGACGGCAGGATCAACCCGTAAGCAAACCGCGCAAAACCACTGGTGATGCAGCAACCAAAGGCCAGCCCCGCCAAAATCCACAGCGCCTGCGCCCTACTGTATTCCTGCTGCTGCATCTGCGTCCTTCTTGACACCGCGTTGTTACCGCTCCTGGCGGAAACGGGTGCCTCTACGGGGCGGCTTTGACACACCACCGGCAAAACACTGCGCTGTGATCATCCATTCAGCTGCAACATCACCGTGGGCGTGCAGATCCGTGTCTTTCCAATGGCGCGTCTGCGTCACCGTTTGCGCAAAGCCGAGCGCCGATCCCGTGATAACATTGTCCGAAACATCTTCGCCAAAGGTCCAGACCTCCCCGCTTGGCGCGGTGAGTTTCAGGCAAGGCATCGTGATCGGCACCGGTTTTCCCCGCACGGTAAAGCTCCACCCGAAGGTATTCACCCCAAGCACGACAATATTGCGGATGCGGTCCGTTTCCTGACGTTTGACGCCCAAAAGATCGAAAACTTCGTGCCCATGGGCCCAAGTCTCCATCTGCCGCGCGGTGATGCTGGACCGCGCGCTCATGCTGGGCCCCGCCCAGCGCACACGGGTTTTGGGATCGGCCGCGGCATAGGCATTCGCCAGCACGTCACAACCCTGCCGCCACGCCTGAAACAGCGCCTCGCCCTTCAGCCCGTCCAGCCAAGGATACTGCGCCTCGACCATCGTAGCACCTTTGGCCATCCGCGCCGCGATCTCTCCAAAAAACGCATCAAACCCATCGCCGTCCCGTAAGGACAGCTCAGCTGCGTGGTTGAACATGTGCAAATGGCCAAGCACATCGTCAATCGTCCAGCCCTTGAACTGGGTTGGCGTAAAAAACGCATCTTCGCTGAGCGGGGTTAACACCTTTGCGAGAGCCACGCATTCCGCGCGGAAATCTTCTGCCTGTTGCATGGGGACTTGCTCCTTGGGATCGCCGGTAAATTGCGCCGCGTTATGCGAACTGTCCAGACCGGTTGCGCGTCTTTCCTGCGAGATCGAGAAATCGTGAGCAGTCATCTCGCCATAACCAGCGGTAACAGCTTTTCACGCTGATCGTCCCCTATCGGTGTCGGCTTGTGACCCTCGGATGTCACGTGCACATGCACAAACCGCCCGTCCGCCGCTGACTCTTGTGCGTCTTCGCGGAACAGGCCGATCTGCCAGACCACGGAAGACCCGCCCAGCCGTTCGATCCGCAGCCCCGCCTGTATCATCTCAGGAAACATCAGATCCCCGTGATAGCGACAACCGGTTTCGGCCACGATAAAAGCTGTTTCCGCGCCAAAGGTCAGCAACCCCTGTTCGATAAGCCACCCGTTCACCGCTGTGTCAAACAACTGATAATGCACCGCGTTGTTCATGTGGCCGTAAAGATCATTATCATTCCAACGGGTCTGAACCGGACGGAACAGGGAATATTCGGATCGCAAACTCGGGGGGATACGTGCCATCTGACGAACCTCTGCTCAATACCAATCTACCGCGCTGCTCTGCATGGGATTTCTCCGCCAGAACAGGCGCGCATTCGGGATCAGTGTCCCCTCTATCGCCCGCCCGTGCAAGCCTACAAACCCGCCGGAACACTACGTCACGGCGGCTTTACAACGCCAGATAAAGCGGGTTCACTTCATACGAAATTAATGGGAGCGGGCCTCGCCCGGAGGAAACATGATCGAAAAAGCACTTGAACTTCAGTCGTCGAAAATTGGCACAGAAACCGGTCTGTCCGACTGGGTTACGATTGATCAGGACCGGATTGATACCTTTGCCGAAGTGACGGAAGACCCCCAATGGATTCACACCGATCCCGAACGCGCGGCGAAGGAAACGCCATTTGGCGGCTCTATCGCGCACGGGTTTCTAACCCTGTCGATGGCCTCGAAATTTGCGATCGACACAGACGACGATCTGCCGGGACAAGTGATGGGCATCAACTACGGCCTGAACAAGGTGCGTTTTTTGAACCCTGTCTGCGCCGGAGACCAGATTCGCGGACGGTTCGTGCTGAAATCCGTCACACAAAAATCCCCGACGCAACTGCTGTCGGAAAACACACTGACCATTGAAATCAAGGGCAAGGACACCCCCGCCCTGATCGCCCAATGGCTGGGCATGGCTGTCTTCGAAGCCTGAACACCGCAACCAACAGCGCCACCGGCCAATCCCCGCCGGTGGTACACCCGTATTATTTGCCTTTCGATGCGATCTTACCTACCCTGCGGCAAGCGTTTTCAGACAGGCCGCGCCGATGCCCCCGATTGATCCAACACAGCAAGACAGTCTTGACCGTTTCCTGACCGCACAAGCGCCGGTCTATGATACGGTGCTGTCCGAACTGCGCGCAGGTCGCAAGGAAACCCACTGGATGTGGTTTATTTTCCCCCAACTGCGGGGCTTGGGACATAGCACCACCGCAGATTACTTCGGCCTGAAGGACATTGCCGAAGCCCGTGCCTATCTCGCCCATGAAACGCTTGGTGCGCGGTTGCGTCAGTGCAGCGGTGTGCTGCTGACAACGGGTGACAAAACGGCCTATCAGGTGTTCGGCTCCCCCGATGACCTTAAACTCTGCTCGTGCATGACCCTGTTTGCCTCACTCGCTGAAACCAACTCCCCTTTTGACGAAGTCCTGCGCAAGTACTTCCCGAACCGCAGTCCAGCCCCCGTTACAACGGGCGGATAAGCGCCGGAAATCCCGCTGCTCGGCTCTTTTTGGGTCAAATATCCAATACTGCCGCATCCAAAACCCTTTTCTTTGCGGATAAAAACCCCCTATACCGCCGGAATGAGCCAGAACCCTCCCAGCCTCCGCCCCGATCTTGCCCCGCAAGCCCGTTTCTCCGATGCCCCACGCGACGGCCAGCCGAAAATCGGCATGGTCTCTCTGGGCTGTCCGAAAGCGCTGGTGGATTCCGAACGCATCCTGACCAGACTGCGGGCCGAGGGCTATGCCATTTCGCCGGATTACTCCGGTGCGGAAGCGGTGATCGTAAACACCTGCGGGTTTCTGGATTCCGCCAAAGCCGAGAGCCTTGAGGCCATTGGTGAAGCGTTGAACGAGAACGGCAAGGTAATCGTAACGGGCTGTCTTGGTGCTGAAGAAGACTACATCCGCGGCACCCACCCGAGCGTTCTGGCGGTGACAGGCCCACACCAATACGAACAAGTGCTGGATGCGGTTCACACCGCCGTGCCGCCCAGCCCCGATCCGTTTATTGATCTGCTGCCGGCGCAAAACGTGTCCCTGACCCCGCGCCATTACAGTTACCTCAAAATTTCCGAGGGCTGTAACCACAAATGCAAATTCTGCATCATTCCTGATATGCGCGGGCGTCTGGCGTCCCGCCCCGCCCATGCCATCCTGCGCGAAGCGGAAAAGCTGGTGGATGCGGGGGTGAAGGAACTGCTGGTGATTTCGCAGGATACCTCCGCCTACGGGCTGGACCGCCGCCACGATATGAACCCGTGGAAAGATGGTGAGGTGCGCTCTCATATTACTGACCTGACCCGTGAACTCGGCCAGCTTGGCGCTTGGGTGCGGCTGCATTATGTCTATCCCTACCCGTTTGTGCGCGACCTGATCCCGATCATGGCGGACCCGAGCAATGGCGTGCTGCCCTATCTTGATATTCCGTTCCAACACTCCCACCCTGATGTGCTCAAACGCATGGCGCGCCCTGCGGCCAGTGCGAAAACGCTGGACGAGATCGCGGCGTGGCGGGCCACCTGCCCCGACATCACCCTGCGCTCCACGTTTATTGTCGGCTACCCCGGTGAAACCGAGGCCGAGTTTCAGCACCTGCTGGATTGGCTGGACGAGGCGCAACTGGATCGGGTCGGCTGTTTCCAGTACGAAAACGTAGACGGCGCACGTTCAAACGCGCTGCCCGATCATGTGCCGGACGAGGTAAAGCAAGATCGCTGGAACCGCTTCATGGAGAAATCCCAAGCGATTTCCGAAGCGAAACTGGAAGCCAAAGTCGGCAAAACGATGCAAGTCATTGTGGACAGCGTAGAAGAAGACGGCGCCACCTGCCGCACCATGTCCGACGCACCCGAGATCGACGGCAACCTGTTCATCGACGAAGGCTTTGAGGGGCTGAGTGCGGGTGATCTGGTGACAGTCGAGGTGGACGAGGCGTCAGAGTATGACTTGTGGGGGAAGGTTTTGTGAAGTCTGGTTGGGTTTATGCACTGTACTCAAATCAGTCTCCTTTAATCAAAATAGGCTTGACAACAACATCACCTGCAAAGCGAATAAGAGAGATCAACTGCAGTAAAAACTACGGCCCGTTGGGACCGTGGTTACAACTGGATGTGCGTCAGGTCAAAGATACACGCGGTATAGAAAAAACACTGCACAGGCAACTAAATCATTACGCTCACAAAGATGTGCCTACCGCATCCGAGCTTTTTGAGATTTCGCCTAATCAAGCAAGAGAGGCACTATTGCAGATTCCTGCCTCTGAGCTCCTCGCACCTTTGCCTATTACAAATCTAAATCTTGAACCCGATTTCGTTGCATACCTAATTGCACTTTTCAGGAATTCGGGCATTGAAAATTTTCGGGATATTCAAGAGAGTTGGACTTTCTCACTCTTTCCTAAGACCGATGGCGGCAGGTTCTTCACCTTAAACATAGATAAACACGAGGTAGCATTTAGTCGTCCCATCGCAAGCGAACCGCCTCTCGTTCATCATGAAATTGTTGTAGATCACATGGTCCTGAAAGACCGTGATCTAAAGAACTGGGTTAGAGAAAACGGCGGTTTAATAAAAAAAACTCAATATAAATCTAGCTGGGGCAATGCCAGTACATTGGTGTTCCAATCCACATTTGATCAAGCGCGCACCTTATTTCAATTTCCAGGTTTTCGGCGGGCGTTGATTGCGTATTGGTATGAAGCCTTATTACGGATGCAAGATAGGGGAACTCGGAGCTTTTTTGCGAAAAACCACAACTACGATGCTGTTAGCGAAATTTTCCGACATATGTCCGAAGCGCACTCCTTTCGAGCAAGGCTAGAAAATTAGAAACAAGCCCCGCGCCCGACCTCGGGTGGGCGCGTCTCACAACGCTCACCTCAAGAACCACCGTTGCAAAGCGCCCTCCCGTGGGGGAGGTCGGGCGCGGGGCGTCCTTCCGGACGCCCCTATCACTGTGGATTACGTAACCCAAACAGCAAAAGGGGCGCCAGTTGACGCCCCTCCCCTACACTTTGTGCACTTAACCTAAATCTGAACGCGCCTTAGTGGCGGCTCAGGAAATCATCTACTTCGCGCTCGGCTTCTTCTTTGGACTTGCCGTATTTGGACTGGATTTTACCTTCCAGCGCACGGCGGTCGCCGTTTACTTCTGCGACTTCATCATCAGTCAGATCGCCCCACTCGGATTGAATCTTACCGGAATATTCTTTCCACTTACCTTTAACTTGGTCCCAATTCATACCGTATCCTTTCTTCTTTCTGTGCCGCCAGCCTATCTGACCGCACCGGTTGCTCTGGCAAAGGAACGCATGGATGCGCAAAAGGGTTCCGGCAGGTCGCGCAAATTGTGAAATAGGTCGAATAAATTGCATCACGCCCCCGTTTCCCGTAGCACAACTGCAAAGAAACTTGAAAACCGACAGGACGCTGCTTTGACCGACACATCCACCGCCCCTTCCGAGACCTTTGAATCCACCGCCGCCAGTTTTGGCGGACGACTACAAGCCGCGCGCGAAGCCAAAGGGCTGACCGTTCAGGGCCTGAGCGAGAAACTCGGCGTGCAACCCGAGTCGATCGAGATGTGGGAAAGCGAAGAAGATTCGCCCCGCTCCAACCGTATCCAAATGCTGGCCGGTCTGCTGAATGTATCTATTGTCTGGCTGATCAACGGCGAAAGCAACGGCACCAGTCACATCGAAGACACCTTTGACCGGCCCGTTGCAATCAACGACGCACTGGGCGAGATTTCGCAGTTAAAGGACACATTATCCGGGGCGCTTGAGAAACTGGAACAGCTTGAAACCCGCCTGCAAGAGGCAGATCACTAAGTCAGCCCCCCTGATGACGGCAATTTTCGGCTCACACACACGTGAATTGCTCGAATCTTCCTTGGGCGCGTCCTATCTGTTAGGACAGCGTAAACCAAACAATAGAGTTCGAGCCATGACACATCAAAATCGCCGCACTTTCATCACAGCCGCCCTAGCCACGTTGAGCGCGCCATCCTTGCTGCGTGCGCAAGATGCCAGCGCCCTGAACCCTTTGGTGCAGCGCAATGTCTCTGGCTTCGTCGCACAAGATTGGCGTGATCATTTCAGCGCGTTGGACCGGGTGTCGATTGTATGTGACACCAACTCGCGCTCGTTGCACTATTGGAACCCAGTTGGAAACGATTATCGGATTTATCCAACATCAGTGCCGCAAACGAACGAGCTGACGAAGCGCGGCTACACCAAAGTTGTTCGCAAGAAAGTCGGCCCGACATGGACCCCGACCGTCAACATGCGCAAACGGGACCCGAGCCTGCCTGCGTTCATGCCAGCGGGTGAAGGCAATCCCCTTGGCACACACGCCATGTATCTAAGCTGGCCTGCCTATCTGATCCACGGCACCCATGACACCCGCAAGATCGGGCGTCAGTCCTCATCGGGCTGCATCGGGTTGTTCAACTACATGATTGAAGAGCTGTTCACGATCACACCTGTAGGTGCGCAAGTCCGCGTCATCTAATCTGGCACCCGCCAGTGGAAATCGTCATTGCCCGGCCAGCCCACTGTGGCTAGGCTGGGCTTATGATGTTGTACCGCCTTATCGTATTCCTGCTGGCCGCCTTCTACTGGCTGGAGCTGTTCCGGCATCTGGACCCTACTGCCTTCGGTTGGCAGTTCCGTTACCTCACCATATGGACGCTGACCGCCAATCTGTTGGTCTCGGCCCAGATGCTGCGGCTTAGTCTTGGCCGGACTACGGCGCGGTGGGAAAGCTTTGTATCGCTTGTGGTGGTGATGAATATGGCCGTGGTGGTGCAATACTGGCGGCTGTATTTCATGGACCCCGCCAATGTAACCAGCGGTGACGGTCCGATCTGGTGGAAAGAGTATTACCTGCATCTGACAGGTCCGATCCTGATGTGGATCGATGCGTTCTTTCTGCTTGGCGTATTTTCACGGCTAAAGCCTGTGTTTGTCGCGGTTCTGGCGCTGGGATTTGCCTATCCTTTGTGGGCAGAACTGCTGGTGCATCCTTTGAATGATGCCCCTGTCGGCAGTGTTACGGCAGGATTGCCTTACCCGTTCCTCAACAACATGGAATTCAGCGGACGACTGGTGTTTTACATAGGCGTCACTGCGGTGAATTTTGTTTTCGTCCTTGTCGGCTGGACTATCGCACGGGCGGTTGCTGCGGTCAGCGCGCGGTAGCACCGGCGCGGGCATCCATGTAAGCGCGCACGCAGCTTTGTACGTGGCGGAAGCGATCGCCGCCCAGATGCACACCGCCGTACCAGCGGGTCACGACGACAACCTCTCCGATGATTTTGTCCCGTTCCAGCATGCGCAGAATGACCATGCCAGCACCGCTCTCGCCATCGTCATTCTTGACCTGTGTGCCGTCGGGCAGGATCACCGCCCAGGTGTTGTGGGTGGCTTTCGCGAACTTCTTTTTCCGGCAAAGCGCTTTGACAAAAGCCGTGGCGCTGGCACGGTCCTGCACGGTCCCCCCGCTCACCGCGTATTTGGAGCCGCGATCTGTCAGCACATTTTCGATTTGTATCATTGCCGCTGTGGCCCCTGAAGGTTACGCTAAACTTATGTTTACCATTGAACACGATTTCGACGCCACCATCGTTACCCTGATCGACGACGGCGGACGCCCGTTGCAGGATGACATCACCATTGCCGCTTTCGCAAGTGTGGTGACTGTGGAGCAGTATAATCCGGATACCGACCGGACCGATAAAATCACTTTGTCGATGGCGCAGCTGCGCGATCTTCAGGCCGCGCTGGATTTACCTGAAGGCAGCTACCGCTTCGCCGAAAAAGAGTGATGCGCTGGTGGGGCCGCAGTCCGGCACAAGCTTTACCGAGTAATGGATAAGCACCGCTGCCCGTGCCTATTGGGGGTGGGGCGAGTACTGGATCAGTAAGTATTTCCACTTAAAAATCAGGATGACCCTGCATTTAAGAAGCTTCATTTATGAAGCGTCTTGTAACACGCGTCTTATATGAAGCTTCATATAAGACGCTTCATATAAGACGCTTCATATTTGCAGGGTGAAAACCGGCTTTATCCTTTAAATTCAAGGCATGCGTCCCCTCGCGTTTTCAACCGGGACGTATTTCCATTATCCCCTCAGATCGGCTCGATAACGTTAACCCCACCCACAAATTTGGCCGCTTCTTGCATAACGCCGCGACGCAGCGTAAACACGTTTCAATTGCAACGAGGAGTCCCCAATGGGTAAGATATACAACTCCGCAGCAGAGGCACTCGACGGCCTACTGTTTGACGGAATGCTCATCGCGGCAGGTGGCTTTGGCCTCTGCGGTATCCCTGAAAACCTGATTAGCGCAATTAAGGATGCTGGCACCAAAGACCTGACCGTCGCCTCCAACAATGCAGGCGTAGACGATTTCGGTCTTGGCGTGCTTTTGCAAACCCGTCAGGTGAAAAAGATGATTTCATCCTATGTGGGCGAAAACGACGAGTTTATGCGCCAGTATTTGTCCGGCGAGTTGGAACTGGAGTTCAACCCTCAAGGCACATTGGCCGAGCGCATGCGCGCGGCAGGCTGCGGCATCCCCGGCTTTTACACAAAAACCGGCGTGGGCACCGTGATTGCCGAGGGCAAGGAAGTTAAAAACTTCAACGGTCAGGATTACATTCTCGAAGAAGGCATCTTTGCCGATCTGGCGATTGTCAAAGCTTGGAAAGCGGATGATACCGGCAATCTGGTGTTCCGCAAAACGGCCCGTAACTTTAACCCGCCAGCGGCCATGTGCGGCAAGACCTGTGTGGTCGAGGTTGAGGAAATCGTTCCGCGCGGATCTATTGATCCTGACCACATTCACCTGCCCGGCATATATGTGCATCGCATCGTTCAGGGCGATCACGAAAAACGTATCGAACAGCGCACTGTGCGCCAGCGCGAGGAGGCTTGAACCATGGCTTGGGACAGAAACCAAATGGCCGAACGGGCCGCAGATGAACTGCAAGACGGCTGGTATGTGAACCTTGGCATCGGCATCCCGACTCTGGTGGCGAACTACGTGGGCGACAAAGACATCACCCTGCAATCGGAAAACGGAATGCTGGGCATGGGTCCCTTCCCGTTTGACGGCGACGAAGACCCTGATCTGATCAACGCAGGCAAGCAGACAATCACCGAATTGTCCCGCACCGCCTATTTTGACAGCGCCACGTCCTTTGGCATGATCCGTGGCGGCAAAATCGCAGCCGCGATCCTTGGCGCGATGGAAGTGGCCGAAAACGGCGATCTGGCCAACTGGATGATTCCGGGCAAGCTGGTTAAAGGCATGGGCGGCGCGATGGATCTGGTGGCCGGTGTTGGCAAAGTGATTGTGATTATGGATCACGCCAACAAGAAAGGCGAAAGCAAGCTGCTGAAAGAATGCACCCTGCCACTGACAGGCAAGGGCGTTGTGGACCGCATCATCACCAATCTGGGTGTGTTTGACGTGGTCGAAGGCGGTCTGAAGCTGGTTGAAATGGCCGACGGTGTCACCCGCGAGGAAATCGACTCTCTGACAGAGGCAACGTTGGTCAACTGATCCGCCAGTCTGAAAGTTACCTCAAAGGCCCCGACCTCGCTCGGGGCCTTTTCTTTTGCCCGCGCAAGCACCACAAATATGCAACAGTCATGACCCTTGCGCGCCACACTCTGGCCCGAATCCGGCGCTATCTGATAGCCAACGCGGCATAAGACAGACCGCCCGAGGCAGAGACAATGACACCCGCAATGAACGGCGCGCATCCATATCGCTCCACCCTGATCGTTCTGGCGATTTTCTTGGGTTGCGGTGTGCTGGCCTTCGCGACCGCATCGGGTGAGGACATCTGGCACCAGATCACCCTGCTCTCCCTGACACAGATTGGCATCCTTCTGGCTTTGTCGCTGGTCAATTACACGTTCCGCGCACTTCGCTGGTTCCTTTACGGTCGCGCCCTTGGGCTGGACCTTGGTGTGCTGCAAGTGCTGCGGCATTATCTCGGTGGCTTTGCCCTGACCATGACGCCAGGGCGTCTGGGAGAATTGGTGCGCGTGCGCTGGATCAACCGCGAAACCGGCGCCAGTGTGGAACGCACGGCACCTTTGGTGCTTGTGGATCGTGCGGCTGATCTCGCCTCCTCCGGCCTGTTGCTGGCGGCTGCGATGCTGGTTATGGCGGGTGGGATTAGCGGGGGCATTCCCGTTGCCATCATCGCCATCCTCGCAGCAATCGTCGCGACCCGCCCTACCCTGTTCCGCTGGTGCGTTACCATGCTGTTCAAGCTGATCGGACGCAAGCCGCGCCTGTTTGCCCGCGCCCGCCGCGCGGCGCAATCGCTGAAACCTTTCTCCCAACCGGCCATCGCGCTGCCCGCCTTTGCGCTGGGGTTTCTCGGCTGGTTTGCAGAAGGTTACGCCTTTTATCTGCTCTTGGACTGGATGGGCGCCAGCCTGCCTGTCTGGACCTGTGTCGGCATCTTTGTTTTTGCCATGATGACCGGCGGCGCCACCGGATTGCCCGGCGGCGTAGGCGGTGCCGAAGCCGCAATGCTTGCGCTTCTCTCATTGCAAGGCGTGCCGTTGGAAATCGCGCTGCCTGCCACTGCTATCATCCGCATTACAACGCTCTGGTTCGCGATCGGACTGGGTGTTCTGATCTTCCCGATCGCCGAAACCGCTGCCGCACGGAGGCCACATGCGCTGGAAAACCGCTGAACTGACCGGCTGGGGCCGTGTATTAACCGGAAAGGCCGAACTGGCCCGTCCGGAGAAACCGGCTGCCCTGTCGCAAATCCTAAAGAAGAGCCCCGCGCCTGCCATCGGCGCGCAGCGCTCTTACGGGGATGCGGCGGTAAACGGCAACGGTCGCGCCATCGACATGACCCGACTGGACCGATTTATCAGCTTTGATCCTGAAACAGGTATTCTTCACGCCGAAGCGGGCTGTTCCATCACCGATATGCTGGACACATTCGCCCCCCAAGGCTGGATGCCTGCGGTCATGCCGGGCACAGGATTTGCCACGCTCGGCGGGTGTATTGCCCACGATGTTCACGGCAAGAACCACCATAAGGCAGGAACCTTCGGTCAGCATGTCGTAGCGGTTGACCTTATGGGGGCGGATGGCAGCACCAAAACCATCACCCCTGAAAGCGATCCGGCCCTGTTCAAAGCCACAATCGGCGGCTTGGGCCAGACCGGCGCCATCGTGTCAGCTAAAATCAAAATGATCCCCTGTTCCTCCCGCTTGATACAAGTGGACGAACGCCGCGCTGCCAATCTGGTAGAGTTCATGGAGATGCTAAAGGCTTCAAACGCGACGTATTGTGTCGGCTGGATCGACGGCACGGCCAACGGCCAAAGCCTCGGGCGTGGCATTCTGGAAGAGGCAGAGCTGACCAGCTCAAACATGGCCCCGAAACGGCGCAAGCCGCGCAAAGTGCCGTTCAACGCGCCGAAATTCGCACTCTCGCCGCCCACAGTGCGCCTGTTCAACCGGATGTATTTCAACCGCATCCCGAAACAGGGGCGTGGCGTGTTGCGCAGCCTGAAGGATTTCTTTTTCCCGCTCGACAAAATCCACGACTGGAACAAACTCTACGGCAAACGCGGCTTTCACCAGTTCCAATGCGTCCTGCCCGATGAAACAGCCGAGCGCACCCTGCGCGACATGTTGCGCCTGATTGCCGATGCGGGACTTGCCTCGCCACTTGCCGTACTGAAACGCACGGGCGCGGGACGGGCGGGGCTCCTCTCCTTCCCGATGGAAGGTTTCACGCTGGCGCTGGATTTTCCCAACAGCGAAAAATCCCGTGCGCTGGTGGCCCAACTAAACGCACTGGCCGCCGAAGCCGGAGGCCGCATTTATTTCGCCAAAGACAGTCTGGCCACCGCGGCGCAGGCCCGTCAGATGTATCCCGAACTGGCGGAATGGCAGAAAACCGTTGAGGCAGCCGATCCGGAAGGCGCCTTCAAAACCGATCTTATCCGCCGCCTGAAACTGAGGACTCCCGCATGAGCCAGACTTGGATAATACTTGGCGCTGGTTCGGCTATGGGCCGCGCGTTCGCCCGCAAAGCGGCCACACAAGGGGCGCATCTGGTGCTTGCCGCACGGGATCAGGATGATCTTGACCGGACCGCTGCGGATTGTCTTGCACGGGGCGCAGCTTCGGCGGCGGCTGTGCTGTTTGACGTGCGCAAACCAGAAAGCTTCGCGCCGATCTATGACGCCGCCAAAGCCAATGACGGTATCATCAACACCGCCGTTTTCGTTGGTTCCATGGCGCCGCAAGATGATGTTGATGCAGACCCGAATGTGGGTGATCTGACGATACAGGACAGCTTTACCGGACCTGTCAATTTCCTTCACGGGCTCGCCCCAATTATGGAAGCGCGCAAAGGCGGCACAGTTCTGGGGATCGGATCGGTTGCAGGGGATCGCGGCCGGATCGGGAATTACATTTACGGTGCAGCAAAGGCCGGTTTCCACACCTATCTGTCTGGCCTGCGCAACCGTCTGAACCGCAGCGGCGGACATGTTGTCACCGTGAAACCGGGGTTTGTGGACACGGCGATGACTTGGGGGATTGAAGGCATGTTCCTTGTCGCCAGCCCCGAACAGATCGCTCAGGACTTATGGACCGCCCATGAAAAGCGTAAAAACACGCTCTATACGCCGTTCTTCTGGCGCTACATCATGGCGATTATCAAATCCATCCCCGAGCCGATCTTCAAGAAACTGTCGGTTTGAAACGGTTCACGTCTCAGACAATTTTCCCTGCGGCGTAGAACATGATCAGGACCGTGACAGCGATGATTGCGACACCGGATTTATCGCGCATGGCAAAAACAATCGGGTCGTAATCCTGCTTCCCCTGCCAACCCAGCAGCACCATACGGATCTGCCACAGCGCAAGCGGGATAATCGCTAGGCGCAGCATCCAGATATCCTGATAGAGCGTCGCCGCCGTGCCGCTGAACGTATACATCAGGAACACCAGCAGCGAAAAGAACACGCCAAGGCCTGCGACATTCACCAGATCCTCCCGGTCCGATTTGCGATAGCCGCGTCCGGGCACTTTGCCGTCCGATTTCGCAAGGGTCAGTTCGGTCAACCGCTTCACACAACCAAGCGCAAGGAAGGTTGGAAAGATAAGGCCCACCAGCCAGCCCGACGCAGTAACCTGCGCGGCAAGCCCGCCCGCGATCACCCGCAGAGTATAAAGCGCAGCAAGGGTCGCAATATCGACCCAGCGCATTTTCTTAAGCTTCAGTGAATAAGACAGCGACAGCAGCATATAGAGCGCGATCACCCCCAACAGCGCCCAGCCGATGATATACCCGACCCCAAGCGCAAACACCCCAAGCGCAAAGCTCATCAGCATGGCATCCGGAATCCGTGCGTTGCCAGACGCGAGCGGTCTGAATTGTTTTTTCGGATGCTGGCGATCCGCTTCCAGATCCAGCAGGTCATTCACGATATAAATGGACGAAGCCGCTGCCGAAAAAGCGGCAATCGCCAAAATCACACGCATGATCGACAAGGGATCAACGGAATGGGCGGCAATCAGGGGCAGGAACAACAGCGCGTTCTTGACCCACTGGTGGGGCCGCAACCCCATCGCCAGAGAGCGGCGAGACCATGACTTCTTGACCTGAACAACCTCGACACCGTCCGCTTTCAACTGGCGGACGACCGAAGGGTGACGTCCGACAACAATCGCCTCGCCCGCCGAACGCCATACCTTGGAATCCAGTTTCTGATCCCCGGCATAGGCATATTGCCCTTCCCCGAAACGTGCATTCAAGGCAGCTGCCTTGGCTTCCCCTTTCAGGTTTACCGCGCCGTCCGATCCGATGTGATCCCCTTCCACCCCGTGGTAATCGGCCAACCGCTGCACCAATGTCGTGTCGCTGGCAGAGGCAAAGATCACCTCGCGTCCCTCGGCACGGGCTTCTTCCATATAGGCCTGAATATCCGGATTAACCGGAAGCAGTTCCACATTTACATCCGCCAGCTCGGTAATCTCCCGTTTCAGGCGAGCGCGGTCGTTGAAATGGCTGAACACGGTTTTGATGGTTTTCAGGGGTTGTTTGCCCAAGGCAAGCCAGAATCCCTCAAACAGCATATCGGTCTTTAGAAACGTCCCGTCGATATCTACGGCAAGCGGTCTTTTATTGGTCATTTACTGGCTCTTGTTTTAAAGACGCATCCGTCTGTCACGTATTTTGGCGGCGTCATACACAGGCTGCGGGCGACTTGCCATGCCGCGACCACTTTGGGCACATAGGCGCGGGTTTCGGGATAGGGTGGCACGCCGAGGTGTTTCTTAACCGCGTTCTCTCCGGCGTTGTAACCGGCAAGGGCGAGCAACGGATCCCGGTCAAATTCGTTCAGCAACCAGTCCAGATAAGCCGAACCGCCTTTAATATTCTGCGCAGGATCGGTGCTGTCGGTCACATTAAACCGCGCAGCCGTATCAGGGATCAGCTGCATCAACCCCACAGCCCCTGCCCCGCTGATGGCATCGGCACGCCCGGCCGACTCTACGCCAATCACTGCCAGCACAAACGCAGGCGAGACATTCTTACCCAAAGTGGCCAGCAAGATATTACCGCCGTATTTATCCGCCAGCGACTGCATATGCCCGATATTGGGAGACAGGCGCGCGGAGTGGCCGGGATTTTTGCTCAGGCTATGCAGCGCTTTTTCCAGCCGCCCCGAAGCCGCTGCTGTCATTAGAGGCGAGTTATCGTCCCAGAACCAGTCTTGCAGATCCGTAGGCTTTACCGTGGCAATCGCAATTTCGGCTGTTTCTTCGGTCGCTTTGGCTTTCTGGTTTTCCATCTTTTCGCGGTGGAGACGTTTATAATAGTCTTCTTCAGGGGAGATCTGCACATTGATGCGCTTGCCCGAGGACTTTCCGGGTACGCCCACCTTCTTGAATGTGATGCCCTGCGCGCCTGCTGGCGGGGCGTGTGCTCCGGCTATAAGGACTGCTCCGGCCAAACACACCGCTTTGAATGCGGAATTACCTGTCACTGCTCTGCTCTTTTGGTTTTGTTTTCCTAGGAATCGCAAAAAAGCGGCAGCAAAGCTAGGAGATTGTGTGTTTGAACTGTGGCTTTTTTGCCGAAAACCCCCTGAAGCCGCGCAGAAATCCGCCGATCTCAAAATTAATTTCACAAGTAAAGTATCAGAAAATAAGGGAATTTCACGCTTCGTTGATAAAATGTTAAAATCTTAGAAATTCCAAGTTTATGCGCCAAACTGTGGTCACATTTCCCAGTATAAATAGCTTCATAGACACGACGGGCCGAGCATTGACGAGAACGCTCCCCCAGTTAACCGGGTCTAAGAGAAAAACTTAAATGTGACCTTGGAGGGTTCAAAAATGAAACTGTTTAAATTTGCTAAAGACGAAGACGGCGCTGTAACTGTAGACTGGGTTGTTCTGACAGCCGCACTGGTACTGGTTGGTGGCGTTGTTGTAACAGCGATCCGCGGCGGCATGGAAGACCTGGCCTCCGACATCAACACCCAGCTGTCCGCGACTTCCGTATCGTAAGCTGACTGATGCTGTAGCGAAGGGCCATCGGCCCTTCGCTCTCCACCGCGCCAAGCGGCAGCAAAACAAAAAGATTTGTATGCCGCGAACGATCATTGATCGGGTCGCGCTTTTTTTTGGTGGAACAGTTCAGATGGTCACGGGGTGCGCCAAACGATACTCCTGAACAATAGCTTAAGCGGCTGCCTGCACGTCAACGCGCGCTGCCACGGGACGCAACTCAACCGAATAAATGAGTTCAATCGAGTAATCAGATACAAGAAGAGCGGGTGAAGAACATGCGTATGGTTTTTGCATTAGTGCTAATTATGGGGGTCGCTATCGCTGGTGGCGCCGTTTACATGGCGATGGAGCGTTTCAATCAGTATGAAGCAGCTCTCGCACAGAAAAACACGCCAAAAGTCCAGAAGATCGACCTGAAGACTGTCTATGTCGCAGCGAACGAACTGGAATACGGCAAACCGCTGACAGAAGAAGACGTGAAAGCAGTAGAATTTCCGTTGGCAGCCGTTCCGGAAAATTCATTTTCCGAACTGGAAGCCCTGATCGGCAACGAAGAAGACGACGAGTTCCGCACAGTGCTGCGTACAATGGAACCGGGCGAGGCAATTCTCGCCTCTAAAGTGACTCGCCTTGGCGAAGATGCCGGCGTGTCTTCCCGCCTGAAGAAAGGGATGCGCGCCTTTGCGATCCGCGTGGACGTGGCCTCCGGTGTATCCGGATTCCTGCGTCCTGGTGACAAAGTTGACGTTTACTGGACCGGTAAGACCGAAAAGGAAACCGTCACGAAGCTGATCCTGAACGGGCTGGAACTGATCGCGATTGACCAGCAAGCTGATGCAACCCGCAACCGCCCGACTGTTGCGCGGACTGTTACCGTTGCCGCCAATGTGAAAACCATTGCGGCACTGGTTCAAGCGCAGTCCACCGGTAAGTTGCTGTTGTCCCTGCGTGGCATCGACGATGAATCAACTTCCGAACAGATCGAGATCACCAAAGACGATCTGCTGGGCCGCGAACAGATCAAACTGGTCGAAAAGGAAATCTGCACCATCAAAACCCGCCGTGGCGCAGAAGTGATCGAAATTCCGATCCCCTGCTCCAACTGATCCTACAGATTCTCGATTGCACCAGATTGACGGGCGCCACGGCGCCCGTCTTGCTGTGAAATCAAGGGGCCGACTGTGACACTGTTGCCCTGTTTCAACATACACTGCCCCTTACAAAATATTGAATCTTGATAATAAATTCCATTTGGCGCAGTGTGCTCGGTAATAATCGGGCATCAAAGACCCAGATCAAAGCAGTAGTGGTTCAGAGAGGCAGGATCACATGAGTATCAAAAACCTGTTAACAGCAGGCCTGTTGGGCGTATGCGCAACCGGCTTTATCGCACCACCCGCAGCAGCGCAAAATGTGCTGAAAATCATGCGTGGCGCGACGACAAGCAGTATTAAAGTATCCGTAAACCGTGCCATTGTCATGGAATCCGACCAGCCCTTTGCAGAACTATCAGTGGCCAATCCGGGCATCGCGGACATCGCGACGCTGTCGGATAGGACCATTTATGTTCTGGGAAAATCGCCTGGTCGCACAACTTTGACCCTGTTGGCTGCGGACGGAAAGCTGATCACTAACGTAGATGTGCATGTGTCCCCCGATCTGGCGGAATTCAAAGAGCGCCTGCGTGAGATCCTTCCGCGCGAACCCATCGAAGTGCGCACCGCCAATGACGGCATCGTGCTTTCGGGTCGTGTGTCAGGCAAACAGAAACTGGCCCGTGCGCTGGATCTGGCTGAACGCTATGCACCGGAACGTGTCACTAACCTGATGACAGTCGGTGGCTCGCAGCAAGTTATGCTGAAGGTACGCTTTGCAGAAATGCAACGCAGTGTTGCAAAAAACCTGTCCGCCAGTATCGGCGTGGATATTACGGGCAACAGCCCGATTGCCCAGATTGGCACCGGATCTCTGCTTCAAACTCCGACTACGACGGGTGTCGGGGTCGCGACCACCGGTCAACAGGGTGCGTTCTCTCTGGGGTTCTCCTCGGGTGATCTTGCGATTAACCTGATGCTGGAGGCACTGGAAACCAAAGGTTTGGTCCGCACCCTTGCTGAACCGAACCTCGTTGCGATTTCGGGTAACGAGGCAAGCTTTCTTGCCGGTGGCGAGTTCCCCGTCCCCGTTGCGGACGGCGACGGCATCACAATTGAATACAAACCCTTTGGTATTGAACTGAAATTCAAGCCCATCGTGGTAGACGGCGACCTGATCAACCTGACTATTGAAAGCGCGGTGTCCGAACTGGACCCGACCCAGTCTATCACGGTCAGCGGTTCGGTCATTCCAGCCTTCTCCAAGCGTGAGGCAACCACTGTTGTGGAAATGCGCGACGGGCAGAGCATGTCTATTGCAGGTCTGCTGCAGGACAACTTCTCTGATGCGGCATCCCAAGTGCCCTGGCTCGGGGATGTACCGATCCTTGGCGCCCTGTTTCGCAGCGCCAATTACTCCCGCGATCAAAGTGAGCTGGTTGTGATCGTTACGCCACACCTTGTTACTCCGGTGAATGGCGACAGCCTCAGCCTGCCAACGGACCGCGTGAAAATCCCCAACGAAAGCGAATTGTTCCTCTTGGGCAATGTCACCGGCAATCGTAAAGGCAAAACCGTGAAACGAGCCACTGGAACCGTGTCCTCCCAGGACTTCACTGGTTCCTACGGCTATGTGATGGAGTAAGGCACATGAAAACGGTATCAATCACATCCTCCGCTGTTGTGGCTCTCCTGCTCGCCGGTTGTTCGGTTACTGACAATTCTTTCGCTTATATCGGGCCGGAAGCAGGGTCCGAGATCAACGACAGCAGTCTCGGAGTCTCAACCGCCCACAACGTCGCGGTTCTCTCGGGAGAGTTGGGCACATTGACGGCTAACCTGACGCGCAAATTCGCAGCAGAAGCACCGGCACAGATCAATTTCGCCTTTAATTCCGCAGCTTTGGACGCAACCGCCCAAAGCCAGCTGCGCCGTCAGGCACAGTGGATCAAGGCGCACCCCCAGATCGTGTTCCGCGTTTATGGGCACACAGATAAGGTTGGTTCGAACGCCTACAATCGTCGCCTTGGCAAACAACGGGCCGTTGCCGCTGTGAACTATCTGGTGAGCCAGGGCGTTGACCGGCACAAGGTCCAGGCCGTTGCCTCCTTTGGGGAAACCCGCCCTGTCGTGCTGACCGAAGCCCCGAACCGGGCAAACCGGCGCACAGTGACAGAAGTGTACGGTTTTGCGCGCAAAGGCAGGGCTTCGGATCTGGACGGAAAATACGCCAAATATGTCTACGATCAGTATATTTCGACAACTTACACGACCGAAGACACTAAAGAATAACAGCTTACAGCTTCTCCGGTGCGGGCAATGGTTTCATTAAAATTGCCCGCATCAAACAAATTATTACCACAATTTTAATATATTTCCGATGTGAAGAGTGGGCGCATTACGCGCGTGAAAAACAAGCGGGGAAAGTCCCGCATTTGGGTGGACCGAGGGTATGAGCGCCGAGACAGAACTAAAGAACGCGGATAAGGTGATCGCCTGCGCTATCGCACGTGACATTGAAGCGTTCGATCTTCTTATCGAAGATATGGAGACCGAATTCGACGAGAATTGGGGCGCCCTGACGTTTGAAGCCGCCGAGGCTGCCTTAAATTCGGATATAGGAAAAGACCTGAAACTTGTCACCGTTGCGGTCGACAAGGAGGATGAACAGGATCTGACACCTGTCGCTAATGCAATCCGTGCGGCCAGCGACCGCGGCATTAAGGTGATCCTTGTCCCCAACGAGCTGAACACAGTTGCATTGCACCAGCTGATGCGCATGGGTTGCGATGATTTTGCACCCTACCCGCTGCCCGAAGGGGCGCTGCATGATGCGATTGATCGCATTTCGAACGTCCCAGTCCCCCCGCCCGCCGCACCTGCCGGCGTTGCCATGCCGCCCGCCGATACAACACGCAGCGGAATCGTGTTGCCGGTCTACGGGTTGGGTGGTGGTGTCGGTGCGACCACTTTCGCGGCCAATCTGGCTTGGGAGCTGCAGAAAATTAGTGAGAATGAGAATAAAAAGGTTTGTATTCTCGATTTCGATTTCCAGTACGGCGCGGTATCCACTTATCTGGACGTTCCCCGCTCTGAAGCAGTGTTCGAGTTTCTATCCGATGCCGCAGCGACAGATGCCACTGGTTTGCAACAAGCTATGACCGCCTATAAAGACCGGCTCGACGTGCTCTCGTCCCCTATTGATGCACTGCCGCTAGAATTTGTTGAACCAGACGGCATACAAAACATTCTGACCTTGGCAAAATCAAGCTATGACTTTGTAATCGTTGATGTTCCCCAAGCACTCGTCAGCTGGTCCGAGGTCGTTCTGGAAGAAGCGCAACTTTACTTCGGTGTGCTCGAACTCGACATGCGCTGCGCTCAGAATGCACTGCGCTTCGTGCGGACGCTCAAGGCCGAAGATCTGCCATTTGAGAAGGTGCAATTTGCGCTCAACCGTGCCCCGAAATTTACCGATATGTCTGGTAAACAGCGGGTGAAACGCATGGCCGAAAGTCTTGAAATCGAATTCCGTTACCACCTCCCTGACGGCGGTAAACCGGTGTCAAATGCCGGGGATGAAGGCATCCCGCTGGCAGAACTCGCCGCAAAAAATCCGCTCCGTAAGGAAATATTCAAGATCGCCAAGACAATATCCGAACTCGTAAAAGACGACGCCCAATAACGGGGAGTAGAAGATGTTCAAAAGATACAAAAAGCCGGACGCAAAGCCGGCACCGATGGACGCCAGTGAAGCACCGGAAACGGTTGAAGCACCATTGACGCCTACGCCCGAGCCGGTGGCCGCCAAAGCGCCGCCCAAAGCTGCGCCTGCTGCAAAAGCCAAGTCGGACAACCTCAGCCGTGAGGAGCGTCGCGCCCAGAAATTGATGGATGTGCGTCTGGATATGCACACGCGGTTGCTGGAAAACCTGAACCTCGGCGCGATCGAGAGCGCCTCTGAAGCAGATCTGCGCCGCGAAATCTCGGCTATTTGTTCGGACGGGCTCCAAGAAATGGGATTGGTGCTGTCAAAAGAGGAACGCACCAATCTTAACAACGAAATGTACGACGAGGTCACGGGCCTCGGCCCGCTTGAGCCGCTTTTGAAGGACGAGGATATCGCCGATATCCTGATCAACGGCCCCAAGCAGATATTCATCGAGAAAAACGGCAAACTGTCGCTGTCGCGGGTGGTTTTTCGGGATGACAAACATCTGCTGCGTGTGATCGATAAAATTGTATCCGCTGTGGGGCGCCGTGTCGATGAATCAAACCCCTATGTGGATGCCCGCTTGCTTGACGGCTCTCGCTTCAACGCGATGGTGCCACCGATTGCGATCGACGGGGCGCTGGTCTCGATCCGGAAGTTTAAGAAAGACAAGCTCGGCATCGACGATCTGGTTAAATTTGGCGCATTCACCGATGGAATGGCCGCCTATTTGCAAGCGGCCGTGGCCTGTCGCCTGAACATCATCGTCTCGGGCGGTACGGGGTCGGGTAAAACCACCACGCTGAACGCTTTGTCGAGCTTTATCGCCAATGACGAACGTGTCGCCACGATTGAGGATACGGCGGAACTTCAGCTGCAACAACAACACCTTGCACGGATGGAGACCCGCCCGCCGAATGTTGAAGGCAAAGGCGAAGTAGACGCCCGCGCCTGTCTGAAAAACGCCCTGCGGATGCGCCCGGACCGGATTATTGTGGGGGAAACCCGCGGCGATGAGGTGATCGACATGCTTCAGGCCATGAACACTGGCCACGATGGGTCCATGACGACGATCCACGCCAACTCCGCAAGAGATGCGGTTGCGCGTTTGGAGAACATGATCGCCATGACAGGGGTGGAAATGCCCCTGCGCGCAATGCGCTCGCAGATTGCTTCGGCGGTGAATCTGATCGTGCAGGCGAAACGTCTTCAGGACGGCTCGCGCCGGATGGTTTCCATCACGGAAGTGGCCGGCATGGAAGGGGATGTGATCTCCTTGCAGGAAATCTTCCGATACGAAATCGAAGGCACCGGAAAAGACGGAAAACTTATCGGGGACTTTACCCCGACGGGACTGCGCTCTCTCTATTCGGACCGCTTTAAGCAGTGGGGCTATGATTTGCCCTCCAGCATCTATTCTCCGCGCCGCCAAACCGCCGCGCAATAAGGAACCGTTATTATGGGTACACAGGCAGTTATCTATCTTCTGATCTTCGTCGGCGTTGTTCTGATCGTCGAGGGTATCTACCTTGTGACCTTTGGCAAATCCATCAAGCTGAACAGCCGCGTGAACCGCCGGTTGGCGATGATGGAAACCGGTAAGGCGCAGGAAGAGGTGTTTGAGGCACTGCGCAAAGAGCGGGACCAGCATCTGTCCGGCCTGAAACTGCCGATTATGTCCATTCTTAGCCATAAGGCACAGCAGGCGAACATCGCGTTCTCGCCGTCCGCGCTGATTATGGTCATGATCCTTGTTGCCGCACTCAGCTTTGGCGGCCTGACCTATTTCACTGAAACCGGTCTGGTATTACGCTGTATTCTGTCTGTTCTCATTGGCGGGGGCGGCGTCTATTTCTGGCTGAGCGGCAAAGCCAAAAAACGTATGGCCGCGTTTGAAGAACAACTTCCCGATGCGGTGGACTTGATCGTGCGCTCCCTGCGTGTGGGCCACCCGTTTTCCAATGCTATCAACATTGTAGCCAATGAAATGCCCGATCCGATCGGCTCTGAATTTGGCATGATCGTTGATGAAACCGCCTATGGTGCGGATATCGCCGCGGCGCTGAACAACATGGCGGAACGAATTGACGTGCCCGACCTGCGCTTTCTGACTGTTGCTGTGGCCATTCAGGCCAAAGCCGGTGGTAATCTGGCAGAGGTTCTCGACGGGCTGTCCAAAGTGATCCGTTCCCGCTTTAAACTGTTCCGCCGTGTGAATGCCATCACCGCCGAGGCAAAATGGTCCGGTATGTTCCTGTCCGGCTTCCCGCTCGCCGCGCTTGGCGGGGTGAATGTCATGAATCCAACCTATTATGATGCGGTGAAGCCTACCGAATACTATATGCCCGCCGCAATTGCCGTGTTTGTGATGCTTGCCATTAACGTTTTGGTCATGCGTCACATGGTAAATATTAAGGTATAGGAGCCGTCAGATGCTTGATCAGTTCAATACATACCTTGTAGAAATCCTCGGTCCCGCCGGTCCGTTCATCGCGATGGGCGTGCTTGGCATTTTTTGCATTGTTATGACCCTGCCCTTCCTTCTGACCAAGAAAGAAGACCCGTTCGACCGCCTTGCCGGATCAGCGGTGCGCAACCCAACCCCGAAACGGGGCTCTGGGGATCAGCCAAAACTGGAACTGCGGGAAAAGCAGAAAGGGCCGAATCTCGACAAGTTTGCTGCCTATCTGGAACCACAGGACCAACAGGAGTTTTCAGACCGGCGCCTGAAGCTTATCCAAGCCGGGTATCGAACGAAGGGCGCGGTGCGGACGTTCCACTTTCTGCAACTTGTTCTCGGGCTGGCGGGGCTTCTGCTTGGGACTGTCTACACCTTCCTTCTTACCGGCGGCACATCTGATCTGAAATGGCTTGCGATCCAGACACTTGGTCCGGGTTTTGTCGGTTACTACGCACCGATCTATTGGGTCGAGAAACGCCGTGGAACCCGTCAGGAAGAAATCCTAAACGGATTTCCTGACTCGCTCGATCTGATGCTGGTCTGCATTGAGGCTGGCCAATCGCTTGATCAGGCTGTGCAGCGTGTAGCGAAGGAAATCGCACCGTCCGCCCCTGCCCTGTCAGAGGAATTTACCATCGTCGCAAATGAAATGCGCGCCGGTAAGGAGCGCCCAGTGGTTCTGCGCGACATGGCTGAACGCTGTGATTGTCAGGATATTTCAGCATTTGTTACCGTGATGATTCAGTCTGCAACATTCGGGACATCCCTTGGTGAAGCCTTGCGGGTATATGCCTCTGAAATGCGGGACAAACGTGTGACCCGCGCCGAGGAAAAGGCGAACAAGCTGCCGACCAAAATGACACTCTGCACCATGATGTTCACGGTGCCTCCTCTTCTCGTAATTATGGTGGGACCTTCGGTCTTTGATATCTATGTTCACATGGTTCAAAAATAATCAGGCCACACTGGCAGCATTAAGCGCAACAGTCGCACTTGGCGCCTGTTCCAGTATGGGCACGGTCGAGTCCCGCTCCCTTGCAGTGGTCCATGAAGGACTGAAAGCGCCCGCAGGAACAGAGATAGTTACCGAGGCTGTGGATGGACTAACCGTGGGGCATCGTCTGATGGCCTCAAAAGAGTATGAGCTGGCGTTGAAAGCCTACACTCGGGCGGCGTCTGAAACAGGTCTGAATGCGGATGTGCTTAGCGCACTTGGATCGGCCAATATGCACTTGGGACGTTTGCATCACGCCAATGAACTGTTGCAACTTGCTGTGAATAAAGATCCCGAATTCGTGCCGGCCTGGAATAATCTGGGTGTCGTCCTAATGTCCCAGGGCGAATACGCTGAGGCAAAGCGTGTCTTTCAGCTCGCATATGGTCTAGATAACGGCAATTCTGAAGAAATTCGCAAAAATTTGACCAAAGTTATCGCAATTATGGATAACTCAGAGTATTCTTCTCCTAATATAAATAACGACTTCGAGTTGGTGAGGCGGGGCAACGGCAAATATCTGCTGCTATCCACATCAAACTCGGGCTAAAACGAGCAGTACAGGAACAGACCCATGGGCAATCCACTAATGGGCACACTCGCAATCGCCGGCTTGCTGGCACTTGGCGCATGTGCAGACAATGGCGACGCATCAAAAGCTGCGGATCTTGATCCTACAAGCGTCGTTGATGCAACCGATCTTAACGATATTATGCTGACGGTGGCAGATCCGAACGAAGCCGTTGAATATTTTCGCAGCTCCCTGACAAAAGCCCCTGACCGGATCGAATTCCGCCGCGGCCTGGCCCAGTCCCTGATCCGTGCCAAACGCGCGGCAGAGGCCGTTCCCGTTTTTGAAAAACTGGTGGACTCCAAGGAAGGTACAGATCAGGACCGGATCGATTTCGCTGACGCCCTGATCCGCACCAATGACTGGAAAGGCGCCGAAGCCCAGTTGAATCAGGTGCCCCCCACTGTCGAAACCTACAAGCGCTACCGTCTGGAAGCGATGATTGCGGACAGCCAGAAGAAATGGAAAAAAGCCGACAGTTTTTACGAAATCGCAAGTGGGCTGACCACAAAACCGTCCAATGTGATGAACAACTGGGGTTATTCGAAAATGGCCCGCGGCGATTACAAAGGCGCGGAAAAGCTGTTTGTTCAGGCCATTACCTATGATCGCAAACTTTTCACCGCCAAGAACAATCTGATGCTCGCGCGGGCTGCGCAGAAGAACTACAGCCTGCCCGTCGTCCCGATGAGCGAAACGGAAAAGGCCCAAATGCTCTACACTGCCGGTTTGTCCGCAGTAAAACAGGGCGATACTGACATCGGGCGCGGCCTGCTTGAAGACGCAATTGACGCCCATCCACGCCACTTTGAAGAGGCCGTCCGCAGTCTGGAAGCGCTGACACGGACAATCAAAAGCTGATGGAAAACCCGTTGGACCCGACAGTGGTTCTTCTGCTGATCGCGCTGCCCTTTTGCATTTGGGCCGCGATAAGCGATCTGCGCTACATGAAGATTTACAACAAGACGACGCTGGGTCTGTTTCTTGCCTTCGCTGTGGTCGGTTTGTTGATATTCCCGCTTGATCTGTACGCTCTGCGCATCGCGCAAGCCGCGTTAATGCTGGCCGTTGGTTTTTTGTTAACGGCTTTCGGCTACATGGGCGGGGGCGATAGCAAATTTATCGCGGCTATGGCGCCATTCATCGCGCTTGGGGATGCGACTATGTTCCTTATGCTGTTAGCAGCTCTGTCGCTGTTGACCGTTGCACTGCACCGTGGGATCGGCGCTATCGGGGTCTTCAAACCCTATCTGGCAGGGTGGAAATCCTGGCAGGTGGGCGGAAAATTCCCTTATGGCGTCACGCTCAGCACGTCGCTGGCCTGTTATCTGTTGCTACAGGCGGGTATCGGCTCCTGATGGCTACTGTTTTTGAAGTAAGATAAACAGATCGTTTCGCGCGATTTCGCGAAATGAAAGATCGGGGCTTTGCTCGATTGCGTTAAGGATCATGCGGCGCACCCCCTGCCCCATCGGACACAGGGGCACAACCAGAAAATCAGCCGCATCAAACCCTGCCGTCCCCCCGTAATACCACGGGGCACCGCCTTGCAGGGGTGCCGTACCCGAAAACAACCACAGTCCGTTAACCCAGTCCGCGTAAAGCACCTCTGCCCCATTGGTCTGGGGGAAGCGGTCCAGCCGCGCGCCGGTCTCGGCCAGATCATTCAGCAGGCCGGTAATTTTCTGACACGCAGGCAGGGTTTCCCCATTCAAAGTCGCCGATGCGGTTTCGCTTTTAGAAAAGCCGCTCAATGGACGCTCCCCCCTGACGTCCTGAGTGACTGCACTTCGGAACCGCAAATCACTCGTGTCCGCATCGTGCAACACCGCAGCGAACCGGTCCGGCTTCAGGCTATTGTGGATCAGAAGAGATTGAAACTGCGTTATTAACAAGGGCGCACCCAATGCAAACAGCAAGACCGAAACGCTATGCAGCGCCTTTTGCAGCGGCCAACCGAAACGGTTGTAAAGTGTTACGTTCCGCGCGTACACCATCACGATCAACCCCGCGATCACCAGCCAATGTGGATCGTTCTGCCAATTCTGATGCGCGATCAACATCCACCCGACCGCCAGCACCAACAGCACAAGCGCCTCGGGCGATTTCCGCGCCTGACGCAGAAAAAGGATGGCCACGAGAACGGCAAGATTACCGACAATCTGGGACGGAGCCAGCAGCATCAGTGGCAACGGCGCACCAGGTTGCCCCCGCGCCCCCGATTGCGCAACATAGAGCAGGTCGGCGACATATCCTTGCCAATAAGCCACAGCGCCGAACGGAAATGTCACAGCAACCAGCACCACCAACGCCCACATCACCCCGAACCCGAGCATCCGTAGCTGTCCTCGCACCAAAAGGGCGACGATCAGCGCCGGAAGAATAAACACGGCAAATGGCGCCTTGGTCAGCGTCAAAAACGCCACACCAATCCCAAGTATCAATGACTCCGCCCAAACCGCTTTCAAACCGAAATGGTGAGGCGGCAGAACCGCCATAACCACCAGCAATCCGGTCACAGCCCAGCACCAGTTGTTGTAATACATAGAGACGGTAACCGTCGGCTCCACCCCGCCATGCACCAGCGCCAGCAACTGCACCAGAAACACGCCTCCAAAAGCAAGCGCACCTGCAGGTGAGAATCGTGTGATCCCCACAAAATAGACCGCCGGAAGGCAGATTAACCCAATGAACACCGGGGCATATGCAAATGCTGCGCCCAGACCGAAGCCGGCATTCATTAACCAAACAATCGGCTGAAACGCCAAAACTCCGAGCGGGGTGAGAAAATCGTGATGTGGCAGATCCCCTGCCTGCATGCGCAGTACGATTTGCGCCATATGGATCGCATCCCCATCAAAGCTGAGGATCAGAACCGCACCATCATTCACCCGCATCAAAGCAAGCCACGCAAGCAGCCCGATCAGGAATAAGGCATACCAAACCCAGAATAAATTTCGCACCATTGCCCCCGGGCTGTTGCCTGTTTCAGACAAGTTAAATCAAACCGTCCCGATCCGCAAAATCAAATACAGTTTTTGTTTACCCATTCAGGGTAGTCAGAGTAGGCTCGATCCATAAAAAACATAAAGCAGTGGTGTTGATATGAACATGCAGGCGCGTACTTTGCATCCGCCCAAGATTCCAATGTCAGTGGCGGCAACGGGGCTTAATCCTGTCTTCGCGCGGGATATTTTAATTAAGACGATGTTTCGTAAAAACGTCTCGACCCCGGGTGAGGTGGAACAAACGCTGTGCTGCTCTACGCCTGTAGCGCTTGAGTTGATTGAGATGGCGCGCAGCCAGAACATGCTGGAAGTGACCGGAAAATCCGGCACGGAACTGCGCTATCAGATGTCCGAAAGTGGTAAATCCCGTGCGCTTGATGCCTTGGCACAATCCGAATACTTTGGTGCCCTGCCAATCCCGCTTGATGATTACCGTGAACAGGTCAAATTGCAATCTGTGGCGGACGTGGGGATTACCCAAGAAGCGCTCGAAAATTCAATGGGCCACTTGATTATACCTGACGGGTTGCTCACCCAACTTGGCCCTGCGGTAAATTCCGGCAAGTCGATCCTGATGTACGGCCCACCCGGAAATGGTAAATCTTCTATTTCCAACGGCATACGGGATGCTCTCGGGGATAAAATTTTTGTGCCCAAAGTACTGGAATATTCCGGTCAGGTGATTTCGGTCTACGATCCGATCGTGCACGGTCACGCACAAGAAAGCGCCGCGGACCCGAACTCTCTGCGGCGCACAGGGATGCAGTTCGACAACCGCTATGTCCTGTGCAACCGGCCTTCGGTTATCACCGGCGGCGAACTAACGCTTAGCATGCTGGAATTGAACTACAACGCCAACTCCAAAACCTATCAGGCGCCCCTGCAACTGAAGGCAACCGGCGGCGTTTTCATCGTGGATGACCTTGGCCGCCAATCCGAACCGCCACAGGCACTGATCAACCGATGGATTGTCCCGATGGAAGGCGGGGAGGATATCTTGTCCCTGCAATCGGGGGAAAAATTCCTCGTCCCATTCGACACGCTGGTGATTTTTTCGACCAACTTCCACCCTGCCGAAATTTTTGACGGTGCCGCGCTGCGCCGAATTTACTACAAGGTGTTGGTGGACCGCCCGACCCGTGACCAAATGATCCAGATTTACGCGCTGGTGTCCAAGGCGATGAAAATGCCGCTGGACGAACAGGTTCTGATCCACCTGTTTTCCAAACTCTACCCACAGGTCGACAACACTTATGCGGCCTATCATGCGCCTTTCCTGTTCACCCAGATGAAATCCATCTGCGATTACGAAGGCCGCCCCCACAAAATGGCAATTGATCTTGTCGAACGGGCTTGGGCCAACTTGTTTGTGGCGGAATCTGTTGTCGAACACTGATCGAGCAGCCACGCGGCTGAAGACAGTTGTTGCAGGCTGTGGCCGCATGGGGGAACCCATGTTGGCCGCCCTATGTGCCGCCGGATTTGATGCAACCGGATTTGATATCCGTGACCCTTCGCACTACGAAACCCACAGCTACACCATCGCAAACGACCCGTCGAAGCTGCCTGCCGAAACGGAAATTCTGATCAGCGTCGTGCGCGATATCGCCCAGACCGAGGCTCTCCTCTTCACCGACCAAGCCTTGCTAAACCGCCTGCCTGCGCTGACCCATGTGGTGATCTCCTCCACCCTGTCGCCGCGCTATATTACAGCCCTTAAAGATCGTATCCCCTGCACCTTGATTGACGCGCCCATGTCCGGCGCCGCAATCGCTGCACAAGAGGCGCGCCTTTCCTTCATGCTCGGCGGTGGTGATCTGGATATCGCACACCTCATGCCGCTGTTCTCGGCCATGGGCGCCCATTTCCATCATATGGGCGGTACAGGTGCCGGTATGTCGGCCAAGGTTCTCAACAACCTGCTGGCTGCCACCAACACAGCAACAACGCGGTTGGTGTTGGATTGGGCGGATGCCGCACAAATAGACGAACGGAAACTTCTCGACCTGATCCATACCTCATCAGGCCAGAACTGGCTCGCCTCCGGCTTTGAAAACATCGAATTCGCCCGCGACGGCTTTGCCGACGACAACACCATCGGCATCCTGAAAAAAGACGTCGAAAGCGCGTTGGACGCCGCCCCAGACGGCGCCGATACCAGCCTGCCGGAAACCGTGATCCGCCACATCCGCGCCTTGAAACCCCGCCCAAGCTGACAGCGCTTCTTCTGGCTCTAAATATCCGCGGGGGTCGGGGGGCAGCCAGCCCCCTTTGCAACCCTGCAACCGCGCGCTACCTCTAGACAATGAACACCCTTCCGCAAAATTTTCAGGACTGGTTTGCAACCCGTGGCTGGCAAATCCACCCCCACCAGCAGCAGCTTCTGGATCGCGCCGATGCGCCTGCAACCCTGCTGATTGCACCAACCGGGGGCGGCAAAACCCTCGCCGGGTTCCTGCCGACCTTGATTGCGCTGGCAGAGGACCCGAAGGATGGGCTGCATACGCTTTATGTTTCTCCGCTCAAGGCGCTGGCCGCAGACATCCGCCGCAATTTGCAAACCCCGATTGAAGCGCTCGACCTGCCCATACGGGTAGAGGATCGCACCGGCGACACCTCTCAAACCAAACGCAAAAGGCAGCGTGCCGATCCGCCCCATATCCTTCTGACCACACCGGAATCGCTCGCTATTTTGCTGTCTTATCCGGACGCACCCAAGATCTTTGCGGGATTACAAAGGGTTGTGGTGGATGAGATCCACGCGCTCGCCGAAAGCAAGCGGGGCGACCAATTGATGCTCTGCCTGTCCCGCCTGCAATCGCTCTGCCCTGATATGCGACGTGTCGGCCTGTCAGCAACCGTCGAAGATCCTCCCGCGCTCGGCCGGTTTCTGGTACCCAACCCGCTCCCTTGCGAGATCATAAAGGCCGATCCAGGCCCCGAACCCGACATAACGATCCTGCACAGCGAAACCCCGCCCCCTTGGGCTGGTGCGGGGGCGGCCTATGCGGTCAATGACGTGCTGAAGCTGGTGGAAGGAGCAAATACCACGTTGATCTTCATCAACACCCGCGCGCAGGCAGAAATCTTTTTCCGCGCGCTTTGGGCTGCCAACGATCAGTCCCTGCCCATTGCCCTACATCACGGATCGCTCGCTCGAGAAGCACGGGACAAGGTAGAGGCCGCGATGGTCGCGGGCAGTCTGCGCGGGGTGGTCTGTACCGGCACGCTTGATCTAGGGATTGACTGGGGCGATGTGGATCTGGTGATTCAAGTGGGCGCGCCCAAGAATATCAAACGGCTAGTGCAACGGATCGGGCGGTCCAACCACCGCTATAACGCCCCGTCCCGCGCGGTGATCGTGCCTGCCAACCGGTTTGAGGTGCTCGAAGCGCAAGCCGCACTAGAAGCCGTGCGCGAGAACACCCTCGACGGTGAACCCCGCGCCAAAGGACCGCGCGATGTGGTTTGCCAGCACATTCTTCTACGCGCCTGCGCCGGTCCATTCGACGCCACTGCGCTGTATCATGAGGTGAGACAGGCCGGTCCCTACGGGGAACTTAGCCGACCCGATTTTGATGCTTGTCTGGAATTCTGCGCCACGGGGGGCTACGCGCTCAGGGCGTATGACCGGTGGCAGCGTTTGATGCTTAATCCGGACGGTCTGTGGCAATTGCGCGATGCTCGCAGCGCCCAAAGCATCCGGATGAATGTCGGTACGATTGTCGACACTGAAACACTGAACGTGAGGTGGCGCGGTCGAGGCGGCGCACCATTGGGAGAGATCGAAGAAGGCTTTGCAGCAACCCTGACGGAAGGCGATACTTTTCTAATTGGCGGACAGGTGGTGCGGTACGAGGGCCTGCGCGAGATGACGGTGCAGGTTACCAAAGGCCGCAAGGAGCCCCGCATCGCCACATTTGCCGGCACCAAATTTGCCACGTCCACCCTGCTTTCGACCCGTGTGATTGCACTGCTGAACAGCGGTGATTGGTCGGCCTTGCCTGAACACACGCGCAGATGGCTGGAGATACAGCAACAGGTGTCGATGCTGCCCAAACCGGGGCGAATGCTGGTGGAAAGCTACTGGCGGGACACGCGGGCCTACACCTGTTTCTATGGGTTTGCGGGCCGTAACGCCTTGCAAACACTAGGGCTTCTGGTGACAAAGCGGATGGAACTTGCCGGATTGCATCCGATCGGATTTGTCGCAACCGATTACGCGTTGTTGATCTGGGGGCTGGATGCGGTGGAGGACCCTGCCGCCCTGCTGTCGCCCGAGGACTTGCGCGACGGATTGGAAGGCTGGCTTGCCAATAACGCCGTGATGAAACGCAGCTTTCGCAACGTGGCCACGATTGCAGGGCTGATCGTTAAAAACCTGCCAGGGAAACGCAAAACCGGTCGGCAGGCGACGTTTTCTTCAGATATTCTTTACGATACGCTGCTTAAATACGATCCAGACCATCTGTTGTTGCAGATCACCCGCGCCGAGGCGATGGGCGGGCTGGTTGATTTTGGCCGGATCGAAGAAATGCTGACCCGTGTGCAAGGACGGATTGATCATGTGAAGGCACCCCATGTCACGCCGCTTAGCGCGCCGATGCTGCTGGAGGTGGGCAAGGTACCGATCTACGGCGCTGCAATTGATCGCGCGGCAGCGATTGAAGCCGCTGAACTGATGCGAGAGGCGGGGTTGGAGTGATTTGACTTGATTTCCCGCCCAAGGAATAGCATGACGCCGCGATGCACGGCTATTCTTTCAATTTGGACCGGATCACCCTGACAGCGCTCGCCTCTGGTTTGCTCTGGTGGCAGGAGCGACGCTTGCTTTGTGTGTCCGATCTTCACCTCGGAAAATCGGACCGCATGGCCCGACGGGGCGGGGCGTTGCTCCCCCCTTATGAAAACCGCGAGACGTTGGACCGGCTTGCACAGGCGATAGATGCGCTCGACCCGCTCAGCGTGATCTGCCTTGGGGACAGTTTTGACGACGACGCCGGACAGAACGCACTGGAACCCGAAGATCACGCGCAACTGACCATGATGATGGCCGGCCGGCGCTGGATCTGGCTGGAAGGCAATCACGATCCCGGACCTGTTAACCTTGGCGGCACACATATGTCGGAATATAAAACCGGACCGTTGGTGTTTCGACATATCGCGAAATCTGGCGCACGAGCCGAGATTTCTGGCCATTATCATCCCAAAGCAAGCCTGCGTATGAAAGCGGGCCGCATGTCACGCCCGTGTTTCCTGATTGACGACAGCCGCGTAATTCTGCCTGCTTTCGGGGCGTATACCGGCGGCTTGCGCTGCAATGATCCGGTGTTCGAACCGCTGATGTCCACCAAAGCTGTCGCGGTCCTAACGGGCACGCAAGCGTTGCCTTTGCCAATGCCGCGAGCTTAATCGCAGCATAAAAAACTTGATGGAAGTGTGAAGCGCCCTACATCTTCTATACCGGCGCAGTAAAACCGGTCATGCAGCAGGATTGTAATCCGAGTATTCAAGCGCAACAGTACGCGTGGCCTGCTCTGAAAAGTGATTTGAGTAAAAACGCGGCGCCGGCCCAAAACCGGCGTCGCGTTTCATTTTCAAGCGTTCAAGCCGTCAGCCCGTCGGGTTCATCCAGCCCGTTGGCTCGACAACAGGCCGTTACAGTATTGGCCAACAGACAGGCAATAGTCATCGGACCCACACCACCCGGAACAGGGGTGATCGCCCCGGCTTTTTCAACAGCAGAGGCAAAATCCACATCGCCAACCAGTTTGGTTTTACCCTCTTTTTCCGGATGCGGTATGCGGTTTATGCCCACGTCAATCACGGTGGCACCATCTTTGATCCACTCCCCCGTCACCATTTCAGGCCGCCCGACCGCCGCGACGACGATGTCCGCGGTCCGGCACAACGCCTCTATGTCCTTGGTGCGGGAATGGGCAATCGTGACGGTGCAACTGTCCTTTAGCAACAGATTCGCCATCGGTTTGCCCACGATATTGGACCGTCCAACGACCACTGCGTTTAGCCCCGAAAGGCTGCCGTGATGATCGCGCAGCATCATCAAACAGCCAAGCGGCGTGCAAGGCACCATAGACTTTTGCCCCGTGCTCAGCCGTCCGACGTTAGAAATGTGAAACCCGTCAACGTCCTTTTCCGGCACGATAGAGTTGATCACCAACTCCTCGTTGAGGTGATCCGGCAAGGGAAGCTGGCACAGGATACCATGCACTGCCGGATCCTCGTTCAACTGGTTGATCAGCGCGAGAAGATCCGCTTCGGATGTGTCCGCCGGCAGCTTATGCTCGTACGAATTCATCCCCACTTCCAATGTGGATTTACCTTTGTTGCGGACGTAAACTTCAGAAGCCGCATCTTGACCGACCAGCACCACAGCAAGGCCCGGCGTCACATCGTGATCTGCCTTCAACCGCGTCACATGCTCTGCCACCTTGGCCCGAACAGAGGCCGCAAATTCTTTCCCGTCGATAATTTTCCCAGTCACCCTATGGCCCTTCTACGTCTTTAAAATACCCTGACCGGAGGCACCGCCCCCGGCCAGAACTGGTTCGCCTTCGCCGGAACATACTCCGGCGGGATCGATTAGAACAAGCCCTCGATCTGGCCGGCCTCGTTCAGGTGGATGTTCTCGGCACTGGGCACCCGCGGCAGGCCTGGCATGGTCATGATCTCTCCGCAGACCACAACAACAAAGCCCGCACCCGCGCTCAGTCGCACCTCACGGACCGGCACCGAATGGCCTGTCGGCGCGCCGCGCAGGTTCGGATCAGTCGAAAAGGAATATTGGGTTTTAGCCATACAAACCGGCAGATTCCCATAGCCCTGCTCTTCCCAAAGGCGCAGTTGGTCGCGTATTTTCTGGTCGGCGAGCACTTCATCTGCACGATAAATTCTCTTTGCGACGGTCTCGATCTTTTCAAACAGAGGCATCTCATCACCGTATAGCGGCGCGAACTGGGAGGCACCGCTTTCGGCAATCTCTGCCACGCGGGTCGCCAGCGCCTCGGAGCCTTTGGAACCGAACTCCCAATGCTGTGAAACGATCGCTTCAGAACCCTGCGCCGCCACATAGTCCTTCACCGCCTGCACTTCTGCATCCGTGTCCGTGACAAAGTGGTTAATAGCGACCACTACAGGCACACCAAAGCTTTTGAGGTTACTGATGTGGCGACCGAGGTTCGGGCAGCCAGCGTTCACCGCATCCACGTTTTCCGCGCCAAGATCGGCTTTGGCAATGCCACCGTTCATCTTCATCGCGCGCACCGTGGCGACCAGCACAACACAATCCGGTGCCAGACCCGCCTTGCGGCACTTGATGTTGAGAAACTTCTCGGCCCCGAGATCCGCACCAAATCCAGCTTCCGTCACAACAAAGTCAGCCAGCTTCAGGGCCGTTGTCGTCGCCATTACAGAGTTGCAACCGTGGGCGATATTGGCAAACGGGCCGCCGTGTACGAAAGCCGGATTGTTTTCCAGCGTCTGCACCAGATTGGGTTGCATCGCATCCTTCAGCAGTACAGTCATCGCGCCGTCCGCTTTGATATCACGGCAGTAAACCGGCGTACGGTCGCGGCGGTAGGCCACAATCATATTGCCCAAACGCTCCTGCAAATCCGACAGATTGCGCGCCAGACAGAGGATCGCCATCACTTCGGACGCGACCGTAATGTCAAAACCCGCCTCACGCGGGAAACCGTTGGCAACACCGCCCAGAGAGGCCGTTATTTGACGCAAAGCGCGGTCATTCATATCCACAACGCGGCGCCAGACAACGCGGCGCACGTCGATCTCAAGGTCGTTGCCCCAATAGATGTGGTTGTCGATCATCGCCGAAAGCAACGAGTGGGCAGAAGTAATTGCGTGGAAATCCCCCGTAAAGTGCAGGTTCATATCTTCCATCGGCACGATCTGGGCATAGCCGCCGCCCGCAGCACCGCCCTTCATACCAAAGTTTGGACCAAGGGAGGCCTCGCGGATACAAACGCAGGCATTTTTGCCGATCCGGTTCAGACCGTCGCCCAGCCCAACGGTCGTGGTGGTTTTACCTTCGCCCGCAGGTGTTGGATTGATGGCAGTCACCAGCACCAGCTTGCCGTCTTTGCGATCCTGAACAGAATCGATGAAAGACTGGCTGACCTTGGCCTTGTCGTGACCGAACGGCAGCAAATCATCTGTGCCGATCCCCAATTTCGCGCCGATCTCCTGGATCGGTAGTTTCGACGCCTCCCGCGCGATTTCGATGTCGGTCTTGTAAGCCATTTTCACTCTTCCCTGTGGGTGTTGGTCTTTCTGTGTCACATCGATAATTAATGCCGAAAAATGCCCCCCCGAACCCAGAGCAAATACGACACAATCCAACCCGTAATCGCCGCCTGTACCGATTCACGCTGATCGTAGGGCAGATTCCGTGGGTCCGCGCGGTATCAGGCTTCCAGCGACCAGTGCCGCTGATTGGGAATATGAAGCGTGAACCGGTCGCCGACCTTTAGCGGGCCTTCCCGTTCCACCCACGCTGTGACCCCGCGCCGATCGGTGGCGGCTGTCTTGAACATTTTTCCCTTTCCCGGATATCGGGGCTCCAATTCTTCTTTGCCGGGGAAGATGCAGGGGCGGTTTTCCATATCGACCACAAGGGTTGTGCCCGCTTCGTTTTGCAATCGGGATGAGGGCGGGATGAAAGTAAAGTCCGGTGAGCCTCGTACCATGATGCTCGCCCCGAGCCATGCGGGATCGATGCTATCCAGTCCAATTTCGGCGGCAATCAGCTCCAATTCCTCTGCGCTAACGATAGAGAGCTGGCGGGCGTTGCGGATTTCTGTCCCTCTGGCGTGTTGTGACAAGACGCGGGAACACGACGGGCGCGTCAGCCCTGCATGGCATTCCCCATCGATACCTGCAAAACCTGCAAAAACTTCGACCTTCGGGTCCGAAACAAGGGCCGCTTCCCGATCCGGCACCACCCCGAGGTAGACGATTTCGCAGCTATGTTTCGTGGGTTTCAAAGCGGGCATTGGACGACTTCCTTAACAGTGTTCTTGCACACCCGCGCCATGCGGAACGGTTTAAGATGTTAGACCTCAGCCCCGCGCAAAAGAAAAGACCCGCGCACAGCACAGGTCTTTAAATATTTCTTCCAAGATCACTTCCTTTAGGAAGCCAGTCCTTAGACCGGATCAGGTTCCATGTCCCCTTTAGGAGGATTCTTCGGCTTCTTCGTTTTCGGAACAGCCGCGACACTGGGTGAATTTCCGCCAGTATCAGTATCATCGTCATCATCCGAACCACGGTTCAGTGGCTCCCCAGCAATGACTTTCTTAATCTCGGCACCGGTCAGGGTTTCGTATTCCAACAGGCCTTGCGCCATGTTTTCCAGCTGGTCCGCATGATCGGTCAGGATTTGCTTCGCCCGTTCATAGCCTTCATCCACCAGCTTGCGCACTTCGGCGTCAATGATTTCTTGCGTATCCGGACCGGCATTCACCCCACCACCCTGCGGGCCAAGGTAGGTGTCCTGACGATTTGCATAGTCGATGTTGCCAAGCTTCTCTGACATACCGAACTGAGTCACCATCGCACGAGCAATCCGTGTGACCTGTTGAATGTCGGAAGACGCCCCAGAGGTTACATTTTCTTCCCCGAAGATCAGTTCTTCCGCAACCTTACCCCCCATCGCCATAGCGATCTGGGATTTGTACTTGGTTTTGGTGACGGACAGCTGATCCCGCTCTGGCAAAGACAGGACCAGACCCAATGCTCGGCCCCGTGGAATAATGGTCGCTTTGTGGATCGGATCATGCTGCGGCACGTTCAATCCAACAATGGCGTGACCCGCTTCGTGATAGGCGGTCAGCTTTTTCTCATCCTCGGACATTACCATAGAGCGGCGTTCTGCACCCATCATGACCTTGTCTTTGGCGTTTTCAAAATCTTCCATCGTCAGGTAACGTTTGCCACTGCGGGCTGCCATCAAAGCAGATTCGTTGACGAGGTTCGCCAGATCAGCACCGGAAAATCCCGGTGTTCCGCGGGCAATAATGCGCAGGTCCACATCCGGCCCCAGAGGAGTCTTGCGCGCGTGAACTTCAAGGATTTTTTTCCGTCCGTTGATATCCGGATTTGGCACCTGAACCTGACGGTCAAAACGGCCCGGACGCAGCAGCGCAGGGTCAAGAACGTCAGGACGGTTGGTCGCCGCTAGAAGGATCACACCTTCATTGGCCTCAAAGCCGTCCATTTCAACCAACAGCTGGTTCAACGTCTGCTCGCGCTCGTCATTGCCGCCGCCGTAACCGGCACCACGGTGACGACCAACAGCGTCAATTTCATCAATAAACACAATACAAGGCGCGTTCTTCTTGGCTTGTTCAAACATGTCACGGACACGGGACGCACCCACCCCCACGAACATTTCGACAAAGTCCGAACCGGAGATCGTGAAGAACGGCACACCGGCCTCCCCCGCGATTGCGCGTGCCAGCAAGGTTTTACCAGTCCCGGGAGGGCCAACAAGCAGCGCGCCCTTCGGGATTTTACCGCCCAAGCGGCTGAATTTCTGCGGGTCGCGCAGGAACTCAACGATCTCTTCCAACTCGTCCTTGGCTTCATCGATACCGGCTACATCATCAAAAGTGATCCGCCCGTGGCGTTCGTTCAGCAGCTTGGCCTTGGATTTACCAAAGCCCATCGCGCCACCACGTCCGCCGCCCTGCATCCGGTTCATAAAGAAGATCCAGACGCCGATCAGCACCAAAAACGGCAGCCACAGAGACATAGCCGAGAGGAAACCCGATTGTTCCTGCGCCTTTACGTTCACATTGACGCCGGCATCAATCATCTGGTCGGTCAGCTTGTCGGATTCCATCGCCGCGCGGGGCTGGATTGTCTGAAAGCGGGAGCCGTCCTTGTTCACAATGGTGATGAGTTCACCATCCATCTGCACTTCGGACACATTCCCTTTTTCAACGGACTGGATAAATTCGGAATAAGTGATCTGATTCTCATTGCCAGCGCTTTGCCCGTTGCTGAACATGTTGAACAAAGCAACGATCAGCAGAAACAGCACGACCCAAAAAGCCAGATTTTTGGTATTTCCCAAGGCGGTTCTCCTTAAGGCACTTTACGTGCCGAGTATTTAATAAAGTGTTACGTGAAACATATGTTTCCGCGTGGCGTTTTCAATGCGTCACAATGGTTGCATAAAAACTTTCCGTTCCATTCCGCAGCCAACACTTGCAGTCAGGGTTTTTATCGACAAAGGGCGCCGAC
The DNA here is from genome assembly GCF_014643735.1 of Neptunicoccus cionae. Lineage (GTDB taxonomy): Bacteria > Pseudomonadota > Alphaproteobacteria > Rhodobacterales > Rhodobacteraceae > Amylibacter > Amylibacter cionae. Next base: position 293,811 of record NZ_BMKA01000002.1, read on the forward strand.
TTCAATTCGTTATTATACCATAAAGACGGCGAGGCGAGGATTGCATTCCTGCTTTCGGCAGTTTCACGCCACTCCGGACGCAGCAAAATGCCGTCTTTTCCCAATGGGCGCCAGTTTCCGGCCGCTTTATCGCAAGCAAACCGGCTGTCAAAAACCCCTGCCGCACCGTCACAATTCTGCATCGCGGCGACCTCTCGGGTGATCTCCGCCCCTTCTGCTCTGTCAGGCGTCAACAGACACCCCGACAAGCTGTGCGCCTGCCCGCTGTGACAGGCCACGAGCGCCCGTTTCAATGCGTTTAGGCGGGGACGGTAGGGTGCGGCGGAGACCCAGCGCAAACAATGGGCAAAAAGGCGCAGGCGGATCTCTTCGGGCTCATTAAAAAGCGCCTTAACATCCAACCGGACAGAGCCAATCTCTCGGGGGGTCGCAATGCGGCGGAGAGCGGTCTCACTGACCTGTTCCAAAGCGGCCCTGGTAGATTGCAAGCGGGATGCCGTATCGGCCAAAACCTCAACACCCAGACCAATTTCGCCGAGCATCTCCAGCGCGTTACGCATTTTCACACGATCAAACCGGATGTCCCGATTGCTGGGATCTTCGGCCCAAGCGATTTGGCGATCCCGTAGTAGGTCCCGCAGGGATTCGCGGTGCATCTCCAGCACGGGCCTCAGCCACAACACGCCGTCTTTTCTGCGTTGGGGTAATATTCCGGCCAGCCCGTCCACGCCGCTGCCCCGCTTCAGCCGCAGCAGAAAGGTTTCGGCCTGATCTTCTCTGGTGTGACCTGTCGCCACTCCGGCCAACCCGTGGCACCGTGCCCAGCCTGCGATCAACTGCTGTCGCGCCTGCCGTGCGTTGTCTTGCAAGTTGCCACTTTTGGGATGGTTCTGCCACAACAGTGTCTTATGCGGGATGCACATTTTTTTACACAACAACGATACCGCCTGCGCCTCGGCTGCGGACTCTGCCCGTAATCCGTGATCAACTGTTACGCTATATAAAGGGCGCCCCAACGGTTTGGCCCACTCTGCCATCAAAACAAGCAGAGCAAGCGAATCGCCTCCACCGGACACCGCCACGCCAAGCGGCCCGTCCGGTACCGTATCCATGTATTGAAGGAACGTCTGCGTCATAGCAGGCGCCGCTGGTTCAGGAACACCCTATGGCACTGCGACTGGTCTGTGCTTCACCCACAATAGAGGCGGCGGGATAGCGGATCGGGACTTCTGCCAGCATCAGGCAGGCCTCTTCCTGTTGGCCCAATTCCTTCAGGCTCAGCCCTAAACGATAAAGCGCTTCGGGTGCTTTGGTGCCTTCCGGTGCGCCGCTAAAGCTCTCAAGGAAACTGCGCGCCGCCCCGTCCCAGTTGCTTTGAGCGGCCAGTGCCGCGCCTTTCCAGTAATGGGCCTCACCTGTTAGCGGCCCCCCCGGAAAATTAGAGATCAACGTATCAAACTGCGCGGCTGCGCTGGCATAGTCCTGAGACTCGTAAGCTGCCATAGCTTGCTGAAACGTGTTCTGTTCGGTGCTGGTGGTCCCGCTTGTCTCACCGGTTTGGGTGCCACCGCCCGTGGAAACCGGTGTGCGCGGTCGGGTTGAAATCTTCCCCCCCAGCGGAGCGGTCCGGTCAAGCGCGCTTACATCACAGTTTGCTTCCAGCTCGCACAGGCGGAACTCCAGGTCGCCGATCCGGTTCGTGCCGTCATTGACAATGCTTTCAATCCAGAACTGTTTTTCCTCAATCGCACCGGTCAGACGCCGCATTTCGGCTTCCAGTGCATCTATCCGCTGCAAGGCAGGGGCATTGCTACTGCTTTGAGTCGCCGCCCCAGTTGTGGACAACTCCCGTTTCATCGACACGACATCCGCATAGAGGAACTCCAGCTCCTGCCGGATATCTGCCAGCGTTTCACCGTCCTGCGCCTGCGCGCCCAGAGGTGTCAGAACCGCCGCTACCAAGATTGCCCGCAAAATCCGCATCTTCAATGTTCCCCAAATACTCATGAACGCGCCGTCTGCAAAGTTTCGCAAACGGCGCAAATTCCAGTCCGATTTAGCTGGTCAGCCCAGTCGCCACCAAAGTGACGGCGCGACGGTTCTTGGACCAACATTCCTCATTCGAGCAAATCGCCAGCGGGCGTTCCTTGCCGTAAGTCACAGTGTCAATCCGGCTTTCCGCGACACCACGACTAACGAGATAATCCCGCACAGAGTTGGCACGACGGGCCCCCAGCGCAAGGTTATATTCCCGCGTTCCGGTTTCGTCCGCATGACCTTCAATCGTGATCGAATAGGTGCCGTTTTGTTGCAACCAGTTCGCCTGAGCATCCAGTGTTTGCGTCGCAACCCCTGTCAGCGTGTGTTGGTCTACCAGAAACAGCACCCGATCCCCGATGGTCTGGTTGAAATAAGCCACAGACGCGGGGTCGTTCACTCCGGCACCTACGCCGTTTGCATTGGCATTCGCACCGCTGTAACCGGTATCATCTCCGGTTTTAGGGCGCATGTCACAGGCCGCGAGAGCGGTCACACAGGCCAGCATCAGGCCGATTTTCGTCATTTTCATCTGCTCATCCTTTCGTTCATCAGCGTCTCGGGCGCTTTGGAACCGCGTTAAATTCACTGCATCTATAGCAGTTCTTCTACCTTATGGGAAACACCCTGTCACCTACTCCAACAGGCCCGACCATGCCGGATCGGACGCAAACGTCGGAGTTGCGATCTTGCGCAGGTTCTGCCCTGTCACATCCATTGAAAACAGCGCCGGAGCACCGCTTTCCCCTTGGGTTTCACGGAAGAACATGATCACGCGCCCGTTGGGCGACCAAGTTGGACCCTCATCAAGGAACGATCCGGTCAACAGTTTTTCCTGACTGCCATCCGTGCGCATCACGCCAATGTGAAACCGCCCACCACTGATGTTGGTAAAGGCAATCAGGTCGCCGCGTGGAGACCAGACAGGCGTGCCGTAGCGACCCGGACCAAAGCTGATCCGCTTGGCCTCGCCGCCGGTGGCGGGCATGACGTAAATTTGCTGGCCACCCCCACGGTCGCTTTCAAAGACAATTTGGCTGCCGTCAGGGCTAAAGCTGGGCGCGGTTTCAATCGCGGGGGAGTTGGTCAGTTGGGTTTTCTGGCCAGTCGCAATATCAAAGGTATAAATGTCAGAATTACCCCCGTTGCTAAGCGACATGATCACTTTGCGACCATCAGGGCTGAAGCGCGGGGCGAAGGTCATGTCCTTGCCAGCCGCGTCAAGAGCGCGGCGCGACAGTGTGTCCACGTTCATCAAGAACACCTGCGGCACCCCGGTTTCATAGGTGGTGTAAATGATTTCTCGCGCGTTGGGCGAAAATCGTGGCGCGAGAACAATATCTTCGCTCCCGGTCAAATAGCGCACATTCGCGCCGTCATAATCCATCACCGCCACCCGCTTCTTGCGGTCATTCTTTGGGCCTTCCTCGGCAATATAAGCGACGCGGCTGTCGAAATAGGGGTCTTCACCGGTCAGGCGGCTATAGATCACATCGGCGACCTTATGGCTCATCCGGCGCCAGCTTTGACTGCTGGCGGCGAATTGCACGCCTTCCAATTGTTCCTGACCAAACACGTCAAACAAGCGGAATTTCACAACCATTTGGTTGTTCTCGGTCAGGCTGACAGCCCCTGTTACCAAAGCCTGCGCATTGATCGCCTTCCAGTCGGAGAACTGCGCCGGTGCATTGAAATTGGTGATGGTGCCGATATGGGCGCTGGCCGGAATGGCGCGGAACAATCCGGTGTTAACCAGATCAGCGGTCACAACATCGGTCAACTGCTGGGCAAAAGACTGTGCGCCTGCGTTTTCAGCCACAAATGTGGGGATCGCGATTGGCATCGGCTCGATCACACCTTCGGTAATCTCGATCCGCAGCGGGCCGTTGCCTTGGGCCTGACCCTGCAGCGGAGCCACAACCGTCATTGCCAGAATGCAAAGCTTCAAAAACTGTTTCATTATCTCACCGCCATGTTTTGGGGGTTAAAGACGACTTCGATTTGCCGCCACTGTTCGTATTTGTCTTGGGGCAGGTCATAAGGCGCACAGCGGATCAATGCCCGCCGCCCTGCCTCATATGCCTGCTGAACCAAACCCTGCGGGGTGCCGGATGGTTCAATCAATTTCGGATTTCCGACCAGTTTACCATCCTGAGACAGCTCTACCGACAGGGTTACAACCAGATCAGCCGCGCCCTGCACGCCAACAGGCGGTGCCCAGCACTGTTGAACGGCAAGCACGAGCGCCCCTTTTTCCCGACCGGTCAGAGGCGGTCCGCTTGGCTTGGCGGCGGCCTCTGCTGCGGCTTCGGCGGCAGCGGCTTGAACCGCTTCTTCAATGGCACGGGCCTGCGCGTCTTTGGCTGCCTGATCTGATATCGCTTTATCCGCTTCGGCCTGTTTCGCCTGTTCCTGCTCCGCCGCTTTGCGCGCTGCATCCTTGGCAGCTTGCGCACGGGCAACAATATCGGAAGGGCGGCCCTTGGGGCGTGCGGATTTGATCGGCGCGGCAGAATTCGGGTCCTGCTCTGCCTCGGTCACGATCTCGGTCGTGCTTTTCTTCGGAGCGACTTCTTCTTTTGTCTCTTCGGGTTCTGCCACGTCTTCGCTTGGCGTGGTCGATTCCACTGCCTCTGCACCGGTTTCCGCATCTGTCGGTGGCTCCGGAGAGACCTTGTTATCAATGCGTGGTGCAGGCCGTGGTTTAGGCCGCAATAATGCCAAACGATCCGGCGAGACCTGACCGCTGGTGTCCGTATCAGAGACCTGCGCATCCGGTGTCACAACCGTATTGCCAGTTGCTTCCTGCGTCTGATCGGCTGTCTCTGTGCTTTCAACAGGCGGCTCTGGCGGGGTTTCGACCACAGGTTCTGGGGGCGTGTCCGGTTCTACCGCTTCGGCCAGATCAGGCGCTTCGGGCGGTGTGTCGGTTTCTGGCGGCGTTTGTGTTTCCTGAACCGGCGGCTCTTCAACCGGTTGTTCCACCTGTGGTGCATCAACTGACGCAGACGGTTCTTCCGAAAGGCTCGGCAGGGATTGCGAAGGTTCGTCCAGTTGCGGGGACGGCGCGCTCGACATCAGGCTGTCGAACTCTGTGCTGGTGATGATCGACACTTCGGAAATCTGGATTGCATTGCTTTCGTCGCTGTCAAACAACGGGCCGCCAAACGCCGCCAGCCCCAACAAGACGCCGTGCAATCCGATTGATATTTTGGTGCCGGTCTCCACGGAACGCCCCTATTGCTCCGCCGGTGCGTCGGTCCCGTCCAGCCGCGGTCCACCCGCATCTGTGACAAGTCCGATATTGCGGAAACCGCCTGCATTTAGCGCGCCCATAATCTCCATTACGCTGGAATAGGGCACCGCCCCGTCCGCGCGTAGAAACACCTTGTCGTCCTGACGCTCTGCCGCAATAGCCCGCATCTTAGCCACCAGATCAGCGCGGTTGATTTCAGAGTTTTGCAACATCAACGTCCCGTCCGCAGCAATCGCCAGCGCCAGCGGCTCTTCTTCCTCGGTCGGTAGCGGCTGGGCTGCAGTCTTGGGCAGCTCAATCGGTACGCCAACGGTCAACAGCGGTGCTGCCACCATAAAGATAATCAGCAGCACCAGCATCACATCCACAAAGGGTGTGACGTTGATTTCCGCCATCGGCTTGCTTTTCCCGTGGCTGCGACGGCCCTTGCGACCTCCTCCGCCACTTCTGTCTACGACACCGGCCCCCATGATCAGCTATCCAACTGGCGGGACAGGATCGTGGCAAATTCGTCGGCGAAACTGTCAAAGCCGCTGATAATCCGGTCGGAGTCCGTGCTCAACTTGTTGTAAAAGATAACGGCTGGAATAGCGGCCAGCAGGCCCAGCGCGGTCGCAACCAGCGCCTCGGCAATACCGGGGGCCACAACCGCCAGATTGGTATTCTGCTGGATGGCGATTTCTTCAAAGGCGTTCTTGATGCCCCAAACCGTGCCGAACAGCCCGACAAACGGCGCAATAGCCCCGACTGTCGCCAGAAAGGTCAACCCGTTGTTCAGTTTCTCGCTCTCGCGGTTGATGGCCACATCCATGCTGCGGTCAATCCGCGCCTGCGCCCCTGCGATCAGATTACCGTCACTGCGATGGGAACGACGCCACTCTACCATACCAGCCGCGAAAATCCGTTCCGCCGCACCCGATGGCTCCGGTCCGAGCCGGTCAAACAACTCGTCCAGTGGATCACCGGACCAAAAAGCCCGATCAAACGTCTCAGAGTCACGACGGGCAATCCGGTAGTTGATGAACTTCTGGATAATGATCCCCCAGCTCCAGATGCTGGCAAAGATCAGGATCAGCATCACAAGCTTCACCGTGAATGTTGCGCGAAGGAACAGCGCAAGCATCGAGAAATCGACCTCTTGCACTGCGGCGAGTGTTTCAGTTTCCATGTGTCCGCCCGACTATGTTACGTCTTTATACCAAGACTGCCTGATGCCACTGTTTGCCAGTGGCGTGATTGTTGTAGCAAACATAATCAGGCGGCGCGGAAAAAACCATATTTCATTGCACGATCGGCAGTGAAATGTACGTCAGAGCCCCAGACTTGCGCGAATTTCTGCCGGAAGCCGAACAACGCGGCCCGCTGCATTCATGCAAATCACTGTAATTTTTGAGGAAAACAACATCTCTTCGCCCCGCATCACGTCTTGCTCAAACAGCAGCTTGGCACCGGACAATTGTTGCAGTTTTGTAGCAATGATCAGGGCATCATCCAGTTTGGCTGGCCGCAGGTAGGTGGCATCCACATGGCGCACCGCAAAGACCAGCCCTGCGCCCTCTTTCAGGGCCATCTGGTCCAGCCCCGCCTCGCGCACCATAGTAGAGCGCGCGCGTTCAATGAACTTGAGGTAATTGGCGTAATAAACGATGCCCGCCAGATCCGTGTCTTCATAATAAACACGGACCGGAAACTCATGCACCATCTTCAATGTCCTGCACCAGTTTACTCGCACGGGCCGATAGACGCAGCGCATGGCTCGGGTCTTCGGTGGCGGCGGGCAACATCGGATCATAGGCCGCCCGCACAATGGCGGCGTACTCCGGCTTTACGATACACAGATTGTTGCTTTTGATGATCGCGATCGGGGATTCATCGGCAAACGCCCCTTCGCTCCATGTCAGCAGAGACTGGAAGGTCTCGCTCGTGCCAAGGGTCTGCAACGACATCTCCTCGGTCGCGGCATCCACGCGGATCAGCACGATGCACAGTTGCACAGCCCCTTCCTTGTCGAACCCGAAGGACCGGTAACGGCTTGCCCCCTGCTCCTCAAGCGAGGTCATCAGCCGGTTAAAATTCGGCAACAGCTTGTCGAGATTTGGCACCGCAGCCAGTTCGGACCAACTCCGGCAAAAGAACCACATGAAATTCGCACCAAGTTCGGGATCGGTTTCTGCCAACACCCCCCCTGTAATGCCAACCGTCTGGGCAATCGCCTCTTTCAGATGGGGCAGGCTGTCATCGCCCACACCAAAGACTACCGGCGCCAGCGGCCGTCCCCAACGGGCAAAGCGATAAGTGGTATCCGAAGCGGTAAACAAAGGGGCGGGGTTCTGGGTGATCGTGCTCATGCCAGTCCTTCTAACGGATTCGAAATCCGGCTGCACCCTTCAATGTTCCAGAAATACTCTGAACGCCTAGCCGCCGAACAATTCCCCCTGCGGACCACGCTTTGGCGCATCAAGCCCCAGATGCGCCCAAGCCTTGGCCGCCAGCATCCGCCCGCGCGGGGTGCGCTGGATCAGACCCTGCTGCAACAGATAGGGCTCGATCACTTCTTCAATGGCATCTCGCGCCTCGCTCAGTGCGGCACACATGGTTTCCACGCCCACCGGCCCGCCGGCAAAATTCTCGGCAATCATACGCAAATAGCGCCGGTCCGCATTATCAAGCCCCAGATGATCCACCCCAAGCCGCGTCAACGACCGATCCGCCAGTTGTTGCGTCACCGTTCCGTCGCTTTCCACCACAGCAAAATCCACCACACGGCGCAGCAAACGTCCTGCAATCCGTGGCGTTCCACGGGCACGGCGCGCGATTTCCATCGCCCCATCGGGCGTTGCGTTGGCGCCCATCAGCCGTGCGCCCCGCTCGACAATAGAACACAACTCCGGCACGGTATAAAACTCCAGCCGTGTCGGAATGCCAAACCGGTCCCGTAGCGGCGTCGTCAGCAAACCGAGCCGCGTTGTCGCCCCGACCAGCGTAAAGGGCTGCAAATCAATCCGCACCGTGCGCGCCGCCGGACCTTCACCGATCACCAGATCCAGTTCGAAATCTTCCAACGCAGGATAGAGCACTTCTTCTACGACGGGGTTCAACCTGTGAATCTCATCAATAAACAGTACATCCCGCGCGTCCAGATTGGTCAGGATTGCCGCCAGATCCCCCGCCTTGGCCAGAACCGGCCCGCTGGTCATACGGAAGTTCACCCCCAACTCGCGGCTGACAATCTGCGCAAGAGTCGTTTTGCCCAATCCCGGTGGCCCATAGAACAACGTGTGATCCATCGCCTGCCCACGCATCTTGGCGCTTTCGATAAAGACCTTCAGGTTGGCACGCGCCTCCGCCTGCCCTGTGAACTCGTCCAAGGATTGGGGCCGCAACGCACGGTCCATATCCTCGGGCCGCGCATCAGGGCGCAAAGTTGGGTCTGGCTCGTTCACACAGCTCTCCAATCGTACAAAGACATCATTTCAATGTTCCCCAAATACTCCCGCCGGAGGCGCTCAGGCATTGTAAGCCAGCGCGCCACAGCACCTACCCTTTCGGAGCAAGCAACCGCAAGGCCGCCTTGATCAGCGCACCGCTGTCCGCTTCGGGCAAATCCCCTGCCGCTTGCGCCACCGCTACGGCTGCATCGCCGTGTCCGTACCCAAGGTTCACCAGCGCAGACAGCGCATCCGCCTGCGCCCCCGCAGAGGCCGCTCCGGCAGACACCGCTGCCACAGGGGCAGCAGGCGCCGTTATGGCCACAGGCGCTTCAATCACTACGGAGTCATCCGCCTGCACCTGCTCTGATCCTTGCGCCCCCATTGCAATCACGCTGGCTGCCTTGTCTTTCAGCTCTACCACGATGCGCTGCGCCAGTTTCGGCCCCACACCGGGCGCGGCTTTGACGGCGGCTACATCACCAAGGGTGATGGCGCGGCTGACGCCTTCAACACCCAAGGTTCCGGCAATGGCCAGTCCCACTTTGGCACCCACGCCCTGCACACTGGTCAGCAACCGGTGCCATTCCTTTTCGGCCAGCGTCAGAAACCCGAAAAGTTGCAAGTTGTCCTCGCGCACCAGAAGATCCGTATAGAGCGCCACAACGCCGCCCTTGGGGGGAACCGCCGTTAAGGTACGTTCCGAACAGTAGACAAGATAGCCGACCCCCTGCACGTCCACCAGAACGTGATCTGTCGCCTTATAGTCTACCCGACCTGTTATCTTGCCGATCATGCGGCCCCCTTTCGCGTTTCCGCCTTGGCGAGCGCTGCATCAAGCCGCCCCGAGAATTGTGCATGATGTGCGTGGCACAGGGCAATCGCCAGCGCATCCGCTGCATCCGGCCCAACCGGATCAACCCCGCCAAGCTGCATCTTCACCATATGAAGCACCTGCTTTTTATCTGCATGGCCAACACCGACCACGACTTTCTTAACCGCGTTGGGCGCGTATTCCGCTACCTCAAGCCCGAATTGCGCTGGCACCAGCAGACAGATACCGCGCGCCTGCCCCAGCTTGAGCGTTCCAGCCCCGTCTTTATTCACAAACGTATTCTCAACTGCCGAGGTGGTCGGCTGGTGTCGCCGAATGACCTCTTCAAGCTGGCTGTGCAGGCTGAGCAACCGCTGTGCCAGTGGTCCGCCCGATGTGGATTTACAGATACCGTTGGCCACATGGGACACCCGCGTGCCAGCCACATCTACGATTCCCCAACCCAGATTGCGTAAGCCCGGATCGATCCCGATAACGCGCATTGCTGCCCTGCCTTGTCATTGCTCTTGTTGTTCTTTTTTCAAGCCGTAGCACGAAACAAGAACATCCGCCAAGCAGAATACGCAGGAGCGAGGCGGTGATGATTCGTAGAGTAAAAGCATCTAACGGGGCTGCGAGGCGTTTTTGAACGCCGTAAAGTCGGTATCAGACATCGGCCAAAGCAACCCCCTGTGACGAACAAGACACGAAATGCGCCGTTGCCTTGTCGGGACTGTACAACAGCAAAACTGTTGCAAATCGGAGCGCTTTTTCACTTGTTCTAAAAACGACATTTCACCCCGAAAACGGGCCTTTTTTAGCCCCTCATAACTCAAAAGCGACATCGCGTTTAAGCTATGCAAAACAGGCAGTTCAGCTATGCGATTTTGATATTTGAAAGCGCTGAAAACCCCGCCTATTTGGGGTTCAAACGAACCGACGCGCTGCGTCAAACACTTACAAGGAAAAGTATCATGGCCCTGGCTTCCAACACTTACGTGGCTCCTTTCGGCGCCATTGCAACCCACACTGTAGTTGCTCGCATCGAAGCTGCATTCTCCGCAGTTGTAGAGTGGAACACAAAGCGCAAGACAACAAAGATTTTGTCCCAACTGTCCGATCGTGAACTGAACGACATCGGCCTGATCCGTGGCGATCTGGACAACATCCCGACACGCTTCTGAGCGTAGGAATAAAGCGGCGCAATTTCCTCCCTGTTGTGCGCTGCTTTCCAACGGCTTTTGTGCCGTAAATGAAAAAGACCGCTGCCCTCCCTCAGCGGTCTTTTTTGTGTCTGGTGGTCCGATTACCCACAAAAAAGGGCGCACCCGCCACGGGCCGCCCTTGCAACTGGTCATCGCTGGATCTGATTACAGGAAGTTGCTTTCCACATAAGCCAACACCGGATCACGCCCGAGCAGCTTTGCCGCGATCTTGGAGCCATCGGTCCCTGATGCAAGCTGCGCAACCTTGGCCTCGTATCCTTGGGGGCCGAGCTCCTGTATCATCACAACCTTAGTGACGGTCACAGTGCCGTAGAACATCGCCATGCACAGTGCCGTTCGCGCCAATGGAATATGGACCTTGCGCCGGGGACGCTGCAACCACTTGCGCCAGAGCGTCGGTTTAAAGTCCGGATCAACGCGGGCTACTCGTTTCTGAAAGGTTTTTCTGTCCTCGGTCATAACACACATATCCCAACTATAGGTTAGAGATTACCCAGTCCAGACACATGGAGGCTGAGTATCGTGCAGTTTGCATCCCGAGCCCTTACACGTTCGCAAATACACACGAACCCCCTAAGATAATCGACGGGAAACCTGAGACTGTTTTGCCTCAACCACGGCGATGCAAACTGCTTAGGTAAAATTAGACGCGAATTGGGGCGAAATCTGGGCAGATTAAGGCTTCTTCTGCAAACACAGCGTTGACCATTCGCCAACAATCAGATGGTCCACCAGATCAAAGCCCTGCGCGGTGTAGGCCGCTTTTACATCGTCTGCCTGCTCGTTCAGAAGGCCCGACAGGATCACATGACCGCCCGTTTCACAGCTTTTTCCCATATCAGGAGCCAGCGCAATGAGCGGGCCTTTCAATATGTTAGCAAAGATCAGATCGTATGGCGCCTTTTCCCGCAGCCGGTCGTGTTCAAAGCCGGCGCATGTGACAATTTCCACACGGCCATTCAGATCGTTGCAGGTCACATTGGCTGCTGCGGTGTCTGTGGCGACCTCGTCGATGTCGCTTGCCAGCACAACGCCCTGCCATATTTTAGCAGCCGCCATTGCCAGAACAGCAGTGCCACAACCCACATCCACCACGTTCTTGCCACGGAATCCTTTGGTGTCGAGATCATGGAGCGCCTGCAGGCATCCCTGTGTGGTTCCGTGGTGGCCAGTGCCAAAGGCCATCGCTGCCTCAATCAGCAGGGGCACGCAATCTTCTGGCACCTGATCGGCGTCGTGGCTGCCGTACAAAAAGAACCGCCCCGCACGGATCGGGGCCAATTCGCGGCGCACATGGGCGACCCAATCGGTTTCCGGCAGTTCAGAGATTGCAAAGGGTTTCGCATCATGGGCCGCAGCCAGCAGAGACAGGGCAATATCGTCAGGTTGCTCGATGAAATACGCACCCACTTCCCATGTGCCGGTGCCGTCTTCCACCTCGAACACACCAACGCCGGTGGGTTCGGGGATCAGATCCTCGCAGGCTTCTGCTAGGGCTTCGGCGCGGGATTTGTCTCTGAGTGTGGTCAGGGCGGTAAATGTCGGCATTTTGCAGGCTCCAATCGTTGTGTTCCGATTAGGTAAGTGCAGCCGCATCGTCAAGCGTCATGCCCGGATGCCCTGCAAATCATGGGCAAAACTTGCCCCTGAAACGGAAAGGCCGGATGCAGTTCCCCGCGTCCGGCCTTCTGAACATGTGGTCCGTCGAGCGCGCGTTAGGCACCCACGCCAATCGGACAAGTCACACCTGTGCCACCAATCCCGCAATAGCCCGACGGATTTTTTGCCAGATACTGCTGGTGGTAGTCCTCGGCATAGTAAAATTCGGGCGCGGGCAGGATTTCTGTCGTGATCATGCCAAAACCCTTTTCCCGCAACCGTGGCTGGAACGCCTCGCGGGAGGCTTCGGCCTGTGCCTGCTGTGCGTCCGAGAACGTATAAATGCCGCTGCGATACTGGGTGCCGCGATCATTGCCCTGCGCCATGCCTTGGGTCGGGTCATGGCCTTCCCAGAACACGGTAAGCAGTTGTTCATAGCTGATAACCGACGGGTCATAGATCACGCGCACGACTTCGTTATGGCCGGTCTGTCCGCTGCAAACTTCTTCATAAGTTGCGTTCGGGGTCGATCCGCCCGCATAGCCTACCATTGTGGACCAGACGCCATCGAGCTTCCAGAATATGCGCTCCACGCCCCAGAAACAGCCCATGCCAAAGATTGCTTCTTCGAAACCTTCTGGGATCGGCCCTTTCAACGGACGCCCGTTCACAAAGTGCATCTCTGCGGTCGGCAGTTCGTTCGCACGACCCGGCAGACAGTCTGTGGCGGCGGGAATGGTGGTTGGCTTTGACGAAAACAGCATGGCAAATCTCCTGATGTGTACCGTTCAAGATAGGGCCGCGCAGGGGGAGTTTCCAGCCTCCTGCACAGCCCCGTGACAAGGTTTAGGCGTTTTCTGCCGGTTCCAGTTTGTCCTGCGTGCGGGTTTCAAAATCCGACGCATCGTGACGCTCGCGCAGTTGCTCTTCCAGCGGACCGAAGGCACGGTTGACCATGCGGCCCCGTTGCACGGCTGGGCGATCCGCAATGGCCTTTTGCCAGCGCTGGACGTTTTTATAGCTGTCTACTTGCAGGAATTCCCCCGCTTCGTAGATCTTGCCCTGCGCCAGTACACCGTACCACGCCCAGTTCGCCATATCCGCGATGGAATAATCCGCACCGCCGAGATATTCGGATTCGCCCAAACGACGATCCAGCACATCAAGCTGACGCTTCACTTCCATAGAGAAGCGGTTGATCGGGTATTCGAACTTTTCAGGTGCATAGGCGTAGAAATGGCCAAACCCGCCGCCAAGATAAGGCGCGGATCCCATTTGCCAGAACAACCACGACAGGGTTTCAGTCCGTGCCACTGGATCGGATGGCAGGAACGCCCCAAATTTTTCCGCCAGATACAGCAGGATCGCACCGCTTTCAAACACGCGGGTCGGTGTGTCGGTGGAGTGATCCATCAGCGCCGGAATTTTGGAGTTGGGGTTCACGTCGACAAAACCGCTGCCGAATTGGTCGCCTTCCCCGATGTTGATCAGCCAAGCATCGTATTCCGCACCGGTATGACCCGCAGCGAGCAGTTCTTCCAGCATGACAGTGACTTTGACGCCATTCGGTGTCGCCAGAGAGTAAAGCTGCAACGGGTGTTTGCCGACCTGCAATTCCTTATCGTGGGTCGGTCCTGCAATCGGACGATTGATGCTGGCAAACTTGCCGCCGCTTTCGGAATCCCATTCCCAGACTTTGGGTGGTACATATTCTTCAGACATATTCTATTCCTTCAATTTCGCGTTGGCGCTTAACCTAGTGTGGCGCTGCGTGAAGGGCAAAGCCCATTTCCGTGACGCAAGGTTTCGTGAACAGGATCACTTGGCTGGCAAGGGTTGCGCCCGTTCTACGATGCGGGCCAGAACCGAAGCTCCGGTTGGGCTGGCTTCATCGTTGAAGTCGTATTTCGTGTGATGCAGGTAGGCGCTGTCGCCGTTGCCTATATAGAAGTAGGCACCGGGGACTTCTTCCAGCATAAAGGAAAAATCCTCCGCGCCCATTGTCGGGGCAATGGCGCGCGCAACGCGGGCCTCTCCGACGACTTCGGCGGCAACGTCGCAGGCGAATTCGGTTTTGGCAGGATCGTTGATGGTGGCAGGGTAGCCGTAATTGTAATCGAGCCGCGCCGTTCCCCCCATCATCTCTGCGGTGCTGTGAACAATCGCTTTCATTCGCTCCACCACCAGCGCCTGCACGTCCTTATCAAAGGTGCGCACTGTTCCGGCCAGCATGGCGGTTTCGGGGACCACATTGTGGGTCGTGCCGGAATGGATCTGCGTCAGGGACAGCACCACCGTCTTGATCGGATCGACGTTGCGCGTCACGATAGATTGCAGGTTCTGGTACATATTCACTGCGATCATCACCGGATCGACTGATTCATGGGGACTGGCCGCGTGGCCGCCTGAGCCATTGATATGAATTTCAAAGTCATCCGCCGCCGCAAGTAAAGGTCCGGTGCAGGTTTCAATAGTGCCGACAGGGGATTTGGGCAGGGAGTGTTGGCCGAAGACCTGTGAAATGTTGAAGCGTTCGATTAACCCGTCCTCGACCATGAACCGCGCCCCGCCTGACCCTTCTTCGCCAGGTTGAAAGATCAGCGCCACGCGCCCTGAAAACTTGCGGGTTTCCGCCAGATAGCGGGCCGCGCCCAGCAACATGGTTGTATGGCCGTCATGGCCACAGGCGTGCATCATGCCCTCGACCGTGCTGGCATAAGGCAGTCCGGTTTCTTCGGGCATCGGCAGCGCATCCATATCCGCGCGCAAGCCAATGGTCGGCCCCTCACCCTGCCCGTTGATAATGCCAACCACACCGCTGACCCCGATCTGTTCGTGGATTTCATCCACACCGAACGCCCGCAGCTTTTCCACAACAAAGGCGGCGGTTTGGTGACAGTCCATGTCCAGTTCGGGATGGGCATGCAAATGCTGCCGCCATTCCTTCATGTCTTCGAAATATTCTGCAATGCGGTTGATCACGGCCATGGATTCTGGTCTCCTTTTGGGCGGACTATCAGGAACCCCGAAGCATGAGTAAAGACCAATCCGCCTCTCAATCCCTTTGTCTTGATCCAAACGGCGGTCTGCCCCGCTTGTTGGAAATCATGGCCCGTCTTCGGGACCGTGAAACCGGCTGCCCTTGGGACATTGAGCAAACTTACGAATCAATTGTGCCGTACACGATTGAAGAAGCCTATGAGGTGGCCGATGCCATCGCGCTCGGGGATATGGCAGAGCTGGAGGGCGAACTGGGCGATCTGCTGTTGCAGGTGGTCTATTACACCCAGATGGGGGCGGAGGACGGGCATTTTACTTTTGAAACCGTCACGAAAAAGATCGCTGACAAGATGATCCACCGCCACCCTCATGTGTTCGGAGAGGAAAGCCGCGATAAATCCGCAGCGCAGCAGACCGCCGATTGGGAAAAGATCAAAGCGGCAGAGCGTGCAGCGAAAGGGCAGACAAAGGCCCGCACGCTTGACGGGGTGGCAGGCAACCTGCCTGCGCTGACCCGCGCTGTGAAGTTGCAAAAACGTGCGGCCCGTGTGGGGTTTGACTGGCCGGAGACGACGCAGGTGCTCGACAAGATCACGGAAGAAGCTGGCGAACTGGTCGAAGCGGTGGACACCTTGCCCCGTGACAAACAGGTAGAGGAATTTGGCGATCTGATGTTCGTGATGGCCAATCTTGCCCGACATCTGGACATCGACCCCGAAGAAGCCCTGCGCGCGGCCAACCGCAAATTTACCAGACGGTTCGAGTTTATAGAGGACGCGCTGGAAGACGCAGGCAAGACGCCGCACGATTCTGATCTGGCAGAAATGGACGGACTGTGGAATGCGGCCAAGGTCGCGGAACGCGCAGCGGGGTAATCGCAGCGACTGTTAGAACAGGCGGGCGAAGAAAACGGCGCTCATGCTAAGGCCGACGGCGATGACAATGGCACGCACGGCGGACTTGGGCAGGATGCGGGCCACCGGCGCACCAGCATAGCCGCCGATGGTTGCGGCCACCATCATCACGATGGCTTGGGGCCATTCCACCAAGCCACTGATCGCAAAGGCGGCAACGGAAATCGCCGACAATGCGAAGGACAGGCCGTTTTTCAGCCCGTTCATTTCATGGATGTTGGTCATCCCCCAAAGCGAGAACAGCGCCAGCAACACGATCCCCAACCCGCCATTAAAATACCCGCCGTACACGCTGACCAGAAACAGCCCCGCTGCGCCAAACGGTGTCACCGCGCGGGCCTTGCGGGCTGCCCAATCGCGGATGGTATCGCCAAACCAGAACGCCAGCGTCGCGGCGAGCAGCAGGAATGGCACAACCACGGCAAACGCCTCGTTTGAGGAAACCACCAGCAGCAGCGCCCCGACCAGACCGCCAGCCAGTGTTATCACAGTCAAACGAACCATCTGGCGCCGGTCGAACGCCTTCAGTTCGTCTTTGAACCCCACAGCCCCAGCCAGATACCCCGGAAACACCGCCACCGCAGAGGTTGCATTGGCCACAACAGGCGGCACGCCTGTAAAGGCCAGCGCAGGAAACGTCAGAAACGTGCCGCCACCGGCAATGGTGTTCAACACGCCAGCACCAAAGGCGGCTACGATCAGGAGAATATAGTCAGTCATGCCCCTTGCTTAGACCCAAACCCCCCGTCGTGCCAGTTGATTTATCCACACTGAACCGGACAGTCTCCGAGGGCGGTAAATAAATTCCGACAATTTCAGTCACCCATTGACCCGACTAATTTAGTCGTATTAAGAGGAGCCACCGAAACTAAGACAGGATTCGAACCTATGAGATTTATCAGCGCCCTTGCAGCCACAGCTGCCACCCTCACCAGCGCCCCAGCCATTGCAGACGTTACCGTCTATTCTTATCGCCAACCTGAACTGGTTTCCCCTTTGCTGGAAGCCTTCACAAAAGAGACCGGCGTTGAAACAAACCTCGTGTTTCTAAACAAAGGCATGATCGAAAAACTTCAGGCCGAGGGCGACCGCTCCCCTGCTGATCTGGTGATGACCGTTGATATTTCCCGCCTGCAAGCCCTGGTGGACGCCGGTGTGACACAGCCGGTTCATTCCGAAACGCTGGATGCAAATATCCCTGCCGAATTCCGCCACGCAGACGGCGAGTGGTTCGGCCTGACATCGCGCGCACGGATCGTTTACGCGTCCAAAGATCGGGTGAAAGACGGCGAAGTTACCACATACGAAGATCTGGCATCGGACAAATGGGAAGGCCGCATCTGTATCCGCTCTGGAACCAATGCCTATAACCTCGCACTGGTTTCCGCCATGATCGCCCATCACGGCGAAGAGGATACTAAAACATGGCTGGAAGGTGTTAAATCCAACCTCGCACGCAAACCTTCGGGCAATGACCGTGGGCAGGTAAAAGCGATCCACGCTGGCGAATGCGACATTTCGCTCGGCAACACCTACTATATGAAGAAGATGCTGGAGGAACCTGACCAAAAAGCCTGGGCCGATTCCGTGCGCATCGTGTTTCCGAAATTCGAAGACGGCGGCACCCACGTGAACCTGTCCGGTGTGGCCCTGACCAAAGCGGCCCCGAATAAGGAAGAAGCGATCCAACTGATGGAATGGCTGTCTTCTGAAACTGCGCAGGAAATCTATGCGCAGGTGAATGGGGAATACCCGTTGAAAGAAGGCTCCGAGGCGTCCGAACTGGTGCAAAGCTGGGGCGGCTTCACAGCGGACAACAAACCGCTTGGCGAAATCGCAAAACTGCGCCCGACCTCGCTGAAGCTGGTTGAAACGGTTGATTTCGACGGCTAATAGCCCGCGACATCGCAATCCACTAAGAAGCGTCCTCTTTTGCAAGGGGGCGCTTTTTCTTTCTGCGCAGTTGGTAGGGCGGTGTTACCTGCGCCTGCGGGCCAACTCGCGGTAAAGCGCTGGCGGGGAAACGCCGATCTGTTCGGCCACCAAGATCCACCCTCCCTTGGCCGGCTCACCCCGCGCCAACGCAAGCACGGGAGCGTCTTTAAAAAGATGTATCCACTTAGACATGATAGAGATCATATGGCTAAACCACTTACTTAGGATAACCTGTAGTGGTACCTTGAAGGGAAAGTGAACATGCGAATGAAGCGACTACTTGTAACACTTGTGTGGTTCGGGGGCGCTGCATTTGCAATCGCTCAAACCGATCACACAGGTCATACAGGCCATACTGATGGTATGGCTCATTCTTCCGACCAAAAGAGCGGTTCCAACTCCACCGCGCTATTGAGCGAGCCGGGCCAAGGGGCCTTTGCAGCGCTCTCGGAAGTGGTGCATGTTCTGGAGGCGGACCCGAACACCGATTGGACCAAAGTTGATCTGACGGGGCTGAGGGCGCATTTGCTTGATATGGACCGGCTTGTTACCGACACCATAGTTGCAGAAACCAGCCTCGCGAATGGGCTTCACGCTGTTGCAACCGGCGATGCAGACACGATCGCTGCGCTTCAGCGCATGGTCCCTGCCCACGCGGCGGAACTGGCCCGCGATGAACACTGGACGATCAGAGTGGATCAGACAGACAGCGGTGTAGAACTGCGTGTGACAGCCGACGATCCCGCTACGATTGCACGGATTAAGGGGCTCGGTTTTTTCGGGTTGATGGCAAGCAAGGACCACCATCGCGCCCATCACCTTAGGATGGCGTTGGGTCAGGATGCCCATAAACACTAACCGACAGCCTGTTAGGAACTCTGTGCCCAAGTTTTATCAGCGACCACCGTGACGGGATCACCTATTACAAAAAGGGGCGCTTTTTCTTTTCACGCGGCTGGTCTAAAGCTATGGCATGACACGTAAAATCATAATCGACACAGACCCGGGACAGGATGATGCGGTTGCCATCCTGCTCGCGCTCGCCAGTCCCGAACTTGAAGTCCTCGGCATCACTGCGGTGGCGGGGAATGTTCCTCTGGCCCTGACCGAACTGAACACCCGCAAGGTGGTAGAACTGGCGGGGCGCCCCGATATTCCGGTGTTTGCGGGCTGTGATGCGCCGCTTGACCGTCCGCTGGTCACAGCCGAACACGTCCACGGGCGCACTGGGCTGGACGGGCCAACCCTGCCCGATCCACAGATCCCCTTGCAGGCCAAACACGGGGTGGATTTCATCATCGACACCCTGCGCAGCTCCAAAGACGTGACGCTCTGCCCGCTGGGACCGCTGACCAATATCGCAGCCGCCCTGACCCAAGCGCCGGACATCAAACAGAACATCCAAGAGATAGTTCTGATGGGCGGCGGTTTCTTTGAGGGGGGCAACATCACGCCTGCGGCAGAGTTCAACATCTACGTGGACCCAACGGCCGCTGATATTGTGCTGCGCTCCGGCGTTCCGGTGACGATGCTGCCGCTTGATTGCACCCATCAGGCGCTGACCACCGCCCCGCGGGTTGCAGCCTTTCGCGCCTTGCCCAACCGCGCCGGACCTGTGGTGGCAGAGCTGACCGATTTCTTTGAGCGCTACGACAAAGAGAAATACGGATCTGACGGTGCGCCGCTGCATGACCCCTGCGTGATTGCCTATCTGCTGCGCCCCGACCTGTTCAACAGCCGCTTTATCAACGTCGAGGTGGAAACCATTTCCAAACTGACGCTTGGAGCAACTGTCGCGGACTGGTGGCGTGTTACGGACCGTCCCCCAAACGTAACTTACGTAAAAGACGTGGACGCCGACGGCTTTTTTGATCTGCTGGTCGAACGGATTGGCACGCTCTGACTATCGGGCCCGTGCGGGGATTGCCTGCACGGGATTACCGTTTGCGCGGCTTGTAGTTGATCAACACGATCCCCGCGCTCACCAGCACCAACGCCGCTACGATCCAGACGGTAATCGTCTCTCTCAACATCAGCCAGCCGAGCAATACGCCGAAGAGCGGTGCGAGAAAACCGAAGCTGGCCATATCGGACGCTGGGTATTTGGACAGCACCCAAAACCAAGTGGAAAAGCCGAAGCCTACAACCACAACAGCCTGAAACGTTAACACGCCCCAATGAAAGGGTTCCAACGCGCGCACCTGATCCCCTATCAGAAACGCCACCGGGATCAACACGATAGCCGAGACCACAAGCTGGTAAAGCAGCTGCATTTCGGGGACTGAGCGGTTCAACGGGGTGACGCGGGCCACCAGCCCGACCCCAGCCCAAATCATCGCCCCTGCGATGCAAAAAATATCGCCAAGCAATTCGTTCTCGCCGCCTTCCCGCCCCCACATAGCGACAACAACACCTGTCACCGCCAGAACCAGACCTATAATTTTGTTGCGGGTTAAACGTTCTTCTTTGATCAGGAAATGGGCACCAAGGGTCATCCAGACCGGCATGGTGTAAAACAGCACAGACACCCGCGCGACAGAGGAATAATCTATAGCCAGAAACAGCATAAGAAATTCCAGCGCGAACAGGACACCCGCAATCACCCCCCAATTCAGGCTGCCATCGCGGATGGTTAATTTGCGGCGGAACAACAGCGCAAGCGCCAGAACCGGTATTACGGCGATTGCGCTGCGCAATCCGGCCTGTAGCGCGGGATGCATGCCTTGGGCCACGATCTTAACTAAAACCTGATTAAGCCCGAGCAACAGGGAAACCCCGACCAACAGGCTGGCGCCGAGCGCGTCGACACGATCTTTCTTTTCCACGAGAACCTCTCCGCGATAAATCCCTGCGCGTTTTCAAAACACCTCATCATGCAACGAGTCGCTTGGCAATTCGCAAAAGCCGCGAATCCCGAACAAGCGGGTGTGGGGGGTGGAAACGTCCCGTCACTTGCTGTGATCACAAAAACTGCAGCACCCCATGCTAACCCTGCGTAAATAACTGGCAGTGCCCTTCAGTTTTGCCCCGTGAAGACGCAACCCTAGCGCAAGAGCCTTATTTTCAAGGAAAACTGCCTTTCCATTTATGCATACCCCCTTTGCGTAGAGATGCGTTGTATCCAAGCGGGGGAATTCATATTGTTGCATTGCAGCAAGAAATTCTGCGCTGCAGCAAAAACGAAGGAAAGTCGAAATGTCGATCTCTAGCACACACAATGACACAGCACTCGGCGACCTGAAGCACAAGTTCGCCTCTGCGTTTCAAACGATCGCCGAGAGCTGGAACACGTACCGCCGCAAACGTCAGGCGTACACAACAACTTTTGCCGAGCTCGCAGGCCTCTCCGCCCGTGACCTCGCAGACCTCGGGTTCTCCCGTGGAGACATCAGACGGGTCGCTCGTGAAGCGGCAGAAATGGTTTAAGACAATGAAAACGATTACATACGATAACATCTCTGAATCCGGCTTCGCAGCTGTTCGGACACGCACAACAGAAGTACTTGCCTCCGGTTGGTCCGCATTCACAGCACGGACTTCCGCGTCCCTGCTGCGCCTGCAAACCTCGCGGATGATCTCTGCCCTCCAAGGCATGAGCAACGAGCAATTGGACCTGATCGGCATTAAACGCGCTGACATTCCGGCCTACGCACACAAGCTGGTCGTTGAAGAAAACTAATTCGAATAGGCGCCTGTCCTTTCAGGCACCTGATACAAAACGGTCGTTCCTCCCAGATCCCGTTTCGTAAAGATACCGGCCCTTCTACCCTCCTCCCAGAGGGGCCGGTATTAAAACACAACCGAATACCGCGCGGTCGTTCCTCCCAGATCCCGCATGGTACAGACGCCGGTCCCTCTACCTCCTCCCAGAGGGACCGGTGTTCAAATATAACCGAATACCGCGCGGTCGTTCCTCCCAGATCCCGCTTGGTACAGACACCGGTCCCTCTACCTCCTCCCAGAGGGACCGGTGTCACTCCTCCCTAGTCCCATTATCTACTGAAGCGCGCGTTCCCACAGACTGCGTTAATAACTTCCGTCCGGTTCTTTCGAATGCTACATGCTTGGGACAACCAACAGGAACCGGCCTTATGAACGAACTTCAGATTGCATCCTTGCTTATCGTCCTTGCAGGGGTGTTCGGCGCGATTAACTACCTGTTTTTCAAATTACCCTCTGCCATCGGCATAATGATCGTCGCCTTGCTGGCCTCTCTCGCGATCATGGGGGTGGATGCGTTTTATCCCGCTTTGCAAATCCGTGACACGGTGCGCAGTTTTGTGATTGATCTGGAATTTTCCTCTGCGCTTCTGGAAGGTATGCTTGGGTTGCTGCTGTTTGCGGGGGCACTGCATGTCAAGATCGGCGATCTGCGCCAGCAAGCTTGGGTCGTTATGCTTATGGCGACGATTGGCGTCGGCCTGTCCACGGCAATTGTAGGGGGCACTGTCGCCTACGCGCTTGGCGTGCCATTGATGATTGCACTGGTGTTCGGGGCGTTGATTTCCCCGACTGATCCGGTTGCCGTTCTGGGTGTTCTGCGCGCGGCCAATTTGCGCAAGGAATTGGAGACTAAAATAGCGGGGGAAAGCCTGTTTAACGACGGCGTGGCCTATGTCGTTTTTCTGATCCTTGTTGGTCTCGCCTTTCCCACCGGCGGCGATTCTCATGGCACCACACTTGCCGGGGCGTTTCAGTTGTTCGGGCAGGAAGCCTTTGGCGGCGCGGCCCTTGGCGGTATCCTTGGCTACCTGACGTTCGCTGTAATGCGACGGATTGATGACTATCCGCTAGAAGTGCTTTTGTCCCTTGGTCTTGCCTTTGGCGGCTATCAGCTCGCCACTTATTTCCACCTCTCCGGTCCAATTTTTGCGGTGGTTGCCGGATTGTTCATCGGAGACGTTGGCGTGAAATACGGTATGAGCGAGGAAACCCGCAAATATCTTGATGCGTTCTGGTCGCTGATCGACGAGATCCTCAATGCGATCCTGTTCCTACTGATCGGTGTCGAAGTCTTTGCCGTCGCGTTCAACATGGACGCACTCTGGGCCGGTTTGCTGGCGATCGTTGTGGCATTGGTGGCACGTCTCGTGGCTGTCTCTGTGCCGATCCTGATGATCAAACCGTTCAAAACCTTCCCCCGCGATGTAATCCCGATCATGACATGGGGCGGGTTGAAAGGCGGCATTTCCGTAGCGCTTGTGCTGACCCTGCCGGACACAGAATGGAAGCCGCTGTTGTTGTCCATGACTTACATGGTGGTGCTGTTCAGCATCATCATTCAGGGCCTGACGATCGCGCCGCTGGCCCGTCGTCTGGGCCGCCAGCCGGATCTGCTGTAAACTAGAACGCTGTCAGACTGCAATATGCGACACAAGAATAGACGCGCCCATAAGGATTAGCGCCGCGCCGGCACAGGTGCCCGCTGCGCGTCCGAACCGTTTCCCCAGTAAATGGCCCAGCATAACACCTGCTGTTGATGCAACTGTCGTTGTCAGCCCGATTGCAATGGCAACCAGCACAATATTGACGTTCAACAGTGCAAGCGTAATCCCGACCACCATTGCATCCAGTGACGTGCCAATCGCAGACAGCACCACGGCCCCGCGGCTGCGTGGCATATGCGCTACCGAACCATCGCAAGCAGGCTGATACCACGATTGGAAAGCCATACGCGCGCCAACACCCCCCAGAAGTACAAAAGCGACCCAGTGATCGATCGCCGCAACATAGCTGACGGCCGCCAATCCTATGACCCAACCGATTATCGGTGTCGCCATTTCCACCAGCCCGAAGATCATGCCCGTTTGCAAAGCCGCAGCGAAACCGCGCCGATCCGCAGCAGCGCCCTGTCCGAGCGAAACCACAAAAGCATCCATCGAAAGGCCGACCGCCAGCAATCCCAGTGCAACAGGTGTCATGATAGCTCCAAGTTGGCTCAGGCCGACCCAATGGCGAAATTCTATTTTTTTGTCAACAATATCAATTGTATATGAGAATGATACGCAACTACAGTTAGCCTTCCTGGCTTTCGCCGGACGCTCGAGATCCGCCCTTTTTTGAAGCACTGCGAACGTTAACAGGGTTGCACCAAGCGCCATGGCCGCTAAAACCCCTCACAACAAGAGGGACTCGGCCATGATACCACCCACAATCATAGAGCGATGCGAGGCTGCGGGCCTGCGCATGACTGAACAGCGCCGCGTGATTGCCCGTGTCCTTCAGAATTGCGACGACCACCCCGATGTGGAAGAACTCTACGCCCGCGCCTCAGAGGTTGATGCCGGTATCTCTATTGCCACGGTCTATCGGACGGTGAAACTGTTCGAAGAATCGGGCATACTGGAGCGTCTGGAGTTTGGCGATGGCCGTGCGCGTTATGAAGATGCAGAGCGGGACCACCATGATCATCTGATTGACCTGCATTCCGGTGAAGTTATCGAATTTGTCGATCCCGAAATCGAAGAACTACAGGAGCGGATCGCAGCCAAGCTCGGCTATGATCTTCGCGGCCACAAAATGGAACTTTACGGCGTTCCCCGCGATACTGGGAAAGAACGGTCAGAAAAGTGATATTCGCCCCCCAAAGCGACACATTGCGCGCGATCCTGATGATGATCCTGTCCATGGCAGCATTTGCTGCGACGGATATGTTTGTCAAACTGGCCTCCCTGACGCTGCCCCCGTCACAGGTGATGTTTTCTATGGGGATTGGCGGCACCATTCTGTTTGGGCTTTTGACCAAGGCCAGCGGCACGCCGGTTCTGTCGCGGCGCATCCTGCATCCCGCGATCCTTAGCCGCGGCGTTGCGGAAATCATCGCCGCTTGCGGTTTTCTGATGGCGCTGACCATCCTACCGTTCTCTACGGCTTCCTCCATCCTGCAAGTCACCCCGCTGCTCGTCACGCTTGGCGCGGCGCTGTTTCTGCGGGAAACTGTAAGCTGGCGACGCTGGAGTGCGATCTTCATCGGGATGAGCGGCGTTCTAATCATCCTCAACCCTTTCGCAGAAACAACCGAGGCCCACCCTGCCTTGTTTTCCACCGGCTCTTTGCTAGCGATTATTGGCGTGTTCGGCCTTGCGGGGCGTGATCTATCCACACGTTTCATTCCCAAAGACGTGCCCAACCTGCAAGCCTCTACGTGGGGGTTCTTCACCGTTGCGATCGCCGGAGTGATCCTGTCATTGTTCAGCACGCAGTGGCAGATGCCGAACCTGCTGACGTGGGGCTATATTTGCGGTCTGGTTGCCTTTTCAGGGATCGGCTATTTCGCGATCACCTCGGCCATGCGCATCGGGGATATATCTGCCGTGGCCCCGTTCCGCTATTCCCGTATCATTTTTGCCTTCACCCTGTCCGTTATTGTCTTTGACGAGGTGTTGACCCTTCAAACCCTGTTTGGCGCCGCAGTGATCGTGGCGGCCGGACTCTATGTCTGGCTGCGCGAACGCCGATTGGCCCGCGCCATCCCCCCTGAAACCGTAGCGGCATAAGCCACATGCCCTGCTAACTGAACGAACTAAAAAGAGGAATTTGACATGACCGCAATTATCGAAATCACCGGACGCGAGATCCTCGACAGCCGGGGCAATCCCACTGTTGAAGTAGACATTCTGCTGGAAGACGGCACTTGGGGCCGCGCAGCTGTGCCTTCGGGGGCTTCCACTGGGGCCCATGAAGCTGTTGAGCTGCGGGACGGTGACAAAGACCGCTACCTTGGCAAGGGTGTCCTGAAAGCCGTTGAAGCCGTAAACGGTGAAATTGCCGAGGCGCTGCTGGGCGTAGATTCCACGCGCCAGTTGGTCATCGACAATATCATGATTGATCTGGACGGCACCGAAAACAAATCCCGCCTTGGCGCAAACGCCATTCTGGGTGTTTCTATGGCCGTTGCCAAAGCTGCCGCGCAAACGCTGAACCAATCGCTGTACCGTTACATCGGCGGCACATCTTCCCGTTGGTTGCCGGTTCCGATGATGAACATCATCAACGGCGGCGAACATGCGGACAACCCGATCGACATTCAGGAATTCATGATCATGCCGGTTTCTGCACCCAATGTGCGCGAAGCCGTCCGCATGGGCGCCGAAGTGTTCCACACCCTGAAGAAAGAGCTGTCCGAAGCGGGTCATAACACAGGTGTTGGCGATGAGGGCGGGTTTGCCCCGAACCTCAGTTCCACCACAGACGCGCTGGATTTCATCATGAAATCCGTCGAAAAAGCCGGTTATAAACCGGGTGAGGACATCTACCTCGCGCTGGATTGTGCGGCATCCGAATATTACGAAAATGGCCTCTACAACTTCAAAGGCGAAGGCAAAAAGCTCTCCTCTGGCGAGAATGCCGAATACCTTGAAAATCTGGTGAACAACTACCCGATCATCTCTATCGAAGACGGTATGGACGAAGATGACTGGGACGGTTGGAAGACCCTGACCGACAAAATCGGCGACCGCTGCCAACTGGTGGGCGACGACCTGTTTGTCACCAACACCAAACGTCTGGCCCGTGGCATTGATGACGGCTGCGCGAACTCTATCCTTGTGAAAGTGAACCAGATCGGCACGCTGACCGAAACGCTGGAAGCCGTGGATATGGCCACCCGCAACGGGTTCACATCTGTCATGTCACATCGCTCCGGCGAAACCGAGGATGCCACCATCGCCGATCTCGCAGTGGCAACAAACTGCGGCCAAATCAAAACCGGCTCTTTGGCCCGTTCAGACCGGCTCGCGAAATATAACCAACTGATCCGCATCGAAGAAATGCTGGGCGACGTGGCGCAATACGCTGGCAAATCCGTCCTGCGCGGCTGATCTAACGCCGCTAAAAAACCAGGAAACCGGGCCATCGCGCCCGGTTTCTTATTGGCGCGTTTTGGCGGGTGTGGGCGTTCTATCCTCCCAGACCATCCGATGGTGCGCAATTTACGTGCTGCTGCGCGCGATCACGTCGGCAAAACGCCTAAATAGCTGGACGGCGCGCCACGTAACCGATATGAAATCCGCTACAAGAATGAAGGTGCAGTCATGGCCGATCCGGAACATCCGCAGATTTACCTTATTACCCCCCCGCAGTTTGAGCTTTCAGCCTTCTCGTCAGAGCTGAGCCGAATGCTCGACAGTTTTGCGGTGGCCTGCGTGCGCCTGCGCTGTGCCTCGGAGGCGGCAGCGGATATTGGCCGTGCCGCCGACAACCTGCGCGAAGTCTGTCACACCCGCGATGTGCCGCTGGTGGTGGAAAATCACGGCAAAATTGCATCCGTGCACGGGTTGGACGGGGTACACCTGACGGACGGGCCGAGACAGGTCCGCGACATGCGCAAATTGCTGGGCGACGATGCGATTGTCGGCAGCTTCTGCGAGAACTCCCGCCACATCGGGATGGCCGCGGGCGAGGCCGGAGCCGATTACATCGCCTTTGGTCCATTGGCCGAAAACCCGCTCTCCGTGTCCGATCCAGTGGATTTTGACACGTTCGAATGGTGGTCCGAGATGATCGAGATACCGGTTGTTGCGGAAGGGGCGATCTCGCTCGATCTGGCCGCGCAACTGGCACCTGTTACGGATTTCTTCGCGTTCGGTCCCGAAGTCTGGTCCGCTGAGAACGGGCCCGATGCAGCGCTGAAAGCCTACCTAGAGCGGATCATGTAAGCCACTGCGCACAGCCGTTTCACACAACCGCGCCATATCCTTGCGACATTTCACCGTGGCGGCCTGTATCGGCGGGTGAAACACCGCCTCAATCCGGCCCTGACGCCGCTGGGCCAGCACGCGAAACAGGTCCGGCGCAAAGGCTGTATCCCCCCACCATCCGTAAAATCGCGGATCTTCCCCGTCAGGCGCGATGTAATTCAGTGTGACCGGTTGCACCCAAAGGCGATCTTTCAGATCCGGCTCAATGAAGGCGGCGAACAAGGTAGAGCGAAACGGCAGCACTCGTTGTCCGTCCGTGCTGGTGCCTTCGGGAAAGAACAACAGCCGATGCCCCTGTACGATATAGTCCTTCACAAGGTTTGTGTGCCGTGCAGCATGGCTGGTGCGCCGTTCGATAAAAATCGTACCGACAGAGCGGGCAATTATCCCGATCAACGGCCAGTGCTGCACTTCGGCCTTAGCCACAAACAGCACTTCCTGCACGGCGTTCAGCGTAAATATATCAAGCCACGAGCAATGATTCGCCACCACTGCGCCGCCGTACTGCATGGGGGAGCCTTTGGGGATCACCGGCAGGCCGATCACTCGCAAGACACCGCGGCAGGCAAGCCCGACGCACCACTGCGCAGCCGCTGCGAACCCCAGAACGCGTAACAAAACCATCGGCCCCATCAGCCCGAAAATTATAACTGCCATCGCCGCAACGCGTAAAATGCAGCGGAGCCAGCCCATTATCCCAAAGGGTTTTACCACGGGGCGGCTGCCATCATCCCATGTGGTCATGCAGCGCGCCCTCGCAACAGTTGCGCCCGTTGTTTGGCGGGAATCCTCTGCTGATCCAGCACGAGGCACACATCAATCGTGTTAAAGTCCCGATCCACATAGGCACCTTGCCCGACCCAACCACCCAACCGGATATAGCTTTTGATCAGCGCCGGTATCTGACGCACGGCGACAAGCGGATCGATGTCCCCTGCCGCGACTATATCCATCCCGACGCAACAAGCTTCACGGGCCCTCACTCGCAGCGATGGCGGCGCAAGATGTTTATGGTGCAGATAGGACAGACCCTGCGCGTAATCATGCGGGTCTGTTCCGGCAAAAGAGGCGACCCCGAACAGCAGTTCAATCCGGTTGCGCAGCACATAATCCGCCACCCCCTGCCACAAAAGATGCAGTGCAATACCGTTGCGATAGGCCGGATCGATGCAACTGCGCCCCAGCTCTACTGCAGCGCGTTCCGACCGGATGATCGGGCCAAGGTCATATTCCTGCGCCCCGTAAAACCCCTGCCCCTGCGCCGCGGTTTCACTGCGCATCATGCGATAGGCGCCCACAACATTGTTTTCGGAATCCTCAATTCTGGTGTCGATCAGAAGGAGATGGTCAAAGTAAGGATCAAAGGCGTCTACTTCGCGGTTGGCAACGTCCCCGTCAAAGGCCGGGCGCGCACCCATTTCCTCTACGAACACGCGGTACCGAAGCCGTTGGGCCGCGGCGCGTTCCTGTTCCGTCTCTGCCAGCTTCAGCACAAAATGCGACGTGTTCACGATCATCTATGGCCCTCCCGACCAATTAAGGAAATATTAACCCAATCGGCATAATTTCGTCGTCAGACTGCAATTCAGGAATAAAACTTGAAAACTCAACTGAAAGTAGCATACTCATTCTACAGCACGCCAGCTACACTGGCTCTAGGGCCACATGGTCGCCATTGATTACAACTTTGCCGACCTCTTCAAAGTTGACGGTTATTTTGCCGTCTACAACAGATTGAACCTGCCCCAGCCCCCATTCGGGGTGTTCGGGACTGCGCACCAACTGTCCGGGCGTCAGAAATTCAATCATGGAAAGCCTTTTGTTAAGCCTATTGGTGATGCCTATGTATGACACTTCCGATGACATTACAGCCCTAATCAGCGCCAGAATATGCCACGACCTTGCCAGCCCTCTGGGCGCGATTGCCAACGGCGTCGAACTTCTGGAACTGTCCGGCGTCGCCGATATACCAGAGGCGGTGTTACTCTCTGATAGTGTAAATTGCGCGACGGCGCGGATGGCGTTCATCCGTCTTGCTTACGGATTTGCGAACAGCCAGTCCAAGATGGCCCCGTCACAAGCCCAGCAGTTGCTGTCCGGAAATTTTGCAGATCGCAAGATTGCAATTCAATGGCGGGTGTCGCAAGACATGCCGAAACCACTGGCTAAACTTCTGTTTTTATTGGTGCAGTGCTGCGAAACCGCCCTGCCCTACGGCGGCGAAATCCAGCTTCACCAAAGGGGCGAAGTGTTCGACCTGCACACCAACGCCAAAGAGGTCCGTCATGATCCGGCCCTGTGGGGATGTCTGGCACCCGATGCTGCGCGACCAACGGTAACGTCAGCCCTGGTGCATTTTGAATTGGCACGGCTTCAATCCGGAAAACTTGGACGGGACATCAGCGTCCGGTTCAGCGACACGACACTCGACATGACCATCGAATAAAGACTGACGTTTCAGCCCACCTCGACAGGCACCAGACCTTTGCGGAAGCGCCGCATGTTCGCCTGATACCCCTCGGCGGATCTGGTCAACATGGCTTGCGCCGCCGCGTCCAGTTCGCGCACAACCTTACCAGGTGCGCCCATGACCAAAGAATTGTCAGGAATGACTTTATTCTCGGTGATTAATGCGTTGGCACCGATCAGGCAGTTATTGCCGATTACCGCGCCGTTCAATACGGTGGCGCCCATGCCGATCAAGGAATTATCCCCAATGGTACAACCGTGCAGCATCGCCTTATGCCCGATGGTGCAATTCTTTCCAATCGTCAGCGGATAGCCCATATCTGTATGCAGTACGGAGTTTTCCTGAATGTTGGAGCCTTCCCCCAGCAAAATCAGTTCGTTATCCCCGCGCAGCACCGCCCCGAACCAGACCGAAGCACCGGTTTCCACCCGCACACGGCCCATCAACTGGGCGCTTGGCGCAATCCAGTAGTCTCCGTCAGGCGCCAGTTCCGGCGCGATTCCGTCCAGTTCGTAGATCATAGCATCGCCTCACATTCTGCGTTCAATTTGCGCACCCGTTCCACCAAACCCGGTTGACGATCCCGCCGCAAGCGTTCAGCTGTCACAATAGAGCGCAACTGGGTTTCGCAGGCTTCCAGATCTTCATTCACCAGCACATAGTCGTATTCTGGCCAGTGGCTTATCTCGTCCCGCGCCTTGGACATCCGGTTGTTCACCACTTCCGCACTGTCCTGACCGCGGGCATTCAGCCGGCTTTCCAGTTCCTCGATTGAGGGGGGCAGCAAGAAAATTGACACCACGTTATCCCGCAAACTAGAAGCACGAATCTGCTGCCCCCCTTGCCAGTCCACATCGAATAACACGTCTTGCCCCATCGCAACCGCTGCGGCCACGGGGGCGAGTGGAGAACCGTAGTGATTGCCGAAAACCTCGGCGTGCTCCAGCATTTCACCTTCCGCAACCATCCGAAGGAACTCATCTTGGGATTTAAAGTAGTAATCTTTGCCCTCAACCTCTTGGGGGCGCATCGGGCGGGTGGTGGCAGAGACCGAAAAGTCAATCGCGGGGTCTTTGGCCAGAAGCCGTTTGGCCAATGTGGATTTTCCCGCACCCGACGGCGATGAGATGATGATCAAAAGCCCGGATCGTATCTGTTCAGACATGGTTACTCCACATTTTGCACCTGCTCGCGCATCTGGTCGATAACAGCTTTCAGGTCAAGCCCGATCCCAGTCAGATCCGTGTAATTCGCTTTGGAACACAGGGTATTGGCCTCGCGGTTGAATTCCTGCGTTAGGAAATCGAACTTGCGTCCGATAGGACCGTCCTGCGCCAGCAAATCGCGCGCGGCGGCTACATGGGCTTGCAACCGGTCGAGCTCTTCAGAAACATCCGCTTTCACCGCAAGAACGGCGAGTTCCTGTTCCAACCGCTGTTCGTCCACCGCATCAGTGGTTCCAAGGACGCGGGCGAGGTTCATTCGCATGGTTTCCGCCACATGATCCCGCCGCCCGTCAAGCACATCGCCCGCCTGCCGACACAGCCCGTCGATCTGGTCGATCTGCTGTTTCAAAAGCTCGGCCAGTGCCGCGCCTTCGGCCCCTCGCGCCTGTGCAAATGCCGCGAGCGCAGTTTCAAAATCCTGCTTCACCGGTTCAATCACAGCCCCGAGGGGATCGGTCTCTGCTTCAACAGTGCCAAATACACCCGGCAGCGCAAGAATTGCCGCGATATTTAGCGGTGCCACTTCCACCTTGGCTTCATGGGTCGCGATTCTGGCAGCCTCAAGCGCCCGTTCCAGACCTTCCGGATTAAGCTGCGCAACGCGGGCAGCGCTGGTACGTTTCATCCGCAGGCCAACCGTGATCGTGCCCCGCTTGCAAATCGCGGCAATCTGTTTACGCGCCACAGCTTCGAGCCCGTCAAACCCTTCGGCAAGCCGCACCCGCACATCCAATCCACGTCCGTTAACACTGCGGATTTCCCAAGCCCAAGACACTGCGCCACTGCTACCATTGGCCGACGCGAAGGCCGTCATAGAATTAACCATAAAAGAAAATTTGCCTCACTTTTGAATCGATTGTGTGCCAGATAGTCGGCGAGGGGACTGTTAAAAAATCCTTATCAAAATACACTACGGTTCTCAACAAATGCGTTCAAACTGCGCAGGGGTTATTAATGCGATATCATATTTCCAAGTTAGGGACGGGCGATGCTGACGTGCTGCATCTGGCTCGCAAGTCTGCAGATATACAGCATCCCGTCATCCTTGACGTTTTTGATCACTGGGAAGTGTTGCGTGCCGGGCGCCTCGCACCACTGCGATCGGAATTGGACCCACGCAAGATCAGCCATGTCATCGACCATGTGTTCGTTCTGGAGTATAAAAGCCCCCTTGATGTAAGGTTCCGGCTCGCTGGTATGGCCCTGTGTAAGTTGCTGGGCATGGAACTGCGCGGTATGCCTGCACGGGCATTGTTCGGTATTGGCCACCGCGACGAATTGGGCCGCGTGCTGGATGATATTGTGACAGCACCGAAGATTATCGAATTGGTTTTAAAATCTCCTTCTCAAGGGGCACCGGAACTGGGTGCGCGTATGCTTTTGTTACCCATGCAAAGTGTAGAAGGGCAGTATTCGCGGATATTGGGCTGTCTGGTATCAGACGATCCGGCGCTTCAGGTTCCGGCGCGGTTTGACATTACAAAGGTCAACACAACCCGAATCGTAGGTGCGATGGCCCCGTCACGCCCCCGCGGAAAGGGGCATGAGCCAACGCGCAATCCGGCACAGACCGCCCACAGCGTACCGCAGACGCCAAATGCGTTTCAGGAGCCGCCCTTGTGTTTTGAAAGCCTTCGCAAACCGGAAGCTGGCACCAAATCTGCCACCCGACGTCTGGCAGCAGGGAAACCCTACCTGCGATTGATTAAGGATGGGTAAACGAAACCGGTGAGTTCTGACCCCACCAATAAAAAACGCGGCCCCGAAGTGCCGCGTTTTTCAATTTTCACAATGCGCGCAGGGTTAGATTGCCTGACGCTGCGCCTCAACCCGCTCTTCCAGCTCTCCGGCGACCAAAAACGCCAGTTCCAGCGCTTGGGATGCGTTAAGCCGCGGATCACATGCCGTGTGGTAGCGATCTGACAGGTCTTCATCCGTCACCGCCCGAACACCACCGGTGCACTCGGTTACATCCTTACCGGTCATTTCAAAGTGTACGCCGCCGGGCACCGAACCTTCTGCCTTGTGGATGCCGAAGAACTCCCTCACTTCGCGCAGAATGCTGTCGAAGGGACGGGTTTTGTAACCGGAGGACGACTTGATCGTGTTGCCGTGCATCGGATCGCAGGACCAAACCACATTGGCCCCTTCTTCGCGCACAGTTTTAATCAGGCGCGGCAGGTGATCCCCCACGGAACCGGCACCGAACCGGGCGATCAGTGTCAGACGGCCCTCTTCGTTTTCCGGGTTCAGCTTGGCCATCAGAACCTTCAGGTCTTCAGCCGTTGTGGTTGGGCCGCATTTCAGACCAATCGGATTTTGCACGCCGCGACAGAACTCTACGTGGGCGCCATCTGGCTGGCGGGTGCGATCACCGATCCAGATCATATGGCCAGAGCCGGCAACCGGCAGGCCGCTGGTGGAGTCGATCCGGCACAGTGCCTCTTCGTATTCCAGCAACAAGGCTTCGTGGCTGGTATAGAAGTTCACTGTATGCAGCGAGGATGTGTTGTCAGATGTAACACCAGCCGCTGTCATAAAGTCCAGACTGTCGGAAATCCGGTTGGCCAGTTGTGTGTATTTCTCGGCCGCCCCTGCCGCATTGGCGAAGCCGAGGTTCCATTCGTGAACACGGTGGATATCGGCAAAACCGCCCATAGAGAACGCGCGCAGCAGGTTCAGGGACGCCGCAGCCTGCGTGTAAGCTTGCAACATTCGGTCCGGATTAGGAATGCGGGAGTCCGCTGTGAAGTCGATATCGTTGATAATGTCGCCGCGGTAGGACGGCAGTTCCACGCCATCAATCGTTTCCGTGCCAGCAGAGCGGGGTTTGGCGAACTGGCCGGCAACGCGGCCCACTTTCACCACAGGAACCTTGGCACCATAAGTCAGCACCACCGCCATTTGCAGCATCACTTTATAGGTGTCGCGCAACATGTCGGCGTTGAATTCCGCAAAGCTCTCGGCGCAGTCACCGCCTTGCAGCAGGAATGCTTCCCCACGGGAAACAGCAGCCAGTTTCGCCTTCAGCGAACGGGCCTCGCCCGCAAAAACCAGCGGTGGATAGCTGGACAACCGGTTCTCCACTGCGTGCAGTGCAGCCGCGTCGGTATAGTCCGGCATCTGAATCCGCTCTTTGGAACGCCAGTCAGATTTTTTCCAAGCCGAAGTCATCGGGTCTCTCCTTGGTGGGGTATCGGAATTCCGGTCATACAACAGGCCCCGCCCTTTGGCCAGAACTCCAATCGCAGGATCAGCGGCGAATGGCGCTTTTTGGCAGTTTTGAAAAAGCGATCCAACGATAACGTTAACCCCTTGTGGCAATTTTGCAAAAAACTACAAGTTGAACCCGACCCAAACTGCCCAAGTGATTCGGGCCTATCGATCGTTGCTGCCATGCCATCTGCCAAACAGACCCCAGCCGAAACCAAGACTCGCAACTACGTTTTTCTATTGCTAGACCAGTTTTCGCTGGTGCCATTTTCCACGGCGCTGGATGCCTTGCGCATTGCAAACCGCTTTGACAAACGGCTGCGCTACAGCTGGCACATTGTTTCTGCGGATGGTGCGCCGGTCGCCTGTTCTAATGGCACGAAAATCATGCCGGATTCCGGACTGGAGGACGTCGCGCGGGAAGACACCGTGATGATTTGTGGCGGGCTGGAAATCGACCGCACCTCGACCAAGCCGGTGATGAACTGGCTGCGGCGGGAGGCGCGCAAGGGGGTGTCGATCGGCGGGCTGTGTACCGGTGCGCACACAATGGCCAAGGCCGGATTGCTCGACGGTAAGAAATGTACGATCCACTGGGAAAACTACGACAGTTTCACCGAAGAATTCGACGAGGTAGAGCTGTATAAGTCGGTCTATATGATTGACGGAAACCGGTTTACATCGGCGGGCGGGACGTCCTCGCTCGATCTGATGCTGAAACTGATGGCAACACGCGATGGCGAGGATATTGCCAACTGGGTGGCGGACCAGTGTTTGCACACCAACATCCGCAGCGAGCGGGACGAACAGCGCCTGTCCATTCCAACACGTATCGGCGTGCGGCATCCAAAGCTGTCTACAGTGATCCAGATGATGGAAAGCAATATCGAAGAGCCGGTGAGCCCCTCTGTTCTGGCGCAGGACGTGGGCATGTCCACCCGCCAGTTGGAGCGTCTGTTCAGCCGTTACCTTAGCCGCTCTCCGAAGCGGTATTATATGGAGTTGCGTCTGCAAAAGGCGCGTAATTTGCTGATGCAGACTGAAATGTCGGTGATTAACGTGGCGCTCGCTTGCGGGTTTGCATCGCCGTCGCATTTTTCCAAATGCTACCGCGCGCAATACGACACCACGCCCTACCGCGAACGGGGCTCACAAGCTTCGCGCAATCCCGACCTCAAACCTATCGACTGATCCGGAACAATCCGCCGCGATCCACGCTCAGGAACCAGATAGACCCGTCGGGCGCCTGGCGGATGTCTCGCACCCGTCCGGTTTCGCGGGACTTCAACTGCTCCCCCGCAGAGAGTTTCGCGCCGGAGCGGTCCAGCCTTGCGATGTGATCGAACTTCAGCGATCCAACAAAGATATCGCCTTTCCATTCCGGAAACATTTGCCCCGAATAGATCATCATGCCTGATGGTGCGATGGAAGGGTCCCAGTAAAAGGCCGGTTGTTCCATGCCTTCTTTGGTGGTGCCTTGGCCAATCTTCCCGCCGGAATAGTGCTCGCCGTAGGAAATGACCGGCCAACCGTAGTTTGCGCCCCGTTTCACACGGTTCACCTCATCCCCGCCCTTGGCTCCGTGTTCCACCACCCAAAGCTGCCCCGACGGGTCAAGCGCGGCACCCTGTGCGTTGCGGTGGCCGTAGGACCAGATTTCGGGCAAAGCGTTTTTGGTGCCGGTGAAGGGATTAGAGTTCGGCACCCCGCCGCTGCGGGCCACGCGAATGACCGATCCGTTGTGCATCGACAAATCCTGCGCCAATGGGCGGTTGCCCCGCTCCCCCACGGTCACGAACAATGTGCCGTCGTCCGCTTCAACCACGCGCGATCCGAAGTGCCGCCCGCCGCGGTTGCCCGGTTTCATCTCAAACAGCACGCGAACATCCGTCAGCGCGGCGGATTGCGCATCAAACCGCGCCACAGCGAGTGCCGTGCCCGCCCCGCCGGATTGGGATTTCGCATAGGTCAGAAACAGCTCGCCGCTTTGTGCAAAATCCCGTGCAAGCACCACATCCAGCAACCCGCCCTGCCCCTTGGCATAGACTTTCGGCACGCCGGAGACGCGGGTCTTGCCCCCTTTACCGTTAAACAACCACAGCCGTCCCTTACGCTCTGTCACAAGAAACTGCCTGTTTGGCAGAATCGCCACCGCCCAAGGCTCGTCCAGCCCTTTGGCAAGTTGCGTCACCTGCAGCGACCCGAGCGAGGATGCCACGGTTTGCGCAAGCGCCGCACCGGAAGAAAAGCAAAGCATTACCGCCATTAACATCAACTTCATTACAAAAACTCCTCTTCGGTGGTTACTATGTTACTTGCTGCAAATCCGGCGTGGGACAAGGGTGCCATTTGACCCTTGATCAAGCAAGGATACCCTTGCATTTAGTACCATAGTCACTAGTGTCCCTGCCTATTATTCATGCAGGGAGAGAACACATGAAAAAACTACTGCTCGCATCAGCCGCCACAGTTGCGCTGGCCGGAACCGCCTTTGGCGAAGCCCATGGCGACGTTAAACTGGGCGTAATCCTCGGCTTCACAGGCCCGATTGAATCGCTCACACCCGCAATGGCAGCTGGTGCAGAACAGGCGATGGCCGAAGTGTCTGAATCCGGTAAATTCATGGGCGGCAAGTCCATCATGCCCGTCCGCGCAGACAGCACATGCGTTGACTCCGCTGCTGCCAGCGCCGCTGCCGAGCGCCTGATCACATCTGACGGTGTGTCCGGTATCGTTGGCGCGGACTGTTCCGGTGTGACAACCGCAATCCTGACCAATGTTGCTGTTGCAAACGGCATGGTAATGATTTCACCGTCCGCGACTTCACCTGCCCTGTCCGACGTTGACGACAACGGCCTGTTCTTCCGCACATCCCCATCCGACGCCCGTCAGGGGCAGGTGATGACCGAAGTGATCATGGACCGCGATATCAAATCCGTTGCGATCACCTACACCAACAACGACTACGGCAAAGGTCTTGCCGATGCGTTCCAGTCTTCTTTTGAAGCAGCCGGTGGCACTGTGACCATCTCCGCTGCCCATGAAGACGGCAAGGCAGACTATTCCGCAGAAGTTGGCGCACTGGCCGCAGGTGGTGGCGATGCTCTGGTGGTTGTCGGTTATCTCGACCAAGGTGGTAAGGGCGTGATTGAAGCCTCGCTTGACTCTGGTGCGTTTGAAACATTCGTTCTGTCCGACGGTATGGTTGGCGACAGCCTGCCAGCAGCCATTGGCGAAGACCTGAACGGTTCCTTTGGTCAGGCACCGGGCACAGACAGCGAAGGCGCTGCCATGCTGAACGATCTGATGGCTGATGTGGACGCATCCGCGCCATATGTTGCAGAATCCTATGATGCCGCAGCCCTGATCGCACTGGCGATGCAAGCTGCCGATTCTACTGATCCTTCCGCTTACAAGGAAAAGATCATGGAAGTTGCCAACGCACCGGGCGAAAAAATCATGCCGGGTGAACTGGGCAAAGCGCTGGAGATCATCGCAAACGGCGGTGACGTTGATTATGTCGGCGGCTCCAATGTGGAATTGATCGGCAGCGGCGAAAGTGCTGGCAGCTACCGCGAGATCGAGATCAAGGACGGCGCGCTGTCCACGGTCGGCTTCCGCTAATCGCTCATTGACGCATTTAAGCAGCCCGCAATCCATATTGCGGGCTGCTTTTTTAGATCGGCACACACACCATGATCAAAGTTGAAAATCTGGCGAAGCGGTTCGGCGGCTTTTACGCTGTGAACAACGCTTCGCTTGAAATCGCCAAAGGCTCCATCACGGGCCTGATCGGCCCGAATGGCGCGGGCAAAACCACACTCTTTAACGTGATTGCAGGGGTTCACCAGCCCAGCGCCGGACGGGTGCTGCTGGATGGAGAGGACATTACCGGCCTCCCCCCGCATTCGCTGTTTGACCGCGGCTTGCTGCGGACCTTCCAGATCGCCCACGAGTTTTCCACCATGACCGTGCGCGAGAACCTGATGATGGTTCCCCCCGATCAGGCGGGCGAACGACTGTGGGACGCTTGGTTCAAACCGGCCCTCGTGCGCAGTCAGGAAGCCGAAATTCGCAAGAAGGCGGATGAGGTGATCGAGTTTCTGGAAATTTCCCATGTGGCGGATGAACTGGCAGGTAATCTGTCCGGTGGTCAGAAAAAGCTGCTGGAACTGGGCCGCACCATGATGGTCGATGCCAAGATCGTTTTTCTGGACGAAGTAGGCGCCGGTGTGAACCGCACGCTGCTGAACACAATCGGCGATGCAATTCTGCGCCTGAACAAGGAACGGGGCTATACCTTCTGTATGATCGAACACGATATGGATTTCATCGGCCGTCTGTGTGATCCGGTGATCGTTATGGCCGAAGGCACCGTTCTGGCCGAAGGCTCCATCGACGAAATCAAGGCCAACGAGCAGGTAATCGAAGCCTATCTCGGCACCGGCCTGAAGAATAAGCCGCAGGTGAGCGCATGAGCTATCTTTCAGCCAGCAACATGACCGGCGGTTATGGCCGGGGGGCGGACATCCTGCACGATTGCACGATTGAGGCCGCGGAAGGCGAAATCGCCGTGATCGTAGGTCCCAATGGCGCGGGCAAATCCACCGCCATGAAAGCCGTCTTTGGCATGTTGAACCTGCGACAGGGCAGTGTGACGCTGGATGGGGAGGACATCACCCATCTGACACCCCAAGACCGCGTTGCGAAAGGCATGGCGTTTGTGCCTCAGACGTCCAACGTGTTCCCGTCTATGAGCGTGGAAGAAAACCTTGAAATGGGGGCCTTCCTGCGCCGTGACAACATCACTGGCACGATGGAGCAGATCTATGATCTGTTCCCGATCCTCAAGGAAAAGCGCCGCCAGAACGCCGGAGAGCTGTCGGGCGGTCAACGCCAGCAAGTGGCTGTTGGCCGTGCGCTGATGACCCAACCCAAGCTGCTGATGCTCGACGAGCCGACTGCGGGTGTGTCGCCCATCGTGATGGACGAGTTGTTCGACCGCATTATCGAGGTCGCGCGCACCGGCATTTCCATCCTGATGGTGGAACAGAATGCCCGTCAGGCGCTGAACATCGCCGACAAAGGGTACGTTCTGGTACAAGGGCGCAACCGGTTCACCGACACCGGCGAGGCGCTGATGAACGATCCCGAAGTCCGCAAAAGCTTTTTGGGGGGATGATGCGCAGCACTGTCCCGCCCCGCTCTGCGGCCCGCCCTCTCTTTTCCGGAACATCGGTGACGCCCGTCCGTTCCGCCAGCCATCAGAAAGCTCTGTCATGGAACTCCTGAACGCCTTCATTCTATTGTCGAATTTCGTGCTGGTGCCTGCCATCGCCTATGGCTCCCAACTTGCGCTCGGGGCGCTGGGGGTTACGGTGATCTACGGTATCCTGCGCTTCTCCAACTTCGCCCACGGGGACACTATGGCCTTCGGGGCTATGGTGACGATCCTGTTTACGTGGTGGTTCCAGTCTATGGGCATCAGTATCCACCCGCTGCCTACGGCCCTGCTGGCGCTGCCTTTTGGTATCCTGTTCTGTATCGGCTTCGTGCTGGCGACAGACCGTGTAATCTATCGCTTCTACCGCCGCCAGAAAGCCGCGCCAGTGATCTTTCTCATCGCCTCTATGGGGGTGATGTTTGTGACCAACGGTATCGTGCGCTTTATCATCGGGCCGAACGACCAGCAGTTTGCCGATGGCGAACGGTTCATCATCAAAGCCCGTACCTTCAAGAAAATGACCGGCCTTGCAGAAGGGCTGTCCTTCAAGGTGTCCCAGGGCATCACGGTTGTAACCGCCATTCTGGTGGTGATTGCGCTGTTCTGGTTCCTCAACCGCACCCGCACGGGCAAATCCATGCGGGCCTATTCCGACAACGAAGATCTGGCCCTGTTGTCCGGCATCAACCCTGACAAAGTGGTTATGGTCGCATGGATCATCGCTGCCACGCTCGCCACGATTGCAGGGACACTCTACGGGTTGGATAAATCCTTCAAACCTTTCACCTATCTGCAACTGCTGCTGCCGATCTTTGCGGCGGCGATTGTCGGGGGGCTCGGTTCCCCCATCGGGGCAATTGCGGGGGGCTTTGTGATCGCCTTTTCGGAAATCATGGTCACCTACGCCTATAAAAAATTCATCGCCTATCTGGTCCCCGAAAGCTGGGAGCCTGATACGCTGGTGCAACTTCTGTCCACGGATTACAAATTCGCGGTCAGCTTTATGATCCTGCTGCTGGTGCTGCTGTTCCGACCCACAGGTATCTTTGCGGGGAAATCGGTATGATTGTTACACTTCTCGGACTCGCCTGTTTTGCGCTGCTTGTGGTCTCACTCGCCCCCCGTCTGGTGGGCCTATCACCCTTACCGGACCGGATCAGGAACGTATCGCTGTTTGCGATCATGGCGCTTTTGATTACCATCGTTGGTCTGATCCAAAGCTGGAATGTCGCGCTGGCGTTGTTGAACCTGTGCCTGATCTCTTCGATCATGGCGCTTGGGGTCAATATCCAGTGGGGCTATGCTGGCCTGCTGAACGTTGGGATCATGGGCTTCGCCGCACTTGGCGGTGTGGCTGCTGTACTGATCTCGGCTGATCCGGTGGCGGACGCATGGGCCGCCGGAGCCTTGGGGATTTTCGTGTCGTTTATCCTCGCTGTGGTCACGGTTATGGCCACCGTTTATGCCTATCGGAATATGGCCCCCTCTATGGCCCGCAATCTGGCACTGTTTGCCATTATCGTCATCGGCCTGATTGCGATCCGTTACTTTTACGGACCGGCAAAAGACGCGATCGAGGACGTTAACCCTGCCTCCGAAGGCTATCTCGGCGGGCTGGGACTGCCGATCATTCTGGCATGGCCCGTAGGCGGTGTTCTGGCCGGTCTGGCCGCTTGGGTCATTGGCAAAACCGCCCTTGGCCTGCGCTCTGACTATCTGGCGATTGCGACACTGGGGATTGCCGAAATCATCGTGGCGATCATCAAGCACGAGGATTGGCTGACACGGGGCGTCAAGAACGTCTCTGGCCTGCCACGTCCCGTGCCCTATGAGATCGACCTCCAGCAATCCCAGTGGTTCGTGGACATTGCAACCCGTCTGGGACAAGACCCCGCGCTGTCGTCTTCGGTGTTTGTGAAACTCTGCTACGCGGTCCTGTTTACTGTGGTCCTGCTGGCGGTGCTCTGGCTGTCGGAACGGGCGCTCAATTCGCCGTGGGGGCGGATGATGCGCGCGATCCGCGACAACGAAGTCTCGGCGAATGCGATGGGCAAGGACGTGGTCGCACGCCACCTTCAGGTCTTTGTGCTCGGCTCTATCGTTGTGGGGATTGCGGGCGCGATGCTGACAACGCTCGACGGACAACTTACCCCCGGCGCGTACCAGCCGTTGCGCTATACCTTCCTGATCTGGGTCATGGTGATCCTTGGCGGATCCGGTAACAACTGGGGCGCGGTTCTGGGTGGTTTTGTGGTCTGGTTCTTCTGGATTCAGGCAGAGCCTATCGGTTCGTGGTTGATGCAAACCCTGACCGCTGGCATGGCCGAGGACAACGCCCTGCGGGTCCATCTGCTCAACAGCACCGCCCATATGCGTCTGATGACAATGGGGATTATTCTGCTGCTGGTCCTGCGGTTCAGCCCACGCGGCCTGATCCCCGAGAAATAGCAGACACCCTTAACGCCAGAGGGCTGTTCCGGCCCTCTGGCGCTCCGCTGGCGTTCACGACAAAACCTGTCGCAAACCGGTTTGCCAAATACGACAAACCCGTCCAGCCTGATCCCGTCCACCACGCGGGAGTTCCAATATGAAAACCACCACTCGGGTCTGTGTCATCGGCGGCGGCGTTGTCGGCTGTTCGGTGCTCTATCACCTCACCAAGCTTGGCTGGTCCGACGTGATGCTGCTGGAACGCTCCGAACTGACCTCCGGCTCCACATGGCACGCAGCAGGCGGGTTTCACACGCTGAACGGCGACACCAACATGGCCGCACTGCAAGGCTATACCATCCGCCTGTATAAGGAACTGGAGGCGCTGACCGGCATGTCCTGCGGATTGCATCATGTGGGTGGCGTTACACTGGCCGACACGCCAGAGCGGATGGATATGCTGCTCGCAGAGCGGGCAAAACACCGCTACATGGGGCTGGAAACGGAAATCATCACCCCCGACGAGATCGCCAAAATTGCCCCCGTCACCAACACCAAAGGCATCATCGGCGGACTTTACGATCCGCTCGACGGGCACCTTGACCCATCTGGCACCACCCACGCCTATGCCAAGGCAGCACGGATGGGCGGCGCCACGATAGAGACCCACTGCATGGTGCGCGAAACCAACCAACGTGCGGATGGCACGTGGGATGTGGTGACGGACAAAGGCACAATCCACGCGGAACATATCGTTAATGCGGCGGGGCTATGGGCGCGGGAAGTGGGCGCGATGGCGGGGGTTTACCTGCCGCTGCACCCGATGGAGCACCAGTATCTTGTAACCGAGACCATCCCGATGATTTCTGAAATCATCGACAGCGGCGGCGAGCACCCCCATGTGATGGACCCCGCAGGCGAAAGCTATCTGCGGCAGGAAGGCCGTGGCCTGTGTATCGGCTTTTACGAACAACCCTGCCGCCCTTGGGCCGTTGATGGCACATCATGGGACTTTGGCCATGAACTGCTGCCCGATGATTTCGACAAGATCGAAGACAGCATCGCCTTCGCCTACAAACGCTTTCCGGTACTGGAAACCGCTGGCGTGAAATCCGTGATCCACGGCCCCTTCACCTTTGCCCCTGACGGCAACCCGCTGGTGGGACCGATCACCGGACTGCGCAACTACTGGTCCGCTTGCGGTGTCATGGCTGGCTTTTCCCAAGGCGGCGGTGTTGGCCTGATGTTGGCACAATGGATGGTGGAAGGGGAAACCGAACGGGATGTCTACGCCATGGACGTCGCCCGCTTCGGGGACTGGATCACACCGGGATACACACGGCCAAAAGTGGTCGAAAACTACCAGAAACGCTTCTCTGTGTCTTACCCGAACGAGGAACTCCCCGCCGCGCGCCCATTCCAGACCACACCAGCCTACAGCATCTGGGACGCCCAAAACGCTGTCTTTGGCGCGCAATACGGTATGGAAGTGGTCAATTACTTCGCACCCGAAGGCGAACCCCGTTTTGAAACACCCAGCTTCCGGCGCTCCAACGCATGGAACGCCACCGCCGCCGAGGTTCGGGCAGTGCGCGAAGCGGTCGGCATTAACGAAATTCACAACTTCGGGAAATATATCGTCTCTGGCACAGACGCACGCAGCTGGCTGAACCGGATCATGGCAGGGCGCATCCCGAAACAGGGGCGCATATCCCTGACGCCGATGCTGTCGCATAAGGGCAAACTGCTGGGGGATTTCACCGTTACCTGCCTATCAGAAACCCGTTTCCAACTTACGGCGAGCTTCGGGATGCAGGCGATCCACATGCGCTGGTTCCTTCAGCATCTTTCAGGCGATGTGCAAATCAAAAACGTCTCCACCCGCCGCATCGGTTTCCAGATTGCAGGCCCGAACGCGCGCGAACTGCTGTCCCGTTGCACCCGCGCGGATGTCTCAAACGAGGCGTTTCGGTTCATGGATGCCAAACACCTGTCGGTCGGCCTGTGCGATGCATTGGTCCAGCGGGTCAGCTATACCGGCGATCTGGGATACGAAATCTACGTGGACGCAGACAGCCAGCACGCGCTTTACCAGACGCTCGCAACCGCAGGCGCGGACCTCGGGCTGAAACCATTTGGGATGCGGGCGATGATGTCGCTCCGGCTCGACCGGTTTTTCGGATCTTGGAACGCAGAGTTTTCACCCGATTACACCCCGGCGGAAACCGGCATGGACCGTTTCATGTCCTACGACAAATCCGCTGACTTCATCGGAAAAGCCGCAGCACTGGCAGAGCGCGCAAGTGGCCCATCCCGCAAACTCTGCACCTTTGAGGTGGACGCTTCAGACGCCGATGTGAACGCTTACGAACCGATCT
Organism: Neptunicoccus cionae; assembly: GCF_014643735.1. Taxonomy (GTDB): domain Bacteria; phylum Pseudomonadota; class Alphaproteobacteria; order Rhodobacterales; family Rhodobacteraceae; genus Amylibacter; species Amylibacter cionae. Next base: position 338,659 of record NZ_BMKA01000002.1, read on the forward strand.
GGCTCAATGGCGAAGTCATCGGCTTTTGCACCTCCGGCGGCTATTCCCACCACGCGCAGAAATCCATCGCATTCGGCTTTGTCCCGAGCGGCCAAATCACCAAAGACCTGAACGTCGAAATAGAAATCCTCGGCCAGATGCGCCCCGCACGCCGGATCACCACGCAGCTTTTTGATCCCGAAATGGCCAGAATGCGCGGCTGACCCCATTTTCTCAAAATATCCGCGCCGCAGGCAATCCTAACCGACCCGCACGATATGCCCTGTCTTTGGATCGGCCCGCCCCGCAGCCAGATCCGCGAAAGGCTGCATCGCCTCTCCAAGACCATCGTGCTGTTCCAGCGTCAACCAGCGCGCGGCATCCGCCACGATCTGCGCCGTTGCCTCTGTGATCTTGCCCTCAATCACGCCCTTCCCCCAATCCGCTTTGCGCTTGGCAATCTGGGCGGGCGCGAAAAAGAACTGCGGCTTTGGTCCGGCGAGCCCGTCGGGTTTGGCAAACTGGTCCCAATGGCTCAGCCCGACTGCGCTTGAGTGTTTTAATACCCCGTCGAGCCGTTGATGCAGCGCCTGTTTCACCGCCGCATTGCCCGCCATATCCACATAAACCGAATCCACTTGCTTCAGGTGATCCACCTCGTCGTAGGTTAGGACCGCATCACAAAAGCCCAACTCTTTGACGAATGCCGCATTGCCGGCGCCCGTCAGCCCGACCACCTTGTAAGGCCGATCCACCAGTTCTGCCAGAAACGCACACAGCCCGAGACCCGTCTTGGACGAGGCCGAGCCGACAATGATCTGTTCTGCCCCGAACCAGTTGTTGTCAGACAGCCAGTCAAACAACAGATAGGACGTGGCGATCAGCGGTTGCATCAGCGCCTGATAGGGATCGGAAGCCGCCGCAGGGCCGACACGGGAATAAAGATTGTAAACCTCTGGCAAACCGTCCCGGTGGGGCGCGCCGTCCCGCACCGCACTGCGCCCGTGGGCGACAGGTTCGATAACCAGTTCGGACGCCATTGGATAAAAACCGTAGAGCCTCTCGCCAGTTTCCAGAAACTCGGATCGGCTTTCGACCACACGGGCAAATCCCCAAACCGGAACCAGCCCCTGTCCTTCCTCGGCCACCGGAAAAAACTTCCAATAGCCGATGTCAAATCCGGTCGCGGCATAGGTCACGTTATTCGCGGTGAGCGCGAAGCTTTCAATCGCAAGGCGCACCTGTCCGTCGCGCAGTGCTTCTGCGTCACACGTATCTGTCTTTTGGCGGGTGATGTTTTTCTGGTCGGTCAGAATGCGGGTGACTGCGGGCATGGGTAAGGCTCCTCCTGATTGGATGCCTTACCCTGCACGCTGGAAGAGGGCCTGTTAAGCCTTCTTCGCTGTTTTCGCAACGTCAGCTTGGCCAAGCTTATCCGCCGTCTTCTTTGCAGACTTCGGAGCCGCTGAAACTTTCTTACGGGCGTCTGGCGCATCGTTATGTTTGTCGATGAAGTTCAACACCGCAGGGCGGATGTCGTTGCGCCATGCGCTGCCGCTGAAGATACCGTAGTGACCGGCATCCGGCGCGAGGAAAGTTTCTTGCATATCCTCAGGCAAGTTCGGCAACAGATCCAGCGCCGCAAGGCACTGTCCGGGTGCCGAAATATCGTCCCGCCCGCCTTCAACAATTTTTACAGCCGTCTTGGTGATCTTGCTGATGTCCACCAGTTTACCGTCTACCTTAAATACATTGCGTGCCACTTCGCGGCGCTTGAAGACGCGATCCACGGTGGAGAGGTAGAATTCCGCGGGCATGTCCATAACGGCGAGGTATTCGTCATAGAATTTGTTGTGACGGTCCAAATCTGCCGCTTCACCGCGCGCCACCGCGCCAATCTGGTCGGCAAAGGCTTTGGCGTGGGTCTGCGCATTCATCGCGATGAACGACGAAAGTTGCACGGAACCAGGATAAACCTTGCGTCCGACGCCAGCGAAAGCAAATCCAACGGGGGTGATCACACTGTGTTCCAACTGGCCCATCGTCACGCGGTTGCCGAAGTCCGTGACTTCAGTCGGGTTGGCATCCGGATCAACCGGCCCGCCGATCAAGGTCAGAGTGCGCGGCTGTGGTGCGGTTTCGTCTTCCGCCAGCATCGCAGTCGCCACCAGTGTCAGTGGCACCGGCTGACAAACGGCGATCACGTGAATGTTTTCGCCCAAGTGCCGCAGCATTTGCACCACGTATTTGGTGTAATCCTCTACGTCGAACTTGCCCGCAGACAGGGGCACATCCCGTGCGTTTTTCCACTCCGTGACATAGACGTCACAGTTAGGCAGCAGGCTTGCCACAGTTTTACGGCACAGTGTCGCGTAATGCCCGGACATCGGCGCAACCAGCAGCACGCGGCGTTTCACGGGGCGATCCCGTTCTGCCGTGAAGTGGATCAGGTTGCAAAACGGCAGCTCCAGTTCGATCTGCTTTGTCACCGGATAGTCTGAATCCGCGGAAACAACACTGTCGATGCCCCAAGACGGTTTCGTCGCTATTTTTTCAAAGGTCCGCTCTGTCACTTCGCCCCAAGCGGAGAAAAGCGCCGGGAGCGGGCTCATGGTTACGGAAAAGGCAGGGTTTTGCCAGAAGGCTTTGGTCGTCGCACCCACCCAAGCACTGCTTTGGCGCATGCTTTCGCTCATGTCATAAATGGTCACAGTCTGAACCTTTTGTTGTCTCTTTGCGTGCATGTTGCGTAAAGTAATAGGTGAATACTAGTGCAATCCTCATTAATGGAGGTTTAATAATGACTGACCAGACGTCACCCGATGCCGAGATTTTAGAGAAAAACTTAAGTAAAATTAATGATTTAACCAAGAGAATGATGGCAGCTCTAGCGGATCGAAAAAGTCACAGTCCAAACCTCGAAACCCCCGATCATCAGTTCTATGCCAAGGCCGCAGCCGCCTATTTCGCCGAAATGATGAGCGATCCGAGCCGGATTATAGAGGCGCAAGTGGGGTTCTGGACCGATAGTCTGAAGAATTGGTCAGAAATTCAGCAACAAATGGCCGGCTCCGGTGAGAATTTGGACGCTGAACCGATGAAGGACAAACGGTTCAAGAATGAAAACTGGGACAAGAACCCCTACTTCAAAATGATCAAACAGCAGTATCTGCTGTCCTCGAGAACGATTGAAACCATTACCAAAGACATGTCCCACCTGCCCGAGCGGGAGCGGGAGAAGGTAAATTTCTTTGCCAAACAGGTTGTGGATATGTTCGCGCCGACAAACTTTCTTGCCTCTAATCCTGATGCGCTCGAACGGGCGATGGAAACAAATGGGCAATCGCTTGTGGATGGATTGCAAAATTTCGTCGCTGATCTGGAAAGCAACCAGCAGGGTATCGCGGTACGTCTGGCAGATCCCGATGCATTTGAGGTGGGCAAGGATATTGCCACCACGCCCGGTTCGGTTGTGTTTCAGAACCGTATGTTCCAGTTGATCCAGTACAGCCCGAGCACGGATAAGGTCTACAAAAAGCCGCTGCTCATCACTCCGCCGTGGATCAACAAGTTCTATATTCTGGATCTGCGCCCTGAAAACAGCCTGATCAAATACGCGGTCGATCAAGGCCATACGGTTTTTGTGGTGTCTTGGGTCAACCCCGACGCCAGCTATGCAGATTGCGGTTTTGACACCTACCTTGAAGAAGGCCTGCTTGTCGCGCTCGACAAGGTGTTGGAGATCACGAAACAGAAATCTGCGAACGTGGCTGGGTATTGTATCGGGGGAACCTTGCTGGCCTGTACGATGGCTTACCTGACAGCCATCGGCGAGGACCAGAAGATCAACAAGGCGACCTTCTTTACCACAATGACCGATTTCAGGAATCCGGGTGAGCTGGGGAACTTCCTTGAACCGGGTTTCCTGAAAGGGATTGAGGCTCAGGTAGAAGAAACCGGCTATCTGGAAAGTTACTTCATGTCACGCGCCTTTAGCTTCCTGCGGGCGCGGGATCTGGTCTACGCCCCTGCCGTTCGCTCCTATATGATGGGCGAAGCACCGCCCGCTTTTGATCTGTTGCAGTGGAATGCCGACAGCACCAACCTGCCCGGACGTATGGCGGTGGAGTATCTTCAGAAGCTTTACGTGGATAATGAACTGGCGGAAGGCAATTTTGAACTGCTCGGGGAAAAGATCCGGCTCGCCCAGATCAACCGGCCTATTTTTGCGGTGTCGACCATTCAGGACCATATCGCACCTTGGGCAAGCACGTTCCGCGGACTGACCAAGACGCGGGGCGACCGGACCTTTATCCTGTCCGAAAGCGGACACATCGCTGGCATCGTCAATCCGGCATCAAAGGACAAATACGGCCACTGGCACAATGCGGAGCCGCCCCGCGATCCGGAGTTCTGGCTGGAGAACGCCACCTTTGTAAAGGAATCATGGTGGCACCGCTGGTCCAAATGGTTGGCCGAAGGGGAGCAAAAATCGACCGCTCCGCGCAAACCGGGGAGCAAAAATAACCCTGTTATCGAACCGGCACCAGGAAGTTTTGTATTGAAACCAGGCGTTTGATTGATTTATTCTGCGTTGCAGCATAAAATTGTTGAAATGCCGCAACGCAGCATCTATATGTTTGTCACAGGCAGCGATCATGCTGGCTCCGAAATTCCGATCAAAGGATCAAAACGATGGCAAACCAAGACTTCGATTTCGCTAAAGCAACTGAAGAATTCTTCGCTGCTTTCAAAATGGACACAAAGATGTTTGACGACGCGACTAAGAACGCCGCTGAATTCAACGTCAAAATGGGCAAGATTGCACTGGCTGCTGCTAAGAGAAACGCAGAACTGACCAACGCATGGACTGCTGAAACTCTGAAAACTGTTGAATCAGCAAACAAGGTTCAAAAAGATCCTTCCGCTTACACAACAGTTGCTTCTGATTTCGCATCCGCACAAGCACAGTCCCTGCCCGAAAAACTGGCTGCTTACGCTGAAGTTGCAAAAGCTGCTCAACTCGAAGCTGTTGAACTGTTCGTTGCCGCTGGCAAAGACATGCAAGCTGAAGTTGCTGCTGCAACTAAAGACGTTACAGCAAAAGCAAAAGCTGCCTAAGCTTTTACCGCGGGTTCCGACCTCCCACGGAAACTGCACACAAAGGGGTACCGCGCGTCGGTGCCCCTTTTTGCGTTTTAGGTTTCCCTCTTTGAATACGCGATGATCTGCGCTACGGTGCAGCATTACCGCGCATTTCGGGGAAACCATGACCAACACGATTTTGATCAATCGCTACGCCAGCCGACGGCTGTATAACACGCAGACCAGCGAATATGTTACGCTGGACGAGATAGCGGAGCTGATCAAACAGGGCAACGATGTCGAGATCAAAGACCGCAAAAGCGGTGAAGATCTGACCCGTCAGTTTCTGCTGCAAATTATCACCGAACAGGAAAGCAAGGGCGAAAACGTATTGCCTGTCAATGTGTTGACGGGGCTCGTGCGGTCCTACAGCACCGCCGCTCAAGGGGTGCTTCCGGATTTCCTGTCAAAATCCTACGAAATGTTTTCCGAACAGCAGGCCGCCATGATGGAACGCATCCCTGGCATTGGGTCCGGAATGGCATCTGGCACCAACTGGCAAAAACAGCAGGCTGATCTGATGCAATCCATGATGGCTGCGTGGATGCCGCAAATGCAAAACAGTGCTGCTGCACCGCAACAAGACCCTGCCCCAGAAGCGGACCCGAAAACCGAAACGGACGAAGAACTCTCTGCTGTGAAACAACAGCTGGCAGAGCTGATGAAAAAAGTTGAAGGACTTTAAGACTTTCTTATGAAACTGAACGTATACCTTGCCGGCGAAATCCACACCTCCTGGCGTGAAGAGATTATCGCCGAATGCGAAGCCCAAAAGCTCGACATTACATTCACCGCACCTGTGACAGATCACGGCGCGTCAGATGATTGTGGTGTGGAAATTCTGGGCGCAGAGGAAGATAAATTCTGGCACGACAGCAAGGGCGCGAACCTGAATTCCATCCGCACCCGCAAGGCGATCAAGGATGCCGATGTGGTGGTCGTGCGCTTTGGTGAAAAATACCGCCAGTGGAACGCCGCCTTTGACGCGGGATTTGCCCATGCACTGGGTAAATCGTTGATCGTGCTACAAATGGACGAGCACCAGCACGCCCTGAAAGAGGTAGACGCCGCGGCGCAGGCGGTCTGTTCCACCCCCTCGCAAGTGGCGAAATGCCTGTCTTATGTTCTGACCGGACAGCTCGGCTGATATGCGCTGTTTGTTGCAGCGCGTCAGTCAGGGCGCGGTTTCGGTCGACGGCGAAGTTATCGGGGAAACCGGACCGGGCCTTGTGGTGCTGGCCTGCGCGATGCAGGGCGATACACAGACCAATGTGCAAGCCATGGCGAAAAAGCTGACCGCCCTGCGTATTTTCAAAGATGAGAACGGGCGGATGAACCGCTCGCTGCTGGATACCGGCGGCGGCGTTCTGGTGATCAGCCAGTTCACCCTTGCCGCTGATACCAAAAGCGGCAATCGCCCCGGATTTTCCGCTGCCGCCCCGCCGGAAGAGAGCGAGCGGCTTTACGAGCTACTCTGCGCTACCCTGTCGGATATGGGAATCACCGTCGGCAAAGGGCGGTTCGGCGCAGACATGCAAGTGTCGTTGGTGAATGACGGTCCGGTTACGATCTGGCTGGAAAAGTAACGCCCCTCACCCAAACGCTTGCGCAATCTGCTGACGCAACTTTTCCTCGTCAAACGCCGGTTTCAACCCGATGCAGACCAAACCGATGGGGGAGTCTTCGGGGGCTGGTTCGCTGCTCCAACGGCGGGACACGGATTGCACCGCGTGAACAGCACCACTTTCATCCCGCACAAAGCCTTTCGCCCGCACCAGATCCAGTTCGTCAGATGCCAGAAATCTGCCCAGCGCCGCCGGATCGCAGGGTGTTTCCAGCGGCAGACTGACAGAGTCAAAGCCGCTGGTGTCATGCCGTGCGCCGCTGTCGCGATTGCGTCCGACAAAGCTTTGCAGCAGCACTTCGGGCGGCAGGGCACCATGTTCGGCCCCTAGCAACTGGGCGTTTTTAGCATAGGACAGCGCGAAATCTGTACTGTCGGCCCGGGTCTTGTCGTCGACCAGATCCACCTTGTTCAGCACCACAATATCCGCATCCGCCAGCTGGCGGGTCACGGTATCGCCCATGTACTTGTGATTGGCATTGGTGCGCAATGTCTCGGCGTCGGCCACGATCACCACGCCGTCCATGCTATACCCCTGCATCAGCCCGACAGACCCCGCAATCGCACCGGGTAGCGCCACGCCAGACGCCTCTAGGACCACGTGATCCGGCGCCGGATCCAGCTTGCGTAGATCAGACAGGGCCGCCGCCATATCCGAACCATAGGAACAACAGACACAGCCCCCAGCGATAGAGATGATGTCATCCTCTTGCGCTTCGATCAGGTCTTCGTCGATGGGCAGCGCGCCGAACTCGTTAACCAGCACCGCCAGCCGCAGCCCGTCTGCATTGCGCAGTAAATGGTTGACGAGCGAGGTTTTCCCCGCCCCCAGATACCCGCCAATTACAGTAACAGGAAGCGGCTTTATCACAGGTCTGCCGCCGCAAAGATGCGTCCGCCCTGCACCGTCCCCCAGACCTTAACGTCTTTCAGTTCCGCCGGATCAACGGCTGTGGGATCATCCTCCAGCACAGCAAAGTCGGCCTTCTTTCCGATTTCGATCGAACCGACCTCCCCGTCGAGCTTCAGCGTATAGGCCGCCCCGATAGTGATGGCATAAAGCGCATCTGCAACCGGAATTTTCTCGCCCTCGCCCTGCACACGCCCCGATGCCGTCAGCCGGTTGACCGCACACCAAGCGGTGAACAGCGGGCCAAGCGGCGTCACCGGCGCGTCAGAGTGGATTGCCATCGGCACACCCGTGTTCAACGCCGTGCGACAGGCATTCATGCGCAGCGCACGTTCAGGGCCGACAGTCAGATTGTAATGTTCGTCCCCCCAGTAAAAATGGTGATTGGCGAACAGGTTCACACACATGCCAAGCTGTTTTATCTTGCGAAACTGCGCGGCATCGGCCAACTGGCAGTGTTGCAGCGTATACCGGTGGTCCGGTGAAGGATGGTTGCGCAGGGCTTCTTCCATCGTTTCCAGCACCAGTTCGGTCGCCTGATCTCCGTTGGTATGGGTATGGATGTGCAGGTCGTTTTCCAGCGCAAGGTTCAGGATTTGCGACAGGTGGTCCGGCGTGATGTACCACAGCCCGTTGTCCGCCCCGTTGTGATAACCGGGCCAGCGCATCCGGGCCGAGAACCCCTGAATAGACCCGTCTGCCACAACCTTGATCATCCCAAGGCGCAGTTGATCGGTGGACTTTTCCTTCAATTCCTTCGCGTGGTCGATCAATTCTTCCGGTGTCAGGCCCATGAAATGGCGCAGCGGGACGATGCGGCTGGGAAAATCCTTTTCGGACGTCACATCCAGCATCATCTCTACCGCTTCGTCGTTCAGACGGGCGGCCAGATCGGTGATGGTCGTGGTGCCGGTCCGCACGCACAGCTTGCCAAAGTCGCGCAAACCATCGGCGTCACAGCCGAGCACATCGCGATCAAAGCCGACGTGTTCGCCCACCGGCATATAGGCATCCGGCCCGCGCAACTCGCCCGTGGGATAACCGTCCGGTCCAAGCGGAATACCTGGATGGTTGATACCGGTTTTCATCAGTCCGGCCAGCTCCAGCCCTTTGGTGTTCACGTTCATGATGTGACCGGAGGCATGCAGCACCCCGATCGCACGGGTTTCAGAAACAGTGTCCAGATCAGCGCGGCTTACCAGTGCGTTGTCCATATAGATCGGGTCCAGCTGCCAGCCCGGCAACGGTGCTTTTGGATCATCCAAATCTGCTTCGGCCTGTTTAAGACGTTCCAACATGGCGTCGATGGATTTCACACCTTCCCAGACCTTGCCGTTCGGGTCCATCCGGTCGAAGAAACCGCAGTATACATTGCGCCACATCGTGCCTTCCATCGTGTGGGCGTGACCTTCCACAAAGCCCGGCATCAGCACTTTGTCCGCGAACCGCTCGTCCAGTTCGTAGTCCCCCCAAACCGCCAGTTCTTCAAGGCTACCTGCCCCCAGAACCCGCCCTTCGCGCACGGCGACATGGCTGACCTCGGGTTGGTTCGGGTTCATGGTGATAATCTTGCGTGCGGAATAAATTGTGGTCTGTGACATACTGAAAGTCCCGATCTCGTTGTGTGCCAAAAGACTACGGCGCGGCTGCTGATTGGAAAAATAGTTTTATGAGGCTAATACCCTCAGCAAATCTGAGGAATGATTTTCACAGTATAACGCGATGTTCGGGCTGTCCTGCCACATCCAGCTGGATCGAAAAGGTCTGCCCTTCTGATGGCCCGTCCAGCCCATCCGCAGCAGACGTCACGAAAAGCGTCTTAAGGTCGTCACCGCCAAAAGCAGGACAGGATATTTGCGCAGCGGGGAATTCCACGGCTTCCATAAACACACCGTCAGCATCGTAACGGGCCACGCGATGGGCGCCCCACTGGGCGTTCCAAAGGCAGCCTTCGCTGTCCACCACCGATCCGTCGGGGTTAAGCTCTTCTGTCCGCAGATCAAGGTAGGTTTCCGGCTCTCCGGTCGGCCAGCCCTCTGGGTCGAGCGCGATCTGCATAATCCGGCGGCCACGGGTGTCGGTGAAATAGGCGCGGTCCCCGCTTGGGGCGAAACAGATGGAATTGCTTATGGTGATACGGTCGAACAACTGGCGCAGCTCTCCGCGATAGTAGCGATAGATCGCACCCGCCCAGCTTTGCGCCTCTTTGCCCATGGTCCCTATCCAGAAGCCACCCTGCGGATCAGCGCGCCCGTCATTGGACCGGTTCTGCGGGTTATCTGCCTCCAACCCGACAATATCCGTGACGGCCTGTGTGTTCAGGTCAAAAGTGAACAGCGCGGTTTCCCCTGCCACCATCAGAGTATCCGCATCAATCCAACCCGCCGCCGAGACATGGCCGCTGAACTTCCAATCCTCGCCGCTGTCGCAGAGCAGTTTTTTCCCGAGAATATCAAACCAGAACAACTGCTTGCGCAGCGGATGCCAGAGCGGACCTTCACCCAGAACACAATGGCGGGGATCGTAAAGAGTGACGGTCATGGGGCTGGCTCCTGTCTGCAACGGCACCACTGTTGCCTGCACGCGCATCTGCGTCAACGGCAGAATATTTCCCGACCCCGCTTAATCTGCTGGCGCGGTGAGGGAGTCGTAAGCCGCCATCAAACCCTCGCGGGTTAGCGGCGCCGCATCAAACACCGGCGCTTGCAGTCCTTGCAATGACAAGGCACGCGCATAAATCGCCCCGATCTTTGGTGCACCCAGAATTGTAAGGTTCTGCCCCAGCCAATAGGGCCGTGTTGCGGCCAGTTCCATGCCGATCAGCAGGCCGGACAGACGGGCACGGGCCGCTTCCGGTGCGGGTGTCGACAGTTGCGCGGCGGCGTGCAAACTGAACAGCTTGGCCGCCACGGATTCAGGGCGGGAGATGGCTTCGCTGACGCCATCCTCGAACGCGGCATCGTCCCAGCCATCAATCGCCACAGCATTGAGCAGAACCGATTGACGGGCAATCAGCGCGTAAAGCTCTCCGGTCAGGAAGGTCTGGAAGGAAACGACCTCCTCGGCACTGATATGGACCCATCTGGAATGGGTGCCGGGCATCACCAGCACGCCGTCAAACTTCGGATTGGATTGTAAGAACCCTGCGATCTGCGTTTCCTCACCGCGCATAACGTCTGGCGCGGGGGCGGTTTGGCTTAGCCCTGGCAGAATAGAAACTGCGATGCGGGGATCGCGAGTCGCAGCACTTACAATCGACGCGGTTGATTGCGGGGCGCAGGGCACCGGCTGGAACGGAGCTTCGGCCCAGCCACCGAGCGATCCAACCATGCCCGAGCAGATCACTGGTGTTGTTTTTCCGTCAGTCAGGAAATCTTCGATTAGGGCGAGCAACGTGGGTTCAAACCCTTCAGGCGTCAACCCGCCCATGCCCTGATCAGCACTGCGTTCGGCCAACAGGTTTTCACCTGCCCCCATCACCCAGACACGCAGGTGTGTCAGCCCCCAGTCAACGGCGATCCATTCGGTTTTTTCGCGCAACGACATCAGCCCGTCACCACCACGCCGCCATCCACAACCATCGCCTGGCCGGTCATCATCCGGCTGGCTTTGGAGGCGAGAAACAAAGTGGCGTCTACGATATCATCAGCCACAAGATGCTCCTTCAGACATTGCTTCTCAAGATGCGCTGCCAGCCCTTCGGGTGTGGCCCAAAGCTTCATCTGCCGTTCCGTCAGAACCCAACCCGGCATCAGCGCATTCACGCGGATGTTGTGGGGGCCGAGTTCGCGCGCCAGACCACGGGTCAGGCCCGTGATCGCAGCTTTGGCGGCCACATACCCGGGATAATCCCCGTTCCCCATCATATAGGACACGGAGGAAAAGTTGATGATGGACCCTCCACCTGCGTCTTTCATGCCATCGACTGCGGCCTGCGCGGTGAACACATGGGGGCGCAGGTTCACAGCCTGCCCTATGTCCCAGCTTTCCGGCGTGATGTCAGCCAGCTGGTGGCGGTTGTCATTGGCGGCGTTGTTAACCACCACATCAAAGGCACCGTTGATGCTGGCGGCCTGTGCCATCGCCTCTTTCAAGGCGGGAATGTCGGTAATATCGCACTGAATGAACGCTGGCGTGCTGCCGTACTTCGATCCCATCTTCGCGGCAAATTCGCTCGCGTCGGAGCGTTGCACAAAGGCGACCTTGGCGCCCTGTTGCAAGAATCCTTCCGTCAGGCTCGCCCCGATGCCCGATCCCCCGCCAGTGATAAACACGCTTTTGTCTTTCAGGTCGTGGAAGGTGACGGTATCGCTCATGTAAGTTCCTTAGGCGTCTGGGACCGGCGTACCGGTCCTTCTCGAGTTCTGTTCCCTCTCTTTTATCACTGCCCTTCAGGATCGCAATCTCTACCCGTCTGTGGCGCCAGTGTCTTCAGCAGACGGGGCAGTTCCAGCACATCAGCCATATCGCTGCGATTGGCCGCCACGATATTTTCCTGCGCGGACGGATCGCTGATCTCCACCCGCTGCAAGGGCAGGCCATCGTAACTGTGATCTGACAGCGGCGCGGTATAGCTGATCCCGACGCCTTCACCGTTGGCAGCGAAAGAGCGCATGACTTCTAGCGATGCAACACGGTGCGCCACACGGGGCCGCACGCCCACCTCTGCAAATAGCGCGAGCATATGCCGGACCGAGAGCCCTTCATCAAACAGGATCAGATCCCGCGTTGCGAGCTGTCTCAGCGCCACGGAGGGCAGCTGCGCAAGCGGATCATCCGCCGCCACAAAGGCTCCGGGTGCCACGGCAGAAAGCCTGTGACGGGTAAATCGGGCATCAAGTCCAAGATCATAAGTAATGGCAAGATCAAGCTGCCCTTCGGCCATGTCTGCGGCCAGCGTTTCAAAATCTGCCACCAGCGGGAGAAGCTCGATACCCTCAAATTCTGCCCTGAGGCGTTTCAAGGAGGGGGCCAGCCAGACCGGTGCAAGATCGGAAAAGCAGCCGATCCGCAGCTTTTTCGGCGGCTTGTTGAAATCAGCGCGGGGGTTTTCCAGTTGCGCCGCACTTGCGAGCAGCGCCTCTGCTTCGACCAGAAACCCCTTGGCAAACCCTGTCGGACGGATCGGCGCCCCCTTGCGCCGGATGAACAGAGGCCTGCCAAGATGGGTTTCAACCGTGGCAACTGCCACTGACAGGGCCGGTTGGGAGATGTTCAGCATCTGGGCAGCCGCGCTCATGCTGCCCGCTTTGGAGACGGCAACCACATATTCATACTGGCGCAGGGTGAGGTATAACATGGAGCTATATTTAAGTTAGGTAATTATGATTTGAAACTATGTCATTAAACAGTCAACCCTGTCACCAGACAAAGGAGACAAAACATGCATCATCCGCTGATTACCCAAGACCATATCGACACCTACCAACGGGACGGCGTGGTCCTGATCAAAGGGCTGTTTGCCGATCACGTTGAAACCCTGCGCGACGGTGTTGAGGTGAATATGAAAGAGCCCGGTCCCTATGCCGCTGAAAACCTCAAAGAAGGGGACACCGGCCGGTTCTTTGACGACTATTGCAACTGGACGCGGATTTCCCAGTTTGAAGAGGTGATCCGCAATTCACCCGCAGCGGCGGTTGCGGCTGATCTGATGCGTTCGGAGTCTGTGCAGGTGTTTCACGATCATGTTCTGGTAAAAGAGCCCGGCACTTCCAAGCCGACGCCGTGGCATCAGGATGCGCCCTATTATTTCGTCGAAGGCCAGCAGACCATCAGCTTCTGGTCGCCGCTTGATCCGGTGACGGATGCGTCACTGCGGTGTGTGGCTGGCAGTCATAAATGGGAAAAACAGGTGGTTCCGACCCGCTGGTTGAACGAGGATAATTTTTACCCTGACAGTGATGCCTATATGCCGGTTCCTGATCCTGATGCGGAAGGAATGCAAATCACTGAATGGGCAATGGCCCCTGGCGATGCGGTGGCGTTCAATTACGGCGTTTTGCACGGGGCGCGGGCCAATGTGTCCGACCAGCGCCGCCGCGCGTTTTCCCTGCGGCTGGTGGGTGATGATGCGCGCTATGTAGAGCGTCCGGGACCGACTTCCCCGCCATTTCCGGGACATGATATGACTGCGGGACAGAAGCTGCGCGAAGACTGGTTTCCGGTGATCTATCAGCGGTAACGGGTATACACAGGCCTGTCAGCGAAATCTAGAAGCTTGATAACGCTTGGGAATCCCGTTTATCACCCTGCAAATATGAAGCGTCATACAAGACGCTTCATATAAGACGCGTGTTAAATGAAGCTTCATATATGAAGCTTCATGATTAACCATTTGTTAGCTTATTCTATCGCACACTAAAGCGAACCAGCCGCTGCACTCAATATTGTCACTGGGCACTGAAAGCGCATTAATCCCGATCAGCCGCCGCACGGGACAAACGATCATTGATCGCCAGCCCCAACCCCTTCAGAGGCACCGGCGAAATCGCGATGGTTCCGGCGTCCCTGCGCGCCAACAGATCCGCCCGACGCAACATATCAAACAAATTGGCAGCCGCCTCGGCCAGATCTCCCGTTTCAGACAGGTTCAATTCTGCGCCCGTCACTGCACCAAATCCGATCAGAACCTCATCCGCCCGTGCTTCGCTCGCGTTGATCCGAACCTTCGCATCCGGCGCATAGTGGGACGCCAACTGCCCCGGTGATCTCGGCGTATCAGGATCTTCGGGACGGGCCACAGCCTGCCCGAGCACGGCCTCGACATCCTCAACCGTCACCCCGCCCGCCCGTAAAAGCGCAACGTCTTCGCCCACATAAAGAATAGTAGACTCCAGCCCCACGTCGCAGTCACCACCATCGAGCACACCGTCGATTTTACCGTCGAGACCGTCCAATACATGGCACATCCGCGTCGGGCTGATCCCGCCAGAGGGGTTTGCCGATGGCGCTGCTACCGGACCACCAAAGGCTGCCAGCAGCGCCCGCGCTCCTTCATGGGCGGGGACACGGATCGCCACGGTATCAAGGCCCGCCGTCACCAGTGAAGACAGTCCAGCACCGTTGCGCACCGGAACAACAAGGCTGAGCGGTCCGGGCCAGAAGGCTTCTGCCAGCTTGCGGGCAAGGGGGGAAAACACGCCAAAACGCTCGGCCGCGGCAAGATCGGGAAGATGGATGATAAGCGGGTTGAAAGCTGGCCGCCCCTTGGCCGCATATACCCCCGCCACAGCCGTCCCATCACAAGCATCCGCGCCAAGGCCGTAAACGGTCTCGGTCGCGAAGGCCAGCAGCCCTCCGCGCCGCAGAACGTCAGCGGCCTGTTTGACCTGATGGCTCTCAAAACGCTGTGTCTGCTTGCCCATGCTGATCCTGCTCTGGCCCTTTAAAGGCCCCACAATGACGTTGTGTTCCAGTTGTCGTGACGCAACGGGCAGTTTAGGTTGCCTCGAAACCGCCGTTACCGTGCGTTTACCCGAATGACCTCGTAATACAAGCCTGCGCCGCAAAAGGACAAGCCCAGATGCCCTATACCGCCCCGACAGACGAACACCTCCACCTTTTGCGCAATGTGCTCGGCTATGAACGCATCAGCAGCACCGAACGGTTCGAGGACGCAGGCGACGATATGATTGCCGCCATCCTGTCCGAGGCAGGTAAGATGGCGCAAGATGTGCTGGCGCCACTGCAACGCCCCGGCGATCTGGAACCGGCCCATCTTGAAAACGGCGTTGTGCGTACAGCACCCGGCTTTCACGATGGCTACAAGGCGATTGCACAAGGCGGTTGGGTCGGTGCGGCCGCTGATCCCGAACACGGCGGCATGGGCCTGCCCCTGACAATCACTACACTGGTGGGAGAAATGATGGCTTCGGCCTGTCTGTCCCTGTCCCTGAACCCGCTGATGACCCAAGGCCAGATCGAAGCGCTAGAGGCGCACGGTTCGGATGCGATTAAGGCGCTTTACCTGCCCAAGCTGATTTCCGGTGAATGGACCGGCACGATGAACCTGACCGAACCGCAGGCCGGTTCGGATGTAGGGGCGTTGCGCTCCAAGGCGGTGGACAACGGGGATGGCACATTCGCGATCTCTGGCCAGAAGATTTATATCAGCTGGGGTGATCACGATTTTGGCGGCAATGTTTGCCATCTTGTGCTGGCGCGCCTGCCGGACGGCGTTCCGGGCACGAAGGGGATTTCCCTGTTTATCGTTCCGAAATTCATTCCCGATGCAGACGGCAATCTGGGTGAGGCCAACAGCCTGCGCGTTGTGTCACTGGAACATAAACTCGGTCTGCACGGCTCCCCTACTGCGGTGATGGAATTTGATGGCGCAACCGGCTGGATGGTCGGCCCGCCCCACGGTGGTATGGCGGCGATGTTTACTATGATGAACAACGCCCGTCTTGGCGTAGGGACAGAAGGGCTCGGCGTGGCGGAAGCAGCCTATCAGAAGGCGCTCGAATTTGCGCTGGAACGCAAGCAAGGCAAAACCCCTGTGGACGGCGGCACCGGCACGATTGCGGATCACGCCGATGTGCGCCGCATGTTGCTGACCATGAAGGCGCAAACCGCTGTGGCCCGCGCGATCATTCTTGATACCGCGATGAGCACCGACTTATTCAACGCCACCCAAGACGCCAGCTTTAAGGCGCGCGCTGCCTTCCTGACGCCAATCACAAAAGCCTTTGGCACGGACACCGGATCAGAGGTCGCAGACCTTGGCATTCAAGTCCACGGCGGCATGGGATTTGTCGAAGAAACCGGCGCGGCACAATTTGCCCGCGACGTGCGCGTGACCCGTATCTATGAAGGCACCAACGGCATTCAGGCAATGGATCTGGTGGGACGCAAACTGATGGATGGGGGCGATGCTGCCTTTGCCATGTTGGATGAAATCGCAGCGACTGCGAAAGGGAACGAGGCGCTCGCCAAAGCAGAGGCCACCCTGCGCGAAACCACCAAAGCGCTGCTCGATTCAGAGATGAATGCACGCTTTGCGGGGGCAACATCCTTCCTGCGCGCCTTTGCCATCACCCTTGGCGGTCACTATCTGACGCGCGGTGCGGACACAGAAAACCGTCGTGCGCTGAACGCCTTTTATACGGCCCATTTCCTGCCACAGGTCGACGCGCTTTGCGCTGCGGCCACTGCGGGCGATGCGCTGCTTTATGCTTTAGACACAGACGCATTGGCGGGTTAATCTTTTGAAGAATATCAACTTCCCCTATGAGACCCCGCCCGCAGAAGGCGAAGCAATCGACGTAGCACCGGGCATCAAGTGGCTGCGCCTGCCGCTGCCGATGAAGCTGGATCACGTCAATGTTTACGCGCTGGATGACGGCGATGGATGGTGCATCGTCGACACCGGATTTTATTCCAAACGGATGGTCTCCACATGGGAGAAAATCGTGGGGGAAACGCTTGGCGACAAGCCGATTACCCGCGTTTTGATAACCCACCACCACCCCGATCACGTGGGCATGGCGGGCTGGCTGCAAACCCACCATCAGGCAGAGCTGATCTCTACCCGCACCAGCTGGCTGTTTGCACGGATGTTGTTGCTCGATGCGCAGGACACCCCGCCCCCCGAAACCATCGCCTTTTATGAAAGCGCGGATATGGAGCCGCGTCTGTTGGAAGAACGGCGCACCCAGAAACCGTTCAACTACGCGGATATTGTGTATCCGATGCCGCTCGGCTTTCGGCGCATTCAGGAAGGTGACACGTTAAAGATCGGGGAGCGCACCTTTGATGTGCGCATCGGCAACGGACATGCGCCGGAGCACGCCACGCTGTGGTCCCGTGACGACAATATTGTTATCGCAGGTGACCAGATCCTGCCGGGCATTTCCCCCAACCTCGGGGTTTATGCCACCGAACCAGAGGCCGATCCGGTGCAGGGGTGGCTCGACGCTTGTGAAACATTTGCCAAAATCGCGCGGGAAGATCATTTCGTGCTGCCCGGCCACAAACTGCCGTTTACCGGCCTGCCCGCCCGTATGCGCCAGTTGATCGACAACCATCACCACGCGCTGGACCGGCTGATCAAGCATCTTGAAACCCCCGCCACTGCGTCCCAATGCTTCCTGCCATTGTTCAAACGCAAGATCGGTGACGGCGAATACGGGCTGGCACTGGTTGAATCCATCGCCCATTTGAACCATCTTCACCAACAAGGCAAAATCACCCGCACCCGCAATACCGCCGGTGCTTGGGTTTATCAGGCTGCCTGAGGGGGTCGTATGGACAACAAGATCAAAACCACCGCAGAGGCGTTGGAAAGCCACGCCCTGTGCGAGCTTTATTCCGCGCAGGTTGATCGGGACGGAGAAACCAAAACCGAGAATCAGGTCGTGGATAGCGGTGATGCAGGGCGCAAAGCTGGCCCCAAATCAGAAGCCGAATGGGCCTATGAACGTATCGTCATGTACATCCAGAAATTTGAGGAAACGCTCGATTCAGATCAAGAGGTCGGCATGGGCTTTGTTGGCGGCGATGTGGGTACTCTGCGGATTCAGGGCATGGGATTTTTTGCACCCGACCTGATCACCTTTTACGGCGCAGCGCCAAATGGGTCAAAAACCCAACTCGTTCAACACGTCAGCCAGCTGAATGTCATGCTTGTGGCAGCCCCGAAAGAGGACGAAAAGGCCGAACCACAGCGGATTGGCTTCCGTTTGGCGGCGAAACTGCACCAAAAATGGGACGAACCCGTTCTCTGAGCGTAAACGCGGCAAACTGACAATTGCATTGTCGCAAATTATCGGTCAAAACCTCTGCCAACCACGGGATAAGAAAGGGCACCATCATGGCCAACCACGAACATGGTAAAATGAACATCGAAGCACAAGAAGCAGCATTTGACGGCTTCATCCGTTGGAGCATCCGCGTATCGGTCTTTTCCATCGGCGTTCTGATTTTCCTCGCGCTTTTCAATTCCTAATTTCAAGGGGCGCCGGAAAAACCGGATTGCCAAATGGGTTTAATGTCATTTTTCCGCGTCCTTCTTCTCGTCCTTCTGTCAATTACTGTTTCCGCCTGTGGCGGGAAATCCGTCTGGGCGCCTGACGCCGAGGTCGAAAAGCGCCGGTATGTCAGCCCGGATGATCCCTATTTGATGCTGAAAACCATGATCAACAACCGCACCGGCTCTGGTGGCCATGCGGCTTTGGTGATCAATGCCAGTGAAACCGTGATGTATGATCCGGCAGGCCGCTGGTCCCATCCGCTCGGGCCGGAGCGTAATGACGTTGTTTACGGCATGTTCCCCGAACTGGAAGAAAATTACGATAACTGGCACGCCCGTGTGACCCATCACGTGGTGAACCAGAAGATCTATGTCAGCAGTGCCACGGCCGAGAAAGCCTTTGCCCTTGCCAAAGCCGCCGGCCCTTCACTTGATGCGCAATGTACGCTGAATATTTCAGGTCTGTTAATGCAGCTTGAAGGGTTTCAGGCAATCCAGCGCACCTATTTCCCCGCCAAGCTGATGCGCAACTTTGCAGACTTGCCCGGCGTGACCACCACCAAGGTTTACCAGACCGACGAAGGCCGCAGCTAAACTGCTTTACGCTGTCGGGCCAGCCTGACAGCGCCATCTGCCCTCCTCCCCTCCGCAATTGGCATGCTCTTTGAAACAGCACCCATACGGGCTGTGTGGCGATTGGTGACGGCCATTCGCAACTATAGCGCCCAACGCTTTACGCATCCCCAAAGAGAACCCCCTCCGAACGACAGTCCGAAGGGGCTCTATGTCATGCTATTTGCGTGGGTCAGGAACCGGGAGCGATCGGCAAACAGGTCTGATTGCGGGCGCGTAATCTGGCGCAAGCGAGATTGGCTTCGGCTTGGTTTAGCCCCACAAATCGGGCGCGGTACTTCTTGTACCCGTTGACTGTAGCGTAATCGATCCGGCGTTCGGACCCGTCAAGGGATTGCAGTTCCCGCAGGGCGGTTTGCAGCAAAGCTTTTTCCGCCTGATGACGGGAGGAAAACGCCCCGACTTGCACACCCCAATACTGATTGCCCGCGGTTGAGACGCGGCTGACCACGCGCAAAGGTTGCTCCGCCTGCGCAGCCGCCGCAATAGAAGTCAGCTTACCGCTGCTTGCTTTTACAACGCCATTGGCCTGCGCCTCGCGGTTGGCTGCTTTGACCGCTGCTTCAATCGCTTCCAGTTGTGCATCGGCCATAAGCGTTGTCGTGGTTGTGGTCGGCGCGGTACGCAACTTGGGTCGTGGGCTGGATTTTACAGCACCGGAATTGGCCACGCGGATGCGTTTTGCTTGCACGCCCAAATCCACCTTAGGCGGCTTGCGCACGGCAACACGGTTTTTAGAGCGTTTGAACCCCATATCGAGCAGTTCTGCCACGCGGGCATTGCGCCACGCTGTGGTGCGTCCGCCAAAGACAGTCGCAATCACCCGCTTGTTGCCCCGCTCTGCCGACGCCACAAGATTGAAACCGGCGGCATTGGTGAAACCGGTCTTGATCCCGTCCGCCCCTTTGTAAGCACTTAGAAACTTGCGGTTTGTGTTTGGCACATTGCGGATGCCTGCATGGGTCGATTTGCGAGAGAACAGGTTATAATACTGGGGAAAATCATAAAACAGGCGCCGCCCGAGCAGGGTCATATCGCGGGCAGTGGACAGATGCCCAGACTGCGTCAGACCGTGGGCGTTCTTGAAGGTAGAGTTCTTCATACCAATTGCCTTGGCCGTGCTGTTCATCATTTTGGAAAATTCAGCTTCGGAACCGGCAATCGCTTCGCCCAGTGCGGTGGCCGCATCATTGGCGGATTTCACCGCGGCTGCACGGATCAGATAACGCAGGGCGATCTTTTGCCCCGCCCGCAATCCCAGCTTGCTGGGCGGTTCGCTGGCGGCGTGACGGGAAATGGTGATCTGCTTATCCAGACTGATCACGCCACGCTCCACTGCGTCAAAAACGATATAAAGTGTCATCATTTTGGTAAGGGATGCTGGATGCAACCGCGCATCCGCATTGCGGGAATGAAGAACCTCACCGGTTCTGGCATCCACGACCATTGCTGCATAAGGCGCGGCCTGTGCCACGTTTGCCCCAAGGGTTACCACGATAAGAAGATAGAGGGCACATAGCGCCCGTACTGCTACTGCGATTCGCATCGGTTCTCCGACGTCCTGTATTGCTGCCTGCCTCGTCGCCATTTTCGGCGTATTGATTAAAATTAGGCTAGCACAAACCCGTTGGGGTGAGAAACCTTTTCTTTTTCCGTGGTTTAGCGGTGTCCACAACGCAACAGTCCACAACATTACGGGAACACGCCCAGTTCAACCACTAGGTGTAGTACCACCCCTAAACGGCTTTCCCACTATTTGTAAATCGGCCGCTCGAACCTACCAGAAACGGGGCAAACCCGCACCGGAATCACCCATCAGGATTAGGCTCTTTTTTCTTTGGCTCGAAACGCTATATAGTGTGCTGAAATGCAAACAACCCAGACCAATCTCATGACTTCAAGACTGACAATACGGGCGCAGAACGACGGGTCTGATTCGGACATCGGCGATCAGAACGGTGATACCGCGCTGGCCACCAAACCCAAATCCAAAACCGCGCGCCCGCCGATGTATAAAGTGATGCTGCTGAACGACGACTACACACCGATGGAGTTCGTCGTGCATGTGCTGGAACGGTTCTTCGGGATCGGCCACTCAGGTGCAATCGAACTCATGCTGACTGTGCACAAGAAGGGGCTGGCTGTGGTTGGCGTCTTCAGTCACGAGATTGCAGAGACCAAAGTGATGCAGGTGATGGAATGTGCACGCCAGCACGAACACCCGCTGCAATGCACTATGGAAAAAGAATAGGCGCCTTGCGCTTAGAATAGGGAGCAGGCGCGACGCGCCGGATCACATGAGCACCGTTAACCGCCTTATGCTGCCCTTCGATGAAGGGGCAATCAACCTGCCCGAAACCGGACAGATTGTCGTTCTTCGTGCAAAGACAGAAGGTTACGGGGATTTCCCCAGAGACCGGCTGACCTGCGTGCAAGGGTTCTACCCGACGTATCAGTTTCTTCAGGCATCAGGATACCAGACCACTACCGCGATTCCGGACGGGGCCGCGATGATGATCGTACACCTCACAAAAGCCAAGGACGAAAACCGCGCTCTGCTGGCGCTGGCCTATGATGCGCTGGAACTGGGCGGCACGCTGGTGGTGGACGGGGCCAAGACCGAGGGCGTGGAAAGCCTTATGCGCGCCACCAAAAAGCTGC
This sequence comes from Neptunicoccus cionae, assembly GCF_014643735.1. GTDB lineage: Bacteria > Pseudomonadota > Alphaproteobacteria > Rhodobacterales > Rhodobacteraceae > Amylibacter > Amylibacter cionae. Next base: position 360,580 of record NZ_BMKA01000002.1, read on the forward strand.
ATGCGGTCGACGGGCAACTGTCCAAGGCGCACGGCAAGGTGTACTGGCTAACAAAATCGACGCCGAAAAATCCCTTCTCCGACTGGGCCACAGCGCTGACCCCTGCCCCGAACAAGGACGGCTTCATGACCGCCGCCGGTGTCTTCTCTGCCGAGGGGATTGATCAGGGTTCAGCGGAACTTGCCCCTGTGTTCGCAGGCAAGCTGAAGGGGCGCGTTGCCGATCTTGGCGCAGGCTGGGGCTGGCTGGCGCAGCAAGCGCTCGACGCCAACCCCGCGATTGAAAGCCTCGATCTGATCGAAGCAGAACATATGGCGCTGAATTGTGCGCAACTCAACCTGAACGATCCCCGTGCGCGGTTTATCTGGGGGGATGCGCGGGAGGTGGCCGCCAAGCGCAGCTATGATGCCGTCATCACCAACCCGCCGTTTCACACAGGGCGCAAGGCAGAACCTGCCTTAGGCCGCGCCTTTATCGCAGCGGCCCGTGACATGCTGAAACCGGCAGGGCATCTCTACCTCGTAGCGAACCGGCAGCTGGCCTATGAGACCACGCTGAACGAATGCTTTGGCCGTGTAGACGTTGTGAACCAGTCCAGCCGCTATAAAATTATCCATGCGCGAAAACCAAAGTAACCTGTCTTCCCTTTTGCTAGACTGGCAGAGGTCGAATCATGAAAAGGTACCCGAAACATGAGTTTTTCGCTTGAGGGAAAGACCGCCATTATTACTGGCGCTGCCAACGGGATCGGGCTGGAAATAGCGCGACATTTTTCGGACCATGGGGCCAACGTCATGTTGGTGGATATGGATGAAGAAAAGCTTGCCACCGAGGCGGAATCCATCGTCGGGGATGGTGCCAATGTACGCAGTTTTTCGGGCGATCTGCGCGAAAAACTGACGGTGGCTAATCTGCTTTCCGCCACGATTGACGCGTTTGACAGTATCGACATCCTGATCAACGCCAGCCGTCAGGTGCTGCCGTCCAATCCGCTGGATGAAAGCGAAGACCATTTCGAAGAGCTGTTTCAGCAGAATGTTCTGGCCAATCTGCGGGTGACGCAGGCCGTGGCCAAACGGATGATTGCGCAGGCCAAAGACAAACCTGAAGCCAATTCAATCGGCGCTGTGATCAACCTCAGCTCTATTGCGGCAGATCGCACCCATGCGGGGCTTCTGGGCTATTCTGTGGCGTGTGCCGCGCTGAACCAGATGACCCGCTCGCTGGCGGTGTCCTTCGCGGACCAGCGCATCCGCGTCAACGCCATTGCCATCGGTTCAGTCATGAGCGCGAGCCTGCAAGCGCGGTTGAAACAAGACCCGGAAATGCGCAGCGCAACCCTTGCAACAACGCCTTTGGGCCGTATTGCCGAAGCCCGCGAGGTGGCCGAAACAGCGCAGTTCCTTTCCACAGATGCCTCCGGGTTTATCACCGGCCAGGTTGTCACAGTGGATGGGGGACGCTCTTTGATTGATCCGCTGGAAACAGCGGCGCATTAAACGCTGTAGAGCGTCATATTTTACCTGATCAAAACAGCAACCTACTAAAAATCTCATCTATAGTTGAATTCTTTTTGATCCACCAAGGCAGTGCCTCCGTACCCCTTACAGAGCCGCGAAACATTTGCGGCCAACAAACAGGAGGTTTACGCATGAAACGCAATCTTATCGCAATGACACTCGGGGCAACACTGCTGTCCGGCGCAGCTTTGGCTGAAGCCCACGGTGGCCTGATGGTGGCCGGTTCGGACCAAGACGTGTCCGGCGGTACTGTCACAGCTGAAAAGATCGTCGCAGGCGCGAATGGCTGGCTGGTGGTGCACCGCACCGACGACAGCGGCAAACCCGGTCCGGTTGTAGGTCACGCCCCGCTCAAAAAGGGCGAAAACATGGACGTTAGTGCAATTCTGACAGAGCCGGTAAACAGCGGCGACAAACTGATGCTCATGCTGCACGCAGAAGATGGTGGCATGAAGACTGGCGTGTTTGAATATACGCTCGGTGCGAAAGAAGACGGACCGATTAAGGTAGACGACAAACTGGTGATGGCGGTCATTTCCGCTAAATAACCGTATCCCCCCGGCACCTGCGGCGGCCAAGAGCTGTCGCAGGGCTACCGGCGGCCTGCCACCCGTTTTGCTGAAGGCTTACTGCCAACACGCCCTTCGCGCACCGCCACATAGACACCCGATCCTGCAATCAGAATGATCCCCGCCCAAGTGGTGCCCGTCGGCCATTCCTGCCAGATCAGGATACCCCAGAACACAGCCAGCAGCAGGGCGGAGTATTCAAACGGTGCAACAATCGCAGCATTCGTGCCCCGATACGCCAGCGCAATCAGATAGCCAGCGCAGGCGCTGATCCCGCCAAGTGCCAGCATGATAAGACCATCCTTCAGATCCGGCATGGTCCACGCCCGCAAAAAGAACTCAAGCGCGTCATTGTCGCTGCCCGAATAGCGCCCGTCCCCAAGGCCGAGCGCAAGACCGCCAGAGACCATCAAAAAGGTGATCTGGATATAAACCGACATGGTCGAGGCTCGCTCTGACATGCCGGTGTAACGGGTCAACACTTGTAATCCCGCATAGGCCGCCGCCGCCAGAACCGGCAGCAGTGCCACAACGGTAAAGCTTGCGCCTGTTGGTTTGACGACCAAAATGACACCGATCAGCCCGACACCCACCGCAAGCCAGCGCCGCATGCCCACCGGCTCACCAAGAACCAGCGCTGAAAGGCCGGTGATAAACAACGGCGCTACAAAGAAAATCGCCGAAGCATCCGCAAGTGGCATGGCTGCAATCCCTGCAAAAAAGGCGGAGTTGGCCACGACCACGCACAGCCCGCGCAGCACATGTATCCACGGGCGTTTCGCACGCAGGGCAGACCAGCCACCATCCAGTGGCACGATGAATATGACCGTCAGGGCAAGTGCCACCAAGGCGCGCAAGAACACGATCTGGTGCAACGGATAACCGCCGCTGAGGAATTTGATCGACAAGTCGTTCAGGGAAAAGAATATCGCCGCGCCCAAAGCGCATGAAATTCCAAACGCGACACCGCGCTGTGCAGTTTCCACGGGCACCCTCCTCCGACTGATGAAAACGCCCGCGCAATCCGCGGGTTCGGGGGCAAGCTACGCCGCGTTTATCCGTAAGGCCAGCGCAAAAGTACACACCTCAGGTTGTAGTTTCTTAGCCCCGAACCAGACACAAAAAACCCGGCGCGATGGCCGGGTTAATTGGGTCGATCTGCGGAATAAAATTACGCGTCGTCGTCTTCGTCGTCCTCGCCGCCACCTTTAGGCAGGTTGAACAGGCTGTCTGCATCCACAACCGGTTCGTTTTTCTTCTCTTCCTCGTCCGAGCTGGACAGGGAGAAGGTTTCAAGACCGGACATGTTGGACGGCAGGCGTGGCTCGTCGTCCATTTGCAGCGATTGCTCGGTCGAAACCAGCTTCAGACGTTCTTCATCGCTCATGGCGGTGCCGTCTTTAGCCGCCTTAGCAGCCGCTTTGCCCACAGCCTTGTCGAGTTCCAGCTGTTTACACAGACCAAGAGCCACCGGATCAATCGGCGCGATGTTGGCAATGTTCCAGTGGGTCCGCTCACGCAGGGCCTGAATGGTTGGCTTGGTTGTGCCTACCAGCTTAGAGATTTGTCCGTCGGTCAGTTCGGGGTGGAATTTCACCAGCCAGAGGATCGCTGCAGGGCGGTCCTGACGTTTGGACAGCGGAGTGTAGCGCGGACCACGGCGTTTTTCTTCGCCGTCAGCGGCTGGATTGTGCTTCAGCTTCATCTTGTGGCGGGGATTTTTCTCCGCCATGTCAATTTCCGCTTGGGTCAGCTGATTGTTGGCAATCGGGTCGAAACCCTTGATGCCTTGGGCCACTTCCCCGTCGGCAATGCCGTTCACCTCAAGTTCGTGCAGCCCGCAGAAATCCGCGATCTGTTTGAAGCTCAACGTAGTGTTGTCCACCAGCCAGACAGCGGTGGCCTTAGCCATAATCGGAAGCGCCATATCTCTTTCCTCCAAATAAACCTCTCCCGCGCCGAGAAATCGGTTGCTCGGGTCGGGACCGTCGCGAATTGCCGTTTCAGGTGGGGAATTCCCAGCCTATATAGACAAGGATAGCACAAAGGAAAAGGCCAAATGATCCGTATTCTAATGACCCTTCTTTCGATTACCGCCATTGCAGCAACTACGGCCCGCGCCGAAGGGGAGCGTCCCGGCCAGTTTGATTACTACGTTATGGCGCTGTCATGGTCGCCAAACTGGTGCGCTTTGGAAGGCGACGCCCGCAATTCGCCACAATGTGCACCGCAAAAGGATCACGGCTGGGTGCTTCACGGGCTTTGGCCACAAAAGGAACGGGGCTGGCCGTCCTACTGCCGCGCCAACACCCGCGCCCCAAGTCGTGCAATGACTGGCGCGATGGCTGACATTATGGGCACTGGCGGTCTCGCATGGCATCAATGGAAGAAACACGGCACCTGTTCGGGGCTGGATGCTGCTGACTATTATGCTTTATCCAGAGAGGCTTATGCCCGTGTGAACCGCCCCGAGGTGCTGCGCAAGTTGGGCAAAACCATCGCCCTGCCCGCTCGCGTGATCGAAGATGCCTTTCTGGAAGCTAACCCCGATTTTGACGCCGACCAGATCACCGTGACCTGCAAAAGCAACCACATCCAAGAGGTCCGCATTTGCCTGACACGAGACCTGAAACCCCGCCGCTGCGGTGTGGATGCCTTGCACGATTGCACCGCCAAAAAGGCCGTTTTGAACCCGATCAGATAAGGCGAAACAGTCACCAAATCATCAAACTACCCCCTAAATCCAGCCGCAAAGCTGCCCATATTCACCGATAATTTACCATGAACAAGCTTCAACGCACTCATGCAGAAACGGTGAAAACATGCTGGCATTTATATTGGCACACGCGGCAAACGCCCTGATGTTCGTAGCCTTGCTCGGCGCGTCGTTTCTGATCGGGAATGATGAATCCCCCGAGCAGCCAGTGGCAGTGAACTTCCCCAAAACCGAAGATAGCAAGCCGCTCCTCCCGCGCGCGCTGTCCGATCAGCGTCCCATCGCCCACAGCACCCCTGCGGCTCCGCAAATCGTTGAGGCACACGCAATAGAGATGCCTGCGCAGGGAATTGCGGACACGCCTGAAACCACTCCGACCGCAGAAAAAGCGGCGGATGAAGATGTGGTTATTGGGGACAGTGGCGATGACATGCTTTGGGGCGCCAGCAATGCAGAACCCCTGCCTGCTACCTCTGATACGGGTATCTTGCTGCTCGATCTGGCATATCAGGTAGAGCCGGAAGAACCGATCGCTCCACCCGCTGCCTTGGCGGAGCCCGAGGCGGTTGAGATTACCGATTTTGACCCTGCCGAAGACCAGCTTCAAATCGAATATAATGCCATGACTGATCCACGAACCGGCGAAACTATCCCTGCGTCCCTTTCGGTGATGACCTCAACAGACGGCACTGGCGCGGATATTGTTATCAACGATGTGGTGGTGGCAAAACTGGCCGGAGTGCAGGGGATCACCCCGTCCCACATCCAACTGATCGCCCGCTAAAATTCGCAGGCGCAAGATACGGCAAAGCCGGAAGATGACCCTTCCGGCTTTACCTGTTGTTCAGTGTTATCTGATTTAAACTTTCAGAACGATCTTTCCGATATGGGTAGACCCTTCCATCCGCGCATGGGCCTCTGCCGCCTGTGCCAACGGATAGGTGCTGTCCATCACCGGCGCAATTGTACCGTCCGACAGCATGGGCCAGATATTCGCTTCCAGCGCCCGCGCGATCTCTGCTTTAGCACCATCGCTTTGGGGCCGCAGGGTCGAACCTGTGATGGTCAAACGCTTCACCATGACCTGCGCGAAGTTCAGCTCGCTTACAGGGGCTTCAAGGAAAGCGATTTGCACCAACCGCCCGTCAAGCGCCAGCGCCTTCACGTTGCGCGGGATATAACTGCCGCCCACCATATCAAGGATCAGGTCGATGCCATTTCCGCCGGTGGCTTCTTCCATCACCTCGACGAAATCTTCTTCCTTATAGTTTATCGCCCGCTCCGCGCCGAGCTCTTCGCATTTGGCGCATTTTTCGGCGGAACCGGCTGTGGCAAACACCCGCGCACCGGCTTTCACGGCCAGCTGGATTGCGGTTGTGCCGATCCCGCTGGACCCGCCATGTACCAAAAACACCTCACCCGCTTTTAATCCACCGCGCATGAAGACGTTGGAATAGACAGTGAAATATGTTTCACACAGCGCCGCCGCCTGAACCATATCCAGACCCGCAGGCACTGGAAGGGCGTGATCTGCGGGGGTCGTGACGTATTCCGCATACCCACCGCCGGGCAACAGGGCGCAAACGCTGTCGCCCACGGCCCAGCGCGTGACACCTTCACCGATGGCAGCGACCGTGCCAGAACATTCGAGCCCCGGCAAATCGGAGGCACCGGGGGGCGGTGCATATTTGCCAGCCCGTTGCAGCGCATCAGGGCGGTTCACACCCGCAGCGGCCACCTGAATCAGGATTTCACCGTGACGGGGCGTAGGCACCTCACGCGTGGCGGGTTTCAGAACCTCCGGCGCACCGGGCTCGGTTATTTCAATAACATTCATATCGGTCATAGGGGCATACTTTCATAGTTCGAATGGGCAAAATCCCAATAGAGTTCACGGGCCCGCATCGCGACAGGGGATGACGCAAATTCGCGGGTATCCAGTCGGGTCACGGGCATCACCTTAGAGGCGTTTCCGGTCAGGAAAACCTCATCCGCCTCGCGGAAATCTTCAACGGTCAGCGATACTTCCTGCACGTCATAGCCATCATTGCGCAGCAGCGCGATCACCCGCCGCCGTGTGATCCCGTTAAGGAAGGTGCCGTTTGGATGGGGCGTCTGCACAACCCCGTCACGCAGCATAAACACATTTGTCGATGCGGTTTCAGCCACATTGTCTTCCAGATCAAGCGATAGGGCATTCTTGAACCCGCGCTTGCGTGCCTCTGTCAGAATGCGCGCGTTGTTGGGGTAAAGACAGGCTGCTTTCGCCTCGGTCAGCGCCGTATCCTGACGGGGCCGCCGGAACGGGCTGATCGTGATCGGCATATCGCTAGGTTCGGGCATTGGCAGGGTTTCAAGGCAGATCGCAAAGGCGGTGCTTTCAGGATCGGCGTCCAGCAGCGCCGGAGAGGCCTCGCGGCTCCACATCATCGGGCGCAGGTAGAGCGCCTCTTTCGTGTCCATTTTCGCGATACCGTCACGGATCAGACCGGCGATTGTGTCGCCATCCACCGGCGCATCCATGCCCATAGCTTCGGCAGATTTCACCACACGGGCGGCGTGGTGATCAAGATCAGGCGTCACGCCGTCAAAGAACCGCGCCCCGTCGAATACCATCGTGCCCTGCCAAGCCCCGTGGTCCGCCGCGCCGATCACCGGCGTGTGCCCTTCATGCCAGTCTCCGTTGAAATAGGTCAGCTGTCGCTTGCCAAGTGCCATAGTGTTTCCTCGGTTTGGGAACGTCTTTATTATTCTGGCAACGAAGTGCATTCGGATAACGGATGCAAGCGGCAAATACCGCGCGGGCCACCCGACGCAGCGACGCCGGTCAGGACTTGGGCGCGACATACCCCGGCATATTGCTCTGCGCGGATGTGTCAGGGGCTTTGATCAGATCAAGCAACCGGCCCGGCCCTGCCATAAATGCTTTGGACAGCGGATTGTCCCGCAACTTTGCCTTGGTGGTCTCGATCTTCATCACATCGCTAATACGCCGGTCGATGAAAGCCCATGTTTCCGCCGAATCCTCGCTGGTATCCCCAAGCCAGAACAGGACCGCACTGGAATAAACCGCAGACAGCATCGCCCGCTTGGAGTACCAGTTCACATCCCGCGACGTGTCACCCAAGGCATCCCAAATCGCGCTGGAGGTTTCCCAGATCAAACCAGCCCCTTCGGCGGCATGATGGGGCAGCGCGAACAGCGTCGACCCACGGTGCACCAATTCGCGGTCCGCCGTTTCCAAACGCGCACGAAGGCCATAGGCCACGCGGTCAGAGTAACGCATGGACTGCAGGTCTGCCGCTTCCATCGCGGCAACCATCGCACGGTCCCCCTGCCGGTGATAGGCCACCGCCAGATCAAGCCCCTTGCGCGGACAGGCCTGCGCGGCAAGCCCGGCATCCACGCCGCTCTCGGCTACGGCGGCGTCGAATGTCGCATCGGACCAGCCGTCAAACACCACATGGGGGATGGCCGCCTCTAACAACGCAGCGCGGGTTTCAAGGATATGGTCGGCTTCGGTTTTTTGTGTCTCGGTCATACCCTATAAATAGGCCTACCGCCGCCGAAAGCAAAGTCCGGATCGCCAGCGCGACGTTTTACCAGCGCCATGCCAACAGCGCTGGACAAAAAAAGAATCCGCGTCTATAAGGCGCCTTCCTGCACTTCTGCAAACTCAAACCTAGAAAGGTGGTGACACCACATGCAGGTATCGGTACGCGACAACAATGTCGATCAGGCGCTCCGCGCTCTGAAGAAAAAACTGCAACGCGAAGGCGTTTTCCGTGAGATGAAGCTTCGGCAGCATTACGAAAAGCCTTCCGTTAAGAAAGCCCGTGAAAAGGCCGAGGCAGTTCGCCGTGCACGCAAGCTGGCGCGCAAAAAGCTTCAGCGCGAAGGCATGCTCTAAGCACTACGCTTCAGACCGAAAAGTCACTAAACCCCCGGATCCGTTCGGGGGTTTTGCTTTTGCGGGACGCGAAACAGCCCTGCCCAAGTCCATTTTCTTCAAATATCCAAAGTCCAACAGGGCAGCACGAAACAACGCAGGCAGGTTCAGGCGCTCCCGCCTTCCATTGACAGAACTCGTGGGTCAATCCCGATCTGTTTCATCGCTGCCGCCCACTTCCCTTCATGGTCCGCCGAAAACACCAGCGACGCATCCGCATCGCAAATCAGCCAGCCGTTTTCGCGAATTTCTCCTTCAAGCTGCCCCGGCCCCCAACCGGCATACCCCAGTGCCAGCAGGCAGCTTTGCGGGCCGAACCCCTGCGAAATGTCCTCCAAGATATCCAAAGTCGCGGTCATGCCAAAATCGTCATTCACCGTAAGGGTCGAATCTTCTGATCCGTAGTCCCGCGAATGCAGCACAAAGCCGCGCCCGTGTTCAACCGGCCCGCCGTAATGCACATCAATGCCTTCAATCGGGCGGTCCGCTTTTATGTCCAACTGATCCAGAAGATCCGCAAACTTCAGGTCCGCTGCGGGTTTGTTTACGATCAAACCCATCGCACCGCTGTCCGAATGGGCGCAGATGTAGATCACCGAGCGGTCAAAACGCGGGTCGCCCATCGATGGCATTGCCACCAGCAATCGCCCGTCCAGATGCCGTGCTTCGGATGAATACTCTGCCATTTTGACCACTTCCCCAGTATTGTACAGGCGCAGAGCCGCGTTAAACAGCGCGCCCCTGATCCGGCAAGGAGCCACCACATAAGGGGTATCCCGCAGCCGGAGCTGTTTATTCCTATAAGATGCGCTCGTTCGTTCCGGGTTTCAAGTCAGTCCCGCAGCGAAGTCACGGCACTCTCTCTGATTTGTGACTTTCGCTTTGGCCGCTGCCCCCATATTCTAAGGGTAGTTAAATGGATATCGAACAGCCCATGATACGCACCTGTCTTACCGCCCTTAGCCTTGCCTTCGGACTTGGCCTGCCTACCGCGCTTTTGGCGCAGGAATACAATATCCAAGGGGTGGCCCGTCTGGACATCCTTCCCGGCTATGAGACATCGGCAGGCCATATGATTGCCGCCCGCATTCAACTTGCACCCGGCTGGAAGACCTACTGGCGCGCACCGGGTACCAACGGCATCCCGCCTGCTTTTGATTGGGGCGGATCACAGAACCTTAAGGGTGTGGCGTTCCACTGGCCCGAACCCTACGTCTTCATGAAGGACGGCGAACGTACCATCGGCTATGAAAACGAACTTGTCCTGCCCATCAGCATCACACCCCAGAAATCCGGCGCTCCGGTTTCGCTGAAAGGCGAGGTTCTGTTTGGCGTGTGCGAAGATGTCTGCATTCCGGTCAAAGCGCGGTTTGCGATGGATGTTGCAGGCAGTGACGCGGGCAGCACCAAGGTGATCAAGGCGGCTTTGCGCAAGAAACCGGCCAGCGGTGCATCCCGTGGAATTTCGCCGGTGTCCTGCGACATAACCCCGATCAAAGGCGGCTTTCGCATCAGCACCACACTGCGCAGCGTCAAACCGCTGCCCGCTGGCAGCCTGCCTGTGATAGAGTTTCCGGGCAACGATGTTTGGATCGAACAAAAAGACAACCGGATCGACGGTAAGTCCCTCACCGCAAGCGCCAATCTTTTCGCCTATGGCAGTACACCCCTGATGGTGCAGCGCAGTGGCGTCACGGTTACACTGTTGGGGGGACCCCGCGCGGTAGAATTGCGCGGGTGCCCTTAAGTTAGGCCAAGAGTTGGCTAAGCTGTCCTAAACCGCTTGGGGTGCGGGCGGCGGGCCGTAAGCGTTCGCTTCTTTCTCGCCCTCTGTAACGTACCAGTAGAGCAGCACCAGCATCCCGATACCTGTAAAGGCAAGCAACAACCACCAACCGGTGCGGCCATGATCGTGCAGGCGGCGCACCGCGACAAAGATACTCGGCAGCAGGGTTGCAAGCGACCACAGCGGGTTCAGCGCCACAATCCCAAGCACGCTGTCGACGATTGTTGTAATAATGCTTACTATTACTGTGAACAATGTCCACCACCAGAATTCAGAGCGTAGCGCCCGTCCGTTCCAATCCACATATTTGCTGAATACGGTTTTCACCGCCGTTGTAAAATCCATTGCACTGTCCCTAGTCGGTTATAATGGGATCAACCTTAGGGTTATTGCATCGCACCGCAAGAATTTTCGGCGTCAGGACTTCTTTCCGATCTTTGGTTCGGTCCCTGCCAGTATCCGGCTGATGTTGGCGCGGTGGCCCCAGAAAATCAGCGCGCCGAGTAGGATGATCAGCACGATCCCCTGACCGTATCCCAGCACCAACGCCCAGATCGGCGTGACAAGCGCACTGGCCAAGGCGCTGGCGGACGATATCCGCAACAGAACCGCCGCCACCAGCCAGCTTGCACAGGCCGCAAGACCCACAGGAAAGGACAGCGCCAGCAGCAGCCCGAGATATGTCGCAACACCCTTGCCACCCTTGAAGCCCAGCCAGACCGGAAACAGATGACCCAGAAACGCCGCCAGCCCGGCAAGTTGCGCGGCCCCTTCTCCGGCGATTGAGCGGGCGATTAGAACCGCCACCGCGCCTTTGCCAGCATCAAACACCAGCGTCAGGAACGCGGCCTTCTTGTTGCCCGTGCGCAGCACATTGGTTGCGCCGATATTGCCTGACCCGATGTCGCGCAGATTGCCCAGCCCCATGACCCGCGCCATCACCATCCCGAACGGCACAGAGCCGAGCAGATATCCGCCAATCACCAGCAGCAGAGTCACAAGATCAAAAGTCTGTTCAGGCATCAGAGCCTCCTAAATATGCGCCGGTACCCGCGATCAATCGCGGCTGTAAACCTGCGCGCCCCCTACAAAGGTCGCCAAGACGGCCCCCTGCATCCGGCGTTCATCATAGGGTGTATTTTTACAGCGTGACAGCATTTTGAAACGGTCCATCACAAAGGGTTTGTCCGGATCAAACAGCACCAGATCCGCTGGGGCACCTTCTGCCAGCCGTCCACTCTCCAGCCCCATAACCTTGGCCGGATTAAACGAAACTGCGCGCCACAGGGTCGGCAAATCCAGATGCCCCGCATGTACCAGTGACATCACTGCGGGCAGGATGGTCTCCAGCCCCACCGCACCGCTGGCGGCTTCTTCAAAGGGCAAACGTTTGCTTTCTTCGTCCTGCGGCGTGTGCAGAGAACAGATCACATCAATCAACCCGCTCGCCACGGCTTGCGCCATTGCGATGCGGTCATCTTCGTGGCGCAGGGGCGGTTTCAGTTTGAAAAACGTCCGGTAGCCATCAATATCCAGCTCGTTCAGCGTCAGATGATGGATCGAAACCCCAGCCGTCACCGGCAAACCCGCCGCCTTGGCCCGCTCCAGCACAGGCAGCGACACAGCGGTGGAAAGCTGGTCCACGTGATAACGCACGCCGGTCATTTCTACCAAAGCCATATCCCGTTCCAGCTGGATACGCTCCGCCATCGGAGAAACCGCTGGCAGGCCAAGCTTGCTGGCGAAAGGTCCAGCGGTGGCACACGCCCCGTCCGACATCACAGGTTCCTGCGCATGGCCGATCACCAGCGCCCCCATTGCACGCGCATAGCTCAGGCAGCGGCCAAAGATCTTGTTGTTGCGGTTAACCGCATCCCCGTCGCTAAAGGCCACCGCGCCCGCATCCAGCAGAAAGCCGATCTCGGCCATTTCCTTACCGGCGCGATCCTTGGTCAGAGTCGCCATAGGCAATACGTTTACCTTGGACACATCCCGCGCACGGCGCAGGGCGAATTGCAGGGTTTCGGGGCTATCCACAGCGGGTTCTGTGTCCGAGCGCACAACCATCGTCGTGACCCCGCCAGCAGCAGCAGCCTCCCCCGCAGTGCGGAAGCTTTCCTTATGCCGCTCTCCGGGTTCGCAAACCTTTACGCCAATATCGATGATACCGGGCGCAAGGCATTTGCCGTTGCAGTCCAGCGTTTCATCCGCCTTTGGCAGCGCATCGCCATCCGCAATGATCCGGCTGATCCGACCGGCCTCGATCAGGACAGAGCCACGAAATTCAGTGGCGGTTTCAGGGTCGATCAGACGGGCGTTTAATAAGAGCGTGGTCATATATATTTCCCGCCCTTACGTGTAGGATTGCCTCTGTGGACCCCAAGCCCTTTGTTGCAATTATCGCAATTGTATTGGTAACTATAACCTGACTGTGAGCGCCGGACCCTAAACAACTTATCTTCTTTCACGTAACAATAGTTGCAGTACGGTCTATCCGAGCGCTTGCCATTTTCATCTAATTCAAAAAGAAGACCATCTTCATCTTCCAGATTACCACGCTCATTCAATTTTTTCTTTAGTGAAGCTATTTCTAACAGTAGTTCTCGTTCGTTCTGCTGAGCGTCCACGAGACTGTTTTTAGCCTCAAGAATGCCATCTACAACTTCGGCAAATCGCAATTTGAGTTCTGCCTTATCCATCTCATGCGTGATATTGAGAAGCCCCTTTGACACTTTCAATGTCTCGTTTAGCGTGGTCAATGCCGTTACAAAGTCCATCACACCATCACCCCCACATCCCGTTTCGCGTCCCGTCTAGCCTTCACCAGTAGCTCCATTGCGGCCATGCGCACCGCGACGCCCATTTCCACCTGCTCCTGAATAACTGAACGGTTCAGGTCGTCTGCGATCTCTCCGTCGATTTCAACGCCGCGGTTCATCGGGCCGGGGTGCATGACGATTGCGTCGTCTTTGGCGTGGCTTAACTTCTCGGCGGTCAGCCCCCAGCGGTGGTAATATTCGCGGGGGGACGGGATGAACGCGCCGTCCATGCGTTCCCGTTGCAGGCGCAGCATCATCACCACGTCAACGCCTTCCAGCCCTTCGGCCATATCGTCGAACACCTCTACGCCGAACTGGTCGATACCACTTGGCAGCAGGGTTACAGGCGCAATCAGGCGAATGCGGCTTTCCATTTTATTCAGCATGAAAATATTGCTCCGCGCCACGCGGCTGTGGGCGATGTCTCCGCAAATCGCCACGCTCAGCCGATGCAAACGCCCTTTGGCGCGGCGGATCGTCAACGCATCCAGCAGCGCCTGCGTCGGGTGTTCGTGCCGCCCGTCGCCTGCGTTCAGAACCGCGCAATTGACCTTCTCGCTTAGCAGATCAACCGCGCCGGAATGGGGATGGCGCACCACCAGCAGATCAGGGTTCATCGCATTCAGGGTCAGCGCCGTATCAATCAGCGTTTCACCTTTCTTGATCGAACTGGCCCCCATCGCCATATTCATCACATCCGCCCCAAGCCGCTTTCCGGCGATTTCAAAGCTGGATTGCGTGCGGGTGGAGTTTTCAAAGAACATGTTAATCTGCGTCATCCCCGCCAGCGTATCCACATGTTTGTGGGGCTGTCGGTTCAGTTCGACATATTGTTCCGCAAGATCGAGTATGGAAACGATGTCGTCGCGGGAAAGATGCTCTATCCCCAAAAGGTGCTGGGCGGTGAACGTCATGGCCGACCTCTTTGCTGACTTCGCCGCGTTATAGGCGGGTGGCAAATGCGAAACAAGGGATTTACGACTCCACTTAGGCTTTGATACCCTGACCGCTGAACACAAGGCGCCCCATGACCGACTCTGCCAGCTATTTTGCCGACCTGACTGCCCTTGACTGGCAGATTGATCTTGGCGCCGATGAGGCGATTCAGGACACGCCCGTCAACCGCTATGAACAGGTGATGACCCCCGCCAAAGGTGCTGTGCCGAAAACTGGCCCCAACAGCAACATCAAGCCGGTGGATGTGATGCCGGTCCTGCCGCAAGTGCAGGAAAGCGGGGCGGATATCGCCCATATCATGGCGGGGCGCTGCAACAGCCTTGCCGATCTGCGCGATGCGCTGGCGGTGTTTGAACATTGTGCCATCAAAAAAGGGGCGCGCAATCTGGTGCTGTCAGAAGGCCATCCGAACGCACGGGTGATGATCGTCGGTGAAGCGCCGAGCCGTGACGAGGACCGCTCCGGCGCGCCCTTCATCGGGGAATCAGGCAAGCTGCTGGACCGGATGTTCGCGGCCATCGGCCTGTCACGGGACGGCGAAGACCCGAGCGATGCGCTTTACCTGACCAACCTGCTGCCGTGGCGTGTGCCGCAAAACCGCGATCCGAAACCCGATGAAATCGCCATGATGCTGCCGTTTCTGGAGCGTCATATTGCGCTGGTTGATCCCGATATTATTGTGCCACTGGGCAATATCCCCTGCAAAGCGCTGCTTGGGAAAACCGGCATCACCCGCCTGCGCGGCACGTGGGCAGAGGCATTTGGCAAGCCGGTCCTGCCCATGTTCCACCCCGCCGCCCTGTTCCGTGATCCCCTGAAAAAGCGGGACTGTTGGGCGGATCTACTGGCAATCAAGGCAAGGCTGACCCCATGAGAATACTCGCGTTTTCCGATCTTCATGCCAATCAGGCCGTTGCGGACACACTGGTCGCGGCCAGTGCTTCGGCGGATCTGGTGATTGCTGCAGGGGATTTCTGTAACTTCCACAAAGGGCTGGAAGAAGCCGTCGCGATGCTGGAACCGATCCCCTGCCCGATCATTGCTGTTCCCGGCAACCACGAAACCGCCGATGCGCTGTGCGCGGTGGCCCCGCCCCGCATGACCGTCCTGCACGGCCAGTCCCACGCAATCGGCACGCTGGATATTTTCGGCATCGGCTACGGCATCCCGTTGTCGCCCTTCACGGATTGGTCGGTGGATTTAACCGACGCCCAAGCCTATGAAATGCTGGAAAACTGCCATCAGGCAGACATCATCGTCAGCCATTCCCCCCCGATCAATCTGGGGGACCGGACCTCGCAAGGGCAGCACGTCGGGTCAGCTGCCCTGCGCGAAGCGATTGAACGGCTGAAGCCGAAGTTCTTTTTCTGCGGCCATATCCATGAAAGCTGGGGCACCGCGGGCAAAATCGGCGAAACAGAGGTCTATAACCTCGGGCCGAGCATTAACTGGTTTGACATCTAACCCGCCCCAAAACACGAGACCAACACCATGAGCGACCGCCAATTCATCCCGATCCGTATCGCAGTGCTGACCGTGTCAGACACCCGCACGATGGAAGATGACAAGTCCGGCCAGACCCTTGTGGGCCGGCTGACGGGTGACAATCATATCCTTGCCGACCGCAAGATACTGCCGGACGAACGGGCGCAGATCGCTGATCAACTGCGCGCATGGTGTAACGATCCGGATGTGGACGCGGTGATCTCCACCGGCGGCACCGGCCTGACCGGACGGGATGTCACGGTTGAGGCCCACCGCGATGTTTACGAAAAGGAAATCGACGCCTTTTCCACCTACTTCACCATGATTTCAGCGGATAAAATCGGCACTTCCGCCATCCAGTCCCGCGCATGCGGCGGGGTGGCGAACGGCACCTATCTGTTTGCGCTGCCGGGTTCCCCGGGCGCGTGCAAAGACGGCTGGGACGGCATCCTGCGCTACCAGCTCGACTATCGCCACATGCCCTGCAACTTCGTTGAGATCATGCCCCGCCTGACCGAAGACCAGCGCCGCAAATGAGCGCGTGTTTCACCACGCTCGGGGAGTGGTCCAAGACCACAGCCACCGCAGCGGGGATTATCCTGATTGACCAGCAGGACCGTCTGCTGATGCAGTTGCGCGATATGAATGATCGTACCGCAGGCCCCGGATTATGGAGCATCTTTGGCGGGCATGTCGAAGCGGGCGAAACGCTCAGCCGTGCCGCCGTGCGCGAATTTGCCGAAGAAACCGGACTGCGCGTATCAGAAGACCAACTTACCCTGCTGGCCCGTGCAGTATCCGCGTTTGGAACGGGACTTTATGCATACACGCTGAATATGAAGATTGACCCGGCTGAGATCCGTCTTGGAGAGGGGGCAGGATTTGCCTTTCTGACCCGTTGGCAGATCGAAACCTTGCCCCTGATGCCCGCTGCCGGACAGATCCTTAAGCACTTCTTCACCCTGACCGACACGCGCTTGTAAACTTTTTTGTATTCCGGCGACGGAACGCTAAATAATTCACGTATAATGCTTAATAAATCCGTGACCTTCGGGCGCCTTCTTTAAGGGAAATCCATGCGTTTTGTGACCCGAAGCCTGCTTGGCTTGTTTCTGCTGACCCTGACAGTGGCGTTGCTGGCGCTGGCTGGGAACAGTCTTGTCTCTGCGCTGAAGGACCGGAACAACGGCGGTTTTGCAGGGCGACAGGCCCGCGAACGGGTCTTTACAGTTGAGGTTGCGAAGCTGACCCTTGGCAGTCATGCGCCCGAAATTCGCACCTTCGGCGAAGTAATCTCGGGGCGCACACTGGAACTGCGCGCTGCTGCGAGTGGTGCGCTGGTACAGCTGTCTGACAGTTTTCGCGAAGGTGGTAAGGTCTCCAAAGGTGAGATATTATTCCAGACCGATCCCGCAAACGCCCGTTCAAAACTGCTGATTGCGCAAAATGAACTGGACGAAACGCAAGCGGACCTTTTGGACGCACGCCGCAATCTGACACTGGCGGAAGACGAACTGGCCGCCGCGCAATCCCAGCTGGACCTGCGCAAAAAGGCGTTCGAGCGCCAATCCTCGCTTAGCACACGGGGACTTGGCACCGATACAGCGATGGAAACCGCCGAGCTTGCGGTTTCGGCGGCGGAACAATCTCTGCTGTCCAAGCGACTGTCGCTTGCCAATGCGCAGGCCACCATTGCACGGGCAAAGACCCTTATGGAGCGGCGTAAAATCAACCGGAACGAAGCCGAACGCATTTTGGCGGAAACCACGGTACGCGCCGATTTTGACGGCGTGTTGACAGGTGTGAGCGCTGTTCTGGGGCGGCTGGTCAATGCCAACGAACAATTGGGCAGCCTGATAGATCCCGAAGCGCTGGAAGTGTCTTTCCGCGTCTCGGCGCAGGAATTTCGTGCTTTGATCGCAAACGGCAACGGTCTGGAACAGGCGGAGGTGCATCTCACTGCACCGAGTGGCGCGACCGTATCGGGCCGCATCGACCGCGTGTCCGCTGCTGTGGCAGCGGGGACAACCGGACGTGAACTCTTCGCCAAATTACAGGGCGCGGCAGGTCTGGGGATTCAACCGGGTGATTTTGTAAGCGTGATCCTGCGCGAACCGGCGCTGCTGAAGGTCGCGAAAATACCGGCAAGTGCCTCTACAACCAGCGGCGACGTGTTGCTGCTGGACGGGGAAAACCGGCTGGAAGAAGCCACCGTGGAAATCCTGCGCAAACAGGGCGATGACCTGATTGTGAGAATCGACGGGTTGGAAGGACGCCATATCGTGCTGACCCGTGCGCCCCAGCTTGGCGCGGGCATTCGCGTGGAGCCGCGCAGTCCGGATGGCCTACCTTCCGCAAAAGCTGCCCCTGCGGCAGCGAAGCAGGAGGAAACCATCGAAATCTCCGACGACCAACGCGCCAAGCTGATTGCTTTTATCACGGAAAACAATCGCATCCCCCAAGCGCGCAAGACCGCAATGCTGGAATCCCTGCGCCAACCCCGTGTGCCCAAGGCTATTGTGGACCGGCTGACCCAACGGATGGGCGGATAGATCATGGCGATGCGGCAACTTCCCCCTGCGGCCGGTGGTTTGCTGAGTTATTTCACCCGCCATCGGACCGCTGCGAACCTGCTGCTGGTGCTGATGTTGGTGATCGGTCTAGGCTCTACCACACAAATTCGCTCCCAATTTTTTCCCGATGTGATCGTGGACAGTATATCGGTGTCCGTCGGCTGGGATGGCGCTGGCCCTGAAGACGTGGACAATGGCGTGGTGTCGGTGCTTGAACCTGCGCTGCTGTCACTGGAAGGAATTGAAAGCACGACAAGCTCCGCCACCCAAGGCCGCGCAATGCTCTCGCTGGAGTTCGAGCCGGGCTGGGATATGGCGCGGGCCGCCGATGATGTGAAGGCGGCGGTCGACGGAGTTACGAACCTGCCCGATGGCGCGGACGAGCCGACAATCCGGCGCGGCGCGTGGCGGGACCGTGTTACGGATGTAGTCATTTCCGGTCCGGTCTCGCCAGATCAACTGGGGCGGTTTGCTGATGAATTTGTCGCTCGCCTGTTTCGCGAAGGCGTCACCCGCACCACTATTCGAGGGGTTTCAGCGCCAGAGATTACTGTTAACGCGCCAGAACTTTCCCTCATCCGCAACGATGTTACCCTGTCCGAAATCGCAGCTGCAATCGCAGAGGAGGCCGAGACCGATCCCGCAGGAGATGTTGCAGGCGGTGCTGCGCGGGTGCGCACGGGCATCGAAAAACGCAGCCCCGAACAGGTGCAGGAGATCGTCGTGCGCTCCAATTCCGACGGCTCCAAGCTGCGGGTCGGAGATGTGGCCGGAATTGAGGTTCAGGGTGTCACACGGGATCGCAGCTATTACGTCGGAGAGTATCCGGCAGTGTCGATCCGCGTGGATCGCGCTGATCAGGGCGATGCGATAGAGATGCAGCGGCAGGTGCAGGACATCGCACAAGAGATGCAACTTACCCTGCCGGACGGCGTCACGATTGAACTGATCCGCACCCGCGCGCAGGCGATTACCGACCGGCTGAACATCCTTGTGGACAACGGCTTGGTCGGGCTAGGGCTGGTGGTTTTGCTGCTGTTCCTGTTCCTGAACGCCCGCACGGCGTTTTGGGTGGCGGCTGGTATTCCTGTGGCGATGTTCGCTGCTATTGCGCTGATGTATGCGTTTGGGCTGACCATCAACATGGTCTCCCTATTCGGGCTGATCATCACTCTTGGCATCGTGGTGGATGACGCCATCGTCGTGGGGGAGCACGCAGACTTTCGGGCGCGCCAACTGGGCGAACATCCTATCGAAGCCGCTGAAAACGCAGCGATCCGCATGTCAGCGCCGGTGTTTTCAGCGACCATCACCACCGTCATCGCCTTTTTCGCGCTGACAGCAGTGGGCGGGCGCTTCGGGACGCTGATTGCAGATATTCCGTTTACTGTCATCGTGGTGTTGATCGCCTCGCTGGTGGAATGCTTTGTGATCCTGCCCCATCACATGTCACACGCGCTGGCCGCGATCGAACAGCGGCGCTGGTATGACTGGCCATCGACCACGTTTAACAAAGGGTTCGACTGGTTCCGCCACACTCTGTTCCGCCGCTTCGTGTCCCTTGTGCTGACCCTGCGCTATCCCGTTTTGGCCGGTGTTCTGGTACTGCTGGCCGTGCAATCGGCCCTGTTCATGACCGGCGAGGTGCGCTGGCGCTTTTTCAACGCGCCGGAGCGGGCGTCGATTTCGGGCAATGTGGCGATGGTGTCAGGTGCAACCCGCGACGACACGCTGGAAATGGTGCGCGAATTGCAACGCGCCGTGAACGCCACTGCCGCCGAATATGAAGAAGAATACGGCATCAATCCGGTGACCTACGTGCTGGCCGAAGTGGGGGGGAACACGGGGCGCGGGCTGGCCGGTTCGGATACGAAGGACGCAGACCAGCTTGGCTCTATCGCGATAGAATTGATTGACGCGGACAGCCGGCCCTATACCTCGTTTGAACTGCTGGCTGCGATCCAGAAAAATGTGCGCGAACACCCGCTGGCAGAAACCGTCAGCTTTCGCGGCTGGCGGTCCGGTCCGGGTGGGGACAGTCTGGACATCCAGATTTACGGGGCCGAAGCGGACACACTGAAACAGGCGTCACAAGCGCTGAAGGCGGCGGTCGCGCTATATCCCGAAGTTTCTGCGGTGGAAGACAACCTCGCCTATGACAAAGAAGAACTGGTGCTGGAGCTGACCCCGCAGGGGCAGACGCTCGGCTTTACCATCGACACTATCGGGCGGGAGCTGCGCAATCGTTTGAACGGCATCGAGGCGGCCAGCTTCCCTGTGGGCGTGCGCACCGGCAAAATCACGGTGCGCCTGCCAGAGTCCGAACTGACAGCCGATTTCCTAGACAGAACCCGCCTGCGCACCCCAAGCGGCACTTATGTGCCCCTGTCCGATGTGGTCAGCGTGGAGACAAGCCTTGGCTTTTCAACCGTGCGACGCGAAAACGGCATCCGGCTGATCGGCGTCACCGGTGACATCTCCGAGGACGATCCAGACCGCGCTGCCTTCATTGAGAACCAGCTACGGGAGGTCATCATGCCCTCCATAGCGGCCGATCTGGGCGTGGAATGGCGCATGGGGGGACTGGCAGAACAGGAACAGGAATTCCTGTCTGATGCGATGCTTGGCTTTGGGCTGTGTCTGCTTGGAATTTATCTGACACTAACATGGATATTCGCCAGCTGGACGCGGCCTCTGGTGGTGATGGCGGTGATCCCTTTCGGGTTGATCGGCACGATTTACGGCCACTACGTGTGGGGCGTATCGCTGTCCATGTTCTCGGTCGTGGGGCTGATCGGCATGTCAGGGATCATCATCAACGACAGTATCGTTCTGGTTTCGACCGTGGACCAGTATTCCCGCAATCGCGGTTTGGTGCCTGCGATCATTGATGCCGCCGTAGACCGTCTGCGCCCTGTTTTGCTGACCACGCTGACAACCGTGCTGGGGCTGGTGCCGCTGCTGTACGAAGGCTCGCGGCAGGCGGAGTTCCTCAAGCCGACGGTGATCACGCTGTGCTACGGGCTTGGCGTCGGGCTGTTTCTGGTGCTGCTGGTGGTGCCATCGCTGCTGGTGATGCAACAGGACGTGGGGCGGCTGTTCAAATCCTACCGCCGCGCAGGGTTCGGGCGTCACCGCGCGCGGGGCCAACGCATTATCCTACTGGCGGCGAGCCTTGCCAGTGCTGCACTGCTGATCGCGACCATCGGGCTGCAAATCGCCACCGGCGCACCGGCGGCATGGATCGTTTCACTGCTGACGGGCCTGAACCTGTCAGGACTAGCGGCGCTTCCGGTCAGCCTGTTATCCCTTACGGTGCTACTGATCGGGTTGATGATCACCCTGCTGATCGCCCTTGGTGCGAGTCTGTTGCTGAAACAGCGTGGCCAGCAGGGGTAAACTGTCGTCTTGTCTTATGCGTCCTGCAACCAGATATCCGGTTCGGCCCGTGTTGACATGAACCGGTTCACCGGATGCTCTGTGTCAGGTTGACCGATAGCCAGCCCCGCGAACAGCATTTCCTCTGCCGGTGCCGAGACATATTTCGATACGAACTTATGCTGGGTACACCATGCCTCTTGCGGACAGGACCCAAGCCCGGCCTCTTCCAGCAACAGCATCACCGTTGCAAGATAGCCGCCAAGGTCGCTCCACTGGGCGGCACCCATATCACGGTCTACGAACAGGAAGGCAGCAACAGGGGCGCCAAAGAACTGAAAGTTGTTGGCAAACCACTTCAGCCGCGCCGGTTTGTCATCCCGTGGTATGTCCAGACGGTCATACATGGTTTCGCCCACAGCGAACCGCTGGCTGCGGTAGGGTTCTTTCATCGGCTGCGGATAGACCGGATATTCCGGCGCATCCACCAGCCCCTTGGCCGACCGCGTGGCCATTTGCGCCTTGAAATCCGCCATCCGGTCGCCGTGCAAAAGGTACAACCGCCAAGGCTGCACATTACCGCCCGACGCGGCGCGGGCCGCTTTTACCAGAACATCGCGCACAAGATCGGGATCAACCGGCTGGTCCAGAAACGCACGACAGGAGCGGCGCTGCGCGACCGCTTGTGAAACCTTCACGAACTGACCTCTTCCACAGCGTCCAGTATCATTTGCAGGCAGGCAATATCGGAAAACCGGTGATCTGCCCCTTTGACGAAGGTTAACCGCATATCATCGCAGCGGGCGTGATCAATGATCCGCAGCGGCACCGACATCGCCACATCCACATCCGCCGTGCCATGCAACAGGCGCACCGGAAACGGCAGGTCCAGCGGTTCGCGCAGCACCAGATGTTTGCGACCGTCCTCGATCAATTTGCGGGTGATCACATAAGGACCATCATCATATTCGCTTGGCAGCTCAACCCGCCCCCGATCATTCAGGGCTGAGCGCTGCTCTCCGTCAAAACCGGCCCACATGCTGTCTTCGGTGAAATCCGGCGCGGCGGCGATGCCCACCAGCCCTTTGATCCGGTCCGGTTGGACGCGGGCCACCAGCAGTGACATCCAGCCGCCCATTGAACTGCCCACGAGGATTTGCGGCCCTTCGGTCAACTGGTCAAGAACCGCCAGCGCATCTGCAGACCAATCCCCGATACACCCGTCTGTGAATGCTTCGGAGCTTTCGCCGTGGCCGGAATAATCAAACCGCAGGAACGCCCGCCCCCGTGCCTTGGCCCAGTCTTCCAGATAGACAGCCTTGGTGCCTTCCATATCCGACTTGAAGCCGCCTAGGAAAATGATTCCCGGTCCGGTCCCAGCGGTCTTGTGATAGGCGATCCGACGCCCGTTTGCTTCCAGATAATCAACCATTTAAACCTCCTTCCATTGTCCCGGTTCTAACCCGTCGAGCGTCCAATCGCCAACGGAATAGCGGATCAGACGCAGCGTCGGATGGCCCACCGCCGCTGTCATCCGCCGCACCTGCCGATTGCGCCCTTCCCGAATGGTCAGGGAAATCCAGCAATCCGGCACAGATTTGCGAAACCGCACCGGCGGCTCGCGGGTCCACAGGCCTGCCGGTACGTCGATACGTTCACAATCCGCCGGCGCCGTCACACCATCTTTTAGCGTAACCCCCTTACGTAAAGCCGCAAGCGCGGCTTCATCCGGCACCCGCTCTACCTGCGCCCAATAGGTTTTCGGCGCTTTGAACTTGGGCGAGGCAATGCGGTTTTGCAGCTTGCCGTCATCTGTCAGAACCAATAGCCCCTCGCTGTCCCGATCCAGCCGCCCCGCTGCATAGACACCGGGCTTGTCGATGAACTCTGCCAGACTGCGATGCCCCCCTTCCGAGGTAAACTGCGACAGCACGTTATAGGGCTTGTTGAAAAGTATAGTGGTCATGGGGCAGTTCCTTTGTGCTTGCGCGTTGCGATATACACCCCTGCGCCCGCCAGCACCAACCCGACCCAAGCCAAGGGGGGCATTTTTTCAGAAAGCGCGACCCAAGCCACCAGCGCTGCCAAGGGCGGCACCAGAAACAATAGTGCAGAGACTTTGGCCACCTCACCGGCGCGGATCATTGCCAGCAACAAACCGATTGCGATCAGCGAATTACCGATCACCAGATAGGCCAGAACCCAGATGAACGGCATATTCCATTCCACAGGACCAACACCCTGTGCCGCCAGAAAGGGCAGCAGGCAAATAAACCCCGCGCCATAGCCGATCAGATTGGCCGTGACGGGATGATGGTATCGCCCAAAGCGCTTTTCCCACAGGCTGCCCATGACGATACCGCCCAGCGCAAGGGCGGAAAACAGGAACCCCAACAGCGGCGCCGGCCCGATATCAAGCCGCGCGACGATCACCACAGCCGTCCCCGAGAGCGCCAGCACCAGCCCGCCCCATTGCCGCCAGCCGATCTGCTCACCGCTCCAGCGCGGGGCGATCAAGGCCACGACAATCGGCTGCAACGCCATAATCAACGCCAGCGTGCCAGCCGCGATGCCATTCACAAACCCCATGTAGCAAAAGCCGAAATAGACGGTCTGGATCAACACACCGACAATCGCCAGATGAAGCCAGTCCGCTGCGGTCTCAGGCAGCGGCGGGCGCAGCACCAGAAACATCACTGCCATGATCAGAATCACCAAACCAAAGCGCAGCGCCAGCAAGGTCATCGGCGGCGCATATTGCAACCCGATCTTGGCAACCGCAAATCCCGCCGACCAGAGTATCAGGAAAATAGCAGGGGCAAGTATCAGCCAGAGGGGACGGGTTTGGGGCACAACAGAGCCTTAGATTCAGGTGTTCCCAAACTTGTGCATGATGCCACACAAAGGTGCAAGCATATGACAGCCCATCGGAAATCTTGACAAGGGCGCAGGGAATCTCCAAAACCGCGTCAACATAACCGCAACCGGGCGTTTCGTAGGCGCCAAAATGATGGAGGAGCCAACAAATGGCCGACATTACCCTTACCCTTCCCGATGGCGCAGAGCGCGTTTACCCCGCAGGTGTTACCGGCGCAGAAGTGGCCGCGGATATTTCAAAGTCCCTGTCCAAAGCCGCGTTTTCCTGTTCCGTGAACGGCGAACATCGCGACCTGTCCCGCAGCATTGATGCGGATGCGGATTTCGCGATTTATACCATAAAGGACGATGCACAGGCGCTTGAACTGATCCGCCACGACTGCGCCCATATCATGGCCCGCGCGGTGCAGGAAATCTGGCCCGATGTGAAGGTCACCATCGGCCCTGTGATCAAGGACGGCTGGTACTACGATTTTGACCGCGAAGAGCCTTTCACCCCCGAAGACCTCGGCGCGATTGAAAAGAAAATGCGCGAGATCATTAACAAACGCGAGCCGGTCACAACCGAAGTCTGGGACCGCGACCGCGCGGTGCAGTTCTACAAGGACAACAACGAGCCCTATAAGGTGGAACTGATCGACGCCATTCCGGGCGATGAACCCTTGCGCATGTACTGGCACGGCGACTGGCAGGATCTGTGTCGCGGGCCGCATTTGCAGCACACTGGTCAGGTTCCGGGCGACAGTTTCAAACTGATGTCGGTGGCAGGTGCCTACTGGCGCGGGGATTCCAACAACGCCATGCTGCAACGGATCTACGGCGTGGCTTTCAAGAACAAAAACGATCTGAAAGCCCATCTTCTGATGCTGGAAGAGGCCGCCAAACGGGACCATCGGAAACTGGGCCGTGAAATGGACCTGTTCCACATGCAAGAAGAGGCTCCGGGCCAGATTTTCTGGCACCCGAACGGCTGGAAAATCTACACCGCGCTGCAAGATTACATGCGCCGGATGCAGGACAAAAACGGCTATGTCGAGGTAAACACCCCGCAGGTTGTGGACCGCAAATTGTGGGAAGCCTCCGGTCACTGGGAAAAATATCAGGAAAACATGTTCATCGTTGAAGTGGACGAAGAACACGCCCGCGAAAAAGCCGTGAACGCCCTGAAGCCGATGAACTGTCCCTGTCACGTGCAGATTTTCAATCAAGGCCTGAAATCCTACCGCGACCTGCCCTTGCGCATGGCCGAATTCGGCTCCTGCAACCGTTATGAACCGTCAGGCGCGCTACACGGCATCATGCGCGTGCGCGGATTTACACAGGATGACGGTCACATCTTCTGTTCCGAAGACCAGATCGAATCCGAAACCGCGATCTATATCGAATTCCTGTCCAAGGTTTACAAAGACCTCGGGTTTGAAAACTTCAAAGTGAAGTTCTCTGACCGTCCCGAAACCCGTTCCGGTTCGGACGAGGTTTGGGACAAAGCCGAAGAAGCGCTGCTGTCTGCAACCCGCAAAGCCGGGATCGAGCCGGAACTGAACCCCGGTGAAGGCGCGTTCTATGGCCCGAAACTGGAGTTCGTTCTGACCGACGCCATCGGGCGCGACTGGCAGTGCGGCACCCATCAGGTGGATTTTGTGCTGCCCGAACGGCTCGACGCGAGCTTCATCGGACAGGACGGCAACAAGCACCGCCCCGTGATGCTGCACCGCGCGACCCTTGGGTCTTTCGAGCGGTTCATCGGCATCCTGATCGAATCCCATGCCGGTAAACTGCCATTCTGGCTGGCGCCCCGTCAGGTTGTTGTGGCCTCGATCATCTCAGACGCAGACGATTACGTGCACGAAGTGGTTGCCGCGTTGCGCGCCGCCGGTGTGCGCGCCGAAGCGGATATCCGCAACGAAAAGATCAACTACAAAGTCCGCGAGCATTCTCTTGGCAAGGTTCCGGTGATCCTTGCGATCGGCATGAAGGAAGTAGAAGAGCGCACGGTTTCCGTGCGTCGTCTGGGCGAAAAGCAAACCTCGGTTCAGGCGCTTGATGCTGTGCTGAGCGATCTCTCTGCCGAGGCGACACCGCCTGACATGCGCTAGGCCAATATGCTGAGCGCTGCGCCAAAGCTGAACACGGAACGGCTGATCCTGCGGGCCCATCGCTTGCAGGATTACGCCGATACCGCTGCGATGTGGGCCGATCCAGAGGTTAGCAAATTCATCGCACCTGAACCGGCCACCCCTTCCGAAAGCTGGTCCCGTTTCCTGCGTTATACCGGACACTGGCAGATGCTGGGGTTCGGGTATTGGTGCGTGACCACCCACGACGAACGGTTTGTGGGCGAAGTCGGCTTTGCCAACTACAAACGGGACATTCGCCCTGCCCTTGGGGACACTCCCGAAGCAGGCTGGGTGCTTGCCCCTTGGGCCCACGGACAGGGGTTTGCTGCCGAGGCTATGGGCGCAGCGCTCGACTGGGCCGATACCCGCTTTGACGAAACCGTGGCGATCTTCCATCCGGCCCACGCTGTGTCCCAACGTCTGGCAAATCGGCTCGGTTATGCACCAAGCCATAAGGCCCATTACATGGGACACGACACAGTTGTCATGCGGCGCAGCAATCCGAAGTGACCCAAAGTCAGCGCGACTATTTCATCACACAACTGTTGCAATTATCGCAAAATTAGCCGTACCCCGCTGCCCCTACGCCCAAATTCCGCCAAATTCAGACTGCAGGCTGATCTGACAAGCGCCCGAAAGAATGGCGCGTCTTTTCAAAGGCAGAGCAAATGGCATCACGATACCACGCCACCGAAAACCCGCGTGAAACCACACCGGAACAAACCTGTAGCAATGCACCGGACCCGCATGTCTTGCGCACGTCCCAAACCCTCCAAGCCAAGGCAGAAGTCCCGCCACGCCACGCTGACAGCCGCGAAGCAGCCCCACGCTTGGTCGCCCTGTTCCATGTGTTGCAAGCGCGCTACGGCTGAACCTAACTGCGCCAGCCGCCGATTTCTGAACGCGCCACGCGGGCACTAAGGACAAGGGACAAAACCAACCCGGTAGTCACTGCAAGTGCCAGTCCGAACCACACCCCCAAAGTGCCCATATCGAACAGGCGCACAAACAACCAAACGAATGCAAAGACCGCCACGCCCTGACGGTAAATGCCAACCCACAGGGTATAAATCGGCTTTTGCAACGCTTGCAGAAATGAATTTATCGCGAATAGAACGATGTAAACCGGCAGGATAAACCCGTCCACGCGCAGATATTGCGCACCGATGCGGATCACCTCGGGGTCATCTGTGAACACTGCCATCGCATAGGGCGCGGCCAGCCACAGTACCGCCGACCCACAAAGCATCAGCAGCACGCCCGTCTTGCAACAAAACCACAAAGCCTCTCGCACGCGATCGAATTGACCGGCCCCGAAATTCTGCGCCACAATCGGCAAGAGCGCACCTGTCAGCCCGAAACCGGGCAACAGTATAAGCTGCTCGACACGCAGCCCAACGCCGTAAGCCGCCACCGCCGCCGCGCCAAATTCTTTCAGGAAATACTGCATAACAAATCCCGCCATCATCATCACAATCATTGTGAAACATGTGGGCAACGCCTGCTGCGTGATCTGGTTAAGCCATTTGCCACGGGGCCGGAACACGGCATCCTGCTTGTGCGCCATGACGTCAGAGCAGAACACACGGTGAAGGATAAAGACCATCACCCCCGTCTGGCTGATGGCAGTGGATACCGCGATCCCGTTAAAACCGATCCCACCGACCACGCCCGGGACACCGAAGATCAGCAACGGGTTAAGCACGAGATTGCAGAAAAATGCTGCGATCTGCGCCCGCTGCATAGAGGTCATATCCCCTTGAGCACCAAGTATCCCATTAGCACTGAAGGCCACCAGAAAGCTCGGCGCGGCGAACAGCAGAACCTGCAAATAGGACTGTCCCGCCGCACGATAGGCGCCGGGCTCTGACACAATCGCCAGCAGGTAGGGCGTTGCATAAAAGCCGATGATGGACAGGACGACAGACGCAAGAACCGAATAGGTGATCCCCTGACAGGCGATCCGCTTGGCCTGCCCCGCCCGTTTCTCCCCCAGCGCCTTACCCACCAGCGCGTTAAGTGCTGCGTTCAAGCCAAACCCGAAAGCAAGCATCACAAAGAACACCTGAAAGGAAATCGCTAGCCCCGCCTGCGCGTCTGTGGAAATCATTCCAGCATAGAACGTATCCACAACATTATAGAGCGTGGTAAAGACCATACCGATGGCCATCGGCACTGCTAACGCTCTGAAGTGGCCGGAAACCGGCCCTGTGGTCAGGTCACGGGATTGGGACATTTCACGCTCCTTGATCTCTCCCGTCCAGCGCTCGCACGGTTTTGCAGTGCTGTCGAGCATCAATCCACCTTGACCTGAAGCCGGACTCGCGGCATCACGCGGCCATGTTGATATATAAAATCTTCCGCTCCGATGAATGGGCCACCATGCAGGCCGACGGCGAAACACTGGGCGCGCCGGTGGACCTGGCCGACGGCTTTGTGCATTTCTCCACTGCTGAACAGGCCCGCGAAACAGCGGCCCGCCATTTTTCTGGCGAAACCGGCCTCTGGCTGATCGCTGCTGAAACGGACGCGATGGACAGGTTGGAATGGGAAACCTCCCGCGGTGGGGCGAAGTTTCCACACCTTTACGCCCCCTTCCGCATGGCGCAGGTCGCATGGGCCAAAGAATTGCCCCTTGGTGCAGATGGCCACGCCTTTCCGGTAAAAATGACATGACACTGGCAGAGCGTCTGGCGCTGGCGGCCATGTACCGGATCGATCCCGAAACCGGCCACCGGCTCGCCATTAAGGCGCTCCAACTCGGGCTGACGCCGGCATCCGGCCCTGTGACCTCTGCGCGTTTACACACCACGCTGGCGGGAATGTCCCTGCCCAACCCAATCGGGCTGGCCGCAGGTTTTGACAAAAACGCCACCGCCGTTGCACCCCTGCTGCAATCGGGCTTTGGCTTTATCGAGGTGGGTGCAGCCACCCCCAAGCCCCAAAGCGGCAACGACAAACCCCGCCTGTTCCGCCTGCGCGAAGACGCCGCCGCGATCAACCGTTTCGGCTTTAACAACGACGGGGCCGATGCAATTGCAACCCGTCTGGCAAACCGCAAAGACAACGGCATCGTCGGGCTGAACCTCGGGGCGAATAAAACTTCGCAGGACAAGGCAGCCGATTTTTGCAAGGTGTTACAACGCTGCGCCCCTTATATCAACTTTGCCACTGTGAATGTTTCTTCGCCCAACACTGAAAAGCTGCGGGACTTGCAGGGGAAAGCGGCACTTGCCTCTTTGCTGGCAGATGTGATGGAGACCCGCGCAGCTCTGGATCGCCCGATGCCCGTGTTCCTGAAAATTGCGCCTGATCTGGACACCGCGGATCTTGAAGACATCGCCGAAGTCGCCACAACCAGCGGGATCAGCGGAATTATCGCCACCAATACGACCCTGTCCCGCGATGGCCTGCGCAGCGCGGATCGGGACCAGCAGGGCGGCCTGTCCGGCCAACCGCTGTTTGAACGCTCCACCAAAATCCTCGCACAACTCAGCCAACTGACCGATGGCACCGTCCCTTTGATCGGCGTCGGCGGTGTCTCCAACGCAGAACAGGCCTACGCCAAAATCCGCGCCGGAGCCTCTGTTGTGCAGCTTTACACAGCGCTCGTTTACGGGGGCCTGTCGCTCGCCCCGCAGATCGCTCGTGACCTTGACAGGTTGCTCCAACGCGACGGTTTCGCAACTGTCGCCGATGCAGTGGGTACAGCACGGGGGGAATGGCTATGAGCGTCACACTCTGGCACAATCCGCGATGCTCCAAGTCCCGTCAGACGCTGGAATTGCTGACTGCGGCAGGCCATGATCCGCAGATCATCCGCTACCTTGAAAACCCGCCAAGCGTGGAAGAACTTCACAGCGCACTCGCTTTGTTGGAGATTCCTGCGATCAAACTGATGCGCAGCGGCGAGAAACGCTTTCGCGAACTCGGCTTGTCGAAAACGGACGCAGATGCAGAACTGATCGCGGCAATGGCAGAGAACCCGATTCTGATCGAACGCCCTGTCGTCTTTGCCAACAACCGCGCCGCCATAGGCCGCCCTCCGCAAACCGTTCTCGCGTTGTTCGACTAAGCGACAGGCTTCAATGTTCCAAAAGTACTCATAACCCGGAAGATCAATCGTCCGCGCCCCGCTCCAAAGCCGGATAGCGCACGGCAAGGGTCACACCGCGCGCCACAAAGAAGATCAGCAAGCTGGCCCAAAGCCCGTGATTGCCAAACGGCCCAAGCAACAGCGAGACTGACAGCAGGTAAATCCCGAAGGACACCACCATCATGTTGCGCATGTCGCGGCTGCGGGTTGCCCCGATAAAGATGCCATCCAGCATCCATGACGGGCCGCCCAGAAACGGCGCCAGCACCATCCAGAACAGATACTCCCGCGCCACCGATTGCACCTCTGGCGCTTTGGCCATCAGGTCGATCAGCCAGCCCCCCCAGACCGCGAAGAACACGGACAGGATGACAATCACCACCGCCGCCCAAAAGCTAGTCAGCAACACGCTGCGCCGCAAAGAGGTCCGGTCTTTCGCGCCCAGCGCCTGCCCGATCAGCGCTTCGGCAGCAAAGGCGAAACCGTCCATACCATGAGAGGTGATGAACAGGAACTGGATCAGCACCTGATTGGCCGCAAGCGTGGTATCGTCAAAAGACGATCCTAAAAACAGGAAAGACACAAAGCCGATCTGTAACAGCACCGAACGGATCATAATGTCGGAATTAACCGAGGCCATGCGCCGCAAAATCACGCGGTCAAACACCACCGCCCAGTTGCGCCAATACGCGCCCGCAAATGCGTCCCGCACCAGCCACAGGCCAAGGATCAACCCGCTGGCTTCGGCGATCACTGTCGCGATTGCAACGCCCTCAACGCCCCAACCCAGTTGCAGTACAAATAGAAGGTCCAGAAGAATATTCACCCCGTTCATCCAGACCTGCAACACCAGCACAGCCTTGGTGCGTTCGTGGGCAATCAGCCATCCGGTTAACCCGTAAATAGCAATCGCAGCTGGGGCGCTCCAGACCCGAATGGCAAGATAACCCTGCGCCAGCCCCTCCACCTCGGGCGATGCGGGTGCAATCAGAAAGGCCGCTGAAAACACGGGAACCTGAAACAGGATAAACCCAAAGCCCGCCACCAGTCCGATCATCAGGCTGCGCACCAAGAGGGCACAGACCTCTCCCTGATCCCGCGCACCGATGGCCTGCGCGGTCAGTCCCGCCGTTCCCATTCGCAGGAAGCCGAAAATCCAGTAAATTGCAGTCAGTATGATCGCGCCAATACCCACCGCGCCAATCGGTGCGGCCAGCCCCATCTGCCCCACAACGCCGGTGTCCACCGCCCCGAGAATAGGGACCGTGGCATTGGAGATCACAATAGGCACCGCCACATTCAACACCCGACGGTGGGTCAGACGCATCCTGCCTTCCGCCAGATCGTGGGGTTGGACAGGCTCAGCCACCCGTGTTGAGCCGTGGCATCAGAAAATGCCCCGTGGCTTGCGCGAAAAGGCGGGCGCGGTTGTCCTGCCATGCCTCTACGTGGACGCTGGCGTAACGTCGGCCTGACCGGTTCACCCGCGCGCGGGCATAACAATCCCGTGGCAGGCCGGAACGCAGATAATCCACCGTAAAATCGATGGTCTTTGGCAGCCGAAGATAACCGGCAGCCGCTACATCATCCGCGTCCAGTTGACTGTCTTCCATCGCCGTCCATGCCCGTTGCCACGCCAGTTCGATCAACGCGGCAGTTTCAAGGAACGACGCCGTAGCCCCACCGTGAATCGCCGGAATAGCCGGATTGCCGATCAGCTTGTCTTCAAACTGCATCACAGCGGTCAGTTCGTCGCCCCGCCGGTCAAACGAGATATTCAGGAACTTGATATAAGGGATGCTATCGACCAGAGCGGCAAGCACACCGTCGCGCCGCTGTTTTACGACCTGCAAGGATTCCGGCTTGTTCATGCGACTGCTCCGCTCTTAGTTGGCGCATCGGCCTTGCCGCTTTTGCTGCTCTTGCTGAATACGAAAGCTCCCGTCGCTGTTGCCACGGGATTTTCGGGATCATTTTCATAGGCAATCGCCCGCACGAAGGCGACTGTGCGCGTCGCCTTATAGACGTGGGCTTTCGCAAAAATACGCTCCCCCGGTTTGGCAGGACGCATATAGTCCATGCGCAGATCAATTGTCGCTGTCGGGCTGACGCATTCGGGATGCAAGTTCACCGCAAAGCCGCAGCAGGTGTCCATCAGTGCCGAAACCGCACCGCCGTGGACGACACCTGTATCGGGGTCCCCAACAGTCATCGGATTATAGGGCATGGACATCACCGCTTCGGAGATCCCCGCTTCGTCGATCCGCATATCGAGCGCATGGCAAAACGGCAGCGCCGCCATGAATTTCTTTGCCACTGTCACGCGTTGGCGGAGTTCTTCTTCGGTCATCGGTCGTGCATCCCTTCATGAAACGAAGCTCTTCGGGCGCTAAGACGCCCGGTGCTCCTGTCTTGGTTACGCCACTGATATTTAACTTGCAATTCACTTAACAAGACCTAATTCTTGCAACCGTTCGCAACAGGCGAAGTGTCCGTCAGTTTTTTCCCTCGTTCTCCATTCACCTTGGCGCGCGCCCGAATCTTTTGATAGCTTACCTTTTCAACGCTAATGCGGCTTCGTTTCCGACACTTAGCGCAACCCGCTAAGTCTGCGTCTTTGCCCCCACGCCCTTGCGCCCGACCCGTTTTGCAGTGCGGAACAGGGTTTCGTATTGCAAACCTTCTGTGGTTTGGTAAATTTCGCTCAAATCTTCCTGGGAGGAATGAACACAATGCCCGGCGACCGCTTGAACCTCAAAGAGATGTGCGCGAAATTCGATGTGACCACGCGCACGCTCCGTTATTATGAATATATCGAACTGATTTTCCCCGAAAAAGAGGGGCGCACCCGCTTTTATGGCCCGACCGAATTCGCCCGAATGGAGCTGATTCTGCGCGGGAAGCGCTGGGGCTTCAGCCTTGAGGAAATCCGCCAGTGGCTGGAAATGTACGACAAGGAAAACCAGCAGAACCAGCTTGAAGCGCTTATGGAGATGGCTGACCGCCAACTTGTAGAGCTGGAAGACCGTTATGCACAACTTGCGGTTACACTGGACGAGTTGCGTGAATTGCGCACCCGCACAGAGGAGCGACTGGAAACGGCTCGCCGCACTGGTAAAGCCAGCTAAGTCACAGACAAAATCTCGCGGGATTCCGCCGATTTACGTAAAAGTTGATCGGATAAGGTTGAAGTAACGCTGCGTCCCTTTACGTAAACGTAATGCACAATCCGTGATTTTGTGTTACGTTGACGTACACGTAAGCATCACGATTCAACTCTGAACCCGAGGTCAATCATGTCTGAACCCCGCAAGACTATTCGCCAGATGTGCGAAGAATATGATGTAACCCCGCGCACTTTGCGGTTTTACGAATCTAAAGAATTGCTGTCCCCGCTGCGCGAGGGACAAAAACGCCTGTATGGCAAACGATCCCAAGCCCGTTTGAAACTGATTCTTCAGGGCAAACGTTTTGGCTTTTCGCTGGAAGAAATCCGTCAGTTGCTTGACCTCTACTATATAGGGGACCAGCAACGCACTCAGATGACCGAGACATACGAACTGGCTCAGGAACGTCTGGCAGCGATGAAACAACAGCGCGACGAGCTGAACCAGACCATCGCCGAATTTGAGAAACAGCTCGAATGGGGCGCAGATTTCATCGCCAACACATTCGCGCAAGAGGCAGCAGAGTAAACCTGCGCCGCTTGCCCCACCTTCCAATCAATTCCAAAGACCAAGGAAAACGCTAATGCCAACTTATACCGCGCCAACAAAAGATATGGCCTTTGTCCTGCATGACGTTCTTGACGTTGAGAACGAAAAAATCCCCGGCTACGAAGAGCTGACCCCTGATTTTACGTCTGCTGTTCTGGAAGAAGCCGGCAAGATCACCGGCGAAGTCATCGCGCCGCTGAACGTGGTGGGCGACAAGGAAGGCTGTAAACTGGAAAACGGTGTTGTGCGCACGCCGACCGGTTTTAAGGCGGCGTTTGACCAGTTCCGTGAAGGCGGCTGGACCGGCATCGCGTCCGATGCGGATTACGGCGGACAGGGTATGCCCTATATCCTCGGGATGACGGTTTCCGAAATGGTGTCCTCCGCAAATCAGGCGTTCGGGATGTACTCCGGCCTGACCAACGGCGCATATGCGGCGATCCACGCCCACGGCACAGACGAGCAGAAACAGACCTACCTGCCAAAAATGGTGTCCTGTGAATGGACCGGCACCATGAACCTGACAGAATCCCACTGCGGCACCGATCTGGGCCTGATGCGCACCAAGGCGGACCCGCAGGACGACGGTTCTTACAAAATCACCGGCCAGAAGATCTTTATCTCCTCGGGCGAGCACGACATGTCCGATAACATCATCCATCTGGTTCTGGCGAAAATTGCCGGTGGGCCGGAAGGGATCAAAGGCGTGTCTTTGTTTATCGTTCCCAAGTTCATGGTGAATGAAGACGGTTCTTTGGGGGATCGCAATGGCGTAGCTGTTGGCTCCATCGAAGAAAAGATGGGCATCCACGGCAATTCCACCTGTGTGATGAATTATGACGGGGCGACGGGCTATCTGCTCGGGACCGAGCATAGAGGCATGCGTGCGATGTTCACCATGATGAACCATGCGCGTCTGGGTGTCGCGATGCAGGGGCTATCGCAGGCGGAAGCTGCCTATCAGAACGCTGTGATCTACGCCAAGGACCGTCTGCAAGGCCGCGCTGTGACAGGTGCTGAAAATCCTGACGGACCGGCCGATCCGCTGATCGTCCACCCTGACGTACGCCGCAGCCTGATGGATCAGAAATCCTTCGTCGAGGGTGCCCGTGCCTTTGTTTACTGGGGCGCGATGATGATCGACAAGGCGGAAGAGACTGGCGACAAAGACGCCGACGGCCTTATTTCCTTGCTGACACCGGTCCTGAAAGGGTTCCTGACCGACAAGGGCTATGACATGACTGTTCAGGCCCAGCAGATCTATGGCGGCCACGGTTATATCGAGGAGTGGGGCATGTCCCAGTTCACCCGCGACGCCCGTATTGCGATGATCTATGAAGGCGCGAACGGCGTGCAGGCACTTGATCTGGTGGGCCGCAAGCTGGCACAGGATGGCGGCAAGCACGTCATGGCCTTCTTTGACATGGTGAAAACCTTCATTTCCGAGAACAAGGAAGACGAGGCGATTGCCGATTTCATCACCCCGCTGAAACAGGCGTCCAAAGATCTGCAAACCGCTGGTATGTTCTTTATGCAAGAAGGCATGAAGAACCCGAATGCGGCGCTGTCCGGTTCTTCGGACTTTATGCACCTGTTCGGTCACGTCTGCATGGGCCTGATGTGGGCGC
Source organism: Neptunicoccus cionae (assembly GCF_014643735.1). GTDB lineage: Bacteria > Pseudomonadota > Alphaproteobacteria > Rhodobacterales > Rhodobacteraceae > Amylibacter > Amylibacter cionae. The sequence continues at coordinate 396,766 of NZ_BMKA01000002.1, forward strand.
GTATGGCAAAAGCCGCAACGTCTGCTCTTGACGCTGGCACCGATGATCCAGACTTCTACAAAAACAAACTCGTCACGGGCCGTTACTATATGCAGCGCCAACTGCCTGCCACCGGCATGCACCTTGCGCGGATTCAATCCGGCGCGGAAAACGTGATGGGTTTGGACGCGGAAGCGTTCTGAGCAACACATTAAAGAAACGGGTGGCAGCAGTGCCACCCGCTCACGTTAAGGGAGAGAAACCATGACCATCGCCAGCCTTCCATCCGCATGGATGAGCGACGAGCACAAGATGCTCGACGAGATGACAACCCAGTTTATCGAAACCGAATGGGCGCCAAAATTCGAAAAGTGGCGCAAACAGGGCGAAATGGACCGCGACACCTGGCAGCAAGCCGGTGAGCTGGGCCTGCTGTGCCCGTCCATTCCGGAAGAATACGGCGGGGCCGGTGGTGATTTCGGCCATGAAGCAGTGATCCTGATGGCGGGTTCGCGCCTCAACCTTGCAAGCTGGGGTCACGGCATCCATTCGGGCATCGTTGGCCACTACATTCTGCATTGCGGTACGGAAGAGCAGAAAAAACGCTGGTTGCCAAAGCTGGTTTCCGGCGAGCTGGTCGGCGCGCTTGCCATGACAGAGCCTTCGGGCGGGTCGGATGTTCAGGCGATCAAAACCAAGGCGATCAAAGACGGCAACAGCTATAAGATGAACGGTCAGAAGACCTTTATCACCAACGGCCAGCACGCCAATCTGATCCTTGTCGCCGCCAAAACAGACCCGACGCAAGGGTCCAAAGGCACATCCTTGATGGTTCTGGAAACAGACGGTGCCGAAGGCTTCCAACGCGGGCGCAATCTCGACAAAATCGGCATGAAAGCCGCCGACACATCCGAGTTGTTCTTTGACAACGTGGAAATCCCGCCGGAAAACCTGCTGGGCGGGGATGAAGGCCGCGGCTTTTACCAGATGATGCAGCAGCTTCCGCAGGAACGTCTGATCATCGGCTGTGGCGCTGTTGGCGCTATGGAAGGCGCTGTGGCGCGGACCATAGAATATTGTAAGGAACGTCAGGCCTTTGGTGGTCCTTTGACACAGTTCCAAAACACCCGTTTCAAACTGGTCGAATGTGCCACAAAGACCCAAGTGGCGCGCGCTTACCTTGACACACTGATCGCAGCACACCTGCGCGGTGAACTGTCTGTCGAACAGGCGGCCATGTCCAAATACTGGCTGACCGACACACAAGGCGAAGTTCTGGATGAATGTCTGCAACTGCACGGCGGGTACGGTTTCATGGCCGAATATGCGGTGGCAGAGATGTATACCGACGCCCGTGTGCAGCGCATCTACGGCGGCACAAACGAGATCATGAAAGAACTGGCGAGCCGTTCGCTCTGATCACAGCACCGTCCTGACCCATCGGGTCGGGACTTCCTGAATTGTGCGGCTTTGGGGGAGGACCCGAAGCTGCCACCACCTAAAGGACGGAACATGGCTGATATGAAACTTTATTGCATGGGTGAAAGCGGAAACGCCTACAAATGCGCCCTGCCCCTAGAACTCTCCGGTTTGAACTGGGAACCGGTTTGGGTCGATTTCTTCAACGGCGAAACCCGCTCTCCCGAATTTCGCAAAGACATCTCGGTGATGGGCGAAGTACCGGTTCTGGTACATGAGGACGTTAAGCTGACCCAATCCGGTGTTATTCAAAGCTACATCAGCGAGCTGACGGGCAAATACGAAGGCGAGACCGCACAAGAAAAACGCGAAGTCCTGCGCTGGGTGCTGTGGGACAACCACAAAATGTCCTCTATGGCGGGCGTGACCCGTTTCCTGATGAACTTCCTGCCCGAAGACAAACGCCCCCAAGAAGTTATCGGCTTCAATCAGGGCCGCCTCAAGGCCGCTTACGCCGTGCTCGACGCCGCGTTAGAGGGCCGCGACTGGCTTGTCGGCAATGGCCCGACCCACGCGGATTTCTCTTGCTGCGGCTATCTTTTCTACCCTGAAAACTTCGGCTTTGACCGGAACGAATGGGTCAATATCAACCGCTGGCTTGGCAATATCGAAGCATTGGAAGGCTACAAAGCGCCTTACGATCTGATGCCACGCTCTGCCGCATAAATTGAACAACCAACTCAAGGGACCATACACATGACCCACGATGCATATATCTATGACACAGCCCGTTCCCCACGCGGGAAAGGTAAGAAAGACGGTTCACTGCATGAAGTTTCCGCCGTGCGCCTGTCTGCCGAAGTCCTGAACGAACTGCAAAGCCGCACCGGTTTTGACAGCAAGGACGTGGACGATCTGATCTGGGGCAACGTGTCCCAAGTGGGCGAACAAGGCGGCTGTCTGGCCCGTTCTGCGGTGCTTTACTCTGATCTGGACGAAAGCGTTGCAGGCGTTTCTGTAAACCGTTTCTGCGCCTCCGGTCTGGAAGCTGTGAACATGGCCGCCGGTCAGGTGATGGGCGGCATGGGCAACGCCTATATCGCTGGCGGTGTGGAATCCATGTCCCGCGTGCCAATGGGTTCAGACGGCGGCGCGATTGCCGTTGACCCGACGCTGGCGATGAAAGCCTATTTCGTCCCACAGGGCATTTCCTCGGACATTATCGCCACCAAATACGGCTTCACCCGTGACATGTGCGACGAATACGCCGTTGAATCCCAAAAGCGTGCTGCACAGGCACAAAAAGAGGGCCGTTTTGACAAATCCGTCTTTGGCATCACAGATCAGAACGGTTTGGAAATCCTTGGCCATGACGAAATGGTGCGCGGCGAAACCAACATGCAAACCCTTGGTTCGCTGAACCCCTCGTTCAAGGCACAAGGCGAAGTCATGCCCGGTTTTGACGCGATTGCCCTGCTGAAATACCCCGAACTGGAAAAGATCAACCACGTCCACCACGCGGGCAACTCTTCCGGTATTGCGGACGGTGCTGCGGCGATCCTGATCGGCAATAAGGAATTTGGCGAACGTAACGGCCTGAAACCCCGCGCACGGATCAAGGCGACTGCGAAAATCGGCACCGACCCGACCATCATGCTGACGGGTCCGGTTCCTGTAACCGAACGGATTCTGGAACGCACCGGCATGAACATCGGTGACATCGACCTGTTTGAAGTAAACGAAGCCTTTGCATCCGTTGTGCTGCGCTTCCAGCATTACTTTAACGTGGACCATTCCAAGCTGAACGTAAACGGCGGCGCGATTGCGATGGGCCACCCGCTCGGCGCGACGGGCGCTGTGATCCTTGGCACGCTGCTGGACGAGATGGAACGCTCTGACAAAGAAACCGGACTTGCCACATTGTGCATCGGCTCCGGTATGGGCGCAGCCACCATCCTTGAGCGCGTTTAATCGCGCCCCGAAACAGATACAGATAGAGAAAACAGATGACAGATTTTCACTACAAACTCGACGACGACGGCATCGCCATCATCACATGGGACTGCCCCGATAAATCCATGAACATCATGTCCGAAACCGGCTTTGCGGAGCTGAACGGCCATATCGACACGGTTCTGGGCGACGATGCCATCAAAGGCGCGATCATCACTTCCGGCAAAGACAGCTTTGCCGCTGGTATGGACCTGACGGTTCTTGCCGAGTGGAAGGAAAAGGGCGGCGACACTCCGGCCCGCGCGCTGATGGACGGTGTGATGCAGGGCCATGAGGTTATGCGCAAAATCGAACGCGCTGGCATGGACCCGAAAACCAACAAGGGCGGCAAGCCGATTGTAGCAGCCCTGCCCGGCACTGGTCTTGGCATCGGTCTGGAAATCCCGCTGGCTTGCCACCGCATCTTTGTGGCTGACAACCCCAAGGCCAAGATCGGCCTGCCCGAAATCATGGTTGGTATCTTCCCAGGCGGCGGCGGCACAACCCGTCTGGTGCGCAAACTTGGCGTGATGAACGCCTCTTCCTTCCTTCTGGAAGGCAAAACAGTTGCACCGGCCAAAGCCAAAGCCGCTGGCCTGATCGACGAAGTGGTTCCTGCGGACGAGCTGATCTCATCAGCCAAGGCATGGATCGAATCCGCCACTGACGCCGATCTGGTGAAACCTTGGGATGCGAAGGGCTACAAAATGCCCGGCGGCACGCCTTACCACCCCGCTGGCTTCATGACCTTTGTCGGCGCAACCGCGATGGTCCACGGCAAGACACAAGGCGCATTCCCAGCGGCCAAAGCCATGCTCGCCGCCGTCTATGAAGGCGCATTGGTGCCCTTCGACCAAGCGATCCGGATTGAGGCCCGCTGGTTCACCAACATCCTGCTGAACCCGTCCTCAAGCGCCATGATCAACAGCTTGTTCATCAACAAGGGTGCACTGGAAAAAGGCGCTGTGCGTCCCAAAGGCATCCCCGACCAGTCGGTTAAGAAAGTCGGCGTTCTGGGGGCTGGCATGATGGGTGCGGGTATCGCACTGGTCTCCGCGCTCGCCGGTATCGAAGTGGTTCTAATCGACCAGAGCCAGGAAGCTGCCGACAAAGGTAAGGCCTATTCCGAAGCGCACGCCGACAAAGGCATCGCACGGAAAAAATCCACGCCCGAGAAGAAAGAGAAGCTGCTTTCCCTCATTACCGCCACCACCGATCTTGAAGCCCTGAAGGGGTGTGATCTGATCGTTGAAGCGGTGTTTGAAGACGTGGGCGTGAAAGCCGAGATGACCAAAAAGGTAGAGGCCATCGTGGGCGAGGATTGCATCTTTGCGACCAACACCTCCACCCTGCCAATCAGCGAACTGGCCAAGGCTTCGGCCCGTCCGGAACAGTTCATCGGCATTCACTTCTTCTCCCCTGTGGACAAGATGCTGCTGGTGGAGATCATCAAAGGCAAAGAAACCGGTGATCGCGCTGTGGCCAAATCGCTCGACTTTGTGCGCCAGATCCGCAAGACGCCGATCGTGGTCAACGACGAACGCTTCTTCTACGCCAACCGCTGCATCATCCCTTACGGTGCCGAAGCCAACCGGATGGTGGCCGAAGGGGTGGAACCTGCCCTGATCGAAAACGCCGCCAAGCAACTGGGCTTCCCGCTTGGTCCGCTTCAGTTGGGGGATGAAACCTCGATTGATCTGGCCGAAAAGATCATGCGCGCCACCAAAGCCGCCCTTGGCAATGCCTATCCGGCGTCTAATGGCGATGATGTGGTGCAAAAGCTGTTCGACATGGGCCGTCTGGGTCGTAAAACCAAATCCGGTTTCTACGACTACGACGAGAAGGGCAAACGCACCGGCCTGTGGAAAGGCCTTGGCGATCACTTCCCCGTTTCCGAAGACCAGCCCAGCCTGACAGACGTGCAACACCGTCTTGCGATGGCGCAGGTTCTTGAAGCGGTGCGCGCGCTGGAAGAAGGCGTGCTGGAAGACATCCGCGAAGGCGATGTGGGCGCGATCCTCGGCTGGGGCTTTATGCCTTGGTCCGGTGGTCCGTTCTCATGGCTCGACATTCTCGGCTCGCAAAAAGCGGTGGAAATCTGTGAAGACCTCGCCGCCCGTTACGGCGACCGGTTTGAACCACCTGCGCTGCTGAAAGAAATGGCCAAAAACGGCGAAAGCTTCTACGGCCGCTTTGGAGCGGACGCAAAAGCCGCCTAAGCGCATTACGTACACCAAAAAGAAAGCCCCGCAGCATCCTGCGGGGCTTTTTCATCTCTAGATCATACACCCGCTTCTTCTGGCTGAAAATATCCCGGGGTCAGGGGCAGCGCCCCTGCGTATCACCGCGCAGCGGTCACTTCTGTAAAGCCACCCGCTTACCCGGCTTCTCCCTCCACAGCACCAGCAATCCGCCACCGATGATCAGCAACACTCCGGGAAAGATCTTATCGAACGGCGCTTCTCCAAACACCAGCCAGCCCATGGTAAAGGCGGAAATCAGTCCGAAATAGTTGAACGGCGCCAACAGGCTCGGCTCTGCCATGCGGACGGAGACCAGCATACAGATCACCCCGCAGCCCCCAAGCAGCGACATGATCGTGATCTGTATCCCGTCCTGCATGTTGTCTATCCCTGCAAATCCGGTGGTGGCCTGCACGACGATGACATTGATCACCGCCGCCGCGACTGCGGAATAAAGGTACAACAGTGCGTTAGACACAGCAGTATCCACCAGCCGCACCGTCACCATCGACAGCGCATAGCAGAAGGCCGCAGCAAGGGGCAGCAGCGCGTAGAGATTAAAGTTATCCCCCGTGGGCCGCACGATCCAAACCGCCCCCGCAAACCCCATCACAACCGCGATGGTCCGCCAGATGCCGACACGCTCTCCCAATAGGGGAACCGACAGCACCACCACAAACAGCGACATGGTGTACCCGAGTGCCGCCACCAGCGCGAATTCGGACTGGCCGAGCGAGATATACCAAAACAGCTGCGCCAGCGTCACCATCAGCCCGCGGCCCAAGGCCAGCTTCCACTGAGGAATGATCAAGGCGCGCGGGTTCTTGCGAAGCTCTCCGCTCCAAAACATCAAGACAAATGCCGGTATCATCCCGATCACATTGCGATAGGCAGATAACTCCAACGCGCTGTAACGGGGCAGCAGCGTTTTGATAAACACCGACATCCCGTCGAGAAATACAATCCCGAGCAACAACACCATAAGGGCCTGTATCAGATTGGAGCGGAAGAAATTCCGCACCTGACTTGCCTATTCCAGCCCCTTCTCACGGAAAAGCGCACCCAGATCCGCTTCGGGACGGGCCCCGATGTGGCTGATGATTTCGCCCGCAGCGATACACCCCATACGCCCGCAGGTCAGCATATCGCGACCGTTGACCAGACCGTGCAAGAAACCGGCGGCGAACAGATCACCCGCACCGGTCACGTCCACAACTTTTGCAGCTTCGGCGGGGGCTTGCGTCCGTTCACCGTCCTTGATGATGATTGCGCCTTTGGCCCCTACGGTACAGGCTACAATATCAACACGCTCTGCGGCTTGGGCGATGCTTTCGTCCAGCGTGTCGGCAGGGTACATGGCGGCCATTTCGTGTTCGTTACAGAACAGCAGGTCGATATGATCGCGGATCATGTCGCGGAACGCCTGATGGTGACGGTCCACGCAGAATGGATCAGAAAGCGTCACCGAAACCTTACCGCCCGTGCTTTTGCAGGCCTCAATCGCTTTGGCGAAGGCTGCTTTGCTTTCGGACCCGTCAAAACGGTAGCCCTCAAGGTAAATCCAATCCGCCTCGGCCATCATATCCGTGTCGATGTCATCAGGTCCCAGATGCTCTGACACGCCAAGATAGGTGTTCAAAGACCGCTCGCTGTCCGGTGTCACCAGTACCATGCAGCGGCCTGTTTCATGGGTTTCGGACTTCGCTGAACGGGGCACGTCATAATCGGCGCCCTGAGCGCGCATGTCATGGGCAAAAATATCGCCGAGCTGGTCGTCCTTGACCTTACCCACATAAGCAGTCCGACCGCCCAGCGCTGCAATCCCTGCGATCGTGTTGGCCGCAGAACCACCGGAAATTTCCGTTGCAGGTCCCATCATGCCGTATAGTTCGGCTGCGCGGTCCGTGTCGATCAACTGCATGATGCCTTTTTCCACGCCATTGTCGGAGAGGAAACTGTCGTCGCAGCTTGCCAGAACATCGACGAGCGCGTTGCCGATGCCGACAACCTGATATTTCTTAGTCACGTGGTTTTCTCCTCAAACGGACATAAATCTTCTACGATGCAATTCGCGCACACCGGCTTGCGGGCCTTACAGATATAGCGCCCGTGTAAAATCATCCAGTGATGGGCGTGCTGTTGGAATTCGGCGGGGATGTGATCTTCAATCGCGCGTTCGACCGCCACAACATCCTTACCAGGTGCAACACCTGTGCGGTTGCCAAAGCGGAAAATATGCGTATCCACCGCCTGTGTCGGCTGTTTGAACCACATGTTCAGCACCACATTCGCGGTCTTGCGCCCCACACCGGGCAGACTTTCCAGCGCAGCGCGGCTGCTTGGCACCACACCGCCGTAATCATCCACCAGAATCTGGCTCAACTTGATGACATTCTTGGCCTTTTGACGGAACAGACCGATGGTTTTAACATGTTCAGTCACGCCCTCGATCCCAAGCGCGAGCATCTTTTCCGGTGTGTCTGCCACCGCGAACAGCCCGCGGGTGGCCTTATTGACCCCCGAATCCGTAGCCTGCGCTGATAAAGCCACAGCCACCACAAGGGTATAGGCGTTGGAGTGTTCCAGTTCACCTTTGGGTTCCGGTTCGCTGTCGCGGAACCGGTCGAATATCTTATAGATCGTGTGGTAGTCTAGTTGCTTGGCCATAGCGCTGTTTCTGGCACGCGGCACGGAAAATGGAAAGCCGGAACACGCCTGACGCAGCCGTCATAGCGGCCATGACGGGCTTGCATGATCGTAACAAGGATCACAACTTCGACAGGATTTCGCAAAATTGTTACTTAACCCTTGAAAGCACTGCTCACTTCCCTATCTACCTCCCAACTCTTACAGCACCGCCGCCGGAAGCTACCGGCTGGTGGCAGGCTCTTTTCAAGGATAATACCATGTCGGCCCTTACTGCTGTCATCCTGACAACTTTTCTAACCACTCCTATTGTGCAGGTCTCCCACGACCAAATCATCGAAACGGCCCGCAAGACCACCCGCCAGCACCAACCGGTCCCCATCGCGGTCTCAGGTGCAATAGACCTCGGCATTGATGACTCCGCGCTGAATGATTTTGTGTCGCGGACGAACAAGCGGTATCAGGGCCACAGATAAACGCCCCGAGCACCGCGGCCAATCCGGAGGGCACATCAGTGCGCGCAGCCTTGGAAACCCTTCTGAAATTGTCCCTCTCTCCACTGCTTATCTGGCAAGGGCTTGGCGTGCGCAAACACGCGCTGATTTTGCCCGAAGCCAGCGGGGAACGCTCCGGCTGTGTTGGCACCGGCACCCCGTTGCGCGTGTTGGTTCTGGGGGACAGCTCTGCTGCTGGCGTGGGTGTGGAAACACAAGAACAAGCGCTTAGCGGGCAGCTCGCCCGCGCCCTGTCAGCGGATTACGCGCTAGAGTGGCGCCTCGTTGCAAAAACCGGTGCGACAACGGCCAGCACGTTGGAACGGGTGAAACGGCTTCACGCCGAAACCTTCGATGTCGTGGTACTGGCGATCGGGGTGAATGATGTGACCCGCTCTGTGCCGCTGCGCCGCTGGCTGGCGATGCACGATACGCTATTGAAACTGCTGCACACAAAGTTTGGCGCGAAACGGGTTTACACGACCGCCCTGCCGCCGATGGGCCGGTTTCCGGTATTGCCCCAACCGCTGCGCCATGTGATCGGCCTGACCGCCAGCCGCTATGATGTGGCGATGGCGGGGTTTCTTGCGAACCGGCCTGACGTGACCCGCCTGCAACTGGACCTGCCCTTGGACCCGACGCTGATGGCAAGCGACGGCTTTCATCCCGGTGCCGAGGTCTACCGTATCTGGGCTGATCATGTCGCCGCAGCCATCCGCAGCGATTTCCCGCCAGAAGCCCTGAAAACGGCCATTGCGCAAGAAACGGGTGGCATCTAGGCCCCTTCAGCGGCATCCTGTTTCTATGACACAGCCATCTTATCATCACGCCGTTATCGCCCGCGCGATTGCCTATATCGACAGCACCAAGGACAGCCAGCCAAGGCTTGAACAGGTGGCAGAGGCAGTCGGCCTGTCTCCGACCCATTTCCAGCGGGTGTTCTCGCAGTGGGCTGGCGTCTCTCCGAAACGTTATCAGCAATATCTGACGCTCGACCACGCCAAATCCCTGCTGCAAGACAGGTTCACCCTGCTCGACACCGCGCTAGAGACCGGATTGTCCGGCACCGGACGGTTGCACGACTTATTCCTGACTTGGGAGGCCATGAGCCCCGGTGAATACGCCGCCAAGGGCAAGGGGCTGACGATCACATGGGGCTGGTTTGACAGCCCGTTCGGCGAAATGATCGTCGCGGCCACTGCGCGGGGGATTTGCGGCATGGGATTTACGGCAGAGTTCGGGCGCGACTGGTCGCTGGAAGATATGCAAGCCCGCTGGCCCGAAGCTACCTTCGTGCAGGATGAGGCCACCTTGCAACCGGCGGTGGTTCGGATACTTGGCGGAGAGGACGCACAACTGCACCTGATCGGCGCACCGTTCCAGATAAAAGTATGGGAGGCGCTGTTAAATGTGCCGAGCGGGCACGTCACGACCTATTCCGCGATTGCCAAGGCCATCGGAAACCCCAAAGCAGTCCGCGCCGTGGGCACTGCTGTCGGGCGCAATCCTGTAAGTTGGCTGATCCCCTGCCACCGCGCCTTGCGCAAATCCGGCGCGCTTGGCGGGTATCACTGGGGCCTTCCAGTCAAACGCGCCTTGTTGGCTTGGGAGGGCGCGCGGGCGGACGCGGAAGGTCCGCACGGGTCCACCCAGACCGTTGGAGATCACGGCCAACCCGCGTTTGCGCAGGAATCCGCCTGACCGCCAGCCTTATGCGTTCCGCAGCCTTGAAACTTTACCGAACCCGTCCATCTTATACGACGGACAAGTAAACTAGAAAGGCCAGTACTATGGCATTGACCAAAACCGTTTCCGCCGCCGTTATTGCGGTTTTCGCTCTGACGGCCTGTGATGAAGCCACCAACCCTGATTACCGCAAAACCCGCAACGGGGCTGCGATCGGGGCTGCTGTAGGCGCCGCAAGCCAGATCATTGCTGGCAACTCTGAAGGGTCCATCGTGAAAGGTGCTGTCGTGGGCGCCGCCGTTGGTGGTGTCTTCGGAGCGATCCTTGACCAGCAGGAAAAAGACCTGCGTCAGGACCTTGCCGGTTCCGGTGCAACCATCACCAACACTGGCAACGAGCTGATCGTGACCCTGCCCGAAGCCATCACCTTTGACACGGACAGCACCTATGTACGCCCGTCCCTTCAGGACGATCTGCGCGCGCTGGCCAGCAACCTGCAACGCTATCCAGACAGCACAGTTGACGTGATCGGCCACACCGACAGCGTTGGCGATGCGAACTACAACCAGAACCTGTCTACACGCCGCGCACAATCTGTTGCCGGCATCCTGACAGGCAGTGGCGTGCGCTCCAGCCGCATCCGCGCATATGGTCGTGGTGAAACACAAGCTATTGCGTCGAACGACAGCGCAGCAGGCCGCGCGGCCAACCGACGCGTCGAAGTTGTGATCCGCCCAACAAGCTGATATGTAGAACCTAATACGACACCGCAATAAGCAGCGCCGTCCTGATCCGTTAGGGCGGTGTTGTGCGTTTCGGGGGCGACATAATAGGGTACGACCCGCCCTTGCCGCCCTTCCCTTTTCATCCCTATACGTCATACTCTGCTAACAATCCCAGCGGAGCCACCCATGCCGTTTCAGAAAATCCAGCCGGAACGCATTGCCGATACTGTCGTGCGCCAGATCGAACAGTTGATCCTGCGCGGCATCTTACGCCCAGGCGAGAGACTTCCGTCCGAGCGGGACCTGTCGGAACGGCTCGGCGTGTCCCGCCCTTCCATCCGCGAAGCGATTGCCGATCTGGTGGAGCGGGGATTGCTGGCCACCCGTGCCGGATCGGGAATCTATGTGGCTGATGTGCTCGGCTCTGCCTTCTCCGAACCGTTGATCAAGTTGTTTTCCACCCACGAAGAAGCACTGTTCGACTACATCACCTTCCGCCGCGATCTAGAAGGGCTGGCCGCAGAGCGGGCTGCCAAACTTGGCAGCGATACGGACCACAAGGTTATCACCACGTTGTTCGCCAAAATGGAAAACGCCCACACCAAGCGCAATCCCGCAGAAGAGGCCGCACTGGACGCGGAATTTCACATGGCCATCGTAGAGGCGAGCCACAACGTCTTCATGCTCCACATGATGCGCTCCATGTTTGAAATGTTGCGGGCGGGCGTCTTTTACAATCGCAAAGTTATGTTCAAAGTGCGCACCACTCGGGAAGCTCTGCTCGACCAGCACCGCGCCATTCACGATGCAATTCTGTCGCGCGATCCCGCCGCCGCACGCAAGGCTGTAGAGGATCATCTTGGATTCGTTGAAACCTGCATGCATCAGGACCGCAAGGCCCGCACCAACGAAGAAATCGCGCAACTGCGCTTTGCACAGGAAATGGACCGCAGATAAGCCTCCCAGCGCCCCCCCGAGCGGGGGATTTTAGTTGTATCGGCGCGCTTTTTACGGCATTTGGGCGCTAACGTCGATTAACTTTCAGGACCGTATTTCATGACCGACACCAAAGACTTTGCCGATCGTATGCTCTCACTGGGTCTGGCCCGTGTTTCCGAAGCCGCTGCCATTGCCAGCGCGAAACTCATCGGGCGCGGTGACGAAAAAGCCGCTGATCAGGCCGCTGTCAACGCCATGCGCGAACAGCTCAACATGCTGGACATCGCTGGCGTTGTTGTCATCGGTGAAGGCGAACGGGACGAGGCCCCGATGCTGTTCATCGGCGAAGAAGTGGGCACAGGCAACGGTCCGGGCGTGGATATCGCGCTTGATCCGCTGGAAGGCACAACGCTGACAGCCAAAGACATGCCCAACGCGCTGACCGTGATTGCAATGGGTCCGCGCGGTTCCATGCTGCATGCGCCGGATGTTTACATGGACAAACTCGCCATCGGGCCGGGCTATCCTGTGGACACCGTTACGTTCGCCATGTCCCCGGCGGAACGGGTGCGCAATCTTGCCAAGGCCAAAGGCTGTGAGCCGGACCAGATTACCGTCTGCGTTCTAGAGCGTCCGCGCCACGAAGAAATGATCGCGGAACTGCGCGAAACAGGCTGCGCCATCCGCCTGATCACTGACGGCGATGTGGCTGGCGTGATCCATTGCGCCGAAGCCGCACAAACCGGCATCGACATGTACATGGGCTCTGGTGGTGCGCCCGAAGGTGTGCTCGCCGCGGCTGCGCTGAAATGTATGGGCGGACAGTTCTATGGCCGCCTGACCTTCCGCAACGACGATGAACGGGGCCGCGCCACCCGTGCTGGCATCACAGATTTTGACCGGATCTACACCCGCGACGAGCTGGTGACAGCCGACGTAATCTTCGCCGCAACAGGCGTCACCGACGGGTCCATTCTGGACGGTGCCACCAAAGACGGTAACTTCATGGAAACCGAAACCATCCTGATGCGGTCTAAAACCGGTTCTGTACGCCGGATAAAATACCGCCAGAACAACAACTGATCGGAACAATATGGCGCGCAAGGTCGGATTCTCAAAACCGGATACAGAGGCAAAGAGATCTATTGCCGACAGCTATCTGGACGAATTCCGCCAGCGCCATAATCACGAACTCTCCCCCGATCCTTACGGGGCCAAACAGGAACGCAAACGCAACTGGTTTGTGATTGTGTTCCTGACACTCTGGCTCACCGGCTGGAGCGGCGGCATCCTTCTCGTCAGCGCAATCCTGCGGGACGGCAATGGCGACAGTTTTCTCTATATCTGGCTCGCCGCTGCCGTTCTGGGCTGGGGCGTCGCAGTATACGTCCTGATCCAGCAACTTAAAGGCAGACCGCTTTCCAAAGGCAAACATGACTGATTTTCTTGGGGTGTCCCGTTCCGCAACAGGCCGCCGCTGGGTCGGTCTTTCCTCTGACGCTGACCGTCAGGCGCAAGCGATTGCCCAGCAGACCGGCCTGCCCGCCACACTGTCGCGGACACTGGCGCGCCTTGGCGTGCTGCCGGAAAATGCGGCCGCCTACCTGTCTCCTGCCCTGCGCGACCTGATGCCAGACCCGTCGATCTTTCGCGATATGGACACAGCCGCTGAGCGAATTTTACAGGCGATTTCCAAACGCGAACGTATTGCAATTTTTGCCGATTACGATGTGGATGGCGGCAGCTCCGCCGCCCTTCTCATCGACTATCTGCGCCAGATGGGGCTCGCAGCGACGCTCTATGTGCCCGACCGGATTGACGAAGGCTACGGGCCCAACGAACCGGCTATGGCCGATCTTGCCAGCCGTCACGACCTGATCATCTGCGTGGATTGTGGCACCCTGTCCCATGACGCAATCGCCGCCGCCAAAGGCTGCGATGTGATCGTGCTCGATCATCACATGGGCGGCGAAACCCTACCTCCCGCGCTGGCCGTGGTAAACCCGAACAGGCAGGACGAAGACAACGACTTTGGCAACCTTTGCGCGGCTGGAGTGGTGTTTCTGACCCTAGTTGCCATCAACCGCCTGCTGCGTGCCGAGGGACAGAAAGCACCGGATCTGATGGCGCTGCTTGATCTGGTGGCGCTGGCGACCGTGGCCGACGTGGCCCCGCTGACCGGATTGAACCGTGCGTTGGTGCGACAGGGGCTGGTGATCATGGGACGGCGCAACCGCGTCGGCCTGTCCGCCCTTTCGGATGCCGCTCGGTTGACGACCGCTCCGAACAGCTATCACCTCGGCTTTGCCCTTGGACCGCGCATCAATGCGGGCGGGCGCATCGGTAAGGCGGATCTCGGTGCGCGCCTGCTCTCGACCGATGATCCCCATGAAGCCGAAGCCATCGCTGACCAACTGTCCCAACTCAACGACGACCGCCGCGAGATCGAAGCACAGGTTCGCCTGCAAGCGATGGAACAGGCTGAAGCCCGCGGGTTTGACGCGCCATTGGTCTGGGCCGCCCATGAAGGCTGGCATCCCGGCGTAGTAGGCATCGTCGCAGCACGCCTGAAGGAAGCCACCAACCGCCCGACAGTGGTGATCGGCTTTGATGGGGCTGAAGGCAAGGGCTCTGGTCGCTCGGTCACGGGAATCGACCTCGGCTCCGCCATCGCCACCTGCACCCGCGAAGGGCTGCTGCTCAAAGGGGGCGGTCACAAGATGGCAGCCGGACTAACCGTCAGCGCAGAGAACCTCGAACCCGCAATGGAACGGCTGGCAGAACTGCTCCACAAACAAGGGGCGAGCGATATCGGCCCCAAAGACCTGATGCTCGACGGATCGGTTATGCCCAGCGCGATCAACACGGAACTGGTCGAACAACTTGAACAGGCGGGCCCCTTCGGCGCCGGTGCCCCTGCTCCCCGTTTCGCCCTGCCCGCCCAACGCATCGCCTTTGCAAAACGGGCTGGTGAGAACCACCTGCGCCTAACTGCACAGGATTCCGGGGGCGCCCGAATCGATGCCATCTGTTTTGGCGCATTCGACAGTGAAATCGGCCCGATGCTAGAGGATAATCGGGGCAAATTGTTCCATCTCGCAGGCCGCTTAGAGATCGACGAATGGGGCGGACGCAAGAAGGCAAAGCTTAGATTGGAAGATGCGGCACCCGCAGAATAAAAAAGTGCAATTTAGTCGAAAAAAGCTCTTGCCCCACCCCAGCCTAATGACTAAAAGCGCCCTCACAGAAGCTGCGGTCCCTTCGTCTATCGGTTAGGACGTCAGGTTTTCAACCTGAAAAGAGGGGTTCGATTCCCCTAGGGACTGCCACTTCTGTCGAAACCTCCCCCAAGTTATTCAGTTCGGATATGCATCAGGCATTGCAGTCAGAGAGCCTGCCCACTCAAAACCCCACGTGATGTGCGCAGGTTTCAATGTTCCCCCAATACTCCCGCCGGAGGGGTATATCCTTCGTATCAAGCGCTCTCACAAACGCTCTGAGATTTAAATCGTGCTTTAATAAGAGTGCGGTAGCGTCTCAGCGCGGTCCGGAAATTCCCGGGCAGTGCCATCTGCGTTTGTAGATATTTCGCAAGCGCACAGGGAGGTCGGTTCCATGTTCTGGCCTATGCTGCATTTGAAGCCCATCGCTCTACGCTGAAGCATGAAGGGTCGGACGGGATGTGGTTCAGCCCGATCAAGAACCATCTTCTGCCGCATCTCGGAATGATGCCGGTCGTCAAGATCGACCAGCATGACAATAAGCAGGCGCGGTCCCGTGGCTGGGAGACCTCTCCTGTTACAGCAAGAAGGCTCTTTCCCGACTAAAGGTGGTACTGAGCTATGCCATCGCAGAAGGCTTTGACGTGAACCTCGGCATCATTGACCAAGCACGCATCCTGCTCGGTGCTCCAAGACACACCGTCACCCATATCGCCGCACTCGACTGGGCTGAGGCGTCGGCCTTTTACCAATCCCTTGGAGAGCTCGCACCCGCAGAACTGGCGCTCCGCATGCTGATGCTGACAGGAGTGCGTTCGAATGCGATCAACAACATGACGCTTGAGCAGATCACCGAGGGCATCTGGACGGTACCTGTAGAGCATGTCAAAGGCCGCAAAGGCTTTACCAAGCCTTTCCGTGTCCCTCTATCCAGTGAAGCCGTGCGGGTGGTCGATCTCGCCCGCGCGATTGAACAGAACGGCTATCTCTTTCCCAACAGTCGTGGCGGCCCCCTGAACAAGATGTCCATGCGCAACTACATGGATGCATGGGCGAAGTATTTAAATGTGAGTGACTGATGCTCTGGGTCTTCCCGAAGAATAGGCGCTGATGATGATTCTGATCAACTGGATGTTGTCGATCAGTCTTGTCGTCGACATCGGCTTGATTGTCCTTTGGCAGTCTGGCATCGACATCCGCCGCGCGCGGCAAGAGGCGATGACAAGCACTCCGGACGGTCGGCATCGCGAAGTTGACAGGCCATGACACCCCGCCGCCGTTTCTGGCATATCGCGGGCGCGGGCACGGCCTTTCAGGCTGGGTCGGCGGCGGTGGACGGTGCGAAGCGCTGGAATCGTCCGGTTAGATCGCCATGCGCCTCATGCGCTCCTACAACTCGCCTGCGCTTTCCTTTCGCTCGCTCTAGTGGTCGAGCAAGTTTTCCACTGCCCTCAAAACCAGCCATTCGCTACAAGCGCAGCATCGGTCAAAGTGGGCTCATTGCGGCCTTACGCGCCGGCAGAAATACCGCATTTAAAGCGCGTCTGTGAACGGCCATTCAACCCGATGTTGTGTTCTGGTCGTCAGCACTGTGCTGACGTCTGGGCATGGAGGGAGGATTGGAGGGCATATTATGCAAAGAGTACAACTTCCAGCAGTGACCCCGAAGCGCAAAGCATGGAACAAAGGTCGGATCATCGGTCCGAAACAACCGTTGCTTCCCAAACAAGTATGGGTCATCCGCGCAAGGCTCGAACTTGCAAGTGTTCTTCGTGATCTGGCGCTGTTTAACGTTGCGATTGATAGCAAGCAGCGTGGCTGCGATCTGATCAAAGATGACCCCGTTCGTGAACGGGTTTCGGTGATCCAGAGTAAGACCAAGAAACCAGTTCAATTTGAACTTACTCAAACACACGTGATACTGTCATCGCTTTCTTCGCGCCGTGCAACTTCTGATTGGCAATACGAAGATCATTAGCACCGTGCGCTATTTAGGCGATAAACTGGAAGATGCGTTAAGCGTCGCTGAATGTATCGACATTTGAACGAAGTTGACGGACCGTGTTGCCGTTCGCCAATTTAGAACAGACGAAGGATCATGTTGCGGCGAAAACCAAGAACGAGCCCCGATGATTGAACCCGCTTTTTGTTCTGCTCGCGCAAGCAGCACGGAAATTTCTGCACTTACGTAAGCCCTTTCACTGCTGAGTGGTAAGAAAACGGGTCATCCATGCAATCTGCAGCAAGAACGAAATGCTTGAGGGCCAAATCACGGACAAAGCCATCTTCCGATAAATCCTCTACAGTGGTTTAAGCGCAACTTCGTAATTTCATTCTGGTGAGCGTCTGAGGTTTTAAGTCGAGCAAGTGGGTAGGAATGGCAACACCAAAGTAGATGTTATACCGGACGCCAATGGGAACTTGCTATGGTAGTTACGCATTCCTGATTGTTTGCTGGTTATATGCGAAGGCCTGCGCAGCCTCTGTCAATGCCGCAACTGTAGTCAGATTTGCGTTTCGCAGTGACGGAACCAGACCAATTGGCCACTAACGCGCTGAAGATCACAATCCGAGACGCCCAATTGAGAGAAAAGGGCAAGACGTTTGAGTGCGCTGGTTACCAAGTACGCCAATAAACCCTGCAGGTGTTGCAAATGCTGCATCGAGGAATTCGGGTTCCCAGTCGTGACCGAGAAGCAGAGTCAGAAAGCCGCTGGAACTTTCCAGATTCAAAGGGGCTATGCTGCCTTTGGTTCAAACATGCGTCGGGGAGGTTTTGCAATGTGCTGTAACCTTCTCAAGGTCATCGAGGTCTGGAGAAAATGCCGACACTTCGAACTCAATTGCATGCACGATATTTGCCGTCGCCCAAAAAATTGCGCCCCGTCCCGCGAGTGTCAGGGCATTTTTCGGTTGATCAGATATCGTATTTTCAACAGTGCTACGCGCGTTGCTGCTGTTTGAGGGCGAAACGTGAGCTCAGTTGGCTTAGGTTCCAGAAGAGCAGCAAAGGCATCCCTATTTGCGTCCGTGTCAGGTGAGGGATCAATCCAGACGGAAAACGACCCACCACAGCGCAAGGTGAGATCGTTAAAGGGTGAACCTTCACCAATGCGTTAACAATCGGGCCCCACCAGTCTCCAAACAGCTCATGGCACGAACAAGAATGTCCTGATAAATGCATCCATTGTACAAGTAGCCTGTCATCTCACCGGACTCGGAGATGACAGGCAGAGAGCCTACATCGCGCGCTACCAACTTTAGTATCAACTGAAGCTATCAACGCAAAGCGCAATCCAGTGCCAACATAGGTCGAAACCTGCGCCAGAACGTCGCCTGCGTGGTCTTGATACGCAATTGGGTTAGGCAATTTTCTCTGCGTCCAAGGCCTCTGCAAAGTTGCCAAAGAACCTAGCTGCGAGTTTCTTGGCCGTGCTCTGGATTAGCCGGCTGCCCAACTGCGCCAGCTTCCCGCCGATTTCGGCTTTGGCATCATACGTCAGCACTGTTGTGTCACCGTCAGCCAACAGCGCGACGTCCGCCCCACCTTTGGCATAACCGGCGGCACCGCCGCTGCCTTGACCTTTCAGGGAAAACGCATCAGGTGCGCCGCTTTTGTCCAGTTGGACATTGCCGCTGAACCGCGCCTTGACCGGTCCAAATTTGAGGACGACCTTTGCCTCAAGCTCTGTGTCGGAATGTTGAATAAGCTCTTCACAGCCTGGGATGCAGCGCTTCAAAATCTCTGGATGATTCAGCGCCGCATAGACGCGGTCCAGTGGTGCGTTGATGATGACTTCGTCTTTGAGTTCCATGTCCACATCCTTAATCGTGCAGGGTGAAAATCTATAAAAACAGGGTCGATGTGATCGGAAAGATCGCAACGAGAATAAGCACGACCAGCATCACGCCAACGAATGGCATGGTCGCTGCAAATATCTGTTCAACTGATACATTCGGATCGTTGAGCGTATTGTGGACAGTGAAGACCGATATGCCGAAAGGCGGGGTCAGCAAGCCGATTTCGACGGCCAATACAGTTATGATCCCGAAATGGCTCAGATCAAGACCCATACCTTGGGCGATTGGTGCCGCGATGGGGACCATGATCAGCAAGATCGACGTGCTGTCCAAAATCATCCCCATCAACAAAATGATGGACGCATAAAAGAACAGAAAACCAAAGGGCCCAAATCCCGAGCCCTGTACAAGGCCCTCGATGGCGTTGGGCAAGCCGGCAATCGATAACATCCGAGAATAAAAGCTCGCTGCGATCAACAACAACAGGATCGAGACCGAAATGACGCCCGTTTGTTTCATCACGTCCCACAACTTGTGGCGATCCAAAGAGCGCCGCGAAATCGCGACGATCAACGCACCGAAGGCGCCTATGCCACCGGCCTCAGTCGGGGTGAAATATCCGGAATAAAGCCCCCCCAACACCAGAACCACCAGCGCAAGGATCGGGAATATCTTGGCTGCCATTGTCCCCAGCGGCATCTTTTGCGCACTGACATCCAAGCGCCGCGTTCTGGACGCATCGGGGTCAGTCAGAACAAAGCTCGGGAACGCTATCGTCAGGCCGATCAGCATAACAATAAACCCGCCCGCCAGCATGATCCCCGGCACGATTCCGGCGATAAACATTCCGCCAATCGAGACTTCTGCCAGAACGCCGTAGATGATCAGCAACAAGCTGGGTGGAATAAGCATGCCAAGCACTGATGACCCTGCCACCGTACCTGCAGAAAAAGCCGGACGATATCCGTGGCGCGTCATTTCGGGCACCGCGACCCGTGTAAACACGGCCGCAGAGGCAATGGACACGCCTGTCACCGCCGCAAAGATCGTGTTGGCCGCAACAGTCGCAATGCCCAAGCCACAGACCATGCGGCGCAGCAGATCTTCTGCGACTTCAAAGGTGTCGCGCCCGACATTCGACACGCTGACCAAAAGACCCATCAAGACGAACAATGGAATGGTTGCGAACAGATAATCGGCGATACCGCTGTAGGCGGTCAGTTCCAACATTTTGAACGCCAAATCCACGTTGTCGCGGATAATCCAGATCCCGACAAATGCGACAGCAAAGAGCGCATAAGCAATCTGCATTCCCACAAGAACGAGCCCGATTAGAACAGCGATGAGGATGAAACCGATTGTCAGGGTGGTCATGAGGTCTGGCTCCGGAAGCTGCGGATTTCATCGTAAACGCGATAGAAGGCTGAAAGAGAGGCCACCGCACAGCCAAAAACCGTGATGGCGCGAAAGGGTGCAGTTGGAATGGTGAACACCCCCTGCACCCCGAAAAATTCGGATCCGTACCATGCGTCAATAAGTTTCGGCCAAGAGGCCCAAAGTATGAGAGCAAAGACCACTGCGCCGGTAAGTGCGAAAATAATCTCGAGCAAGCAGACAAACCTAGGTGACGAACGCTCAAAGCGCCGGACAAGGAAATCGGCCCGGGTCAGGCGTTTTTGTTGAATTGCTGCGGCGACCTGCAAGAATACAATCGCGACAATCGTCCGCGCTGCGATCTCTGAGACGCCCGTGATCGGCGCATTAAAGAAATTTCTTCCCAAGACATCAGCCACGACCAATGCCATGAGCGCGCCCACGCATAAAGTGCCGATAGATGACATGATGGCGGCCACCGTTCCCAACACCGCACCGACGGGTGCGTCTGCGAATTTCGGGACTGTCGGGTGGTCCCTTGCAGCCGTATTGACTTGATTCATCTGCGATCACTCATGCTTGCGCGCTTAGGGGAAAACACCTGCCCAAGCGCGTTGGGCAGGTGCGGTTTAAAAGGTGCTTTAGACGTTAGCGCCCTTCATCCCAGTTGCGAAGTGGTGTGGCGCCCCGTTCACGAAGGGCGTCGAAATAGGCCGACAGAACAACTTTGCCTGCATCGCCTGTTTGATCGAGCCATGGGGCAACGATATCTGGCAAACCATCAACCCAAGCCGTTTTTTCGGCATCCGAAAGTTCATGCACAGTCAGACCCGCAGCCTGCATTTCGACCATTGCGCGTTCGGCGAGGTCGGCAACGTAATCGCCATGCGCCACAGACGTCGCTCGGGCCGCTTCGCGGAATGCGGCCTGAACCGGTTCTGGCAGACCGTTGAAGAAGTCTTCGTTCGCGGCGATCCCGCCAAAATACATCGACCCGATGCCGACACGGGTCAGCTCTGGTGCTACTTCATAGACGCGCGTTGGCAAGATACCGGATGCGAAGGACAGAGTGCCCTCTGTGACCCCAGTCTGGATGTTGGTGTAGTAGGTGGTCAACGCGCCATCAACTGGCGTTGCGCCTGTTTCCTGCAACCAGTTGGCGGAGGTGCCCGGCGCATTCAGCTTGCGGTTTTGCAAATCATCCATCGTAGTGACAGGGAATGTCGCATAGATGTCGTAGCTGTCGGTGATCAGAGACGACAGATGCACCATTCCGTTTTCGGACCAGCTGTTGGCAAGCTCTGGCAGGTTCTGGCTCAGGTCATCGAAAATCTCGATGATCATCTTGTGGTCAGACGTCGCGAACGGCGTGAAATAGGTCACGTTCTGCAAAGGCATGTTCGCGCCTTCCCAAACCGTGCCGACCATGCCGACGTCGACAATACCATCCATCACGGCTTCGCGGGTATCGGTGAATTTGTAAAGGGTGCCGGCGTAGGCCTCGACCCAATTCACCTGAAACTCACCGCCCGCTTCTTCTAGAATGCGGTTCACTTCCGGCTGAAACGTGTTCTTCATCGCGTAGACCCAGATATTGGCCTCTGGGTGCGATGACCCGATGTTGACGGTGATCTGCTCTTGCGCAGAGGTCCATCCTGCCGCGGACAAGCTGAGTGCCGCAGCAATGGTGAAAGTCGTGTATTTCATTGTCGTTCCTCCCTAAAAGAAAATGCCTCCTCGCATTTTCGGTTTGATTTAATCTTCGATCTCCCCCAACGCGCGCAAAATGCGTTCGGGTGTGAATGGCATGGCGCTCACCTGCGCGCCCTTGGGACGCAGGGCGTCGTTGATGGCGTTCATGACCGCGGCCGGAGCACCGGCGGTGCCGGCTTCGCCAGCGCCCTTGGCGCCAAGCTCGCTTTCCTTCGTTGGTGTTTCCACATGCCCGATGACCATATCCGGCATCTCAGCGGCCATCGGCACGAGATAATCGGCCATGGACCCGTTAAGCAATTGCCCTTCCTCGTCGTAATGGATCTCTTCGAACAGCGCCCCACCGAGACCTTGAACAATCCCGCCACGAATTTGCTCGTCTACCAATTGCGGATTGATGATGCGGCCGCAGTCCTCGACGCACCAATGCTTCAGCAGCGTCACTTCGCCAGTGTCGGTATCCACTTCGACATAACTGGCTTGCACACCGTTGGTGAAAGCAAAGGGATATTCTGAGGTGATGTAGTGTCGGGTCTGAACCAGCTCCCGGGGTAGGTCTTCGGGGAGTGTGTCGCCGCGAAAATAGACGATCCGCCCCAACTCTTCGAGCGGCATCCGCGCCGCACCTGTATCACTATCGACAACCTCGCCGTCGCGAATGTCGAGGTTGTTCTGGTCGGCCTGAAGCATCGTCGCCGCGACCTCAAGTATCGATTCGCGCAAGGCCCGACCCGCGCGCAGGGCCGCTTCGCCACCGATGCCCGCACCACGCGATGCCCATGTGCCGCCACCATAAGGCGTGACTTGTGTATCTCCGGTAATCACGCGCACGTTATTCGGACGCACACCAACGCCTTCCGCTACGATCTGGCTCAGCATTGCTTCGGTGCCCTGCCCTTGTTCGGTTACGCCGGACAAAGCAACGATTGAACCATCTGGGTCCATTCGCACCGTGCAGCCGTCTTGTGCCGATATGCGCGCGCCGCCAATGCCATACATGAAAGGTGACGGGTTGGTCAGCTCAATAAATGCCGCGATCCCGATGCCGCGATAAATGCCCTTCTTTCGGGCCTCCGCCTGATCCGCACGCAACGCGTCGTAGTCCATCAGTTCGACCAGCTTATCCATACTTTGATGATGCGACAGACCCTCGAACCGCATCTTCGCGGGGGATGTCACCGGATACGCATCATCAGCATACATATTGCGCCGTCTGATCTCGATTGGATCTAGACCAAGCTCGGCCGCAGCCATGTCTACCAGCCCTTCAGTAATTGCCACAGCAATCGGGTGGCCGACCGCACGATACTGACAGGTCGGTGTCTTGTTCTGGAAAACAACTGTCGTCTTGGCGCGGTAATCGGCAAAATCATATGGGCCACCGCACAGGTTGATGACCTGATTGCCCTCGATCGCCGAGGTGCGCGGATAGACGGAATAGGCGCCAATTGCGGTCCAGTCATCGACGTCAAACCCGAGGATTTTTCCATCCTTATCGACCGCTATTTTGGCTTCAATCTTATGGTCACGGGCGTGAATGTCGGTCGTAAAGCTCTCAAGGCGATCTGCGATAAACTTGACCGGACGCCCCATGATTTTAGCAATAGCAGCGGTCGCGACTTCGTCAGGGTAAACGTGAACCTTAATGCCATACGACCCGCCCACATCGCCGCAGATCACCCGTACGCGGGATTCCGCCAGGTTGAGATGTTTGGCCAGCACGGTTTGCATCATATGCGGCGCTTGGGTTGCATGATAGGCTGTCATTTGGGCTTCGGCGGGGTTCCAATCCACCAGAATAGAACGGGGTTCCAGTGTAATACCGGTATGGCGCGCAGTGCTGAACTGCGCCGATACAACCCTGTGTGCGCCCGCAAAAGCGGCCTCGATATCGCCCTCTTCATTGATGCGCTGGAACGCCAGATTATCGCCCATTTCGGGGTGCAAAACCGGTGTGTCCTTATCCAGCGCTGTCATCATGTCGGTCACAACGGGCAGTTGCTCATAATCCACGTCGACCAATTCAGCACCATCCTCGGCGGCGGCACGGGATGTGGCGACCACGGCGACCACGGGCTCTCCGACCCAACAGGCGCGATCGACGGCCATGGGGTGCTCGGGTGGTGACTTCAGGCCTTTGAGGTGCGCAAGAACAGCGACCCAAGGTGTGCAAACCTCAGCCAGATCAGCGCCGGTCAAGACACGCAACACGCCTTTGACTGACAACGCGTCTGCGGTCTCGATGCTGTTGATATTGGCGTGTGCAAAAGGTGAGCGCACAAAGGCCACATGCACCATGCGCGGCAATACGATGTCGTCGACGTATTTACCACGTCCCTCGACCAACCGTGCAGCGTTGGGCCGCGGAACCGTCTTGCCGATATAGGAGTTTGGGCGATCCGGATTGCCGAATTGAAGGGTCATGACGTCACCTCATCGGCACGCGCACGCGCGACACTTTCGACGGCGTCCACGATGGCCTCATACCCCGTGCAGCGGCAATAATTGCCTGACAGGTGTTCACGGATCACGGCGCGGTCGGGTACGCCTCCCTTTGACAAAAGTTCCTCAACGGCCATCAACATGCCGGGCGTACAGAACCCGCACTGCAACGCGTTTCGCGCAATAAATGCTTGTTGGAGATCACGGATCGCATCGGTGTCAGACAAACCTTCGACTGTCCAGATATCGGACCCGTCAAGTTGGGCCGCCAACGTCAAGCAGCCGCGCACCGCTTCGCCATCAATGCGGATCGTGCAGGCGCCGCAGACGCCATGTTCGCAACTCGCATGCGCACCGGTCAGGCCTAATTCCTGACGCAGAAAATCGACAGCATGTTGGCCTGCAGGGACACGCGCCTGAACCGCTTCACCGTTCACCGTCAGATCAATTACAATCTTGTCGCGAAACATCTCGCTCATCGGGCATCTCCTGTCACTTGATCAACCGCGCGGCGCAAAAGGACGCCCGCGATATGGCGTCGATACTTCGCGCTGGCCTTGGTATCGCTTGGGGGATCAATCTCTGCGCGCAGGGACACGATTGCCCCTTCGATATCGCCATCATCCAGCTTTGCCATCGCATCCGTGGCCAATTCGGGCTGTTCACCGACCGACAACATCGTGACGCGGTGACCGCCCTGTCGTTTGACGAGGCATAGCCCCGCCAACGCATAATCACCGGATCGGCGCGTCACTTCTTGTAAGACCTGACGTTCGCCCATCTCGGCCTTCGGAATGCTTATTGCTGTTAGTATTTCTTCGGGTTCCAGTTCGGTCTCGAACAAACCTTGGAAGAAATCTTCTACGGCAATGGTGCGCTCGCCGTCTGAGCCCATAACATGCAACGTCGCCCCCAAGGCGAGCACACAGGCTGGAAACTCGGCCGCTGGATCGGCAAGGGCAAGTGCACCGCCAATTGTGCCGCGGTTGCGGATCGCGGCATGGGCGATGACCTTTACCGCGTCGGCTAACAATGGCGCGTGATCCCTAACCAGCGCATTGCCCTCGACGTCAACATGCCGTGTGAGCGCGCCAATGCGGATCGTATCGCCTTCATCTGTCACGCCTCGCAACTCGGACAAACGCGAAATATCCACCAGCAAATCGCCAGTCGAAAGGCGCATATTCATCGCAGCCACGAGGCTTTGCCCTCCTGCGAGAACACGTGCCATACCGTCCGCAGCCTCCAATAGAGTTATGGCGTGCTGCAGGTCCGTCGCCCGCGCATAGCCGCCTACAGATGCTTTCATTCTTAACGCCCCCCAATAAGCCAGCACTCCTACGCGTTAGCTAATGATCAAATGATCAATGTTGTTGATCATTTGATCTATAACTGAAAGGTATTGCAAGAAGATTCTTTTACGCCGACAAAACAAGCCATGAACATGAACAAAAAAAATAGTGCCGATGCGGGGCAATCGCCCAAAACCTTACGCCGCCGCTTGCATCCTGATGACCGGCGACAGCAGATCATTGACGGCGCTGTCGCCTTCTTTGCAGAAGTCGGCCTAGACGGAAAAACCCGTGATCTTGCCAAAAAAATCGGCATTACCCAGTCGCTTCTTTTCAAATACTTCGCAACCAAAGACGCCCTGATCGAAGCAGTATACGAACAGGTCTATCTGAACCGGCTGTCACCGGAATGGACCCACCGCATCGCGGATCGAAGTATTCCGCTGCGCGATCGTATTTTGGCATTTTACAGCGATTACAGCAGGCTCATCTTCGAATATAACTGGATGCGGATTTTCATGTTTTCGGGTTTGGCTGGGGCTGAACTCAACCGGCGTTACCTAGATCACATGCACCAGATGATATTGCGCCCCTTACTGGAAGAGATCCGTGTGGCCGCGTCCGGTTCAGCGGTCCCCACCATGGAAGACCTCTGGAACCTCCACGGCGGCATCGTCTACATCGGCATAAGACAACACATCTATCGAATGCCATACACCGCCGACCCAAATGAAGCAATTGAACGTTCTGTTAATCGTTTCTTAAGTGCATTCTCGGTCGAAACAGCCTAGCAAATGAAAAGTCTGCGTCGGCAATTGCTGCGATTGCAAAAGGCAGCTTCGTCCCGCAGAGCCGCCATCCGGATGAAGTTTGATTTCTGCAATACAGCGTTTCAACATCTTGAGCTGATTATATTGAACAGCTCTTTGGTTTCAGCCTTTCGAAGTCTGCTATCGCGTTGATTTGTTTTGAACGTCCCTAAGTCGCCCCCTTTTATCCGGTGGCGGTCATCATTGGCTTAAGTTTGGCCAATTTCCGAAGGTTTTGGGCGGTGGCGGCGAGGGTGAATTCGTCTTGAACGCCACATGCCCCCCGCAATTGTAGACGTCCCAGCCCAAGGATGCGTTTGAGGTGCGCAAAGAGCATTTCGACCTTTTTGCGCCGGACCTGAGCCCTCGGATTGAATGAGGTGCCCCTAGATTTGTAGACGTTTTGCCCCCTAACTTTGAGGCAAGTAAGCCGACATGGGGAGAAGCAATTACAACGAAGAGTTCAAGCGGGACGCGCTGCATCAAATCACGGCACGAGGCTATCCGGTTCGAGAGATTTCCCGTCGTTTGGGTGTGAGCACGCATTCCTTGTACAAATGGCTTAAGCTGTTTGGGGAACCGGCGTCCAAGCCGAGCGCCGTTGACCATGAAGCTGAGAACCGCAGGTTAAAGCAGGAGCCAGCCCGGGTCACCAAAGAGCGGGATATTCTAAAAAGGCAACGGCGTACTTCGCGCGCGAGTTCAAATGAGGTACGCCTTCATTCGGGCGCATCGCGAGGAACTCGGCATCCGATCACACACTCAAACTGTTCAGAAACCTTTTGCACCAATGGGTGCATCCATACATGCAGTAAATGCTATCAAAGGAGCGGCATCAAACCGCGGCAGGTCCACTTTGAAACGAGCTGGGTTGCAGCACCCAAAGGCTATCGAATGGCACTTGAAGACTACGGGTTTAACGTCTCCGCGGAAAAAGTTCCAAATATGATAGGGAATTTAGCTGCGGGGCGTATTTTGCCTACCGAAATAGTCGCGCTTAAGAACGCATAGAAAACTACGCGGCTGCAACAACATTCATTTCTCGCCAACTCGGTCGATAACTTTTGTTACAACTCTCGCCGCTAACAGTTTGGACGAATTTGGGTACCAGATTTCCGATGAAGGGCTGTTAAACATCTCTTCCACGAACCATGCGGCAACTCCGGACTTGATAAAAAGCGCCTTGTCTCTTTCCTGCTCTTTCAGTGGATCGGCATTCAACACTGAATAGACAGCATCAATCCGAAATTGGTGAAACCCCAATTTCGCCCCATTGACCAAGAACCGCTCGGCACCGCCGATGAAAGCAGTTGTGCAGGAAGAACTGCACTCCAAAGTAACCAATGTGTTCAGACCGTTCTTCCGGATCGCGTTCGACAATCCTCTGGCTTCGTAAATATTCCCACCGGGACTGGACAGGACGATGTGTGACGTGTTCGGATAGGCGGCGAGTTGGGCATCCAGTTTGCGCGTAATTCCCCGTTCTATTGAACCAGAAAGGGTAAGCGTTTTACCGTCAGCGGATGGTTCTACACTGTACTTAGCAGCCCGCTGTGCTTCCATTGCGGCATAAGCCTCAAGCCTATCTGGATCTCGAAGCGTCATCTGCCATGCTTCAAGCGTAAATGCCAGAACCCAGAACACCATGATGATCAGCGTCAATTGTGTGGCCCAAGCCGGCGCCATATAGCCGCTGGCACGAACAGACTCTTCCGAAGCGCGGACGACCCCAACGGCCTGCCAGACAAACACGACACCATGAAAGACAAAAACAAAGAGCAATACCGCAACTTGATGGTCATTGTGATCCTGCCCCTCGAACGGAGCGAACCAATCCTGCAACGCAAATATGAGAGCGCGGATCAAGATCAGATTGACCCAGAAGGACCATTTAAGACCTTGCTCACCGCGCCAATGCCCAATCGCGTAATGTCTCACAGCGTGGATCAATATCTTCTCACTAAGTTGGTTCGTTAATACTTTAAGGACGTATACCACATCCTGGCGTTCTTCGGCATCTGCCTCAGATTAGGGCGTCGTGCTTTTTACGCTGAATAAATGGCTTCAAAGCATTAACGCGAAGGCATTGTTAAGAACAAAGAACGTCTGCTAACGACAGTGAACCTGCCGCGAGGGGAGAACGTCCATTTCCCGCCTAGACGTTTCGGTTTCTGCAGCGCTGCGCTTCAGTACCTTCGCGCCGGGAGAAGACATTCGCTGCACTTTGCATAGAGGTCTCCTGAGCGGGACAAAATTACCCTTCACGCTTCTACCCCATTGTCTTGTTACTCAGCCCAGTTGAATTGACTTAGTTGTCCGGACACACAATGGTATGTGGTGAACTTCGAGGTGTTCTGACATGACGGAAATAACTGTGCGACTATCTCGCGATGCGGCGGACATGGAAGCGGCACGTGCACTCTGTCGAGATTGGATGAACTGGCATTGGAAAAACTACCCACCGGATTGGCCAAGAGGTGACGATCATCCGATGAGCCCGGTCGCATTCGAAGCGACCCTTGAAAATCTACACGATATTCACAAGCGACCCCTTGGCGGGGTACTGATTGCCTCGGTGGACGGAATACCCTCTGGATGTGTCATGTACAGTGAAGCAGAACCGGGGGTTGCTGAATTCAAACGGATGTTTGTGAATGTCTCTAGTCGAGGCTATGGTCTTGGTCGCAAATTACTGGATGCCATGATTGAGCAGATGGTCGCTGACGGATACCAGCGCGTATTCTTCTCATCTGCCACATTCTTAAAGCACGCGCGCGCAATGTATGAGAATGCCGGTTTTGTCCCGATAGCTCACCCCGATGGATTTCCAGATGAGTGGCGCGACAAAGTCTATTTCATGGAACGTTCGCTCTAGTAATCGCAAAAGTCGATTGCGTTGAGCCGACTCACCGATGCCCTCAGTGGACATTCGTCTCCCTTGCAGCATTAGGCCCTTCGGGCTCGAAGGTGATCTTCGCTGTACCTAAGACGAACGGCAGCTTCGGGCCGTTCCATTGGAAATGGCCTAAACTGTTGAGATCTCGCTCGCCTCGGCAATGTTAACTTATCCAGAGGCTCAGTCGTCAAGACGGGGAGGTGGTGAGCCTTACGCGGTTTCCTCGTGAGAACGTGCAATCAACCCATTGCGGGGTGTAAGGTTTATCCAGCCAACGCTGGTTTCAATGCGTGCGGTAAAGTCCAGCAAGGAAAGATTGCTTTGGTTTGCGGCGGTGAGCATCACGCCGTTCTGGTTGCCGCCGTCATAAAATGGCAGGGACAGGCTGCACCCGTTCATAACATTCGCGACGGTCGGGATCCGCAAGGCCAAGAGGTTCAGGCGGTTATACGTCCTATCGTCCTCCATTACAGCCCGGAAAGCGCGCGTTCTCCAGCGTACCATAATGGTGGTTCAGGCAAAGCCCTGAGTAAGCCAGTTCGGTCATGCTCGTGTGCCCCACGAAGACACAACCCTGAGCCCGCAGCCGGGCGACCACCTCGGCATCTTGCTCGGCGGTGGGATTGTCTGCCATGAAAACAGTTCCCGCCCGCGTGGTGTAGCCTTCTACGTCCAGCAGGTCCTTTATTGACACCAATGCACCACTTAGCGGCGTGTCAGGCAAGGCTTCGGGCGGAAGGTCATCAGAAAAAAGCTGTGTGAAAACGTGGCGCGTCTCAGCAGTGTCTTGTGCGACGTGTTGACGGGTGCGTTCCAGCCTTTGCGCGGCGGTGTCACGGGACCAGAGAAAGTTTTCTGTCATGTTTTACTCACGTAGCGTTCGGCACTGGCGGCTGCAATTTCGGCCGCGCGCGCAAAGTTCGTTTCGTGGACCGCCCAGAATGGACTCGGTGAATTCAAGATCATCGAGCTGGTGCGAATGGTGCCCTTCATACTGAGCACCAGCATGTCCCAGTTGATGGCACGCTGTGTCGCAGCAATGACAAAAGCCATGGCAACACCGATGGCGGCCGCTTCGGTCGGGGGGGCCCAGCCGGCATAGATCGACCCGACGATCACGCCAACACAAAGCCGGGAGTGAGACCAGCGAGGAACAGTTGTGGGATCGAAGTTTCGGTTAGAAACCCATAGACGATCAGGTTGATCGACGGTGGGATCATGATGCCCAGCGTGCCTCCCGCCGCGATTGCGCCGGAAAAGAGTTTGGGGTCATAGCCCAGCCGCTCTGCCTGAGGCGTCGCGACCGATGCCACGGTTGCTGCTGTGGCCACCGACGATCCAGAGGTGGCCGAAAACAGCGTGGCCGTCGCAATATTGGCGTGGATCAAACCGCCAGGAATCCACAGCGACTGTGGTATCCAAAGCGGCGTTTCCAGCGTGGTGTTCGCCGTTCTGGAGCGGATCGGCCTCATCGAGATCGGTGATCAGCATGGCCCAGGCGCGTGCGTGATTGCGATCTTGAGCGCTGCAGAGACAAGCGCCTCTTGCGTGGTGACACCGCAGCTTCAGAAGGCGGGCACTTCGCCGTCGCCGACCATTACGCCTTCGACCCAATCGGACTAACTGATGTTTTTGATTCCGATCTCCTTCGGCGCGCCGTGCGCGTGGGGAAAGGCAGCACAAATACGTTTGACTTTTTCGACCCGATCTTTGGGGATTGGCCGCATACTAACGACTGCTGCCCCGCCAAACCGGCCAACGGGTTTCGTCTGAATATTGGTGCGAAACATCGGGACAGTTACCCCGTCGGTGACGTGTCGCATTTCGATCCCGCTGCGCATCAGGGCATGTTCAAAAGTAAAAGAGCAGCCGATGGCAAAGGCCATGAAGTCATCGCGCCGTAGCGTTTTGATATCCTTGATCCGCTCAACGATCTGGCCAGGCCGGTACACGAAGTAAATCGGCAGATCACTGCGAAGATCAATGTCATGATCAAGTTCTGGCATCTCGGTTGCGCCGATTCTCGTAGTGCCGATCAGTGGACTGAAGACAGGGATGGTTTTGCGAAATTTGCCAAAATCCGCCCCATTAGAGCCAGTCAAAATGACTAGGTTACGTTGCAGTTTGCCAGCGGACAGCCCCGTCGTATGGGCTGAATACCTGTTCGCACGCAATGCCAGACCGATGTCTTTGGAAGACAGTTCAGTCCGTGCTTTATAGGCGATTTGCGAATGGACAGATGCTGGAAACATTGTAGCCCCCTGAGTGAATTCAGGTATGGCACAGATTAAAAGATAACAGGTATCTGTAATTTTGCTTCAGAAACGATCGAAGGGGCAGAGAAAAAGAACAATCAGCAGGTTTGAAGAGCCGCTGCGCGGCAAGGCACCGGAAAATTACCGTTTCCGCCAATGTATGACGGAGGCCGTCCGAGGCTTCCACCTACTGCTTCATCTGCTCTTGCGCTGCGCGTAGGGCTTTGCGGAAATTCGGGCCGCCACGGGTATTGAGGACCGCGCGGGCGTATAGCGCGATGAGCCATGGGCGGTTCTTATCCAGCAGGCGGTTCAGCATTTCTTTTTGATAGCGGTGGTTGTGCAGTCTCGCCCGCATCAATTGGTAGAACTGGGCGGTTGTCAGCGTGCCCTCGACACAGCCCAGCACGACCTGTTTGAGCACGCCCATCTGCTGCCAGAGCGATGCGATACGGTGGCCCATGAAGCGGCATTTATACTTGCGCACGTTCTCTCCCTGAAACAGGGCGGCGTGCATGGCATCAAGGCTGGCTTGCGGATCATAGAACAGGTGCACTTGTTTCGCTTGCAAGGATTCCACCGGTCCATAGCCATAGCGGGAGGAGAAATCCCGCGCCCAAGCCTTGCGATAGCGGGTCTCCCAAGAGGCCACATCACGGCTGAGCGTGGCTTGGGGTGACAGCAGGATCACGGTCGATCCAGGGGCGGCGGCGTTAAACACGCTTGCAGCATAGGCCCCCATAGATGCGCCATAGAACAGAACATTGTCGAACTGTTCAAAGAACCCATCATCGCGCAGGCGGTCGAAGAAATCGAACACAGCTTCGTCGCGGTACCACGTCCAGCCGTGGGCCATCATCCCGAGCATGGACCAGCCCTGCCCTGTGACAAAGTTATAGCCCCAAGGCATCCGGTGCTCGGCATCCTTGGCCACGTCATCAAGGTTTTCGAAGGTCACAAACAGGGTTTTGCCGCCCTGCCCTTCGCCTTGCACGAACAGTGCGGAATGCTGGTCGCCCAGTTCCTCGAAGAAACCTTTCTCACCGCCCACATTGGCGAGGTGGTTTTGCAGGTCGATCTGGGACGGTTTGTTCATAGGGCGAGCACCGTCTGGATCTGGCGGCTTTTGACGGCTTCATACATCTCTAGGTCGGCACCAAAGGCCCGTTCGATATTGCGGCGATCCTTGCGGGTCAGCCCTGCCACCAGTTCCTTGCTGGATGTCTTGTGTCCAAGCGAATTGCGGGTGTCCTGCACCATTGGCTGGGCCTTCCCGAAACAGGACGAGACGATTTCCTTTAAAGCCGGTTCCAGATCGTCCGTGGTGCCGACCACATCGTAATTGATCAGCCCCCAAGAGATTTCCTTGCTTTGGGGGCGCCAGTGGCGATCCACGTCCAACGCTTCGGGGTTGTGTGCCAGCACATCCAAAAAGGCCGAGAGGCTGAGATCTTCATCCTTGGCCCGCCCGAGTTTATCCATCAGTTTGTGCTTTTTAGCGCCCTGCCCTGCCACCTTATCGGCCCAAGCGCTGACGGTGCGGCTGATTGGTTCGCGCACAGCCGTGAAGCGGAACACATCGGGGGATTGCAGCGCATCAACCGCACGGTCCAGCGACAGGGTGCGCTTGCCCGCGTGGATCACATCCATCGGCGGTTTATGCACGTTCTGCATGGAAATATCGCGGCTGTCGCCCATTTCTGCCAGCAGGTGAGCCATCAGCGTGGCGATCACTGTGGTGCAGGCCGCCTTATGGTTCTTCATGTAAACAAAATTGCGTCCCGCCGGTTGGAACGCAGGCATGTAGACGGTTTGTAGAAAATGCCGCTCATGGAGATAGTTGTCCAGAATCCCGTCTTTGAAGGCCATTTAACACTCTCCCTTAACGGTCTTTTCCCTGCTCCCACAGCGCATTACCGCGCCGCAGCAGGGCTGTTCTGCTTGCCTGTTATCGGGATTACAGCAATTCCCGCGATGGTGGAAGTGGGAATGGACCCTGTGCCAGCCTGCCGGCCCTGTGCGGTGGTGTTAGTCAATCGGTGCATCATCATCCAGCAGGATGCGGGCCGCGCTGCCCTCGGGGTCATCGTATTGCGCGTTGCGCACTGTCCACAAAAACCCGACCAATCCGACCCCGCCAAGGATCAGGGACACAGGGATCAGAACCACCAGAACATTCATTTCACCAACCTCACACGCATTGCGTTTGCCAGTACGGTCAGCGACGACGCGGACATCGCCAGCGCCGCCAGAAGCGGTGTCGCAAATCCGGCCAGTGCGATCGGGATCGCAATCAGGTTATAACCCGCCGCGATTGCAAAGTTCTGCCGTGACAGTTTGACAGTCGACCGCGCCACCGCCAGCGCCAGCGGGATGCTGGCCAGATCCTGCCGCAAGATTACAATATCAGCGGCATTGCGCGAGGCATCCAGCGCTGTGGACGGCGCCATAGACGCATGAGCACCGGCCAGCGCCGCCGTATCGTTCAACCCATCCCCCACCATCAAGACCTTATAGCCACGTTCCTCAAGGTCCTTCAGTCGCGCCAGTTTTTCTTCGGCGCGCACGCCTGCCTGAATGTCCAGCACGCCGAGTTGATGGGCAATATCAACAGCAGCCTCGCGCCGGTCGCCCGTCAGGATATGAACGGGTATTCCCGCCTTTTGCAGTGTCGCAACGGCTGATTTTGCCCCGTCCCGCAAGGTTTCAGTCGTTTCAACCTTGCGCGCCTGCGACGACCCGATCCGCAATCCGGTGCCGGAAAATTCCGCTCCGAGCCAGTCCGCACGTCCCAGTTGCACCCTATCCCCGCCAAAATACGCCTGCACACCTGCGCCTTTGATTTCTTCAATCCTCTCCAGCGGTGCCGGTTTCATTTGCGCCCCGAGGGTTTCGGCAATGGCTTTGCTGACCGGATGGTCGGACGCCTGCGCAAGCCCCAAAAGGATCGCCTGCTCCACCGCGCTAAGGCCGGATGTCGCCACATCAAATCCCGGACGGGTGAGCGTGCCCGTTTTGTCAAACACCGCCAGATCCACCTCAGCCAGACGTTCCAGCGCGGTGGCGTGGCGCACCAGCAGACCTGCGGAAAACAGCCTGCCGATTGCGCCAGTGGACACAGCAGGAACCGCCAGCCCCAAGGCGCAGGGGCAAGTGATAATCAGCACGGCAACGGCAATATTGAGCGACATCCGCACGTCATGGCTTGCGACCAGCCACCCCAGAAACGCCAGCAGCGCAAGCAGATGCACCGCAGGAGCGTAAATCTGCGCCGCCTTTGCCGCCAGCGAGGTGTAACTGTTGCGCCCTGTTTCTGCCAGTTCGACCATCGCGGCCACACGGCGCAGGGTTGTGTCTTCGCCCACCGCAGTGGCGCGCAAGCTCAGCGGGGCGCCAAGATTGACCTCTCCCGCTTGTAAGGCGGCACCGGCCTGAACCTCGACCTCATCGGATTCACCTGTTAGGAAAGACCGGTCCATCTGCGCCGTCACAGACAAAAGGTCTCCGTCCACGGGAACGCGCATTCCGCTTGGCACAAGGATATGATCCCCGACTGCCAGTTCAGAAACCGCACGGGTTTCGGCCTGCCCGTCGATCATCACACTTGCCCTGTGAACCTCCAGCGCGGACAACTCCCGCGCGGCAGAGCGGGCGGCACCGCGGGTTTTATGTTCCAAAAACTTGCCGATCAGCAGAAAAAAGGTCAGCGACAGGGCCGCGTCGAAATAGGCATGCGCCCCACTCTGGCGGGCTTCAAAGATGGACATCCCCACCGCCAGAACAATCGCCAGCGAGATCGGCACATCCATATTCAGCCTGCGGTGGCGCAAAGCGGACCACGCGCTTTTGAAAAACGGCTGACCAGAGAAAGCCACCACTGGAACGGCAATGGTGGCAGAGATCAGATGGAACAGGTCCCGCGTTGCATCTGTAGCACCGGACCAGACCGCCACGGACAATAGCATCACGTTCATCATGGCAAATCCGGCCACCGCAAGACGCAGCAGTAACGCGCGGCCCTCGGGGTCCGTATCATTGCCCAGCGCCTCTTGATCCAGCGGATAGGCTGCGAACCCCAGTCCGGCAAGATGCTCGGCAATCTGCGCTTCGCCCACGGTATCATCGGCCTGAACGCTCAGCCGTTTCAGTGACAGGTTCACCCGCGCGTCCCGAACTCCGGGTACCGCCTGAAGGCCCTGTTCGATCTTGGCAATGCACGCCGCACAATGCACGCTTGGCACCGAAAATCGCAGGTTCGCTTTTATCTTCTTGGCCACCTCTTCAGAGGCCTGCGTGGCCGGAATACAGCCCGGACACGGGGACGCGGACACGGCACTGCTCATTGCGCCACCCGCACGATAATGCGCTGCTGGAACAGCGTGCCATCCGGCGCGCGCGCTTTCAGCCGCAGGTTCCAGTTGCCCGCACCGGCAATGACTGGCGCAACGAAGGCCCCGTTCTCGCGGCGAAATTGCAGCTCCTGATCCTTCGCCACACTGGTGGCCCGCCCGAATGTGGCCTGTTCAATCAGCGCCGGTACCGGCGTGTCGCCCTTGGTAATATTCAGGGTCAGATAGCCGTCTTCAACAAATGCCCCCACATCCCAACGAAGCGCAACTTGTGCATCGCGGTCGGCGTCAAAGCTCTGGCTCGCCACGTAGGAGTTTTTTACCTCAAGGCCGGGAAAGCTGTGCACGGCATTATACGCCAGCACCAGATTGACCCCGATAATCACCGAAAACGCCAGCGCGAAGGACCCGAAAACATGCCATCCTGTAATCTGCTTAACCATATCACTCTGCCTTTCCGTTGAATGTCGTCGCTTGCGACGCCCGTGTGCCTGTCGCCGTGTCTTCAATCCAGATGCGGATATCGCTGCGGACCTGTTTTGCGGCGGGATCCTGACGCGGTGCGGTGACGTAGACCCGCTGCATGAAAGTCTGATCCGCTGGCACAAGGATGCTGCGTCGATCCGCCTGCCCTTCCAGTTGCAACCGCACGCCCGTGTCGCCGGTCACAGACAGCTGGAACACCCGCGCCTCGGCGTGTTTGTTGCGCATCCGCACATCGTAAATGTTGCGAATGCTACCATCCGAGAGCGTCACATAGGTGGGATTGCGCAAAGGCGAAACGGCCAGCTCGATGTCAGAGCGCATGAACAGCGCATAGATCAGCCCGACCCCGACCAGCGACCAGAGCGCTGTGTAAAACAGCGTTCTGGGCCGCAGTATATGTTTCCACACCGGTTTGGGCGCCGCACCAGCACGTTCTGCCGGTTCATCCGACAGCGCCAGATAGTCGATCAGCCCGCGCGGTTTACCGATCTTATCCATCACATCATCGCAGGCGTCGATGCACAGGGCGCAGGTGATACATTCCATTTGTTGCCCGTCGCGGATGTCGATCCCCATCGGGCAAACATTGACGCAGGCCATACAGTCGATGCAATCCCCAAGCGGTGCTGCGTCTTCAGCCTGCACTGCTTTGCGGTGCTTGCCGCGCGGTTCGCCGCGCCAGTCGCGGTAGGCCACAGTGATAGTGTCCGGGTCCATCATCGCCGCTTGAATGCGGGGCCAGGGACACATGTAAATGCAAACCTGTTCCCGCAAGAAGCCGCCAAAAACGAAAGTTGTCGCGGTCAATACGGCTATGGTGCCATAAGCGATGGGATGGGCCTCAAAGCGCAGCAGATCCCGCGCCAGTGTCGGGGCGTCGGTGAAATAGAACACCCAAGCCCCGCCAGTTGCCATCGCAATTCCAAGCCAGATCGCCCATTTGGTCAGTCGCAGCCGCCATTTGTGAAAATCCCATTTCGCTTTCCACAAGCGCACCCGCGCGTTGCGGTCCCCCTCGACCCAGCGCTCCACCAGAATGAACAGATCGGTCCAGACGGTCTGGGGGCAAGTATACCCGCACCAAACCCGACCAAGTGCAGAGGTGAACAGGAACAGCCCCAGTCCCGCCATCACCAACAGACCGGCAACAAAGTAAAACTCGTGCGGCCAGATCTCGATCCAGAAGAAATAGAACCGCCGCCCCGCCATATCCAGCAGCACCGCCTGATCCGGCAGGTTCGGTCCGCGATCCCAGCGAATCCACGGCAGCAGGTAGTAAATCCCCAGTGTCACCAGCATGATCCACCATTTTAACCGGCGAAACGTGCCCGATACCTTACGGGGAAACACGGGCTCTTGCGCCGCGTAGAGAGGGGGAGGCGTGGTTTGGGTCATAGTATCAATCCTGTTCGCATCCTCTTCCTACTTCATGGGAATCAGGTGCGCCTTGATCTGGATCAAAAAGATCCCCGAAACGGCTTGTTTGCGAACAGGGCCGTTTCGGGGGAACGGCACCGCTGTAGGGGATGCAGTGCCGTATTCTGGTAGTCGTCGGCGCGCGGCTTATTCGCCGCCGCCAAGACCGTGAACATATGCAGAGACAGCGCGCACATCCGCTTCGATCAGACGCTGCCCCCATGCAGGCATGATGCCAAATCGTGAATAGGTGATGGTCTGGATCAAAGTCTCGCGGTCGCCACCATAAAGCCAGATCGCATCTGCCAGATTAGGCGCGCCCTGTTCGCGGTCGCCCCGTCCGGTATCGCCGTGACAGGCCGCGCATTGCTCTCCGTAAAGCTGCTGTCCGGTCGCGGCCAGTTCGGGTTCCGCATCGTCGTTGGACAACGAATAAACATATTCCGCCGCCGCACGAATCTGGTCTTTGTCCAGCAATTCACCAAAGGCAGGCATCGCTGTATACCGTGCATCGTCGTCGGTCTCGTTGCGAATGCCGTGGCGCACAGTGTACGTGATTCCATCCATACTGCCCCCCCAAAGCCAGTCATCGTCCAGCAGGTTCGGATAGCCCTTGAAGCCTGCCGCGCCGGAGCCGTGACACTGGGAACACTGCGCTTTGAAGACCGCACCACCACGGGCGACCGCATAGCGCAGCAGATCGGGGTCTTCGGGCAAGCTGTCCATTTCGGTTGTCAGCAATTGCTCCACGAGCGACCCGTTCTTTGCGTCGTGGGCCTTAATATCCTGCGCTACATTTGCGCGTGTGGACCAGCCGAGCACCCCTGTCGTCGCGCCAGAGATCAGCGGCCATGCGGGAAAGGCGATTGTATAGGCAATTCCCCAGACAATCGTTGCGTAAAGCGTCCAGAGCCACCAGCGGGGCATCGGGTTGTTCAACTCCTGAATGCCGTCCCAGGAATGGCCAGTGGTTTCCACGCCGGTGACTTCATCCACGTTCTTTTCGGTGTGATCAGACATCAGCTTGTCCTCTTGAAACAATCAGGGCAGTTGCCCACACAGTCGAGACGCGGGGCATCCGGATCGAGGTTATCGCGCAGGGGAATCTGACTGGCGTCCTCGTGCATTTTCCGGCTGCCGGGGCGGAACAAAAACAGGACCGCGCCAAGGAAGAAGCAGAACATTGCCAGCAAAAACCAACTGTCAGCCAGTTCGCGTAGGAAAGAATAGGTATCCATGTCGCCCTCCTATCGGCTTGCTTCGGGGGTGAAAGTCGAGAAATCAACCATCGTCCCGAGCACTTGGAGATACGCCACCAACGCATCCATCTCGGTCAGGTCTTTCTGACCGTCAAAGTTGGCTACAGCCGCCCCCGGATAGCGTTCCAGCATGTCGTCGTAATCACTGTCAGGATTGGCCTGCGCATAAAAATCCGCCACCGCGTTATCCAACATGTCATCGTCATAAGGCACCCCCACAAGGCGGTGGGTATTCAGCAGCGCCTTGATCTGGGTTGGCTCAATGCGGGTCTCTGCCAGAAACTCGTATTTCGGCATAATGGATTCCGGCACGACCGACTGCGGGTCTTTCAGGTGCTCTACGTGCCAAGCGTCCGAATAGCGCCCGCCCACGCGGGCCACATCGGGCCCGGTTCGCTTTGATCCCCACTGGAACGGGTGGTCATACATCGATTCCGCCGCCAGTGAATAATGCCCGTAGCGTTCCACTTCGTCCCGCATCGGGCGGATCATCTGGCTGTGGCAAAGGTAGCAGCCTTCGCGCACATAGATGTCCCGTCCTGTCAGTTCCAGCGGGGAATAGGGGCGCACGCCCTCTACTTCTTCGATGGTGTTTTCCAGCCAGAACAGCGGCGCGATTTCCACGATCCCTCCGATAGAGACCACCAGAAGGGAGCTAACCAACAGCAGGGTCGGGCTTTTTTCAAGGATTGCATGTTTGTCGAGAAATGCCATTTTCCGAACTCCTTACTCTGCTGCTACGGTCGGGGTGGTGCCAGTGGCACCTGCCCTCGCCGCTTTGGGGCCGCGGATGGTCATCCACATGTTCCAAACCATGATCACCGCTCCGGCAAGGAACATCACCCCGCCCAGACCACGCACCACATACATCGGGAATTTCGCGGCGACGGTGTCTGCGAAAGAGTTCACAAGGAACCCCTGATCATCCACTTCGCGCCACATCAGGCCCTCCATGATGCCAGTCACCCACATGGAAGCGGCGTAAAGAACGATTCCGATGGTCGCCAACCAGAAGTGCCAGTTGATTGCGCTCATGGAATACATCTTGTCACGGCCCCAAAGGCGCGGCGTCAGGAAGTAGAGACAGGCGAATGTGATCATGCCGTTCCAGCCCAAAGCGCCGGAGTGGACGTGACCGATGGTCCAGTCAGTATAGTGGCTCAGGCTGTTGACCGCGCGGATCGACATCATCGGACCTTCAAAGGTAGACATGCCATAAAAACCGAGAGACAGGACGAACATACGCAGGATCGGGTCGGTACGCAGCTTGTCCCAAGCCCCTTGCAAGGTCATCAGACCGTTGATCATACCGCCCCAGCTGGGCATCCACAGAATGATCGAGAACACCATCCCAAGGGTCGACGCCCAATCCGGCAGTGCTGTGTAATGCAGGTGGTGTGGACCGGCCCAGATATAAAGGAAGATCAGCGCCCAGAAGTGGATGATCGACAATTTGTAGCTGTAGACCGGACGGCCCGCCTGTTTAGGCACAAAGTAATACATCATCCCAAGGAAGCCAGCCGTCAGGAAGAAGCCTACCGCGTTGTGGCCGTACCACCACTGGGTCATGGCATCCTGCACGCCGGCAAAGACCTGCACCGATTTGCTGCCCCAGATGGATACCGGAATGGACAGATTGTTGATCACATGCAGCATCGCTACAGTGATGATGAAGGCAAGATAGAACCAGTTCGCCACATAGATATGACGCTCGCGCCGCTTGAAGATTGTGCCAAGGAACACCGCGAGATAGGCAAGCCAGACGATGGTCAGCCAGATATCCACATACCACTCAGGCTCGGCGTATTCTTTGGACTGGGTGGAGCCAAGCAGATACCCCGTTGCCGCAAGCACGATGAACAGTTGATAGCCCCAGAATACTAACCAGGCGAGATTGCCGCCCCAAAGCCGTGTCGCGCCAGTACGCTGGACCACGTAGAAAGATGTGGCAATCAACCCGTTGCCACCAAAAGCAAAGATGACTGCGGATGTATGTATGGGCCGCAACCGGCCAAAGTTCGTGTAGGGTTGCGCCCAGTCGAAATTGAGCGCGGGAAAGGCCAGTTGGAAGGCAATAAAAGTCCCCACCAGAAATCCGGCAATGCCCCAGAACGCCGTAGCAATCACGCCTGCGCGGATCACCCCGTCGTCATACCCTGTCGGCACTGGTTTATCCGCCCGTGGCTCCCCCGCGTTGCGGATCACCCAAACAAACATGCAAAGCGCAATGACAAGAATCAGCACCGCATGTAATTGATAAGCCGGATCCTGCGCCCAATTCGCGCCCATAGCCGCAACAAG
This sequence comes from Neptunicoccus cionae, assembly GCF_014643735.1. GTDB lineage: Bacteria > Pseudomonadota > Alphaproteobacteria > Rhodobacterales > Rhodobacteraceae > Amylibacter > Amylibacter cionae. Next base: position 438,503 of record NZ_BMKA01000002.1, read on the forward strand.
CGCGACTCCGGCCAATAAAAAAGCCTTAATATAGTCCATCTGACACCTCGAAAATGACGAGCACTGCCAAGGCAGACACTCCTGTTCGCAAGTGTAGGGATAGGCGGGTTAGGGCGACGTTTCCTTGATCTGTGTCAAGTTTGGCAAAATGCGTTTCGATTTTCGCAGTGTTTCGATGCGAAAGCGATTAGCGCGGAGCGTCGTCCCCTGATATATCGTGCAGCGCCTTCGGGTTAAGCACCTCAAAGCTGCGACGGTCTTTGAATTGTAGGATACCTTGGGATTTCAGCGCAGACAGCTGACGGCTGACGGTTTCCAGCGTCAGGCCAAGGTAATTGGCGATTTCCTCGCGGCTTAGCGGCAGGGTCAGCGCATCATTCTGCGCTGTCGAACCTTCTAAACTGCTGCGCCGGATCAACATATCAATAAAGGTCGCGATCTTTTCGCGCGCCGTTTTGCGCCCCAAAAGCAGCATCCAGTCCCGCGCTGCATCCAGTTCATCAAGCGCGATTTCCACCAGACGTTCGGACAGATGGGGCGTCACCAGAAGAAGGTTCTCAAACGGTTTGCGATCAAAACAGCAAAGGGTCACATCCGAGGCCGCGATCACGTCAAATTCCACACGATCCCGACCGGGCCGCCCGATGAAATCTGACGGCAGCAACAACCCGACCATTTGGGTGCGCCCGTCTTCCAGCGTCTTGCCAAGGGTCGCTACGCCGCTGACGACCGAGGCGACAAAATCCATCGACTCGCCGCGCCACAAGATCTGTTCACCGGCCTTGAAGCTGCGGTAGACTTTGATTTTCTCAAGGATATCCAGCTCTGCCCCTTCACAACGGGAACAGACTGCACGATGCCGGATCGGACATTCGCCGCATTTGATATTGGAGAGCACAGGAGCATTCATATCGCCCAGACCACCGCAGATTGTTAATAGAAGCAACAGATTTATACCGGAACGGCCCAAGAAGATATGCTGGCAGAACGCCGCACCACGGGTACAAAGTGACACAGGCGCGACCCTCCGGCCCTTGCAAACCTGCGCACAATGTCCCAAAGGATCGCAAAACGTGGAAGTGAAACATGACGCAGCTTATTCCCGCTTGGGACAACGGGGTTTTGACACCGCTGGACAAACTGGACGTACACCGGCGCGGGCTGAAACATCCCGCGATTTCGGTGTTTCTGCTGTGTGGCGACCAGACTTTGATCCAGCAACGGGCGGCCCATAAATACCACACACCGGATCTTTGGGCCAATACGGTCTGCACCCACCCTCACTGGGAAGAGCCGAGCCTGACCTGCGCGAACCGACGTCTTGGGGAAGAGCTGGGGATCACGTGTGGTGATCTGCAATTCGGCCAAACCGTCGAATACCGCGCCGATGTGGGGGGCGGATTGATCGAACATGAAGTCGTGGACATTTATACCGCCCGCGTAGAGGTCGACATCGCGATGGTGCTCAATCCGGATGAGGTGCAGGCCGTACGCTGGATCGGGTTTGATCAACTCGCGCAGGAAATAGACGAAACACCAGAGCGGTTCACGCCATGGCTGCGGGTTTATATGCGCGATCATCGGGACTGGATCACCGCTGCGGTTTAGGTGCTGTTTGTTAACCTTTTGGACGCGCGCGCGTGTGTACGGACCAATTGAAATAAACAGATAGCGCGGCGAAGGCATCGAAACTTAGCTATCCAAACCCCTGTTTTCAAAGCGTGAACCGCTTTAACATACTGCATATATGAAGCTTCATATAAGACGCTTCATAAATGAAGCTTCAAGGTTAAGGTTCTGTAAAGCTTTTTTAACAAGGCCCGCAGACAGAAGAAGCCTACTTACACACCAACCCACACAAAAAAGCCGCGCCGCAGGTTTCCCCACGGCGCGGCCTGTTTCGCAAAAAGCCTCCGCTTAATTCAAAGCAGCGTCCGTGATTTCCAGAGTATACGCGCCTTCAGGCTCTTTCGTGATCACAGGGTCGGAACCGGCAGTCAGCAGGCTGTCCACTGTGCGACGGTAATCCGCCTCGTCCAGTGCACCGTTTGAATTGGCGGTCAGTTTCGCCACTTCGGACATCATCCGCTTCTGGTGCTTTTCTGTTTGCGCACCGGTTGCATCATTGTCCAGAACGATCATTGCCGCCTCGTCCGGATTTTCCTCGGCGTATTTCCAACCCTTCATGGAAGCGCGCACAAAACGGACCATCTTCTTTTTGAACGCTTCGTCTTTCAGGTTTTCACCCAAGACATACATCCCGTCTTCCAGCGTAGCCACGCCCTGATCTTCGTATTTGAACACCACCAGCTCTTCCGGAGTGAGCCCTGCATCAATAACCTGCCAGTATTCATTGTAGGTCATGGTGGACACACAGGCCGCCTGTTTCTGCAACAGTGGATCAACATTGAAGCCCTGTTTCAGAACCGTCACACCACCGTCAGACCCGTCGGTTTTCAGGCCAAGTTTGCTCATCCAGCTCAGGAATGGATATTCGTTCCCAAAGAACCAGACACCCAGCGTTTTACCCGGAAAATCATCTGGCGAGGATATGCCAGCATCTTTACGACAGGTCAGCATCATGCCCGACGATTTGTAAGGCTGGGCGATATTTACCAGATCCAAACCCTTTTCACGCGAAGCCAGCGCGGACGGCATCCAGTCCAGCACCACATCGGCACCACCACCGGCAATCACCTGTGCCGGTGCAATATCCGGACCACCCGGTTTAATCGTGACGTTAAGATCTTCCTCTTCGTAAAATCCCTTATCCTGTGCCACATAATATCCGGCGAATTGCGCCTGTGTGACCCATTTCAGTTGCAGCGTCACATCGTCCGCCGCCTGAGCAAATGACGCGCCCAGCGCCATCGCACCGGCCAGTGCTGTTGTTACAATTTTTTTCATTTTCTTACTCTCCTTGTTGATTCGTTTTTAATTTTTCTACCCTCTCTGTGAAGGGTGCCAGAAGGTGACGCCTTTTTCCAGCAGCGCAACCAACCCGTAAAAGGCCGAACCCGCAATCGCCGCTACGGCGATCTCGGCCCAGACCATATCCAACGCCAACCGTCCGACTTCGGTTGAGATCCGGAAACCCATTCCTTTGATCGGCGAACCGAAGAATTCGGCAACAATTGCGCCGATCAGGGCCAGCGTCGTAGCAATCTTCAAGCCGTTGAATATAAATGGCATCGCCGCAGGCAAGCGCAGTTTCATCAGCGCCTGCGGATAGCTTGCCGCGTAGGTCCGCATCAAATCCCGCTGCATCGCATCGGACGCCTGCAACCCCTGCACGGTATTCACCAGCACCGGAAAGAACACCATCGCCACAACCACAGCCGCTTTGGACTGCCAGTCGAACCCGAACCACATTACCATAATCGGGGCGAGCCCGATAATCGGCAGTGCAGCTACAAAATTCCCCACCGGCAGAAGGCCACGTTGCAAAAACGGGCTGCGATCCACAGCAACCGCCACCAGGAACGCCGCGCCACATCCGATAATATACCCGCTTAACGCGCCCTTAACGAAGGTCTGAAAGAAATCCTCCCACAGGATGGGCAGGTTTTGTGAAAACGTCACAGCGATGGCCGAGGGCGGTGGCAAAAGAACAGGGCTGATCCCGAACCCCCGCACGATCCCTTCCCAAAGCAGCAACAGGGTAATCCCGAACAGGGCTGGAACCGCAAATGCGTTAAGCCGGTTCGGCTTTTGGGCGGTAAGGATAATATTTACCCACCAAGCCGCGATCCAGAATACCAGTACAAATACAATCCAGATCATTGCGCCATCCCCATCCGTTTAAGTGTCACCCGTTGGACAACCCCGATAGCGGCCACCATCAGTGCCGCCAGTGTGGCAGCTGCAATCAGAGCTGACCAGATCTGCACGGTCTGACCATAATAGCTGCCAACCAGCATCCGCGCGCCCAGCCCGCCGTCCTGCGACAACGACAGTTCCGCCACCACAGCACCGATCAGACTGGCCGCGATCCCCACTTTGAGGGAGGCAAACAGATAAGGGGCCGAAGCAGGCAACCGCAACTTCCAGAAGGTCTGACTGCGCGAGGCATTCCACGTGCGCATCTGGTCCATCTGCATATGATCCGGCGACCGCAGCCCCTTCACCATGCCAACGACCACAGGAAAGAAGGACAGATACATGGAAATCACGCCTTTCGCGATCAGATCATCAACCTGCGCACTGGCCAGAACAACTACAATCATCGGTGCAATCGCCAGAATCGGAATGGTCTGGCTGGCAATGATCCACGGCATCACCGACTTATCCATCGCACGGTTATGAACGATCCCGACCGCCAGCAAAATGCCAAGTCCCGTTCCAAAAACAAAGCCGAGCACGGTCGAGGACAGGGTAATCCAGCCGTGATAAATTAACGAACGTTTGCTGAAGGCCCGCCCCCGCTGCACCATCGCGCCGGTGGTCTTCCACAACTCTGCCCCCACCAGATGGGGCGGCGGCAAGCGGGGTTTTTCCTGTGTCATCGTGTCTTTGACCATCTCCCCAAAGGAGAGTTCGACACCGGCCCGCTCGGCCTTGTCATAGGCCCAGTTTTTATTCAACAACACCGCCCCGCCATACCAGAGCGCGAAAACCGCCAGAACGACGGTCAAAACAGGTAAGACGTTACGCATAACAAACGTCCCCCTGCTTCAAGGTTCCCCGAAATACTCCCGCCTGGGGCGTCCCGCAATCAGCAGCAGCCCAATTTAGTTTGAGTATTTTAAGAACATCGAAACCTTTCGAGTCGCATTCTCGCCCTACGGCACAGGCTAAAGAGCCGATGGCCGTGAACGTTGAAGCCGCTTTACCCTCCCTATAGGGCAAAAGTGTCAAATCTGCAGGGGCGTGCGCAAAGAGAGGTCGGACGCCCCTGTCAGCGGCGGTTGCGGCACTTGGGAACAGTCGTTCATCCATCCGCGTGTCCCTCTCTCAGCCCGTCGCGCACGCGGTGGGCGATTTCGATGAATTCCGGTGAATCGCGGATATCAAGGGGGCGTTCCTTGGGCAGCGGACTGCCGATGACATCGGCAATCCGGCCCGGTCTCGGGGACATGACTACGATTTTCGTGGAAAGATACACCGCTTCGGGGATGGAGTGTGTCACGAACCCGATGGTTTTTTCCGTGCGCGCCCAGAGCGCAAGGAGTTGTTCGTTCAGATGGTCCCGCACGATCTCGTCGAGCGCGCCGAAAGGCTCGTCCATCAGCAGAATATCCGCATCAAAGGCCAGCGCCCGCGCGATGGAAGCCCGCTGTTGCATCCCGCCTGACAATTGCCAAGGGAACTTGCGATCAAACCCGTCGAGCTCCACCAGTTCAAGCACCTGTTGCACCCGCTTGGCCTGATCTTCTTTTGAATACCCCATAATTTCCAGCGGCAGGCGGATGTTTCCGCCGATTGTGCGCCACGGATATAGCCCTGCCGCCTGAAACACATACCCATACGCGCGGGAACTACGCGCCTCGCGCGGGGTAACGCCGTTGACCGTGATCTCCCCACCCGTCGGGGTTTCCAGATCAGCCATACAGCGCAGGAATGTGGTTTTCCCACAGCCCGAAGGCCCGATGAAAGAAACAAACTCTCCCTTGGCGATATCAAGGTTGATATCCTTTAGCGCGTGGACTGGACCGTCGTTGGTCTCAAACGTGAGACTAAGGTTCTTTGCTGAAATTACAGTGTCGTTCATTCCCTGCTTTCTGTTTTTATCTTGTGGGTCGCTTCCAGAGTTTAGGCTCTGATAGTTCGACCGAATTCCCTGCCGGATCTCTGACGTAGATTGATCTTGCGCCGTTTGGCCATTGGAAATCCGCTTCAATGGCAATGTTTAGTTTGTTCAGATGTGTGGCCCAGCGGTCCAACTCGGCGCCGCTGACCCGAAAACACATATGCCCCTGCCCTTCTGCGCCGTGGGTAGGCACGGGCAATCCGCTTGGGGCTTTGGTGGTGGCTTCGGGGTTGAAAATCAGCAGCATCCCCGGTCCGCAACCGAAAAACACATGCCGCCCCTCCACACGGAGCACCTCTTCAAGCCCGAAAACGCGGCTGTAAAAATCGGCAGCCGCCTCCAGATCGCGGGCGTAGAGGGCTGTTTCCAGAATGGCGTCGGGGGTCATGGCTGTCCCTCGTTGAAAAACAGCACCGGCCCGTGTGTCTGACGATCAGAGAAACGGGCGCGGCACATATCTTAAATCCCCGCCGGAATGTTCATCGGATCCCGCTCTATCTTGCGGGGCGAGTTCAGTTCCTTCCACTTGGACAGCGCGGTGTGAGCCGATGGGAAAGCCGGACGCGGCACGAAACGGCCCCGACCGGGCTGTGGCTGGGAGTTTTTGCCCCAAGCCCAGATCACATCCCCGCGGCTCAGCGTGTAGCGGGCGTTGGCTGTAACCTCAAACCCTTCGAACACGTTGTAATCCAACACGGAATGATGATTGCTCGGCGAAATAGTCTTGGAGATCTTCGGGTCCCAGACCACGATATCTGCATCCGCACCTTCCACGATCGCACCCTTCTTGGGATAGATGTTCAGGATTTTCGCCACATTGGTCGAGGTCGCAGCAACAAATTCCTGCGGTGTCAGGCGGCCTGTTTCAACACCTTCCGTCCAAAGCACAGCCAGCCGTTCCTCCAACCCGTTGGAACCGTTCGGGATGATGCGGAAATCATCCCGCCCGGCCCGTTTCTGTTCAGTGTTAAAGGCCGCGTGATCAGTTGCAACAACTTGCAAAGATCCCGATTGCAGACCGGCCCACAGACTGTCCTGATGTTTCTTGTTGCGGAAGGGCGGTGACATCACGCGGCGCGCAGCGTGGTCCCAATCCTTGTTGAAATACTCGCTTTCGTCCAGCGTCAGGAACTGGATCAGCGGTTCCCCGTAGACGCGCATACCCTTCTGGCGGGCACGGCGGATCGCTTCGTGGGCCTGCTCGCAAGACACATGCACAATGTAAAGCGGAACGCCTGCGGCATCGGCAATCGTGATCGCGCGGTTGGCGGCTTCGCCTTCCAGTTCGGGCGGGCGGGAATAGGCATGGCCTTCGGGGCCGGTGATCCCCTCGTTCATGTATTTCTCTTGCAGGATCGCAACCAGATCGCCGTTTTCGGCGTGAACCATCGGCAAAGCGCCGAGTTCCTTACAGCGTTGAAAAGAGGCGAACATCTCGTCGTCCTCAATCATCAAAGCGCCTTTGTAGGCCATGAAGTGTTTGAAGGAGTTTACGCCCATTTCCACAGCCGTCTTCATCTCTTCAAAGATGTTCTCGTTCCAGCCTGTCACCGCCATGTGATAGCCGATGTCCGAACAAATCTGCGGCGCGGATTTGCGGTGCCATTCCTTGATACCGTTTACGATAGAGCCGTCTTCACCGGGCAGGCAGAAATCCACCAACATCGTCGTGCCACCACAGGCCGCTGCCCATGTACCGGATTCAAAAGTCTCGGCGGCGGTGGTGCCCATGAACGGCATTTCTAGGTGGGTGTGGGGGTCGATCCCGCCCGGAATGACATAGGCCCCTTCCGCGTCAATATATTCATCGCCTTTCAGATCCTCGCCGATTTGTTTGATCGTTTCCCCTTCGATCAAAACATCGGCTTTCCAAGCGCGGTCTGCGGTGCAAACGGTGCCGCCTTTGATGACTTTGGTGGTCATGTGTTTTCTCCCATTTTCTCCGCATCGTTCCTAGCCTTGGCTGGAACTACCCTCAGAACGTGATCAGAATATCTCTACTCCATCCTGCCAATGCGGTTTGTTTTCTTCGTTCAAACGTACTTTCTAACTCTACACCAAGGATGGCCGATCTTTAGAGGCGAGGCCATTATGCACAGGGTGCTCACCCCTGCACCTCCGCCGTCTCCAGCACTGCGTGCATCAACACATCTGCACCAGCCGCAGCCCATTCCTTGGAAATTTCTTCCGCCTCGTTATGGCTCAGACCGTCCACACAAGGGCACATCACCATCGCGGTGGGCGCCATGCGGTTGATCCAGCAGGCATCATGCCCCGCGCCGGATACGATGTTGCGGTGGCTATAGCCCAGCCGTTCTGCTGCGTTGCGCACGGCTGTGACGCAGCCCTCGTCGAATTCAACCGGATCAAAACCGCCGACTTTTTCGAACTCCACGCCCAACCCCATATCATCGGCAATCTTTTGCGCCGCAGCTTTGAAACGGGTTTCCATATCCTTAATCACATCCAACTGCGGGGAGCGGAAATCGACCGTGAACACCACCTTGCCCGGAATCACATTGCGCGAGTTGGGGTAAACGTCGATGTGCCCTGCCGCGCCGACTGCATCGGGTTTGTGGGACCATGCGATCTCCTCCACCTGCTCCAGCATCCGCGCCATGCCAAGCCCTGCGTTCTTGCGCATCGGCATCGGCGTGCTGCCGGTGTGGGCGTCCTTGCCTGTGACGGTGACTTGCGTCCACGACAGGCCCTGCCCGTGGGTGACAACACCGACATCCTTGCCTTCGGCTTCCAGAATTGGCCCCTGCTCGATGTGCAGTTCGAAGAATGCGTGCATCTTGCGTTCGCCTACGGGTTCATCCCCCTTCCAACCGATCCGCGCCAGTTCGTCCCCGAACTTCAACCCTTCGGCATCTTCGCGCGCGTGAGCCCAGTCTTGCGTGTGCATCCCTGCAAACACACCTGACGCCAGCATGGCAGGCGCAAAGCGTGTGCCTTCCTCGTTAGTCCAGTTTGTCACGACAATCGGATGTTTGGTTTTCACGCCAAGATCATTCATCGAACGCAAAAGCTCCAATCCGCCCAGCACCCCAAGGATACCATCGTATTTGCCGCCTGTTGGCTGGGTATCAAGGTGCGACCCCACAAAGACCGGCAGCGCGTCAGGATCGGTGCCTTCATACCGCGCGAACATATTGCCCATCGTGTCGAGCCCCATCGTGCAGCCTGCTTCCTCGCACCATTTCTGGAACAGGGCGCGGCCCTCGCCATCTTCATCTGTCAGGGTTTGCCGGTTGTTGCCGCCCGCCACGCCGGGGCCGATCTTGGCCATCTCCATCAGACTGTCCCACAGCCGGTCTGCGTTTATCCGGAGGTTGCTTGCTGGTGCCGCCATGAATCTTCTCCCTGTCTTGCATCTTGCGCTGGTCTTTTTCTGACCATATGGTCAGGACTATGGATGCACCCTGACCATTCGGTCAAGAATTTTCTGAAAGTGCTTTGAATGAACCCAAATGCCGCCCCCGTCCGCAAACAAAATAAGCGCCGTGAGAAAGAAGTGGTTATTTTGCAGGCAGCGGAAAAAATCTTTGCAGAGGAAGGGTTTGGCGGTGCTACAATGCAGCTTATTGCGGATGCGGCACAGCTGCCAAAGGCAAATGTGCATTATTATTTCTCAACCAAAGAAGAACTTTACCGACAGGTTGTCTCCAATATTTTCGACGTCTGGCTGCAAGCCGCAGGCAGCTTTGAAGAATCCGACGGCCCTGCGGAAGGGATCGGCGCCTATATCGACGCCAAGATGGAGATCAGCCGCACGCGCCCCGCAGGCTCCAAGGTTTGGGCCTCCGAAGTGATGCACGGTGCGCCGATCATTCAGGACTATCTCGAAACCACGCTGGTGGAATGGACCAACTCTCGCATTCAGGCCATCGAAGCGTGGATTGCGGCAGGATTGATGGACCCGATCAGCCCGCGACACCTGCTTTACATGATCTGGGCCACGACCCAGCACTACGCCGACTTCGGCCATCAGATTCAAACCCTGAACCACAACTCTCCCCTGTCCGAAGACGAATGGAACAGAGCCAAGGATTCGGTTAAAACGATCATTCTTAAAGGTATTGGCGTCGCAACGTGACGCGCTAGTTTATTATGCATTAAGGGCACGACGATATGGCACGCGCAGCTTCCACCAAAGGAAACACCCGAATCCAGCGTCAAAAGACGACGCAGATCCTAGACGCGGCGCTAGAGGTGTTTTCGACCTACGGTTTTCGAGGCTCCACCATCGATCAGATCGCAGCACAAGCGGGCCTGTCCAAGCCCAATATCCTCTACTATTTCGACGGCAAGGAAGCGATCCACGGCGTGCTTCTGGACCGGTTGCTCCACACATGGCTGGAGCCGTTGGAGCACCTCGGCGAGAGCGAGAATCCGGTGGATGAAATCTGTGCCTATGTGACCCGCAAGCTGGAAATGTCGCGGGATTATCCCCGTGAAAGCCGCCTGTTTGCCAATGAAATCCTGCAAGGCGCGCCTAATATTCTTGCTGAATTGCAAGGACCGTTGAAGTCCCTGACAGATGAAAAATGCCGCCTGATCCAAAGCTGGATTGACGCCGGAGAAATCGCGCCCCTTGATCCACATCACCTGATCTTTTCCATATGGTCGACAACCCAGCACTATGCGGATTTTGACGTACAGGTGAAGGCGGTTCTGGGCGCGTCAACCACAGACAGGTTTGAGACCGCGCAAACCCATCTCGACCACTTGTTCCGCAGTATGCTGACGCCGCGCAGAACAGATGGGATCTAAGGTCACAGCATTCTTGCGGGATCACTGGCAACTTTTGCTGCTGGTGGCGCTGGTTTTCGTGTTCTGGCGCACCCCTTTTCTGCTGCCCCTGCGACTGCTGATTGTTTTCTTCCATGAAGCGGCCCATGCGATTGCAACGGTCCTGACCGGCGGATCGGTGGTGGAATTCGTAATTAACGCCAATGAATCCGGCCATGTCCTTAGCCGTGGCGGCAGCCGGTTTATGACCTTAACCGCAGGATACCTCGGATCGCTGCTGATCGGTGCGCTGCTGTTCCTACTTGCGGTGCGTACCCGATGGGACCGCCCCGCACTCGGGCTGCTCGGTGCAATGATCGGCGCCGTTACCCTGTTTTACATCCGCGCGCTTTTCCCGCTGGTCTTTGGCGTGGCGATAGCAGCAGCCTTCGTCGCCATCGCCTACGCCTTGCGCCCCGCTTACAGCGATTTCCTGCTGCGTTTGATCGGGGCCACCAGCATGATCTATGTGCCTTACGACATTTTCTCCGACACTATCCGCGGCGCGGCGGCCCGTTCTGATGCGCGTATGTTGGCCGAAGAGTTTGGCGGCGCAACTGTACTGTGGGGCGCGCTCTGGCTCGGGATCAGCCTGTGGTTCATAACCTTCGTACTCCGCTACGCACTGCGCGATCCCAGTAACATCCAGTGGCGCAACCCGCAGACAAAATAAAACGGGACGCCAAGGCGCCCCGCTTCAATGTTCTGATAAATACTCGAACCTTACTCTGCTGCAACAACACTCGGGTTGTTGGGATGGGTGGTCCAGTCGCCATGCTCGGCGGAAACCACCTGCCCCGTACGCTCATCCACCATACCCGGCTCCAGCGTTTCCATAGTGATGCAGCCTTCCACAGGGCAGACATTCACACACAGGTTACAGGCCACACATTCGTCGTCCATCACCTCGAACACGCGATCCGCAGACATGGAAATCGCCTGATGAGAGGTATCTTCACAGGCCGCAAAGCAGCGACCGCATTTGATGCAGTCGTCCTGACTGATCCGCGCTTTGGTGACGTGGTTCAGGTTCAGATGCTGCCAGTCACGCACGTTTGGTACGGCACGGCCAACCACATCATCAATGCTGGCGTGGCCTTTTTCGTCCATCCACTGGCCAAGACCGCTGATCATTTCCTGCACAACCTTAAACCCGTAGGTCATCGCTGCGGTACAGACCTGCACATTGCCACAGCCAAGCGACATGAACTCAGCCGCATCGCGCCATGTGGTGATGCCGCCGATACCAGACATAGGCAAACCGGCCGTTTCAGGGCTGCGGGCGATTTCGGCAACCATGTTCATGGCAATCGGCTTCACCGCCGGACCGCAATACCCCCCGTGGGAGCCCTTGCCGTCGATAGTGGGTTCCGGTGCAAAATTGTCCAGATTGACGCTGGTGATCGAATTAATGGTGTTGATCAGGCTGACCGCATCCGCGCCGCCCCGTTTCGCCGCCTGCGCTGGATAGCGCACATCGGTGATGTTAGGGGTCAGCTTGACGATCACCGGCATGCGGGTGTTCTGCTTGCACCAACGTGTGACCATTTCGATATATTCCGGCACCTGCCCCACGGCAGAGCCCATGCCCCGTTCGGCCATTCCGTGTGGACAGCCAAAGTTCAGCTCGATCCCGTCCGCGCCGGTTTCTTCCACCACTGGCAGAATTGCCTTCCATGCGTCTTCCTCGCACGGAACCATCAGGGATACGATCAACGCGCGGTCGGGATAATCCCGCTTCACCGCTTTGATCTCGCGCAGGTTTTGCTGCAAGGGGCGGTCGGTGATCAGCTCGATGTTGTTGAGTCCCAGCAAGCGCCGGTCCGCACCGAATATCGCGCCGTAGCGGGGGCCGTTTACGTTGACCACTGGCGGGCCTTCTTCGCCCAAAGTCTTCCAAACCACACCGCCCCAGCCGGCCTCATAGGCGCGGCGGACGTTGTATTCCTTATCCGTAGGCGGGGCCGAGGCCAGCCAGAACGGGTTCGGGGATTTAATGCCTACAAATTCGCTTCTCAGATCAGCCATTGTTACGCTCCCTCTCCCATAAGTGTTGCGTGAATATCCATCGCCGCATCGCGGCCTTCGGCGACGGCTGTCACCGTCAGATCGTCACCGCCGCTGGCACAGTCGCCACCGGCCCAGATGCCCAATACTGATGTGCGTCCCGTCTCGTTCACCGCGATCTTGCCGCGCTCCACTGTCAGCCCTGCGTCCGTTGTCAGGGTTTGGCCAATGGCCTTGAACACCTGATCCGCAGGTATTTCGAAAGTCTCACCCGTAGGCGTCAATTCACCGCCAGTGCTGGTGGTGCGGGCAAATTCAACGCCTGTCACCTTGCCGTTGCCCAAAACGCGGACAGGCTGTGCGTTGAATTCAATCCGCACGCCGTGGCTGGTGGCCAGCACCTGTTCAAATTCCGAAGCGCCCATAGCGGATTTATCGCGGCGGTAGGCAACGGTCACATCCTGCGCGCCCAGCATTTTGGACTGCACAGCAGCGTCAATGGCCGTCATTCCGCCACCGATCACCACCACGCGGCGGCCAACGGGCAAAGTCGTCAGATCATCGGCCTGACGCAGTTCTGCGATGAAATCCACTGCATCGCGCACGCCTTCCTTGTCTTCGCCTTCAGCCCGCAGCGCATTCACGCCCCCAAGACCCACCCCGAGAAACACCGCATCATGGCGGCCTTGCAAATACTCTAGCGTCAGTCCTTCACCCAGACGCTGGTCATACTTCATATCAATGCCGCCGATCTGCAACAGCCAGTCCACTTCGGCCTGTGCAAAACCGTCTACCGACTTATAAGCTGCAATGCCGAATTCGTTCAGACCGCCGCCTTTCGGGCGTGCATCATACACTTCAACCTCATGGCCCAGCATCGCCAGACGGTGTGCGGCAGACAGGCCAGCAGGCCCCGCGCCGACAACCGCCACGGATTTTCCGGTCGCGGTAGCGCGGGTAAACGGGTGTTTACCCTGCGCCATCACCTTATCAGTGGCGTAGCGTTGCAACTGGCCGATCAGGACCGGCTTGCCTTCGGCCACTTCGCGCACACAGACCTCTTCGCAAAGGGTCTCTGTCGGACACACCCGCGCGCACATTCCTCCCAAAATGTTTTGCTCGAAGATGGTCTCGGCTGCGGATTCCGCAGTGCCTGTAGCGATCTGGCGGATGAACAACGGGATATCAATCGACGTTGGACAGGCCGTCTGACACGGCGCATCATAGCAGAAATAGCAGCGATCCGCCGCGACAAGTGCTTCGTGATCATCAAGTGGCGGATGCAAATCGCTGAAATTGTCCGCCACGGCGTCCGCGCTAATGCGGCCCGCAACAATTCCATCCGTGTGTGGAGAGTTTCCCATGCCTAGTCCCTGTTAAAACCTCGGTAGACTCAAACCCTTGCACAGGTCTTTTTATTTATCAATTGGTAAAATTTTTAATATGTGCTAAAAAAATGGGCAGAGACCACGCCCCTGCCCGTGCTATCGCGCAACAAATATAGCGTTTTATTTCAGCCCCTTAGCGGGCCTCAAACCCGTTCTTTCAGACGCATATGAGCCATGATCTGGCCATGATCAGAGGCAAGCTTGTTGTACGGCGCCTCGGCGTGGCTGCCGTCTGTCAGGTGGTCATTGTAGACAGAGAAATACTCCATCCCGCCGATTGCATCGGGGTTTTCGGGATTGAAATGGCGCGACATCAAGATTTGATCGATGCTTTCAAACACGCCGCCAAAGGCCGAAGTATAAACCATATCCCGCAGGGATTTGCGCACGAACAGCTTTTCCGCACTGGTCAGCCGCACGGATTCAATCGCTTCGGTGATCTGGATATTTTCTTCATCGGTGTAACGGTCGTTGCGCCGTTCCGCATCATGGCGGCGCATCCACGCATAGTTTTTGAACGGCCGCTCTCCGGTGATCACCGCAGATGACACCGCGTGATCTCCGTCGTTCATATCGCCAAGCACAAAAACCGGATTATCCGCCTTCAACTCTGCCACGATCATTTTGCGCAGAACGGCGGCTTCGGCGGTACGGCGCAGCATAGAACGCAACTCACCCACGGCACGCCCCACCGGATCATAGTCCAGCAGATTGGCTTCAGGCGCAAAGGCTGCGCCTTCGGGGCGCACAAACTCGCCAAGTTTGGATTTCAGATGGCAGTTGAATACGGTGATAACCTGCCCGTTTACCGGTATGCGCGCCTTGATCACAGGGCGGGACAGCTTGGTCAGCGTGTATTGCCCCGCCTCCCCACCACCGATGTGGGGGAAGTCGATGGTCAGGGGAACCGGCAGTTCCTGCACGATCTGCGGTTCACCGTCAAAACCGAAACGGGACAGCATAGCCAGACCGGGGCGGCGATCGCCCGCTTCACCGTCAAAGACGTTCGGCGCAAAGAAGATGCTGTTGCTGTCATAGCCTTCGTACTTCAGCTTCTTGAAAATCGCCTTGCGGTGATAGCGTTTGTCGCGGCTTGGGATCACATCCGCGTTGGCCGCAGCGCCCCGCTCGTTTGTTTCCCGCACCACCGCAGACAGGGAAGTGCGGTCAAAGATTTCCTGAAACCCGACGATATCCGCGTTCATGGTCAGCAGCTGATCTGCCAACCAATCCTCTTTCCATGCGTATTCTTCCGGCGTGTAGCTTTCAAAACGGTAGTATTCCTGACCCGGCCCAATCAGGTTTTTTACATTGAAACTGGCAATGGTAAAATCGTTCGCAGGGTCAGGATAGCGCATTAGATGTCTCCGAATTTTGCGAGGGCCATTTCAAACACCTCTTTGTCCACGTTGCCACCAGTGGCGACAGCAATCACCGCGTCGCCGTCGATCTGATCTCCGTGGAACAGCGCCGCCGCAAGACCCGCAGCGCCACCCGGCTCTAGCACGATCCGCAACCGGTGAAAGGCCAGCGCCATCGCGTGCAGGCATTCGTCTTCGGTTACAACCATGCCGGGGCCGGCCAGACGGTTCAGGATCGGAAACGTCAGCAGACCCGGTGTCGGCGTGATGATCGCGTCGCACAAAGAACCGGAAAGGCGCTTGTTCACCACAGGGCGACCGGCCCGCAGGGAATGGGCGTAATCGTCGAAATCCTGTGGTTCGCAGGTGCGCACCCGCAGGAGTTGGGCATATTCCTTCAACGCAAGAGCAATACCGGACGCCAGACCGCCGCCGCCTGTAGGCACCAGAACCTCGGCATCGCGTACCTTCAGGTCTTTGGCCTGAAACACGATTTCAATGCCCGTGCTGCCCTGCCCTGCGATCACTTCGGGATCGTCAAAGGGTTTTATTAGTGTCAGTGACCCATCCGCATTTGCCTTTTCTGCGGCTTCTTCGCGGCTTTCGGTTTCGCGATCATAAAGCACGACCTTAGCGCCCAGCGCCTTGGTATTGTCGATTTTGATCTTGGGGGCATCAGACGGCATCACAATCACAGCCTTGATCTTATGCTGCGACGCCGCCAGCGCCACACCCTGTGCGTGGTTGCCCGAGGAATAGGCGATCACACCGTTTCTGCGCACCTCTTTGGGCAGGGCAGAAATGGCCGACCATGCGCCGCGATACTTGAACGATCCGGTGTGTTGCAGGCATTCCGCCTTCACCAGCACCCGCCGTCCCGCGATGTCATCCAGAAACGGAGAGGTCAGCATCGGCGTGCGCCGCGCGTGGCCCTTTAGGCGTTTTTCGGCGGCTTTTAGCATTTGAATCGTAGACATCGGGGTTCCGTTCTTGAATGGGAGGATTTTCGCCTTTCTACGGGGGATAAGCCCGCTTTGAAACGGCTAGTTTTGCGCGGCGATTTCGGGGATGGTGGTCAGGTCGGACAGAACCTGTTGCGGGGTCCACGGCATCCGGTCCACAGGCTCTCCCGCGCGGTTCACCCATGTGGTGTAAAACCCGTAACCCGTGGCACAGGCCGCGTCCCAGCCGTTAGAAGACACAAACAACACCTGATCCGGTGTGGTATCAAACCGTTGCCCGACCAGATCATAGACCGACTTGTGGGGTTTAAATATCCCTACAGATTCCACGGACAACACATCATCAAGCACGTCACCGATCCCTGCCGATTGCACAGCCCCGTCCAGCATTTTAGGGGAGCCGTTGGACAAGATTGCCGTATTCAGCCCAGCTTCTTTCAATCGGGAAAGCATGGCAGGCACCTCGGGATAGGCTTCGAGTTCCCAGTAAAGCTGCAAAAGACGTTCGCGCAGTTCGGCGTCCCCGTCGAGTTTGTTATTTTCCAACGCCCAGTCTAGCCCGTTTTGCGTCACATCCCAGAAATCCCCGTGGGCATCGGCAACGGCGCGCAACCACGTATATTGCAACTGCTTGAGCCGCCAGTCACCCGCCAGCTTTTGCCAGCACGCCGCCAGCGCATCGCGCCCCGGTTCGCCAGCGGCTGTTCGGGCTGCGGCGGCCACGTCAAACAGGGTTCCATAGGCGTCGAAAACGGCGGTGGTTATAGGCATTCAGGATCTCCTCTTTCGCGACAGACTGACACGTCCCTTGTCAGAGTTAAAGCGTTTCGAGGCCGTGAACAGGTCTATCATAGAAGGGCGCAGGCGACGCCCGCCCTTCAGTTTTTTTTGCAGTTGGTCGGGACTAAACTTACAGGTTCTCTGGCTGGGCCATACCGATCACATGATAACCGCCGTCAACATGGATGATCTCACCCGATGTGAAGGCACCTGCATCAGAGGCAAGGTACACAGCAGTGCCGCCCACCGCTTCCAAAGTCGCGTTAGAGCGCAGTGGCGCGTTGGCCTCGGTCGCGCGGTAGGTTTTGCGTGCGCCCCCAATGGCAGCACCGGCCAGCGTGCGCATCGGACCGGGTGAGATCGCGTTGACGCGGATGCCATCCGGCCCCAGATCATTTGCGAGATACCGCACAGCACTTTCCAGCGCGGCCTTGGCGACGCCCATCACATTGTAGTTTGGCATCACACTCGTCGAACCTTGAAATGTCAGCGTCAGGATCGTGCCGCCAGCCGTCATCAATGGTGCGGCCCGTTTGGACAGATCAATCAGCGAAAAGCAGGAAATATCCATCGAGTTGGCGAAATTCGCCCGTGTGGTATTGATAAACCGACCTGTCAGTTCGTCCTTGTCGGAAAAAGCAACGGCATGAACCAGAAAATCAAACGTGCCCCATTTTTCCTTTAGCGTTGCGAACAACGCATCCAGTGACGCCTCGTCCGTTACATCCGCCTGCACTACCAGATCAGAGCCAACAGATTCAGCCAGCGGGATCACCCGCCGGCCCAGATTTTCCGCTTGATAGGTGAAGGCCAGCTCCGCCCCTGCGTCGGCTGCGGCTTTGGCGATGCCCCATGCGATGGATTTGTCGTTGGCAACCCCGATGACGAGACCGCGCTTTCCTTGAAGTGGACCGCTCATGCGCTGGCTCCTAACACTATCAGTTTTTATATTTGCTCAGCAAAATAGAGCCGTTGGTGCCGCCAAACCCGAAGGAGTTGGTCATCACCGTATCAAGCCCCGCGTTTTCCACCAGTTCGGTGGCAATTTCACCGGGATTGATAGCCGGATCAAGGTTCACCACGTTGATCGAAGGGGTGATGAAATCGTGCTCCAGCATCAACAGACAGAAGATGGCTTCCATCGCGCCGGTGGCGCCCTGCGCGTGACCTGTCATGGATTTTGTGGAGCTGATCGGTGGTGTGCTGCCTTCACCAAAGACGCGGCGCACGGCCTCGACTTCGCCCACATCGCCAACGGGTGTGGATGTACCGTGAGCGTTGATATAGCTGACCTCGCGGCCCTCTGGCAGGGTGCTGACAGCCAGCCGCATTGCCCGCTCTCCGCCCTCGCCGGATGGGGCAACCATGTCGTGCCCGTCGGATGTGGCGCCAAAGCCTGTGACCTCGGCGTAGATTTTTGCACCGCGCGCGATGGCGTGATCCATGTCTTCCAGCACGACCATACCGCCGCCGCCGCCAATCACGAACCCGTCGCGATCCGCATCAAAGGCACGAGAGGCCAGCTCCGGTGTGTCGTTGTACTTTGAGGACATCGCCCCCATCGCGTCGAAAAGACAGGACAGGGTCCAGTCCAGCTCTTCACCGCCACCCGCGAACATGATGTCCTGTTTGCCCATCATGATCTGCTCGGACGCGGAACCGATACAATGCAGCGATGTGGAACAGGCCGAGGTGATCGAGTAGTTGATCCCCTTGATCTTGAACGCCGTTGCAAGGTTTGCAGAAACAGTTGAGCCCATACATTTTGGCACCGCAAAAGGCCCGATCCGTTTGGGCGCGCCTTTTTCCAGAACGGTCTGGTGCGCGGTAAACATGGCAGAAGTAGACGGCCCGCCCGACCCCGCAATCAGACCGGTGCGAATGTTAGAGATCGCGTCTTCGTCCAGCCCCGCATCGGCAATCGCCTGCTGCATGGCAATATGCGCATAGGCAGAGCCTGGCCCCATAAAGCGCAGTGCGCGTTTGTCGATATGTTCGGACACGTCGATATCGACTTTGCCGTGAACCTGACTGCGAAAGCCCCGTTCGGTGTATTCAGGGGCAGCAACGATGCCGGATTTCCCCGCTTTGAGAGAGGCCGTAACCTCTTCTGCGTTATTCCCGATAGAGGAAACGATACCCAGCCCTGTGACTACTACGCGACGCATGGTGCTCTCCTGTTTCTTGATGTCTTTGGTGTCGGCAAATCAGGCGTCTGACAGGCCGACCTTCATATCTGTAACTGTGTAGATCGGATCGCCATCGGCAAAGACCTTACCGTTTGCCACGCCCACCTTGATCTTGCGATCAATGACTCGTGTGAAATCTACGTGGTATGTCAGCATCTTGCGGTCCGGTTTGACCATGCCTGTCAGCTTGACCTCACCGACGCCAAGCGCCATGCCGCGCCCCAGCATACCGCGCCAGCCCAGATTAAAGCCGGTCAGCTGCCACAGACCATCAAGGCCAAGGCACCCCGGCATGATTGGGTTGCCCGGAAAATGGCAGTCAAAGAACCACAGGTCCGGTTTGATGTCGAATTCGGCAACCACATGGCCCTTGCCATGCTCCCCGCCGTCGGCAGAGATTTCGGTGATCCGGTCCATCATCAACATCGGAGGCAGCGGTAGCTGCGCATTGCCCGGGCCAAACATTTCCCCGCGGGCGCATGCCAGCAAGTCTTCGTATCCAAAGCTGGTGGGTCGATCTGTCATAGAGGGCCTGTCTCCGATAGTTTTTTTCGTTGTTGTAACAGTGGTATTACCATTGTGCGCTTAAGGCTGGCAATAGGCCACCGTCCCCGCCATATAAGGCAATTACCCAGCCATAAAAGGCCCGTTTGCCTTTTGCGTTTGAATTGGCGGCGTTTTCAGGGCATATTCCCCTAAAATCTATGGATTTATCCAGAGGCAGTTATGCAAGACACTACACCAACCGATACAAGCGAAAGCTTGGGCAGGACATGGCTTATGAGTGCGGACGTGCGTCCGACCAAGCAACGACTGGCCCTCGCAGAACTACTGGTAGGCGACGGTCGCAACCGTCACGTCACCGCCGAGAGCCTTTACGGTTCGGCCTCCGAACATGGTGCGCAGGTTTCTCTGGCCACAGTCTATAATACGCTGCGCACGTTTTGCGATGCAGGTCTGATGAACGAGATCACCGTAGACGGGCATCGCTCCTATTTTGATACCCGTGTGGATGAACATCCCCATTACTATTGGGAAGAAAACAGCAGCATCACTGACGCCCCCAAAAGCGCTGTGGCCTTTGCCAAAGAACCCGAAGCACCGGAAGGTATGTCCATTGCGCGGGTCGATGTGGTGATCCGCCTGACAAAAAACAGCTAAGCGGTTCCCGTAGCGTTAGGCGCTAGAACCACTGTCCGGGTTCCATCAACCCCAAATCCATAAGCTGCTGGGAATTCCAGTGGAATTTCTGTGACTTGGACCAGGCAAAGCTGTTTACTTCAAAGGTCGATCCGGGATTGGACTTCAGGTATTTTGCCGTGCGGAACGAACAAATCGCAATCGTGACCGAATGATGCCACGGGCATTGATAGGTGTTGTACTCCTCATCGTTGAACATCTGCTCCGCATCCATCTGCAAACCCGCCTTAGCGCAGAAAAGCGCCACACGGTCGATGCGGCGCTTGGCCCAAGGGAGATGCTCCTCAAACCGCCACTTCAGACCGCCGTAAATCGACAACTGCCGTTCCATCACGCGCCCGTCTTTCCATCGGTTCAGCGCGTAATAGCCGGACGCATCCAGATGGGCATCCTCCAGCGAATAGCCGTAAGGGTTGTTGTCCAGATCAGCTGCATAGAGATCAACCACATAGGTAAAGGCCGATTTGCGACGCTCTTCTGTGATAAAGGTGATCAGCTCACTGACGGAGCGGGTTTCACAAAAGGGGAAATGCAGGTATTCGCCGTTATAGCAGTAATAAAGCCAGCGCCCCTCCAAAGCGGCGATTGCCTTATTGACCGCTGACACCAACGTATCCTGCGTGGCCGGATCATTCACCACATGGTGGCATAATTCGACGCAATCCGCAGGCAGAACCGTGTCTTCCTGCGCCAAAAGGATAATATTCTCAAACCCGATCCGCGCATGGTGACGCAGGGTGGCGCCCAAGCCGATTTCATCCTCTGCAAAAATCAGTGCAACCGGCCCTTTGGGGAGGGTATCCGCCTGCCTCTTGAGGAATATATCCAGCGAATCTGCCTTCATGGAAACCCTGCCTGCTGCCTGACCCTTGCCGTTGTTCGTAAAACCGGCATTTGCGTTGCAAAATGGCGCAAACTGCGGGCATTCGCAAGCCTGCTTAACCCCCACCCCCATCCGCACGTACACCTTCAACCTTGAAATGTTTTCCACCCCGCCTAGCTTCATATCGAAAGTGTCCCACGCTGGCCGAAAATACGGTCGGCCTGTCCTAGGCTGGAAGGTTTTAACATGAAGCAAACTGTGGAACGTATGGATTCGGATATGATGCATCATACCACGCGGATCGTCTCTGCCTATTTGCAGGGCAATCAGGTCGATCTGGACCAGATTGTTACGGTGATGGATGTGGTTCATGAAAAAGTGACCCAGATCTATCAAAACAGTCAGGGCCACGCGAATGACACGATGCCTGCTGTTCCAGTGGAGGACAGCGTAACACCGGATCACATCATCTGTCTGGAGGATGGCAAGGCGTTCAAAATGCTGAAAAAACACCTAAAGTCCAAGTACGACTTGTCGCCCGAGGAATATCGCGCGAAGTGGGGGCTGCCGACTGATTATCCCATGGTGGCGCCCAACTATGCCGCCAAACGGCAGGAACTGGCCAGAGCCAGCGGGCTGGGCCGCAACCGCTGAGCAACGCTGCTGTGCCCGCTAGCCGTTGCCGATTGTCCAATTTGCGTGTAGAGCCTGCGATCTGACGGGGATTTGCCCCTAATCAATCGGTGCGTGTTATGTCTGAACCCAAGAAGCTCTTTGTCAAAACCTACGGCTGCCAGATGAATGTCTATGACAGCGAACGGATGGTCTCCGCCCTCGGTGGGCAAGGCTATGTAGAGACAGACACGCCTGAAGGGGCGGACATGATCCTGCTCAACACCTGCCACATCCGCGAAAAAGCGGCTGAGAAGATTTACTCTGAACTTGGGCGTTACAAACCGTTCAAAGCGGCCAATCCCGACCTGAAAATCGGCGTGGCCGGTTGTGTGGCTCAGGCCGAGGGCGAAGAAATCATCCGCCGCCAGCCAATGGTGGATCTGGTTGTGGGGCCGCAAGCCTATCACCGGTTGCCCGAAATGGAATCCAAGATCGGTCAGGTCAAGGCGCAGGTCGACACGGAATTTCCGGCTGAAGACAAATTCGATCACCTGCCGCGTGGCCCCAAAGCTCGCCGCGCGCCCTCCGCTTTCCTGACCGTTCAGGAAGGCTGCGATAAATTCTGCGCCTTCTGTGTGGTGCCTTATACACGGGGGGCCGAGGTGTCCCGTTCGGTGGAACAAATCCTTGCCGAAGCCCATGATCTGGTGGAACGCGGCGTGGTAGAGATCAACCTGCTGGGCCAGAATGTGAACGCCTACCACGGCACGCACGACGGGCGCGAATGGGGGCTGGCGCAACTGATCCGCGAACTGGCCAAGATAGACGAACTGAAACGCATCCGCTTTACCACCAGCCATCCCAATGACATGGATGACGACCTGATCGCGGCCCACGGGGATTGCGACAAGCTGATGCCATACCTGCACCTGCCGGTTCAGGCGGGCAGCGACAAGGTCCTTAAGGCGATGAACCGCAAGCACACAGCTGCAGAATATCTAGCCCTGATTGAACGCATCCGCGCTGCACGGCCTGATATTGCCCTGTCTGGAGATTTTATCGTCGGCTTCCCCGGCGAGACCGAAGAGGACTTCCAAGCCACGCTCGATCTGTGCCGCGAAGTACGCTACGGGCAGGCTTATTCATTCAAATACTCCCCCCGCCCCGGCACACCCGCTGCGGACCGTACCCATGTGGATGAGGCGGAAAAGAACGACCGTCTGGCACGCCTTCAGGCGCTGCTGAGCCAACATCAGGCGGAGTTCCAGAACTCTATGGTTGGGAAAACCCTGCCGGTTCTGCTTGAAAAACCGGGCCGCAATCCGGGCCAGATGATCGGAAAATCCGAGTTTTTGCACGCGGTCCACATGGATGCGTCCCCCGATCAAGTTGGGAAAATCGTGCAGGCCAAGGTCTTGTGGTCCGAACGCAACTCCCTTGCGGCGGAACTGATTTAGCGCTGTAGAACAGCCGATTAAACACGTATCGTGATCAAAGTGGACCATTGGGCAGGTTTTGTTTCCAAAACTAAACCTAGTGGTTCTCATTTTTATCTTCACAATTTGTGGAAATTTGTTACTTTTAACGACAATGGGGAGAGTTGCGTCTTTTTGAACGCGACCGGAACTTTTGTATTCGTTGGAAGTGAAGGGAAATTGCAGTGTTTAACCGATCTGTAAAAGGTGTTGTTGCAGCAGTCGGGTGTCTTGTGTTTGCGGGTTCGGCCTTTGCCGATGACGTTGTGGTTCGCAAATCCACCCAAGCCACCGGCGAAAGATATGTTCCAGGTGTTTGGGTTGATCCGGACGGCTGCGAGCATTGGGTGATGGATGACGGTGTTGAGGGCTATATGACTCCGCATGTCACGCGGGACGGCATTCCGGTCTGTCGCCGTGGCAATCCCTGTGCTGTGATGAACACGGACCAGCTGTTTGCCGTGGACCGCTACGCCATCAGCACCGCTGGCCGCAATCGTCTGGCTGGGTTCTTCAAACAGGCCAATGCCACATCCTTCATCATCGACGGACACACCGACAGCGATGCAAGCGATGCCTATAACATGCGTCTGTCCGAAAACCGCGCCCGTGCTGTGGCCAAAGTGGCAGCACAGGTCGGGAAACGGGCGCAGATCCGCTGGTATGGTGAACGTGTGCCGGTCGCCTCTAACAGAAGCGCCGCGGGTAAAAAGAAAAACCGCCGCGTTGAAATCACCTGCGTGCGCTGAGGAAGGTTAGAACCATGACAATCAAGACGAGCATTCTGATTCTCGGTGCCGCCGTCGCACTTGCGGGCTGTGTCGATAACAAACGGAACAAAACCGTAGACCGTGGCTTTGATTCCCACCCTGTCAGCGAATTGAACGCTGGCATCTGGGTTGACCCGCGTGGCTGCGATCACTGGATTATCGACGATGGTGTAGAGGGTTATCTCTCGGCGCGGTTGGACAAATACGGCAAGCCGGTTTGCTCTGGCATCGCGCAACCAAATCTGGCTGTAGGCGACTTCAAAAAAGGGTCTGACCCGATTTAAGGGCGACAAACAAAATTTCTACGAAAGGCCAGCCATTGCGCTGGCCTTTTTCATTGGAAGCGCGGGATCAGAGCCGGTTCTTAAGGACGCCGTCCAATACGCGTATGGCAGGCAACCCTGAGACACGCCCCTTTTCCGGTGTGTTTTTCCGCCTATATAAAGAATTGACCCTTGCGGTGAACGGCGGGTTTTTGCACCATAGCCTTATAGGTTCACGCTTTGACTTAGGAGACTTCTTTGGCGACAACCGCCCCGATCGCGCCGGACATGACAACCGGCGACTCTGACAGCAATCTAACTTTCCCTGACAACCGCCTGCTGATTGATCTCTGCGGCGAATTTGACAAGAACCTTACCCAAATCGAATCCGCGCTTGGCGTGCAGATCATCCGTCGTGGCAACGAACTGGATGTGCACGGCGAAGCGGACGCTGTGGCGCGCGCGCGCGAAGCCTTGCAATCCTTGTACCAGCGATTGGAACAGGGCCGCGATGTAGAGGCCGGCGAAATAGACGCGGCCCTGCGTATGGGGCGGGCCGAACAAAACGCGGGCAAGCGGTCGGGCGACCAGAAAGAAATGTTCCCCGGTGGCGGCTATGAAATTCGCACCCGCAAAAAGACGGTTGAACCCCGCACAGTCACGCAGCGCGCCTATGTGCAAAGCCTGTTCAAGAACGAGCTCGTCTTTGGTCTGGGTCCGGCAGGCACCGGCAAGACCTATCTCGCGGTGGCGGCTGGTGTGTCGATGTTTATCGAAGGCCATGTGGATCGTATCCTGCTCAGCCGTCCCGCGGTGGAAGCGGGCGAGCGTTTGGGCTTCTTGCCCGGTGACATGAAGGACAAGGTCGATCCTTATATGCAGCCGCTTTATGATGCGCTGAACGATTTCCTGCCGGGCAAACAAGTGGCCAAACTGATTGAGGAAAAGCGGATCGAAATTGCACCGCTGGCGTTTATGCGCGGACGGACCCTGTCTAATTCCTTTATCGTGCTGGACGAAGCGCAGAATGCAACGACCATGCAGATGAAGATGTTCCTGACCCGCATGGGTGAAGGCAGCCACATGGCGATCACCGGCGACACCACGCAGGTCGACCTGCCGCGCGGTGTCCCGAGCGGTCTGGTAGAGGCAGAGAAGGTGCTGAAAGGCGTCAAAGGTGTCGGCATGACCAAGTTCAAGGCCGAAGATGTGGTTCGTCACCCGATGGTGGCGCGGATCATCCAAGCCTATGACAAACACGCCAAGACCGGCGGCTGATCCATGCCCGCAAGTATTGATGTCCTGATAGAGGACGACCGCTGGAACGACGTGCCGCTCACCCGTTTGTGCAACCGCGCGATTGGTGCGGTTTTTGCGGCACGCGGCTTGTCGGGCAAGGGATACGAGGTTTCGGTGCTTGCCTGTGACGATGCGCGGATCGCCGAACTGAACGCGGAATTTCGCGGCAAACCGGCCCCGACAAACGTGCTGTCATGGCCCGCGTTTGAACTTGCGCCACTGGTTGAAGGCGACGAACCGGCCCCGCCGCCTGACATTCTGACCAACCCGATGGACAGCGAATTGGGCGATATTGCTGTGTCCTATGACACCTGCATGAAAGAAGCCGAGGCCGGAAAGCTTGAATTTGAGGACCACCTGACCCATCTCTTGGCACATTCATGCCTGCATTTACTTGGTTTTGATCACGAAACCGATGCAGATGCAGCACGCATGGAAGGTTTGGAGACGAAGATACTTGCATCTTTGGGTATTGCAGACCCATATTAACCCCGCGCCGCATATTGGGCGCGTTTTTCGGATAGGAGCCATGGGCGACACAATCGACGGATCTTCTGGGGCAGCGCCTGGCGCGCAGTCCGAAGATCAGGACCAGACGGGCGGATTTTTCAAACGCCTTTTCTCGGGGAGCAAATCCCCCGATCTTATTGAAACACCGGAAACCATGGAACCATCCAACCTTCCGACGGGTGACTTGCGTAATCTGCAATTCATGCGGCTGGAAGATGTTGCCGTGCCCCGTGCGGATATAACCGCCGTTTCCCAGGACATTGAACGGGCCGAACTGGTCGAGGTGTTCAAGGAAAGCGGTTATTCGCGCTTGCCGGTCTATAAGGATCAGCTCGACAATCCGGTTGGCTTTATCCACCTGAAGGATTTTGCGCTGAAGTACGGGTTCAACGGCACGGGCGCGGATTTCGCGATCAAACCGTTGCTGCGCCAGCTACTCTTTGCCCCGCCGTCTATGGCGATTGGCGTTCTGTTGCAAAAGATGCAGGCAGACCGGATCCACATGGCTCTCGTCATTGACGAATATGGCGGCGTCGACGGTTTGCTGACTATCGAGGACTTGGTTGAAACCGTGCTCGGTGAAATCGTGGACGAGCATGACACCGAAGAAGATGACATGTGGTCCGAAGAACGGCCGGGAGTTTATCTTGCACAGTCTCGTGCGTCCTTGTCCGAATTCGAGCAAATGTTGAACATGGGGTCTTTGGCTGAAGACGACGGCGAAGAAATCGACACGCTTGGCGGGTTGGTGTTCATGCTGACCGGTCGTGTGCCAGCCAAGGGCGAGATCATCCCCCACCCGAGCGGTATAGAGTTCGAGATCGTTGACGCCGATCCCCGCCGGATCAAACGCCTACGTGTGACTCGCGATCCTGCGCGTGCCTAAAACGCTGGGTAAGTGGCAGCTGCGGGCGCTGATCCTGTGTGCAGGCTTTTTGCTGGCACTGGGGCAGGCCCCGTTCTCGTTTCCCATCGGCGTTGTGGTTGGCCTACCTATTCTGGCTGGCCTTCTTTTGCGCACCGCAAACTGGCGCACAGGCTTTCGGCTGGGCTGGCTGGCGGGAACGGCCTATTTTGCGGGGTCAATGTTCTGGATCGTAGAGCCCTTCTTTGTCGAACCCGAAGTCTATGGCTGGATGTCCCCTTTCGCCCTGTTGTTCTTGTCGGTGGGCCTCGCGCTGTTCTGGGGGCTCGGCTTTGGTGTCGCGGCGCGGTGCAGCGGTAAGGCCCGACTGGTGGCGCTGGTGGCCAGTCTGACATTGGCGGAATTTATCCGCGCCCATGTGTTTACCGGCTTTCCTTGGGGGTTGATGGCCTACGTCTGGTCCGACACGCCGGTGTTTCAACTGCTCGCCTATATCGGTCCGCATGGATTGGGAATGGTGACACTCGCCATCGGGGTGCTGCCGCTGGTGTGGTCCAACCGCTGGCTGCGCGGCGCGACATTGGTGGCAGGACTGCTCGTGGCTTGGGGGATAGGGGCGGCACGATTGCCAGACAGCCCTGTGCCCCTGCGCGATGTGACCCTACGGCTGGTGCAACCCAATGCGCAGCAGCGGTTGAAGTGGCACCCCGATCACGTTGCCCGCTTCTTCCAGCGCAGCCTGTCCCTTTCAGCGGGATATAACGCGCCGGTGGATGTCGTGATCTGGCCTGAAACCGCTCTCCCATTCGCATACGGAGAGCACCCCCGCGGCATGGAAATGGTACGCGCTGCGGTTCAGGACACCCAGTTCATTGGTGGCATTCAACGTCCTGACGGACTGAAACTCTACAACACGCTGATCCATCTGGACCGCAACGGTGATGTGGCAGCCACCTATGACAAACACCACCTTGTCCCTTTTGGCGAATATGTCCCGCTGGCCGAACTTGCCGCAAGATTCGGCATCTACGGGATGGCCGCGAATGACGGCACTGGCTTTGCCGCCGGAGAAGGCCCGCGCGTTATCGACCTCCCCGGCCTACCGCCCTATTTGCCGATGATCTGCTATGAAGCGATCTTTCCCGGACTCGCGCAGGTGGAAGGAGAACGCCCCGAATGGTTACTCCACATCACCAACGACGCATGGTTTGGCAGTTTTTCAGGCCCCTATCAGCATCTGGTCCAGTCCCGCGCCCGCGCTGTGGAACAAGGCCTGCCACTGGCGCGCGCCGCCAATACCGGCGTGTCAGCGATGGTTGATCCTTACGGTCAGGTTCTTCAGGCGCTGGCACTGAACACCGATGGTTTTGCCGATGTGCGCCTGCCCGAGCCCCTTGCGCCGACCCTATACAGCCGGTTCGGCGAACGCATGTGGATCGCACTGGCACTGTTATTGCTGGCCGGAGCCGCGCTGATACGTCCGCGCGCACAAGGGCGTGAGACTTCTAATAGGCATTGACCTACTCCCCGCCCCCCCATAGACCTTTCGCAACGAGTGTCACAACGGCTTCCTGACGTGGCATTTTCTTTTAAACTGGAGCACTACATGTCCCGAAAAAACTATCTTTTCACCTCGGAGTCCGTTTCCGAGGGCCATCCTGATAAAATTTGCGATCGCATTTCAGATGCAATTCTTGACGCCCTGCTAAGCGAAGAAGAAATGGCCCGCAGCGCGTGTGAAACCTTTGCCACCACGAATCGTGTCGTAATCGGCGGGGAAATCGGGCTCTCTTCAAAGGAGAAGCTTGCCGGCGTGCTTGAAGGCGTCGATGGCATCGTGCGCGATTGCGTCAAAGCAATCGGCTACGAACAGGACGGCTTTCACTGGGAAACCGTAGAAATTGACAACCTGCTGCACGAACAATCCGCCCATATCGCGCAGGGTGTAGACAAGGATGGCGCTGGCGATCAGGGGATCATGTTCGGCTATGCCTGTTCGGAAACCCCCGAATTGATGCCCGCCCCGATCCACTACAGCCACGCGGTTTTGCGCGATCTCGCCGAGGCCCGCCACTCCGGTGCAACGCCGCAGCTTGGACCGGATGCGAAATCGCAGCTTTCGGTGAAATATGTTGATGGCAAACCTGTCGGTGTGACGTCCATCGTGCTCTCGACCCAGCATCTTGATGAATCCATGTCCTCGGCGGATGTGCGCGATGTGGTCGAACCCTACATTCGTAAAACCCTGCCTGACGGGTGGATTTCACCTGATACCGAATGGCATGTGAACCCCACTGGCAAATTCGTCATCGGCGGGCCGGACGGCGATGCGGGCCTGACAGGGCGCAAAATCATCGTGGACACCTACGGCGGTGCAGCCCCCCATGGTGGCGGTGCGTTTTCGGGCAAAGACCCGACCAAGGTGGATCGCTCCGCGGCTTATGCGGCCCGCTATCTGGCAAAGAACGTGGTTGCTTCCGGTATGGCGAAACGCTGCACGATACAGCTGTCCTATGCCATCGGCGTCGCCAAACCGCTGTCGATCTATTGCGACACCCATGGCACCGGCGAAGTTCCGGAAGCCGAAATCGAAAAGGCCGTGGCACAGGCAATGGATCTGACACCGCGCGGCATTATCGAGCATCTGCAACTGCGCCGCCCGATCTACCAGCGCACCGCAGCTTACGGCCATTTCGGCCGCGAAGCGACCGCGGACGGCGGCTTTAGCTGGGAACGCACCGATCTGATCGACGCCCTGAAAAGCGCTGTCTAAATCAGAAGCGTGCTGCCTTCGGGCGCCAAACGCAAATAACAGGCTCCGGATTGCGTCCGGAGCCTTTTTGTTTTACCTCCCACCCCATGAGAGAAAAACACGTATCCGGCGCCCCGTGGCGCAATTTCTATGGCCGCATCAAGGGCAAGGGCTTGCACCAGTCCCACGAACGCTATCTTGCGGAAGATCTGGAGGGGCTGGCCCCCAAAGGCGTGAGCTGGGAAGAAAATCCCGACCGCACGCCGCTGGACCTGAAAGAATTGTTTGGCGACCGGCCTGTCTGGCTGGAGGTCGGCTTTGGCGGAGGTGAACATGTGGTGCATCAGGCGGCGAACAATCCTGATGTGGGGATCATTGGCTGTGAACCCTATATCAACGGCGTTGCCACGCTGCTGGGCAAAATCCGCAAAGCGGGCGTGACCAATCTGGCGGTGCATCCGGGCGATGCGCGAGACATGATGGACGTGCTGCCCGAAGGCTCGGTTGAACGCGCCTTTCTGTTGTACCCCGATCCGTGGCCAAAGAAACGCCACCACCGCCGCCGCTTTGTGACACCGGAACATCTCGACCCGTTGGCGAAGTGCCTTAAATCCGGCGCGATCTTCCGCGTTGCCACCGACATTCCTGACTATGTGCGCCAGACGATGGAGCAGATGATGAACCGGGATGATTTCGAGTGGCTGGCCGAAGGCCCCGAAGACTGGCGCAAGCCGTGGTCGGACTGGATTTCCACCCGCTACGAACAAAAAGCTCTGCGCGAAGGCCGTACCCCGCATTATATGACCTTCCGAAAGCTTTAGCGAAGGCCACCCCCGCAACATGCGCATTTTGCGCTTTGCGGGTTTGGTATTCTAGACCTTGCATTCACCGTGCGATATAGGCTGGTGAAAGAACTCTCAAAGGTGAAACGCATGTCCGGCCACGGCGACCCAATTCCGATGACATCCCGCAAATCCGGTCCGCTGCGCGGCACGGCTGTTATTCCGGGCGACAAATCCGTGTCCCACCGGTCGTTTATCCTCGGGGCGCTGTCTGTGGGGGAGACAAAAATCACCGGTTTGCTGGAAGGTCAGGACGTGCTCGACACTGGCAAGGCGATGGCGGCTTTTGGGGCGGAAATAACACGCACGGGCGATCAGGCATGGTCTGTGCATGGTGTTGGTGTGGGCGGGTTTGCCGAACCTGACGATGTCATCGACTGCGGCAATGCCGGCACAGGGGTGCGTCTGATTATGGGCGCAATGGCCACCACTCCGATCAACGCCACCTTTACTGGTGATGCCAGCCTGCGGTCCCGTCCCATGGGGCGGATCACCGAACCGCTGTCGCTGTTCGGGGCGCAGGCTGTCGGGCGGCAAAACGGCTTTCTACCGCTGACGATGGTAGGCGCGAAAAATCCGGTTCCGGTGCGCTATACCAGCCCCCATGCTTCGGCGCAGATCAAATCAGCGGTTCTGCTGGCTGGTCTCAACACACCTGGTGAAACGGTGCTGATTGAAAAAGAAGCCACTCGCGACCATTCCGAACGGATGCTGCGCGGCTTTGGCGCACAGATTGAGACGGTGAAAACGGATGAAGGGTACGAAATCACCCTCCAAGGCCAGCCTGAACTAAAGGCCCAGACAATAGCGGTGCCCCGCGATCCGAGCTCTGCTGCCTTTCCAGTCTGTGCGGCACTGATCGTCGAAGGCTCTGAAGTCCTGTTGCCCAACATCGGATTGAACCCGACACGCGCAGGATTGCTCGACACGCTGGTGGAAATGGGCGCGGATATCGCCTTTGAAAACCGCCGCGAAGAAGGTGGAGAGCCTGTGGCCGATCTGCGGGTCAAAGCCTCCAGCCTGACAGGTATCGAAGTCCCCCCTGCCCGCGCGCCCAGCATGATTGACGAATACCCGGTCCTGTCCGTCGTTGCCGCCTTTGCCAAAGGCAAGACTGTGATGCGCGGCATTGCCGAGTTGCGGGTCAAGGAATGTGACCGCATCGACGCGATGGCCCGAGGTCTGGAAGCGATGGGTGTCACCGTCGAGGAAGGCCCCGACTATATGATCGTCCACGGCATGGAAGGTGAGGTTCCGGGCGGCGGCACCGCAAAGACGTTTCTGGATCACCGGATCGCCATGTCGTTCCTGTGCTTAGGACTGGCCAGCGCCAAACCCGCCCATGTGGATGATGGCGGCGCGATTGCCACCAGTTTTCCGATTTTTGAAGACTTGATGAACGGTCTCGGGGCGGCGATTTCGCGCGACTGAACCGCTGAAACCCCATCGCGGCTTGCTAAACGGGGGCTGCGTGATCTACTCAGGTAGAAAAGGATGCGACATGAGCTTTATCGTGGCAATCGACGGCCCCGCTGCTGCGGGTAAAGGAACGGTCTCCAAGGCTGTGGCGGCCCATTTCGGCTTTGCGCATCTGGACACAGGGTTGTTGTACCGCGTTGTCGGGCGCGCCGCGCTGGCCAGCATCGGACCTTCCCTTGACCCTGAACGGGTGATCGAGCTGTCAACCGAAGTAAAGCCCGAAGATCTGGAGCGTACTGATCTGCGCACCGCTGCCGTGGCCCAAGCCGCAAGCAAAGTGGCAGCGATCCCTGAAGTGCGGGCAAATCTTGTGACGTTCCAGCGCGAGTTCGCAAACCGCAGTGGCGGCGCGGTTTTGGACGGGCGGGACATCGGCACAGTGATTTGCCCGGATGCCGATGTTAAACTGTTCGTCACTGCCAGCACCGAACGCCGTGCCGAACGTCGCTTCAAGGAACTGGAGGAACGGGGCGAAGATACCAGCTATGAAGGCGTTCTGGCCGATGTGATTGCGCGGGACAAGCGCGACAGCGAACGAGAATCAGCCCCCCTGATTGCCCCCGAAGATGCCCATCTGCTGGACACCTCTGACATGAGCATCGCGCAAGCCGTGGCTGAAGCCATCGCCATTATCGACGCCAAGCGCTGAACCAGCGGCCTAACACGCCCGTTACTGGCAGTCGTTCTGCGCCCAAGCCTTAAGGTGCAGCTTTAATGCCCCGCCATAAGGATGCTGCTTCTTCAAAGCCTGCTGCGCGGTCTCTGGTAGATAGCGTTTGGCCTGATCGCAAAGATCAGCCCGCTGCCACTGGTGGCAGGTGGAGCAGGTCTTTCCTTTCCACAATTGTTCCGGCAAACCCTCAATTGGCGGGAACAGGGGCGAGCCTTCGATAAGCTGCTCCAACGTCAGCCCCTCTACGTCTGCGCCGCCCGACGCCAGCGGTGTGGAATACACCACAGGCGCCGCGGGTTCCGCAACGTCTTGCGGTTCGCTCGGTTCCGGCTCGGCCCCTTCGGTTTGCTCGACTTCCGGCTGTTGTGCGGGGGTATCACCACCCACGATCTCTAGCGCGGCAAGTTTCTGCCCAGCCTTATCAGGTGCGGATTTCAGGGCCGGTTCGACCGATAGGGCCGCAAAAACAGCACCGGATGACAAACACAGTCCCAGCGCCAAAACAAAACGGGTTATTCTCATTCAGTCGTACCTTTGATCACACGAAATTCGATCCGGCGGTTTTTCCAACGGCCTTTGGATGTGGAGTTATCCGCTTTAGGCTGGCTCTCGCCATAGCCCGCACTTGTCAGATTGGACTCGGGCACACCTTTGCCCACCAGATTGCGCAGGACCGATGCTGCGCGCCGTTCCGACAAACGCATGTTTGTCGCGTCCGAACCAACGCTATCGGTATGACCGCCGACTTCCACCACCATGTCGGGGCAGCGTTTTACGATGTCTGCAATACTGATCAGGAACGGTTCGCTCTTACCGTCAAGCCGTGCTGAACCGGATTTAAAATAGGTGTTGTTAGAGCGGGACAGGATTTCAAACCGCCCAATACAGGCCTCGGCCGAAAAATTTCCCGCCGGCTCCAATGCAACCTGCGCAGGTGCTGCGGGTTCAGCCTCGCTCTGTGGCACGGCGGCGGGCGCGGTGCTGCCCTGAGGCTCGTTTCTGGCAAAGATGAAATCGAAAGTCACTGTGGCTGATGGAATGATCTCTACATTCGCCGCCTCTTCCAGTTTTTCCACGCCCCCCATCAGATTGAAATCCGCAGCGGCCACGGAAATCGGCGTCTTGGTCGCCACCGACACCAGATCATCGCTGATCAGCGTGACCACCACATCCGCTGTCGCCGATTGCTGCACCCCGTGCAGATCAAGCGTATAGGGCAGCGCCACAGTTTTACGCCGGACCGTTGCCAGATCGGCCAGTTCCGCAGGATCAAGCTGCGCCGTGATCACTGCTTCGGGGAATTGGAAGCTTTCAAAGAAAAGGAACCGCATCCGCACATTGCGCAGGTCGATTTTGGTATCCACACTTTCCAGCATGACTGTCACGGTCGCGGCACCATCCTGTGCGACACTGCCCGAAAACGTCGCGAAACTGCTGCTTTCCACTTTGGTCTGGTTCTTCACCGATTGGAAATTCAACGAGGACTGTTCGTTTCTCAAAGTCCAACCGCTGGCGAAAGGGTCGTTCTGCCCCTGCGCCGGAAGAACCGCGCCGCATAAAACGGCGGCTGCTATGACTGATCGTATTGTATTGCGGAATAAAGAGATGCCCATGGCGAAACCCTTACGAATTTGACTAAATTTGATACGAATTGAGTATTACTTACATAAATCCTACGTCAGATTGCGTTTTAACACAACGATTTGAATGATTCAGACCGGTCATTGCGGATCAGTCCGCACCCTGCCTCATCCCCCCGACCACCCCCGCAAACCCTGTTCTATAAGGGCGTTAGGCCGCTTTCCCCTTGTAGAGCGCGTGAATCTGATCTATAGCGCGGGCAATCACGACAAGTGGTGGCGGGTACAACGCCGACGGGAAGAGCAGGGCTGGACAAACTCCGGCCCTTTGTGTGTTTGAGCAATTTCCGTTTCGCTGAACGTGAGAAACGAAACCCAAAGACCCGTGGGACCAACCGCGCGGCCAGTAAAAACGACGAAAAAGGAAACGTATATATGAGCGCTAACGCGACAATGGAAGACTTTGAAGCCCTCTTGGCTGAGAGCTTTGAAATTGACACACCGGATGAAGGTTCGGTTGTCAAAGGGACTGTTCTGGCAATTGAAGCCGGTCAGGCCATCATCGACATCGGCTACAAAATGGAAGGCCGTGTTGATCTTAAAGAATTTGCAGCTCCGGGCCAGGCGCCTGAAATCGAAGTTGGCGACAGCGTAGAGGTTTACCTCGAGCGCGTTGAAAACGCCCGCGGCGAAGCTGTTATCTCTCGTGACAAAGCCCGTCGCGAAGAAGCATGGGACCGTCTGGAAAAAGCCTACGAAGCAGAAGAGCGTGTTGAAGGCGCAATCTTCGGTCGCGTCAAAGGCGGTTTCACAGTGGATCTGGGCGGCGCTGTTGCGTTCCTGCCAGGCTCCCAAGTGGACGTACGCCCCGTACGCGATGCCGGCCCTCTGATGGGTATGGCGCAGCCGTTCCAAATCCTGAAAATGGACCGTCGTCGTGGCAACATCGTTGTGTCCCGTCGTGCCATTCTCGAAGAGTCCCGTGCTGAACAGCGTGCGGAAATCGTTGGCAACCTGTCTGAAGGCGAAACCGTTGACGGTGTCGTTAAGAACATCACCGAATACGGTGCGTTCGTTGATCTGGGCGGCGTAGACGGTCTGCTGCACGTCACAGACATGGCTTGGCGTCGTGTGAACCACCCGTCCGAGATCCTGACAATCGGCGAAACCATCAAGGTTCAGGTTATCAAGATCAACAAAGAGACACACCGTATCTCTTTGGGCATGAAGCAACTGCAAGACGATCCTTGGGGCGACGTGGAAGCACGCTACCCGCTGGAATCCGTACACAAGGGCCGCGTTACAAACATCACCGATTACGGTGCATTTGTAGAGCTGGAAGCCGGTGTCGAAGGTCTGGTTCACGTGTCCGAAATGTCTTGGACCAAGAAGAACGTACACCCAGGCAAAATCGTATCCACTTCGCAAGAAGTTGACGTGATGGTTCTGGAAATCGACAGCGTGAAACGTCGTGTCTCCCTTGGCCTGAAACAAACTCAGGGCAACCCGTGGGAGAACTTCGAAACTGCATTCCCAATCGGCACAGAAGTTGAAGGTGAAGTTAAGAACATCACTGAATTCGGTCTGTTTGTCGGTCTAGAAGGCGACATCGACGGCATGGTTCACCTGTCCGATCTGGATTGGGACCGTTCCGGCGAAGAAGCCATGGCTGACTACTCCAAAGGCGATATCGTCAAGGCTGTTGTCACTGACATCGACGCCGAAAAAGAGCGTATCTCCCTGTCGATCAAAGCCCTGGACGGCGATCCGTTCGCAGATGCAACAGCCGGCGTTAAGCGCGGTGCTGTAGTAACTGTAAACGTGACCTCCATCGAGGACGGTGGCATTGAAGTCGAATATGATGGCATGAAATCCTTCATCCGTCGTTCCGACCTGTCCCGCGATCGTGCGGAACAGCGCCCAGAGCGTTTCAGCGTTGGCGACAAGATCGATGCACGCGTCACCAACATCGACAAATCTTCCCGTCGCCTTGGTCTGTCGATCAAAGCACGTGAGATCGCAGAAGAGAAAGAAGCAGTACAACAGTACGGTTCTTCGGACTCCGGCGCGTCTCTCGGGGATATCCTCGGTGCGGCTCTGAAGGGCCAGGACGACTGATAAGAGAGTTTCGCGTTGGGAACTGAAATGACTGGTTTTGAACGTGATTTCTATGAGGAGCGGCGCCGTAAGTGGCGCCGCTCTGCATTCTGGCGCGGTGTCCTTGCCACGCTTGGCCTGCTGGTGGCCCTGATCGTTTTGGCAACCTGGCTGTCTGGAACCCCCCGTTTTTCCGATCATATTGCCCATGTGGATTTGAGCGGCGTGATCTATGACGATCCGCTGATGGATGAAACCCTTCGCATGGTCGAAGAATCCGACAGCGTGAAGGCCCTGATCATCAGCATCAGCAGTCCGGGCGGCACCACTGTCGGCTCCGAAGCGCTGTATGAACGCCTCCGCAAAATCGCCCAAACCAAACCGGTGGTTTCTGTGCTTGGCGAAGTGGCAGCCTCTGGAGGCTATATCGCGGCACTTGGCACAGACCATATCATTGCACGCGGAAATACTGTCACCGGTTCAATCGGCGTCATCATGGAATACCCAGATGTGACTGATCTGATGTCCACCCTTGGCATAAATATGCAGACCATCCGCTCTAGCGAGCTGAAAGCGGATCTGACCCCCTATCGCAAAGCCAGCCCCGAAGGGCTTGCGGCGGAACAACAGTTGATCGATGAAAGCTATCAGTGGTTTCGCGGACTGGTTGAAGAACGCCGCGAATTGACTGGTGCAGCGCTGGATCGGGTAGCAGACGGGCGGGTTTTCACCGGCCGTGTCGCCCTCGAACTGGGCTTGATCGACGCCATCGGTGGCTTTGACGAGGCAACAAAATACCTCGATTCGCTCGATTCGCTTATAGCGGACCTTCCGGTTGATCCCTACACGCCAGACTATCAGGACAGTGGATTTTTCGCTCCGGTCGGGAAATTTCTCGCCAAAAACGGCATGTTAGGGCGATTTTCGGCCCAATCAGGCCCACGGCTCTATTCCATCGCAAAGTAATTTCTGTAAAGTCGTACCCAAGCAGAGCCAGAAAAAGGCCGCACTTTTTGGGAGGACTGAAGTCTATGATACGTTCCGAATTAGTAGATAAAATTGCAGAAGCGAATCCGCACCTGTACCAGCGGGATGTGGAGCGCATAGTATCTACAGTGTTCAACGAAATCATTGAGGCGCTCGCCAATGGCGACCGTGTGGAGCTCCGGGGGTTCGGCGCTTTCTCTGTCAAGAAACGGGACGCACGGATCGGGCGCAATCCCCGCACGGGAGAATCCGTGCAGGTGGAAGAAAAGCACGTTCCCTTCTTCAAAACAGGCAAGCTGCTGCGCGACCGTCTGAACGACAGCTGATGCCTTTGGTCGCGGTGTGCGGCAAGTCTTCACAGGCTAAAAAGCATTAAAGTCAGGTTGCATTTATTCCTGTTGGGATTAGGTGTGTCCTATTGCAGGAGTTTTGCCAAATGATGCGTTACATCCGTTACCTTTTCCTAGCCGTAATCGGCATTTGTCTGATTGTCGTCGCGCTGGCCAACCGCGCGCCTGTCACGTTGCGGGTGATGCCCGATGAACTGGCATCGGTCTTTCAACTGTCCGGCAGTGTGACACTGCCGCTGTTTCTGGTCATCTTTCTGGGCATTGTTGTTGGCCTGCTGATCGGCTTTGTCTGGGAATGGATGCGGGAATTCAAATACCGCAATGACCTGTCCAAAAAGGGCAAGGAATTGCACCGGTTGGAACGGGAGAACAAGGTTCTCAAGGCGAAATCCGGTGAAGGCACCGACGATGTGCTTGCCCTGATTGAGTAATTTCCATGCCAGTTAAAATTTGCGGGATTACCACACAAGGCTCGCTAGAGGCCGTTGTTGCGGCTAAAGCGGCCTATGTCGGGTTTGTGTTCTTCCCGAAATCTCCCCGAAATGTGGATATCGCAACTGCCCGTGAACTGGCGCTGTCTGTGCCGGACGGGTTGTGCAAAGTCGCCCTGACGGTTAACGCCAGCGACGCCGAACTTGATGCGATCCTCGCAGAGGTTCCGATCGACATGCTGCAACTTCACGGCAAAGAAACGCCCGAGCGCGTGGCAGAAGTAAAGGCCCGCTACGGGCTGCCGGTGATGAAGGCAGTGGGGGTGGCGGATGCCGAAGATTTGCCCGCCCTGAACGCATACGCCCGTGTTGCCGATCAATTGCTGGTGGATGCAAAGCCCCCCAAGAACGCCGATCTGCCCGGTGGAAATGGTCTGTCCTTTGACTGGTCCCTGATCGCGGGCCGCCGCTGGGCCGTGCCGTGGATGCTCGCCGGTGGGCTGACCCCCGAAAATGTCGCGCTCGCCATGCAGATGACAGGCGCGCGGCAGGTGGATGTGTCCAGCGGTGTCGAAAGCGCGCCGGGCGTCAAAGACCCCGCAAAAATCACTGCCTTTTGTGCTGCTGCCGCAGGGTGAACCAAGGTTCCAAAGGGAACGGGTTTACCTGAAGCGGGAGTCGGGCTAGATCACGTGCGACCCAAGGAGAACCCTGATGAACGATTTGCTCAATTCCTTTATGTCCGGCCCTGACGAAAATGGCCGGTTCGGTGATTTTGGCGGACGGTTTGTGTCTGAAACCCTGATGCCGCTGATCCTTGATCTGGAAGCCGAATACGAAAAAGCAAAGGTTGATCCGGATTTCTGGGCAGAGATGGATCTCCTGTGGAAACACTATGTCGGCCGTCCCAGCCCGCTCTATTTCGCCAGCCGCATCACCGAAGAACTGGGCGGCGCGAAAGTCTATTTCAAACGGGACGAGCTGAACCACACTGGTGCCCATAAGATCAACAACGTGCTGGGTCAAATCCTGCTGGCGCGGCGCATGGGCAAAACGCGGATCATTGCGGAAACAGGTGCGGGGCAACACGGTGTGGCCACTGCCACCGTCTGCGCCAAGTTCGGTCTGAAATGTGTGGTTTATATGGGCGCCCATGATGTAGAGCGTCAGGCCCCCAACGTATTCCGCATGAAGCTGCTCGGCGCCGAAGTGGTGCCTGTGACCTCCGGTCGTGGCACGCTGAAGGATGCGATGAACGATGCTCTGCGCGACTGGGTGACCTATGTGGATGAAACCTTCTACTGCATCGGCACCGTGGCTGGCCCGCACCCTTATCCTGCAATGGTGCGTGACTTCCAAAGCATCATCGGCAAGGAAGTGCGCGAACAACTGGCAGAGCATGAAGGCGAAGGCGCGTTGCCTGACAGCGTGATTGCGGCCATCGGCGGCGGTTCCAATGCGATGGGCCTGTTCTTTCCGTTTCTGGACGATAAATCCGTGCGCATCATCGGTGTCGAGGCCGGTGGTAAAGGCGTGAATGACGATATGGAGCACTGCGCTTCGCTGCTGGGCGGCAAACCCGGCGTGCTGCACGGCAACCGCACCTATCTGTTGCAGGACGAGGCAGGCCAGATCCTTGAAGGCTACTCTATTTCTGCCGGTCTCGACTATCCGGGGATCGGGCCAGAGCACAGCTGGCTGCATGACACGGGCCGCGCCGAATACGTCAGCGTGACCGATGCCGAAGCGCTGGAGGCGTTCCAGTTCTCTTGTCGTACTGAAGGTATCATTCCAGCACTCGAACCCTCTCATGCGCTGGCCCATGTGCGCAAGCTGGCCCCCACCCTTCCCAAAGACCACATTATGGTCATGAACATGTGCGGTCGCGGCGACAAAGACATTTTCACCGTCGCCCGTCATCTTGGCTGGGATATGGACAGCGAATAAATCCGGCACCTGCGGGGCGCGTCCCCGCAGGTCCATCCCATCGCGGCCTTGACCGCACTGATTTTACCCCCACATATTTATCACAACCGTTATTTTACGACCGGAGAGATCACGATGTCCCTGATGAAACTTTTGCAAAACGCCCACAACGGACAAGGCCTCTCGCAACTTGCTAATCAATTTGGAATGAACGAAGGGCAGGCCCAACAACTGTCCGAACTGCTTGCCCCGACCATCGGTCAGGCCGCCAAAGAAAAAGCAGAAAGCGGCGGGATGCAGGAATTGCTGTCCTCGCTTCACGGTGAACAACAACGCAGCTACTTTGAGGACGCTTCGCAGGCGGCCGCCCCCACAGGTCAGGCCCAAGGCATGGCCTTTCTGGAAACACTGATGGGCGGGCATCAAGCCCCCAAAGAGATCGCGTCAGAAGCTGCAAATCGCACCGGGATTGATCTGTCTACCGTGATGCAATTCCTGCCCGCGCTCGCCGCGATGCTACAGGGCGGGCTGCAGAAAGAGATGCCTGACAACACGATAGAGAACCTGATGGGCCGGTTTTCCGGCGCTGACAGCAGCGGCGGCATCATGGGGATGGTCGGCGGCTTTCTGGGCGGTGGCGCAGACAGCAATGCGCCCGATCTCGGCCAGTTGTCCCAGCTTCTGGATGCGGACGGGGATGGTTCCCCGATGAATGACATCCTTGGCAAATTCATGCGTTAAGACGCGGTTATTCGGCAAACTCGATCAGATCCCAAAGCGTCCCGTACAGGTCTTTGAACACGGCCACAGTGCCGTAGTCCATCACTTTGGGATCCCGAGTGAACTCCACCCCGCGTGAGATGTATAGCTTGTAATCCCGCCAGAAATCATCGGTTTGCAGGAATAGAAACACACGTCCCCCTGCCTGATTGCCCACAAACGATTGCTGGGTCTCACTCGAAGCACGCGCCAGCAGCAGCGAGGCTGACCCCTCCCCCTTGGGCCGCACCACGACCCAGCGTTTGTCCTGTTCAGGCTGGAACGTATCCGAGACCAGTTCGAACCCCAGTACATCCACGTAAAAGGCTATGGCTTCGTCATAATCGCGCACGACCAGTGCTGTATGGGCCAAACGTTGCGACACGGTGCTCCTCCTTCGGACAGGGTTAGAACACCAGTTTCACACCGCCCTTGCAGGAAAAACAAGTCAGGAATATCTTGAACGCCGCCAATAAAAAGCCCGGCGCGGGGCCGGGCTTTCGGGTTTTCAGAAGGGTCGGGTATCAGGCGACGTCAAGCGAAACAATGCTGTCTGCCATCAGATCCTCTACGCCCATCACGTCGATGCGCATATCGCCTTTGCCGTCGCCGTCCACATCAACGATCAGAATGGAATTGCCGTCTCCGTCGTTTCTGGCCTGAACTTCGGCGCCGGTGCCCGAGAATTTGGCATCCCCGATAAACTCGGCCCCCAAGCCAGAGAAGTCGAGGAAATCGATACCCTGTTCGAAGTCCATAACAACATCGCCGAACTTGCCTTTGCCACTGTCCTTGGCGTCGTTGAAGATAAACTGGTCGGCTTCGGTGCCGCCGTAAAGCACGTCCTTACCGGAACCGCCAACGATAAAGTCATTGCCCGCGCCGCCCTCGATCGTGTCTTTACCGGCATTCCCGCCAAGGATGTCGTTGCCATCGCCACCGTCGATCTGGTCCTTACCGGCACCGCCACGAATGATGTCGTTGTCGGCACCGCCGTTCAGCTTGTCATGGCCTTTGTCACCGTCGATTTCGTCATCGCCAGCGCCGCCGTCAACCACATCACGGCCCTTGCCAGCAGTGATCCTGTCGTTGCCGTCTCCGCCGTCAATCCGGTCCTTGCCGCCACCGCCATCGATCATGTCGTCACCGTCGCCGCCGGAGATCGTGTCCTTGCCGCCATCGCCGTTTAACGTGTCGTCTCCGGAACCGCCGGAAATGTCGTCGTGGCCGGTTCCGCCGGAAATGTCGTCATCATCCGCGCCGCCTTTCAACGTGTCATGCCCCGTCCCGCCTTCGATCGTGTCGTTGCCGGCGCCCCCATCCAAAGTATCGCTGCCGCTGCGCCCTATCAGGTGGTCGTCGCCGTCCCCTGATGCCACCACATCATCGTGGGAGGATCCCGCGAAATTGACGCCGCCGTCCAGTTCCAGTTCTACCGGCAGGACGAATGCGTCTTCAGAACCGCCAGCGCTTATGTTCAGCACATCGCTTGAAAGCAGGGCGTTGATGCCGGTGTAGTCATCGCTGTCAATTGCGATAAGTGCTGGCAGAAGGGCCGACATTGCCCAACCCAGATCGGAAAATCTGGCAACAACCTTGCCGTCTTGTTTGTAGGTGACACTTGTCACGGTTCCAGTTGAATCTGGTACAC
Source organism: Neptunicoccus cionae (assembly GCF_014643735.1). Taxonomy (GTDB): domain Bacteria; phylum Pseudomonadota; class Alphaproteobacteria; order Rhodobacterales; family Rhodobacteraceae; genus Amylibacter; species Amylibacter cionae. The sequence goes on from NZ_BMKA01000002.1 coordinate 481,080, forward strand.
CTGCGCTCGCCTCGGCAAATCCGCTGCCCTCGATCACGGTTTCAGAACTGGCAGTGTCATAAACAACCGTAGTGCTTGTGATCGTGGAGAACATTCCCGCTTCCGCGAAGGGTGCGCTGAAAAAACCGGAGTCACCTCCGTTATATCGTAAGTTCATAAAAAATTCCTTGTTCGAGTGATTTTGACAGTACCCCAATGGCACCGACATCCCGATAGTAACTGAAGAATAGCACAAAATTTGGGCAGAACGTGAATAAGTTTGAACAGGGCCAATCTTTAAACCAGAGGTAGAATAGGATGCTAAAATGAAAGAACGCCGCCCCAATTAAAGGCGGCGTTCGATGGCGTATTAATACTGGTAATCCGGTGTTACCCGTTCATGCGGATATTGGCGTTGGTTGGATCATAGGGGCTGTCTTCAACCACCTCGGCCTCCCACAATTCACCGAGCATCCGCACCTGCAGCTTTTGCCCCACAACAGCCAGTTCTGGGGAGACATAGCCCAGACCGATCTGTTTTTCGAAATGCACGGAATACCCGCCAGAAGTTAAGCGCCCGATCTTTTTGCCGTCCAGAAGCAGTGCCTCGCGGCCCCACGGGTCGGCATCATCAGGTCCGTCAATCAACAGGGTCACGCATTTGGAACGAATGCCTTTGGCCTCCATCGCTTCCTTGCCGTTGAAATCCTTGGACAGGTCAATAAAGCGGGGCAAATCGGCTTCGGCTGGGGTGGCATCACGGCCCAGTTCGTTGCCGAATGCGCGGTAGGATTTCTCCTGCCGCAGCCAGTTTTGCGCCCGTGCGCCGACCAGCTTCAGACCGTATTCCTCGCCCGCTTTCAGGATCAGATCCCACAGGTAGTTCTGCATCTCGATCGGGTGGTGCAATTCCCAGCCCAGCTCTCCGGTATAGGCCACACGGATCGCATTCACCGGACACATGCCCAGTTCGATCTGTTGTGCGGACAACCAAGGGAACCGCTTGTTTGACAGGGCGGTTTCTGGATCGGCGTCCTTGATGATTTTTTTCAGAACATCGCGGGATTTCGGCCCTGCAATGGCAAAGACACCCCATTGATTGGTGACAGTCTGGATTTCGATATAGCCAAATTCGTTAGCTTTATCTTCAGCCGCTTTGCGTAGGAAATCGGCGTCGTAATCTGTCCAAGCACCAGCGGAGACCAGATAATAGGAATCCTCGCCATTGCGCACGATGGTGTATTCGGTGCGAGTGGTGCCTGCATCCGTCAGCGCATAGGTCAGGTTGATGCGGCCGATTTTGGGCAGTTTGTTACAGGTGAACCAGTCCAGAAACGCGGTCGCGCCCGGTCCTTTGACCACATGTTTGGTAAAGGCTGTGGCATCCACAAGGCCAACCCCTTCGCGGATGGATTTGGCCTCCTCGACCGCATATTGCCACCATGTGCCACGGCGGAAAGACCGCCCGTCATGGTCAAAAGTCTCTGGCGCATCCAGTGGTCCGTAGTAGTTCGGACGCTCCCAGCCGTTCACGAATCCGAACTGCGCGCCCAGCGCCTTTTGGCGATCATAGGCCGGTGCCGTGCGCAGCGGACGTGCGGCGGGACGTTCCTCGTCAGGGTGGTGCAGGATGTATACGTGGTCGTAGCATTCCTCATTTTTGCGGGCTGCAAACTCGGTTGTCATCCAGCTGCCATAGCGTTTGGGATCGAGCGATGCCATGTCGATCTCGGCCTCGCCCTCGACCATCATCTGCGCCATGTAATAGCCGGTGCCACCGGCGGCAGTGATCCCGAAGGAGAAGCCTTCGGCCAACCACATATTGCGCAGTCCCGGTGCCGGACCCACCAGCGGATTGCCGTCGGGTGTATAGCAGATCGGGCCGTTGAAATCGTCTTTCAGGCCAGAGTTTTCACAAGACGGAATCCGGTGGATCATCGCCATGTACTGGTCTTCGATCCGCTCCAGATCCAGTTGGAACAGGTCGGCGCGGAAACTGTCCGGCACGCCGTATTCAAACCGCGCCGGAGCGTTCTTTTCGTAGACGCCCAAAATCCAGCCGCCCCGTTCTTCACGCACATAGGACTGCGCATCCGCATCGCGGATGACGGGATGTTCGGCGTGTCCTGCCGCGCGGTAGGCTTGTAGTTCAGGGTCCGCATCGGTGACGATAAACTGGTGCTCGACAGGGATCGCAGGGATTTTAATCCCGAGCAGTTTTGCCGTGCGCTGTGCGTGGTTGCCGGTTGCCGTCACCACATGTTCGGCGTGAATTTCAAAGGTTTCCTCAGAAGGCACCAGATTACCGCCCACTTCGACCATGACAGTACCGCGCACGATCCATTCGGATCCGGTCCATTCATAGCTGTCCACCTGCCGCTTGCGGATGATCTCGACACCCCGTTGCCGTGCGCCTTTTGCCATGGCCATCGTGACATCGGCGGGATTGATGTAACCATCTGTCGGGTGGTAAATCGCGCCGTGCAGATCCTCGGTGCGGATCAGGGGCCAGCGTTCCTTAATCTGCGCGGGGGTCAGCTGTTCGAACGGCACGCCAACGGATTCTGCCGTGGTCCCGTAAAGCAAATATTCATCCATCCGCTCTTTGGTTTGGGCCATGCGCAGATTGCCAACCACAGAAAAACCGGCGTTCAATCCGGTTTCTTCTTCCAGCGTTTTGTAAAATTTCACCGAGTAATCATGGATATGCGTGGTCGCATAGGACATGTTGAACAGCGGCAACAGCCCCGCTGCGTGCCATGTGGACCCTGACGTCAGTTCGTCCCGCTCCAGCAGAACAACATCCTTCCAGCCTGCTTTGGCAAGGTGGTACGCAATCGAGGCCCCGACAGCGCCGCCGCCGACAACACAGGCTTTTACGTGAGTTTTCATAGCACGACTCTCTTTTAGGCGATAAGTTGCAATCAGATAGCCAAAAATTGCGGGCCTGATCCACTGTCAATCGACAGGGGTTGTGGCGAAAACGACATGGAGGAAGGAATGCCTTTGGATCGCAGCGCTTTTGAACGTCAGGCCGCTTGGTGCCGTCAGTTAGGCTCGGAATTCACCTCGGCCCTGCTGCTGGCGCTCGTGGACACGCTGGATAACACCACCGCAACGGGGCGCAGGGTCATTGATTGGCCGGGGGCAGCAGGTCCAATGCGGGATGTGGTCCCCTTGCGGTTAAGTGGTGCATGCCATGCGATGGTTCTGTCAGGGCAAAGCCCGGAGCTGGCCGCAGTTTATCCCCCTAACGAGATGCCAAAAAGCCACGAACTGGCGCAGGCAGTGGCGGGCACCTTGCAACGCTGTGATGCCCAGATTCTGGACTTTCTGGAATTTGCGCCGCAAACCAACGAGGTGGCCCGTGCCAGCCTGTTGATGGCAGGGCTTTCGGTAATCGGGCAGCAAAGCGGGCTGCCCCTGGTGCTTTACGAAATCGGCTCCTCGGGCGGGTTGAACCTTAATCTTGACCGGTTTTCCCACCAATTGGGCCGCGTTCATTTGGGGGATGCAGGCTCTGAAGTGCGCCTTGCGCCGGACTGGGAAGGGGCAGCGCCAACGCAGATGCCAGAGATTACCGCGCGACAGGGCTGTGATGTGAACCCGATCCGCGTGACCGACCCAAAGCAGGCGCTCCGGTTGCTGGCCTATATCTGGCCGGATCAACCCGAACGCCTTGCCCGTACGCGTGCAGCAATTGCACTGGCGCGGGATTTCCCTCCGACATTACATGCCGCTGATGCGGGGGATTGGGTGAAGCAGATGTGCCAAAGCCCTGCACCGCGCGGCCAAACCCGCGTCTTCATGCACTCCATCACTTGGCAATATCTGCCCGAAGCGACCCAACAAAAAATCACCCGCGCAATGGAGAAGGCGGGTCCCAATGGGACACCTGACACCCCTCTTGCTTGGCTGTCGTTCGAGCTGAGCGATCAGGGAAAGGCCCAGCTAACCCTGCGGTTATGGCCCGAACATGCAGAATTGCAGGTGCTCGCCGATGCCAACCCCCATGTTCAACAAGTTCGCTGGCATGGGGTGAACGCTGATCCGGTCGAGTAACGATTACTCAGATGTGCTGCATCTTTTTGCGCCGCCACCCGAAGTGCAAGGTGCTGCGAACGTCCCGACCTTTTTAAAGCGGCTTTCGCCCGGTTCATAACTGCGCGATTTCACCATTTCCGCTCCACCGCTAAGCAATGCCCCCAGCAGTTTTCCGGGTCCGGCAGGCGTTTCTTGCACATCCAAAGCTGGATCTTTTGACATGGCACCCAGATCGGCACGCGCTGAAGCGCCGGTTTTACGTTCCACATCAAACGGGGGGTATTCGGAATGCGCCATGCTCTCCATCATTGGCACCTGCGAATACACCGATGCCCCCGCAAGCATGTAGCCGCCCACACCAATGGCACAGCAAAGCCCAGCCAATCCTATTGTAATTCGTTTCTTCATCTTCCCGCTTACCAAACCGATTCCACGCCCCCGAAACTAGGCGGGGAAAGGGGCCAAACTGTGTCAAAGCTGATGGGCTGTGAACAGTTTTTGCACCCGATGTGCCAGAAATAACCGCCAGCACCGCGCGCCTGCCCCTACGCCCCCGCACCCTTGTGATCCGCAAGCTCTGGAAACCTGTGATCAAGGCGCATAAGGTCGGCTTCAAATGTTTTCAGGAGCCTCTGACATGTCCACGCAAAACCCGTTTCTTTCCGATTGGTCCGGCCCTTTCGCCCTGCCCCCCTTTGCCCAGATCAGCGACGCCGATTTTGCGCCCGCCTTTGAAGAGGCGTTCAAACAGTCGCGCGCTGCGATCAACGAAATCGCTGATAATCCCGAACCCGCCAGTTATGCCAATACCATCGACGCGCTTGAACAGGCGGACGGGTTGATGGACAAGGTTGCTGGCGTTTTCTTTAATCTGACGGGGGCGGACAGCAACCCCGAGCGCGAGGCACTGCAAAGGGACCTTTCACCGCGTTTTGCGTCTTTCAGTTCGGAAACAGTGATGAACGAAGCTCTGTTTGCGCGGGTCGACGGGCTTTATCATAACCGAGAGGCCCTTAACCTTGGCGCGGAACAGTTGCGCGTGTTGGAACTGTACCACCGCATGTTCGTGCGTGCCGGTGCGCAGCTTGAAGGTGCTGCCAAAGCGCGCCTGCCCGAAGTGACCAAACGACTGGCGGAACTGGGCACGGCCTTTTCCCAAAACCTTCTCGCGGACGAGCGAGAATGGTTCATGGAACTGGGCGAGAATGATCTCGACGGTTTGCCGGACTTTTTGAAGGCCGCCGCAAAATCTGCGGCGCAGGAACGGGGGCTCGAGGGCTATGTCATCACCCTTTCCCGCTCTCTGATCGCGCCGTTTCTACAATTCTCGGCGCGGCGCAACTTGCGAGAGAAAGCCTATATCGCATGGGGCAAACGGGGTGAGAATGGCGGCAAGACCGACAACATCGACATCGTGCGCGAGACTTTGGCGTTGCGTCAGGAGCGGGCGAATTTGCTGGGCTATGACACATTTGCCGATTTCAAACTGGAACCGGAGATGGCTAAAACCCCTGAAGCCGTGCGCGAATTGTTGATGGCGGTCTGGGAGCCCGCGAAGGCTGCGGCAAATGCGGATGCAGCGCGGCTGACGGAACTAATGCACGACGACGGTGTGAACGGCGATCTGGAACCTTGGGACTGGCGTTACTACGCAGAAAAATTGCGCGCGGCTGAATATGATCTGGATGAGGCGGAACTGAAGCCGTATTTCCAGCTCGATCAGATGATAGAGGCGGCTTTTGACACGGCCAATCGGTTGTTCGGACTGACGTTCCACGCGCTTGATGTGCCGCTCTACCACAAAGATGCCCGCGCATGGGAAGTGCGCAAGGGCGATCGGCATATGGCGGTGTTTATCGGGGATTACTTTGCCCGATCTTCCAAACGCTCCGGCGCGTGGTGTTCGCGCTTTCGGGCCCAGTCCAATCTGGATGCGGACATCCGGCCCATTACCGTGAACGTCTGCAACTTTGCCAAGGCCCCCGAGGGCGAGCCGAATCTGCTGACCTTTGACGATGCCCGCACCCTGTTCCACGAATTCGGACACGCGCTGCACTCAATGCTGTCGGATGTTCACTATCCGATGATCTCAGGCACTTCTGTGGCGCGCGATTTCGTCGAACTGCCAAGCCAGCTTTACGAACACTGGCTGTCGGTGCCGGACGTTCTGGAAAAATACGCCCGCCACGCAGAAACCGGCGCGCCGATCCCAAAAGCGCTGTTGGACAAACTGTTGGCCGCCGAAAACTTCGACATGGGGTTCTCCACGGTGGAATACACCGCGTCGGCATTGGTGGATCTGGCGTTCCATTCCGACACGCCCCCTGTTGATCCGCTGGCGCGTCAGGCAGAAATCCTGAAGGGCTTGGGTATGCCTGCCGCGATTCGTATGCGCCATGCCACGCCGCATTTTGCGCATGTTTTCTCCGGTGACGGCTATTCCTCCGGTTATTACAGTTACATGTGGTCCGAGGTCATGGACGCAGACGCCTTTGCCGCGTTTGAAGAAACAGGCGACCCGTTCAACCCCGAGCTGGCGGCGAAACTGCACGATCACATCTATTCTGCCGGTGGCAAAGCCGAAGGCGCGGACCTTTACACAGCGTTCCGCGGCAGCCTGCCCAAAGTTGACGCGCTTCTGAAAGGGCGTGGCCTGCCCCCCGCACCATAGGCGTTGGTGCCAGACTACAGATCAAAGATTAAGGAAATCCTATGAAAGCTGCTTTTTATACTGAACAAGGCGCAGCCAGAGCCGTTCTGCAACTGGGCGATCAGCCAACCCCGACCCCCGCCGCCGGAGAGGTTCTGGTGCGTCTGGAAACCTCGGGGGCCAATCCTTCCGATGTGAAATCCCGCGCTGGTGCGCGCGCGATGGCCTATCCGCTGATCATCCCCCATTCCGATGGTGCGGGTGTGGTAGAGGCGGTTGGCAACGGTGTTGATTCCGCACGGATCGGCCAGCGGGTCTGGATTTGGAACGGCCAGTGGCAGCGCCCCCTTGGCACCTGCGCCGAGTACATCGCGCTGCCTTCTGAACAAGCGGTCGATCTGCCCGACAGCACACCGTTTGACGCAGCCGCCTGTCTTGGCATTCCTGCACTGACAGCCTACCGCGCGGTATACGCGGACGGCGCCGTGGAGGGCCAGAAAATCCTTGTGTCCGGTGGTGCCGGAACTGTGGCCCGCTACGCGATCCAGATGGCCAAAATCGGCGGGGCCGAGGTTATCACAACCGTTTCCAGCGAAGAAAAGGCGGACTATGTCCGCACTGCCGGAGCGGATCATGTGGTGAACTACCGTGATGCAGATGCGGCGGCGCAAATACTCGACCTGACGGGGGGCGTTCACCGTGCGGTGGAACTGGAGTTCGGGGTAAACGCGCCGCTGCTCACCGAGGTCATGCGCCAGAGCGGGACAATCGCCGCCTATGGTTCTGCCGGTGATCCTGCGCCGCAACTGCCCTTCATGCCGATGATGTTCAAAGACCTGACCTTGCGCATGATCCTCGTTTATATTCTGTCACCGGAGGCACGCCGCCAGTCAATTGATGGGCTGACCGCAATGCTGGAAGCGGATCAACTGACCCATTCCGTCGCGGCCAGCTACCCGCTGGATCAGGTGGTGACAGCCCATGAACGGGTTGAAGCGGCGGACAAAATGGGATCGGTGGTGGTAACGCTATAGCGGATCAGTCGCGGATTTCGTCGGGGAAAACGCCCCAGAGATCGGACTTCTTGGCCCAGCCCTTGGCCCCTTGGGCGCTGATTTCACAGAATTCAGCCTCACAGGTGCCAAGGCGGGCCAAGGCGCCACGCTCTGCCAGAGCACGGGTTGCAGCGGCGTCATTGGGCGTGAGGTATAAGCGTGCGTTGTCTTCCTGCACAATCACATAGCGAGACCCCGACAGCAGCGAATAGTGCATCCAGCCGCCCTGCCCTTCGGCATCCTGAACCCGCCGCCAGTGGCCGTACTCGGCAACGATTTGCAGGGGCAGGTTTTCGTGTTTGAACACCCAGTCCACACGGTGGGTCAGCGACGGACCACGCCGCACATTACCTTCATCCGACTTCATCGACACAAAGCGCGGCAGCGGCAGGTTTGTCACCGGACCACGCTTTCCCGCGGCAAAGGCCGTTCCGCCCCCGAATCCCGCCAGAATGAGACATCCCAGAACCAGTAAAGTGAAAGCTGCCCGCGCCATCGTCATCCGCCGTTGTCGTCTAATGAAATCTTTTGCCTCTGTGGGGGTCTTTGATCTTGCCCCATTGGGTAATTCCTTGGCAGAATGGGAAAAACAAATCCAGAGTTGGTTACATCAAATGCCCTCAAGTAAGTTAAGTGTTGTCGTTACGCGACGGTTGCCTGCCACTGTCGAAAAGCGTCTTTCCGAACTGTTCGACGTTAAGTTGAACGAAACCGATACCCCTCTCAGCCGTGAACAGCTGACCGCTGCGCTGCGGACCGCCGATGTGCTGGTGCCAACCCTAAGCGACACAATTGATGCGGGGATGCTGGCACAGGCCGGTGACAATCTGCGGCTGATTGCGAATTACGGTTCCGGTGTGGATCATATCGACGTGGCAACGGCCCGCCAGCGCGGCATCCTTGTGTCCAACACGCCGGGTGTCCTGGCCGATGACACGGCTGACATGACGATGGCGCTGATGCTGGCCGTGATGCGCCGGTTCCGCGAAGGTTCCAGCCACTTGCAGTCAGGGGACTGGCAGGGCTGGTCTCCTTCCGCCTTTCTGGGCGCACGTCTGGGGGGCAAACGGCTTGGCATTCTGGGCATGGGTCAGGTCGGATCGGCCGTGGCCCGCCGCGCCAATGCCTTTGGGATGCAGGTATTCTATCATAATCGCAAACGGGTCCACAAAGACGCAGAGTCCGCGCTGAACGCCACCTATTGCGAAAGCCTTGACCAGATGCTCGCGCGGGTGGATGTGGTTTCGATCAACTGCCCCCACACGCCCAGCACCTTCCACCTGCTGAACGCGCGGCGCATGAAACTGATGAAGCCGAGCGCGATTGTCATCAACACCTCCCGCGGGGAAGTGGTGGATGAAAACGCCCTCACCCGTATGCTCCGCGCCGGAGAGCTGGCCGGTGCCGGACTGGACGTGTTCGAGCACGGCAATGAAATTAATCCCCGTCTGCGTGATCTGAACAACGTCATGCTGCTGCCCCACATGGCTTCGGCCACGGAAGAAGCCCGCGTTGAGATGGGTGAGAAAGTTATCATCAATATCAAAACCTTCGCAGACGGACACCGGCCACCGGATCAGGTTGTGCCAAGCATGCTGTAGGGCGCGTTTCGCGAGACACCAATCCCGAAAGGACAGGGTATGGACATCACCCGCAATGCCAGCAGGCCGACCCGCAAGGCCAGTTCCGACTGGTTTACCGGCGATGTCTGGCAGGACCCGATCATCGAGGCGCCGGAACCCGCACGCCTGCGGGCGTTGAAGGTCTATTTTGCACCGGGGGCGCGTACAGCGTGGCACACCCATCCGCTTGGCCAGACGATTTACATCACTTCTGGCACTGGCCTCGTTGGGTTGCGGGGGCAGACGCCCCAATCCGTTCGCGCCGGAGACACCGTGTTCTTTGCCCCGAACGAAGAACACTGGCACGGCGCTGCACCCGACACCGCGATGGAACATATCGCCATGCAAGAAGCACAGGACGGACGGGTTGCAGACTGGCTGGAGCAGGTCAGCGACGCGGATTATACCCGCACGCCGGACTGACCAGCCAACCCGCCAGTGATCAGAGCTTGCGCAGAATATCGCCTTTGCGCACCACACCGTCCTGAACAATGCTGCACAAGGCACCACGCAAACGGTGTTTCACGTTCTCTGGCTTGTTAATCCAGTCAAAGCTTTCGCGGCCGTGGCGGACTTTCCATTTGGCGCAGGCGGTGTTGAACACATCGGACACCTCCAGAATGGCCGTGCCAGCTTGCAGACGGGTGCCTGCGGGTAGGTTTTCCTCCCCCAGATCCATATCTGCTATCATCGTATCACCAGGATAGACGACCTCATCGCGGTCGCGCCAGCACAGGTCCAGCACACGCTTTTGCAAGATGGACACCTGAATGCGCGGATCGGGGGAGCCGTCCTCCAGCTTCATCCAAGGGTGCTTCATCCAGCGTTCATTTTCGATCCCTGTCGCCACGCGCAGCTCCAGCGCATCGCGGTAATCCCGTTGACCAAAGTCGGGACGGTGGCACAGGACCTCAATCGCGGCTTCTTTAGGGGCCTCCAGCACATGGGGCAAGGCCGCATCGCATTCGGCAAGGGTTACATGGGCCATCTTAAATTCCTCCACAGACAGCGCAACCATCGCGCCGTTCAATTTGTATCTTCCGGCTTTCGCCATAAAGTGCATCGAAAATCAACATAGAGCCGCGCAAAACCTGCCCTGCTCCGGTGATTTCCTTGATCGCCTCGGCCGCCATCATCGACCCGATAATTCCAGGCAAGGCCCCGACCACACCCGCCTCGGCACAGCTTGGGGCCAGTCCATCGGCAGGTTCCTCGGGGAATAGACAGGCATAACAGGGATCGCCGTGGGCGGGATCAAAAACCGTCACTTGTCCTTCCCACTGCCCGATCGCACCGGAAACCAAGGGCACGCCAGCCGCCACGCAAGCCTTATTCACAAGCGCGCGGGTGGCAAAAGAGTCCGTCCCGTCCAGCACAAGATCATAGGCGCCGACCAGCTCCGCGCTGTTTTCTTCAGTGATCCGGCGGTTATAAGGCTGAACCTCCACAAACGGGTTCAACCCTTTTAGCCGTTTCTGCGCAGCAAAAACCTTGGGCGTGTCCAGTTCATCCTCCGAAAACAGTACCTGCCTTTGCAAGTTGGACAACGACACGATGTCATCGTCAATCACCCCGATGGTGCCCACGCCTGCTGCCGCCAGATATTGCAAGACCGGCGCGCCCAGCCCCCCTGCGCCCACCACGAGCACACGCGCTTTGCGTAATTTCTGCTGACCCGGACCGCCGATTTCACGCAGAACAATATGGCGGGCGTAGCGATCCAGCTCTGTCTCACTCAGCTTGTCGGTTTTCTGTACAGGTTCCACGCGATCCTCCGCCCGTTGTTTCAACGCCTTGATGCCAAAGCTGTAAGCCCCGACAACAGCAAGAACCGCCAGTAAAATCAACCAGTTCGCAAGCGATCCGCCGGTTGCCACCCGCAATGCGGATGTGGGCGGTAAGGTCAGCTGCACCAACACAACAAACGCCAGACTGATGGCAACTACGGCCCCCTGCGCCCAGCGCGAAGCCCCCAGCAAGCGCAGCGCAAAGGCGGCCCCTGCAATCAGGATCAGCGTCAGTCCCATCAGCCCTGCCCTGTGGAGCCGAAACCACCCGACCCGCGCTCTGTCTCGCCGAGTGTTCCGGTCAGGTCCCAGCCCACCTGCATCACTGGCGCAAAGACGATCTGTGCAATCCTGTCGCCGTGGTTAATGGTAAAAGCAGTGTCGCCGAGGTTGATCAGGATCACCCCCAGCGGTCCGCGATAATCGCTGTCGATTGTTCCAGGCGCATTGGCCACGGTCAGCCCGTGTTTCAAGGCAAGGCCCGAACGCGGGCGCACCTGCGCTTCAAACCCGCGCGGGATTTCCAGCGCCAGTCCTGTGGGCACCAAAGCGCGGGTCTGCGGCGCGATTTCCACCGAACCCCGGTCCGCCAGATTGGCCCGCAAATCCATGCCCGCCGCCCCGTCTGTTTCATAGGCAGGCAGAGGTATCGCCGTGTCCGCGCCCTCCAGATAGATAATTTTCACTGCAAGATCAGCCACCGATCACCTCTGATATTTTTGCCGCCAAACGATCCGCCACTGCCTGTTTTCCCATGCGGGGCCAGCTTTCGGAGCCGTCATTGTGGATCAACGTCACGGCATTCTCGGAGCCCCCCATGATACCGGTTTCCGGTGACACATCATTGGCCACGATCCAATCACACCCCTTGCGCTGCCGTTTTGCTGTTGCATGGTTAATCACATCGTCGGTTTCTGCCGCAAATCCCACGACAAGCGCGGGGCGGCCTTCCACCTTCTGACTGACCGTTGCAAGGATATCAGGGTTCTCTGCAAATTCTAACACCGGCAAAGCCCCGCTGCCGTCCTTTTTGATCTTGCTGTCCGAAGCGCTCGCCACACGCCAGTCCGCCACTGCTGCTGCAAATACGGCTGCGTCTGCGGGCAATCCCTGTTCCACAGCCGCCAACATCTGCGCAGCAGTTTCAACCCGCACCACGTCCACGCCCTCGGGCATTGGATGATCCGCTGGTCCCGACACGAATGTCACCCGCGCGCCAAGCCCTGCAAGCGCCTGCGCAATTGCCGTACCCTGCGCCCCGCTAGACCGGTTCGCGATATAGCGCACCGGATCAATCGGTTCATGGGTCGGCCCGCTTGTTACCAGAATATGCTTCCCTCGCAACGGCCCGTCCAGCAACGCATCTTCGACCGCGGCAACGATCTGTGGCACCTCTGCCATCCTGCCCGGCCCGTATTCCCCGCAGGCCATATTGCCGCTGTCCGGTCCGACCACTAGAACGCCGTCCTGTTTCAAAGTCTCAAGATTGCGCTGTGTGGCCGCGTGATCCCACATGCGCACATTCATCGCCGGTGCGATCAGGACACGTTTGTCCGTGGCCATCAAAAGCGTGCTCGCCAGATCGCCGGCGACGCCGTGGGCCATTTTTGCCATCAAATCTGCCGTAGCCGGCGCAACCACCACCAGATCGGCGGAACGGGACAGTTGGATGTGGCCCATCTCTGCCTCATCCGTCAGATCGAACAGTTCACGATAAACCTTCGCGCCTGCAAGCGCCGACACCGACAGAGGCGTGACAAATTCTTCCGCCGCCTTGGTCATCACAGGCACAACACGCGCGCCCCGTTCCTGCAAACGCCGGATCAGATCGAGGCTTTTATACGCCGCAATCCCGCCGCCAATCACCAGTAAAACCCTGCGCCCGTTCAACATCGTTCACTCCCGTTTGCTCTGGCACCAGACTTAGCCAGCTTCACGGGCAAAGCAAAGGGCGGTTCCGGCAAAAGCTGGAACCGCTCTCTTTTTGGTCTAAATATCCACCTTCCACGCGGAGGCTTTAGCGATCACATCAATTCGGCCATCAATTCGGCGGAATTACCTGTATTTTTCTCAAGCAACTTTTTCAGTTTGCCGAGCGCCGCTGATTCCACCTGACGAATACGCTCCTTGGACAGGCCCAGTTCATCGCCAATGGACCCCAACGTGCGTGGATCTTCCACCAGCAAACGCTGTGCCAGAATATAGCGTTCCCGCTCGTTCAGCCCTTCCATCGCTGTGGTTAACCAATTGCGCAGCTGGCCCAGGTCGTGATTACGCTCTACCATCTCGGCGGCCTGCGGACCTTCGTCCGCCAAAGTATCCTGCCATTCGCGACCCTCGTCCTCGGCAGATTGCTGAGCGTTCAAAGAGAAGTCCGAACCGGAAAGGCGCCCCCGCATCATTTCCACATCGCGCAGCGGCACACCAATTTCCTGCGCGATCATTTCTGACAGCTGGTGCCCGTCCAGTTCCTCACCGGCGGCACTGGCTTCCCGTTCCAATGTGGCCTGCACCCGTTTAAGGTTAAAGAAAAGCGCCTTTTGACTGCTAGTCGAACCCGTCCGCACCATGGACCAATTACGCATCACGTAATCCTGAATGGCCGCTTTGATCCACCACTGCGCGTAGGTCGAAAACCGCACGCCCCGGTCTGGATCGAACTTGTCAGCTGCCTTCATAAGACCCACACCCGCTTCCTGAATGAGGTCCTGAGTATTGGCACCATACCTGCGGAATTTGGATGCCATCGAAATCGCCAACCGCATGTAAGCGTTGATTAGGCGATGAAGGGCTTTTTCGTCCCGCTCGTCACGCCAGGCACGGGCGAGTGCGATTTCGGTATCAGCGTCCAGCAGTTCGGCTTTCATTGCCTGACGGCGGAAGTCGTGGTTGGTAACATCATCAAGAGGCATGATCGGGTCTCCTCGTCCATTCTGCGCTTGAGCTTGTTGAAGCTTGCTCTCATTATACTACGTCTGAACCCCCCAAAGCGTTCACAAGGGAGTGCGATTATTTTTACTTTTCCTAAATTTTCCTTGATTTTGGGCGGCGTTGCCTCAGGCAAATCAAGGCTCGCAGAGAGCTTGGTACGACAGGCCAACCGGCCCCGCACCTATATCGCTACAGCACAGGCATTCGATGGTGAAATGGCGGATAAAATCAAGCAACATCAATTAGATCGCGGCCCAGACTGGTCAACTATCGAAACCCCGATTGCGGTACCGGAAGCGTTAAAATCCATCCCTGAAAACCAGATCGTTTTAATAGACTGCATGACATTATGGTTGTCGAATTTAATTTTATCAGAAAATTGTCCGAAAGACCCGTCAGAACCCCTTTTAACGGCTGTACGCTCCAGTAATTTCCCGATTGTTACAGTCTCCAACGAGGTAGGGCACAGCGTTATTCCCGACACGCAGCTGGGTCGGCGCTTTCAAAAAGACCAAGGACGGTTGAATGCGAAACTGGCCGCGGAGGCTGATTTGGTCGTGATGGTTACAGCTGGTATTCCACAGGTGCTAAAGGGCCGGCTTCCGGCAAATATGGCATGAGCCGCTTCTGGTTTATCCGCCATGGTCCAACCCATCGCGACGGGCTTATTGGGTGGACCGACGCACCAGCCGACTTGTCCGATCTGCCAGCGCTTGACCGTCTAAATTCGCACCTCCCACAGGACGCGCTGGTCATCTCTTCTGACCTGATACGCTGCGTCGCCACCGCTGATGCGCTTTCGTCTGGACGCCAAAGGTTGCCAAGCGACCCCGACCTGCGGGAGCTTCACTTTGGCGATTGGGAGGACCGCACTTTCAAGCAAGTAGCGGAAACCCACGCTGAACTGTCCCGCGCCTATTGGTCGGACCCGGGCCCCCACGCCCCCCCAAACGGCGAAAGCTGGGACGCAGCCGCAACCCGCGTCAGCCGCGGGGTAGACCGGTTGCGCGACACTCATCCGGACACCGACATCATAGTGGTTGCCCATTTCGGGGCGATCCTGACGCAGGTACAACGCGCAGCCGGGATGAGCGCGAAAGCCGCGCTATCTTTCAAAATAGATAACCTTTCGGTCACACGGCTGGAGCACATGGGCACCGCGTGGCGTGTCCTTGGCGTGAATCACACCGTATGACAACGATATGAGCCGTCAACATACGCCCGCGATATGCGCCTGTGATACGTGCTGACAATCACGCATTGTGACGATGGCGATCACAAAACACGATTTGCATTCTTTTCAGTTTAGCCGATCCTGCGTTAATGAAATATGAACTCGCTATAGCCGATAAAACCTATTCCAGCTGGTCCCTGCGGGGCTGGCTTCTGTTCGAAACATTCGGAATACCCGTAAGCTGCCAATCCGCGCGCATGTATCAGCCCGAATTCCACCAGATGCTAGAGGACTTCAAACCTGCCCGACTGGTGCCTGCTATGAAATTTGACGACGTAGTCGTTTACGACACGCTTGCGATGGCGGAAACACTGGCAGAGCAGAACCCCGAGAAAAAGATGTGGCCTGTTGACCCAGCAGCCCGCGCTTCCGCGCGCTCGGTAACAGCGGAAATGCATGCCTCATTCACCGCATTGCGCGGCGCATGCACCATGAACCTGCGGCGTCACTACCCCGACTTTTCCGCGACCGAAGATGTGCTGACAGACGTGGCACGAATGGTGGAGCTGTGGGAGCACTGCCGCGAAAACTTTGGCCACAGCGGGCCTTGGCTGTTCGGAGAATATTCGATCGCCGATGTGTTCTTTGCGCCTGCTGCCAGCCGCTTCGCGACTTACAACCTGCCCCGAAGCGACACTGCCAATGCCTACATTGCCGCCCATCTTGGCGACCCTGCATTTCGGCGCTGGCGGGCGATGGGAATTGCCCAAGACTATATCCAGCCGGGGTATGATCTAGATTTTCCGGAGGGGCCCTGGCCCGGCCCGGCACCTCTGCCAGCGCGTCCGGTAACCTCGGGACCATCCGAAAATAGCAATTGCCCTTATTCCGGCAAGCCAGTTGAGGATTATCTGGAATTGGACGGGCGCATTTTTGGTTTTTGCAATCCGTTCTGTCGCGACAAGACCGCTGCTGACCCGCAGGCTTGGGATGGTTTTATGAAAATTTACCAAAAATAAACTTTCGACCCTGTAGTTTTAACCATTCTTAATGGAACGACAGGGACCAGATGATTGCGCGCGCCTACACAGTAGCCTTCCACGGCGTCGAAGCCCGCTTGGTAGAGGTGCAATGCTCTCTCTCCGCCGGTCTGCCTGCATTTCAGATTGTCGGCTTGCCCGACAAAGCGGTTTCGGAGGCCCGTGAAAGGGTGCGTGCGGCGCTGAACGGTCTGGCGCTGGCATTGCCGGCGAAGCGCATCACGATTAACCTTTCTCCGGCGGATCTTCCGAAGGTCGGTTCGCACTTTGACCTTCCAATTGCCCTTGCTGTCATGGCGGCAATGGATGTGATCCCGCGTGAAGAGACCGCACAGCAAGTCGCGCTGGGCGAACTTTCCCTTGATGGCAAGCTCATTCCGGTCATCGGGGCGCTACCCTCTGCGCTGGCGGCGGCGCAAGCGGGGTGCAATCTTGTGTGTCCGGCGGAATGCGGACCGGAGGCAGCTTGGGTTGGCGCGGTTCAGGTTATTGCACCCGAAACATTGCTCGAATGTATGAACCATTTCCGCGGCCGCGCAATTCTGCCTCCAGCCCAGCCCGGGGAAGTTGTCACCCCGCCCCAGACCAAAGACCTGAGAGACGTCAAAGGGCAGGAACGGGCGAAACGGGCGCTGGAAATCGCCGCGGCAGGCCGACACCACCTGTTTCTGGTGGGCGCGCCCGGTTCGGGAAAGTCCATGATGGCCGCGCGAATGCCAGGCCTGTTACCCCCGCTAGAACCGGAAGAAGCGCTGGAGACCTCCATGATCCATTCGCTTGCCGGATTACTGTCGTCGGGGGGCATCTCCAAAGCCCGCCCGTTTCGCGACCCACATCACACGGCCTCTATGGCGGCGATTGTAGGTGGCGGGCGTGGGGCGAAACCCGGGGAGATTTCGCTGGCGCACAATGGGGTTCTGTTTCTCGACGAACTGCCCGAGTTTTCACGGCAAGTTCTTGAAACCCTGCGCCAACCGTTAGAAACGGGCACGGTGATGGTTGCACGCGCCAACAATCACGTGACCTATCCGTGCCGGTTCATGCTTGTTTCCGCAGCCAACCCCTGCCGCTGCGGGTATCTGGCGGATGCATCGCGGGCCTGCGCGAGGGTGCCCCTGTGCGGAGAAGATTATCTGGGAAAGATTTCCGGACCGTTAATGGATCGCTTTGATTTGCGGGTAGATGTACCGCCGGTCACGATGAGCGATCTTTCTTTGCCCCAAAGCTCTGAAACGTCCATGACCATCGCAGAGCGGGTGGCAGATGCGCGGACGCGCCAGAAGCAGCGCTTTATTCGCCATCCGGACTTGCGCCAGAATGCGGATGCCGAAGGAAAGGTTTTGGAGGAAATTGCCACACTTGACCATGAAGGACAGGCCATTCTGGAAAAGGCCGCGGAGCGTTTCAATCTTTCAGCGCGAGGGTATCACCGGGTTTTGCGCGTTGCCCGAACCATTGCAGATCTGGATCGATCGGAAAGTGTACGTCTGCCCCACGTCGCGGAGGCGATTAGTTACCGCTTGATGTCAGCCGTGCCTTAAGAAAAGCGCTTACATCATCGAGGGCTGCGCGGGCCTCTGGAAAGTGACCGCGCATGATGTGGAACACGTGGAATGCATTTGGCCAGCTGCGCACCAAAACATCATGACCTTTTGAGACAAGTTTGCGCTGCATTTCCAACGTGTCATCCCGCAGAATTTCGCCATTGCAGTGGTGAAACAGTATCGGTGGGCACCGATCAAACTTCGCATGGATCGGAGACGCACAGTCCTGCCCGCAGTCCTGATGACCCAGATACATTTTACCAAGCTCGTCAAAGCGGTCAGCGCTGAGAAGCACTTCGCTTTGCGCATTTTCCTTCAAGCTGTCGTACCCGCCCTCAAGGTTAACCACAGGGCTGAGAACAAAAGCACAGAGCGGCATTTCTTCGTTTTTGCATGAAAGATAGGCCAAAAGTGACAGGGCGAGGTTTCCGCCTGCGCTGTCACCGCCAAGCAGTATTTGGTCTGCCCTCAGCCCCCGCGCCAGCAAGCCCTTGTAGACTTCCAACACGTCATCAAATCCGGCTGGAAACGGATTCTCCGGCGCAAGACGATAACGGGGTATGACGGCTTCCATCCCGACGGAGCCTGCGATATCTGCGACCATATGTTTATGGGTGTCCGGACTCCCCACAATAAAGCCGCCCCCGTGGAGGTAGAGCAACACCTCCGGTCGGGATACAGGTCCAGCAGACGCCCAGAGAACCGGAACCTTGCCGATCACACCGTTCCGGTAATCCGCACGGGCGGGGTGGACGTGCATACGGCGGGCGTGTTTTTCGAACGCCTGCCGCGCCTGTGCCGGATCATTAACACGTTGCACCCAAGGCTTTATCACCAATCTCGTAAAGATACTGTAAAGACGCAGGCGCAGAGATGTCATTTTCCGGTTTTCTCCTCAATCGCTTCCCAGATCATTTCCGCAACATTGATACCATCGAAGCGTTCAAGTTCCTGAATGCCGGTGGGCGAAGTCAGGTTAATTTCGGTCAGATTACCACCGATTACGTCGATGCCTACGAATATTTGTCCTTTTTCCCGCAACAACGGGCCAATGGCTGCGCAGATTTCCTTGTCACGCTCACTCAGGCCGACCTTCTCGGGGCGCCCGCCCACGTGCATATTGGAGCGCGTCTCCCCCTTGGCAGGTACGCGATTGATGGCGCCGACAGGTTCCCCGTCAACGAGAATAACACGTTTGTCGCCTGCTGCCACATCAGGGAGGAACTTCTGTGCGATAAGAGGCTCACGGTTGATCGTGGTAAACAATTCGTGGAGCGAGTTCAGATTGCGATCACCGGGTTCCAGCCTGAACACACCAGCGCCGCCATTGCCGTAGAGCGGTTTGAGAATGATATCCCCGTGCCGCTTCTTGAAGGCTTTCAACGTCTCCAAATCGCGCGCAATTGTAGTAGGCGGCGTGAGATCGGGAAATTGCAGAACCAGCAGCTTTTCGGGATAATTCCGCACCCAGCGGGGGTCATTCACCACTAAAGTGTCGGGATGCAGCATATCCAGAATGTGGGTGGTGGTGATGTACCCCATATCGAATGGTGGATCCTGACGCAGCCAAACCACGTCCCAGTCAGCAAGGTCGACCGTCTCTTCGGGTTGCAGTGTCACGTGATTGCCAACCTCGCGTCGCAGTTCCATCCGGTGCCCCCGCGCCGTCACGCGGCCTTCGTCGAAGGCCAGTTTATCGGGCGTATAAAAGAACAACTCATGCCCGCGGGCTTGTGCTTCTTCAGCGATGCGGAAACTGCTGTCTGCATTAATATCGACGTCCCCGATAGGGTCCATTTGGAAGGCGACCTTCAAACTCATAATGATGTTCTTTCCAGAGAGCAGCACTGCTGCACAAATTGCGTTCATAAATACATGACGCAGTGCGGCACAGGTTTCAATAACCCGCACCCATCTATTGGAAAGAAGAAACAAGCGTCCTAAAGGACATCACGCGCCTCTGGCTTAAAATTTAGGCAGCCAGCAAAGCGCCAGGCAATATTTTAATCCGTCCTGCGCTGTCCACTAAAGCAGCGTCAAACCGGCAATCCACGTCAAGATGCCCCGTTTTTTCTGCAAGGTATTGCAGGGCGCAATTGTGAATGCGCTTCTGCTGGCGCGGGGTGATTTGTTGAACAGCTGTTTCGAAGGTTTTACTGGCTTTCACTTCGATGAAATACAGTTTTCCCTTGTGGCGCGCGACCAAATCGATTTCGCCTTCTTTGGATTTCCAGCGGCGGTCCACAATTTCAAAACCGTTACGTTCATAGGCCTGCGCCACCTGACCTTCAGCCGCCTGACCTTTCAGAAAGGATATTTTACCGGTGGTTGCGCGATCCATTTTATCCCCGTTGCTCGTTTAACATCTGTTCTACGGGGAAAATATTAAGAGACTATGAATCCTCTTTGAGTTCCAAGGCTCTTTGATAGATTTCCTTGCGCGCCATCCCAAAAGCTTCGGCCACTTCGCTAGCAGCATCCTTGACCCGCAGACGCGATAGCGCCGCTCTTAACGCTTCATCGACATCTTCCTGCACCACTTCTTTTTCCAAGGGCGGCCCCAATACGATCACGACCTCCCCTTTGACAGAATCGCGACCCGAAATTTCCTCTGCCAACTCTGCCAGAGTACCACGGCAGGTTTCCTCAAACTTCTTGGTTAATTCGCGACAAAAGGCCGCCGGACGCTCAGCGCCGAAAATTTCACACATGTCGCGCAGACTTGCGGCGGCTCTTTTGGGCGATTCGTAAAAGACTAGCGTCGCGCCGATCTGTGAAAACTCTGCAAAGAACTTTTTGCGCGCCGAAGTCTTATTCGGGGCGAAACCGGCAAAGAAGAACCGGTCGGTCGGCTGTCCAGCCACACACAGCGCGGCCAGCAACGCAGACGCGCCAGGGGCGGCAAAGACCGGCAGATCCTTGGAAATCACCGCACGGGCCAGATCGAACCCCGGATCGGCCACCATCGGTGTACCTGCATCCGAAACATAGGCCACAGACGCGCCCTCTTGCAGCGCTCTGAGCAATTGAGGCCGCATCTGCGCGCCGTTATGATCATGATAGGCCAGCAGCCGCCGGTCCCCGAGCATCACCCCGTGGATATCCAAGAGCCGGCGGGTATTGCGTGTGTCTTCCGCCGCAAGCATGTCTGCATTGCCCAGAATATCGAGCGCGCGCAGCGTAATATCGCGCGCGGCGCCGATCGGTGTCGCCACTAGATGAAGTCCTGCCGCAATTTTCCCAGCATGCATCTGCCTAATTCCACTTCTTTGTTGAACAGGCGTTGCTTTCCCACCGCCCAGCACTTAGTTTTTCCCGTATATTACGCTGCTTAGACCAGTTATGTCACGAAGGGGGACTGTTGTGTTTCATAAGATCAGGAAATTCGGCCTTAAGACTGCCGGCCTTGTCACAGCCGCTGCTGTGCTTTGGGGGTGTACCGAGGTCGGAGGCGGTTCGCAAGGACCCCGCGTAAACACCAGCAAACCTGTCGTCGTCGGGGTTCTTGTGCCTTCGGGTTCAGGGAACCAGCAACAAGAAGCGCTGGCGGGCAGCCTTGTCGCCGCCGCTAAACTGGCGGTTGCTGAAATGGGCGACGTGCAGATCGATCTGCGGGTCTATCCGACAGCTGGCAATGCAAATCAGGCGGCAGCCGCGGCCCAGCGTGCGGCCAGTGAAGGCGCAAAAATTCTTGTCGGTCCGCTGTTCGCACAGGCGGCAAACGCAGCTGGTACAGCCGTGGCCTCTCAAGGCATCAACGTGCTGAGCTTTTCGAACAACCCAGACATTGCCGGCGGCAACGTCTTCATTCTTGGCGACACATTCGCCAACACCGCTGATCGCGTTGTTGGCTATGCCGCGCGCAAAGGCCAGCGCAGCGTTGCTGCACTGGTGCGTGCCGATGCCGCCGGTGACGTAGCCGCTGCTGCTGTCCAGTCCGCTGCAAGAAACAACGGCGCTGAATTTGTCGGTGTTGCGAAATACGAACTTACCAGCGACAGCGCGATTGCTGCCGTTTCCGCGACCAAATCCCTTATCGAACGGACGGGTGCAACGGCGCTTGTGCTGGATGCCGATGCTGCTGGCGCCTTGCCGGTTTTCGCGCAGATGCTTCCTGAGAAAGGTGTTACCTCTGCCAGCACGCAATTCATCGGCCTGACCCGCTGGGATCAAACCGCACCGGCTGTGCGCAGCAGCGCGGGGTTGCAAGGCTCCCTCTTTGCGTTGAACGACACCAGCGCCACCAGTTCGTTCAACCAGCGCTATGCAGCGGCCAATGGCACCAACCCGCACCTTCTTGCCGGCAAAGCTTATGATGCCATGCGTGCTGTCGGCACATTGCTGCAATCGGGGTCTTCTGATGCGCTAACCCGCAAGAAACTGACCCGCAATGCGGGCTTCCAAGGGGCCAACGGCATATTCCGCCTGCGTCCGGAGGGAACCAACCAGCGCGCGCTGGCGGTTGCTACATTCCAAGAAGGTAACGTAGTCGTCCTGGATCCAGCCCCAAGGAGCTTTGGTGGAGCAGGTTTCTGATATCAATACCAGTCAAACCAATACAGGTGGTCCCGGTGCGCTGATCTGCGAACCGGGACTGCTTTTTGACGGTCCCGCCATCCGCGCAGAAATCGAAGAGGCGCTGTCCTCCTGCGCTGATAACTACGCGAAACGCTCTGCGATCAGCACCGTTCTTGACAGGGTTAACATCCAAGCCCGAGACCACATCAAAGCCGCTTATCTAAAGACCCCCTTCAAAACCAGCCGCACGATCCGGTCATACACCTACATCACTGACCAACTGATCAACACCGCTGTTGAAATGGTGCAAACCTACCTGCACCCGCTGCCCAACCCCACCCGATCTGAACGGATTTCCATTGTTGCCGTCGGGGGCTATGGCCGCGGGGAGATGGCCCCGTTTTCTGACGTAGATCTGCTGTTCCTGACCCCCTACAAGCTGACCCCGTGGGGAGAGAGTGTGGTGGAAAGTACACTTTACATCCTCTGGGATCTAAAGATGAAGATCGGCCATGCGACCCGCACCGTGGAGGAATGTATCCGCCTTGCGGGCACTGATCTGACGATCCGCACAGCCCTGCTGGAATCTCGTTTTCTTTACGGCGATGCAGAGCTGGCGGAAACACTGGACACCCAGCTTTGGAAGCAGTTGTTCAAGTCCACCGGACCAGAGTTCGTCGCCCTTAAACTGGAAGAACGGGAAGCCCGCCACAAAAAGCAGGGCGCCACGCGCTTTCTGCTGGAGCCGAATGTCAAAGAGGGCAAAGGCGGGTTGCGGGACCTTCAGACCCTTTACTGGATCACCAAATACCTTAGCGGGGCGAAACTGCCCTCCGAGATGATTTATGCAGGCTATTTCACCACCACCGAATACGCCAGTTTCGATCAGGCCGAAAATTTCTTGTGGACCGTGCGCTGCCATTTGCATCTTGTTGTGGGGCGTGCTGCTGAACTGATGACTTTTGACAGTCAGGTCGCCATTGCCACGGCACTCGGCTATGAGGACACAGAAGGTCTGCGCGGTGTGGAAGCCTTCATGCAGGAATATTTCACCCACGCCACCCACGTGGGCGATCTTACCCGCATCTTCCTGACGGCACTAGAAGCCCAACACGTAAAGCAGCAACCCTCATTCGGGGCGCGCCTGCTTAGGGCGATGCCTTGGCGCAGCGATTCCGTCGAAGCGCCAGAGGGCTATAAAATCGTCCACGGCAGGCTGTCGATTGAAGATGAAGACGCCTATCTGGCCGATCCGATCAACTTCTTGCGGATATTCGAACACGGTCTCGATACAGACATTCTGATCCACCCGGACGCTATGCGGTTGATCGTTGCCAACCTTGAACTGATTACCAACAAATTGCGCACCAACCCCGAAGCGCAAAAGCTGTTCCTGTCGCTGTTGCTGGATTATGGCAATCCGGAGCGGGCGTTGCGGCGGATGAACGAACTTGGTGTGCTCGGCGCGTTCATCCCCGAATTCCAGCGCATTGTCTGCCTGATGCAGTTTAATATGTACCACCACTACACGGTGGACGAGCATACGATCCAATGTATTTCCAACCTTGCACGGATCGAAAAAGGGGAGCTGAAAGAAAGCCTTCCGGTTGCGTCCGGCATTCTGGAAGGCGGCGTGGATCGCAAGGTGTTATATGTGGCGCTGTTGCTGCATGACATAGGCAAAGGCCTGCCTGAGGATCACTCTATCGCGGGGGCCCGTCTGGCGCGCACGATTTGTCCCCAGCTTGGCCTGTCGGAAGGGGAAACTGATACGGTTGTCTGGCTGGTTCGCCATCATCTGCTGCTGTCGGATGTAGCCCAAAAGCGGGATTTGTCTGATCCGAAAACTGTGCGCGATTTTGCCAAAGAAGTGAAAACCACAGCTCGGCTAAATCTGCTGACAGTTCTCACAGTCTGCGACATCCGCGGCGTTGGTCCTGGCACATGGAACAACTGGAAAGCCCAGTTGATCCGCGATCTGCACCGCTATACCAAACTCGCGCTTCATGAAGGCTTTGACAAGGTCCTTGAATTGCAATCCTCAAGCGAGGCGCAGGACGCCCTACGCGCGGCTCTCCCCAAGATGAGCCGTAAGGCGCTGGATGCCGAGGTAGAGCGCCACTACCCCGCCTATTGGCAGGGGCTGGACACAGAAACCCACAAGATTTTCGCCAAACTGATGCAAAAGGCAACCACCACCGAGATTTTGAGCGACATCAAAGCGGATAAAGACCACGACGCCACCCGTGCTTGCTTTGTTTTGCAAGATCATCCGGGCATTTTCTCGCGGCTTGCAGGGGCGTTGGCGCTGGTCGGCGCGAATGTAGTGGACGCGCGAACCTATACCTCCTCTGACGGCTATGCCACGGCGGTCTTCTGGATTCAGGACGCCAAGGGCAAACCCTATGAGAAATCCCGCCTGACACGCCTGCGCTCTATGATTAACAAAACCCTGAAGGGTGAAGTAATCGCCAAGGACGCGCTGAAACCGCACGACAAAATCAAAAAGCGGGAACGGGATTTCGTGGTCCCGACAGTGATCTCTTTCGACAACAAAGGTTCGGACCTTTATACCATCATCGAAGTGGACACCCGTGACAGACCCGGACTGCTTTATGATCTGACCCGCACCTTGTCTGAAAACAATATCTACATTGCCAGCGCCGTGATCGCCACTTATGGGGAACAGGCGGTTGATGTATTTTATGTGAAAGACATGTTCGGATTGAAATTACACAGTGCAGCGAAGCGCACAAAAATCGAAGACGCCCTTTGTGAAGCCATCAAGAAAAGCGCGGTGGGGGCGCTCGCGTGACACTTGCGACCAAGCCGCGGAGCATCCGCTTGCTGGCCGGTTTCTTCACCGTCAGCAGCTGGACCCTTGCCAGCCGCGTCATGGGGTTTATCCGTGACATCCTGATCGCCGCCTTCTTTGGCGCCGGCCCCGTGGCCGAGGCGTTCCAAGTGGCTTTTGCCCTGCCCAACATGTTCCGCCGCTTCTTCGCGGAAGGCGCGTTCAACATGGCCTTCGTGCCGATGTTCTCCAAAAAGCTGGAAAGTGGCGAAGACGCGCGCCAGTTTGCCCAGAACGCAATGGCAGGCCTTGCCAGTGTTCTGATCGGCCTCACCCTGATCGCGCAACTGTTCATGCCGTGGTTTGTACTGGCTATGGCCAGCGGCTTTGCGGGCGACGAGCGCTTTGATCTGGCAACCGATTTCGCGCGAATCTGCTTTCCGTATATCCTGTTTATCTCACTCGCAGCACTGCTGTCGGGCGTCCTGAATTCGATGGGCCGCTTTGCAGCCGCTGCGGCCGCGCCGGTGGTACTGAACATCATTCTGATCAGTGCAATGGCTGCCACATGGGCGCTTGGCGGAAATGTGGCCCTTGCACTGGCATGGGGTGTGCCTGTGGCCGGTGTGGCGCAACTGGCGTTGGTGTGGATCGCCGCTTCCCGTGCTGGCATCCGCCTTCTGCCACAACTGCCACGCTTCACCCCTGAAATCCGCAGGCTCGCCATGATCGCAGCGCCCGCCGCGCTCGCCGGTGGGGTTGTGCAGGTCAATCTGCTGGTAGGCCGTCAGGTCGCCAGCTACTTTGACGGCGCGATCCAGTGGCTGGCTGTGGCCGACCGTTTGTACCAGCTTCCGCTTGGGGTGGTCGGCATCGCCATCGGTGTGGTTCTGCTGCCCGATCTGTCCCGCAAGCTGCAATCAAACGACGAAGACGGTGGCCGCCACGCCTTCAACCGCGCCACCGAATTCGCGCTCGCTCTGACACTGCCCGCGGCTGTCGGCTTGCTGGTGGTGCCCGAAGCCGTTGTATCCGTCTTGTTTGAACGGGGCGCCTTCACCGCCGAAGACGCGGCCAAAACGGCTGCGGCCCTGTCGATCTATGCAATCGGTCTGCCCGCATTCGTGTTGCAAAAGGTATTCCAGCCGCTCTATTTCGCGCGGGAAAACACCAAGACCCCGTTCTATTTCGCGCTGGTTTCTATGGTGCTGAACGCGGTGCTTGCCATCGGCCTGTCCACCCAGTTCGGCTATCTCGCGGCTGCAATCGGCACAACGCTCTCGTCTGTAGCGCTGGCAGTGCTGCTTTACTTTGGCACCCGCCGCATGGGACTTGCCGCAGCGTTTGACGACCGTCTGCTAAGCGCCCTGCCCCGTATGCTGGTGGCTTGCGTGATTATGGGCCTGTTCACCTACGGGCTGGAATGGCTGCTGTCGGACTGGCTGGTCACAGATGGTCTGCGCTACCCCGCGCTCGCCCTGCTGGTTGTGGGTGGTACCGGCGTCTACTTTGCGGCCTGCCTGATGCTTGGCGCTTTCACCAAACAAGGGCTGCGCAACGTGGTGCGCCGGTAAACTAAAAACCGGCGCAGGCTCTTTTTGGGTTAAATATCCATATTCCGACCGCGTCGCATCCGGTCCCGCCAATAGGTCAGCCCCGCCCCTGCCACGGGCCGCAGCAGCGCGCAAATCCCGAAACCGACGAAGAAACCGGCCACACGTTCAAACCAGTCGTGCCCGCCGAACAAGATTGAAAACACCGCAAGCAAGACGCCAAGTGCCGCGATCAGCCGAAAGGCGCGCAGCCCGTTCTGCCCGACAGCCCGCTGTTCGGTGAACAAAATCCAGCTCAGCGCACCGATTAACCCGTAAGACGCCGCCCCCGCCCCAAGCATGGCCATCGTCGGCCCCATCACAATCGCCTGCGCCAGCGCCGCCAGAATACCGCTGCCAAAGAAAATCGCCAGCAACACCAGCCAGTGAACCCGCTCCCCGACGAATTTCCCAAGGGCGAGGATAAAAACCACGCTGAACAAAGCGGCGACGAAATTCGCATGCACAAACATGTAGCTGACAAACCGCACCAGCAGCTCGGGCGGATACTGCCCTGTGTCCCACATCAGATAGACCGCCGCATTGGAAAAGCCGAACTGGTCCGCGATCATAATGCGCCACGCCGGTCCGGTGGCCCCGCCGATAATACCTGCCTCGCCCAGTTGGAAGATCGCCTCCACAGCAGCGATGAGGACAACCAGCAGAATAACCACAGGCGGCAGGGGGTTGATCGGGGCGCTATTCCCCTCGGCGTCATACATGTAAAGGCTCCATCGCTTGACGATACCCGCCCATATAGCGATAACCCCTCCATCAACACCAGACGGAGTTTTCGCAATGGGCGAGACAATACACACACCGCGCGTCTTTTCCGGCATCCAGCCATCGGGAAATCTGACGCTTGGCAATTATCTTGGCGCGCTGAAACGCTTTGTCGAGATGCAAGAGTCCGACATCGAAACCCTCTATTGCGTGGTCGACATGCACGCGATCACCGTCTGGCAAGACCCCGCAGACCTGCGCCACAACACCCGCGAGGTGACAGCCGCCTACATCGCCTGTGGTCTCGATCCGGCGAAATCCATTCTGTTCAACCAGTCGCAGGTTCCTGCACACGCACAACTGGCGTGGATCTTCAACTGTACTGCGCGGATCGGCTGGATGAACCGCATGACCCAGTTCAAGGACAAGGCAGGCAAAAACGCCGAGAAATCCTCTCTCGGGCTGCTGGCCTATCCTGCGCTGATGGCAGCGGACATCCTGATTTATCAGGCCACCCATGTGCCTGTGGGCGAGGACCAGAAACAGCATCTGGAACTGGCCCGTGATATTGCGGCAAAGTTCAACCATGACTTTGACACGGATTTCTTCCCCTCCCCCGATCCCCTGATCGACGGCGAGGCCACGCGCGTCATGTCCTTGCGCGACGGCACCAAGAAGATGTCCAAATCCGACCCGTCGGATCAAAGCCGTATCACCCTGCGCGATGATGCTGACACGATTGCCAAAAAGATCCGCAAGGCCAAGACCGATCCGGAGCCCCTGCCAGAGACGCTGAAAGAACTGGAAGGCCGCCCCGAAGCGCGCAATCTGGTAAATATCTACGCCGCCCTGTCGGGTCGTACCGCTGAAAGTGTGATTGCCGAATTTTCCGGTCAGCAATTCGGCCAGTTCAAACCGGCCTTGGCCGAACTCGCCGTGGATCATCTGGCACCAATCACGCAGGAAATGAACCGGCTGATGGCCGATCCTGCTGAAATTGACAGGGTTCTTGGCAACGGGGCAGACCGCGCCGCCGCTATTGCCGAGCCGATCCTCGACAAGACGTATGACATCGTGGGCATGGTTCGCTCCCGCTGATCCGCACCACTTTTGGTTGACGCGCAGACCCTGCGCCATAAGATGCCCCCGAAACGAGGGGCATCTTTTTTATGGCCATTTGGAACAAAAAATCCGTTCTGACAGAAGCGATCGAAGACTGGCAGGCTCGTGGCTTGCTGGACGCGACAACAGCGGCGCAGCTTGACGCGGATGTGCAGAGCCGTGCGGGTGGCACGTCGTTCCGGCAGGTTCTGGTGCTACTCGCTGTAATCTGCCTCGGCTTTGCGGTGATGAGCTTTGTTGCCGCCAATTGGGACGGGATGGGCCGCCTGACACGGGTGGGCCTGATCTTTGGCGCTATGTGGGCTTTCTGGGGCGGTTCGCTGATCCTGTCCCTGCGCGGCTATCACAAGACAGCGCAGACCTGCACTCTTGGCGCCTGCGCGATGTTCGGCGCAGGGATCATGTTGATCAGCCAGATTTATCACATTCAAGGCAGCCCCAAGGCCGCGACTTGGCTGTGGGCGATGGGCACGTTGCTGGCTGCAGCACTTACCCTGTCTGTTCCGGCCCTTGTGCTGTCGCTCGCACTGTTGATGACATGGGTAATGGTGCCCCCGAATATTTTTTCCAGCAACCCGCCGCTCCATTTCGACTTTCCATTGTACCTGCTGGCCGCTGGCGCACTCGCCTATGCGGTGCGCAGCCGGTTTGCCGCCCATCTGATCGTCTTCTCTGCGTGCATCTGGTTCATGCTCAGCGCGTTGACCCTCGTTGATCAGGGATCACTGGTGATGCTGAACATCGGGCTTAGCCTCGCCTTCGTGATGCTCTCCACAACGCTCTGGTCTGATCGCACCCGCCGACTGCTGCGCGGGTTCGAGCGGGCGGTGATCCTTTACGCTATCGCATTTTTATCCGTGACCATATTCGCGTGGCATGTGATCGCCCTTCATGAAGGGGCGCTGATCCTCTATGGACCGACGAGCCTTGCCTACCTGCTGCCTGCACTTACCAGCCTCGTGATCTGTTGGACCGTTGGCATCAGTGCTGTGCGCGCGGCCCATCCGAACGCCTATGATCTGATCGTCACCCCGCTGTTTGCTACGGTGACTTTTGCTCTGATGCTGACCAAACCCGACCACGCCCTGCTCGCGCAGTTGCTAATGGTTGGGGGGGCTGTCTGGGTGATCCGCATGGGCTGGCGCATTGAATACCGTCAGCTGGCAATGCTCGGTTTCTTTCTTTTCGCCGCCGCGCTGCTGACCACCTATTTTGAAACCGTCGGCACCTTGATCGGGACCAGTGTGTTTTACCTCGGGGTGGGCGTGCTTTTACTGGCCAGCGTGTTCATCATCCCGCGCCTGTCCCGCAAAAAAGGAGACCCGTCATGAGCCGCCGTTTCCTGATCATAGGCACCCTTCTCGCAGCCCTGCTGCAAACCGGCGTTTTGGCGAAAATCATCACCGACCGCGCCACCACCCTGCAATCGGGACAAGAGGTGCTGCTGGAAACCGGCTTTATCGACCCACGAGACCTGTTCCGCGGCCATTACGCTGTTCTGAACCTCCAGATCAGCCGAATTGATCGAAACAGCGTATCCGTTAATGGTAGTTTCACGTGGAACGATCCGGTCTACGTCGCGCTCGATACCTCCGGCCCCTTCGCCCAACCTGTCAGCCTGCACGATACCTACCCAACCGATTTTGACGGTCCCGTGATTAAAGGCAACGCCCTGTTCACATCCGGTAGCGATAGCCAGACGCTGCGAATCGATTTCCCGTTCGACCGCTTCTTTGCCCCGCAGGAACGGGCACTGGAACTGGAAAACCTGCGCCGAGAACAAAAACTGGGCGTCATCCTTGCTTTAGCCAAAGACGGCACTGGCATGATCAAAGGGCTGACAATCGAAGGCGAAAAGTTTTACGAGGCGCCGCTTTACTAAGCCGCGGCTTCACGGGTTTGGCGCAACCTCAGGCCTCGGGCGCGCTGAGATAAGCAACCGGCGCGTTATCCGCCTGTTCAAAGTCCAGAACGCGGCCCTCTGTTACGCGGGACAGGCGTTTGTATTCATAGACCATCTCCGCCCCTTCCTGCGCAGAACACACAATCAGGCATTCGTGTAACAAGCGGGCGCCGTTGCAAAATTCCACGGTTCCGCGCAAGGGGGGTGCATCCACTGACAGGGCAAAGCCGCCGTCCCAGTTGCGCAGCACAGGATAAACATCTTCCCCGACCACAACCCGCAAACGCGCGCTCCGCTCCAGTTCCTGTGTACGGGCGCGGCGCAACCCTTCCAGAACTTCGGGTGACATGTGAACGTCCATTAAGAATCCCCTCTTTGACGTATCCAGTGTGGCGTATTAATATGTATTTTCAATGAATTTAATGAGACGAAATCGTGAAGCTGTGCGGATTTGCAACCCAGCCTTGCGGAAATCGACCTTTACACACTGGCCCCAACCGCGTAGCTGCGGCACGAACCTCCCTGCCGCGCGTGACCGCTCTTCGGGGCCAATCCCGAAAAGAACTGACCTATGAAACAAGCTCTCACTGACGCGCTATCCGAGCGCGGTTACGAAACACTTACCCCCGTCCAAACCGCTGTGACCGATCCCGAACTGGGTAATTCGGACCTTTTGGTCTCGGCACAAACCGGATCTGGCAAGACGGTGGGCTTTGGGCTCGCACTTGGCCCGACCCTGCTGGAAGACGATGAATCCTTCGGGCCTGCTGGTAAACCGCTCGCCTTGGTGATCGCCCCGACACGGGAACTTGCCATGCAGGTGATGCGCGAACTGACGTGGCTTTACGGTAAGGCCAACGCTGTCGTGACCTCTTGTGTGGGTGGCATGGACATGCGCGACGAACGCCGAGCGCTTGGCCGCGGCGCTCATGTGGTAGTGGCCACACCGGGGCGTCTGCGCGATCACATCATGCGCGGTTCTATTGACCTGTCCGGCCTGCGCGCTGTGGTGCTGGACGAAGCGGATGAAATGCTGGATCTGGGCTTTCGCGAAGATCTGGAATTTATCCTCGAAGCGTCCCCTAAATCCCGCCGCACGCTTTTGTTCTCTGCAACCGTTTCCGGCAGCATCGCGAAACTGGCGAAGACCTATCAGAACGATGCGGTGCGCGTTTCCACCATCGGTGAACGCCAGCAACACTCCGACATCGAATACCACTTGATGAGCGTGGCCAACCGCGACGATGAAAAAGCCATCATCAACGTGCTGCGCTACTATGAGTCGCCCGGTGCGCTGGTGTTCTGTAACACCCGTGCCACTGTGAACCGGCTGACCACCCGCCTGTCCAACCGCGGCTTTTCCGTGGTGTCCCTGTCAGGCGAGCTGTCCCAAAACGAACGAACCCACGCGCTGCAAGCCATGCGTGACGGACGGGCCCGCGTTTGTGTGGCGACCGATGTTGCAGCACGCGGGATCGACCTGCCAAACCTTGATCTGGTGATCCATGCGGACCTGCCATCCAACAGTGAAACCTTGCTGCACCGCTCGGGCAGGACGGGCCGTGCGGGGCGTAAGGGTGTTTCGATCCTGATCGCCAACCCTAAAGCCCTGCGCAAAGCCGCACGTCTGCTGAGCACGGCGAAACTGACAGCTGAACAAGGCCCCGCCCCTTCAGCCGAAGCCGTAAGCGCGCAGGACGAAGCCCGTATGCTGGCCGATGAGGCTTGGCACACACCGGTTGCGGAGAAAGAATCTGAAGGTGTCGCCAAACTGCTGGAGCTGCACAGCCCCGAGCAAATCGCAGCGGCCTATCTGCGGCTTTACCGCTCCCGTCAGACTGCGCCGGAAGAATTGGGCGAGCCGCAACCGTTTGACCCGCGCGATGCCAAAGCTGCCTTCGGGCCTTCGGTCTGGTTTTCTGTGGCGGGTGGCCAGAATGCAGGCGTCGAAGTGCGCCGCTTCCTGCCCAAACTGTGTAAAGTTGGCGGCATCACCAAAGACGACATCGGCGCAATCCGCGTGCAACACGGCGAAACGCTGGTGGAAATCCGCAAGGGCAGCGTCGATGGCTTCCTGAAATCTGTCGGACCAAAGATGGAGTTCGACCGGGAGTCTCCGATCACCCAGATCGATGCCCCGAGCGCTGCGCAACGTGGTCCAAAGCCGAAATTCAAACCAAAAGCGTCTACAGCGCCGGTGGACTGGAACGACGACCCGGCCCCGCGCCGTAAAAAGCCCAAAGCGCCGACCACCAAAGACAAAGGCAAGCCGAAGTTCAAAAAGCGCGCCCGCCCCGAGGACAGCCGTCCCGAAGGCGTGGTGACGCCGCTGAAAAAGAAGGGCGGCAAGAACCTTGCACCCGCAGTCGGAAAGGCCAACAGCAAGAAGAACAAGGCGCGGCGCGCGGCCTCGAAGAACCCGTCGAACTAACGTTTTATTAAAATCTGCCAGACAAAAAAACAGCCGGTGTCCCCAAAGACACCGGCTGTTAACGTTTTCGCGCGAATACTGCGGTCAGGTGTTGTTTGGTTCCACCAGATCAACGCCGGTAACAGGACGCAAAACATGGGGTTTTGATGGATCATAAAGCGCTGAATCAACGAACTCATGGCTCTCTGCCAGTGCGGGGCCCACCATAATCAGCGCGGTGCGGGTAATCTTGGCCTTGCGCACTTTCATGCGAATGTCGGACAGGGTGCCGCGAATAATCTCTTGATCGGGCCAGCCCACACGGTAGCCAACAACCACAGGGCAATCCGCGCCGTAATGTGGGACCAACTGCCGTTCAATCTCGCGCATGTTGCGCACGGCCAAATGGATCGCCAACGTGGCACCGGTACGACCGAAGTTGTCCAGCGTCTCGCCCTCCGGCATAGAGGTAGACTGCATGGACATACGGGTCAGCACGATGGATTGCGCGATTTCCGGTATGGTCAGTTCCTGCCCGATGGTCGCAGCCATCGCCGCATAAGCCGGAACGCCGGGGATGATTTCAAACGGAATGTCATCCGCCCGTAGCCGGCGGATCTGCTCGGCAATGGCACCATACAGCGACGGATCACCCGAATGGACCCGTGCCACATCCTCGCCCCGCTCATGTGCGGCTTTGATCTCGGCGTGGGTATCGTCCAGCGTCATGGCGGCTGTGTCCATGACCTTCGCCTCTTCGGGCGCGCAGGCCACCACAGCCTCTGGCACCAGCGAACCTGCATAAAGGCAGACTGGACAGGCTTCGATCCGCGCCTTGGCTTTGACCGTGATCAGATCCGGATCTCCCGGACCAGCACCAATGAAATAAACTGTCATATCGCTTTCCTCTCTGCGCCGCTCAGGACGCCAGATCTCCATCAATCTTGCGGGCATAACCGCGCGGTGTGTACATGCGCGGCCCCTCGCCCAGTTGTGCCAGCTTGGAATGGCTGGACCCGACCAGAACAACCGTCAGCATGTCCACTTCATCCACTTCCAATTCGGACAGCTTGCGATAGCGAACGTGTTCTTCGGGCCGCCCGAGGCTTGATGCCAGCATCACAGGCGTATCCGCTGGGCGGTGTTGCAACAGAATGTCCCGCGCCTCGGCCAGCAGGGTACGGCGACGCATGGAAACAGGGTTGTAAAAGGCGATAACAAAATCCCCTTCCGCCGCCGCCTTCAACCGCTTCACAATATCTTCGCGCGGGGTCAGCAGATCGGACAGGGAAATAGCGCAGAAATCATGCCCCAAGGGCGCACCAGCGCGGGCCGCAGCCCCTTGCAACGCACTAACACCAGGGGTGGAAACCACTTCGACACGGTGCGCCGCATCGGACACGCCCATTTCATCAGGACCGCGATCCAGCAGTTCAAACACCAGCGCGCCCATCGCGTAAATACCGGCGTCACCGGAACAAATCAGCGCAACATTCTTACCTTTGCCCGCCTGTTCCAGCGCATATCGGCAGCGGTCTTCCTCACCGCCCAGTGGAAAGTCAGAGCGTTCCTTGCCGTGCGCCAAAGCGCCAAGTAGATCGATATAGAGCCCATAACCCACCAGTTCTTCGGCTTCTGCTACCAGCGCGCTGGCCTCTGGCGTGCGCCAGCTGTGTTGGCCCGGACCAATACCAATGATCGACAGTTTGCCACGCGAACGCCCCGCAAACGCGGTGATCGGCGTCTCTGCACGCACCAGCGCACAAGTGGCATTCGCGGTTTTTTGCTTTTCAACCGTCAGCACTGCCGCGTCCCCGCCCAATGCCAGCGCCGCGCCTTCGGACACGCCGTGACAACCGACCTCGTCAAAAACCACCGTCGACGGGCTGGCCAAACGGGGCGTCTGCGTTTCGAGTTCTGCCGACGTGAACACGCGGAATGG
The DNA here is from genome assembly GCF_014643735.1 of Neptunicoccus cionae. Taxonomy (GTDB): domain Bacteria; phylum Pseudomonadota; class Alphaproteobacteria; order Rhodobacterales; family Rhodobacteraceae; genus Amylibacter; species Amylibacter cionae. The sequence continues at coordinate 515,910 of NZ_BMKA01000002.1, forward strand.
CACGCCCAAACGGGCGGCTGTTTCGATCATCGCAGGTTCGTCGCCCTTCAGATCAAGCGAACCGACGCAGGCAACCGCCCCCGCTGCAATGTTGTTGTCCGCCAGCGTTTTTTGCACCAGTTCCCACATCTCGTCCACATCGCAGCCCCGCGCACAGCCAAGTCCCAGCGCAAAGCGTTGCGGATGATAGACCAGCCGCGTGCCGTCCCCTTCAGCAGGCGCTTCAGTAGTGGTCAGCGTGACAGCGCCGCCATCCATAGCTTCGATACCCCAGATATTTTCGCCTTCTACACAAACACCCTCACCCGATAGCATCAGGGCCATCGCAGCCTTCGCATCTTGCGGGTTGGACAGGCGCCAGCCAACGGGCGGTTCATCCAAAGCGACCCCCATCGCCACATCACCGGCAGTTGTTACAGCAGCATGGGCCGACAGACCCTCTGCAATCTGCCGCGCCAGCCGGTTCGCACCCCGATGCCCACCGAGCAGCGGGATCACGGTGGATCCGTCATCCGGCACTGCCAACAGGGGCGGTTCCGTTTTCTTGTCGTTCACCACTGGCGCAACGGCCCGCACCAGAATACCGGCAGCGCAGACACCGACAACAGGCGTCCCGCTGGCAAAAAGCACCCGCACATGATCCAGCGCATTGGCGAAATAGGCATCCGCCTGATCCACGCGCCCTTCGCGCCCGTGTACCGCAGCACCCAGAATTTCCGCCACACGGCGGGCCGTGGCCTCACCAGAGCGGGACAAACAAACAACTACAGGATTAACCATCCATCAAACCTTATTACTGGGCAGACCACAGCCTGCCGTCATTGTCACAACCAAGGATCCTCGCCCTTGGTCACTAATATCATCGAGAAATAGGGCGCCGTTTCCGGAGCCTCTGCCAGTGGCATCGCCTTTTGTTCCGGCAAAGTTGCCCGCTCCACATAACCCGCGTGTTCCATCAGTCCGAGCCGGTTCAGCACGCGCCGGATCTTGGGCAAATGCCGCCCGACTTTCATCACCGCAACAGCCTGTGCAGCGGCGATCCGTTGCTCCATCGCGGTTTCTTCCATTGGGCCCGGAATGATCGTCAGCACCTCATTGCGCGCTGACAGCGGAGACCGCAATGCGGCGGCGCAGGCTGTTACGCTGGTGACACCGGGCACGACTTCGACGTCAAATTCGTCCGACAGGCGGGAAAACAGATACATGAAAGAGCCGTAGAAAAACGGATCGCCCTCACACAGTACCACCACATTTTTGCCAGCACGCAGGCAGGCCGCCAGATCAGCCGCACCAGCGTCATAGGCCGCTTGTGCCGGTTCCCGTTTCACGGACATTGGAATGGAAATGGCTATTTCCTCTGCCCCCTCAGGGATTACACCAGCAGCAATCGCGCGGGCGAAGCTGGCCCCGCCTTCAAGGCTCGGATAGGCCACAACATCCGCCGCCCCGATCAACCGCGCAGCTTTCAGGGTCATCAGTTCGGGATCCCCCGGACCGAGCCCGACACCGTAGAGTTTACCGTTCATCGCTTGATCAGGCTCCACTGCGTCACCGGCATCAAGGGGCGCCAGCCGGTCAGTCCGGTTTCCGGTCCGCCAATAGGTTCGGCGCGGTTCACGTTCAGTTTGACCAGTTGACCGCCGTATTCCTTGTGTAGCGCCAGCAGCAAGGTTTCGCTTTCCAAGGTCACTGCATTACACACCAACCGGCCGAGCGGACGCAGCGCGTTCCAGCAGGTTTCGAATGTTTCATGGGACAGCCCCCCGCCGATGAAAATCGCATCAGGCGCTTTCAAACCGTCAAGCGCTGCGGGAACCGAGCCGTCGATCAACTCCAACCGCGGAGCGCCCAGCGCAGCGGCGTTTTGGGCGGCAAACAAGCGACGATCAGCGCGGGGTTCTATCCCGACAGCGTGGCTGAACCGTGCCGCCCGCATCCATTCCACAGCGACAGACCCGCAACCGCAGCCCACGTCCCACAGCAAAGCCCCGCGCATCGGCATCAGTTTGGCCAGCGTCACGGCGCGCACTTCCTGTTTGGTCATGGTGCCATCGTGTTGGAACAGGTCATCCGCCAGCCCCGGTACACGGGGGATCAGCGCGGCATCGTCCGCAGCAACGCAATCCACCGCCAGCGTATTGAAAGCAGGGACCACATGATCCCAGCTTTCTGCCAGCCCGTCGAACCGTTGTTCGTCTTTGCCACCCATCGCAGCCAGTACGGTTAATTGCGATTTTCCGTATCCCCGCTGTGTCAGAAAAGTCGCAATTTGCGCTGGCGTTTCCGCACCGGTCGTCAGGATCAGCAGCCGTTGGTCCGGCTGGATGAAAGCGATCATTTGTTCTACAGGACGCCCGTGCACCGTCAGTGTTTCCACGTCAGGCATAGACCAGCCCATCCGCGCCGCCGCCAGTTGAAAGGCGCTAAGCTGCGGGTGATAGGTAATCTCGGTCGGTGGGATAGACCGCCCGATCCGTGCACCAACCGAATACCACAGCGGATCGCCCGTCGCGAGAACAACAACCCGCTTGCCTTTATAGCTCTGCAACGTGTCAATCAGCGCATCAAAGGGCGAAGGCCATGCAACACGCGCCGCGGTGATGTTGTCGGACAGGGAATGGTGCCGATCACCGCCGATAATCACTTCCGCAGCTTCCACGACAGCGCGGGCCGTGGGGACAAGCCCGTCGAGACCATCCTCGCCAATGCCGACAATATGCAACCAAGGTGTCATCGTTTTTCCTCTACCAAGCCAGCTGCGAGCGCATTTACTGCGGAAGACGCAATCGCCGAACCTCCCTTGCGGCCGCGTAGGGCCACGAAGTCGCAGCCTCTCGGGCGGGCGGCCAGTTCGGCCTTGCTCTCGGCGGCCCCGACAAATCCCACCGGAAACCCGAGGATACAGGCGGGTTTGGGCCAGCCTTGATCCAGCAATTCCAGCAAGTGAAATAGCGCGGTCGGGGCGTTACCAATGGCCACAACCGCGCCTTCAATGTGATCCTGCCACAGCTCTACGGCGGCGGCGGAACGGGTGTTTTCGATGCGCTGTGCCAAATCAGGTACAGTCGGGTCGTTCAGTGTGACAATCACGTCATTTTCCGCCGGCAGATAGCGCCGGATAATCCCCGCGCCGACCATTTCGCAATCACACAACACTGGCGCGCCAGCCCGCAAGGCATCCCGCCCCGCAGCGAAAGCGTCAGGTGAAAAGGCCAGACGGTCCGCAATTTCCACCATGCCGCAGGAATGGATCAGGCGGATCACCATCGCTTGCATCTCTTCGGGGAAACGGTCCAGACTGGCCTCGGCCCGCACCGTGGCGAAGGACTGGGCATAGATCGCGGACGGGGTCCGCTCATAGGGCAGCGGGCGCGGCGGTTTCGCTCCGTTTCTCATTTCCGGCGTGCGCTTTCAGGGCCAAGCGGATGTTTCGCATGGGGGTAAACCGGATGCGCGTGATCATGGTGATGGTCGTGGCCATGATCGTGATGATGGTGATGCCCGTGATCATGGTCATGATGATGGTGGTGGTCCAGATCCAGACGACACTCGCCCGTGCACCAATCCCCGCATAAACCGCAGTCTGACACATTGGACCCCGGCGCCTGGGCGCCTTGCCCTTCTACGTGATGGTGATGGCTTTCCTGAACAGCACCGACTTCAGCCTCGAACCCGATGATCTGCGCACGATATTTGCACAAAACACATGTGGGCGGCGGCACTTCGGACAGGGCGGGATGATCCTCCCCCATTGCGGCGCGGCGCTCTTCGGCAGGGATGACACGGGTGTCGCCCCCGTCCATCGCCAACACCTGCGTCCGGTACTGGCAAATCCCGCAGTTCGGGATCGGCGTGCTACCAAGCTGTTCCCTCACACGGTCTGCAAAGGTCTCTAGCACCAGCGGATGATCGTTCAGATACCCCGCTTTAACGAACTGAATATCGGGATATTTCGCAGCGCATTTGTCTGTAAAGCCGTAAATCCGGTCGATCAGAATACCTGTGAACAGGAAATACGGAAAGACGATGACCCGCTTGTATCCAAGGCGGCTAACATGATCGAGACAGGGTTCAACCAGCGGGAAGGTCACGCCGGAATACCCAACTTCGCACCAGCCAAACCCCATACCTTCCCACAGCATCCGCGCGATTTTGGACACGTTGGAGTTTGCATCTGGATCAGAAGCACCGCGCCCGATCACCACCAACGCGGTCTCTTCGAGCGGCAGTTCACCGTGTTCCGCATTGGCCGCATCAACAGCTTCCTGCACCCGTGCGCCAGCGGCGGCGATCATTTTTGGATCAACCCCAAGCTCGCGCCCGTAAGACACTTCAATCCCGTTTTTCACCGCATAAGTATTGAGAACAGTCGGGATGTCATTCTTAGAGTGCATCGCCGCAAACAACATACCCGGCACCGCAAGGATGCGGTCACAGCCCGCATCGCGCAGTTTATCCAACCCAACGCGGATCACCGGATTTGCAAACTCAAGATAGCCGTATTCCACCTGCCAGTCCGGCAGCAATGGGGGCAGTTTTTCCGCCAGCACCGAAAATTCGTCAACCGCAGACTGGCTGCGCGAGCCGTGGCCGCAGATCATTACACCAATTTTTTGTGTCATAGGATTCAAGCCTCTTGCGGGGCTTCGTCAGACTCCGCCTTTTCCGCTTCGGCAACCTTGTTTTTCTTACGGCCCTTAAGGATATTCCAGCCCGCAATCGCAACCGCCGCCCCGATCGCGCCTGCAGCGACCCAATGATCATGAGACGCCACTTCGCCCACATGCCCGACATGGGCATTCGCCCCTGTTGCGGCCAGAATTGCTGTCAAAAATACCGAAAATCGCATTGCGGTCCCTTCCTTTTGTCCAACGGAAAGGCCGCCACAGGATGTAGCGTTCTAACGATCTCGTTCATTGCCCCCTATTTGGGTCGACCTTGAACGATACACCTCTCCGGCCCCTGTGGGGCATCGTTGAGCAAGGTATACGCAGCCCAATCCCGCCACGCAACGGGATTCGCGGCAGAACAAGGGCCGGAAACGCCACTGCGCCGGGGCGGGATGCGGCGTTTATAATTGAAAACCCCGCAGCGCGGTCGGGCACAGCGGGGTTTATCAGCTCTAACACCAGATCAGCTGTACCAGCCGCCCATCTTCACCTGCACCGCTTCATTCAGCAGCTTTGCGAAGGCTTCTGGATCTTGCATGCCTCCGTCCCGACCGCGGTAATGATAGGGGTAGACATATTTCGGTTTGAACTCTGACACAGCCGAGGCCGCCGCCTCTACGTCCATTGTAAACGGCAGGTTCATACAGACAAATGCCACGTCGATATCTTTCAACGCGCGCATTTCGGGGATGTCTTCTGTGTCGCCCGAGACATACACCCGCAACCCGTCAATCCCGAGCACATAGCCGTTGTCGCGCCCCGCAGGGTGGAATTTCAGCTTGTCTTCGGTGGTGTTATAGGCGGGGATTGCCTCTATCGACATGCCATTAAATTCACCCGAATCGCCGTTAATCATTTGGCTCGCTCTGGCTTTCAGGTCCTCTGGCAGCTGCTTGTAAACTTCGGCGTTCGTGATCAGTTTGGTGCCCTCCGCCACCAACCCGTTCAGCGTGTCCACATTGAAATGATCGCCGTGATGATGGGTTAGTATGATCAGATCGGGCTTGGGGAAATCAGCATATTGAGCCGCCTCGCCCACGGGATCGACGTGGATCGTGCCGATTGGCGTCAGCAGCACCATCGAAGCATGGGCAATTGCATTCACAGAAACCGTTCCGGAATCCGTTGCAAATTCATTGCCGGCATGGGCTGCGGCCCCGACCACATAGGGCAAAAAGACAACGCCCGTTGCGGCGACGCCGGTTTTTAGAAAACTTCTGCGGGAATGGGTCATTGGATTTACTTAACCTCCTGTGTGGTAATCCCTAATAGATAGCGCGATTAAGCAGTTGATCAAAAACTCTTCAGTTCTGCTATGTGGAACAGTGAAATCCGCAGTCATGGAAAGACATCTTCGCTGAAAAAGGTTAACCCTACACTCAGGTAGAAGGAGCATTCTGTTATGGGTCAACTGATCAACGGTGACTGGAAAACCGAAAAACTGGTGAACTTGGGTAAGGACGGCAAATTTGTGCGCAAAGACTCCGGCTTTCGCAACTGGATCACCCCTGACGGCAGCGCCGGCCCAAGCGGTGACAGCGGCTTTGCAGCGGAAAGCGGCCGGTATCACCTATACGTTTCGCTCGCCTGTCCTTGGGCCCACCGCACATTAATTTTCCGCGCGCTTAAGGGGTTAGAGGATCATATCACGGTAGATGTGGTTCATCCTGACATGCTCGAGAACGGGTGGACCTTTCAAACAGATGGCGGCCCCGCACAGGGCGACAGCCTGTTTAACAGCAAATTTCTCTATCAGATTTACCAAAAAGCCGATCCGGACGCGACCACCCGCGTGACCGTTCCGGTGCTATGGGATAAACAGAAAAACTGTATCGTTTCCAACGAAAGCGCCGAGATCATTCGCATGCTCAACTCTGCCTTTGACGGGATCACCGGCAACACGCAGGACTTCTGGCCAACCGACTTGCGGGAGGGCATTGAGGAGGTAAACGCGCGAATTTACACCACGCTGAACAACGGGGTCTATAAGGCCGGTTTTGCCTCCAGCCAGAGCGCCTATGACAGTGCGATCACCCCCCTGTTCGAAACGATCGACTGGCTGGAAGACCACCTCTCGACGCATCGTTATCTTATGGGGGATCGCCTGACTGAAGCAGATTGGCGCCTGTTTACCACACTGGTCCGATTTGACGCGGTCTATCACACCCACTTTAAATGCAATCGCAACCGGATCACAGATATGCCGAATCTATGGGCCTATGCACGGGAGCTGTTCCAGTGGCCCAGCGTGGAGCAAACAGTGCATTTCGGACACATCGTGCGCCATTACCACTACAGTCAGGACAATGTGAATCCGCACCGGATCATTCCGATAAACCCCTCTCCCGACTGGCACAAAGCGCACAAACGAGGAACATAATTTCGCCCCAGAGTGATGTCAGCCTGATCCGGCACAACCGGAGACAGTTCATGACGTATCTAGGACGCCTTGCCGTAGCATGTTTGATTTACCTCACTCCCTCCAGCCTCGGAGCGAGCGGCCTGACGCCACTGACAGACCGAACCGACATACTCGGCTGGGAGGCTGTGGGCAGGATCGACATCGGCGGGCGCGGCTATTGCACTGGCGTGCTGGTGGCGAGCGATCTGGTATTAACCGCGGCCCATTGCGTTTATGACAAGGGGACCAACCGCCTGCATAAGGCGGAAACCTTTTCTTTTGCCGCGGGCTATCAGGACGGCACCTCTATTGAAACCCGCGCCGTGCAACATGTGGTTGCGCATGCCAACTACAGGGCAGCACTTGGGCCGATCACCTCCAACATTCGCCATGATGTGGCCTTGTTGAAACTGGCTACACCGATTTCCACCTTCACAGCCGCACCGTTCGCAATCCATTCCGGAATTGCGCCGGGCAATTCGGTCAGCGTGGTGTCTTACGGCAAGGGGCGCGATGATGTGATGTCATGGCAAAAACAGTGCGATGTACTGGCACGCGGCGCAGGCCTGATCGCCTTTAACTGCGATGTGACCTTCGGATCATCCGGCGCGCCGGTCTTTGTAAAAGAGGGCAACCGCGCGCGTATCGTGTCCCTTGTATCCTCGGGGCGCAATGCGGATGGGGACATCGTGGCCTTTGGCATGGATTTGCCCGCCAATATTGCCCATCTGAAACGGGCATTACGGGTGCTGCCCCGCCACTCGGATACCCGCACCGGTTCCACACCGCTGACACAGATCAGGCGCATCACCGTTGGGTCCGATCGTAAAAGCACCAGTGCAAAATTTGTAAAAAGCGGGAATTGACGATGATCGCTGAAACACGCACGACGTGTTAGTTGCCACCGCTTCGCCCGTAGTGATCCACCAGCGCGGCCAGATCATCGGGCAGAACAGGCGTGTGCAAATAGCCTCGCGCATTTGGAATAAGATCAAAAATCATCCCGTCAGAAAAAAAGCTTTTGGCGGTCACAACTATGATTGCCACATGGGGGTTCCGGTACGTCGCCAGATCACTGATAGCCAGCACACTGGTATCTTCCATGCCCACATCCAGCACCAGCACGTCAAACGTCTCAAAACGCAGAGCGTCAATCGCGCATTTTTCGTTGGGACACAGGCGCGTACGACCGCCCTGCCGCTCCAGATGGCGACACCACAGGCGACCAAGTTCCGCCACGGCTTCCACAACGAGAATATTCATAACACACCCAAATTTACAGAATCTTAAAGGTCTGCTCAATTTGTTAATAAAGTTTTAATTTTTTTCGCCCTAGCCGTTAGGAATTGTATTTTCGCGGTTTTGATGGTGAAACGAGCGGAAACCTGCTGAAAGACTGCTATGACCACGACCATTACAATATGCGAAACCTGCAAACGGGAAGGCTGGAACGCTGAAAGCCAGTCCCAAACCGACGGCGAACTGCTGGCCGAAGCGGTAGAAGCCGCCGCGCAAGGGGCCAGCGATGTGAAAACCCGCCGCCACGCCTGCCTGATGGGCTGCAACCACGGTTGCAATATTGCCATTCAAGCGGAAGGCAAACTGACCTATGTGATGGGCCGCTTTGAGCCGGGTAGCGAAGCTGCCGAAGGCATCGTGGAATACGCCCAAAAACACGCCGCCAGCGAAAAGGGTCAGGTGCCGTTTCGTGAATGGCCAAAAGCGGTCAAAGGCCACTTCGTATCGCGCATCCCCACCCTGCCAGAGCCTGAATGACATCGCCGGATCAAAAGCGGGACCATGGTGGCGGGCTTGATGCCGCCATTGCCCGGTTTGGCGGCGCGCGGGCGGATTGGGTGGATCTGTCCACGGGAATCAATCCCGTCCCCTATCCGTTGCCCGAAATTCCCGCCCGCTTCTGGCAGGCCTTGCCGGACAGTCAGGACCAGTCTGACCTGCTGGGCGCGGCGCGGCAGTTCTGGGGCGTGCCGGAAGGCGCGGGCATTGCTGCGGCTTCGGGCGTTTCTGCCCTGATCGCTGCCCTGCCCCGACTGGCCCCTGCGACCCGCGCTGGCATCATCCGCCAGACCTATAACGAACATGCCGCCAGCTTTAACGCTTTTGGCTGGACTGTCGGCGAGTCCCCCGCAGACGCCAATGTTTACGTCCACCCGAACAACCCCGACGGGCGGCTTTGGGATCGGGATACAGTGCTCCAACAGCACAAATCCCTGACCATCATCGACGAGAGCTTTTGTGACATCAGCCCCTCCGCAAGCCATATGGAACTGGCGGATCGGCCGGGGTTTGTCGTCCTCAAAGGGCTGGGCAAGTTCTGGGGGCTGGCTGGCGTGCGGCTTGGCTTTGCAATTGCGCGGCCTGAAACCATCGCCAGACTGGAACAAATGCTAGGACCTTGGGCGATTTCCGGTCCGGCGCAACACATCGGTTTGCACGCCCTGTCGAACCATACGTGGGCCGATCAAACCAGAGCGCGGCTGGAACAGGACACCGCGCGGCTGGACGCCATGACAGCGAACGCAGGTTTCACGAATCCGCGCGGCACAAGCCTGTTCCGGCTCTACGATGTGGCCAGTGCAGAGGCAGCATTCGAACAACTGGCGAAGGGTCGTGTCCTGTCGCGTATTTTCCCCTATTCCAAGACACTTATCCGCCTTGGCCTGCCCGGTCCGCAGGCGGCTTGGTCCCAACTGCAACAGGTACTGGAGTAACCTATGAGTATTTTCCTGATGGTTCTGTTGGCGCTGGTGCTGGATTTCCTTCTGGGGGAACCAGAGAAAGTCTGGGATCGCTACCCCCATCCGGCCACTCTAATGGGGCGGCTGGTGAATTCCCTCGACGAGCTTCTGAACCACGGTGCTGCGCGGCGGATCAAGGGATTTATCGCTGTCGGGGTATTGGTACTGGTGGCCGGAGCGATCGGGCTGGTCTTTGAGGTGCTCAACAATATTGATTACCTCGGGCTGGTGGTAAACCTGCTTGAAGTCGTGATCGCTGCTGTTCTGATCGCCCATAAAAGCCTGATCGACCATGTGCGCGATGTGGCAGCGGCCCTGCAAAAGGGACTGCCGCAAGGGCGAAATGCTGTGTCGATGATCGTAGGGCGCGACACCGGTGCGATGCGGGAAACCGAGGTCTCTCGCGCCGCTATTGAAAGCGCTGCCGAGAATTTTTCCGACGGTGTGGTTGCACCGGTGTTCTGGTTTCTGATCCTTGGTCTGCCCGGCATTCTGATCTATAAAATCATCAATACCGCCGACAGTATGATCGGCTACAGAAGCGAAGAATATGCCGAGTTCGGCTTTGCTGCCGCCAAGCTGGACGACATCCTGAACTGGCTGCCGGCGCGTATCACGGCTGTGCTGATCTGCATCGCACATTTCGACCGCACCGCTCTTGATGTGGTGTTTGAAGACGCAGATATGCACCGTTCCCCAAACGCCGGTTGGCCCGAAGCGGCGATGGCCGGAGTGCTTGATGTGTCACTGGCCGGCCCGCGCAGTTATGACGGCGAAATGACCAATGATCTGTTTGTTAATGAACACGGCAAACGGAACCTGAACAGCACAGATATTCTTGACGCTGTGCGCGCGCTGAACCGCAGTTGGTTCGCCATGACAGGCGCTTTCGCCCTTCTCGCCCTGATTTTCTGGTTGATGTAATCGTCTACCGCTCCAAATGAGGTTGAACCTTGCATCCATTTACGTTATCGCTAACGCAAACACAAACGCAAATGCGAAAACGTCCGGATCGGGCGTATTTTTTGGGATCGGAGAAGCACTATGACTGTTAAAGTAGGAATTAACGGCTTTGGCCGGATCGGCCGCAACATCCTGCGCGCCATCGTAGAGAGCGGCCGCACAGATATCGAAGTGGTCGCCATTAATGACCTGACACCGGTGGATAATTCCGCCTACCTGTTCAAATACGACAGTGTGCACAAGGTTTTCCCCGGTGAGGTCAGCCACACAGAAAACTCACTTGATGTGGGCTATGGCCCGATCCCTGTGACCGCCCTGCGCGATCCGGCGGAACTGGACTGGGGCCATGTGGATATTGCGCTGGAATGCACCGGCCTGTTCAAAGACAAAGAAAAAGCAGACAAATACCTTCAGGCAGGTGCCAAGCGTGTTCTGGTGTCTGCGCCGGGCAAAAATGCTGATAAGACCATTGTTTACGGGGTGAACGATGACACGCTGACAGGGGAAGACATCATCGTTTCCAACGGGTCTTGCACCACCAACTGTCTTGCGCCACTGGCGAAAGTTCTGCACGACACCTTCGGGATTGAAGACGGTCTGGTAACAACTGTTCACGCCTATACAGGCAGCCAGCCGACACTGGATCGTGGCAGCAGCAACTGGGAACGGGGCCGCGCCGCTGCGCTTTCGATGGTGCCAACCTCCACAGGTGCGGCCAAGGCGCTGGGTCTGGTTCTGCCCGAACTTGAAGGTAAGCTGGACGGCGTTGCGATCCGCGTGCCAACGCCAAACGTGTCCTGTGTGGACTTCAAGTTCAACACTACAAAGGAAATGACCATCGAGGCGATCAATGCTGCGCTGCAAGATGCTGCGGACGGACCGATGAAGGGCGTTCTTGGCATGGAAACCCTGCCGCTTGTGTCGATTGACCTGAACCACGACCCGCGGTCTTCGGTGGTGGCAACGTCAGAAACCCAAGTTCAGGGCCGAATGGGCCGCGTGCTCAGCTGGTATGACAACGAGTGGGGCTTTTCCAACCGTATGGCCGACACCGCCGTTGCGATGGGCAAATTCCTGTAAAGACTTTCGCGCGACCAAATCAATGCTTCAAGACACCACTGTCTAGAAGCTTCATTTATGAAGCGTCCTATATGAAGCGTCTTGTAAGACGCTTCATATTTGCAGGGTGATAAGTAACGCTCTGTTAATCCTTTGCGGCAGCCTGACGCCCGGTGTCTTCGACCAGAAAACCAGCCTCAGCCATCAAACGGTTTGATGCAGGCTCGATCACCTGCTCCAGAACCTTTGTGATCTCGCCAGTATCCATACCGTCCACATCTTCAGCCTTCAGGGGCGGCAGAAACTCCACCACTGCCAATCCCGGCTTGCGATAGATCCCGTGGCGCGGCCAGAAAACACCCACATTTGTCGCCGCTGGCACCACAGGTTGCCCCGTCTGCTGATGCAATACCGCCGCACCGACTTTATAAGGCAGATGCGCCCCTGCTGCCACGCGCGTCCCTTGGGGGAAGATGATCAACTGACCAGGCAATTGCGCACCGGATTTCACATCCGCCACCATCTTCTTGACCGCCGCACCACGCTTGCCACGTTCCACCGGCACACAGCCGATCTTTAACGCGAACCAGCCCAAAATAGGCGCCCATTTCAGAACCGCCTTCATGATAAACTTGGGCCGGGGCACCGCTGATACGATCAGAATAATGTCAAAAAAGCTCTGGTGTTTAGACGCGATCAAAACTTCGTCGGTCGGCACCTCACCCCGCACTTCGGACTTCAGCCCGACCATCCAGCCAGCCGTCCAGCGCACCCAGTGACAATAGCTGCGCACCGCCCAATAGGAATTCTCCCGTTTGATCACCGTCATCGGAATGAAGAACAGCGCCATGACAAACATCGCCAGATACATTTGCCCGATAAACAAAAGCGAGCGGAGCCATTGGATTGCATACATCAGCTTAACCTCGACAAAGCACGGAAGGCCGCCAGACGGGTCGCCCAAAAGGCCACCACTGCAGCGATTACCGGCACAACAATCGGCAGGAACCAATGCCAGCCGACAAAGCCCAGACCGGTTAGGAAGGCGCCTTCTTCCGCCGGAGCTGGCATAAATGCAACACCGAGCATAGCCAGAGCCGTGCCGATTGCCGCCCCGATCAGCGCCCGCAGGGTGAACCGCCGGACGAACGCGCGGGCAATGTACACGTCCCGCGCGCCAATCAACCGCAGCACCCCGATCACCTGACCGTTTGCAGCCAGCGCGGACTGCGCCGCCAGCGTAATCATCGCCCCCATGGACCCCGCAATCAGCAAGATCGACACCAGCCCGAGCAACCGAAGCCGTGTCGCCGCCGTCACCAAAGGTTTGCGCCATCGGGTGTGATCATCCAGTACCGCCCCCGGCGCCTCGGCACTCAGCCGCAGTTTCAGACCGGCCATATCCGGCCCTTTGCCCTCTTCCAGAACCTCGATCAACCGCGGCACCGGCAACGTGTCGAGCGGTAGGTCAGGGCCAAACCAAGGCTCGAGCAGTTTGCGCTGCTCTGCGTCCGACATCACCCGTGCGCTTGCAATACCGGGGGTGGTTCGCAACACCTCAAGCACCGCTTCGGACTGGGCTGCCAGCTGGCCTTCGGGGGCGGCAATGCGAATGGTCGATGTGCGTGCCAGCTCAGCATCCCACCGGTCTGCCAGCCGCCCCGTCGCCAGTGACAGGGCCAGTGCAAACACCGTAAGAAACGCCATTGCCCCGGCGGTAAAAGATGTCAGCCGCGAGGTGAAACCACTTGGTGGCACCACGCGATCCGCATTGGTATCACCGCTGAAAACCTCAAACATACTGCGCAAACGCTCCATCACAAATCCGCTCCGGCCAGTTGCAACTTGGCATTGTTGATCCGCAAAACCCGCGCTGAAACCTCCGATTTCGTATTTCGAATCAGGTTAAGATCATGGGTCGCGATCAGGATTGTTTTGCCCATCCGGTTTAATTCAACCAACAGCGCGATCAACCGCTGCGCCATTTCCCAATCCACGTTTCCTGTCGGCTCATCAGCAATAATCAGGTCCGGTGACATGATAATCGCGCGGGCCAGTGCTGCCCTTTGACGTTCCCCGCCGGACAGTTCGGCAGGCAAGGCATCACCCCGTTCGCTTAGCCCGACCCAGCCCAGAAGATCATCGACATTGCCCTGATCCACCTCAGTCTCCCGTCCCGAAACGGCCAGCGGCAACGTCAGGTTGTCCCGCACACTGATGTGATCGAGGAACTGGCAATTCTGATGCACCACACCAATGCGCCGCCGCACCCGCGCCACATCATCCCGCGTCATCGCCCGCACGTCTTGCTCGAAAATTCGCACCATTCCGGTGGTCGGCATCAATGCCTGATAGCACAAATTCAACAAGGTCGTTTTACCCGATCCTGAAGGCCCGGTCAGGAAATGAAACGATCCGGGGGACAATCGCAGGGTCATATCGCTGAGAATATCACGCCCACCATAGTTAAAACCCGCGTTTTTCAGCTCTATCACTCTGTGCCTCGTTTACTGTTCGACAGTCCGTTTTGTCGGTTTTCGCTCATCCCGCCCATACATGCAATGTTTACAAATTTGAACAGATACTTGGAATGAAAGGGTTCCACCGCTAAAACTAGTAAAAACGCTGATTCGCGGGCTGGCGGTTGGCAGAAAAAAATAAGCGAGGGTGCCATGCGTATAGTATGCCCAAGATGCGTCGCGCAGTACGAGGTAGATGAAGCAGCGATCCCGGAGTCCGGGCGCGAGGTTCAGTGCGCTAATTGTGACAATATCTGGTTTCAGGACTATATCGAAATGCTGCCTGATCGCGCTGTCGATAGCGCAGAGGATTTTGAGGACAAAGGCGTCTTTGACAATCTGGATGACCTCCCCGAGCTCAACTTTAGATCAAAACGCGCACAGACCGCTGCACCGTCTGCACAGCCGGACACAGTTACGGCGGACGACAGTGACGAGGGCGAAGCGATCGCCCGGACCGAAGACAGCACCGCACCCGCTGCCCCGCATTATTCTGCCAGCGAAGACGATTATGACGATGGCGATTATGACGACGACGATGCGCCTTCGCCGAACCTGCGTGCAGCGCCTGTCGCCGAAGATGTCCTAAACGTCCTGCGATCAGAAGCTGCGTTTTCTTCAGCTTCGGCGGCACGGGACAAACTGGACGCGGCCACTGCAGATGCAATTGATGGTGACGGCGAAGAGCGTAAAATCGCCGTAGACCGCGCGCTTGCGCAAGCGGATGACGAACAGGAAACTCCCCTTGAAAGCGGTTCGGATCCCAAAGATCAGGAAACACCGGATTTTGATGAAGAAACGCCTTTGGAAGACGCTGCAGCAGATGATTTGGCTGCAGATCATGACCCTGAAGATGCCCATGACGGGTCCGGTTTAGCGACCGATGATGCGCAAGCTGAGGTTGCCGAGGACGCCTTGGCAAAAGACGACACCGCCGAAGCTGATGATCTTGGTTTTGAAGGCTTGACCGAATTTCTAGACGCCCATGCTGGCGAAGAGCAGGAAAGCGATACCGACAAGGACGCTTTACAACCCGACCCGTCCGCACCGGAGCCACAAGACGCCGCCGATGCAACCGCAGAGGATGCAGCGGCCGACCCGGATTTCGATCCGCTCGCCGATTTGGAGGCTATACGCAGCCAGCTTGAAACCATCGGCGCACATCGCTCCGCCGAGGCGGAACAAGACCCCGACACTATGGCGGAAGACGATGCGGAGCAGTACACCCCGATCCTGCCGTCTGACGACCCGCTGCCCGAGGATACTGACGAAGAGTTACGAAATCCTTACGCCAGCGACGATTCTTTGGATACAGAGCATGACCTTACCGAGGATCTGTCCCTTGCTGACATAGATGAAGACGATGCACCTTCGGACATGCTTGCCGCGCTTCGCGTGGACGCCGAAGAAGATGGCATAGGGGACGGCGAATCCGACTTCGACGACTTGGAAGAAGATCGCGCCCGCCATGCCTATCGCGCAGATTCTACCGGACCGCTCTCTAAGGAGCACGCCGAAGAAAAAGATGGCGCACCCGAGGATGACGACGGCATTCCCAAAGGGGGCGTTGCCGCCGCTGCAATCATGGGGCTTTCACGCCCGAAAGCCAGAACCGGACGTGGCCGTGCGCGAGTCAAACAGGGCTTTGGGCTGGATGGAGAAACAGACAAAGCCGCCCTGTCCCCTCTGGAAGAGGGCGAACTGGAACTGGCCGACGAAACAGCTTCGGGTCAGGCGGGCCGCAAGTCCCTTTTGCCCGACGTAGATGAACTTGACGCGTCGCTGCGCAGCGATGCCGGACAGCCCCGCCGCAGAGACCGCGAGATGCGCGAGGCCCACGAAGAAGAGCTTGCCCGCAAGTCCGGCGGTTTCAGACGCGCCTTTGTCTGGACGGTGTTTATATTTGCAATCCTCATAGCACTATACCTGCTTCACCCGCTGATCGTAGCTGGCATGCCAGCAGCGGCAGTGGTGCTTGATCCTTACGCATCAGCCATCGACAGCCTGCGTTTGATGATTGAGCGGATGATCGGCGGTTAACGCGCCGATCACCTTCACATTACATTCCGAGTGTAAATATCCGGTTAACAGCACACGGGGCTAGAAGCGGTCTAACAGCCGCTTCAGATAATCCAGTTCCAGTGTGGGGCGATTACGTTCACCGGAACGCTTGCGGATTTCATCCATGACCTCGCGCGATCTGCGGTACTGTTCCTCGCTTGGCACCAGCTTTTCGTTGCTGCCAACCCGACCGGACTCTGACAGAGGACGGCCCAAAGGATCGCGCGCGTTCTGATCCCCCTGTCCAGGCTGGCTGCCTTGCTGACCGGCCTGACCGGATTGCGCCTGCCGTTGGGTATCTCCAAGCTGTCGCATCCCTTCGCGCAGCGCTTCCAGCGCATTGGCCTGATTGTCGAGCGCACCTGCAGAATTACCGTCCTCTAGGTTACCTTCCGCCTCGCCCATCTGGCGTTCGGCTTCTTCAAGGCTCCGTTCGAATTCTTCGCCGCCATTCACCCCGTTGCGGTTCATTTCGCGGCGTTGTTGTTCCAGCATATCCCGCAGCGCCTGCTGACGCTCCGCTAGCTGACCCGGTCCGGCACCCTGCCCCTGATCGCGTCCGCGCGGGCCCTGCCCTTGCTGCTGCCCGTTCGGTTCACCTTGCCCGTTCTGTTGGCCATCCTGCTGGCCTTGCTGATCTCCGTCTTGCAAAGGCGGGTCCTGGGATTCCCGCAATTCGCGGCGATTGCGGTCATATTCTTCCTGCAACTCGCGATAGGTGTCATCTGCGAGGTCCTGCTGTTCGCGCAGCGTATCCCCAAGCCCTTCCATCGCCTGCTGGTTCTGTCCGCCTTCGCCACCGCCCTGACCCTCGGTCACGCGCATGTTTTCCATCATCTGTTGAAGCTGTTCCATCAGCTCCTGCGCCTCGGCCATCCGGCCCTGCTCCATCAACTCCTGAATGCGGTCCAGCAATTGCTGCAACTGATCCTGCGTCATTTCACGGGTCTGCCCGTTTTCCGCCTGCTGGTTTTCCTGACCGTCCTTGCGTTGTTCTTCGGCCAGTTGGCGCATGTAATCGTTTGTGGCCTGTCGCAGTTCGTCCATCAACTGCTGAATTTCATCCTGTGTCGCCCCGTTCTTCATCGCCTCGGACAGCCGTTCCTGCGCCCGTTTCAATCGCTCCCGCGCGTCGGCCAGATCGCCATCTTCGATTAGTAAAGCGGCTTTCCACAGCAGCGCCGCAACTTCGTCCCGCACGGTATCGCTGAGCCTGTCGTCACCGGCATATTCCATCCGCCGCATGGCAGTCCGGATCATCAGATAAGCCTTTTCGCCCCGCCGCTTAAACGCAACTTCGGGGCGGTGCGTAATAGCCTTCAGAACCTGAACAATCCGATCCCTATTATCCCTGTTCCACAACAGATCACGGCGTTGTTCGGCCACTGCAGCAGCCATTGTGTCAAAGAAACGCTTGCCCGGCATAGGCCCGATTTCCGGTAAGACCGATCCAGTTTGACCCAACGCATCTTCAACGGTCAGAACGATTTGCACCGGAAGCCCAGCCCAAGGGTGTTCGGCCAGATCCTCAACCAGCGTTTCCTCAAATGACGCTGTTTTGCGGGTAAAAGGTAGGGGCAGTTCCAGCGTCAGCGTCTCGCGCGGTTCGGGGTCAAGCACCAGCCCATAGCGCCGGTCCACCGCATCAAGCGCCAGTTCAATGGTAACAGTGCCGCCTTCTACGCCGTAGTCATCGCGCGCTTCAAAAGGCAGCTTCAACGCCCCCTGCACGGTGCGGCTGATCTCGTCGGTCAGAACGACTTGCGGATCTTCATCCGCGATCATGGCAATATCCCAGCCCGCATCGGGCCCTTGCGGCGGCACAAGCGACAACCGGCCCGATTTGCTGATATCAAGCGTGGTTTCCGCGAAACCGGTTTCGCCAGACATTAGCGCGGTATCACCGCCTGCGCTGACAGTTTCGCTTAGCGCAGCCCCTTCGGTATCGCCGTAGACCCGCAAAGTAATCCGCGTACCTTCGGGCAGAGAGAGTGTCTCTCCATTCGCAATATCGTTCAGATAAACAGCAGGTTTTCCGGTATAGGCAGGAGGTTCCGCCCAGCCTTCCCAGCTGGGACCGGTGGCGATAAGAGCCCCTTCATCCGTCAGGCTTTGTACCAGAGACTGCACCGGATCGGTGCGCCCAAACAGGGCAGCCGCCGCGAAAACAAACACCGCAATCAGGCGCAACGCCCAAGGGTCGCGGCGGGACAACCGGACGTGGGGTTGGGCGGCTTCGGCCCCGCGCGCCTGATCCGCCATACGCTGCAAATGCCGCGCCCACAGATAACGCGCCGCAGGGTCGCTTGCCCCCACAGCCATAGAATCATCCAGAGATTGCAAGGGGCGCCCTGGCATCTTTGCATCAATCCGCGCCTTTGCATCTGCCATCGTAGGCCAGTGAAACCCACGCGCCCCGCGCAACAAAAACCACAGACACAAGACCACAGCGACCACCAGTCCGCCAATCAAAACCGGCTTGTCCAGTGTCAGCAGCAGCCCAAGTCGACCCAATGCCACCAGCAAAAGTGTCAGCGTTATCAAGGGCCAAAAGCATGTCATCCCCCGCTCCACCAAAAGCGCGGCACGGGTCAAACGCAGCCGCCACGTCAAGGCGCGCATGGCCTTGCGTGTCAGCTTTTCAACGTCGATCTCATAATCTGCCATCCTGACCCTTCAGCCGCCGTTCGCGGTAGAGGTGAGCAGGATCAGTCCTGCATCCACTCTGGTAGCTTATCCCGATTTAACATTTCGTCAAACGTCGGACGGGGGCGGATGACAGCGAATTGATCGCCTTTCACCAGAACTTCGGGGATCATCGGGCGGGAATTATACTCTGACGACATGACCGCGCCATATGCACCGGCGGAGCGGAAAGCGATCATATCGCCGTCATCCAGATGGGGCATCGGACGTTGCTTGGTGAAAGTGTCCCCTGATTCGCAGATTGGTCCAACGATATCGACCGGAGATTGCGCGGCACCCGGCGCAGGTTCCATCACCGGCACAATATCGTGGTGGGCTTCATACATTGCGGGACGGATCAGATCGTTCATAGCCGCATCCACGATCAAGAAATCGCGCCCTTCGCCGTTCTTGCGAAAAATAACCGACGAAACCATCAGACCCGCGTTGCCCGCGATCAAACGGCCCGGTTCAATTTCAATCTCGCACCCCAGATGCCCAACAGTCTCGCGCACAACATCGCCGTAATCCATCGGCAACGGTGGCGCGGCATTGGAACGCTCGTAAGGGATGCCAAGACCGCCGCCAAGATCAAGGCGAGAAATCTCGTGCCCGTCCGCGCGCAGCTGTTCTGTCAGCTCGGCAACTTTGCGGAACGCATCGCGATATGGGGACAGATCCACCAGCTGGCTGCCGATGTGCACGTCGATCCCGATGACCTTCACACCAGGCAAACTGGCGGCGAGTTTATAAACTTCGCGGGCGCGGGCAATCGGGATGCCGAATTTATTGTCCGACATGCCGGTCGCGATTTTGGGATGGGTTTTCGCGTCCACGTCCGGATTGACCCGCACTGTGATCGGCACTTCGACACCCATTTCGGAAGCGACTTTGGACAGCAGGTACAGCTCCGGCTCGCTTTCGACGTTGAATTGGCGGATGCCTCCGGCCAACACAGTTTCCATTTCCGCGCGCGTTTTACCAACACCGGAGAAAACAATCCGCTCGCCCGGAACACCGGCTGCTTTGGCGCGAAGATACTCTCCGACGGACACCACATCCATGCCAGCGCCCATATCGCCCAGCAGTTTCAACACCGCCAGATTGGAGTTCGCCTTCATCGCATAGCACACCAGATGGGGCATTCCGGCGAGCGCCTCATCAAATACCGTGTAATGCCGTGCCAGTGTCGCGCTGGAATAGACATAAAAAGGCGTGCCCACAGTGGCCGCGATCTCTGTCAGCGGCACGTCTTCCGCGTGCAAAACCCCATTGCGATACAAAAAATGGTCCATGGTGCAGTCCTTAATTCAAGCCCGCCCCGCTTAAACCGAAACGGCAGGCCAAACCACCCTTGTTTTAAGGGTGGCGGATCAGGTCAAGTCACGGGGCGCGCCCGTAAAAACAGATAGAGCGGCAGGCCACAGCTGACGCCGATGCCGAATGTGGCGGGCAGGCAAATCGCAAGCACCCAGTAATCCTTGCGTTGGTAAACCTCGGCCAGCATCCAAACCACCAGAACAGCAGCCGAGACTGTCAGATCCCAGACCAATCCCGAAGACGCGGCATTCGCATGCCAAGCATCCACCATCGCCATGATATCAAAACCGTTTTCCCCGAACCATTGCAGGAAATACCGCATCGGTAGAATGGTTCCAGCGACGGCCAGAAGCAGATAGACTATACGCAGTCCCGACATCGCTACACCCTTTCTCTTCGATCACTCGACCGTTTCACCCACCGGCACCGGATCATCCTTAATGCCGCAGGCAGAGGTGCCAAGAGCGATGGTCAGGCAGAGCAACAAAATCCGCATCATTTGATCCTTTCGCGCCAAGTCGCGATCTGCTCGCGCACTTGCGCAGGGGCCGTCCCGCCATAGCTGACTCGGCTTGCCACCGAATTCTGCACGCCGAGCACGCCAAACACATCCTGCGTAATTTCACCATGGACCGATTGCATGTCTTCCAGCGACAGGTCCGGTAAATCACAGCCGCGGTCTTCGGCCATTTTTACCAGCGCGCCGGTCACATGGTGGGCATCACGGAACGGCATCCCGAGTGCGCGAACCAGCCAGTCCGCAAGGTCCGTTGCAGTGGAGAACCCACTGGCCGCAGCGACCTCAAGGCTTTCGGCGTTGGGGCGCATATCCGCAACCATGCCGGTCATCGCTGCCAGCGCCAGCATCAGGCTGTCCGCCGCATCAAACACCTGTTCTTTATCTTCCTGCATGTCCTTTGAATAGGCTAGCGGCAGCCCCTTCATCACAGTCAGCAAACCGATCAGACTGCCATTAATCCGACCCACCTTAGCGCGGATCAGCTCTGCCGCATCGGGGTTCTTCTTTTGCGGCATAATGCTGGAACCGGTGGAAAACCGGTCCGACAGCACCACAAAACGGAATTGCGCAGAGGACCAGATCACCAGTTCTTCGGCAAACCGGCTAAGATGTGTGGCACAAATCGAAGCAGCGGACAGGAATTCCAGCGCAAAATCACGATCACTAACCGCGTCCAGGCTGTTCGCGCTTGGCCGGTCAAAGCCGAGCGCCTGTGCCGTGGCATGCCGGTCAATCGGGAAAGACGTCCCCGCCAGTGCAGCCGCGCCGAGCGGCGATTCGTTCATCCGCGCCCGCGCATCTGCCATGCGGCTTTTATCCCGCGCGAACATTTCAACATAGGCCATCATGTGGTGGCCCCAAGTGACCGGCTGCGCCACCTGCAAATGGGTAAATCCGGGCATTACCATACCCGCGCCAGCCTCCGCCTGATCCAGCAACGCCGAGATCAACGCATCCAGACCGGAAATCGCAGCATCAAACTGGTCCCGCACCCAGAGTTTAAAATCAGTCGCAACCTGATCGTTCCGGCTGCGGCCCGTGTGCAGACGACCCGCCGGCTCTCCGATGATTTCCTTCAGACGGGATTCCACATTCATATGAATATCTTCCAGAGCGGCAGAATATTCGAAGGTTCCCCCTTCAATTTCTGACAAGACCGTGAGCAGGCCTTCCCTGATCGCTTCCGCATCCTTATTAGTAATGATGCCCTGTTGGGCGAGCATTGCCGCATGGGCGCGGGATCCATCAATATCCTGCCGCGCCATCCGTTTGTCAAAACCGATGGAAGCATTTATCGCTTCCATAATGGCATCTGGACCACTGGCAAAACGCCCGCCCCACATGGCATTGGAAGTTTTCGTGGAGGATGATTTGTTGTCTGACATGATGAATGCGCCCGAAGTTAACACGATAGGAAGAGGCCTGACATGACCCTGAAAAAAGCTTTCGCTGCCGCAGTGCTATACGCCGCCGGGGCAACAATCGCAAATCCTGTCTTGGCCGACAGCCCTGATATCGCCGCACTGACCGAAATGCGGGACGGCGACATGAAGAAACTGGCGTTTTCGGCGGCTCCGGTAGAGCGTATCGATACTCCCTTTCAAGATGCGGAAGGTAAGTCCGTTACCTTCGCAGATTTCGAAGGCAAATACCTTCTGGTTAATTTTTGGGCCACATGGTGCGCACCCTGCCGTCACGAAATGCCAACCCTGGATGCACTGCAGGACACCTATGGCGGGGATGACTTTCAAGTTGTCACCATCGCCACCGGTCACAATCCGCTGCCTGCCATTCACAGCTTCTTTGACGAAGCTGGCGTGACGAACATCGACATCTACCGCGATCCCAAACAAAAACTAGCGCGCGAGATGACGGTATTCGGTCTACCAATGACAATGATTCTGAACCCAGAGGGGGAAGAAATCGCACGCCTGCGCGGTGATGCCGACTGGTTCAGCGAAGATGCCCAGAAAATAGTAAAGGCGCTGATCGCTTCAAAGGCGCAATAAGTTAGGGTGCAAAAGCGCGCGGAGTGTTAGCCTTGGGTGGACCTAACGACCTTCCTTAACGTTGCTTACTGCTTGTCATCCTTCTGTGTGGGTGCCTTTAGTTGCATTTCGGGCAAGGTATTCGGCTATTTGTAAAAGATGATTCTGCACCAGCGGCTTGTTAAGATACTCCTTCACTACCGAAAACTGAGAGGCTCTCGCTTCATCGCCAGGATCAAGCGAAGTTGTCAACATAACGACCAGCATCCGCGTAAAGCTGTCACCCAACTCATCTGTCGCGGCCGCAAGGAATTCGAACCCGTCCATTCGGGGCATATTTATATCAAGTAATATAGCATCAACTGATGCCCGATCCACTCGACGCAAGTGAATCAGTGCTTCCTCGGCTGAAAGGAACTGCAATACCTGCCCGACCAGCCCAGATCGCTTGATAATCCTGCGATAAATCATTTGATCTACCTTATTATCATCGACGACCATTAAGTTCCTAATCGCAGGATTCTCGTCATTTGGTATGAACTTATACACCTCGTATGTCATAATCCTCTCCTTAAATATGCGTTCGTTTCACCGTTGCGCCAATGCGGTGATTTAATCCTGTCTTAACGTGATCCTATGTCTGTGATTGCGGCAGCTCGACAGTAAAGCAGGACCCGACACCTGGATCCGACGTAAGTGTAATACTCCCGCCATGGTTCATCACAATCCGACGACACAGAGCGAGGCCCAGACCTGTGCCAGCAATTTGCTCTGGCCGGTGCAAACGGGTGAAAATAGTAAATATCCTTTCAAAATCTTCCGGGCCGACCCCGACCCCTTGATCCGTAATACTGATCAATACCCGATTATCGCCGGTGGTTTGGCCAGCTATACTGATCCGGTTTTCACAATCCAAACGAGAGAACTTGATCGCGTTGGTCAGCAAATTGGAAAGCAGCAGCCGCATCTGTTCCTCATGCGCGATAACCTGGGGCAGCGGTTGCAAATCTATCACTACGTTTGCGGCGCTAAGCTCTGCGTCAAGTTCATGCAAAAGCCCCTGCGCAAGTTCATTCAGCGAGACCGGTACGAACTCCATTACTTCGCCAATTATACTTGTATACCGGAGCAACTCATCAATCAGGACTTGCATCCGCCCGATCGATTCGCCGGCCAACGACAGTAGATGGTGCCCGTCATCTGACAGTCGCGCGCCCTCGCCTTCATGCAACTCATCGAGCAACATTCCTACTGTGTTAACCGGCGATTTCAAATCGTGGCTGACCGCATAAGCAAAGTCCCGCAGTTCGCTGTTTGCCGCGTCCAGTTCCCGACCGGTTTCGTGCCGCCTTCGCACCGCAGTAATTTCGTTGTGAACACCGAACATGCGAATAGCTTCGCCTTTGTCATTCCGGATCGCCCGTCCCCGACACCGCACCCAAATTGTGGAACCATCCGTATGCCTGTACCGCACCAGTTGATCGTATGGATGGGCCGGATCTGCGCAGTGGAGTTCAAAATTGACCAACGCTATTTTCAGGTCATCCGGATTGATAATATCTTGCCACTCTGCCGGATTGTGGGACTTGGTTGCCGGATCGATTCCGAATAAGCGCCAGAATTCTGGGCTCATCCATTCCTGATCTGGTTGCTCCAGATCCCAGTACCACACACCATCCAGCGAGGCCTGTTGCACGAAGCTCCACATTTCCGGATCCGTGCTCATCTGGTGGTCAAGTTCGGTCTTTAAATAATGATCCGCCATTCTTTCCTGCAAACTATCGGACCCACGGTAGTATTGGGTCGCTTGTCCTTAGGATGACGTCTCACACCTTAAAAAAAGGTTTCCAAAATACCGAAAACTCGCTGTGGGCTAAAATTTTAACTATTCCTTTCCGTTCAGCGCGCCAGCTTTTTCACCGCTTCATGGCGATGGCAGCCTACAAGGTGATCATTGATAAGGCCCGTTGCCTCCATCCAAGCGTAAACGATGGTAGGTCCGCAAAATTTGAAACCAAGCTTCTTCAAGTCATTGGAAATTCGAAGAGACAGCTCTGAAGATGGCGGCACCTCTGCCATCGTTTGGAACTTGTTCACCAAGGGGCGACCTTCCACATAATCCCATATCATAGGGGCAAAACCTGGTCCGTCTTCAAGGTCCAACCAAGCCTGAGCACCAGCAATCGCCGCTTCGATCTTACCCCGATGCCTAACAATTCCCGCGTCGCCAAGAAGGCGCTGTACGTCCGCCTCTTCAAAACGGGCGACCCTTTCCGGATCAAAACCGGCAAACGCATTCCGGAAAGCATCCCGTTTTTTGAGAATCGTTAACCAGCTAAGCCCCGCCTGAAACCCATCGAGCACCAGTTTTTCCCACAACGCACGGCTGTCATATTCGGGAACACCCCATTCTTCGTCGTGATAATTTATGTAAATTGGTAAAGACCCACACCAGTCACATCGAGTTTCAGTCATAATTTCCTTTCACTCCCAGACGTTTGCTAATTCGCTGAAAAGTTAACATGGATTAGAACAAAATGGGAACCTTAACTTCATCTTAGAATTTTGGCTGCAAAAGTACTCAGAAGATTTACTGAAACCGGAGGATTGCCGCGTGACATATATTAACGGGCCGGATTTGAACGAACCCCATCGGCATGGGGGGGCAGGTGACGCCCGGAGCGAACTTGGCGCGACGATCGAAATGGTGCGTACAGCTATTAAAAGCAGGAACATCATGCTGGCGTACCAGCCGATTGTGCACAGTAAAAACCCTACGCGCCCCGCCTATTATGAAGGCTTGATCCGCGTGCTCGATGCGAACCGGAGGATCATTCCTGCCCGCAACTTTATAAGTGCGATTGAATCGATGGAAACTGGGCGTATCCTTGATTGTCTGTCCCTCGAACTCGGGCTTGTAGCGTTGGCTGAGGAACCAACCCTGCGTCTGGCAATCAATATGTCAGCCCGTTCCATCGGTTATCCGCGCTGGATGGAAACACTGTATCGCGGTCTTGCGATGGATAAAACCATTGCGGAACGCTTAATTCTTGAAGTGACCGAAAGCTCGGCCATGTTGATGCCCGATATTGTAAATGTCTTCATGGGAGATTTGCACAGACGCGGTATTTCCTTCGCCCTGGATGATTTCGGCGCCGGTTATACCGCCTTTCGTTTCTTTCGCGATTTCCAATTTGATATAGTTAAAATCGACGGTCAGTTCATTCGTGACATTCACAAAGACGTCGACAACCAGGTTTTAACTGCGGCTTTGATTGCTATCGCCCACCAGTTTGACATGTTTACTGTCGCTGAATGTGTAGAAAAGAAAGAGGAGCTCGCTTATTTACAGGAAGCTGGCATCGACTGTTTGCAAGGGTATTTACTGGGTCGGCCAGAGACTGTGCCGGTTTGGAAAGAAGACGAAACAACTCTGGAGGGCTATCTCTAAGTCAGCGAACAACCTTAGAAATTTGAACAACACATCCCCAACGAATGTGGGTGTGCCGTTGCGTTTTGTAAAATTCACCCGCAAGCGCCCGAAGCGTCTGGGACAATGCGACATGATTCCTCTTGCGTGAACGACCCTCGGTTTCTACCAATTGATTAACACAACAGGACCAAAAGCCTGTATCAACACGAATGAAACCGGCTCCGCGACCTGTTGCCGAGCGTTTTATAAGAGGAAACACAATGACCAACGTAGTAATTGCATCTGCCGCCCGTACGGCTGTCGGCTCTTTTCTGGGCAGTTTTGCGAACACACCTGCCCATGATTTAGGCGCGACAGTGATTAAGGCCGTACTAGAACGGGCCGGCGTCGATGCTGCCGACGTATCCGAAACCATTCTCGGGCAGGTTTTAACTGCTGGTCAGGGTCAAAATCCGGCCCGTCAGGCCCATATCAATGCCGGTTTGCCGCAGGAATCTGCAGCATGGGGCATCAATCAGGTATGTGGTTCCGGCCTGCGCGCAGTTGCTCTTGCGGCGCAGCATATCCAGCTTGGTGATGCGGGCATTGTAATTGCTGGCGGTCAAGAAAGCATGTCTCTCTCCCCTCATGTAGCGAACCTGCGTGCCGGTCAAAAAATGGGCGATATGAAATTTGTTGATTCCATGATCAAAGACGGACTGTGGGATGCGTTCAACGGCTATCACATGGGGAACACCGCCGAGAATGTTGCGAATCAATGGCAGATTAGTCGCGATATGCAGGATGAGTTCGCCGTGGCTTCCCAAAACAAGGCCGAAGCCGCCCAGAAAGCTGGTAAGTTTGAGGACGAAATAACCCCGTTTGTTGTAAAAACCCGCAAAGGGGAAACCACTGTCGATGCCGATGAATACATCCGCCATGGTGCAACGATGGATGCGATGCAAAAACTGCGTCCTGCTTTTGATCGTGAAGGATCCGTCACGGCAGCCAATGCCTCCGGTTTGAATGACGGCGCGGCGGCGACACTGTTGATGTCAGCCGACGAAGCGGAACGCCGCGGGATCGAGCCTCTCGCGCGCATTGTGTCCTATGCAACGGCCGGTCTTGACCCTGCCATCATGGGCGTCGGTCCTGTCTACGCGTCCCGCAAGGCGCTCGACAAAGCAGGTTGGAGCGTTTCCGATCTCGATCTGGTTGAAGCGAACGAGGCTTTCGCAGCGCAGGCCTGTGCTGTGAACAAGGACATGGGCTGGGATCCAGCCATCGTTAACGTAAACGGCGGCGCAATAGCTATCGGGCACCCGATCGGCGCTTCGGGCTGCCGCGTATTGAATACACTGCTGTTCGAAATGAAACGACGCGATGCAAAACGGGGTTTGGCGACCCTGTGCATCGGCGGCGGTATGGGCGTTGCCATGTGCGTGGAGCGTTCATAAACCAACGGCCCCGCGCAATCGCGGGGCCTTAATACAAGTCAGGGAGAGACAAATAATGGCACGAGTTGCATTGGTCACTGGGGGGTCGCGCGGCATTGGCGCGGCCATTGCAAAACACCTAAAAGCGGAAGGTTATTCCGTGGCGGCAAGCTTTGCAGGCAATGAAGAGGCTGCGGCCGCCTTCACAGAAGAAACCGGCATTCCAACTTATAAATGGTCTGTTGCAGACTATGACGAATGCGTCGAAGGCGTTGCCAAAGTCGAAGCGGATCTGGGACCAATCGACATTCTGGTGAACAACGCTGGCATCACGCGGGACGCGCCTTTCCACAAGATGACCCGCGAACAATGGTCCGAAGTGATGGACACAAACCTGTCCGGCGTCTTCAACATGACCCACCCGCTGTGGAACGGCATGCGCGAACGCAAGTTTGGGCGCATTATCAACATCTCTTCGATCAACGGGCAGAAAGGCCAGTTTGCCCAAGCCAACTATTCCGCAGCCAAGGCAGGTGACATCGGTTTCACAAAGGCACTAGCACAGGAAGGCGCGCGTGCCGGCATCACCGTGAACGTGATTTGTCCGGGCTACGTGGCGACCGATATGGTTATGGCCGTTCCCGAAAAAGTTCGTGACAGCATCATATCCACCATTCCGGTTGGACGATTGGGAGAACCCGAAGACATTGCCCGTTGTGTGGCATTCCTTGCGTCTGACGATGCGGGATTTGTGACCGGATCGACCCTGACAGCCAATGGCGGCCAGTATATGACTTGACGCCCCTTTAGTATGGGCGAACAAAAAGGGCCGCTTGATGAAGCGGCCCTTTTCTTTTGTACCTGATCAGTTTGACAGGCGTGTGATTTCTTCTTTTAGACGGAGCTTTTCTTTTTTGAGGCTCGCGATCTCCAGATCGTCTGTTCCGGGTCGCCGCTGAAACGTTTCGACTCTTTGGGAGAGCTCTTCGTGTTTTCGTTTGAGTTCGGAAATATGGGAACTCATGCTCATGGTACACCTCCGTTTTGGTTTAGCACCCCCATAGCAGCACAAGTTTTCCTGTCTGTCATCAAATTGTTTCGTCGAATTCGAATATAGCAAATGCCCGCTAACGGTCGCAGCGCGATCACCATCTATAGTTGAGTATAAAATTCCAATGTTTCGGCTGACATAGCCAGCGCAGAACGGGGTCAGAGGTGCAAAAGTATACATATCATCTGATCCGGCAGATTATTGCTATCCGGTATAAACCGCCCTCCGGCTCTGCGAATCAACTCTGCGCAAACCCTTTTCCGTGGCGCAGAATGCCTTCTGCTTCGGGACTATAGTCCGGTTTTCCCTGCACGTGTTCGGCTCCTGAATGGACGACAAAAGGGGATAGCAACCGCAATGGGCCCCGCGCAGATTTGGTCGCGCGCACCAGAACCCTTTTCGCAGGCTTGTCCTTGCGGGCAGATATAGGGAGGATTTCGACATTGCCCGCCCGCCCCGCAAGCGCTGATAGGATCTCTCCGAGCTGTTCGCTCAGGTGGATCATGGTGAACACACCGCCTGCCCGCAAGCGGCGCAGCCCTGCGTCGATCCACACCGCTGTATTGTTTTCATTGACGAAAGCCAGAGATTTTCCGCCGTCCTTTGGTTTGCTAACACTGCCTTCGGGAAAAAACGGCGGGTTGGCCAGCACGTGATCAAAGCTTTTTTCCTTCAGGCTGGCAGGCATTTTTATCAGATCCCCCTGCACAACCTCTAGGGGAATCTCGTTATTTTCAGCATTTTGAAGCGCCAGCGCAGCGTAATCCGCTTGCAGTTCCAGTCCGGTCTGCGAAAGCCCTGCGATCCGCGCCCCGAGACACAAGCTCGCAACACCAACGCCGCAGCCGAGTTCAAGCACCTTGTCCCCGCGTTTTGCAGGGACCCAAGCGGCCAGAAACACCGGATCAGTCGCCGCACGGTATCCGGTTTGCGGCTGGCGGATTTGCAGACGCCCTCCCAGAAATCCATCCAAACTGACCGAAGACCCGGATCCGGTCATGACCTGTCCGGCATTTCAATATCATTGTCCTTCAGGATGGCGCGTGCGCGAAAATAGTGTTCATCCGCGACCATAACACGCCTTGGCATCACACCAATGGAGCCTTCTAATATGCTCATATGGACGTCGAGATCAAAGCACTCTATATCCTCGGCACGCAACAATGCGTGGGTAAAGGCCACAATGGTCGGGTCGTTCGTGCGCAACAATTCTTTCATGGCAATGGCATACGGCCTTTCGCTATGGGATGTCGAGCCAAAGGGAATGAATAAACGGTGAACAACGCAAGCCCCCTTAAACCACATGAACAACTTGCGGCTGTGTTGGCCGATGATATGGCGCTGGTGAATGACCAGATCCGCACCCGCATGGCCTCTAAACATGCGCCGCGCATCCCCGAAGTGACCGCCCATCTGGTTGAGGCTGGCGGCAAGCGGTTGCGCCCGATGCTCACACTCGCGGCGGCGCGGTTGTGCGGTTATGACGGCCCCTATCACGTGCATCTGGCTGCCACGGTGGAGTTCATCCACACCGCAACCCTGCTGCATGACGATGTGGTCGACGAAAGCGCCAAACGGCGCGGGCGTCCGACAGCGAACCTGCTTTGGGACAACAAATCCTCGGTTCTTGTGGGGGATTACTTGTTTTCCCGCTCGTTCCAGTTGATGGTCGAAACCGGCAACCTACGGGTTCTGGACATTCTGGCCAACGCTTCCGCCACCATTGCCGAGGGCGAGGTTCTGCAACTGACCGCCGCGAGCAATCTGGCCACCGATGAAGCGATTTATCTGCAAGTGGTGCGGGGCAAAACTGCTGCGCTGTTTTCTGCCGCGACCCAAGTGGGCGGCGTGATTGCACAGGCAGATGAGACCGTTACGCAGGCGCTTTACGATTATGGCGATGCGCTTGGGATCAGTTTTCAGATCGTCGATGACCTGCTGGATTACGGCGGGGCTGCGGCCAGTCTGGGCAAGAACACAGGAGATGATTTCCGCGAACGAAAACTGACCCTTCCTGTGATTAAAGCGATCGCCAAGGCCGACACGACGGAGCGAGATTTCTGGAAGCGCACCATTGAAAAGGGCGACCAGCAGGACGGCGATCTGGAACAGGCGATGGCCCTTCTGGAAAAGCACAACGCGATGGAAGAGACCCGTCAGGATGCGTTGGAATGGGCAGGGAAAGCTCGCACCGCGCTAGAGGCTTTGCCCGAAAGCGATCTGCGCAATCTGCTGATGGATTTGTCAGACTACGTGGTCAGCCGCGTGGTCTGAATCCACCAGTCAGGGTGACGGGCGGACAGGCGCAAAGCGGCCTCTTGCGCGGCATTGTCGGTTTGATAGAGCCCAAAGCAGGTGGCGCCCGAACCGGACATCCGAGACAGCATCGGGGCGGTTTGCTTCAGCGCCTGCAAAACGTTTGCGATCACCGGTGAATGGGCAATGGCAGGCGCTTGCAGATCGTTGCGCTGCTTGGCCAGCCAGTCGATCCAACCCGTCTGCGGACCGTCAATCACAGCTGGGTTATCTTTATTGTTCAGCGCCTTAAAGATTTTCGGAGTCGCGACCGATACATTTGGATTAACCAGAACCATAGGGTGGTCCTGATCCAACTCCAGCGGCTCTATTACCTCTCCGATGCCGCGCATCCGTAAGGGTTGTCCGGCCACGCAGATCGGCACATCTGCGCCCAGCGCCAGTTGTTTTTCCGGATCCGGCAGCGGCAATTCCCAGAGTTCGGACAGGCCGACCAATGCAGCCGCCGCATCCGCAGACCCGCCGCCGATCCCTGATGCAACCGGCAGGTTTTTCTCCAGATGAATCGCAGCACCCTGCCCGTTTTTACGATCGAAACAACGTGCGGCTTGGAGGATCAGATTATCGCCTGTGCCGCTTAGCCCGTCACCGAACGGCCCGTTGATAGACAGGGTAACGGACTCTGACGGCGCAAATGTCAGCACATCGCCGTATTCGGCAAACGCCACCACACTGTCGAGCAGATGATACCCGTCGCTGCGCTGTCCGATCACATGCAGGCAAAGATTGATCTTCGCCCGCGCAACCCGCTTAATTATCATTGCCTGCGGCGGTCTTCTCGGCTGTGCCTTCTTCTTCCAGCACCGTATCAAGTCCGACTTCCAGCTTACGCCGGATGCGCGATGCGTCTTTTTCTTCCGGCTTTAGGGACAGGGCGCGGCTCCACTGGAATTCAGCTTCCCGCTTGCGGTTCACCTTCCAGTACACATCGCCAAGATGGTCATTGATGATCGGATCATTAGACACCAGTTCAACCGCCCGCTCCATCGGTGCAACGGCTTCTTCGTATTTGCCAATCCGGTAAAGCACCCAGCCCAGACTGTCAGTGATGTAACCGTCCTCAGGGCGAGCCTTTACTGCCTGCTCGATCATGTCCTGCGCTTCTTCCAGTTTCAGGTTCGCCTCTACCAGCGAATAGCCAAGATAGTTCAGCACCAGCGGCTGGTTCGGGCTCAGCTCCAGCGCGCGGCGGAAGTCGGCTTCGGCCTGTTCCCACTGGCCTTCCCGTTCATAGGAAATGCCCCGCGCGTAGAACAGAAACCAGTGGTTCGGTGCGGGGTCGGGGATCATTTCTACAGCGGTATCATAGGCTGTTGCAGCCTCGGCGTATTCTTCCTGCCCGCGCAGGACGTCGCCGAGGGATATATGAACCCGTGGCACGTCGCCATAGGTGCGAGTCATGTTGCGCAACACTTCGATTGCAGCGTCATGTTTGCCCGCTTCAACCAGCGCATCAGCCCGTCCCAATTCCGCATTCAAGAACATCGGATCATCCTGCGTGACACGCGCATAGGTCTTGGAGGCCAGTTCAAACTGATCCTGATCTTGGAGGATTTCCGCCGTCAGCAGGATCGCTTCGGTGTAACCCGGGCGCAGATATTCTGCCAGACGGGCGTAAACCAGCGCGTAGCGTTCATCTTGTTCCCGCTCCAGCACACTGGCGAGTGTCAGAAACACCTCTGCCGCGCCTTGGGAGGCTTCGGTGATAAAATCATAAGGCACCACACCCTGTTCCGCGATCCGGTCTCGAAGGTCCGACACCCCCTGATCCGAAGTGCCGCGCAGCGCACCGTCCAGCAGGGCAAGCGCTTCGTCCTTGCGGTCGAGTTGGGTCATGATCTGTGCATGGGCGATCAGACTGCCACGATTCAAGCGCAGGTTACCGTCTTCATCACCGGTCAGTATCTTGTCAGCAGTGGCAAAGTCCCCTACCGCAGCGAGAGCCAGTGCCTTGTGATATTGTCCGAACAGCCGCATGGCAGGTGGATTGGCCATACCGTCAAAGCGTTTGGTTGCCACAGTCATTTGCCCGTCGCCAAGTGCGACCCAGCCGGAAAGCAGACCGGTCAGAAGCGGGCTGAAAATATCGGCGCTGTCGTCCAGTATGGCCTCGGCTTCGGAAAAATCCCCTTCACGGATGGATTGCGCCATGACAACCAGATCAGCGAGTTGGCTGGCAAACTGGCCAGACTGGATCTTGCGCGCAATCGCGATGGAGCGTTGCACATCGCCTTTCGCCACAAAAGACAGCAGCGCGTTTTGCAAAAGGTAGGGGTTTCCCGGATCACGGGCCAAAGCTTCGGAATAGAACCGCGCGGCCTGTTCGTAGTTATTGTCCCGATTGGCCTGATTTCCAGCCAGATACGCACCCGCCAATCCTTGGGCCTGTGGTGTTTGGGGCATTACCAAAGACGCCCCGAGCGCCGCTACAAACCCGAATGCTATTGCGAATTTTCTGCTTTTGCCTGCCACGTGTGATCCAACCTCTGCCTGTTTTCCAAAACCTAGCCGCAGAGCCACGGCTTGACAATGAAACTCCGGCGAATTGTCATCACATCTTCGCTCATTTCGATGCAGCAGGGCCCGCAAACGAAAAACCCCGGCGCTTTGGCCGGGGTTTTCATTGTTACATATTCGGGTAATTCGGCCCTTCGCCCCCTTGAGGCGTGACCCATTTGATATTCTGGCTCGGGTCCTTGATATCGCAGGTCTTACAATGCACGCAGTTTTGCGCATTGATCTGGAAGCGCGGGTTGGAACCGTCATCATCGCGCAGAACCTCGTACACTCCGGCGGGGCAATACCGTTGCGCCGGTTCCGCATAAAGCGGCAGGTTCACGTCAATCGGAATGCTCGGGTCCAGCAGCTTAAGGTGACACGGCTGTTCCTCGGCGTGGTTGGTGGCCGAGAAGCTGAGGTTGGTCAGCCGGTCAAAGCTGATCTTCCCGTCCGGTTTGGGATAGTCGATCGGCTTGTGCTTGTCGGCTTTCTCGGTCGCTTCGGCATCGGATTTACCGTGCTTCCATGTCCCGAACGGGTTGATGTTCATCAGGCTTGCGGCCCACATATCAATACCGCCCAGCGCCAATGAAGCGATCAGACCGTATTTGGACCACATCGGCTTAACATTGCGCACTTTCTTAAGGTCTGTCGCAATCGGACCAGTGCGCACGTCATTTTCGTACTCTGTCAGCTCGTCGCTTTCACGACCCGCCTTGATCGCCGCAACCGCAGCTTCAGCCGCCGCTTTGCCAGACAGCATCGCGTTGTGGTTGCCTTTGATGCGCGGCACATTCACCATTCCTGCGGAACACCCTAGCAGCGCACCACCCGGGAACACCAACTTGGGCAGGGACTGCCAGCCGCCTTCGGTGATCGCACGCGCGCCATAAGCCACACGCTTGCCGCCCTCCAGCAACGCCTTGATTTCAGGGTGTTGCTTGAAGCGCTGGAATTCCATGTAAGGGAACAAATGCGGGTTTTTGTAGTTCAGGTGAACCACGAAACCGATAAAGATTTGATTGTTTTCCGCATGGTACAGGAACGAACCACCCCCGGCATTGCCCCCCAGCGGCCAGCCCATTGTATGGGTTACAGTACCTTCGGAATGTTTGGCGGGATCAATCTCCCAGATTTCCTTCATGCCAAGACCGTATTTCTGCGGCTCGGAATCTTTGGCCAGATCGTATTTCGCGATCAGCTCTTTGGACAGGGAACCACGCACCCCTTCAGAGAACAGCACGTATTTGCCGTGCAACTCCATGCCCGGCTCATAGCTTGGGCCTTGGGTGCCATCGGGGTTCAAGCCGAACTCCCCTGCGACCACGCCTTTAACTTCGCCGTTGTCACCGTAGACCACTTCGGAACACGCCATGCCGGGGAAAACCTCAACGCCCAGTTCTTCGGCTTGTTCGGCCATCCAGCGACAGACGTTGCCCATAGACACGATATAGTTGCCGTGGTTGTTCAGCAGCGGCGGCATCGGGAAGTTCGGAATCCGCACGCTTCCCGCTTCGCCCAGAACAAGGAAGTTGTCTTTCTTAACCGGCACATTCAGCGGTGCGCCCTTCTCTTTCCAGTCTGGGATTAGCGCATCCAGCCCGCAAGGGTCCAGAACCGCGCCCGACAGGATATGTGCGCCAACCTCAGAGCCTTTTTCCAACACAACCACGTCCAGATCAGGATCCAGTTGCTTGACCCGGATCGCAGCGGACAGGCCAGCAGGCCCGGCCCCGACGATCACAACATCATATGGCATCGACTCGCGTTCAATCTCGGACATAGTTTGGTCTCCCGTTTTCGCGCCCTTGGGCAAAAAATATCTGCGCCCTTCTAAAGACATTGCAGCGCATGAGCAATATTGAAAGCTTTACCACACGTTCAAAGCAACAAAACATCGCAGCGGATTGACCGTGACCGGCCTTTGCCGCGAAAACAGGCGTATCAACCGGTGAATGGCCCCTTGCAGTGTAAGGCTTCCAATTCTAAGGTCTGTTTTCGGAAAAGTTGAGTGGACAGGCCAAATGGAAAAAATCCCGATGACACCCCGCGGTTACAATGCCGCCCAAGTGGAACTGAAACAGCTGAAGTCTGTGGATCGTCCTGCCGTCATCAGGGCAATCGCCGAGGCGCGCGAGCATGGTGATCTGTCAGAGAACGCGGAATACCACGCGGCCCGTGAACAGCAGAGCCACATCGAGGGCCGGATCAAGGAACTTGAAGGCTTGATCGGTCTGGCGGATGTGATTGATGTCTCGAAACTCTCTGGCACCATCAAATTTGGCGCGACAGTAGAACTGTTCGACGAAGACACCGAACAGGAGAAAACCTACCAGATCGTGGGCGAGAGCGAAGCCGACATCGACAAAAATCTGCTCAACATCAAGTCCCCCATTGCGCGGGCCTTGATCGGTAAAGAGGAAGGTGACAGTGTTGAGGTGCGCACCCCGGGTGGTACCAAAAACTACGAAGTGGTGAGCGTGAAGTTCATTTAGGTCACGAAGGCCAGCGCCATGTCCAACACCAATACCTCGACTGCCCCTGCTTCGCCTGAAAACAGCGGCGCAGAAACACGGATTGCGCTTGCCTTGACCATGTTCTGGTTGCTGGCCTGCGCCTTGTACGTGTTTGGTGTGCCAGGTGCGCTGGCGCAAATCACGACCAATATTCTTACGCTGATGATCGCCTTCATTGCGATGTTCTTTCCGGTGATTGTGATCTGGACCGTAGCTTATGTATCCAATGCCCTGCGCGGAATGCGTGCGGAAACCAACGTGCTGCGTTCGTCTATGGATCAGATCAGAACCGTGCTGGCCGATCGCCCCGCCGAGGACGAAAGCCGCGGCATCAAAATGCAGGAGCAATTGAACGAGATTGCGGCCCTGACCCAGCAAACCGACAAACGGTTGAACGATCTTACGACAACTTCCCTGATCAGCCCGTCCGAACCGGCCGGTCCCCGCACCGACGCCGCCGCGCTGGCAGAAAAGCAGAATGAAGAGGACGACTTCAGCCAGACCTCCCTGCCGTTGCAAACGCCCTCCGGCCCTGAACGCATGCCGATTACCGTATCGGAATTTATCAAAGCGCTGAATTTTCCCGACAATGCAGAAGACAAGGAAGGTTTTCGCGTGCTGCGCCGTGCGTTTGAAGAACGCGAGCTTGGCAAACTGCTGCAAGCTTCACAGGATGTGCTGACCCTGTTGTCCCAAGACGGCATCTATATGGATGATTTGACGCCGGACAAACCGCTTCCCGCCGTCTGGCGCCGGTTTGCCAGCGGCCAGCGTGGTCTGACTGTCTCGGCTCTTGGGGGCATCCGCGACCGTTCGGCCCTGACCC
The DNA here is from genome assembly GCF_014643735.1 of Neptunicoccus cionae. Classification (GTDB taxonomy): domain Bacteria; phylum Pseudomonadota; class Alphaproteobacteria; order Rhodobacterales; family Rhodobacteraceae; genus Amylibacter; species Amylibacter cionae. Next base: position 552,911 of record NZ_BMKA01000002.1, read on the forward strand.
TTGCGAAAACGCGGCTTAAAAACGATCCTGTGTTCCGTGATGCGGCCCATCACTTCCTGCGCAAGTTCGACCAGATCCTGATTGAATTCGAACACACCGCCGAAGATCATGAACTGCTGGAAATGTCCCAAACCCGCACCGCCCGCGCCTTTATGCTGCTGGGGCGTGTTGCCGGGTCTTTCGACTAAGCTTTAGACGGTTTTTACAGTCCGAATGCGCCGTAGGGGTAAAAGGTTACGAGATCCCCTTGCCCAACGTCCTGCGCCCCATCGCCCAGTTCGACCAGCCCCTCGGCCCAGCTTAGACCGGAAATCCGCCCCGAACCTTCAGAGTGGTACACCTCGGCCCGACCATCGCGAATCCGCGCCCGCAAGTATTCGCGCCGTCCTGCTTTCTTGGACTTACCAAACGCCGCCGGAACAGAAAAACCCTGCGGCGCAAGCCATCCGGCCCCCGCCAGAACCCCGAGCGCGGGACGGGCAAAAATCAGGGTACAGACCAGCGCCGCCACCGGATTTCCGGGCAGGCCGAACACCGGCACCCCGTCCCAAAGCGCCAGCGCTAGCGGACGTCCGGGCTTCATCGCAATACGCCAGTTTTGCAACCCGCCCTTTGCCTTAAGAACCGCCGAAACGTGATCCTCATCCCCTGCCGATGCTCCGCCGCTGGTGATAATCGCATCCGCCTGTGCAGCGCCGTTCCGAAAGGCATCCTCCACCATCGCAGGATCGTCTTGAACATGGCCAAGATCGACCGCGTCATACCCCCAACGCTGCAACACATGCAGCAACATCGGGCGGTTCGCGTCATAAATCTGCGCATCTTTGGCAGGGCCGGCGGCGATGTCGAGCACCTCATCCCCAGTGGACAGAACCGCAACCCGCAGGCGGCGGCAGACCGGAACCTCGGCCACACCGACCGAAGCCAGAAGGGCGAGATCCTGCGGCTGCAATCGCCTACCCCGCGCAAGCACCACGGCTCCTTTGGCAACGTCCTCGCCAGCCTTGCGCGTGTTTGCACCCTGCCGCAACCCGCTGCGAAAAGCGATGCGATCCGCTTCAACGCTGCAATCTTCCTCCAGCACTACGGTATCCACAGCCTCTGGAAGCCGTGCCCCTGTCAGGATGCGCACCGCGTGTCCGTCAGGTAGCTTCCCTTCAAGCGGACCTCCCGCCGCAGCACGCCCCTGCGCCAGCGGCAATGTGCAAATCTCGCCGTTGGGCAGCCCGGCATGGGCCAAGCCGTAGCCATCCACGGCTGAATTTGCATAGGGTGGGCTGGACCGGTTCGCGCTGACATCCTGTGCCAGAATACGCCCGCCTGCTGCTGCCAGCGCCACTGTTTCCACCGGCGTCACGGCGTGAAGCCGGTCGCGCAATTGTACCAGTGCCGTGTCCACCGGCGTCCAGTCCACACCGGGTGGCATGGCAAAACAATCGTCTTTCAGCGGCGGCGGCTGCATCACAAATCCACCTTTCCAAGAATGAAATCTGCAATCTCGTCGGTGTCATCCAGATCAAGCAGCGGACAGGCCACATCCGGTTTAGCATCACTTGCCACCGCCACGATTGTCGGGTCATTCGGCGCCAGCAGCGCCTTTCCGGTCTCGCTCCGGTGGCATTCCAGCTTAACGTGATCTTCGGTCTTGAAACCCTCAACCAGCACCAGATCAACTGGCGAAAGTTTGGTCAGCAATTCACGCAGGGGTGGTTCTGGCGCATCCCGCAATTCGTGCATCAAGGCCCAGCGGGTGCCGGAACACAGCAGAACCTCCTGCGCACCGGATTCGCGGTGGCGGTAACTGTCCCGCCCCTCTTGATCCACATCGAAATTATGGTGCGCGTGTTTCACCGTAGACACCACCAGCCCCCGCGCAGTGAAATTGGCGACGAGCCGCTCCACAAGGCTGGTTTTGCCAGTATTCTTCCAGCCCGTGATCCCGAACACTTTCACAGGTCAAACTCCGCAATCATCGCTTCTGCCTGTTGCAGATCTTCCGGCGTGTTGACGTTGAAAAACGGATCATAGGGCGTCGCGGCGAACTCCACCTGCGCACAGCCCCGCGGTGTGGTCCATTGCACCACCTTGCGCAGACCATCATTCAAAGCGGCGCGCAGGTCTTCCCGCGCAGCCACAGGCCACAGCCCGAAGGTTGGATGCCGCGCGATCCCCCGTTCCGGATCAGGTGTGACCGCCATTGCCAGATCACTGCCAGAGCCTTGCAGTCGCGCAACCAGATCGCGCGGAAAAAACGGCGTGTCCGCCGCCACAGTCACGATATGGCTGACACCCTGTCCGGCCGCCCAGTCCATCCCCGCCAGCACACCGGCGAGCGGTCCGGCATAGCCTGCAACCGTGTCCGGCTGCACCGGCAGGCCCAATCCGTCAAAGCGTTCGGGATCGCCGTTCGCATTCAATACCACCGTGCTCAGCTGGCGTTGCAGCCGCACCCGCACGCGGCCCATCAGCGACACGCCGTTCAGTGCGATCAACCCCTTGTCGCCGCCGCCCATACGGGTCGCCAGACCACCTGCCAATATCACCCCGACCGGCTCATTCATTACCAGACCTCCGCTTGCCTTTCTCTTCCGCCACATGGTCGGGATCGGCATCCCAGATCATCCGGTCTGCCCCGCTGAGACACATAAAACGTTTGCCGCGCATCCGCCCGATTAGCGTCAAGCCAACCTGCTGCGCAATTTCCACACCCCAAGCGGTAAAACCCGATCGCGACACCAGAACCGGAATCCCCATCAAAGCACATTTGATCACCATTTCCGAGGTCAACCGCCCTGTAGTATACATGATCTTGTCGCCGCCTTCGACCTTTTCGGACAGCATCCAACCGGCGATCTTATCCACCGCATTATGACGCCCCACATCCTCCATATAGACCAGCGGGCGATCTTCGCGGCAGAGCACCGATCCGTGAATCGCCCCTGCCGCAAGATAAAGGCTCGGGGTTTGGTTGATTTGCCGCGCCAGCGCATAAAGCCAGCTTGTCCGCAGCTCTGCCTTTGGCAGCACCACCTGATCGAGCCCTTCCATCATATCGCCGAAGACAGTTCCCACCGCGCAGCCGCTGGTGCGGGTCTTTTTCTTCAGCTTTTCTTCATAGATGGTGCTGCCATCGGTGCGCACAACCACGGTCTCCAGCTCTTCGTCGTAATCCACGCCAAGCACAGACTCTCCGACCGCAAGCATCCCCTGATTGCGCAGAAACCCCAGCGCGAGATAGGCCGGATAGTCCCCGATGGTCATCGCCGTAACGATTTCCTGACCGTTCAGGAAAATCGTCAACGGGCGCTCTTCTACCACTGGTATCTCCTGCACCGCGCCCGTATGGTCGCGGCCAGAGACCACACGGGTCAATCCATCACCTGTATTGTTGGGTGGGATCACATAATTTGAACTGTTTTCAATCATCTAGCATTTGCCACTTGGAAGAAACTCACATACTCGTTGCACAGTAACATCATGACTTCAGAACAAACCACATCCAAATCCGCCTTCTGGGAAGGCTATCGCGACTGCGCCCCGTTTATTTTGGTTGCAGCACCCTTCGGACTTATGTTCGGCGTGGCCGCGACCGAACTCGGCCTGTCGCTGATCCAGACCATGACAATGACCGTTCTGGTGATTGCAGGGGCTGCGCAGTTCACGGCGCTGATCCTGTTGGAAGAACACGCGCCGACCCTGATTATTCTGGCAACCGCACTGGCGGTGAACCTGCGTATGGCGATGTATTCCGCCGCCCTTGTGCCCTATCTGGGCAAGGCGAGGGGCCGCACAAAGCTGTTGCTGGCTTATTTCAACGTGGACCAGACCTTTGGGGTGGCCAGTGTTCGCCTGCCCGTTGAACTGCAATGGACTGTTGCACAACGCTCCGCCTATTTCATTGGCGGTGGACTTGCGATTACACCCTTCTGGATCCTCTCCACCTATCTGGGCGCGGCCTTCGGGGCAGCAATTCCGCCGGAATTCTCGCTCGATTTTGCTATGCCGATCTGTTTCATCGCCATCATCGCCCCCGCGCTGCGCACCCTGCCCCATGTTCTGGCGGCTGTGACATCGGTGGTCGCAGCACTGGCGCTTAGCTGGATACCGTTTTCCCTTGGCCTGTTGATCGCGGCGGCCATCGCGATGGTGGTGGGGGCGCAGGCCGAGCTCTGGCTGGAGCGGCGTAAATCATGACTCTGGATCAAACCCAAATTTGGATCGTGATCGCGGGCATGGCCTTTGGCACCTTCTTTATCCGCTGGTCGTTTCTCGGCCTGCTCGGGGACCGCGAACTTCCCCAGTGGGCGCTGCGCCACCTGCGCTATACCGCCGTTGCTATCCTGCCCGGACTGATTGCGCCGCTGATCCTATGGCCCTCTGGCACGGGCGGAGAACCCGATCCCGCGCGTCTTCTGGCAGCACTGGTGGCTTTTGGCATGGGCATGTGGCGCAAATCCGCGCTTTGGGCGATCTTCAGCGGGCTGATCACCCTTTACGCGGTGCAATATCTGCTGGGCTAAAGCGGCAGCGCTGTCGTCTTGAACACCGTGCGCAGGGCAAAGCTGGACTGCAACTGCGCTACACCGGGCAAACGCGCCAGATGCTGACGGTGAATACGGGCGTAATCATCCGTGTCCGCCGCCACCACTTTCAGCAGATAATCCGCTGTGCCTGCCATCAGATGACACTCCAGCACATCGGGCACCAGCGCCACTTCCCGCTCAAACGCGGCAAGCGTTTCGTCCGCTTGCCCCTGTAGCGAAATCTCGACAAAGACGGTCGTCCGCCGCCCCACTGCACGGGGGTCGAGCATAGCCACATAGTTCTTGATCACCCCTTCAGATTCCAGCCGCTGCACCCGTCTGTGACAGGCAGAGGCAGAGAGGTTTATCTTGTCGGCCAGTTCGGAATTGGACATCCGCCCGCTCTTTTGCAGGGCGGTCAGGATTCGACGGTCTATTTCGTCAAGTTTCACGTGCTTCGAAGCTTTCTTCGCTATTAGGGACTTTAGCGATAGATTATTCGAAAAAATCCACTTTGAACACAACAGATTGAATCGCATGTGTTTCACAAAATGCATAACAATTGGGCAAACAAGCACTGTGCAGAGGAGGATCACCATGCTTATCGGTTGCCCGAAAGAGATCAAAAATCAGGAATACCGCGTCGGGGTTACACCTTCCGCCGCACTAGAGGCCATTTCCCGCGGCCACTCCGTTATCATCGAAACCAACGCCGGTATCGGCGCCGGCTTTCCAGATGAAGCCTACACAAACGTCGGCGCCGAGATCGTCAGCACCGCCGAAGAAATCTTTGCCCGCGCCGAGATGGTCGTAAAGGTTAAAGAACCCCAACCCGCAGAGCGCAAGCAACTGCGCGAAGGTCAAATCCTCTACACCTATCTACACCTCGCCCCCGACCCTGCCCAGACCCAAGATCTTCTGGATAGCGGCGTGACAGCGATTGCCTATGAAACCGTAACCGACAATCGCGGCGGCCTGCCATTGCTGGCCCCGATGTCCGAAGTCGCCGGACGTCTGGCGCCACAAACCGGATCGTGGGCTTTGCAGAAAGCCAATGGCGGCAGTGGCGTTCTGTTGGGCGGCGTGCCCGGTGTGCGCCCTGCGAATGTTGCGATCATCGGCGGTGGTGTTGTTGGCACCGCAGCAGCCCGTGTGGCTGTCGGCATGGGCGCGAATGTGACCGTGCTCGACCGTTCGGTTCCACGCCTGTCCTATCTGGATGATGTATTTATGGGGCGTTTGACCACGCAATATTCCGATCAGGGTGCGATGGCAGAACTGCTGCCCCGCGTCGATATGGTGATCGGCGCGGTTCTTATTCCCGGTGCTGCGGCCCCCAAACTGATCAGCCGCGACCAACTTGGCCTGATGAAACCCGGTTCGGTTTTGGTGGATGTGGCGATTGACCAAGGCGGCTGCTTTGAGACCTCAAAGGCGACCACCCATGATGAACCGATTTATGAGGTCGATGGCATTGTGCATTACTGCGTGGCCAATATGCCGGGCGCAGTGGCGCGGACCTCGACCATCGCGCTTGGGAACGCCACCGTCCCCCACATGCTGGCCCTCGCTGATAAGGGTTGGCGGCAGGCCTGCGAGGACGACGAGAACCTGATGAACGGGTTAAACACCCATGCAGGCAAGCTCACCTACTACGCCGTGGGCAAGGCCCTTGGGATTGATGTAGTGTCCCCGAAAATGGCGATGAAACTGTAATAAGCAAAGCCGACAGAAAACCCGCCTCTCCGGCGGGTTTTCTCGTTTTAAGTGTACCGCTTGCGTTATTTCTGTTGAAGCGAATCGCGGATTTGAAGCAGCACTTCCAGTTCGGACGGACCAGCAGGCGCCGCCTCTTCCGCTGGCATTTCGTCTTTTTTAGCAGCGGCTTCTTTCACTTTGTTGACCGTACGCACCAGCTGGAACACAACAAAAGCAATGATCAGGAAATTGATCACGGCCATCATGAACGATCCGTAAGCAAAAACGGCGGCCCCCGCCTCGCGTGCTTCTGCAAGGCTCTCATAAGTGCCATCGCCGCTTAGGATGATGAACTGGTTTGTGAAGTCCACGCCGCCGGTAAACAGCCCGATAAACGGGTTGATCAGATCATCCACCATAGATTTTACGATGGCGGTAAAGGCCGCGCCAATAATAATCCCGACGGCCATATCCATAACATTGCCGCGGGCGATAAAGTTTCTAAATTCTTTTAACATACTGTCCCCGTTTGTTTTTTCTTTACTGAGCACTTGTTTGTCAGAAAGGTATACTACGAACGGCAAGTATTTCTATCGAGAAAAGGCCCGAACACAAGTTCGAGCCTTTAATATGTCTTGCAGTCTGAAGAAGACTAACCGCGCAGCACGCCGCCGGTGGCCTTGCTGACCTTATCAATGATCTTGGCAGAGACCGCCTCAATATCCTTGTCGGTCAGGGTCGCGTCCTTGGGCTGCAGGCGCACGGTGATCGCGACGGACTTCTTACCCTCGCCCATCTGTGCTTCGGCCTTTGTACCGCTGAACAGGTCAAACACGGAAGCGTCCGAAATCAACGCCTTGTCCGCGCCTTTCGCCGCATTCAGCAGGGTCAAAACCTCTACCTTATCGTCCACAACAAAGGCGAAATCCCGATCAACCGCTTGCAGATCCGAGAAGTTCAGCGCGCTGCGTGTCGTGGTTTTCTTCTTGGGGAACGGCGGCTTGGCGATATGGACGGCAAACGCCACAGCCGGACCTTTGACGCCCATTGCGTTCAGCACTTTGGGGTGGATTTCACCGAAGCCGGCCAGCACATTCTTAGGACCAAGCGACAGTTTCCCCGAACGTCCAGGATGCCACCAGTTGTTCGCACCGCGCAGCACCATCAATTTGTCCGGCGCACCGATAGCCGATAGAACCGCCTCGGCATCCGCCTTGGCATCATAGGTGTCTACAGCACGGCGCGCACCAAATGGATCGCGCGGGCCGGTGTGACCCACCAGCAAACCCGTTGCCAGCACTTCTTGTTCTTCAGGTTCACCCCCATGAAAAACCGGACCCACTTCAAACAGGGCCATATCCGCGATGCCGCGGGCCTGATTGCGCGCCGCCGCCGCCAGCAGACCAGGCAGCAAAGACGGGCGCATGTGGCTAAGGTCCGCACTGATCGGATTGCCCAACATCACCGCATCAGTGCCGCCGCCGAACAGTTCGGCGCTGGCTTTGTCGATGAAGGAATAGGTCACGCATTCATTATAACCGAGCGCGGCCACCGTGCGCCGCGCCAGCGACTCGCGCTTTTGCATCGGCGTCAGGATCGGTTTTTGAACGCCGGTCGCACGGCGCATCGGTTTAGGTTCCAGCTTGGTCAGCGATGCAATCCGCGCCACTTCTTCCACCAGATCCGCAGAGCCAAGCACATCAGGACGCCAAGTCGGCGGCGTCACCTGATCGCCCTCAACCCCAAAGCCGAGCGCTTTTAGCGTTGCAACTTGAGTTTCAGCCGGAATTTCCATCCCGACAAGGCTTTGCACACGGTCGGTGTCCAGTTTGTACTGACGGGACACATCCGGCACGGCACCGGCCACAACCACTTCGGAAGCCTCACCACCACAATGATCAAGGATCATCTTAACCGCATGATCCAGACCGTCCGGTGTAAAGGCAGGATCAACACCCCGTTCAAACCGGTAACGGGCATCCGAATTGATCTTCAACTTGCGTCCGGTAACGGCGATTTCGGTTGGCGTCCAATAGGCGCTTTCTACGAAAACATTGACCGTATCCTCGGTACAACCCGTTTCAGCCCCGCCCATGATACCGGCAATGCTTTCAGGGCCGTTATCATCAGAGATAACCATCATGCCCGCATCCAGACTGTACTCCTTGTCGTCCAGCGCGGTCAGGCTCTCGCCCCCTTTGGCGCGATGCACCCGCAGATTTCCAACCACTTTATCCGCATCGAACACGTGCAACGGGCGGTTCTGGTCCATCGTAAAGAAGTTGGTCACATCCACCAGCATGGAAATCGGGCGCAGGCCAACGGCTTTCAACAAGGATTGCAGCCATTCCGGTGATGGCCCGTTTTTCACACCTTTGATCAGACGGCCATAAAACACCGGACAGCCGTCCAGCGTGTCATCGTCAATCGACACAGAAACAGGGCTGTCAAAGCTGCCTTTTATTTCCGGCGTCGGAACGGGCTTCAGCGTGCCAAGCCCCCGCGCGGCCAGATCCCGCGCAATGCCCCGCACACCCAGCGCATCCGGACGGTTCGGCGTAATGGCAATCTCGATCATCGGGTCGATCTTTTCAGGCTGGTTCGCTGCCAGCCAGTCTACGAACTTCGATCCAACCGCCGGTTCGCCCGTCAGTTCGATAATCCCGTCATGTTCCTCGGACAGTTCCAGCTCCCGCTCTGAGGCCATCATGCCAAAGCTCTCCACTCCGCGAATTTTGCCAACGCCGATTGTCGTATCAATCCCCGGCACATACATACCCGGTTTACACAGAACCACACGGATACCGGCCCGCGCGTTTGGCGCACCGCAAATGATCTGCTGCACACCATCGTCGGTTTCCACCTGACAGACCCGCAGCTTGTCCGCATCAGGGTGCTTTTCAGCCTCTTTCACAAAAGCGACCGTAAAATCCTTCAGCTTGTCCAAAGGGTTCACGACGTCTTCCACTTCCAACCCCAAATCGGTCAGTGCGTAGAGAATGTCATCCAACGGTGCATCTGTGTCCAAGTGATGCTTTAGCCAAGACAAAGTGAATTTCATCGGTTCGTGTCCATTAACTCGTGTACCGCGTTCGAATAGCCCAAAGCCCCCCGAAATAAAAGGCCGAACGTCGTGCGCAACCGCGCAGAGTCGCAAATATGAAACCAAATGGTATTGCAACTTAAGAAACCTTTTGGTATTACGTCCTAAGGAACACAGGACAGGCTCGTGCAAACACATCAAACCATTAACCCTCAATCCACTTTCCGCGCTCTGGCAGATCCCACAAGACGGGACATCCTTTTGCTGCTTCGAGCTAAAGACCTGTCTATCGCAGAGGTCGCTGGAAACTTCGACATGACCCGCGCAGCTGTCAAAAAACACCTTCGGGTTCTAGAGGAAGGGCGGCTTATTTCCGTCACCCCGCAGGGACGCGAACGCATTAACCACCTTGAACCGGCGGCACTGAAGGCCGTGTCTGATTGGGTCTCCTTCTTTGATGAATTTTGGGATGCCCGCCTCACCGCGCTATCAAGCGCTATTGCCAAAGATTGGAATCCCGAATGACGACCGTGGAAAAAACAGTGTTCTTCGCCGCGCCCCCTGAAGTAGTCTGGACCTATCTGACAGACGCAAAAAAACTTGGAACATGGTATCATCCAGCAGCCCGTGACCTTGAAGCGGGAAGCGATTACCAACTCCTGACCACGGCGGATGATGGCAGCAAGACGTCCCTGATCACCGGTCGCGTGTTAGAGATGGACGCGCCGAACCACCTCGTGACCACATTTGTGATCGGCCCTTTTGAGGGGCGCGAAACCACACTAACATGGACTTTAAGCGACGTTAACGGCGGCACTCGTCTGCATCTGAAACACGCAGGAATTGACACAGCCGCGGGCGATGCCGCGTTACCCCTGTTTCAGGCGCTTGATAAAGGTTGGGACGAACACTTTGCCAAATTGCGTGATGTGGCAACCGCCTAGCGAAGCGGTGTATCAAACCAGAAAGGCCGCCTATCCTATGGGACAAGCGGCCTTTTTTATGTCTTAACGGTTCACGCCAGCATGAATGCTTGGTTGGTCCAGACAGGCAAACCCGTAGTGGCGCAGCCAGCGCAGATCGCTGTCAAAGAAGGCGCGCAGATCGGGGATGCCGTATTTCAGCATGGCCAGACGGTCGATCCCCATGCCGAAAGCAAAGCCCTGCCATTCGTCAGGATCTACTCCGGCAGAGCGCAGCACATGGGGGTGTACCATGCCGGAACCAAGCACCTCCATCCAGCCGTCACCTTCCCCGATACGCAGTTGCCCGTCGACCCAAGAACACTGAATGTCCACCTCGGCAGAAGGCTCTGTAAACGGGAAATGGGACGCACGGAACCGCGTCTTAATCCCGTCGAGATCGAAGAACGCGGCGAAAAATTCTTCCAGAACCCATTTCAGGTTCGCCATCGAAATATCCTTATCGATGGCGAGTCCTTCGATCTGGTGGAACATCGGCGTATGGGTCTGGTCGTAATCAGCGCGATACACACGGCCCGGCGCAATGATGCGGCAAGGCACGCCGTGCTTTTCCATGTGGCGGATTTGCACGGGGCTGGTGTGGGTGCGCAACACATGGGGCGGACGATCATCGCTTTCGTCACGGTGCATATAGAACGTGTCATGCTCCTGACGGGCGGGATGCTCCGGCGCGATGTTCAGCGCGTCAAAGTTATACCAGTCGCTTTCAATCTGCGGCCCTTCGGCCACGGAAAACCCCAGATCGGCAAAGATCGCGGTGACTTCTTCAGTCACTTGGGACACCGGATGGATCGTGCCTTCACGGCGCGGACGCCCAGCAAGAGACACGTCGATCCACTCCGATTGCAACCGCTCGTTCAGGGCGGCATCTTCCAAGGCTTCCTTCTTGGCCGCCAGTGCAGAGTTGATCTCGTTCTTCAGCGCGTTCAGCGCAGGACCAGCCACCTGACGCTCATCCGGCGTCATCTTGCCCAGCTCGCGCATTTTAAGGGAAACTTCACCCTTCTTGCCCACAGCAGCGAGACGCAGTTCTTCTAGCGCGGAATCATCCGCGGCCTCTGCTATCCCGCCAAGATATTTCGCCTTAACAGCGTCCAAACCGTCCATCGACTGTATCCTTCAAACATTCGCCGCATGGCTACCATATCGCCGGTTTTTTGCAACCCGACAGGCGCCATCCATTTTCTTCAAATATCCCCGCCGGAGGCCCCGAAACCATAGACAAAACCGGACCCGAACAAGAAAAAAGCCCCACACCAACGGTGCAGGGCTTTTGAATTCTCAAAACCGAATGGCGCTTAGGCCATTGCACCTTTGGCTTGATCAACAATCGCGTTGAACGCTTCTGGTTCGTGAACGGCCAGATCAGCCAGAACCTTACGGTCAACTTCGATGCCAGCCAGAGACAGGCCATTGATAAACTTCGAGTATGTCAAAGCTTCGTCATGGGCGCGAACAGCGGCGTTGATCCGCTGGATCCACAATGCGCGGAAGTTCCGTTTCCGGTTTTTCCGGTCGCGGGTCGCGTATTGGTTTGCCTTGTCGACAGCCTGTGTTGCTGTGCGGAACGCGGTGGAGCGACGGCCGTAATAGCCTTTTGCCGCTTTGATAACTTTACGATGGCGAGCGTGGGACGCTGCGCCCCCTTTTACACGTGACATGGTTCAGATCTCCTTAGCGCGCGTATGGCATGTATGATTTCACGATATTCTCGTCCGCCTTGCACAATGTGGTTGTCCCACGTGCGTTGCGGATGAATTTACGCGAACGTTTGATCATGCCGTGGCGTTTGCCAGCCTGAGCAGCCAGAACGCGGCCAGTAGCCGTCACTTTAAAGCGCTTTTTGGCGCTTGATTTAGTCTTCATCTTGGGCATTTCCGTCTCCAGTCTAGAAGTTGGTCGGACACGCGACTCGGCAGCCCTCCGGCCGGACGCGCAGTAGAAGCTGGCTTTTAGGCGTGGCTCCCCCCTATTGCAAGGGCAAAGATCACCCCACCTCAAAGGTTTTGATTATTTCCACTCTGAAATCAGCCGGTAAACCGCCTCAGGCAGATCGGACGGGTCCCATTGGAAACCCGACAGCAGCCACCCCCAGAACAGCAGTCCGGCCCCCATAAGGAAGGCCAGAATACCGAACAGGGGCGAACGCTTCTCTACCATCGCATTGGTTATGCCGACCAGACTTAGAAGGACCAGAACCGTGCCACCAACAAGCTGGTAATCATAAGGCATCGTTCGTCGCTCCTAGTCGTCTTCACTGCCAAAGATAAGCTTCTCCTGCACAGGCGCAACCCGCAGAATATTGGTTGATCCAGGCTGGTTGAAAGGCACACCAGCTGTCACCACAATCTTGTCAGTGTCCTTGGCAAACTTGTAGTTCCGCGCAGCCCGCGCCGCGCTGACCACCGCCATTTTAAACCGGCCGACTTCGCTGGTTTCAACACAATGCAGCCCCCAAACGAGGGTCAACTTCCGGGCTGTATTCACCAGCGGTGTCAGCGCAAGAATTGGCACTTGGGGACGTTCCCGTGCCGCCAGCATCGCTGTGGTGCCAGAATGGGTAAAGCAGCAGATCGCCTTAATATCCGTGGTTTCCGCCACTTCGCGCGCCGCGACCGTGATCGCCTCGGCTACGGATGTGCGCGATGCCGTACGAGAGGCCTCCAGAATCTGGCGGAATGTCGGATCAACTTCCACCTCTTCGGCGACATTGCTCATGGTGCGCACAGCTTCGACCGGATAGGCTCCCGCAGCCGATTCAGCCGAAAGCATCACCGCATCCGCGCCTTCATAGATGGCCGCAGCCACATCAGAGACCTCGGCCCGTGTCGGTAGAGGCGCTTCGATCATGCTCTCCATCATCTGCGTCGCCACGATTACCGGCTTACCAGCAGAACGACAGCGCCGTACCAGACGTTTTTGGATTGGCGGCACCTGGCTGACCGGCAGTTCCACCCCGAGATCTCCGCGCGCTACCATGATACCGTCGCTTACTTCCAGAATGGACTCGAAAGACTTCACCGCCGCCGGTTTCTCGATCTTGGAAATCAGCGAGGCCCGCCCCGCTGCCAGTTCCCGCGCTTCCAGCACGTCCTCGGCCCGTTGCACAAAGGACAACGCCAGCCAATCCACGCCCAACTCGCACACAAACTCCAGATCCGCGCGGTCCTTTTCGGACAAAGCAGCCAGCGGTAGCACCACATCCGGGACATTCACACCTTTGCGGTTGGAAATCTGGCCGCCGACGATGACTTTACATGTAGCATGATCCGAACCACATTCAGTGACTTCCAGACGGATCTTGCCATCGTTTACCAGCAGGGTAGAGCCAACCTCCAGCGCCTCGAAAATCTCGGTATGGGGCAAACACACACGACTGTTGTCACCGGGTGTTTCATCCAGATCGAACCGGAAAGAAGCGCCCTCCTCCAGCATTTCACCGTCGTCGCTGCCAAAGACACCACAGCGCAGCTTGGGGCCCTGCAAATCGGCAAGAATGCCGATCGGACGGCCGAGGTCACGTTCAATATCGCGGATGGTCTGGTGTTTCTCGCGAATTTCCTCATGAGAGCCGTGGCTCATGTTCAGGCGGAACACATCGGCCCCCGCCTCGAACAAAGCCCGGATCATGTCATAGGTTTCAGACGCAGGGCCCAGAGTGGCCACGATTTTTACGCTTCTCATCCGTCGCATTGTTTTATCCTTTTTCTTTGCGCATCTTCTATAGCAGGTTGTTTCGGGATGTCTGCCCAAAACCTCATGGCAAATTAAACCCTCTGCTCTGGCCCTTTAGCCCGCTTGCGCGTATTTCTGGCGGTATCTTGGTATCAGGTATCTGTATATGAAATATTCTCCTTTTGTAACAAGCGGCGAAAACCGTCCCGCAAATATAATCATCCTTTGCGATCATGCGGCCAACTCAGTTCCCGCAGAGATTGCCGCCGGTGATTTGGGCCTGCCCGCTGACGATATGGAGCGCCACATCGCCTATGACATCGGCGCGGCAGGGACCTCAGAGCATCTGGGCCGGTTGCTGGATGCCCCCGTCGTCTGTTCCAACTTTTCCCGACTGGTCATCGATCCAAACAGGGGCGCGGATGATCCCACCTTGTTGATGCGCCTTTACGACGGCACGCTTATCCCCGCAAACCGCCATGCGGATGCAGCCGAGTTGGAAAGACGCATGGACCTGTGCCATCGCCCCTATCACGCTGAAGTGGCACGGTTGATTGAAACCAAAGACCGGCCCGTTCTGATCTCTGTCCACAGCTTTACGCCACAATTGCGGGGCCGCCCGCCACGCCCGTGGGAAATTGGCGTGCTGTCAAACGATGACCGCCGCCTGTCGGACAGCCTCCTGGCCGAACTCGCCCGTGACACCAGCGTCACCATAGGGGACAACGTGCCTTATACCGGATATCTGACAGGGGATACGATGGACCAGCACGCCCTGCAAAACGGCCTGCTGCACACACTACTGGAACTACGGCAGGACCTGATTGCCACACCGGACGGTCAGGAAAAATGGGCCAGCTACCTTGCTCCCCACCTGCAAGTCGCCATATCCCGAACATAACACGCAAAGGACCAAAGCCATGGATGATCAAACCAAAATCGAACTGGAAGCCGCCGCTTTCCGCCGCCTGCAACAGCACTTGATGCAGGACCGCACCGACGTTCAAAACATCGACATGATGAACCTGACCGGTTTCTGCCGCAACTGCCTGTCCCGCTGGTATCAGGAAGCTGCCAACGAAAAAGGCATCGAGATGGACAAGGCAGAGGCCCGCGAAACCTTTTACGGCATGCCTTTTGAGGACTGGAAAGACAAATACCAGACCGAAGCCAGCGACCAGCAAAAAGCCGCGTTTAAAGACAGTCACAGCTAAACCAAAAAGACGAGCGCCCGACACTCAGGCGCTCGTCCACTCGGGGTTTCAATGTTCCCCAAATACTCAAAATCCGGCGGCGGCGATCAGATCGCGCGTTTGCGGCTTTCATCCACATAGATTTCCCGCAACCGCTTAGACACAGCCCCGGGCGTTCCATCCCCGATCACAGACCCGTCCACTTTGACGACCGGCATCACAAAAGTAGAAGCTGACGAGATAAACGCCTCATCCGCATCGCGGGCTTCATCCGGAGTGAAGTTGCGCTCTTCGATTTCCATCTGCGCTTCGCTCGCATATTTCAGCAAGCTGGCGCGGGTGATCCCGTGCAGGATGTCATTGGACAGCCCCCGTGTGATGATCTTGTTGCCTTTGACGATATAGGCATTGTTCGAAGACCCTTCGGTCACAAAACCGTCTTCCACCAGCCAAGCGTCATCCGCTCCGGCGGCTTTGGCCATCATCTTGCACATGGACGGATACAACAGTTGAACCGTCTTGATGTCGCGACGCCCCCAGCGGATGTCATCCGCAAAGATCACCGAAATACCATTCGCCGCAGCAGGTGTGTCGAGCAACGGCTTGGACTGGGTGAACAGAACCAGCGTTGGCTTGGCATCCTTCGGATAAACAAAGTCCCGATCCGCAGCACCGCGGGTGATTTGCAGGTAAACGCCGCCCTGTTCCACATCGTTGCGCTTTACCAGCTCGCGGTGGATTTCCAGCAGATCGTCAAAGCCTTCGGGTTTGTCCATGTCCAGCTCCGACAAAGACCGCTCCAGCCGTTTCAGGTGGCCTTCAAATTCCAGCAGTTTGCCGTCCAGAACAGACGTCACCTCGTACACACCGTCAGCCATAAGAAAGCCGCGATCAAACACCGAGACTTTGGCCTCTTCTTCCGGCAGGTAATCCCCGTTCAGGTAAACAATACGGCTCATGGTTTTTCTATCCCCATAGTGCGGCTGAAGGTGGATAGACCCCAGCCTCGTCAAATTTCAAAGGTTCATCGCGGTCTTGCGCCAGAAGCAAGGGACCGTCAAGATCGGTTACAGCAGCGCCCTGCGCCACGATTGTTGCGGGCGCCATCGCAAGGGACGACCCCACCATGCAGCCCACCATTACCTTATAGCCCGCCGCCAAAGACGCCTCGCGCAGACGCAGGGCTTCGGTCAGACCGCCGGTCTTGTCCAGCTTGATATTGGCCATGTCATATTTACCTGCCAGATGGGACAGGGACGCGCTGTCGTGACAGCTTTCATCGGCGCAAACCGGCAGAACCCGCTGCAGTTCCAGCAGAGCATCATCTTCACCTGCAGGCAGTGGCTGTTCAACCATTTCCACCCCAAGGCGCACCAGAACCGGAGCGAGCGTTTTATACAAATCCGGCGTCCAGCCTTCGTTTGCATCCACAATAATGCGGGCATCCTTGGCACCGCGACGCACCGCTTCGATCCGCGCGACGTCTTCCTCGCCACCGCCCAGTTTGGTTTTCAGCAACGGGCGAAACGCATTTTCTGCTGCCTGTTTTTCCATTTCCGCAGGGGTGGCCAGCGACAGGGTGTAGGCGGTAATTTCCGGTTTTGGCGCAGGAAGTCCGGCCAGCTCCCAAACACGCTTTCCGGCAGTCTTTGCTTCCAGATCCCAAAGCGCACAGTCCACCGCATTGCGTGCCGCGCCAGCGGGCAACATATCAAGCAGACCCTCGCGGTCCAATGTACCGGAGAGGCTTTTGACCTGATCGGTCACGGACTCCAGTGTTTCACCGTAACGGGCGTAGGGCACACATTCCCCCCAGCCTGTCACCCCGTTTTGCGTCACCCGCACCGTCAGCACTTTGGCCTCGGTCCGGGAACCCCGCGCGATGGTAAAGACCTGCGCGAGCTTGAAAACATCAGGGGTGACAGTAATTTGCAAGGGATTGTCCTTTCGTACCGGCCCCGAACTGGGTTGGGAACCGTTTCGAGTATTCATTGCGACAGTCCGGCGCACAGGTCCGGACTGTCAGATTTCGACTTTATACAGCGTCCAGCGCATCTACCAGACGACCGGCACCATGACGGAAAGGATCAACCGTTGGCAAGCCCATCTCGGCCTCAACCTGCTGCAGGTAGGCGTTTGCTTCATCTTCGGACATATGCTGTGTGTTGACCGAAATACCGACAACTTTACAGGCCGGATTGGCGACCTGTGCCAGCGGCAACGCGGTATCGCGCAAGGTTGCAAGGCTTGGCAGCTGGTATTCCGGCAGGCCGCGCATGTGGGTGCGGGTTGGTTCGTGACACAGGATCAGCGCATCAGGCTGGCCCCCGTGGATCAACGCCATGGTCACACCGGAATAGGACACGTGGAACAATGAACCCTGCCCTTCGATCAGATCCCAATGATCTTCGTCATTGTCAGGGGTCACATATTCCACAGAACCAGCCATGAAGTCGGCAATCACAGCATCAAGCGGCACACCGTCGCCAGTGATGAGAATGCCGGTTTGGCCCGTCGCACGGAAAGAAGCTTTCATGCCCCGCTCCAGCATTTCCCGCTCCATCGCGATGCCGGTATACATCTTACCAACCGAACAATCTGTCCCCACAGCAAGTACACGCTTGCCGCTGCGCTTCGTACCGTTTGCAATCGGGTATTCCACCGAAGGAATCCGCACATCGTGCAGGGACCGGCCATTTGCTTCAGCCGCCGCCACCAGATCAGGCTCGTCCCGCAGTAGGTTATGCAGCCCGCTGGCAATATCCATGCCTTTGTTCAGCGCCTCGACCAGCACTTCCTTCCACGCGGCAGAAATAACGCCACCACGGTTAGCCACACCGATCACCAGTGTTTTGCAGCCAGCGGCCACAGCCTCGTCGATGGTCATGTCAGTCATGCCCATATCGGCCTTGCAGCCTTCCATACGGTATTGACCCAAGGACGCATCGGGACGCCAGTCCTTAATACCTTGTGCAACTTTCGCGGCCAGACCATCGGGCGCGTCGCCCAGGAACAACAAATACGGTGTCTCAATCATAGCGGTTTCCTTCGAATCTATCAGGCAGTGTTTAACGGCACCTTAATAGAGGCCAGAAAGAATTACTTTGACCATTCCAACACGGACGTCACGTCCTGCGGGAGAATATTCGAAGTATTACACGATTCCTCGAAGAATATTCGCCCTGCTCGCAACCGCGCGCGCAAATGGCGTAGTTTAGACAGGTAAACAGCGCGATACGGAGCGAGCTAGTTTTCAACCCTCACCGCGCGGCAGCCAGACGCGGAACGCCGCACCTTTTGCAGAGTTTTCAAGCAGTTCCAACTTACCGCCGTGCCCAGCCACCAGTTCTTCGGAAATAGCCAAGCCGAGTCCTGTGCCGCCTTTGCGCACATTGCCTTCAAACGGTTTGAAAATATTGTCGAGCGCCTTAGCCGGAAGGCCGGGACCGGAATCGCGCACGTGGATTTCCCATCCGTCCGGCTGCTCCCGTCCCTCAATTTCGATGCGCCCACCCGAAGCGTTTTCCATCGCTTGGCGGGCATTGCGCACTAGGTTGCTCACGACGCGGTAAATCTGCTCTTCATCTGCGACAACATCCAGTCCATGTGCAGGCAGAGCCACGATCTCGACCGTGCCATTCCCCAGCGCCAGTGTTTCAGCCTCCACCACGTCTGCCAGCAGATGGTCCATTGCGAAGGGACGCCGGTTTGGCGCAACCTCCTGCGCCTTGCCATAGGTTAACGTGCTCTCACAAAGGTTAACCGCACGAGACAGACTGTTGAGCAGCTTCGGCGCGATCTTCTGAACGCCGGGATCATGGCTACTTTCCATCCGGTCGGCCAAAAGTTGCGTTGTCGTCAGAATATTGCGCAGATCATGGCTGATCTTGGACACAGCCCCGCCCAGCGCCGCCAGCCGTTCTTTCTGACGCAAGGACTGACTTAACTGGATTTCCATCCCCTGAAGCGCAGTTTCTGCCTCGAACAGTTCAGCCACGGTTGCCTTTGGCTGAATAATGCGGCGGCTGTCTTCCGGCGCATCGCCGTAGTTCTTGATCTGCCGCACCAACCGCTCCATCGGGCGCACCATAAAACGGCGCACTGCCAGAAACAAAAGCGAAGCCGTCACCACAGAAATCACCGCTGAAAGCAATAAGATGCGTCGCCCGTAATCCCAAAGCGCGGCACGCAAGGGCGGTTCGTGCATCGCGGCTTCGATCAAAAGGCCCGCCCCTTTGACCGGCGCGCCCATCACACGGATCACGCGGTCCCTGTGTTGCAACATAGTAGCAAAGGCATCGCGGATCAGCGTCAGCGCCGAGGCATCCCGCAAATCATAGGTCTGATCCACCATCGCCGTCATCGGCGAGCTGAGTATCAGTTCGCGCATCTGATTGCGGCGCAAAACGATGTTCAAAACGCCCGCGTTCTCCAACAACTCCGCTTCCAGTTCCGGTTCCACCATATCGTTGGCGGTGGCCAGCAACGACAGCGAAGCAATCTGCGAGCGTTCCAGACGCTCTTGAAGATAGTCGACGCGGAACCGTGCGACAGAGGGTACAAAGATCAGCACTTCGGCCAGCATGACGAAGATAATCGTCAGCAGCAAAAAACGCCCGGAGAGTGATCTTAAGAACATCCTGACCCCTGAACTTATGTCTGGTTAACAGACCTGCCGTATAAGTTACGCACGCCGTCTATTACCAGATCAAAAACGCTGCACAAAGCGGACAAAGCGCTTCACCCAGATATTGTCGAAAAGCCTCGGGGTGAAATAGGCACCGGCCACCCGCTTATTCACTTCGCCCAGTGTCGGATAGGGAGAGACCATCGCGGCCACAGCCCCCATTTTCAGCTTATTGGCAATGGCAAGCGCCCAGATCTGGATGAGTTCACCCGCCTGCGCCCCCGCAATCGAAGCCCCGACAGGCCGCCCTTTGACAACCATGACCTTAACCAGCCCGCGGGTTTTCAGTTCCGCCCGCGCGCGATCATTCTCACCATAGTCGAACCTGACCACCTCTAGTTTGTCGCCATGTTCTTTTCGGGCCTGCGCCTCTGTCAGGCCGACCTGCGCCAGCTCCGGATCGGTGTAAGTGGCCCAGGGGATGTGATCGGTTTTGGCCTGCGAAGGCAATCCAAACAATGCCGAGCGGATGATCACGCCGGCATGATAGTTGGCCACGTGCGTAAATTGCAAACCACCAGCCACGTCGCCGATGGCGTAAATGCGTTTGTTTGTCGTCTTCAAGCTGTCATCAACTTTGACTCCCCCTTTGGCAGGTTCAACGCCGGCCGTTTCAAGGTTCAGCCGGTCCACATTCGGCTTGCGCCCCACCGCCATCAAAAGATGGGAACCTTTGAACTGCTTCCCGTCACCGGTTTGCACGGTGATCGCGCCATCGGTTCCGCTGATCTTTTCGGCTTGCGCCCCCTCGATCACCTCTACTCCTTCGGCGCGGATATTCTCAAGAACGATCGCAGCCAGCTCCGGATCATCCTTGCCAAGCGCCTTGTCCCCTTCAATCACAGTCACACCGCAGCCAAGCCGACGGTGCGCCTGTGCCAGTTCCATTCCGATCGGCCCACCACCGATGATGATCAGATGCTCCGGCCGGTCCCGTAGATCAAAAATAGTCTCGTTCGTGAAATACGGTACATCCTCCAATCCCGGAATCGGCGGCACAAAGGGCGACGAACCAGTGGCAATAACAAAACGACGCGCTTTGATAATCGCGTTACCGGCGCGCAACTCTGACTTTGACACAAAACTCCCGTAGTCCTGTATCACGGTGACGCCCAAACGCTCGAACCGCTCAACACTGTCGTGCGGCTCAATCCCGGCGATGACGCGATCTACATGGTCTTTGGCTGCACCAAAATCCACATTCGGATCGGCCACGCCGACACCAAAAGGCCCGCCGGTTTCAAACGCATGCGCATGTTTGCCCGCAGCAATTAGCGCCTTTGAAGGAACGCAGCCGTAGTTCAGGCAATCCCCGCCCATTTTGTGCCCTTCCACCAGCACAACACGCGCGCCCATTTGCACAGCACCCGCCGCAACCGACAACCCGCCAGAGCCACCGCCAATGACACATAAGTCCACGTCTAACCGATGTTCGGTTCCTGCATCCTGTCCCATCACGCTACATCCTTCTTCTTAACAAATCGTTTCAACACAATCGGCAAAGTCGCCAGCGCACACAGCCCCAGAATGGGTCCTAGAATATGGGGTTCAAAGACAATCCCCAGATCGGGCGTTTCCCCCCTAGCAAACACTGCACCTAGCCCGGAACCGACCGAAGTATAGACAATAGACCCCGGCATGATCCCGAAAAACGTTGTCAAAGCAAAGTTCCGCAACCCAACCCCAAGAAACGCCGGCGCCAAGTTCGCCAGAAAGAAAGGAATCACCGGCACAAGGCGCATCAAAAGCAGGTAACTGATCTCGTTATCCCGCAGCCCTGCCTCCATCCGGTTGATCAATCCCGGCCGGTCCTGCAACCGCGCATGCAGCGCATCGCCGAGCCCCGTCTTTGCAGCCAGAAAAATCGCCACCGCCCCGAGAGTTGCCCCGATCACACAAAACAGAGCACCTGGGAAGATGCCAAACAAGAAACCACCAGTCAGCGTCATCACTGCCGCCCCTGGCAAAGAAAAGGCAACGACGGTCACATAAACAGCAATAAAACCAAGCCCTGCGATCAGAAAATTCGCATTACGCCAAGCCAGCAAAGTCTCGCGGTGATCGCGTAAGGTATCAAAGGTCAGCACATCGCGAAGGGTGAAAAAACCCACCAAAGCGACCAGCGCAATTCCGACCAACGGCCATATCCGCCTCGCGGTAACAGTTTTTTTACTCATTCGCCGTAAACTTCCTGACTAAGACATGCGGGCAGAAATACCCTTTGGAACCTATCTGCTGCACCGCATCGCCCAAAGATACCCCGCTCACGGGTGGTTGATCGCCCGTTAGTAAATGTTTCAGTTTTCTGGACCTTCGCGCGGCTGCCCTGTATACGGTTCTTACTGGCAGGACAGGCAATACGCGTTGGCCGAACGGGCACACCCGAAATAATCCAGATTTTTTTCTGCTCTTGCGAATTGACTTACCAATCCCCACGCCCTAGAAGCCAACTCTCGAATAGACTGGCCCTCGAATCCCTACCGATTTGGGCTACCCGATCAGGAGAACCGAAATGAAACGCACATACCAGCCGAGCAATCTCGTTCGCAAACGGCGCCACGGCTTCCGCTCGCGCATGGCCACAAAAGCAGGCCGCAAGATCCTGAACCGTCGTCGGGCTCAGGGCCGCAAAGATCTGTCCGCGTAAGACAGCCGGTTCTTAAGTTTTGAAACCGCCGGAGGCGTCACAAGGCAACCGCAAGGATGCCGGTGCACCGCAACCGGCGGTTTCCGCTTGCGCGCCTCCCCGATCTGTATCGGTTATGAAAGCGCGCAAGCAGTATCTGGCCTGCAACAACAAGCGGCGTCAGGGTACACCGGCTTTTCTTTTGCAAGCGCGCAATCGCAATGATGGCGATCCGACGATAAATGTAGGCTTCACCTGCTCCAAAAAGGTGGGCAACGCTGTCGCGCGCAACCGTGCCAAACGCCGCCTGCGAGAGGTTGCACGTCTGCTTCTACCTGAACACGGGCAGGCCGGATGGGATTATGTTCTGATCGGGCGCAAGGATGTCACCGCTTCACGGGATTTCTCAAAACTGCTGTCGGACCTCAAGTACGCCTTGACCAAAGTTTCCCCCTGACCGCGCCTCTTTTTGGTTCAAATATCCAATCCTTCGTCGCAACATCCGCTGCCGAGTCTGGTCGCGCAATGCCGCAGATGCTAACTCAGTCTTATGACCCCACTCGCACGCTTACTGTCCCTACCGGTCCACGCCTACCGCAAGACGTTTTCGTCTTATGTTGGCTATGGTTGCCGGTATCAGCCGACCTGTTCAGCCTATGCGCTTGAGGCCCTGGAAAAGCATGGCGGCGTAAAAGGCAGCTGGCTGGCATTGCGCCGAATCGGGCGCTGTCATCCATTAGGTGGCTCCGGTATCGACAACGTGCCGGATTAGGCAGCACTCGCCCCAAGAGTAAAAAGTCTTTTGCAAATCCGTCCAACCTTGCTATGACCTCCGCAAGAGCGATGGCGTCGCTCCACACGCGACTTGCGTGCTTCTCAAACCTGTTCTGAACGCCGGAACAAGTTGCAGGGGCATGGAATTGGCTCCTGTTAAAGGAGACCCTGATGAATCAGCACACCACCCCTACCCGTCCCGAATTTTTCACCTTCGCCAACGGCGAGAAGGCCCCACTGCCGTTTGCGCAATCCGAATATGATACACGCCTTGCAGGGCTGCGCCGGATTATGAGCGACATGAAGCTCGACGCGGTAATCCTGACCTCCATGCATGGAATCGCCTACTACTCCGGCTTTCTTTATTGTGCCTTTGGCCGCCCTTATGCCTGCGTTGTTACTCAGGATAGCGCCACAACTGTGTCGGCCAATATTGACGGCGGTCAGCCTGCACGCCGTTCGGCCTGTAACAATCTGGTCTATACGGACTGGAAACGGGACAACTACTGGCGCGCGGTGAAATCCTGCGCAAATGGCGCTAAACGCATCGGGGTTGAGGGCGATCACCTGACGCTGGCCCAGACCGACAAACTGCGCTCCTTCTTTGAAGTGGATCACATGGCGGATATCGCGCCCGCTTCGATGGAGCAGCGGATGATCAAATCTCCGGCTGAAATCGCGCTGATTCGCGAAGGCGCACGGGTTGCGGACCACGGTGGCTTTGCAATCCGCGACGCGATCAAGCTGGGTGCATCAGAGATCGAAATCGCTATGGCAGGCCGTGATGCGATGGAACTGGAAATCGCACGCTCTTTTCCAGCCTCCGAAATCCGCGACAGCTGGGTTTGGTTTCAATCCGGCCTGAACACCGACGGGGCCCATAATCCGGTCACGACGCGGCAGTTGCAGCAGGGTGATATTCTGTCGTTGAACACATTTCCAATGATCAGCGCCTATTATACTGCGTTGGAGCGGACCCTATTTATCGGCGAACCGGACGCTGCTTCTCTCAAGCTGTGGCAAGCCAATGTAGACGCCCATGAACTGGGCTTGTCCCTGATCAAACCGGGGGCGACCTGTTCGGGCATTTGTGCGGAAATCAATGATCTCTTTGCCTCGCGCGACCTGCTGCAATACCGCTCATTCGGGTATGGCCATTCGTTTGGCGTGCTGTCCCACTATTACGGACGCGAGGCTGGGTTGGAATTGCGCGAAGACATCGACACGGTACTGACCGAAGGCATGGTTGTGTCGATGGAACCGATGCTGACCATACCCGAGGGCACTGCGGGGGCCGGTGGTTACCGTGAACACGATATTCTGGTGGTTGGGGCTGATAGTTCTGAAAACATAACAAAATTCCCCTACGGCCCGGAGCACAACATCATCAGCGCCTGAACGATTACCCCACTTAATTTGGGGTAACAGATGCAGCGGCCTAGTCTTTTAGTTTGGGCCGCTGCTTGATCTTGGCTGCGATCATCTCAAAGATCATAAACAGCATTATCAGTGCCGGAAGGATAGAAACGCCAGAGAACCCCTTGGCATCCGGTCTGAAATCTTTCTGAATTTCTTTGACCAATGTTCCAAGCCCTTGAGGCGCTTTGCGCAACTCCTTGAACCTGCGTACCGAAGTATCAACGAGAATTTTGAGGTTCTTCTCGGGATCTTTCGCCGCCAGTTTCGCGGCTTTTTCCAAGTTGACCACAAGCTTCAAAAGCTGCCCCATGATACTGTCCATCCAGTCCACATAGGCCTGGCTCTGGTCGTTCAGCTTACCATAAGCT
This sequence comes from Neptunicoccus cionae, assembly GCF_014643735.1. Lineage (GTDB taxonomy): Bacteria > Pseudomonadota > Alphaproteobacteria > Rhodobacterales > Rhodobacteraceae > Amylibacter > Amylibacter cionae. The sequence goes on from NZ_BMKA01000002.1 coordinate 577,900, forward strand.
GACGAACCTTGCAGTTGGGTCAAAGCGGAATATTTCCCCATAAAGGCTGTCACCTTCTTACGCGCTGACAGGATCTTGGTCTTGTCGAGTTTCTCAAGCTTGATGTCGAAAGCTGTGGGAGAAACATCTTTCGCAAGGTTGCGCAGCGCCTTGTCGGCCTCCATCACGGCCTTGCGCACCTTCATATCTAACGCTGAAACTTCGCTCATGATCCGGCCTCCTGTTCTGAAGCCAGCATAGAGCCAATCCTGCGCGACACGGTGATTTTCGACACGGTTTTGGAAAATTGGGGAGAAGCGGGTTCAGGCCAAGGCCCGAACCCAAGCGAACAACCAGCCCCGACGGGGTGCCCCCTACTACGATGACATCCCGAAATTCGAAGACCAGTGGTACAGCCGGTTCAAGGAACCTGGGCCGCAAACCGTTCGCATTTCACTTCCCTGACACCCCACCCACAGGAGCGTCTGGAAATAATACGCCGGACGGGCCCATTTGGTTCACCGCTTGTTTTTATTTTTGTCTAAGGGTATCCCCGCGCCATGCTAGATACACCCACAGACATCCACCCATTGTTTTACGGCGCTCCGTCCACGACGGAGTATAAAAAGCTGCGCAAGCGGATCATTCGCCAGGCCCGAGAGGCAGTTGAGGATTTCGGCATGGTCGAACGGGGTGCCAAATGGCTCGTCTGTTTGTCCGGTGGGAAAGACAGTTACACATTGCTGGCGGTCCTGACGGAATTGAAATGGCGCGGGATGCTGCCTGTGGAAATCCTTGCGTGTAATCTGGATCAGGGGCAGCCTAATTTTCCCGCCACCGTCCTGCCGGAGTTTCTGGAAAAGATGGGCGTACCGCACCGGATTGAATATCAGGATACCTATTCCATTGTGAAGGATAAGGTTCCTGCCGGTCGCACCTATTGCGCGATGTGTTCGCGGTTGCGGCGTGGCAATCTTTACCGGATCGCGCGGGAAGAAGGCTGTTCAGCCGTGGTGTTGGGCCATCATCGGGACGACATTCTTGAAACCTTTATGATGAACCTGTTTCACGGCGGGCGGCTGGCGACAATGCCACCCAAACTGCTGAACGAGGAAGGCGATCTCTTCGTCTATCGTCCGCTGGCCTATGTTGCCGAAGAAGACTGTGAAAAGTTTTCCCGCGCAATGCACTATCCTATCATCCCTTGCGATCTTTGCGGTTCCCAAGACGGGTTACAACGCCAGCAGGTGAAGCAGATCCTCGACGGGTGGGAGAAAAACAGCCCCGGCCGCCGTCAGGTGATGTTCCGCAGCCTTATGAACGCGCGTCCCAGCCACCTGCTGGACCCGAAGCTTTTCGATTTCGTAGGACTGGCACGGGACCCCGACAAAGCGACCGCAACAGCAGTGACAGCTGACGCAAAAAGCGCACCTGATGGGAAGGGCGATACGCCCCCTATCCTGACCTGAACCAGCAAATCTGGCTTATAATTTGTCTCACATAGCCTAGCCCTTTCATAAACGGAACTTGCAGCGCGGGTGTCATTTGATAACCTGCATCTATGAAGATTTCTTTAAGACACCTCGCTTATTTCCGTGCCTTGTGCATCCACGGACATTTCGGCCATGCAGCGGACGCTGCCCATGTCTCTCAGCCTGCGCTTTCTGTGAAAATTCAGGAACTGGAGGATATTCTCCAAGCTCCGTTGATTGATCGCACGATCCGTCCGTTCCGGCCAACCCCCTATGGCCACCACATATTGGAGCGTGCCAATCGCATTCTCGCAGATGTCGAAGCGCTAGAAGACAGCGCCCGTCAGAAGCGTGGTGTCGAGGGGCCGTTTACGCTCGGCATCATCCCGACTGTTGCGCCCTACCTGCTTCCCGCCGCAATTCCGCTGATCCAATCGCGCCTGCCTGCACTGGACCTGCAAATTCGTGAAGGCACCACGGATGAAGTGCTGGAGGAGCTTAATCAGGGGAAACTCGACGCCTGCATAATTGCAACGGACGTCCAAACACCCCAATTGCACCAGACCGAGCTGTTCGCAGATCATTTCCTGCTGGCGATACAGGCGGAACAAGCGGCAGAGCTGGGTTTGACGGACGGTCAGATCGCCCTGTCCGACATTGCAGCGCTAAAGTTGCTTTTGTTGTCCGAAGGCCACTGCCTGCGGGATCAGGCCAAGAGTTTCTGTCAATATGCCACACAGGAAACCCTGAACCAGATCGGCGCCAGCAGCCTGCAAACACTGGCCGGACTGGCGGCGGCGGGGTACGGCGCGACGCTAATCCCCGAGATCGCTTACGAAGACACGCGCGCCAAAGGTCCGCTCGCTGTGTTGCGCCTTGCGGCACCCGAACCGGAACGGACCATCTCTTTTGTAAGTAAGGTTCATATGGAAAAGACGATGGACAGCAGCGCGCTGGAACAGATTTTCGCAGAAGCGGGGAAGCAGAAAACGCAAGAAACCCGTACATATCTGACAAATCGTTAACGGATCTGGCGGGCGAATCCCTGCACATTGACCTGCACTTTGCGCACCGTGCTGTCTGGTTTGGTAGCTGATACCGGAACCGCACGGATGAATTGCCCGTTCATTTCCCTGCCCTAAGCTGCTCTTTCGCCAGCACATTCGGCCACACCGCGCGTGCGGAATACCAGACAGTCTGCGCCCAAAAGCAGCATTTCAGCCCTTATCCCTTGACCTTTGCCTGTCAAATCTATTGAACCGCCTCAAACATTTCCAAACGTTTTCAAGGCAGATCATGGACGATCAAAACAAGAATCTTCTCCTTGCAACAGGGCTTAGCATGCTCGTGATCCTCGGGTGGTTCGCTCTGTTCCCGCCGCAGGACCCGGCCCCTGTTGAACCGACAAGCACGGAAACAACGGCACAAGGCATCGCGACTGCCCCGAATGCAGAGGTTGCGACCGGCGTTCCAACGGTGGACGGCGAACCTGCGGACAGCCGCACGGCGGCGCTGGGCAAAACCGATCGCATTCAGATCAAAACCAGCCGCGTTGAAGGGTCTTTGTCCTTGATCGGTGGTCGTTTTGATGATCTGCGCTTGCTGGATTACAACGTCGAATTGAACGATCCTTCCGAAAAAGTCACCCTGCTGTCCCCAGCAGGTGGGCCGAACGCCTATTACGCGCTTTATGGTTGGGCGCCTGCAGGCGGGCTCGATTTTGCGGATGTTCCGGGGGCCAACACCCCTTGGGAAGTTGAATCCGGCGATGTTTTGACCACAGAATCCCCCGTGACCTTGATGTGGGACAACGGCAAGGGCCTGATCTTCCGCCGCACCATCGCGATTGACGACGATTACATGTTCTCAATCCGCCAAGGCGTTGAAAACACCACTGATGCAGATGTTCGGGTACAGCCCTACGGTATCGTCGCCCGCGAGGGTGAGCCCGAAACCATCGGCTTTTACATCCTGCACGAAGGCGTCGTTCGCGCGTCCGACGGCGAGATTCAGGAAATCGATTACGACGATATGCCTGATCTCGATGCGGACGGGTCCGAAGGTGGCAATGTCGACAAGATCAAAGTGGCCGACAACGGCTGGATCGGTTTCACGGACAAATACTGGATGACAACACTGGTGCCTGCACCGGGTTCTCCGTTCACTTCTGTTGCGAAATACACGCCTTCAAACGACGTGTATCAAACCGATATGCGTCAGCCCACCATGACGATCGCCGCTGGCACAACTGCCGAAACAATGTCTTCGATGTTCGCAGGCGCAAAAGAATGGGCCACCATTAAGAAGTATCAGGATGACCAAGGCGTTGAACAGTTTGTGGATTCCATTGACTGGGGCATGTTCTTTTTCCTGACCAAACCGATCTTTCAGGTTCTGCACTGGCTGAACGCGCAAATCGGCAATATGGGCTGGTCGATCATTGGTCTGACCCTTGTGATTAAGGCGATCCTTTTCCCGCTGGCTTATAAATCCTATTCGTCTATGGCACGGATGAAAGAGCTTCAGCCGGAAATGGAAAAGCTGAAAGAGCGCGCTGGCGATGACCGTCAGAAGATGCAGCAAGAGATGATGAAGCTCTACAAAGAGAAAAAGGTGAACCCCGCTGCGGGCTGTCTGCCGATCCTCTTGCAGATCCCGATCTTCTTCTCGCTCTATAAGGTTATCTTTGTCACTATCGAGCTGCGCCATGCACCGTTCTTTGGCTGGATCGAAGACCTGTCCGCGCCTGATCCGACCTCTATCCTGAACCTGTTCGGCCTGCTGCCATGGTCCGCACCGGATCCCGCATCCTTCTTTGCGATCTTCTCGATTGGTGTCTTCCCGATCCTGATGGGCGTAACCATGTGGCTGCAACAAAAGCTGAATCCGGCCCCCACTGACAAAACACAGGCGCAGATCTTTGCGTGGATGCCTTGGGTGTTCATGTTCATGCTCGGCCAGTTTGCCAGCGGTCTGGTGGTATACTGGGTGGCCAACAACACGATTACCTTCATCCAGCAATACTCCATCATGCGTCTGCAAGGGGTGAAGCCGGATATCTTCGGTAATATCCTCAGCGGCTTCAAACGCAAGAAAGCGCAGGAAAAATGATCACGGTCACAGAGCTTTACCGCCACCCCGTGAAAGCCCACGGATGTGAAGCTCTGTGTGCGGTGACACTGCACGCTGGCAAAACCATGCCACTGGATCGTGTCTGGGCCATTGCCCACGAGATGAGCAAATTTAACGATGTAGCCCCTGAGTGGGCTCATTGTGTCAACTTCTCCCGCGGGGCCAAAGCCCCCGGGCTGATGGCAATCAAGGTAAAAACCGACGAGTCCACTGGCACGCTGACCTTTACCCACCCTGATCTGTCCGACCTGTCTATCAATCCTGATATTCCCGAACAGGCGGCAAAGCTGGTTGAATGGTCAAAACCGTTAATGCCAGCGGATCGCGCCGCTTCTGACCGTGTTGTGCGGGCACCGGATCGCGGGATGACTGACACGGCATTCCCGTCCATCTCTATCAATTCGCGCGCATCCTTGCGGGCGCTTGGCGAAAAGGCCGGGCAAGATATTTCCCCGCTGCGCTGGCGTGGGAATATCTGGATCGACGGGCTGGAGCCTTGGGCGGAGTTTGACTGGATCGGGCGCGAAGTGCAGATCGGCACGACCCGTCTGGCCATCCGCGAACGCATCACACGATGCCCTGCGACCACCGCCAATCCGGCAACCGGAGAGCGGGATCTGGACACGCTGGCACTCCTGTCTGAAGGATGGGGCCACAAAGACTTCGGCGTTTACGGCGAAGTGATCGAAACCGGCGACGTAAAACTCGGCGACAAGCTGGAACTGCTCTGATGGATATGCAATTCACACTGGCCGAAAAACCCGACGCGGAAGCTCTGGAAAAGGGCCGTCTGCTTTTTGCGGGCAATACCGACTTCCTTAAAGGCGTGGTTGCCATGTCCGGCCTGCCTGATCCGGACCGGATCGAGGTGTGCTTTGCAGGGCGTTCCAATGTCGGGAAATCATCCCTGATTAACGCGCTGACCGGACGCAAGGCACTGGCGCGCACGTCAAACACGCCCGGGCGTACGCAGGAAATTAACTTTTTCACTATGGGGCCGGAACACTATCTGGTGGACGTGCCCGGCTACGGTTTTGCCAACGCGCCCGTGGCCGTTGTGGAAAAATGGCAGCGCCTGCTGAAATCCTATCTATCCGGTCGCCCGTCGCTGCGCCGTGTATTTCTGCTGATCGACGCACGCCACGGACCCAAGAAGGTTGATATGGAAATCATGGACCTGCTGTCCAAATCCGCGGTCACCTTTCAGGTGGTGATGACCAAATGCGATAAGCTGCGCGCCGAAGAGCTGGATAAGGTCATCGACCGCACGATTGAATCCATTCGCAAATATCCCGCCGCCTATCCGGAACTGGTGAAAACCAGTTCTGCCAAAGGGGAAGGCGTGGAAACACTGCGCGCGATTGTCGCCGGGATTGTTTGATTGTGGCAACAGCCACTCACACACTTTACATGTCCGAATTGCGCCGTGTCTGGGCGAGTCAAAAGGACTCTGCCCATGATCTGGCCCATGTGAAACGGGTCTGGCACAACTGCCAGACCATTGCACAGGCCGAAGGCGCTGATCTGCGCGTACTCCATCCAGCGGCGCTGTTTCACGACATTATCAATCCGCCAAAATCCTCGCCGAAACGGTCTGAGGCCTCCTATCTTTCGGCCAATTACGCCGCAGAGTATCTGAAAACGACCCGCTATCCTGCTGCGTTGCTGGAAAATGTTCACCACTCGATCCACGCGCACAGCTATTCTGCTAACATCCGCCCCGAAACGCTGGAGGCGCAGGTTCTTCAGGATGCGGACCGGCTTGACGCATTGGGCGCCATCGGCATCGCGCGGTGTTTTGCAGTGTCCGGCCAGTTGGGGCGCACGTTGTTCCACCCGACCGACCCTATGGCCAAGGACCGCGAACTGGACGAAAGCACCTATGCGCTTGACCATTTCCAGACCAAACTCTTTAACATCGCGGAAACGCTTTGCACTTCGACAGCGCGCGTTATGGCGGCGGAACGGGTTGGTTTCATGCGGCAATTCTGCGAAACGCTGACCGACGAGGCCTGCTAACCCGCCACGCTTCAAAGGCAAAAACGACAAATTATTTGCACCCGCCCCCTGAAACATGCCACCCATCCTGTAAGTAAGAAGGATGAAGCATGGCACAGTCAATTCTGGTGATCGGGGCAGGCATAATCGGCAGCTCAGTCGCGTGGCATCTGGCAGAAGCAGGGTGCGAGGTCACGCTCGTTGATCCATCCGATGAAGGCGGCGCGGCGAGCAGCAAATCCCTAGGTTGGACCAACGCCACCTATGAAAACCCGCGCTATTATTACGATCTGCGCCGGTTCTCGATGGAGCGGTGGGATGCGTTGAAGGCCAACTTCACCGACTTGCCGTACCGGCGCAACGGCACGCTTTACACTAGCTTTTACGGCACTGCGCTCAAGACTGTTCACGATGAACATACCCAATGGGGTTATCCACTGACATGGGTGGAGGCAGAGGATTTGCAAAAGCTGGAGCCGCATTTGGCGGTGCCAGCACGGCATGGTCTACTTTGTCCGCTGGAAGGCCATGTTGCCCCCCATGAGGCAGCTATATTCTTCCGTGACTTGGCGATTAAGGCGGGGGCGCAGTTTCAAAAAGCCCACGCCACGTCAATCTTACAAAACGGCGATACCAGTACGGGCGTGCAGACGGATCGCGGAGATCTAACAGCAGACATGACCGTTCTGGCGGCTGGCATCCATACAGGCGAGCTTGCAAAAACAGCCGATATTGACATCCCGCTTAACGCGCCGCCGGGTCTGTTAATCCATACGAAACCTGTTCCACCCCTGATAAACCGCACAATCCTGACAGAGGATCTGCACATGGCACAATGGCCCGACGGGACAATCACCGCAGGTGGCGACTTTGGCGGTGGTGCGGTCAATGACGATCCGGAAACCGGCGCACAGATCCTGTTCGCACGACTGCAAACTGCCTTGCACGCGGATATTCCACTGGAATACTCCCATTATACACTTGGCCTGCGTCCAACCCCGAAAGACGGCTTTCCCATAATCGGAAGCCCCGCCCGAGGCCTTTACCTGACGGTCATGCACTCCGGCGCGACGCTTGCTCCGGCGGTTGGCGCGCTGGCAACGGACGAAATCACCACAGGCCAGCGTCATGCTATGCTCGACCCGTTTCATCCCAACCGCTTCACCTCCCCTTAACTTGTTTCCAAGGACTCGATAATGCGCCTGAACTTTAAAACCGCACTCATCTTTGGTGGCGGACAAGCCCCGTCCGATAGCGAAGAAGCCCCGATGGGCAACGGACGGGCGACCGCGTTGACCTTCGCGCGGGAGGGCGCAAAAGTCATGATCGCAGACCGTTCAATCGAAGCCGCCCGCGCGGTTGCGGACGAAATCACGGCGGCAGGCGGCACGGCCCTGCCCATCGCTTGTGACGTTCTGGAGGAAAGTCACATCCAAATTGCAATCAATGAGACTCTCGCAAACTGGGGTAAGCTCGACATTCTGCACAACAATGTTGGCCTTTCGATAGAGGCAGGCGACGCGCCGATAACCGAGATTGACGCAGATGCCTTCGACCACATCATGCGGCTTAATTTGCGGGCGATGGTGCTGGCCGCCAAACACGCCCTGCCGGTGATGCGTCATCAGAATAGCGGTGTAATTATTAATATATCTTCAATAGCAGCCACCGAAACCTACCCTTGGGTCGGATATAAAGCTGCCAAAGCCGCAATTCTTGCGTTGACCGAACAACAGGCGATCCAGAACGCCGAATATGGCATTCGCGCGGTAGCCATCCAGCCTGGAATGATTGACACCGTCATGGCGGTGGACGCCCGCGCCAAAGCATGGGATCGCAGCCGCGCCGAAGTGGCCGCAGAACGGGCAGCGCGCGTGCCAATGAAACGTCAAGGCAGCGCACAGGATGTTGCAAATGCTGCACTATTTCTAGCTTCCGGCGAAGCGGGTTTTATCTCGGGGATCAGTCTGCGGGTTGACGGCGCGTCGGGCTGCCGGATCGGTTGACCCCGCCCCTGCTAGTCCAGCGTGACCCGCACCCCTTGGGACACACCTGTTGCATCAATCACCGAAAGCGCCAGAAAACCCGAACCGGGCGCATCCAGAACCACTTGCCTCTCAAAATGAGCTACGGCAATCGGCACCCCGTTCGCCAGCCACGTAAATGGCGGCATCCCGCGATCCACCTTTGCCACCAGCACGGCCTCGTCTCCAAGGGCGATCCGCGCTCCGTCAGGGGGAAATGTAATCCTCGGTCCGCTGTCTCGTCCAATCTGACCACGCGGGCGGAACCGTCGCAGGGACTGTGGCAGAGCACCCGTTGTTCCCGTCAGCGCAGCGGCGGGCGGAGGTGACAAGGGGGTGACAGCTGGCTTCAGTGTAGCGAACAGATCAAACAAAAGGGGGGCCGCCAGCCCAACCCCAAGCTCCCCCGGCATAGCGGCGCCATCGGCCCGCCCCAACCAGACACCGACCGTGTGGCGCCCGTCAAATCCGATCGCCCAAACATCGCGATGCCCGAAAGATGTGCCTGTCTTGTAAGCGATTTCATTTTGCGGCGCAGACGGAGGCGCAGGCACGCCGCGCAGAATGTCGCCCACATACCACGCCGCCACCGGACCAAGAACCGGCGGACGAGCCACAGAACCGGGCACATCCCTTGTCCGCCACTTCAGTCCCACGGGGGCACCGCCCCGCGCGATGGCACCATAGATGGCCACAAGATCCTGCAATCGCAATCCGACACCGCCCAGCCCCACAGCGAGCCCCGCAGGTCGCGTGTTCGCAAGCAACGGTTTCGCCCCCGCACGCCGCATCCGCGCCATCAGCACACCCGGACCGACCGCATCCAGCAGGCTGACTGCCGGAACATTCAAGGACATTTGCAAGGCCTTTCGCACCCGCAACTGCCCGCGAAACTGCTTGTCGAAATTCTGCGGCGCATAGTCTCCGAACCGCACGGGCCGATCGTCAATTACCGTTTCAGGATGGGCGAGTCCCTGTTCAAACGCCAATCCGTAAATCAGGGGTTTCAGCGTAGATCCGGGCGAGCGAACTGCGCGGGTCATATCCACAAACCCCTGCCGCGCAGCATCAAGGTAATCCGGTGCGCCGACTGAAACAATTACCTCGCCGGATTGATGATCCATGACCATAACTGCACCAGATAGGGCCTTGTGCCTACCGCGCACGCGCGCACGAAGCAAAGTTTCCGCCTGCTTCTGAACCTCCCGATCAAGTGTTAGACTGTGGCGTGTTAAATAAGGTGCTTCTGCAACAAGCCGCTCTGCCAGATGCGGCGCGAGAAAGTCGAAAGCATATTTCTGCGATGGCACTCGCTCCCGCCGTGCCGCTTTCACAGCTCCCAAATCTAAGATGCCAGCAGAATATCCCCGCTCCAGAACCCTGTCGCGGGCGACGACTGCACTGGCGTAGTGTCGGTCCGGCCTGCGACGTTCCGGCGATTGGGGTAATGCCACCAGAAGGGCTGCTTGGGCATCTGTCAGGCGGATCGGCTCTTTGCGAAAATAGCTGAGAGCGGCGGCTCGGACCCCTTCTAGATTGCCACCAAACGGGGCAAGATGAAGGTAGAGCCGCAGGATCTCACTCTTGCTCAGACGCTGTTCTAAGGCCCACGCCACACGCATCTGGCGCAGTTTCCCACGCCACGATCCGGTGCCGCTTTCTTCAAGAAGTCGGGCGACCTGCATGGTCAGGGTCGAGCCACCAGACACGACACCGCCATTGGCCAGCGCTTGCGCGATAGCCCGCAGCGCTGCCAGCCCGTCCACGCCGTTGTGATTATAAAACCGCTTATCCTCAAACGCGATCAGTTGAGTGATGTAATTTGTTGAAACCTCTTGCAGTTCGACCGGCAACCGCCAGCGCCCGTCAGCAACGGTAAAGGCCCGCAGCAGGCGACCTTCCCGATCCTCAACCACAACAGAAACTTCCGGCTGCAATGCGGGCAGATCCGTTTGCGCCACCCAAATCGCCAGCCCGCGCTGCGCACCAAGCGAGACGATCGCCAGCACCACAAGGCACAGAAAAAGGTGGAACAGGCGCATCTACTGGCCCGCCACAGTCACGCGGTCCGTGTCCGTTCGCGCCCGAAATTCGGGGCGATACATATCCTCAACCAAGGCAGCCGGATGGTGAAAATTACCCGGTGACACTGCGCGCACCATATAGGCGAGTTGAAAGGGCGCGCGCCCCGACCAATTCACGGCAGCGATAAAACGGTCTGTGCGAAATTCTGCAAAACTTGCATCAGCGTTCGTTTCCAACCATTCCAGTGCCTTAGTTTCACCACCTGCAATCAGGTTTGGATTGTCAATTTCCAATCCCGCTGGCAGGGGATCATCAACGATCAGGCGGGCCTCCTGATCCCGTAGCGGTGTGATCCGCAAAACGGCCACGAAACGGTCGTTCTGCCGGATATGTTCCAACGAGACTGGATCCCCCTGAGGGGTGTAATATGTCCGCTCGATCTTATAGCCATTGCCCCCTGCCGGTTCAGGTTCAGACGGCACGCCGAACACTGTTACAACCGCAAGTGCATTCCGTGGCCCACTGTTTTGCAACCGGACCCCCGCCTTCAATTCATCGCCAGACAGGCTGCGCACAAGAGGGTCTTGCATCGCTGCGCCGTTAAGCGAAAAGCCTTTGGCACCTCCGTCTTGCACCAGTGCACGAACTGCCATCAAAGACCACAAATTTTCCTGCGTGGACTGGCGGGCAACGGGTGATCCGCTGATAGTTTCAGCCAATGCCGCGCGGTCCAATGCGTCGGATTTCGCGTCAATCGCAAGGGTCAGAACGGCCGCGGCATCCCGCAGATCTGAACCAAAATCAGAGCGATAACCGATGCTTGCCTCTTGCGTTTTCAGGCGCGCTCCGGCGTGGCGGAACATGGCATCCGCCCTGCTCTGATCGCCATAGGACGCGAGAGCCGACCCGAGTTGCGCTTGTGCCAAAGGGGTCGCAAATGCGTCCGCTCTGGTGTCAGCATAATAGCGCAAATCCCCGATCGCAGCATAACCCTCACGGGCAAGTATCATAAGCGCATAGGCAATATCCTCACCGCCCCGTTCGAAATCGGCGGCGTAATTTACGCGGTTGCGCAGATTGTCGAGCGCCTGTTCAAACGCCCGATCGGGCACCATATGCCCCTGCTTGCGCGCACGACTAAGGAAATCAGTCACATAGCTGTCTAGCCACAGATCCCCCGATGCAGGACGCCACATTCCAAAGGCTCCGTTGCTGCTCTGATTGCTCAGCACGCGGGCGATGGCCTGTTCAATCCGTTCCGCCACCTGTTGTTGCCCACCAAGGCCGAGCGCTTCGGAAAGCTGGTCGAAATACAGCAGGGGCATCGCCTTCGAAGTGATCTGTTCAGTACACCCATAGGGGTATCTGTCCAGTGCCGTCAGCAAGCCTGGAGCGTCGAACCGCGCCAGCGGCCCCACCGCAAGCGTTGCGTGAACTGTGTCAGCGTGCAGTCCGGCCAGCGCGTTACCATCCAGCGTCAGCGCGCGATTGGCCTGCAAATCAACGCGGGTTTGCCGCGCAATCGCGGGATCATTCCATTGCACCCCCATAGTCATCGTTTTGCTTAACGTCTTACCGTCAGGCGTCTTGATCGTGACCTCAATCTCGGGTGTGCCCACCTCCTGCGCCGAGAGCGGAATGTTCAGGCTTACACGCTGTCCCTTCTGCAGCGTCACCTCCTGATTTAGCGGACCGCCGAGGGCCAATGCTGCACCGCTGTTCAAAACAACTTTGATCGGCCCAGCAGGACCATAAGCATGGTTCAATTCCAATCGCGCGCGGCTTAAGTCGCCAGGCGTGAGAAAGCGTGGCGCGTGCAGCGATATCACCACAGGATCACGCACCAGAACGTCCTGTTCCGCATGTCCAACACCGGACTGCGACCATGCTACAGCCATTAATCGCACAGTTCCGTTAAAATCCGGTAAATCGAATCTGTGCCGCACCATTCCATCGGCATCCGCAGTCAAAACGCCCGAAAATTGCGCCAGAACAGCTTGGGCCGGTGGCGGGCCTTGCAGCTCGGCCTGCGCCTGATTATCCCCGCCGGATCTCAAACGCCCTGCCGCACCGTTTCCTGAAATTAACCGGCCATAAACGTCCCGCAATTCCACGCCCAGTTTGCGTTGACCGAAATAATGATCATCCGGCGACGGCGTTTTAAACCCAGTAAGGTTCAAAACGCCAAGGTCAACCGCCGCGATGGTAACGTACCCAGCCTCACCTGCCCGCAACCCATCCAGTTTTAATGCTACATCCATCGGTCCACGTGGATCAGCCCGTGACGGATTCTCAAAACGGGCTTGCAACAGCCTGTCAGCCGGATCAACAGGTGCATAGGCCAGTCCGAGCGCGCGGGACGGCGTGTGCCCCCCGTCCATCGGCCGCAGTACAGATGCAGCAACATACGCCCCCGCGCCCCAGTCTTCTGTCACATCCAAAACGACATCGGTGGCACCTTTAGCCACCGCGATTGCGCGGGTTTCAATCATACGATCCGAGAGCACCGACACCTGCGCCACCCCATCAAAACGCGAATTGATGCGAAGTGTGGCCTGCTCTCCGACACTGTACTTCTCCCGATCCATCGCCACATCGAGAAGATCCGGCGTATCCCCACCATCACCGCTGGCGTACCAGCCTGCATTAAACTGCAACGAACTGGCCGCATAAGGCGCGCTTTTGTGAGTCAATTTCAATTCATAGGCGCCCCAAGCCACCCCGGCAGAAATTTCGGCCCCATCTTTTTTCAAAACGTCCAATGTTCCGGCCGCGACACGCTCTCGTCGTGTGATCGGCTCGTAATTCCATCGGCCATATTGTTGATACCACTGATAGCGTGTGTGCAGGCGGTTCAACTCCCAAGTCACGGCCTTCATATCGCTCGCCTCGCCATCCGCCGCCACAGCGATAACCTTAAACGCTGCCTCAGTACCTTCGCTAAGGGTGCCTTCAAACAGGGGTTTGATCCCGATCATGGCCCGCCCCGGCAGGACGGGTGCGGAAATTCGCCGTTCCACCGGACGACCGGAGCCATCGCGCAGCCGGATGTGCGCGGTCATTTCTAATGGTTTGGCCACCTCCCCCCCTTGCGGAAGGTTCAGCGTCAGGCTTCGCTTGCCCTCCGAGTTTGTTTGGCCCGCGCCGCTGATGGTCTCATATCGCGTGCTAAAAGGCTCATCCGTTGAACCAAAAACGAAATCCGGGAACCCTTTCAGACTGCGGGCGGCCGAGAGTTTCACTTCCCCCTCGATATCCAGCCCCGCGCCAACAGCGCCAAATAGGTAGCGCGCATCGATGCGTAGTTCGGGGCGATCGGTTACAACGAACGGCCCCTCGCCCAGCGCCAGATCAAAATCAATCCTCTCGGGGATGAAATCCTCTACCAAAATCCGCTGTTCCAGCAAGGCCGGCGCGGTGCGATCTGTATAAGCCCGCAACTTCCAACTGCCCCGTGCGGCATTCGGGGGAAGATCAAAGGACGTGACAGCCCCGCCAGCGCCAACTGCACTAGCAAGCTTGCGGCTGTGGCGCACACCGTCAGGGCGGATCAGGTCCAGTGTGATCGGCACCCCGTCCAGTGCCTCTGCCGTGTGATCGCGCGCCAGAACCGTGGTGTGAATAACTGCGCCGGGGCGATAGGCCCCGCGATCAGTGGCGAGAAATACGTCTATCGGCGGGGGAGCAGGACGACCTTCGACACCGCGATCCGACAAATCATATTCCGCCGCCGCCTGATCGAGAAAAGCATAATCCCCGTCCGACGTTTCCACCGTCACCAGTGCGGGGACTGCCCCGCCGGTACCAAGCGCAAACCCACTGTCAAAACGTGCGTGGCCTGCTTTGTCAGTCTGTGTTTCAGCCAGAACCACATTCGCCTTGCTCACCAAGCGGACCGTTGCCCCCCCAATCGGTTGGGCGCTGGCGAGCGAGCGGGAAAAAACGTGCAGCCCGTCGTTGCCTTTAAGCGAGGAGATTCCAATATCCGACACAATAAACCACTGCGCGGCAATAGTATTCTCGTCATCGCGCGCCACGCCCGGCACCCGCGCAGTCATTGTGTAGACACCCGGTTCAAAATCGCTGAGCGCATCACCGATGGGCAGGGCCGTGGTGACCTCACGGTTAAGTTCCGGGGTTATTTCCGCAGATCCGCTCCAGACTTCCTGCCCTAGATCATTGGCAACGAAACCCAGATCCCAGCGAGAAATTGGCTTGGAGAACAGGCCCTCTTGTAAACTGCGCAACAGGTTCCGGTCCCCCACGCGGTAGATTTTAATGTCGACTTTTTCTAGATTAACGGTCGTCAGAGGAACCGTAGCACCTTCCCGTTTTGGCAACAGATAACTGCGCCCCGCGAAGCGCGCGACGGGATCGCGGTCTTGCACGTAAATGTTCAGTTCTACAGTTTTCCGCAAAACCTCTCCGTTTGCTGCGGGCAGGCCTTGCCGGAAATCGATGCGGTGGGTTTTACCGTGGCTCACACCTTCGATGCACAGTTGGCGTCCTTCAACCTCGGCCACCAAACCTTGCGTATCAGAGCGGATAAAATCTATGTATTCCACGGTGCCTTTCACCAATTCTTCGGAGAATTCCGCACAAATACGTGGTGCAGCGGCGTTGTGATCAACCGTGTGGTTTCGGATTCGGAAACCGTAAAGGTCAATTGCGCGATCAAGAGCTTCTTGCACATCTTTACGCGGCGCGATGGACTGGGCGAGACGCAACACAGGGATCATCCTTTGGCCCTGTTTATCTTCCTCCAGCCCTATGGCGAGTTCTTGCAACGCATTGACCTGCTGGGCGTCCGCGCGCGCGCGCAGGAAACCGTTGATAGCACCTGCCGTTCGGAGCTCACGCACAAGTTTGCGTTGATTGCCGGACGTCGGTTTGGCCAGATTCGCAAGCCGCGCAGACTCCGTCCAAGCTTCGGCGCGGTCCGCATCATTCGCAGCAGCAAGGGAGAGTTCCAAGGCACGAACCAAACGGCCCTCCGCCGCAACTTTGCGGGACTCTGTTAGGAGCGCTTCATAGGACCAGCCGTTTGTCGGATACCGAGTCCCGTTACGCTCTGCTATATTCTTTGCGCTTTTCAGGTAGGATTCCGGAAGGAACCCGATTTTCTGCGCCTGTCGATCGGCAAATTCCAGATCGTCGGACGTAATTTCATGTACTTCGGCAGAGGTAGCACCTTCAAAGGCGCTGCGCTCTCCGACAGCGGATTTGGGGAAACAGGCCGAAGAGGTCTGGTTGTACGTGAAGGCTTTGCAAGTTGGATCAGCCAGACAGGCCGCAACGCAATCTTTGAATGTCACGTCGAAGATATTGCGAATGTCCGAGCCGTATAAATCGGTTTCTTCCGACAGTTCGATCCGCCGTTCGGGAATGGCGTGATCTACGGTTTGGGCAGGCACCGCGAGTGGTGCAAGAAGACCCGAAAGAAACGCTCCGAACCAAAGTCTTTTAGCCTTTTGAAATATCATTTCACTGCTCCAAACACATAAAATCTATTCAAATCATGCCAGAGTTGGAGGTTTTGCGCAAACCGCTCTACCGGTCGGCTGTGCGTATTTTTTGCTTTCCTGATGCACAGAGGGCATTCATTGAGAGCAAACCGCAATTAGGCGGCGCCACGACCCGGTCCTGCACCACCTATCAGTCAACCGAGGCCGTTTCGGGGAGGTTTCGCGTTAGCGTGAGACGGTTTTTCTCTCCTGCTCGCTCAAAGGCGACTTCATCGGTTAAGGACCGGATCAGGTTCCAACCGAAACCGCCTTCGGGCAGTTCTTCGAACGAGAACTTTTCGACATCCATCTTCTTTTCCGGCGGTGGACCATCAAATTTCCGCCCCCCGTCAGTGATCTGCACCTGTAATTTACCCGGCCGCAAGGCCACGACGATTCGGATTTCACCGTCTTCCGCATAAAGATAGGCGTGCTCCACCACATTGTTCAGGGCCTCTGCAGTGACGAGTTCCAGTTCTTCAACGTAGCTTCGGTTTATACCGTGTTTCCCAAGCCAATCAGTGATTCGACCCAACACGCGCGAAACCTCTGTCTGGACGCTACGAATGGCAATTTGCAGGCGCAGTTCGTGAACCTTGGCGACCCGTTGTCCTGTATCCACTGCACCGCTCATCCGACTGCTTTCGCGCCGGATGAAAGTGCCCCATCAACGGTTTGATGCAGCTGGAAAATCTGATCCATCCGCGTCAGCGCGAAAACCTTCGCGACAATCGGGGACAGCGCGGCCAGTTCCAGCGTTTTCGCCTGCCCCATCTGTTTCAGCACCGTGACAATTGCCCCCAAACCGGAGCTGTCCATGAACTGGATACACGACATATCAAGCAGAATGTGATCCGCACCACGATCTGAAATATCCCTCAATGCTTCTTTGAAACGGACCGATTGCGCCGCATCAAGCCGCGGCCCGCACAGCCGCACCACTGTAATTCCACCAAAATTGCTGACTTCAACTTTCATATGTTTTCCAATCCGCCAATTCGTTACAGGCGCCCACGCACCGTCGATTTGGTCAATCGTTCCACAAAATTCCTACTAAAACCTTTCCATCACCGGCCCCCGTTAGAAAAGTGTCATCAATTTTAGCTAAACCCGACATACAACGCCCCTTGTCCCGCGAAATCAGACCCGCCATTCTTTACACGGCAGGATACATGACCATCTGGTCAATTTTCTCTTGAACCAAAGCGCACAGGGTGAAACACTATGACATGAAAACACACTTCCCTGCATGGCCCGACGTCGCCCCCCAACTCATCGCAACCGCTGCCGGACGTGAACCGGCGGACACGGTTATCAAGGGCGGTATCTGGGTGAACGTCCACACACGCGAACTGCTCCCTGATCATGACATTGCGATCCGCGACGGGCGCATTGCGTTTTGCGGGCCGGATGCCAGCCACTGCATCGGGGAAACCACCAAAATTATAGAAGCCAAGGGCCGCTATATTATGCCAGGGCTTTGTGACGGGCATATGCACATCGAAAGCGGGATGCTGACGGTTTCCCGCTTTACAGAGGCGGTCATTCCCCACGGTACAACCACCATGTTTGTGGACCCGCACGAAGTGGCCAATGTGCTGGGCATGGACGGCGTGCGCCATATGCACGACGAGGCATTGGCCCAGCCGATCAACGTGTTCGTGCAAATGCCATCCTGCGCGCCTTCAGCGCCGGGCCTTGAAACAACCGGCACAGAGCTTGGCCCCGAAGATGTGGCCGAAGCGATGAGCTGGCCCAACATCATCGGCCTTGGAGAGATGATGAACTTTCCCGGCGTGATCCACGGCGACCCCAAAATGCTTGGCGAAATCGCGGCAACCCAGCGGGCGGGGAAAACCGTGGGCGGGCATTATGCCTCTCCTAATCTCGGGCCGGAGTTCGCGGCCTATGTGGCGGGCGGCCCTGCGGATGATCACGAGGGCACCTGCGAGGCAGACGCCATTGCCCGTGTGCGTCAGGGGATGCGCTCTATGATGCGGCTGGGGTCTGCGTGGTACGATGTGGAAACGCAGATCACGGCGGTAACGGAAAAGGGGCTCGACCCGCGCAACTTTATCCTGTGCACCGATGACAGCCACTCTGGCACGTTGGTGAATGACGGCCATATGAACCGCGTCGTGCGTCATGCTATCGCCTGCGGCTGTGACCCGTTGGTGGCGTTGCAAATGGCGACGATCAACACGGCGACGCATTTCGGTCTGGAGCGGGATATCGGATCTATCACACCGGGGCGGCGGGCGGATATCATCCTGACCTCCGACCTGAAAACCCTGCCGATCGAGCTGGTTATGGCCCGTGGTGAAATCGTGGCTGAAAACGGCGAAAATGCCGTTGATCCAACCGCTTACGCATGGCCTGCGGACACCCGACAGACCGTGCATCTAGGCAAAACACTAGGTGCCGGAGATTTTGCGATCACCGCTCCGCAAGGCGCGCAAACCGTGACAGCGCGCGTGATTGGCGTGGTGGAAAATCAGGCCCCGACCAAAGCGCTGACCGCTGAACTTTCGGTTAACAATGGCACCGTGTCTGGCGACCCAGCACAAGACGTCTGCCAGATTGCATTGGTGGAGCGTCACCGCGCGACAGGGGGCGTGGTTAACGGGTTTGTCTCGGGCTTTAACTATACTGGCAAAATGGCGATGGCCTCTACCGTGGCCCACGATAGCCACCATATGATTGTTGTTGGCACCGACCACGAGAATATGGCGCTGGCAGCCAATCGCCTTGGCGAAGTGGGCGGCGGCATCTGTGTCTTTAAGGATGGCGTGGAAATCGCTATGGTCGAACTGCCTATCGCTGGGTTGATGTCCGACCTCCCCGCACAGGATGTCGCCAAAGCAGCCGACCGTATGGTCGCGGCGATGGCCGAATGTGGCTGCACCGTGAACAACGCCTACATGCAGCACTCCCTGCTGGCGCTGGTTGTGATACCAGAACTGCGGATTTCCGATCTGGGACTGGTGGATGTGGTTAAATTTGAGATGACCCCGCTATTTATAGAATAACCGGCACTAAGACCGATAATTTCAACGAAAACAAGAAACGAGACGAGCCGAATATGCATAGTAAAACACCGATACTGACCAACCTGATTATACCGGAAACCCCGAAAGCCGAGACCTTTACCTCGGCGGCACAAGCTGTGGAAGCGATCGAGCGGCTTTATACAATTGCGACGGATTTTCTGTGCGCGCAGTTTGCGGAATACCACGCAGGCACGCCACCCAAAGGGCACTACCGCGCCTATTACCCGCAGCTTTCGATCACCACATCAACCTACACCCAAGTGGACAGCCGCCTGTCCTTTGGCCACGTGGGGGAGCCGGGAACCTATACAACCACGCTGACACGGCCCAAACTGTTCGGCAATTATCTGCGCCAACAGATCGAGCTTCTGCTGGAAAATCACGGTGTACCGGTGACAGTTTCCGTGTCTGACGTGCCGATTCCGCTGCATTTTGCGCTGACGGAAGAACTGCGTCTGGCCGAAGGTCAGGTCCGCGCCGATGCCCGCCCTTTGCGGGATATTTTCGATGTGCCTGACCTGAAAACTACCAACGACGATATTGCCAATGGCGATGCGGAACCGGATGCGGATGGCATCCGGCCGCTGGCCACGTTTACAGCGCAGCGGATCGATTATTCTCTGGCGCGTCTGGCCCATTACACAGCCACTGACCCCGAGCATTTCCAGAACCATATCCTGTTCACCAACTACGGGTTCTACATGGATGAATTTGTGACTTTCGGGATGCAGGCCATTCAGGATCCCGAAAGCGGGTACACGGAATTTGTGGCCTCGGGGAATTCGGTCGCAACGGCGGACAATCCCCATGTGGATTCCGCCTTTCGTCAGCCGCAGATGCCGACGTATCATCTGAAACGGGAAGACGGGTCAGGCATCACGCTGGTGAATATCGGTGTGGGGCCGTCCAATGCAAAAACCGCGACAGATCATATTGCTGTTTTGCGCCCCCATGCTTGGGTGATGCTTGGCCACTGCGCGGGACTGCGCAATTCCCAAAGTCTTGGGGATTACGTTCTGGCCCATGCTTATGTGCGCGAGGATAGCGTGCTTGATAACGACCTGCCACTTTGGGTTCCCGTACCTGCCCTTGCAGAAATCCAGATCGCGCTGGAACAGGCGGTTGCGGATGTGACGGAATTGGAAGGTTATGCCCTGAAACGGGTGATGCGGACCGGCACCGTTGCCAGTGTCGACAACCGCAACTGGGAGTTGAGAGAGCAATCCGGTCCTGTCCAGAGACTGTCGCAATCCCGCGCTATTGCGCTCGACATGGAGAGCGCGACAATCGCGGCGAACGGGTTCCGCTTTCGCGTTCCTTACGGCACGCTGCTTTGCGTTTCGGACAAACCGCTCCACGGTGAACTGAAGCTGCCGGGGATGGCATCCGAATTTTATCGCACGCAGGTGACGCGCCATTTGCTTATCGGAATTCGCGCGATGGAGTCTCTGCGCGACATGCCGCTGGAACGGCTGCATTCGCGCAAATTGCGCAGCTTTGATGAGACTGCCTTCCTCTGACACCGCATCACCGGCACAGGTCCTACGATCGAAATGCCCCCCGTTTCGCCGACGATCGGCGGGCACCAGCCAAAATGGGGGGGAATTCGCGAAAAACCCATAAAAATAGGCGTTTTTCAGCTTTTTCGCCGGTCTCTATCATTGTGTTAAACCTCAATATCTTGTTAACTGCCGCTGGACACCCACTACGGGGCCCGACGTCGGGCATGTCGTAAGATCTATGAGGAGCAGTCACGTGACGCAAAAACCTATGACCAAAACACAGCTCGTTGCCGCACTGGCCGAAGCAACCGAGTCTGACAAGAAAACAGCGAACGAATTCCTCGAAGCGCTGGCTTCCGTCATCACCAAAGAAGTTGCTGCCGGTGGCGCCGCAACTATTCCAGGTCTTGGCAAATTCGCTTGTCGTGCCCGTCCGGAGCGCATGGTGCGCAACCCGGCCACTGGCGAGCAAATGAAGAAAGATGCTGACCGCGTGGCAAAAGTGACCATCGCAAAAGCTCTGAAAGACGTAATCAACGCCTGATTGCGATGACAGTTTGAAAACGGGCCGTCTGTTCGCAGTCGGCCTTTTTTCTTGCCTGATCGACAACACAGTTTAAGCTGGCACCTCTTAAACCTGCTTTTTTTAAGGAATTTTTATGGCTGTCGGTGATTACGGGTACCACTATCTCAACGGGAAAGAGATCGCGTCCGATCCCGATCAATTGCAAATCGTGTTACCAAACAGCCGCGAAAACGACCTTGGCATCACCAGCTATATCTACAGCTACAAGGAACGCCCCATTCTGGAGGTGATTGGCGGCGACAAGTCGGACCAGTTCACCGGCGACACTGCCGACATCAAGGGCGGGCGCGGCGGCGACATTTTTCTAAGTGCGGGCACCGGCTTTGACGAAACCTACAGCCGCGCGAACATTCTGAAAGGTCAGGGTGGCGCAGATATTTTCTATGATACCTATGGCTCTACAGATTATTACGGCGGCACGCAGGGGGATTTTTTCACCAACGCCCGCTTGTTAACCAACGCCGATGAAGGGGATGCGGATCGTGCCTTCATGGGGCGCGGTGCGGATCAGGCGGAAATCACCTTTGGCGATACTTCCGGCCCTGACGGCCAGCACTGGGAAGACCGGAGCCTGCATCTGGACGGCGGCAAGGGACAGGACCGGCTGTTTTTGAATACCGATCAGGTCGGCCTGCAACTAACCTCCGACAAGGTACTGGATTTTCGCGAAGTGAACTCTGGCACTATGACCATAGCCAATTCCAGTTTCACCGATTTTGAATCCTTCACCCTGAACATCGGCGCGCGCTCTGTCACTAAGATGCACGGAGCGCGGTTGGACGACTCACTTATTTGGCTTGATACCGGCAAAAACCGCGATCAGGACCTGACGATCTATGGCCACAACGGTGATGATTTTATTGTCGGCAGCTACGAAAACGAAGACGACTTCATTTTTGGCGGCAGGGGCGACGATATTATCACTGGGGCCGGCGGACAGGGGCGCGGCTGGACCGACCATCTGTTTGGCGGCGCGGGGAATGATATGATCTTTTCCTCCGGTATCGGCGTGCTCGGCGCGGGCAGTATCGAAGCCACGGGCGGGCGCGGGGCCGATTTGTTTGTTGTCTCCCACGGGCAGGCGCTTGAATACTTCACGCGCATCAAGGATTTCAAACAGGGTACGGATACAATCGGGCTCGATTTCACCGGCTCTTACGTGCTCAACAGTGATGATCCCCGTGCGCTGGTTGAATCCCTTTCCGATACCAATGTGGTGGTCGAAAAAGACGATGCCGAAGCCCTGCGTTTCACGGTGGAGCATGTGACGGCCTATGACACGGTAGAAACCGACGAGTTTTCCTATCTGCACAATTCCGGAGTTTTGCGGTTCTATAACGGCTCCGGCTGGGAGAAGGTAGCAGTGATCGAAGGCGCCCCTGACCTGTCACTGGAAGATTTCGCTTTTTTCGATTGGGGATAGGCGCAGCGCTAGGGTAATTGCGCCCTTTCCTTTCCCACCGCCGTCTGGCAAGCCTTTGGCAATGATGCGTGAAGGACGATCCGGTTGGACATAAAAGCTATTGTTATGGGACTCGTGTTCGCCCTGATCTGGTCGAGCGCGTTCACCTCTGCGCGAATTATCGTCCTGCAAGCGCCACCCCTGACCATTTCTGCCCTGCGCTTTTTAATCGCTGGATTGCTCTGCATGGGGATCGCCTATTTGATGGGCCAGCGCATCCGGTTTGATCGCAAAAACTGGGGGGCGGTCGCGATCTTTGGAATTTGCCAGAACGCCCTGTATCTGGGGCTGTTTTTCATGGCGATGCAACAGATAGAGGCGTCACTGGCTTCTATCATCGCCTCAGCCGTGCCGTTGATCGTCGGGTTGGTCTCAGCGTTGCAAGGCGAACGGGTTGGCTGGCTCGGCTGGACCGGGCTGTGCACCGGATTTGCCGGAGTTGCCTTGATCATGGGAGCCAGATTGTCCGGCGGCGTCGATCTGCTGGGCATTCTACTTTGCCTGATCGGTGTGACCGCCCTTGCCATAGCCACGCTGGCAGTGCGCTCGACGTCTTCCAAAGGAAACGTCCTGATGGTTGTCGGCGTGCAGATGATGATCGGCAGCGCGGCGCTAGCGTTTCCCGCTTTGCTGTTGGAAGAGCATAGCTTCGTGTGGACCGGCTCTCTGGTGGGTGCGTTTGCCTATACAGTCATCATGCCCGGCATCGTCGCCACAATGATCTGGTTCATGCTGGTGGAACGGATCGGCGCAACACGGGCCAGTACCTTCCATTTTCTCAACCCGTTTTTCGGGGTATTGATCGCCGCTTTAATCCTGAACGAAACCCTTAGTCGCACAGATGTGATCGGGGTTGTGATCGTGATGGCCGGCATTCTGGCGGTTCAATCCTCCCGCGCGGTGGCCCGTCCGCCTCGCTGATCAAGCAGCCTTAAAGATAGAGATCTGGTCCAGCGGCATCGGCGCCTTTATGTCGGTGTACTCGACCATGTGAAACCTCAGCCGGTCGTTCTCGACAGTGGCAAAGTAAGTCACCTGACAAGACCCACAAACGACGTCATTGATGTCGTAATACTGCTTTTCAACCGCGATACTGATCCCATCCGGCTGTTGCCGCTGGGCGAGGATTTGCCGCGTGTCTGTGCGCACAAGTCCAGCCAATTCCAGTGTCGCACGATATTCCGCAAGCAAGACACGAAAGGCTTGCTCGGTTTTTATGACCGAGACCTTGTCTTTGACAAAAATCGGCAAGGGAAACACGAAGTTGCGTGACACGAGGGCATCGTGGCCTTCGAGATGGCGATCCGCCATATATTTAAAAAATGAAGTGTACCCCATAGCAGGTAGTAACCTCCAACTGGAAAAGTGTTTGAGCAGAAATATTGGTAGTGGAGCCCACTGGCTACGGGTTTAGATGTAGTCCGACATAGGACAGTGGCTGGCGTGTGTTGCGGGGTAAATAGAACAGTTTGAAAATGAAGCAATGGCAAATTTCGACCAAACGGTAAACAATCACCGAAATAACGCCATTACGTCACGTTACAGTTGTATTCTGTTGCATTTTTTCAACTACACAACCCTAGGGCAATCAACCGATTGGTCCACGGTTCTGACCAATCTGTCCACGATGCAGCAATACATGGTCCAAAATCACACAAGCCATCATCGCTTCGCCAACCGGAACCGCCCTGATTCCCACACAAGGATCGTGCCGACCCTTGGTGATAATTTCAGCCGATTGCCCCGATTTGGTGATGGTCTGGCGTGGTTTCAAAATTGAAGACGTAGGCTTCACTGCAAATCGGCAGACCAGATCCTGTCCGGTCGAAATACCGCCAAGCACCCCGCCCGCGTGGTTGGAGGAATAAACCGGTTTGCCGTCATTCCCCATAAAAATCTCATCCGCATTGTCTTCGCCGGTCAGTTCTGCTGCGCCCATGCCTGCACCGATCTCAACTCCTTTGACCGCATTGATCGACATCATCGCGGTGGCAATATCGGTGTCGATTTTGCCATAAATCGGCGCGCCCAAACCTGCAGGCGCCCCTTTTGCGACCACTTCGATCACCGCACCAACAGAGTTTCCTGATTTCCGCAACTCGTCCAGATAAGCAGCCCAGTCTTGTGCCGCTTGCGCATCCGGTGTCCAGAACGGGTTCTGGGCGATTTGATCCCAGTCCCATGCCTCACGGTTTATCTTGTGCGGCCCCATTTGCACCATGCAGCCCGTGATCTCGAGATCCGGCACCAGCACTTTTAACGCTTCCCGCGCGACACCGCCTGCCGCGACCCGCGCTGCGGTTTCCCGCGCGCTCGACCGGCCGCCACCCCGATAATCCCGAATGCCGTATTTCTGCCAATAGGTTATATCCGCATGGCCCGGACGGAATTTCTCCATAATGTCAGAGTAATCCTTGCTGCGTTGATCGGTGTTACGGATCATCAACTGGATCGGCGTCCCTGTGGTCTGGCCTTCGAAAACGCCGGACAGGATCTCCACCGCATCCGGTTCGCGCCGTTGAGTGGTGTATTTATTTTGCCCCGGCTTTCGCAGATCAAGCCAGCGCTGCAACATTTCCGCATCAAGGGGCACACCCGGAGGGCAACCATCCACCGTCGCCCCGAGCGCGGGTCCGTGGCTTTCGCCCCAGGTGGTAACTGTGAACAGACGTCCGAAGGAATTGATCGACATGGGCTTTCTCCTTGTGAAAACCTGATAGTAGAACCCTGCCCCCTAGAAAACCCTTTTGTGCCAAGGCCGCAGGTTAATTCTGATGGCCAAAGCAAAACAGGCCGCGCTTCACAGCGGGCCTGTTGATTGTTTCGTGATCTGTGAATTGCGCCCGTTCAGGCAAGAACTTGGGAAATCAGCAGAATGCCAGCACCCGAAAACAGCAAGCCGGCCAGAATACCCATAGCCGGTGTATTCATTTGTCCGAACAAAAAGGAACGTGGGCGCGCAGCTTCTGGCGCAGGCGTCTCGGTCAAATCATCAGCGCGCATTTGCTTGGGGACTTCGATCACGCGCACCCGCCGTTCTTGGGCAGATTTGCGCGGACGGCGCGCGGGGATATTGATGTTTTCGCCCGCCTTTACCGCGACTTGGGCGAGAGATGTCATCTCGGCATCCATTTCTAATGTAATATCGATCTGCTCCGGCCCAACCTCTAGGTTTTCGGCCACAGAGACCTCTTCCAGTTCGAACTCGGTTTCAACCTCGGGCATGGCCACTTTTATATCGTCGCCTTGAATGTCCGCTTCCAATTCCGCTTCACCGTCAAAGGCCGCCGGAATGATTTTGAAACGGGTGTCATCGGCTTCAGGCGTTTCCAACTTAAAGTGATCCGGCGTTTCGTCCTTTGGTTCCGCTGCCGCGGCTGGGATCACCTCTTCCATAACGGTGCGGAAGATGCCGATGTCAAACGGCACATCCTCGGCTTCATTGGGTGCGGCGGGGTCTTCGGCTTCGCAGGCCTTTCCTTCATCCTCAGCAATGACGAACTGCTGAAGATTGAGAATACCTTCGTCAATCGCGCTGGAATAATCTGCGTCGTCCCCGTTTTCGGCCTCAAGTGCTGCCTCTTCGTCTGCAACGTCGTCCAGACCGGCATCAAAGCCTTCGTCCTGGTCGTCGCCTTCATGCACAGCAATCGTGTCATTCATCCAGTGCAACACAACAAACGCCCCGTCCGGCGCAATACCTTCGTCATAGTCTTTGTCCACGGATGGCTGCGCGAGCACATCATCCGTGTCGAGCTCTGCGCTGCTGTAGGTCTTTTCAATCCCGTCAGTCACGCGCACCAGAAACACTGCATGGGCCTCCTTGTCGCCAAACAAAGTACCTTTTTCCTGCAGTTCTTCCTCACGAAATTGAAAACCGGCTGTGCGAAATATCCCGCGCACCCGCGCATCCGCGGAACGCAGTGCCGCAACCGTAGTCGGGCTGCGAAAGCGTGCGACCTTGTTCTCCATCTTGCGGTCCAGATCCGTCAGCATTTCTTGCATAACAGGGCCAGATGGCGCTTTACCAGAGTTGATCGTAAAAACATCAAATTCGTAATTTAGTGCCATGCCTGTGTTCCTCATGCTCAAATACGCTACTTAACTTGTGATGAAGCTACCCTCACAATTGGTCAGAACTTTGTCTCAAATTTGATTTTGTAGGGACCATCGTCAGACCACACAGCAAAGATCCTTTGACCTGCTTGCTTTTTGCCCCCGCGCTGTTACACCTGAAGCAACCTCGGGGGGGCTGTTAGAACAGCCTGAGATACGCAATCGCGTGACCCGTTGAACCTGAACCGGATCATACCGGCGGAGGGAAGGTGCGGTGAATATCCCTGATCCTGCCAACCGTCTGTAGCTTGAAAGGATTTAAGACATGAGTTCCCCGCTCCGCACAGCATTTATCGGCACCTTGGGCACAATCGCCATGATCGCAGCTTTTGCAGTCACAGTGCAGGCACAGGACAAGCCTGTCCTGACAGTTTACACCTATGACAGCTTTGTCACCGATTGGGGGCCGGGCCCGCAGGTGGAAAAAGCCTTCGAAGCCACTTGCGGCTGTGACCTTCAACTGGTCAATGCGGGTGATGGCGCTGCCCTGTTGTCCCGTTTACAGCTGGAAGGCGCGCGCAGTGATGCTGATATTGTTCTCGGGCTCGACACCAATATAACCGCCCGCGCCAAGGCAACTGGCCTGTTTGCCAAACTCTCCCCAGCGCCAACCGGTCTTGATGTGCCTGTAGACTGGAGCGACGACACATTCGCCCCCTACGACTGGGGCTATTTCGCCTTTGTCTATGATAACACCAAACTAATCGAAGTCCCCGGCAGCTTTCAGGAGCTGATTGAAGCCGACGAAGATCTGAAAATCGTCATTCAGGACCCGCGGTCGTCTACGCCCGGCTTGGGGCTGTTGATGTGGGTGAAGGCCGCCTACCCGAACAAATCCGCCCATATCTGGGAATCCCTTGCCCCGCGCATCCTGACCGTGACCAAAGGATGGTCCGAAGCCTACGGTATGTTCCTTGAAGGGGAGGCAGACATGGTCCTGAGCTACACCACCTCACCCGCCTATCACATCATCGCAGAGGAAGATCACACCAAATCCGCAGCCTCCTTTTCAGAGGGTCATTACATGCAGATTGAAGTGGCCGGAAAACTGGCTGCAACGGATCAGCCGGAACTGGCTGACCAGTTCCTCAGCTTTATGACAACGGACGCCTTCCAGTCGATCATCCCAACCACCAACTGGATGTACCCCGCCAAATTCCCCGATGCCGGTTTGCCTAAAGGGTTTGAACAACTGATCACACCCGAAGACAGCCTGATCATCAGCGACACAGAGGTGGAAGCGATCAAAGAGGACGCATTGGCCGAATGGTTAACCGCGCTCAGCAAATAATCTCAGCCCGCCAAGGTCATCCGTCCCGACCGTCCCTGTTCAAAACGCTCACAGGCAGCGCCGCCCTTTTGGTGGTGCTGCTGTTGACGCTTGGAACAGTGGTGGCTGTTGGCACCCATGCAACAGTCGGGCGCGGATTTACGCCTGCGGATTGGGCGGCGATCCGCTTTACCGTGACGCAGGCGCTTCTTTCGGCAACGATAAGTGTTGCCATCGCCATTCCAACCGCCCGCGCGCTGGCAAGGCGCCG
The DNA here is from genome assembly GCF_014643735.1 of Neptunicoccus cionae. GTDB lineage: Bacteria > Pseudomonadota > Alphaproteobacteria > Rhodobacterales > Rhodobacteraceae > Amylibacter > Amylibacter cionae. The sequence continues at coordinate 606,291 of NZ_BMKA01000002.1, forward strand.
GTTTCGGGGGCGTCAGGTGATGGTCGCCCTTCTCGGTGCGCCGTTTATCCTGCCTGCCATTGTTGCCGTTCTTGGCATTGTCTCTATCTGGGGACGCTCCGGCCTGATCTCTGACGGTTTGACAGCGTTTGGTCTGTCACCTCTCAACATCTACGGTTTCAGCGGCGTCGTGCTTGCCCATGTGTTCTTTAACCTCCCCCTTGCGACACGGATGATCCTGCAGGGTTGGATGGCCGTCCCTGCCGAACATTTCCGGCTCGCGGCAGAGCTTGGCTTTACCAGCAAAGACGTGAATCGCCAGCTGGAGCGCCCTATGCTGCGCGCCGCCGTACCGGGTGCGTTTTTGCTGGTGTTCCTGCTTTGCCTGACCAGTTTCGCGGTTGCCCTTTCTTTGGGGGGCGGCCCCCGTGCTACCACCATTGAACTGGCGATCTATCAAGCGCTGCGGTTCGACTTCGACCTGTCAAAGGCCGCGCTTCTGTCCATGTTGCAATTCGCCCTGTGTACCGCGACCGCCGGTGCAACGCTGGCGCTGGCAAAGCCCACGGCGTTCTCCATCGGGCTGGACCATCCGCCCGCCCGTTGGGACGGCACCGAACTTTCGACCCGTCTGATGGATACCACGCTGCTGCTAACCGTTGCGCTGTTCCTTTTTGCGCCGCTGGTGTCAGTCATCCTGCGCGGGCTGCCGCCACTTTTCGCCTTGCCGCCACAAATCTGGCCTTCCCTGCTGAACTCCCTGCTGATCGCCATACCCGCCGCGCTGCTGGCCACCGCTTTGGCGCTGGCGCTGGCGGCGTTGATTACCGAACTGGCGCGGCGCACACGCGCGGCGGCGCTGCTGGAAGCCATCGGCTTTCTCGCGCTTGCCGCCTCGCCCTTTGTGATCGGCACCGGCTTGTTCATACTTCTCAACCCAGTGGTAGACCCGTTCAGGCTCGCCCTGCCGATCACCATTGCCGTTAATGCAACCATGTCGCTGCCCTTTGCACTGCGCATCCTTCTACCCGCGCTGCAACGGGCCGAGGATCACTACGGACGCCTTGGCGCATCCCTTGACATGACCGGCCTAACGCTGTTTCGCATCGCCATCTGGCCACGGATCAAGCGGGCCGCAGGCTTTGCTGCTGGCCTGTCGGCGGCGCTGTCTATGGGGGATCTCGGTGTGATCGCGCTGTTTGCACCACCGGATTTTGCCACCCTGCCCCTGACCATGTACCGTTTGATGGCCGCCTACCAGATGGAGGCCGCAGCCGGTGCGGCGCTGCTGCTGGTCGGCACATCGCTCGCCTTGTTCTGGCTGTTTGATCGCGGAGGACGCCTTGACCATAACATTCGATAGATTGGAACTGCTTCAGGGGGAGTTTTCCCTGACTGCGGACTTGCAGATTGAAGAGGGCCACAAGATCGCCCTGCTCGGCCCGTCCGGCGGGGGGAAATCCACGTTGCTTGCTGCAATAGCCGGCTTCAAGCCACCACAGTCGGGCCGCATCCTGTGGCGCGGCGAGGATATAACCAACACCCACCCCGCACAGCGCCCCGTCACCCTGCTGTTTCAGGATCACAACCTGTTCCCCCACCTCAGCGCAGCACAAAACATCGGCCTTGGGCTGCGCCCCGACCTGAAACTGTCACGAACAGAACATGACACAGTGGCACGGGCGCTGGCGCGGGTCGGACTGGAAGGACACGGCCCCAAACGCCCCGCCGAAATGTCCGGTGGCCAGCAACAACGGGTCGCCATCGCCCGCGCGTTGTTACGCGACAAACCGATCCTGATGCTGGACGAACCCTTTGCCGCCCTCGGCCCAGCTTTGAAACAAGAGATGCTTGATCTGGTGGCTGAAATCGTCGATGCCGCCAAGGCAACGTTACTGATGGTCACACACCAGCCGGAAGATGCGATCCACATCAGCGACCAGACTCTGTTGATCGCTAATGGTAAAGCCCACGCCCCCCAAGAAACCACGGCTCTGCTGGCCAACCCGCCCGAGGTGCTGAGAAACTATCTCGGTCAATAGCTCCTCTTGACAGAACTGCTGGGGCAGGCTTTGTCGTTCGCGACTGACACGGTATTCAAGGTCCTTTCGCTATGACACATAAACGGCCCGTTATCGGCATCCTGACCGAAGGGCGCGGTGATCTGAAAGTGGACACATCCCACTATGACGATCATTACACCTGCCCCGCTGACTACGTTGACGCCGTGCGCCGCGCTGGTGGTGTGGCGGTATTGCTTCCCCCCGGAGAACCCCATGTCGCCGACTGGCTGCCTGCGGTAGACGGGATCATCTTTAGCGGCGGCGTGGACGTGCATCCCGATCACTACAACGGCGATACGGATAATCCGAACGTGCAACAAACCTCGGCTGAACGGGATGAAACCGAACGCGCCCTTCTTAAACTCTTGCGCAGCGAAAGCTCCAAACCGACCCTCTTTATCTGTCGTGGAATGCAAATTCTGAACGTGGCGCTTGGCGGCGATCTGCACCAGCACATTCCCGACCTCCACCCCGGCGACATCCACCGCAACGCGCAAGGCGGCTGGACCCGTCAACCGGTGTCGGTGGATGCGGGCTCCAAACTGGCAGCAGTCATGGACAGCACAGAAGTCGATACCTTCTCCGGCCACCACCAAGCCATCAACCGTATCGCACCTGAATTGCGCGCGGTGGCTCATGCGCCGGATGGCATTATCGAGGCGGTAGAAGATCCAAACCACCCGTTTTTCGTGGCGGTGCAATGGCACCCCGAACTTTCTGCGGCGACTGATGCAAGCCAGCAAAACCTGTTCGACGCCCTAATCAGCGCCGCCGCCAAAGCAGCAGGTTAAAACCGCAAACTCTTTTTGGGCCAAATATCCTCAGGGGGTCCGGGGGCGGAATGCCCCCGCTGTTTTTGTAGTCAGTGAGGAACCGAAGACGAAAACAGGTTGATCACCAGAACACCACAAACGATTAGGGAAATTCCGACAAATCCCGCAGTGTCGATCCGGTCCCCGAACAGCAACGCGCTTGCAACCGTCACAATAGCCACACCCGCACCGGACCAAACCGCATAGGCCAGCCCCACCGGAAAGCTGCGCAAAACGATGGCGAGGAAATAGAAAGAGATCCCGTAGCCCACCACGGTCAGCCCGACGAAGTGCATCTTGCTCAGCCCTTCCGAGGCTTTCAGGGACAGCGTCCCAATCACCTCGGCCCCGATCGCAAGCAACAGATAAACCCACGTCATTGCGCATTCCTTTTATTCATTTGTCTTAAAGCTTCACTTACCGCCATTCCCGCGCTCATCGCGACGTTCAAGCTGCGCGCCTGCCCGGTCATCGGCAGCTTCACCCGTGCCTGCGCAAAGCTGTGGACCTCTTCCGGCACGCCCGCACTCTCCCGTCCCATCAGGATGGTATCGCCCTGTTGGAACGAAAACTCCCACAAGGATTGCTCCGCCCGCGTGGTCATCAGCACGATTCGCCCGCTACGCGGCGCCGCTGCAAAATCCTGCCAACTGTTGTGGCGGGTCAGATCGGCAATATCCGCATAATCCATCGCCGAACGTTTCAGCGCTTTAATCGACAGGGGAAAACCGCAAGGTTCGATAATATCCAGCGGCACGCCGAAACAGGCCGACAGGCGGATCATGGCGCCCAGATTCGGGGCGATGTCGGGTTGATAGGCGGCAAGTCTCATGGCTCTGCGATAGGGGAAATCGCAGGCGAAGGAAATAGCGGGATTGGTGCAGCGGGGGTCAGGTGAACTTGCGGAACAGTTTGGTCTGGTCGAACATATCCTCCAGCCGCTCTGTCCGGTCCTTGGTCTGCGCCCAGTTCTGGTCCTGAATCGCAGAAATCAGCGTCTCCACCAGCAACAGCGTTGTCGCTGCTGAATCCCAAGCCGAGGGCACCACAATCCGGCTGCTGAAACAGAAATCCGCCAGATGATGCACCGGAGAGCGCCACTGATCCGTGAACAGAATGATCTTCGCCCCTTTCGCATGAGCCATCTCCGCCAGCTTCAGCGTGTTGTTTTCGTAGCGGCGGTTGTCAAAGATCACAAAGACATCGCCCTCCGACACATCCAGCAGGTAATGGGGCCATGCGTTTGACGTGGATTGAATATGCGTCACCGAAGCGCGGATCACCTGAGCGTGCAGGAACAGATACTCCGCCATTGTATGGGTAATCCGCCCGCCGACGATGTAAAGTGCGCGTTCCGGATCACCGATCAGCGCACAGGCTGCATCAAAGTCATCAGGATCAATCTGGCCGAGCGTGTGGCGGATATTATCAATCACCGCATCCGTGAACCGGTTCAGCACATGGCCCGACGGCGCGCCCTCCGCCCACGTGTCATGCTTGGCAATCGGGTTCTTCGCCTTTGATTTCAGCTCCTCGCGCAGTTCGGTCTGGAACTCAGGATAGCCCTTAAACCCCAGCTTCTGCACCATCCGCGCCACGGTCGGTGCCGAGACATTCGCGTCTTTAGCCAATGTTGCCAGCGGCCCAAGTCCCGACGCGGGATAGTTCTCCAGAATCGAATGAGCCAACTGTCGTTCGGCACGGGTCAAACGGTCCAGCTCTCGCTGGATACGATCTGAAATGGTGGGCTGGTTCTCCGACATAGGACCCCGTTTGACGATTAATATTACAACGTTACGACTTCTGTTCTTTTTGTAACACAATTCTGTTGACATATCACCCGATGCGCAAGAAGTTTAGCGTGAACAGGGAAAATAGTTTGAATGGCTGCCACCAAAGCAGAAGACGTTGTAGAGGTTCACACCCCCGCGGGCGCATCGCCTGTCGTGCTGGTGTGTGAACACGCCTCTTCTTTTATACCGCCACACCTGCATGACCTCGGGCTCGCCGAAGCTGACCGGCTAAGCCATGCGGCTTGGGATCCGGGCGCGCTGGGCGTGGCAAGACACATGTCAGAGCGGCTGAATGCAAAGCTGGTAGCAAGCAAGGTTTCCCGTCTGGTTTATGATTGCAACCGCCCACCCAGCGCACCGGACGCCATGCCCGCCCGCAGCGAGTTGGTTGTCGTGCCGGGCAATGGAGAACTGGATGATGCGGACCGTAGGGCGCGGGCTGACAGTTACTATCACCCTTTCCGCGAATTGCTGGCGGATAGTGTGGCTGCAACGGCGGCAACAGGTGTTACGCCGGTTCTCGTCACGGTTCACAGCTTTACGCCAATCTATCACGGCAATCCCCGCGCAGTAGAAATCGGCATCCTGCATGACAGCGACACACGGCTGGCCGATGGAATGCTGGCGGCGGCAAAGGGCAACCCCTTAGACGTGCAGCGCAATGAACCCTATGGACCGGAACACGGCGTCACCCACACGTTGAAAGAACACGGCATCGCCAACGGCTATGCCAATGTGATGCTGGAAATCCGCAACGACCTGATCGTAACGCAGCAACAGCAGCAGGATATGGGCGATACCATCTGCGACTGGCTCGTGGCTTCGCTCGATAGGTTGGATCAGGAAGGGCAGGCATGATGCGCGGCTTAGCTTTTGGATATATTCGCGCCATTGATGCTGTGAACTACCGCATGGGCCGCATTGTCATGTACGGTATCTTCGTGCTGATGGGTATTTTGCTGTGGTCTTCAATCAGCAAGACGTTCTTCCTGCCATCGCTCTGGACGCTGGAATTGGCCCAGTTCTGCATGGTCGCTTACTACATTCTGGGCGGGCCTTATTCGATCCAGCTGGGATCAAACGTGCGGATGGATTTGCTTTACGGCGAATGGTCCCTGCGGCGCAAAGCATGGACCGATTTGATTACCGTCCTGTTCCTGATTTTCTACCTCGGCGTGATGATCTATGGCGCGGTCAGTTCCACGGCCTATTCCCTTGGCTATTGGGGCAGCGAGCCGTTCTCCTTCCTTGCGGGCCTTGCCACCGGAGCCGAGGAAGTGGGCCGCGCAGAGCGATCCTCTTCGGCGTGGCGCCCCTATCTCTGGCCGATCAAATCCATCATGATCCTCGGCCTAACACTCATGTTACTGCAATGCATCTCCGAGCTGTTGAAAGACGTGCTGCGGCTTAAAGGCGAAACCATCTGATGTCCTATGAATTAATCGCCACTTTGATGTTTTCTTCGATGATGCTGATGCTGTTGACTGGTCAGCGGGTGTTCGGGGCTATCGGCTTTATCGCTGTTGTCGCGGCCCTGTTGCTGTGGGGCGACAAGGGCGGATTTGACATCGGGTTCTCGGCTGCAATGAAGCTGATGAAATGGTATCCGCTGCTGACCCTGCCGATGTTCATTTTCATGGGCTATGTACTGTCGGAGTCCAAGATCGCCGATGATCTTTATAAGATGTTCCACGTCTGGATGGGCGGCCTGCGGGGTGGGCTGGCGATCGGGACCATCGGGTTGATGGTGTTGATTTCCGCCATGAACGGCCTGTCTGTGGCTGGGATGGCCATTGGTTCCACCATTGCCCTGCCCGAGTTGTTAAAGCGGGGGTATGACAAAAGGATGGTCACAGGGGTCATACAAGCGGGGTCGTCCCTTGGCATCCTTGTTCCCCCTTCAGTGGTGCTGGTGCTTTATGCGATGATCGCACGTCAACCTGTCGGCCAGTTGTGGTTGGCCGGAGTGGTGCCGGGTCTGATGATGGCAGGGATGTTCATCGCCTATATCGTGATCCGTTGTCGGATGAATCCGGTACTGGGTCCGGTGCTGGACCCGTCGGAACGGGACATGCCCCGCGCCGAAAAGATGCGTTTGCTGCGTGCAGGTATCCTGCCGATTGTGATTTTTGCTGTGATGATGGTGCCTTTCGTGAACGGCTGGACGTCTTTGGTGGAAAGCTCTGCCATTGGCGCGCTGGCAGCCTTTGTGGCGGCGGTACTGAAAGGCCGCATGACCCGCGAAGTGTTTGAAAACTCCGTACGTAACACTCTTGGCATTACCTGTATGTTCATGTGGATCATTCTCGCCGCCCTCGCCTTTGGCGCGGTGTTCGACGGGCTGGGCGCGGTGAAAGCGATTGAGGGTCTGTTCACCGAACGCCTCAACCTGTCGCCTTGGATGATCCTGATCCTGATGCAGCTGAGCTTTATCCTGATGGGGACGTTCCTTGACGATACGGCCATGCTGGTGATTGTTGCACCCTTGTATGTGCCATTGGTCGGTGCGCTTGGGTTTGATCTTATCTGGTATGGTATCCTTTATACGATCACGACCCAGATTGCCTATATGACACCGCCGTTCGGGTATAATCTGTTCCTGATGCGCGCGATGGCACCGCCGGAAATCAGTTTGCGGGACATCTATGCCTCAATCACGCCCTTTGTGCTGGTCATGGTGCTGGCGCTGGTGCTGGTCATGGTGTTCCCTGGCATCGCCACATGGCTGCCCGACTATATTTACAACAAACCCTAGAAGCCGCACCAACCGGCCCAACCCAAAACAAGGAGAGAGACTATGACAACCAGACGTAAGTTTATTCAAGGCGCTGCCGTGGCTCCGGCTGCTGCTCTTGCAACGCCGGCACTGGCGCAAAGCACCATCAAATGGCGGATGCAGACCTATGCGGGTGCGGCGCTGGCGGAACACGTGATCGTTCCCGCCGTTGAAATGTTCAACAAGATCGCAGGCGACCGCATGCAGATCGAACTGTTTTTTGCCGACCAACTGGTCCCAACCGGAGAGCTGTTTCAGGCAATGCAGCGCGGCACAATCGACGCCGTACAATCCGATGACGACTCTATGGCCTCGCCAACCGATGTAACCGTTTTCGGCGGCTACTTCCCGTTTGCCAGCCGCTATTCGCTCGACGTGCCGGTGCTGTTCAACCAATACGGCCTTAACGAAATCTGGGATGAAGAGTATTCCAAAGTCGGCGTGAAACACATCTCTGCCGGTGCATGGGATCCGTGCCACTTTGCCACCAAAGACCCGATCCGCAGCCTTGAAGATCTCAAAGGCAAGCGCATCTTTACCTTCCCGACAGCGGGCCGCTTTATGTCCCAGTTTGGCGTGGTTCCAGTGAACCTGCCATGGGAAGACATCGAGGTTGCCGTGCAAACAGGCGAACTCGACGGGATCGCTTGGTCCGGCATCACCGAGGATTACACCGTAGGCTGGGCCGATGTGACCAACTACTTCCTGACCAACAACATCTCCGGCGCATGGGCTGGCTCCTTCTTTGCCAATATGGAGCGTTGGAACGAGCTGCCAGAAGACCTGCAAGCGCTGTTCCGTGTGTGCTGTGACCAATCCCACTACTATCGTCAGTGGTGGTACTGGGGCGGTGAAGCCGACCTGCGCGTCAACGGTCCAAAGATGGAACTGACATCCATTCCAGACGACGAATGGGCCACAGTGGAAGCCGCAGCGCAGGATTTCTGGGAAGAAATCGCAGCCGAATCCGAAACCAAACGGCGCGTGGTGGACATCATCAAGAAGTACAACGCCGACATGGTCAAAGCCGGTCGTCCGTACCGCTACACCTGAAGCTGAACTTTAAACTGACATTCCAAGGGCGGCGTTCTGCCGCCCTTGGTCCGATTAGAAAGTGGAACCACCATGCCTGCCAATCTTAGTTTTGATGATCTGAAGTCCCGCGTGTCCGAGGGATCAATCGACACCGTTCTTGTCTGTTTTGTGGATATGCAAGGCCGCCTGATGGGCAAGCGCTTCCACGGGGTGAACTTTGTAGAAAACTCCTACAAGGAAACCCACTGCTGTAATTACCTGCTGGCCACCGATCTTGAGATGGCGACCCCTGACGGCTATGCCTCCACCAGTTGGGAAACCGGCTATGGCGATTATGTCATGAAGCCCGATCTGGACACCATCCGCCCTGTGCCGTGGCTGGAAGGCACCGCAATGGTGCTGTGCGATATTCTGGATCACCACACCCACGAACCGATCCCCCATTCCCCCCGCGCCATGCTGAAAAAGCAGATCGCCCGCCTGAAAGAGCTGGGCTTTGACGCGATGATGGCTACCGAGCTGGAGTTCTTCCTGTTCGAGAAGTCCCTTGATGAACTGCGCAAGGACGGCTTCCGCGATCTGCAACCGATCAGCGGCTACAACGAAGATTACCACATCTTCCAGACCACCAAGGAAGAGGGCATCATGCGCCCGATCCGCAACCACCTTTACGCGGCTGGTCTGCCAATTGAAAATTCTAAAGGCGAAGCGGAATCCGGTCAGGAAGAGCTGAACATCCGCTATTCCGCCGCGCTTGATTGCGCCGATTACCATTCCATCGCCAAACACGCGATTAAAGAAATCGCATGGCAGAACGGCCACGCGGCGTCTTTCCTTCCGAAATGGCACAAGGATCGGGTGGGATCGTCGTCCCATGTCCACCAATCCCTGTGGAAAGACGGCGAAGCAGCGTTTTTTGACAAGGACCGCGATCTGGGCATGTCCGAAATGATGGGCCACTATATGGCCGGTCTGATCGCCTATGCGCCGGATTACACCTATTTCCTTGCGCCTTATGTGAACAGCTACAAACGCTTTTCCAAAGGCACTTTCGCACCGACCAAAACCGTCTGGTCTGTCGACAACCGCACCGCAGGTTTCCGCCTGTGCGGCGATGGCACCAAAGGCATCCGCGTGGAATGTCGTATCGGCGGGTCTGATCTGAACCCCTACCTCGCCCAAGCCGCGATGCTGGCCGCTGGGATCAAGGGGATCGAGGAAAAGATGGAACTCGCTGCGCCGACACGCGGCGATGTGTACGAAGACGCAAAAGCAGGGGACATCCCGCAAACCCTGCGCGATGCAACCGAACTGCTGCGCAACTCAAAATTCCTGCGCGAGGTGATGGGCGACGATGTGATCGACCATTACACCCGCGCTGCCGAATGGGAACAAGAAGAATTCGACCGTGTTGTAACCGATTGGGAAATCGCACGGGGCTTTGAAAGGGCTTAATCCATGACGATCAAATGTATCTCCCCCATTGACGGGTCGGTCTATGCCGAACGTCCAACCCTGACCCGCGCCGAGGCGGATGCTGCAGTGAAGCGGGCCAAGGCTGCACAAGCTGACTGGGCTGCCAAACCGCTTGCCGACCGGATCGCACTGGTTGAAGCAGGTGTTGCCGCTGTTGGTGCGATGAACGACGAAATCGTTCCCGAAATCGCGTGGCAAATGGGCCGTCCTGTACGCTACGGCGGCGAATTCGGTGGTTTCAACGAACGTGCCAGCTATATGGCTAGCATCGCGACTGAGGCGCTCGCTCCGATCGAAGTGGAAGACTCCGACGCTTTCCGTCGCGTGATCAAACGGGTACCACACGGGCTGGTTCTGATCGTTGCGCCGTGGAACTATCCCTATATGACTGCGATCAACACTGTTGCCCCTGCCCTGATTGCTGGCAATGCAGTGATGCTGAAACACGCCTCGCAAACCCCGCTGGTGGGCGAGCGTATGGCGAAAGCTTTCCATTCGGTTGGCATCCCCGAAGATGTGTTCCAGAATGTGTTTCTGGATCACGGCACGACTTCTGACCTGATTTCAGACCGCGCATTTGGCTTTGTGAACTTCACAGGCTCTGTCGGGGGCGGCAAGGCGATGGAACAGGCGGCGGCTGGCACGTTCACCGGCATCGGGCTGGAACTGGGTGGCAAAGACCCGGGCTATGTGATGGAAGACGCCAATCTGGATGCCGCCGTGGATACGCTTATTGACGGCGCGATGTTCAATTCGGGCCAGTGCTGCTGCGGAATTGAACGGATTTATGTGCATGAATCCCTGTTCGATGCCTTTGTGGAAAAAGCCGTGGCGATTGTTAAGGGCTACAAGCTGGGCAATCCGCTGGACGAAGCAACCACAATCGGTCCGATGGCCCATGTCCGTTTCGCGGATGAGGTCCGCGCACAGACCGCCGAAGCCGTTGCTGCTGGTGCCAAGGCGCATATCGACCCTGCGGATTTCCCCGAGGACGGCGGCGCCTATCTGATGCCCCAAATCCTGACCGATGTGACCCACGACATGCGCGTGATGCGTGAAGAAAGCTTTGGTCCGGTTGTCGGCATCATGTCCGTTAAGGACGATGAAGAGGCGATTGCCCTGATGAATGACAGCGATTTCGGCCTGACTGCATCCTTGTGGACACAGGACGCCGACCGCGCCGAGGCGATTGCCGACCGGATCGAAACAGGCACCGTGTTTATGAACCGCGCCGACTACCTTGATCCCGGCTTGTGCTGGACCGGCTGCAAGGATACAGGGCGCGGCGGTGGCCTGTCCGTGATCGGCTATCACAACCTCACCCGACCCAAATCCTACCACATGAAGAAGGCTTGATCCGATGTCTTTGACTGCAAACTGGTCCTATCCGACCGCAATCCGTTTCGGCGCTGGCCGAATCTCCGAACTCGCCGATGCTTGTGCCGCTGCGGGCATCAAAAAACCGCTACTGGTGACAGACAAAGGCCTGTCCTACCTGCCGATCACCCAGTCTACGCTGGATCTGATGGACGCCGCAGGTCTTGGCCGCGCGATGTTCTCGGATGTGGACCCGAATCCGACTGAAGTGAACGCCGAAGCCGGTATCAAAATGTTCCGCGAAGGTGGACATGACGGTGTGATCGCTTTTGGCGGCGGCTCCGGCCTTGATCTGGGCAAACTCGTTGCTTTCATGTCCGGCCAGTCCCGCCCGATCTGGGATTTTGAAGATATTGGGGATTGGTGGACCCGCGCCGATCCGAATGGAATCGCCCCGATTGTGGCGGTTCCGACCACCGCAGGCACCGGTTCCGAAGTGGGCCGTGCGTCTGTGATCACTAACAGCGAAACCCACGAGAAGAAAATCATCTTCCATCCAAAGTTCCTGCCCGAAGTTGTGATCTGCGATCCCGAACTGACCGTTGGCATGCCACCGATGATCACCGCAGGCACTGGCATGGACGCTTTTGCCCACTGCCTAGAGGCATTCTGTTCCCCCCATTACCACCCCATGTCACAAGGCATGGCGCTGGAAGGGATGCGGCTGGTCAAAGAATACCTGCCCCGCGCCTTTAATGACGGCACCGATATTGAGGCCCGCGCCCATATGATGTCTGCCGCTGCGATGGGGGCCACTGCCTTTCAAAAGGGTCTTGGCGCGATCCATGCCATGTCCCATCCGATTGGCGCGGTGCACCACACCCACCACGGCACCACCAATGCTGTTGTGATGCAGGCTGTTCTGAAGCTGAACCGCCCCGAAGTAGAAGAGCGTCTGACCCAAGCGGCCGCGTATCTGGGCATTAAAGGCGGTTTTGACGGATTTTACGATTTCGTCGGCGCGCTGAATGCTTCGCTCGGGATTCCGGCAAACCTGACAGAACTGGGCGTGACAGATCCCGACGTCGACGCCTTGGTCGCATCTGCCCTGACCGACCCGAGCTGTGGCGGCAATCCGGTTGAGCTGACCAAAGAAAACGTTACGGCGCTTTTTAACGCCTGCCTGTAACACCCTGACCTGTTGCTCTGGCGCGCCACATTGATGCGCCAGAGCAACGCACTTGCAAAATCCTTTCCCCATCCCCAGATCGACTCGCGCAGAAATTGCGCGTTCAGACGCATTTTCCACCAAACCGGCGCAAAATCGCGGCCAACGGCCATTGTGCGCCGGAAAAATCCCTGAAAAAATGTTGCCACATCCGACACAGCGCCCAAGAGTCGCGCTCTGCGGCCTAAAGTCCGCTAGACGAGCGCTAAAGCTATGTGTAATACCCGCCGTGACTGTCTGGAATCCCTTTTGGACAGACCCAGTTAACAAGCCCGCCGGACAGTCGGGCCTGGCAAGGAGAAAAGCACGTGTCTCATGCTGATGAACCCGCAGGCACTCGCCGCGATTTTCTGTATGTTGCAACGGCAACAACAGGCGCGGTCACCGTTGGTGCCGCGGTTTGGCCGTTGATCAATCAAATGAACCCCAGCGCGGATGTACAAGCACTCGCGTCGATCGAGGTTGATGTAGCCGATATTGAACCCGGCACACAACTTACGGTCAAATGGCGCGGTAAACCGGTGTTTATCCGCCGTCGTACACCGGAAGAAATCGAAGCGGCCCGTTCCGTGGATCTGTCGGAGCTTCCTGACAATCAGGACCGGAACGCCAACAACCCAGGTCTGGATGCTGCGGATGAAAACCGCACACTGGACGAAGCCGGCGAATGGCTGGTGATGATGGGCGTCTGTACCCACCTTGGCTGTGTGCCACTGGGCGATGCAGGTGACTTTGGCGGCTGGTTCTGCCCTTGCCACGGGTCCCACTACGACACCGCCGGTCGTATCCGCAAAGGTCCGGCACCGGAAAACCTGCCTGTTCCAACTGCCGTTCTTGACGGCACTACGCTGAAGCTCGGTTAAGGAGAAAAGATCATGGCTGGAATTCCACACGATCACTACGAGCCGAAAACCGGCATCGAAAAATGGGTTCACAAGCGGCTGCCTGTAGTTGGCCTGCTGTATGATACTCTGATGATCCCAACCCCAAAGAACCTCAACTGGATGTGGATCTGGGGCATTATCCTGACATTCTGTCTGGCACTGCAAATCGTGACCGGCATCGTGCTGGTGATGCACTACACCCCGCACGTTGACATGGCGTTTGACTCTGTTGAACACATCATGCGCAATGTGAACGGCGGCTGGGCGCTGCGTTATATGCACGCCAACGGCGCGTCCCTGTTCTTTATCGCGGTCTACGCCCACATATTCCGTGGTCTCTACTATGGTTCTTACAAGGCCCCACGTGAGATCACCTGGATCATCGGTATGCTGATTTACCTGCTGATGATGGCAACCGGTTTCCTTGGCTACGTTCTGCCTTGGGGTCAAATGTCCTTCTGGGGTGCTACTGTGATCACCGGCCTGTTCGGCGCGATCCCTGGCGTTGGTGAGATCCTGCAAACTTGGCTGCTGGGCGGGCCTTCGGTGGATAACGCCACGCTGAACCGCTTCTTCTCGCTGCACTACCTGCTGCCGTTCGTGATTGCCGGTCTGGTTATCGTCCATATCTGGGCGTTCCACACCACAGGCAACAACAACCCCACAGGTGTTGAAGTTCGTCGCACATCCAAAGCGGATGCCGAGAAAGACACAGTTCCGTTCTGGCCTTACTTTGTGATCAAAGATCTGTTCGCACTGGTTGTAATCCTTGCGATCTTCATGGCTGTTGTCGGCTTCATGCCAAACTACCTTGGCCACCCTGACAACTACATCGAGGCAAACCCGCTGGTCACTCCGGCCCACATCGTTCCGGAATGGTACTACCTGCCGTTCTACGCTATCCTGCGGGCGATCACCTTTGACGTGCTGTTCCTTGATGCGAAGTTCCTTGGCGTGCTGGCCATGTTCGGCTCCATCGCTGTGATGGCGCTGGCCCCTTGGACCGATACATCTTCGGTCCGCTCCGGCCGCTACCGTCCATCCTTCAAGTGGTGGTTCTGGGTTCTGGGTCTGGATTTCATGGTTCTGATGTGGTGTGGCTCCCAGCCTGCCGAAGGCCTGATCCCAGTCATCTCCCTGATCGGTGCAATCTACTGGTTCGCATATTTCCTCGTCATCCTGCCACTGCTGGGTGTTCTGGAAAAACCGCTGCCACAACCTGAAACCATCGAAGCTGATTTCGATGCCCATTATCCGCCAAAAGACGCCAAAGCGTCTGCGGCCGAATAAGAGAGCTAAGGAGAGACAAAATGAAAAAGATACTTCTTTCCATCGCTGTCGCATTTGGCCTGTCCAGCGGCGCAGCCTTTGCCGCTGGCGACAGTGGCGGCCACATCGAGAACATCCCGTTCTCGTTTGATGGTCCGTTCGGCAAGTTCGACCAGAACCAGCTGCAACGGGGCCTTCAGGTTTACACCGAAGTCTGCGCAGCTTGTCACGGCCTACGTCAGGTGGCGTTCCGCACACTGGCGGATGAGGGTGGTCCTCACTATTCTGAAGATCAGGTCAAAGCCTATGCGTCCAACTATGACGTGTTTGATCCGGAACTGGACGACACCCGCTCTGCCATTCCTTCGGACAAGTTCCCAGCGAACACTGCTGTTGGCGCACCGGATCTGTCCCTGATGGCCAAAGCACGTGCCGGTTTTCACGGCCCGTCCGGTCTTGGGATCAACCAGCTGCTCTACGGCATCGGGGGCCCTGAATACATCGTGGCGGTCCTGACCGGCTACACCGGCGAAGAGAAAACCCAAGCCGGCGTGACGCTCTATGAAAACACCGCCTTCCCGGGTGGCTGGATTTCTATGGGGCCACCCCTGGAAGACGGCCTGCTGGAATTTGCAGACGGTCATCAGAACGACACGCAACATATGTCCGAGGACGTTGCCGCCTTCCTGATGTGGGCTGCAGAACCCAAGATGATGGCACGGAAATGGCTGGGCTTTGTGTCCTTGTTCTTCCTCGGCCTGCTGGCGGTGCTGCTGTACCTGACCAACAAAAAACTCTGGGCGCCGATCAAGCGCAAAGAAAAGACGGTCTGATCGGGCTGACCACAGATAGAAAAAGGGCGGGGATTTCCCCGCCCTTTTTTTGTTTGAATTCGTGGCCGGCTTAAGCGTCTTTTGGCATCGTTTCTACCATCGACTCGCGCTTGGCAAACTCTGCTTCCCATGCGGCCAGCCCGTCGCGACCCTTGCGCCAGTCGCGGTTCCCGTGACGGAAATCAAGATAGGCCAGCGCACAGCCGACAGCGATCTGGGCCGCATCCAGCGGGCCGGACAGATGGCTTAGCCAGCGGGCCTCCAGCGCATCCAGCGCCCGTTCAACTTTGGCCCATTGCGCCTCTACCCAATCCGGAAAACGCAGTTCTTCGGGGCGCACACGACCTTCGTAAATCATAAGGATCGCCGCCTCCATGATGCCATCGGCGGTTGCTTCCAGCGTCAG
Source organism: Neptunicoccus cionae (assembly GCF_014643735.1). Taxonomy (GTDB): domain Bacteria; phylum Pseudomonadota; class Alphaproteobacteria; order Rhodobacterales; family Rhodobacteraceae; genus Amylibacter; species Amylibacter cionae. The sequence goes on from NZ_BMKA01000002.1 coordinate 622,162, forward strand.
CACCTCCCAGTTGCGCGCTACCGGATACAGCGAGCCGCCGCCCTGCGCGTTAATAAACTGGGTGATGACGCGGCTGTCATAAAGTGCTGGACCGTCGGCCCGCTCCAGTGTGGGGATCTTTCCAAGCGGATTTTGTTCAAGCGGCATATTGTCGGTCATCAGGGGCGTGCCCCCCCGTGCGATCAATTCCAGTTCAACGCCGGTCTCTTTTGCACAAACGAGGCATTTGCGAGCGAAAGGACTGGCCGAGGCCCAATGCAATTTCATGTCTAAGTCTTTCCTTTGGTGCACAGGGCCGCAGCCCTCGCACGGGTTGATCCCACAGGCCGGTGCCTGCTTGGGCTAAGCCTTGCGCAGTGCGGCAGTTGCGTCAACCGTTCTTCGGAAACGTGCCTAGCAGGGCGGCTCTTTCATCAAGCCAGCCAGCGCACCGATTTCCTGACCGAGGCCGTGATCTGCGACCTGACCGGCGGCAGCGACGCGTACATCTTCGGGCTTGTTCTGGCCCAACTTCCACGTTCCGTCTACCCGCGTTACATCCATCGCAACGGGTGCAATCATCCGCATCATTCGCTCTGCAATGCCTTCGCCCATCTTGTCCATGGTCCAAACAGGTTTCGGAGCCAGACGCATCTCCATCGCCGCCGAGAGCCGTCGCAGTATGCCTTCCAGCTCCTCCTGCGGTAAAGCTCGCAATGTGCCCCTCAGATGCACCGCCACATAATTCCAAGTGGGCACCTGATCGTCGATCCCGTACCAGTCGGACGAGATGTAGCTGTCAGCCCCGCCAACGGCGATTACCGCTTGCTGCGACCCCTCTTGCAGCAAGCGCCACACAGGGTTGGAGCGCACCAGATGGGCCTCCAACCGCGTTCCATCTTCGGACAGTTGAAAAGGAATATGCGCCAGCAAAGGCCCATCAGGACCGTTTACCGCCAACGCCCCGAAACTGCGCTGCCGTGCGAAGGCGAGATTGGCGTCTTGGTCCGCTTTACGAAAAGCCGGATTGGGATGCATTGCTAAGACCTTTCAGGTTAGGAAACGGGGAACAGCGTTTCGGCATCCCCTTCCTCCCATTTGGGGTATTTGTTCATGATGGACTGGAACCGGTCGCTATTGATGAAACCATCCAGCCAGCGGATCAGGTTCGGCCAGTCCTGCCCGTCAAACCATGCGCGATCCGTATTGGCAAACTGGCGCACAAACGGGGCAATGCCAATATCCGCAAAGCCGATCCGCTCGCCAAACAGATATTCCTGCCCGTCAAGCCGCCGATCCAGTTCCCGCAGATAGACCGAGGCCAGTTTGCGTTCCTCTTCGCGGTCCACATCGTCATAGCGCACAGCGTATTTGAACCGGTCGAGATGGCCCTTGAACTCGGACTCGCAACGCAGCACCAGTTCCCGCGCCTCTGGTCCGGCATAGAGCAAACCCTGCGGGTCGCTCTGGCCCAGTGCCCACTCCATCACATCAAGCGATTCTTCGATCACAGTGTCCCCGTTGACCACCACCGGCACTGTCCCCTTAGGAGAGGCCGCCAGAAACGCGGGTGCCTTGTCACGGAGCAGGATTTCCCGCAGCTCTACCTGCAAGCCGCTGGCAACAATCGACAGCCGCGCGCGCATGGCATAGGGGCATCGGCGGAAGGAATATAGGATAGGTCGTGTCATGGGGGTAATGAAGCGCCCGATGCGGGCAGGGTCAAGGCCGATACGCCCTGCCCTAGCCTGCAAGCAGGGTTTTCTCGGTGTGACCGGTGATTGTCGCTGAAACGATCTGGCCTTCGGGCTGGTCACTATCAAAGACGACTTCAGTGAAGCCTTCGGTCCGCCCCATACGCGGGTTCTCCATCAGGATCGCATGGGTCTTGCCAAGCTGGGCCGCCAAATGGTCCTGCACTCGCTGTGTTCCGGCCTCGCGCAGACGTTTGGCCCGCGCCTTGATCACGCTCTTCTCAAGCTGGGGCATCCGCGCGGCCGGAGTGCCGTGACGGGGCGAGAATGGAAACACATGCAGCCACGTCAGGCCGCAATCCTCGACCAGTTTAAGCGAGTTCTCAAACATCTCTTCGGTTTCAGTCGGAAAGCCTGCGATAATATCCGCGCCGTAAACAATATCAGGCCGCGCCTTGCGCATATCACTGCAAAAGGCGATGGCATCCTCGCGCAGATGGCGGCGTTTCATCCGCTTCAGAATCATGTTGTCACCCGCCTGTAAGGACAGATGCAGATGGGGCATCAAACGGTGTTCATCCGCAATGGCATCCACCAGCGCGCTGTCAGCTTCAACCGAATCGATGCTGGAAATCCGCAGGCGCGGCAGGTCCGGCACCAGTTTCAGGATACGCTGTACCAGATCACCGAGCGGCGGGTTCCCCGGCAAGTCATCGCCCCAGCTGGTGATGTCCACGCCCGTTAGAACCACTTCGTTATAGCCGCTGGTCACAAGGCGTTTGATCTGCTCCACCACCACTCCTGCAGGGACAGATCGGGAATTGCCACGACCATAGGGGATAATGCAGAAAGTGCAGCGGTGGTCACAGCCGTTTTGCACCTGCACATAGGCGCGGCTGCGGCTGCCGAACCCGTCGATCAGATGTCCGGCAGTCTGTTTCACCGACATGATGTCATCCACCAGCACGCCTTCGGTCTCACCGATGAAATCCGCGCCCTGCCCCAGCTTCTGCCAGGTCTCGGCCTGCATCTTTTCGGTGTTGCCCATCACCAGATCCACCTCATCCATTGCGGAGTATGTGGCTGGTTCGGTTTGGGCGGCGCACCCTGTCACGATGATGCGCGCTTCGGGATGTTCGCGGCGCAGCTTGCGAATGGATTGCTTGGACTGGCGCACAGCTTCGGCGGTCACAGCGCAGGTGTTCACCACCACAGCGTTTTCCAGACCGCCCGCAGCGGTCAGCTCTTTCATGGCCTCTGTTTCATAGGTGTTCAACCGACAGCCGAAAGTGGCGAACACGGGAGGTTTGCTCATTTGATTTTGTCCAGAAAATCGGTGGATAACACACCGGAAAACACCAGTTGGGTCGGGCCTGTCATCCAGACGCCATCATCGCGCCAGTCGATTTGCAGATCGCCACCGTCCAGTTTGATCGTCACATTCCGTTCGGTCAGCCCTTTACGATGGGCCACAACCGCACTGGCACAGGCACCCGACCCGCAGGCAAGGGTCGGCAACCCGCCCCGCTCCCACACGCGCATTCGCATTGTGTTGCGGTCGATGATTTGTAGAAACTCTACATTGGTGCGTTCGGGGTAAAGTTCATGATGTTCGTAAATCGGGCCAAGCTTGTGCAGATCGAGCGATTCGACATCTTCAACCACAAACACACAATGAGGATTGCCCATACCCGCAGCCCCCGGCGCGCCTTCGATCGGCAGCTCCACAAGGTCCACTTCCCGTGCAAGCGGCACATCCTGCCAGTCCAGTTGCGGTTGGCCCATGTTCACACTGACCAGACCGCCGCCTGCTTCAGTGACAGACAAAAGCCCCCGTCCGGTGCGCAGGGTAAGGTCGGTTTTACCCGTCTCGTCCAAAATGAGCCTTGCAACACAACGGGTTGCATTACCACACGCCCCCGCGGTGGAGCCATCCGTGTTCCAGAACGTGATATCAACATCCGCATCATCGCAGTCCGCCAGCACAACAAGCTGGTCAAAGCCCACACCAAAATAGCGGTGCCCGATGGCCTGCGCCATCGCCGCTGTCATGGGTACATCCGCCTTACGTGCATCCAGAATGACGAAATCATTCCCCAGCCCGTGCATCTTCAGAAACGGCAACCCGTTATCAAGTGAGTCCAAGATTTTCATCCCCGCCATATAGCCCTTCATGCACAATCATTCCAGCCGTGTCATTATTTCGAAATTTCTCTCTTGACCATGCCCGCCAGCAGCCTTAAGACGCCCCCACAGCACGGTGAGGGCCCTTAGCTCAGCTGGTAGAGCAACTGACTTTTAATCAGTAGGTCGATGGTTCGAACCCATCAGGGCTCACCAAAATTCCAAAAGGTCTGGCAGTATTGCCAGACCTTTTTGGTTTTTAGCCCACAATGCCCGAAACACGGAACACAGACACGTGCCCACTGTCGGAATTTGCGCTTTGAATCTGGCGATTCCCACTCCGCAACGCGCGGGTCAAAAAAATATCGACAATTTGGAAGGAAAAGTGACCAAATTATGTCAATTCAGTGTGGCATTTCTGCACGATAAAAATGCAACCCAAGGATGCATTGGCGAAATTTTATTCTATTTTAATACGTTATGATTTTGCGCCTCAGTCACACGTTGATCCGTTTCAAAAACACACTGTCAACAAATTCAATCAATATTTTAAGGGGGTGAACAACAAATTTGGCGTCAAGAATATCAATTTAAGATCAATACCCAACTGACGCCGAGTGTGACTAAGTAAAGGGAAAAATGATGAAACGTTTTAACAAATTCATTAGCGCAGCAACAGTCGGCCTGGCAATTGTGGCATCACCGGTGGTCTCTGCTACAAAATCAGCAGTTCTTGCAGTCTCCGCAACTGTGGACGATACCTGCATTATCGCCGCCGCTCCGGGGCTGGGCTTTGGCACGGTAGACGGCGCAACAGTTACGAACGAAACCGTGGCAGGTGAAATCACGGTGTCCTGTACGACTGCTAAGACCGGTCTGACACTTACGATGGGTGGCAGCGTCAACAAAGACGGTACACAGCGCCGTATGTACAACGGCGTCTCCGGTTATCTGCCTTACAACATCCACACCGATAGCGGCCACACAACCGAAGTGGGAATCGACGAACAGTTCGGCGATGCATTCAATGTATTGGCAGGCGCACCACAAAGCTTCAGCGTCTACGGCCAGGTTCCGGCAGGTAGCTATGTACAGGGCGTCTATGCGGACACCATCACCGTAACTTTGACATATTAAACCCGGGTTAACCGGTGCAAACAGCGAGCAGTAAAATGATAAAATCAAACCTGATACTGGCGGGGGCGTTTGCCGCGCTTCTGCCGGGGATCGTCGCGGCACAATCGCTGTCCGTTTCCCCAACCAAACTGGAGGTTGCCAATGGTGCCCGCCAGACCACACTGACTGTTAAAGCCAACAGCCGTGGAAGCTCTGTCCTGCAAATGCGCGTAATGGCTTGGAAAGAAGGCAGCGATCCGTCACGGCTAAAGGCGACCCGTGACGTGGTAATCAGTCCACCTGCGGCCAAGCTCAGACCCCGACAAGAACTGACAGTCCGGATCGTGCGGACCAAGAAGCGCGCCGTTCGCAAGCGGGAATGCTACCGCGTGCTTGTGGATCGCCTGCCCGACCGCAAAGCCAAGGGCCAAGTGGTCAAACTACAGGTGCGCCACTCGCTTCCGTTGTGTTTCTCCTCCTAGACGGAACACAACGCCATTTGTCACCTCAATATAGGATGGCTCTTACCCCGATATGCAACTTTTGCGTAAATTGTTACTGACCGGCGTAGCCCTGAGTTTTTCAGGGGGCTTTGCAATGACCCAGCAGATTTCAGCGGACATCGAAGTGTCAGCAGAGATCAGTGCGTCCAAAGCCCCTTACGAACTGGTGCCGCCGGTACAGGACACTCCTCTGTTTCTTGAGGTCTATGTTAACAGCAAGACCACCCAACTTATCGCAGAGTTCACCCATCACACCGACAACCGTTTCTCCTCTCCCCGTTCGGAACTGGAAGAGATCGGCATCCGCCCTCCGCTTGGTGTGTCCAAGACTGTTTACCTTGACACCATCGAAGGCCTGACCTTCCGGTACAACATGGAAGCGCAAGCCATCTACATAAGTGCGCCATTCAGATCGCTGTTGCCAATCGTGTCTTCCGCCCGCCGCAAACCCGAGATGATAGCGCCCGAACGCAGCTTTGGTGCAGTGGTAAACTATGCCTTAACCGCAAATCTGGGCCCGAACTCCAGCGGTTCCGGTATGCACTTCAGGGGGTATTCCGGGTCGTTAAACGGTTGGGTCTTTGCCCCCTTCGGCGCCCTGTCCAGTTCCGGCTTTTTCAATTCGCCCGGCGGTTCGCTTGGCACGCCAGATTTCATTCGGCAGGAAACCAAATTGGAATTCAACAACACCAAACACGCACTCAGCCTGTCATTCGGCGATTTGCAAAGTTCCTCGGTATCATGGAGCCGCCCGATCCGGATGGGCGGCATCCAGTTCCGCCGCGACTTTAGCCTGCGGTCCGATATTGTCACAGAGCAGCTTTTCTCTTTCGAAGGCGCCGCAGCTGTGCCGTCCACCGTCGATGTATTCATTGAAAACAACCGTGCGTATTCAGGCACGGTGGATCAGGGACGCTTCCGGTTAGAGGATGTGCCCTTCTTTACCGGCTCCGGTGATGCCGTAGTGGTCATCCGCGATGCAAACGGCAACGAACGCCTGCAGGAAATCTCTTTTTTTGCGGCGCAGAACCTCCTTAAGGCAGGCACTTTCGACTTTTCTGTAGAAGTGGGAAAACCGCGGGAAGCTTATGGCTTGCAAAGCAACGAATACTCGTCAGACACTGCATATTCCGGCAGTTTCAAATACGGGCTGAACCAAAAACTGACCCTCGAAGCCCATCTGGAAGGTAAAAGCGATCTGATCATGGGGGGGATCGGGTTTACCACGGTTCCTTTCGATCTGGCAGAGTTCAGCCTGTCCGCAGGACTAAGCCGGTACAAAAACAACACCGCCGCCTTTGCCCAGACCAGCCTGCGTACGAAAATTCGCAACGTGGACGTGCACCTTAACGTTTTGCGCTCTGAACCGGGGTTTGCGGATCTGGCCTATGCCACAGGAGTTGATTATCTGGGCGCAAGCACCATCGCCACAGGGGCTTCGCTGCTGGAGTTCCCGATCGCAAGCGAAGTGCTGTCTCTTGGCATGCCTTTGTTCAACACGGATCAAGACATCGGGCTAAGCCTCGTGCGTTCGGAACGGGCCAGTTCGGAGGATCTGATTGTGTCCGCGTCTTACGCCCGCAGTCTGGATTTCAACGACAGTTCGATCAGTCTATTCGGGTCCCATAACGTTAAAAACGATAGGACGCGGCTTGCGATAAATTTCGCCATGCCGCTGCACAAAAAGAACCAGATCCGCACCTCTGCTGTCAGCGATTCCGATGGCGACCTGAACATGGCAGTTTCCCTGTCACGTCCGCTTGGCGACCGTGTGGGCGATTACGGGTATCAGGCCCAGATCGACGACAACGGCGACAACCGGTTTGCCAATGTGCGCGGATCCTACAGAACACGGTTCGCCAAGGTCAGCGGAGAGCTTTTCCGAACCGGCTCCTCTGATTTTGCACGGTTTACCGCCGAAGGCTCTTTGGTACTGGCAGACGGGAAAGTGGCTGCAGGCAATGTCATCAACGACAGTTTCGCCATCGTCGATGTTGGCGTGCCGAATGTGGATGTAAACCTGCAGAACCGTCCGGTGACAAAAACCGGTCGCTTCGGTCGGGCGCTGGTAACGGGACTGGCGTCGTACCGGCGCAACCGCGTTTCTGTGGACACAGAGCACCTGCCCCAAGATGCAGTGCTCAATGCCTCCGCTATGGAAGTGGTTCCGGCCCGACGCTCGGGCACTTTGGTCAGTTTTGCCAGTGGTGGGGGTGACGCGGCGCTGATCACGTTGGTCGATCAAGCAGGCCGTTACGTGACTGCTGGGTCCGCAGCCTATCTGAACGGGTCAAAATCCGAGTATTACGTTGGCTACGACGGGCTGGTCTGGGTCGAAAACATCAAATCCAGTAACAGACTGCGCGTCACGACCGAAGGGCGCGATTGCACCGTTGCCTTTGACTATCAACCCACCGATGCGGTGCAACAGTCGCTCGGTCCGTTCAGGTGTCAATGATGCTGCGTTTCAACATGAAAACCTTAGCGCTACTGGTCGGGCTCTTACTCCAGACAACCACCGCCAATGCCGCGACTTGCAGCGCTGCAATCTCGGACATTAACTTTGGATCGATCTCTGTGCGTGCAGGCGCTGCGAACGAAACGTCCGGTTCTGTAAATATCACCTGTAGCGGTGTCGTCGGCGCGCTGATCGGTGTTTGTATCAAGATCGGTCCGGGCGGTGGTGGTGCCGCTTCAAGCAATTCCCCCCGGTACATGCGCAATGGCTTGGGTGGGAACCTGAACTATGAACTACGCCCGATCGGAAGCAGCGCAACCAACGGAACCTGGAACGAGGTCTACGTTAATATTCCCGTTGTGCTAGGCAGCGCGACGGTTAGCATCCCGATCTATGCCAGCATCACTTCCAACAGCGTCGCTGTGGACACCGGCGCCTATTCCTCCGTCTTTTCCGGCGTATCGGATGCGTCGATCACCTATGGTCTTTTGTCCTGCGGGTTGCTCGGGACCGAAGTGGATATTCCTGAGTTCGAAGTCGCCGCCGAAGTGGTGCCAAGCTGCGAGCTTGATGTGACGGCGATGGATTTCGGCAGCTTGCCCACACCAATGGCAACTGCTGTCGACGAAACAGCAACCGTAAACGTGCGCTGCACCAACAGCACCAATTATTCGGTTACTTTAGATCAGGGATTGAACGGGGGCAGCGGTCCGGCGGACCGGCGGATGAAAAATAGCAGTTATGAATTAAGCTACGGGCTTTACCGTGATGTTGCCCGCTCGGCACCTTGGGGGGCTTTGGCGACAAACGATGTGGATTCCACAGGCATCGGCGCAAACCAGTCCTTCACGATTTACGGCCGCATCCCTGCGGGTCAATCCGCCTATTACGGTACCTACTCCGACAGTGTTGTGGTTACAGTGAACTATTAGGGCGGTTTTCGGCCCCGCCTTGGTAATCCCGCGGACGCAACCCATGACGCGCTAAACGGTCGTAAAGTGTCTTTCGCGGCAGGCCAAGGTATTCGGCAGCCACCGCGGCCTTACCCTGAAAGTTACGAAGCGTGGTTTCCAGAACCAGCCTTTCATGCGCCTCCATCTGCGCCGCCAGCGTGCGGCTGGCCAAAGCGCCGTCTTGGGGATCGTCCATAAATCTGTTCGCATAGTCGCGCAGCTCTGCCAGATTGCCGGGCCACTCCCGCGCCTTGATCTCTGCCAGCGTGGCAGCGGGGATATCCGGCATTTCGGCATTGGCGTAGCGCACCGCATGACGCAAGAGCACCTCAAAGATCACCCCGAGATCGTTACGCCGTGCCGCCAGATCAGGCACCGCCACGGTGATACAGTTCAACCGGTCCGCCACCTCGGGAACCGCATATTCGGCGGACCCGATGAACCGCAATTCGGGGCGTTGTTCCACCTGAGAGATTACACAGTCCAGCTGGCTACCAGAGGCCAGATGCACCCGTTTCACCGACAGATCCACCGCGCCCTGCTCAATCACAAATCCCTCCGGATCAATTTCCGGCGTGCGCACCAGCACAAAGGAATCGCGCCCCTCGGACATAGCAAAAATCGTGTGTGCGGCCAGTTTTTTGCCCGCCCCTTCCGGCCCGATCAGCAAGATGTGGCGGCCACTGTCCGCCGCACGGCGCAGCGCTTCGCGGAAATCACGGCTTGCGGGGCTGTCGCCTGGAAAATGCACCGAGGCCGGATCGCTGCGGCGCATTTTCTGTTCCATCCGCCGCGTGTGCAGAACCAGTTCGCGGTGCGCGAGCGCACGGTTTAGAACGCCTACTAGATGGGAGGTTTCACACGGTTTTTCCAGAAAGTCGTAAGCCCCCTCTTTCATCGCGCGAATGGCCATCGGCACATCACCTTCGCCGGTCAGCATCACCACTGGCAAATCCGCGTCGATGCTTTGGGCGAGCGCAAGAATTTCGAACCCGTCCTTATCAGGCATGCGAATATCCGTCAGGACCACGCCGGCGAAGTTAGCGCGCAGAGTGCGACGGGCTTGCACAAAATGGGCGGTAGAGATCACATCAATCCCCTCCAGATCCAACGTCTGCGCCAAAGAGGCCCGCAGCGCATCGTCGTCCTCGATCAACAGAACCTGACGTTTCATCCCGCCCCCTCAGCCTTTTTTAATTCCACACAAAATTCCGCCCCGCCTTCTGGGCGGTTCCGGCAGCTCAGCTCTCCGCCAAAGGTGCCGACGATCCCGTAGGAAATCGAAAGGCCCAACCCGAGCCCCTTGCTCGCGCCCACATCTTTGGTGGTGTAAAACGGTTCAAACACACGGTCCGGTTCTTTCAGTCCGGTGCCGCTATCTGCCACCTTCAGGCGCACCCGATCACTGCCGTCATCGGGATCAATTTTCAGCGACAGGTGTTTTTTGGGCTGGTCACGCATGGCATCCATCGCGTTGCCCATCAGGTTCACGATGACCTGCTGCAAGCGCACCGGACCACCCGAGACCATCACCGGATGTTCCGGCAGATCAAGCGCGACCGTTATGCCTTCATCGCGTAAACGCCGTTCTGCCAGCCTCAGGGCGTCCTGCACCACAGCGACCAGATCAACTGGCTCCACAGGTTCGGATTCGTTACGGGCAAAGCCGCGCAGGTTCTTGATAATCCGGTTGATCCGGTCCACCTGCACGGTGATTTGGTCCAGATTGTCCTGCGCCTCTGGCACACGATCCCGTTCGATCAGCTTGATCCCGTTGGCGGCGAAATTGCGGATCGCGGCGAGCGGCTGATTCACTTCGTGGCTGATCCCCGCTGACATTTGGCCAAGCGCCGTCAGCTTGCCCGCCTGCACCAGTTGGTCCTGCGCCTGTCGCAACTGAGCGGTGCGTTCTTCCACCCGCGCCTCCAACCGCGCGTTGGCGGCAGCCTCAACCACCAACCGTTCTGCCAGCCTGCGCCGCCGCTGGCCAAGCGCGATCAACCCCGCGCCGATTAATCCCATGATCGCCAACGCCAGATACCCGAGCACACGGGCGTTCTGGGCTGCATCTTTCACGTTCAGATACACCCGCGTGGTCAAATCCAGTCGGGGCAGGAACTCCGACAGCACCATCGCCTGTTCCGGCATCACGCCAGTCGTGCCAAAGCGCTGCAACCGGTGCCCGAACCAGTTGTTTTCCTTGTAGTCGTAAAAGGGATGCACCACGGAGCGGGGGTATATCCGCGCAGCCGACGGCGGAAACTCTCCCTGCCCGTCACGGCGCAACACTAGTTCTACGCGGTTGGACAGAAAGACCACATTGTAAGCGTCCAGAAACGCCACAACGGTTTCATCCACTTCCCACTCGAACTCCAGCTGTTCGACATCTGCGCGCACGACCACCACGCCGCTGGGCGGTGCCGTGCCGTTAATGATGCCACGGGCAAAGAAAAAGTCCCGTCCGCCGTCTTTGGGTTCAAACGCATGATCCACGCCAAGCCCGCCCGTCAACGCACGGCGCACATGGGCGGTCTGGCCAAGATCATCCCCGACCCGCGCGCCGTTTTCCTCCAGATCGGAGGCGGCGAGCACCCTTCCCGCTTGATCGAGCACAAGGATTTCCTCAGCGCCGACCGTCAGCGCGGTTGTCTCCAGAAAGTCATGGGCCCGCGCCGGATCGGTCTCGCCCGTCAGCACGCCCACAACCACCGGATGGCGGGCCAGAAGGTTGGGCAGTTGCTGGAACCGCGCCAATTGCGCCAGCACGCGGTCCGATGCCTGATCAAGCTGCACCGCCCCCGTGCGCGACAGTTGGTTCAGGTTCGCACGGTAAGCCAGCGTAAACACGCCAGCCGCCACAAGGACCGCGACGACGCAGAACGCCAGCACCGGAAATAATCGTCTCAAAGCGGACCTCTTGATTGGCGTTTACAGGTTGATGAATCGCCACCCCTGACGCGCCGCACGGTAAAACCGGCGCAGCGCGAGGCTGTCCGAAATTTCGCACAAATCCACAGACAGTCAAAGCGTTAATTCGCAACCCCCTAAAAATAAAACATTTTTCAGGTACTAAAAAAAACCTTTGCGCAAACATCCGCTGATCGTTTCTTTACTGTTGGCCGGATCACGGTCCGAAAAATATCCATTGGGAGGAAACCATGAAGACTTTCTTGAAAGCGGCCTGCATTGCAGCCGTTGCTTTTGTGCCATCCATCGCCGCCGCTGCCTGCGAAGAGGGCGAAGTGGTCGTAAAATTTGCACACGTCACCAACAGTGACAAACACCCAAAGGGGATCGCCGCATCCCTTCTGGAAAAACGTGTGAACGAAGAAATGAACGGCAAAATGTGTATGGAGGTCTTCCCGAACTCCACGCTCTATGATGACAACAAGGTGCTTGAGGCGATGCTTCAGGGCGATGTGCAACTTGCTGCTCCGTCCCTGTCCAAGTTTGAGAAATTCACCAAACAGTTCCGCATTTTCGATCTGCCCTTCATGTTTAACGACATGAACGCTGTGAACGCCTATCAGGCGTCTGATGCTGGTCAGGCAATGCTTGATTCCATGCAAAAGCGCGGCCTGCAAGGTCTGGCGTACTGGCACAACGGCATGAAACAGATGTCCGCAAGCAAGCCACTGCTGCTGCCGACAGATGCAAACGGGCTGAAATTCCGCGTGCAATCTTCTGACGTTCTGGTTGCGCAAATGGAGGCCATCGGTGGCTCCCCACAGAAGATGAAATTCGCCGAGGTTTACGGCGCGCTGCAAACCGGCGTTGTGGACGGTCAGGAAAACACCTGGTCCAACATCTATGGCAAAAAGTTCTTTGAGGTTCAGGACGGTATTACCGAGACCAACCACGGCATCATCGACTATCTGCTGGTGGCATCCGTTGACTGGCTGGATGGTCTGGACGCCGAAGTGCGCGACCAGTTCCTAAGCATCGTTGGAGAAGTGACCGAAGCCCGCAACTCCGAAGCCTATGCAGTGAACCAAGGCGCAAAACAGTCCGTGATTGATGCCGGTGGCACCGTACGCGAACTGACAGCCGAGCAACGCGCAGCATGGGTTGAAGCGATGAAGCCGGTTTGGACCAAGTTCGAAGGCGACGTGGGTGCGGATAACATCGAAGCTGCACAAAAAATCAACATGTCCATGAGCAACTAAGCTCTGGTTTGGGACGGACCAGCACAGGTCCGTCCCCCCTTTTCCTAAAAATCGCGGGAGGATTTGCAAATGTCACAGAAGGCAGAAAGCTGGACGGACCGCCTGGAGGAGACGCTGATCGCGTCGATCCTTGGCCTTATGACAGTGGTGACATTTGCTAATGTTGTCGCGCGCTACGGGTTCAATTCAAACATCTTATGGGCGGTGGAATTTACCGTCTTCCTGTTCGGCTGGATGGTGCTGCTGGGCGCGTCCTATGCGGTGAAAATCAACGCCCATCTGGGGGTTGATGCGATCCTGAACATTGTGTCCCCAAAATCAAGCAAGACCCTTGGCATGATTTCTGTGGCGGTCTGCATTATCTTTTCGTTTCTCCTGCTGAAAGGCGCTTGGGACTACTGGGCCAATTTCGCCAACCTCCCTGCCACCACAGGCCGCTGGTTCCCCACGGGGTTTGAAGAAAACTTCCGCGGCAAGGGCTGGTATGAAACGGACGATGTGCCGATGCCCGCAATTCTGGGGTTTATGGAAGGCATGTTCAACGACGGCGACGAATACGAAAAACTGCCACGCCTGCTGCCGTATATGGTGCTGCCGATCTCGATGGCACTGCTGTTGTTCCGCTTTTGTCAGGCCGGTCTCAAACTCTGGCGGGGTGAGATTTCAATGCTGATCGTCAGCCACGAAGCCGAGGATTCTATCGAAGAAGCTGCCCAATACGTGAAGGATAATTAATCATGGAAGTCATCCTTCTTTTTGCCATGGTGATTGGCCTTTTGCTGATCGGCGTGCCAATCGCTGTGTCTCTCGGGTTTTCGTCAGTGCTGTTCCTGTTGTGGTTCTCTGACAGCTCTCTCGCCTCGGTCGCGCAGACGTTGTTCAACGCCTTTGAAGGGCATTACACGCTGCTTGCGATTCCCTTCTTCATCCTTGCTTCATCCTTCATGTCGACGGGCGGTGTGGCGCGGCGGATCATCCGGTTCTCCATTGCCTGTGTCGGGCATTTCCACGGCGGTCTGGCCATTGCGGGTGTGTTTGCCTGCATGATGTTCGCCGCCCTCTCCGGTTCTTCGCCTGCAACTGTGGTTGCCATTGGGTCAATCGTGATCGCAGGGATGCGGCAGGTGGGCTACACCAAGGAATTCGCCGCTGGCGTGATCTGTAATGCTGGCACGCTTGGCATCCTAATCCCGCCCTCTATCGTGATGGTGGTCTATGCCGCCGCGGTAGAGGTATCGGTCGGCCGCATGTTCCTCGCCGGTGTTATTCCCGGCCTGTTGGCAGGCACGATGCTGATGATCGGCATCTACGTTATGGCCCGTGTTAAGGGCCTGCCCAAGGGCGACCGCGCTCCGTGGTCCGAACGCTTTGCCGCCGCGCGAGAAGCCGGCTGGGGCCTGTTCCTGATCGTTATCATTCTTGGCGGCATCTACGGTGGTATCTTCACCCCGACCGAGGCCGCAGCCGTCGCCGCAATCTACGCATGGTTTATCGCAAGCTTTGTGTACCGTGACATGGGACCACTGGCCACGGCTGAAGGGCAAAGCAACACCTCGATATTGAAGAAACCGCAGGCGCTGTTCACGGCAATCTGGCACAGGGATACGGTGGATACGCTGTTTGAAGCGGGAAAACTGACCGTTACGCTGCTGTTTGTGATCGCCTGTGCGCTGATCCTGAAACACGTCCTGACCGATGAACAAATCCCCCAGCAGATCACCAAAGCGATGTTGGCCGCTGGCCTTGGTCCAATCGCCTTCCTTGTGGTGGTTAACGTCATCCTGCTGATCGGGGGCCAGTTCATGGAACCCTCCGGCCTGCTGGTGATCGTGGCGCCGCTGGTGTTCCCGATTGCAATCGAGCTTGGCATCGACCCGATCCACCTGGGAATCATCATGGTGGTGAATATGGAAATCGGCATGATCACACCGCCTGTGGGGCTCAACCTGTTTGTGACCTCTGGTGTAGCTGGCATGCCGATGATGGCCGTGGTGCGGGCTGCGCTGCCGTTCCTTGCCATCCTCTTTGTGTTCCTGATCATGATCACCTACATCCCGATCATATCCACCTTCCTGCCCAACATGATAATGGGGCCGGAGATGATCACAAAATAGCTGCCGCGACGGCAAGCTTGCCCAAACGCGCCCTGCGCGGCTAAGCCTCCGGCCACCCAAACCGGAGGCTTAATCATGTCCGCAGTCCTGCAAGAGTTTTTGGAACACCTGTCCCCCCGCGTCACCGGCACCCTGCACGGCAGCGCAAAACTGGTGATCCGTGACCACGGCAGCGTCCATCTGACAGATCAGGGCGCGACCCTGTCTGACGATGAAGCAGACGTTACACTGACCGCCACCGAACAGACCTTTCGCAATATCCTTGATGGCAGCCAGAACCCTGCGATGGCGTTCATGTCGGGTAAGCTGAAAGTGGACGGATCGAATATGCGTGCGCTGAAAGTCTCCGAAATCCTGACCAAAGCCTGAAACCTTCCGGCTCCATTCCCCCCAAATATCCCCGCGCGGAGCGCATTTCCGCGCATGCCGCATCAAAACCTGTCCATTTGGTCAGAAAAACTGAAAATAATACTAGAGATGCTGCATCAAACCCGCTAGCGTTGCTCTTTATCTTCGATCCAACTGGGACAATACCAAAATAAATGATCCTGAATTTCGGCTCTATAAACCTCGATCTCGTCTACCGTGTGCCCCATCTTCCGGCTGCGGGAGAGACGCTCGCCTCCAGTTCGTTTGAGAAATACCTCGGCGGCAAAGGCATCAACCAGTCCATCGCAGCGCACCGCTCTGGGGCGCAGACCCTGCATCTGGGGTGTGTTGGACCGGACGGGGACTGGCTGCGCGAACAGATCGCCGGTTTTGGCCTGTCCCTCGACGGGTTGCGCACCGTCACGACACCCACAGGCCATGCGGTCATTTTTGTGGATGACAGCGCGGAAAACCAGATTGTTCTGTTTGGTGGGTCTAATCAGGCCTTCACAACGGACCAGTTCGAAGCCGCGCTGGCGCAGGCCGATCCCGCGACAGACTGGGTCTTGTGCCAGAATGAAACCAACAATGTGCCGAAAATGGCACAACTGGCCAAAGCCAAAGGGCTGCGCGTGGCCTATTCCGCAGCGCCGTTTGATGCGGATCACGCGATTCCGTTGCTGGATCATATTGACCTGCTTGCAGTCAACGAAGGTGAAGCCGCCGCACTGCAATCTGCGCTTGGCAAAGACATCCAAAGCCTCGGCTTGCCCTATCTGCTGATCACCAAAGGCAGCAAGGGCGCGACGCTTTATGCGGGGGGACAGCAGTTCGATCAGGACAGTTTCACCGTCACTCCAAAAGATACGACGGGTGCAGGGGATACATTCCTCGGGGCATTTGTGGCTGAACTCTCTGCCAGTGACGATCCCGCCAAAGCCCTGCAATTCGCCGCCGCCGCCGCCGCGGTTCAGGTAACGCGGGCTGGCGCCGCCCCTGCAATCCCAACCCGCGAAGACACCCTGTCCTTCCTGAAAGCCAATACATGACCCACAAGCTGATCATCGACACGGACCCCGGCATCGACGATGCCATGGCGATCTTTTACGCAGCCCTGCACCCCGAGATCGAGATCCTCGGCATGACCAGTGTATTTGGCAATGTCACCACCGAAATCGCCGCCCGCAATGCGATTGTGCTGGCGGAACGGGCCGGACAGACTATTCCCGTTGCCAAAGGCGCAGCCAAACCGCTGGTGCAACCGCCCAATCCGGTGTCCGATTACGTCCACGGTATCGAAGGCTTCGGCGACGTTCCAGCACAGGACACGATCGCGCGGCCAGTCGATGAACCCGCCCATGAATTTATCTGCCGCCTGATCAATGAGAATCCGGGCGAAATCACGCTCTGCCCCATCGGCCCGCTGACCAATATAGCGTTGGCGCTGCGCCACGATCCGTCGATTGCCGGTAAGGTTAAGTCCGTGGTGATCATGGGGGGCGGTCTGGAACGGGGCAATGTGACGGCCCATGCCGAAGCCAACATCTGGAACGACCCCCATTCTGCGGACGAGGTCTTTGCCGCAGAATGGGAGGTCACGATGGTCGGGCTGGATGTCACCACACAGGTTGTCTGCCAGTCACAGGATTTTGCGCGCATCGCCGAGACCAATCCGAAACTTGGCGGCTTTTTGAACGATGCGGTTCAGTATTACCTCAAATTCTACGAGACCCACGTCGGGGTTCAGGGTTCCCAGATGCATGACCCTACGGCAGTGATTGCCATTACAGACCCCCAGTATTTTACCATTGAAAACCACGCGCTAGAAGTTATCGTGGAGGGTGATCGCATAGGCCAGACAATACGTTCTACCGATCCGTCCCGACCAAAACACAAAGTGCCTATGGGCGTGGATATTGATGGTGTGAAACGCCGGTTCATAACAATGTTTGAAACCGGCTCTTAAAACAGGAGAACTCCCATGACAGAATTCGCCGTACTCGCCGTCAGCCCGTCCGATCCGGATGCACCGGAAAAATTCGCCAAATCCCTGCGCGAAACCGGTTTTGCAGTGATCAAGGACCATGACATCGACATGTCCGAGATCGAAGCCATGTATGACGTCTGGCCCGATTATTTCGCCAGCGAAGACAAACAGAACGACGCAACCGATATGGGCGATCCGTCCGGTTACTTCGGCTATAAATCCGAAAACGCCAAAGGCGCGGCCCAAAAGGATCTTAAGGAATTTTACCACGTTTACCAAAAGAACGACCTGCCGGAAGGCGTGTCCGAGGTAACGAAGAATTTCCACAACAAGATGGTCGGCATGGGCAAGATGCTGCTCGGCTGGTTGGATCAGGTCACACCGGACGATGTGAAAGACCAGCTTTCCATGCCGTTTCAGGATATGATCAAAGACAGCGACAGCCACCTTTTGCGGGTTCTGCACTATCCGCCCCTGCCCGATGATGTGCAACCGGGCGAAGTGCGCGCGGCGGCCCATGGCGACATTAACCTGATTACCCTGCTGGTGACAGGATCGGAGCCCGGCCTTCAGGCGCAGGATGTGAACGGCAACTGGCACGACATTCCCTGTGGCACCGGCTATATCAATGTGAATGCGGGCGATATGCTGGAGCGGGCGTCCCGCCAATATTACCCCTCTACCATCCACCGCGTGGTAAACCCGCCGAAACAGGAAAACAAATCCCGTTACTCCCTGCCCCTGTTCATGCACCCGCGCCCAGACGTGCAGCTTGATCACCAGACAGCCGGAGAGTTTCTGGAGGAAAGACTAAAAGAGATCGGCCAGCGCGGTTAACCCCGCGCCCAAGGCCGTTACAAACCCAAAGGCACCTCTGCGGTGCCGCCAACAAGGAGACTTCAATGAAAAAAGTACTTACTACGGTACTGGCTGGTGCATTCACAGCCGTATCCTCTTTCGCAGTGGCCGAAAGCCACAGTGATTTCAAACCAGCTGTTATCTACGATATGGGCGGTAAATTCGACAAATCCTTCAACGAAGGCGTTTATGCCGGCATCAAAAAGTTTCAGGACGAAACCGGCGTTGAAGTGATGGAATTTGAAGTCACCAACGAAGCCCAGCGCCAGCAAGCAATGGAAAAAATGGTCCAGCGCGGCGCGACAATCGTTTTGGGTGTAGGCTTTGCACAGGCTGATGCGATTTCTGCTGTGGCCGAAGCAAACCCTGATGTGAACTTCTCGATCATCGACGTATCATGGCTCGATCACCCGAACCTGCGCCAATACGCATTTAAAGAGCAAGAAGGCTCTTATCTGGTTGGTGTTGCAGCGGCGATGGCCTCTGAAACCGGCACAGTCGGCTTTGTCGGCGGCATGGACATCCCCCTGATCCGCGCTTTTGCATGTGGGTATGAACAAGGCGTTATGGCCACCAAAGACGATGCAAAAGTTCTGCAAAACATGACCGGCACAACACCTGCCGCTTGGAATGACCCGACCAAAGGGTCCGAACTGACCCAAGCCCAGATTGACCGTGGTGCGGATGTTGTCTTCCAAGCTGCTGGCGGCACTGGCGTTGGCGTTATCCAAGCTGCTGCGGATGCCGGTAAGATGGCCATCGGCGTTGACTCCAACCAGAACTACATGGCGCCTGGCAACGTTCTGACCTCCATGCTGAAACGTGTGGATGTGGCTGCTTACGAAACCATGAAAGACGCGATGTCTGGTGATTTTGAAACCGGCGTTCGTCTGCTGGGCGTTGCTGAAGGTGGCGTTGGCTGGGCACTGGACGAATACAATGCCGATCTGATCACACCGGAAATGAAATCCGCGATTGATCAAGCCGCTGCACGGATCACTTCGGGTGAAATCGAAGTCCACGACTACCGTTCCGACAACAGCTGCAAGATGTAATCTGACAGTAAATCCGGGGGTGGCCCAAGGGCCGCCCCTTCCCCGTTGCAGGTTTCCGTTTAAGCTTTGACGTCAAAGCCTAAACGCAAGTCGGGCAAAACAACGATCCGGACCAACAACAGGCCTTCAACAGGGTGAGGGACACACATGAACACTGCGCTGGAACTGAAAAACGTCAGCAAGTCATTCGGCTTGGTAAAAGCCAACAAGAACATCAATCTTGCTGTCGAGGCCGGTTCCATTCACGGCATCATCGGTGAAAACGGCGCGGGCAAATCTACGCTGATGAACATCATCTACGGGATGCACCGTGCGGACAGTGGCGAAATCCACTTTGGCGGGCAGAAAGTTGACGTGCGCTCTTCGGCGGATGCTATCGAACACGGCATCGGCATGGTGCATCAGCACTTTATGCTGGTTCCCACCTTTACGGTTCTCGAAAATGTCATGCTTGGCACCGAGGGTGGTTTGATGCTGCGCGACGGTCGAGGCGCAGCGCTCGAACGGTTGCTGCATCTTTCCGAAACCTACAATCTGCAAGTGAACCCCCACGCGCTGGTCTCTGATCTGAACGTGGGCCAGCGCCAGCGGGTAGAGATCATCAAGGCGCTGAAAGGCGGCGCCAAGGTTTTGATCCTTGATGAACCGACCGGCGTTCTGACACCACAAGAAGCGGACCAGCTGTTCGAAATCCTCAAGGTCCTGCGCGATGACGGGGTTTCTGTCCTGCTGATCACCCACAAACTGTCCGAGATCATGGACATCACGGACACCGTGTCCATCATGCGTCAGGGTGAGATGGTCGGGCATCGCAAGACGTCCGAAACCTCTCCGCAGGAACTGGCCGAACTGATGGTTGGACGCGAAGTGCTGCTGGAAGTGGACCGAAAACCCGCAACGCCAGCCGAAGTGCGGTTCTCGGCCACTAACCTTGGCTACACCAACGCGCAGGGCGTGTTGGAACTGGACGACATCAACTTTGAAGTCCGTGCCGGTGAAATCCTCGGGGTGGCGGGTGTGTCTGGCAATGGACAAACCCAACTGATGGAGACCCTTGCAGGGATGCGCCACCTGACCAGCGGCAGCCTGAACATCCTTGGCACCGAAGTGACCGCAGCCGATCAGACCGACCCGCGCATCATCCGCGATTTGGGCGTTGGTCATATCCCCGAAGACCGCCACACCCACGGGCTGGTCCTGAATTTCGAAGCGCGGGAGAACATGATCCTCGGCTTTCATGATACCGAACTGGCTGGCAGCGGGACCCTGTTTGACTACAAGGCGATCCAGCAGAACTGCGAAGACAAGATGGCACATTACGATGTGCGCCCCGCAAATCCGCGCCTGAACGCCAAGAACTTCTCCGGCGGGAACCAACAGAAAATCGTCATCGCGCGGGAATTTTCCGCCAACCCCGGTGTGCTTCTGGTGGGCCAACCGACCCGCGGCGTCGATGTGGGTGCGATCGAATTTATCCACAAACAGCTTCTGGAACTGCGAGACGCGGGCTGCGCGATCCTGCTGGTGTCCGTTGAACTGGACGAGATTATGTCCCTGTCAGACCGCATTATGGTGCTGTGTGGCGGACAGAACGTCGGCATTATCGACAGCGCAGACGCTGACAGACAAACCCTTGGCCTGATGATGGCCGGTCAACGACAAGAGGCCGCCGCATGAGCACGCCAACTCCCCCCCTTCCCCGCTGGGCAGACCTTATCCTGCTTCCGATTATCAACCTCTTCGCCGCGTTCTTTATCTGCGGGTTGATCGTACTCGCCATCGGGGAAAACCCGATAGAGGCGATGGGCGTGATGATCAAAGGCGCATTCGTCTACTCCGGCGGGCTGGGCTATACGCTGTTTTACACCACGAACTACATCTTCACCGGCCTCGCCGTGGCGCTGGCTTTCCACTGCATGATGTTCAACATCGGCGGCGAAGGGCAGGCCCTGATCGGTGGCCTTGGCGCGGCGCTGGCCTCTTTTGGCATCGGGCTTTATCTGCCTGCACCACTGGCCATTCCGCTCGCAGTGCTCGGCGCTTTCATCGCAGGGGGCATCTGGGGGGTGATACCGGGGTATCTACAGGCGAAACGAGGCAGCCATATCGTGATTACCACGATCATGTTCAACTTCCTCGCAGCATCCCTGATGGTCTACCTGCTGGCCGGTCCCATGCTGGAAGCCGGACAACAGTCCCCACAAACCGCCAAACTGGCCGAGAGCACGCTGCTCCCTAAAATGGCAGATATCCTAAGCCCTTTGGGTTTTGACATCGCCAGCACGCCGCTGAACGCCTCTTTCCTGATCGCCCTTGGCGCGATGGCGGTGTTTTATGTGCTGGTCTGGCACACGCGACTTGGGTTTAACATCCGCTCCGTCGGGCAAAATCAGGAAGCCGCCCATTATGCTGGGATCAACGTGGCGCGGACGATCATCATCACAATGGCCATTTCCGGCGGCTTTGCCGGATTGCTCGCCACCAATGAAATCCTCGGGTTTAATCACAAGGTGGTGCTGAACTTCACGGCAGGTTACGGGTTCACTGGCATCGCCGTAGCCTTGATGGGCCGCAACCACCCCATCGGCATCTTCCTTGCAGCCCTGCTGTTTGGCGCGCTGACACAGGGCGGCGGCGAGCTGGACTTTGAATTCCAGTCCATAACCCGCGAAATGGTGTTGCTGATACAGGGGATGATCATCCTGTTTTCCGGTGCGCTGGCCTATATGTTCAACCCGCCACTGGCGCGGATGATTGCGAAATTTGTTGCACCGAAGGATCCTGCAAATGGCTGATTTCCTGTACCAACTGCTGCTCTCCTTTGACGCAACCCTGCGGATTGCAACGCCCCTGATGCTCTGCGCGATGGCAGGGATATTCTCTGAACGCTCCGGCATCGTGGACATCTCGCTCGAAGGCAAATTGCTCTCCGGTGCCTTTGTTGCCGCCGCCGTCGCTGCGGTGACCGGATCTGCATGGCTGGGCCTCGGCTGTGCCATGCTGGCGGGGATTTTCATGTCCCTGATCCACGGTTTTGCCTGTATCACCCACAAGGGCGATCAGGTGGTGTCCGGTGTCGCCATCAACATCTTGGCCAGCGGGTTAACCATTGTGCTGGGCATTGCGCTGTTCAAACGGGGTGGACAGACGCCCTCCCTGCCGCGCGATGACCGTTTCACCCCGATTGAATGGTGGGGCGTGGATATGATGGACAGCGTTCCTGTTATCGGCACCATCTACCGGCAACTGATTTCGGGCCACAACATGCTGGTCTATGTGGCACTGCTCGCCGTGCCGTTGACTGCTTTTATCCTCTACCGCTCCCGCTTTGGCCTGCGCCTGCGCGCCGTTGGCGAAGTTCCCGAGGCTGTGGATTCCGCTGGTATTTCCGTCACATGGCTGCGCTACCGTGCCTTGATCGTAGGCGGCGCCCTCTGCGGTATTGCCGGCGCGTATCTGTCCATCGCACAGGGCGGCAATTTTGTACGCGAGATGTCCGCAGGCAAAGGCTATATCGCGCTGGCTGCTGTTATCTTTGGCAACTGGAAACCGCTCAGCGCCTTTATGGCCTGCCTGATGTTCGGCTTCCTAGAGGCCGCGACAACCCGTCTGGAAGGCGTAGACCTGCCCCTGATCGGCGAAGTGCCGACGCAACTGATGCTCGCGATGCCCTATGTGCTGACCGTGCTTTTGCTGGCAGGTTTCATCGGCAAACCGCGCCCGCCTGCGGCCATCGGCAAGCCCTACCACAAATAGGCCGCGACCTGCGGCCTATCCCTTCATCCTTGCGCGGGTCTTTTCATCAAGCAACGGCCGCAGCGTCTGTAACAACGGGTGGCCGTCCATATAGCGCTGCCCGTACTTCAGATTAAAGCCATAGTCGAAATCCGCCGGATTGCGCCCCTGCGTGTGCTGTAAAATCGTCTCCAGCTTATCGAGCCCTTTGATAAGACGCGCCTCGGGACTGGCGGCGTTTTCGTATTCGTCCCACAGCTCCAGCAAGCCGTCGATCTGTTCGCGCGGCAACCCTTCCAGCAGACTGACAAAATCTGCCCGCTCCCCGGCCCCTTTATCGCTGGTTTGTTCAGTCGCGGGAATATCGCCCGAAACGGCTTCGCCCAGATCATGCAGCACCGACAGCTTCAGCAGTCGCGCGATATCCAGCCCGTCGCATTGATCCTCAAACACCAGAACCCAAAGACACAACCGCCAAGTATGGGCAGCCGTGCTTTCCGGCCGCCCCTTCGCGGTAAAGCCCGAACGGAACACATCCTTCAGCGCCTCCGCCCGCTCCAGTACCGCCAACCGCGCCTCTGCTTCAATGTTCCACAAATACTCAGACATGCCGGACATTCGGATCAATCGGCCCCTTTGGCAGGTTCAAAGCCCGCTCCAGCGCCAAGCCAACCTGCAACACCAAAGCATCCCCTTTGGGCGGCCCAACCAGTTGAATTCCAATCGGCATACCGGATTTGGTAAAGCCTGCAGGCATCGCCAGCGCAGGCAAGGCTGCGGTGGTGGCGAGGAAAGAAAAACGCAGCCAATCGACATAATCTGTCAGTTCCTGACCGTCGACGACCGTTGGGTATTCCTGCTCTACCAGCGTTGGCTCCAATCCGACAACCGGAATGGCCAGCACGTCATGGTCCTGTAGGAACTCGCGCATCTGGTGATAAACCTCGGTACGCCCGCGCTGTGCCAGATAGATGTCATGGCTGGACTGGTTTACGCCCACCGCGATGTTTTCTTGCAAGGTGCGTTTGAAATGTTTCTTCACCTCGTCAGGCACAAAGTTGTTCACAGCGCCATAGTGCATCCCCCGCAAAGCCACGTAACTGTCATAGAGCGCGGGTGTTTCCGGACAGCCTTCCTCCACCCGCATACCAGCCCTTTCGGCCGTTTTCATCGCGCCCTCCAGAATATCGCGGATCTCTCGCTCTACCGGTGCAAAGCCCCCCTGATCGGCACTGAACGCGATACGGATGTCATTCTTTTCCTGCTTTACGGCCTCCTGAAAAGAAACTTCCGGCGCATGAAGGCTGATCGGCATGCGCGGGTCAAACCCAGTCATCGCATCCAGAAACAGCGCCACATCTTCTACATCCCGCGCCATCGGCCCGTTGATCCCTTCGTTCAGGAAACCCGCAGGACCCGGACCACCGCCCGCCCGTCCCGGTGTCGGGCGAAACCCGCAAACACCACAGTACCCCGCAGGGGTGCGCAGCGAACCGGCCAGATCAGACCCCGAACTCAGCCATGTTTCCCCCGCTGCCAAGGATGCCGCCGCACCGCCGGATGAGCCACCTGCATTCTTGCGCGTGTCCCACGGGTTGCGGGTATAGCCGAACACCTCGTTGAAGGTATTCCCACCCGCCCCAAATTCTGGCGTGTTGGTCTTGCCGGTAATCACCGCGCCGCGGTTTTCCATCATTTCAACCAGCGGGCTGCTGACAGGCGAAACATAATCCTTCATCCCCAAGGATCCCATCGTGGTCACAACGCCGCCCACTTCGTTCAAATCCTTGATCCCCACGGGCAAACCACCCAGCCAACCCGGATCGCTTTGATCTGCGTTGCTGGCGGTTTCGGCCTGCGCATACGCCCGCCCGCGGCACTGGGTTACGGTGGCATTGATCGCTGGCCCCACCGCATCTATCCGCGTGTAGGCCGCGTCGAGCAGTTCTTTTGAAGATACCTCCCTACGCTTCAACAGGCCCACCACCTCGCGTGCGGTTTTTCCACAAAGCTCCGGTCCGGTAAATTCAGCCATAGTTCGTTCCTTTCAATTGTTTTGACCAACTGTGCGAAGCCTGATGAAACCTGTCCACCGCAAAATGCGATTTCCCGTCTGAGTGGACTTACAGCCCGCAATCTGCATTCGATTGCATTATTCTTTTGCCCTTACGGGCCGACCCGCCGTAGGCTCGGTTGCGAACCTAAGGTCCGACTACGAAAAGTCCGGCGCAGAAAGGAGCGAACATGCGACACACCCCAAAATCCATGTGGTCCCTTGAAACACTAGGGCGCACGCGGCTGTCCCGTTATTTTTTCCTGCGCGATTTCATGCATTCCGAAATCAGTGCGTTTCACGGCATTCCCAATATTCCGGATAATCCCGATGCCGTGATCACGGCGGGTCAGGCACTGGCGCAAAACCTGCTTGATCCCCTAGTGGAAACATTCGGGCCCATCACGATCCGCTCCGGCTACCGCTCTGCGCTTTTGAATAAATTCGGTAACGACAACAAGCTGAATTGCTCGCGCAATGAAGTCAACGGCGCCTCGCGGATTTGGGAGCGAACCGACCCACACGGCAACAGCGGCGCTTGTGCAACGATCGTGATCCCTTGGTTTGCCGATCAATACGATCAGGGCCGTGACTGGCGCGATATGGCTTATTGGATCCACGATCATCTGGACTATCACGAACAGTATTTCTTCCCCAAACTCGCCGCCCTGAACCTGACGTGGCGGGACAACCCTGCGCGCCGCGTTCTCAGCTACATTTCCCCCAAAGGCACACTGGTGGCCAGCGGTGCAGAGCCTTCAGAGACGCTCAACGAACGGCGCAACCGTTACGCCGACTTTCCTCCATTCCGCGCTATAAAATATCCGCCTCTGCCAGCGCTACTAAACCGATCGACCTAAAGAAGGATCACCCGATGACATTGCCCCGCACCCCGTGCTTCCGTCTTGACGGCAAACGCGCCCTTGTCACGGGCGGCACCTCCGGCATCGGGCTCGGCTGCGCTGTAGCACTCGCCGAGCACGGCGCGGAAGTAACTCTTGGCGCGCGAGATGCCGCACGAATGGAAGGTGCCGCGGCTGAAATGCGTGCGCACGACTGGCAGGTTAAGACCCTGTCACTGGATGTGTCAGACGTCGCAACGACCCAAGCGCAAGTTGCAGAGCACGGCCCGTTTGACATACTGGTGAACTCCGCCGGTTTCGCACGCCATGCCCCCGCACTCGATACAACCGAAGCGGATTTCGACGCGATGACAGACCTGAACGCGAAGGGGGCCTATTTTCTGGCGCAAGCCGTCGCAAAGGGATTAATCGCCGCCGGAAAACCCGGCTCCATCATCCAGATCTCATCGCAAATGGCCCATGTGGGTGGACAGGAACGGGCGGTCTATTGCGGTTCGAAACATGCGGTCGAAGGGTACACCAAGGCGCAAGCGATCGAATGGGGCCCCCATGGTATCCGCGTCAATACCATCTGTCCGACCTTCATCCGCACCCCGCTCACCGAACAAACTTTCAAAAGACCCGAGCTGGTCGCATGGATCGAAGACAAAATCAAACTTGGCAGGATCGGCGAAGTGGAAGACATCATGGGCGCTACCGTTTTCCTCGCCTCCGAAGCTTCCGCCCTGATCACCGGCAGTTCCTTGTTGATAGACGGGGGCTGGACCGCCGACTGACCTGCACGCTTCAATGTTCCACAAATACTCATAAAGAGGTCCGCGCATGCCAAACGACAAGATTACATCCCTTGATGTCGCAAAACGTGCCGGCGTGTCCCAATCCGCCGTCAGCCGCGTGTTTACCAAAGGGGCTTCGGCCAGCCAGAAGACGATTGATAAGGTCAGGAAGGCGGCCAAGGAACTGGGGTACCGCCCCAATGTTCTGGCACGTTCGCTGATTACTGGTCGCTCGCGGATCATCGGGCTGGTGGTCGCCTATCTGGATAACTATTTCTATCCCGTCGCGCTGCAAAAACTGTCCAACGCACTGAAGGAGGAAGGCTATCACGTGATGGTTTTCATGGCCTCTGACACCACTAAGGATATTGAACGGGTGGTGGATGAAATGCTGGATTATCAGGTGGATGCCATCGTCGCAGCCTCGGTTCCTTTGTCATCGGATCTTGCGGGGCGCTGCCGCGATGAAGGCATCCCGCTGGTATTTTTCAACCGCTCGCAAGACGGCGACAACTTGACCAGCGTTACTGCGGACAATTTCGCCGGAGGCCGAGAGATTGCAAGGTTTCTGGCAGCCCACCGGCCTGAACGGATCGGCTATATTGCAGGGTTTGAAGGGGCCTCGACACAACGGGACCGCGAAGCCGGTTTTCTGCGCGGTCTGGAGGAAGCCGGACGCGAGGTATCGAGCCGGACCGTTGGTAATTTCTGCTCGGACGGGGCGCGGGCGGCGGCGCTGGCGATGTTTTCAGCACCCCAACATCCCGACGCTGTTTTTGTGGCGAATGACCACATGGCTTTCGCGGTGATGGACGTGTTGCGGAGCGATTTGCACCTTTCCGTTCCCGGGGATGTGATCCTTGTAAGCTACGACGATGTGCCCCCGGCGGTTTGGGCGGGTTACAGTCTGACCACAGTACGCCAAAGGACGAGCCGTATGGTTGAGGAGACAGTCAGGGTACTGATGAATGCCATCGAAACCGGAGAAGCGCCTCCGGTGAACATCAAGATCGCGGGCCCCTTGATTGTCCGAGGGTCTGCCCCTGCACCGCTTGGATGGACAAATTGGGCGCAGGTTTAGCGCGCAAGCGAAAACCTTTCCAAATCCTTAACCTTGAAGCTTCATATATCACGCGTCTTGTATGACGCTTCATATTTGCAGGGTCATCGCTTTTACCGTTTCCATTCAGACCCTTGCAAAATCCCATCTCACTCCACCATCCAACTCACACAAAAAAGACGCCCCGAATTCCTTCGGAGCGTCTTTAATCTTTAACGGCTTTTAACCATTAATGCCGTGATCAGTTCGGGGAACCAGCCAACGGAGTGTTCAGGTACGGGAACACATTCTGCAATTCCGCAGCACTGATCGGTGCTCCATCCGTAAACGGAGCGTTTCCGACAGGCGCATCTTCCGGATCACACAGACCCAGATTGATCAGATCGCTTTCTTCGTCTTCAACCGCGCCATCGACGCCCAATTCGGCACCCAGCGGCACAGGATGACACAAGGCACCCATCACCACGCGCAGCGCGATATCCACGACATCGTCGCCAGGGCGACGGCCATTTGGAAAGCCAGCCAGATCCTCGGCAACAACACCGTAAGGATGCTGACGGTTCCGCCATGTCGGCTCTACTGCTGTGTTCAGACGCAGCATTTCGGACCCGACGACGCCCGCAGGTTGGTTAAAACCCGGAAAACCTGTCAAGAAAGCGGTTACCAGATCCTGACGTGGGAAATTCGACGGCGCAATGTCACTATCCGCACCGACTGCATCGCGAAACAATGCGTCCAGCAGATAGGGCAAGGACGGATTGGTCACGTATTTCGCAAACTGGCTGTCGTGCTTGGGTTTGGAACCGTTGAATTTGTCCTTGTCCGGCAGGCCGATTACTACTTCGTTAACCAGCGGGTTGGACAGACGGGATACCTGCTGCATGTTCCCTTTGCCTTTACCCTTGCCGTTGCCTGGAACGCTGGCAGTGGTCCAGGCGCCGATCACCACTTCGTCGTCAGTCGTGATACATTTGGTAGGCAGTTCAATCGCCAGGGACGTCACGTTCGCCTTGCCGACCAGATCATCGTTTTCACGGGACTGCTCGATACCACCAGGAAACGCGTCTCCGTCCAGCGGAACAAGGTTCACCAGATCAAAAATCTCACCCAAATTCACCGCGAAGGCTTCAGCACGTTGACCGGCAAACACCCGGCCATCCTGCTTGCAGCCCGGAATTTTTACGTCGTAAATGTAGCTGTTCGCATAGGCTGCATAATCGGGAATTGTCTTGTTCCCCACATTATCCAGCGGCTTGGTGAACTCGGTCATCCCAGAGGCAGAGCGCAGCGTTTTGGTTTTACCGCCGTTGCGATGCCCTTTCTTAAGGGTCAGGGAATAAGCTTCGTGTTCGCCCAGATTGCTTGTGCTTGCAGCACTGATTGGCCCAACCGCCCGCAAAGGTACGGCGATTTTCTTGTCACCGACTGGCACACGGATATGCTTGCCATTCTTGACCAACGTATTGGTAAAGCGGAACTGAAAGCTCAGGTCTTCCTTGGCGTCGCCGTCGTTGTCGATGTGAATTTCATAAACAGCATCTTCATCCATTGTGAAGTAATTTGGGCCTCCGTAGGGCGCTTGCAACGGCTGGTAGTTGGCTATGAATGTCACATAGTCCTTGCGACCACGCTCATAGGAACGGAACACATAGAAATCTGTGGCGTCCACTTTGGGCATCTTCGCGATCTGCGGCGCCTCTCTGTGGGAAGCAGCATTTACGCCGAACCCGACAGAAGCTGCAAGTGCCGTTGCGGCCAGCCCCTTAGCAATTAGGTATGTATTGAATTTCATTTTTCCCTCCCAAATCTCACCTCCCCGGAAGTAGGAAGGTGGCGGCGCGGCGAGCTAACTCTACGTCAACCGCATGAGAGAGATACGGGGCATGGATCAAATCGGATCAAATCGGTTCCATCACGAAACCGTGACCCATGTAATCCAGCACATTCTGCCTGTGCCGCGGACCGATCGCAAGAGAGGCAACTTTCGCTGCCTCCCCTGCTTCACTACCGTCGTTACAGCGGGTTAAGCGCCA
Source organism: Neptunicoccus cionae (assembly GCF_014643735.1). GTDB lineage: Bacteria > Pseudomonadota > Alphaproteobacteria > Rhodobacterales > Rhodobacteraceae > Amylibacter > Amylibacter cionae. Next base: position 652,058 of record NZ_BMKA01000002.1, read on the forward strand.
CCATATCCACCCGGTGTCGGGGTTGTCACGATCACCGCCTCACCCGATTTCAACACAGTCTGGTCACAGCCGTTCAGCACCTCGATGCTGCCATCCTGACGGCGCACTTCGGTTCTGCCGCTTAGACCGTCCTCGCCGCCTTCGATGCCTTTGGGACGGTTCTGCCGATTGCCCGACAGGATCGCCATTTCCATTTCTTCAAGGAAACGCACCGTGCGGCGTGTCCCGCTGCCGCCGTTCCATTTGCCCTTGCCACCAGTGCCTTCGCGAATGACAAATTCCTCCAGATGCACAGGGAAGCGGAACTCCAGAATTTCGGGATCAGTCATCCGGCTGTTGGTCATATGAACCTGCACTGCATCCGTACCGTTGAACCCATCCCCCGCAGGCGCGCCCGAACAGATGGTTTCGTAGTACTGGTATTCGTCGTTGCCAAAGGTCAGATTGTTCATCGTCCCCTGACTGTTGGACATCACGCCAAGTGCAGCCATCAGCGTGTTTGTCACCCCTTGCGAGGTTTCCACATTCCCAGCCACCACAGCCGCCGGATATTTCGGGCGCAGCATACAGTTGTCTGGAATGATGATGTTGATAGGGCGCAGACAGCCCGCGTTCATCGGAATGTTGCCCTGCACCATCACGCGGAAAGCATATAGCACCGCCGCACGGGTCACAGGTTCCGGCGCGTTAAAGTTGGTGCATTGTTGGGGGGAGGTTCCGGTGAAATCCACCGTGGCCTCGCGCTTTTCCTTATCAACGGAGATCGCCACTTTGATCACCGCACCCTGATCGGTGTGGGTTTCAAAACTGCTGTCATGCAGCGCGTCGATCACACGGCGCACGCTTTCCTCGGCATTGTCCTGCACGTGCTTCATATAGGCCTGCACCACGTCCAAACCAAAGTGTTTCACCATCTTGCGCAATTCCCGCGCGCCCATCTGTTCGGACGCAATCTGCGCCTTCAGGTCGGCCACGTTCTGATAGGGATTGCGGCAGGGGTATTTGTGATCCGTCAGCAGATGCAGCAAAGCCTCTTCGCGGAATTCGCCCTGATCCACGATCAGGAAGTTGTCGAACAACACGCCTTCCTCATCCACATTGGTGGCGAGCGGTGTCATGGAACCGGGTGCTGTGCCCCCCACATCCGCGTGATGCCCGCGCGAGGCTGTGTAGAACAGGATTTCCTTGCCCGCGTCGTCAAACACCGGCGTCACTGTGGTGATGTCAGGCAAGTGCGTGCCGCCATTGTAGGGCGCGTTCAGGCAGAACACATCGCCGGGGCGAATCTTGCCTTTGTTCTGTTTGATGATGCTTTCAACCGAACGATCCATCGACCCCAGATGCACAGGCATATGGGGCGCGTTGGCCACCAGTGACCCGTCCGCTGCAAACACCGCGCAAGAAAAGTCGAGCCGTTCCTTGATGTTCACCGAATACGCGGTGTTTTGCAGAGTCAGCCCCATTTGTTCGGCAATGGACATGAACAGGTTGTTGAACACTTCCAACATCACTGGATCAGCGGTGGTGCCGATGGCATGGGCTGACGGCAGCGCCTCCACCCGTTTCAGCACGATGTGATCGTGACGGGTGATCCGCCCTTCCCAACCGGGTTCGACGACGATGGTCTGGTGCGGTTCCACAATAAGCGCCGGACCGGGAATAACCTGCCCCGGCTTCAGCGCGGCGCGGTCTTTATAGACGCCCGCATCATGCCAATCCGCGCCCGAAAACAGCCGTGTCTGGCCGCTGGCGTCAGCCTGCGCTTTTGTTTCTTGCTGTGCAGGTTCGTCAATCGCGGCCCCGCCACCAGCACTTTCCACTTCGATCGCCTCAACCACGATTTGCTTGTCAGGATACACAAAACCGAACTGGGATTTATGAGCCGCTTCAAATTCGGCCTTCATGGACTCCACATCGCCCAGCAATGCCTGCAACGGCGTGTCGGTCCCGTCATAACGCAGATGCACGCGCTTTACCGTCTCGGGCGCATCCACGCCCTGATCGCGCAACTCCGCCTCAGTCGCTGTGGCCAGTGCCTCGGCTTCGGCCTGCACCGCACCCAAATTTTCCGCCAGCATCGGCTTCACGATAGAAGCCGTGCGCGTGCTGCGAATATCCGCCAGCCCCATACCATAGGCGCTGAGAATGCCGGAATGGGGATGCACATGCACGGTTGTCATGCCGAGCGCATCCGCTACGGAACAGGCATGCTGTCCGCCCGCACCACCAAAACAGGTCAGCGCATAGGGCGTCACGTCATAGCCACGCTGTACCGAAATTTTCTTGATCGCATTGGCCATGTTTTCCACTGCAATCGCCAGAAACCCAGCGGCGACCTCTTCGGCACTGCGGCCGTCACCGATTTCTTCGGTCAGAGCGGTGAACTTTTGCTTCACCACATCCACGTCCAGCGGTTGATCCTGTTTCGGACCAAAGATCGCGGGGAAGTTCTGTGCTTGCAGCTTACCCACCATTACGTTGGCATCGGTCACCGTCAGCGGCCCGCCACGGCGGTAACACGCAGGGCCGGGGTTCGCGCCTGCGCTGTCCGGCCCCACAACATAGCGGTTGTTTTCATAGTGCAGGATAGAGCCGCCGCCCGCTGCAACCGTATGAATCCGCATCATCGGGGCGCGCATCCGCACGCCTGCGACCTCTGTATCAAAGGCCCGTTCCAGATCACCCGCATAGTGGGACACGTCGGTCGAAGTGCCGCCCATGTCAAAGCCGATGATCTCGTTAAATCCGGCAAGGCGCGAGGTTTCAACCGCGCCGACCACGCCACCCGCAGGACCGGACAGAATGGCGTCTTTACCCTGAAAACGATCCGCCGCTGTCAGCCCGCCAGAGGACATCATAAACATCAGACGTGTCTCGCTGGTCTCATCCAGCCCCAGTTCATCCGCCACCTGCTGCACATAGCGACGCAGGATCGGGGACAGATAGGCATCGACCACAGTAGTATCGCCGCGCCCGACGAATTTCATCAGCGGTGAGACTTCGTGGCTGGTGGACACTTGGGTAAAACCAACCTCACGCGCGATTTTCGCGGCCTGCTCTTCGTGCTGGGGATAGGCATAGGCGTGCATGAACACAATCGCCACAGCGCGGATGCCACTGTCATAAATCTTTTGCAGGGCGGCGCGAATATCGTCATCCTGCGCGGCGGTTTCAACTGTACCGTCTGCGCGAATACGTTCGTTCACCTCTTCCACTTGGGTATAGAGCAGTTCGGGTTTGATGATGTTCTGCGCAAAAATATCCTTGCGGCCCTGATCCCCGATGGCCAGCGCATCACGAAAGCCTTTGGTCGTCAGCAGACCCGTTGCATCGCCCTTACGCTCCAGCAGGGCGTTGGTGGCAACGGTCGTTCCCATCTTTACGGTGTTGATCTTTTCGTTGGGGATACGCTCCCCCTGCGACACATCCAGAAAATCGCGGATGCCCTGAATCGCCGCATCAGGGTAGGCTTCGGGGTTTTCCGACAACAGTTTGTGGGTGGAGATCACACCTTCGGGGTTGCGTGCCACCAGATCGGTAAAGGTGCCGCCGCGATCAATCCAGAAATCCCATTTACCTTGTGTCATTTCGAAACCCTTTTTGATTCTGCAAATTATAAACTTGCAAAACATCAACATTTTGTAGATAATTTGTCAACGTTATTTAAGAGTGTCCCCATGTCAAACCTCGGCCCCGTCGTATCTTCCGCCCACCTCGCCCAAGGCAGCTTCCCCGAACTGTCAGAGCTGGAGTTCGGCCTGACCATCGCCAGCAACGCCTTTCAACGCTGGGCCGTGCGCGGCATGGCAGCAGCAGGGACACCCGATCTATCGCCCCTTGAGGTGCAGGTGCTGCACTCCGTCCACCACCGCGAGCGGCCTAAAACGCTGGCCGATATTTGTTTGGTGCTGAACATCGAAGACACCCACACCGTGAATTATGCGATCAAGAAACTGGCCAAGGCCGGACTGGTGCGGGCCGGAAAGCAAGGCAAAGAAAAGACGGTGGAAGCAACAGACCAAGGGGCAGAGGCCTGTCGCGAATACGCCAAGACCCGCGAAAAACTGTTGCTGACAGCCCTGCAGGATTTGGGGATCGAACCGGATCAAATCAGCCGTCTGGCCGCGTTGTTACGCCTGATGTCAGGCCATTACGATCAGGCCGCCCGCGCCGCAGCCGCCTATTAAGGCGCCTCTGCCAGCCCCAATATATGCACGCAGGTATCACCGTATTTGCGCATGTCGTATTGTTCGAACCCGTCTGGCGTAGGCTGCGGGGCGTTTTCTTCCCAGACGATCAACGCCTCTGGTGCGATCCAGCCACCGTCCAGCGCAGCTGACAACGCCTTTTGCCCCATCGCCTTGCCATAGGGCGGGTCCAGAAACACCAGATCAAAAGGCGCACCTTCCAACGGACCCAGCTTGCGGGCATCGCGGCGGTAGAGCTTCGTTTCCGATTGCACCCGCAACAACGAGATGTTGTCACGGATCAGCCGTTGCGCTTTGGTGCCGTCATCCACGAACTGGGCAAAGGCTGCACCGCGGGACAAGGCCTCTAGCCCGAGCGCACCGGTGCCCGCAAACAGGTCAAGCACCCTTGCACCCGTTATAGGGTCACCGTAGCCACCGTTGACCAGCAGGTTAAAGATGCTCTCGCGCACGCGGTCCGTGGTGGGGCGCAAATGCGCGCCCGCGTCCCCCTTACCAACCGAGGTTAGCGCCGTGCCTTTGAACCGCCCCGAAACGATTCTCATTTCAGCAGGGTTTTTAACGCAACCTCAGTATCTGCGATAAGGTCTTTTGAGGGGGATTTCCCAGCCTCGATCAGGCGCTTGCCGACCATAAAGGCACGAGGCTCGTTGGCGGCGTCCACTGCCAGCAATTCATCCCCTTTATAATACCAGTAAGACGCATCGCCTTCCTTGTCGCCCGCGCGGGTGATCACACTGTCATAGCCCACGTTCAGGCCCGCGATCTGAAGTTTTACAGTGTATTGATCGGACCAGAACCACGGCTTTGCCACGTAATCCTTGTCCGCGCCCATAATATTTTCCGCCACCAATTCTGCCTGATCGATGGCATTTGGCACGCTCTCCAGCCTGATGCGTCCGCCGCGATACGGAAAGGATGCGCAATCCCCTGCGGCCCAGATGCCGTCCACACTGGTACGCCCCTGCGCATCGGTGCTGATCCCGTTATCGATGGTGCATCCCGCCATTTCAGCAAGCTCTGTCGCGGGGGTGATCCCGACCCCGACAATGGCAAAATCCACTTCCAGTTCGCGCCCGTCGGTCAGTAAAGCACCGGTGACACGATCCTCGCCCGTCAAACGATCAAGCCCGACGCCCTCGACAATATCGACGCCGTGGGATTGGTGCAGCTTGCGGAAAAAATCCGAGGTCTCGGGGCAGGCGACCCGTTGCAGGATGCGGTCGGCCATCTCAACCAGTGTGACCTGCAAGCCCTTCTTGGCGGCGACTGCGGCGGCTTCCAGCCCGATATAGCCGCCACCGATAATCAGCACGCGCTTTCCTTCGTCAAATTCGGGCGCCATGCTGTCCACATCTTTAAGGGTACGGACCACATAGACACCGCCCAATTCGCCGCCGACACTGGCAGGCAGACGCCGCGGATGTGATCCGGTGGCAAGCACCAGATCGTCATAGGCCAGATCATCGCCATTTACCGAGATCGTCTTCGCCGTTGGATTAACCGCCTCAACGGTTGCGCCAAGTTTCACGTCGATATTCTGATCTTGGTAGAAAGACAGCGGACGCAGATAGAGCCGGTCCAGTTCCATCTCTCCGAGCAGATAGGCTTTGGACAAGGGCGGGCGTTGATAGGGCGGTGCGGTTTCAGACCCGATGAGTGTGATGCGGCCCTCAAACCCCGAATTCCGCAACTTGGCCACACAGGAACTGCCCGCCTGCCCCGCACCCACTACAACCACATGACTCATGACAAACCTCCAAATCGGGCTGGCACCTTGGCGCCACCGCTCTATAGTCAGATCAAAGATAAACCGAACTGGAAAGGAAACTGCAATGGCTATCGGACCCGGAGATACACTTCCCGAAGCAAAACTGGCCAAGATGGGCGCAGATGGACCCGAGGTGGTTGACCTGAACGAAATGGGCAAGGGTAAGAAACTGGTGGTGTTCGCACTGCCCGGCGCCTTTACCGGAACTTGTTCAACTGCCCACGTGCCAAGCTTCATTCGCACGATCGGTGATTTGAAAGCCAAAGGCGTGGACGAAGTGGTTTGCGTCGCGGTAAACGATGTGTTCGTCATGCAGGCTTGGGGTGAACAAACCGGCGCAACCGAGGCAGGCATCAAGATGCTCGTCGATGGGGACGGATCATTTACAGAAGCGATGGGCCGCCAATTTACCGCAGCACCCGTCGGGCTGGTCAACCGTTCCAAACGCTACGCGATGGTGGTTGATGACGGCAAGATCGTGACCTTGCAGGAAGAAGATAACCCGGGCGAGTGTGACGTATCCGGCGGTGAGGCTATTCTCGCCACGCTTTAAAACAAAAACGCGCGCGTTTTATATATTATTGAAAAGGCCCCGCCGGATGGACGGGGCCTTTCTTAATTTCATAGCCTCCGGCGGGGATATTTCACCCAAAAAGAGCAGCGCTTTTAATTGGATTAATTCTCTGCCTGCACGATGGTTCGGGTTGGGAAAGGAATGTCGATACCGGCTTCATCAAAGGCATCTTTTGCTTTACGTGTGAGATCAAATTTTACATCCCAGAAATCTGCCGCATCCGTCCAGGCGCGGATGGTGAAATCAACCGAACTATCGCCGAGGTTGGTGACTTTGACGAAGGGGGCCGGAAGATCGTTGATCCGCTCGTCAGCTTCCACCAGTCCTTTGATCACGCTCTCTGCCTTCTTCAGGTCGGTATTATAAGACACCCCGAGCACCAGATCCACGCGCCGTGTATCGTGATAAGAATAGTTCTTGATCGCCGTGCCAAACACCTCGCCATTGGGGAGGATGATCTGCACATTGTCCGTGGTGGCCAGTTCGGTTGTGAACAGGCTGACATCTACCACAGTACCGGAGAACCCGCCAATTTCCACGAAATCTCCAATTTTAAAGGGCCGGAACACTACCAGCATCACACCGGCGGCAAGATTGGCGAGCGTCCCTTGCAGCGCCAGACCGATCGCAAGACCGGCGGCACCGATAACAGCGACAAGCGAGGCCGTCTGGATACCAAACCGTGCCAACACAAAGATAACTGCGAAGGCCAGCAACGCATAGCGCGCCACGCTTCCCAGAAACGAGAACAACATATCGTCGATTTTCTCGTGTTTCTTGGCATAACTAGCGATGTAGCGCTGGAGCACTCCGCCAAACCAAATGGCCGCTGCCAGAATAAGCCCCGCGTAGAGCACGTTCAGCAGCAGTGCGACAATCCATTCCATAGTCTTACCTCATTTTCATTCGCCAGCGAGGGCATTCATCTTCCGCGCGAGCTTTACATCCAGATCGGACAGCCCGTCCACATCATGTGTCGTCAAAGTTACGTCAACTCGATTGTAGACATTGAACCATTCCGGATGGTGGTTCCATTTCTCGGCCCACATAGCCGCACGCGTCATGAAACCGAAGGCTTCAATGAAGTTCTTGAACTTAAATGTTTTTGCAATCGCCTCGCGGGAGTCATCTTTCGACCAACCGGTGTCAAACAGCTCTGCGAGAGGGGCGTCGTCTTGCAGCTTCTCAGCCATTGTACTCTCCTTTTTCTTTACGAAACGGCCCGTAAGCCGTCATTACTTCGATTTCCTCGTCAATGGCATCCCGCTCTGCATCCAGATAGCGCGCCACCGCGTCCTTAAAGCCCGGATCCGCGATCCAGTGCAGGGAGTTAACCTGCGTTGGCAGATATCCCCTTGCCAGCTTGTGTGGCCCCTGCGCACCTGCTTCTACCCGCACCAGCCCGTGCTGGATGGCATAGTCGATGGCGCGGTAATAGCACACTTCGAAATGCAGGCAGGGGTGGTCTTCAAGGCAGCCCCAATAGCGGCCATAAAGCGTGTCACGCCCGATGAAGTTCAGCGCACCCGCAACCCAGCGCCCGTCCCGTTCGCACATTATCAGCAGAATGTCGTTGCGCAGGTGTTCCTGCGCGAGGTCAAAAAAGCCGCGTGTCAGATAGGGCGTTCCCCATTTCCGCATGCCGGTGTCCTGATAGAACCTCCAAAACGCGTCCCAATGTTCCGGTTGGATCTGGTCACCGGTGAAACTGTGGATGGTGCCGCCGAAACCCTGCGCGGTGCGGCGTTCCTTGCGGATGTTCTTGCGCTTGCGGGACGACAGCGCGGCGAGAAAGCCGTCAAAATCATCGTAGCTGTCATTGTACCAGTGAAATTGCTGGCCCGTGCGACGCAGCAAGCCCATCTGCTCCCCTGCAAGGGCTTCCTCTTCAGTGCAAAAGGTCACGTGAAGCGAGGACAGATCATTCTGCGCGGCCAGTTGAACCGCACCTTGGACCAGCGCCCCCATTCCCAGATCATCCTGCCCCGGCGCCGTCAGAAACCGGCGTCCAGTCACAGGCGTGAACGGCACAGCCGCCTGTAGCTTGGGATAATAAGCACCACCGGCGTTTTCGTAGGCATGGGCCCAATTGTAATCAAAGATATATTCACCCTGACTGTGGGTCTTGGCATAAGCGGGCATCACCCCGATCAGCTCCCCCCGTTGGCGGGCGATCAGATGGCGGGGCATCCAGCCGCTGTCTTCACCCACTGATCCGCTTTGTTCCAGCGCCAATAAAAACCGGTGGCTGGTGAACGGATCGAGCGGACGCTGGCCTGCCCCATCGGGGTTGGCGCAGCTGTCCCACTCTTCCGCCGCGATCTGGTCGAGACCGGAGACAACGCTAATCTCTACCGGTGCGGGGTCTGTTGTGTCATCTGAGGGTGTCTGATTGTCCATATCAGCATCCACATGGGTGCCAGCGCCGACAGGTCAAGCCAGATACCCCTCAAAGGTGATGTTCTGCGCCACTTTGCGCGCCTCGCGCTCCTGCGCGGCGGATTTGACGGTCCAGCACAGCACGGTAGCGCCCTGCGCAATCAGATTTTGCAAGGCTGCATTATGAAGATCACTGACCTGATGGGACACGAAACAGGCGCCGACCCGCGCGTAATCAGGAATTGTAGCAAGCTCTGCACAGCGCTCTATCGGCACATCGGGCCACTCCGCAGGATCGAAAGGGTCCGTCACCAGCCCACGAGGTATATCCGGCGCATATTCAGCACATTTCGCCACGGAATGGGGATTGAAAGACATCAAAGCCACCGGCCCCTGATAGCTTTTCAAAATCTCACAAACCGAACGCTCGATTTCGCCGGTCTCCGGCCCGAGCGCGCCGTCCTGATCTTTAATCTCAACCAGCAGAGGCACCTGCCCTGCAACCACTTCCAGAAATTGTTCCAACGTGGGAACCGGCTCGTCCCCGTGGGTAAGCCGCATGGCCCCCAACTCGGCAGCGGTGTGTTCACGCAGCGCCCCGAAATGGCGGGTCAATCGTTGCAGATGATCGTCGTGAAACACCATCGGCACGCCGTCAGAGGACAATTGCAGATCGATCTCAATCCCGTACCCCGCCGCAATCGCAGCACGGGCACCAATGAGCGAATTTTCAGGCCGGCCCGCGCGCACATCATGCAACGTGCGGTGGGCCAGCGGAGCTTTCAGAAATGCGTCCAGCATCAGGAAATCTGAAAGATGCCTTCGATCTCCACCGCCACGTTGAACGGCAAAGAAGAAGTTCCCACGGCCGCCCGCGCGTGGGTACCGGCCTCTCCGAACACTGCGCCCATGAAATCAGAGGCGCCGTTGATCACTGCCGGATGGTCTTCAAAATCGGGCGTGCAATTCACAAAGCCGCCCAGCTTGACCACCCGTGTTACCCGGTCGAGATCACCGTCACAGGCCGCTTTCAACTGGGCAATCAGATTTAGCGCACAGGTTTTTGCCGCATCCTGACCCGCCGCAACGTCCAGATCCGCGCCCAGTTTACCACAGATCAGCCCATCGGGGCCTTTGGCAATCTGACCGGACACATAAACCATGTCGCCCACAACAACATAGGGCACATAATTGGCCGCAGGGGCCGGTGCTTCGGGCAAGGTCTCGCCAAGGTCCGCCAGAACCGCGTCTATTTTTCCAACCATCTTAATCTCCAAAACAGGTTGCTGCCAAGCTACCTCACAGAAACGCACCCGCAACAGGAAAGATGCCTGTTGCGCTTCAATGTTCCAAAAATACTCAACCGCGCTGCCGGTTTACTCCCGGAAGGCGCGGTTGAAATAATCGGTAAAGGGCTTGGTCAGATAGCTGATCGGCGAACGCTCTTCGGTTTTGATGAAAGCTTCTACAGGCATACCGGGCAAAAGCTCTACATCGCCCAGCCTGTCCATTTCGCCTTCGTTCGGAACGATTTCGGCCGAATAATAAGACATGCCGGTGGTGTCATCCTGAAACACATCAGCCGAAACTTTGGCTACGGTGCCGAAAATTTCCGGCGTGGTGCGTTGATCAAAGGTAGAAAACCGCAGGCTGGCGTCCTGCCCCACATGAACCTGATCCACATTGATTGCTGAAATACGGGTCGTGATAACCAGCGGGCTGTCTGTCGGCACAACGTAAAGGATCGCATCGGCCGGACGCACCACAGAGCGGATGGCGTGGACGGTCAGACCGTGAATCACACCCGACATTGGCGCGCGCACATCCATCCGGCTAAGCGTTTCACGCAAGCTCAGCTTGCGTTCCATCATCTCGATTTCCGAATAGCTGAGATCGCGCAGCGTAGAGATTGCCTCCTCGCGGCGCTGGTTGCGCAGTTGAAGGATCTGGATGTCCGTCTCGACAATCTGTGCCCCGCCCCGTGCAGCAGAGCTTTCAAGCTCCCCGATGGATCCCTTCAGCCGCGCGGCTTCCCGTTCCAGCGACAGCACACGACTCGCCTGCGCCAGCCCTTTTGCCAACAGACCCTGCTGGTCAATCAGTTCTTTGGTGATCAGCTCCACCTGTTGTTTAGAGGATTCCAGTTGTGCCTCCACACCGCGGATCTGGAGTTTGATCTGCTGCTTGCGTTCATTCAACTGTTCGACCTGCTTGTCGAGCGACTCTCGCCGAGCCTCGAACAGACGGGATTGCCCTTCGATCAGAGCCGTCACATCCGGCGAGGTTTTCGCCACCTCCAGCAAATCGGGATCAAAGGTCAGCGTTTCGGCATCGTCCCGCTCTGCGATCAGTCGCGCGCGACGGGACTGGATTTCGTTCAACTGCCCGTTCACCGTCGACAGTTCGGACCGGAGCAATGTATCGTCGAAACGGATCAGAACATCGCCCGCTTCAACGCGGTCGCCCTCTTTCACCATGATCTGGCCCACAACGCCCCCTTGGGGGTGCTGCACCACCTGACGCAGACTTTCGACCTGTATCATACCACTGGAAATCACCGCGCCAGAGATCGTTGCGAAGCTGCCCCAGACGCCAAGCACACCCACCAGCACAGCCACCGCCAGCATCCCAAGGAACAGCGGTTTTCTGGCTGACCAATGCGCCCGCGCAGGTGCAGGGGCCACGCCGCCGGGCATTCCGGCCATCGATAATTGTTGCACGCTCATGAAGCCCGTCCTTTTTGCAGCGCATCTGTAATTTGCGCGACATTACGCACCTGTTCTTTTAGGACCTCGTCGCGCGGACCAAAGGCCTTGCGCATACCGTTCTCCAGAACCAGCAGATTTTCACATTCCGCAATCGCAGCGGGGCGGTGTGCCATAATAATCACCGATTTACCCTCGGCTTTCATTGTTCGGATCGCATCGTTCAGCGCGTTAGAGCCGACCGAGTCCAGATTGGAGTTCGGTTCGTCCAGCACAAGGATCAGAGGATCACCATAAAGCGCACGGGCCAGGCCAAGCCGTTGCCGCTGCCCACCAGATAAACGCCCGCCGAAATTGCCAATCGGCGTATCGTAACCTTCGGGTTGTTCGAGGATCATTTCATGCGCCCCGGCCTTTTTCGCCGCAGACACCACAGCCGCCGCATCGGGGGTTTCTGACATGCGGGCGATGTTTTCAGCAATCGTCGCATCAAAGAGCGTCACCGTTTGCGGCAGATAGCCGATATACTGCCCCAGCACATCCGGGTCGTAATTATCCAGCGATGCACCGTCCAGACGGATACGCCCGGAGGCCGGTTTCCAGATGCCACAGATCACCCGGGCCAAAGAGGATTTGCCCGCCGCGCTTGGCCCGATCACGCCAAGGGCTGTACCCGGCTGCACTTCAAAGCTGACCATCTTAAGGCTGGCTTGGGATTCACCGGGTGGAACCGCTGTCAGATTTTGCGCGCTCAGGTGCGCTTTGGGCCGTGGCAGCGCAGTGCGCGGGGTTTCGTCCGGCACAATTTCCAGCAGTTTGGACAGATTGAACCAGCCGCTGCTGGCCCGCTGCACCAGTGGCCACTGACCGATAGCCATTTCGATTGGCGCCAGCGCGCGGCCCATCAAGATGGAACCGGCAATCATTGCACCCGGTGTCAGTTCGTTTTGCAGCACCAAATAGGCACCAAGCGCCAGCATCGCAGATTGCAGGAACAGGCGGAACGCTTTGGTAAAGGACGAAAACGCGCCGGTCACATCGCTGGACTGCATATTCGAGGACAGGGATTTATTGCGCGTTTTGCGCCAGCGCGACATCACCGCACCGCGCATCCCCAGCCCCTGAACCACTTCGCGGTCGTCACGCACGTTTTCGGCAAAGCTGTCGGCCCGTGTGCTTTGAATTTGGGCGTCGATCACGCCTTTTTTTGACACCTTCTGGTTGATGATGGTGGTGATAATCAACAGCCCCCCACCCGCAAGGGCAAGATAACCCAGCATCGGGTGGAAAAGGAAAATCGCACAGGCAAAGATCGGGGTCCAAGGCATGTCGCAAATCGCGAACAACGCCGGAGACGTCATCAGTTTTTGCACCGATTCCAGATCCCGAAGTCCGCTCTGGATTTTGTCGCCACGCCCCGGTTGGGACGGCACCTTCAACAGGGCCTTGAACACCCGCTCATCCAGATCGGACTGAAATTGCGCACCTGCCCGCGCCAATACGCGGCCCCGCGCCCAATCAAGCACGCCAAAGAGAATATACAGCAACGCCACCAGCACCGAGAGCGCAACCAGTGTCGCCTCGGAACGGCTGCCGAGCACGCGGTCATACACCTGCAGCATGAACAATGGGCCAGTCAGCATAAGCAGGTTTACGAAAATACTGAAGAACCCCACGGACAAGAACAATCCACGACTGCGGCTGCGCACATCGCGCAATTCCGCCAGCCCGACAGGATAGTGCATTTTTTCGCCGGCCATTGTTAAATCCCAATCTTTTTTGCGCCAATCAATTATCCAAATACTTATAAACGACTTAGGATTAAAAAAAACATTAAAGCATGTGTCGCTAACCAAATGTTTGATGTAAATATGTTCCAATTGACACACGCATTCTAAAGACTAAGTGCTCAAAAAGCACAAACACGCCGATTTTACTCACCTTTGGTCGACACTCCGAAGGGATGCCCGTAAAAGACCCACTCGACTGAATGATCCTTAACTTGTTGATAAATTCGATATGAAAATTCGTATGCCACTCAGCCTCCTTCCCCTGATCGGCGCTGTTGCCCTGACAGCCTGCACGGCGGGGCCACCGGATCAGGAAATCTACGATCCGGACGAGGCCGCAAACCGCAAGGTTCACGCCTTCAACAAAGCGCTTGACCGCAACCTTGTGGCCCCTGTCGCACGGGGCTATGGCAAGGCTGTTCCGGTGCGCGCGGACAAGGCGATTAATAACCTTGCGAACCATCTCGCGATTCCGGGTGAAATCGTGAACAGCACCCTGCAACTGAACTTTGAAGACGTGGTGATCAACACGATCCGTTTCGCCACAAACACGGTTTTCGGTCTTGGCGGCCTGTTCGACTTTGCAACCGCTGCGGGCATGGAAGAAGACGTGGACACGGATTTCGGCAAGACACTTGCGGTCTATGGCATTCCGGAAGGACGCTACCTCGAAGTGCCGGTTTTCGGGCCGCGCACCGAACGGGAGACCTACGGGATTGTCGTGGACTATCTGCTTGATCCGCTCGGCAGCTTCCTGCCTGCAAGCGCGCAGAAAGTGACCTACCCGCTCTATGTTGTGGACAAGCTTGGCGACCGAAACGAGTATGACGATGCAATCAGCGGTGTGCTGTATGAATCCGAAGACAGCTACGCCACGGCGCGTTCCATCTACCTGCAAAACCGCAGATTTGACATCGGCGGCACCGTAAATCTAGACGATCTGGAGGATCCTTATGCGAATTAAATCTCTACTCTCCCGTCGCAGCCTTCTCGGCTTGATCGTCGGCCTGTTTCTGGCCGGCCCCGCTGCGGCCCTGTCTCAGGCGCAAGCTGAAAAACTGATTGGCGCTCTGACCAATGATATTTTCCGCACGATCAACTCGGGCAAGTCCGAAGGGGCGATGTATCGCGATTTTGAGAAAATTTTCTCGAAATACGCTGATGTTCCAACCATCGCCAGCTCTTCGCTCGGCGTGGCACGACGCAGTGCATCACCCGCCCAAATGAAAGCCTACACCAGTGCATTTCAGGGCTACGTCTCGCGCAAGTACGGCCAACGTTTCCGCGAGTTTATCGGAGCCAAAATTGAGGTTAAGGGCGCGCGCAAAACCAAACGCGGTTACCTTGTCAGCAGCGATGTAACCTTCAAGGGTAAGAAACCTTTCGTCGTTGAATGGCAGGTGTCCGACGCCTCCGGTCGCGACAAAATGTTCGACATTATCATCGAAGGCATTTCCATGCTGCGGCTGGAACGCGAAGAAATCGGTTCCATGCTGGACCGGCGCGGCGGCAATATCGACAAACTGATCGCCCATCTGAAAACGGCGTCCTGATCGGGCGCCAATAAGGCCGAAACACAGAAAAACGGCACCGGATCCACATCCGGTGCCGTTTTTTGTGGGGTTGTACCACGCTGCCTGCTTTTGTGGGGGCCGGTTTGCCCCGCTTATCGCTGGCCGCCGGTCCTACTAGTTCCTGCCGCCAAAGATACCCGTTATCACTTTCTTAAGCACGTTCTCCGCCTCTTTATCGAGCCGTTTGACGTCCCTTTCAATCTGCTCCGCCAGATCCCGCAGCGTGTCATTTCCTCTGCGCTGCTTATTCTCTTGGGCCACTTGCGGGGCAACCGGTTGTTTTGCAGGCACATCCATCGGCAGCGGTGCCGGCACCTTGCCATCAAGAACGCGCACCATCGTTTCGCGCCAGATTTCTGCGGGCAGACCGCCACCAGTCACGCCGGTCAGTTTGGAATTGTCGTCATACCCCATCCACACGCCAATCACGTAATCAGAGTTGAACCCGATATACCACGCATCCCGCGCCCCTTGGGTCGTGCCGGTTTTCCCTGCGTTTTCCACACCCTCAATCCGCGAACGCCCGCCGGTGCCCCCTTCAACCACTTGGTTCATCATATAGATCAACTGACGCGCGGCTTTCGGCGATATCACCTGTTTAGGTTCCTCGTCAGTCTTTACAAACAGAGGCTTGCTGTCGCCCTGAAGGGTCAGCTCCTCAATTCCGTAGGGCTCCACAGCGACGCCCTGATTGAGAATACCCGCGTAGGCTCCGGTCATTTCCAGCAGGGTTGATTCCGAAGCACCCAGCGCCATAGCCGGACCATTTGACAGTTCATTTTGAATGCCAAACCCGCGGGCCGTTTCGCGCACCCGCTCCAGCCCGACCGCCACAGCGACTTTTACCGCGACAGTATTAATCGACTTGGACAGCGCGGTTGTCAGTGAAATCTCTCCAAGGTGGTTTTTGGTGTAGTTCTTTGGCGTGTAAGGCCCCGAACCAGGCACGTTAATGGTAAACTGTTCATCCACAACACGGGTATCCCAGCGCCAACCGTCCTGTAGCGCGGTGGCATAAACGAAGGGCTTGAAAGAAGATCCAGTTTGCCGGATCGCCTGTGTTGCACGGTTAAATTCACCTGCATTGCCGGATTTCTTTCCCCCGACAATGGCCCGCACAGCCCCGTTCGGTGACAATACAATAATTGCAGCTTGCGCTTTAGAACCTTCACGCACCTTGGTTTCAAACACATTGGTCAGCGCATCTTCTGCCGCCTTTTGCACCTGTTTATCAAAGGTTGTCCGGATCACCAGATCTTCGGTGCTGTCTTTCAGGATGAACTCCGGTCCGCTTTCCATGATCCAGTCCGCGAAGTAACCACCCGCCCGTGCTTTGGCCACTTCAGACAGTTGCGCCGGATTGGCGTGGGCCTGTGCTGCTTCCTGATCGGTCAAATATCCCTGATCTTTCATTAGATCGATAATCAGGTCTGCACGATCCTGCGCCCGCCCGATACTACGGGTTGGCGCGTTGGCTGAAGGTGCTTTTAGCAGCCCTGCCAGCATCGCGGCTTCCGGCACGCTGACTTCTGCCGCGGATTTGCTGAAATAGCGCTGGCTGGCGGCTTCGAAACCGTGACTGCCCGCCCCGAGATAGGCGCGATTCATGTAGATCGTCATGATCTCGTCTTTGGTGTATTTGATCTCCATCGCCAGCGACATGGGGACTTCTTTCAGCTTGCGCTCGATTGAGCCCATCTCTGAGAAGAACACCCGTTTGGCCACCTGCTGCGTAATGGTAGAGCCGCCGTGCCCCTTCAATGGATGCCGCCCCTCGCGCATATTGGTGCGGATCGCCCCAAGGATACCCCGTGGCGACAGCCCGAAGTGGCGGTAAAAACGTTTATCCTCGGTCGCGATAACAGCATTGCGCAGCTGTGGCGCAACGGATTTCGCATGCACCAGCCCGCCGAACTGATCCCCGCGCCATGCAAACACCTGCCCTGTGTCGTCTTCCAGTGTCACAGAGCCCTTTTGCCGGTCGTCCATCAGCGCGGTCGCATCGGGCAGCTTGGCGTAATAAAACATCGTGGTTGTGCCGATAATAATCCCAAGCACGACGGCCACGCGGAACGTGATCCACCAGATAATCCGCAGGATACCGCCAACGACCCATTTTACGGCACGAGTCAGGATATTACCCGTGGGTTTCTTGCGCGGTGCTTTGATTTTGGGTTTGGACCTGCGGAACGAAGGCAAAAGCCCCGTCAGAAATCCGGACTTTGCCCCAGACGCCTTGCTGGTCGCCTTGCCAGACCTTGCTTTGGCAGGTTTTGCCTTTGCAGGTTTGTAATCCCGTTTGGGCGCCACCAAAGGACGCCTTTTACCATTATCCGCCATAACCGCTCGTGCCTGTTTTAGGTCATTCCCTGCAAGATAGTGTGGTTAATGCCATTTGTGGAGAGCCAAGACACTTCAAGGACCAGATTCTTTTTCGCCTATATTTAGGTCAGACATCGTTACGTGATTAAATTTTAAGCATATCTCACTTTTTCTGCACCGCAGAAATTGCCTAAACTTGTATCACCCCGACAGAAACGGCTTGTCTGAGCCAACGGCCGGGCGATCCGGTTGATACAACCTACGAGGGACAGATGAAGCTTATTATAGCGACAATTAAACCTTTCAAACTGGAAGAAGTCCGCACTGCGCTGACCGAAATCGGCGTGAAAGGTATGATGGTCACGGAAATCAAGGGCTACGGCGTTCAATCCGGCCACACAGAGATTTATCGCGGCGCGGAATACGCAATTAACTACGTGCCCAAGATGAAACTGGAAATCGTTGTCACAGCCGATATGGCCGAACAAGCCGTCAGTGCGATCGAAGACAGCGCCAAGACCGGCAAGATCGGCGACGGCAAGATCTTCGTACTGGACGTAGAACAAGCGGTTCGCGTGCGCACCGGTGAAATTGGCGACGACGCGATTTAATCGCCGCAAAATGATGATGAACGAGGATAAAGTCATGACCTATTCCCTGAAAACCCCGCTTCTGGCGCTGGCGGCAACCGCCCTGCCGGTGGCCGCGATGGCCCAAGACGCCACGCCGACCGCTGTACCCACCGAAGTTAATTTCATCCTGACCACGCTGCTGTTTCTGATCGGCGGCTTTCTGGTGTTCTTTATGGCAGCCGGTTTTGCCATGCTGGAGGCGGGTCTTGTCCGCTCCAAGAACGTGACCATGCAGCTGACCAAGAACATGGCGTTGTTCGGTCTGGCCTGTATCTTTTACTACCTGATCGGCTTTAACCTGATGTACCCGGGCGACGCCTGGATCGTGCCGAACGTCATCGGCGCGCTGAGCCCGACAAGCCTTGAGCCAGTTGGCCTTGCCGCAGCAGATGCTGATCTGTCTTATGCTTCTGTTGGCTCGGACTTCTTCTTCCAGCTGATGTTCTGTGCTGCAACAGCTTCCATCGTATCCGGCGCGCTCGCCGAACGGATCAAACTCTGGCCGTTCCTGATCTTCGTTGTCATCCTGACAGCCGTAATCTATCCGGTTCAGGCTTCGTGGAAATGGGGCGCAGGCTTCCTTGACCAAGCAGGTTTCCTTGATTTTGCAGGTTCCACAGTTGTTCACTCCGTCGGCGGCTGGGCTGCTCTGACAGGCGCGATCATACTTGGCCCACGGATCGGCAAATACCGCGATGGTCGCGTCACACCGATGCTCGGCTCCAACCTGACACTTGCAACTCTGGGGACTTTCATCCTGTGGCTCGGCTGGTTCGGCTTCAACGGTGGTTCGCAACTGGCAATGGGTACTGTTGGCGATGTTGCTGATGTCTCCCGCATCTTTGTGAACACAAATGCTGCCGCTGCCGGTGGTGTGGTTGTCGCGCTAATCCTGACACAGGTGCTTTATAAAAAGCCTGACCTGACCATGATCCTGAACGGCGCACTTGCCGGTCTTGTCTCCATCACAGCCGAGCCGCTGACACCTTCCATCGGTGCAGCAACCCTGATCGGTGCTGTGGGCGGTGTAATCGTTGTCTTCACGGTTCCCCTGCTGGACAAATTCCGCATCGACGATGTGGTTGGCGCCATCCCTGTACACCTTGTTGCGGGTATCTGGGGCACAATCGCAGTGATCTTCACCAACAGCGACGCATCCCTTGGCGCACAGCTTTACGGGATCATCACAGTCGCCATTTTCGTGATCGTCAGCTCCGCTGTGGTCTGGTTCATCCTGAAAGCCATCATGGGGATCCGCGTTCCGCAAGAAGCCGAAGTCACCGGTCTCGACATGAGCGAGCTGGGCATGGAAGCTTACCCCGAATTTGCGCAAAACTAAGACCATGCAATTCTACACATTTTGAAAGCCGGGCCTTCGGGTCCGGCTTTTTCTTTGCGCTTGGGGCTGGTCAGCGCCGCATTTTCCCGCCACCTTGCGGCGAAACCGATGAAAGGATCAGACATGAACGCCCCGCAGCCGAACGCCACCAATATGGATCACTGGGACGCCCGCGTAGATCTCGCCGCCGCCTTTCGCTGGACAGAGCGGCTGAATTTCCACGAGGCCGTGGCGAACCATTTCTCCTATGCCGTGAACGACGATGGCACACAGTTTCTGATGAACCCCAACCAGATGCATTTCGCACGGATCAAGGCAAGCGACCTTCTGCTGCTGGATGCCAACGACCCCGATGTGCTGTCCAAACCGGGCGCACCGGACCCGACCGCATGGGGCCTGCACGGTGCCTTGCACCGCCACTGCCCCCACGCCCGCTGCGCCATGCACGTCCATTCCGTCCACGCAACGGTGCTGGCCAGCCTAAAAGACAGCCGCCTGCTGCCGATTGATCAAAACACCGCGACGTTCTTCAACCGCTATGTGATTGACGACAACTACGGCGGTCTGGCCTTTGAGGAAGAGGGCGAACGCTGCGCGCAGCTGTTCAGCGACCCCAAAGTCAAAGTGATGATCATGGGCAATCACGGGGTGATGATCATTGGCGACACAGTCGCGGATACATTTAACCGCCTGTACTATTTCGAACGCTCTGCGGAGACCTATATCCGAGCGTTGCAAACAGGTCAGGAACTGCGGGTGCTATCCGATGAAATCGCAGAAAAAACCGCGCGGGAGCTGGAAGATTATCCCGAGCAAGCGGATCGCCACTTGGAAGAACTGAAGCTAATCCTTGATGAGGAAGGCTCCACCTACGCGGGCTAGGCCGTTTTGCCCTCCCCTGCGCGCAAGGCTCGGGGGGAGGTGTCAAACTCTATCCGAAACGCCCGTGTCATGGCAGTGGCGTCACGGTACCCACACCGCACGGCGATTTCCGCGATGCCCAGTTCGGTATCCTGAACCAGATTACGGGCCACCACCATCCGCTGACGCCGGTAAACCTGCTGCGGCGTCGCGCCAAGCGCGGCCTTCACTCGCGCCTCAAGTGTTTTTTGCGAAACCCCGAGCCGCCGCGCCAGTTCCTTAACCGTCAACGGGCTTTCCACATGGGCCTGCATCAGGTCAAGCGCCCGCCCCACCAGCCGGTCCCGCGCCCGCCCAAACCCGCTCTCGGCGCGGGCATCAGACATGAACAGGGTCGCCACATCTTGACGCAGCGCCTCTCCATGTGTCGCACCAATTAGATGCATCGCCAGATCAAAGGCCGCAATCGCCCCCGTGCAGGTGATCCGGTCCCCGTCAATCACATAACGCTCCCGCAGGACGTCTATATCGGGGAAGGTTTCGGCAAAAGCATCCAGTTCTTCCCAATGGATCGTCGCCCGCCGCCCCTGCAACAAACCCGCTACGGCCATCAGCCACGCGCCAGTGTCAAATCCCGCGATTTTGTCAAACCTGATCGCCGCCGCCCGCAACCCGACCCGCGTGGCCGCACCCGTGTGGCTGTGATGGGCATAACTTGGCATCACAAAAAGCATATCCCCGTCGCTGCCCTCAAGCCGCCCCTGTGGAGTAATCTGCAATCCGCTGGAACTAGTGACAGGCGCTCCGTCAAGCGACAGGAACCGCCAGTCGAACAGCGACGCCCCTGCCAGATCATTGGCCGCGCGCAGCGGTTCGATGGCATTGGCAAGACAATGGTTCGAGAAATGATCAAACAGAAGCACACCGACCCGTAGCCCGCCAGAGGATGATTTTTTCCAATCCGGCATGGTCAAGGCATACTTGTGCAAGGTCTGTTTTGGCAAGGCCCATAGACTCGGGGCAACATCAAAAGGATTCCGACATGCAATACGGCCTGACCGAAGAACAGGAAATGATCGCCTCCACCGTGCGGTCTTTCGTTGAAAAAGAGATTTATCCCCACGAAGAACTGGTCGAACGCACTGGCGAAGTCCCCATGGAAATCGCGGATGAAATCAAGCGCAAGACGCTGGAATTGGGGTTTTATGGTTGTAACTTTCCTGAAGAAGTCGGTGGCGCAGGCCTGAACCACCGCGAATTTGCGTTGGTGGAGCGGGAACTGGGGCGTGGTTCTATGGCGCTAAACCACTTCTTCGGCCGCCCGCAGAACATCCTGATGGCCTGCAACGCCGAACAGCGGGAGCGGTACCTGATGCCTGCCATGCGCGGCGAACGGATGGACGCGCTGGCCATGACCGAGCCAGGTGCAGGATCGGACGTGCGTGGCATGAAATGTTCCGCCGTACGCGATGGGGGCGACTGGGTTGTGAACGGGACCAAACACTTCATTTCTGGCGCGGATCACGCAGATTTCATCATCGTCTTCATCGCCACCGGCGAAGACGACACACCGAAGGGCCCGAAGAAACGGATCACCACCTTCCTTGTGGATCGCGGCACACCCGGTTTTACCATCCGCGACGGCTATAAATCTGTCTCCCATCGCGGCTACAAGAATATGATCCTAGAATTTGACGATTGCCGCCTGCCAGACGCACAAGTGCTTGGCGAGGTTGATGGCGGCTTTGAAGTCATGAACGAGTGGCTTTACGCCACACGGATCACAGTGGCCACCATGTCCGTTGGCCGCGCCCGCCGAGTGTTTGACTACGCGCTGAATTACGCCGCCGAGCGGGAACAGTTCGGCCAGCCCATCGGCAAGTTCCAAGGCGTCAGTTTCCAGATCGCCGATATGATCACCGAAATCGACGCCGCCGACCTGCTGACCCTTGCAGCCGCGGACCGGTTGGACAAAGGACTGCCCGCCAACCGTGAAATCGCCAGCGCAAAGCTTTACGCTTCTGAAATGCTATCCCGAGTCACGGACACAGCAATCCAGATCCACGGCGGCATGGGCCTGATGGACGACTACCCGCTGGAACGGTTCTGGCGCGATGCCCGTGTGGAACGGATCTGGGACGGCACCTCCGAAATCCAGCGCCACATCATCAGCCGCGAGCTTTTGCGCGCATTGGGCGCGTAGGCCATGCGCTCCGCGCGGGGGTATTTCAGGCCAGAAGAAGGGCGCGGCGGGGTGGAAACAGCCCCCTGCGCCTTTGACAGCGGCAGAGGGCCTTCTCCTGGCGCGGTCATCGGCTTCCCAGCCTGTACCGCAAACCTGTTAAAGCCGATTCCCGTTAACAAATCCTTGCTTCTTCTGGCGAAAAATATCCTCGCCGAAGGCTGTAAAACTTTTAGCCCGAGGCTCCCGGCGTCATGATACTACAAAGACTCTTTTCCCCGAAATCCATTGCCATCATCGGTGGCGGTGCCTGGTGCGAAGCGGTGGCAGATCAGGCGCAGCGTTTGGGCTTCCAGGGGGCGATTTATCCTGTCCATCCCAAAGGCAAGCCCCTTGGTGGGCTGGCGAGTTACACCAGTCTTCAGGATTTGCCCGAACCACCGGACGCCTGCTTTATCGGGGTCAACCGCCATGCAACGCTTGATATTGTAGCGGAGCTTTCTGCCTTAGATGCCGGCGGAGCCATTTGCTTTGCCTCGGGGTTTTCCGAAGCGGATCATGAAGATGCGGCGGGGTCTGATCTACAGGCACAACTTGTTGCGGCAGCGGGACGAATGCCGGTACTCGGGCCGAATTGCTACGGGATGATAAACTACCTCGACAGTGCGATCTTGTGGCCGGACCAGCATGGCGGCGGGCCGGTGGACAGCGGCGTGGCGATTGTCATGCAATCGTCCAACATGGCGGTGAACATCACCATGCAGCAACGCGGCCTGCCCGTGGCGGCTGTGGCCTGTGCGGGAAATCAGGCGCAAACCGGCATGGCCGAGATCGGCGCGCATTTTCTAGAAGATCCACGGATCACCGCCCTTGGCCTGCATATCGAAGGGTTTAATGACATCCGCGCCTATGAAGCGCTGGCGCAAAGGGCAGCGGCCTTGGGCAAGCCGATTGTAGCGCTGAAGGTGGGCAAGTCCGATCAGGCCAAAGCCGCAACCATTTCGCACACGGCCTCGCTCGCTGGTGAAGACGCAGGGGCCACCGCGCTGTTAAAGCGTCTTAATATCGCGCGGGTGGACAGCCTGCCGGCCTTTCTTGAGACCTTGAAGTTGCTGCACTTCACAGGCCCGCTGCCCTGTGCCGACATCGCGTCGATCAGCTGTTCGGGCGGCGAGGCGAGCCTTGCGGCAGACACTGCCCACGGTACGCCTGTCAGCTTTCCGCCTTTGACAAAAAGCCAGACCAAAAACCTGCGCGCGGCTTTGGGGCCGATGGTCGCGCTGGCCAATCCGCTGGACTACCACACCTATATCTGGCGCGATACGCAAGCTATGGCCAAGGCTTGGGGCGCGATGATGGAACCGCATCTGGCGTTAACCCTTCTGGTGGTGGATTTCCCCCGTGCGGACAAATGTTCGGATGCAGATTGGGACTGCGCCATTGATGCTGCTGGACTGGCCAAGGCACAAACCGGCGCGGCCGTCGCGGTCGTGACCACCCTGCCGGAAAACCTGTCGGAAACGATCGCGGCGCGATTGGTGGCAAAAGGTGTGATCCCGATGCTTGGCCTGCGGGAAACAGTAGAGGCTGTTGCCGCGGCGGCGAGCTATGCCCTGCCTTCTGACCAGCCGGTTCTGCTGCCGACAGCCTCTGCGGTGGCACATACCTTGACCGAGGCCGAGGCCAAACAGGCGCTAAAAGATCACGGGTTGCGCATTCCAAAGGCGTTACAAGCGCGTTCCTGCGACGAAGCGGCGGCGCAGGCCGAGACGATCGGCTTTCCAGTGGTGCTGAAAGGCGTGGGTATCGCCCATAAATCCGAAGCGGGCGCAGTGGCGTTGAACCTGACTGACGCGGCCTCTGTGCGCGGGGCCGCAGATGCGATGCCGTGCGACAGTTTTCTGGTGGAAGAAATGGTCACTGGCACCGTGGCCGAACTGCTGGTCGGAGTGGTCAAGGATCCTGCCCACGGGTTTGTCCTGACCCTTGGTGCGGGGGGGATTTTGACCGAACTTCTGGAAGACAGCGCTTCCCTGCTGATCCCGTCCACACGGGCGGAAATGGCCGAAGCACTCGACACCCTCAAGATCAGTAAAATGCTGCGCGGTTTCCGCAATGCGCCTGCTGCGGATATGACCGCGCTTTTAGATGCGGTGGAGGCGGTTCAGAACTACGTGCTTGCCAATGCGCAAGGCTTGGAAGAAGTTGAAATCAACCCGTTGATCTGTACGCCCACCGATGCCATCGCTGCTGATGCCCTGCTGCGCCGGCAGGTTTGCACGGCGACAGACAATACGACACAGACACAAACAGACGAGAAGGCCCTGACATGACAGACCCGATTAAAACACGCCGCGAAGGTGGCATTTTGGAAGTGACGCTCGACCGCCCCAAGGCCAACGCGATTGATCTGGCCACCAGCCGGATCATGGGCGAGGTCTTTGCAGACTTCCGCGATGATCCGGAATTGCGCGTGGCGATTATCACCGGCGGTGGCGAGAAATTCTTCTGCCCTGGCTGGGATCTGAAAGCCGCCGCTGACGGGGACGCCGTTGATGGAAACTACGGTGTCGGCGGGTTTGGTGGCCTGCAAGAGTTGCGCGGGATGAACAAGCCGGTCATCGCTGCTGTGAACGGTATTTGCTGTGGCGGCGGGCTGGAACTGGCGCTGTCGGCAGATATCATTCTGGCGGCGGATCATGCCTCATTTGCCCTGCCGGAAATCCGCTCCGGCACTGTTGCAGACGCGGCAAGCATCAAACTGCCCAAGCGCATTCCCTATCACATCGCGATGGAAATGTTGCTGACTGGTCGCTGGCTGGATGCCGAGGAAGCGCATCGCTGGGGGTTCGTGAACCAGATACATTCGGGCGGTGATCTGTTGGAGAAAGCGTGGGATATGGCCCGAATGCTCGAAAGCGGTCCGCCACTGGTTTATGCCGCCATCAAAGAAGTCGTGCGCGATGCCGAGGACAGCAAGTTTCAGGATGCCATGTCGCGGATCACCCAGCGCCAGCTTGAAAGCGTCGACAAGCTTTATTCTTCAGAGGACCAATTGGAAGGCGCCCGCGCCTTTGCCGAAGGGCGTGATCCGGTCTGGAAAGGCCGATAACCGCGACAAGTACACCCCTAGCAAACAGGACCACGCCCTACCTATCATTCCAGACATAACATTTAAGGACATACCATGCTGACAGATAAAGGCCAGAACGATGCAGAAGCCCATTTGCGCGCTTTGGATCAACGCCACACGCTCCACCCGTGGACCCATTTCGACAGTTTCGAAAGGGAAGGTGCCATGGTCGTGGAGAGCGGCGAAGGCTGTTATCTGAAAGACGCCAACGGCAAATCCTATCTGGATGCGGTGGGCGGCATGTGGTGTACCAACATCGGTCTGGGCCGCAAGGAAATGGCGCAGACCATTGCCGAGCAGGTGGAAAAACTGGCTTATTCATCGACGTTCGTGGATATGACCAACGGTCCGAGCGCGCTGCTGGCAGAAAAGCTGGCCAGCCTGACACCGGGTGATCTGAACCGGATGCATTTTACCACCGGCGGCTCTACGGCGGTGGATTCAGCCTATCGGCTGGTGGGGTTTTATAACTACTGTCGTGGCAAGCCGGAAAAGACCCATATCATCGCACGGGATCAAGCCTATCACGGGTCTACTTTTGTCACCATGTCCATCGGTAACAAGGCCGCCGATAAGGTGACGGAGTTCCAATATCTGCGGGACGGCATCCATCATATTTCGGCGCCGCACCACTACCGCGCGGAGGGTAATCCGTCCGAGGAAAACTTTACAGACCAGTTGATCGCCGAATTTGAAGCCAAGATCGCAGAGATTGGCGCGGATAAGGTCGGGGCGTTCTTTGCAGAACCGATCCAAGCCTCCGGCGGTGTGCTTGTGCCGCCCAAGGGCTATCTGAAACGGATGTGGGAGGTTTGTCAGAAGCACGACATCCTGTTCCTCGCGGATGAAGTCGTCACCGCCTTCGGACGGCTTGGCCATTTCTTTGCCAGTGAGGACGAATTTGGCGTTGTGCCTGACATTATCACCACAGCCAAAGGTCTGTCGTCAGGCTATCTGCCGATGGGCGCGATGATCTATTCGGATCGCATCCACGATGTGATTTCCCAAGGTGACGAAAACCGATGGTTCACCAGTGGCTATACCTACAGCGGCCATCCGGTTTGCTGTGCGGCGGCGCTGAAAAACATCGAGATCATGGAGCGTGAGGACCTCATGCAGAACGCGACCGAAGTGGGCGCGTATTTTGAGGAACAGCTTAACACGCTGAACGATCTGGAGATTGTCGGCAACGTGCGCGGGCGCAAGCTGATGATGTGCGTGGAGAACGTCAAGGACAAGGCCAGCAAGGAACTGTTCCCTGACGAAGTGGACATCGGCAAGCGGATCGCGATCACGGCAGAAGGGCTTGGCCTGCTGGTGCGCCCGATCGGTCATCTGAACGTGATGTCACCGCCCCTGACCCTGACCCGCAAGGATGTGGATTTTCTGGTAGAGACCTTGCGGGCCTCTATCGTAGAAGTCACAAAACAACTGCGCGCAGAGGGGCATCTGTAGCGTTTTCGCTTGCTCTGGACCGAATTTCGACGTTCCAATAGAACGAAGCAAAAGGGACAAAATGCGAAGTGGTTACAATCGAATGAACCTAGGCTCGATCGCATGAGCGGGTTTGCCAAATGGCGCCGCTCGGAGGAAGCTTCGGGCTGGCTGCTGGTCAGCCCCACGCTGGTCTATTCCATCCTGCTGCTGGCGGCACCACTCGCGATGGTGATCGCCCTCAGCTTCTGGACGCAGGACTATCTCGACCTTGATAAAACCTTCACGCTAAAAAACTATATAGAGGCGTGGTCAGAACCGATCTACCAGACACTGATGGCACGGTCCCTGAAAATCTCCGCGTTCGTTACGGCGCTGACAATTCTGCTGGCCTTTCCAGTCGCCTATTACGTCAGCTTCTACGTCCCACAAAAACGTAAACCGCTGTGGATCTTTCTGATCACCATTCCGTTTTGGACAAGCTACCTGATGCGGATTTTTCTGTGGAAGGTGATCCTCGGGTATAATGGTGTGGTGAACGGATCGCTGCTGGGATTGGGGGTGATCGAACAGCCGCTGTCCTTTATCCTGTACAATCAAAACGCCGTGGTTGTGACGCTGGCCCACGCTTGGGTGCCTTTTGCGATCCTGCCGATCTTTGTCGCGTTGGAAAAAATCGACCGCTCCCTGCTGGAAGCCGCCGAAGATCTGGGCGACGGTCCGCTGCGCCGCTTTATCCGTGTTACCCTACCGCTGGCGATGCCCGGCGTGGTGGCGGCGACGGTAATTGTGTTCATCCCCACCATCGGCGATTACGTCACGCCGCGACTGGTGGGCGGGCCAAACGGATTGATGATTTCCAACATGATTGAATTGCAGTTCAAAAAGGCCAACAACGCCCCCTTGGGCGCGGCACTGGCGCTTTCGGCCATGTTCCTTGTCTCTGTGGTGTCGCTGGTCTTTGTGTGGATGAACCGCAAATATCTGGTGGGGCAGAAATGAAATCTGGTACATGGTTCAAACTTTATATCGGTGTGTTTCTGATCTTTCTGTATGCCCCTGCCCTTTTGCTGCCGGTGTTTGCATTTAATGACAGCTCGATCGTGTCCTTCCCGCTGAAAGGCTTTACGCTGAACTGGTTCAATGTGCTTTGGGAAACCGAAGCGCTGCACACGGCGACCAAGAACAGTCTGCTGATCGCTGTTAGCACCGCCATTATCGCGACGAGCCTTGGCATTCTGGCGGCGCGCGCGTCGTCCCGTTACAAGTTTCGCGGACAAAAAGCCGTGATGGGCTTTATCATGGTCCCGCTGGTGCTGCCCGAGATTATCGTCGGGGTGTCGCTGCTGGTGGTGATCCTGCAAATGGGGTTTGACCTGTCGCTCTGGACGATTGTGCTGGGTCATGTGCTGATCTGCACGCCGTTTTGCGTGGCGATCCTGTCGTCTGCCTTCCTGAGCCTTGATCAAAGCCTTGAAGAAGCTTCCTTCGATCTGGGGCGAAGCAAACTGGCGACCTTCTGGCTGGTGACAATGCCACTGGTGCTGCCCGGCGTGGTCTCTGCGATGCTGATTTCTTTCACCATATCGCTCGATGAATTTATCATCGCCTTCTTTCTGGCCGGAACCGAACCCACATTACCGGTCTATATCTGGGGGCAGTTACGCTTTCCCCAAAAGCTGCCCAGCCTGATGGCCCTTGGCACGATCCTTCTGATCCTGTCCCTAACCCTGCTGGCCACCGCCGAATATTTCCGCCGCCGTAGCGCAAGAAAAACAGGCATTGAAGATGCCGGAGGATTCCTATGACCGACCCGATCATCCGCCTGAGCGGCATCGACAAATTCTACGGCGACTTTCAGGCACTATATAATGTGAACGCCGAAATCCGCACCGGAGAGTTCTTTTCCCTGCTCGGGCCATCGGGCTGTGGCAAGACCACCTTGCTGCGCACCATCGCAGGGTTTGAAGATGTGTCCGCAGGCCACGTAGAGATCGCCGGACAGTCCATGGACAACGTCCCCGCCAACCGCCGCCCCACAAATATGGTGTTCCAGAGCTATGCGATTTTTCCCCATATGTCCGTGGCTGAAAACGTGGCTTACGGGCTGAAGGCGCGCAAGATGCCCAAGGAGCAGATTAAAACTGCCGTGGAGGCTGCGCTGAAACAGGTCGGGCTGGCGGGTTACGGGGACCGTGCCTCTCATGCTATGTCCGGCGGGCAGAGACAGCGCGTGGCGCTCGCCCGTGCGTTGGTGCTCAAACCCAAGGTACTGCTGCTGGACGAACCTTTGTCCGCGCTCGACAAGAAAATGCGCGAGCAGATGCAATCCGAACTGCGCCACCTACAACGGGCGGTGGGGATCACCTTTATTCTTGTGACCCACGATCAGGAGGAAGCCCTGACCATGTCCGACCGGATCGCGGTGATGTTTGAGGGCAGGATCGGTCAGCTTGCCTCTCCTCAGGAACTCTACCGTCGTCCGGTCAACCGCGAGGTAGCGGAATTTATCGGCGTTATGAACTTCCTGAACGTGTCCGTTACCAACGGCGCGGGCGGCACCTTTGACTGCGAAATTGCGGGACTTGGAAAGGCCACCATTCCCGCCGAACAAGCCCCCGGCGGCGTAGATGCCAGCGTTACAGCGGGTGTGCGCCCCGAAATGCTAACAATTCTCTCCGACGAAAATTCCCGCTCCGAACGGGAGGCATCGGGCATTGTGCAGGATGTTTATTACTACGGGGATATGACCTATTACGATGTGCAACTGGACGGCGTGGACCACCCCGTTACCATTTCTATGCGCAACACCGCCGGGCGCACAGTCCTGTCCCGCAAAGACCGCGCCCGCGTAGGTTGGGGCGCGGAGAGTGTTCTGCTTTTGAAGTAAACAGCGCCTACGAAATCTCTGCGAACTTCCTGTGCTGCTGGAATTTCCTATTTTATTAAAGCCGACAGCTACGCGATGTAGCGCATAACATTGAACGCCTTAAAAAGCCGGTCTTCAACCTCAGCGATGCCTTCCGGCCAATGGATCCGAATCTCGGAAGGCTCCAAAGTCAACGCAACTGGACGGGCGGATCGGGTTGTGCCATCCAAGCTTCTCAGCGCAGAAATGCGTGATTGCCTAACATTTATTTCAATTTGTCTACAGTTCATAATCTTTCCTTCGATAAAGTTTTACTAAATCAAAGATAAAGGAAGAAATTTTAGATGCATGCTGGGAATGGAATAGGAAGCGCGCGATTTAGCGACAACTTTCTATTCTTTAGGATAGAAAAAGGGCGCCCGAATGAGCGCCCTTCGTCAATTAAGGTCTTCACTTTTAGAAACCGGCTTTGATTTTCTCAAACTCTGCGATCATCTTTTCACGCAGCTGTTGATCCATCGGGATCTGCGCCAAGATTGGCACGTCGATCTCGCCCAGACCAACGCCATTGAGAGTCTCTGTCCCCATAGAGGCCATTTGCGTTTCGTTGCCGCTGCCGTAGCCCCATTCGTTCACGATATACTGGGTGGTTTCAGGCGACAGCCATGTATTGAAGAAATCATACACCAGCGCTTCGTCGTTGGGGCCGTCTTTCAGGTTCACATAGCCGCAGAACCAAGTGGAAGAGCCTTCCTTGGTTTCACGGTTGGCTTTCACCGCGACACCTTCCCCAGCCAGCGTGGTCGGAGTCTCGTTCCATGCCCAAGCGACGATCACCTCGCCGCTGGTCAGCAATTGGGCCAGCTCCGCACCGTCCGCCCAATAAGCCCGCACCATCGGGTGTACTGCGCGCAGCCATTCATTGGCCTTGGCGAAATCTTCATCTGTGGCCTTGGACCAGTCCTGAGTTCCGGTCGCTAGATAAGCCAGCGCATAGACGTCATCCACGTTGTCAGGCAGGGATATCCGCCCCCCGTATTTGGGATCCTTGAACACTTCCAACGTGTTCATAGCTGCCGGATCAACCATATCACTGCGGTATGTCAGGGCCGTAGTGCCCCAGTCCGACGGAATCAGGTAATATTCGCCATCAAACTTGAAGGCCTCTTTCATCTCGGCGTTAACTTCGTCCCAAAGATCGATCTTCGACGGATCAATCGGTTCGATAAGACCGGCATCATGCCATTTGGAAACCGACTGGCTGCAAGGATGGGAAACATCTGCTTTGAAACCGGATCGCAGTTTCTGGAAGGCCTCTTCTTCTTCCCCGAAGAAAGAGTATGTCGGCGGGCCGCCGTGTTTTTCGATGTAGCTTTGCAAAAAGCCCTCATCTTCATAGCCGGACCAATCCAGCACGACCAGTTCTTGCGCGCCAGCCCCCGAGGCCGCGAGGAATCCGGACAGGACAGTCCCTGTCATCAGCGTATTAAACTTCATATTAGCTCCCGATTGGTTAAAGCGCCTTGAATCGTTGTCCAAGCGCCGTGTTGGTCCCTGAAACCTAGTGCAGCTGCGCGGCTTGGTCTACAGTTTCCCCCGCCCCACGTGACAGTTTACACAATAAATCAGTCACGTTCGGAGCGCCACTACCAGCCTGTGCCACTCTCTTTTTGAAACGCGCCATACAGCGACAGTACCCCTAAGGTTGCATAATTAATCACGGTCTCCGGCATAAAAACAATTGTCCCAGCGGTACAGTGTCTGACACAAAGAACAGAACCCGTTCCCTCCAGTTGAGCTTTGTCAGGTTGGATTCCCCCGTATTGGCTGAACCCAAACTTTACAAAATGTAGACCTAAACTTTACAAATATTCGCAAATATCCGGCGTGAATAGCCCGTCCAAACGGTCGGTTTCTATCTGAATTTGCAAATAAAGATCACGAAAACCCGATTCTTATCAAAAGTTAATATTTTATTGTGAAATGGGGTGTTCCGGCAGCTCAACCAAATTTCGTGACAAGTTTGCACCGTTTTTAACGGGTTTTTCGCCAGTTTTCCCTAACTCCGTACCAGTGTTAACAACAATGCGTCACAAACACGCCACAATATTTATGAATACTACCACAAGATGTAACCAATCCCTGACGCTTGGTAGAAACCTGGGAGCGCGTCTTGTGAACTAGAAAGACATGGTGGGGCCAATGAAGATTCTCGCGGTTGATGACGACGAAATCATCCTGGAGCTGTTGAAAGAAGTCGTAGGTGCGGCAGGTTTTCCCGATATCACGCTGGTGACTTCGGGTGCTGAGGCCTTGCATACTATTCAGAACAGCCCGACCCGCTTTGACTGTTTCCTCCTGGATATACAGATGCCGGAAATGGACGGGATCGAATTGTGCCATCTCATTCGTAAATTTCCCGCCTACCGCTCTGCTCCGATCCTGATGATCACCGCTATGGCCGACCGCCAGTACATCGACCGCGCTTTTACCGCGGGTGCGTCGGATTATGTCACCAAACCTTTCGACGTTCTGGAGTTGGGCACCCGAGTGAATCTCGCCGCGCGTCTGGTTCAGGAACACGCCGCAGCCGAGGACAAGAGCTTTGCGCTTGAGGCTTTGCGCGACCAGATTGAAACAAAAAGCCCTGTCGCTATCTCCGAAGAGATCCGGATTGAAGGCGTGGCAGGTGTGATCGACAAGCTGGCGTTTGAAAACTACCTTTTGCAACTGACACGGGGCGGACTGTTCGGGTCTTGCATCGTGGCTTTTCAGGTCGCGAATATCGCCACTATCCACCAGCATAGCTCGGGCACCGATTTCTCAAATACGATTATCGATATTGCCGAAGCGATCTCTGACAACCTGCGCCGCAGCGAGTTCTTTCTAAGTTATCGGGGCAACGGCCAGTTCGTCGCCATTTGCCACAAGGTGGTGATGGATACATTCAACGACTTGCCCGGCGAAATTTCCATGTCGATCCGTGATATGGAACTTGTCTATGACAACGGCGCGAAGATGGACGTGCAACTGGTGATGGGGCAGCCCGTCAAATGCGGCTTCTTTAGCAGCAAAAGCACGCTTGAACCGCTGTATAAGGCTGTGGATTCCGCCGAAGGTGCTGTACAATCTCTGCGCCGTCTTCCCAACAATAGTGGCTGGTCCAGCAAGATTGACACCATTCGCAATCGTCTGAAGCACCCCTCGGCCAAAAACGTCTCTAAATTGGAAATGGGTTTCTGATGAACGCTGGCCTGTCCGGCAAGCTGCTGGAAATTCGTGGGAAGTTCGTGAACAGCCTGCCCGAGCGGAAGGAACGTCTTATAGCGCTCCACTCCAAGCTTACGGCAGGCACTTGTACGGCAAACGACATGGACGAATTGCGCTTCATCGTCCATAAAATCCACGGGCTGGCCGGAACATTGGGGTTCACCACGCTGGGCAGCTTTGCGGCAAGCCTGGAATTGGAAGTGAACGCAACCATCGAAAAAGGCGGTTACAGCAACACGTTTTGTGATGGTGTAGTAACCCTCATAGGTCACGTTCAGGACGCCATCGACGCTTGATCTTCTTAGGGGCGTCAGAAGCCCCCCACCAACAGCCCCGCAGCCTTACAGTGCGCTCCAGATCGCGCGTATATCATCGGCGAGCGTTGTCGGGTCGAACGGCTTAACAATTACCGCGACAGCCCCCTGCTCCAGCAAAGCCTGCTTTTCCTTTTGATGAGCTTTGGCCGTCATAAACACCGCAGGCACCCCGTCGAGCGCCGGAATTTTGCGCAGTTCGCGCAGGGTTTCCTCCCCCCCGATCACCGGCATCATCACATCCAGCAATATTAGATCCGGTGCGTATTCCTCGGCTATTGCGATCGCATCATGCCCCGAAGCGCATTGGTGAACGTCAAATTCTCCAATCATCTCCAAAGCAATTTTAGCTATTTCCCGGATATCCGCGTCATCTTCGACGTGGAGGATTTTTTCAAGTGCGGACATTGTAAAGTATTCTCTAAGATAGGGTGATTTTGTTTTTCATGGTATCCATGATCTCTGCAAGGATTTTCTCGTTTGTGACGTGGGATTTCAACAATACCGAGGAGATATTCTCGTCCCGCAGATCGGTACTTTCATCTCCTGAAAATACAATGATCGGCATCTTGCTCGCATTGTGGTTTTTGAGCGTCTTCAACAAATCCAACCCGTTGCCATCGGGCAGGTTCAGGTCCAGCAGCAATAGATCATAGCTTCCCGCTTCCAGCATCCCCCGCGCAGAGCCAATGGATGGAGCAGCGTCAACATCGGCAGCGTCGGCCATGATGTTCTTCACAACTTCGCGGGTGCCCTCATCGTCTTCGACGTGAAGGATTCGCGGGCGGGCGGCTTCTGCGTCTTCGGTTACGGCTTGCAGCAAAGAAATCAGCTCGTGGCTGTTAGGGGGCTTGCGGAACAGCCCTTTGAGGTTCCCAGGCACCGGCTCCCCCACTTCGATCTGGCTGCCTGTGATGATAATCACCGGCAAATCAGCGTGTTCATCCGTGTTGCGCAGTTCTTGCAAAAGATCCATTCCATTGCCGTCTGGCAGCCCCAGGTCGAGCGTCATAGCGTCAAAATTCATGTGGTTCAGCCGGTCCCGCGCGCTAGAGGCATCCGGTGAAATGGTGACATTGAAGCCCTCGAACTCCAGCACGTTTTTCAGGGTCAACGCCACGTCCCGATCATCTTCGCACACCAGAACCTGTGGCAGAGCGGGGGCAAGAGTGCTGTTCGGCAACAGCTTGACCGCTTCCAGTAGCTCCAGTTCGAACCAGAAGTCGGTGCCAACGTCAGGAACACTGCGGAAGCTCAACTCGCCACCATGTTTTTCCACGATCATTTTAGAGATGCTCAACCCCAGACCGGTGCCGCCTTTTTTGCGAACGTCTGAAGAATCCGCCTGTGTAAACTTGTCAAAGATCGTTGGCTGGGCACTGAGCGGAATACCCGCGCCCCGATCCGAAACAGTCACCCGCATCCTTTCCCCAAAGGCCTCAAGCTTGATATCCACAGTGCTGCCGCTGTTGGAGAATTTTGCGGCATTGGACATAAGGTTGGCCATGACCTGCAACAAACGCCCCGCGTCGCCGTGGGTGTAAATCGGAGCGTCCGGCGTAACCACGTTGAAGCTGATGCCCAATTCTTCGCCGTAGGAACTGTTGGATTCCATTGCATCCGTAAGCAGCTGGGTCATATCCAACCGCTCCATCTGGAAGTCCATTTTGCCCGCTTCGATCTTTTCAATATCCAGAATGTCGTTGATCAATCGGACCAGACGCTCACAGTTGTTATAGGCGATTTCGATCATAGCCTTGGGTTTGTCCGGCAAAACCCCCATTGCGCCGGTGCGCACCAGACCAAGCGACCCCTTAATAGACGTCAGTGGCGTGCGCAGTTCGTGGCTGACTGTGGCCACAAATTCGGATTTCGCCTTATCAGCCGCCTTTGTTTTCGTCAGATCACGGATTATCGCAAGGAAGTACGGCCGGTGATATTTGGGCTCGATATATTGAAGGTTCACCTCAACCGGCATGACCGACCCGTCTGACAGGTAGTGTTCTGTCTCGTAGACCTGCGAAGACACCTCTCCGCTGATCAACCGATCCAGACGCTTTTGCAGCATTTCGCGGGTCAAAGACGGATTTGTGTCCAGCGGCCCGTGGTTAAGGAATTCTTCAAAGCTGTCGCCAGAGCGGCGCAACGCCTCTTCGTTGCCATAAAAGTAGCGCAGGGTCTCTGGCCAGAACATGTGGACCGCATCGGTACTAAGGTCGAGCGCGGTCTTGAACCGCCGGATTTCCCGTTCCGCTGTCGCCCGCTCTGTAATGTCGCGCACGATTGCTACGAATTGCTCTCCTTTGTCGCTCATCCGCAGTTTTTGAACCGTAACCTCGGTGGGTCGGCGATGCAGGGAACGGCGCTCGAATGTGACGGCGGTTTTATTGCCCTCGCGCAGCGGAGCCACCCGTTTTTCAAAGCTTTCGCGGTCGAACTGTTCGTCGTCGTCAACCGGTGATCTGCCGCGGTATTCGCCTTCACCCCAGCCAACCGTACGCAGAGCGGCCTTATTCAGGTAGGTATAATCCAGCGTGGTGGCGTCCATCATATAGACTTCGTATTCCGCCAGATCGAGAACAGTGCGCATATTTGCGACTTCCCTCTTTGACCGCGCGGCCTCGGTCACGTCACGAATAATCGCCACATAACGCGGGTTTTCGTTCTGTGGTGTCACATACTGGACG
The DNA here is from genome assembly GCF_014643735.1 of Neptunicoccus cionae. GTDB lineage: Bacteria > Pseudomonadota > Alphaproteobacteria > Rhodobacterales > Rhodobacteraceae > Amylibacter > Amylibacter cionae. The sequence goes on from NZ_BMKA01000002.1 coordinate 688,102, forward strand.
GTAATCTCGATCACACGCTTGCCTGCAGGCATCTCGAAGCTGGCCTGACCGGTGCGCGTATGCTTCAAGGTTTCCAGAAGTTTTTCAAACGGGCCCCGTTCAATCGGAATGTAAACGTCGAAAACTGTCTTCGCGCGGTAATCTTGTTCGGACCACCCGTTCTGTTCCCGCGCCGCTTTGTTCATATAAACAAGTTGGAGCGTATCCGGCCAGAACATCGCCACTTCGTCTTTCAACAGATCAAGCGAAGAGGTCAGCTGCCGCTTCGCTTCAGCCATTTTATTCGCAGTCACATCCGTGCGGATCGACGTGGTGTTGACGTAATTTCCATCAGCGTCAAAAAATGGCACCATCGTCGCCTGCGCCCAGAAAAAGTTGCCGTTCTTCTTCTTGGTCGGGATTTCACCGGACCACGGCTCCCGACGGTCCAGCGCCAGCAGGAGGTCTTTCATCGTGTCGTCAAGCTTGCGCTCCGCCCAGAGAACCTTGACATCCTGCCCAAGGATTTCTTCTTCAGCGTAGCCAGTGACCCGTTTGAAGTTCTCGTTCACATAGCTGATGATCCCTTCACTGTTCGCGATACTAACAATCGCGTGGTGATCCATCGCCTGTTTTTGAAACTCAAGCTCGGCACCCTGTGCAATGATGGTGTGGCGGCGGTGGCGCAGAAGATGGATGTTGCGAATAGTGACAGCAACAAGCGCCAGCAAAAGGGACATGAACAACATAGAGCCGGACATGACGTACCAGTAATACTCTGCGATAAACTGCGCCATCAAACTGCTTTCCGGACCTGCAACAGTCTGCGCAACACCGGCATTTGGCAGAAGGAACAGGCCTGCGGCGCCACAGGCCACAGTTTTTAAAGCAGACAGCTTACCAGAGCCGCGCACAGCAATTGGAGATGGATTTTGAACCATGTGTTAGCCTGCCTGCTTTGTCTTCGGTCGCCTTAGAGCCGTTCGTCTTAGGGTAGAAAGGCACAGCAACGCGATTTTTTCCATCAAACTAACATACTCCAGACTCTGCCCAAACAGCTATATACAGAAATGCGGTTTATATTTGGCAAAGACACCCAAACTTAGCAATTTTGCAACGTTTAACGCCCCCTCCACCTCCGCTGTTCAGGTAGATTAGCAACGCACTGCCGGCCGGAAATCGGGCCGCACGGTACTGAGCTTAAAACGCGGTTCGCTGATCGGTTCGCTAAATCAGATGCGCACCAGATGGTTGTCCCAATGCAACTTGGGATAGATGTTCGGCGTTGATGCCAAGCCGCCGATTACTTGCCCTGCACCAGTTGTGACCATCCGCCCAAAAGGGCCAAACGCCACGCCACAAACATCGGGATAGACGTCGATGGACGTGTCTTGCACACGCCCGCGCAGCTCTGCGGTCAGCACCAGTCCGCCGCGCGGTGAGGTCGCGGCGATCTGGCGCCCCGTATGATCGATGCCAATGCTGCCCACATAACCGTTCATCCGGCGGTAAAGCGCGGGCGCAAGATCCAGAACACCCGCCGCTTTCCCCTGTTTATGGGTGAAAATCAACGGCACCACCTGCCCCTTATCCCCCTGCCACTGCATCCCAGCGGCAACCAGCCCATCGTCTGAAACATCCAGATGACGGATCGAGTTCTTGTGAAGGGCAGGATCGAGTCGAACAGTCTCAATCACAGACCCTTGGGTGGAAAGATAGCTCAGGTTCGACTGCATCGTGGGAATGTTCAGCTTGGCCCGCCCAGCGTCCGGATGGGTCTCTATCCCGCCATTCGCCACCACCAAATCACCGGATGGTAGGGTCTTGATCTCATGCGGTCCAACCCCGCCAGAGCCAAACTCCCCCACGCGCCGATAGTCCTTTGCGCTGTCCCAGACGCCGATAACGCCCTGTCCGGCCTCATAATCGTTTTCTGTCGTGAACAGGTATCGCCCATCCTGACTAAAGCTTCCATGCCCATAGAAATGGCGGCCGTTCGGCGCATCGAGCGTTGCCAGCACCGCGCCGTTTACGCAGTTCAAAATGACTGCGAACCGCCCCGGTCGTCGAGCAAAGGCAACCGCTTCGGCGCGGTGCGGATGGGCGGCGGCGGCATGGCCGCGATCCGGTAGCGGTATGTCAAACAAGACTTCTCCGGCAGCCGACAATCCGCAGAGCACATAAGCCCCTGTATCAGTGCGTGCCGCTGCCAGAAGAGCCGGCGCGCCTGCGCTGGCCCATGTGGTACGCGGTGCCAACCCAGCGGCAGCCAGCCCTGCCAGAAACCCCCGACGACTTGTCATCGTTAGTCCCCATCCAGCGCGTTAAACCCTTCGGCCACCCCGAGATGAGGCCCCAAACCGCCGAGCGTATATTCCAGCAACCGGTCCACGGCCTGTTGCACAACTTCTACCTTCACGCGGCTTTGTGGGTCCGAAACGCCCGCAAATACGGGGCTTTCCAGTTTGGCAACGGCGGTGGTGAAGTAATGTTCCAATTCGTCATAGCGGCTTTGGAGAGCATCTTCGCCCTGCCCCAGTTGGCGGGCCAGATCCAGCGAAGCATCCGTAGCCAACACCACATTGCGCAAGGATCGTCCGGAACGCCGCGCCTCTGCGCGTTTCGGGCGCGGTTTGTCAAAGGTGCCAAGGGGCCGGCCAATGCGGGTGTCTTTGGTAAACTGGAAGCCGGTCAAAGCAGCCTTGAACAGCTCTTGCACCGCCTCTTTGTCTGTCTGGTAGCGCTCGTTTTGCCCCGCAGACAGCATCAGCGCGGCATAATCCGGCTGCCAGTCGTCCAAAATGGCCTGACTGAGCATGGCTGTGTCCTTTGTCATCGCCTGAAACAGTGCGCATTGGTAATCCGGATGGCCCAACGCCCGCGTCGGTTCATCAAACAGCACATATTCCATCGCATAAAACCCGCGCACCGCAATTGATGCTTGCGCATAGTTTTCCGGCAACTGGATCACCGGATCTTCGCTGGAGATCATCTGGTGCAGCGCTTTGGTGGTCTTGCTACGCGGGTCCGGCCAGAACGCCAGCGCAAAGGCGCGGTCGTCGACTTCGGTGGGACCAAACCGCAGGTGGCTGACACTCACCCACGCATCAAAGGCAGCATGATAATCAGATACCACTTGCCCGTTATCAAGATCACAGGTCTGTGCTGCCGTTTCCGCCAGTTGCGCGGTGGTTTGCGCCAGCGTTCGGAAGCGTGGAATCACATGGTTGCTAATCACGCGATCCACCAATGCGCTATCGGCGCTGGCCGAAACGGGCAAAATCAAAGCGATGATAAGGGTGCAAATTTTCTTCATGGATTACAGACTTTCAAGGAAGCGGATCAGAGCAACCCGATCGGCAGGGGTCATTTTGATAACAGTGTCGCGGGATGCTTGGGCCTCGCCGCCGTGCCACAACACGGCCTCCAACAAGGAGCGCGCCCGACCGTCGTGCAGGAACTGGGTGTGACCGCTGACATCCTTGGTCAGACCGATCCCCCAAAGCGGCGGCGTGCGCCATTCAGTACCGCTGGCACGGGCTTCGGGTGCATGATCGGCCAGTCCCTCGCCCATGTCGTGCAGCAACATATCGGTATAGGGCCAGATCAGCTGAAAGCTTTGTTCCGGCTGGTCTTTCAAACGGTTGGTCACGAAATTCGGCGTATGACAGCCAGTGCATCCGGTTTCGTAAAACACCTGCTTGCCGCGCAAGACCTGTGGGTCGTCTACATCACGGCGCTTTGGCACGCCCAGATTGCGGCTGTAAAAAGTCACGAGATCGAGCGTCTCGTCGTCCACTTCAAACACCCGCGCGTCCTGATCACCGTGAAGCGCTGAAACACAGACATCCTGCGCCGTGGTGCAATCCCCAAAGGCGGCGTCGTGCAGGGACGACGAAATCCCGATGTCCCCCAAAAATGCTGCTGCGGTTTGTTCGCGAACGCTCGGCTGGCCCGCTTTCAGGCCGAAGCGACCCAGCATTGGACGTTGAAATTGCGCCGACCAGACAATATTGGCGCGTCCCGAAATCCCGTCCCCATCCGTATCCTCTGCGTCTTCTTTGGCTAAAATATCAGCCGCCGGAATCGCCTCTAGCAGACCAAGACCGATCATCTGCGGTGCGACACGCGGGCTGATGACCGCCCCGTCTGCCAGCGGACCATAGCCAAGATCAGCCAGCGCGAAGGCGGGTTTGCGCAGGGATGCTGTCTCGTTCCCCGAAAGGGCAATCTCGGTTTCACTGTAGCGCACATCAATTCGCGCTTCTGCGTTATGTCCTGCAAGACCTTCATCCTGAATCTGCCCGCCATAAACCGGATCGGGACGGGTGCTGAGGTAACTTTTCAGATCGGATGTCACACGTTCCGGTGTTGGGACGGAAATCCGCATCAGAAAAGACACCGCATTTTCGCCGCCCGGTTCGGGGGGATGACCGCGCCCGTCCTTCAGGTGACAGCGCTGGCAAGAGCGTGCGTTGAACAGCGGACCAAGCCCGTCAGATGCCAGTGTGGAACTTGGCGAGGACACCCAGAGCTTGCGAAAAAATCCGTTGCCGACCTTGAAATCCAGCTCACGGGCGAACGGCATATTACCGGACATATCTGAAAACGCATCGCGACTGTCGCGCACCCGAACACTGGCGGCTCCAGCGCTGTTTTCTTCAAACTTCTGGGGCTGGCTAAAGTCGGTGGGCGGGGCTGTGACCGCCGCGATCCGCGCCTTTTCCGCATCGGTTCTGGGAACCACATCAAGGTGGCTGTCATCCGGTTGCAATGTTTGGGCGAACCCGGCCACAGGCAGGAACGCAATCATCGCAGAACAGGACAGGCTGCGGAAGGTTTTGTTTATGTCCATATACTTACTCTCTGGCGAAAGGCTGGAGAACCGGAGCATTGGCCACGGCGCATAACCGTCATAGCCAGAAATCCGATGCCGCCTTGCAACCTCTGGGCACAGCCCGACGGCGGGGTGATACCAGTTTGAAAACTTTAGTCCAGCCCGCTTCGGACCGGATTCGGGCAAGGCTCTGCCGATCGGAAAGCGCTGCAGCAGAAAACCGGTGGCAGACATTCAGCCTGCCACCCGAAAGGCGCTTATTCGAAGACGGCGCCCGGATTATCGAGACTGTCAGACCCTTCAAACGCGATGCCGTTCAGGCCCAGTTCAGTCACGATGCGTTCAATGGTGCGGGTCTGGTCGATCAAGCCGTCAACGCCGCCCATGACCAGTGCTTCACCCGCCTGATTGCCCTGCTCCAGCATCTGATCGTATGCAAAGCCAGCCTCGGCTGCGGATTTGATCCGGCCCAGCGCCATCATGGTTGTGGACAGTTTACCCTGCATCTGCCCGTCGAGCGCTGCATCTTTCGCCGCAACCAGATCCGCCAGTGAAGGGCCGCTGACAAGGGTGCCGTCGATACGGACATAATCGCCAAGGTACACATTCTGCACGCCCAGACCGTCATAATAGTGGCTGTTGTGGGTGTTGTCCGAGAAACAGTCATGTTCTTCTTCGGGATCGTTCAACATCAGACCAAGCCGCATCCGCTCGCCCGCTTGTTCGCCGTAGGACAGCGACCCCATGCCGGTCAGCATCGCGGAAAGCCCTGCGATTTCATCACCGCTGATCGCCTGACGGGCTTCGCCTTCGGCCCCCCATTGTGCTGTCATCCAGTCAAGATCACTGATCAGCAGATCGGTAGCGGCTTGCAAATAATCGCCGCGCCGGTCGCAGTTGCCATTTGTGCAGTCTTCGCCCTTGGCATAATCGGTCCACGGACGGTTACCGTTTCCGGCCTTGTGCCCGTTCAGATCCTGCCCCCAGAGCAGGAATTCAATGGCGTGATACCCCGTTGCCACGTTTGCCTCAACGCCATCCGCTTCCTGCAGGGTATCTTCCAGCAGGGCGGGCGTGATGGTTGTGGCATCTACTTCCGTGCCACCCAGTTTGAACGTCGGATTGGCCACAACATTCAGCGCGGCCGCCGCGTTTTCATCCGTAGCACCGCCGTAAGAGGCATCCACATAGTCGATCAGTCCTTCGTCCAGCGGCCATGCATTCACCTTGCCTTCCCAATCGTCCACAATCGGATTGCCGAACCGGAAGACTTCGCTTTGTTGGTAAGGGACACGCGCGGCCAGCCATGCGGTTTTGGCAGCTTGCAAGGCTTCGGCGGACGGGTCCGTCACCAGATGTGCTACAGCCGCTTGCAGGGTCTTGGCAGCTTGCAGGCTGTCGCCGTAGGTTGCTTCTGCGATATCCGCATAATTCGCGATTACGGCTGCCTTCTCCGGCGCTGTTTCTGCAAGCGCAGGTGCGGTAAGGGCCGTGGTTGCGGCCAACAAGCCCGCCAGTTGCGTAAGGGTCTTCATGGTAGGGTCTTTCTGCTTAGTGAAGAGTATTTGTTCGAGGTTCGGGCGGAACGCAGGCTGCGTTGCCCATCAATCTAAGGCCAAGCCCGAAGTCTCTGGCGGTTGTGACAAGGTTCAAAGCGATGTCAGGGCGCACAATGTTTGATGCGAAAAGAAACGCATCCTCCCGCGCGCCTTCGGTTGCAGCTGCGATGAAGTTGGCAAAGCAGCTTTCATCGCCACCAAGACAGGTGCAATCCACATGATGCCGCATTAAAGGGCGGCGCCCGTGGAGCGAGCAGGCCTGACAAATCTGCGCCAGCGCCGCCGCGACACGGCTGCCGTTGTCCGGACCGAGCATGGCTTCAAAATCGCTGACAGCGCGGGCTTGTGTCTGCGCACTGCTACACCAGAGGCGCAGGTAAACCACCGCAGCAGCCTCTAGCGGGCCCAGTTCTGACAGGAACCCTACCGGCGCACCTCCGCGCTGGGGTTTGGGGTCTGTATCTTGCGGGGTCATTTGGTCAGGATCAACTTATTCGCGCGGGTGATGCGCAGGGTGTAAACCTGATCAAGGTGACGGATATAAGCGGTTGGGCCTTCCCCTGTCAGCTCGGCGGCAGAATGTACCGGCGTCTGGTTGGCGGAAGTTGAAAACCCGTTGGCCGCGATCTGCGCCCCGGCTGCCTGAATATCCTTATGCACTATGCCCATGTCACGATCCCCCCGATTTCGGCGTGACGCTTTGCAATCGGATTTTCTGCGTGCGTGGTCTTTATAGTGCGTGCGCTAAAGCGCCGCGCATTCAGGGTGGTCGGGTCAGCCATCATCAGCCCCTTTTCCTTGTCGGTTTTGCATGCTGGCTGCCCGATGGATTTACTGTCGAGTGGCTATGCTTTATTACCTGACAAAATAAGTCGGAGAAGTCAACACAGGCACGCTACTCTTTTTTGCTACCAAAACAGACAGAGTCTTTAGGCTCGGTGCCCTGCCTACTTCTGTGTTGCGACTTCTGAAAAAAACTACATGTTCACAAAAGCTTCAAGAAACTGACAACCGCTCGTTTCAAAGCCCGTCTATTCCCCGCCGTGACAGAACATCGGGTGACATATGCTATTTCAGCTTTCAGGGCTTACCAAAAAATTCGCGACATCTACGGCGGTCGATCAGGTCGATTTGTCAGTGGAGCGCAGCCAGTTCATTGGCATCATCGGTGCATCGGGCGCGGGTAAATCCACACTGTTGCGGATGCTGAACCGGCTGAACGATCCGACCAGCGGCACGATCCGGTTTCGCGGGCAAGAGATCTCTTCCCTGACAGGGGCCGAGAAGCGGGCGTGGCAATCCCGATGCGCCATGATTTTTCAGCAGTTCAATTTGGTGCCTCGTATGGATGTGGTCTCCAACGTGCTGCACGGCACGCTGAACCGGCGCAACACGCTGGCAACGATGTTCAACATCTACCCCGAAAAGGACATCCACCATGCGATTGATATTCTCGAACGTCTGGGTATTTCTGAGCACGCCGCGAAACGGGCGCAAGCGCTCTCGGGTGGGCAGCAACAGCGCGTGGCCATTGCTCGGGCCTTGATGCAGGACCCGCAGATCGTGCTAGCGGATGAGCCGATTGCATCGCTTGATCCGATGAACGCGCAGATCGTTATGGACAGCCTGCGGTCCATTCATGATCAGGACGGCAAGCTGGTCATCTGCAATCTGCACACCCTTGATACCGCGCGGCGCTATTGTGACCGGATCATCGGAATGCGGGCGGGCCGTGTGGTGTTTGACGGCACCGGCGACGAACTGACCCTCAGCGCGGCGCGCGACATCTACGGCGCGGACAGCAGCTTTAGCGAAGCGGCCACATCCACCAGCGTAGACGTTTTGGCGGACCACAAGATGCCCGAACTGGCCATTGCCTGACAATTAATCCTATTCCCGCCAATACCGGCGGGGTTATCGACTGGAGAAAGACCAATGAAAAAACTGATCGCAGCGATCCTTGCAACATCCGCGCTGTGCGGTGCTGCACAAGCCCAAGAGATCACCGAATTCCGCATCGGCATTCTGGGCGGAGAGAACGCACAGGACCGGATGAACAGCTATCAGTGTCTGGCTGACAAAACCACCGAACTGCTGGGCGTTGAAACCAAGCTGTTCGCCCCTGCCGACTACAACGGCGTCATTCAGGGTCTGCTGGGAGGCACCATCGACATGGCATGGCTTGGCGCATCCGGTTATGCAAAAACCTACCTGTCCGATCCCGAAGCGGTTGAACCGGTTCTGGTGAAATACAACGAAGACGGCGGTTACGGTTACTATTCGATCGGTTTTGCGCGCAAGGACAGCGGCATCACGTCGCTGGAAGACATGAAAGACAAAGTTTTCGGCTTTGGTGATCCGAACTCCACTTCAGGCTTCCTGATCCCGTCCATTGAAATTCCTGCGGCAACCGGTGCATCTATGGACTCCGGCGACTACTTCGGTGAAGTGAAATTCACCGGTGGCCACGAGCAAACCATCGTTGCCGTTGCCAACGGTGACATCGACGCGGGCGTGACATGGGCCGATGGTCTGGGCGAATGGGAAGACGGCTACAACTCCGGCGCGCTGCGCAAGGCGGTTGATGCAGGTCTGGTGGACATGAACGAGATGGTAAAAATCTGGCAGTCCAAAACCATTCCCGAAGGCCCCATTGTCTTGCGCAAATCCCTGCCTGCAGACGTAAAGATCAAGATGACAGGTCTGGTAGGATCATTGCACGCTATGGATCCTGATTGCGCCTATGGTGTAGCCAACGGCGAGGCCAAAGCCTTCGCGCCGATCACCCATGATGCTTATGAAGTCATCATCAAAGCCCGCGAACTGAAATCCAACTAAAAACATTTCAAACTGCATCTGGCCGAGCTGAACGCCCCCCGTTCTGCTCGGTCAATTTTTTCAGACTCCTCAGGAAAATAGAATGCCACAGAGCGCACTGGATACCCGCGCCAGCTATCTGGCCCAAACCCACCGAAAAAGACTTTATAGCGGCGTGATGCTGGTCCTTCTGGTGGCCATGCTTTGCGGCGGGTTCATGACCGCAGACGACAGGAATGCCGGTGGATTCTGGAACGGGCTGCCCCATGTGCTGGACTTCCCCGCCGAAGTTCTGGGCGAAGCCGCGCAGAAGATTACCCTGCTGCCCGCCCATCTGGTCACCTTCTTCCCGAGCCTACTGGAAACCATCAACATCGCTGCTGCCGCTACTCTGGCTGGCGCGATCATGGCTATTTTTCTGGCGCTACTGTCAACCCGTGGTCTGGCCCGCTGGCCCCGCCTGATCCCGCTGTTTCGCCGCCTGTCCGACATCATGCGCGCGATCCCTGAAATCGTTATCGCCCTCGTGTTGATTTTCATCCTCGGCGGTGGCCCCGTGCCTGCCATGATTGCGATCGCGTTTCACACGGTCGGGGCGCTTGGCAAACTTTTCTCCGAAGTCACCGAAAACGCCGACCTAAAGCCGGTAGAGGGTCTTGCCTCGGTCGGAGCGGGCTGGATGCAGCGCATGTGGCTGGGGATTATCCCGCAGGTTTCTCCTAATTTCATCAGCTATGCTCTGCTGCGTTTTGAAATCAACATACGCGCTTCGGCCATCCTTGGCTTCGTTGGTGCTGGTGGCATCGGCTATGACCTGCGCAACGCGATCAGTTGGGGGCAGGGCAAATACGACGAGGCCGCAGCAATCTTCATCCTGTTGTTCCTTGCCATCGTCGCCGTGGACCAGCTGTCCGGCCTTCTGCGCAACAAACTGGTGGGAGACACCAAATGAACACTGCTACCCTTAAATCCGGCGCGGTCCGGCAGGTGAATGGTAAAAAGACCCTTTCCTACGCATTGCTGGCGGCAGTTATCGCCTATTTTGCCTATATCTTCTTTGCCTTTGACATCGCAGGTCTCGGCCAACGTGCAAGTCTGGAGAACGCCCGCACGCTTGTAGCGGACAGTTATTCTTACAAAACGCACATCACCAAATCGAACCGTGGCGCTGGCACCCTGACCGCCGCAATCGAAGGTGAAAAGAAGGGTCGTTACCCCGATGGCAGCTATCCGGAATGGGTCGATGGCAATGGCACGGATGCTTTTGTGACCCTGCGCGACGGAACCGTGGTCGAATTGACAGGCAAGGTGGTCTATTATGATGTGCCCGATTACGGCCCGATCAAGATCACCACGCGCAACAGCGGCATCGACCTTGAACTGCCCACAGCGGATGTCCCCCCGTTCATCTCTGCCTCGCGCAACCGCGTGGCCATCACTGTGCCGGGGGGTCGGATTAATGTCACGAAATCCAAAACCGAAATCTTCCGCTACTTTACAGGATGGGAGATGTTCTTCTTCACACTCGACAGTCCGTTTTACGGCAAAAGCCCTGCGCAACTGGCCTATCTGGCCAGCACTGCCCCACGGATCGACCCGAATAGCAGCAACCTTGCGCTGATGTGGGACGGGTTCTGGAACAACGCTATGTGGCGGCATGCTGATGTGGCTTGGGCGATATTTGAGACCATTCTGATGGCCTTCCTAGGCACTATTGGAGCGGCGCTGATTGCCTTGCCGCTGGCGTTTCTCTCAGCACAGAATTTCACTAAAAATATGGTGGCGCGGTTCTCCATGCGGCGGGCCTTTGACTTTCTACGGGGTGTGGACGGTTTGATCTGGACGATCATCCTGTCCCGCGCTTTTGGCCCCGGTCCGCTGACAGGTGCGCTGGCGATCCTGCTGACGGACACTGGAACCTTTGGCAAGATGTTCTCCGAGACGCTGGAAAACGTGGACGAGAAACAGATCGAGGGTATTCGTTCGACCGGTGCGAAACCGCTCCAGCGCTACCGTTTTGGCGTGTTACCGCAGATCACCCCCGTCTTCATCAGTCAGGTGCTATACTATCTGGAATCCAACACCCGCAGTGCCACAGTTATCGGCGCGATTGTCGGGGGCGGTATCGGATTGTTGCTGACGCAGGCGATTATCACCGGCAAAGACTGGGAGGAAGTGACCTATTACATCGTTCTGATCGTTTTAATGGTGATGATGATGGACTCCCTTTCAGGCTGGCTGCGCAGCAAGCTTATCGGCAACAAAGGCTCTTGATCTCGCGCTGTCAGATGTTGGTGTCCGAACCATCTATGGTCAGCTCGATATGGTTGCCGGAAAACCATGTGCGACCGTATTCGACAGGCTGCCCGTCCAGATCTACATCTACGTTGGTGCTGCGCAGCAGGGCAGTACCAACCTTCAGGTTTAACAAAGTGGCCGAAGTGGCATTTGCATTCACTGCCGCCAGTCGCGTTTCCTGACGGGTATAATCCTGCACCCCGCAAGCGGCAAAAGCAGCTGTGATCGAATTTAGCGTCTGCAAATGTGCCAGCAGGTCGGGAAATCGCGCTGCCGGAAAAACGGATATGAAATGCGCCACCGGCGTTTCATCCACCCGCGCCAGACCTTCAACCACATGCACCTGAACGCCCTTGCGCCGGCCCAAAGCGCGCGCCTCTTCTGCATCCGCAGGGCGCGTTGTCATCGACAGGAGCTCTTTTGACCCCTGATGCCCCGCCTCTGCCACAGATTGGTGAAAGCGCACCCTTTTGCCCACGGAATAGCGCACCGGATCAGCCGCAACAAAGGCACCTGCCCCGCGTCTGGTGTAGACCAGACCTTCCTCTACCAGCGCCGAGATTGCGTGTCGCACGGTGTGGCGGTTGACCCCGAACCGTGTCCCATAGGCCACTTCGGTTGGCAGTTTCTCCCCCGCTTTATGATGCCCCTTGGCAATATCTCGGGTGATGCGTTCGGCAATATCTTTCCAGATCGCTTGTTTGGCCACGTCACAAAACCTTCACAAAATTCATCTGGCAACGCCACCTTATCCGCGCTACCACTTGTCTAGTTGTATAGTATTATAGACACATCAGGAAATTGTCTAGATGGATGACCAAACGAAACGTAAAAACTGGATGGGGTTGCTGGCAAAATCCGCGCCACCGACCATGGAAGAACTTTGCGCACCCCTGTCTGCAACCCACAGTTTTGACTGGCTGCGCCAGCCCGAAACCGGCGGTGTCATGGTGCGCGGTCGCACGGGCGGCACCGGATCTGCCTTTAACATGGGAGAGGTCACAGTGACCCGTTGTTCCCTGCGACTGAAGTGCGGCGCAGTGGGTCACGCCTATGTGCAGGGCCGCGACAAAGCCCATGCGACACAAGCCGCCTTGGTCGATGCGCTGATGCAGACCGCACAGGCCGAACACGTCGAACAAGACATTCTGCAACCCCTGCGACAGCAACGGATGCAGCAGCAAGCCGCCATTCAGGGCCGCGCAAATGCCACCAAGGTGGACTTCTTCACAATGGTCAGAGGAGACGACTGATGGAGCTCTCAGCCCTGTCCGGCGGTTTTGACAACGCCGCCCACCAATCTGCCACCGCCTTTCGTGCTATTATGAACGTTACGGCCCGCCCCGGTGTGATCGAAACCGTCAGCGGCGCAATGCCGCCAAAGGGACTTTCCATCGCCGCAGGCAGCCTGTTGCTGACCCTGTGTGACCCCGAAACAAAGCTGTATCTTGCAGGGGGGGTAGACTCTCAACCGATCCGCGACTGGTTGACGTTCCACACAGGCGCGCCATTAGTGCCAGCAGCGCAGGCCGATTTCGCCCTTGGTGCGTGGGAGGAGCTGTTGCCCCTGACGCAATACGCCATCGGTACAGATCAATATCCCGACCGCTCTGCCACGCTGATTGTCGAGATGCCGGAACTGTCGCAATCCGGCGCCACCCTGACGGGACCGGGGATAAAAGACAGCGCACAACTGTCCCTGCCCTCGCTTGAACCGTTCCAGTTGAACGCGGCACTCTTCCCGCTCGGGTGTGATTTCTTCTTCACCGCAGGCGACAAAATCGCCGCCCTCCCCCGCACCACGAAACCGGAGTCCGTCACATGTATGTAGCTGTAAAAGGCGGCGAAAAGGCCATTGACGCCGCCCATGACTGGCTGGCCGAGGTGCGCCGTGGCGACCCTGCGGTGGCTGAGCTTTCGCTGGCGCAAATTCGCGAACAGATGTCTTTGGCGGTGGATCGGGTGATGTCCGAAGGGTCTTTGCATGATCCTGATCTGGCTGCGCTGGCGATCAAACAATCCCGCGGTGATCTGATCGAGGCGATCTTTCTGATCCGCGCCTACCGCACCACCCTGCCCCGCTTTGGCGCATCCCATCCGATTAAAACCGATACCATGCAATGCCAGCGCCGTGTCTCGGCCACGTTTAAGGACGTGCCGGGTGGGCAGATTCTCGGGCCGACTTTCGATTACACCCATCGCTTGCTGGATTTCAAACTGGCAGCCGAGGGGGCCGTGCCGGATGCACCGGTTGAAGACGATCCTGACCTGCTGGCCGAACGCAAGCCCCATGTGATGGGCTTTCTGAACAAGGACAGCTTGATCGAAACCGCTGAACCGGACGATGAAACACCGCCCGACCTGACGCGCGCGCCCATGGAACTGCCCGCAAACCGTGCTTTGCGATTGCAGAACCTCACCCGTGCGGATGAGGGCTTCCTGCTTGGGCTCGCCTATTCCACCCAGCGTGGATATGCGCGCAATCATGCGTTTGTCGGTGAACTGCGCATTGGCAAAGTGGCAGTGGAGATGGACATTCCCGAACTGGGTTTCGCGGTAGAGATCGGGGAAATAACAGTTACGGAATGTGAAACCGTGAACCAGTTCAAAGGCTCCAAGACAGAGCCGCCGCAGTTCACACGGGGCTACGGGCTGGTGTTTGGCCAATGCGAACGCAAGGCTATTTCGATGGCGCTGGTAGACCGCGCCCTACGCTGGAAAGAACTCGGCGAGGATAACGCAGGCGCACCCGCCCAAGACGAAGAATTCGTCCTCAGTCATTCCGACAACATTCAAGCCACCGGCTTTCTGGAGCATATCAAACTTCCCCATTACGTGGATTTCCAGTCTGAACTGGAACTGATCCGATCCATTCGTGCGGCGGCAAATGCGGCGCAACAAGACACTAAAATTACGGCGGAATGACTATGACCAACCAAGACATAAGGACCAGTGATATGAGCGACTATAACTTCGCCTATCTGGACGAACAGACCAAACGCATGATCCGCCGCGCGATCCTCAAGGGGCTGGCGATACCGGGTTATCAGGTGCCTTTTGCCAGCCGCGAAATGCCGATGCCTTATGGCTGGGGCACGGGCGGTGTGCAAGTAACGGCGGCCTGTTTGACGCCGGACGATACGTTAAAGGTGATCGACCAAGGTGCGGATGACACCACAAATGCAGTGTCGATAAGACGGTTCTTTGAGAAGACCGCCGCCGTGGCAGTGACCCAATCCACCAAGCGGGCCAGCGTCATCCAGACCCGCCACCGCATCCCCGAAGAGCCGCTGAGCGAAGATCAGATACTGGTCTATCAGGTCCCGATCCCCGAACCCCTGCGTTTTCTGGAACCCCGTGAAACAGAGACCCGCAAGATGCACGCGCTGGAAGAATACGGATTGATGCACGTCAAACTGTTCGAGGATATTTCCCAACACGGCCAGATCGCCACCGCCTATGCCTATCCGGTCATGGTGGAAGGGCGCTATGTGATGGATCCCTCCCCGATCCCGCGCTTTGACAACCCCAAGATGGAAATGGCCGCGATCCAGCTGTTCGGTGCGGGCCGCGAGCAGCGCATCTACGCGATCCCGCCCTATACGCAGGTGGTGAGCCTCGATTTTGAGGACTACCCGTTTGAGGCCAGCAAGGCCGAAGGCGCCTGCGCGCTTTGCGGGGCGGATCATACCTATCTGGACGAGGTGATTGTGGATGATGACGGCGGGCGGATGTTTGTTTGTTCGGACACAGATTACTGCGAAAGCCGCCGTCAGGCGGGGCACCTCGGGGTTGAAGGCACCCCGTACAGAAAGGATGCGGCATGACCCCTTTACTGGACGTACAGACCCTGTCGAAAAACTATGGCCAGCGGATCGGTTGCAAGGACGTGTCCTTTGATCTGTATCCCGGCGAAGTCATGGGCATTGTCGGGGAAAGCGGGTCGGGCAAATCCACGTTGCTGAACTGTCTGGCAGGGCATCTGGAACCGGATCACGGCAAGGTTCTGTTTGATACCAAGACCGATGGTTTGAAAGACACGGTAACCATGTCCGAACCCGAGCGCCGCATGCTGGGGCGCACCGACTGGGCCTTTGTTCACCAACACGCCCGCGACGGGCTGCGCATGAGTGTCAGTGCCGGTGGCAATGTGGGCGAGCGGCTGATGGCTGTGGGCGCGCGGCACTACGGCGACATTCGTGCGCAAGCCACGGACTGGCTGGGCCGCGTCGAAATCCGCGAGGATCGTATCGACGACCGTCCCACCGCCTTTTCTGGTGGAATGCAACAACGGCTTCAAATCGCCCGCAATCTGGTGACAGGACCGCGGCTGGTATTCATGGATGAACCCACCGGCGGTTTGGATGTTTCGGTACAGGCCCGCTTGCTGGACATGATCCGCGAGCTGGTCCGCGATCTGGGTCTGTCCGCCATCATCGTAACCCATGACCTTGCCGTGGTGCGCCTGCTGGCGGATCGGCTGATGGTTATGAAAGATGGGCATGTGGTGGAAACCGGCCTGACGGATCAGGTGCTGGATGATCCACAGCACAGCTACAGCCAACTTCTCGTTTCTTCGGTTCTACAGGTGTGACTATGATTTCAGTAAAAAACGCGACCAAATCTTTCGTGCTCCACAATCAGGGCGGCGCGGTGATCCCCGTAATGGGGAATGGCAATCTGACCGTTAATGCCGGCGAATGTGTCGGGCTGACTGGGGCATCAGGCGCGGGCAAATCCACCCTGATGCGGATGATCTATGGCAACTATCTGACCCAAAGTGGCGAGGTTCGTGTCGGCGGTCTGAACGTGGCACAGGCCGAACCGCGCGAGATATTGCAGATGCGCAAACACACGCTTGGCTATGTCAGCCAGTTTCTGCGGGTCGTGCCACGGGTGCCAACGCTGAACGTAGTGGCCGAACCGCTGTTACAACTGGGCACCCCCCGTGATCAGGCACTGAAACGCGCTAGTGAGCTGTTGTCTGTGCTGCGCATCCCGGAACGGCTGTGGGATCTGTCGCCGCTGACCTTTTCGGGGGGCGAACAACAGCGTGTGAACATCGCGCGGGGCTTTGCCTATGACTATCCCGCGTTGTTGCTGGATGAACCCACGGCCAGCCTTGACGGGCGCAACCGTGAAACCGTGCTCGGGCTGATCGAAACGGCTAAGGAACGAGGGACCGCGATTGTCGGCATTTTTCACGACGAGTCCGCCCGCAAACAAGTCTGCACCCGCGAAATCGACGTGATCGAATTCGCACCAAAGGCAGCAGCGTAATGGCGGGACGGTTGTTTACGATTGTCGGCCCGTCTGGGGCGGGCAAGGATACGGTTCTGGACGCTGCATTGCTGCGCTGCTCCAATGTAGAGCGGGTCCAGCGGGTTATCACACGCGCAGGTGATGCAGGCGGTGAAGCGATCGACGGCGTCAGTCGCGCGACCTTTCAGGCCATGCAGGTCCGCGGTGAATTTGCCTTGTGGTGGGCCGCCCATAACACCTGCTATGGCATCCCTGTCGCGATGGATCACGCGCTGGCAGCGGACCGCGATGTGGTCTTCAACGGCTCTCGTGCGGCAATACCCGAAATTCTACGGAAGTACCCGAATGTCACGGTGATTTCACTGATCGTAACACCTGATGTCTTACGCCAGCGCCTGATCGTTAGAGGCCGCGAAACACTTTTGGACATCGAGGCCCGTTTGCGGCGCTCAAATCTTGGGTTCACCACACCCGCGCGCACCATAGAAATCGACAACTCCGGCCCGCTTGAGCTCGCGGTGGACCACATGGTCGCGGCCCTTACCCCCGCAGAGGAACCCGTTCGATGATCTGGAAACACCCGTTTTCCAACTGCCCGCACAGGCAAAGCGCGTTCAGCATGAAGGGTCTTTTCAGGTGGGGTTCAAGAGTCTTCTCCAGCACCGCGCGTGTCTGCGCTTGCTGGTTATCGCTCAGACTTCCTGAAAGCGTCACATGAAACCGGAATTCGTCCAGCACATAAGGATAGCCCCAAAGCCGCAGCAACTCGTCCTGCCGAGGCGACAGGTTCGTGCCTCGGCGGCGTTGCAGTTCTTGAGGGTCCATCGGCGCGCGGAACCGGTCCAGCGCCATTACAACATCCCCCACCAGCGCAACAAAGGCTGGATCGGGATCGGCAGGGCGCAGGGCGATAAACTGCTTAATGCTGTCCAGCTTCAGCAGGCCGATTTCGACCGGCCCCTGCTGGCTGCCGTATTCCCGCACAGCGTGCAGCAGATCCTCTGCCGAAAAATCCGGATGCAACACAAAGGGCGCTTTCAACGTGCCGTGCAACCCGTACCGCCGCGGCGTGGCCGTGATCTGGTCCACCGGCAGCGGCAACCCGTCAAGCCGCGGATGCGCTGCGGGTTCGCCCTTGGCTATATCCCAACCGAGCCACCCCGCCCCGAATGCGGCGAGGGGATGGTCGGTCGGCGGTGTGAAATAGACGGCATAACGCTGGTGCATGGTCGCTCGGGCTCCTTTTGCTCTGGGCCGGATATAAGACATCAAGATGTTACACCCTCATGACATTAGACTCTAAAATCGCAACTAAAACTGGTAGTAGAATTATGAAAGACACTGATCGCGCGGCCGAGGCCCTCAACGGTGTGTCCCTGACCCTCACCAACGCGCGCATCGTTTTGAAAGACGATGTGATCAACGGAACACTGCGCGTCGAAGACGGGATCATCACAGCCATCGATACCGGCAACAGCGCACTTAACGGGGCGATTGATCTGGGGGGCGATTTCCTGTCACCGGGTCTGGTCGAGCTGCACACCGACAATCTGGAACGGCACATGCAGCCGCGCCCCGGTGTGAAATGGCCAACCAAAGCAGCAGCAATCGCCCATGATGCAGAGCTGGCCTCGGTCGGGATCACCACGGTATTTGATGCGCTGCGGGTTGGATCTTCGGTCAGCCAGACAACCACGAACTATCGCAAATACGCCCGCGAACTGGCCAATGATATTCTGGACCTGCAAAACAGCGGTGCCATGCGGATCAGCCACTTTCTGCATCTGCGCGCCGAGATTTGCTCTGAGACACTGATCGCGGAAATGGAAGAATTCAGCCGCGCGGATCGGGTGGGGATTGTCAGCCTTATGGATCACACCCCAGGCCAGCGGCAGTTCCGCGACCTAAGCAAAATGGACGAATACCTGCGGGGCAAATACGGGATGACACCGACAGAGATCAGCGCCCATTACGAAATGCTCTACGCCATTCACGAAAAATACGGCGCCGTTCACGAAGAAGGCGCAGCACGGATCGGGCGAGACCTGGGCGCCGTGCTTGCCAGTCATGATGACACAACGGTTTCGGATGTGGATATGTCGATTGGCAAAGGCGTGCGGGTGGCAGAATTTCCCACGACCCTTGAAGCTGCGAAGGCCTGTCAGGACGCCGATATCCGCGTGATGATGGGCGCACCCAACCTGCTGCGCGGGGGCAGTCATTCCGGCAATGTTGCCGCGCAGGAACTGGTGCAGGACGGGGTTCTGGATGTGCTGAGTTCGGATTACGCGCCGTCGTCCCTGCTGATGGGAGCGGTGCGTCTGGGGCTGGAACAGGGCAATATGGCCACCGGCCTGCGCACCGTGACACACCAGCCTGCGCACGCGGTGGATTTGCAGGATCGTGGCGAAATCGCTGTCGGGAAGCGGGCCGATCTGTTGGCGTTCTCCCTGTCCTATCATCTGCCCTGCATCAAAGGCGTGTGGAGCAACGGGCAGCGCGTCGGCTAGATTGCAAGCGTTCAAAGTTCAGGTGCAGGCAGTGCTCAGATTGCCTGCGCCTCTTGCAGTTCGATTTTCAGACGGGCCTCTTGCGCTGCCTTTGGCGTCGAAAACCGTGCCAGCAGAAGATAGGCTACTGGGGTCAGAAACAGGGTCGATACTGTCGCCAGTCCCAGCCCGCCCACGATCACCCAGCCCAGCGCTTCACGGGCTTCGGCCCCCGCACCTGATGACAGGATCAGAGGCACGCCGCCGATCACGGTTGAGGTCATCGTCATCATCACCGGACGCAACCGCACGGTGGAGGCTTCCAGAATGGCGCTGTAGACATCCTGCCCGCGATCGCGCAACTGGTTGGCAAATTCCACGATCAGGATACCGTTCTTGGCCATGATCCCGATCAGCATCACCAAACCAATCTGGCTGTAGACGTTCAGGCTCAGCCCCGTCAGCACCAGCGCAAAAACCGCGCAGGCCAGTCCGATTGGCACGGTAGACATGACAACCACCGCAGAAATAAAGCTTTCAAACTGGGCCGAAAGCACCAGAAACACCACCAGAATGGCAAAGCCGAAGGTCACGAACAGGCCAGCGTTCGTCTGATCCAGTGTCGCAGCTTCGGCCAGCGGCACGATGAAGTTTTCCTCGGAGAGAACTTCCTCGCCCAACCGTTCGACACTTGCCAGCGCATCGCCAAGCGACAAGTCCGGTGTCAGGCCAGCCGTGATCTCGACCGAGCGTTTCTGCCCCTCGCGGTCCAGTTCCGGTGCCACGGCCCGTTCCTCCAGTGTCACAAAGCTCGACATGGGCACCATCTGGCCGTCGCCTGTCTGCACAAAGATGTTTTCCAGATCGCCCGGATCATTTACAGGATCAGCGGTGGACAACATCTGCACGTCGTAGCTGGTGTCATCAATAAACACCGAGCCCACCTTGCGCCCGTCCAGAACCGCCTGCAACGCTTCGCCCAAACCAGTGATGTCGATCCCCAGATCAGACGCCCGCGTGCGGTCGATCTGCACGAAAAGCTGTGGCTGGGTGGTTTCGTATTGCAACTGCACCTTGCCCATGCCCGGCACTTCGTTCATCCGGTCCACCAGAGTCTCGGCCACGTCCGCCAGCTGCCCGTAATTATCCCCCGTGATGGCAAAGGCCAGCCCGCGCCCAGCGCCCCGGATGCCCAGCGAATTGGGCTGGATCGCAAAGGCCCGCACGCCGACAATATCCCGCAGACCGCGATTGATCTGGGACACAATCTCCTGTTGCGAGCGCTCTCTTTCATCCCATTTGGCAAGGGTGAACACCATGAACCCGCGATTGTCTGCGCCAAATCCGGTGATGGAGAACACATTTGTGATCTCACCGCTTTGCCGCAGAGGTTCGACCGCATCCTCGATCTGCTGCATCTTGCTTTGTGTGTAGGACAGGGACACCCCTTGGGATGCTGTCAAGCTCAGCAGGGCAACGGCGCGGTCTTCGCGCGGGGTCAGTTCCTGCCGGATGCCCCCCGCCATGAACGCGGCCGTCACAGTGAACAGCACCGCCACTAGTACAACGGCAAAGGGCACGGCCAGAACCGCACGCAGGGCAGTGGCGTAGCTGCGCGACAGGACACCCCCCAGCCAGATCATCGGTCCCTTCTGGTCCGTTGATTGTGGCTTGCGCGTTAGCAGACGGCTGGCGAGAACCGGACAGAAAGTCAGCGCCACAACCGAGGATAACATCACCGCAATCGCCAGTGTAAAGCCGAATTCGCGGAACAACCCGCCCACCTGTCCGGGTAGGAAGGACAGCGGAATAAACACCGCTGCCAGAGTGGCTGTCGTGGTCACAACCGCAAAGAACACCTGCTGCGTGCCCAGCACCGCCGCCGCCCGTGGTCCCATGCCCTGACTGCGCAGCCGCACGATATTTTCCAGCACAACGATGGCATCATCGACCACCATCCCCGTCGCCAGCACCAACGCCAGAAGGGTGAGGATATTGATAGAGAACCCCACCAGATAGATCGCCGCCAGCGCCCCGATCAGCGCCACCGGAAGGGTCAGCGCGGGTATAAGTGTGGCGCGAAAATCCCGCAGAAAGATGAAGATCACAATCACCACAATCGACACTGCCAGAAGAAGGGTCTTCACCACTTCGGTGATAGAGCCTTCGATAAAGACCGCATCATCGGAGGTAACAAAAATGCTGACATCTTCGGGCAGTGTCGCGTCCAGTTCGGCCACCACAGCGCGGACATTCTTGGAAATTTCCAACGTGTTGGATGTGGCCTGCCGGATGACCCCGATGCCAAGGCCGGATTGTCCGTTCGCCCGCAAAACGGTCTCACCCGGTGCTGGCCCAAGGGTCACACGGGCCACATCGCCAAGGACCACGTTGGTGCGAATTTCCAGCGCTTCAAAGGCCGCCGCCGTGGCTACACTCGCCGTGGTACGCACATTAATGGACTGGCTGTCGCCGGCGAGATCACCCGATGGGGAGTCATAGGCCACATCCGCCAGACTGTTGCGCACATCCGCCAGTGTCAGCCCGCGACTGGCCAGTTCCAACTGGTCGATGTCCACACGAAACACCGGATCGCGGTCGCCGTAGACCTGTAAATCCGCCACCCCGTCCACCGAGATCAGGCGGTCCTCGACCCGATCCTGCACGATCCGTGTCAGGTCCTGCGGAGAGCGCCCAGAAGACGTTACAGCAATCCGCATCACAGCCTGCGCGTTGGCATCTGCTTTGACGATCTGGGGCTGTTCAGCCGTGTC
This sequence comes from Neptunicoccus cionae, assembly GCF_014643735.1. GTDB lineage: Bacteria > Pseudomonadota > Alphaproteobacteria > Rhodobacterales > Rhodobacteraceae > Amylibacter > Amylibacter cionae. The sequence continues at coordinate 710,117 of NZ_BMKA01000002.1, forward strand.
GGGCAGCTGGTTCACGATCCGCGCCACCGCATCACGCACATCTGTCGCGGCTATGTCGATGTTTACCTTGTCGTCAAATTCCAGCGTTACGCGGCTGCGCCCGAAACGGGAGTTGGACGAGATGGATCGCACACCTGCAACACGCCCGACAGCGCCTTCGATCCGGCCTGTGACCTCTTGATCTACTGTTTCAGGGGCCGCGCCAGAAAACTGTGTGGTAACGGTGACCACGGGGCGGTCCACATTCGGCAGTTCGCGGATTTCCGCACCGAAGAACCCTGCAATTCCGGCAAGTACGATCAGCGCGTTCAGCACAAAGGCGAGGATCGGGCGGCGCACAAAAAGGGCTGTCCCCGACGCCAAACCTTCCGGAGCCGTTTCTTCAGCTGGCGCAGTCATGTGCGATCCCCGATGCCTTTCTGAACAGCTGCGGCCTTTTTAGACAGCACAACCTCGGCCCCTCCGCGTAGTGTCTGCACGCCTTCGGTGACGATCTCGTCGCCCGGTTTCAGAAAATCACTGTCCACAAGGATGCTGTCACTGTTGCGCTGCCGGATTTCCAGCGCGGCGCGGTGGACCTTGCCATCGCGCAGCACCCAGACGAACGCTCCGTCGCTGGACCATTGCAACGCCAGCGGCGCGATAGACAGCAGCGTTTCCCCCGGAAAGCTCAGACCGACCGAAAAGGCCATGCCCGCGCGCAATTGATCCGCCTCATTGTCGAGCTGCCCCTGCACCCGCAAGGTCCGGCTGGTGCGCTCCACGATGGTATCAACCGCGCTGATCTCTCCGGTCATTTCCACATTCCGCAGACCCAGCGGGGTAGCTGTGAACGGTTGTCCGGTTTTAATCTTGCCAATCACCCGTTCGGGGACGCGAAAATCTATCAGGATTTGCGAGCGGTCGGTGATCGTGACCAGAACATCCTGCGCGTTAACACGGTCCCCCACCGCAATGTCGATGATCCCTGTATAACCGGAGACCGGCGCTTCGATCTTGCGTTGTTCCAGATTGTATTCTGCCTGTCGCAAGGCCAGTTCCGCATTGCGCAAGGACAGTTGCGTTTCCCGCAGGCGCACCTCGGTTACAGCCCCTGTAGTTTCCAGCCGCGCAATACGCTCTGCTGCGGCCTGAGCATCCTCCAGCCTGACGCGGGCCTGCTCTACTGCAATGGTTTCGGCTTCATCCTCAAGACGGGCAATCACCTGCCCCTTCTCAACATAGCCGCCCGCCGACAAGGGCAGTTCGGTAATCAACCCCACCGCCTTGGCGCGTACCGCGATAGAGTGCAGCGCCCGCCCGTCCCCGATCGCACTGATCCGGTCGGCAAGGGTCTGTTCGCTGACCAATGCTGTCACCACCTGTGCCGGCCCCCGTTGGAACCTACCGCGCCCCGCACCAGTGTCTTCAGGCTGCGCAATTTCGATGCCGAGTTTGGCGAGAAAAGGGGCTGCCGAAGGCACGTAGGTGGCCCAGATATAAAGCGCCGCAGCAAGGGCCGTTGCACAGAGGATAATCTGGCGCAAGACGTTCATCGGTTTTGTCCTTGTCGGTTCTGTCTGGCCTTTCCGGCCCGTTCAATTGTGCAGAGTATTACACAAGTCGGCCCCCGCAGAACGCGGAAGACAGAGGATTTCAATGAAATCTACGTTACCCGACAAAAAAGGTAAAAGCCAAGTCGTTACAGGAAGGTCTCTTTCAGGGTCCGCTTCAAAACCTTGCCATTCGCGTTGCGCGGCAGGGGCGTTTCAGAGATCGAATAGCTCTCGGGGACTTTGTAGTCGCTCAGGTTCGCAGCACATAGGGCGTTGAGCGCGGTTTCGTCCAGCTGTCCGGATTTGGGGCAGATCACTGCGTGAACCCTCTCACCCAATACAGCGCAGGGTTTGGCGATGATCGCAGCTTCTGCCACATCGGGATGGGTCATCAACACGCTTTCCACCTCGGAACTGAACACCTTGTAGCCGCCGCGATTAACCACATCTTTGATCCGGTCGAATATCCGCACATACCCCTGTTCATCCATCGCCCCCATATCACCGGAACGCCAGAACCCGCCGACAAATTCGGATGCGGTAGCATCGGGGCGGTTCCAGTAACCAGCCACAACCATCGGGCCGCGAATCCAGATTTCCCCGACCGTCCCCGTGGGACATTCGCGCATGTCATCACCCATGATCAGGGTTTCACCACAGGCCACAGGTTTGCCGATAGTGTCAAACGCCGAGCGGTCCGCATCCAGTGGCATGATCGTTGAAGGAGAGGTGGTTTCAGTGGCGCCATAGGCGTTTACCAAGGTCAGGTCGGGCACCAGTTCCGCCAGCTTTTCAATCGTCGGCACCGGCATCGGCGCACCGCCATAGGCACCGATGCGCAAAGAGCTGAGGTCAAACTGCGTCAGATCCTCGCGCAGGAGGATCAGGTTATACATAGCCGGAACCATCACCGAATAGCTGATCCTTTCGGATTGGGTCACGTCCAGCACGGCGCGGGTGTTGAATGCCTCTTGCATGACCAGTTTGGACCCAACCCCGAGACTGGTCATCACCAGCGCAATCAGCCCTGTCACGTGGGTTGCAGGCACCACCAGAAGGGCCGCATCCTGTTCATCCAGTTCCAGATGATGGGCGAAATGCAGCATCGAATGAATAATCCCGAGATGGGTCAGCATCGCGCCTTTGGGTTTTCCGGTGGTGCCAGAGGTGTAAAGGATACAGGCCAGATCGTCTTCATCCATCGCAGGCGCAGCCGGATCAAATCCGTCGGGGGCGCTGCGTTCGATACTGTCGATGTCCAGACGCCATTTCAGATCTGGCACATCGTCTTTCGCCGGAATGGCAGCATCATGGGCGGGGTCGTAGATCAGACCGGCCGCACCGCAGTCGTTCAGGATAAAGGCGGTTTCGGGTGCAGCTTCACGCACGTTCATCGGCACCGGAACCGCCCCGAGCCGCCAGATAGCAAGCAAGGAAACCACAAACTCCAACCGATTGGACAGGATCAACCCGACACGGCTCTCGCCCGACAGGCCGAGCTTTTGCAACTGCGCGGCGCATCCGTCCACCCGATCCGACAACTGCTTGTAGCTAAGCCTCTCACGTTCATCCACAACGGCCGTGCGGTCTGCAAAACGGGTGATGATGCCGTCGATCTGCTCCATCACCTGCTTGGCCCGATCCTCAAAACAGGTCACTGCGCGGTCTTTGAAGTGAACTTCCTTGCGGGTGGTGGGCGTCAGGGTCATATCTGAACTTTCTTGAAGGGACTTTCAGGCCGCTGGTGCGGTTTTGCGAAGGCTAGGTCCGGCGACGATGCGTTACAATAACGACGTTACTGCACAATCACCCGATGGCCTGTTGCGCCTTATCACCAGACAACAGCGTTTCGGCAAGCAGTGCAAACTCCGGCGCCATTGCGCCCACGGCAACCGCATCATCATGGGCCGCCTGCCCTGCCTGCGCCCGCGCGGTGATACCGGCGAGGATTACAGACATGCGATACATGGCAAAGGCGCGGTGAAAGCTTGTCAGGGGAACATCACACCCACCGCTGGCGCGGTACTGATCCAGAAACGCGGCACCATCAGGTATCCCGAGCGTCGAAAGATCGAGTCCCGCCAAGCCTCCCATCTGGTCGGGTGACAGGTCGTAAAACATCATCCAATGGGCAAGGTCCGACAGGGGATCACCCAGCGTCGAAAGCTCCCAATCGAGCACGGCCTCGATTCGTGCAGGTTTGGTGCCGTACATCAGATTGCCGATCCGGTAATCCCCGTGGACCAGCGTCGTCGGGCTTTCTGCGGGGATGTTTTCTGCAAACCAGCCGGCCAGCGCGTCGATCCGGTTGCTGAACGCCGCCTCCATACCAGCGTCTTTCGCCGTGTCCCATTGACGCGCCCAGCGGCGGACCTGACGGGGGTAATAATCGCGTGTCTTGCCGTAATCCGAAAGCCCAGCAGCCTGCCAGTCCACACTATGAACCGCGGCAAGAACCCGCGCAGCGTCGTGAAACACCGCCCCCCGCTCCTCTGACGAAAGAGCTGGCAGATCACTGGTTTCCGACACTTGACCGTAAAGCCGCTCCATCAAATAGAACGGCGTTCCGATGACCGCCGGATCATCCTCAAACATCACCATCTCTGGCACCGGCACATCGCTACCCGCGAGCGCTGACATCGCGCGGTGCTCCCGATCTACCGCATGGGCGCTGGAGGCTATGACGCCTGCCGGTTTCTTGCGCAGAACCAGTTCTCGTGTCGGGGTGCTGACGAACCACGTCGGGTTGGACTGCCCGCTTGTCACCGGAGCGAGCGTCACAGGCTCTCCCAATATGGTTCCGAGTATACGGGGGTCGAAATCTGGTTGGATTGCCATGAGTCTAGGTGTCTCGTCGTTGTGGTGATTTGCGCATTTAGTGTGTGACAATAGGACATAAATAGCAGAACCCACAGGGTCAACGGTTTTCCCACCGACGCAAAATAACCTTACGGCGCGAGGGCGAGATCGGTCTGGGAACCCGCGCAACCTTGGCATAGCATAAAGGCTTACTGCGCCGGTTTCCGTCCTCCGTAGCGTCAGGCGACAATCATATTGACAGGGGCAGCGTTTCTTATCAGTGTATTACTGTCCGACACTAAAAGAGCTTTCCCACTATGCGCCCAACGGCCTGTTCCAGATGTAGCAGAACAACAATTCGCCCGCTCGGCGGCCCAGCAGCGTTGTGCCAGTTCGGGAGGCAGGGGTGACTTTCTCGACTATTCAAACGGATATTTCCGACAACGTCATGACGTTGACCTTGAACCGGCCCGAAAAGCTGAATGCGTTCAACGACACCATGATGGACGAAATGATTGCGGCGCTCGATATCGCTGATGCAGTTGATGATGTGCGCGCCATAGTCGTGACGGGTGCAGGGCGCGGCTTTTGTGCCGGTGCCGATCTGGATGATGCAGATGCGTTTTCGTCGGCGGATCTGGACCCGAAATCCACCGATCCGACCACATGGAACAACCCGCAAAACCGCGATTCCGGCGGGATGCTAGCCTTGCGCCTGTTTCGATGCCTCAAGCCGGTGATCGCGGCGGTGAACGGGCCGTCTGTCGGGATCGGCAGCACCATGCAACTGCCGATGGACATCCGTATCGCGTCTGACACCGCCAAGTTCGGCTTTGTGTTTACCCGACGCGGGATCGTGCCCGAAGCCGCTTCAAGCTGGTTCCTGTCCCGCGCTGTTGGCCTGTCCACCGCGTTGGAGTGGTGCTACTCGGGCCGTGTCTTTGGCGCCGAGGAAGCGTTGGAGGCGGGATTGATCCGATCCATTCATGCGCCGGACGACCTGCTGCCAGCGGCCTATGCCATCGCGCGCGAGATTGCCGATAACGCCGCGCCGGTTTCTGTGGCCATGACCCGTCAGATGTTGTGGCAAATGGCCGGAGCGCCCCATCCGATGATGGCCCACCAGATCGACAGCCGCGCCGTTGCTGCACGCAATGCACAGGGTGATGCCGCCGAGGGTATCTCCAGCTTCTTTGAAAAACGACAAGCCGAATTTCCGGACCGTGTCAGCACTGACATGCCCGGATTCTATCCTTGGTGGAACGAGCCCCCTTGGGCCTGAAATATCAGTAAAGTGTTGGGAGGACACGAAATGACTGACAAGATTTTGGTAGAGCGCAAGGACGGGGTGACCACCCTGCGTCTGAACGATCCCAAAGCGATGAACGCTATGACAGCGGATATGGCCGGTGCCTTGCGCGACCTGCTGATCAGCGAGTCAAAAACCGCGCGGTCAATTGTTCTGGCAGGCAGCGAGCGGGCCTTTTCCGCAGGCGCCAATCTAAACGCGGCTATGCCGGATGACACCACCGGCTTTGACGTGGGCGAGACGCTGGAAAAAGAATACAATCCCCTGATGCTGACGATCCGCGATCTGGAGGTGCCAGTGATTAGCGCCGTTCGCGGTGCGGCGGCGGGGGTCGGTGCGTCTATTGCGCTGGCCTGTGATATTATCGTGGCCGGTAAAAGCGCTTATTTCCTAGAGGCTTTCGCCCGTATCGGCCTTATCCCTGATGGCGGTGCGACATGGCTTTTGACCAAAGCCGTCGGGCGGGTCCGTGCAATGGAAATGATGCTACTGGCAGAAAAGATCCCCGCTGAACAAGCGCTTGACTGGGGCTTGATCACACGGGTGACAGATGACGGCGCGGTCGAAGCCACCGCGTTGGACATTGCTGCACGGCTGGCACAGGGGCCGTCCCAAAGCTACAGCCTGATCCGCAAAGCCGCGTGGAGCGCAGCTGACAGCGACTTTGCCGGTGCCCTTTCCACAGAACGCAAACTTCAAAAAGAAGCTGGTGAAACCCGTGATTTTGCCGAGGGTCTGGCCGCGTTCAAAGAAAAACGCGCGCCGCGCTTCCAGTCGTAACCGCGCGCTGAAAACACCCCCGAACGCGAGCGACGTCCGGTGCGGAGATCCCCTCCGAAGGATCACAAGACAGTCCACCCCGAGAGGAACGGGGCAGGAAACATTCGTTCAACCGACCGTTCCGGCATCCGGAACACAAACAGGAGGAAACACACTATGAAACGCATGATCAAATCAGTCCTCGCAGGGGCATCCCTGCTGGCGCTGGCACCGGCTGTTCAGGCCGACCAGCTGAGCTTTGCTGGCGGCTGGCCACCAAATTCCAAACCGACTGCGGTTCTGGAATCCTACGCAGACGCGATCGAAGAAAACTCCGGCGGCGAACTGACAATGCGGGTATTCCCGCTGTCCCTGCTTTCTTTTGCAGAAGGCAACGCCGGTGTTCGGGATGGTCTGGCGGACACCGCTGCGATCCTGACACCGTATTTTCCGGCTGAATTTCCGAACCTGAATATGATCTCGGAGTTCTCGCAGCTTGTGGAACTGGAAGAATTCTCAGGCGAAACAAGTTCTGCCGCATTTGCAGGTGCGCTTAGCGAATATGTCCTGTTGAACTGCCCTGATTGTATCAGCGAAACAGCCAAGCAGAACCAAGTTTATCTTGGCGCAGGCATGACCACATCCTACGCGTTGCAATGTGTTGTGCCGCTGAACTCTCCAGAAGACCTGAAAGGCAAGCGTATCCGCACCGCCGGTGCGTATTGGTCCCGTTGGGCGGAAACTGTGGGCGCTGTTCCGGTTTCCATGTCCGTGAACGAAACATTCGAGGCGCTCAATCAGGGTGTTCTGGACTGTACGGCATCAAACACGGCCGACTTTGTAAACTTCAGCTTCATCGAAGTGGTGAAATACCTCTACACCGGTCTGCCAGGTGGCCAGTTCACTGTTCCGACAATGATGAACAAGGAACGCTGGAACGGTCTGTCTGAAAACGGCAAATCCGCAGTTATGAAGGCCAGCGCCAAGCTCGCGTCTGAAATGACTTGGGTGTATCTGGAAGAAGCCCGTGCAGGTAAGGCAAAATCGCCGGAACTGGGGATTGAATACGGTCCGGCATCTGACAGCCTTGTTGCAATGAACCGCGACTTTATCGCCAATGACGTCAAGAATGTTGCAACTGTCTATAAAGACCGCTTCAATCTGGAAACCGGCGCAGCAGCAGCGGACAAGCTGCGCGAACTACTGGGACGTTGGACCGAGCTGACGGCCGATGTGGACTCCGCTGACGCATTGACCGAGCTCTACTGGAACGAAATCTACTCTAAAGTGGACCTCAGCAGCTACGGCAAATAACCAATCACGGGTGCCAGCGTCACACGTTGGCACCCGCGCAAAATTTAGGGGGGAAATCGTATGGTTCATGTGGGGAAAGCCCTGTCAGGACTGACAAAGATCGGATCGTTGCTCGGGACGATATGTATCGTTTTGATGATGCTGCATGTGACAGCGGATGTGGTGGGCAGGTATCTGTTTAACGCGCCACTGACCGGTACGATTGTGATCGTTGGCCATTACTACATGATTATCGTCGTGTTTATCGCCCTTGGGGTTGCCGAAGAAAAGAACTCCCACATCTCGGTAGAGTTCCTGACAGATATGATGCCCCGCACATTTCAGGGCTGGCTGTCGGTGTTTTCCGGCCTCTTCACCCTGTTCGTTTTCGGCCTGCTGGCCATCAGCGGGTTTACCGAAGCGATGAAAAAAACCAACTCCGGCGCTTCGATGGAGCAAGGATCAAGCCTGATCGCAATCTGGCCGAGCTATTGGGCTATCCCGCTGGGTGCAGGTCTGATCTGCCTGATCGCCGCCTATAAAGTGCTGGTTCGGGTGTTCAAAACACCCAACGGCCTTCACGAAACACTCGAAGATGATGAGATAGTCCATGACTGATGTTGCAATTGGCCTGACCGGTCTTGGTTCCCTTATGGCCTTGATTGCCCTGCGGGTGCCCATCGGGGTGTCCCTGATCGGGGTGTCGTTTATCGGGTTGTGGTCCCTTATGGGGTCTCGTGTGGCTTGGGGCGCACTTGGGGTTATTCCCTACCAGTTCACTGCAAACTGGGTGCTTAGCTCTATTCCGATGTTCCTGTTTCTGGGGTTCATCAGCTATCATACACAACTGACCAAAGGCATGTTCAACGCCGCGCGGATTTGGTTGTCTGCCATTCCGGGCGGGTTGGCGATTGCCGCGATTTTCGGCTCGGCGGGTTTTGCCGCTGTGTCAGGGTCGTCCATCGCTTGTTCCGCTGCGATGGGACGGATCGCCATTCCTGAAATGATGAAGCACAAATACCACCCCGAACTGGCCACCGGCACGGTCGCGGTGGCAGGCACTATCGGCGCGTTGATCCCGCCGTCCATCATCCTGATCCTGTACGGCGTGATCGCGCAGGTCTCTATCGCCAAACTGTTTCTGGGCGGCATCAGCGCCGGTATCCTGACCACCGTAGGCTATATCATTGTGGTGCTGGTGCGGGTCAAACTGAACCCCGAACTGGCTCCGGAACGGGACGAGAAAACCAGCCTGTCCGAACGCATCCTTGCGCTGAAAGACACTTGGCCGATCTTCCTGATTATGATTGGCATCTTTGGTGGCCTATTCGGTGGCATCTTCACCCCCACCGAAGCTGGCGCGGTCGGTGCGTTTCTGGCCTGTATCGTAGCGCTGATCAGCGGAGAGCTGACACTGGAACGGTTTCTGAAAGCGGCGCGCGAAACCACCATGACCACCGCGTCCTTGCTGATCATCGCCATCGGCGCGAGCCTTCTGACACGGTTCCTCGCCCTGTCGGGTGCGGGGGATTATCTGTCTTCGGGCATCATGTCAGTGGCCTCCAACCCTGCACTGCTGATGCTTGGTATTGTGCTGGTTTATCTGCTGATGGGCATGTTCCTTGAACCCATTGGCGCCATGTTGCTGACTCTGCCGATCATCCTGCCCGTGGTGGACAATTCGGGGTGGAGCCTGCTGTGGTTCGGCATCGTGCTGACCAAACTGCTGGAGATCGGGATGATCACGCCGCCCATTGGCATGAACGTATTTGTTATAAAAAGCGTGGTGGGCGATTTGGTGAAAACCTCTGCGATCTTCCGCGGGGTGATGTGGTTCATCGTGATGGACCTTGCCATCGTGGCCCTGCTGTCGGCCTTTCCGGCGCTGGTCCTGTTCCTGCCCGAACTGCTACAATAAACCTGTAAGGACAACACGATATGACTCATGCAAATATTTCGCTGGTCCGGCGGGCCCGCAGCCAGCAACTCGGCGATCTGCTGCACCGTTCAGCGGCACGCACGCCTGACAAAACCGCGCTGAAGTTTCGCGGCACTTCGGAAACCTTTGCCGAGCTGAACCGCGCGGTGAACCGTGCTGCCAACGGGCTGAAAGCCAAAGACATCAAGAAAGGCGACCGCGTTGCCCTTCTTAGCCATAACAACCGCGCCTTTGTGGTGCTGCGCTTTGCGCTCGCACGGCTCGGGGCGGTGACAACGCCGGTGAACTTTATGCTGAATGCCGAGGACGTAGCCTATATCCTCGACCATTCCGGCGCCTGTGCGATTATCGCCGAAGACGCCCTTTGTGCCACCGCTGACACAGCGCTGGCGGCGCTCGACAAGGCGGATATGCAGCGGTTCTCCATCCCTCATGCGGACGTGGCCGCGCCGGATCCATGGGAACCGGTTGCCACTCTGCTGGAGCATTCGAACGACAGCGAGGTCTGGGTCGATGTGGACCCCGACGACCCGATCCAGATGATGTACACCAGCGGCACGGAATCCCGTCCCAAAGGTGCGCTTCTAACCTCCAGCGCGCTTTATGCCCAATACGTCAGCTGCGTCGCGGACGGCAAGATGACAGGCGAGGCCATTTCCCTGCACTGCTTGCCCCTGTTCCACTGCGCACAGCTTGACTGCTTCCTGTCGCCGGACCTGTACCTTGGCGCGACCAGCATCCTGCATGACAAGGCCGATCCCGCCGAAATGCTGGCGGCGATTGAAGCGGAAGGCGTGACCAAACTGTTCTGCCCGCCCACCGTCTGGATCGCCCTGCTGCGCCACCCCGACTTTGACAAACGGGACCTTAGCAGCCTTGACGCGGGGTATTACGGCGCCTCCATCATGCCCACCGCGATCATCGAGGAACTGATGCAGCGCCTGCCAAACATGCGGCTTTGGAACTTCTACGGGCAGACGGAAATGGCCCCGATTGCCACCATCCTGCAACCCGAAGACCAGTTGACCAAACTCGGCTCTGCGGGGCGGCCTGCGCTTAACGTGGAAACCCGCGTGGTGGATGACAAAGACCAACCCGTGGCCGTGGGCGAAGTGGGCGAGATCGTCCACCGCAGCCCCCATCTGATCCTTGAATACTACAAAGACACCGAAAAAACCGCCGAGGCCTTTGCCAACGGTTGGTTCCACAGCGGCGATCTGGGCCGGTTTGACGCGGACGGATACCTCTACGTGGTGGACCGCAAGAAAGACATGATCAAAACCGGCGGTGAAAATGTGGCCAGCCGAGAGGTGGAAGAAGTCATCTTCCACCACCCCGACGTGGCCGAGGTTGCCGTGTTCGGCATCCCCCACCCCACATGGATCGAAGCGGTGACAGCCATCGTGGTGGCCAAAGACGGATCATCGGTAACACGGGAGCAAATGATGGACTACTGCCGCGAAAATCTGGCCGGGTTCAAATCCCCCAAACACATCGAGATCGTCAAGCAACTCCCTAAAAACGCGAGCGGTAAGATCCTGAAGAAAGACCTGCGAGTGGAGTATGAGGGAGTGTTTGACGGGGGATGAGTTTGAGTGGTTCCATTGGGGAGGACTTACTGCCGATATTTTATGGGAGCAAATGCGAGTGGTACAAAGGCGGCTTTTTGCTGCGGATCAAGGATCCGGATCAGAAAATGCCAAAAACGAGTAAAGATACGATGGTAATATACTGGAAATTGACCCTTTAATAACCTTTTTGTGATTATCATCCATCAAGTGTTGCCTTGCGTTGGCCTTGATTGCGACACATTGAGGCTACATATTTTATAGATGACCATGAAAAACTGTGTATAGTGTCCTTAAAAACGTGGGACCGGCACGGGGTTGTCGATGGGAGAAAACAATGACCATACCAACTACGTTGAATAAAGTTGTTGAAGAACAAATTACTAGAGTAATTCGCGAAAAATTTAATCTGGATTCAAACTCAGTAATTGAAGTTTCATCTATCGAAGTCGATCAGAACGAACATAAAATTCGAATTGAAGTCTTGATCACCACTACTGAACGACCCGAAGAACTGGCCAGAGGGTACTTTGGATTAACAGGAAAGGTTCGCGATGCTTTGGGTGCTGATTGGTCCGGTTTTTTTCCAGTGATCACACCACAAATAAACTCAGGCATGCATGCCTGACGCGAAACTTGCGGATGGCCATCTGGCGGTTGCCAAACGTTTGGCTAGTACAAAAAGGCCATCACAAGCCGAAATTCGACGTTCAATAAGTTCCAGTTATTATGCATTGTTCCATGCCTTAGCGCGAACTTGTGCGAATTCGCTGGTTGGAAGAACTCCAAGTCAGCGGCCAAACAAAGCTTGGGTGGAAGTTTATCGCGGTTTAACTCATGGCATTTGTCGGAAAGCATGTGAAGATGCCCATAAAGTTGCATTCCCAGACTGTATTCAAAAATTTGCAGACGAATTTCATCAGCTGCAAGAGCTTCGTCACAAAGCCGACTATGATCCTGATATCAAATTCAGCAAAGCAGATGCACAAACGATGCACGTGAATGCCCAGATGAGCATGGAAAGTCTGAGATCCGCCAGCAACAATGACAAGAAGGCCTTTTCGGCCTGGGTACTGATTTCGTCACAGGGTGCAAAAAACGCACGTAAGACAAACAACGCAAATTAATGTGGCAAATCCTTGCCGATCACAATCCCAACTTGTATTAATGTGTTGTGCCCATCGCACGCCCTCTTAGAACCAAGTGCCTCCTATAGGTGGACCGCATGAGGTGATCCGCGAGTGTCGAACTGTATTTCGACGTTAGCTATAGAGGTGCTTTTTATGGCATACTGTACTTGGCCTATGCCGGTAAGTGTTCGCGCTTATCTGAGATTTAGGTTTGGCAAGTGGGAAACTGTCGTTTCCCACTGCCGTTCGACTCCTTCGCGGTAAGGGAATACAGGCCCTGCGAAGGTGATGTGTGATAAAGCGATGGGCACAACCATAATTAGTACCACCCAACCTTCAACTAAATTGATCGCCGCCACATTGAGCTTCGACAAATCGAGTCAAAATTACAACAATTTTCGTACGAGCTTGGTCGGATACTGAGGTACGATGGTCAATATCGAATTAGGGGCTGCATGAGAAGATACCGATGGTGCAAAGGAAAGTTCACCTTGAACCGTTCGCATAACTTAACACCACCCCAACCTCACTTCATTCTGTTCTCTTTCGAAATGGACGGTTCGTCCTGTAGCCCTGCAATCTGGATGCCGCGCCAGAAGTCTTGGATGTGGCGGTGGGCCCAGTTTCGGGCGCGCTCGGGGTCTTTGGCTTCGATTGCGTCTACGATCTGGCTGTGGGCGACGATCTGGCGTTCGATGGCTTGGGGGACGGAGGGGGTGATCTGGATGAACCCCTGATAGAGCAGCAGTGTCAGCGGTTCGCGCACGAGGCAGAGCACGCGGTTTTGGCTCATCTCGGCCACTTGGGTGTGGAACAGCGTATCAAGCCGCGTGGTTTCGGCCACGTCATCCTTGGCGGCCACCAGACGGGCGTGGATGTCTTTCAACTCGGCCAGCGCCTCGGGGGGGCCTTGCCGTGCGGCCAGTTCTGCGGCCAGTGGTTCGGTTTCCAGCGCCACCTGCCACAGCTCTCGGAAGGTGACATTCATCAGCACCATCGCACGGCTGGACCGACTGGCGAGCTTGTCGGTTTGGGGCAATGCCACTTCCAGACGGCGGGGGGTGGGACGGTGGACCAACCCTTCGCTTTCCAGCTGGCGCAGTCCTTCGCGCACGGTGGATCGGGTGACGCCGAACAGTTGCGCCAGTTCCACTTCGCCGGGCAGACGCTCGCCGGGTTTCAGGGTGCCCTGCATGATCTGCGCTTCGATTTCATCGGCAAACTGGCGATAGGCGTAATTCACCTTTAGATGCTGGCTGCGCAAACTCATGTCTTCAACTCCAATGCTCGCAGGCGATGGGCCAACCTGACCGTGCCGCTGCTTCGATTAAACAGCAAGCCGCCCAGTTTGTGAACAGGAAGGCGGCCCGTGGGTGGGTGGTTTACCTTTCGTCAAGACAGTGCCGATGCCCCGTTTCTGACCCTGCGTCCCAAGCGGCAGAAGCGTGTTTCGGCTTCCCATCCCAATTCCTCTATGTTACACCATTAGTGTATGACAATACGTCACTAAATTTTCAATTTCAATGGGGCAATCCAGTGCAGCGCCGCGCGTTCCGCAGACGCAGACCTGCCCCGCCCTAAACGAGCGAGCCTGATATGATCCCTGAAAAATCCGATAAAACCCGCGCTCTCGAAGCCCGCCTGAAGGACTTCATGGAGCAGCACATCTATCCGAACGAGCCCCGCTTCTATCGTGAATCCGAGGATATCGGTCCTTGGGGGGTGCATCCGATCGTAGAGGAACTGAAAACCGTCGCGAAAGAGGCCGGTCTGTGGAATCTGTTCCTTCCCGACTCTGACAGGGGCGCGGGGCTGAACAATCTGGAATACGCCGCATTGTGCGAAATCATGGGGCGCAGCCATCTCGCACCGGAAGTGTTCAACTGCTCTGCGCCGGATACCGGCAATATGGAGGTGCTGGAACGCTATGGCACGCAAGACCACAAACAGCAGTGGCTCGAGCCGCTTTTGAGGGGTGAAATCCGTTCCAGCTTTGCGATGACCGAACCGGCTGTTGCTTCTTCGGACGCGCGTAATATCGAAAGCGCGATTGTGCGGGACGGCGACGATTATGTGATTAACGGGCACAAATGGTACACCACAGGGGCCACCGATCCGCGCTGTAAGGTAATCATCTTCATGGGTAAATCAGACCCGAACGCGGAAACCTACCGTCAGCAATCCATGATCCTTGTACCAAAGGACACACCGGGTGTGACGGTCAAACGTTCCATACCCGTGTTCGGCTTTTATGGTGTGCCGGATCGCGCATCCGAAGTGATCTTTGAAAACGTCCGCGTGCCAGCGTCCAATATGCTGCTGGGGGAAGGCTGCGGTTTTGAAATCGCACAGGGGCGCCTAGGGCCCGGCCGCATCCATCACTGTATGCGCCTGATCGGTCTGGCGGAACGCACGCTTGAAAAAATGTGCGCCCGCGCCGCAGAGCGCACCACATTTGGAAAGGTGTTGTCCGAGCAATCCGTCACCCGCGAGCGGATTGCCCAATCCCGCATCCTGATCGAGCAGTCCCGTCTGCTGACTCTGCGCGCGGCCCATATGATGGACACCGTTGGCAATAAAGAGGCCAAGGCCGAGATTGCCATGATCAAAGTTGCCGTGCCCAATATGGCCTGTCAGGTCATCGATTGGGCCATCCAGCTGTTCGGCGGTGGCGGCACAAGCAATGATTTCGGACTGGCAACCGCCTATGCCACTGCGCGGATGCTGCGGCTTGCGGATGGTCCGGATGAGGTCCACCGCGACCAGATCGCGCGGTTGGAGTATAAAAAACAGGCCAAAGCGGCGGCGGATCGCCCCAACGTGAAACTGTCGGATCAGGAACCCGCAGTCAGCAATGTCGCACTGGGGCTGACACTAGAAAGTGACCCGCGTTAGCCCTGTTCTGCGATCCGCAGTTCCAGACCTTTTAGCAGGCCCTCAAAGGCAGTGTCGGGCCGACGGTCCGTCACGACAAAATCGCCAGACTTTAGCAAGGGCTGGCGCACTGCAGGGCGGCGGTCCTGCGGTGCGAACTTGGACTGATCCACCGCCATAATTACCTTGCCAGCATTGCGCAGCATGGCGGTCGCGATCTCTACTTCGCATTGTTCATGCACCAGAAAGCCCTTGACCGCATCCACCATCGAGGCGGACAAAAGCGCGTAATCCACCTGCATCCGTTCGATCACATCAAAGGCGGAGCGATCAAAGGCTGCCCCGTCATGATCGCGCAACTGGGTTCCGGCCATGAACACCTTATTGCCCGGAATAATCGCCAGCGTGCTGGCCACGAAGGCCGAATTTGTAACGACCGTCAGTTCCTTTCGCGCCCGCAATGCCTGCGCGATAAACCCCGAGGTAGAGCCTGTGTCGATGGCTAGGCTCGCCCCGTCCGCAATGATCTCGGCGGCTTCCTTGGCGATGGCCACTTTTGCAGCACGGTTCAGATTCATCCGCGCCAGATACGGCGGGTCGGTGGCAATCCGGTTGGAGACCAGCGCACCGTGGACTTTATCCAGACGCCCGCTCGCCACCAGAGGCTGGGTGACACGGCGGATGGTCTGGTCGGACACGCCAAGCATTTGCGAAAGCTCCACAACCGAGAGCGTTCCGCGCATATCAACCGCGTGTAGAATCTGTGCTTCATATTTCGACATTTGCGACACCTATACCCGGAAACCAGCCAAACGATAGCCCGCACTTGTTGATTTTGCGGAGTATATCAACAAAAATCAACAAAATCGTTGCCATGATGTTGATATTAATTACTGTGACGGGTGTTAAACCCTCATCGGACGGCACTATGGCACAACACGCAGCGAAACATCTGATCATTGGCGGGGGCATTCTGGGCTGCTCTATCGCCTATCACCTCACCCGTATGGGAGAGAAAAACGTGGTGCTGCTGGAACGGGCCGATCTGACCGAAGGGGCCACATGGCACGCGGCGGGACTGGTGGGGCAGTTGCGCTCTTCACGCAATACCACGCGGATGCTGAAGAAATCGGTCGAAATGTACGACCGGTTGCAGAACGAAGAAGGGATGCAGTTCGACTGGAAGAAGACCGGATCCCTGCGTCTGGCGGCCACCAAGGAACGGATGCTGGAAGCAAAGCGGCTGGCCACAATGGCGCGCAGTTTTGATCTGGAAATGCAGATCATTAGCCCGTCAGAGGCCAAGGACCTGTTCCCGCTGATCGACGAAAAAGGTCTGGAAGGCGCGGCGTTTATTCCGTCTGACGGTTACGTCGACCCTGCCTCGCTGTGTCAGGCCGTGGCCGGGGCTGCGCGCAAACAGGGTGCCGATATTCGCCAGAATGTAGAGGTTCTGGACTTTAACATCACAGACGGGCGGATCACTTCTGTTGAAACCACCCAAGGGCGTTGGGAGGCGGATACGATCATCCTCGCCACAGGGATGTGGAGCCGCGAAATCGCCGCGAAACTTGGCATCAGGGTCCCGGCCTGTGCGGTGGAACATCAGTATATCATCACCGAATCCACCGGCAGCGAAATCGGCCATTACCCGACCCTGCGCGATCCTGAACGGTTGGTTTATTACAAACCGGATGTGGGCGGACGGCTGGTGGTCGGCGGTTATGAAGAAGACACGCTGCCCTTTGGCAACAAGGGTATTCCGGGCAAGTTCGTGCGCCAGTTGCTGCCCGAAAATCTGGACCGTTTCCTGCCACTTGCGGAACTGGCGGGCAAGGTCACGCCCATCATCAACGAAGTCGGCATTAGGCAGGTGATCAACGGGCCGATCCCCTATTCTGCGGACGGTGATTTTGTGATGGGCTGGCAGCCGGATTACAAAAACCTGATGATGGCCACGGGGTTTCTCTACGGGATTGCAGCAGGGGGCGGTGCCGGAGAGATGATCGCGGAATGGGTCGTGGACGGGCAACCCTCGCTTGATCTGTGGCCGCTGGATGTGCGCCGCTTCGGGCCCCATCACGGCACCCGCGCCTTTATGTATCCTCGCGCTGTCGAACATTACGCCCACCATTACAAGATGCGCTATCCGGGGCAAGAACATGAAACAGCCCGCCAGTTGCGCCTGTCCCCGCTCTATCAAAAGCTGAAAGATCAGGGGGCGGTTTACGGATCTAAGAACGGCTGGGAGCGTCCGTTGTGGTTCGCCCCTGAAGGCGTGCCAGCAGTGGATCAATTGGACTTTCTCAACCCCGGCTGGAAGCAATATGCAGCGCAGGAACATGCAGCGGTACGCGAGCGTGTGGCCCTGATCGACCAGACCAGTTTTGCCAAGTTTGAAATCCTCGGACGAGGAGCGCTGGAACTGCTTCAAAGGCTCTGTGTCTCTAATATGGACAAGCCCGTTGGCAGCGTGATCTACACCCAGATGTGCAACGCCAAGGGCGGGACAGAGGCGGACGTCACCTTTATCCGGCTCGGCGCGGAACGGTTCTATATGGTCACAGGCTCGGGCTTTGGGGTGCATGACAGCAACTGGATCAAGCGGCACCTGCCCGATGACGGCTCGGTCCACTTGATCGAAGTCACAAGCGGGATTGCGGTGGTGAATATCGTTGGCCCGAAGGCCCGCGATGTACTGGCTGCCGCCTCCGAAAGCGATGTGTCAGGCGATGCCATCCCGTTTTCTACTGCCAAGGAGATCATCATCGGCGCAGCCCCTGTGCGTGCAGCACGGATCGGATACGTCGGGGAGCTGGGATATGAGTTGCACATCCCAACCGAGTTTGCGGCCCATGTCTATGACACCCTTTGGCAGGCAGGTCAGAACCACGGCATTGCAAATGTGGGCTACCGCGCGATTGAAAGCCTGCGGATGGAGAAGGGCTATGTCTACTGGTCGGGGGATGTGACGCCCGACTATACCCCGATTGAAGCGGGTCTCGGCTTTCGGGTGCATCTGAAATCGAAGGGTGATTTCATCGGCCGCCAAGTGCTGGAAGCACAGAAAACCAAAGGCGTTTCACGGCAGCTTTGTACCTTTGTCACTGATGAAAACCTGCCGTTAACAGGCGGTGAGGCGATCCTGATTGGCGAAGAACTGGTCTCGCTCGCGACTTCTGTGGGCTTTGGCCATACTGTGGGGCAGACGATCTTGCGAGGGTATCTCGATCAGGAACACTGGGACCGTCAAGACTTCACGCTAGAGGTTTTTGGCGATCGCCATGCCATCCGGCAAACCGACGGACCGCTTTATGATCCCACCAACAGTGCTTTAAAAGGATAACGGCTTATGACAGATCATTCGGACACAGTTCTGCAAGCCCTGCGACAGGCCCCTGCCTTTGCCGATGTGCAACAGGTGGACAGTATCACGCGGCTCGGCGGGATGACCAATCTGGTCTATCGAGTGGAATTTCAAGGCACCTCGGTCATTGTGCGGATACCGGGCGAAGGCACGGAAGATTACATCGATCGCGCGGTAGAGGATCACAACGCGCGGGCGGCTGCGCGGGCCGGTGTTTCACCGGAGGTGCTTTTTGCCCGCCCCGAAACCGGCCTGATGATTTCGCGCACAGTGCCCGATATTGAAACCATGACCCCCGCCCTGTTTCAAAGCCGCGCCGGATCACCGGCACGGGCGGGCAAAGCGCTGGCAAAACTGCATGGGTCGGGGGAGCAGTTTCAGTTCCGCTTCGAACTGTTCTCCATGATCGACGATTACCTTAAAATCCTTGCGACCAAAGACGTAAATCTGCCGGAAGGCTACCACGATGTGGTTGCCGCCGCTGATCCCGTGAAACAGGCGCTCGCCTCTGCTGTTCTGCCGCTGGCGCCGTGCCACTGCGATCCTCTGTGTGAGAATTTTCTCGATGATGGCACGATCATGTGGATCGTTGATTGGGAATACTCCGGCATGAATGATCCGCTCTGGGATGTGGGCGATCTGTCGGTAGAGGCGGGTTTGAACGAGGCGCAGGACGCTGAGCTGATGGAAGCCTATTTCGGCCGCCCGCCTACCGCCGCCGAAACCGGCCGTATGGTGATTTATAAAGCCATGTGCGATCTGCTCTGGACGCTTTGGGGGTTGATCCAGCACGCAGATGACAATCCGGCCGAAGATTTCTGGGCCTACGCCACAGAACGGTTCGCGCGGTGCAAGGCGCTGATGCAGGACCCTGCCTTTGGAGCGCATGTGGCCGCTGTCAAAAAGGGCTAACCGTTCACCAGTTCCAACGATGCGCAGTGCGGGGCCGTCAATCACACCGGCCACGACACGCTTTGCGTCTGCATCATTAAAGCCGTTTCCAAGGCATCCCGATCAGCACATTTGCAATTCCTGACGTAAAACTACATTTAATACGCAATTTTGTTGATTTTTGTTGATATTGATTTCGAATCTGATTGTATAGTTGGATCATTACCGGCGATCCGCGGGCGTTTGACCCGATCCAAGACCGGACGCCCCGATCCAACACAGGGAGTTTTAGAATGAAGTATATTTCCGTAGCGGCGGCCGCGTTTATGGCTGTAACACCGGCGCTGGCACAAGAATCCTCGGACCCGATCAAGCTGACACTGCACGACTGGTCCGGACAGCTCATCACCACCACGCTGATGGGCGAGGTGCTGGAAGAGGCTGGTTATAATGTCGAATATGTTCAGGCCGATTACATCGCGCAATTTGCAGGGCTGAAAACCGGCGACCTGCATGTGGCAATGGAACTGTGGGAAACAACAGCCCGCGAAGCGATGGACGAAGCCTTTGCCACAGGAAACGTGGTTAATCTGGGTGAAACCGGCATGATGGCGATCGAGGAATGGTGGTATCCTTCTTATATGGAGGAAAAATGCCCCGGCCTGCCAAATTGGGAAGCACTGAAAGATTGCGCCGATGCTTTCTCCACCGCAGAAACAGCGCCGATGGGCCGCTATCTGGGTGGTCCGGTCACGTGGGGCGGGTTTGATGACGAACGGGTTGAAGCACTGGAACTGGATTTCGAAGTGGTTCACGCTGGCACCGATGCGGCCCTGTTTGCCGAACTGGAAGCCGCGTATCAGCGCAAGGACCCGATCATGCTCTGGCTTTATTCCCCCCATTGGGCACCCGCCAAGTTTGATGGCAAATATGTGGAATTTCCAGCCTATTCCCCCGAATGCTACAATGATCCCTCTGTCGGCGTGAACCCCGATGCAGCCTATGACTGTGGCAAGCCGACCGGCCCGATCTGGAAAGCTGCATGGGCCGGTGTTGCGGAAAAATGGCCAAACGCCGAGAAAGCAATCAAGAACTTCAAAATCTCCAACGAAGACATGGGCGCAATGGTGGCCGATGTGGACCTGAATGGAAAATCCGTTGATGAAGTTGTTGCGGCTTGGATGACCGAGAACAAAGACGCTTGGTCCTCTTGGATCGTTAAGTAATCCTACCTTTGAGCGGGCGCGTCATACAAAGGCGCGCCCGTTCACGACCCCGCCCCCATTAGCACGACACATGCTCCGGCCGCGCGCCCCGCCTGCGCCCGCCGACCCGAGGACCGAATGAATCAATCAGTCATATTAGAATGCCGCGACGTCTGGAAACTTTACGGACCAAACGCCGGAACATTCCTGAAAAACACGCCTGTTCCCAAGAAAGGCGATCTCGGTCGGGCCGGACTGATCGGCGCAGTACGGGCCGCAAATGTGCAGATTTTCAAGGGTGAGATATTTGTGATCATGGGGCTGTCAGGCTCTGGCAAATCGACACTGGTGCGCTGCCTGTCGCGTCTTGTGGAGCCGACAGCGGGTGAAATTCACTTTGAGGGCGAAAACCTTCTGAACAAATCCGACAAGGAATTGATCCAGATCCGGCGCAGCAAGATGGGCATGGTGTTCCAGCAGTTCGCGCTGCTGCCCCATCTGACCGTTCTGGAAAACGCCGCCTTTCCGCTGGACGTGCAGGGCGTTCCCAAGGCCGAAAGACTGGCACGTGCGCAAGAAGTTGTGGAACTGGTCGGGCTAAAAGGGCGTGAAGGTTACTACCCGCGTGAACTGTCGGGTGGCCAGCAACAACGGGTCGGCATCGCAAGATCGCTCGCGGTGGAGCCGGACTTGTGGTTTCTGGATGAACCGTTTTCCGCACTCGACCCGCTGATCCGGCGTGAAATGCAGGACGAGTTCATCCGCCTGCAAAACATGCTGCACAAGACCATTGTCTTCATCACCCATGATTTTGACGAAGCAATCCGCCTTGCAGATCGTATCGCTGTTATGAAGGATGGCGCGATCCAGCAGGTGGCCAAGCCCGAGGAGCTGGTGCTGAACCCCGCCACCGACTATGTGGCAGAATTCACCCGCCATGTGAACCGCGCCAAAGTCATCACCGCAGCCGCGCTCGCCGAGCCATTGAGCGGCGACAGTTTTTCCGGCACCGTTCCCGCCAGTGCCACAATCGAAAGCATCGGGGATCGTGTTGAGGCCGCAGAGCACCCGTTTCACGTGGAACAGGATGGTAAGATCATCGGACAAATCACCCGCAGTGCCGTGATTGACGTTCTGGTGGGGCGGCGCTGAATGGGACGCTGGCTTACATCCGGCAGGGTCTTCTGGCTTGGCCTGTTTGCGGTGACATGGGTGTTGTCGCAATTTTCCTTCCAGATCTACAAGGCGCTCGATGCCCGCTGGATCATCCGCTACCCCAAAAAATGGCAACTGCCGCTGGAAGACAGCATCAGCAGTTTCCTCGATTGGCTGGTGGAATCCGCGAACGTCTATTTCTTCACCTTCCGCGAATTCACCCGCGCGATTGCAGCCCTTCTGGAAGCGCCCTACCAGTTCTTGCGAAACCTTCTGATCGAAGGCTTCAATACGGGATACGGCGACAGTGCTGTGCAACTTGCACCGTCGCTCGGCTGGGTCGCTGTGGTGGTCTGCGCGATTGCCATTGGACATTATGCTCGCAACTGGGCGCTGGCGGCCCTTGTCGGGGCCTGTTTCCTATACCTTGCAGTGTTCGGGCAATGGCACAGTGCGATGATCACGCTGGCTTCTGTTCTGATCGCAGTGCCAATCGGGGCTGTGGGCGGGTTGTTTCTGGGGATCGCGGCTTACCGCGCGCCTTGGTTTAACCGCTTGCTGCAACCGGTTCTGGACCTGATGCAGACGGTTCCGGTCTTTGCCTATCTGGTGCCGATCCTGATCCTGTTCGGCTTTGGCCCTGTTGCCGCACTTGTGGCCACCGTGGTCTACGCCATGCCGCCGATGGTGCGGATTACAATACTGTCGCTGCATTCCGTCCCCGAAGAAATACAAGAAGCCGGTCGCATGGCAGGCTGCACCAAGCGGCAGATCATGTGGAAGGTTCTGGTGCCATCGGCCACGCCTTCGCTGATGGTGGGGGTCAATCAGGTGATTATGCTCTCGCTCAATATGGTGATTATCGCCTCGATGATCGGCGCGGGTGGCCTTGGGTTTGACGTACTGGCCTCGTTGCGGCGGCTCGACATTGGCGCGGGGATTGAGGCGGGTCTCGCCATCGTCGTCATGGCCATTGCGCTCGACCGTGCCAGTCAGGCCTTTGCCGAACGCAGCCAGCGAAGCCTGCCCGAAGGCAACCTGCTGCAACGCCACCCGTGGAGCAGCACGGTGCTGCTGGTCATCCTCGCCAATCTGGTTCTGGGCCGGTTCATCCCTGCCCTGCAAACCTACCCTGACAGTCTGACTCTGACCACCGGCCCGTTCTGGAGCGACGCGATGGAGTGGGTCAACGTCAACTTTTTTGATACATTCGAGGCGATCAAAGTCGTTGTGTTGCAAGGGCTTCTGCTGCCAGTCAAAAAGTTCTTCAGCGGAATTCCATGGGCTTGGGGCATCATCGCCACCGGACTGATTTCATGGCGTATTGGCGGCTGGAAGCTGGGTATTATGGCGGCACTGATGATGGCCTTCATCGCGGCCAGCGGGCTTTGGGGCAAGGCGATGATTACCATCTACCTGTGCGGCGTGTCGGTGCTGATCGCCACTGTAATCGGTATTCCGCTTGGCATTTGGGCCGCCGAGAAACCGAACGCGGGGCGTGTGATCCTCGGGCTGATGGACACGCTGCAAACCTTGCCGAGCTTTGTCTATCTGATCCCTGTAGTGATGCTGTTCCGCGTTGGAGATTTCAGCGCGATGATTGCGGTGGTGCTGTACGCGCTGGCCCCTGCGGTACGCTATGCCGCCCACGGGCTGCGCGATGTGCCCGAACAGATGATCGAGGCCGGCGTCATGTCCGGCTGCACCAAACGTCAGCTGCTGTGGCGCGTGAAGCTGCCACTGGCCACGCCGCAACTGCTGTTGGGGTTGAACCAGACTATCATGCTGGCGATTTCCATGCTGGTGATCACCGCTTTGGTCGGCACCCGTGATCTGGGCCAAGAGGTCTATATCGCCCTGACCAAAGCCAACGCAGGTCAGGGCATTGTGGCCGGTCTGTCCGTGGCCTTCATCGCCATCGTCGCGGACCGGATCGTGAACGCACTGGCCGAAGGACAACGCAGGAGGTTGGGCTTATGACAGAAAACGCGATTGAACGGACAGCCGCCCTGTCCTGCTTTAGTGACCCGCAGGATATAAAACCGCTGAGTGGCGGGATCACGAATGTGAACCTGACAGTCACCGATCAGGGCCGCAAATACGTGGTGCGAATCGGGGCAGACATCGAAGAACACGGGGTGATGCGCTGGAACGAACTGGCACTGTCCCAAGCGGCTGCCAAAGGCGGATTTTCACCCGAAGTGATCCACCATGAAGACGGCGTTCTGGTGCTGGAGTATCTGGACGCTTCGACCTTTGCTGAAGAAGACGTGCGCAAGCCTGAAAACCTGCACCGGATCGTCGCGCTGATCTACGACGTACATACACAAATGGGCCAGCACCTGATCAAACCGGCCCTTGCCTTCTGGCCTTATCAGGTCAACCGGACCTATATCACCCGCCTGCTGGCCGCCGGTTCAAAATATCAGGGCATGTTCGACAGGTTGACCAAACAAAGCGAGATGCTGGAACAAGCCACCGGACCGGTCGACCTCGTGATCGGTCATAACGATCTGCTGGCGGCAAATATTCTGGATGACGGGGAAAAGCTGTGGCTGATCGACTGGGAATACGGCGGCTTTAACGCGCCTTTGTTTGATCTGGCGGGGTTGGCCTCTAACAACGGGCTGTCTGAGGCGCAGGAGCGGCTGATGCTGGAGCAATATTTCGCCACCTCCCCCGATCAGCACTGGCGCCCCTATCAGGCAATGAAATGCGCGTCTTTGATGCGTGAAACGCTCTGGTCCATGACCTCGGAAATCCATTCGGCGCTGGACTTTGACTATGCGCAATACACCACCGAAAACCTCGACAGGCTGAACGCAGCGCTGTCCGACTTTGCAAACACGTAAGGCAAGATATGACACTCCCTTCCTCTTCGAAAATTATTGTCGTCGGTGGCGGCATCATCGGATGCTCTACCGCGTACCATCTGGCGCAAATGGGTCAGGAAGTGCTGCTGCTGGAAAAAGCGCAGCTGACCTCCGGTTCCACATGGCACGCGGCCGGATTGGTGGGGCAATTGCGCTCTAACGCGAATATCACGCGATTGCTGGGCTATTCCATTGATCTGTACAAAAATCTTGAGGCCGAGACAGGCCTTGCAACCGGCTGGAAGATGAACGGCGGGCTGCGGCTGGCGTGTAATCAGGAACGCTGGACCGAGGTAAAGCGTCAGGCCACCACCGCCCATAGTTTCGGGCTGGATATGCAGCTTTTGACCCCGCAAGAGACACAAGACCTGTGGCCGCTGATGGACATCGGTGATGTGGTCGGCGCGGCCTTCCTGCCGACCGACGGGCAGGCCAATCCCGCCGACATCACGCAGGCACTGGCAAAGGGCGCGCGTGCCAAGGGCGCGAAACTGGTGGAACATGCACCCGTAACGGAAATTCTGACGGAAGGCGGCAAGATCACCGGCGTGCGTACTCCGCAAGGGGATGTGACCTGCGAAAAGCTGGTGCTGTGTTGCGGTCAATGGACCCGAGAGCTGGCCAAAACCGTTGGCGTAACAGTGCCGCTGGTATCGGTCGAGCATCAGTATATGGTCACCGAACCCTTTGACGTGCCGTCCGACCTGCCCACCCTGCGCGATCCTGACCGGCTGACCTACTACAAAGAAGAAGTGGGCGGTCTGGTTATGGGCGGCTACGAACCAAACGGCATCCCGTGGGCGCAAAATGGCATCCCCGACCCTTTTGACTTCCAACTGCTGGAGTCCAATTTTGATCACTTCGAACAGTTGGTCGAACTCGCCCTGCCCCGTGTGCCTGCTTTGCAAACAGCGGGAATTAAACAGCTGATCAACGGGCCGGAAAGCTTCACACCGGATGGGAACTTCATCCTTGGCGAAGCACCTGAGATGGCCAACGTCTTTATCGGCGCAGGCTTCAACGCCTTTGGCATCGCTTCGGGCGGTGGGGCAGGTATGGCGCTGGCGGAATGGGTCGCCAACGGTGCGCCACCCTATGACATGTGGCCGGTGGACATCCGCCGCTTTGGCCGCCCCCACGGGGATGAAGACTGGGTCCGCACCCGCACGCTGGAAGCTTACGGTAAGCATTACACGATGGCCTGGCCGTCCGAAGAACACGACAGTGGCCGCCCGTGCCGCCGCTCTCCGCTCTATGACACTCTGCTAAACAGCGGTGCTGTCTTTGGTGAAAAACTGGGCTGGGAACGCCCCAACTGGTTTGCCGAAGAAGGCGAGGAAGCCCGTGACATCTACACTTTCGAACGCCCCAACTGGCACGCTGCCGTAGGGCGCGAACACAAGGCTGCGCGGGAAACAGCGGTGCTGTTCGACCAGACCTCCTTTGCAAAATTCATCCTGAAAGGTCCGGACGCAGAGGCCGCCCTTAGCTGGATCGCTTCGAACCGCGTGGACAAGCCGGTGGGCAGCATCATTTACACCCAGATGCTGAACGACAAAGGCGGGATCGAGTGTGATCTGACCTGCGTGCGCCTCGCGCTGGACGAATATTACATCGTCACCGGCACAGGCTATGCCACCCATGATTTCGACTGGATCGCCCGCAACATTCCCGAAGGCATGAACGCGCAACTGGTGGATGTAACGTCCTCCAATGCAGTGCTGTCGCTGTTTGGCCCCAAAGCGCGCGAGATCCTGTCTGCCTGCACCCGCGACGACCTAAGCAACGAAGCCTTCCCCTTCGGGCAGTCCCGAAAGATCGGGATCGCAGGCTGTCCGGTACTGGCGCTGCGGATCACTTATGTGGGCGAATTGGGCTGGGAATTGCACCTGCCAGTGGAATACGCCCTGACTGTTTATGAAGCGATCCACAGGGCGGGCAAGGATCACGGGCTGCGCAACGCAGGCTACCGGGCGATTGAAACGCTGCGCTTGGAAAAAGGCTACCGCGCGTGGAGCTCTGACATCGGGCCGGATCACACACCGGATGAAGCGGGGCTTGGCTGGGCGGTGAAGATGAAATCCAACATCCCATTCAAAGGCCGCGAGGCAGTGCAGGCCCAGCGCGAAACCGGCAAGAAAAAGATCATGGCCACCTTCACCTGCGACGGGGATGTGATCTTGTCGGGACGTGAAACCATCTACCGGAACGGCGAAACCTGCGGCTGGCTGTCGTCCGCCGGTTACGGCCACACTTTGGGGCAAAGCATCGGCATGGGCTATGTGCGCAGCGACACACCGATCGACCGCGCCTACGTGCTTTCCGGCGAATACGAGCTGGAAGTAGCCACAGAGAGAGTGCCCGCGAAGATCACGCTGTCCCCGCTATTCGATCCTAAAATGGAGCGGGTCAAAGCCTGACCCTCCCTAACATTTTTCATTCGATCCACGACCCCGCATCCGGCATCCGGTTCTTTTCTGGTGCCGGGTGCGGCGAAGGTTTTGATGAGCCGGTTGTGGGCGCATCCCCCAAACGCACGATTTAACCTTCGTCCAGCGGGGCGGCTGCAGCATCAGACGCAGATTCTTTCACCGCTTGCTCACGCAAACGCGATGCATGTTTTTATTCATTTATTACCGCACTTTAAACCAACTGCGCGCGCGCTGCCGCGCGTGTGTTTCGCCCCTCCCACTCACCCGTCGGTGACATTTCCGTCAATTTTGCGGGAACGATTCCGAATAAAGCCGCGTTGGAACTGCAATGGGTGACGCGCTGGCGCACCGCTAGAGAAGGAGAAGTGAACATGCACAATGTATTCTACATCATCGGGGTGGTCGTCGTCGTTTTGGCCGTCATCAGCCTTGCATTTTAAACGAACAGGAGACGCATTATGACCAATCAAAATACGTTGAACACACAAGGCAAAGCTTCCGTAGCGGATAAAGCAAAAGCGACTGCTTCGGATCTTGCCGGCCAAGCCAAAGAGACCGCGAACAGCGCTGCGCAAACTGCAGCGAACGCAGCGGTCCAACAAGCAGATAACGCGAAATCCTCGGTCGCTGACGAAGTGTCCGGCGTAGCTTCTGCACTGCGCACAGCCGCAGACGAGATGCGCAACGGATCGCCACAAGAACGCACTTTCGGGCAGATGGCCGAAGGTTTGGCAGATGCTTCAGACGCGCTGCGGGACAAAGACCTTGGCACAATGGTCGAGGACGTGACCCAATTCGCCCGCAAAAACCCTCTGCTGTTCCTTGGTGGTGCCGCTCTCGTCGGGTTTGCTGCAACACGTTTTGCGAAAGCATCCGGTGACACAAACCACGGTAACAGCCACGCCTCAGCTGGTTCGGCGCAGGGGTATGAAACCTATGCACCAGCCACCCAAACAGGAACCACACGCACAGGAGGAGACTTCTCATGAGTGACCATCAACCCACCAAAAGCACAGGCAGTGTCCTGAGTGACGCGCTGAACAATGTAAGTTCACTGGTCCGCAGCGAAGTCGATCTGGCACGTGCGGAAATCAGCGAGAACGTCAACCGCGCTGGTACGGCTGTCGGCATGATCGCCGGTGCTGCAATCATCGCGCTCGTATCCCTTAACGTTCTGGCAGGCGCCCTTGTGGCCGGTCTCGCCGAAGCTGGCATTGATGCTGGTTGGGCAGCCCTGATTGTCGGCGTAATTCTTGCCGTAATCGCCTTCGGGATGATCAGCAAAGGAATTAACGATCTGAAACTTTCCAGCCTCGCGCCGACACGGACCGCCAGAAACGTGAAACGTGATGCAAAAGCTATCAAGGAGTCTTACGATGCCTAACGACACCCGAAGTGCAAGTGAAATTGAACGCGATATTGAACGGCAACGCGCCAATCTGAGCGACAACATCGAAACCCTGCAAGACAAGTTTTCCATCGATACGATGGTGCGTCAGGTAGGCGATCAGTTCCGCGAACACGGCGGCGATCTTGGTCGCTCTGTGGTGGAGCAAGTCAAAGCCAATCCGGTGCCTCTGGCACTGACAGGTATTGGTCTTGCGTGGATGATGTTTGGCAATGGCCAAAAGCGGGAGCAATCCTACCGCTCCGCTGATTATCGTTCGTCCGATCGCTACGACAGCCGCGACAATCATGCCTATCCCGCAACACGCGTTGCGCCGCATCCCGCTGCCGACTACCGCTCCGGCGAGGATGATTACCGTCAGTCCCGCAACCGGAAGGGAATGCCGTACACGCCCCCAGTGAACACTCTGGGCAATGGTGATCCGCTTCCGTCCTGGTCGCAAGATGACGACGATGACGGGTCGTCCTACATCGCGGATCGCGCTGCTGATGCAAAGGCATCGATGGCCAACGCACGGGATCGTGTCGCTGACGCAAAAGATCAGGTGGCCGATAGCGTATCCGACGCCAAGGATCAGGTTTCCGGTAGTGTATCACAAGGTGCAGACAAGCTGCGCGACAGTGCAGGCAACCTGCGGGACAAGGTTTCGTCCGCCGCTGCCTCCGGTAAATCTGCCGTCGCCAGCGGTGCGGGCACCGTTCAGGACAAGCTGGCCGCTGCACGCAGCCGAATCTCAGAAGGGACCGAAACCCTGAGCGAAGAAGGCCGCAAACGGGTCATCGCAGCCCGCGAGAAGGCAATCGAGGTTCGCCGGACCGCAACGCAAAAAGCCTCTGAAGGGGCGGATGCAGCTGCCGATTTTTATGATCGTCAACCGCTCGTTGTTGGCGCACTGGCCCTTGCCATCGGTGCAGCATTGGGCGGCGCACTGCCGCGCACCCGCACCGAAGACAAATACGTCGGTGCACACAGCGACCAGATGTTCGAAGAAGCGGAGCGTATCTTTCAGGAAGAGAAAGACAAAGCCGCACGGGTTGCCAAATCCGTTCAGAAGGAAGTCAAGGACATCGCATCCGAGACAAAATCCGATCTGGACAGCGGCGCACCCGGTGACAAATCCGCAGTCGAGGCTGTTGGCGACAAAGCGAAATCCGCTGCCAACCGCGTTGCAGACAAGGCCAAATCAAAGGCCAAAGAAGAGGAGCTTGGCAAGCCAAGCACCTAAGCATCGAAGGGGGCTTTCACAGCCCCCTTTTCGTCCCCAACCGTAGATAAGGAAGACAGAGATGGCACGAGGCCGCACCGCCGAATCCCCTGACAACATCCCCACCAAAGGCTGGAAGGATGTCGCGTTTCGCGTCAAAGACGAGATCGCAAATGACCGGATCGGTCTGGTCGCTGCCGGTGTCGCATTCTACGGACTTCTAGCGCTTTTCCCAGCAATTACAGCTGTGATCGCCATCAGCGGTCTGCTGGTCGAACCCAGCCAGATCGTGGAACAGATGCGGTCATTTTCCGGTTTAATGCCTGAAGAAGTAATGACGATTATCACCGATCAGGCAACTTCGGTTGCCGGTTCGCGGGACGGCGGGCTGGGACTGGCTGCCATTGTTGGTATCCTTGTTGCGCTCTATTCCGCCTCCAAAGGGATGGCCAGCCTGATAGAAGGGTTGAACGTCGTTTATGATGAAAACGAGTCCCGCGGGTTCATTCAATTGAAGCTGGTGACTTTCGGGCTCACCCTGATGTTGATTGCGGGGCTGTTGGTCGGGCTTGGCGTAACGCTAGCGGTTCCTGCAATTCTGGCTTTTGCCAATCTGGGCACGCTGTCCGCAGTATTCGCCAGCGTATTGCCGTGGCTGGTGCTGGTCGCCATGACCATGCTGGGGCTAGCTGCGCTTTATCACTTTGCGCCGTCACGGGATCGCCCCGAATGGCAGTGGGCCTCTCCGGGTGCAATTCTCGGTTGCCTGATGTGGATCGTGGCCTCTGTCGGATTTGCGTTCTACGTTGGTAACTTCGGTTCTTACAACGAAAGTTTCGGTACATTGGCCGGTGCAATCGTGCTGCTGATGTGGTTCTGGATCTCAGCGTACATCGTGCTTATTGGCGCAGAGGTGAACGCCGAGCTGGAGGCACAGACACGCAAAGACACAACCGTGGGGCAGGATGAACCGATGGGAGAGCGAGACGCGCAGAAGGCCGATAATCTGGGCGAGGCTGCGGGGAAGTGAGCGTAACAGCTCATTCGCGCAGTCATGCCACCACCCGCACTGCGGGCATGGCACAATGACAAACGCATCCCCGAACATGGCTCCACAACCCAAGTCACAGCCCGCCCCTTGGCTGGCAGGGCTTCGGGTGCCGCTTTATGGCATCTTTACCATTCTGCTGTTGCAAGCATTGGTTTGGGCCAGTGACTTCCTGATCCCCGTCACGACCGCATTTCTAGGGTATCTTATCCTGAACCGCCCACGCCGCTGGCTAGAGCGGAGCGGCGTTCCGCCCTATCTGTCCGCGACGCTGTTCGTCACAATACTGTCTGTTGTTATCGGCATGTTCCTGATCCAGATCAGTTCTCCTACGGCGCAGTTCATTGAGGATCTGCCTTGGCTGATCGAACAGATGAAAGACCAGCTTTCAAACTCCGGCGGCACACTGGAGGCGATAAAAGACGCCACCGTTGCAGCAGGTGAGATTATCGCAGATCAGGAACAAGAAACCGTCGAAGTCGAAGTGGTTTCCGATCCCGGTATTGTCACCGCCATCTTCAGCATGGCGCCAAGCTTCCTAAGCCGGATACTATTCGCACTTATCCTGTTGTTCTTTCTTATTTCGTCAGGCGACCTGTTTCTGACCAAGACGATTGAAAGCATCGACGCCTTTGCAGAAAAACGCCGCGCGGTTGAAGTGCTACACGCGATTGAAGACAAGCTCGGTTACTATCTTGGCGGCATCACCCTGATCAACATAGGGCTTGGGGTGGCAATCAGCATCGCGATGTATTTTTGGGGCATGCCCAATGTGCTCGTCTTCGGATTTCTGGCCTTCGGGTTAAACTTCGTGCCGTTCCTTGGCGGGCTGATGGGCGCAGCGATTGCAGGTTCAGTGGCTTTTGTCAGTCTTGAAAGCGCTTGGACCGCTCTCGGCGTGTTTGCGACCTACGCGACATTGACTTCCATCGAAGGGCAATTGGTGACACCGATGCTGATCTCCCGCCGGATGCGGCTGAACACAACGGTGGTGTTCCTTACGGTCGCTTTTTTTGCGTGGATCTGGTCGGTGATGGGCATGGTGGTGGCCTTACCGATCCTGATTGTGATCAAAATCGCCTGTGACGAATCCCGTTCCTTGCGTGTAATCGGGCGCTTCATCGGCGGCGCGGATGATGACCGCACTGAAACAGCGGCGCGGGATTAAAGGCTTTTGACATTGGCTAATCCCACGCTCCGGCACGGAGTTAACCAAACGTCATCTTTGGCCGCGCGTGGATTAAATGGACTTTCGGGGCTTATGCAGCTAGTTCCGTGTCGTTCGACAAGCAGGGCCACCATGACAGACACGACCTATCCCAGCCGGTTCACGTCCCACCGCCGCGCTGATACAGCAGTCCATTTCTTCGGGCTGGTGCTGATATTTATCGCCGGTGGGCTGATGCTGACAGAAACCGCCACCGCGCATTCCCTGCCGGTCTTTTTTGCCGTTCTGGTGTACGTTTTATGCGCGCTGGCGTCGAATGTGGCGTCATGGACCTATCATTTTGCCCCGTGGCACGGCCATCGCGTGATCCTGCGCCGGTTGGATCATGCTGCGATTTATCCCAGCATTGCAGGAACATTCACCCCGTTCTTTGTTCTGGCCAACACCGGCTGGACCCTGACCCTTCTGGTGATCTGCTGGGGGCTGACCTGTGTGGCCATGTATAAGAAATTAACCGATATTTCGGTGCAGTCCAAATGGTCTATGGCGTCTTATCTTGGGCTGGGAGCAATCGGATTGCTGGCGCTGCCGGATATGCAGGACATGCCTATTGTGACGCTTTGGTGCATTATCGCAGGGGCCGCCGCTTATGTAATCGGCACTGTTTTTTATGCACGTAGATCAATGCCTTACCGTTATGCCATCTGGCATACTTGGGTGAATATCGGCGGTATCTTCATGTTTGCAGGCATCTGGGCCGCGCTGTTTCCCTAACAACCGCGCGCTAGGCCGTTCCGGCTGAGCGGCGGGGCACCGTTACTCCAGATCGCTGAACGGGATGCCCCGTCGGCTGGCACTGGCGCGCACGGCTTCCTGAATGGCGGGACTGCGACCAAGCAACCGCCGGAACCGCATTTCATCAAGCACCAGCAGGGTCGAGGGCGCAATCGCCCGCACTTCGGTGCGGCGTGCCTTGTTGGTCAGGATCGCCATCTGGCCAAACATCTCGCCCCGCCCCAAACGCCAGCTCTGTCCCGCCGTTTCCATTTCCGCCGCACCGGATGCGATAAAGAACACGCTGCGCGCAGGCGTATCGCGCCGCATGATGACGTCTCCTGCATTCGCATAGCGGGTCTGAAGCGCACGGGCGAGCCGTTTCAGCGCCGCCTCGTCCAGATCCACAAATAGGGGAAACTGACGCACAAGTTCAATTCTCTGGAACGCCACATCAAGACGCGGACGGCCCTCGGCCGCGGCCCGTCGGGTCGCAGTTTGCCCCATCAGTTTGGTAAACACCTCGGAACCGATCAAACCGTCCTCGCGCATGGCTGTGTATTCCCGTTCTTCCAGCCGCAGGGCAGTGCGACGGATAAATCGGCGCTCCAGTTCTTCGGCGTACCCCGGATATTGCAGGCGCAGCCCTTCCAGCGCGGTTTCGACCGTTTCAATCCGGCGCGACAACAGTTCCGCCAACAGATCCGCCAGCCTTCGCCCGTGGATACGGCGAATGCGCCCCCCGATAAAGGCATCAAGATCTCGCAGCACCAGTCGCTGGGACAATAACAGCTCAAACCGGTCCGCTGTCATATTGGCCAGAGGGGCCGAGATACTTAAGCGGTTGTGCAGAAACCCTGCAACACGGAACCCGTGCCCATAGGACACACTGCGCCGCGCCGCCCGTTGATACCCGCTGCGCCCGCCGCTGCGCGCGCCTTCTATCAGCCGGTCCGCATCTGACAGCACCTGTTCCGCCATCCGCGCCGAGATCGTACGGTCGCGCACACGATCCAGAATCGTGTCCCGTTCATGGCCTGCCAGCGCGATCAGACCCAGCGTGACCCTGTCCCGTTCCAAAATATCCGCGTTGTCTTCGGCCAACTTCACGGCCTCTTCCAGCCGGTCCCCGAACTGCTTAGCCTCGGAGCGGACAATGTCATGGGTGAGTTCGTAATTCTCGGTGGTGCGGGCCACGTCCTCACGCACGGTTTGCAGCGCAACCGCCACAACCTGCCGGGACAGGGCTTCGTCAATCGGAGACAGATCTTCAAGACCCAGCCAGCGGATCACCCGGCGCAGCGTGGTGCCCTGCACCAGCAGCGTAAACAGCGTAAACCCGGTGGCCAGAATCCCGACCACCCGCTGAATATCATTGGGCACACGGAAGCTCTCCGTCACAGCCAGCGCCAGCGCCAATGTGACCGCACCGCGCAGACCACCCCACAGGATCGCCGTGCGATAGGGTCGTTCAACTTTGGGCGACAAGCGGAATTTATGCAGGATTGGCATCAACACGAACAGGATCACCGCCCGCGCGGTTATGGCTGCAAGGATCACCACCCCGACCAGCAAGAAATCGTGCACCCGCACATCTGCGAGAAAACGGGGAATTAGAAAAGCAGCCAGAATAAAAATCAGCGCCCCCGCCCAATGGGCCAATACATCCCAAAGTTCACGCAGGTTAATCCACGCCTGCGGCAACAACCGCCCCGGTCCCGCAAGGTTCAGTGTAAGACCTGCTGCAACCACCGCAATCACGCCAGAGGCGCCGATGCTTTGTTCTGCACCGATGTAAACCAGATAAGGCAGCGCCACGGAGATCGAAATCTGCGCCAGTTCAAATTGCGGAAAGGCCGCCATCACCCAAATGGCAATCCGCGCCACGACCCAGCCGACCAGCACACCGCCCGCAATCAAAAGGGGAAACTGTGCCAGCGCATCCGCGAGTGTCGGGTCAGGCACGCCCAGCATCACAAACCCCATGAACAGGCCGAACAAGGCGATTGCCGCGGCATCATTCAGTAGGCTTTCGCCTTCAATAATCCGCGCAACCCTTCGCGGCGCGGAAATAGAGCGGAAGATCGAAACCACGGCCGAGGGATCGGTTGTGGACACAATCGCCCCGATCAACAAGCACGCCGCCAGCGGCAGCGTAGTCGCCCAAGACAGCGCATAACCGACGAACAGTGTCGCAACGACAACAGCCACCACCGCGAGCACCAGAATCGGCACCCAATCATCCAGCATCCGCCGAAGGTTCATACCCAAAGTCGCTTGAAACAACAGGGTCGGCAGAAAGACATAAAGGAACACATTAGAACGGATTGGGAAGCCGAGGATCACCTCTGCCACCGGATTGAGCGCGTCCGTCAGATCCGTTCTCATGAAGAAGATTGCCGTCACGCTGACCAGAATACCAATCACAGCCAGAAGCGCACTGTAAGGCATCCTCAAGCGCGCAGCCAGAGGCTCGGCAACCCCGATCACAACGAACAGGGTTGCGACAATTGTGGTGATTAAAACTATGTCCATATTATTGAAATACCACAGCAATCATCGGGCGCACTGTTAAAATTCAGCGATTGAAGAAACAATTGGCAAAACCTCGTGAGCCATAGAACGCCTTTATCGAATCCTGACTTCAGACGAAATTTGGCAGGAGTGACACTGCGCAACGGGGCGTGGAGACCTCGGCGCGCACGGCCAGTTAGAATTGTCTGAAAACTGTTTGTATTTAATCTGCTCTTGAGGTTGGGGCGCGCAAACACCAGTCGAAATTGATTGAACAGCCCTAATCGACCCAGGGATCCTGGCCGGATGAAATCTGCCGTGCGGGGCAAATGGCCATTCGAAAGGAATCCTTAAGATACATGGTCCTATACTTCAGGGACTATGGTTTGCCTGCTGGATAGCTCGTAAATCCTGATGACCTGTTCAATTGACTTCGAATTTGCTTACACGCCCATGACCTTCAAATTTAACGTACCTGCGCCAACGCAACTGCCCGCCCCACGCTGCGGGTGTACACTAAAAACGCGCCTGACAGGACGGGATGTAGCCCTTTGGTTCATCCAGTACTGCATCGTGATAATTCTCGGCCTTCTCCTTATGATCGCCAAAACCGGCGGGGCATGGGCACAACAACTCATCCTTAATCCAACCGGCGCACCCACAGTACTGGGAAGCGGTGTCGGCAAACGCGGAATCTGGCGCAATGTCGGGACGGTGAACGGGGTAAATGTTGATATCGTCGGAATAATGACCTTCGCGACACGCGACCACCGGTTTGCCACCGGTAACGGCCAAATCATGATTACTTCAGTCGGGCAAGATCCGCATTTCGCAGATTTCTATATATACGAGGCTGGAACCCACAACATCTTCTCAAACACTGGCGGTGTTCCGGTCGTCGCCGATGTGGAAATCCAGATCAACGACATCGATGGCCCTTTGAACGAACAGGTCTACGTTAACCTTTGCGACGGAACAGTTGAATACATCCGCGTTGACCGTTCTGCCACCACGTATCGCGGCTATGTCGAAGGGCCTGACCCTAGCCTTGGCACAGAAACATTCTACCTCGCTGGCGATCGGGGTTATGCAAACCAGCCGGTCTCCGGACTGGAAATTTTCTACCCGCAAACCTCAACCTTCAGCTTTGGCCGAACAGCAAACAACGGTTTTCTGGTCCTGCTTGCAAACCCGACATACGATGCCTCCCAAACCTACGAGCTAAAATGCGGTGACTTCAAGGCGCCAGTTTTGCAGGACGATATAAAGGAACAGGTTCTTGGCGAACCCGTGACTGTGAACATCCTGTTCAACGACTCTGTCGCAACAGAAAATGATAACGCACCCGCAAACAACTCGCTACAGCCCAGCGAATACGCGATGCAGGCGATTGACCTCGTTCCACCCGCAGGCGCACTGAATATCGTGACTGACAGCAACGGCCACCGCGTTGCCTTTGATGTTATCGGCGAAGGAACATGGAGCTATGATGACATCACGGGCGAACTGACCTTCACCCCGTTCGTCGCTTTCTTCGCTGCACCGACCCCGATCGAATACCGCTTTCAATCCCCCATCATCCTGCCAAGCGAACCGCAAGCTTATTCCGCCCCCGCGCAGGTCTCAATCGATGTCGGTTCCGTGGGCCTGTTGAAGCTGGCCCAACTGGTCGACACCAATCTCAACGGGTACGCTGACCCCGGTGAAACCATCGCTTACGTGTTCACCGCTGAAAACTTCGGCAATGTCGATCTCACCAATGTCCAGCTTGCCGAAACCCAATTCAGCGGTGCCGGCATCCCCCCCGTAATAACCTTTCAGGCCGCAACTTCATTGTCGCCGGAAGGCACCCTCTTGGTTGGGGAAAAGGCGGTCTACACAGCCACTTATACTTTGGTCCCCGAAGACATGGACACCACGATTTCCAATCAGGCGGAAGCCACCGCACAAACACCCGGCGGCACCACTGTCTCTGACCTATCGGATTCCGAAAATCCGTCAGACGGTGATGGAGTTGCACAAAATGGTCCGGGGGATGGGCGGGATGACCCCACAACCATCTATGCCGGTTCCGGCCCTGATCGCGGCGACGCGCCGATCACCTATGGCGACCCGCAACATGCCGATACATCCGCTTACTGGATTGGCGCGTTGAACGGCGATGGCGACAGCTCTGCGCAACATTCCGTAGACGGAACTGGCGATGATTCAGATGGAAAAGATGACGAAAGCGATGAGAGTTTCCCCCAACTTTACGGCGATCTGACCCGCACAATCACGATCCCGGTTAGTGAGCCCACACCCGGATCAGGGTATCTGCAGGCGTTTGTCGATTTTGGCGGCGATGGAACATTTCTGTCGCTCGGCGATCAGGTAGCATCTGACATTCGCGACGGCGGACCGCAGGACCTTGACGGCACCATCAACGGAGAGATCAGCTTTGCAATTTCGGTGCCCGCGACTGCGGTTCTCACCCCGACTTTTGCACGGCTGCGCTGGTCAAGCGTTGCCAGTCTCACAGCAATTTCAACCGCCACAGACGGAGAAGTCGAAGACTATGGCATTACCATAAAGACCCCGCCGGATGCTGATCGTGGCGATGCTCCGGCCAGCTATGGCGATCCCCAGCATATCATCGAAGGCCCAGCCGCACCTGAAATATACCTAGGCTCTGTCCCACCAGACATCGATTTGATCGCCCAAAACAGTGCAACGGCCTCCGGCGACGATCTAGACGGGAGCGATGATGAAGACGGTGTCGTTCTACCAACGCTTTATTTGGGGGGATTGGCCGAGATTACGGTAACGGTCAATGATCTGGGCAGTCCGCCCCAGAAATCAGCATACCTTCAGGCCTTCATCGATTTTGACGGCGATGGCACGTTTTTGCAGGCGGGGGAACAAGTGGCCACCAATCTTCAGGACGGTGACGCGCTGGACAAAGACGGGGCCACG
The DNA here is from genome assembly GCF_014643735.1 of Neptunicoccus cionae. Lineage (GTDB taxonomy): Bacteria > Pseudomonadota > Alphaproteobacteria > Rhodobacterales > Rhodobacteraceae > Amylibacter > Amylibacter cionae. The sequence continues at coordinate 748,317 of NZ_BMKA01000002.1, forward strand.
AACGGTTCCATCCGATTTGAAGTCGCTGTCCCCTCAGGCGCCACCACAGCGCCAACCTTCGCCCGCTTCCGCTGGTCTAGGGATACCACCGCGCAAACCACCGCCTTTGAGGGAGAGGTTGAAGATTACACCCTTACCATATCCAGCGATCCACCACCCTTCCTGTGCGATGGCAGTCTCTACCGATATGATAGTGATAGAGTGGTGCGGCGGCTAACCTTTACAGCCAGTGGTGCAAATTATGTGATCGGATTTCAAGACATAGGAAATGCGCCACAAAACCTGAATGCCAACTGGGGTTACAACGCGCTGGACGGTTATATGTACGCTTTACGCCCAGGCCGCCGCGATCTGTACAGACTTGACGGTGCGGGGGATTTTGTCGACCTTGCCAACCTGCCCGATGGGACCGCTGTCGGCTCGACTGCGGGCGATATCCTGCCAAACGGCACGATGGTTTACGTTGACAACGCATCCACATGGCAACTGATAAGCTTGGTGGACGCAAGCAACCCCGTCAATCTCGGTTCTCTCAACCTCAGCCAAGCGATCAACACTGAAGACATCGCCTACAATCCGGTCGACGGGCTGATCTATGGCATCAACCAATCTACAGGGCGCGCCTTCAAACTTGATCCCAATGGCGGGCTTCCTGGCGCCGTAACAGTTGTTGAGTTCGGACCCGCCATCTACGTGGGAATATTCGGTTCAATTTGGTTTGATGAGGACGGTCGTTTTTATGTTTACAGTAACTCCACCAACAACCTTTATCTAACGAGCACCGACACCGGTGAAGCGCAGTTTATCGCCAACAGCTCTGTCGATGAATTGGGAGATAGCGATGGCATGTCATGCAGGGGTCCCGCCCCCATCCCGTTCGGTGCAATAGCCGGAAATGTTTACAACGATACGAATGCTTCGGACAGTAAGGACAATGGCGAAACCAATCTAGGAGGGGGCATCGGCATCTCTGTCTTTGATGACGGAGGGACGCCAGCTGACACTAGCGATGATCTGTTCCTGATCACAACCGACACAGAGGCAGATGGCACATACGCCGTTGAAGACCTTCTGGTTAACACCACATACCGCGTTGAACTTGATGAGACAGATCCGGATCTTGGTGGTGGAACCACCATCGGCACCTCAAATCCCCGTCTCGGGGTGGGTACAACCGCGGGGGAAGTCACGACCGACCAGGATTTCGGCTTTGACGCTGCGGCCAGCGATCTGGAATTGTCAAAATACGCCGCCTTAACAGGCACAACCACTCCGGTGACAAATGTTTCCGAAGGCGATGTTATCGACTGGATCATAACCGTCTCTAACGTCAGTGGGGGATCTCCCTCCGGCGTTAAAGTCATCGACCTAATACCAAGCGGATTTGCCTACGTGTCTGACAGCGCACCTTCTGCGGGCGATACATATGATCCGGATACCGGACTGTGGTTTGTCGATGAAATTCTGACCGGCGCAAGCGAGACACTTGTGATTACCACCACGGTGCTTGACAGCGGGGAGCTGACCAATACGGCAGAAATCATATACAGTTCCCTTCCCGACCCCGATAGCGATCCGGCAACCGGGCCGCTGACGGACGATCTGTTCGACCAGATCGCAGATGATGACGAAGCGTCCTATTCGGTCAATCTCGCGACCGGCGACAGGGTCTTCACAGGTCGAATATTCAACGACAACGGTGCGTCGGGTGGTACAGCACATGATGCGGAAACCAATGGGGGTGAAGCTGGACTATTCTCGGCAGTCTTGGAAATTCTTGATGGTACGGGGACTGTTATCGCAACGCCGGATGTCGCTTCTGACGGGTCATGGACCTATGCGTTGCCGTCGTCCCACACAGGGGAGCTTACAATCCGCACGATACCAGCCAACGGTTATCGCGCCATTTCTGAAGCAACAACCGGCTTGCCCGGTCTGACCAACCCCGACCCCCACGACGGGTCTTTTACTTTCACGCCGGACCCCTTTGGAAATCTTGTCGGCCTGAACTTTGGACTGTTGGAAATTCCCGTCCTCGCCCAAGATCAGGTCAGCACGGTGGGACGAGGACAGGTCGTAACTTTGGCCCACCTTTATACCGCAACATCCGATGGGGATGTAACCTTCTCGCTTGCAGACAGCACCGCGGTGCCAACGGGCGCATTTAGTGCTGCGCTATATTATGATGCCGGATGTAGCGGAGCACCGGGCGTCCCCTTGACCGGGCCGCTGGCCGTCAGTGCAGGACAGACGGTTTGCATTCAATCCCGCGTTTCAGCCGGTGCAGGCGCGGGAACGGGTAGCAGGTTCACCTATAAAATCATCGCCACAACGGCCTTCACTGACACCACCGCCGTTAGCAGCGCAAGCAACACGGATGAAGTTAAAGTCGTCGCCCAAAGCGGACAGGTCCAGTTGACGAAGACGGTCGAGAATGAAACTGCAGGAACCCCCGAAGCGACCTCCAACCTGGGCGGCGCAAACGATGTGTTGCTGTACCGGATTTATCTTGAAAATACGGACACAGCACCCGTTAGCAACGTCAAGGTTTTCGATAGAACGCCACCCTATACTGCCCTGGCAGAGCCCATCGCCGACCCCCAAATCCTGTCATCGAACCTGACTTGCAATTTGGCGAAACCTGTTGCCAATGCCGCGAACTATTCAGGATCGGTTGAGTGGAATTGCTCCGGAAACTTCCTCCCTGGTGAGGTCGGCGCCCTCCAATTCAGGGTGGCGATTACCCCGTAATGCGCGTCTTGGAATTTTTGTGCGTTGGCAAATGGAATGTTAAATCAAATTCTTCCATGCGATCGCCGAAACCATCGTCAGGGCGGGTGACGTTTCGGCCTGCTAACTTCGGACCGGCGCGTCCCAACTTTGGTTTATCCCCGCCGCGCGGATTTTATGGCCACATAAATGCCGCGCGGCGGCGGTTTATAGAATTCCGGAACGTTGCGGGCATCGACGCAACAGGGACCCGCGCGAACTTCCGTGGCAAAGCCTATGCGCCACGCAGGTAAGGCCTGACCAGAAGCTCCCATTAATCAACCTTTGCGAGGGAGCGAATAAACCAAAAAATTATCCACGGGATTTTTTCCGTGCCCCGTATAAGGTTCTGTAGCCAATAAGAAAACCGCTTGATGCTTAACAAAACCTTCTCTCTCATCGCGTCCGGCAGCCTCGCGCCGCTGGCCGCCTTTGCCTACCTTGATGCCCACAGCATCGCCGACACCACGCTAAAACAACCGGTAAAGATCGGGAATTGCGCGCTTGATACTGGCGCAGAAGTGACGATCCCGGCATTAATTCTTATCGCACCCCAAATGGCCGGCGCGCCGACAGCACTTGGCAAAGTGGCCAAGCGTCTTAGGATCGCACAGGAAGATTTCGAAGCCGCAACACCGAAACCTCCCTGACGCAAAACACCAGATTTTAAAGACGTTCAGTCCCAAAAGGGGCAGAACCAAGCTGGCGTGCAGAACCCTTGGTCGGTGGCCGAATTATTACTCAGAGGGTTGTGTTGTTTCTTTGAACCGATAACGTATCGTATGCTCCGGCTTTTTAGGACCCTAGCGCGCTGGAATCCCGCAGAAATGTAGTTGCATGACCCACAAAGATTTCCTCAAGTCGCTCTCGACCGAGAACAAGGCCGCGCTGACCGCGCGCAGCGACAGCGCGGGGCTTTGGCATTTGGCAATGCACGCAGGGTTAATTCTGCTTTGCGGTGTTCTGATTACGTTAAAGATACCGTTTTGGTGGGCGCTGCTGTTGCCGCAAGGCATTCTGATCGCGTTTCTTTTTACCTTACAACACGAAGCTACGCACAAGACCCCTTTCAGGAACGAGCAGCTAAATGAATGGGTGGGCTGGGCCTGTGGTCTGCTGATCTTTCAACCGTTCTTGTGGTTTCGTTACTTTCACCTCATGCACCACCGCTACACCAATGATCCCGAAAATGATCCAGAGCTTGCAGGCCTGCCCAAACCGGGTAACTGGCCCGCATTCCTGTGGCATTTATCCACAATTGGTTACTGGGGCGCAAAGGCGAGTCTTTTTTGGACCCTGTGTTTTCGCAACTTCGACAGCCCCTATCTGCCACAGCGGGCACATCCGCGCATTCGCAAGGAAGCCCGCGGTCTGCTGGCGATCTATGCGGTTGCGCTGGCTTTTACCCTTTTTGTGCATTCAGTGCTATTCTGGGTTTGGATACTGCCCCTGATCTTCGGCTTTCCGGTGCTGCGGCTCTATCTGCTCGCAGAACACGGGCGCTGCCCTACGGTTGCTGATATGTTCATCAATACCCGCACGACCTATACCAATCGCCTTGTGCGAATGCTGGCTTGGAACATGCCTTATCATGTTGAACACCACACTTTTCCGCAGGTTCCGTTTCACCAGTTGCCCGCATTCCACGTCGCGATCCGCGATCATCTGGCCATCACCAGCCCGGGCTATGCTTCCTTTGCAAAAGACTATGTTGCAGCCTTTGACAGAGATCAGGGATGACTGGCCGGTGCGTCATCAGCGCTCCGTCCAGCGCATCGGGGCGACCGCTTTGCACTCTTCGTACCCATTGGTAAGCCCTCTGGCCGAGAGAGCGGGCACGGACGCGCGATGCGCGAAATTCGCCAACCAGCCCCATTGAAACTGAAAATTCTGAACTGACCGCTTCGCCAGTTCAGCATCCACCACATCACAGTTGCGTGAGCTTCCACCTGCTGGACGTCGTCTTTGCTCTTGACGGCATGCCGGGTCGATGTGTCTAAGAACGCAGGTAAAAGGAAACATCGTGATCGGTCGAATCTTCATCTTTATCGTTGCGTTACAGCTCGCTATGACGAGTGCGTTTTCGCATGTGATGGCGATGACCGAGCATTGCGCAGAGCCGATAGCCCTGCATGTGCAATGTGGGGATTCCTTTGGCGTTCAGGAACAAGCCACAGATGTAGCTGAGGACACTGAACAAGATTCCAAAGCGTCCGGGATGGTCTATTGCACAGGCAATATCTGTACGGAACAGTTGGCCAACCTTGCGCCAGCGTTACTGGAAACCGTTTCCAACGCCGACCTTTACCCAGCCGAGCCACAGATGGCTTTGCAGTCGGTTTTTCTGTCCCAACTTCGGCCACCGCTCGTTTGAAAACGCCGCTCTGGCGTTGATTGCAGTATCGCCTGAACTGGCGGGCGCGGCAATCTGATCTGATGCGGCCATTGCGGGATCTGTCCCGTGGCGCATCCGATCCTCTCCTCTTCACTGACACTGCCTATGCAGTGACCATCTTTTCGCGTGGCCAGTCATTGGTCTACGCATATGGAAAACACATGAAACACACGAATATTCTGCGGCCTTTGGCCGTCATGCTGGGGCTTGCCCTTAGCACTGCCGCGCAGGCAGGCACCTATGACATCACTGTCGACAAAATCCGGATCGACACCGGCACCTTCAAAAAGAAAGGGATCGGTTATAACGGCAGCCAGACCCCGACCATCCTGAATTTTCAGGAAGGCGAAGATGTGGTGATCCGCGTAAAGAACAATCTGCGCGAAAGCACTTCGATCCACTGGCATGGTCTTATTCTGCCATTCCAGCAGGACGGCGTTCCCGGCATCAGCTTTAGCGGCATTAAGCCGGGCGAGACCTTCACCTATCGCTTCCCGATCGAACAGGCGGGCACCTACTGGTTCCACAGTCACTCTAAATTTCAGGAACCGGACGGTGCTTACGGGGCTATTGTGATTGCGCCGAAAGGCGGCGAGGCGGTGCCCACGCAGCGCGATTATGTGGTCCAGCTGACAGACAAACATCCACACAGCGGTTCGCGGATTTTCCGCAACCTCAAAGGCTCGGCGGATTATTACAACCGTGCGCAGCGCACAGTGCAGGATCTGATCGAAGACGCAGGTGCTGATGGCCTGAAAGCCGCTCTGCAGAATCGCAAGATGTGGGGGGCAATGCGAATGATGCCCACGGACATCGAGGACGTTCAGGGTTTCACACCTCTCATCAACGGTGAGAGCACATCTCAGAACTGGACAGGCATTTTCAAGCCGGGCGAGAAGGTCCGCCTGCGGCTGATCAACTCGTCGGCCACAACGTATTTTGACGTGCGCGTTCCCGGTCTCAAGATGACTGTCGTACAAGCGGACGGCAATGACGTTAAACCGGTACGGGTGGACGAACTGCGCATTGCCGTGGCTGAAACCTACGATGTGATCGTCCAGCCGCGCGAGGCTAAGGCCTATTCGATTATTGGAGAAAGCGCAGGGCGAACCGCAATGGTGCGTGGCACATTGGCCCCGTCCGCAAACATGGTCGGCCCTTTCTACAAGATGCGCCCCAAGCCACTTTTGACCATGGCCGACATGGGCGGGATGATGTCTGGCATGGACCACTCCGGTATGGATATGTCAGCATCCGACAATTCCGAAATAGACATGAGCGGCTTTGATATGTCAGGCATGGATCACTCTGGCCACGATATGAGCGGAATGGACATGTCCGGCATGGACCACTCCGGCCACGATATGGGCGGAATGGAAATGTCAGGCATGGATATGGGAGGCGACTTGCCTGTGGTTCCGGCCGAAGGGGCAGCGGGCGCGTCCTTCTACGCACCGGGAAGCGGTCTCATCCCGACAGCGGCGAGTAGCGGTAAGTTTCTTGGCTACGAAGATCTCGCAGCACGCAAACCGCTGTATCGCGACCGACCCGCCACGCGCGAGATCGAGATCCGCCTGACCGGCAACATGGAGCGCTACATCTGGTCCATCGACGGCGTCAAATACGAGGACGCAGATCCGATCCGGCTCAAGTACGGGGAGCGTGTGCGCTTTAAGTTCGTCAACGAAACCATGATGGCACACCCGATGCACCTGCACGGCATGTGGACGATCATCGACACCGGCAAAGGTGCCTACGACCCCGTGAAGCATACGGTAAGCGTAGCACCCGGTACGACGCTTTACACAGAAACCGAAGTCGATGCGCCGGGTCAGTGGGCCTTTCACTGTCACCTCTCTTATCACATGGCTGGCGGGATGTTCCGCAAGGTCATCGTCGAAGGCGGCCCCGCCTGATGGGCGCGTATTTCAAGGAAAACAAAGACATGAAAAAACTGCTACTTGGACTGGCTTTCGGGCCGTTGTTCGCGCTGCCTTTTGCCCCAGCTGCTCTGGCCGATGTGGGTGTTTCCCCAACAGTCTGGGGCGTGCGCACCGACAAGCTTGAATACCGGTTTGGCGATGATGAAAAGTCCCTCGCCTGGGAACTCCAGGCTTGGGTCGGCAATGACGAACTGCGGCTCGCATTTCTAAGCGAAGGCGTGAAGATCGAAGGCGGTGACTTTGAGGAGATGGACACCCAGATCCGGCTTCAAAAACCGATTACAGATTTCTTCGACGGCTTCGTCGGGGTCGCCGCGTCAACGCCGGATGGAGTGCCCGAACGCTATTACGGGACTCTCGGTGTAACCGGACTTGCTCCGCAGTGGTTTGAGGTCGAAGCGGCAATCTACGTGTCCGAATACTCCTATATCGGGGCAGAGGTCGAATACGAAGGCCTGTTGACCAACCGGCTGATCCTGACGCCTTCCATCGAACTCAGCGTGCCGCTGGTGGATGATCCTGAAAGGGGGACCGCAGCGTGGGCACCCAGTGTCGAATTGGGGCTGCGCCTTGGTTACGATCTGATCGGACGCAGCGTCTCCCCCTATATCGGCGTGAACTACGAGCGCGATTTTGGTGGGACAGCCAGCATTAGCCGCAATGCCGGCGAAAGCGTCGAAGAATTGTCCGGCGTGATCGGCATAAACTTCAACTTCTGATTTTCCCGTGTCCCCTTTGGTATTGCCACACAAGCAATCCTGAGGGGGGCGCAGTCTAGCAACTTGAACCTAACTAAGGAAAAACCAATGAAACTTCGCAATATCTTCAGCTCTGCAATTGTCTCGGCCAGCCTTGTTCTTGGCGGTGGTGCTGCACTGGCCCACAGCAAAGGCATGATGACGATGCCAAGCAACGGCCAAACCGTCAGCACAGGCACCAAAGTGATGCACCTGATGTTTACCGAACCCATGAAGATCACGACCGTTAAGATGAAGGCGCCTGATGGGAAGACCTATAAAATCAGCGGTCCCGCAGCGGGCAAAGCCGTGAAAACCTGGGAAGGTAAACTGCCCAAGCTCGCCCCTGGCAGCTATAAGATTGATTGGCGCGGCATGTCACCGGACGGTCATCCAATGAACGGCGATTTCGCGTTCAAAGTGGCTAAGTGATCATGGGCGGAGTTCTTGCCGCACTGGAACCGGTGCAGATCGCCTCGATCCTTGTCAAAGCCGGGATGTACATCAGTGTTCTGCTGGCGGCGGGCTCCGTCATTAATCTCTGGCTCCTTTCGGAGCTGGATACCGATGCAAGCCGCCGTCTGAGGCGGCTTGCAGCATGGAGTGCCGTGACGGGCATCCTGTTCAGCGCGCTGAACATTCCTGTCCGTGCGGCGTTTTTTTATGGTGGAGTTGAAGGCGTTTTTGACGCCACGATGCTTCAGATCGCTGTGTTCAGCCCGCTTGGGTATTCCGTTATGGTCGATACTTTGGGGCTTGCGGCCATTGCTACCGTTGTGCTCAATCGGAATTGGCTACGACCCATCGCTTATTTGGGTGTCGCCCTTGTTGCCATCAGTTTTACGATGCGGGGACATGCGACCAATGATCCAAGATGGGCGCTTTCGACGCTTCTGGTGATGCACATTATCGCAGCCAGTTTCTGGATCGGGGGGTTCTTTCCGCTTTACGATATGGCCGGTCGTGGCAATGCAGCAGCGGTACGCACCGTCGAACGGTTCGGGAAAGCGGCGCTGGTTATGGTGGGTCTGCTGATCACTGCAGGCGTTGTGATCCTTGTGATTTTGGCGGGCGATCCGATCGCGGTTCTAACCCAGCCATGGGGACAGTTTCTGGCGCTTAAGCTGGTTGTGGTGTCCGTGCTGATCGGCCTTGCCGGTCTGAACAAGCTGCGCTTAACACCGGCGTTGGCAGATAGCGGGGATGGCACGCCATTGCGCAAATCCATCCAATGGGAAATGGCGGCCTTTATCATGATCCTTCTCATAACCGCGACTTTCACCTCAACGGTTGCTCCTGATCATGTCGGATAACACCAAAAATAATGCAGGTATCAGGAAAATATCATACCTCCTAAACGCCAAAGGGTGGCCGTCAGCGGGCAGATTTCTAAACTCACTTAGGGTTCACTTTTGCGCGTTTCTCGACAAAGGCGAACGGAACGCCACGGCCATCCTCACAGCCCAGCTGTTATTCGGCAGCGGTTTGCAATGCAAACCACAACAGGCCAATGACGGTTAGCTTTATAAGGTTACGGAAACGGTCCAATGGAGACCTTGGTGCAGTCGGCAGCGAATGGCGACAACGAGCCCGATTTCAACCATCGCTGCGATCGTCTCAAATGGCTACTTCATCTTGGGTCACAACTTGACAACACATCAATATGTGCTCTTTCAAGTTCGTAATACGAGAGTTTAGGTGCAGCGGAACGTGATAGCGAAGTCCGCTGATCTCGCTAACGTTTCATTGCATTTCCGAAATCCGCAATGCGCAATTGCGTACTTGTTCAATCTGAGCCTCTGTTGGACGCAGCTGATTACGGTGGCCGGAAATGTTAATGGCTCCGATCACATGCTTTGACCGATCAAAAATAGGCGCAGCAATTGCAACCGTACCTTCAGCGAGTTGCGACGCCTGTGCTACGTAACCACGCTTCCGGTCAGCGGTCAGGGCGGCCTTCAATTCCGTCAGAGTTTCTATCGTGCCATCCGTGAATTTCTCAAACGCATAGCCTTCAAACCGGCGATCAAGTTCGGCTGTGCTGAGATGTGCCAACATGATGCGACCCATAGAGGTCGCAAAGGCCGGAAGGCGGGAGCCGACGGGGATGTTTGAAACCATTGGACTGGCTGACATCGCCCGGTAAATGTAAACCGCTTCGGTATTTTCAAGCACTGCAACATGTACGGAAAATCCCGAAACGTCGCGCAGTGAACGTGCATGCAACGCCGCCACATCGCCTAGATCAAGAGATTTGATATAACTGTAACCCAGCTCCATCACGCGCGGAGCAAGTCGGAAACTGCGGGATTTCTCATCTTTTACCAAAAACCCCTCTTGTTCCAAAGTATGGACAAATCGAAAAGCTGCAGAGCTGGTGACAGATATTTCCTCAGCAATCTGGGACAGAGTCATACCCGCCCTGCCGGCGCCGAAAGCTTCGAGAATTTTTAGCCCCCGAAGTAGAGAGTTCGATTGGTATTTATTGCCTTTTGTCATGCATCAGTCATAGTTTTTGCGCCCACCGCTGCATAGTAGAAATATAACTAGCGTCGTTTCCGGCCTGCTGAGGGTGTTGGAAAGAGTTGCTCTGCAGGTTCGGCATGCCAGGCACAACCGGGTTTTCAATCACCGAATAACAGCTCGGATTGTCACCCTGAACCAGCGTTTCAATATTACCGGTATCGGTAACGGTTGCGGGTACGTTCTGACGCCAACCTTGGTCCATCAGCGCTTGCTTGAAATGAAAACCCGTTGTCATTTGCCTTCCTTTGTTCCTGCACCGGAGCAGTGGTTGTCAGTATCTGTAGGGCAGCAGCGTCGGGGCTGAGTACCCACTGGTCAGGAATTGGTGTCAATTTCGTCCAGCAACGTGGATACCAGATCTTTAATGGCGATCTTCAACTTGTCCGCTTTTCCGTGCACGAGATCCCACGGAGCACGTTCTTCCATATAGGTCGCCTGCGCGATTTCGAGTTGCAGCGCGTGAACGTTCTCGTTGGGCTGGCCGTAATGTCTGGTAATGTAACCACCTTTGAAGCGACCATTTTTCACAAAGCTATAACGACCTGACTGAAGAGAGTTTTCGGCGCGGGCCTCAAAGCGGGCATCAGTGCTCTCGCCGCTGTTGGTTCCCAGATTGAAGTCTGGCAGCACGCCATCAAACAGTCTGGGCACCTGTGACCGGATGGAATGCAGATCAACCAGAATACATATTCCGAACTGCGCCTTGATCCGCTGGATTTCAGCATCCAAAGCCTGATGATAAGGCACCCAGTATGATTGAACACGCGCATGCACATCATCTGTGTCTGGCGTCTGGCCCTCCCGATAAAGTGGACTACCATCAAAGTCGATTTGCGACACCAGGCCAGTTGTCGGCCCCGCATAAAGCGGCGTGTCTTCGTCGGAGCGGTTCAGATCCACTACATAGCGTGAATAGTTCGCGGCAACGACGCTGACCCCCAGATCGGTGCAGGCCAACGCCATCTGATCCATGTGCCAATCCGTGTCTTTCAGCTCCAGCGCGTCTTCCCGCAGTCGGCTTTTGATACCGCTGGGCAGGAGTGTTCCAGCATGTGGCACATTCAGCAAAACAGGCTTGGACCCCGTCACGAGTGTCATCAGGTTTGAAGCCGCCATTGCCTGTCCTTTTTCATAATTGAAATTCATCTTTGACATTTGAAACTGGTTGAGTCAATGATCCACCTGCCGGGTCGCGAGATGAATCCCGGTTGGCATCAACAGGAGGACAAAATGCTTACTCGCAGAACCCTTATGCTTTCAGCAGCAGCCGCGCCCTTAGCTGGGCTTACCGGCCAAGTAGCCAGCGCGCAGTCGCGCTCTTTCTTCGGCATCGCAACCGGCGGTACCGGCGGCACCTACTATCCGCTCGGCGGCATGCTTGCTCAGCTGATTTCAAATACTGCTGAACTGCCCGGTACCAAGCTGTCGGCAACGGCGGAAACCGGCAACGCTTCGGTGGCGAACACCAAACTCTTAAGCCGTGGTGAAATCGAAAGCGCCTTTGCCGCCGCAGATATCTTGGACGCGGCCTACAAAGGCACCGGCCAGTTCGAAGATGGTAAAGTTGAGAACATCCGTGCAATCGGCGCTCTGTATCCGGAAACCGTGCAGCTGGTTGTTCGTGCGGACTCGGGCATTGAAAAGTTCGAAGATCTGGTGGGCAAGTCGATTTCGTCCGGTTCGCCGGGCTCTGGCCAATGGCAGCTTCTGGGCGATCTGATCGAGGCCCATGGCATGTCGCGTGAGGATGTATCCGAAGACTATTCTTCTTTCTCGCAATCGGTAGAGAAGATCAAAGACGGCAATCTGGACGCATCGTTGATTACCGCGGGCGCGCCGACATCTTCCGTGACCGAACTGGCCAACGGCCATGAAATCCGCATCGTGCCGCTGACCGGGCCTGCAATTGCCAAGCTGCAGGAAACACAGCCCTATTATGTCAGCTCGATCCTACCTGCCGGGTCGTATAAAGGTGTCGACGCTGAGGTGGAAACACTGGCGGTTCGCGCGATCTGGGCCACTCATGCTGATGTGCCCGAGGACATTATCTATGCTGTGACCAAAGCTCTGTATGAAAACACCGAGACTTTGGGAAAGGTGCACCCGAAGGGCCGAGAAATCGCCGCTGCGACGGCATTGCAGAGTGTCTCTATCCCGGTCCACCCTGGTGCGGCCAAATATTACCAAGAAATCGGTGTTGGGCAGTAACACCCATAAATTTGGCACTTGGAGGCTCGCTTTTTTAGCGGGCCTTCTTCTATTGCCATATGCGGCCGTGAGTGAGCCAGCCGTTGACAACCTGTGTATCTACCAAGGCTATTCCGACACAGTGCTTGCAAAATATTCACCGGACCGATCCGGAGTTTTCTCGTTATCCTTTGTGCATTCGGTCTCGCTCACACCGGTCGTTGATGTTTACGAAATAAGACCGGCGGGAATCCATCAGGTTGCGGAAATTTTTGAAGCGCATGGCGCTGGGCTCCCATCGTTTGATGGCGATGTCGGCGAAACCGGCTGGCGTTTTGAAAACGGAAAATTCATTGTGGAAATGGACAGGGAATTCCAACGCATACAGCTGCGGATACAGCGCGAATATCTCAACACGCTGCACATAGCGGAACAGAAAATCATACTTGCTGATTTTGAAGCCAAATCCATTGGGCTCCAAATCTGCAGGAAGTAGGGAGACTAGACGATGTCACAACAAAACGAAAAAGCGATGCTGGCTGATGCCGAGCAAACGCTTTCACCCGAAGAAATCGAGGCGATGATCAAGGAGTTCGACTCTGAATCTAACTTTCGCAATATTGCAGGCCCCATCGCGGTTCTTGTAACAGTCACCTCTGTCGTCCTGTCTCTTTTCCATCTTTATACAGCTGGATTCGGCCTTCTAAACGAGGTCATGCACCGTACCGTCCACCTCGCTTTTGTGATGGGGTTGGTGTTTCTGGTTTTCCCACGCAAACGCGCCGCACCGACCCCAGCCATGTGGCGGACATCTATTGCGTTCGCCGCATTCTATCTTTTCCTGATCTTTGACCTGTTTGAACAATTACCCGCAACTGCATCGACCTACATTTTCAGTGCTGGAATGGTCGCGCTGGCGGCCCTGACTTTGCCAATAAATGGGAAAGACGCGAAACCGGGCCGGATTGCGTTGCGCGACTGGCTGTTTGCCGCGCTCGGGGCAGGTTTCTCGGCCTATCTGGCGGTGTTTTTCAAAGATATCTTCATCGTGAATGTAGGCGACCCACGTCCACAAGAATACATGATGGGTTTAATCGCCATCGTGATGACGCTCGAGGCCACCCGGCGTACTATGGGTCCGACACTGGCTTATATCGGCGCGTTTTGCATTCTTTATGCCATGTTCGGCCCATCTATGCCCGGCATTCTGGCCCACCGCGGCTATGGCATTGATCGCATTATCAATCACCTCTTTGTTGGAACCGAAGGCATCTACGGTGTGGCCGTCGGCGTGGTTGCGACCTATGTGTTCCATTTTGTCCTGTTTGGCATCCTCGCCCAAATGAGCGGACTGGGGCAGTTGTTTATTGATCTGGCAACGATCATCGCAGGTCGCCATTCTGGCGGAAGCGCAAAAGTTTCAGTCGTGTCCTCGGGTTTCTTTGGCATGATTTCAGGCTCGCCCATCGCCAACACCGTTACAACTGGTGCCTTCACCATTCCCTTGATGAAAAGGATGGGGTTTTCGGGCCGCTTTGCCGGGGCGGTTGAGGCCTCTGCCTCTTGCGGCGGTCAGGTGACGCCGCCCATCATGGGGGCATCTGCATTTGTCATGACCGAAATGCTTGGCGTGCCCTATAACGAGATCATCCTGATCGCCATCATTCCGGCTGCCTTTCACTATCTGGCCATTCTTCTGATGGTCCACCTTGAATCCAAAAGGCTGGGGCTGGCAGGTATGTCGGCTGACAAAATCCCGCAGATGGCGCAGGTCCTCAAGCGGTCCTGGCACTTGTTGGTCCCGCTGGGCGTTATGGTGACTCTGCTGCTGATGCAATACACGCCATTCCTTGCTGCCTTCTGGGGCATTCTGCTGACCATTGGCTTTTCCTATATTCCACTAGTGGCGCATAAGTTGGGTAACCGGGATATGGATTTGGATACTGTGCTCACGCCGAGACGTCTGGTTATTGGATTCGAGGATGGGGCAAAGTTTGCGCTGGCGATTGGCGCCGCCTGTGCCTGTGTTGGTTTCCTTCTGGGGGTCACAACCCTGACGGGCCTCGGGTTCAAATTCTCAGCCGCCGTTGTTCAGCTGGCTTATGATCTCGCCGCCCTTGTGACCGCATTGGATTTCACAGGATTGCTGTCCGAAAAATCCATTGCGCTGTTCTTTGGGCTCGTCTTTGTGGCCATCGCCTGCATTTTGATGGGGGCAGGCATTCCAACCACGCCAACCTACATCATTCTGGCCTCTATCGCGGCGCCCGCCCTGACGGAATTTGATGTGCCCTTGATCGCAACCCACTTCTTTGTGTTCTACTTCGGCGTGCTTGCGGATGTGACGCCACCTGTTGCCCTTGCAGCTTATGCCGCCGCAGGCCTTTCGCGTGCAGATCCCATGCGTACAGGCACAACAGCGTTCAGGCTGTCGATGGGCAAGGCCTTGGTGCCTTTCATGTTCATCTATGCACCAAGCCTGCTGTTTGTCGATTTCTCACCGCTGGAGTTTGTGTTGGCCCTGACCAGCGGCATCCTCGCGATCCTTGCGTTGTCGGCGGCCTATATCGGGTTCTGGAAGCGGGATCTGGTCCTTTTCGAAAAGGTGCTGCTGACGCTGGGTGGACTGGTATTGATCTCCAACAACCTTATCGCGATAGCTGTCGGAACTGTGGTCGTGTTGGGCATTTTGGCGCGTACCAAAGCTCCATCAGAGACCAAAGCTGCCTGACTAACTTGGGGCAGACAGCACGATGTCTGCCCCAGTAAAAATGACGAACTACAGGCTTGGAAAGAACCGGGGCAAGCGCCCCGAAAAAGTGCGGATCAGAGGCATAAGGTATTCCGCCAAGCAGTTGACTCTATCTTTGGAAACGTTCGCATGGGTCTTGCTATGTTCGATATGCCTATTTCCGTTCCTGACAGCAGGAAATAGATATTGAAAAGCAAAGGCCAAACGACCAGTTCGACAAAGGTTTGTGGCTGCTATCAGCGTGAGCTGCAGGGGCGACGAATCCGATCAAGAGGAATTTTGGCGACAGACGGCACTGCGCTGGCCATATCGCGAAGATGACTTGGAAAGTTCGTGTCCTTTTTTGCCGCTGTAAGCGTGTTGTTGCATCTTTTGCCGCTGTAAGCGTGTTGTTGCATCGGATTGTTGGAAAAGGCCGCATTGACTGGTACTGCGCCCGCGCAAATCAGGGTCGGGTTTTCTTCTTGTATCATGCGGCATCCGCCCATGGTGAAGTGCAGCTTTCTCGCTTAGTGCAGTTTGGCCAACCCTTCGCGGGGCAAACACCAGA
Source organism: Neptunicoccus cionae (assembly GCF_014643735.1). Classification (GTDB taxonomy): domain Bacteria; phylum Pseudomonadota; class Alphaproteobacteria; order Rhodobacterales; family Rhodobacteraceae; genus Amylibacter; species Amylibacter cionae. The sequence goes on from NZ_BMKA01000002.1 coordinate 764,176, forward strand.
ACAGCCGCGACAACACCTTCACCGGCAGGAAGAACCAAGGTCTGCAGGCGGTCCAGCGGGGACCATCCGGCGACCGGCAAAAGGTCGTGCTTGCGCGCCTGCATCCAGTCGTGCCCCGCAGAACACCTTGGCATTTCGGGCGGTGTCAACTGCAGCACGAGTTATAGGCGATGTGCTGATGATCACACTTGATGCAGGCCGCGACGTGACCACCTAGGGGGCGGTGCGACAGGTCTCTACGGCAGACATCACCTTCACCTGCCGCAGGTTTAGTTGCCGAGCATGTTCAAGAAGATAAGCTGGCCCATAGGCGCGGAAGATGTCGCGACCTCCAGTTTGGGACGAAGCATCAGTAGCTAGGCTTAGCTACAGCCTCCCTTTCGTTGCACACGCAGATCAAGCGGGATGGTCACGCCCTGGATCGTTTTTGTCGCCACCTCTGTAAAGATCGTCGTGGCTCCCAGCTTGGGATGCCCCAGCAGCACCTGAATCACCCGAATGTCGGTCTGTCTGACGTCAGCGCCTATGGGTCCAAACAGCGTTATTTGCTAAGAGCAGGGTTTATTGCCCGGGCCAAATAATAAAGTTTTATAGCTAATCTCATCTTAAAGTGCATTGTTAAGCAACTCGGCCTCACGTTCCTTCAAATCAGCTCTACTGGGATATTCTTAATAGACAGTAATTGGATCAAAACGTTCTTGGTTTTCTGGCATTGAATCAATCTCAGACTCATTCCCAAAGGCTAACATCCATTGGACCCCGTCCTCTTTTTGCAAGAAGGTTTTGACTTCTTCAACTATCTCATCGAATGGCAAATTCTGAGATTTATCATCGTTGAACAAACTTTTCTTCGTTCGCTCCATCAACTCCGGCGGTTAGTAAGTCGTCCTTAATGTCACTTTGTTTAATCTCAGTGACTTACACACGATACGTTAAGCCATGAAAGAATTTGCAATGCTAACGACGCTTGCCTCATAGGGGGACAGAAATGGGGACGACGCACCACAACCCCTGGTAATCTAATGATTTTCTTATGTGTGATGGCGGAGACGAAGGGATTCGAACCCTCGAGACCCTTCCGAGCCTACTCCCTTAGCAGGGGAGCGCCTTCGACCACTCGGCCACGTCTCCGTTGGCGTGTTTATTGGGATTGGGCGGCGGGGGCAAGGGGTTTATTTGGGCTACATCGCAGAGTAATGGAAACTCGGCGTTTTCGGGCAATTGTGATGCCGTGGCGTTGGTCGGAATGTCGGCCGGCAATGCCGTGGGTCCAGCTGTCCCGCGCAGCACCTTGGAACAGCAGTAGCGAGCGTGGTTCGAGGTAAAGGTGATGTCTGCGACCCGATGGTTCGATAAAACGCATTTCAGCGCCAGAGCCCATAGACACGGATATCACCTTCCCACCGGTCTGATCGGCGCGGTCCACGTGATCTGCTATGCCCTGTCCGGGAAGGTATTCATTTATCAGGGCTTTTTGCGGCACATAGGGCAACAGACCTTCGCTGTGAATCCGCGTCGCGAGCCTTATGATTGCGGCTGGCATCAACAGGGGCCGGACATTCGGCACCCCCTGATAGGCCTTACCATAGTGTTTCCGCCGTCTGGCGTAGGTCAAATCCCACGGGCCTTGTTCGATCGCATCAAACAGGCGTTGTTCTTCCTTCAGGCTCAGAAACTCTGGCAAGTAGGTGAGGCCACGGGGCAAAACAATCGGGAAGAGGTCTTCGGATAGCAGCATGATTCCGGTTTATTAAAACAAGAACAAAATAGCAACATTTATCCTAACCGCCTCTGGTGAGGGCGCACAGAAAAACGGCGCCGGAAACCCCGACGCCGTTCTGTTCTGCAAAGCCGCTGAATTTATTGCGGACGCATGTCGTCTTTGCTGATGCCAGCCACGGAAACCGGCTTTTTCATAGCATCGCGGCGGAAAGGTTCACCCAGCTCTTGGTTGAGCAGTACTTCGATGAAGGTTGTTTTGCCCTCTTTCATCTGCGCCTTAATCGCTGTGTCCAGCTTGTCTGTCAGGTCTTCCATAGAAGTCGCCTGCACGCCGACCAAACCACAAGCCTGCGCGATACCGGCGTAGGACACGTTGGTGTCCAGTTCGGTGCCGACGAAGTTATCGTCGAACCACAGGGTGGTGTTGCGCTTTTCTGCGCCCCACTGGTAGTTGCGGAAGATGATCATGGTGATCGGCGGCCAGTCATCACGGCCACAGGAAACCATTTCGTTCATGGAAATCCCGAAGGCACCGTCACCGGCAAAGCCCACCACAGGCACGTCAGGTTGGGCCACTTTCGCACCGCAAATCGCTGGGAAGCCATAGCCACACGGACCAAACAGGCCAGGTGCAAGGTATTTGCGTCCTTCTTCGAAGGTTGGGTAAGCGTTACCGATGGCACAGTTGTTGCCGATGTCCGAGGAAATGATCGCCTCTTTGGGCAGGGCAGACTGGATCGCACGCCATGCCATGCGCGGGGACATTTTGGCTGGTTCGCGGTCGCGGGCGCGTTCGTTCCATGTGGTGCCCGGATCGTCGTCCTCGTGGTCCATAGAGGTCAGTTCCTGCGCCCATGCGGATTTCGTCTTGGCGATAGTGGCTTTGCGTTCGTCGCGGTTGGTATCGCCTGCGCCGTCATCCAGACGGGCCAGTAGTTCCTGCGCCACTTTCTTCGCATCGCCCTGAATGGCAACTGCCACGTCTTTTGTCAGGCCGATCCGGTCGGAATTGATATCCACCTGAATAACAGCCGCATCTTTAGGCCAGTAATCAATGCCATAGCCTGGCAGTGTGGAGAACGGGTTCAACCGTGTCCCAAGTGCGAGAACAACATCCGCTTTGGAGATCAGTTCCATCGCTGCTTTGGACCCGTTGTAGCCCAGCGGACCCGCCGCCAGAGGGTGCGAACCGGGGAACGCATCGTTGTGCTGGTAGCCCGAACAAACCGGCGCGTCGAGCGCTTCGGCCAGTTTGGCACTGTCTTCGATCGCACCGGCAAGGATCACGCCAGCGCCGTTCAGGATGACTGGGAACTTCGCGGTGGACAGCAGTTTGGCAGCTTCGCTCAGCGCAGTTTCACCACCGGCGGGGCGTTCCAGACGGACGATTTTTGGCAGGTCGATGTCGATCACTTGTGTCCAGTAATCGCGCGGGATGTTGATTTGCGCAGGAGCAGAAGCGCGGAAGGCGTTTTCGATCACGCGGTTCAGAACTTCGGCAATCCGGCTCGGGTCGCGGACTTCTTCTTGATAGGCCACCATATCTTCGAACAGTTTCATCTGCTCTACTTCTTGGAAACCACCCTGCCCGATTGTTTTGTTGGCCGCTTGCGGTGTGACCAGCAAAAGCGGTGTGTGGTTCCAGTAAGCTGTCTTAACAGGAGTGACGAAATTGGTGATCCCCGGACCGTTTTGCGCAACCATCATAGACATTTTGCCAGAGGAACGGGTGTAACCGTCAGACATCATACCGGCGTTGCATTCATGGGCACAGTCCCAGAACTTGATCCCCGCTTCTGGAAACAGGTCGGAAATTGGCATCATCGCCGAACCGATAATCCCGAACGCATGTTCGATACCGTGCATTTGCAAGACTTTTACAAAGGCTTCTTCTGTTGTCATTTTCATGAGGCGGTTCCTTAAGTTATCACGCGATGCGCTTTTGTCGAAACCAAGCGGGGACGCAGAATAAGCACCCGTTGGATTTGCGTCAGTTAAAGCGATAAAGCTGTGCAGGACTGTAGGGCCAGTTACCTCATCACGTGATTCCAGATAAGCGCACCTGCTGCAACAAACCGTTCGTGAATTGCCGTTTTTGGGACTCCACACCTCAATATCCGGTTAAAGCGAACAGTTACTCTATCGCGCCCCGCAGCAGCGCTCCAAGTTTGGCAATCCCGCCTTCGATCGCGGATACCGGTGGCAGACTAAAGCTGAGCCGTAGGGTATTACGCCCTGATCCATCCGCGTAAAATGCATGGCCGGGAACATAGGCAACACGGGCCTCTTCGACAGACTGTTGCAGCAAGGCAGTCGCGTCGAGACCTTCAGGAAGTGTGACCCAGATAAACAGCCCACCTTCCGGTTTGCTCCACTTTACGCCCTTGGGCATGTGCTGCTCCAGCGCGGACAGCATCGCGTCCCGTTTCTCACGGTAATGGGCGATGCCCTCGGCCACCTGTTGATCAAACCGTGTGGAGGCAAGCGTCGCGATGACCCGTTGGTTAATGGCAGAACTGCTGAGGTCAGAGGCCTGTTTCATCAGGGTCACCTTGCCGATCACGTCTGAAGGGGCGCAAATCCAGCCGACCCGCAGACCGGGGGTGAAGACCTTGGAAAAAGACCCGAGGCTAACCACGCGCGATGCCTCGATCCCGCCCTGCTCCGCGCAATCAAGCGCCTGAAGCATCGGAACTTCTTCCCCATCATAGCGTAGGGCCACATAGGGGCTGTCCTCGATCACCGGAATGTCCAGATCCCGCGCGAATTGCAACAGTTCTCTCCGTTCCCCGATATTCAGGGTGTGGCCGGTCGGGTTGGCAAAGTCCGGCACCACATAAGCAAATTTCAGACCACCACCAGCAGCTTCTGCCGTGTCTCGGTAGGACGCAGCCGTGCGGTTGGTCGCGCCGGTGGGCAGCGTGTCATACACGGGTTCCATCGCTGAAAACGCCTGCAACGCCCCGAGGTATGTTGGCGCTTCGACCAGCGCCGTGTCTTTTGGCGAAAGGAACATGCGGCCCAGAAACTCCAGCGCCTGCTGGGAGCCGTTGGTGATCAGAATATTTTCCGGACCACAGACCACATCCCGTTTCGCCATGTAACCGACGATCCACTGGCGCAGACCCGCATCCCCTTCGGAGACGGAATATTGCAATGCCGCATCAAACTGAGCGCGGTCGCCGCAAATTTGCGCGTAGATTTGCGCGATTTCCGCTTGGGGAAACAGTGCCGGATCAGGTATCCCACCGGCGAAAGAGACGATGTCCGGCTGGTCCACCAGCTTCAGCAACTCGCGGATTTCGGATGCTTTCATACCGGCCATGCGCGCAGCATAGCGGGTGCCCCAGTCCAAGGGTGTCTCTTGTGATGTCATAGGTCTGTCCTCCTGACCTATTTAGGTCAGCAATACGGACATACTGTCAAGACATTTAGCAGAACTGGTCCGAAATTCCGGCGATGGGGTCGGCGCTTTATCCTGTTAACCAGCGGAAGGCCCGTTTCAGATAGGCGGCGGCATCAACAGTCACCAGATCACCGTGCGCCATTAACACAGATTGCGCCGGCCAGTTGAGGATACGCGCTATCGCCTTTCGTGCCTTATCGCGCCGTATGAACGCTATACGAAATTTGCGCGGCACTGTTGGTTCTGCTTCAACCATCAGATCCAGCCGCGCTACCACACGCCGCCAGCCGGTGTGCCAATCTTGGGGAAATTGCTGCAACAGATCGGTAAACAGCACTGTGCTGCTTTGACGATGAAAGAAAACCACCTCTTGCGTGATCAGATTGCCAGTAACAATGGTCTGATCCAGCTCCCCCTGCCACGCTGCATTTGCGCCTTCGATCAGGTCCTCGTCAAACGTCAGATCCTTGCGCTTGTTCCGTAGCCCCGGCGGCGCATAAAGCCGTGCTTCCCGATACGCGGCGGTCCACTCTGCGAGCCAAAGATGGTGCAGCGAATTGGGGGCAATGATGTGACAAACAGGGCCAAGGGCATCGACGGCAGCGCGCAGACTGTCAGTCAGGGAAACCGGAGACCAGATCATCAGGTCGCCGCTGTTCAAACGGATCACGGCCATGCGGGTTGGATAGCGAAAGCCAGAAACATCAATGGTGTCGCCCGCCGCGATCCATATGTTTTCCCCGAATTTTTCTAGCATCGCGCCCTCTTGGTTATACGCCCACAAACTCTTCCGATTTATAGCCTTGAAGATACAGCAGACCCGTCAGGTCTGCATAGTTCAGCCGAAGGTTCACTTCAGCCGCGACAACAGGCTTGGCATGAAGCGCCACGCCTGACCCTGCCAGATGTAGCATCCCCAGATCATTGGCCCCGTCACCGACAGCTATCACGTCATCCGGTGTCAACCCCTTGGCAGCCGTAATTTCGTTCAACGCATCCACCTTGGCCTGCTTCCCAAGCACCGGAACACCGTGTTCGCCGGTCAGTTTGCCATCTTCCTGCAACAACGTATTGGCGCGGTTCTCGTCAAACCCCAGCTTGTCCGCAACAGCCTCGGTGAAACTGGTAAAGCCGCCGGAAACCAGCGCCGCATAAGCCCCGTTCGCCCGCATGGTCGCCACCAGTTCAGGCCCGCCTGGCATCAGGGTAATCCGATCTTTCAGAACTTTTTCGATTACACCAACTGGCAGACCTTTCAACAGGCCGACCCTTTCCTTCAACGCAGCCTCAAAATCCAGCTCACCGTTCATCGCCCGCGCGGTGATTTCGGCAACCCGGTCACCGACGCCAGCCTCTGCCGCCAGTTCGTCGATGCACTCCTGCTGGATCATCGTGCTGTCCATATCCGCGAGAAGCACCTTCTTACGACGACCCTCCACCGGCTGAACGCAAAAGTCGATTCGCATCCGCTCCAACCCGCGCCAGAACACATCAAAGCCGCTGATTTCGGCGTCAAAATAGACATCACAGGCGATGCCATCGGCCAGCCAATCCGCTTTAGATCCGTTCAGACGCGATTTTATAGAAGACACCAGTTCGGGTGTAACACGGGCGTCTTCGGGCTTGGAAATAAGGGTCGCAACGTACATCTGAGCACTCTGTTTTGGGTCAACTTGCGGCGCTTTATTCGCCAAAAACGTCAAAATGACCAGTGTTTCCTGTTGCGATGCAGCAAAAACTAACTTAGATGCGGCGGTGGGACACCTCTCCCCAACGAGAGGCTTATATCTGTAAGGATACCACTGATGACGACATCTCAGCCGGGCGCACGCCCGCAAAATCCCCGTTTTAGCTCTGGCCCCTGTACGAAACCACCAACGTGGTCACTGGATGCGTTGCGCGATGCGCCGCTTGGCCGTTCCCACCGCGCCGCCGTGGGCAAAGACAAGCTGAAAGCCGCAATCGAAACCACCCGCGACATTCTGGGCGTTCCGGCCGATTACAAAATCGGCATCGTTCCTGCATCCGACACCGGTGCGGTTGAAATGGCGCTTTGGTCCATGCTCGGCGCGCGGGGTGTGACCATGCTGTCGTGGGAAAGCTTCGGCGCCGGTTGGGTCACGGATGTAACCAAACAACTTAAACTGGACGTGACGCATCTGAATGCGGATTACGGCCAGCTTCCCGACCTTTCAGCGATCAATTTTGACGACGACGTGGTGTTCACATGGAACGGCACAACATCCGGTGTGCGTGTGCCGAACGGTGACTTCATTCCGGCAGACCGTGCTGGCCTGACCATCTGCGATGCAACCTCTGCGGCCTTTGCGCAAGACCTGCCTTGGGACAAACTGGATGTGACGACTTTCTCATGGCAGAAAGTTCTGGGCGGCGAAGCGGCCCACGGTGTGCTGATCCTGTCGCCCCGCGCTGTGGAGCGTCTGGAAAACTACACCCCGCCGTGGCCCCTGCCAAAAATCTTCCGCATGACCAAAGGCGGCAAGCTGATCGACGGTATTTTCACCGGTGCTACGATCAACACGCCGTCCATGCTTTGTGTCGAAGATTACCTCTTCGCGCTGGATTGGGCGAAATCTGTTGGCGGTCAAACAGGGCTGAAAGCCCGCGCCGATGCGAACCTTGCCGAGATTGAAGCTTTTGTCGCGGCAAACGACTGGATCGATTTTCTGGCCGAAACACCCGAGACCCGTTCCAACACTTCTGTCTGCCTGAAGTTCACAGATGGCCGGATCACAGACGGTGCAGCCTTTGCCAAGGCGGTTGCGAAGCGGCTGGAAGCTGAAGGTGTTGCGCTGGACATCGGGGCGTACCGTGATGCCCCTGCGGGCCTGCGCATCTGGTGCGGCGGAACTGTTGAAACAGCCGACATTGCAGCACTGCTGCCGTGGCTGGACTGGGCGTTTAACGCCGAGATTTCCCAATAAGCTATTCGCCCCGCGCCTGACGCGGGGCCACTCCATACATATTTATACACAAGGAACGCCCAAAATGGCACCTAAAGTACTCGTCTCTGACAAACTCAGCCCGACCGCCGTGCAAATCTTCCGTGACAACGGCATCGAAGTGGATTTCGAACCGGATCTGGGCAAAGACAAAGTAGAACTGATGAAACGCATCGGGGAATACGACGGTCTTGCCATTCGTTCGGCCACCAAAGTCACCGAGAAAATCCTCGAAAACGCGACAAACCTGAAGGTTATCGGGCGCGCTGGTATCGGTGTGGACAACGTGGACCTGAATGCCGCATCGCGCAAGGGTGTGATCGTGATGAACACGCCGTTTGGCAACTCTATCACCACCGCAGAACACGCGATTGCGATGATGTTTGCTGTGGCCCGTCAAATCCCCGAAGCATCGGCATCGACCCATGCGGGCAAATGGGAAAAGTCCAAGTTCATGGGGGTCGAGCTGACGAATAAGACCCTTGGTCTGATCGGCTCCGGCAACATCGGCTCCATCGTTGCCAGCCGTGCGCTGGGTCTGAAAATGAAGGTTGTGGCCTATGACCCCTTCCTGTCCGAAGAGCGTGCCGCCGAACTGGGCGTGAAGAAAGTAGAGCTGGACGAGATGTTGGCCCAAGCCGATTTCATCACGTTGCACGTTCCAAAAACCGAAAAAACCGCAGGTATGCTGGACGCGGCGGCCATCGCCAAAATGAAAAAAGGCGTGCGCATCGTGAACTGTGCTCGTGGTGGTTTGGTCGACGAAGACGCACTGGTAGAGGCGCTGAAATCCGGTCATGTCGCTGGCGCTGCTTTTGACGTGTTCGCGGTAGAACCCGCAACAGACAGCCCGCTGTTCAACCTGCCCAACGTGGTTGTGACCCCGCACCTTGGCGCGGCGACCACCGAAGCACAGGAGAACGTTGCGATCCAAGTGGCGGAGCAGATTTCAGACTACCTGCTGAACGGCGCTGTGACCAATGCGATCAACATGCCGTCGATCACTGCCGAAGAAGCACCAGTGCTGAGCCCGTTTGTAAAGCTTGCCTCCCATCTGGGGGCGTTCATCGGCCAGATGACCGAAGAAGCGATCGAAAGCGTGAACATTCTTTATGATGGTAAGGTGTCCGAAATGAACACCAAGGCGCTGTCCTCGGCGGCGATTGCCGGTGTGATGAAGGCGCAAAATCCCGATGTGAACATGGTATCTGCCCCTGTGGTTGCTGCTGAACGTGGCATCCAGTGTTCCACCACCACGCAGGAAAAATCAGGTGTGTTTGACAGCTACATCAAGCTGACCGTGAAAACCGCAAAGAAAGAGCGTTCCATCGCAGGGACGGTCTTTTCGGACGGGAAGCCACGGTTCATCCAGATCAAAGGCATCAACATTGACGCCGAAGTTGGCCGTCACATGCTTTACACCACCAACGACGATATGCCGGGCATCATCGGGACGCTGGGCCAGACAATGGGCGAGAGCGACGTAAACATCGCGAACTTTACCCTTGGCCGGTCCGAAGCGGGCGCCAACGCGATTGCGCTGCTTTACCTCGATGCACAGCCGCCGGTTCCGGTTCTGGAGAAGCTGCGTCAGACAGGCATGTTCCAGCAGGTTAAACCACTGGAATTCGACGTAGAATAAATCTCTGCCATAATTGAATTAAGGCCTGCGGATATCCTTGTGATACCCGCAGGCCTTTTCGTTTCTTATACCTGACAAAGGTTAACAGCCCTAACGCGGCAACGGATTCAGCGCCTTGTTGTACGGGGTCCAGTCCTTCACATCCGGATAATACTTGCGTCGCCACGCCCGCACTTTGGGGTTCATGTAGCGCCGCCAGAACGGTGGCATCATCGCCATAATCGTCATTATGGGATAACTGTATGGCAGTTGGGGTGCCTCATCCGCATCGTAGGTTTGCAGCAGCGGAAAACGGCGGCTCGGCTTGTAGTGATGGTCCGAGTGGCGCTGCAGGTTGATCAGCACAAAGTTCGTGACACGGTGCGCCGCGTTCCATGAATGGCGGGGCAGGACGTGTTCATATTTGCCCTCCCCCAGATGGCGGCGGGTCAGACCGTAGTGCTCAACGTAATTGACCAGCTCCAACTGCCAGATCGCCACAAAAGCTTGCAGGCAGAACATGCCCACGCCGGTCCATCCCCCGATCATATAGGCCAGCAACAGCCACCCCGCCTGCCACGCCGCGTATCGCCAGAACGGGTTGCTGCGATGGGATGCGGGAAGACCCTTACGCGCCAGCATCGCCTTCTCCGCCCCAAAGGCAGAGTGGAAGCAGGACACAAGCACACGGCGGAAAAAGCGGTGGAACCCTTCGTTGTAGCGCGCGGTCACAGGATCACGCGGCGTTCCCACATAGCGGTGATGCACCAGCAGGTGTTCGCTGCGAAAATGACCGTACAGTACCATTGTCATCAGCATATCGCCCAGAAACCGTTCAAAACGGGACTTCTGGTGCATCAATTCATGGGCATAGTTGATCCCGATGGTTCCGCTGGCAATGCCAACTGTCGCCATAAAAATCCAGCTTTCCCGCGTGCTTAGCCGATCAGTCCAACTGACATAGGCCAGTGATCCGAACACCAGAACCACCTGCAAAAACGGCCAGATCAGGGTGATCAACGTGTACCAGCGCAGACTGTTATCCGGTGTTTCTGTGTCCATATTGTCCGTGCGCAAACCGCCAACCACATCCACCAGAGACATGGCCCACCAGCCAAACAGCGGGGTCAGCGCCAGCCACCAGCCGCCCTGCCAACCAGCCAGAGCGAGCACAGGCAGATAGCCAAGCGACAGCCAGAACGGCAGCGCTGCAAGAAAATTGGTGCGGATGGGATCGCCAGACATGAATGCTCCGGTAGTTTTTCGCAATCTGGCACGAAAGGCGGGAACACACAATTCAAACGGTGGGGAAGGTTGGCCGCGCAGCAACGGGCGGCCAACCTTCGGATCAGAAGCATTCAGTCGGGTTTAGCCCGCAGCGGTGATACCGGCGTCGACCGCGTTCAGAATGGTATCCACCTCGGCTTCGCTGATCACCAACCCCGGAGACAGCAGGATATTCGCACCGGAAACCCGCAGCATCGCGCCATTCTCATAGGCGACCTTGGCGACCTTGGCGCCAAAATCCGGTGCCATCTGCTTTTTGCTCTCGCGGTCGGATACAAATTCAATCGCAGTCATCAACCCGTGGCCACCGCGGACATCCCCGATAACACTGTGTTTTTCCTTCAGGCGCTGCACGCCTTCAAACATCTGCGTCCCCCGCGCGGCGGCGTTGACCCGCACGTCCAGGCGCTGGGTTTCTTTCAGACAGGCAACCGCAGCAGCCGCCCCGACCGGATGGCCGGAATAGGTGTAACCGTGGCCGATAGACCCTTCGGGTCCGGCTTTTTCAAACACTTCGGTCATGCTTTCCGCAATCATACAAGCACCGAACGGGTAGTATCCGTTGGTGATCGCTTTGGCGGTACACATCATATCAGGCTGCACACCCCAGTGCCGCGAACCGGACCAGTCGCCTGTGCGACCAAAGGCGGTGATCACCTCATCCGCGATCATCAGGATACCGTGGCGGGAACAGATCTCGCGCATGCCGGGCATGAATGTTTCGTGTGGCACCATGATGCCACCGGCCCCAAGGATCGGCTCCATGATGAAGGCCGCGATGGTGTTTGGCCCTTGGAAAGCGATCTCGTCTTCGGCGGCTTGTAGGATCAATTGGGTCAGCTTGGCGGGGTCAGATTCATTGAACGGGTTGCGATAGGCATAGGGTGCCGGCAGGTGGCGACAGCCAGGAAGCAGCGGTTCATAGGCGGTGCGGAAGCGGTTGTTACCATTCACCGAAGCGCCGCCGAAGTGGGTGCCGTGATAGCCTTTCTTCAGGCTTAGGAACTTGGTGCGCTGGGTCTCACCACGGATTTTGTGATACTGACGGGCCAAACGCAGGCTGGTTTCAACGGAATCGGACCCGCCGCTGGTGAAGAACGCACGCCCCATGCCTTCGGGCTGAAAAAACTCGCGCAACATGTAGGACAGCTCAATCGCTGCATCATTAGACGTGCCAGCGAAGGTGGAATAATAGGGCAGCTGGTTCAGCTGGTTAGAGATCGCCTCTTTCACCGGATCACAGGAATAACCGAGGTTTACGTTCCACAACCCGCCAACTGCATCGATGGTTTCGTGACCGTCGATATCGGTGATCTTAACGCCCTGAGCACCGGTGATAATTGCCGGAGGGTTGTCTTGCTGGCCGCCGGGATGGGCCATCGGGTGCCACATGTGTTTTGCGTTATTTTCCTTAAGGAAGTTATCGTCTTTCATCTTTCCGATCCTTTTTTTGGTCAAAGCCCGTTCGGGCAGGTTCAGGGTTGGGGCTTATTCGGCCGCATCGAGCACCGGCTGACGCCGTGCTCCGTAAAGTCTGGAAATAGCTTGTGCCGCTTCGTCGATGTTCAGCGCGATGCAGTCGCGGACCCGATCATCAAAACGGGACATGGGCGTGGCCACGGCAACAGCGCCGCAAACCGTGTCAGTGTGATCGAAAACCGGCGCGGCCATACCCACGACATCAGCTTCGAATGTTCCGAACATCAAAGCATGCCCCGCCGCCTGCGCCTGCTCCACCAGTGCCAGCACTGATTCGCGCTCCAGCGGGGTTTCGGTGGTGATCCGCTCAAGCACACGGTTTAAAATCCGGTCGCGCTTGGCTGCGTCAAGACAGCTTAAATAGGCGATGCCCGATGCGGTGGCGTGGAAGGGCAAAATTTCAGCCGGATCAATATAGACCCGCGTGGCCCTGACCGAAGTTTCCACAATGGCTACCTCGCTCAATCCATTCTTTTGATGGTGGCTTAGATGCGCGGTTTCTCCGGTTTTCTCTACCAGATCAGATAAAACGTTTTTTGCTGCGATCTCAATGGGATATGTCAAGTTTCGCACAGACGCCAGCCGCGTTACGGCAGGACCGAGGTGGTAGGTTTTGCTCAGCGGGTCTTGCTCCAGAAACCCTTGGGCCTCCAGCGCGGTCAGGTATCTTTGGACGGTCGCTTTATCCCGTTTCAACAACCGTGCTGCTTCTGACAAACCGATAGACGGACGGGCGGTATGGAACAGGTCCAGTATCTCCAAAGCCTTCTCTACAGTGCTCATCACTTACCCTATCGTTGCAAATGCATCGTTTTTTGTTTGACACTGATCCTGCTTTGAAGCAATCATTATTTCAACCGACGGATTGAATAATGATCCACGGTCATGACTTGGAACACAAGACATCGGACAGGGAGTCCCTTATGAAACATTTTCTTACCATAGCAGCTACGGCCGCATTAACGGCTGGTGCCATCGGCGCGCCTGCATTGGCTGAATACCCCGAGAAACCCGTAAACTTTATCGTGCCGTGGCCTCCGGGTGATCTGGAAGACGTGCTGACCCGCATGATCGCCGAAGATTTCCAAAAGGAATACGGCGTAGCAGCGGCAGTGGTGAACAAGCCGGGCGGCGGTGGTGGCCCGTTCCCGGGTGCCATTGATGTGGCGACTGCTCCGGCGGACGGCTATACCATCGGTTCATTCGTGATCGGCGTTCCGCTGATCGGCCACGAGATCGGTATCGACGAACTAACCCCCGCGAAATTCGACCCGCTGGGCATTTTCCTGACCTACCCGTTTGTTCTGGCAACATCCGGTGACGCGCCATTCAAGACGATTGAAGAAATGGCCGAACATGCCAAATCCAACGATCTGGCGCTGGGGCATTTCGGTGCGCCGCTGACACCGACCAAAGTGTCACTGGCCTATGCCAAAACCGCCGGTTTTGAATGGGGATCCGAAGCTGCGTTTGATGCGCTTGACTGTAACACGCTGGCCTCTGGCGATGCGGATGTGATCAACACAACACTGCAACTGGTTCTGCCATGTCTCGACAGCATCACCGTTCTGGCGACCATGACAGACGAGCGTATTTCCCTTACACCGGATGCACCGACAATGGCCGAAGTGAACCCCGAGCTGGGTATCTCTTTGTGGAACGGTCTGTTCGTCACCAAAGACACCCCGCAAGACGTGCGCGAAAAGATCATCGCGGTTGCGAAGAAAACCGTTATGTCCGAGCGCGCCCAGAAACTGGCCGCTGAGACAGGTGCCGGTGTCTATTGGCAGGATGCTGACACATCTGCCGGTCGGATCGAAACCGACACAGGCAAACTGGCGACAGTGAACGGTCTGATAGAGTAAACCGTTTCCGATAAAGACCCGAACCGGCCCCTTCGGGCCGGTTTTTCTGAACCTGCGAGGGAGACCGCAATGAGCACCGAACCGACGAAAGCCAAACCCGGAGAGATGCTGTTTGTGGGTCTGTTCTTCGCAGTTTCCGCCTATTTGCTGACCCAAATCGGGGATCAGGCCAAGTTCTCGGCCAAAGGCAAACTTTTCGCACAGCCCGCATTCTGGCCGGGTGTTGGCGTGATTGGGATGGTTGGATTTACCGCACTGCATTTGCTGACCCACATGAAACAACGGGCGAAAAGCGGGCTTGGCAGTGAAGTGGTGATCTGGCTGCGGGCCTTTGAATTTGTCGGGTGGTTCATGATCTACGTGATCGCCGTACCGCGCATCGGCTACCTGCCAAGCACGGTTCTGTTTACCTTCCTCCTTGCCCTTCGCATGGGGTATCGCAGTCTGGCAATGCTGGGCTGGTCCGCTGCATCGGGTGTAGCGATTGTCATCATCTTCAAGACACTTCTAGGCGTGAAAATCCCCGGAGGTGCGCTTTATGAGCATCTGCCCGACGGATTGCGCAACTTCATGATTATGGGCTTCTGATATGGATCTGTTTTTCTCCAGTTTAGAGATCCTCGCCCGTTGGGATGTGCTGATCGCCCTTATCGTCGGCTCTGTCGGGGGCGTGATTATCGGCGCAATTCCAGGTGTCGGGGCGGCTGTGGCCATCGCGATTCTGCTGCCCGCAACCTTTTCGCTTGATCCCATCGTCGGACTGACCGCGCTTTTGGGGATTTACGGCAGTTCCATGTATGGCGGTGCGATTCCCGCAATTCTGGTGAACACACCGGGGACGGCGGTGAACGCGCTGACGACCTACGACGGCTATCCGATGACCCAGCGGGGCGAGGGCCGACGCGCCCTGTCGCTCGCGTATTCTGCAAGCTTCTTCGGGGGTGTTTTTGCGGTTGTCTGCCTGATTTTTCTCTCTCCAATACTAGCAGCCATCGCCCCCCATTTCGGCAGCCGCGAGATTTTCCTCGCGTCCTTGCTCGGGATTATTCTGGTGGTGCTGGCCCATCGCGGGCAAATCCTGATCGCTGGCGCACTGGCCTGTTTCGGCATCTGGCTGAACACCATCGGGCTGGAGCCGATCCAGTATTCAAAGCGCTACACCTTCGGGCAAAGCTGGCTGTCTGGCGGCGTCGATCTGATCGTGGTGGTGCTGGGGCTGTTTGCCATATCACAGGCAATCGTCCTTTTGGTGGACGAGAACCGCGCGCCGCGCACAGGCACCCTGTCGGGGGGGCTGTTCCAAGGCTTTAAAGAACTGTTCCAACACAAACGGGTCGCAAGCGTCAGTGCATCCTTCGGGGTGATGATGGGGATGATACCCGGTGTCGGGGAATTTACCGCGCAATTTATGTCCTATACGGCTGCGCGGCGCGGATCGAAAACGCCAGAGCTGTTTGGCAACGGCGCACCGGAAGGTTTGATCGCCTCCGAAGCCTCTAACAATGCCGTGCCCGCCGCAGCGATGATACCGCTGCTGGCTCTTGGCATTCCGGGCGAAGCGCTGACCGCGATGATGTTGTCGGTGTTTTATGTGCATAACGTGGTGCCCGGACCGCAATTGTTCCAAAACCAGATGGATTTCGTTGTCGCGCTTTATATTGCGCTGCTGTTGCTGAACGTGATGGTTGTCATATTCCTGCTGTTTTCGACCAACCTGCTGCTGAAAATCATCCAGATCCCGACCCGTTTTCTGGGCATTATCATTCTGACCCTGTCGTTTGTCGGGGTCTATTCCCTGCGCAATTCCACCATCGACTGCGCCATAGCGGCGGGGTTCGGCGTGTTCGGGTTTATTCTGAAACGTCTGAACCTGCCCATCGTACCGATTATCCTTGGCATGGTTCTTGGCGGGATCATGGAAGCCAAACTGCGCACCTCTATGATGCGGGTCAAAACCCCATTCGACATGATCGACCGCCCTATCGCCTTTATCCTGTTTCTCCTGATCCTCGCCGTGCTCGGCTCTCATGTCTGGCGCATGTGGAAGGATCGCAATTCGACGGAAGACCTATGACCACACAATCGCAAATCGACGCCCTGCGCAGCGAAACCGTTGCAGCGCAATCCCTGTTCATCGACAACGCCACCGTAGAAGGCACTGCCGAACCGATGGCTGTGACCTCCCCAATTGACGGCACGCAGCTGACCACCATCGCCAATGCCACATCGGGCGAGGTTGATCTGGCCGTTGCATCAGCCCGCACTGCGTTCAATGACGGGCGCTGGTCCCGTCTGGCCCCTGCCGCGCGCAAGAAAATCCTGTTCGCGGTGGCCGATGCGATTGAAGCCGATGCGCTGGCGCTGTCCGTGCTTGGCATCCGCGACAACGGGACCGAGTTCGCGATGGCCTATAAAGCCGAGGCCGGTTCCGCCGCCGCCACCTTCCGCTATTACGCTGAAGCCATCGACAAAACACCGGGGGAAATCGCCCCTACAGCGCCCGGCACGCTGGGTCTGGTGCATCACGAACCTGTCGGCGTGGTCGGTGCGATCATCCCGTGGAACTTCCCGCTGATGATTGGCGCATGGAAAATCGCCCCTGCCATTGCAGCGGGCAATTCAATCGTTGTGAAGCCTGCCGAAACCGCATCCCTGTCCTTGTTGCGACTGGCTGAAATTGCAGCCGGTGCTGGCCTGCCTGCGGGCGTGCTGAATGTTGTTACAGGCGATGGCCGTATTGCGGGGGATGCGCTGGCGCGGTCTATGGATGTCGATGTGCTGGCCTTTACCGGATCGGGCATGACGGGGCGCAAACTGCTAGAAGCATCGGCCCAATCGAACCTCAAACGGGTTTATCTTGAGCTGGGCGGGAAATCCCCGAACGTGGTTTTTGCCGATGCGCCGGATCTCGACAAAGCGGCGGCTGTTTCTGCTGGTGGTATCTTTCGCAATGCGGGGCAGGTCTGCGTGGCTGCATCCCGCTTGCTGGTAGAACGTAGCATCCATGATGATTTTGTCGCGGCGCTGAAATCCCATGCCGAAGCGTTTAAGGTTGGTGATCCGCTGGACCTGAACACCCAAATCGGTGCGGTAAATTCCGAAACCCAACTGGCCGGAAACCTGCGACTAACCGAGGCAGCGATCAGTGAAGGGGCAGAGTGTATCACAGGGGGCAACCGCATCCTTGAAGACACTGGCGGCAGCTATATGGCGCCTACAATCCTGTCCGGTGTGACACCCACCAACACCGTGTTCCGCAAAGAGGTCTTCGGGCCGGTTCTCGCAGTAACGCCATTTGACACCGAAGAAGAAGCCGTCCAGCTTGCCAATGACAGCGACCTTGGCCTTGCGGCAGGTGTCTGGACCTCGAACCTGTCGCGCGCCCACAATATGATCAGCGCGATCAACGCCGGTGTGGTGCATGTGAACACCTACGGCGGGCCGGATAACACCGTGCCGCTGACAGGTCATAAACAATCGGGCAACGGTTCGGACAAATCGCTTCATGCGCTTGATAAATACACCAACCTGAAAACCGCATGGATACAGCTATGACCTCGCTCAGCAAATCTTTACTTGCACGGCGTGATGCGGTGCTCGGCCCCAATATGTCCACCTTTTATCAAGAGCCTGTGCATCTGGTAAAAGGGGAAGGCGTTTGGGTCTGGGACCATGACGGGAAAAAGTATCTCGACTGCTACAATAATGTGCCCCACGTGGGTCACTGCCACCCCCATGTGGTGAAAGCCATGTCAGATCAGGCGGCAACGCTGAACACGCATACGCGGTACTTGCACGAAGGCATCGTCGATTATGCCGAGAAGCTGACGGCGACCTTTGATGACCCGCTGAACACGGCGCTGCTGTGCTGCACCGGATCGGAAGCCAACGATGTTGCCCTGCGCATGGCCGAGGCTGTGACCGGAAAGACCGGCATTATCGTCACCAACCACACCTATCACGGCAACACGACGGCTGTGTCGGCTCTGTCCACGACCAACCCGTCGAAGTTCGGCAAATCGAGCCATATTCGTCATGTGCCTGCACCCGACAGCTATCGCCCGCCCGAAGGCGATGCAGGTGAATATTTCGCAGAGCAAGTGAAAGCGAAAATTGCAGAACTGGAAGACAGCGAACACGGTTTCGCCGCCCTGCTGATCGACCCGTTCTTTGCGAACGAGGGCTTTCCCGACCTGCCCGCCGGATTTCTAAACGCGACCATGAAAGTCGTGCATGACGCCGGAGGCATCCTGATCGCGGATGAGGTCCAACCCGGTTTCGGGCGTACCGGCAGCCATATGTGGGGACATCAGTACCAAGGAATCACGCCTGATGTGGTGACGCTGGGCAAACCGATGGGCAACGGTCATCCGGTGGCTGGCGTGGTCACAACGGCTGCGATCATGCACGAGTTTCGCACGGCATTCCGCTACTTCAACACCTTCGGCGGCAACCCTGTGTCCTGCGCCACTGCGCTGGCCGTGCTTGAGGTGATTGAACAGGAAGGTCTGATGCAGCAAGCCGCCGATGTGGGCGCCTATGCCAAGGGTCGTCTGCAGGAACTGGCGGAAAAGCACAGCGTTATCGGCGATGTGCGCGGGCGCGGCATGTTTTTCGGAGCAGAACTGGTAACCGACCGCACCACCAAAGCCCCCGCAACGGATTACATCCTGCGTGTGATCGAAGAACTGCGCAATCGGGGCATACTGCTGAATAAAATCGGCATCCATTACAACACCCTGAAAATTCGCCCGAATCTGCAATTCACGCGGGACGACGCGGACCTTCTGATCGACACGCTGGATCAGGTTCTATCGGACGTGCAGCCATGACGGATGCGCTGGCACAACTGGCCATTGCCCGATGGGATGTGGACGCCACTTCGGTTGAACTCGTGGCAGAGCGGGAAAATCGCGTTTTCCGCGTGATAACACCGGACGCTACCTATGCTTTGCGCCAACATCGCAGCGGCTATCGCACTGATGCGCAGCTAAGCTCTGAACTGGCTTGGATGAAATCGCTCGACACGGCGGGTCTGTCGCTGCCCCGCCCGATCGCGGGTTCGGATGGGGCCCACCTGCAACTGGTGAACGAAGCGCAGTTTGATCTGCTGACTTGGCTGAGTGGCCGTCAGCTCGGGGCATTCGGCACGCCACTTGATCTGGACGATCCCGAACGCACGTTCCACGACCTCGGTCAGGCAATGGCGCGACTGCATAAAGCGTCTGATGCTTGGACCGTTCCCGCAGGTTTCACCCGTCCCCGCTGGGATGCGGATGGTCTGATCGGAGAGACACCGCAGTGGGGGCGGTTCTGGGAAAACCCGACCCTGACGCCAGACCAAAAGACCCTGTTTGAAACCTTCCGGGCGGAAGCCACTGCGACACTGTCGGAGGGTCAGCACGACTTTGGCCTGATCCACGCCGATCTGTTGCGGGAGAATATCCTGATCGACGGGCGAGACCTGCATCTGATCGACTTTGACGATGGCGGGCCGGGGTATCGGCTGTTTGAACTGGCCACCACAATTTTCCGCATCCGCGAAGAAACAAATGCACCGGTCCTGCAATCCGCACTGATCGAGGGCTACCAGTCCGAGCGTACAATTAACATCACACACCTGCCCCTGTTCATCGCCCTGCGGGCCTGCACCTATGTGGGCTGGATCGTCACGCGAATGGAGCTTCAGGGCGCGCAGGAGCGCAACAAGCAGCACATTAACAATGCGACCCAAGTGGTTACAAACTGGCTTAATTCGGGAGGCACTCATGTCTGACAAGACTATTCTAGTCGTCGGAACCTACGACACCAAAGACGACGAGTTGAACTATATGGCAGAGCGGATCACCGCAATGGGCGGCGGCGTTCTGACGATGGATGTCAGCGTTCTTGGCGACCCGTCAGAGCCTTGCGACCATTCCAAACACGCAGTGGCAGAGGCCGCAGGCAGTTCCATTAAGGCGGCGATTGATTCAGGCGATGAAAACACCGCGATGCAGATCATGGCGCGGGGCGCGTCGCAGCTTGCAGCGCAGCTTTACCGTGACGGCGCTTTTGATGGTGTGGTCATTCTGGGCGGCACGATGGGCACTGATCTGGCGCTGGATGTCTGTCAGGCGCTGCCGATGGGGGTGCCGAAATACGTGGTGTCTACGGTGTCTTTCTCGCCAATTATCCCACCCGAACGACTGTCTGCGGATATTCAGATGATCCTTTGGGCCGGTGGGCTTTACGGTCTGAACTCTGTCTGCAAGGCCTCCCTGTCCCAAGCGGCAGGCGCGGTGTTGGGCGCGGCCCGTGCGGTGGAACCACCCTCTACGGATCGACCCATCGTCGGGATGACATCGCTTGGATCGTCCTGTCTGAAATATATGAAAA
Organism: Neptunicoccus cionae; assembly: GCF_014643735.1. Classification (GTDB taxonomy): domain Bacteria; phylum Pseudomonadota; class Alphaproteobacteria; order Rhodobacterales; family Rhodobacteraceae; genus Amylibacter; species Amylibacter cionae. The sequence goes on from NZ_BMKA01000002.1 coordinate 784,897, forward strand.
AGCTGAAACCTGCACTGGAAGAGCGGGGCTATGAGGTTGCGATTTTCCACGCCACAGGAATGGGCGGCATGGCGTTTGAATCCCTTGCCTCGCAAGGGCGGTTTTGTTGCGTCATGGATTTCGGCCTGTCGGAACTCGGCAACTTGATTGCAGGCTCTGTGGTGAACAGCGGCAGTCAAAGGATGCTGAACGCTGGGCAGGCTGGCATCCCCCAGATGGTCGCCCCCGGCTGTTTCGATCTGGTGGATTTCGCAGGTTGGCAGGACATCCCCGAAAACTACCGCGACCGTCCGTTTCACGAACATAACCGCCTGATCAAGTCGTCTGCTTTCAACGCCGAGGAACGCCGCGAATCCGCCCGCGAGGTGGCCAAGCGTCTGGCGAAAGCCAAAGCACCCACCCATTTTATCATGCCGCTGCAAGGGGTTGAGGAATGGGACAAAGAAGGCGATGTGGCCCATGATCCCGAAGGGCTCGCCGCGTTTACGGATGAGGCGCGCAAGGTGATGACAGACCCTATCGGCTATTCCGAAGTAGACGCCCATATTAACGATCAGGCCTTCGCTGACAAAGCGCTGGAAATCTTTGACGCTTGGGTCGCGGACGGGACGATCCGCAAGGATTAATCCCCCGTCACAGGGTCTAGCGGCAGAGATCCCACGCTTTGCGCATCACCGTGGGCAGATCGGCAGGGGAAAACCGCTCCCGCGGGAGGAAGCTGCCCACCTCCGGCGTGCCGCGTACGTCCTGTGCAAAACGGACCTGAAGGCGCAGGTGGAAGTGGGTGAAGGTGTGCCGCACCTCGCCCCTGTCCTGCCAGTCCGCATCCACTGGCGGGTCCATATCGTGGGGCATCTCCTGCCACACGCTGCCGGGCCAGCCGAGCATTCCACCCAGAAGCCCCTTATCGGGACGGCGTTCCAGTAACACCGCGCCGTCTGCCCGTTCGGCCACATAGGCCACGCCCAGCCGGATCGGTTTCGCCGCTTTGGGTGTCTTGCGCGGCAGGCTCGCCGCATCACCAGCCAATCGCGCAGCGCAATCTGTCATCCACGGGCAAATCCCGCAGGCCGGCGAACGCGGCGTGCAGATCGTGGCCCCCAGATCCATAACCGCCTGGGCGTAATCTCCGCAACGCCTGTCAGGGGTCAGCCCGTCCGCAAGGGCACGAAGAGTCTCTTTTGAAGCGGGCAAAGGGTCTAAGACCCTGTAATACCGCGCCATAACCCGTTCCACATTTCCATCGAGCACCACTGCACGGCGGCCGAAGGCGATCGCTGACACGGCGGCGGCTGTGTAAGGTCCGATACCCGGCAACTTTAACAAGGCCTCGTAAGTATCGGGAAAGACGCCGCCATATTCTTGCGCCACCACGCGGGCGCATTTCAGCAGGTTTCGGGCCCGCGCGTAATAGCCAAGCCCTGCCCAAGCTGCCATGACATCGCCGTCCTCAGCATTTGCCAGATCACTGACAGCGGGCCAGCGCGTGACAAATTTAACGAAATAATCCTTCACCGCTGCGACCGTTGTTTGCTGTAGCATCACCTCTGACAGCCAAATGTGATAAGGGTCGGGTCGCACCCCGTCCTGGCGCGCAGCGGGGCCGACACGCCACGGCATTTCGCGGGCGTGAATATCGTACCAGTCCAGCAAATCTGCGGCCTGCTGTGTCATCTTCTCACACAAGTTTTATCACCTCTTTACCACCAATTCGCTGGCATCCGTCCTTTGCCTGCGTAAGATAACCTGAATCAAAGGTTAAGACAGCCATGGCCGCTACAAAATCGAAGAAATCTCCGCCCAAACCCGCGTTTACGCGGCGCAAGGCCCGTGGATTTCTGCAAACCGGCGGTATCCTTGGCACCCAAATCCGCAAGGCTTCGGAAAAGCGGGGGTTCTCTGAGACCCGTCTGCTAACCCATTGGGCCGAAATCGCCGGAGAATCCGTCGCGCGGATCGCCCGCCCTGTGAAAGTCGGCTACACCCGTCAGGGCATGGGGGCAACGCTGACCCTACTGACCACGGGGGCCAATGCGCCGATGGTGCAGATGCAACTGCCCCAGATTAAAGACCGCGTGAACGCCACTTACGGTTATGCCGCGATCAGCCGTATCCATATCACCCAGACATCCCCGACCGGTTTTGCCGATAAACAGGCGGATTTCCACCACGATCGCCCCGAAAAACCACCCCTCAGCCCCGAAAAGAAAGAGGTGCTTGCCCGAACCGTGTCTGACGTGTCAGACGGTGGGTTAAAAGCAGCCCTTGCTGCGCTGGGTGAAAACATCCTGAAGAAACAAAAACACTAATCCAAGAGGTTCCCGTTATGATTACCCGCCGCACCGCACTGGCCACACTGGCCGCGACCACTCTGCCCGGCTCTTTTGCATTTGCACAGGACGAAACCATCACCGTTCCGGACATGCGTCTTGGCAACGAGCTGGCCAAAGTAACGGTGACAGAATACGCATCCTTCACATGCCCCCACTGCGCAAGCTTCCACGCCAACACCTATCCGCAGCTTAAGGCGAATTACATCGACACGGATAAGATCAACTTCGTTTACCGCGAAGTCTATTTCGACCGTTTCGGCCTGTGGGGCGCGATGATCGCGCGGTGTGACCCGTCCAAATTCTTCGGCATCTCCGATATGCTTTACAAGCGTCAGGCGGAATGGTCCCGTGCTGGTGAACCTGCTGAAATCGTGGCGGAAATGCGTAAAATTGGCAAGATTGCGGGCTTGTCGGACGACCAGCTTGACGAATGTCTGAACAACCAGAAAATGGCCGAAGCTATGGTTGCCCGTTTTCAGGAAACCTCTACCGCGGATGAAGTGAACTCTACACCGACCCTGTTCGTGAACGGCACCAAATATGGCAACCTGCCTTACGCAGAACTGGCCGAGATCATCGAAGCCGAGCTTGGTAGCTGATCCATGTCGAATACACCATTGCATGGCCTGCGGGTTGTAGAACTCGCCCGTATTTTGGCCGGTCCTTGGGCTGGCCAGACACTTGCCGATCTAGGGGCCGAGGTCGTTAAGATCGAAGCACCGGACGGGGATGACACGCGCAAATGGGGCCCGCCCTTCATTGATCGCGGTGACGATGTTGCTGCGGGGTATTTCCACGCCTGCAATCGCGGCAAGAAGTCAGTGGTGGTGGATTTTCGCACCCCCGAAGGCAAAGCGGACCTGCTGGGCCTGATTGCCGAGGCCGATGTACTGATCGAGAATTTCAAGGTCGGCGGGCTGGCGAAATACGGGCTGGATTACGAGAGCCTGAAAGAGGCCAATCCCCGTCTGGTCTATTGTTCTGTCACTGGCTTTGGACAGACCGGCCCTTATGCGCCCCGCGCGGGCTATGACTTTTTGATGCAGGGCATGTCGGGTCTGATGTCCATTACCGGCGAACCCGGTGGCGAACCGCAGAAATGCGGCGTAGCAATCACGGACCTGTTCACAGGGCTTTATTCCGTGATCGCCGTTCAGGCCGCATTGGCCCATCGTGAAAGAACCGGCAAAGGGCAGCATATTGATATGTCCCTGCTGGACGTGGCCGCGGCTGTTACCGCCAATCAGGCGTGGAACTACCTTGCAACGGGCAATCCGCCCGGACTGTCGGGCAACGCCCATCCGAATATTGTGCCTTATCAGGTGCTACCCACATCGGATGGTCACGTGATTATCGCATGTGGCAATGACGGCCAGTACCGCCGCTTTTGCGATATTCTCGGCCGCCCTGATCTGGCGAGCCATGATGATTACGTCACCAATCCCCTGCGTGTGAAACACCGCGATGTCTTGGTGCCGATCTTGCAAGAAGAAACCCTCAAGCACACCAAGGCCGGTTTGTTGGCGGCTTGTGACGCGAATACAGTGCCTGCTGGTCCGATCAACAACATGAAAGAGCTGTTCGAAGATCCTCATATCCAATCCCGCGGTATGAAGATCGAACTGGACGGGCTGCCCGGTGTGCGCTCTCCGATGCGGTTCTCGGGTTCTGATCTGGCCACCAAAGACGCGGCACCGAGACTTGGCGCGCATACCGAAGAGCTGCTTGGTACAAAGCCGCGCTAGGCGGTTATTTATAAGCTGGCATCTGCGCTGAAGTGGTCAACACTTCGGCGCGGACATAGCCTGCAATCCGGTCCGTCCCGTCCAGTGACACCGCATGCCAGTCCTTGATGGATTTCAGCACAATCGGGTTGTAGGCCAGCGTCAACGACCGAACCACCTTCGCATTCGTGTCCGGCTTGGCATAAACCGCAGCCTTGCGCCGGCTGGAAAAATAGAACTGGTCTTTCAATAAAAACGCCGTTCCAAAGTCCGCAGGTTGCCCGACAGAGCTGCGCGAGAAATCCCCGAAGTCCGGCGCAACCGGATTGATCACATTTCCGTCCACCTGATTTTTGCCAAACCACAGATGGTGGGAAAACTGGAACAGGTTCCACCGCTCCTGATTGTAGAACTGCCGCGTGCCGGGCCACCCCCGCGACAGGGCAAGCCACGTCAGGTCCGCCAGCCCCGCATCCAGCAACCGCCCAAGCACGAGCCCCGATCCGTATGCTCCGACACGGTAGCGGTTGCCATTCTGCTGAAACACACGGCGCACCGCTTCGAAATAGGCCATAACACCGGCCAGTTGCGCCGCCCCGTTCCAGCTGCCATCCACCCCGAAATAGATCGCCGATCCTGCGGGCTGTCCGATGGTGTTCTGTGCATAATCGAGCGCATGTTCCGCATCGGCCTGTCCCCGCTTGGGCGTGATGCTTTCCAGCTTGTCGTTGTTAAATTGGAACACCGCACCGATGTTGATGCCCGCGCCCCACAGGGCCTTTGCCTCGTGGCGGCGCAGGACTTTATGAGGCAGATTACGTTCCGGCTGGTCCTTATAGGCGTAGTAGCGGAACACGGTGCGCACCTTGCGCGCCACCAACATTTCCATCATGCCCGTGCGCCGTGTCATATCAAAGGCGGCGTCAATCACGGCTGTGGGGATGAAAGCAGGCAGAACCTCGGCCATTGCGGTGACAGGGCTGGCGAGCCCCGCGCCCGTGAGTGCCATCATCTGCCGCCGTGTCAGCTTCATGTTACCCCTCTGCCAGTGGTTCTAACACATTTCGCAGAGGCTCGGGCCAAAACACCGCATTTTTCTTAATAAAATCCACGCAAACAAGGGTAATTCGCGCAGTCAGTCGCGGCTCCCCTCTGCAAACCGTTTCAATCGAGAGATCCAGACTTCGTTCGCCCAGACGTGTGACGCGCAGTTGGAAATCAAGAACATCCTCCAACCGCGAGATTGCGATGAAATCGGTTTCGATATGAACCGTTGGTACGGACGTGTTTAACTCCTCGTGCATCCGGTGAAACGACCAGCCGGTGACTTGCTCGAAGAATTCCTCCACTGTCAGGTTCAGCATCTCGAAGTAGCGGGGATAAAAGACGATCCGCGCCGGATCGCAATGCTGAAACCGGACAACTTGGGTTGTGGTGTGAACAGGGTCAGCCATTACCCTGTTCCGCCACCTTGGCAGCAAACATCGGCCCGCCCCGCCACCGCGGAAAGCCGTAGCCGTTAATCATCACCACATCAATCGCCTCGGGGCTGGCGGCGATACCTTCTTCCAGTATGGCCCGGCCTTCGGACACCATCGCGCCAAGAATACGATCCATGATCTCCTCGGCGGTGAAATCGCGCTGTTCAATTCCGTTCTTCGCCGCTTCCTCTGCGATGATATTCTCCACCAGCGGGTCGGGTTCGCCCCTGCGGCTGCCTTCGGGGTAGTTAAACCAGCCTGCGCCGGTTTTCTGACCGAAACGGCCCAGTTCGCACAGGCGATCCGCGATAGAAACGTATCTTTCTTTTGGATCACGGGTCGGGGCACGGCGTTTGCGGGCCGCCCAGCCGATGTCCAGTCCGGCCATATCCTGCATTGCAAATATACCCATCGGGAACCCATAGGCTTTCATCGCGCTGTCCACTTCTTGCGGGGTGGCACCATCTTCGACCATATAGTCACACTCCCGCCGGTACGCCGACAGAATGCGATTGCCGATGAACCCGTCGCAGACACCCGCAGGCACCGCGATCTTACCCAACTGCCGCCCAAGCGCAAAGCCCGTGGCCAGCACATCGTCCGCCACCTGATCGGGGCGCACGATTTCCAGCAGCTTCATCACATGGGCCGGTGAAAAGAAATGCAACCCCAGCACGCGGGAAGGGTCAGCCACGCTGGCGGCGATTTCGTTCACATCAAGATAGGACGTGTTTGTCGCCAGCACCGCATCCGGCCGTGTCGCCGCATCAAGTGCTGCAAACACCTGTTTCTTAACATCCATATCTTCAAACACGGCTTCGATCACCAGGTCGGCCTGCGCCAGCGCGTCATATCCGGTCGAACCGATGAACCCTTTCAACAGCGTGTCCCGCTTGTCGGGCGAAATCAGCCCCCGTTTGACGCTGGCCATCAGTGTATCTGCCACACGGCCCTGACCGGCGGCCAGCGCGTCTTCATCCCGTTCGATCATAATCACATGCAGGCCGGACAACAGCAGCGCCACGGCGATACCTGCCCCCATCGTACCACCGCCAATGACGCCAACTTGGGACAACGGTCGGGGATCAACGCCGCGCAACTCGGGCAATTTACCAACAGACCGTTCAGCAAAAAAGACATGGCGCAGAGCGGCGGATTGAGGGTCTTGCATCAGCTCTGTGAAAATCTGCCGCTCCACCGCAAGGGCCGCCGTGCCATCCAGTTGGACGGCCTCGCCAATGGCATCCACAGCGCGAAGTACTGAATTCTGCCCCCGTGCTTTTGACACCAGCTTGCCTGCGATCTCGCGCCATTTTTCCTCGTCCGGTGCATCCACCGGCGCGCGGTTCACAAGCGCTTCGGGCAGGGGGTCACCGGCGATGTCACCGGCAAAAGCAATCGCATCCACCCGCAAATCACCGTCGGATTTCCGATCCGCTAACCCGATCTGCACCGCATCTTGGGCGCGGATGGGACGACCGGTTGCCACCATTTCCGCAGCACGGGCCACGGGCACAACACGGGGCAAACGCACCGTGCCACCGGCACCCGGAATAAGCCCGAGATGCACTTCAGGCAAACCCAGTTTTGCGCGCGCATCCACGATCCGATAATGGCACCCCAGCGCCACTTCCAGACCACCACCAAGGGCAGTGCCGTGGATCGCCGCGACCCAAGGTTTGCGGGCTGACTCTATCGACAGAACGACATCCGGCAGGCCCGGGTCCTGCATCGGCTTGCCGAATTCCTTGATCTCGGCCCCGGCCATGAACGTCCGCCCCGCTGCAATCAGCACCACAGCACGCACACTGTCATCGCCGTCGGTTTGTGCCACTGCATCCGCCAATCCCTGACGCACATCATAGCCCAGCGCATTGACCGGAGGATTGTCCACCGTGACCACGGCAATACCGTCGGTTATTTCTGTTGTTACTGCCGTCGTCATCGTGCTGTTTCCTCATCTTATCCTGTTAGACTGTTTCTGTGCCCGTGCTCAGACCACCGCATCCAGCGCCTTGCGCAGCTTGGCCACAGCACCGTCCACATCGTGCAGCTTGTCCAAACCGAACAGCCCCAGCCGGAAGGATTTGTAATCCGCTGGCTCGTCACACATCAGCGGCACTCCGGCTGCGATCTGCATACCTTGTGCTGCAAATTTGCTGCCATTCTGGATATCCGGATCATCAGTGTAGCTCACCACAACACCCGGCGCACCGAAACCGTCAGCTGCCACACTGGTAAAGCCTTTTTCCGCCAACAGATCACGCACCGCAGCACCAAGGGCCAGTTGCTCTGCGCATACTTTATCAAAGCCGTAGTCTTTGGTTTCCAACATGGTATCGCGGAAGGAGCGCAACGCATCTGTTGGCATCGTCGCATGATAGGCATGGCCGCCGTTTTCATAGGCCTGCATGATCGAGTACCACTTGCCCAGATCACACGCGAAAGAGCTGCTCTGCGTTTCGCCAATCTTGGCCAATGCCCGCTCTCCCATCATCACCAACCCAGCGGACGGTGAAGCGGACCAACCTTTTTGAGGCGCGGAAATCAGAATATCCACACCGGTTTTCTGCATATCCACCCAGACACAGCCCGAAGCGATGCAATCCAGAACAAACAGACCGCCATAGGCATGAACAGCCTCCGCCACCGCAGTGATATAATCATTCGGCAGGATCATCCCGCTAGAGGTCTCCACATGGGGCGCAAAAACCACATCGGGCTGTTCCTCTGCGATTTTTGCCACCACTTCACCAATCGGCGCAGGCGCAAAAGGAGACGCAGTTTCATTGGCGACAGGACGGGCTTTCATCACGGTTTCGCTGGCCGGAATGCCACCTGCCTCAAAAATCTGGGTCCAACGATAGGAAAACCAGCCATTGCGGATCACCAGCGCCTTCTTGCCAGCAGCGAACTGGCGGGCCACAGCCTCCATCCCGTAGGTGCCACCGCCCGGAACAATCGCAACGCCTTCTGCCTTGTAAACCTCCTTCAACATGCCGGAAATATCCAGCATGACCTGCTGGAATGTCTGGCTCATGTGGTTCAGGGACCGGTCGGTGAATACCACCGAAAATTCCATCAAACCATCGGGGTCAACTGCACTGTTCATCACTTCAATCCTTCTGCAAATGCGTTTGCGCGTAGGCTACGCAGCCCAGTTCAAAGCGCAAGGCGATTATGGACCAAACTTCTTCCAATCCCCATATAACAGATTTTAACTGCCCCAGCGCTCCAAGCCCTACGCTCAGGCTTCTTCTGGCTAAAAATATCCAAAACCGTCATTGTTCAACACCGCGAAACGGTCTTAGTCACGCGCGACTACAGGCTCCAGCAGCGCACTCAGACGCTCTGGCTCTTGCACGGACAGGCGCACGGGCAAGGTCACGACCTTGTGGCGAAAATTACGGGGCAGCCGCACCGCATCCTTTTCGGTTGTGACCATCTGCGCCCCCAGACTCTCGGCCTCGCTTTCCATCCGTTTCAACAATGTGTCCGAAAGGGTTTCATGATCCCCGAAAGAGCGTGTCGCCACGACCGTCGCACCGCTCGTCCGCAGAGTGTCAAAGAACTTCTCGGGGCGGCCGATTCCAGCAAAGGCAAAAGCCCGCAAGTCGTGCCAGAGCATTCCTGTTTCCAGCGGTTTTAACTCGGCCCGCAAATGAGGCACCCCTCGCAGATCAGGCCAGTTGGTTGCAAACGCCTTCTGCGCTTCTGACGGGCCGATAGATAGGACCATATCCGCCTGTGCCAAACCGCTTTGAAGGGTCTGACGCAAGGGACCTGCGGGCAAAACCCGCCCGTTGCCAAAGCCCACTGCCGCATCCACAACAACAATCGTGAAGTCCTTCACCAGATCGGGGTTCTGCATGCCATCGTCTAGTATGATCACGTCTGCACCAGCCGCCAAGGCTGCCTCGGCGCCAGCTGCGCGGTCTTTAGCCACCCAGCACGGACCAAACGCGGCCAGCAGCAACGGTTCGTCTCCGACATCGCTGGCGGTGTGTTTCACCTCATCCACGCGCAGCGGCCCGACCGCCTGCCCGCCATAGCCTTTGGACACCACATGCGGGCGCATCCCCATATCGGCCAAAAGCCCCATCAGGGCAATCACAGTAGGCGTCTTTCCGGTCCCGCCGATATTGATATTGCCAACGCAAATAATCGGAACCCGAACCCGAAGATGCCGCCCTTTAGCGTGCCGCCGTGACGCCCCGAAGCGCCAGAGCGCAGACAGCGGCGCCAGCACACGCGGCCAGAGACCCGGCGCAGTTTGTGGCGCGGACCAGAAAGCGGGTGGCTTCATAAGGGGGCTCCCATTGGTATCATGTCCCAAAGCACATCAACCAGTTCATCCGTGGCATCGGCCCCTTCGGAACAGACATGCCAACCCGCGTGGGCCATTTCAGCGGCGCGATCCGGTACGATCAGCTCGCTTACCGCTTCGGCCAGTGACGGGACGGAATGAACTTCAATCGCGGCTCCTGCCTGTTGCAAGCGCAGATAAGTATCGGCGTAATTGTCCACGTGGGGTCCGTGGATGATCGCAGAACCGAGCCCTGCGGCCTCTAGCGGGGTATGCCCGCCCCGCTCCACCAAAGACCCGCCCAGAAAACACACGGCAGCCAATTGGTACCACAAACCAAGCCCGTCGAGCCCCCGCGCAATGATCACATCCGTACGGGGCGGAAGTTCATCAAGGTCATCGCTACACCGCCACACAATTCCGGCTTCGCCACAGGCGGACTTCACAGCCTCAACGTCGTCGCGACTGGCGGGCACAATAATCAACAGCAGACGGTGCGTCATCCGCATGGCGTGGCTGTGGGCATCAAGCACTTTTTCGATCTCGGCCTGCGCCACTTTTGCAGCCAACCAGACAGGCCGCCCGTCCAATTGCCGCGAGAGCCGGGCGCGGCGAGCTTCATCATGGGGTAAGGCAAGGGCTTCTTCGCAAAGATGCCCCATCACGTTGGCCTCCGCCCCGAAACCGCGCACCGCTTTGGCCGTTGCCTCGTCTGCGGTGAGGATGGTTTCAAAACTGTGCAGCGCGGATTTGGAAACCCGTGATATCCAGCGAAACTGCGGGCCGCTGCTGCCTACATTGCCAAGATCCGCCAGCACAGAAGGGATGCCCCGTCGTGTACTCGCGGTGTTGAGCACCGGCATCAGCAAATCATCGGTCCACAGACACAGATCCGGCTGCCAGTGGTCCAGAAACCGGTCCACCGCCGCCAGTTTGTCCAGCGGCGCATATTGGTGCAGGGTGCGCGCGGGCATCCGCATGGCGAAAACGTAGTCTTGTATCCGCATCTGCGTTGTAACCAGAAAGGTGATCTCGGGCAGTTCCGCGTGGATATGGCCGATTACCCCGATCAGGTTCAGCGCGCCTTGCATGTCATGGGTATGGCACCAGACCAGCACGCCTTCAGGCCGGACGAGATCGGACTTGCCCTGCCGTTCATGGGCACGGCTGGCGTCTTCATAGCCACGGGCCACGCGACGGGCGAGTTCGTGTTGCATTAACGGCTCGGTAATGCGCGCGGCACTTCGGATCAGGGTCTCACCAAGGCTCTTGCTGGGCATAATCGGCTCCGCCGGATTTCGTTTTTAAGCTGTGCCAGTGGCGCAGACGGGAGAACGGGTATAAGTCTGGTCTGAATTTAGGGGCTGGCAGCGGCGCTTGCAATCACCCCGTGGACTCTATCCCGTTACATGCGACAGCAGACTGTCCCTGATACGCGGGGCGCAAGCGATCATTCCGGCGGTCTTTGCACCACGGGAATTATAAACCGGCACCTTCCCCTTTGTGTCAAAGACGCTTGCACCGGCTTCGGTACAGATCAGATCACCGGCGGCCACGTCCCATTCCCACGCGGGGCGAAATGTGATCATCGCGTCAAACCGGCCATTGGCCACCAGCGACAAACGGTATGCCAGCGAGGACCGGAAATTCCGGCGCAGGGGTGGCACACCGCCGGGCCAGTAAGACGCATCCATCATCGGTTTGGCGATCAACGCCTCTGCCTGATCCAGCGCTTCTATTGTGCTGGGCGTAATCGGTTCCCCGTTCAGTGTCGCACCGCCACCAATGGAGGCCGCGAACGTCAGGCTTTTGGCGGGCATATGCACGACCGCCGCAGTCACCACACCGTTTTTGGCCACAGCAAGGGAATGTGCGAAGTTTTCGTGTCCGGCAATGAACGAGCGTGTGCCATCAATGGGATCAATGATGAACGTACGCTCGCACTCCAGCCGCTCGGGATCGTCGGGGCTTTCTTCTGACAACCAACCATAGTCTGGTCGCGCCGCTTGAAGACGGAACTCCAGCATGCGGTTCACCTCTAAGTCAGCCACAGACACCGGCCCCTGTTCACCGGGTTTGTCCCAGTGTTCAGGGTCTTGCTGGAAATGCTTCAAAGCGATGTTGCCTGCTTCTTCTGCCACATCCAGCAGGAGTTCCAGATCACGCACCGGCAATGGTCAACCCCTCTACCAAAAGACTGGGCACAACGCGGCTTAGGTGGGGGCGTCCGTCATTGGCCGGTGTGATATTCATCAGCATATCCCGCAGGTTACCTGCCACAGTGCATTCGTTCACCGGACCTGTAATTTCGCCGTTCTCCACCCAGAAGCCCGAAGCGCCACGGGAATAGTCTCCGGTATTGGGGTTGATGGTAGACCCGATCATCGAAGTGATCACCAGCCCTGTTCCCATTTGGGCAATCAGGTCTTCGCGGGTCACATCGCCGGGCGTCAGAGCCAGATTGCCGAGCGAAGGCGATGGCGGCGTCGAGACACCACGGCTTGCGTTGCCGGTGCTGTCCATGCCCAACTTGCGCCCCGTTGCCAGATCAAGCGTCCAGCCTTGCAGGATACCGTCCTTCACCAGTGCGCGCTCCTGAACCGGCAGGCCTTCCCCATCAAAAGGACGGCTGCCCGCCACGCGGGGACGGTGGGGGTTTTCGATCAGAGACAGGCTGGCAGGCAGAACCTGTTCGCCCAGCGCGTCCTTCAGAAAGCTGGCACCGCGCACGATGGCAGAGCCGTTAATCGCCCCAACCAGATGGCCGATCAGCGAAGCTGCGATCCGTTCGTCAAACAGCACCGGATAGGCGCCGGTTGGTGGACGGGTAGAACCGGCGCGCGCGGCGGCGCGTTCACCGGCGGTGCGTCCAATGCTGCGCGGATCCGGCAGATCGGCGTAGTGGCTGCGGGCCTCTCCGTGATAGTCACGCTCCATCGAAAGGCCCTCACCGGAAATCGCCACGCAAGATGTGGAATACGCCCCACGGCGATAGCCGCCGGAAAATCCGTTGCTGGCGGCCAGATGCAAAGAGGTCTCGCTGTAGCCGGAACTTGCGCCCTGCACCTGATCCACGCCAGACACTTCCAGCGCGGCGGCTTCGGCTTCCAGCGCGAGTTGTTCCAGATCCGCAGGGCTTGGCGCGGCGCGGTCGTCATATAACTCCAGCGCGGCCACATCCCATTCGGTGGCAAGCTGATCGGGTCGTGCCAAACCGCAAGTGGGATCGTCAGGCGCTTCGCGGGCCATCGCAACCGCCCGTTCCGCCATCGTGGCAATGCTGGCTTCGCTGTCGTCGGAAATAGACACACAGGCCTGTTTCGCACCACACAAAACCCGCAACCCCAGATCCACCCCTTCAGAGCGTTCCGCATGTTCCAAAGCGCCCGTGCGCATCTCGATGGAAATGGAGGTCCCTTCCATCACCAGCGTATCCGCGCTATCCGCGCCCGCCCGTTTTGCGGCTGCCAACACCTGTTGCGCCAAATCCGACAATCTGCCTGTCATGCTGCTCCGCCTTCATTTGTCTGTGATAGACACCTAGAACAAACGGCAGGGCTGCAAAACCCTGCCGTTCCGTTTTTACCTGCATTGAAGCGGTTATTTGACCCGCTGGCCATTGGCCAGAATGGAGCCGTCTGCGTTCATTTCGATTTTAGACACCAAATGATCCGTTCCATTGCCACCGGGTACTGTGAACATGCCCGACATCATCTTGATCATCTGTCCCTGTTGTTGGGGCACCATTCCAAGCGCAACCAGTTTATCAAGCAAGCCAACGCCGCCCCTAAGATCCATATTCACCTCGCCGACAGGCATCGGTGGGAAGGTCGCGTTGTTCAGTTTGGCCTCCCCGCTTCCGTTCAGGGCGGCACCCGCGATGCTCAGGGTTACATCGTTGATTTTTACACTGTCGACCTCAACCGGAACCGACTTGGCTTCTGCCGCGCTCAGCGCTTCAACCAGCCATTTGATCTGCGCGCTCAGATCGATGTTCAGCCTGGCTGCTTCTCGTGGCAGGGAACCGGTGGGATCAAACATGCCCCAAACCGTGTCTGACAGTTCCAGCCCGTCAAACCCCATCTGTATCCGTGCCGGCAGCGGCGCGTCTACTTTCTTCAGCGGCAGCTTGACCTGCGTTGTGGCTTCTTTGATCTGTGCAGAAAACGGCGGAAGGGGGATGTCCTTTAGCTGGACATTATAGGCCACATCCTGCGCCGTGCCGCCCAAATCAAATATGCCGTCCTTAACAGAAAAGCTGCCATCCGCGCTGCTGGCCTTAGTGTCTATAACCATAGCTGATTGCGGTGCTGTAATATCGGTGGAGCCCGTCATCTTGCCCATCTGATAGCTGACAGACAGATTGCGGCTACCTGCGAACAACTCATCCAGAGACGCCTCGTTCACCGCATCCATATCAAAGGTGGCGGACAGATCGTCGTAGCTGCCGGTCGAAGACATCTTCGTTTTGCCGTCGTCCAGATCATAGCGCAGTTCCAGATTGGCCGCTTTCAGGCTGCCCTCATAGTGGGGCGTATCCGCACCGGTGCTGACCTGATTGACCACCACATCATTCGCAGCCATCTCCATCGAAAACGGCGGCTCAAAGGTGGAGGTTTCAACCGCTATCCGGCTGGCGGTGATGTCATGATTCCGCGCCGATTTTTCACCCGACACGATATGGGTGATACCTTCCGTGCGCACAACGACATCCGCTTTGGGCTTCTCCCCCTTGGGATCAATGGAAATTTTCACTTCTGGGGGATAGCTGAGAGACACTTTACCGCCGCCCAGTTCTTCTGCCCGCATGAACTCCAGCGTGTAACTGCCTTCATCCTCTGGCAGCCCGATCATGATATCGCGCCATTCAACTGTGGAACCTGACACGGTCTCTTGTCCCGGTGACACAGTCATACCGCTTGCGCGCAACTCGTCGAAGTATTCGGCCACCACTTCCTGTGCCAGTTCCTGCGCAAGCACAGGAGAGCAGAGGGCGGTGGACAGTAGCAAAGTGGTGGAAAAATTTTTAAAGGAAAATGGCATGAAGCCTCCTGAAATTTGTGGAATTCATATGCGGACCGCTCCGGTTGTAGGGGACTTGAGCATATACGGAATCGGCACGGGTGTTAGTTTCTCATAGTTCGGAACCGGTTGCAATTTAGCCCGCCCCGCGTGGGTCGACTGTCCGGATTCGCACAAATTGACCGGCAATCACAGTTACAACATACGAATGACATCCCGATCAATCGACAGGGTATAGCCCTTGCGGCTGATGTTCTTGACCAGAAGATGGGACACCAACTGATTGCCAAGCTGGTCTCGCAAGCGTTTGATCCGCGTCGCCCCCGCTGCTTCTTCGCAATCGGCAGCGTTCTTGCCGGAAATCATGGATTCCAGCTCCGCGCCGGTGATGACCTCGTCATCCAGACGCGCCTCGCACAGGACCGACAGGGTTTCGCAAATGCTCTCGGTCAGATCGAACTCCATGTTATTGATATAGACCACCCGTTCATCGCGGCTGACAATCAGGCTGGTAATGTGGATACCGAACTGTTCGATTTCATCCAACCGGCGGGACAACCCATAGTTTGTGAACAGGAAGTATAGGGCTGACAGCAACAGCGCCGATGCCAGCAGCAGCAGGATAAAAATGATCAGCCGGTAACTTTGCAGCACATCGGCAAAGGCCGTGCCTGACTGGGCGAGGATCTCCAACAGCTTGATCTGCTCTCCGGTGGTCAGGGCGTCATTTTCCGCAAATATCCGCGCCACGCGATCATTGAACGCATTTGCATCGGGCAGCGCCATAAACAGCACCACCGCTGTCACAAGGATCAGCAGCAAAACCAGTACGGAACCGGAGACCACCACATTGCGGGGTTTCAACCGGTGCAGCAGGCGGGTCGGTGCAGCGTCAGTATCTAAGGAAATAGGGTCCGGCATTGTCCTGTCTCTGTTGCAGGCCATTGCGGCCGAATGTGGAAACGATACGCAGCAGGGTCCAACCATCCGGAGCGATCCGGCGGCTCACGGCCTGCTCTGCCCGCCTTGGGGACTGGCACGCGCGGGCACCCAGTTCAATCACACCATAGTGCAATTCCAGATTGCCCGACACCGACCGTTTCGCTTTGTAATCTGCGAAACACCCGTTCTGCTGTGCGCTTACAGGGTGCGCCATGACCAATCCGGCCACAAGCGCACCCAACATCCATATATGTAATACGTGTTTCATGCCAAATTCCTGCGCAATACTGGCGGGTAATACAATAACAAAGCCGATTTCGGGGCGTGTTATCCCATAACAATGCGGTGTTTTTGTCTGACAACTGGGGTTTGGGCAGGGTTGGTCCATGTCGCGATGCATTCCGCATTGCCCAAGCTCCTAAGAGGAAAACGCCATGTTCCATAAAATGACCCTGACAGGAATTCTCGCCCTTGCCCTTGTTGCAGCGCCGATCACCGCACCTGCGGCGCTGGCAAAAGACAACGTGGACCGTCTGTTACTGGGCCTGACCGCACTGGGTGTGATCAGTGTCATCGCCAATGAGGCTAAAAAATCCGATCACCAGCCGACCTATGTGCGGCCTGCGCCACAACCGCGGCACCATTACAAACCCCATTACCACGGCAAGAAACACTATCAGGCACAACGCCCCGTCAAACATCACTTCACCCCGCCAGCAAACTGTCTGCGCAAGAAATGGACGCAAAACGGTTGGGTCAAATTCTACAATCAGGCCTGTGTGAATAAATACCGCCCTGCGAACCACCACGGCCACTACCGCCGCTAAGCAGGACACAAGAATCAAATTAAGCAGCGCCCTGTATCGGGCGCTGTTTGCACACGGCCGCTTGCCAAACCTGCGCACAGACGGCACCTACAGAGAATGATCGATATAAACATAGAACCCGAACTCCGCCGCACACATGGACTCACACGTATCGCCGGTGTCGACGAAGTGGGACGCGGACCTTGGGCCGGTCCGGTCACGGCTTGCGCCGTGATATTGGACCCTAGACGTATTCCGGACGGGTTGGATGATTCGAAAAAGCTGTCAGCAAAGCGGCGGGATGCCCTTTTCGATCAGATTGTGGACCAAGCCGATGTTTCCGTTTTTCACGTTAGTGTGGAAGAAATCGATCGGATCAACATCTTGCAAGCCTCTTTGCTGGCGATGCGGCGCGCCATTGAAGGACTGGCAAATCCAGCCGAATTCGCGCTGATAGATGGCAACAAAACACCACAAGGACTGGCCTGTCCGTCCGAAACGCTGGTGAAGGGGGACGGACGCTGCCTGTCGATCGCTGCCGCTTCCATTGTGGCGAAAGTGACGCGGGACCGGATGATGGTTGCGCTTTCGCAACAGTTTCCTGGCTATGGATGGGAAACTAACGCCGGATACGGCACGAAAGCCCACATTGCGGGTCTTGAAACGCTTGGGGTGACACAACATCACCGGCGGTCCTTTAAGCCGATCCACAACATGTTGTGTTTAGAAGGCTGCCCCAAAAACGTCTAATTCTGGCCACAGATTAGAATTGACCTCGAATCCGGAATGACTCATTCTAGGGACAACGACGCAAAAAATTGCGCGATGACGAGGCAGAACATGACGAACAGTAAACACACCAACGGTGGGGTCTCCCTGCCGCTGAACCAGATATTGTCTGGTGATTGCATCGAAGTAATGGATGCACTTCCTGAAAATTCAGTAGACCTGATTTTTGCGGATCCTCCCTATAATCTGCAGTTGAAGGGCGAGTTGCACCGGCCCGACAATTCCAAAGTGGACGCGGTTGACGATCATTGGGATCAGTTCGACAGCTTCAAGGTTTATGACGATTTTTCAAGGGATTGGCTACGTGCCGCCCGCCGCATTCTAAAGCCGAATGGGGCCATTTGGGTGATCGGTTCCTACCATAACATCTTCCGTGTCGGGGCATGTTTGCAGGATGCAGGTTACTGGATCATGAACGACGTGATCTGGCGCAAATCCAACCCGATGCCCAACTTCCGTGGCATGCGTCTGACCAATGCCCATGAGACTATGATCTGGGCAACCAAGGACGAAAAATCCAAACCGACCTTCAACTATGAGGCCCTCAAAGCCCTGAACGACGGTGTGCAGATGCGCTCCGATTGGGTGTTGCCAATTTGTAACGGCCATGAGCGTTTGAAGGATGCCGAGGGAAATAAGGCACACCCGACGCAGAAACCCGAAAGCCTGCTGCACCGCGTGTTGGTTGGCTCCACCAATGTGGGGGATGTGGTTCTCGACCCGTTCTTTGGCACCGGCACAACCGGCGCTGTGGCAAAGAAACTGGGACGGAATTTCATCGGAATCGAACGGGAAGAAGCCTACCGCGAAGTGGCCGCCCGCCGGATCAAGGACACCCGCAAGTTCGACAACGAGTCGCTGCAAGTTTCCACATCCAAACGGGCCGCACCACGGGTGCCATTCGGACAGCTTGTGGAACGTGGCATGCTTAATCCCGGTGAAAAACTGTACGCGTTGAACGGGCGTCACACTGCCAAAGTTCGCGCTGACGGCACGTTGATCGGGAATGATTGCAAAGGCTCTATCCATCAGGTTGGGGCTGCGCTGGAAGGCGCGCCATCCTGTAACGGCTGGACCTATTGGGGTTTCCGCAAGGAAGGCAAGACCATGCCCATTGACCTTCTCAGAGAACAAATTCGCGCCGAAATGGGCGCATAAGAGTTTACCGCCGACGTCCGGGGCCGCCCCCGGGCGCGAAGCCTGACTAGCCCTGCCCTTGTGGCAGGGCCTTTTTTTGGCGTTGTGGCGCAGGCGTCTTAAGACCCTGCGTTTACGAAGCTTCATTTAAGAAGCTTCTTATATGAAGCTTCATATATGCAGTATGATGAAGCCGTTTATGAATTTATTACAAACACTTAAAAAGCTGATTTTTTTGGTGCGTTTTACACACCTACTGCCGGATCACAGGCGAGACCTCAGCCGGAGATCTTGGCCTTGATGTTCAGCCAAACTGTTCGCGCCATCGTGCGCCACCCGAAACGGGATCGCACAAGCTCTGTCATTTCCTGCTCTGACAACCGACCCAACCGCTCGACCGACTTATCCCAACGCTCCGGTGAATATCCGGCGATGCGCGTGTTTACCATAAATCCGAACCTGTAATCCCGTTGGAACGCCTGCCGCGCCGCAGCTTCATATCGGCCGAGCGCTTTGTCGTCGCCATTCAAATAGGCCGTCACCTCAGCCCCGAGCAATCGACCGTATTCAACCGCAATCCTGATCCCTTCGCCCACCGTCGGAGTGGCAAAATTCGCGGAATCCCCCGTGCGCACAACCTTGCCGAATACAAGCTCCGGATCATAGGGTTCTGACGGGATAATCCCAGCATTCACTTCATAGTCCTGAGGAATTTCAATTCCGTAACGGGCCGCCTGCCCGCTGGCTTTAAAGTCTTCCATCACTTGGCGAGGTGTCAGATCGGTGTCGGGATAGATCACCCCGATCCCCAATCGCAACCGATCCCCCGGCGTTGGGAAAATCCAGCCATACCCGGTGAGCGCGGACGAACCGACAAACAGAACCGCCCTATTGGGATCAAAGTTACCGATAGGAAACTCGTATTCGATCCCAACCCCGGTGCGCTGCGGTTTGCGCCCCAGACCAAGGCTTTCGATCACGGCAGACTGCCAACCGGAGGCATCGATGACCATGGCAGAAAGAATGCTGAAACTGCCCCGCTCCCGCGAGCGGATTTGCGACAGAAACTGCCCGTCTTCCTGCTCGATGCAGCTCAGGAATTTCGCGCCGGTCATCAATTCACTGCGCTTGCCATCCGACAGACTGGCGAGGTGTTGGTAGACGGCCGTCACATCCATCACCGCCATTTTATCGTCATCCACCGCGAACCGCGCTTCCGCGTTATCGGAGAAAAAGTCGAGCTGGTCGATCACGCGGTACATCTGCGGCGGGATGCCCAACGCTTCCATATCACGTTTCCACGTGCCCCCACTGGTGCGCACCGGCAAGCCGATTTCCGCGTCCTGATGCACCACGATGCTGTGCACCTCATCCCCAAGGTGGGAGGCAACGGACAGGCCGGCAGGCCCGCCACCCACGATCAGAACGTCACATGCTATGATGTCAGTCAGCATCTAAACCTAATAGATCAAACGCTATTTCCGGCACTTCTTCGGGCGCACCAGCCAGTGAATCCGCTTCGGATTGATGCAACTCGTCCGGTTCACCAAAGCCCCACAGCGCGCCAATGCTCGGGATTTCATTATTGCGTGCGCCAAAAACATCAAACCGCCGGTCGCCAACCATAACGGTCTTGGCCGGATCAGCACCTGTTTCATCCAGCGCAAATTTCAGCAGGTCGGTTTTGTCGGCGTTTGTCCCGTCCAGTTCTGATCCGAACAGTTGCTCCACATGGGCATGAATACCGAAATGCTCGATAATTTCCTGCGCATAGACGTGGGGTTTGCTGGTGGTGATGTACATCTTTGCATCGACCTGATGCAAAGCGTCGAACATTTCGCCCACACCGTCATAAACATCGGCCAGATACATAGCCTCATCCGTGTAAAACGCGCGGTACAGATCCACCGCCTGATCCAGATCGGCACCCGGCCCAAGCAGCACGTCAAAGCTGTTCCACAAAGGCGGGCCGATGCACCATGTCAGATCATCCGCGTGGGGAACATCAACCATCCCCATTTCGCCGAGCGCGTGTTGAATGGCTTGGGTGATGCCCTCTTTAGGGTCGATCAGAGTCCCGTCGAGATCAAAGAAGAGTGTAAGCATGATAACCCGCTGCTGGTCCTGTCGCCGCCGTTATCGTTAAAATCGCGACGGATTGCCAGCCTATACCTTGAAGGAGCAGCGAAAGACCTTGCGTAGGCCCCGAACCCGATGCTGGTTCAGTCGTAAAACGGGGTCACTTGCGCCACAACGACAGAGTTTTCATCGAGCGCCCGCTGCATCAGACCTTCTTCGTCTTCGCTGATGTCATGACCTTCCGCGCGGCGTTCGGCCAATGTGCCATAGCCCGACACGTCCAAAGGCGCCATGTCCGCCTGCTTTAGGATGGCCACGGTTTCACGCACGGCTTCAGCTTCGTCGATACCGCTGGCAAAACACATCAGCGCCGCACCGGTTGCGTTTTTGGGCAAGCCGTCACTGTCGCTCCGGCCGACTTCGACCAAAAGGGTGAACACTTGTTGTTTGGAATCTGGTTTTGCCACAGGTCTTGCCTTTGTTGGCGCACCACAAGGGGGTGGTGCGCCGTTTTAATGTAATAGACTGCTTAGTCGCGCAGCAGCTCGTTGATCGAAGTTTTAGAGCGTGTTTGCGCATCCACCCGTTTCACAATCACGGCGCAGTACAGGTTCACACCGTTCTTGGACGGCATGGAGCCAGATACCACAACCGAACCGGACGGCACTTCGCCGTACATCACTTCGCCTGTTTCACGATCTACGATTTTGGTGGACTGGCCGATAAACACCCCCATCCCCAGAACGGACCCTTCGCGCACGATGCAGCCTTCGACCACCTCGGAGCGCGCACCAATGAAGCAGTTGTCTTCAATAATGGTCGGGCCAGCCTGCATGGGCTCCAGAACGCCGCCGATGCCTACACCACCGGACAGGTGTACGTTTTTACCGATTTGCGCGCAGCTTCCGACAGTGGCCCAAGTGTCGACCATGGTGCCTGTGTCCACATAGGCGCCAAGGTTCACGAACGACGGCATCAACACCACACCCGGTGCGACATAGGCAGATTTGCGCACGATGCAGTTTGGTACAGCGCGAAAGCCTGCGTCCTTCCACTGCGCATCGTCCCAGCCTTTGAACTTGCTGTCGACCTTGTCCCACCAACCAGCACCTTGCGGGCCACCGGATTGTTGTTCCATGTCTTTCAGACGAAAGCCCAGCAGAACGGCCTTCTTTGCCCACTGGTTTACATGCCAGTCACCATTGTCCTGACGCTCTGCAACCCGCAGTTTGCCGCTGTCCAACGCATTCAGCGTATCCTCGATCGCGTCACGGGTTTCGCCCGTTGTGGCCGGAGTGATCGCGTCACGATCTTCCCAAGCGGCTTCGATGGCGGATTCAAGCTGTGCATTAGACATATCGGTTTTCCGTTCTGATGGTCTGAAGTTCCAAGGCGCTATAGCCCTAAAGCGCCCGCCGCGCAATCACCCGAACGGGTCTTCGGACAAGTTGCTGCCGCACAAAAGAACGGCCACCTTCTCATCCGGTGCAGGCTCGTACGCACCGCACATCAGGGCAGACAAGGCTGTTGCCCCCGCAGGTTCAACCAACTGGCGGGTTTCCTTCCACAAAGCGGCCTGCGCTGTCAGGATTGCATCATCAGGCACCAAGACACTTTCAACCTGCGTTTCTTGTGCAAGATCAAAACAAATCTGTCCGATTTTACCCGCCCCCAGCGCATTGGCAGCAACGCCACTCACATCCACTTGGGTCGGCGCGCCTGCGGCCAGCGCGGCGTTCAATGTCGGGGCCAGTGCCGGTTCCACCGCAACG
Organism: Neptunicoccus cionae; assembly: GCF_014643735.1. GTDB lineage: Bacteria > Pseudomonadota > Alphaproteobacteria > Rhodobacterales > Rhodobacteraceae > Amylibacter > Amylibacter cionae. The sequence goes on from NZ_BMKA01000002.1 coordinate 807,288, forward strand.
ATCTTGCGCCGTTTACCAAGCCACGCCATCGCGCCACCGATCAGCCCGCCACCGCCAACTGCGATCAAAATAGTGTCTGCATCAAGATCTTGCTCTTCCCATTCCAGTGCAACCGTGCCTTGCCCCGCAACAGTTGGGTTCGCGTCATATGCATGCACCTGCATCGCGCCGGTTTCGGCTTCATAGGCTTGTGCCGCCGTCAGTGCGTTGGCATAAACGCCGCCGACCACTTCCAGATCCGCACCACATCGTTCGATCAGGCCGATTTTGGCAGGTCCCGCCAGCTCCGGCACAAAAATCTTCGCCCGATGGCCCAGCTTTTGCGCCGCATAGGCCACGGCTGCGCCGTGGTTCCCACCCGAAGCGGCCACCAGACCTGATTTGGGCACATCCAAAGACAGCAGCGTATTGAAAGCGCCGCGTGCCTTAAAGCTGCCGGTATGTTGCACCTGCTCCAGTTTGAACGACACGGGATAGCCAAGGCCGAAGCCGTCAACTTCCAGTACCGGCGTGCGCAGCACATGGGGCGCAACCCGCTGATAGGCTGCGGTAATTTCTGTTTGCCAATTCATAACTTTAGTCTTCCCGATTTCTTGACCTGACACGGACGTTGCAAAAGGCTAGACGACAGGCAATGCTGGTGCAACACAGAACCAAGAGGCTTTATCAATGGCACGTAAACAGAATACTTTTCCAAACGCCGAAGACGACATTAGCAGAGCAGCAGGCGTCCCCGAGACCCCGCAAACCCGTTCTCCGGCCTATCGACTGGCTTTTGCCGACGATGATTTCTTGTGTCGCGATGAATTGCGGGGCACCCGTATCCAGCTTGAAATGCTTAAGCCCGAGTTAATTCTCGCGGAAAAAGGCATCGAAAGCACGGTTGTGATGTTCGGTGGCGCACGCATTCCCGAACCATCACGCAAGGATGAAGCCCGCACCGAAACCCTCGCCGAGTTGTCGAAATACTATGACCAAGCCCGCGAATTTGCGCGGTTGATGACGATCAAGTCGATGGAAAGCTACGGGCGCGAAGATGTGATCGTCACGGGCGGCGGCCCCGGTGTGATGGAGGCGGGCAACCGTGGTGCTGCGGATGCGGGCGGTGCGTCCATGTCGCTGAACATCGTGCTGCCCCATGAACAGGCGCCAAACGAATACTGCACGCCGGACCTTTGCTTCAACTTCCACTACTTCGCCACCCGCAAAATCCACTTCCTGATGCGCGCCAAGGCGATCACGGTGTTTCCAGGCGGTTTCGGGACGCTCGACGAACTGTTTGAGACCCTGACCCTGATCCAGACAGGGCGGATGGAACGGATGCCGGTTCTGCTGTTCGGTGAGGAGTTCTGGCGCAAGATCATTAACTGGGATGCGCTGGCAGATGCGGGCACGATCTCGGCGGAGGACATCAAGCTGTTCCATTTTGTCGAAACCGCCGCAGAAGCCGTTCAGATCATTGAAGATTTCAAGGAAATCGTCGAGCCTCTGGACGAACCGCTGATTGATTCAACCATACCGGAACAATCCGTCAGCTAACGCTCGCGCGGATCAAACAAAAGGGGCGCAATCTGGGATTGCGCCCCCGTGGTGCGAAACGGATCGCTGTCAGTTGCTTTGCAAGACAGTCATACACTGCTTGGGCAGATCAGCCATTGTATAATCCCTCGCACCCCGTTTACGCGGCGTCTTTTTCGCTGGCTTTTTCTTTTTTTGCGTCACTTTCTTCGGCGGGTTCAGATAATCCGTCACCCACCAGTTCAGCGTTGCATCACACCCGTCGCCGCCTTTGGACAGGGCTTTGACCGTCGGCGTCTGGTTGATACATCCCGCCTGTCCGCGCGGACACTTCAGGCGCACGTGGAAATGGGTGTTATGGCCGTAAAGGGGACGGACCTTTTGCAGCCACTTCCGGTTGCCTCTGGTATTGTTGCACATCCAGATTTTTGCCGGAGCGGTGATAAAAATACGGTCCACGCGAGGATCTTCGGCGGCCCGTTTGATGATATTTGCGTGCTGCTGGGTCCAATTGCTGTTGACGCTGCGCTGATCACCGGATCGCACATTGGTTGAGGACAGACGCTCTCGTTCGGATCGGCTAAGGTTCAGACGGGATGCACGATAAAGCCAGATGTCCGCGTCCAGACCCAACTGGTGGGACTGGTGCCCCGACAGCATCGGCCCGCCCCGCGCTTGCGAAATGTCGCCAAGATACAGACCCGACCACCCCGGCTGGGTGGCGGCATAGGCGCTAAGATCTTTCAGAAACTGTATCGTCTCGGGATGACCCCAGTGCCGATTCCGGCTCAGTCGCATGGCCTGCCAAGTCGGCCCGTTTTCCGGCAGTTGGACCCCGCCAGCAAGACAGCCCTTCGCATAGGTGCCAATGGCTGCGGGTTTGTGACGGGATGGCGCGCCTTTAGACCCGAACAGCCGATTCGCCTTGGTGCCAGAAGTGGATTTTCGAATAATCTGCGCTTTAGGCTCGGGCGCCAGTCCCGCCCCGTCCCGCGGTGTTTGCTCTGACTGTGCCAGCACCGGAAAACCCAAGACACAGGCCAGCACAGCCCCCCCCACCACAACAGAAAATCGCATAATCTACTCCTTTGATGTATCAACCCACTTCAACATTATCAGTCCGATACCGAACAATAATATAATTGGTAGTGAAATTCCAAACCGCTGGCTACCGGTAGCAAGCACACAGATGCCGATCAGCATCGGAGCGATGAAAGTTGTGGCACGGCCGGACAGCGCATAAAGGCCGAATGCCTCGGTCAGTCGGTCGTCTTTCACCTGATGCACCAGTAAGGTACGAGAGGCCGCCTGTATGGTCCCCCCTGCCGCACCGATAGAAGCGCCGCAGATCATAAACAATGTGTCCGGCAGGCTGCTACCCGCGGCGAGTTCAACGCCAAACACGGCTTCGCGGCCGGTTCCGGCAATAAGAACGCAGACGCCGATCAGGATCGAAATCGACAACACCACGACAAACTTCGGCCCCATCCATTTATCGAGATACCCGCCAAGCCAGCAAAACAACGCCCCTGCTGCGATTGACACAATGCCGTAGACCCCAAGCTGGCCGATCTCCCAGCCCAGAACCCCCGTGGCGTAGATTCCCCCGAACGAATAAAGCCCGTTCAACGCATCACGGTAGAACATGGAAGACCCAAGGTACATGGCAAAGCTGCGCCGCTCCGGCAGGCTGCGGATGGTGTGCCACAGCCCTTGCAACGCGTGTCCGACAGCGCCAACAGCCCGCTTGCGCCGCTCTACATCCGGTACCCAAAAGAAAAACGGCAGGATGAAAATAAAATACCAGAGTGCGGTTAATGGCCCGAGCACGCGCTTGTCCTCTCCCAAGGTTGGATCAAGCCCGAGGATCGGATCAATGCCAATAATGGTTTTGCCTTCGGATAAGACGACAACAAAGAGAATCGCGAGGATCAGTGCGAAAAAGCCACCCAGATAACCAAATGCCCAGCCACTGCCCGAGATGCGACCCAGATCATCCTTTTCTCCCAGAGTTGGTAAGATTCCGTTTACAAATATCTGCGATAACTCGACCCCGATCAGCCCGATTGAGAAGGAGATCAAAATCCAGAAAACCGTTTCCATTTGGGGCAAGGCAAACCAAAGCCCTGCCGCCCCGACGATGTAAAACAGTGAAAACAAAAATATCCACGGCTTACGCGGGCCGGTGGTGTCCGAAATCGCCCCGAGTATCGGGGCTGCGATGGCAATGGAAATCCCTGTCACAGTCAGCATCAGGCTCCAATAAGCTGTGCCTGTTTCCTTATCGGGCGCGACAAAGTCAGTGAAATAGGGGGCAAAGAAAAATGTGATCAGCAATGTGTGATAAGGCTGCGCTGCCCAGTCATAAAAGAACCAGCCCCATACGGATTTTTTTGAGGGTAAGGTGGACATAGGGTGGTTCCTTAATGAGTTCTCGTCGCCGGAGTAGAACCCGTTTCCGCAAAGCCGCGCAAGGATTAACACATCGTCAAGCGGACTTCGCCGTAACGCCAGCTTAACCCTGCCGCGGCATCTTGCGTTGGAGCCTTGCAGACACTAGGTCTCTATCAAAGCAAAATGGGAATACAGATGACCACTCTCGGACTTATCCTTCTCGCCATTCTAAATGTTGCATGGTGGATTTTGATCGCGCATATCGTGATTGGCTGGCTGGTGAACTTTCAGGTTCTGAATATGCGCCAACCTATTGTTGCGCAAATCTACTTTGGCCTGAACCGCATATTGGAACCGATCTACGAACCGATCCGCCGCTTCCTGCCGCCGACTGGCGGGCTGGATTTCTCGCCGATTATCGTGTTTTTGGGAATTGTCGTGCTGCGGATCGTCATCACGCAGAACATGATCTACTGATCCAGATCATCCGTTTGGCAGGCTATGCGCCGATGCGCCCCATAAGGCGCGGATGCGCTGGTCCCGCCCGCAGGCATCGCGGTATCTTTTGTAGGCGTCTTTGCGGGTGATCAACCCGTACCGCGTTAAGGCTTTCTTCGAACTTTTGTAATAATCCTGATGGTAGGCCTCAGCTGGATAAAAAGCCGCCGCTTTCAGGATCGGGGTTACAATCCGTTGGCCAAGCGCAGCTTCGGCCTTTGCTTTTGAAACGCGCGCGGTTTTTTCCTGCCTAGCACTCACCGGAAAGACCGCGGTACGATAACTGTCGCCACGATCGCAAAACTGTCCACCGGCATCCGTCGGATCGACCGAGCGCCAGAATTTGTGCAACAAGCTGGCATAGCTGATCTTCGCCGGATCAAAGCGGATCAAAACTGCCTCGTAATGACCGGTCCCGCCCTTAGATACGGTTTTGTAATTCGCCTTAGCCGCCGACCCGCCAATAAAGCCCGTTTGCGCATCCAGTACACCGGGGAGCGCTTCAAAATCGGACTCTACGCACCAAAAACACCCCCCTGCAAAAATCGCATCCTCAGCCAAGGCAGGCTTCAAAGGTGCAATTCCCATTAGGATTGTCAGGGCGAACAGACGAAGATTATCTTTGGTACGGAGCACAGGAGAACAATTCTTTCGCTAATCAAGGTTTATTGTTACTGCGAATTCACACGTTCACTTACAATTAACAACTCGGTGATAAATGTGACTTCCAAAGATAAACCGCTAAAAATTGCCATGTGGTCCGGCCCCCGCAATCTTTCAACAGCGATGATGTATTCTTTCGCGCAACGCCCCGACACAGAGGTCTGGGACGAACCTTTCTACGCCGCCTATTTGAAAGCAACCGGTCTTGACCACCCGATGGGGGCCGAAATTCAGGCCGCAGGGGAACGGGACCCAGATGCCGTAATCAATGCCTGCACCGGAGCCGGCCCTCTAGGCAAATCAGTCTTCTATCAAAAGCACATGACTCAACACATGATTGATGGGGTGGATCGCTCCTGGGTCAAACGAATGACCAACGTATTCCTGATTCGCGACCCAGCGCGGGTTTTAGCCTCTTACGACAAAAAACGGGGCAACCCCACACTGGACGATATTGGCTTTCGCCAGCAAGCAGAGCTGATTGATCTGGTGTGCGAAGTCGACGGGCGTGCGCCGATTGTCATAGACAGCGCCGACATTCGGGAAGCCCCTGAAACAATGCTCCGACTTCTTTGTCAGAATCTCAGCATTCCGTTTGACCCCAAGATGCTGTCATGGCCGAAAGGCGGCAATCCTCAAGATGGGGTTTGGGCGCCTCATTGGTACGGCGCGGTCTGGAACAGCACAGGGTTCGCCGGGGCAGAGGGACCGTTGCCGGATGTTTCTGAACACTTGAAACACGTTCTGGAACAGGCGCAGGAAATCTATGACCGGATCGCGCCGCTGAAACTGAAGTCCTAAAAACCAGGGCGCGGCTGTAAAGAAAAATGCCGGAATTGGATGCTCCGGCATTTTTCTCATAGGACTTTAGCGGTTGTTACGTGCCGCAAGCAGTTTCAAACGCAGGGCGTTTATTTTGATAAATCCAGCCGCGTCCGCCTGATCATAGGCACCCGCATCGTCTTCGAACGTCACGTGCTGCTCGGAATACAGGCTATCATCGGACCAACGTGCGACCGTGTTTACGGATCCCTTGTACAGTTTAACCCGCACAACGCCGTTCACATGGGTCTGGCTCTGATCGATCAAAGCCTGCAACATCTCCCGCTCCGGGCTGTACCAATACCCGTTATAGATCAGCTCTGCATATTTTGGCATCAGCTCATCTTTCAGATGGGCTGCCCCCCGATCAAGCGTTATCGATTCAATCCCACGGTGGGCTTCCAGCATGATTGTCCCGCCCGGCGTTTCGTAAACGCCACGGGATTTCATACCGACATAGCGACCTTCCACAAGATCAAGCCGACCAATCCCGTGCTTGCCACCCAATTCATTCAAAGCAGTCAGCATTTCAGCTGGCGTTTTTTCTTCGCCGTTCAATGCAACCGGATCACCTTTGCTATAGGTAATCTCGATAAATTCCGGCGTTTCAGGCGCGTCCTCAGGGTTAACGGTGCGTTGATAGACGTAATCTGGCGCTTCTTGAGCCGGATCTTCCAGAACCTTGCCCTCCGAAGACGTGTGTAGCAGGTTTGCATCCACTGAAAACGGCGCTTCGCCCCGCTTGTCCTTGGCAATCGGAATCTGGTTTTCTTCAGCGAATGCCAGCAATTTGGTCCTACTGGAGAGGTCCCATTCCCGCCAAGGCGCAATCACCTTGATTTCGGGGTCAAGCGCATAAGCGGAAAGCTCGAAACGCACTTGATCATTGCCTTTACCCGTCGCACCGTGCGCCACGGCATCCGCACCGGTTTCCTTGGCAATCTCCACAAGCCGCTTGGAAATCAGGGGCCGCGCGATAGACGTCCCAAGCAGGTACAGCCCCTCGTAAACAGCGTTAGCGCGGAACATGGGGAAAACGAAATCGCGGACAAATTCTTCACGCACATCTTCGATAAAAATGTTTTCCGGCTTAATCCCCAGCAGTTCCGCTTTTTTGCGCGCTGGGTCAAGTTCTTCACCCTGCCCCAAATCTGCTGTAAAAGTCACAACTTCACAATCATATTCGGTTTGCAACCATTTCAAAATGATCGAAGTGTCCAGCCCGCCAGAATAAGCCAGAACTACTTTTTTCGGTGCCGCCATCGAGCCTTCTCCTAAAAACCGTAAATTTTTCTCGCGTCTATTTGGTTTTTTAACTCTCGACAAGGGGACATAGTGTCCGCACCATAGGCGCCACATACGCCCTTCGCTCTAAAATTACCGGAACCTCTCAGCAATGATATTGAATTCTTACAGTTTCGGTGAAGAAACCGGCATACCCCTCGTTATCGTTCACGGCCTATTTGGATCGGCACGCAACTGGCACAGTCTCGCGCGGAACCTGGCCCGAGACCGATGGGTCGTGTCAGTCGATCTACGCAATCATGGCCATAGCGGTTGGAGTGACTCTAACAGTTACGACGATCTGGCGGCAGATCTAAGCGAAACTATCGACACGATAGGCGGACACGCAACCGTTTTGGGGCATTCCATGGGTGGCAAGGCTGCCATGATGCTCGCCGCTACGGCGCCGGAAATGATCGAACGGCTTATAGTGGCAGACATTGCGCCGGTGACTTATGCGCATAATCAGTCCAATAATATTTCCATAATGCAGGCACTGCCGCTGGAGGAAATCACCAGACGCTCCGAGGCGCAATCGTGGTTACATCAAAAAACGGGGGATCCCGCCCTTGCCGCCTTCTTTTCCCAAAGTTTGGAATTTCACGACGGACGGGCGCGGTGGCTTTTAAACAATGAAGTTCTGGACGCAGATATGCCAAAAATTGTGGGATTTCCAGACGTCGACTTTTGCTTTGACAAACCCACTTTAGCCATAAAGGGCGGAGACTCGGATTATGTCGATGTCGACGGACAGCTTGCGTTGGAAAATAAGTTTTCCCAGTTAACATTAGCAACAGTCCCACAAGCCGGTCACTGGCTGCACGCCGAAAAGCCGAAAGAGTTTCTATCCATCGTAAAAGATTTCCTGAGCTGAAGGTAGTCATCATAAGGATACGGATCAAAAGGGTGTTATACATTGGATCAGCATTCTGCCGAAAGATTGGCTGTAAACTCTTTTAATAACAGCAACTTAGAACCTCTGTAAATTTGATCTACAACTGCGACAGATACATCAGCAACTTGACCGTTCTCAGCCTGCTTTTCCCCGCGCGCACAATTATCGGCAAAGGCCTCAAACCCTAGATTCGACGCACATCCCTTCAGAAAATGAAGCGTGGCGGCAATCTTCGGGCCATCATCCGGCGGTATGGCATACAATTCCTGAATTGCCTCTTCGACTTCTGTAAGAAACAACGAGATAACATCGGCGGTGTCGCCCGGCCCAAGGTCTTCTTCCAACTGCTTTAGCTGTGCCCAATTGATCATGCCTATGCGTTTCCCGTGCTAGATTGGCGCCCTGATGCAATGAAAACCGGAAAATCTGAATTTTAGGTTAATCCCAATCGTGAAATAAATTGGCGCGTGTAGACGATTTATTAAAGGTTTCCCGCGATTCTGAGTCTTGATCATTCAAAGGTCTCAACGTGGAAAATACTGAAATCACACATGATATCCAATCGGGCCTGCTGGACCCGGCCCGGGACAAACCTCTGCGCGTTCTCGTCGTGGATGACAGCAACTTGCAACGAAAGATTGTTACTCTCAATCTTCAGAAGTGGGGGTACCGGGTTCTTGAGGCCTCTAGCGGTGTTAAAGCGCTAGAAATCTGCACGCGCGAGCCTATCGATCTGGTGCTAAGTGATTGGATGATGCCGGAAATGGATGGTTTGGAGTTTTGCAAACAGTTTCGTCAAATGGAACGAAATACCTACGGGTATTTCATTCTCCTGACGTCCAAAAACGAAAAAAATGATGTTGCTGAGGGGTTGCATATCGGGGCCGATGATTTCTTATCAAAACCAGTGGACACTGCCGAACTGAAGGCGCGAATTCGCGCTGGTGAACGTGTGCTGGATATGGAGAAAGCCCTGACCGCGCAAAATGCAACACTCGCGAATACACTTGATGAACTCCAGATCCTTTATGAAGAGATTAACAAAGATCTAATAGAGGCTGAAAAACTTCAAAAATCATTGCTCCCTCCCCCTTTTAGAAAGGGTCGTTACGGGGATATGTCAGTACTTTTCCAGCCCAGCAGCCATGTGGGCGGGGATCTTGTCGGTTTTTTCAATTTCACAGACACGCGCTTGGGCCTGTATTCGATAGACGTGTCTGGACACGGGGTTTCATCGGCCCTGCTTACGGCTCGATTGGCCGGGTATCTCAGCGGGCACAATCGCGAACAGAATGTCGCGTTTGATCATATTGGTGATGGGATATACCGGCAACGTGCGCCCGCTGACATAGCAGCGTCACTTAATCAGCTAATGATTGAGGAGCTTGCCACGGAGCTGTATTTTACGATGGTTTTCGCTGACGTCGACTTAACCTCCGGCGTGGTCGAAATGGTTCAGGCGGGACATCCTCATCCAATTATTTCCAGAAATTCGCAAGGCGCCGGATTCTTGGGGCAAGGCGGTCCGCCAATTGGTTTGATGCCTGACATGAAATACGAAACAGTCACTTTCACGATCTTTCCGGGTGATCGTTTGTTGTTATATTCCGATGGGTTAACAGAATGCCAGAATTTCGACGGTGACCTTTTCGACGATACCAACTTGCTACGGATCATCGAAGCCAATTCAGCAAGCACTGGGGCGGAGTTCCTCTCGGATTTGACATGGGAACTTACGCAGTTCGCACAGGGAAGGCCGTTCGGGGATGATTTGTCCGCAATAATGTTTGAATTTAAAAACTATGGGACACTGCCAGTTTCCATGCCGAACGAAAGGAGACTTGCTCATACCTAATTAAACCGTTGACGGTTTCACTCTGCAGACACGCTGAACGAAAGACCGGTCGCCGCTGTTGCTCAGCATTTCGACAGCCTCTCGCGGGCTCGCCCAAAGAACTTCATGATCCGGTTCGGTTGGACGGCCGATGCGTAGCGCTGAAGCGCAAATATAGATGTGGCAGACTTTGCGCGCCCAAAGCCGGTATTCCGGCATGTAAGTATATCGCTGATAAGCCCCGATACGGCGCGGGGTGGTGATATGGTAGCCGGTTTCTTCGTAAACCTCGCGGTGCAGCGCTTGGAGGGGTGTTTCGCCGGGATCAATGCCACCGCCCGGCAATTGGATTTCCGGAAGCTCTGCATTTTGCAGCGTTAACATCAGATCGCGCCCGTGCGCGATAATGCCATAAGCGCCTGCCCGCTGGGTATAGGCTACCCCGTTCCGTTTCGGTTCACCGAAGCGTCTCATACCTGTTCCCTCAAAGAATTTACGTCCCCGCAGGGGCACTGCATTTGCACTTATCCGAAAACAACACTATTTCCACGCAGTAACAAGGATAAGAACCATGCACACTGAAAAAGACACTAAACGCTGGGATGACATCATCCTGCCTTTCCAACTGGATCGCGCCGATGTTCGCGGTCGTGTGGCCCGGCTCGACTCTACGCTCGATCAAATCTTGCGCCAGCACGATTATCCCGCAGTCGTGTCCGGTCAGGTTGCGGAAGCTGCGCTTTTGACCGCGCTCATCGGTCAGACCATTGATTTGCGGTGGAAACTTTCCATCCAAATTCGCGGCGATGGCCCATTGCGCATCATTGCGACCGACTATTTCGCCCCCAAGAGCGAGGCCGAACCTGCCAGAATTCGCGCGTACGCAAGCTTTGATGCCGATGCAATCGAGGCGAGCTCACTTGCCCCATTTGACCTGCTTGGCAAGGGTATGTTTGCGATCCTGATCGATCAGGGCAAAGGCACCCAGCCTTACCAGGGAATCACCCCCCTGACCGGAGGGTCGCTGTCGGCTTGTGCGGAGAATTATTTTGCCCATTCCGAACAACTGCCCACCCGTTTCGTAACCGCGGCAGCACAAGAAATCGGTCAATCTGACGGTCCGGCTTGGCGCGCGGGCGGCGTAATGTTGCAACATATGCCCAAAGCATCGCCTTTTGCGAAACCGTCAGAAGAATTGCAGGTCGAAACAGACCAGCCGAACAGCCCAGAACAGGATGAAGCGGCCTCATACGACAACGAGGAAAACTGGAACCGTGCGTCGATTCTGTTGGATTCCGTGGAAGAAATGGAACTGATCGGGCCCCATGTCGGCCAGCAACAACTGTTGCGCCGTCTGTTTCACGAAGAAACCCCGCGCGTTTTCCCTGCGCAGCCGGTCGAGTTCGGCTGCACCTGTGGTGAGGACAAAGTGCGCCAAACCATGTCGATCTATTCTGCGAAAGACATTCAGAAAATGACGGCCGACAATGGCATGGTTACGGCGGACTGCCAATTCTGCGGCGCCCATTACGAACTGCCGCCCGAGACATTGGGGAAAGACGCACCGGATGCCACTTGAAGGGGATCAACGGGATCACGAGGATATGCTGGCGCGGGTTGAAACCGCACTTGCAGGTCCTCGTCTGCAGGACGGGTCGTCCGATTTCGATCTGAATCAGGACGGTGCAGATCCGTCGTGGAAATTTCGCCCCGCCGCGGTTCTTGTGCCGATTATTTCAGCGGCGGACGGCCCGAAACTGGTACTCACCAAAAGGGCTGCGCACCTTAAGCATCACCCCGGGCAGGTCTCCTTTCCCGGCGGCAAGGTCGAAACCAGCGACAATTCGGTTGAGGATGCCGCCCTGCGCGAGGCTTTTGAAGAAATCGGCCTTCGCCGCAAACACGCGCGTCTGATCGGGCGGTTGCCCTGCCATAAGACTGTTACCGGATTTGAAGTGCACCCCGTTGTGGCGGAAATCTCAACCGATTTCGCCTCTCTCGGTGATCCGGGCGAAGTGGAAGAAGTGTTTCAGGTGCCCTTGGAACATGTTCTCAACCCTGCGAACTACTTCATTGAGGGACGTGTCTGGATGGGCAAACCGCGGCGATATTTTGTGGTGCCCTATGGCCCCTATTACATCTGGGGCGCGACCGCTCGGATGCTGCGGTTGCTGGCGGAAACCGTCGGGCGGGATGGTCATGCAAATCACGGCTGACTGGCTGCGAGACAGCGCATCCCAAGCATTGCTAGGCGCGCTGACTGAACGGGGTTTTCAAGCTTATTTTGTGGGGGGATGCGTGCGCAACGCCCTGCTGGATGCGCCGGTTTCGGATTTGGATGTGGCGACCTCTGCACTGCCCGAAGATGTCCAAACCATTATGAAAAACAAAGGGTTCCGGACCGTTCCTACAGGGATCGAACACGGTACGATCACTGTTCTGATCGACAACCACAGCTTTGAAGTGACCAGTTTTCGCAAGGACGTGGAGACCTTCGGCCGCCGTGCTGTGGTCGCCTTTTCCACCGATATTGCAGACGATGCGCGACGGCGGGATTTCACCATGAACGCGCTTTACGTCGGGGCCGACGGAGCGATCGTTGACCCGCTGAATGGCCTCCCCGATCTTATCGCGCGCCGGTTGCGTTTTATTGAGGATGCGGACCGCCGCATCAAGGAAGACTACCTCCGTATCCTGCGATATTTCCGCTTTTTTGCTTGGTATGGCGATCAGTCTGCCGGTCTCGATCCCGAGGCACTGGCCGCGATCAGCGAAAATCTAGATGGGTTGGATAAGCTATCAAAAGAGCGGATCGGCGCAGAGATGCGCAAGCTGTTGAGGGCCGAAACACCGGAAATGGCGCTCTCCGCGATGGAGCAAACCGGCGTTCTGGGGCGCATCCTGTCGGGGGCGAGCACCCGCAGCTTTGCCCCACTCGTGCATCTCGAACAGCAGCTTGGTCTGGCTGCGGACTGGCTGCGCCGCTTGCTGGTTCTTGGGGGCGAGGGTCTGAAAAACGCGCTCCGCCTTAGTAATGCGGATGCAGCGCGTATCCGTCAGTATCGTCAGGCCAACGAACAAGCACTCTCCCCAAAAATCGCCGCCTATCGTTTCGGACGGGATACAGGGCTGGATCTGGCGCTGGTTCAAGCGGCGAGCCTTGGTGTGCCAATCGATCCGAGCATCCTTTCGCAGGTCGATCAAGGGGCGGAGGCCCGTTTTCCGGTGGCCGCAAAAGACCTGCAAGGGTTTGAAGGCAAGGCGCTTGGCGATAAACTGCGCGAATTGGAGAATACGTGGATCGAATCCGGTTTCACACGCTCCAAAGCTGACCTATTGAACGGGCTATCCTGACGCCACGGATCACAGATCTCTTTCGGCGTGCAGTGTTTTTCTATAAGGCAACGGAATGACAGAACTTACAATCGAGACATTGGGCAGCCAAGGCGATGGCGTTGGTACCCTTGACGGGACCGAGATTTTTGCAGCTTACACCGCGCCCGGCGAAACGGTCAGTGGCGAACTGGTTGGTGATCGGCTGGAAAATGTGCGCATTCTGGACCCCGCACCGATCCGCGTCAAAGCGCCCTGTCGCCACTTCAAAACCTGTGGTGGATGCGCGACCCAGCATATTCGCGGCGATTTTCTGGCAGATTGGAAGCGCGGGATTGTGGATACAGCGCTGAAACGGCAAGGGATCGAAGCCACCTTCCGTGAGACGGTTACCAGCCCGCCCAATTCGCGGCGACGGGCCGTGTTTACCGGCAAGCGGACGAAGTCCGGCGCGATGCTCGGCTTTCATGCCAGAAGCTCTGATCAACTGGTGGCGATTGAAACTTGTACTTTGCTCGATCCGGAAATTCTGAACGGTTTCAACGGACTGAAGTCGCTGGTGCAACTTGCTGCAACCCGTAAAGGCTCTGTCCGGCTGTCCGTTTCGACCAGCCTTGGTGGCTTGGACGTAGACCTGACCGAGGCGAAACCGATGGACACCGGCATCATGCAGGATGTGGTGAAAATCGCCCATGACAGCGGATTTGCCCGTGTGTTCTGGAATGGCGAGATTGTTCTGGAACGTCAGCCCGCACAACAAGAGTTCGGCGGCGCATTTGTGACCCCGCCCAATGGTGCCTTTCTGCAAGCCACCGCCCACGGTGAAGCGGCTTTGTGGGATTCGATTTCCGAAATTGTTGGCAAAAGCAAATCCGTGCTTGATCTGTTCGCCGGTTGCGGAACGTTTTCGTTGCCGCTGGCCCGTACCGCCGAGGTAGTTGCGATTGAATCAAGCCAGCCGATGCTGGACGCAATGGATCGGGGCTGGCGTCAAGCGATAGGGCTGAAGAAATTGCGCACGGTCCAACGGGATCTGTTCCGCAATCCGCTGTTGTCCGACGAATTCAAAGCCTATGACGCCGTGGTGATGGACCCGCCCCGCGCTGGTGCTAAGGAGCAAACCCGCCACATCGCAGATAGCGGCGTGACCAAAATTGCCTTTGTGTCCTGCAACCCTGCCACCTTTGCCCGCGATGCACGCACGCTGCTGGATGGTGGTTTCTCCCTTGAATGGGTGCAGGTTGTGGATCAGTTTCTTTGGTCCGGTCACTGCGAATTGGTCGCGCATTTCTCCCGTCGTTAATACTGTTTTTCATACCTCAGAGCCCCTATAAATCCGCCATGAAGACTACTATGCAGCCTGAAACAAAAGGCGATTTTCGCGCCAGACTGACACAATGGGTGGAATCCCCGCTGGTACGGAACTTCGTGCTGGCCGTAATCGTGGTGAACGCGATTGTGCTGGGGCTGGACACCTCTGAAACTGCGCGGGACATGTCCGGCGGTATGCTGGGTGTGATTGACGGCATTTGCCTTGCCATTTTTGTGGTCGAACTTGTCGTCAAGATGGTCGCCTATGGATGGCGCTTCTTCCTGAAGCCTTGGAATATATTCGATTTTCTTGTGGTTGGCGTGTCGCTTGCACCGGGCAGCGGCGGGTTGTCCGTCTTACGGGCACTGCGGATTTTAAGGGTCTTGCGGGTCATCTCCTTCGCGCCCAGCCTGCGCCGTGTGGTCGAAGGATTTGTCTCTGCTCTGCCGGGGATGGCCTCGGTCTTTTTGTTGATGACAATCATCTTTTACATCGGCTCCGTCATGGCGACAAAGCTGTTTGGCGCGACCTTTCCCGACTGGTTTGGCACCCTCGGGCGGTCTGCCTATTCGCTGTTCCAGATTATGACGCTGGAAAGCTGGTCCATGGGCATCGTGCGTCCGGTGATGGAGGTTTTCCCTTACGCGTGGGCGTTCTTTGTGCCCTTCATCATGGTCACAACCTTCGCAGTGGTGAACCTGCTGGTGGGTCTAATTGTGAACTCCATGCAGGACGCCCATCTTGCGGAGGACGCTGAGGCAACCGGGGCTTACCGTGATGAGATGTTGGCCCGTCTGGACGAGATCAGCGCGAGACTGGCGCGGCTGGAAAAATAGTCAGGCACAAAGCCCGCGTCAGGCGCGGGCTTTGTTGATCTGTGAAATTCCCAGTACATCCAGAACCTTCGCCTCAATCTGGGGCGCATTCATGCCTGCGGTTTCATACATTTTGGCAGGGCTGCTTTGGTCGATAAACGTGTCTGGCAGCACTATAGACCGGAACTTCAACCCCGTATCAAACACGCCCTCTTCCGCCAGGAATTGCGCCACATGGGACCCGAAACCACCCACAGCGCCTTCTTCGATGGTGATCAGCGCTTCATGGTTGGCAGCAAGTTCACGGATCAGGTCTTCGTCCAGCGGCTTGGCGAAACGGGCGTCTGCGATGGTCGGGGTAATCCCCTTACGCGCCAGTGAAATCGCCGCTTGTTCGCATTCCTGCAAGCGCGTGCCAAAGGACAATAGCGCTACGCGGCTGCCTTCCTGTATCGTCCGTCCCTTGCCGATTTCCAGCGGTACGCCGACCTCTGGCAGGTCCACGCCAACCCCTTCGCCACGCGGGAAGCGGAAGGCGCTGGGGCGATCATTGATGCTGGCGGCGGTGGCGACCATATGGACCAGCTCGGCCTCATCCGCGGCGGCCATCACGACAAAATCCGGCAGGTTCGCCAGAAATCCGATGTCAAAGCTGCCCGCATGGGTGGCCCCATCGGCACCGACCAGTCCGGCGCGGTCAATGGCGAAACGGACAGGCAAACGCTGGATCGCCACATCATGAACCACTTGATCATACCCCCGTTGCAGGAAGGTGGAATAGAGCGCGCAAAACGGCTTTAGCCCACCTGCCGCCATACCGGCGCAGAAGGTGACGGCATGTTGTTCGGCAATACCCACATCAAAGCAGCGTGTACCGAAACGGGCGGCGAATTTGTCGAGCCCCGTTCCGTCCGGCATCGCCGCAGTCACGGCCACTACCTTGTTGTCTTTTTCCGCCTCTGCAATCAGGCTTTGCGCGAAGACCGACGTGTAACTTGGTGCATTTGAAGGGGTTTTCTTTTGTTTACCGCTGATCACGTCGAACTTGGCGACACCGTGATATTTATCCGAAGACTCTTCTGCTGGCGCGTATCCCTTGCCCTTTTCAGTCAGAACATGGATCAGCATCGGCCCCGTGGCGCGCTGCTTTACAGTGCGCAAAACCGCCAGAAGCTGTTCCATATCGTGCCCGTCAATCGGCCCCACATAGGAAAAGCCGAGCTGTTCAAACAGGGTGCCGCCAACCGTCATATGTTTGACCATATCCTTGGCCCGTTTCGCCCCGTCCTGAAACGGTTCGGGCAACAGGGAAATCGCGCTTTTGGCGGCGGATTTGAATTCCTGAAACGGTTCACCTGCATAAAGTTTCGACAGATAGGACGACATCGCACCCACAGGCGGGGCGATGGACATTTCGTTGTCGTTCAGAATAACGATCAGACGTTTTTTCAAATGGCCCGCGTTGTTCATCGCCTCATACGCCATGCCAGCGGACATGGCCCCGTCCCCGATCACCGCAATTGCATCGCCAAGCCCGTGTTCCGGCGCACCGCCCAGATCACGCGCCACTGCAAAGCCAAGCGCGGCAGAAATAGAGGTAGAACTATGGGCCGCGCCAAAAGGATCAAAGGCACTTTCGCTGCGTTTGGTGAAACCGGATAGACCGTTTTCCTGTCGCAGCGTGCGGATACGATCCCGCCGTCCTGTCAGGATTTTATGGGGGTAGCACTGGTGGCTGACATCCCAGATCAGACGGTCCTTTGGCGTATCAAAAACCGCGTGAATGGCGGTCGTCAGCTCTACCACGCCCAGCCCAGCGCCAAGATGCCCACCGGTTTCGGACACAGCGGAAATCGTCTCGGCCCGCAGCTCATCCGCCACCTGACGCAGTTCTGTATCGGAAAACCGCTTCAGGTCTTCGGGGGCGTTTACCTGATCCAGCAGGGGAGTGTTTGGTCTATCGCTCACAAGGTTTTCCTTCTGGCACGGTTTTATCACAAATTGCGGTTGATGACGAATTGCGCCACCTGTCGCAGGGGGTCTGCGCGCGATCCGTAAAGCGAAAGCGCATCGCAGGCTTGCTCTATCAGTGAACTGGCCTGCTGTTGTGCGGCTTCAAGTCCGAGGATGGAAACAAAGGTGGCTTTCCCTGCTTCCGCGTCCTTTTGCAAACGCTTTCCGGCCAGTTCGGCATCCCCGACAACATCAAGCACATCGTCCTGTATCTGAAAGGCACGGCCCAGCGCGGCAGAATATGTTGCAAGCGGGCCAGCGTCTTCTTCTGCCAGCGTTGCACCGGAACAGGCGGACCATTCGATCAAAGCGCCGGTTTTATTGGCCTGCAATTCCGTGATCTGATCCAGCGTGAACGGCGTCGTTGCGGTTTCGGCGGCGATGTCCTGCACCTGCCCCAACACCATACCGTTTGCACCAGACGCACGCGCCAGATCGGCCACCAGTTTGATCCGCACCGATGCATTGGCAGAGGTCAGGGGATCAGCGAGGATTTCAAAAGCCAGCGTTTGCAGGGCATCACCCGCCAGAACCGCAGTGGCTTCATCCCACTTCACATGGACGGTCGGTTTGCCACGGCGCAGGTCGTCATCGTCCATGCAGGGCAAATCGTCATGCACCAGCGAATAGGCGTGCATGGCTTCGATCGCCGCCGCTGTGTTCACAGCATCCAGACCAAACAGCGCAGCGGATTCAATGGCAAGATAGGCCCGCAGTCGCTTGCCCCCATTCAGGGCGGCGTGGTGCATCGGGGCTGCAATGGGATTGCCAGCGACAGGGGGCAGCAGATCGCGCAGCGCCTGTTCCGTGGTCGCCGCGATGCGGGCCAGTCTGTGTTCGAAATTCTCCACGGGAAATTAACCCTCGAAAGGTTTCAAACCGGCGGGATTTCCATCCGCACCAAGCGTGATTTGGGCGATTTTCTCTTCCGCCTCTTTCAACTTCACCGCGCAGTGTTTTTTCAACTCTGCCCCGCGATCATACAGCTTGATGCTTTCTTCCAGTGCCACCTGACTGCTTTCCAACTGTCCCACGACTTTTTCCAGCTCCGCCATAGCGGTTTCAAAGTTCATTTCGGAAATCGGTGTATCCGCCATTCGGTCTGCTCCATCAAAACGCCAAAATCGGCTGCAACGGATGCAGCCAGCGCCTGCAAATCATATCCACCCTCCAAAGTCGAGACCACACAGCCCCGGCGATGCTTTCGGAATGGTTTTAAGCGGTATGCTTAATCCGGTGCCAGCATATAGCCCGCGCCGCGCACAGTTTGCAGATAGCGGGGCGATTTGGGGTCGGCTTCAATCTTGCGGCGCAGGCGGGTGATTTGCACATCCACGGCCCGTTCCTGTGATTGGTCACTGTCGCGCCCCAAATCTTCGACCAGTTTGCTGCGGCTGATGGGGGAATGGGGACTGGCGGAAAATATCCGCATCAAAGTGCTTTCTGTGGCGGTCAGGCGGATGAGGGTCTCTCCCTCCCATAGCTCTCCGCGGGTCACATCGTAACGCACCGGCCCCAGTTGTAGGGACTTTGGTGCCTCCACTACGGCTTGTTCAACCGGCACACGGCGCAGAATTGCGTTGATCCTAAGCACCAGTTCCTTGGGCTCGAACGGTTTGGTGAGATAATCATCCGCGCCTGCTTCTAGCCCCATAATCCGCTCGTTTGATTCCCCTTTGGCCGTCAGTAATAGGATCGGCGTTGACAGGGTTTCGCGCAGGCTGCGGGTCAGGGTCAGCCCGTCTTCCCCCGGCATCATGACATCCAGCACGATGAGGTCAAAATCCAGTCCGGCCAGCAAGCGGCGAGCGTGGGCGGCATCCCGTGCCGCTGTCACCCAATACCCGTTGCGCGACAGGAATTTCTGCAACAGCGTGCGAATACGTTCATCATCATCAACGATCAGAATGTGGGCGTCAGACAGGGGTTCGTTCATACAAAATCAGTCCTTTACCAACTTCTTAACATGCTGACGCATAGACGGGTCCATAATATTTTCGAGAACTTGGCGAAATCCATGCACCGCATCCGGTCCGGCCTCTTTATAGGCAGCGCGCAGGCGTTTACGCTGGGTGGAGGACAAATCGGATTCCAGCGCTTGTCCCGCCGGTGTCAGATGCAAATGCCGCTCCCGCCGGTCGCGCACGCCGACCTTGCTTTCGACCAGACCGTCATCAATCAACTGGCGCAATACGCGGTTCAGGGACTGTTTTGTGACCCCGAGGATATCCAGCAAAGCATTCACTGTCGTACCGGGGCGACGATGAATAAAGTGAATCGCGCGATGATGGGCGCGGCCATAGGTGTAATTTTCCAGAATACGATCCGGATCAGAAATGAAGCCGCGATAGGCGAAGAACAACAGCTCAATGCCCTGCAAAAGCTGGTCATCGGTTAAAAAAAGCAGGTTTTCCCCGCCGGGTTGCAAACGATCCTGCATGGTAGATATTTCATCCGATCACAAATTTTTACTGCTACCCGGCAATTTATGTCAGTCTTGTTGACTTTCCAAGAATCAAATGATAGCAAATTTCGACTTTGGCGTAATTTTATGTCTTATTTGTGCGCGGAAACGAAATTTTCGCAAATTACACAGCTTCTGGTGGAGGAAATACAATGGCCGGTGCTTATGATGATCGTGATGGCTCTATTTGGCTGGACGGAAAACTTGTCCCATGGCGGGAGGCAAATGTCCATATTCTGACCCACGCACTGCACTACGCTTCCTCGGTTTTCGAAGGCGAGCGGGCGTATAACGGGAAGATCTTCAAAAGCCGCGAACACTCCGAACGGCTTCTGTTTTCCGGTAACGAACTGGACATCCCGATCCCCTACACTGTGGACGAGATCGAAGCAGCCAAGTACGAAACACTGGAAGCAAGCGGCCTGAAAAACGCCTATGTGCGGGCGGTTTGCTGGCGCGGTTCGGGCGATGACATGGGCGTTGCCTCTGCCAAGAACCCAGTGCGCATGGCCATCGCGGTTTGGGAATGGGGTGCCTATTACGGGGATGCCAAAATGGTTGGCGCCAAGTTGGATATTTCCCGCTGGAAACGCCCGTCTCCCGAAACCATCCCCTGCTTTGCCAAGGCAGCCGGTCTATACATGATCTGCACCATGGCCAAACACGAAGCCGAGGCCAAAGGCTGCTCGGACGCGATGATGTACGACCACCGCGGCTATGTTGCAGAAGCCACCGGCGCGAACATCTTTTTCGTCAAAGACGGCGTGGTTCATACACCCAAGCCTGATTGCTTCCTGAATGGTCTGACCCGTCAAACCGTGATCGGAATGCTGAAAGATCGCGGCATCGAAGTTGTGGAACGTCACATCATGCCAGAAGAGCTTGACGGGTTTGAGCAATGCTGGCTGACCGGCACCGCGGCAGAAGTTACACCCGTGGGCCAGATCGGTGAGCACACCTTCGAGGTGGGCGAATTGACCCGCAGCATCTCGGAAGAGTACGAAAAACTGGTCCGCAGCTAAAATCACGCTATCTGTTCTCGCTTGAGACTGCTCGGTCGCTCTGATACCCTTGGGATATCTCGGCGCCCGAGAAAGAGTGGCGTATATTCGGAGGACATCGTTCTGGTTGAACGTGTTGGGCCCCAAGCGGCCGAAAAAGAAGAAAACATTCCAGCAATGTCGATGCTGGACCTGGTTCTAAACTCGCTGCAAGGCGACAAGGCCGAAGACATCGTGACACTGGATCTGGCCGGAAAATCTTCCGTTGCCGATCACATGGTTGTGGCCTCTGGCCGGTCAACCCGTCAGGTTGTGGCTATGGCTGAAAAACTGTCGGAACGTCTGAAGCAAAACAAAGGCATCAGCGCGCGGATCGAAGGCAAGAGCGCCGGAGACTGGGTTCTGATTGACGCAGGGGACGTGATTGTCCACCTGTTCCGCCCCGAAGTGCGCGAGTTCTACCAGCTGGAGAAAATGTGGCAGACCGTGGCGGAAGACGCGGAATAAGCCATTGATGCGGCTGCATATCATTGCTGTCGGGCGCTTGCGCAAAGGGCCCGAACTGACGCTGATTTCCGACTATCTTGATCGTTTTAACAAATCGGGTCGTGCCTTAGGGCTCGGCCCTGTTTCTGTTATTGAAGTCGAAGATAAAAAAAACGCGGGTATGGCCGCCGAAGCAGAACTGCTGCGCAAAGCTATCCCCAAAGGCGCGTTAACCATGATTATGGACGAACGCGGCAAAGTCATCAGCTCTGTAGATTTTTCCGACAAGCTTGGCCAATGGCGGGACACCGGAACGCAAGATCTGGCGATTCTGATCGGTGGTGCAGACGGGCTGGCCCCAGATTTGCGGGCAGAAGCGGATTTTGCGCTGTCTTTTGGCAAAATGGTCTGGCCCCATATGCTGGTGCGCGTGATGTTGAGCGAACAGCTTTACCGCGCGGCCTCTATCATGGGGAACGCGCCCTACCATCGGGCCTGATCCGCCGAATCAACCTTACCTCCTTGCGAAAACTTGCCAACCAAGGCGATCATCGCTATCTGCACCCCAAGGCAATAACCGACCAGAGGTAAGCAGATGTCCCCGATCAAACCCGTTGTACTTTGTATTCTGGACGGCTGGGGATTGCGCCCCGAAACCGAAGGCAACGCCGTCGCGCTGGCGGATACGCCGAACTTTGATCGCATCTTGCGGGACTGCCCGAATGACACGCTGACCACATTCGGTCCCGATGTTGGCCTGCCGGAAGGGCAGATGGGCAACTCCGAAGTGGGGCATATGAACATCGGTGCCGGTCGCGTGGTGGAAATGGATCTGGCCAAGATTAACGGTATCATCAAACGGGGCGAACTGGCCGAACAACCGGCTGTGGAACGCATCATGACTATGGGCAACGGCATCGTGCATCTGTGCGGTGTGCTGTCGGACGGTGGTGTGCACAGTCACCTGAACCATATGATCGCGATGGCCGATATTATGGACAAAGCTGGCCGCAAGACAGCCCTGCACCTGTTCACGGATGGACGCGACGTGGCCCCGCAATCCGCCGAGAAATACCTCAACACCTTACAAGCCACCCTACCTAAAAGCGCAACGATTGCGACTGTTTCGGGCCGGTACTACGCGTTGGATCGTGATAACCGCTGGGACCGTGTGGAACTGGCCTATCAAGCGATGGTAAACGGCACCGGCGCACCGTTCGCCAGCGCCGCAGAGGTGATCGCACAGAATTACGCCGATGACATCACCGACGAGTTCTTCAAACCCGCTGTTATCGGGTCTTATTCGGGCATGAAAGACGGCGACGTTCTGGTCTGCCTGAACTTTCGCGCTGACCGCGCCCGCGAAATCCTTGCGGCGATTGCCCAGCCCGGTTTTGACGGGTTTGACACCGGCACCCGCCCCGAGCTCGCGCTGGTTAGCGGCTTTACCGAATACTCTAAATCTCACAGTGCCTATGTGGACTGCATCTTCCCTGAAGAGGACATCGTAAACACGCTTGGCGCTTGGGTGGCACAAAAAGGGCTGCAACAGTTCCGCATCGCAGAGACCGAAAAATACCCCCATGTGACCTTCTTCCTGAACGGCGGCGTGGAAGTCCCCGAAGAAGGCGAGGACCGCTACATTGCTGCCAGCCCTAATGTTGCCACCTATGATATGCAGCCCGAGATGTCCTCGGCGGAAGTGACAGAAAATCTGGTCGGGGCGATCAATTCGGGGAAATACCACCTGATTGTGGTGAATTACGCCAACCCCGATATGGTTGGTCATACCGGCAGCGTTGAAGCGGCAACTGCCGCTTGTGCTGCGGTGGATGCTGGTCTGGGTCAGGTGCTTGACGCATTGGAAAACGCAGGCGGCGCGATGATCCTTTGTGCGGATCACGGAAATTGCGAAACCATGATTGATCCCGAAACCGGTGGGCCCCATACCGCCCACACCACAAATCCCGTGCCTGTGGCCTTGATCGGCGGCCCGAAAAGCGCAAAGCTGCGGGCGAACGGTCGGTTGGCCGATCTCGCCCCGACGCTGTTGTCGCTGATGGGGCTGGATCAGCCGCCTGAAATGACAGGTAAGAGTTTGCTAGACGCATGAGAGCAGGGCGCGGAATTTTCGCGGCGGTATTCGCTGCCATGCTTGGCTGTGGTGCGGCACTGGCGCAGGGTGATCCTGTGATGAAGGCGCAACTTGCGTCCGAAGCCCTGAGCGCTGCAACCGAAGATCTTGCCAAAGCCCAAAGCGCTAAGGACCGCGTCAAAGCCCTGAGCGAAACCGTACGGGCCTATGAAGCGGGGCTAAGCGCCATGCGTGACGGGCTGCGCGGTGCCACAATCCGCGAACGGGTGATCCGGCTGGAGTTTGAGAACCGCCGCGACCAGCTCAGCCGGTTGTTGGGGATTTTGCAAACGCTGGAACGGGCAAGCACACCGATGCTGCTGATCCATCCCACCGGTCCTGTTGGCACTGCACGGTCTGGCATGATGATGTCCGAGGTGACACCTGCGCTGCAAAGACAGGCCGAAGAACTGCGTGCCCAGCTGGAAGAGCTACAGGAATTGCGCACGCTGCAAACCAACGCAGAGGAAAAACTGCGGCTGGGACTGGCTGGCGTTCAAGAGGCCCGTGTCGCGCTTAGCCAAGCGATCTCGGATCGTACCGATCTGCCCACGCGCATGTCCGATGATCCGATCAAAACTCAAATACTCGCCGATAGCGCCACCTCTCTGGAGCTTTTTGCGCAAAGCATCGGCGTCCTTCCACCTGAAACCGATGCAGCCGCGACGATCCCGTTTGACCGGATGCGCGGCACCCTGCGTCTGCCCGTGGAAGGCACACAGCTGCGCGGCTTTAACGAGGTGGACGCGGCGGGTTTGAAGCGCCCCGGCCTTGTAATCGCGGCGCGTCCGCTTGCGCTGGTGACAGCGCCGGTAGCCGCAACCATCCGTTATTCAGGCACTTTTCTGGATTACGGAAACGTGATCATTCTGGAGCCCCAGTCTGGCTATCTTCTGGTGATCGCAGGCATGGAACAGGTGTACGGTGAGACCGGACAGATCGTAGATCAGGGCGCCCCGGTGGGGTTGCTCGGCGGAAGTCAGGCTGCCACGCAGGAGTTTCTGGTCGAAGCCTCTGATGGTACTGGTGCAACCGCGCAAGAAACGCTCTATATGGAGCTAAGACATAACGGCAAACCGGTGGACCCCAGCGTCTGGTTTGCCATCAATGACAGGTAGGATAGATTTTATGAAGAAACTTGCACTGGCCGCAGTAGGCGGAACTCTGGCAGGGATTGTCCTGACGGCGCAACTGACCGGACCGCTGATTGCACAAGAGGCCGCGCGCACGAAATCTACCTACGAACAGCTTGACCTGTTCGGTGACATTTTCGAACGTATCCGCTCTGCCTATGTTGAGGAAGTCGACGAACAGGAACTGATCCGCTCAGCGATCAACGGTATGCTGACATCGCTTGATCCCCATTCTTCTTACCTGCCGCCCGAAGATTTCGATGCAATGCAGGTGCAGACACGAGGCGAATTCGGCGGTCTTGGAATTGAGGTTACGCAGGAAAACGGTTTCGTCAAAGTGGTCAGCCCGATTGACGACACCCCAGCCGATGAAGCAGGCGTGGAAGCCGGTGATTTCATCACCCAAGTGGACGGCGAAAGCACTCTTGGCATGACGCTCGACGACGCAGTTGACCTGATGCGCGGACCGATTGGCAGCGAGATCGTCATCACCATCGTACGCGAAGGCAGCGAAGAACCTTTCGACGTAACCATCGTGCGGGACACCATCAAAGTTAAAGCCTCTCGCGCAAGGATCGAAGGGGATAGCGTTGTCTTGCGGGTTACGACCTTCTCGGACCAGACCTTTGCCAACCTCGAAGCCGGCCTGAACGAAAAAGTCGCGGAACTTGGCGGGATCGACAACGTCAGCGGTTTTGTCATCGACCTGCGCAACAATCCGGGTGGCTTGCTCAATCAGGCTATTCTGGTCAGCGACGCCTTCCTTGAAAAAGGCGAGATCGTATCGACGCGCGGCCGCAATCCGCAAGACAGTGACCGGATCAACGCCCAACCTGGCGATCTGGCGCAGGGGAAACCCATCGTGGTACTGATCAACGGCGGTTCCGCTTCCGCTTCGGAAATCGTTGCAGGCGCGTTGCAAGACCATCACCGCGCTGTGGTGATCGGGACACGTTCCTTTGGTAAGGGCTCTGTTCAGACCATCATGCCGCTGCAAGGGGACGGCGCAATGCGTTTGACAACCGCGCGGTATTATACACCTTCGGGCCGTTCTATTCAGGCACTGGGGGTATCTCCGGACATCATCGTCGAACAGCGCCCGCAGATTGAAGTTGCCGCCGAAGAAGATGCCCGCCAGCAGCGGTTCGAAGCAGACCTGCGGGGATCATTGACCAACGACAGCCTGACCGATGATCAAAAAAAACAGCTGGAAGACGAACGGCTTGCAGCGGAAAAAGCGGCCGAGCTGCGCAATAATGATTCGCAACTGGCGTACGCTCTGGATGTGCTGAAAGGCCTGTCTGTTCTGGAGAATGACGGCGAATGACCCCAGAAGCCATCGCAGACCTGCCCTATCGCCCTTGTGTCGGCCTGATGGTCGTCAACAAGGATGGCCATGTCTTTGCCGGCCAACGGCTCGACAACTTCAAGGACGCTTGGCAAATGCCGCAAGGCGGGGTGGAAAAGGACGAATCCCCCCGCACCGCCGCCCTGCGGGAGCTGGAAGAAGAAACCGGCATCCCCGCCAGCGCAGTAGAGGTCGTGGCCGAAACCGAAGACTGGATTCCCTACGACCTGCCCCATGCGCTGGTGCCAAAACTGTGGAAAGGCCGGTTTCGCGGTCAGAAACAAAAATGGTTCCTGCTGCGGTTTACCGGCGAAGACACAGTCGTCAACATCGCCACCAAAGAACCGGAATTCCGCGAATGGTGCTGGCTGAAACCCGAAGACCTGCTGGACAAGATCATTCCCTTCAAACGGGACACTTACGAGCGGGTGATCCGGGAGTTCGCGGACCAAGCAAAATGAAACGAGCGGGCCTGTTGTTCATAACGATTGCAGGCCTGTTCTTTGGGGCCGAGGTTCAGGCACTTAGCTGTATGCGCCCCAATCTGGCCGAGGCCTTCAACCGTTTTCAAGCCTCTGACGACACCTATGTGATCGCCTTGGGGAAAGTCCGGCCCACTGACAAACAACCGCCCTATGTGGAAGGCCGCCCCCGAAAAATGGCAGCGGAACTTTCGGGGCGTTTCATGGGGTTGGACGGTTTTGGCGCACAAACCAGCCGCAGCATGACAATCCAGACCCACTGTCTCGCCCATTGGTGCGGTGGACTACCAGCCTCCCCCGATCAGGAACAACTGATGTTCCTGCGCCGCGCGGCTGACGGTTTGATACTTGACATGCAGGCCTGCCCCGATGGCAGCCTGACCCTGCCGACGAAGGACCGGATAGAGTTGCTGCAATCCTGCCTGAAGCAAGGAAAATGCACCGGGTCCGATTTGCAGAAGATGGAAACGCGCTGACAGGGTGATTTTTGGATATTTTCCCCAAAAAGAGCAATCAGGCGCCCTGATAGAACCTTGCAGGGCGCCCTCTTCTTGGACGGTCATCGCCTTCCCAGGCTGTACCGCACGGCTACTGTGCCACTTCTTGGTAAAGAAACCGTAAAGAGCCTCTTCTTGGTTCAAATATCCAAATCCGGCACCGCCGCAAAAACTGTGTTCAGGGTTTTCGAGGGGACTCGCAAAAAGAACAAAACGTGAATACAATTACGGCATGGCCTTTGTCGAACTGTGCAACACCTCTAATTTCACCTTTCTGGGTGGCGGCTCCCATGCCGAGGAATACGCACGTCAGGCGTTTGAATTTGCCATGCCAGCAATGGCCGTAACAGATGTAAACTCGGTTGCAGGGATCGTGCGCGCCCATGTGGAACTGCGCGAGATCGCCCGCAAGCTGCGCGAAACAGGGGAACAGGCCATCGTGCCGCGCCTGTTGCCTGCAACACGGCTGGAAACGGTTGACGGGTTTTCGATGGTGGCGCTGCCACGGGACAGGACCGCTTGGGGGCGGCTGTGCCAGATGCTGACACAGGCAAAACAGCGGGCGGGCAAGGGGGAATGCCTGCTACAGTTTGAGGATATTCTGGAACAGGGAGAGGGGCTGGAATTCCTGCTTTTACCGGTCAGCACGATCTATCCCCGCGGTGCGCAGGGTTGGCAGGCGCGGGCGCAACAGTTGATCCGGCGCTTTGGCACGGCGGTCTCTGTGCTGATGGCGCCGTGTTATGACGGGCAGGACAGCGTGCGGTTTAACGCTGTGGCAAAACAGGCCCGATGGCTCGGCTTGCAAACCGTTGCATCGGCCACGCCGGTGATGCATCGCGGGTCGCGCCGCAGGCTCAGCGATGTGTTGACCTGCATCCGTGAAAGCCTGCGCATTGATGATATTGGCGATAAAGCACTGTCCAATGCCGAACGGCACATGCGCGATGAAGCAGCGATGTTGCGGTTGTTTGAAGGTCATGAAGATGCGGTCCACCGCAGTGGCGAAATTGCAGATCGTTGCCGGTTTTCTCTGGATGAGTTGAAATACGAATACCCTTCGGAAATTTCCGTCGGAGAAGCGCCGCAAGCGCGTTTGGAACGGTTGTCACGCGAAGGGTTGAAATGGCGTTATCCCGAAGGTGTGCCCGAACGGGTGTCGCGGATGTTAACGCACGAGCTGACCCTGATCGGCAAGCTCGGCTATGCGCCCTATTTCCTGACTGTGCATGATCTGGTGGATTTCGCCCGCTCTCGCAATATTCTGTGTCAGGGGCGCGGTTCGGCGGCAAATTCCGTGGCTTGTTTTGCCTTGGGCGTGACCTCTGTTTCGCCGGAAGTGGGGACGATGGTGTTTGAGCGATTTGTTTCCGAAGCGCGGGACGAGCCGCCCGATATCGACGTGGACTTCGAACATGAACGCCGCGAGGAGGTGATCCAGTATATCTATGAACGCTATGGCCGACACCGCGCGGGGCTTTGCGCCACGGTGGTGCACTACCGTGGAAAACGGGCGATCCGAGAGGTGGGCCGCGCGATGGGGCTGTCAGGCGATACGATTTCGGCATTGTCCTCCCAGCTTTGGGGCTGGGGTGGTGGCGGGTTGCCCGAACAGCAGTTGCGCGAACTGGGGCTGGACCCGAACGAACCGCGCCTGAAACAGACCCTTGATCTGGTGGATCAGATCATCGGTTTCCCCCGTCACCTGTCCCAGCATGTGGGCGGTTTCGTCATCACCGAAGGCGCACTTGACGCGCTGGTTCCGATCGAAAATGCCGCGATGGAAGGGCGCACGGTCATTTGCTGGGACAAGGATGACATCGACGCGCTGGGTATTCTGAAGGTGGACGTGCTGTCGCTGGGGATGCTGACCTGCATCCGTAAGGCGTTTGATCTGATCGAGAACCACCACGGCACAGAGTACACGTTAGCGAGCCTGCCGCCCGAGGATCCGAAAGTCTATGACATGCTGTGCGAGGCGGACAGTCTGGGGGTGTTTCAGGTGGAAAGCCGCGCGCAGATGAACTTTCTGCCACGGATGCGGCCTCGCACGTTTTATGATCTGGTGATCGAAGTGGCGATCATCCGGCCCGGTCCGATCCAAGGGGATATGGTGCATCCTTTCATCCGCCGCCGTCAGGGGTTGGAAGAGGTGTCTTTTCCGTCCGATGCTTTGGGCGAAGTGCTGGGCAAGACCCTTGGTGTGCCGCTGTTTCAAGAGCAGGCGATGCAGATTGCGATCATTGGCGCAGGGTTCACGCCCGAACAGGCGGACCGTCTGCGCCGCTCACTCGCCACCTTCAAGAAACACGGCAATGTCTCTGAATTTCGTGATCTTTTCCTCTCGGGTATGGCGAAAAACGGCTATGATGAAGACTTCGCCGCGCGGTGTTTCGGCCAGATCGAAGGCTTTGGGTCTTACGGGTTTCCCGAAAGCCATGCGGCCAGTTTTGCCCTTTTGGTCTATGCCAGCGCTTGGTTGAAATGTCACCACCCCGGAATTTTCGCCTGTGCCCTTTTGAACAGCCAGCCGATGGGGTTTTATGCCCCGGCCCAGATTGTGCGGGATGCGCGCGAACATGGTGTGATCGTGCGCCCCATCTGCATCAACGCCAGTTATTGGGACAATGTGATGGAACCGGACGGGCGCGGTGGGCTTGCTTTGCGGCTCGGGTTTCGCCAGATCCGTAAAATGCGCGAGGAAGAGGCCACGTGGATCTGTTCGGCGCGGGGCAACGGCTATACCGAAGTGGAAGATGTCTGGCGCCGCGCGGGTACTCCGCCCCATGTGCTGGAGGTTTTAGCAGAGGCCGATGCTTTCGCCGCTTTGGGCGACAACCGGCGGGAGGCTTTGTGGCATGCAAAGGCGGTTAAAGGTGCAGCGCCCCTGCCCTTGTTTGCACAGGAACTCGACGGGGAGGGGCTGGAGGAGTTGCCTGTTACCCTGCCAGAAATGAGCGAGGGGGAAAATGTGGTAGAAGACTATGTGTCGATGCGGTTGACCCTGCGCGCCCACCCGATGGCCTTGCTGCGGCCCCTTTTAACGCCGGGTTTTGATCCGGTTGAGAAGCCGCAGAAATAGGGTCTATGCCCGTTAGCGACCAATCTTCAGACCACGGGTTTCCCGCTCTTGCAATGGGGCGAAGTCGTTAACGGCAGAGCCCTGCAAGCGCACCTCTCGCAGCTTCTTTAGCCCGACAAGCGGCGTAACATCCTGAACGGCAGTGGCGCTCAGATCGAGGAACCGGAGGTTTTCCAGCTTCGAGAGGGGCGAAATATCCTCAACCGCAGTCAGACCAAGGTTCAACTCCACCAGCAGGTCCAATTTTCTTAGCGGGCTGATATCACGCACAAATGTACCGTCCAGTTTGAGAATTTTTATCAGAAACAGGTCTGATAAGGGGGAAATATCCTCAATCATCGTGCCGCCAAGGGAAAGTTCGTGCATCACCTCAAATCCGCGCAGAACGGAAATATCCGTCACCAGACAGTCCGCCAGATTGAGCCATGTTAATTTCTTGTGGTTGCGCAACGGCGTCAGATCAGAAACAAGCGTGCCGCGAACGCTCAACCGGCGCAGGTTGGTCAATCGCTTGAGAGGCGAAAGGTCTTCGACCAGCGTATCGTCAGCACCGATATCTTCGATCCACGTCATTTTCCCCAGCGGCGACAGATCCGTAACCGCCGAGCCGTTCATATAAAGATGCCGCAGGGATTTCAGCGCGGTCAGAGGCGACAGATCGCTCACTTGTGTGCCGGACATGCTGATCATCTCCACCCCGCGCATTGTTGCCAGCGGTGTCAGGTCTGTGATGGACGATCCGTCCAGCAGAAGATCGCGCACATCATCCAAGCCAGCCAGTTCAGAGAAATCATCCGCCTGCACATTCCGCAAATCCAGGACACCCCGTTCGGACACATAAGCGCCCAGCACATTTGTGCGGTTGGTGCTGTCTTCGACCTGATCCACAGGCAGTTGCAGATTGTCGTTTTCAACGGGAACATTCACCTGCGCTGCCGCCGGCGCCATACAAAAGAACAGTGCCGAAATTGCCGGAATCAGCCGAGCAAGCCCCATGAAAAACCTCAAAATCTGTTGGACGAAGTGTCTAATTGCTAAAAATAGGTCACAGCTGGGAAGTTACAACAGATAAATCAGTCCGCGCAGCTGCCTGCACAGGGATCACCGACTTAAAACCGTTTGTACCATTTGACGTAAACCGATGCACCGCTGGAACTTGTTCGGGTGGCAAAACGATGTTGATAGGCGGTTTTCGTTCCGATCTCGACAGTGCCGTCCCCCATAACCGGTATCTTCAATTCCACCCCGATCGCCGGTTCAAACCTGTTATTAAAATCCCTGCCCTTTTGGTCTGCCTTCGCCAGAACGGACACGAACGGCACAACTTCCAAGCCTGTTGTGCGATAGGGAATCGCTGCCGCCAGCTTCACAAACGCCTGAAACTGGCCGTTTGTCCGCTCGCTCAGGTGAAGGGAGCCAGGATGGCGAAAGTTGGCCCAACCACTTAGCACCAGTTCGCTTTCGTCCTCACGTGGCAGCCAGCGAGGGCGCCATGTTTTGTAAAGCGAACCGCCGATCGTCCAGACAAACCCGCCACGCAACACGCCGGTAGAGAACTCTCGTTCCAGCTTCCACTTTCCGCCGAACGATAGCTTTACAGCGTCACTTGGTCTGATCTGGATTTCGCTGCCCAAGGCAAAAGTGAATTTGTTATTATACGCGAATCCATCGCTGTCCTTTAGCAGAACAAGGGTCGCATAGGCCACGAGAGCGGTATTTTTCGAGAGTCTAAAGAGCGTTACAGAGGGTTTAATATACAACTCGAACTTCGCGTTATTCTGATAAATATCCGCCAGATCGGGCGGTGTATTGAAAGAACCATAAACCTCAACCGAAGGGCCATAGCTGCGGTTGAACAGACGAAAAGGCTCCGCCAAAAGGGGCAGAGCGTGGGTCATAAGGACAATGACTGTCAGGAAAAAACAGCGATACATTCCCGAAACTTGCCCAATATTGGTTAAGAAACTCCTAGCGCCTCGGGGAATTGAATTGTCAAACAGCCCCAGATTTTGCAGGGTGGCACGAAAGTTCTGATACGGAGAGAGTGAATGAGAACCCGCGCCGCCGTTGCTGTAGAAGCAGGAAAACCGCTTGAAATCATGGAAGTAAACCTTGAAGGCCCAAAGGCTGGCGAGGTGCTGGTCGAGATCAAGGCGACCGGATTATGCCACACGGATGAATTCACCCGCTCCGGCGATGACCCCGAAGGCATCTTCCCCGCAATCCTCGGTCATGAAGGGGCCGGCGTTGTGGTAGAAGTAGGCGAAGGCGTCACCAGTCTGGAAGTGGGGGATCATGTGATCCCGCTCTACACGCCGGAATGTCGTGAATGTGAATACTGTCTGAACCCGAAAACAAACCTTTGCCAGAAGGTGCGTGCCACCCAAGGTCAGGGTCTACTGCCGGACGGCTCCACCCGTTTTTCGATGCTGGATGGCACGCCGATCCACCACTATATGGGCTGCTCCACCTTCGCCAATCACACGGTTGTGCCGGAAATCGCGCTGGCCAAAGTGCGCAAGGATGCGCCATTTGATAAAATTTGCTACATCGGTTGCGGTGTGACCACCGGCATCGGTGCCGTGATCAACACGGCCAAGGTTGAAATCGGCTCTCGCGGGATTGTATTCGGTCTGGGCGGCATTGGTCTGAACGTGATCCAAGGCCTGCGCCTTGCCGGGGCGGATCAGATTGTCGGGGTTGATCTGAACGACGGCAAACGGGAAATGGCCGAGCGTTTTGGTATGACCGATTTCGTGAACCCATCCGAAGTTGAAGGCGATCTGGTCGCCCATCTGGTTGAACTGACCAAGGGCGGCGCGGATTACACGTTTGATGCCACTGGCAATGTGAATGTGATGCGCACCGCTTTGGAAGCAGCACATAAAGGCTGGGGCGAGAGCATCATCATCGGCGTGGCCCCTGCGGGTGCGGAAATCTCCACCCGTCCGTTCCAGCTTGTCACTGGGCGCAGCTGGCGCGGCACGGCCTTTGGCGGTGCGTCAGGGCGTACAGATGTGCCGAAAATTGTGGACTGGTACATGGACGGCAAGATTGAGATCGACCCGATGATCACTCACAAGCTGACACTGGACGAGATCAACCACGGCTTCGACCTGATGCACGAGGGTAAATCCATCAGGGCAGTGGTTGAGTTTTGATCGACGCAAACATCCCCAGACTCGCCGTCTTTATTGACGGCGACAACGTAAGTGCGGCCTATGCCGAGGTGATACTGGAAGAAATCGCCAGTTTCGGTGAAATCAGCCTGCGCCGCATTTACGGGGATTTTTCAAGCTCTCGGATGAACCGCTGGTCGGACAATCAGGTGCAATTCGGTATCGTGGCCCAACACGTGCCAAGCACCACAACCGGCAAGAACGCCAGCGATATTGCGCTGGTGATTGATGCGATCGACCAGTTGCATTCGGGGCTTTACGATGGTTTTTTCATCGTGTCGTCAGACGGGGATTACACCCGTTTGGCCCATCGCATCCGCGAAGAGGGTGTGCACGTCTATGGCATCGGGGAACGCAAGACACCTGAGGCCTTTAGAATGGCTTGTAAGCGGTTCATCTATATCGAAAACCTGCTGCCCAAAGCAGAAGACGCCAAGACAGGTCCGGCTGTAGAGAAGGCAGATCTCAACTTTGCCTACAACCGCATCCGCACCGCGCTTCGTGCGGTAAATGACGGTAACGGAGAGGTCCACCTTAGTCAGGTCGTACAAGAGTTGAACAAGCGCTATCCTGACTTTGATCCTCGTTCATTTGGCAAGAAACGGCTGCTGGAGCTGATAGAGGAAATTAGCAAATTCAAAGTTACAAAGCAGGGCAATGTGGTTTTTGTTCAGGAAAAGGTCAAACAGAAGTGACACATCCCCCGAAATACACCCCGATCCCCCTGCCTGACCGTTTTGATTATACGGACGAAGAAACACGCTTTCACGCGCTTTCGTTCATGAACTTCATGCGCAAGCGGCATACCGTGCGGGATTTTTCGGATCGGGATGTGGATCAAGGGGTGATTGAAGACTGCATCGCTGCTGCAGGAACCGCGCCAAGCGGGGCGAACCACCAGCCCTGGCATTTCGTGGCGATCCGTAACCCCGACCGCAAGGCCCGCATCCGCGCTGCTGCGGAATCCGAAGAAGACACCTTTTATGATGGCGGGGCCGGTGCGGAGTGGCTGGCAGCACTGGAGCCCATCGGCACCGACAAACACAAACCCCACTTGACCGACGCCCCTTGGCTGATTGTGGTCTTTGCCGAACGCTACGGCCTGCGCGAGGACGGGGAGAAGTTTAAAAATTACTACGTGCCGGAAAGCGTTGGTATTGCGACCGGATTTCTACTGGCCGCCCTGCACCACGCAGGTTTGGTCAGCCTGACCCACACGCCCAATCCGATGAAGTTTCTGAATGACATGTGCGGCAGACCGTCTTCAGAAAAGGCTACAATGATTATCGCTGCTGGCCATCCAAGTGACACGGCAACAGTTCCGGAAGTCGCGAAACACAAAAAACCTTTGTCCCAGATTATGACCGTATTATAAGAATTTGAAATGCTTGAGATATTCCTGCAAACCCTACCGTTTTTCGCGCTAATCGCGATCGGGTATCTCGCCGCTGCTACGCGCTTTTTCGGGCCAGAGGCCACGGCCTATCTGACCAAATTCGTCTTCTACTTCGCGCTTAGCGCCATGTTGCTTCGGTTCTCCAGCTCTCTTCCGATTAACGAGATTTTCGATCTACAATTTGGACTCGCCTATCTCGCGGGGTGTTTTGCGGTCTACGCCCTGTTCACAATTGTCGCTCTGATGCGCGGCACCGGGTGGGCAATTGCCGCGATTGAAGCACAATGCGCGGTGATCGGAAACGCCGGTTTTCTGGCTTTGCCCATGCTGGTCGCGTTGCTCGGCGATGTGGCGGCGGCGCCGGTTCTGTTTGTTCTGGCGATTGATCTGATCGTCTTTGGCTCTCTCGTGGTGATCGTCATTACTGCGTCCCGTGAAGGGTCTGTGTCCCTCGGAGCGCTGCGCCGGATCGGGGTTGGCTTGCTGAAAAACCCGATGGTTATGTCCATGTCCTTGGGCCTGATCTGGTCCGCGCTAGAACTTCCCGTGCCCCGCCCTGCCGATGATTTCCTGCGGATACTTGGATCGGCTGCCACCCCCTGTGCGCTGTTCGCAATCGGTGCGTCACTGGTTGGCCAAACGGCGGAGCGGCCAGCCATTGCTATCTGGCTCAGCTTCGGGACGCTGGTGATCCAACCCGCGGCTGTCGCGTTTTTCGCGCTTTGGGTGTTTAATGTAGACCCGTTCGCAGCAGGCATCATGATCGCCACCGCCGCTATGCCAACGGCAGGCAATATCTACATTCTGGCGCAACACTACGGCGTTGCACCCGCGCGGGTATCCTCGACCATCCTGATGTCCACAGTTGCCAGCGTGACGACCCTGTCGTTTGTGCTTAGCTGGGTGATCGGGACCGGACCTACTTAGAGACCAGCGCCTTACCTTTGGTGGTTTTGGGCAGGATGCCGCCGTTTTGCTGCACCACATGGGTCAGTTCATGGGCAATCAGACCTGCATTTTTGGCATCACCTGCTTTGACGAAGTACATGTTGTTATCCACCGTAAACACCTTGGCTTTGATGGACTTCCCAACATTTTTGATGTTGCCCCCTGTGTGCAACATGATCTTCTTGAAATCGCCCTTGAAGGACTCTTTCATAGACTTTGCAATGGCGGGCGGTAGCTTCTTTGCGGACGTATCTTCCGGCAGGTTGTCCAACTTCTTTGAAATGGCACGCTTGCCTTTCTGATCTTCAATCACGGTCTTCACAGTCTCGGGAATATTAACCATCGGCTGGCTTCCTTTTGCTTATGGACTTGGGATCAATAGGCCGAGCATAGCACGAAACCACCCTCAAGACGATTGATCTGTTGAGGCGGGCCGGATTCTCGGCTAGGCCTGATGAAAAATAACGGAGGCCCACAATGGAAATGCTATCGGAAAACAAGTGCTTTGACGGGGTTCAGGGGGTCTATTCGCACCGCTCTGAAAGCTGCAAAGGTGACATGACATTCGGGCTGTTCGTGCCGCCACAGGCCAAACTGCAAGAGGTTCCGGTGCTGTGGTATCTGTCCGGCCTGACCTGCACCCATGAAAACGCAATGACCAAAGCAGGCGCGCAACGCTGGGCTGCGGAAAACGGAATTGCGCTGGTGTTTCCTGATACTTCCCCACGGGGCGATGATGTGGCAGATGACGATGCCTATGATCTTGGCAAAGGGGCGGGGTTCTATGTGAAC
This sequence comes from Neptunicoccus cionae, assembly GCF_014643735.1. Taxonomy (GTDB): domain Bacteria; phylum Pseudomonadota; class Alphaproteobacteria; order Rhodobacterales; family Rhodobacteraceae; genus Amylibacter; species Amylibacter cionae. Next base: position 843,611 of record NZ_BMKA01000002.1, read on the forward strand.
GCGACCCAAGACCCTTGGGCGCCTCATTACAAGATGTTTGACTACATCGCAGAAGAGCTGCCCGCGCTGTTGTTCAAGGAATTTCCCCTGCTGGAAGAAGCGCAAGGCATCACCGGTCACTCTATGGGCGGGCATGGTGCGCTGACGCTCGCTATGGCGCGGCCTGACCAATACACCTCGGTCTCGGCTTTCGCGCCAATCGCAAACCCGACCGCATCAGATTGGGGGCGCAAACAGCTGTCCGCCTATCTTGGCGATGACGAGGCCGCATGGGCCGCCCATGACGCAACCCTGATGATGCGTGAAACCGGCCACCCGTCCCACGTTCTGATTGATCAGGGCGGCGCGGATAACTTCCTTGACCTGCTAAAGCCCGAAGCCCTGTCCGAAGCGATGGCTGCACGGCGCCAATCCGGAACCTTCCGGATGCAGGCCGGTTATGACCACAGTTATTTCTTTGTCTCGACCTTTATGGAAGACCACGTCGCCTTCCACGCAGACGCCCTTTACGGAGTATAATACATGAGCCGCTACGATCTGGTTGTTATTGGCAGTGGACCTGCCGGAAAATCCGCCGCGATCCAGGCGGCGAAACTGCATAGGAAGGTACTGGTGGTGGAACGGAACGATCGTGTGGGCGGCGTGTCTGTTCACACCGGCACCATCCCGTCCAAGACCCTTCGGGAAACCGCGCTGAACCTGTCAGGCTGGCGCGAGCGCAGCTTTTATGGCCGGTCCTACCGCGCGCGGGATGGAATCCAGTCTGCGGACCTTCAGGCCCGTCTTCACAAGACACTGGATTACGAAGTTGATGTGCTGGAGCACCAGTTTACCCGTAACCGTGTTGAAACGATGGAGGGCGAGGCGCGGTTTGTTTCTGAAAATGTGATCGAAGTCAAAAGCCAAGACGGGGAAACCACTGAAATCTCGTCTGACAGCTTTGTAATCTGTACCGGAACGAAGCCTTTCAGGCCTGATTACATCCCCTTTAACGGCACTACGATCTTTGACAGCGATGAAATTCTGGAACTGCCCACCATCCCGCGCAGCCTGATCGTTATCGGCGCAGGGGTGATCGGCGTTGAATACGCTACGATCCTCTGTTCGCTCGACGTGCAGGTGACTTTGGTTGAACCCCGCGACAGTTTTCTGGACTTCATCGACAGCACCTTAATCGCGGAGTTTACCCAGCAAATCCGCGAGATGGGCATCGACCTGCGTCTTGGTTCCAAAGTGGAACTGGTGGAGCAAAAGGGCGATTTCGTCGAAATCTCTATGGAAAACGGCCGCCATGTCCGCGCCGAAATGCTGCTGTTTGCAGCGGGGCGGATGGGCGCAACAGAAGCCCTCAATCTGGATGCAGTCGGTCTGGAAACAGACCACCGTGGCCGTATCACCGTGAACCGCGAGACCTATCAGTCCGAGGTGCCCCATATCTATGCTGCCGGCGATGTTATCGGCTTCCCCTCGCTCGCCTCTACTTCATTGCAGCAGGGTCGCGTAGCGGCTTGCCATGCGCTCGACACACCGACCCTGCCCCAATCGCCTTGGTTTCCTTATGGCATCTATTCCGTGCCTGAAATGTCCACCTGCGGCATGTCCGAGGAGGAAGTACAGGAACGCGGTATTCCTTATGAAATCGGGCTGGCACGGTTCTCTGAAACCTCGCGCGGGCATATCATGGGGATCGAAAACGGCATGTTGAAAATGCTGGTTTCGCTGAAAACCCGCCGCCTTCTGGGCGTGCAAATCATGGGCGAAGGTGCAACCGAACTGATCCACATTGCACAGGCCGTTCTGAATCTGAAGGGCACGGTGGATTACTTTATCGAAAACACCTTCAACTATCCCACCCTTGCCGAAGCCTATAAAATTGCCGGACTTGACGCATTTAACCGGATGCCCATCCCCGAGCAGTACAAGGTGACACCGCAAAAGAAGAAAACCAAATCAAAGGCCAAGACGAAGGAGTCCAAGTGACCTGCATCTTCATCGACGCCGATGCCTGTCCGGTCAAGGAAGAGACCCTGCGCGTGGCCGATCGCCACAAGGTGAAGGTCTTTGTGGTGTCCAACGGCGGCATTCGCCCGAACCCCCATCCGTTGGTGGAAACCGTGGTGGTGGATGCCGGACCTGATGTGGCGGATATGTGGATCGCAGATCGCTGCGGCCCGGGTGATGTGGTGGTCACAGGAGACATTCCGCTGGCGGCAAAGTGTCTTGAAGCGAACGCCCGCGTGATCCAGCATAACGGTGAGTTGTTCACCAAGGGCAATATCGGCAACCGTCTGGCCACGCGGGATTTGATGGCCGATCTGCGCGCTGCCGATCCGTTCCGGCAGGGCGGCGGCAAGCCGTTTTCCAAGGCGGATCGCTCTCGTTTTCTGGATGTGTTGGAACGGGAGTTGCGCTTTGCCCTGCGTGAAACGGGGGGCGGCGCAACCTGACGCAATCGCCAAACCAACTGATTTTGAAGGAATATCTGTATGAAAATCCCTTTTATTGAATTTGAAGAAATGGACAGCCGGCTCAGCTGGGATGGTTTGACCGATGCGCTGGCCGAGGGTCACAAATTGCCAACGGCGAGCATTGCAGACGGGTTTGCTTACCGCGGTGACGATACGCTTCTCAGCCGTGCCGCATGGATCGACGGGCTGGGCGTTGCCGTGAAATCCGCCACCATCGTTCCGGGCAATGTGGCCAAAGGCAAGCCGATGGTGCAGGGCGGCGTTATGGTGTTTGACGATGAATTTGGCACGCTGGAAGCCGTGATCGACTTTCACCTCGTGACCAAATGGAAAACCGCCGGAGACAGCCTGCTGGGGGCAAAATTGCTGGCACGGCCTGACAGTAAAACGATTCTGATCGTCGGGGCGGGAACAGTCGGGCGCAATCTGGTTAGCGCCTATTCCACAGCTTTCCCGCAGGCGTCTTTCATGGTCTGGAACCGCACTGCCTCCAAAGCGGTGGAGATGGCACAGGAGCTGTCAAAGACGCATGATATCAAGCCGGTAGAGCACCTAAAGGAAGCAGTCGCACAAGCCGACATCGTGTCTTGTGCCACCATGTCCAGCGATCCGATCCTGCACGGTGACTGGCTGCACGCAGGCCAGCATATTGACCTGATCGGCGCTTACCGCCCCGACATGCGAGAGGTCGACGACACAGCCCTGACCCGCAGCAGCATCTTTGTAGACAGCCGCGCCACGACGCTGGACCATATCGGAGAGTTGAAAATCCCGCTGGCCGATGGGGTTATCAGCAAAGATGACATCCTTGGCGATTTCCACGAATTGGTGGCAGGCACAGCCAAACGCAGTCACGATGACGAGATCACCCTGTTCAAGAACGGTGGCGGTGCCCATCTGGATCTCATGACCGCAAAATACATCCTGAGGGAGTGGAACACAGCATGACCGGACCCGCCTTTGACAACAGCTATGCCCGACTGCCCGATGGTTTCTTTGCCCGTGTAGACCCTGATCAGGCCCCCGAGCCGGCCCTGATCAAACTGAACACGGCACTGGCCGAAAAGATCGGGCTGGACGCAGATTGGCTGTCGTCTGAAGAAGGGCTGGCGATGCTGTCAGGGGCTGCGGTGGCCGAAGGGTCCGAACCGCTGGCGATGGCCTATGCGGGACACCAGTTCGGCGGCTGGTCACCGCAACTTGGCGATGGTCGCGCACATCTTCTGGGAGAGATCGTCGCCCCAGATGGCACACGGCTCGACATTCAGCTTAAAGGGTCCGGCGCGACCCCGTTTTCGCGCAATGGCGACGGCAAAGCCGCACTTGGCCCTGTGCTGCGGGAATATATCGTAAGCGAATTTATGGCTGCCGTGGGCGTGCCAACCACCCGCGCGCTCGCCGCTGTGGCGACTGGCGAAAGGGTACAGCGCGAGACCGGATTGCCCGGCGCTGTTCTGACCCGTATCGCGCAAAGCCATGTGCGTGTGGGGACCTTTCAATACTTCTTTGCCCGCGAACAGACAGAAAATATCCAGACCCTGGCCGATTACGTCATCGACAGACACTATCCCGCTGCAAAAGAGGCGGAAAACCCTGTTCTGGCGATGCTGGAGATGGTCACGGAACGACAAGCTGAACTGATTGCGAAATGGATGTGTCTGGGGTTTATTCATGGTGTGATGAACACCGACAACATGCAGGTTGCGGGGGAAACCATAGACTATGGCCCTTGTGCCTTTATGGACAGCTTTCACCCGAACACGGTGTTCAGCTCCATTGACCGCAACGGTCGCTACGCGTGGGTGAACCAGCCCAATATCGGTGTCTGGAACCTGTCCCGACTGGCCGAGGCTCTGCTGCCCGTTCTGCATCCCGATCAGGACACTGCAATCAAGCTGGCTGAAGGTGCGGTAGGGCCGTTTTCCGACAAGTTTAATACCGCACTAAACAATGGGTTCGCTGCAAAGCTCGGTATTCCCGTAGATCCGGCGTTTATGCAGGAGATGTTCAAGTTGATGGCGGATCAGGGTTGTGACTTTACCCTGTTCTTCACCGCGCTAACCCGCATCGCCAAGGGCGGTCCTGAAGATGCCTTTACCGCCCTGTTTGTGGACCCGATGGAAGCGCAGCTTTGGCTTGGGAAATGGCGAAAGTTGCATGATCCGGTTCTGCTACCTGCTATGGAAGCGGCCAATCCGGTGTTTATCCCACGAAACCATCGCGTTGAAGAAGCCATTCAAAGTGCCTTGGCAGGGAATTTCACCCCGTTCCAGACCCTCGTCTCTGTGGTGACGAACCCATATGAACCGCAACCGGATCACGCAGAATACGAGTCCGCCCCGACGCCGGATCAGATCGTGCAGCAAACTTTCTGCGGCACATGACCCTGTTCTCTCCGGCCACGTTTGTGATCGCTTTCGGGCTGTTCCTCGCCGTTGCGTGGTTTCTACGCCGCCCCATGTCAGGGCGCGTCCGGCGAATGGCGCCGGGGGAGTTTGTGCAGATCACCGGCGGGCTGATCCACTATCAATGGCACGGGCCAAAGGACGGTCCGGTGCTGGTGAAGGTACACGGTCTGACCACACCAAGTTTTGTGTGGCGGGATCAACTGGCCGATTTGACCGGCGCGGGCTACCGCGTGCTGACATTCGATCACTTCGGGCGCGGTTATTCGGATCGCCCTTACGCCAGCCACACTATGGCATTCTACGTGCGGGAAATCGACGAACTGCTTGAAAAACTTGACGTTCCTGCGGGTTATAACCTGCTCGGATACTCTATGGGCGGTGCGATTGCCGCCCATTATGCGGCTTTGCGGCGAGACCGGATCAAACGCCTGATCCTGCTTGCGCCAGCCGGATTATCGGGGGCAGAACCCAACTGGATTACCCGCTGGCCGGTGATCGGGGATGTCGCCATGTTCCTGTTCGGAGGCTGGACCCTGCGCCGTGGTAGTCGACGCGCCGGACGGGTGGAGGGTGTTGATAACGATATGATAGAAAAACAGTGCCGCGAGACCCGTTTCGCCGGTTTCGGAGCAGCGGTTCTGAGCAGCTTGCGGCATGTCATCTACATCGACCAGACCGAGGTTCATCGCAGGTTACAGGATCGCGGATTGCCGGTTCTGGCGATGTTTGGCACCAAGGATGACGTCATCCCGGTCTCTTGTGCCATGCGCCTCCGAGAAATTAATCGCAGCGCACAAGTTATTGAAATTGAAGGCGCGGGTCATTCACTGGTGACGACCCACGCCAAAAAAGTTAACCGCGCTGTTCTGGCGTTTTTGTCGGATCGGGAACAGGTTCCACCCCCTCTAAAGCGCCGTCCATCATCGGAAGCATAGAGGTCGTAGACCCCAGATCATCGCTTTCAGGCGGTGTCTTCCAGTCCATCCCATCAAAAGTGCCGCAGTTGTCACATTTGGGCGCCCATTGCGTGTGGATCTTGTTGCAAGAGGAACAAATCCACTGCGGCCCGCGTGAGGCAGACAAAGCCTTGGACAACCAGCCGCGCACGACTTTTTCTTCAGCCCCTTCGCCCCGTGCAATCGCTGCCATGATCGAAAGGGAACGCGCGGACGGTTGTGTTTCTGCCAGATCGCCTATCGCGCGGCGGGCGGCAGGAAAGTCTTCATCCGCGAGCAGCAGTTCCGCGTGCAACATTCGCGTTTCCGCATGATCCGAATTAACCCGCAGCAGAGTGTTAAAGCGCTTGAGACGGGCAGACGCCGTTTCCTCTGGTTCGATTTCAGCAAAGGCACTGGCAAGATCAGGGTGCGGTGTCGCGCCCCACGCCTTTTTAATCACCTTAGCCGCAGCCTTCTTGTTTCCGTCCAGCACATGCATTTCTGCCGCCAGTACTGCTGCGGGCACCAGATCAGGAGAGAGCGCGTTGGCTTGCAAGGCAGCTTCTTTACCGGACGGGATTTCACCGTCATCCAGCAGGCGGCGCGCATCCGCAAGGGACAGAACCGCATCGCGGCGGCGTCCAACATCGCGAGGCAAACTATGGGCCTTAACCTTGGCTTCAATGGTTTTACGCGCGCCGTTCCATTCCTGCTTTTCGGTTTGCAAGGTGAACAGCGTATCAAGCGTACCATCGTGGTTGGGCCGCAGGGCAAAAGCTTTCTCTGCCAGTTTCAACGCGGTATCCGTATCCCCTTCGGCCAGCTTTTGCTTCATGATGCCCTGCACCCCGACAAATCGGGTCCGGTCATTTTGCAGCAGGTTTTTATAATGCTTCAGCGCCTTTTTCGTGTCGCCGGACATCTCCGCGGCTTGTGCATTGATCAGTTGGGTCAGTTCCGGACGATCAAGATAGCGTTCTGCCTTAGCCGCTTTCTGACTGGCCGTGCGGCCTTCACCGGCGGCAAGGGCGACCATACCGTCCGCCAGCGCCTCAAATCCCTTACGCTCGCGGTGGCGGGTGAAATAACGGGAAATCGCGGTTTCATCGCCATTAAAGAAATGAAACACCGCAACAGTCAGCGCCAACAGCTTAACCACGATCCAGATCGCAAGGATCAACAGCACCAGACCGATCAGCCCGACAAGAGGTTCAAACGTGTATTCCGCCCCGTTAAAGGACAGCTGGACCTGACCACCAGCCTCTATCAAGAAGCTGAACGCAAAGGCCGCTGCCGTAATCAGCGCGATAAAAAGGATAATTCGAATTAAGGACCACAGCATACGTCGCGCTTTCTATCAGGTTGCGCCCAGAGAGGCATTCAAATCAGTCAACGCGGATTGCGCCGCGTTCAGGGCGGAAAGGTCGGCGATCCACTGTGACATTGCCGCCTTTGCAGCCTCTGGCAATGAATTAGCCTCGCTCAGGGCGGCGGCAAGCCTGCGGTTGACCAGATCGTCTTCCACACGGGACAGAATCGCATCCGCGCTGTCCCCGTCGCGCCGCTCGATAGAGCGGGTCCCAACTTGAGTTTTCAGGAAAGCTCCGAGTTTGCCAGCCACGCCATCCCCTGCATTCGCTTGTGTATCAGCGCGTAGTGCCGCATGGGCGCGATCGGAGAAACGATTGCGCAGGGTTGTCCACGACGGAGTGCCAGTGTCCGCGACAGCGCCCAGCGCTTCGGGCACCTCTGCACCGGTCAATTCGACCAGTCCATCAAGGGCCAACCGAAAGGGCGCACCACTGTCGAGCGCTACGGTAATATCGGTCAGCAGTTTTTTCGTCGCCGTTGACGCCACTTTGCTGGAAGCTTCTTTTTCCGCTTCTTCCACGCGCCGCGCCGCTGCTGTTGCCGCTTCTTCAACCTTTTGGCTCAACGCGCCATTCTTCGCAGCCAGATCAGCCACTTGCGCTTTCAAGCCCTTCAATGTCGCCTGAAAACCAGAAAGTTTTGAGGCAGCTTCTTCGGACAAGGTTGCACCGTTTTCGGTAATCTGTGTCGAAAGACGCTCACCCACAGCGGTTAATTCAGCCTCAACCCCTTCGATGCGGGATTCGAGAGAGGCCATACGGGATTCAATATCAACGCCGTCGGTGGCCGCCAGACTGTCCTTGATCGCGGCCATCTCTTCCTGCTGGCTTTGGGCATATTGCGCGATGGCAGCATCGATTGCGTCTTGGTTCACGCCGTCTTGCGGAGCATTTTCCAGTTCCGCAAGACGTGCGTCAAAATCGGAGCGCAGTGCTGCAACTTCGGATTTCGCCTCGGACTGTCCGGGCATCAGAAACTCCGCTACGGGGGACAGCCCCGCTGGCAGCATCGGCGCCACCTTGGGCGCCCCCCAAAGCGCGATGATGATCCCGAAAATGATCAATGCCAGCGCCCTCAGAACTTTGGCCGCGAAGGAAGATCCAATATCTTCGTCTTCGCCATCATGCTCTGAAGTGTGAGTGGTCGGGGCAGGATCGGGCGTTTTCACAGGATCAGGTTTCTTAACGGGATCTGGTTTTTTCACAGGGTCGGTTTTTTTCACAGCGTCAGATTCAGGTTTGACCTGTGATTTCTTTGCCGGCTCAAACTTTTTGGAAGCCGTTCCGGCAACGGCACCAGCCGCAACACTTGCTGGTTTGGCGTCTTTTGACTTGGCATCCACAGGTTTCGGGCCGGCCTTACCGTCCGCGGTTTTCCCGTCACTGATCGAACCGTTGCTTTTGTCGTCGGTAGATTTTTTCTGAAACGACTGGGCCTTGGCCGCTGTCGCATCCGAACCAACAGACGTGCTGTCACCGACTTTATCAGTCGGCTTGTCAGCCACACCCTTTCCGGCAGCGCTTTTGTCTGTCGCCTTGCTATCCGCTTTGGCCTTGGGGTCCGTGCCGCCCACAACTTCAGCGTCTTCGATTTCCGGTTTCTTCTTGGATTTATCTGCCACGTGCCGATAGCCCTGTTCTGGTTTTAGGAGGAATCCTTTCCACAAAACTAGGGTCTCTGTGCCATTCTCTCAAGTCCAATGCGTAAACTGCGCTGAAATTGCCTATAATCTTCAGTCTTTTGCTGTGAAATTGCGCAATGTCATATCCAAAGCCGAGATCATAGAGGCCCGTGTCGGGTAGCTGGCGATCTCCGTCGGTGCTGGGAGCCCCTTCAACGGGGCCGCTGCATTTTCGCTGATGCACAGAAAACGGCACTTAAAAAGTGGTACGTCAGAAATTTGCTCCGCTAGATAACGGGCTGTTCTGGGGGAAAATATCGGCACAACTACGGGTTCCTCGTTCAAAGCGGTCAGTGCCACCTTTGAAAGGGTCACCGGCGACTGATCGTAGAGAACAATCCGCCGCGCATTCAGCCCGTTGGCCTGCAAAGCCTGCGCCAGATCAAGCGCTGCATGATTGCCCGAGAGGTAATAAATACGGTCTTCCCGCGTGGCCTGCGCCAGAACCAAGGCGAGCAAATCTTCCCCGGTGCCATCTGCACTTTGCGTCTTGAAACCCTGCGCGCGGGCGGCTTCTGCCGTGTTTTCCCCCACGCATAAGGTGCTAGGACTGCGATCTGTTGTATGCTTTGACCAGACAGTTACACTGTTAACCGACGTGAATAACAGCAGGGTCGCGTCATCGGGCAAATCCACATCGTTGCGCGGGGTGATACCGATCACAGGGCTATAGATCACCGGCACTGCGCGGTCTGTTTGCGCCGTGAACGCGGCCGTAAAGGCACGGGATTGCGGCTCTGGCCGGATCATCAAGAGCGTGGGATGTGTCATCGGGTGATGTGACCATTGCTGAAAAGGGGCGCAAATGCTACCTGCGGGGCGAGAAAATCATGACGGGCGCAGATTGGCAATGTCACATAATATCACAGTATTGGGGCTGGAAAGCAGTTGCGACGACACTGCCGCCGCCGTGGTGCGCCGCAAGGATGGCGACAGCAACGGCGGCGAGGTGCTGTCCTCCATCGTTTGGGGGCAGGAAGGTCTGCACGCCGCCTTTGGCGGTGTGGTGCCCGAAATCGCCGCGCGCGCCCATGCCGAACGGCTGGACCTGTGTGTTGAACAAGCGCTTGAACAGGCGGGGCTGGCCCTAGCCGAGGTGGATGCCATCGCGGTGACGGCTGGTCCGGGTCTGATTGGCGGCGTAATCAGCGGCGTGATGTGCGCGAAGGGGCTGTCCATTGGCTCCGGCAAACCGCTGGTGGGGGTGAACCATCTGGCCGGTCACGCCCTGACCCCGCGCATGACGGATGGTGTGGAATATCCTTATCTGATGCTGTTGGTTTCTGGCGGGCATTGCCAGTTTCTGGGCGTTCTCGGGCCCGACCAATTCACCCGCATGGGTGGCACCATCGATGACGCGCCGGGTGAAGCCTTTGATAAAACAGCCAAACTTCTCGGTCTTGGGTATCCGGGTGGACCGTTGATCGAAGAAGAAGCCAAGAACGGAGATCCAAAACGGTTCCGGTTCCCGCGCCCGCTGCTCGACCGTCCTGATCTGGATATGTCCTTTTCAGGGCTGAAAACCGCCCTGCGGCGTGCGCGTGACACATTGGTCGCGGAAAAAGGTGGGCTGACAGTGCAGGACCGTGCTGATCTATGCGCCAGCTTCCAGCAGGCGGTGGCCGATACGCTGGCCGAAAAGACTCGCCGTGCCTGTATTGCTTTTGGCAAACCTTTGGAAACGCCGGTTCTCGCCGTGGCAGGCGGCGTTGCTGCAAACAGCCTGATCCGCGCGGCGTTACAGGATGTCGCCGCAAAGGAAGGGTTCCAGTTTCTCGCACCACCTTTGAAATATTGCACCGACAATGGTGCGATGATTGCATGGGCCGGACTGGAACGGTTTGCAGGGGGTGAATTCGATGATCTGACCCTATCTGCCCGCCCGCGCTGGCCGCTCGACAAGGCCGCTGCACCGATGCTCGGCTCTGGTAAGAAAGGGGCCAAGGCATGACGCGGGTTGGCGTGATCGGGGCGGGAGCTTTTGGCACGGCCCTTGCCAGCGTTGCGCGCTCGGGTGGCAATGACGTGGTGCTGTGGGGACGCGATCCCGACCAGATCAAGACCATGCGTCAAACCGGCGAAAACAAACGCTATCTTCCCGATGTACCGCTGCCCGAGGGACTGAACGTCACTTCTGATCTTGCGGATCTGCAAGAGTCTGAAATCTTGCTGATGGTCCTGCCCGCGCAACATCTTCGCGGCTTTCTGGCCAATGCTACCCTGCCGACAACCGCGCCAATCCTGCTGTGTGCGAAAGGGATCGAAACCGGCACTGGCCTGTTGCAACAGGATATTCTGGCAGAACTGCGCCCCGATGCGCAGATGGCTGTGCTCTCTGGTCCGGGCTTCGCGAGCGAGCTGACACAGGGCAAACCAACCGCACTGTCCTTGGCTTGTGCCGATCCGCAAACAGGTACGTGGTTGCAAGAGGTTCTCTCCTCCGCGTCGTTGCGTTTGTATCTAAGCGAAGACACTACCGGAGTCGCCTTGGGCGGGGCGTTGAAAAACGTCTATGCCATCGCCTGCGGTTTGGTGGTCGGGGCCGGATTGGGCGAAAGTGCACGCGCCGCCCTTATGACACGAGGTTTCGCAGAACTGGCACGGCTGGCAAGCGCTATGGGGGCGAAAACAGATACTTTGATGGGGCTGTCGGGCTTTGGCGATCTGGCACTTAGCTGTACTTCCCTGCAATCGCGCAACTTTGCGTTTGGTGAAAAACTGGGGCGCGAAGGGGCGTTTGGCACGGGCAAAACCGTTGAAGGCATCGCCACTGCACAGGCGGTTCTGGGGCTGGCAGAACGTCAGACTATCGAAATGCCGATTGCGCAAGCGGTTGCGGATGTGTTGGATGGGCGACAGGAACTGGAACAGGTGCTGCGCACGCTGATGTCGCGCCCCCTGAAACCGGAAAGCCGATAAACGCGGAGGTGCATCATGAACTACTGGCTGTTCAAATCAGAGCCGAACACTTGGGGCTGGGAGGAACAGGTTGCCAAGGGTGATGATGGCGAGGAATGGGACGGTGTGCGCAACTATCAGGCCCGTAACTTCATGCGCGACATGGAAGTGGGCGATCTTGGTTTTTTCTACCATTCTTTGAAGGAAAAAGCGGTGGTGGGGATCGTTGAGGTCTGCGCACTGGCCCATCCCGACAGCACCACGGATGATGCACGTTGGGAGTGTGTGGACATCAAGGCAGTGAAACCTTTCAAAACGCCGGTGACGCTGGATATGGTCAAGGCCGATCCGCGTCTGGCCGAGATGGTGTTGGTCAAAAACTCCCGCCTGTCCGTGCAACCCGTGCGTCCCGAGGAATGGGATATTATCTGCGATATGGGCGGGCTGGCGTAGTCAACGACACCCTGACCAGCGTCCTTGATCCATATGGAAATGATCATAATGCGCTGCATTGTAATCGGGGCTAAGCACCATGCGGAACCACTGGCAAGCGCTGTCCCTTGCAGAGCGTAAAAATTCTGCCGTGTTACCAGTATCTTGCCAATCGTTCCGCAAGCGGATCTTTTGCCCGTTTGCCAGATCAAAACCGGAAATATCTAAGGCATTGGCGGTGGCGTGCTGGCTCATCCGCGAAGACCCTGCGATTGTACGGCAAGAGTAGCTTCCAAAATGATGGATGCGGGTAATTTCAGCGCCGAGCAACGCTTGCGCTGTCGGTTGCAGCCCGTGATGTTCCCACATAGCGAGCCGCAGGGCGATGTCGCAGCGGGTCTCAAGCGCGGCAACGCGCGCTGTTGCCAGTTCGGACAGTTGCACGCGATTTCTGATGTGGCATTGATCGTCGGTTTCCTGCGGCGGCAGTGTGACAACCGGCATTGCAATCCGGCCTAAAGCTGCGGTGCACAATTGCGGATCAGCCACCGCCCGCGCAAGTTTCCACTCAGTTATCCGCGTTGACGGGGCTGTTGGATCAAGCGGACGGGTCGGGTTCCACTCCGCTGGCAGCGGCGTTTGGGGGTGATACAACAGCGTTGTGGTAGCAAAGGCCAGCGCAACCAATGGTAGAAACAACCCACCAAGCCACCAGCCAATCCTGTTTCTGCGCTGCATCTTTGCCCCCTAAAACACAAAGGGCGCCACGAAGGGCGCCCGTAAGCTCTGGTTCAATGTGGTTTAGCTGTAGACAGATTCTTTGCCGAACTCTTTGGTCAGCATGTAGTAAATCACAGCACGGTATTTGTTACGCTCGGACTTGCCATAAGTGTCGATCACTTTTTCAATCGCTGTGTCCAGTTCAGGACCGTCGGACAATCCGAGTTTCTTCATAAGGAAGTTCTTCTTTACGGTTTCCAGTTCGCCGGGTTGGCTGGAAGCGACAGTCGCTGCATCTGCGTCATAGATCGACGGACCACAGCCTATGGTCACTTTTGTCAGCAGATCCATGTCGGGTGTCATTCCACATTTACTCTTCAGATCGTCAGCATATCTGGCAATCAAATCGTCGCGTTTTCCCATTTTCAACTCCTATAGCGCCGGATTGTCCCTGTTCCAAGAAAGGGCCATCCTGCGTGAAGCGCCCTTCTCACGCGGAAACTTAGGGTAAGCGGGAAAGCAAAAAAAGGGGGCATCTGCGTTTCTTTTCCAACCCGTCGCTGGACACGCGGCATCAAAGGCGGGATATCACCCCTTTTTCGCACAAAAAAACGACCGCCGGAGCGGTCGTTTTGGAACTCTTATGGTCGGGCGGCTGTAGCCTTAGTAACGGTAGTGTTCCGGCTTGAACGGGCCTTCAGTCGTCACGCCAATATAATCTGCCTGATCTTTGGACAGTTCGGTCAGTTTTACGCCAATTTTTGCAAGGTGCAGACGCGCAACTTTTTCGTCCAGATGCTTGGGCAGGATATAGACTTCGTTGTTGTATTGCTCACCACGGGTCCACAGTTCGATTTGGGCCAGAACCTGATTGGTGAAGGATGCAGACATCACGAACGACGGGTGTCCTGTCGCGTTGCCAAGGTTCAACAAACGGCCTTGGGACAGCAGGATCATACGGTTACCGGATGGCATTTCGTACATATCCACCTGATCTTTGATGTTGGTCACCTTCAGATTCGCAAGGTTGGCCACCTGAATTTCATTATCAAAGTGACCGATGTTGCCAACGATCGCCATATCCTTCATTTCGCGCATGTGTTCGATGCGGATGATGTCCTTGTTACCGGTTGTGGTGACAAAAATATCCGCGTCTTTGACGCAATCTTCTAAGGTGGTAACTTCAAATCCGTCCATTGCCGCCTGAAGCGCACAGATCGGATCGATTTCAGTCACTTTCACACGGGCGCCAGCACCACGCAAGGAAGCGGCAGAGCCTTTGCCAACATCGCCGTAACCACAGACCACAGCAGTTTTACCAGCCATCATGGTATCGGTCGCACGGCGGATGCCATCAACGAGCGATTCCTTACAGCCGTATTTGTTGTCGAATTTGGATTTTGTTACCGAATCATTCACGTTGATTGCAGGGAAAGGCAGGTCGCCGTTCTTTTGTAGTTCATAAAGACGGTGAACGCCGGTTGTTGTCTCTTCAGAAACACCTTTGATCTGGCCGCGCATTTTGGTGAACCAGCCCGGCGATGCCGCCATACGCTTTTTGATCTGGGCTTGGATCGCCTCTTCTTCTTCGGATGTTGCAACGCCAAATTCTTCGCCGGCTTCGATGCGTGCGCCCAACAGGATGTAGAGCGTTGCATCCCCGCCGTCATCGAGGATCAGGTTCGGGCCATCTTCAAACAGGAAAGATTTGTCGAGATAATCCCAATGCTCTTCAAGGGTTTGGCCTTTGATGGCAAACACCGGCACGCCAGAAGCAGCAATCGCGGCAGCGGCGTGATCTTGGGTCGAGAAGATGTTACAGGACGCCCAGCGCACATCTGCGCCAAGGGCTGTCAGAGTTTCAATCAGAACCGCAGTCTGGATTGTCATGTGCAAGGAGCCAACAATCCGCGCGCCTTTCAGCGGCTGGCTCTCACCGAATTCTTCGCGCAAAGCCATCAGACCTGGCATTTCGGTTTCGGCGATGTCGAGTTCCTTGCGGCCAAACTCAGCCAGTGAAATGTCTTTTACGATATAGTCGGACGCCATGTCAGAACCTTTCAATCTTGGTTTTGACACGGCATTACCAGCATTCCCCTATCGTCTCAACGGGCAATAGATCACAGGGGTGTCAGAGCGCGCGTTCGTTTGGAACCACCAACATGGAGTACAATTCTTCCTGCTGTTGCAGGTCAGGTTCCGGCGTTGTGTGATCGCCTTGCGCAATAACGCAGGACTGACCGCTCTCGTAATAGCTCACAAGGGTCCATGTTCCGTTTTGCTCCGACGCCCAAAGCTGGATTTCCGTTTCGTCACGGTCGATTTTGGGGCCAACGGCTTTTTCGGCATACCAGTCAACCAGAGCGGCTTCCATCTCTTCGGAATCCATGCAGGACGTTGTGGCCTGTGCGGTTGTCGATGCCAGAACGGCGGTTGTCAGAGCGATAAAAAAGCGTTTCATTGGTGCCTCCTTCATGCAATCAACGCATGAATCGCCAAATCGTTGCAAAAATATCGGAACAAGTCGTAATGCCCGCAAAGGAGACTCCATGAAACCACAACGGGCATGGCAGCGGATGTTATCGGGGCGGCGGCTGGATCTGCTCGATCCATCGCCGCTGGACATAGAGATCGAGGACATCGCCCACGGGCTGGCTTTTGTGGCACGGTGGAACGGGCAAACCTACGGTGATTATCCTTACTCTGTGGCGGAACACTCCGTTTTTGTGCTGGAACTTTACCGCCGCCTCTATCCGAAGGCGGGGCGGGACTGGCAACTGGCTGCTTTGCTGCACGATGCGCCGGAATATGTGATCGGGGATATGATTTCCCCTGTTAAGGATGCAGTCGGCCCGGAATATGCCGCGCTCGACAAACGGTTGATGGAGGCGATCCAAATCCGGTTCGGCTTGCCCGCTGAACTGCCTCCTGCAATCAAGAAGCAGATCAAACGGGCAGATCGCATTTCTGCCTGGCTGGAAGCGGTTCAAATTGCAGGATTTTCCGAAGAGGAAGCGGACAAACTGTTTGGTAAACCGGTGTTTGACGACATCCCAAAGCGCAAATTGCGCCCGCACCCTCCGATGGAATCAAAGGGTGCGTTCATGGAAGTCTTTAGCGATTTAACTGAAAGCTGATCTTTCAGCCTTTCAGATATGGAGCGAATGGATGCGGCGCAGGGCGGCCTGACGCTCCAATTCCAGCTTCTTGCGTTCTTCATGGCGGTAGGCTTCGGAATTTAGATCGTGGTAACTGATTGGACCGCGTCCATCTTGCCGGGAAGCAATCATCAGGGCTTTGGCGATAGAGTTGAACATTGTCTTTCCTTTCTCTGTGTCTGCATCCTTTCTATGGGGATTGCCTTTGCAGATCGAATCCGTAATATTTCTCAAATGTTAGCTGAGCTTATAGTTTGATGGACTGGCGGGAAATTCCCTCGCTTTCAGCCCTGCGCGCGTTTGAAGCAACAGCGCGGCATCTGAATTTCAGCAAAGCCGCGCGAGAGCTGAACGTGACCCATGCCGCAATCGCCCAGCATGTGCGCGGGCTGGAGGCGGAATTTAAAGAGGCACTTGTACAGCGGCAAGGGCGCGGGTTGGCTCTCACGCCGAGTGGTCACGCTTTGTCGATCCGCCTGCAAACAGGGTTCGGCGAAATCGCCGCAGGTGTAGACGATTTGCGCCGCCTGCATGAGGACCGCCCCCTTAACATCTCTGTCACCCCCGCTTTTGCCACCAACTGGCTGATGCCCCGCATCGGGTCTTTCTGGCGGGATCACCCCGAGATCACACTGAATATCAACCCGAGCGTGGAGCTCGTTGACCTGAGTCAAGGCGTCTTCGATCTGGCAATCCGTTACGGCACCGGGGATTGGCAGGGGATGGAAGTGGAGCGGCTGACAGACGGCGGTTTCTGTGTGGTTGCGCACCCTGATTTGGTGAAGGATTGTGAATATAAGACCCTGAAAGACACCCAATCCCTGCCTTGGCTGCTGGAAGACTCCATGATGGAGCGCCGCGCTATGCTGGAAGCGGAGGGTCTGGATTTTGACAATTTGAATGTAAACCTGATGTCGCGGTCAAGCCTTGCACTGTCCGGTGTAATGGCAGGGCTGGGCGTCACACTGCACCCCCGTTCCCTGATCGAACGGGAAGTTGCCACCGGTCAGTTGAAACTTTTGTTTGAACTGGAGTCCGAAGACCTTGGCTATTATCTCGTGTGGCTGCCCTCGCGGGACGGGCCGAAAGAGCGGACCTTGCGAAAATGGTTGTTGCAGGTTGCCAAGGCAGCATGAAACAGGGTTACTCTCCCACACGTTACGAAAGCCGAACCTATGACCGATCTTCCTTTCCCTGATACCTTCCCGCCGGAACTGCGCGAAATACTGGTGCCCGATCTGTCACGCGGCGCCATGATCTCTGCGTCGACTGTGCAAAAGGTAAGGGATCAGCTTGGTATAGACACTGAAAGCCTGATGATCCGGTTGCTGCCCGTCGCCGCAGCCTATGCGCGGGTGCCGCTGTCAGGGTTTCACGTTGGTGCGATTGTTTTGGGCAGCACGACGGGTAACTTATACTTCGGCTCTAACATGGAATTCTCGGGCCATGCGCTCAGCTTTTCTGTACACGGCGAACAATCCGCCATTAACCATGCTTGGCAGATGGGAGAGCAAGGACTACTCGCGCTGGCAGTGAACGCAGCGCCTTGCGGGTATTGCCGTCAGTTTATGAACGAATTGGCATCGGCAGCGCACGGTTTCAACATTCTGATGCGTGACGGGGCCGGTGAGGATGATTTCAGCTACTCCACCAAACCCCTCTCCCATTACCTACCAGAGTCTTTTGGCCCTGCCGATCTCGGGATGGAGGGCGGGCTGATGTCGTCGCAAGATCAGTCCCTTACCATCCAAAGCGAAGACCCTTTGGCACAAGCTGCGCTTAAAGCAGCTAATGCAAGCTATGCGCCCTACACAGGTGGCCACTGCGGTATCGCGGTTGCGCAGTCAGACGGGACAATCTTTACCGGACGCTACGGAGAAAACGCGGCCTATAACCCCAGCTTTTCACCACTGGAATCCGCGCTTGCCCTGATGAACATGCGCCAGCCTTGCCAAACCCCTTACGCCATCACTGCCGCCACTTTGGTAGAGGCCGAGGCCCCGATCAGCCAACGCTCGGCAACCGAGGCAGTGCTGTCGGCCATCGCACCAGATGTGCAATTGACCTACATCAAAGCCAACACCCGCTGAACGTTTTATTTAGGGCTACGTTTCGCCAGAATACGCTGCAAGGTACGGCGGTGCATGTTCAACCGGCGTGCGGTCTCTGACACGTTGCGGTCACACAGCTCAAACACGCGCTGGATATGTTCCCAGCGGACGCGATCCGCAGACATGGGATTTTCCGGTGGCGGTGGCTTGTCGCCGGGCAGCGCCAACAGTGCGTGTGTTACGTCCTTGGCATCAGCCGGTTTTGACAGGTAATCCGTCGCGCCGATCTTCACCGCAGCAACCGCAGTGGCAATCGCACCGTATCCGGTCAGAACAACGATCTTTGCATCCGCACGGCGCGCGCGCAGCACTTCTACCACGTCCAGACCGGTGCCATCTTCGAGCCGCAAATCCACAACCGCATAGGCCGGAGGCGTCGCGGTACAAAATGCCCGACCCGCAGCCACTGAATCCAGCGCTGTCGGATTGAACCCCCGCTTTTCCATCGCCCGAGCCAGACGGCGGCGAAAGGGTTCATCGTCGTCTAGGATCATCAACGAGTTATCCGCGCCGATTTCCCGCATCTCAGTTTCCGACATGTCCGTCCCTTCGTATCGTGTTAATCCTTAGTAGAGTTTCCCGAATGTCAGGTCAAACCCGTGTGGTGCGGTACTTTGGACCTGTCATCCTACGCATCTGTCATTGCACCCCAAAGAACCTCTGTGCCACATTCGCCGTGATGGTATCACGTCACACCACCGCATAAAGTCAGGCAAAACCCATGTCAGAGACCGCCCAGCCGTTTTTCTATGCTTCTGCCCGCAGTGAATGGGTTCGGATGCGCACCCTTATCTATTTGCGTTGGCTGGCAATTTTCGGACAAACCGCTGCCGTTGCCGTGGCTTATTATGTGCTTGATCTGGATCTTCTGATCGGGATGAATGTGGTGGCCATTGGTGCTTCGGTGATCTTCAACCTCGCCGCAACCTTTACGCTTCCGGAAACCAAGCGCCTGTCGCAACAGGAAACAACCCTGACTTTGCTATTCGATCTGGGGCAATTGGTTATCCTGCTGTACCTGAACGGGGGGCTGAACAATCCTTTTGCCTTGCTGATCCTTGCACCAGTAACCATTTCCGCCACCGCGCTTAGGGTCAATGCCACATTTCTGGTAAGCGGTATCGCACTGCTTGCGATCAGTGCGCTGGCTTTCTTATACGTTCCCTTAACCCTCCAAACCGGAGAGATTGTCGCCCTGCCGCAGCTTTACGTGGCGGGCTACTGGACCGCATTGGTGATCGGCATCCTGTTTCTGGGGGGCTATGCAAGACGGGTTACAAGCGAAACGTTTTCCATGAGCCAAGCACTCGCAGCTACGCAGATGGCCTTGGCGCGAGAGCATGAACTGACCCTTCTTGGCGGCGTTGTTGCGGCGGCCGCCCATGAAATGGGAACACCGCTTGCCACCATTAAACTTGTGGCTTCCGAACTGGCAGAGGAACTGGAAGACACACCGGAACTGCGCGAGGATGCAGAGCTGATTTCTTCCCAAGCCGAACGCCTGCGCGATATCCTGCGGGACATGGGACGGGCCGGTAAGGACGATCTGCTGTTAAAGACTGCGCCATTGACCTCGATTGTTCAAGAAGCCGCAGAACCGCATGAAAATAGGGGGAAATTTATCCATTTTCTTGCCAACGGATCGACCGAACAACCCCGCCTTGAAGATATTCCATACGCCCAGCGCAATCCCGAATTCATCCACGGCGTGCGCAATCTTGTACAAAACGCGGTGGATTTCGCCAAGAGCACGGTCTGGGTTCACACCACATGGAGCGACACGTCTATTCGGGTCATGGTGGGGGACGATGGACGCGGTTACCCACCGGATTTACTGGGGCGGATCGGTGACCCCTTCCTGAGCAAGCGCAAATCCTCGGACGGGCATGCCTCGTCGCGACCGGAGTATGAGGGCATGGGGCTTGGCCTGTTTATCGCCAAGACTATGCTAGAGCGCACCGGCGCCGAGCTCACCTTTACCAACGCGGCGGTGGACGGCTATACGATGGGCCAGAATGCCGGCGCGATGAAAGCTATGGAAGGCGCGACCGGTGCCATTGTAAATGTGCGTTGGGACCGTGCGGATCTGGAAGTGGATCGCGCATCTGTCGTGGGGCCGAACCGCCAAATCGATCCCGCACCAACAGGGGCGAGTGATAGTTAACCTCATTTTAACTAATTTTCTG
Organism: Neptunicoccus cionae; assembly: GCF_014643735.1. Classification (GTDB taxonomy): domain Bacteria; phylum Pseudomonadota; class Alphaproteobacteria; order Rhodobacterales; family Rhodobacteraceae; genus Amylibacter; species Amylibacter cionae. Next base: position 863,982 of record NZ_BMKA01000002.1, read on the forward strand.
TCTTCTATAAGTTCGGTATCGGATCACAGGGAAGGCAACAGTGTTGACGGGTTTTCAGACGGGATTCATGCTCGTAGGTTTACTGTTTGGTTTGGGAATTTGCCTTGCCTTGGTCGTACCGCTGCCTGCGGCGCGGGGGCGACGGAAAGGCGCGCTTGTTTCATCTGGTCCGACGCTGGGCAAAATCGCTTACTCCGCCCCTTTTGGCATCTGGATTGAATCCGGCGGTCAGGTCGCTTGGGTGAACGATTACTGTCTGAAAACCTTTATGGAACAGGACGGGCACTTCAAAGGGATAGATGCTTTTGAAAAGCTGACAGCCAAGGCAGTGTCCGGTGCAGAAGAAGTATTCCGACTGAAATCTGTCCAGCCGGAAAGCCCAGAGGCTTTTTCGATACAATCCCAGAAAAATGGTGCAGGAACCGTATTTTACGCTAAGGACGCAACCCTTCTTGCGGAAACCGAAAACGAACTGAAACGCTTTATTCAGACCCTTACTGCGACCTTTGCCCATCTGCCTATTGGCATCGCGGTGTTCGACAGGGAGCGGGATTTGACACTGTTCAACCCTGCCCTGTCTTCATTGTTGGAACTGGCACCGGACTGGCTCGCCCGTAGACCAAGTATGCGGGCATTTCTGGATCGGTTGCGCAACAACGGGTCCATTCCCGAACCCCGCGACTTCACCACATTGCGACAGGAATTTGCGGAACTTGAAAGTGGCGCCTTCACAGGTAAGTACGAAGTAGATTGGGCACTTCCCTCTGGTGCCATCTACCGCGTCACTGGACGGCCCCACCCCCGCGGTGGCGCTGCCCTTTTGTTTGAAGATATCTCTCGCACTGCCGCGATGGAGGCGGGCTATCGCGCAGAAATCCGCCAGCTTTACGCCGCACTAGAGAGCCTTTCAGAAGCAGTGGCGATTTTCAACCAAGCCGGAGAGCTGACCTACGCCAATGACGCCTTTGACGAGCTTTGGTCCTGCACCCTTTCAACTGCGGTGGCTCCCCCGACTGTCACGGATGTCAGTCGGTTGTTTCAAAAGAACTGTCTGCCCACCCCTGTCTGGGGTGAATTCCGCAATTTCATTCACGATCTTAGCGAACGCAGCCAGTGGCAAGCCCAGATTACCCACACCTGCGGCGCCAAACTGACCATGACAGTTTCACCGATTGCAGATGGCCGTGTATTTTGTGAATTTAAGCGGGCTGGTGCATCACCGGAGCCGGAACAATTGGCGGATTCCACCTGAACTGGGAAAGCCTGTTGCAATCATCTTTGGGCTGGGGGATGGATGGGACAGACCCCGCAATCAGGCCCGCCCCATGAAACAAAGCTTTGATCTCAACAGTCTTGAAGACACGAAATTGCTGGCAAATGTGCTGGCAGAGACCCTCGTGGCGGGCGACACGGTTTTATTGTCCGGTCCCGTGGGGGCCGGTAAAACCGAACTGGCGCGGATGTATATCCAGACCCGCCTTCAGGAAATCGGCGCGGTTGAGGATGTGCCCTCCCCGACGTTCACGCTGGTACAAGTGTACGAATTGCACGACACGGAAATCTGGCACGCCGATCTCTACCGTCTTACAGCAGTGGACGAGCTGTACGAGCTTGGTCTGGACCAAGCCTTCGAGGATAGCATCTGCCTGATTGAATGGCCTGAACGGCTCGGCAGTTTGCGTCCGCAATCAGCGCTCTCGCTGACCTTTGAAATACACGATGAAGACCGCCGTCGGGTTTCGCTTGAATGGACTGACAGCAAATGGAACACTACGGTTTCATTGCTTTCATTCATGACCAAGACCCAAGGCTAGGCCCGTTGACCGACCGTTCCGAACTGATCACCCGTTTCCTGAAATCCGCCGAGTGGAACCACGCCACGCGGGCCAATCTGGCGGGCGATGCCTCTAACCGCAGCTACGACAGGCTGACTGACCCGATGCACGGAAATGCGGTTTTGATGAACGCCCCGCCAGAACGCGGGGAGGATATTCGCCCCTTTGTTAAAATGACCAACTGGCTGTTGGATCAAGGCATTTCCGCGCCGCGTATTTTAGCTGCAGACGAAGAGGCCGGTTTCTTGTTGCTAGAGGATTTTGGCGACGATCTGTTCGCCCGCCTTTGCGGCACGGCCCGCGCGGATGAAGTTGAACTTTATACCGCTGCGGTTGATGTGCTGGTGCATCTTAAAAACGCCCCGCCGCCCGCTGATATTGCCCCTTACGACAGCGCAACCTACCTGCGCGAGGCGCAGTTGCTGACCGATTGGTATCTGCCAGCCGCAACCGGAGAAGACACGCCAGCAGATTTGCGGGCCGAATTTGACAGCCTGATCACCGATGCCTGCGCAGGGCTTGCTACGGATACGGTTGCTCTGCGGGATTATCATTCGGAAAACCTGCTGTGGTTGCCAGATCTTGAAGGCATCCGGCGTGTCGGACAGCTTGATTATCAGGACGCGCTTCTGGGTCATCCGGCTTATGATCTTGTGTCCCTGCTTGAAGATGCCCGCCGCGATACCAGCCCGGATCTGCAAAGCGCGATGCTTGATCATTACATAACCCAATCCGGCGCTGATCGTGAAGCTTTCCAGACCGCGTATAACACGCTGGGAATGCAAAGAAATATCAAGATCATCGGAATTTTCGCAAGGCTCTGTATGCGGGATGGCAAACCGGTTTACCTTAAACACATGCCCCGCGTCTGGGATCATCTGCAGCGGGATCTCGGCGATCCTTCACTGACCGCCATTGCAGACTGGGTTGCACGCCACGTTCCCCCGCCAACCGATGACATCCAAAAACGCATCGCCGAGGCGGGGCGATGATCCCTAAAACTGCCATGATCTTTGCCGCCGGCTTTGGCACCCGCATGGCACCACTAACGGATAAAACACCCAAACCCTTGATCGAAGTGGACGGTAAGCCACTGATAGATCATGCTTTAAGCCTGCTGGACGGTTTCCAGAACATCGTGGTGAACACCCATTACCTCGCCGATCAGATCGAAACGCACCTTGCGGGGAAGACGCATGTAACCTGCCTGCAAGAGGTGCCGGAAATTCTGGAAACCGGCGGCGGGTTGAAGAATGCGCTGCCGTTGCTGGGGCCTGATCCGGTGGTGGTTATGAACTCTGACGCGGTGTTTGCTGGACCTAATCCTGTGCCCGAGCTGTTAGCCCGTTGGAATCCGGACCATATGGATGCGCTGCTATCACTCGTTCCGATAGAACAGACCATCGCCCATGAAGGTGCGGGCGATTTTTCGTGCGACGGGGACGGTGCATTGATCCGGCGCGGTAACAACCCAACAGCCCCATATGTTTACACCGGCGTGCAAATTTTGAAAACGGACCGCCTATCCGGTATTGCCGAGACGTCTTTCTCGCTCAACCTGCTCTGGAACCAAATGATAGCAGAGCGTCGCGCGTTTGGTTGGGTTTACGGTGGGAAATGGGTGGATGTTGGTCGTCCTTCGGGCATTCAGGCCGCAGAAAAGGCACTCGCTGATGTTTGAACCCACCTCCCAACCCCGCGTGTTTGCGGTTCCAATCGGTTGTGATTTTTCACGCAGCTTCATCGCCGGACTACAGGCGCGGCTAGCGGGACATGGGCCAGAGGTGCTGGGCCGGACAGAGATTTTCGTGAACACCCAGCGCATGGCGCGGCGCTTGAAAGAGCTTCTGACTGAAGATGGCGCGCTGCTGTTGCCTAAAATCCGCGTGCTGACAGATATTGCCAATCACCCGGATTTGCCCGTCGTCCTGCCCGAACCTGTTTCCAAACTGCGCCGCCAACTGACACTGGCGCAACTGGTGGGCCGGTTGCTGGCAGCGGACGGGTCTATTGCACCGCAGTCGGCGAAATTCGATCTGGCGCAATCCCTTGCTGCTGTTTTGGACGAAATGCAGGGCGAAGGCGTGCCGATGTCAGCGCTGGCGGAAATATCGGTGGAGGATCAATCCGGTCACTGGCAACGCTCGCTCGATTTTCTGAACATCCTCGCACAGCACTGGGATAGTGATAATCCCACCGACCCGCAGGACCGCCAACGGGCAGCGGCGCTTGCGTTTACTGCGAAATGGGCCGACACCCCGCCGGAGCATCCTGTCATTGCCATCGGCTCTACCGGATCGCGCGCAGAGACCGCACTGTTTATGCGCGCCGTTGCTGCCTTGCCCCAAGGGGCTGTGGTTTTGCCCGGCCTTGATCGTGCGCTGAGTGTGGAAAACTGGGATGCGCTCGGCGGGGAGTTCGTGTCTCTTGATAACCCGCAATCCGCGCTGGCTTATTTTTGCAGACAGGCAGGGGTTGCGCTGGAAGATATTGCCGACTGGTCGGATCACACGCCCGCCAATCCGGAACGCAATGCGCTGGTGTCGCTGGCGTTGCGCCCCGCCCCCTTCACCGATCAATGGCTGGACGAGGGACCAAAGCTGCTGCCCGCATTGGATAAAGCGATCGAAGGTTGGACACTGATAGAGGCGGAAACCCCCAAAGAAGAGTCGATGGCACTGGCGCTGCGTCTGCGCGCCGCGCTGGAACAGGGCAAACGCGCTGTGCTGATCACACCAGACCGGACCCTGACCCGCCGTGTCAGTGCCGTATTGCAACGCTGGAATATTCTGCCCGATGACAGTGCGGGGCGACCTTTGCACCTGACTCCTCCGGGTATATTTCTGCGTTTGGTGGCCAACTGCATGGGGCAACGGCTAACGCCGTTGGACCTGATCGCGCTGCTGAAACATCCGCTGACGGATAGCGGCGTTCGGGAAGGGGACAGCCGCCGTTTCGCCCGCGAATATGAAAAGCAAAAACTGCGCGGCGGTGCGCCTTTCATAGATTTTGATGGCCTGCGCGACTGGGCCGATAAGGACACGAAAAACCCCGCCCGTCGCGTTTGGGCGGACTGGATCGTGCGCTGCCTTGCGCCGCTGGAAACTATGGCAGAGGGTGATCTGCCTGCGATGTTGGAACTGCATCTTGCAACAGCCGAAGCCTTGGCCGCCGGACCATCCCAAGAAAGCGAACACGAACTGTGGAAGATGGAAACCGGCGAGAAAGCCACGCAGGTTTTCAACACGTTAGCTAAGGATGCTGATGCCGCCGGACCGCTGAGCATTGCGGATTACCGCGCACTTTTTTCCAACGTTCTAGGCTCTGAAACCGCGCGGGAGGCTCGTGCCTCCCACCCAATGGTGGCGATCTGGGGCACGCTTGAAGCCCGCGTTGAAACGGCCGATCTGGTGATCCTTGGCGGTATGAATGATCCGGTCTGGCCCGGCGTAGAAAGCCCTGATCCGTGGTTGAACCGTGCCATGCGCAAGCAGATCGGACTGCCGCCGCCTGAACGGCTGATTGGCCTGTCCGCCCATGACTTCCAACAGGGCTGCGGTGCGGCCGAACTGGTGCTGAGCCACTCCTTGCGGGACGGGGATGCGCCGACCGTGGCCTCCCGTTGGATCGTGCGGATTTTAAACCTGATGAACGGTTTGGGGGATACTGGCAAAGCTGCTGTTAAGACCCTGACGGAGAACGGTCAGCACTGGATTGATCTCGCCCGCCAGATGGACCGCCCCGCCACAACGGTCCCCCCCGCGCCGCGTCCGGCCCCGATGCCGCCCGCAGGCAAGCGATTGAAACAACTGTCAGTGACACAGGTAGAACGGCTGATCCGCGATCCTTATGCGGTTTATGCCCAGAAGATTCTGCAACTCAAACGGCTGGACCCGCTGGGACGTGAACCGGATGCCTTGATCCGTGGGATCGCGCTTCATAAAGTGGTTGAAGTGTTCGTCCACCGCTACCCCGACAGCCTGCCCGATGACGCCCGTAAAGCGCTTCTTGATGTGGCCGAAGAGGTGTTACGTGACAAAGTGCCATGGCCCGCGATGCAACGGATATGGCTGGCACGACTGGCGCGAATTTCCGGCTGGTTCGTCGCACAGGAGGCCGAACGGCGTCTGCGGGGCGGGTCCACTGCGCAGGAAATAGAAGGCGCGCGCGAGATCGAATCTCTCGACTTCAAGCTGGTGGCCAAAGCGGACCGGATCGACACGGATGAAGCCGGTAACTTTCTGATCTACGATTATAAATCCGGCTCTCCACCGACCAAAGCGCAGACGGATTTCTTTAACAAACAGCTTCAGTTAGAAGCCGCAATTGCAGCGACCGGCGGGTTTGAGAAAATTGGTCAGGGAATGCCCGTTGCGCTGGAATACATCGGGTTAAGCGGCGCGGCGCAGGACACCAAGGGCAAAACTCTGTCACTTGACGTAACGCCCGCCGAAATAGATGCGGTCTGGCAGGAATTTGTCGAACTGGTGCAATCCTATCAATCCACCGAAAAGGGATTTCCAGCCCGCACGCGAATGCAGCAAATGAGCTTTGCCTATGAATTCGACCATCTCGCCCGCAAAGGCGAATGGGAAGAAAGCGATGCGCCGGTGGAAATTCCCGTGGGGAGAAACGACTGATGACCGCCAAACCAATGAACGATGCGACCCTTGCGCAGGTCCGCGCCGCCAATCCTGACGCCTCTACCTGGGTGGCGGCCAATGCCGGTTCGGGCAAGACCCGCGTGCTGACGGACCGCGTGGCGCGGCTGTTGTTGAATGGAACGCAGCCGCAGAAAATCCTGTGTCTGACCTACACCAAAGCCGCCGCAGCCGAGATGCAGAACCGCCTGTTCAAACGACTCGGCGAGTGGGCCATGATGCCCGATGACGCCCTGCGCGAAGCCCTGTCCGAACTTGGCGAAGGCGAAGCGTTAGACCCTGTTGCCATGCGCAAGGCCCGCACCCTTTTTGCCAACGCGCTTGAAACACCCGGTGGTCTTAAAATCCAGACGATCCACTCTTTTTGCGACAAGCTACTGCGCCGTTTCCCATTGGAGGCAGGTGTCTCTCCGCAGTTTGAAGTGCTGGAGGATCGTCAGGCGAAATTGATGCGGGCGGAAATCCTCGAAGGACTTGCCGACGGGGACGGTATCACCGCTGTGGACCGGCTGGCGCGATTTATGTCGGGGCTGGAACCGGATGCCTTGCTGGCAGAAATCGCCTCTAAACGGGATGCGTTGGACATAAAAGCCGTGCGCGCGTTGTTCCCGTCCACAAACAGCGAAAATCCTGCCGATATGCTGGCCTATGTACTGGACCGCGACAGCCGCGAAGTGCTGCTAGAAGCCGCGCGCGTGGTCAATGCCGAACAGTCTAACAAGGCGGATGCGCCCAAGCTGGAACAATTGGCAAACGCCACCAGCATAGAGTCTTATTTGAAGGGTGCAGGCGGCTTGCTGCTGTTTGGTCCGACGGCCAAGGCCGGTCCCTATTCGGCGAAACTGGACAAGCTGCCTTCGCAGAAACCTTGCCGTGAAAACCACCCCGAACTGGTGCAAGCGCTCAACGAAATTATGGAGCGCACAGAGGAAGTTTACTGGCTTTACGTGAACCATCTTGCACTGGAACGGGCCGAGGCAATGGCAGCGTTTTCCACAGCATTCCTAGAGCGTTACGACCAGTTGAAAACCCAGACGGGCCGGCTGGATTATGACGACCTGATCGCGCGCGCCGGACGTCTTTTGTCAGGCTCCAAGGCGGCGGAATGGGTTTTATACAAGCTTGATGGCGGCATTGATCACGTTCTTGTGGACGAAGCACAAGACACCAGCCCGAGCCAGTGGGATGTGGTCAAGCTGCTGACCGATGAGTTTACCTCCGGTGACAGCGGCAAGGACACCAACCGCACTATTTTTGTCGTCGGGGATGAGAAGCAGTCGATCTATTCGTTCCAAGGCGCTGATCCGGCGGAATTTGACGTGATGCGCCAACGGTTTTCCAACCGTCTGAATGCGGTTCAGAATAGGCTGGAAGAAGTCGAGCTGTCCTTTTCCTTTCGCTCATCCGAGCCGGTGCTGCGACTGGTGGACAAGGTATTCGAAGGCCCCGCCGGTGCCGGTTTTCTGAAACAGGCGCTGCACCGTCCCTTTAAGACAGACCTGCCGGGACGTGTCGATCTCTGGCCGTTTATCGAAACAGAAAAGACCAAGGATGACACCCCGTGGTATAAACCGGTCGACACCCCCGCGCCGGACAATCCCCAGACAATCCTTGCCCGCCAGATCGCGGCGTGGATCAAACATGTGCTCGACAGCAAGCAGGAACTTCCTGGTCAGAATCGCCCCGTAAAGGCAAGCGATTTTCTGATACTGGTGCAGGGCCGCCGCCCGATTTTTCACAGCATTATCAAAGAACTCAAGACCCTTGAATTGCCCGTTGCAGGCGCTGACCGGCTGGATGTGGGGCAGGAACTCGCTGTGCGGGATATGCTGTCGCTGCTGAAATTTGCCGACCTGCCGGAGGACGATCTTTCACTGGCAGAGGCACTGCGTTCCCCGCTGCTCGGCTTTGGTGAGGCTGAATTGTTTCACGTGGCACAACCGCGCGAAAAGGGCAAAACCCTATGGCAGGCGCTGCGAGAGGCTGAAACACACTATCCCGCGCAATTGGCGATCCTGCGGGATGTGCTGAAGCAAGCGGATTTCCTGCGCCCGTACGAATTGATCGAACGTATCCTTACCCTTCACAACGGGCGCGAGAATATCCTCGCGCGGTTGGGTGCCGAGGCCGAGGACGGGATCGACGAATTGCTGTCCCAAGCCATGCGATACGAACAACTCGAAGCGCCCAGCCTTCCGGGGTTCCTGAACTGGTTTGCTGCGGGGAAGGTTGAAATCAAACGGGAAATGGACAGCGGCGCGGGGCAGATTCGTGTGATGACGGTGCACGGTTCCAAGGGTCTCGAAGCGCCGATTGTGATCTTGCCGGATACCGAAGTGCGCAAAGGGAACAGCGATTCTTCCCAGATACTTGCGCTGAAAACGGGTGGTTTCTTGTGGAAATCCCCCGAAGATATGTCCCCGATGGTTCAGAAAGAGGCCAAGGAAGCCGCCAAGGAATTTGCCGATCAGGAACGGATGCGCCTGCTTTATGTGGCTTTGACGCGGGCCGAACAATGGCTGGTCGTCGCCGGTGCAGGGGATCGCGGCAAAGAAGGTGCGAGCTGGTATAATCTGGTGGCCGAAGCGATGGAACAAAGCGATTGGATGCCAGTCACTCCGACAGAGCTTCCTGCCGTCGGGACCGGTTTGTCGGTCCTGCACAACTGGAGCGAAACGCCGGTTGAAGCGCAAGCCACGGCACCGCGGCAGACACCCGGCTTGCCGGATTGGGTGGATCACCTGCCCCCCGCCCCAAAACCGGCTGCGGAAGTCCTGTCTCCGTCAAAATTTGAGGGCAACAAAATCGTGTTTGGCGGTGTGGAAGGGGCTGATAAGGAAAGCGCCATGCGCAAGGGCACGCAGGTGCATCTGCTGCTTGAACATCTTGCGAAGACACCGCAGGCGGCGCGCCGCACAAAGGCCGCACAACTGCTTGTCGGTTCGATAGCGCCGCAAACGCCAGAGGAATTCGACCGTATCTTTACCGAAGCTACTGCGGTTCTGGATGACCCTGCCCTGTCCCATGTTTTTAAAGACACCGTGCTGGCTGAAGTGGGCGTGTCTGCGCCGCTTGAAGCCTTTGGCGGGCAGCGGATGGAGGGGATTATCGACCGGCTGATCGTATCACCGGACAAAGTCACTGCCATCGATTTCAAGACGAACGCGACCCTGCCAGAGCGTCCGGAGGATATCCCGCTCGGTATCCTGCGCCAGCTTGCGGCTTATGACAGCGCTCTGAGACAGATTTATCCCGACCGCACCGTCGAGGTCGCCGTGCTTTGGACCGTGAACAGGCAGATCATGACAGTGCCGCACGACATTGTGAGGAATGCCTTCCAAACCGTCGCGACAGCTTGACCTATCCGCCGCCGGTTCCTAGGTTGCGGTTAACATTCAGATACCCTTATGGAGAAAATTAATGGCAACTGTAGCTGTAACTGACGCGACCTTCGAAGCCGAAGTCACCAACGCCGATCTGCCCGTTGTGGTGGATTTCTGGGCCGAATGGTGTGGTCCTTGCAAACAAATCGGTCCGGCACTGGAAGAATTGTCTGACGAGCTGGCCGGCAAGGTCAAAATCGTCAAAGTAAATGTGGATGAAAACCCGGGCTCTCCGGCACAACTCGGCGTGCGCGGCATTCCGGCCCTGTTTCTGTTCAAAGACGGCGCAGTTGTGTCCAACAAGACCGGTGCAGCCCCGAAAGCAGCGCTTCAAGGCTGGATCAACGAAAGCCTCTAAGCCGCTTGATGCAATACAAAAACGCCACGGCCTGTTGCTAAGCCCGTGGCGTTTTCCATTTTCTGAAAATATCCCCGCGCGGCGCGCAGGGAATTTGGCCTCCGGCGGGGATATTGATCGCCAGAAGAAGGCCCTAGCCGTTCTCCCGCAAGACCCGTCCTGCTAGATAAAGTGATCCGCAAATCAGGATGCGCGCTGCGGCGTCTCTGGCTTTGATGGTCTCGATTGCTTCCTGAACAGAGTCAGCCACCGTTGCATCCATGCCAACCGAACGGGCAGCCTCCACTGTTTCTGCGGCGCTAAGCGTGGCGGCCTCTCCGGGGATAGAGACGCCTTGGAGTGACACGGCTTTATCAGCGAGCGGGCGCAGATAGCCTGTGGCGTCTTTTGTGTTCAACATACCCGTGATCATGTGCAGCGGACGTTGCGGCAGACGGTCCAATGCCTCAGACAGGGCTTTGCCAGCAGCAGGGTTGTGCCCACCGTCAAGCCAAAGCTCGCACTGTTCAGCGGTTTCTACCAATGGGCCGTGCCGCAGATGTTGCAGGCGGGCGGGCCAGGCAGCTTTGGTCATCGCATCAGAGGCGGCGTCTTCTGAAACCCCGAGAATGCGCAGCGTTGCGATGGCGGCACCGGCGTTTTGCACCTGATGGCTGCCGATCAATGCGGGCATGGGCAAATCCCACAATCCGTTTTCATCCTGATACAACAAGCGTCCGTTTTCTTCCCAGACGTGCCAGTGTTGCCCGTGGATTTTCAAGGTCGCGCCGACTTTGGCAGCCTGACGTTCAATCACTTCAAGTGCTTCGTCTTCTTGCGGTCCGACCACTCCAAAAGTGTTTCGCTTCAGGATGCCCGCTTTTTCAAAGGCAATCTTGCCCAGTGTATCACCCAGGTACTGTTCGTGGTCGATAGACACCGGCGTGATGACGCAGACTTCGGGTTTGTCGATCACATTGGTCGCATCCAGACGCCCGCCAAGACCGACTTCCAGAAGGGTATAATCCGCAGGGGTGTTGGCAAAGGCCAGCAAAGCCGCGCAGGTGGTGATTTCGAAATAGGTGATCGGCGTGTCACCATTGGCTGTTTCGCAAGCCTCAAGCGTTTTGATCAGGTCTTCTTCGCTGATCAGGTCGCCTGCAACACGAATCCGTTCATGAAACCGCGCCAGATGGGGCGAGGTATAGGCGTGGACCGCGCTGCCTTGCGCCTCTAGCCCTGCACGGATCATCGCCTGTGTGGAGCCTTTGCCGTTGGTTCCCGCAATATGAATCACCGGAGGCAGATGGCGTTCAGGGTTGCCCAGCGCATCGAGAAGACGGGTCATACGATCCAGCGTCAGGTCGATAATCTTGGGATGAAGCGACATCAAGCGGTCAAGCACGATGTCGCTATGGGCCGTCTCTGCCGGTGATGTCACGTGGCAGCTTCCTCTTTCGCCGCTTCTTTGCGCTCTGACGCGGGCGCAGGAAGATCGGCGGCGACGGGAGGCGTTTGCTTGGTCAGCAACCGCACGATTGAAATCAGCTCGTCCCGCATATCCTTGCGGTGGGTCACGCGATCCAGCATACCGTGATCCAGCAGGTATTCCGCACGCTGAAAGCCTTCGGGGAGTTTTTCACGAATGGTCTGTTCGATTACACGGGGACCGGCGAAACAGATCAGGGCGTTCGGTTCTGCGATTTGCACATCCCCGAGCATGGCATAACTGGCCGTCACACCACCTGTGGTGGGATGGGTCAGCACAACAATATAGGGAAGTCCCGCTTCTTTGAGCATCTGAACCGCAACCGTGGTGCGGGGCATTTGCATCAGCGAGAGAATACCCTCCTGCATCCGCGCACCACCGGCGGCAGAAAAAAGGATCATCGGGCATTTCTTCTTAACGGCACGTTCGGCGGCGGCAATAATCGCATTGCCGACGTACATGCCCATAGACCCGCCCATGAAGGAAAAGTCCTGACCGGCGGTAACAACATGGGTGCGTCCCATTTTGCCTTCCGCCACCAGCATGGCTTCTTTTTCGCCGGTTTGCTTTTGGGCCGCTTTCATCCGTTCAGGATATTTCTTCTGGTCACGAAACCCGAGCGGGTCTGCATTCGGCTCTGGCACCTCGACTTCGCTGAACAAGCCACCATCATAAAGCGCATGGAACCGGTCACGGGGGGTGATCAGCATGTGGTGATCGCAATTGGAGCACACGTTCAGCCCGTCTGCCAGTTCACGGTGGAACAGCATGGTGTCGCACTCGGGGCATTTGGTCCACAAGTTGTCCGGCACCTCGCGGCGGGAAAACAGAGAGTTGATCTTCGGGCGAACGTAGTTCGAAATCCAGTTCATGGGTGTGTCCTGATTTGACTGTTGTCCCTATTTAATTCCGCAACGCACTGATTGCAATCACCGCCGCTCCTGCCAGCGCATCACCAGTAGGTAGCAGGCGTAAATAACTAAAAGTGCAGCGATGTCGATCAACAGCAACTGGCGCACAGCTTCGTGATCAGAGACATGAATGCGGGTCACGAAAAGGGACAGCCCGTTAAGCGTGCCATCCATCGACACCAGCATCATCGCCAAAAAATTGTTCATTAAGTGCAAGCCGATCGCCGCCCCGAGATTACCTGTCCGCACTGTTACATCCGCAGCGATCACCCCGAATAGCGTCGTCGCCGCCACAATTAATACGCTGTTTGAACCAAAACGGGCAGGATCAAAGTGCAAGCTGCCAAAGATGATCGAGGGCAAAACCAGCCAAATCCAGCGGTTCTGAAATCGCGTTGCGAACTCTTGTAGGAGATAGCCGCGAAACACCAGCTCCTCGGCGGAGACCTGTATCAACAAGAGAGGCAATGCCGGTAGCATCCATAACAGCCATTCCGACAGGGGCAGGTTCGGCACCGTTTCCCCGCCACTGAGCGCCAGTGTGAAGGCAATCGCTTGCAAGGGGGCGACGATTGCACAGGCCAGAAGAAAATTCCTTAACACCCCATTTCTGCCCAGCAATGCGGTGATGGGTTGGCCGCGAAACAATCCGACCGTTAACCACACGGCAGCCAGCATAGCGACGAAAGACAACAAAACCCCAATCATCGCTGCCGGTGTTTCAGGGGCCGCGATATGGGCCGAAACTGTTCCCATCGCCTCGGCAAGGGCGATGTTCTGCGCAACAGAAAGGGCGATGCTGAACAGGGCAACAAAGCCGAATGTGATCTCTGTATAGGCCAACAGCAGGAACAGAACCGCGCCAAAAAATAGCAACCCGCCGCGATGTTTACGGGCGGGTGCAATGAATGCGTCAAATTTTTCGTTCATTTGTGGCAGCATCTGCTGTATTCCTCCGCCGGTGCCAAGAAGCAATCCTGCTGTGGTGCGTGGTTTAGAGGGTGACATAGTGACAATCAACTGCCTGTCCCGATTGCGTCTTGGATTTGCCTGCCTTGTGGCGGTGCTTCTTGCGGGGTGCGTCAATGCACCGGAGTTTGGTCTGTCGGCTTCTGCCTCCGAAGTGCCTCAGGATACCAAGGTTGTGAAAGTCGCCGGTCAAACGGTCACGTTGGGCCGCGCCGCTGGTTATTGCTTTAATGACAAGCAAAGCCGCAGCTCTGCCAGTGGTGCCTTTGTGGTGATGGGCCCTTGTGATACCGGCAACTCTGAAAACTCTGCTAAAGGCTTGGTAATCATTAATGTTCTGGCTGAAACTGGCATTCAGAAAGCGATTGCGGATCAGGATCTTGAGGGCTATTTCCAGTCCGAGAAGGGTCGCGCTGCGCTAAGCCGTAAAGGCAACCCGGACCGGCTCCGTATTCTTGGAACCATGCAGGACGATGGTATCTTTTACGTCCATACACGGGATGCGGACGGTCCGGTGATACCGGATACCACCGCCGAACAATGGCGCGTGTTCTTCGTCGTTTCTGATCGGCTGGTTTCCGTTTCAGTGGTGAATTTCATCGACAGTCTGATGCCCGACGGTGACGTTTTCGCCCAGATGGAAGAGATCGCTCGCCGGATAAAATCCCTGAACTGATCCCCTGCCAGTGCTATAAAAGACTGCTGGTTTCACTGAAGTTCATAACCGGCAACGAATTATTTCCATATTGGGCGTAATGCCGTTAACACCGCAGTCATGAGCCTTCCAAGTCAGATCCAGCCAGTGTAACGAAACGGCATGTTTGAACGATTGAAAAAAATAAAGGAAGACAGGCGCCACCGGCAGAGCCTGCGCTTCTGGCGGGCGCACAGTACAACGGTGCAGAACATGCCCTTGTCGGAGCTTCGCGGTCTGCGCAAAAAAGCCAATCAGGCCCGTCGTTTGATTGACCGGATTAACCATGTCGCTGTCTCTCGATTGACGCTGCCCGTGATCGGGTCAAACGCCATACGTAAACCGCCCCGTACGGAGTGGGCCTACCGTCCACAGGCTTGGGCCGGTCCGGTTTATCCATCCGGTTTGGCAGCGGTGGCCAGCAAACAAAAGATCGGCGACGAGGTGACAATCTTTCACGATTGCAGTCAATCCGAACTCGCCTTTAGGCAAGTGCGCAACACCAGCGAGGAAGACTTTGCCCCCTTCGGCCTGCGCATGGACGTGTTTAATTTCGACGGCTCTTTCCTGTCGCTTGCAGTGGAGATGCCGCCCGCTGCGCTAGAAGGTCTGAAACGCAGCCATATCCTGCGGCTGGATATGCGGATCGAAAGTGAGAGGCCGCAGGAAATGTTCGCGCGGCTGAACATTCGCCACGGGCCGAACACCGAACAGATCGTGCGGGAGCTGGATATGGGGGGGCAGAATTTCTATGTGGAATTTGACCTCTATTACACGCAGTTCAATGAAGATCGCGGCGATAGCATGTGGGTGGATCTTATTTTTGAAGGGCCTTCGATGAATCAGGTAACAATCCGTGACGTGACAATGATTCGACGCCCACGCGCATCGATTTAAGGGGGCAGTATGGCCAAGAAATTCCTGCTGAACAAAAAACACATCGTCGGTGGAAAATACATCGGGTTGATGCGGGCACGGGGTAAGGGAAATCCGACACCCGCGCTGGAAATGCTGCATCTGGGAACCGTTGTCGGGTCTGTAACGGTTGAGCCGGTCGGGTCGGATGGCGACAATTGGGAAGTCGCCGCGACCATACCGACAGAATTGCTAACCGACGGTGTGCAAACCTTTTTGCTGGTTGTGGAAGGGGACACGGAAATCCTCGACCGGTTTTCGATCATTACCGGCGAACCGCTTGAAGAAGACCTGCGGGCGGAAATTGAACTGCTGCGGGCCGAGCTTGATATGTTGAAACGGGCCTTCCGCCGTCACTGCACGGAAACAATGGGCTAACCGGCACGCAACGTGCCTGCCAGTATTAACGTGGGGTTTTTCGTGACAATTGACGTTCACGTAATCTATGCTGCTGCAACGGTATTCAACAGACGGATTCACGGCAAATGGCACAAGCTCTCTACCCGAATTTACTCGCACCGCTCGATCTGGGTTTCACCACCCTGCCCAACAGGGTCTTGATGGGCTCCATGCACACCGGTTTGGAAGAGACCGGAGACTGGAATCGCGTTGCCGAATATTACGCCGAACGCGCGCGGGGTGGCGTGGCCCTGATGGTGACAGGCGGGATTGCCCCGAATGAAGAGGGCGGCGTCATGCCCGGTGCCTCTGGACTTTATAACGACGCGGATATTGCGCACCATAAAATCGTGACTGATCGCGTGCATGACGCAGGTGGTAAGATCGCGATGCAGATCCTGCACGCGGGCCGATATGCCTATACACCAAAGGCAGTTGCTCCTTCGCCCGTAAAATCCCCGATTTCCCCGTTCCCGCCTGCAGAACTGGATGCTGCCGGTATTGAAAAACAGATCGCGGATATAGTGGGGTGCGCCGTAAACGCGCGGTCTGCCGGATATGACGGTGTCGAGATCATGGGCTCCGAAGGCTATTTCCTGAACCAGTTCCTTGTGACACACACAAACAAGCGCACCGATGAATGGGGCGGGTCCTATGAAAACCGGATGCGCCTGCCTGTGGAGGTCGTGCGCCGCACACGTGAAGCGGTTGGGTCCGACTTCATCATTATTTACCGCCTGTCGATGATCGATCTGGTGCCAAACGGGTCCACTTGGGAAGAGGTGGTGCAACTAGCGAAGGCGGTTGAAGACGCAGGTGCCACGATTATCAACACGGGCATCGGCTGGCACGAGGCCCGCATCCCAACCATTGCCACCAGCGTCCCGCGTCGCGCGTTTAGCTGGGTTACGAAAAAGCTGATGGGCTCGGTCTCTATCCCGATCGTTACCTCGAACAGGATCAACACGCCGGATGTCGCGGAATCGGTTCTGTCCGAAGGTTGCGCCGATATGGTGTCTATGGCGCGTCCGTTTCTGGCGGATGCGGATTTCGTCAATAAGGCCGCGACAGGTCAGGCCGCAAACATCGCGCCTTGCATTGCCTGCAATCAAGCGTGTCTTGACCACACGTTCTCTATGAAACTGACCTCCTGTCTGGTTAATCCGCGGGCCTGTTCGGAAACCGAGCTGGTCTACACGCCGACAGATAGCCCGAAGACAATCGCGATTGTCGGGGCGGGGCCAGCCGGACTGTCCACAGCGCTTGTCGCATCTGAAAGAGGACATAAAGTGACCCTGTTCGATGCCGCTTCGGAACTGGGCGGCCAGTTGAATATGGCCAAACAAGTCCCCGGCAAGGAAGAGTTTTTCGGCCTTGTGGACTATTACACCCATGCGGTGTCCAAATCGGACATCGACACACGCCTTGGCCAGTTTGTCAGCGCAGATGATTTGCAAGGTTTCGACGAGGTGATTATCGCGACCGGCGTTACCCCCCGAGATCCTGCGATTGAAGGTCAGGACAGGGACAACGTCGTCAATTATATCGACGTCTTGCGAAACAAAGTGGACGTCGGCAACCGAGTGGCCGTCATCGGTGCGGGCGGCATCGGCTTTGATGTGTCGGAATATCTTGTCCACGAAGGCACCAGCCCGACCGAGGATCTGGAGCTTTGGAAGAAAGAATGGGGCGTTGGTGATCCCGAAGACACGCGTGGCGGGCTTGCCCAACAGGGTGCGCAACCCGAGCCACCTGCACGTCAAGTGACCCTGTTGCAGCGGAAATCCTCCAAACCGGGCAAGGGTCTTGGCAAAACAACAGGATGGATTCACCGCTCTGCGCTGGCGATGAAAAACGTGAAAATGCTGGCTGGTGTGAACTATGAACAGATCAGCGACGAAGGGCTGCATGTCAGCTTTGGCGAGGCGCGCGAGAACCCGACCCTGATCCAAGCGGATACGATCGTGATGTGTGCAGGGCAACTGTCCAACCGCACACTAGCCGACGAGTTGGAGGCCAAAGGCGTATCCTGTCACGTGATCGGGGGCGCGGATGTGGCGGCTGAACTGGATGCGAAACGGGCGATCAATCAGGGGTCCCGTCTAGCGGCTGCCCTCTGATCCGAGTATTTTTGGAACATTAAAGCGAGGCGGGGTTTTCCTGCCTTGTCGGAGCGTCTAAGCCTTGGGCATTCACAATGTTCGAGGTCCCATGCGCGCGTCCATTATTATTTCAGCAGTTGTTGCAGCGCTTGTCGGCTTTGGCGGGTCTCTGGCGGTTATACTAGCCGCCACCGAAGCTGTCGGCGCGACGCAGGCGCAGACCGGTTCATGGGTCGCAGCACTGTGTATTTCCATGATGGCGACCTCTGCCATTCTGAGTATCCGGCACAAAATGCCTATCATCACCGCATGGTCTACACCCGGCGCAGCGCTGATTGCGGCAAGCAGCGGGATCGGGTTTGAAGCAGCGGTCGGGGCGTTTCTGTTTGCAGCGGTTCTGGTGCTGCTCACGGCCTGTTTTCGGGTTGTTGCCGAGCTGATAGAGCGGATTCCAGCCGCGCTGGCCTCTGCCATGCTGGCAGGCGTATTGTTTGAATTTGTGGTCGCAATTTTCGAGCACGCGGCGGCGGTTCCGGCCCTTGTCCTGCCGCTGATTGCCGGTTTCCTTGTGCTGCGGTTGTTTTCCGCTATGTGGGCTGTGCTGGGGGTGCTTGCGCTCGGCATTGGATTGTCTTTCATGCTGGGGATGCTGCAACCGGTAGAGAGTTTGCAGATTTCGACGCTGGTCTGGGTCACGCCAGTCTTTGATCTGCCGGTGATGCTGGGGCTGGGTCTGCCGCTTTATCTGGTGACGATGGCATCGCAAAACCTGCCCGGTTTTGCAGTTTTGCGGGCTTCGGGGTATCAGGCGCCGAGTCGTTCGATTCTGGGCGTCACCGGCATCGCATCGGTTTTGACCGCCTTTGCCGGCGCGCATACTTCCAATCTTGCGGCGATTACTGCATCGATTTGCACAGGGCCGGACACCCATCCCGATCCGGATAAACGCTGGTTGACGGGTCCGGTTTACGCGCTGACCTACGCGGTACTTGCGCTGTTTGGCGCATCGCTGGTGGGGATGTTTGCAGGCTTTCCCCCTGCGCTGGTGGCCACTGTCGCCGGTGTCGCGCTGCTCGGCCCGTTTATTGGTGCGGCCAGTGCGGGATTTGGCGAAAAAGACCATTTGTTTCCGGCCGCGCTTACCTTTGTGGTGACAGCGTCCGGCGTCAGTGTTTTTGGGATCGGTGCAGCCTTTTGGGGGTTGGTCGCCGGACTGTTCGCGCTGGGGCTGGAGCGGTTGAAGCGCTAGTCAGGACAATTCATCCATGATGGTGATCAGCGCCGAGGTGATGCCCGGTTCAGACAGGGAGTGCCCCGCATCCGGTACCGTAAACAGCCGCGCTGCCGGCCAGTTATCCCGCAGGCGATAGGCGGTTTGCGGCGGGCAGATCATATCGTAACGCCCTTGCACAATAGAGCCTGGAATGTGTTCGATTTTGTGCAAATCCTTAAAGATCTGCCCGTTTTCGCGCAGGAAACCGGCGTTATGGAAATAATGGTTTTCGATCCGCGCAAAAGCCAGCGCATAGGCCGCCGGCACAACACCGCGGTTGGGGGATTGTTCCAGCGCAGCAAGCGCGCTTTCCCATTCGGTCCAAGCGCGGGCAAAGCGGACCTGAACGTCTTCGTTGTTGGAAAACAATCGCTTGGCGTAATTTCCAATGACATCATCCCGTTCTTCGCGGGGCAGCAATCCGGCGAAATGTTCCCATTCATCAGGGAAGAACGCCGCTGCGCCGCCACCGTAAAACCAGTCCAGTTCGGCCTTGGTCATGGTAAAGACGCCGCGCAGCACCAAATGGTTCACACGGTCGGGATGGGTCTGCGCATAGACCAGCGCCAGCGTTGCCCCCCATGACCCGCCAAAAACGATCCAGTTTTCGATGCCGAGTTTCTGGCGGATCAGTTCGATATCCGCGACCAGATCCCAAGTGGTGTTATTTTCCACGCTGGCGTGGGGACGGGAACGCCCGCACCCGCGCTGGTCAAACAGGATGATACGGTAAAATTCCGGATGGAAAAACCGCCGCATCCCCGGACTACACCCGCCCCCCGGTCCGCCATGAAACACGACGACAGGGATGCCGTTGGGGTTTCCACATTCCTCCACATAGATCGTATGATCGCCCGGAACCTCCAGCATCAACTGGTTGAACGGCTGGATCACAGGGTAAAGGTTTCGGGATGCGCCAATTTGGCTCTCGGAATTTCGCATATGTGGTCTATATTATTTCTTGGTTGATCCCCAACCTTGGCAGTTCGAGGACATGAGTGCAATGGCAGCAGCGACAACAATTGACGATCACGAAGTCGCCAAGTTTGAGGCGATGGCCGCAGAGTGGTGGGATGAAAACGGCAAGTTCAAACCGTTGCATATGCTGAATCCCTGTCGTCTGGGCTATATCGTGGACCAGATCACGGCAGAGTTCGGGCGGGACAGGGATGCGCTCGACAGTCTGAAGGGTCTTCGTATCCTCGACATTGGGTGTGGTGGCGGCTTGCTGTCCGAGCCGATGGCCCGCCTGGGCGCGACTGTCGTCGGGGCTGATGCGGCTGCGGGCAATATTCCCGTGGCACAGGTGCACGCCCGCCAGATGGGGCTTGATATCGACTATCGCCACACGACGGCCGAAGACCTCGCCGCCGCTGGAGAACAGTTTGACGCGGTTCTGAATATGGAAGTGGTGGAGCATGTTTCTGATCCGCAAGCCTATCTGACCGCCTGCCAGCAATTGCTGAAACCGGGCGGGATCATGATCTGTTCGACCCTGAACCGGAATCCCAAAAGCTATATGATGGCGATCATCGGGGCAGAACATGTGATGCGCTGGTTGCCGAAGGGTACCCATGATTGGGCGAAGTTCGTCACACCGGACGAGTTGTACAAACTGATTGAGCAGGCCGGACTAACCCCTGTAGATCGCAAGGGTTTTGTATTCAACCCGCTGCTGTGGAACTGGTCCATATCAGAGCGGGATCTGAGCGTGAATTACGTCACAGCAAGCACTAAGCCCGCCTGACAGTTCAGGTGCCCAGCGCTGTGCGAAAGGCCCGCAGAACAGGCAATGTCTGACGGATCTTCTGCTCACCCAGATCTGCGATGATTTTTTCAAACTCCGGCACCAGTTGCTCTAGCGCCAGTTCGCGGGCCACTCGGCCTGCGTTGCTGATAGACACTTGTTTGCGCCGTGCATCGTCCCAATCGGGGCGGATATGGATATATCCGGCGTTCTCAAGTTTTTTCAGCGTATTGGTCATCGCACCTTTGGTCAGATGAAAGTTCCGCGCAAGCTGTGCCGGGGTCTTTTCACCGGAGTTGCTGAGGTGGTTGAGAACAGAAAAATGGGACATCTCCATCCCCTTTGGCAACCGGCGGGACAGTGTGCCTTTGATCAGTTGATCCGCTGCAACAACCTCTGACAAAAGGCCGATTGCAAGGGAGATATCGGGATTGTCGCTCATCCTCGATCCAGCCGGAAGGGCCGGTCATGGCTGAGGGACGGTACCCGTTTGCGGGCAACTTCTACCTGTCCGAGGTCTAGGTCGACCACATAGGCACCCTCTTCCGCTCCGGCGTCGAGAAGAACCTCTCCCCAAGGGTCTACCACCAGCGAATGCCCGTAGGTGGAGCGGGGCTTGCCCTTGCGGATATCATGGTCACCAGTCTGAGCCGGTGCAATCACGAAACAGCCGTTTTCAATGGCCCGCGCGCGCAGCAGACTATGCCAGTGGGCCGCACCGGTCACGGGTGAAAATGCAGCTGGGGCGGTCAGGATGGTGGCTCCGGCCTGCGCAAGTTGGCGGTAGAGATGGGGAAACCGCATATCATAGCAGATGCTCATCCCAACGGTGCCAAAGGGCGTTTCTGCCAGTGTCGCCGTTTCACCGGGGCGATAACCGTCACTTTCCCGGTAGGTCTCGCTTTCAGTCACTTGTACGTCAAACATGTGAATCTTATCGTACCGTGCTTTGATTTTCCCTTGCGGATCAATCAGAAAGCTGCGGTTTGCAAAGCGCCCGTCCGTGTCTTCCGT
This sequence comes from Neptunicoccus cionae, assembly GCF_014643735.1. Taxonomy (GTDB): domain Bacteria; phylum Pseudomonadota; class Alphaproteobacteria; order Rhodobacterales; family Rhodobacteraceae; genus Amylibacter; species Amylibacter cionae. The sequence continues at coordinate 885,711 of NZ_BMKA01000002.1, forward strand.
CAACAGCCCGATAGATCCGATCAGCAGCCAGATGCCCAGATCAGCTGCCTGTTTACGCAGGGTGGCAAGGGTCTGATCCTGCTCTTCATGTTGCAGCACAGACTTTTGATGACTGCGGCTGGTGGACAGGACATTGGTCACTTCGGGGGTGGCAACGAATTTCGCACCCTGCCCCACCGCCTGCGCAATCAGCCCCTGCGTGCGGGGCAGATTGGCAACCGGATCGTCGCTGCTGTTGAGCTGGATCAGACCGGCGCGCAGGGTCATCCTGCTAACAATGCGTCGAGTTTGCCTTGCCGTTCCAGCAGGTTAAGGTCGTCAAAGCCGCCGACATGGGTTTCACCGATAAAGATTTGCGGCACAGTCCGCCCGCCATTCGCGCGCTGGATCATTTCGGCTTTCTTTTCTGGGTTCGTCATCACGTCAATTTCCGCAAAAGACACGGATTTCCCGTTCAGCAGACGTTTGGCCGCAGCGCAATAACCGCAGATTGGTGTGGTGTAGATTTCAACGTTTTTCATCGTGGCATTCCTATTGTTTGCCACAATATATAAGGCTTTACGCCAGCCTTGCAACGCGGGCAAAGACAAGAACGCTCACAGATTTGGCACCAGCTTCGAAACAGGCCTCTGTGCAGGCAGACAGGGTTGCGCCTGTGGTCATGACATCATCCACAAGAACCACGGGCCTGTCGGCAAGCAAGGCGCTGCGTTTGGTATGGGGCCGGATCGCACTGCGCTGGTTTTCAAATCGTTCTGTACGGCGCATGTCTTTCTGGCTTTTGGTGGCGCGCACCCGTTGCAAACCATCCGGCACCACCTCCCCCCCCGACTCTCGGGCCAGCGCGCGGGCCAGCAGTACAGACTGATTGTACCGCCGCCGCACCATCCTGCCCCAGTGCAGCGGTACGGGAACCAGCAGGGATTCGTCGCTAATCAACCCTTCCCCCGCTGCCGCCATCCAGCGAGCCATATGCTGCGCATTATCCTGACGGTCGCCATGTTTCAGCGCCAGAACCATCCGGCGGAGCGGGCCTTCATACAGGCCAACAGACCGGCCACGGGACCAAGGCACCGGATGCGCGTGGCACGATTCACACAAGTCAGTCTCCTCTACCTGTCCCGGCAACGGCACCCCGCAGCCGTTGCAGACGCTGCCCGCGAAAAAATGCGCCTCGGGCCAACAGGACTGGCACAGCATATTATCCGTTCCGGTTTCCACACCGCAGGACAGACAGCGGGGCGGATAGGCCAGATGCACCAATTTACGGGCCACATGCAGGATAGGCTTTTCCTTTCACCCTTTGGACGTTAGGTCTGCGGCAGGAGATTTGCCAGATGGACCCAACCCCGACATTGTTCGATCCGCAAGCACTGGACCAGCACCGCGCCCGCGTTACCGGCACTGATGCGCTGTTCCTCCATGACTTTGCAGCCGATGAAGTTTCAGAAAGACTGAAAGACGTTAATAGAACCTTTACAGATCCGGTGTTTATTGGCTGGCAAGGGTCTTATTGGGCGGAAAAGACGGGTTTGGACGCCCGCGTGATACCGGATGCCGAGACACTGGATCTGGAACCTGAAAGCTGCGATCTCATCGTGCATTGCCTTTCGCTGCACTGGGCGGGTGATCCGGTCGGTCAGTTGATCCAGATGCGCCGCGCCTTGCGCCCCGATGGGTTGATGATTGCAGTGATGTTTGCGGGCGAAACCCTGCATGAATTGCGCCACAGCCTGACAGAGGCCGAAGCAGAGCTGCGCGGCGGCATCCGTCCCCATGTGGCGCCGATGGCGGAACTACGCGGCTTGGGCGCTTTGCTGCAACGGGCGGGGTTCGGACTGCCGGTTGCGGATCTTGAACCGGTGCGCGTGGCTTATGAAACCCCGTGGCACCTGATGCGCGAATTACGTGCGATGGGGGAAACCAACGCGCTGTCTGACAGAAGCCGCCAGTTTGCCCGCCGCGATGTGTTTGTGCGCATGGCAGAACTCTATGCACGCGACCACATGGTTGACGGTCGTATGATGGCTACGTTTGAACTGGCCTTCCTGACCGGATGGGCCCCATCGGAAACACAGCAGAAACCCCTGCGCCCCGGATCGGCCCAAACCCGACTGGCGGATGCGTTGGGTGTGACAGAATTTCCCGCTCCTGATAAAAAGACTTGATTGCACCCGCCTTTGCGATACCTGCGCACAGGATCAGAAAGAGATACCATGACCGCACAAAAGCCAGTCCATGCCGCCGCCGACCATCCTGCTGTAAACTTTGGCAAGGTCGGGGTGATCATTTCCAACCTCGGAACGCCGGACGGCACGGATTACTGGTCCATGCGCCGCTATCTGAATGAATTTCTGTCAGACCGCCGCGTCATCGATTACGCACCGTGGAAATGGCAACCACTGTTGCAGCTTATTATTCTGACGAAACGGCCCTTCACCTCTGGTGAGGCGTATCGCGGGATCTGGAACACCGAAAAAGACGAGAGCCCGCTTCTAACCATCACCCGCAACCAGAGCGAGGCTTTGGAGAAGACGCTGAAGGATCTTTACGGAGACCGTGTCGAGGTGGATTTCTGTATGCGCTACGGCAATCCCTCTACCCGTTCCGTGATTAAGAAGATGAAGGAAAAGGGCTGTGACCGGATCGTGTTTTTCCCGCTTTATCCACAGTATTCCGCACCAACAACGGCGACAGCGAATGACGAAGCCTTCCGCGCGCTGATGGACATCAAATGGCAACCTTATATCCGGACGGTGCCAGCTTATTACGAGAACCCGCTTTATATCAAAGCTTTGGCTGCTACGGTTAAGGAGGCCTACGCCAAATTGGATGTGGAACCGGATGTTCTGGTCACGTCCTATCACGGCGTGCCGATCCGGTATCTGATGGAAGGCGACCCGTATCACTGCCACTGCCAGAAAACCACGCGCCTGTTGCGCGAGGAACTGGGTCTGCCCGACGACAAGGTTCAACTGACGTTTCAGTCGCAATTCGGACCCGAAGAATGGTTGCAGCCCTACACAGTAGAAGACGTGGCCCGTCTGGCGCGCGAAGGTAAAAAGAACATCGCGGTGATGGCGCCGGCGTTTTCGTCGGATTGCGTTGAGACACTGGAAGAGATCAACGAGGAAATTCAGGAAGCCTTTATGGAGGCAGGTGGCGAGACGTTCACCTACATTCCCTGCCTGAACGAGCGTCCCGACCACGTTGAAATGATTGCGGAAATCATCAAAAATGAAGCGAGCGGCTGGCTATAGCAGGTCCCGCAACATTGCGATCAGCGGAATATCCGCTGGTGGCATCGGATAGCCCGACATCTCGTTCGGGCGCACCCATTTTAATACCTGATTTTCCTGCGGAGTCGGGATGCCATCCCATTTGCGACAGGCATAGAGCGGCATCAGCAGATGGAAATCGTCGTAGCTGTGACTGGCAAAGGTCAACGGCGCCAGACAACTGGCCCAAGTGTTAATGCCCAGTTCTTCTTCCAGCTCGCGGATTAAAGCGTGTTCAGGGGTCTCCCCTACTTCCACCTTGCCGCCCGGAAATTCCCACAAACCGGCCAGCGACTTGCCCTCGGGCCGTTGCGCCAGCAGGACGCGGCCGTCCTTGTCGATCAGGGCGACCGCAGAAACCAAAAGTGTCTTCATGAACGGTAATCAGCGTTGATGGTGATATAGCCGTGGGTCAGGTCACAGGTCCATACCGTCGCCGTGCCGTCCCCGATACCCAGATCGGTGGCGATGCGCAGGTCCTGTTGCTTCATGTAATCAACCCCCTGCTGTTCGGTATAATCAGGCGACACCCACCCGTTTTCCGCCACCAGAATATCCCCGAAATGGATTGCAATCTTATCCCGATCCGCAGGTTCGCCGGATTTACCAACCGCCATGACAACACGGCCCCAGTTCGGATCTTCCCCCGCAACAGCCGTTTTCACCAGTGGAGAGTTCGCAATCGCCAGCGCCACAATCTGCGCCGAGGCATCATCCGCTGCACCGGTCACGGCGACTTCTAGGAACTTGGTCGCCCCTTCGCCGTCTCTAACCACAAGATGGGCCAGATCCCGCATCACGGATTGCAAAGCCGCGCCAAGGGCCTGCCCTTGCGTGCTCTGCGCATCGGTGATTTGTGTATTCCCTGCGGCACCCGTGGCAAAGGCCAGCAAAGTGTCAGAGGTGGAAGTATCGCTGTCCACTGTAATGGCGTTGAAGGTGGTCTTGTTGTGATCCGAAATCAGCGACTGAAACGCGGAAGATGTGATCGCAGCATCTGTAAAAATATAGACCAGCATGGTAGCCATATCTGGTGCAATCATGCCGGAACCCTTGGCAAAACCGGCGATATTCACCTGTTTTCCATCAATTTCCACCGTGGCGGCAACGCCCTTCGGGAAAGTGTCCGTTGTCATGATCGCAGCAGCCGCATCGGCCCCTTTCGCCGGATCAAGACCCTTGGAAAGGTCACCCAGAACAGCTGTAATCCTGTCGTGGGGCAGAGGCTCCCCGATAACACCGGTCGATGATGTCAGCACATTGCCCGCGCCGATCCCAAGGGTGTCTGCCGCGGCCTTGCAGACAAATTCAACCGATTGCGCCCCGACCTTGCCCGTGAAGGCGTTGGAATTGCCGGAATTCACCACAACCCCCATCGCCTCTTCGACAGTATCGGTTTTTTGCAGATCAACCAGTTTGGCCTGACAATCCAGCACTGGTGCCGAACGGGTAGAGGACCGTGTGAACACACCAGCAACAGCGCTGCCTTTGGCCACACGGGCCAGCATAACGTCGGTACGGTTCTTGTATTTCACTCCGGCTGCACCGGCGGCGAATGTTACGCCGCCGATTTCCGGCAGTTCGGGAAACCCGTCAGTGGGGGCAAGGGGCGACACCGGAGAAAGCGCTGGCTGCGCTTTCAATTCGGCCTTCAACCCTTTGACCTTTTTCTTTAACTTGCTGACCTTACGCTTCAGCTTTGCTTTTGATTTGGCCATTTCTGCCCCCCAAGGGATTATTTATCCAACAATTCGGTGTTGCGGATAATGGACGGATCGAATTCGATTTCAACCCGATTAATCTCCGCAGAGTCTTCGATTGTTTTCATGTGCTCTGCGACGGCTTGGGTTTTCAGTTGATCCACCAGTTCCGCGCGCACTTCGTCCAGTGTCGGCTTTGGTGCTTCACGGGTCTCAGCCAGCTTGATGACGTGCCAGCCGAACTGGGATTGCACCGGCGCGGATACTTCACCCGGCTCAAGTGCGATCATTGCGTTTTCAAACTCTGGCACGGTGCGGCCTTTGGCCATCCACCCCAGATCACCGCCGTTTGGACCGGAGGGGCCAGTGGAGTTATCCTTGGCAGTTTCCGCAAAATCAGCGCCGCCGTTCAGCGTTTCCACCAGTTCTTTAGCCTCTTCTTCGGTTTCTACCAGAATATGGGAGGCTTTGTATTCCATTGCCGCCGGTGCAGCTGCATAAATTTCGTCGTAGGCTGCCTGTACCAGCGCATCGGTAACGGCTTCGTTTTCGATCTGGGTCAGGGTTTCAGACGCCAGAAGCGCGCGGGTTTCGTTTTCAATCGCGATCTGGATAGACGCTTTTGAAGTGTCCACATCAGAGGCCAAGGCGGTTTGCTGGATCAACTGGTCGAGCACTCCTTGATAGAGATCCTTGTCTTCAAGCTGCTGGAACCGTTCGGGCAGACGCCGTGTCAACGCGATCACATGACCTACGGTGATGTCTTTCCCGTTCACTGTTGCCAGAACAGTCTGTGCGGTCGGTTCTTCCTGTGCGGGGGCGACGGTCGCCATCATTACGGCAACGGAAGAGGCGGCAATTAGTCGTGTGAATTTCATGTTCTTGCTCCTGTTTTCTGGCCTGTTTTCCTACAGACACGTCATGTATTTGTGGTGCCGAACGTTTGGGGCAACGTTGACAGTGCGAACAGACCCGCTTAGATGCCAATCTGGCATGAATGCAAGGACGATCCGGCGTTGCAGCAGCTTTACGCTGACAAGACCCCCGCCACAAGGCAGGCTTTGGCACGTTCTTTCACAGTCACGTCAGTTTTTTGCCGCCATTCGCGCGGCGTAGAAAATATACGGAGCAGCTATGCTGGGCTTGGGCACTATTAGTAGAAAAATCATTGGGACGCCCAATGATCGCAAGATCAAATCGGTGAAATCACTGGTCGCCAAAATCAACAGTCTGGAACCGGATTTTGTAGCGCTCAGCGATGAAGGCATCACAGCTAAAACAGAAGAATTCAAGGAACGCTATAAAAACGGCGAAACGCTGGATTCCCTTTTGCCAGAGGCATTTGCCAACGCACGGGAAGCCGCGAAACGCACGCTTGGCCTGCGTCCTTTTGATGTTCAGCTGATCGGCGGTATTTTCCTGCACCGGGGCAATATTTCAGAAATGAAGACCGGTGAAGGCAAGACGCTGATGGCGACCCTGCCCGTGTATCTGAACGCGCTTGCGGGACGCGGCGTGCATGTGGTGACGGTGAACGATTATCTGGCGCGGCGTGATGCGGAATGGATGGATCAGGTGTACTCCTTCCTCGGGATGAGCACGGGTATCGTCGTTCCGAATATGCCCGAAGACGAAAAAATCGCCGCCTATCGCGCCGATGTGACCTACGCCACGAATAACGAGCTCGGGTTTGACTATCTGCGCGACAATATGAAGTCGGAACTGTCCCAAATTGCCCAACGCGATCACTTCTTTGCGATTGTGGATGAGGTCGACTCCATCCTGATCGACGAAGCGCGCACACCGCTGATTATCTCTGGCCCGTCCGAAGACCGCTCTGATCTCTACGTCAAAGTGGATCAGTTGATCCCTTCCCTGAAAGAAGAACATTACACAATCGACGAGAAAGCCCGCTCGGCCGTTCTGACCGAAGAAGGCAACGAATTTGTGGAACAGCAGTTCCTGGCCCAAGGCCTGATGGAAGAGGGCGCGTCCCTTTACGATCCGGAAAGCACAACGCTGGTGCATCACGTGAACAACGCCCTGCGCGCCCACGTCCTGTTCAAACGCGAAAAGGATTACATCGTCAAAGACGGCGATGTCATGCTGATTGACGAATTCACCGGACGTATGATGCAAGGCCGCCGTCTGTCTGATGGTCTGCATCAGGCGATTGAGGCGAAAGAGGGCGTGAATATCCAGCCTGAAAACGTCACGCTGGCCTCTGTTACTTTCCAGAACTATTTCCGCCTTTACGACAAACTGGCCGGCATGACAGGGACCGCCCTGACCGAAGCCGAAGAATTTGCCGAAATCTATGGTCTGGGCGTTGTGGAAATTCCCACCAACAAACCCATTGCGCGGATTGACGAACACGATGCGATCTACCGCACCGCCAAAGAAAAATTCACCGCCATCGTTGAGGAAATCGCCAAAGCCTATGTGAAGGGTCAGCCGACCCTTGTGGGCACGACCTCTATTGAAAAGTCGGAATATCTGTCGAACCTTCTGAAAGACACTGCGCTGCTGAAGCAGATTGCAGCGAACCTGCGCACGCGGGCGGAAGGGATGAAAAAGGAAGAGAACAAGATCAAGTTCAACGCCGATGCTGATGCGATCGACGCTTTGGCGGCCCGTCCAGAAGGCATCCCCCACAACGTACTGAACGCGCGCTTCCACGAACAGGAAGCGGCTATCGTTGCGGATGCCGGTAAACTGGGTGCTGTGACAATCGCCACCAACATGGCTGGTCGCGGGACCGACATTCAGCTGGGCGGTAACGTGGATATGCGCGTGCTGCAGGCCATCGAGGCCGCAGGCGAGGGTGCCGATCCCGTTGCGATCCGTGAACAAATTCTGGCGGAAGTCGCTGCTGACAAAAAGAAGGCGCTGGAAGCGGGCGGTTTGTTCGTTCTGGCGACAGAACGTCACGAAAGCCGCCGGATCGACAACCAGCTGCGTGGTCGTTCGGGGCGTCAGGGCGATCCGGGTAAATCCAGCTTCTTCCTGTCTCTCGAAGACGATCTGATGCGGATTTTCGGATCGGAACGTCTGGACAAAGTGCTGTCTACACTCGGCATGTCCGAAGGCGAAGCCATCATCCACCCTTGGGTTAACAAATCGCTGGAAAAAGCGCAGGCCAAAGTGGAAGGTCGCAACTTTGACATCCGCAAACAGCTTCTGAAATTCGACGATGTGATGAACGACCAGCGTAAAGCCATCTTCGGCCAGCGCTTTGAAATCATGGAAGCGGACGATCTGTCCGAAACCGTGAAGGATATGCGCGATCAGGTGATCGACGATCTGGTGGATGAATGTATTCCGGCCAAATCCTATCCCGATCAGTGGGATGTCGAAGGGCTCTACGGCAAGGTTATCGAACACGTCGGGATCGATGTGCCGATTATCGAATGGGCCAATGAAGAAGGCATCGATGACAGCGACCTGCGGGAGCGGATCAGCGATGCCGCCGACGAGGCGATGGCCAAAAAGGTCGAACAATTCGGCGCAGAACAGTTCCGCGGCATCGAAAAGCAGATCCTGCTGCAAACCATCGACAAGAACTGGCGCGAGCATCTTATCACTCTGGAACACTTGCGTTCCGTCGTGGGATTCCGCGGCTACGCCCAGCGCGATCCGTTGAACGAATACAAGACGGAATCCTTCACCCTGTTTGAAGCCATGCTTGAAAGCCTGCGGGCCGATGTGACCGGCCAATTGGGCCATGTGCGGATGATGACCGAGGAAGAGCGCAACGAGATCATCGCCCAGATGCAAGCCGAAGCCCAAGCCGCGCAGGCAGCACAGGCGGCGACAATGCCACCTCCGGCAACAGACCCGGATGCGCAATCACAGCAAGAACCAACGCCTGCTGCGGTCGACTTCGACGAGAACGACATTTCGACATGGGGCAACCCCGGCCGCAATTCTCTGTGCCCTTGCGGGAGCGGGAAAAAGTTCAAACATTGTCACGGCGCACTGTAATTAAGACAATTTGTGGCGGGAAAGTGTTATTCCTTCCCGCCACACCGCTGACTCCGCTCTGCTGACAAAGATTCGCCAGATTTCACCGCCGGAAAACGAATCGAATAGGGCAAAAACGCCTGCAAACTTCCCCTTTGATCGCCAAATACCGACAAGATTGATTGCTAATTTTCGATAAGTTTAACGCTTATCGAGGTTATCATGGCTCTTAACGACAAACTCCTGACAGTAGCAACCGGTGTGGTTCTGGCGGTCGGCGGTGCGGCTGCCAGCCTGCTTCTTGGCGATCATGGCACCCACGGGTATCAGCCCAACCTGACCGTCGCTGCAAACCTCTCTGCGCCGCAAATTCCTACAATTACAGACATCCGCCCCACCGCGCTGATCTCTGATGCGCCTGTTCGCATCGCTGCCGGGGCCCAACCTGCCAAACCCGAACAGCCCCAAGACGACACTGGACGGATGATCTTTGCCGCTGTCGAACCTGCAACGCGGACGATTCCTTCTGTTGTCCGCAGCGATGTGATCACCATTGCCGTTCAGGACGGTGCGCCGGAACTGGCCACGCCTGCAGACTTTAGCGATATTGTGCTCACACGTTCCATAGCCACCGTGCCAGCACCCAAAGTGTCCGGTTTGACGAACGGCCTGTCCGTTACGATGACAGATTTTAAGGATGCCCTGCGCATTCCACAAACTCCGAAGGTGAGCTGCGCGCTGGACCTGCGGGCTACGCCGATTTTTGGCGCGCGCGTAAAGCTGAAGCTGAAAGCGCCCTGCCATCCGAATGTAAATGTCACGATCCGGCATGGCGGCTTGCAGTTCAAAGAAAAGCTGGATGCTGCGGGACGGCTGGAACTGAAAGTGCCAGTCTTTGCCGAATATTCCCGTTTTGATGTGGAGCTTTCTGATGGCACGCAATCCACTGTCGGCGCGTATATTGCCGGTCTCTCCAGTCTGGAACGGGTCGGGATTTCATGGAAAGGCGCAAACGACACATTTCTTCACGCATTTCAAAACGGCGCGGGCATGGGCGAAGCGGGCCACATCTGGCGCTTGAACCCAAGCGATTTTGCGATGTCCCGCATGGAAGGCGGGGGGTATCTTGCACAACTGGGTAATGCCGGTCTGTCCGAACCGCAAATGGCGCAGGTTTATACTTTGCCGTTGCGGATGACAGCGGGCCAGCAAATTGTGTCCTTCGCTGTGGAAACACTGCGCGGCGAAACAGCTTGTGGCGCTGCGATGAAGATCCAGACCGCCCGTCATCAACCCAACGCGAAAGCCGGTTCTAAAAAATTATCCCTGCGTTTACCGGAATGTGGTGCTGTGCAAACCAGTCTCCTGTTGAAAAACGCGCTGAAAGACATGAAAGTGGCCCGCAAGTAACCAGCGAGGGTTTTCATGTTCCGTTCACTGCTATGCCGCACAGGGCTGGCGGCCCTTTTATTGGGCGCTCCGGCTGGTTTGGCCGCACAAGAGCTCACTCTATCCGCAAAATCCGGTGATCTGAAGGTCGAAGGCACCTTGTTAGAGTACGACGGAGAGTTCTACAGGGTCGAAACCGAATTCGGCCCACTCACCGTAGATGCCCGCACCGTAGACTGTGCCGGTGACGGTTGTCCGACGCCTCAGGAAACCTCAGCCCGTTTTGCAATTGCCGGAGACAGCACTGTCGCCCTTCCCCTCATTGAAGCTTTCGCAATTTATCAGGGTGCAGAAGTCGAGATTATCACCGGTGCAGAAGGGGCACAAACCGTCGAAATCGCGTCCGAAGCCGCCGGACCACTAGCGACGATCGAGCTTGCACCGCAAGACGATGGCGATCCCTATAGCGCCATGCGCGATGGCAGTGACACGCTGGTGTTTTCTACACTGCAATCTCCCGATCCGGCCCGTACACAGGTGATAGGACTGGATGCCGTTGTGGTCGCCGCGTCGGACGTAAATCCTGTGGACGGGATCACGATGGACCAGATGCGCCGTGTGCTGGCGGGCGAGATTTCCAACTGGAAAGACCTCGGCGGCAGCGATAGCGCCCTGACACTTCATGTTGCTAATGGCGACGGATCATTTCAGGATCGGCTAGCCACTTTGGGTCTGGCCCCGCAGAAGGGTGTGGCCGTGCAAGAACACGCACGTCTAAAAGACATGGCGGATGTGGTGGCGAATGATCCTTTCGGGATCGCAGTGCTGCCGTTTTCACAGCTGCGCACGGCCCGTCCGATGGGTTTGCGCGGGTCCTGTGGCATGTATAACGCCGCCAAGGCATTCACTCTGCAATCGGGCTCCTATCCGATGACATACGGGCTGTCCGTGACCCGCCCCGCAAAGCGTATGCCCCTGTTCGCACGCGAATTTTTAGAGTTCCTGCGCAGCCCACAGGCGCAGGCGGTCATGACCGATTTGGGATTCGCAGACATGGGGATCGCCACGCTTGGGCTGGATGAACAGGGCCAGCGGCTTGCCAATTCCCTGATGATTATCGGCAAGGAAGTACCCTTGTCAGATGTGCGCGAAATGACCGGCATCATGTCAGGCGCAAAACGCCTGTCCGCCACATTCCGCTTCCAACCCGGGTCAACCCGACTGGACGCCCAATCCCGCGAGAACGCAGAACATCTGGCCGCCGGTTTGATCCTTGGAAATTATGCCGACAAGATCGTCTATCTGATGGGTTTTTCAGACGGGGATGGCCGCGCGAGGCAGAATAAGTCTTTGTCAAAGAAACGGGCCGAAGCTGTTCAGGCAGCCCTGATCGCAGCGGCGCCTGATGGTTCGCTGGAAGATGTGGATTTCCGCGTTCATGGCTATGGCGAGGCTTCCCCGCTGGTTTGTGAGGACACCGCCGCTGATGCAGAGATCAACCGTCGGGTTGAGGTCTGGGTGAAAGACCGCGAAGAGTGACTGGGGCGTGACGTGGGGGCGCTGCCCCCAAACCCCCGGGATATTTTTAGCCAGAAGAAGCGGTCGTCAGAGCAGGCCGAGTGCGCGGAAGCTGCTGTCTGTTTCAGCGCCGATGATAACGTGGTCGTGGATCGTGACACCGATGGCGCGCACCGCCTGTTCGACCAGCAAGGTCATGTCGATATCTGCCTGTGAAGGTTCGGGATTACCAGAGGGGTGGTTGTGGACAAGGATCAACGCGCTGGCGTTTAGTTCAAGGGCGCGTTTGGCAACCTCTCGCGGGTAGACAGGGACGTGATCAACGGTGCCTTTTTGTTGTTCCTCATCTGCGATCAGCACATTTTTGCGATCCAGAAACAGGATACGGAACTGTTCAGTCTCGCGGTGGGCCATTGCGGTTTTGCAATAGATCATCAACGCGGACCAGCTGGACAAAACATCTGTGTTCAGCACTTTCGCCTGTGCCAGCGAATGGGCCGCTGCTTCAACTATTTTAAGTTCCTGAACCACCGCCTCCCCCACACCGTCCACGTCCATCAGGAGTGCGGGGCGGGCCGAGATCACGCGGTTAATATCACCGAACCGTGCCATCAGCCTTTTGGCCAGCGGTTTTACGTCACGCCTATGTATTGCGCGAAACAGGATCAGTTCGAGAAGTTCGTATTCATTCAGCCCCGCAGCACCCGCACGCATGAACCTTTCACGCAATCGTTTGCGGTGGTCCCTGCTGAATTCCGGCGTGTCGCGATCATAGGGGGCCGTGGTTTCCACCACGGCAAACCCCAGTTGTGGCTGTTCTTCAAAGGCGCGTTTTGACTCGGTCATGGGACCAGTTTGCACGCCAATGGTTAATCAGTGGTAAATCCCGTGGGGATCAAGGTTGGGTCGGGTGGAACAATCCCGCAGGGGATTCCGTGAAGATTTCAAACCCGTCCGCTGTCACACCGAGGGAATGTTCGAACTGCGCCGACAGTTTCTTGTCCCGCGTGATCGCGGTCCAGTCGTCCGCAAGAACTTTGGTTTCTGGGCGCCCCAGATTGACCATCGGTTCAATGGTAAAAAACATGCCTTCTTCCAGCACAGGACCAGTGCCCCAGCGCCCGTAGTGCAACACGTTTGGCGGCGAATGGAACACCCGCCCAAGTCCGTGACCGCAGAAATCCCGCACCACAGAGCAGCCTTGCGCCTCTACATAACGCTGGATTGCTGCGCCAATGTCGCCGAACGTATTGCCCGGTTTCACCTGTTCGATCCCGATCATCAACGCATCATGGGTGACTTGGATCAGACGCTCTGCATAAGGTTTCGGCTTACCAGCCACATACATGCGGGAGTTATCGCCAAACCAGCCGTCCAGAATACAGGTCACATCAATGTTCAGGATGTCACCGTCAAACAACGTATCATCCGTGCGCTTGTGTTTGTCGTTCTTCCACATCGGAATTTTGCCGCCTGGAATTCCGTGACACACTACGTGGTTCACCGAAATGCAGGAAGACTTCGGATAGCCTTTGTAATCCAGCGTGGCAGGAACGGAGTTATTCGCGATCATGAAATCATGGCAGATCTGGTCCAGCTCGTCGAGCTTTACGCCCGGCACCACATGGGGTGCGATCATGTCGAGAATTTCAGCGGCCAGACGGCCTGCGCGGCGCATGCCTTCGAACTCTTCCGCAGAGTGAATGGTAATACCGTCTTTATTGAGCCTTGGGGCTTGGCGTCCTTCCACGGGGACCTCCGATCTGTGAATGGCTGGCGTATTAGGACAATTAATGCCTTTTTGCCAGTCATCCCGTTCAAATTTGTTCTACAGGCAGTGCGGTGCCGAGATTTATGCCCAACGGCGTAATATCACAAGCGTAACATAACATTTCAACGCCCGCAGCATGCGCTTTGCGGTAGGCTGTGGCATACGCAGGATCAAGCGACTCTGCCAGACGGAAGCGTGTGCAATCTGTCCGCTGCACCAGATAGAGCATAACCGCGCGATGTCCCTGTGCCACCATCTCTGTAAGTTCACCAAGATGTTTGGTGCCCCGCGCTGTCACGGTGTCGGGAAACTCCGCCCTGTCCGGCGCGCTGTGCAGGGTGACGCTTTTCACCTCGATATAGGTATCGGGACGCCCGTCAGAGGTAAGCAAGAAATCAATGCGGGAATTCTGGCCGTATTTCGCCTCTGCACGGATGTTATCATAGCCGTTAAGTTCTTTGATCCGACCCGCATCTAGGGCTTCGCGCACCAGACGGTTGGCCAATGCGGTATCAATTCCGGCAAAATGCCCGCCCGCAAGTTCGACAAATTTCCAACTGTAGTTCAGCTTGCGCTTGGGATCGTCATTCGGCTCCAGCCAGATGCCCTGCCCTTCCTGCTTTAATCCGGTCATGGCGCCCGTGTTGGCGCAATGGGCGACAACCTCTTGACCGTCTTCAAGTCGGCAATCCGCCAAAAAGCGTTTGTAGCGGCGGATCAGGGTGGCGCGGATAAGTGGGCTGGAAAACTTCATCGACCGAGCCTAAAACGATGGAAACATAAGGACAAGCGATATGGCGAACCCCACGGCGGCACTATTGGTGATCGGTGATGAAATCCTTTCGGGACGGACGCGGGATGCGAATATGTATCACCTTGCCGGACGGCTGACGGCGGTAGGGATCGACCTGAAGGAAGTGCGCGTGGTCTCTGACGAAGCTCAGGAAATTCAGGAAGCGGTCAACGCGCTACGGGGCAAGTTCGATCACGTCTTTACCAGCGGCGGCATCGGGCCGACTCACGATGATATTACTGCGGATAATGTCGCGGCCGCCTTCGGGATTGGCATTGATGTGCGCGAAGATGCGATGGAGGTGCTTGCCACCAACTACCCTGACGGACGCGCATCCATCAACGAGGCGCGGATGCGGATGGCGCGGATACCGGACGGGGCGCGGTTGATTAATAACCCTGTTTCCAAGGCCCCCGGTTTTTCGGTGGAAAACGTGCATGTGATGGCAGGCGTACCAAAGATATTTGAGGCAATGCTGGATTCACTGCTGCCGGAATTAGCTGCAGGGCAGCCGTTGCTGTCGGAAACCGTGCGCGTAGACCTGCCGGAAGGTGAAGTTGCCGGACCGCTTGGTGAAATTGCAAAGGTGTTTGCGGATGTTTCGATCGGGTCCTATCCGTTCACCACGCCACAGGGTTTAGGCAGCAATGTAGTGATGCGCGGTACGGATGCGGCGCGGATTGCAGCGGCAACCGCGCAAGTGCGTGACGCTTTCGGGGTGAAATGATGCAGATGCCCACGGAAGACCAGCTCTTTGCAGCGGTGGATGCAAGCTGGCCAGCGCATCGCACTCAGGAACTCGGCGGTTGGACCCTGCGCGAAGGACGCGGTGGCGGGCAGCGGGTTTCGGCTGCCTCAGGCGAAGGGGATATTGCGCAGGCCGAAGCAGCGATGGAGGCGATGGGGCAGGACAAACTGTTCATGATCCGCGGCGACCAATCCGATCTTGATCAGGAACTTGCCGCGCGGGGCTACGTTATCAAGGATCCTGTTGACCTGCTGGTCGGGAGCGCTCGCGACATTGCGCAAGGGTATGATCCGAAAAAACAGGCGATCTTTACCGGGCTGCCGATGGCAATACTGACCGAAATCTGGGCCGCAGGTGGCATCGGGCCGGAACGTATCAACGTGATGGAGCGGGCCAGTTGTGCCAAGTCCTACGTTCTGGGACGGTTAAACGCCCGCGCCGCAGCGGCGGCATTTGTGGGCAACCACGACGGGGTGACAATGGCCCATGCGGTCGAGGTTCTGGCCCCTGTCCGGCGCAACGGCATGGCTGAAAGCATGATGCGTGCGGCGGCCGGTTGGGGTGTCGAAAACGGCGCAGAGGTTTTCGCCGTTCTGGCCACACAGGCGAACACCGGCGCGCAATCGCTCTATCGTAAAATGGGCATGGAAACCGCGACGCAGTATCACTATCGTATCAATACACCCTAACCGGAGCATTTGATTTTGACCAAACCCCTTGTGACCGCCCTGAACCTGCCACAGATGGATCCGCTTCCGCCGGAGACCCAGCGGTATTTCGATATCTGCGTGGAAAAACTGGGATTTATCCCGAATGTGCTGCAATCCTACGCCCATAACGCAGACAAGCTGAATGCCTTTAGTGGCATGTATAACGATCTGATGCTGGGCGACAGCGGGCTGAGCAAACTGGAACGGGAGATGATCGCCGTTGTGGTCAGTTCCCATAACAAATGTTTCTACTGTCTTGTGTCCCATGGGGCCGCCGTGCGCCAGCTAAGCGGTAAGCCCGAACTTGGCGAAGCCTTGGTGATGAATTACCGCGTGGCTGATCTGTCAGCGCGCGAACGGGCGATGCTCGATTTTGCGGTAAAGATGACCGAAGCCAGCGCCAAGATCGAAGAACCGGATCGACAGCTCTTGCGGGATGCGGGCCTGTCTGATGCAGATATCTGGGATGTGGCCGCGGTTGCAGCTTTCTACAATATGTCGAACCGCTTTTCTTCGGCTGTAGCGATGGAACCCAACGCGGAGTATCACAGCGCCTACCGATGAAAGCTGTCCGCACGCTCCGATCCTCACTGATTTGCACCTTACTTTGCGGCTTGCCCCTGTCCGGCAACGCTGCAGAGTTCGTGCTGCAACTGCCGCTCGGGGCGAAGGCGACTTATTCGCAGGTTGAAACCACCCTGCCCGCCCTTGTGCCAACAGGTCCCTTCAAGGACGGGAAAATACCCAAAGTCGAAGCACCGAAAAACATTCAACGCACCGTCTGGGTTATGGGCGGTGAAAGCACTGTATCGCAGGTGCAGGCAGGTATTCTCGGCCAACTTGAAACGGCGGGATATGAACCGCTGTTGTTCTGTGTCGCCAAGGAATGCGGCGGTTTCGACTTTCGTTTCGGGATCGACGTGGTGGATGAACCGATGATGCGGGTGAACCTGCGCAACTATCGTTTCATTAGCGCCAAGCAGACGGTTTCGGAAAATCCTGCCTATGTGACCTTCCTACTCAGCCGCTCTCCGGTGGCGGTTTATGTGCAGATGACGGAATACAGCCCCGGCGCACGGTCCATAGAAGGTGGAGAGCCCGCGCTGAAACCACCTGAAACACTGGTAGAACCGGCAGAGGTCGCTGGCCAGATCGGGCCGGTGTCTCTTGTGTTGGAGGGGCTGGAGTTTGAAACCGGCAGTGCTGAACTTGGCAATGACCCCACTGGATCGCTCAGCAAACTGGCGGATCTGCTGAAACAGGACCCCGACGTTAAAGTTCTGTTGGTCGGGCATTCTGATATGTCAGGTTCGGTAGAGGCAAATATCGCTATATCGACCAAGCGGGCCGATAGCGTGCGCCGCGCCCTGATCCGCGATCACGGTATTGATGCGGGTAGGCTTTCAGCCCACGGTGTCGGCTTTTTGTCTCCGCGCGCAGACAATGCAACCGAGGCCGGACGCCAGAAAAACCGCCGTGTCGAGGCGGTTTTCTCTAGGTGATCTGGAAAAGACGCAAAAGCGCCCGGAAAGCTTACCAGCTTTCTGGACCTTTGCCTTTGAAATGCTCCACCAGAAAATCGATGAAAGCCCGCAGCTTTGGCTGGGTGTAAAGCCCCGGCGGATAGACGACGTGGATGCCAAGTTGTTCCACCGGCAGGTCAGGCAGGACCGCTTTCAAGCGTCCATCTTCCACAGCGTCGTGGTAAAGAAAACTGGGCAGGTAGGCGATGCCAAGACCGGCCTCTGCCGCTTGCAACAGAGATTGCCCGTCGTTCACAGTCAAGCTGCCGCCCGCGCGGATCAAACGCTTTTCGCCGGTGCTAGAGGTAATTTTCCACGAATTGCCCGATGACTGGTTTGAGAAATGCAGCAGTTTGTGTTGCGCCAGATCGTCAATCCGCTTTGGAATACCATTGTCCTGAAAATATTTCGGAGATCCGATCACCCGCATATTGGTTTCCGCCAGTTTGCGGGCCCGCAAGGAACTGTCCTGCATTTCTCCGATGCGGATCGCAAGGTCGAAACCTTCAGACAACAGATCAACATTCCGGTTGGACAGGACCATGTTCACGTTAATTTCCGGATAACGGTTGAGGAAAGCACCGAGCGCCTTTGAAATGTGGTTCACACCGAAATCGGTTGTCGCGGACAATCGCAAGGAACCGCGCGGCGTGGATTGCATGGATGTCACCATCGCATCCGCCTCGCCCGCATCGTCGAGAACCTGACGGGCCTTATCATAATAAGCGAGACCGATTTCTGTAGGGCTGACACGGCGGGTTGTGCGGTTGAGCAGACGCGCACCGAGCCGGGCTTCCAAAGAGGAAACATGCTTCGAAATCGCCGATTTCGACAAGCCCATCTTACGAGCTGCATCCGTGAAACCACCCAGATCTACAACACTGGCAAAGGCTTCCATTTCGGTCAAACGGTCCATTACTCAATACCTCGATATTATTATTGCTCAATGCCGGTCGTTATGGTCCGCAAATGCGTCACGAATTGGGAGATAAAGGGACATTCACCCGTCAGATTCAGGTATTGTTGGGGCATTGGACACAATGAAACAATCTTTTTGCACGTAGAAACAAAGGTGTACCCACCTGGTGTTGAGAATTTTCGGAAACTTGTCATGAAATTTCCCAAGCAGGCGGCAGGGGGTGCCACTAGTGCGTTCTGCGCGATCACTACGCTGATTCCCTGCCCCTGCTGTGGCCAAACAGGCGTGTAAATCGCCAGCGCACCGATGATTTCAGTTGACGCCTCACAGCGCATGGATCACCCATTTCACAAGCAAAAGGAATAATCGTGAATTTATGACTACGGCAAAGATGGCCTCCCATTGGATAGAGCAAAACCCTGATGTGACCTCTGTGCAAGCGGGTTCTTACGATCTGAACGGACAGCTCAGGGGAAAACGGATGCCAATCTCCAGCCTTGAGAAAGTTCTCGACGGGAGTTTGCGGATGCCCTTGTCGCTGGCAGTGGTAGATGTCTGGGGCCACGATGTGGAAGAAAACGCGCTGGTTTTTGAATCCGGTGATGGTGACGGTTTGTGTCTGGCAACTGAGCGGGGCGTCACTCTGTCCAGTCTTGGCGAGGAACCGACTGCCTTTGTGCAACTAATGTTCGCCAATGAGGACGGCACCCCGTTTATGGCCGATCCCCGTCAGGCGTTGGGTCAGGTGGTTCAGGAATACGCCGACCGCGGGTTAACCGTTGTCGTGGCGACCGAGCTGGAGTTTTACGTCACCGATCCCGGTTCGGATTTCGCCACCAGCCAAATGTCAGACCGCATTTCGGAAACCTATGCCACGGTGTCTCTGGACGAGTTGGATCATTTTGAACCCTTCCTGAACGAAGTTTACCGCCAGTGCGAAGAACAGGGTGTTCCCGCTGATGCCGCGATTTCGGAAAATGGTACGGGACAGTTTGAGATCAACCTCAACCATGTGCCGGACCCGCTGCGCGCGGCAGATGATGCGATGATGTTCAAACGGATCGTGCGCGCGGTGGCCCGTAAACACGAACGATCGGCTACCTTCATGGCGAAACCGTTTGGTGACAGATCGGGCAGCGGACTGCATGTGCATTTCTCGGTTTTGGATGCGGAAGGGAATAATATCTTCGCCAATGGCACCGAGGAAGGCTCGGACACGCTGTTACATGCGGTGGCCGGATTGCTCGACACCATGCCGGAGTCGATGGCGATCTTCGCGCCCCATCTGAATTCCTACCGCCGTTTTGCCCCGATGAGCCACGCCCCAAGTGCTGTGGCTTGGGGATATGAAAACCGCACCGTTGCTGTGCGTATTCCCGGCGGACCGGACGAAGCGCGGCGGATTGAACATCGGGTATCTGGCGCTGACGCCAATCCGTATCTGGTGCTGGCCACCATACTCGGCGCGGCCCTGCGGGGGATAGATCGCGCAAAGATGCCCCCTGCCCCGACTGTGGGTGACGGCTATGATCCGGACCTGTCACAACTGCCCAAAGTCTGGGACAGCGCGGTGGACGCCTTTGAACAGAGCACCCTGATTGCCGAGATTTTCGATCCGCTGCTGATTACATCTTTTGTACTGGCGAAACGGCAGGAAATGGCAAAATTTGCAGCCGTGGTGAGCGATTTTGAAATGCGCACTTATGTAGACGCAGTTTGACGAACGCCCTGCCCCGTCTATTTCAAGGGCGTGCCCTGTCGGGGCATAGCACTCGAAAGGGCTGAAAATGGTTTCGGTAAAATCCAACCTACTGTCACTTGTGGTTTTTGTCACCGGCGTGGTTGTCTGTGGCGCATTGATTGGGGTTTCAACAGCCCCCGGTCCGTGGTTTGACACATTGGTTAAACCCCCGTTTAATCCACCAGCTTGGGTGTTTGGTCCGGTTTGGACGACGCTATATATCTTAATCGGGATTGCGGGCTGGCGCATTTGGCATCTTGATCGCAGCAGCACCGCGATGAAATTGTGGTTTGCCCAGATGTTTCTGAACTTCGCTTGGTCGCCCTTGTTCTTTGGCGCACACCGTTTGGATCTCGCGCTTGGGGTGATCCTTTTGATGCTGGCCGCGATCTTCGGCTTTATCCTGACAAGCTGGAACAGAGACCGGATTTCGGCCGTTCTGTTCCTCCCCTATGCCGCGTGGGTCAGCTTTGCGACTGTGCTGAACGCTTCGCTGCTATACCTCAACCCATGACCGACTCAGCCGCAAAACGTGCGTTGGTTCTGGGTGGCTCCGGTGGCATCGGCCGCGCGCTGGCGGAAAAGCTGCGTGCTGATGGCCATGATGTCACCACCCTGTCCCGCAGCGCTGACGGGTTTGATATTACCGATGAAACCGCAATCGAACAGGCGCTGGGCCGGCTCGACGCACCGTTCCATTTGATCATCACCGCTACAGGGGCACTAACCTCTGACAATCTGGAACCGGAGAAGTCGCTAAAGGCGCTTGATCCCGAAACGCTCGCCGCGCAATTCGCGGTGAACGCTACAGGACCAGCACTGGTGCTGAAACATGCACAGCGCCTGTTGCCAAAGAGGGAAAGAGCTGTGTTCGCAGCGCTTTCGGCGCGGGTCGGTTCTATCGGGGATAATAGTCTTGGGGGCTGGTATTCTTACCGTGCGTCCAAAGCGGCGCTCAACCAGTTGATCCACACGGCGGCGATTGAACTTGGCCGCAGTCACAAGCAGGCGATCTGCGTTGTGTTGCATCCCGGAACAGTTACCACGCCGTTTACCGAAAACTACCGCAACCACGCTTCGGTCCCGCCCGAAGACGCCGCCGCCAATCTGATCCGCGTGCTGGACGATCTGACACCCGATCAATCCGGACAATTCTTCGACTGGGCCGGAAAACCAGTGCCGTGGTAACAGGCAACAGATCGCGCCCCGTTGCTTATTCTGAAAGCGTGGCTTGCCTTTTCCGATTCGCAAGCGTATATCCACTTCAACAGCGGTAAGACTGGCCTCCAACCCCAGACTTCCATCGGATTTCACGACGGGCCGCGCGCCCGTTTTTTTGTGCCTGACACATCCTGTGCCCGACACCGTAGCCTAAGGGACCATATCCATGTCTGATCTGATCGCGAAAGCGGCCATCGACAAACGATTGGCAGAAATTGTCCAGCCCGTGATCGAAGATCTCGGGTACGAATTGGTGCGCCTGCGCCTGATGAGCGGCAAGCAAACCATTCTGCAAATCATGGCCGAACGCCCCGAAGGCGGTATCGAGGTTGATGATTGCGCCAAAATTTCGACCGAGGTTTCGGCCATTCTGGACGTGGAAGACCCGATTGACGGGGATTACGCGTTGGAAGTATCGAGCCCCGGTATCGACCGCCCCCTGACGCGGCTGAAAGACTTCGACGCATGGGAAGGCTATGAAGCCAAGATCGAAACCAGCGAATTGATCGACGGCCAGCGCCGCTTCAAAGGTGAAGTGCGCGGGACGCAAGACGGCGAGGTGCTGATCGAAATTCCCCAAGGCATCATCGGTCTAAAATTTGAATGGCTGTCCGACGCCAAGCTGGTTCTCAGCGATGCGTTGATCGCAGAAAGTTTAAAAGCCCGCAAAGACGGTGGGCTGGATGAAAGCAAGTTTGACGATATTGAAACCGAAGAGGACGCGTCATGAGCATTACCAGTGCGAACCGTTTGGAGTTGTTGCAAATCGCTGATGCGGTTGCCCGCGAAAAAATGATCGACCCCGATCTGGTGTTGCAGGCGATGGAAGAATCTTACGCCAAAGCCGCCAAATCGAAATACGGCCCCGAACTGGACATCCGCGCCAAGATCGACCGTAAATCCGGCGAACTGGAAATGACCCGCGTGCGCGAAGTCGTGGGCGAGGTTGAAAACCACTTCATCGAGATGACAGTTGAAGAGGCCCGCGCCCATCTGGACAACCCCGAAGTGGGTGACTGGGTGATCGACGATCTGCCGCCAATGGATTTTGGCCGGATTGCTGCACAGTCTGCGAAACAGGTTATCCTGCAAAAAGTGCGCGAAGCAGAGCGTGAGCGTCAGTACGACGAATTCAAAGACCGCGAAGGCACCATCATCAACGGTCTGGTCAAACGTGTGGAATACGGCAACGTGATTGTGGATGTGGGCCGCGGCGAAGCCGTGCTGCGCCGCGACCAGCTGATCAACCGCGAATTGTTCCGCAACGGTGACCGCATCCGCGCCTACATCAAAGAAGTCCGTTCCGAAATGCGCGGTCCACAAATCTTCCTCAGCCGCACCTGCCCTGAATTCATGGCAGAGCTGTTCAAAATGGAAGTTCCGGAAATCTATGATGGCATCATCGAAATCAAGGCGGTTGCCCGTGATCCGGGTTCCCGCGCCAAGATCGGTGTGATCTCGTTTGATAACTCCATTGATCCGGTCGGTGCCTGTGTTGGTATGCGCGGTAGCCGCGTTCAGGCAGTTGTGAACGAACTGCAAGGTGAAAAGATCGACATCATTCCTTGGAACGATGACGCGCCGACCTTCCTTGTGAACGCTTTGCAGCCTGCAGAGGTTTCCAAGGTTGTTCTGGACGACGATGCGGAACGGATCGAAGTTGTGGTGCCGGACGATCAACTGTCCCTCGCCATCGGCCGTCGCGGTCAGAACGTACGACTGGCAAGCCAGCTTACCGGTCTGGACATCGACATCATGACCGAAGCCGAAGAATCCGAGCGTCGTCAGAAAGAGTTCGAAGAGCGCTCCAAACTGTTCATGGACACGA
Organism: Neptunicoccus cionae; assembly: GCF_014643735.1. Lineage (GTDB taxonomy): Bacteria > Pseudomonadota > Alphaproteobacteria > Rhodobacterales > Rhodobacteraceae > Amylibacter > Amylibacter cionae. The sequence continues at coordinate 908,813 of NZ_BMKA01000002.1, forward strand.
TGAACGTAGACGAAGTTGTGGCACAGCTTCTGGTTTCCGAGGGCTTTGCCACATTGGAAGAGGTTGCCTACATCGAAATCGAAGAACTGCTGTCGATTGAAGGCTTTGATCAGGACACCGCCGAAGAATTGCAGGCCCGTGCCCGTGAATCTCTGGACGAAATGAACGCCAAGGCGCTTGAAGAAGCCAAGGAACTGGGTGTTGAACAATCCCTGATCGACTTTGAAGGTCTGACACCGCAAATGATGGTCGCTCTGGCCAAAGACGGCGTGAAAACGCTGGAAGATTTTGCAACCTGTGCTGACTGGGAACTGGCCGGTGGCTATACCACAGTAGATGGTAAACGGGTCAAGGACGAAGGTCTGCTGGAAACATTCGATGTGGGTCTGGACGAAGCACAACAACTGGTGATGACAGCCCGCCTGATGCTGGGTTGGGTCACAGAAGAGCAACTTGCCGAAGATGCGGCCGGCGATGAAGTCGAAGAAGACGACGCCGAAACAGCCGAGGAGTCCGAAGTCTGATGCGTCAGATTTCGGGATATGCCATTGGGTCGCGCTGGACGAAAGACACAAACCGATGAAACCACCCGCCGCTGCATAGCGACGGGAGAGGTTCAGCCCTGCAAAGGGCTCATTCGGTTTGTCCTCTCGCCAGACGGCGTGGTGACACCTGACTTGGCCGAACGCCTTCCCGGGCGTGGCATGTGGGTCAGCGCAGAGCGATCTGCGCTGGAACTCTCTATTAAGAAAAATCTGTTCTCTAGGGCGGCAAAAGCGCGGGCAACTGTGCCGGATGGCTTGCTGGACTTGTTGGAACAGCTCCTGGTTCAGCGGCTTGTGGACCTGATTTCCCTTGCCCGCAGGGGTGGAAATGCTATTTGTGGGTTTGAAAAGACCAAAGGCGCGCTAATTTCCGAAGCTGCCTTGGTTCTGCTGCAGTCAAATGACGGCTCGGAATCCCAAAAACGCAAGCTTCGCCCGCCGAACGGCCAGAATACCTATATTTCCTGCCTGACAGCCTCCGAATTGGGTTTGGCTTTTGGGCGCGACTATGTGATACATGCGGCGCTTGTCGGCGGGGGTTTGACAAAATCGGTCAAACGCGATGCGACAAGGCTTGCCGGACTACGCGGCAGGGATGCCATAACAGAGGCAAAGCAGCCGGACGATCCGGCGGTGAAAGGTTAAAGACGAATGAGCGACGACGATAAAAAGCCATTGGGGTTGGGCGGTAGCCGACCATCTACAAGCCGTGTACGGCAGAGTTTTTCCCATGGGCGCACTAAATCGGTTGTGGTCGAGAAGAAGCGCAAGCGTGTGATCGTGCCAAAACCGGGCACATCCGGCGGCGGTTCTGGTGGTAAATCCGGTGGCGTGAACGCACCGGGCATTTCCGACGTGGAAATGGAGCGCCGTAAGAAGGCGTTGCTCGCGGCCAAGGCACAAGAAGCCGAGCGCGCTGCCAAAGAGGCAGAAGAAACCGCACGCCGCGAGGCAGAGCGGGACGAGCGCCGCCGTGATAAAGAAGAAAAAGAACGGGCCGAAGAGGAACGCGCAGAACGTCTGCGCGCCAAGGAACAGGCCGAGAAGGACGCCAAGGAAGCAGCGAACAAACCCGCGGCCAAGGCGAAACCCGAAGCCAAACCTGCGGATACCGTTGCTCCGGTTGATCCGGCTGCTGTAGAAGCCGCCGCTGCCAAGGCACCGGCCAAAGGTCCGAAACGGGACGACAAAGGTCCATCCCGCGCTGACGACAAAAAACCTGCTCGTGGCAAAGGCGGCGATGACCGTCGCAGCTCTGGCAAGTTGACAATCAATCAGGCTCTGTCGGGGCGCGAAGGTGGACGCCAACGCTCTATGGCCGCGATGAAACGCGCACAAGAGCGGGAACGCCGCAAAACAATGGGCGGCAACCAAGAGCGCGAGAAGATCATTCGCGACGTGCAGGTCCCAGAGGCGATTACCGTTCAGGAACTTGCCAACCGTATGGCCGAAAAGACCGCTGCTGTTGTTAAGTCTTTGATGACAAACGGTATCATGGCGACGCAGAACCAGACAATCGACGCAGATACTGCGGAATTGATTGTGGAAGAGTTCGGCCACAAAGTGGTGCGTGTTTCTGACGCTGACGTTGAAGAAGCGATCATCACTGTTGAAGACAAAGCCGAAGATCTGGAGCCGCGCGCCCCTGTCATCACCATCATGGGCCACGTTGACCACGGGAAAACTTCCGTACTCGACGCGATCCGTAAAACCAACGTTGTGTCAGGCGAGGCCGGTGGCATCACCCAGCACATCGGTGCGTATCAGATCACCACGGATGACGGCACGTTGTTGTCCTTCCTCGATACACCGGGCCACGCGGCGTTTACGTCGATGCGGGCAAGGGGTGCGCAGGTCACAGACATCGTGGTTCTGGTTGTGGCTGCTGACGACAGCGTCATGCCCCAAACGATTGAGGCGATCCACCACGCCCATGCGGCCAAAGTGCCGATGATCGTGGCGATCAACAAAATGGACAAACCCGGTGCGGACCCTGATGCGGTCCGTGCAGAACTGCTGCGTCACGAAGTGATCGTAGAAGCTATGTCCGGTGATGTTCAGGACGTTGAGATGTCTGCGCTGAAAGGCGAAGGGCTCGACAAATTGCTCGAAGCTATCTCGCTGCAATCCGAACTGCTGGAACTGACAGCCAACCCCAACCGCAATGCCGAAGGCGCTGTGATCGAGGCGAAGCTGGACGTAGGCCGCGGCCCTGTTGCCACGGTTCTGGTGCAAAACGGTACATTGCGCAAAGGCGATATCTTCGTTGTGGGTGAGCAGTACGGTAAAGTTCGTGCGTTGATCAACGACAAGGGTGAACGCGTGGACGAAGCCGGACCATCTGTTCCGGTAGAGGTTCTGGGCCTGAATGGTGCACCTGAAGCCGGTGATGTTCTGAACGTTGTATCCAGCGAATCAGAAGCGCGCGAAATTGCGGACTACCGCCACAGCGCGGCCAAAGACAAGAAAGCCGCAGCTGGCGCCGGTACCACGCTGGATCAGTTGCTTGCCAAAGCCAAAGCAGACGAAAACGTTTCCGAACTGCCAATTCTGGTGAAAGCGGACGTGCAAGGTTCTGCCGAAGCGATTGTTCAAGCGATGGAAAAAGTCGGCAACGACGAAGTCCGCGTCCGGGTTCTGCACTCCGGCGTTGGCGCCATCACAGAAAGCGACGTGACACTGGCCGAAGCCTCTGGCGCGCCGATCATCGGCTTTAACGTACGGGCCAACGCGCCAGCACGGAACAGCGCCAACCAGAAGGGTGTGGAAATCCGCTATTATTCCATCATCTACGATCTGGTTGACGATGTGAAAGCTGCGGCCTCTGGCCTTCTGTCTGCCGAGATCAAGGAAACCTTCATCGGTTACGCATCCATCAAGGAAGTCTTCAAGATTTCCGGCACAGGCAAGATTGCCGGTTGTGAAGTCACCGAAGGTGTTGCCCGCCGCTCTGCAGGTGTGCGTTTGCTGCGTGACAACGTTGTGATCCACGAAGGCAAACTGAAAACCCTGAAACGCTTTAAAGACGAAGTGAAAGAAGTTCAGGGCGGTCAGGAATGTGGTATGGCCTTTGAAAACTACGAGGATATCCGCGAAGGTGACGTGATCGAGATCTTTGAAACCGAAGAGATCGAACGCAAACTGGATTAATCCGGACCCGTTTGAGCAAAAGGGCGCGCGCAAGCTGCGCCCTTTTTCGTTTCGGCTGGCCATTTGAGCCTCCGGCGGGGATATTTGAAACCAGAAGAAGAATGGTGACATACATGAGCGAAGATAAATTTCCAGGCTGGCACGGCACAACGATTGTCGGCGTGCGCAAGGGCGGTGAAGTGGTTCTGGCAGGCGACGGTCAGGTTTCACTGGGGCAAACTGTAATCAAAGGCACAGCACGCAAGGTGCGCCGGATTTCGCCCGGTGGCCATGATGTCGTTTGTGGCTTTGCCGGATCGACAGCGGATGCCTTTACCCTGCTGGAGCGGCTTGAAGCCAAGCTGGAGGCCTCTCCGGGGCAACTGGCGAAAGCCTCGGTCGAGTTAGCCAAAGACTGGCGCATGGACAAATATCTGCGCAATTTGGAAGCCATGCTGATTGTCACGGATGGCACGGATTTGTTTGTGATTACCGGCGCTGGTGATGTGCTGGAACCCGAGAACAACGTGGCGGCCATTGGGTCTGGCGGCAATTTCGCGCTCGCCGCGGCGCGCGCTATGGCGGACAGCGATAAATCCGCAGAAGAGGTGGCCCGCCGCGCCTTGGAAATTGCCGCAGAAATTTGCGTCTATACCAACGGCAATATGACGGTTGAGAAGATTTCCGGTTCGGCGTGACCGGCGACGGTCTGCGCGCTAGTGGAGCGAACTGGCCCCTAATGCGCTGTTGGCCGTTAAACGAATTGCAGATTAATTAAGGCGACGAGTGAATGACTGATTTGACACCACGCGAAATAGTAAGCGAACTGGACCGGTTTATCATCGGACAGAAGGATGCCAAGCGGGCAGTGGCTGTGGCCCTGCGCAACCGTTGGCGGCGCAAACACCTGTCTGACGACCTGCGCGATGAAGTGTATCCGAAAAACATCCTGATGATCGGCCCGACCGGCGTTGGGAAAACCGAAATCTCCCGTCGTTTGGCCAAGCTGGCGAAAGCGCCATTTCTGAAAGTCGAGGCGACCAAGTTCACCGAAGTGGGCTATGTTGGCCGCGATGTGGAACAGATCGTGCGCGATCTTGTGGACAGCGCCATCGTGATGATCCGCGAACATAAGCGTGAAGAGGTTAAGGCCAACGCCCATGGCGCTGCCGAGGAACGGGTGCTCGACGCACTGACGGGCCCTGAAAGCCGCGAACAAACCCGCGAGATGTTCCGCAAGAAACTGCGTGAAGGGTTGTTGGACGATAAGGAAATCGAACTGGATGTAGCTGATACCTCCAACCCCATGCAAATGATGGATATTCCGGGCCAACCAGGTGGCAACATGGGGATGATGAACCTTGGCGATATCTTTGGCAAAGCATTTTCAGGCCGCACCCAACGCCGCAAAATGAAGGTGTCCGACAGCTACAAAGTGTTGATCGACGAAGAGGCCGACAAGCTGGTGGATCAAGAGTCTGTCACCCGCGAAGCTGTTGTTGCCGTTGAAGAAAATGGCATCGTATTTCTGGATGAGATCGACAAGGTCTGCGCCAAATCCGATGCCCGTGGCGGCGACGTGTCCCGTGAAGGCGTGCAGCGCGATCTGTTGCCTTTGATTGAGGGCACCACCGTATCGACCAAACACGGGCCGGTGAAAACCGACCACATCCTGTTCATCGCCTCCGGTGCCTTTCACATCGCCAAACCCAGCGATCTGTTGCCGGAACTTCAGGGCCGTCTGCCGATCCGTGTAGAGCTTCGCGCGCTGACGGAAGAAGATTTCGTGCGCATCCTGACCGAAACAGACAATGCGCTGACCCGTCAATATGCGGCGTTGATGGCTACGGAAAATGTCGAGGTCAGCTTTGATGAAAGCGGCATCGCAGCGATTGCCAAGATCGCGGCAGAGGTAAACGCCTCGGTCGAGAACATCGGGGCGCGGAGGCTTTATACCATCATTGAACGGGTGTTTGATGAACTGGGCTTCACCGCACCGGATCAGGGCGGCAGCAAGGTGCTGATTGATGCGGATTATGTGGAAGCCAACCTTGGCGAACTGGCCCGCAGCACGGATGTCAGCCGCTACGTGCTTTAGCGCGTGACCTTTGCGTTAATTCCTGATTTTTATCGCGTATGACCACACTCCAGTTCATACGCGATAATCTTCGGTGGTTGGCAGCCGGTGTGCTACTGACCTTCCTGTCCAGCTTTGGACAGACCTACTTCATCTCCATTTTTGCAGGCGAAATACAGTCCGCCTTCGACCTGTCCCACGGGGATTGGGGTGGTCTCTATTTCCTTGGGACAATGGTTTCAGGGATGCTAATGATCTGGGCTGGCAGCTCGGCGGATCATTTTCGGGTGCGTGTGCTTGCCGTGATGGTAATGGCGACGCTTGCGGTGTTGTGCATTGCCATGAGCCGGATCAGCGCGGTCTGGCTGCTTCCGTTTTTGGTGTTCGGGCTGCGGTTTACGGGGCAGGGGATGCTGTCTCATATCGCTGTTGTTGCGATGGCGCGCTGGTTTGTGCGCGCACGGGGTAAGGCGATTTCCTACGCGGGGCTAGGTTTTGCGCTGGGGCAGGCGATCCTGCCCGTCGTCTTCGTCGCGCTGATGCTGCACTACGACTGGCAAAGCCTCTGGCTGATCTCTGCCGTCTTCCTGATCCTCTGTATCCCGTTGTTATTGTGGCTTTTAAAGGCGGAGCGCATTCCGTCTGATGTGTCTACTTCATCGGATGCGACAGGCATGTCAGCCCGACACTGGACCCGAAAAGAAGTCCTGTCAGATTGGCGGTTTTGGGGGCTGATCCCGATCGCAACATTGTCGAGCACATTTGGCACCGCCCTGTTCTTTCAACAAGTGCATCTGGCAGAGGTCAAAGGCTGGAGCCATGTGGAACTGGTCGCCCTTTTCCCGATTTACACAGCCACGCTGGTGGTCTCGGGACTGTTTGGCGGCTGGGCTGTAGATCGTTGGGGCAGCGTCCGGTTGCTGGCCTTTTCGCAAATTCCGATGGCCATCGGGTTTGTCATGCTCGGCATGTCCGACAGCCTACTTGTTGCCGCCATAGCCTTCGCAATTGTCGGTGTCGGCGGCGGAGCCTATGCCACGATTGGCGCGTCTTTCTGGCCAGAGGTTTATGGAACCCGAAGTATCGGGTCGATCAAGGCACTGGCAACGGCACTAATGGTGTTTGGCTCTGCTGTGGGGCCGGCGTTTACCGGCTGGGGCATTGATCTGGGCGTGAATTTCCCTGACCAGATGGTGGCTTACGCGGTTTACATGGTGCTGGTGTCCCTGTGGACAGCCTATGTGACCCGTCGCATCCGCGTTGATATCACCGCGCCCGTTGCCGCCTGAGGTAAACGTAATAGGCCCCGCCGCCGCCATGTTTGCCGTGGGCCTGAGTGACCTGTAGCACCAGATGGGACACAGGGCCGGTTTTCAGCCATTCCGGCACGCCGGTGCGCAATACACCACTGCGAGGGCGGTTGAATTCGTCCACAAACTGTTTGTTTCCCTTGCCGGTAATCACAAGGATCAGCCGGTTCCCCATCCGGTTTGCGTTCTGCACGAACATCTGCAACTGCATCCGCGCTTGATCCGCTGTCAGACCGTGCAGATCCAACGTGGCGTCAATCTCCAGCTGGCCTTTCAACAGCCGCTGAAAGTTGCGCCGGTCCATATTGGGGGAGGTCTGGTTCGGGCGATCGACAAAAGACGGCGGCTTGGCACGAGTGCTCGCCTTGGCCTGTGCCTTCGCACCGATTTTGAAGGGCTGGATATCCGGCGCTGGTGCGGTCGGCTTCTTTTTTGCCGGTTTGGAATTGGGCTGCGTGATCAGGGGCGGCATAGATTCGATGGATTCCACCTGCTCCACAACCTTGTTCCAAAGAGTCTGTTCATCATCAGTCAGAGCGCGTCTTTTCTTGCGGGCCATAGGCTAGCCCTCCGGCAGCAGGCGTTTGACGGAAGCGTGGGGCAGTAACGTGTACATCCGCCCACCATCCTTGATGCGCCCTGCGGTACGGCCCGCTTCGGCCCCCGAACCATAGTAAATATCTGCCCGTTGCGCGCCTTTGATGGCCGATCCCACATCTTGGGCCACCATAAGGCGGCGGATCGGGTCTTTGCCCTTCTTATCAATCCAAACAGGCGCACCGAGCGGGATGTAATCGTCGTCCACGGCGATGGTCCGCCCCGTGCTAACAGAAACCCCCATCGCGCCGGGGGGGCCGGCTTCGACGTCCAGACCAGCCAGTTCACGGAAAAAGACAAAAGAAGGGTTGTGTTGAAGGATACGACGGCCGTCATTGGGGTTCTTGCGCACCCACGCCTTAATCCGTCCCGCCGAAGCCTTATGGGCAGAAAGGATGCCGCGACGCACCATTTCTTTCCCGATAGACCGATAGGGTTGGCCGTTCTTGCCATCAAAGCCAACACGCATGGCGCCGCCTTCGTTCAGTTTGATCCGGCCGGATCCCTGCACATGCAGAAAGAAATTCTCAACCGGATCGGACAGCCATGCCAGTTCCAGCCCGCGACCGGCCAAAGCACCGGATTCGATCTCGGCACGGGTTTTCCACGGCTTGCCGAGGGTCATTTCGCGGGGACGTTTATAAAGCGGGTACTGGAATTTACCGGCCCGATACCGCGACCCGACGATTTCCGGTTCGTAATATCCGGTAAAAAGCGTGTGCTTGCCGTCCTCTATCAGGACCGGTTGGAAGAAAAGTTCAAAAAACGCCCGCGCGTCTGTGGTTTTCTTGGCAAAGGCACAAAGCTCGGACCAGTCTTGCGCCTGTGTCTGGTTGTTCACGCGGATTTTATCGCATGATTGGACAAACACAGCCAGCGCCGCGCCGTGATCATCCGTTTCCCAGTCTGGTAATTCTGAAAAGGAAACGGCTTTAACGGTCATCGTATCTGCCTGTGCTGTTTGTGTCAGCGCACCGATTGCAAGAACGGCAGCCCGTAGAAATTCTGCCGTTCGTTTTATCGTTACTCTCCGGTTGCAACCAGTTGCCAGTTCGGATCGTCACTTCCCATAATTCTGGCGAAAGTCCAAACATCTTTTTGACGTTTGATCACTTTGGGGTCGCCCTCGATGATCTCACCAGAGCCGTCTTTGACACAGGACGTGATTTCAGCAACGAATTTCATGGTGATTTCTGCTTCGTTGTTGGCGGGATCGAACATGGCATCCATCAGCTTCAATTCACGCATACCAATGAAATTAGCTTCTACTTTCAGACCCTTGGCCTGACGTTCTTCAACAACAGCGGCGAAGCTTTCGTAGACATCCGGTGACAGAAACCCCTTCAGCGTGTCCAGATCATCCCCTTCAAAGGCCATCAAGATCATTTCATAGGCCTGACGGGCGCCGGACTGGAATTCAGATACAGAGAAATCGGATTCTATGCGCTTCATTGCAGCAAAAGCCTGACCGGCGCGGCTGTCAGGATCGACGTGATCCGCGATGTCCGGATCAGGGCCGCCTTCGATCACTTCGAAGTCGCGGGCAGGGCCGCCAGTGGTTGGGCCGGTGCGTTCTGCTGGCGGTTCGTATCCGTCGCGTGTTCCAAGAACATTACGCAACCGCAACACTAGAAATACGGCGATAGCCGCCAGAACAAGCAACTGAATTAGGGCGGAGTTCATGGAACCTCTTTCATATTTTTACAGAGACGGTGGAATTCACCGCGTGTCACACTTATTTAGGACACAGTGGGGTTCAAGTCCACCGAATGCGAAAAGAGAGAATGTGAGGCCAGATGCCGCTTTTAATCCTGTTTATTGCCATTCCGATCATCGAGATCGGCCTGTTCATTCAGGTCGGCGGCTGGCTGGGTCTGTGGCCAACGCTGGCGATTGTCATTCTGACAGCGATTATCGGCACCTATTTGTTGCGTTTGCAGGGGATGGCGGCACTAGCGCGATTGCAAAACAATCTTAAAACCGGACAAAGCCCGATGGACCCGATCGTCAACGGTGCGATGATCCTTGTGGCTGGAGTGCTCCTGCTGACGCCGGGTTTCTTTACTGATACGGTTGGGCTGATCCTGTTAACGCCACCGATGCGTGCTATGCTTATCCGTTGGGGTGCTGCACGTTTTGTTAACAAAAGCACTGTTATTTTTACCAATAGCAGCGCCGCACGGTCCCGGCAGAGCCCTGACAACGGAACGGTTGAGGGGGATTTCGTCGTGCTTGATGACGACGAGACACAGCAGCCCGGAAACTCCGGTTGGACAAAGCCGGATTAGGGGCTTATTGCCGTTGTTCTATAGCGGTAAAATTGGTACCACCGCGCAGATTTATGAATTGGGAGTTTAGGCATGGCCGAAGAAAATAACGGCGCGGCACAAGAAGCAAAGCCCGTCGCAATGAAGATCGTTAACCAGTACATCCGAGATCTTTCGTTTGAGAATGTTGCAGCACAGAAAAATCTGGGCGGCGATCTGAAACCGGAAGTGAATGTTCAGGTTAATCTGGACGCTGCCAAAAAGAGCGAAAACGGCTACGAAGTTGCCCTAAAGCTGAACGTCAGCGCCAAATCCGATGAGCAGGCTGTCTTTCTGTTAGAAATCGACTATGCCGGTCTGTTCCAGATTGAAAACATCCCCGAAGACCAGTTGCACCCGTTCCTGATGATCGAATGCCCGCGCATGATGTTCCCTTTCGTGCGCCGTATAGCACGGGACGTGACAGCAGACGGTGGCTTCCCGCCGCTGAACATCGACAACATTGATTTCATGCAGCTTTACCGTTCTGAACTGATGCGCCGCCAGCAGGCCGCCGCTGAACAAGCGCCTACGAATTAAGCCACGCTGCATCAGGACCAAGGGTCTTGATGAACGCATCATGGTTATCTTTTTCCGCCTCGGTTATCCGGGGCGGAAGTGTTTTTGGGCGCGCTGGAACTGTCCAGTTGCTCGCCGATCCTGCCTTGTCACTGTCGGTCCCCCCGACAATCCCAAGCGCAAAGTCCGGTTGCCGACCGCCGATCAGTTCCAGATAGACTTCCGCCAGAATTTCACTGTCGAGCAATGCCCCGTGCAGTGCGCGTTCTGTCGTGATCCCAAACCGGCGACACAGTGCATCAAGGGAGTTTTGCGCACCCGGAAATTTCCGCCGCGCAATGTCTAAGGTATCAATCGCTTGTGAATAGGGCAGTTGGGCCATGTTCAGCCAGCCCAGCTCCGCGTTCAGAAACTTCATGTCGAATGCCGCGTTGTGGATCACCAGCTTGGCATCCCCGACAAAATCCAGAAACTCCTGCGCGATCTTGGCAAAAACCGGTTTGTCCCGCAAAAAATCAATCGACAGCCCGTGCACATCGAACGCTTCTTGCGGCATGTCCCGTTCTGGATTGATGTACTGGTGGTAGGTCTTGCCGGTGGGCAGGTGATTCCAAAGCTCCACGCCACCAATTTCCACGATCCGGTCGCCGGTTCTCGGGTCCAGTCCGGTGGTTTCCGTATCCATCACGATTTCACGCATTACAACTGTCCTTAATCTTCGCAATCACGGCGTCTACCTGCCGTTCTGCGGCCTCTGGCGTGGTGGTTTCAACGATGAAATCCGCCCGTTTGCGTTTCTCGGCGTCCGGCATCTGTTTTGCAAGGATGATTTCCAGCGTTTTTTCGTCCATTGTGCCACGTTCCAGGACACGGCGGCGTTGTTCTGCGGCGTCGATCGTCACCACAAGAACCCCGTCACAATAGCGTTCCGAACTGCTTTCCAGCAAAAGCGGGTGGTCGATGATGACAATATCGACGTCATTATCCCGTGCTTCCGCCACAAAATCTGCGCGGCTTTGGGCGATCAGAGGCTGTACGATCTGCTCCAGTTTTTTCAGGATGCTTTGGTCTTTGGCGATTGCAGCCTTCAGCGTGTCACGGTTAACCGTCTTGTTTTCCACCGCCTCCGGCAGCATTTCAGCAATCTGGCGCACTGCGGGGGTGTCGCCAGAATAAAGCTGATGCACAGTGGCATCCGCATCCCACACAGGTATCCCGCGATCCGCAAACCGCTCTGCAGTAGTGGACTTTCCCATGCCGATAGAGCCTGTAAGCCCAAGTATATACGGTCTTTGCTTCACTTCAAAACAACCTCTCGCAGGGTCTCGGTTACTTGCGGGCGAACCCCGAACCACGCTTCAAACCCCGGAACAGCCTGATGCAACAACATTCCCAGCCCGTCCACCGTTTGCAGGCCCTTATCCTGCGCCTGTTGCAACAGATCAGTTGTCATCGGCACATAAACCAGATCGGTCACCAGCGCACCCGCCGCGCAATTAAGCGTAATGTCCAAAGGCGGTTGATCCCGCATCCCAAGAGAGGTCGTGTTAACCACCAAAGCCGCCTCACGGGTGGCTTCAGAAATATCATCCCACCCCAAAACACTGATTTTTGGACCAAATTCGTCTGCCAAAGCCTCTGCCCGGCCCCGTGTCCGATTGGCGAGCAGGATTTTCGGCACGCCCGCATCCAGCAGCGACCACAAAACCGCGCGGCCTGCCCCGCCTGCGCCCAGAACCAGCGCCGGACCTTTGCCAGCGTCCCAATCCGGCGCATTCTGGCGCAGATTATTGATAAAACCGATCCCGTCCGTGTTATCCGCCCGAAACCCGCCGTCCGGTAGAAATTCCAGCGTGTTCGCCGCACCAATCATCTTGGCACGGGGCGTGACCTCTGCCGCCAGCTCCAGCGCTGTTTCCTTATGAGGAATCGTTACATTCGCCCCGACAAATCCCAGCTTTGGCAGCTGTTGAATCATTTCTTCAAAATCCGCCGGTTCGATGCCAAGCGGCACATAGTGCCCCGCGATATCATGTTGCGCGAGCCAATAGCCGTGAATGCGCGGGGATTTACTGTGAGAAATTGGCCACCCAATTACGCCGGCCAGTGGCACACGGGGGTTCTTCATGATTGGATCGCTCCTCTACTGCGCAAGAAATCGAGAACCTCTAACAGGGGCAGGCCCAGAATGGTAAAATAGTCGCCCTGCACCCGTGAGAAAAGCGTAACTCCAATGTTTTCAAGCTGGTAGCAACCGACTGAAGACAAAACCGTGTCACCTGCTTTTTCTAGATAATCCTCAAGAAAATCGTCGGAAAAGTCCCGCATCGCCAGTTGCGCGCGCCCGATATGGCGCCAGACGGGCTTGGTCTCTTCATAGACCACAACAGCGGACAACAACTGATGCCCCTGACCGCGCAGGGATTTCAAATGCTCCCGGGCTTCATCGATGGATTTCGGCTTACTATAGACCTGTCCGTTGCAGGTCAGAACCTGATCCGCCGCGATCACCAGTGACGCAGGATGACGGTCCGCAATCCTGCGCGCCTTATACTCTGCCAATGTATCGGCAATATCACCGGGCTTTGCCCCTTCCGCCTGAAGCGACAGGAGAATCGATTCTTCGTCCACACGGGGCACATCAGTGGTAAATTCGACCCCTGCATCCCGCAACATGGCGCCGCGAATCTGTGAACCGGAGGCAAGCACAATCTGGGTCATTATTTTTTTTCCACGATGACTGTCATATTTGTGTGCCTAACGCAGTTTAAAACCATGAACCAGAGCCTGTGGACGAATCGGCCTGAACTCTCTGGAGTTTTCCACGGTTATCCCCCGCACTTTTGGCTCCGTGGATATTCCACGGATTTATCCCCAGTGATACCGAAGTTTTAAACAGGGGGGAAAGAATACCATAAACGGTTCGATTCTGTGGGCTGAATCCCCTAATCCTTTTTTGCACACAGAGTTATCCACAGGACTCACCCTAGACCGTACCTTAAAAAACAGGGCTTTTCTGTTGCTGCACACAGGCTGTGGTTGGAAACGTGAGGAGTTATCAATACGGCAGAAAAAAGGCCTTAACCTGTGCATAGAAATTTAATCCACAGGTTTCGGGTTTCCCTACTCCATAAACATCTTTCTTAAATCTATTATATTTATTGAGTGTGTATCGAACCCGTGTGTAAAACCACTCTGTCCCGTGAAACTTAAAATTGGCTTAAGAAAAGATAATGACTGATCTTCTGGCGACGGTTTACCCGTGGGTGAAAACCCTCCATATCTTATCCGTAATCAGTTGGATGGCGGGGCTACTGTATCTTCCCAGATTATTCGTGAACCATGTGGAACACGGGCCGGTGGGATCAGAGACAAGCGAAGTCTTCAAAGGCATGGAAGTCCGGCTTTTACGGCTGATTATGAATCCGGCAATGATCGCCACTTGGGTTTTTGGCCTGATGCTGGCGTTCACACCGGGAATAGTGGATTGGGCTTCGTTCTATCCTTGGGTCAAAGCTGTGATGGTCTTGGGAATGACCCACTACCACCATTGGCTGGCGAAACGGCGAAAGGAGTTCGCGGCAGATCAGAATACACGCAGCGCGCGGTCTTATCGGATCATGAATGAACTGCCGACGGTTTTAATGATTATCATTGTCACGATGATCGTGGTGCGTCCGTTTTAAGGGGTTTCAGGGCAAAATTGACAGGACTGGTGTTTTCCCCTAAAAGGCAAAAAAACAGCCTGGTTTCCCCAACCGCGTTATAGGCTGCTACCCCCAGAACACAGAAGTTACACGCAGACCGGACCGGTGGGCGTCATAAGGATATTTCACATGGAACCGGAAAAAGTCTCCCTGTCCGAACTTAAGGCGATGAGCCCGGCAAATCTGCTGAAACAAGCAGAAGAGCTGGAGATCGAAAACGCATCGACCATGCGCAAAGGCGACATGATGTTCGCCATCCTCAAGGAAATGGCCGAAGACGGTGCCGAGATTTCCGGCGATGGTGTGCTTGAACTGATGCAGGACGGTTTTGGTTTCCTGCGTTCCCCTGAATCCAACTATCTCCCTGGTCCTGAAGACATTTATGTAAGTCCTGACCAGATCCGCAAACACTCGCTGCGGACAGGCGACACTGTGGAAGGCGTCATCAAGGCGCCAGATGAAAGCGAGCGCTACTTCGCGCTGACCAAAGTGACGACGATCAACTTCAGCGATCCAGAGAACGCGAAACATAAGGTCCATTTCGACAACCTGACGCCGCTTTACCCTGATGAGCGTCTGAAAATGGAAGTCGAAGACCCTACGATCAAGGATAAGACACCTCGTGTAATCGACCTTGTTGCGCCAATCGGCAAGGGCCAACGCTCGCTGATTGTGGCGCCTCCGCGGACGGGTAAAACGATGATCCTGCAGAATATCGCGGCGAGCATCGAAAAGAATCACCCCGAGTGTTATCTGATCGTTCTGCTGATCGACGAACGGCCGGAGGAAGTTACCGACATGCAACGTTCTGTTAAGGGTGAGGTTGTATCCTCTACTTTTGACGAACCCGCAACACGCCACGTTGCCGTCTCCGAGATGGTTATCGAGAAGGCGAAACGACTGGTGGAGCATAAACGGGATGTTGTTATCCTTCTGGATAGCATCACACGCCTTGGGCGCGCCTTTAACACGGTTGTACCGTCCTCTGGTAAGGTTCTGACCGGTGGTGTGGATGCGAACGCCCTGCAGCGCCCTAAGCGCTTCTTCGGGGCTGCTCGTAATATCGAAGAAGGCGGTTCCCTAACCATCATCGCAACGGCGCTGATCGATACAGGTTCACGCATGGACGAGGTTATCTTTGAAGAATTCAAAGGGACCGGTAACAGCGAACTGGTTCTTGATCGTAAAATTGCGGACAAACGGGTTTATCCTGCCATCGACATTCTAAAATCCGGTACGCGGAAAGAGGAGCTTCTGGTGGATAAGGGCGACCTGACAAAAACCTTCGTCTTGCGCCGTATTCTGAACCCGATGGGCACTACCGATGCTGTTGAATTCCTGCTTGGGAAAATGAAGCAGACCAAGTCCAATGCGGAATTCTTTGATTCTATGAACACCTAACCAAACAGTGGCAGGGCCATCTCTTCCACATTTAGCCTTTTGATTCAAAGGTTTAAACATGTCAGATACAATCTATGCCCTTGCTTCGGCGCGGGGTAAAGCCGGCGTTTCCGTGATCCGTATATCAGGGGACGCCGCTTTTACTGTTGTAGGACAGCTCTGCTCGTCCTTGCCGCAAAGCCGCGGTTTGCGATTGCTAAAAAGCGTAGACGGTATCGTTTTGGATCAGGCGCTCGTGCTGACGTTTGCAGAAGGCGCCAGCTTTACTGGAGAACCCGTGGTGGAACTCCAATGCCACGGCAGTCCTGCAGTCATTGAAGCTGTGCAAGAAGCCTTGTCAAAAACGGGCGCACGTTTGGCAGAACCTGGAGAATTTACCCGCAGAGCCCTCGAAAACGAAAAGCTGGACCTTAGCCAGGTTGAGGGCCTAAGCGATCTGATCGAAGCTGAGACTGAAGCACAGCGCCGTCAAGCCTTTGCCTTGATGGACGGTGGGTTGACTGAAAAAGTAGAGAAATGGCGCGTGGACTTAATCCGCGCTGCTGCCCTTATCGAAGCGACCATCGACTTCGCCGATGAAGATGTACCGGTAGATGTCAGTCCTGAAGTGGCCGCACTTATGCACAGCGTAAAGGCGGATCTTGAAAAAGAAATCGCCGGAAGTTTTGTGGCCGAACGTGTACGGGACGGCTTCGAGGTTGCCATCATCGGGCCACCTAACATCGGAAAATCCACCCTCCTAAACGCTTTGGCGGGACGACAAGCCGCGATTACTTCAGAGATAGCTGGAACGACTCGTGACGTGATTGAGGTTCGAATGAACCTTGAGGGTATCCCGGTCACGGTCCTGGACACAGCCGGCCTGCGGGAAACCGCCGATACGATTGAAGCGCTCGGAGTTGAGCTGGCACGCAATCGTGCCGAATCTGCGGACCTTAGGATTTTCCTCACAGAACAGGGACACGCCAGGGATTTTGGTATCACAATCCAACCGGACGACCTTGTTTTATTAGGAAAAGCAGATTCCGAGATATCGGCAGGCGTATCAGGAAAAACTGGTGCAGGGATGGACCAAATGATACGGCATATAACTTCTGCGCTGGGCTCTCGCGTGGCGATCACGCAATCGGCAGTGCGGCAACGTCACCGTATTGCGATGAAGCTAGCGACGCGGTATATGAACGCGGCGCAGGAACTGATAACAAGTGATGGCGAAAGCGAGCTGATTGCGATGGAACTGCATTCAGCGATCCACGCTATGAACTCGATCATAGGTCGTGTTGGGGTTGAAGATCTACTAGACGAAATTTTTGCCAGTTTCTGTTTGGGGAAATAGGCGCGAGCAACGGGAATGTTTCACGTGAAACAATGCGATTTTGATGTTGTGGTAATTGGCGGCGGACATGCTGGGGCGGAGGCCGCCCAAGCCGCGTGGCGTACTGGCGCGCGGACGGCTTTGATCACGCACAGTTTTAAGAAAATTGGAGAGATGTCCTGCAACCCCGCAATTGGGGGCTTGGGCAAAGGCCACCTCGTCAGAGAGATCGACGCGCTTGATGGAGTCATGGGACGGGTCGCTGACCAAGCAGGCATCCAATTCCGCTTATTGAATCGTCGTAAGGGTCCAGCGGTCCAGGGGCCTCGGACGCAGGCAGATCGTTCACTTTATCGCGACGCTATGCAAAAGGAATTTACAGGCCGTGATGGCTTGGAGGTCATCGAGTCAGAGGTGACAGATTTCTTGATGTCCGGAGATAGTGTAGCCGGTATCGTCTTGGCCGATGGCAGTGAGGTTAAGTCAGCCGCCGTAGTTCTCACCACGGGAACATTTCTGCGGGGCGTGATCCATATCGGCGACGTCTCAAAACCGGGCGGACGTATGGGTGATAAACCTGCGCTGGATCTTGCAAGTCGGATGGACAGCTTTGATCTTCCTTTGGGGCGTTTAAAAACCGGCACACCACCGAGACTGGATGGTCGAACGATAAACTGGGATGGTTTAGAGTTGCAGGCAGCGGATGATGTTCCAAGCCTTTTTTCATTCCTATCGACTAAAGCTATGTCGCCACAAGTATCCTGCGGCATAACGCATACAAACAGCCGTACGCATGAGATCATCGAGAAAAACCTCGAAAAATCAGCTATGTATGGCGGACACATCGATGGCGTAGGGCCGCGGTACTGTCCGTCCATCGAGGATAAAATCGTTCGATTTGGTGAGAAAGACAGCCATCAGATTTTCCTTGAACCTGAGGGTTTGAACGATCCGACAATCTACCCGAATGGCATTTCAACATCGCTCCCGGTCGATGTGCAAGAAGCTTACGTGACATCAATTATGGGGCTCGAAAATGTTAAAATCCTCCAGCCCGGATATGCCATCGAATATGATTATGTAGACCCGAGGGCACTGGACACAACATTGCAGGTTCGCACAGTGCCCGGTCTGTTTCTGGCCGGTCAGATAAACGGTACAACGGGTTACGAAGAGGCAGCAGCGCAGGGTTTGGTCGCTGGCGTTAACGCCGCGCGGTCTGCGCAACAAAATGGTCCGGTCCATTTCAGCCGCGCCGAAAGCTACATCGGAGTGATGGTTGATGACCTCACAACACGCGGCGTCACTGAACCTTATCGAATGTTTACCTCTAGGGCAGAATACAGATTGTCCTTGCGCGCTGACAATGCTGATCAGCGTCTTACACCAATGGGGATTTCGCTCGGGTGTGTTGGGACTGAACGTGCCAAAGTGTTTGGCGGCAAGATTGGAAAACTGGACGCCGCGAGGGATGAGCTAACCGAGAGAACGGCTACACCAAACGAAGTTGCCAAGACCGGTGTGAAAATTAATCAGGACGGTGTTCGACGGAATGGCTTGGAACTTCTGTCGTACAAAGACGTATCGCTGGAAACGCTTGGCCGGCTCTGGCCCGACATGGCGAAATTGGAACCCGCAGTCGCCCAGCAGGTGCAGAACGATGCGATGTACGCCAACTACATCCAGCGTCAGGCGTCAGATGTTTCGGCTGTGCAAAAGGATGAGAAATTGCTGATTCCTGCAGATTTTCCTTTTACTGGTATCTCCGGTCTATCGAAGGAGTTACAATCCAAACTGGAGACAACTAGGCCTGAAACTCTGGGGCAGGCGGGCCGTATCGACGGGATGACACCAGCGGCTCTCACACTTTTGCTTGGCCGTGTAAAGCAATTTAATGTCGCGAAAACAGCATGTTAAGTTCCGTTCTCGACTTGGCAGCCGTCTGCAAGCACTTTAATGTTTCACGTGAAACATTTGAGAGGCTACACATCTATTCGCAAGCGCTCCAAAAGTGGAACCCGACAATTAATCTCGTTAGCAAATCCACATTAGACAGCGCTGCAGTTCGTCATTTCGCGGACAGCATGCAGCTCTGGCAGCATCGAAAAGAATTTCAGTCTTGGGTTGATATTGGCTCCGGTGCGGGTTTTCCGGGGCTGGTACTAGCTATTTTAGCAGCCGAACAGTCGCTAGGCTCGGACTTCCACTTAGTTGAAAGCGATGCGAGAAAGTCAGCCTTTTTGAGAAATGTTTCACGTGAAACAGGGGTGAAGGTCATCGTCCATACTATGCGTATTGAGGATTTCGATGCTGTAGAAGCTGATATAGTTTCTGCACGCGCGCTGGCTCCGCTGAGTGATCTCCTTGAGATGTCGAAAACTTTTCTGAAAAAAGACGGGATATGCCTTTATCTGAAGGGTCAAAATTGCCAAACTGAGATAGGTGGGGCGAGTCGGTTTTGGACATTCGAAGCGGAGCAATTCGCCAGCGAAACCGATGTAAATGGAACGGTTTTGCGGGTCAAGGAAATCGAGCGTGTCAGAACATAACGGCTTAAAGCCGGTCAAAATACTTTCTATCGCCAATCAAAAAGGCGGGGTTGGGAAAACCACTACGGCAATAAATCTTGGAACAGCACTTGCAGCTGTTGGAAAACGAGTGCTGTTGTTGGACCTCGATCCTCAAGGAAATGCTTCAACGGGGCTCGGGATAGATCCCACAAAGCGTACGGTCACAATGTACGATGTGTTGGTTGATCAAACACCTATTGAACAAGCAATCATGCGAACGCAGGTTCCAAACCTGTTTCTAATGCCGTCATCAGTTGATCTTAGTTCGGCTGACGTGGAGTTGGTTGATGATCAACGACGGGTACTTCGGTTGAGAAAAGCGCTCGAAGAACTCAACAACTTTGACGACGAATTTGATTATGTTCTGGTGGACTGCCCGCCGTCGTTGAACCTTTTGACATTGAATGCGCTGGCGGCGAGCCAATCCGTCATTGTGCCTTTACAGGCAGAGTTCTTTGCGCTTGAAGGGCTGTCCCAACTCATGCTGACAATTCGGGAAGTGCGCCAAAGCCTTAATCCGATCCTCAAAATTGAAGGGATCGTGCTAACGATGTTTGATGGCCGGAATAATCTGTCTCAACAGGTGGAGCAAGACGTCAGGGAAAACCTTGGTGATTTGGTTTACTCGACGATCATTCCCAGAAATGTGCGTCTGTCCGAAGCGCCATCTTTCGGCATGCCGGCAATTCTCTATGATCATAGAAGTCGGGGCAGCGTAGCTTATCAGAAATTGGCGGCGGAATTCCTGAGGCGTGAAAACCGACGTGTGCAAGAACCGACGTAACGGGTGAGGAAAACTTAAATGAGCAAGAAGAATGAAAAAAGAGGTCTCGGCCGTGGATTGTCCGCGCTAATGGCAGATATTAATGAACCGACTGCGACACAGGACGTAGCAGGAGAGGGCCCTCGCAGCAGCGAAAAGATGGTTCCAATTACGAAGGTACATGCTAACCCTGATCAGCCTAGGCGGACGTTTGATCATGTTGAGCTGCGTGACCTGGCTAAATCGATTTTGGCTAAGGGGATCATTCAGCCTCTCATCGTGCGCCCTGATCCCAATAATAAGGGCGAATACCAGATTGTTGCGGGGGAACGGCGCTGGCGCGCATCCCAGACTGCAAAGATCGACGAAGTTCCCGTTGTTATCCGTGAGATGGACGATCTGGAAGTCCTTGAAATTGCGATCATCGAGAACATTCAGCGCGCGGATCTAAACCCCGTGGATGAGGCGTTTGGCTATCATCAATTGATGGAGAAATTCGGCCACACGCAGGAAAAACTTTCCGAAGCGCTTGGCAAAAGTCGGAGCTATCTGGCAAATTCTATGCGGTTGCTAAATCTGCCGACTGGCGTGCAAGATATGTTGGTCGACGGGCGGCTGACAGCCGGTCATGCGCGGGCTTTGGTGCCTGCCGAGAATGCTTTGGAACTGGCACGGCAAGTTGTCGATAAAGGCTTGTCTGTGCGCCAGACCGAAGCGCTGCTCAAAAAGGGGCAAACTCCACCGAAGCCGAAGACGCCTAAGCTGGCAAAAGACAGTGATACCATATCTTTGGAAACCGATCTTTCAGCAAATCTGGGGATGAAAGTTAGTATTGATCACAAGGCCGGCACCGAATCCGGTTCCATTTCAATCAAATACGCATCGTTTGATGATTTGGATGCTTTGTGCCAAATGCTGTCCGCTACCCGTTCGGCCGGGTCCATATAAACAACATCACGCAGCAAAGCACGGCGAGCTGCGTGATGTATGCCCACAGCGGTACATCCAAAAAGTAAGTCAGGATTGGACTTGCAGCGATGCAAACCGTCGCTGCGATTTTAGCTGGTTTCCGGATTGCACCTTTTTCGTTCCAGTCTTTGATCGGTGGCCCAAGTCGGGGGTGTTGGGTCAGCCAATCGTGGGCCCGCTGGGACGATCGGGCGAAGCAGAAAGCCGCAAGTAAAAGAAATGGTACAGTTGGAAGAAGCGGTAGAACCGCGCCGATGAGCGCGGCGAGCAGGCTTAAACCACCAAAAATAAACCAAATTCCACGCATCAGTTTTGCTCGCCAGCTAAGAGTTTACCAAGAATTGCATTTAGCACCATTTTTCCTTGACCGGTGGTGCGAAGATGTGAGTTGCTTTGGCTTAGAAACCCGTCTTGGATCAGCTCTCGTGCAGCGTCCAAATCAAGTCTCCGCGGTGAAATTGCCTCCACTCGCTCCAGATCACAGCCTTCGGATAGGCGTAAAGACATCATCGCGTATTCAGCTGCCTGATCATCTCGTGAGATTTCTTCTGCTACGCGGTTTGCAGTGCCGTCCCTTTCGACCGTTTCAAGCCAGTTTTCCGGTAACAATGGCGCGTCCGTCGCAACCCTGCCTGCGTTAAGGGATAGGCGTCCATGGGCACCAGGCCCAATACCGGCGTAGTCCCCGTAGCGCCAGTAAATCAGGTTGTGTTTGCACTCAGCCCCGACACGCGCATGGTTTGAGACTTCATAAGCGACCAATCCGTTTTCCGCGCAAACGTCTTGGGTCAGATCATAGAGATCGGCTGACAGTTCGTCCGTGGGGAGGCCGCGAAGACGTTTGCGCGCGAAAAGGTCACCGAACCGCGTGCCCTGTTCGATGGTCAATTGATACAAAGACAGGTGATCGACCGCCATATCAATGGCTTGCGTCAGTTCTTGTCGCCAATCGGACAGTGTTTGGTTTTGACGGGCGTAGATCAGATCAAAGCTGACGTTGTCGAAGTATTTCTTAGCAACGTCAAAGGCTTGTCGGGCTTCTGCAACGCTGTGCATGCGGCCGAGCGCGCGCAGGTCCGTATCGTTCAGCGCCTGTATGCCCATAGAGATCCGGTTAACCCCTGCATCCGAGAAGCCCTTAAACCGGCCTGCTTCAACCGAGGTTGGATTGGCTTCCAAGGTGATCTCTACGTTGGGAGAAAGAGTCCAATACTGGCCGATTTCTTGGATAATAGTGTCTACAGTTTCGGGTAGCATGAGACTGGGCGTACCGCCGCCGAAGAAAATAGTGTCTACAGTGCGGTTGGGGGTTAGGGCCGCCGTTGCTTTGATCTCTGCAACAAAGGCCCTGACCCATGCGGTCTGGTCTACGGATTGGCGAACATGTGAATTAAAATCACAATAGGGGCATTTGGCGGCGCAGAAGGGCCAGTGCACATAGACGCCGAAACCGGCGTTTTGCCAATCTTCAGTCGTCAAGACATCCCGCTTTCAGTTTGGCAAAGGCGACGGTGCGGTGGCTCATCGCGGCTTTTTGTGCGGGATCCATTTCGCCGAAAGTTTCGTCATATCCGTCGGGAATGAAGATCGGGTCAAAGCCGAACCCTTGATCGCCGCGCATCGGCCATGAGATACGGCCTTCGACGGTGCCTTCAAACACTTCATCGTGCCCGTCCGGCCATGCAATGCAAAGTGTCGCGCAGAAGCGGGCAGTCCGTGGTTCTGCGGCCTGCTTTTCTTCCAGGAGGGACCATACTTTGGTCATGGCCATCGGAAAGTCGCGACCATTGGGGGTTTCCGCCCAATCCGCCGTGTAGACGCCAGGTTGCTTGTCAAGCGCATCAACCTCAATTCCGCTGTCATCGGACAGGGCTGGAAGGTTGGCCGCCTTCGCAGCGAAATGTGCCTTGATCCGTGCATTACCAGCAAAGGTGCTTTCGGTTTCTTCCGGCTCTTCCAGACCCAGATCGCCAGCGGAAACGACGTCGATCCCGTAGGGTTTTACCAGCTCTGCGATCTCACGCAATTTCCCCGCGTTATGAGACGCGAGGACAATTTTCTTTTCAGTCAGCTTGCGCATGGATTAGGCCACAGCTGCTTTTTGCGCGGCAACCAGATCGTCCACGCCTTTTTCAGCCAGATCCAGCAGTGCGTTGAATTCATCACGGCTGAAGGTAGCGCCTTCTGCAGAGCTTTGGATTTCGATCAACCCACGGGACCCAGTCATTACGAAGTTCGCATCTGTTCCGGCTTCGCTGTCTTCGGCATAGTCGAGATCCAGAACAGGCTGGCCTGCATAGATGCCACAGGACACAGCAGCCACGTGATCTGTCAGCGGATCTTCTTTAATATCACCGGCTTTCAACAGCTTGTTCACGGCCAAACGCAGGGCAACCCAGCCACCAGTGATAGACGCGCAGCGGGTGCCGCCGTCTGCTTGGATGACGTCACAGTCGATGGTGATCTGGCGTTCGCCCAAGGCAACGCGGTCCACGCCAGCGCGCAGGGAGCGACCGATCAGGCGTTGGATTTCCTGTGTGCGGCCGGACTGCTTGCCAGCCGCAGCTTCGCGGCGGTTGCGGGTTGTGGTGGCACGCGGCAGCATGCCGTATTCCGCAGTGACCCAGCCCAGACCAGAGCCCTTGATCCAAGGCGGCACGCGGCCTTCAAGGGATGCCGTGCACAAAACATGGGTGTCGCCGCATTTGATCAGGCAAGAGCCCTCGGCGTGTTTTGTAACGTTGGTTTCGATAGAGATTTCGCGCAGTGTATCTGTTGTTCTGCCGGAAGGGCGCATGGGTATATTCCTTTTGTAATTGGCGCGGTAATATCTGTTTCAAAGATAGGGCGCAAACCCCGATTGACCAAGCGGGGCAGAGTTCCTACCTATAGTCCGTTCCGATGAAATGGATAACACGCGTGACAGACCAAGTATCACATCCTTTGGATAATTTGAACGCCCGCAGTCGCGAGGTGTTTCGTCTGCTTGTGGAGTCCTATCTGGAGAGCGGAGAGCCTGTCGGTTCGCGCACGCTAACGCGCAGTCTTTCCGAAAAAGTGTCGGCTGCGACCATCCGAAACGTGATGCAGGATCTCGAATTTCTCGGGCTGTTGGACAGTCCCCATGTCTCTGCCGGACGTATCCCGACCCATATGGGGCTGCGGCTGTTTGTGGATGGTTTGCTGGAAGTGGGCAATCTGTCCACGGATGAGCGACGCTCCATTGATGCCTCCATGCACAGCAACTCCGAAGACCTGACCGGCGCGCTGGACAGGGCAGGGTCTCTGCTCTCGGGCTTGACCCACAGTGCCTCTGTTGTGTTGGCGCCCAAGACTGAAGCGCCGATAAAACACATCGAATTCGTGTCTCTCTCCCCTGATAAGGCTCTTGTTGTGCTGGTTATGGCCGATGGTCAGGTGGAAAACCGCATCTTTACCCCGCCAATTGGTCAGACCCCTTCGGCGATGCGGGAGGCAGCAAATTTCCTGAACGCAGTGCTAGCAGGGCACACTGTAAGTGACTTGAAATCGGTGGTGGAAACCGAAGTTACCCGCCGCCGTCAGGAGTTGGATACGCTAGCGCAAAAACTGATCGAGGCAGGTGTCGCGGTCTGGGCGGAAGAGAAAAATGGCACGCCGGATCGTCTGATCGTACGGGGGCGCTCCAACCTGCTGGAAGAAACCGCAACCGAAGCTGATCTCGACAGGATCAGAACCCTGTTTGATGATCTTGAACGCAAGCAGGATATCGCTCAGTTTCTGGACCTGACCGAACAGGGCGAAGGTGTGCGCATTTTTATCGGTTCAGAGAACAAACTTTTTTCACTTTCGGGGTCGAGTCTTGTTGTCTCTCCCTATATGAACGCTGATCGAAAGGTCATAGGTGCTGTTGGGGTGATCGGACCAACCCGGCTGAACTATGGCAGAATTGTCCCTATCGTTGACTATACGGCGCAACTGGTAAGCCGCATGATGTCGAACAGAAACTGAATGGCGAAGAGCATGGGTAAAAAACACGAAGATTTGGATGTATCGTTGGATCGCTTCCTGGATGAGGACGAGTTTCCGCTGGATAAAATCGACGAAGAAGAATCCGAAGAAGAGTTTGAAGACGTTGATCTGACCGCAGAGCCGGAAGAGGTTGATCCCGTGGAACAGCTTCAGGCGGAAGTGGCCCAATTGAAGGACCGTCTGATCCGCACGCTGGCAGACACGGAAAACCTGCGCAAACGGGCGGAACGGGATCGCCGCGATGCAGAACAGTACGGTGGTCAGAAACTGGCGCGGGATTTGCTGTCTGTGAATGACAACATGAAACGTGCGCTGGAAACTGTGACAGACGAACAGCGTGAAGCCAACAAAGGTCTGATTGAGGGCATCGAGCTGACCCAAAGGGAATTGCTGTCCGCCTTTGCAAGCCACAAAATCGTTCCGGTGACCCCTGCTGTGGGTGACAAGTTCGACCCGAATATTCACCAAGCCATGTTCGAGGCCCCGTTCCCAGACGTGAAAGCAGGCCACATTCTGCAAGTCATGAACGAAGGTTTCATGATCGGTGATAGACTGCTGCGCCCTGCGCAGGTGGGTGTATCTTCCGGCGGTGGGAGCTAAACCATGAAACAAGGTGTGCGATCCATGCCCGTCCTGCCTGCTGGTGATCTGGCCGCAGGCGTGGCGTTTTACACAGGTAAGCTGGGGTTTGATCTGGCCGGACAGTGGACAAACGAAGATGGCACACCGAATTTCGCAATTGTTCAGCTTGGGGGAATTACGCTTGGGCTGACAGCATCGGACCGCCCTGCCTCTGACGGGGACTGGGCGGCCTATTTCTATCTTGAAGACATTGATGCCTTTACGGATCAGGTTCTGGGGCGCGGCGTGAAACTGCTGCGCGGGCCGGAGGAAAGCTTTTACCACTGCAAAGAGGTAGAACTGGCTGATCCCCACGGCAATCGCATGTGCTTTGCGCAGGACATGAAGCCCGGCGCGGATGGTCCGGGGCTGTGATCCGCGCTTAGCTGCCCAGCGTTTCTTTCAACTGATAGACCAGAGAAAGCGCCTCTTTTGGCGACAGGTCATCGGGCAACACTTCTCCCAATATCTCTTCCACCTTGGACTGTTTCACAGGCTGCGGCGGCGCTTGTGGTTTCACGGCAAACAGCGGCAGGTCCTCAAACAGTGTCTTGGCCTTATTCCCGTCTTCTCTGTCACCTTTTTCCAGCGCCTCTAGCACCACACGGGCCCGTTCCACCACGCTTGCAGGAAGCCCCGCAAGTTGTGCCACCTGCACACCATAGCTGCGATCTGCGGCGCCCTGACGGACTTCGTGGAGGAAAATGATATCACCCTCCCATTCCCGCACCGCAATCGTTGCGTTCATCAGATGGTCCAGCTTGGAAGAAAGCTGCGTCAGTTCGTGATAATGGGTGGCAAACAGCGCGCGGCATTTGTTGCCTTCGTGCAGATGCTCCAACGTGGCCCAAGCGATCGACAGACCGTCATAGGTCGCCGTTCCGCGCCCGATTTCATCCAGAATAACCAGTGCATTCTGGTCTGCTTGGTTGAGAATTGCAGCCGTTTCAACCATTTCAACCATAAAGGTAGACCGCCCCCGCGCCAGATCGTCCGATGCGCCGACACGGGAAAATAACTGCGACACAAGCCCGATTTCCGCCTGATCCGCCGGCACATAAGATCCCATCTGCGCCAGCACTGCAATCAGCGCGTTCTGCCGCAGGAAGGTGGATTTACCGGCCATGTTCGGACCCGTCAGCAACCACAGCCGCTTGCTGTCTTGCGCATCTGACAAGTCACAATCATTGGCCACAAAACTGCCGCTGGCCTGTTTGCGCAGGGCTGCATCGACAACCGGATGGCGTCCTGCGGTGATCTTGAAGCGGCGGTCATCGGAAACCGCAGGGCGGGTCCAATCCTCGGACAGGGCCAGTTCGGCCAACGCCGCTTGCAAATCCAGTTCCGCGATGGACTTTGCCGCCTGACCAATTTCTGCGCCCTGCGACACGATTTGTTCAGACAGTTCGCTATAAACTTCCCGCTCGATTTCCAGCG
This sequence comes from Neptunicoccus cionae, assembly GCF_014643735.1. Classification (GTDB taxonomy): domain Bacteria; phylum Pseudomonadota; class Alphaproteobacteria; order Rhodobacterales; family Rhodobacteraceae; genus Amylibacter; species Amylibacter cionae. Next base: position 936,090 of record NZ_BMKA01000002.1, read on the forward strand.
CACGGCCGCCCGCGTTCAGGATTTTGGTTTCCAGTTCAGACAATTCCAACGTGGTGAATCGCACCGCATTCGCTGTGGTCTGGCGGTGAATAAACGTATCGGACAGGGGCGCGGCCAGCATTTTGGGCGCGTGGGTTGCAGGCGTTTCAATGAAATACCCCAACACATTGTTATGCTTAATCTTTAGCGCGGTCACACCCGCCAGTTCCGCATAGTCCTTTTGCAGCCCGAGGATCACCTTACGACCCTCATCCCGCAGTGTGCGGGCCTCATCTAGATCAGCGCGATAGCCGCTGGCCGTGAAACCGCCGTCCCGCGCCAGCAGGGGTGGTTCCTCAACTAGACGTTCGTTCAGAAAGCCGATCAGATTGCCGTGCCCCGCCAGCGCTTGCCGTGCATCGGCCACCAGATCCGGCAGATCATGCGCCCCGATCAGATCGAAAATTGCCTGCGCAGATGTCAGACCGTCCCGAATTGCGGCTATGTCCCTTGGTCCGGCGCGCTCCAACGACAGGCGCGTCAGGGCGCGGTCCATGTCCGGGGTCTTGCGCAATGTTTCACGCAAATCGTTCTTAACCTGCTGGTTATCAACAAAGAAACTGACAGCATCCAACCGCCCGCGCACGGTTCCCAGATGCCGCGAGGGATTGTTTAGCCGCGTTTCCAGCAGCCGCGCACCTGATCCGGTAATGGTCTTGTCGATCACCGAAAGCAACGCGCCGGTGCGGTCTCCACTGATGGTGCGGGTCAGTTCCAGATTGCGCCGTGTCGCTGCATCAATCCGCATAGAGGTGTCTGTCGCCTCGGCCACGGGCGGTTTCAGCAGCGGTAATTTTCCCTTCTGGGTGATATGCAGATAATCCACGATCGCGCCCATGGCCGCCAGTTCTACACGGGCAAAATTGCCAAAAGCATCAAGCGATTTCACGCCAAACAATCCGGTCAGCCGATCCCCTGCCGCCGTACTGTCAAAGCTTGCACGGGCCAGTTCGGTTACAGCGGCGCCGGTTTCTTCAATCGTGTCCCGTAGCCAGTTGTCAGGGCTGTCCCCCACCAGAACCTCGCGCGGGGCAAGACGGGCGAGCAGCGGCGAAAGCCCGACAGTCGGGCAGCTTTGGACGTGAAAGTCACCGGTGGACACATCCACCCAAGCCAGCGCCGCGCTGTCGCGGATGCTTGCAAAGGCGCAGAGAAAGTTATGCTGACGGGCATCAAGCAGACTGTCCTCGGTCAAGGTACCGGGTGTCACCAACCGGACCACACCCCGTTTCACAACAGATTTAGAGCCGCGCTTCTTCGCCTCGGCAGGGTCTTCAAGTTGTTCGCAAACCCCCACACGAAACCCTTTGCGGATGAGCGTCAGCAGATAGTTTTCCGCCGCATGAACCGGAACGCCGCACATGGGAATGTCCTGCCCTTGATGCTTGCCCCGTTTGGTTAGCGCAATGTCCAGCGCTTGTGCGGCCATGACTGCATCGTCAAAGAACATCTCGTAGAAATCACCCATGCGATAGAACAGCAGGGCGTTGGGGTATTCGGCTTTTATTTCCAGAAATTGCGCCATCATGGGCGTCACTGCGCCTGTTTCTGTTGCCACGGCCTGATACTCCCCGTTGAAATTTCGGGGAAGATACCGAAGGGGGCGAGGCGTGAAAAGGACAAACGCGCAGGAGTGTTGTGTGAGTGTGGCGAACTCGGTAACACTGGCGTCTCACAGCGCAAGGACCGACCCGAGACATGACCAAGAACAACAAGATTACCGACGCAGAGGCGCTGGCCTATCATCTGGAACCAACCCCCGGCAAGCTGGAGGTCGTTCCGACCACCGCCATGACCACACAGCGCGATCTGTCGCTGGCCTATTCTCCGGGCGTTGCGGTGCCGGTTCAGGCCATCGCGGACAATCCCGAGTTGGCTTACGACTACACCAGCAAGGGAAATATGGTGGCGGTGATCACCAACGGCACGGCCATATTGGGGATGGGGAATCTTGGGGCGCTTGCCTCTAAACCGGTGATGGAAGGGAAATCCGTCCTGTTCAAACGCTTTGCCGACGTGAACTCCATTGATCTGGAACTGGACACCGTAGACCCTGACGCCTTTATCAATGCTGTGAAACTGATGGGGCCGTCCTTTGGCGGGATCAACCTTGAAGACATCAAAGCGCCGGAATGTTTCATTATCGAACAACAGCTTAAAGAGCTGATGGACATCCCCGTGTTTCACGATGACCAGCATGGCACAGCGGTGATCTGTGCGGCGGGTCTGCTGAATGCGCTGCATATCAGCAAGAAAAAGATTGAGGACGTGAAGATCGTCCTGAACGGTGCAGGTGCCGCTGGTATCGCCTGTGTCGAACTGATCAAGGCGATGGGCGCGCGGTCGGAAAACTGCATTACCTGTGACACGAAAGGCGTGATCTATCAGGGCCGCACCGAAGGCATGAACCAGTGGAAATCGGCCCATGCGGTAAAAACCGACCTGCGCACGCTGGAAGAGGCGATGGTCGATGCGGATGTGTTCCTTGGCGTGTCGGCCAAAGGTGCCGTGACCGAAAAGATGGTGGCCAGCATGGCGCCCAATCCGGTTATTTTCGCCATGGCCAACCCTGACCCCGAGATCACCCCCGAAGAGGCCCGCGCCGTGCGTCCTGATGCGATCGTGGCGACAGGGCGCTCGGATTATCCCAACCAGATTAATAACGTGCTGTGCTTTCCTTACCTGTTCCGCGGGGCACTGGATATTAACGCACGTGCGATCAACGATGAAATGAAAATTGCCTGTGCGCAGGCTTTGTCCGATCTCGCCCGCCAAGAGGTGCCGGACGAAGTGGCGATGGCCTATGGCAAGAAGCTGGTGTTCGGACAGGATTACATTATCCCGACACCTTTCGATCCGCGCCTGATTCACGTGATCCCGCCAGCCGTCGCCAAGGCAGGGATGGATACGGGGGCCGCGCGGCGGCCGATTGTGGATATTGAAGCTTATGAACTGGCGTTGAAGTCCCGTCTGGACCCTGCTGCATCCATCCTGCAATCGCTTTATGTGCGGGCCAAGAACGCGCAGGCAACGATGATCTTTGCTGAAGGCGATGATGAACGGGTTCTACGGGCAGCCGTGGCCTATACCCGTAACGGTATGGGCAAAGCGGTCGTTGTGGGCCGTGTGGATGAGGTCCGCGAAAAGCTGACAGCAGCGGGTATGCCGGACGCTTTTGACGAAATCGAAGTGACCAACGCTGCCCTGACGGATGAATTGGAAACCTACAAAGCGTTTCTTTACAAACGGTTGCAGCGCAAAGGCTATACTGAAAAGGACGTGCATCGTCTGGCATCCCGTGACCGTCATGTGTTTTCTGCGCTGATGCTGGCCCACGGGCATGGTGACGCGATGATCACGGGCGCTACCCGTAAATCCGCCCAGATCATGGAGCTGCTGAACCATGTGATTGACGCGAAACCTTCTGACGGGGCGGTCGGTGTTACGGCGGTGTTGCTGCGCGGGCAGATGGTATTTGTGTCTGATACGCTGTCCCACGAATGGCCCGAGGCGAGCGACCTTGCGGACATCGCCGAACGCTCTGCCAGTGTTGCGCGAAACATGGGGCTGGAGCCGCGCGTGGCTTTTGCCAGCTTCTCCAACTTTGGGTATCCGGTCTCGGAACGGGCGACCAAAATGGAAGACGCCGTTGCGGTGCTGGATGGTCGGGGTGTTGATTTTGAATACGACGGAGAGATGACAGCGGATGTGGCTTTGAATGCAGAGTTGATGAAACAATATCCGTTCTGCCGCCTTTCCGGTCCTGCGAATGTTCTTGTTGTGCCTGCGCGACACTCTGCTTCGATCTCGGTTAAGATGCTACAACAGATGGGCGGTGCGACCGTCATCGGGCCGATCCTTGCGGGCATCGACCAGCCGGTTAAGATTTGTTCTGTCACCTCTACCGTGAATGACATTCTGAACATGGCCGTAATGGCCGCCTGTCGTGTCGGTGGCTAGGGCGTTACACGTCTGATACTGCCCAGCACGACGAGAGAGCATAAAAAAACGGCCCTGAAATCGCTTCAGGGCCGTTTTTATTTAGTTTTTACCGATTAAGAACAGAGGGTTAGCCCTTCATTCCTTCCCAGAATGTCTTGACCTTCCCGAAGAAATTAGTGCTCTCCGGACTGTTGTCTTCGGACAGTTCTTCAAACTCTCGCAGCAGTTCTTTCTGCTTTGAGGTCAGATTCACTGGTGTTTCCACTGCCAGTTCCAAGAACAGGTCGCCGGATTGGTTAGACCGCAGCGCAGGCATACCTTTGCCGCGCAGACGCATCTGTTTGCCGGATTGGCTGCCTGCTGGAACCTTCACGCGGGATTTGCCGCCGTCGATGGTTGGGACTTCGATCTCTCCGCCAAGGGCCGCTGTGGTCATGCTGACTGGCACGCGACAGAACAGGTTCGAACCTTCCCGTTCAAAGATTGGGTGATCCTCCACTTCGATAAAGATGTAGAAATCGCCAGTCGGTCCACCACGCAATCCGGCCTCTCCCTCACCGGCGAGCCGGATGCGGGTGCCGGTTTCGACACCGGCGGGAATGTTCACACCCAAAGAGCGTTCGCGCTGCTGCAAGCCGGAGCCGGAGCAGGCGTTACAAGGGTTGGTGATGATCTGCCCGCGTCCTGCACATGTCGGGCAGGAGCGTTCCACAGTGAAGAACCCTTGCTGTGCGCGGACCTTCCCCATGCCTGAACAGGTTGGACAGGTTGCAGGTTCAGCACCGCCTTCAGCACCGGAGCCTTCGCAGGTGTCACAGGCCACCGAACTGGTGACAGAGACATTCTGTTGCTTGCCGGTAAAAGCTTCTTCGAGGGAAATCGACAGGTTGTAGCGCAGGTCGGACCCGCGGGTTGCCCGCTGTCCACCGCCACGCCGTCCACTGCCGCCGCCCATGAAATCGCCGAACAGATCGTCGAAAACATCGGAAAATGCCGAGCCGAAGTCAGCGCCACCACCGGGATGGAAGCCACCCCCGCGTCCGCCGCCACCCATACCGTTTTCAAATGCGGCATGGCCATAACGATCATAAGCGGCTTTCTTGTCGCCGTCTTTCAGAACGTCATAGGCTTCGTTAACTTCTTTGAATTGTGCTTCTGCGTCGGGGTTGTCTTTATTGCGGTCCGGATGAAGCTCCATCGCTTTCTTGCGATAGGCCTTCTTCAGTTCCTGTTCAGACGCGCCTTTGGAAACACCCAGCAGGTCGTAGTAATCACGCTTTGCCATGTCGCCTCCGCGTTAACGCAGGCAGGGGGCGCAAACCCCCTGCCGCACGTTTGGCTGTCGGTTCACGATTAACGGTCGTTTTTACCCAGATCTTCGAAATCTGCGTCCACGATGTCATCATCAACCGGCTTTGGTTCGTCTTCACCACCGAAACCGCCTTCGGCAGCTTCACCGGAATTGCCAGCTTCCTCGGCTTGCGCCTTGTAGATGGCTTCACCCAGCTTCATGGCTGCTTCGGTCAGATCCTGTGAACGCGCCTGAATGGAAGAAGCGTTGTCGGTTTCCAGCGTTTCTTTCAGCGCTTTGATCGACAGTTCGATCACTTCAACAGTGGATGGATCCACCTTGTCGGAGTGCTCTTCCAGAGACTTCTCGGTGCCGTGGATCAGACTTTCAGCCTGGTTCTTGGCTTCGACAAGTTCCTTACGCTCTTTATCCGCTTCGGCGTTCTCTTCCGCGTCGCGCACCATTTGTTCGATATCGTCGTCGGACAAACCGCCAGACGCTTGGATCGTGATCTTGTGCTCTTTGTTTGTGCCCTTGTCCTTGGCGGACACGGACACGATACCGTTGGCATCAATATCAAAGGTCACTTCGATCTGTGGAAGGCCACGGGGTGCAGGCGGGATGTCTTCCAGATTGAACTGGCCCAGAATTTTGTTGTCTGCGGCCATTTCGCGTTCCCCTTGGAACACGCGGATGGTTACAGCGTTCTGGTTATCCTCAGCTGTTGAGAAGATCTGCGATTTCTTCGTCGGGATCGTTGTGTTGCGATCGATCAGGCGTGTGAACACACCGCCCAATGTTTCGATACCCAAAGACAGAGGTGTCACGTCCAGCAGAACAACGTCTTTCACGTCACCTTGCAGAACACCTGCCTGAATGGCAGCGCCCATGGCCACAACTTCATCAGGGTTAACGCCTTTGTGCGGCTCTTTCCCGAAGAACTTGGTCACTTCCTCGATCACTTTTGGCATACGGGTCATACCACCAACCAGAACGATCTCGTCGATGTCGCCTTTGGACAGGCCAGCATCTTTCAATGCGTCCTGACAAGGTTTCATGGTGCGTTTGATCAGGTCAGCCACCAGCGATTCCAGCTTCGCACGGGTCAGTTTCATAACCATGTGCAGCGGCTGGCCGGTTTTGCTGTCCATAGAGATAAACGGCTGGTTGATCTCTGTTTGCGAAGAAGAAGACAGTTCGATCTTGGCTTTCTCAGCGGCTTCTTTCAACCGTTGCAGAGCCATCTTGTCCTTGGACAGATCAACGCCGTTCTCTTTTTTGAACTCGGCAGCAAGGTATTCAACAATGCGCATGTCAAAGTCTTCCCCACCCAGCGCAGTGTCGCCGTTTGTGGATTTTACTTCGAACAGGCCTTCGTCGATTTCCAGAACGGAAACGTCGAATGTACCACCACCAAGGTCATAAACAGCGATGGTTTTGCCACCTTCTTTGTCTAAACCATAGGCAAGTGCCGCAGCTGTTGGTTCGTTGATGATGCGCAGAACATCCAGACCGGCGATTTTACCGGCGTCTTTGGTGGCCTGACGTTGGGCATCGTTAAAGTAAGCCGGAACAGTGATAACCGCTTCGGTTACGGATTCACCAAGATAGCTCTCGGCGGTTTCTTTCATTTTACCAAGGATAAAAGCGGATACTTGGGACGGGGAGTATTTCTCACCCTTCACTTCAACCCATGCGTCACCGTTACCGCCGTCTACAATGCTGTAGGGCAGGTGTTTCGCGTCTTTTTTGATCGCAGGGTCATTCACCGAACGACCGATCAGACGTTTGATCGCGAAGAGTGTGTTTTCAGGGTTCGTTACGGCCTGCCGTTTGGCAGCCTGACCGACAAGACGTTCGTCGTCGGTGAAACCAACAATAGAGGGTGTTGTGCGTGCGCCTTCGGCGTTTTCCACGACTTTCGGTTGCGAACCGTCCATGATTGCAACGCAGGAGTTCGTGGTCCCCAGATCAATACCAATTACTTTAGCCATCAGACTTCCTTTCTTGCGGCGATTATGGAACATGGCCCGCATTCGGCGCCGTCGTTCCATCCCATGTGTCAGCCCCTCCCATTAGGGGCGGCTTAGCATTGACGGTATATAGGAGGGTGATTGTCTGTCTGCAAGCATGTCGGTACGGAAAATTGCCTCAGTTTCTTTTGTTTTCTTGGCTGTGGCGGGACTGCATTATAGAAAACGGGCATGAAACTTGTGAAACCGCTCAATCTGCGGGGCTTTGAGATTTACAAATCCCTGCTGCCGCCGCCCGACCAACAGGCCATTCTGGATGACATCCGCGCAGTCACAGCGCAGGCGCCGATGTTTTCGCCGCTGACAGCTTGGGGGAAGCCAATGTCTGTGCGCATGTCCTCTGCGGGGAAATACGGCTGGTATTCGGACCGCAAGGGCTATCGCTATGAGCCTGCTCATCCCAATGGCACGCCTTGGCCTGCTATCCCGCAATCGGTGCTGGATGTCTGGCACGCGGTATCGGGAACGACGCGACAGCCGGACTGTTGCCTGATTAACCATTACACCGAAAAGGCGCGGATGGGGTTGCATCAAGACAAGGATGAACAGGATTTCGACTTTCCGGTGGTGTCGATTTCCTTAGGCGATGAGGGCCTGTTTCGCATCGGTGGGCTGGAGCGTAAGGGTAAAACCGAAAGCATCTGGCTGTCCTCGGGGGATGTTTGTGTCATGGGCGGCGCGGCGCGTCTGGCCTATCACGGAATTGACCGCATCCGCTTTGGCAGCTCCGGCCTGTTGAAAAACAACGGGCGCATCAATCTGACTTTGCGGGTGGTGGACTGACTTATTGCCGCTTGCCCCAGCTTTCTGACACGGTTTTACGACTGAAATGTTCCAGCATCATACCGATGCAGATCAGCACCAGTGACAAGTAAACCGCATAATCGAGCGTGGTTTTATGGGGCGTATAATTCACAAAAGCCGCGCCGCGGGCCTGATCAATGGTGTGAAACAGCGGGTTCCATGTGAAGAAAGCAAGCGTGCTGGCAGGCAGGGCATTGGCCAAAAACATCTTGCCGCTGAAAATCATATTCGCCCGCTTGTAAATTTGTTCGACAATTTTAACCGTTGAAGGCGCAAAAGGGCGCAGCGACAGAAAGATAATCCCGATCGCTACGCCGGAAAACCAAGCGATGAAGAAACACAGCGCGACCCGCTTCAGGTTATAAACGGTGAAGGGTTCGACAAGGACATTTGCCACGAATGTAATCACCATAACCGCCAGTACCTGCACATAAAGCGATGACAGCGCGCCCGATACGATCATCATAAAGGTGGTCACAGGCGCATGTTGCAACATGGGATTAACCGGCCCGCCGCCACTGACTGCGCTGATCGCTTTGTTATGGGTCAGGTACAGAAAAACGCCCGTCAGCACGTAAAGGATAAAGCTGCCCCGCACCGCAACGCCGCGCAGACCAAGGAAGGTGATCATCACATAAAAGAAGATCACAATCATCGCGGATTGCAGGATTTCCATCAAAAGGGCCTGCACCGCATTGCCCTTGGATTTGCGCACCTCGCGCACGGTGGTGTGGTAGACGAGTGTCAGAAACTCGAACCCGCCCATCGCGAGGCGTGAAAAAGAGGAATTCGGAACGGCGCTCATCTACTATGCCCAAAGGTTGCGAGTTTTAATCACTGCTTGCTGTTTTTCGTTCTAAGGACCATAAGGCTTCGGAATTTAAATCGCAAGAAATCGCTGTATTGGCGGCATCATAAGGGCATGAAAATGAATAAATCGGAAATTTCTTCAGTCATCCGCAAGCTGGCGATCGAAGCTGGTGAAAAGATCATGGAAATCTACGGCACTGATGACTTTGAAGTTAAATCAAAGTCGGACGAAAGCCCTGTGACGCTGGCAGATGAAACCGCAGACGCCCACATCTTTGCTGGTTTGCGTGCGGCTTTCCCCGATGCTGCGATTGTGACCGAAGAACAGTCGGACACACATTCCGAAGCCTCCGACACGTTTTTCATTGTCGACCCACTGGATGGCACCAAGGAATTTATCAAACGTCGCGGGGATTTCACGGTGAACATCGCCTACGTTGAAGCCGGTGTCCCAACCATGGGTGTGGTCTATGCCCCCGCCAAAAAACGCCTGTTCCTAACGGATGCCAACGGCAAATCTTTTGAAGAACAGGGCGACCACAAGGCAGATACCGCTGGTGAGATGAAACCGATTTCTGTGTCTACCCCGGATGAATCCGCACTGATCGTTGTGGCGTCAAAATCCCACCTGACAGATGAAACCAAAGACTACATCGGCAAATACAACGTTGCCGACAGCCGCAGCGCTGGTTCTTCGTTGAAGTTCTGTCTTGTAGCCACCGGCGAGGCGGATCTCTACCCGCGCGTTGGTCGCACGATGGAGTGGGACACAGCCGCAGGGCAGGCTGTATTGCTGGGCGCAGGCGGCAAGGTTGTCCGCTTTGACAACCACGAACCGCTGACCTACGGCAAACCGATCTTTGAAAACCCGTATTTCATCGCCTATGCTCCTGGAATAACGCTGCAAAAGGCCTGATCCATGTCCACTCTGGTTGTCATCCCCGCCCGCTATGCCTCTACCCGTTATCCGGGCAAGCCGCTGGTGGAATTGCGCGGGGCAACCGGCGTGGCCAAAAGCCTAATCCGGCGCAGCTGGGATGCTGCGATGAAAGTGCAAGGGGTGGACCGCGTTGTGGTGGCCACGGATGACGACCGGATCAAAGACGCCGCCGAAGCCTTCGGCGCGGAGGTGGTGATGACATCATCCGATGCGCGCAACGGCACAGAACGCTGCGCCGAGGTCATCGCCCAGCTTGGCGAAAGCTATGACATAGTGGCGAACCTACAAGGCGACGCGCCTTTGACGCCGCCGTGGTTTGTGGAAAAGCTGGTTGAAGGTCTGCAAAATGCGCCGGACGCCCATGTGGCCACACCAATTCTGCTCTGCTCGAAAGAGGCGCTGGCCTCCTTCAAGGAGGACCGCAAGAATGATCGTGTCGGCGGCACCACGGTCGTTTTTGATAAGGACAAGCGGGCGCTGTATTTCTCAAAGGAAGTCATCCCCTTTGCGCCTACGCTGGACGTTCTTGTTTATCATCATGTCGGCGTTTACGCCTACCGCCCTGCATCGTTGCGCGACTATGCTGCCTTGCCCGAAGGTCCGCTGGAAAAGCTGGAAGGGCTGGAACAGTTGCGCTTCATGGAAAACGGGTTGCATGTGCAATGCGTCGAGGTGGAAAATCCGGGTCAGGAATTCTGGGAGCTGAACAATCCCGAAGACGTCCCCCGCGTTGAAAAGTTTTTGGTGCAACTGGGGCTGGAATGAGCTTCGCCCCCCGTGTCAGCCTGATTATCGTCAGCCGGCACAGACCGGAGGCACTGAAACGGGTCGCGGCGTCTTTGCGGTTCCAGAGCTACACTAATTTCGAAGTTATCCTTGTTTCCGATGCACCGGACCGCAGCTTTCTTGCGGGTATCCCTGCATCGGAAAACATGCTGCATATTCCGTTTGATCAAGCCAATATTTCTGCCGCGCGCAATCTGGGGTTGGCCCATGCGCAGGGTGAAATCGTTGCCTTTTGTGATGACGATGCGGTGCCGGATCCGAACTGGCTGACGGCTCTGGTTCAACCCTTCAGCAACCCGACCATCGCGAGCGCTGGCGGCTTTGTACGCGGTCGCAATGGATTTTCGTATCAGTGGAAGGCGCTGCTATCGGACCTGCGGGGCGAAGATACGCCGCTTAACATCGACCAGACCTTGCCCTATGTCGAAGTGCCCTTTGACGGGGATAGATTTGCAAAGCTGCAAGGTACCAACTGCGCCTTCCGGCGGGATGCGCTTCTGGGGATTGGTGGATTTGACGAAGGGTTCCGATTCTATCTGGACGAAACCGATGTGTGCTTGCGACTGGCACAGGCCGGTCACAGCGCGGCATTCGTCAACGGCGCCGAGGTTCATCACGGGTTCGAAGAAAGCGCCTTGCGCTCTGCCGCGCGGGTGCCCCGTTCCCTGTTCGAAATCGGTGCAAGCAAGCGCCGGTATCTGGATAAATATTGTGCAGAAGAGCACGTTTTAGAGGCAGAGCAGCGATTTTTTTCCGACCAGAAAAAACGGTTGCTGCGTTTTATGGTGGAAGGGCGTTTGGAACCTCGCGATGTGCCGGCCTTGATGGGAACTCTGCGGGACGGGTTCAACACGATTCCAGAAATGGTGAAATCCTCTCATTTGGTGGCAGAGAGAGCCTTTGGCCCTTTAAATGCGGGTAAAAACCCCAAAGCGGTCGCGCTCGCAGGGGGGGTGTTGGCATCCCGTGCCTTGACCGAACGGGCGCAAGAACTTGCCAAGTGCGGCACGCCCGTGGTTGTCTTCCGGTTCGCGCGGAACAGCCTGTTTCACAGACGCTATTTCGATGAGCGGGGATTTTGGGTGCAGACTGGTGGGGTATTTGGTAGATCGTCGCGAACGGACCCGTTGTTCAGTTGGTGGACTCTCCGGCACCGAACACGTAGAGAACTGGAAAAATGTTACGTCGACTTCGGAGTCACCGAAACCCAGATATTTTAGAGATTTTCGTAATTTGGCCATACTGATGACTTAGAGGCCATTCTAAAATAGAATTAATAATGAACGAATAACAGCCGACGCGCGTTAATATGTGGTAAAGTCAAAGGGGCTTAAAGTGAAGAAAACAGTAACCAAGGCCATTTTCCCGGTAGCCGGACTCGGGACACGCTTCCTGCCAGCTACGAAGAGTATTCCAAAAGAAATCCTCTGCTTGGTGGACAAGCCGCTGATTCAATATGCGATCGACGAGGCGCGGGACGCCGGAATTGAGGAATTCATCTTCGTGACCTCGCGGGGCAAAGGCGCGCTTGAGGATTACTTTGACGGGGCGCCGCAGTTGGAACAAGCTCTGCGGGCAAAAAACAAATCCAAACTGCTAGACACATTGATGAAGTCCACAATGGACAGCGGTGAGATCGCTTATGTACGCCAGCGTGAAGCGCTTGGCCTTGGGCACGCGGTGTGGTGCGCTCGTCGGTTGATCGGGGATGAACCGTTCGCCGTGATCCTGACCGACGACGTCATCGCATCCGAACGGCCTGTATTGCAACAAATGGTCGAGGCCCACGAAAAAACCGGCGGTAACATCGTCGCTGCAATGGAAGTCGCGCCAAGCAAGGCTTCGGCCTATGGGTTGCTCGACATCAATGAAGATATGGGATCGCTCGTATCTGTCAAAGGCATGGTCGAGAAGCCGGAGCCCGAAGATGCGCCGTCCAATCTGGCTGTGATCGGGCGCTATATCCTGACACCTGAAATTATGCAGAACCTGGACACGCAAGAGCGTGGCGCGGGCGGTGAGATTCAGCTTACAGATGCGATTGCGAAGGAAATTTCCAATTCCGACAATGTTTTTGGCTTCCGCTTTGAAGGCACCCGCTATGACTGCGGCTCCAAGGCAGGGTTTCTGCAAGCAACAGTTGCTTTCGGTCTGGCCCGTGGCGATCTTAGCCAAGAATTCCTTGATTATCTGATCGAAACGGTTGAATGCCGCCGCGCGGCGCAATAATCGACGTGACGCAGTTGTTGCAAAGCCGGGGCATAAACCGCTCCGGCTTTGTTGTGTCAGGCACGTAAAGATGGCGCGATTTCTTCTTGATATTACGCGATTTATATCCCGGATCGGGCGGGGGCAGCCAACGGGTATAGATCGGGTTGAAATCGAATATATCCGTGAAATTGCGCGTCGGGATCGCAACGGCCTCGCGTTGGCACGGTTGGGAAAGACCTTTGTGCTGGTCCCGATTGATGCGGCAGTGTCGGCGTTGGGCCGGCTGGAACAGGGTAGGCCTGTCGGGCGATGGGGTGTCAAGGATGCCTTCCGTTTTAAGTTGCCGCAGGCAGAACGAAAGGCCCGCCAGTTCTTTCGCGCATCTGCTGTTCACTCGGGACGCGATCTAAAGACCTTGCTGCAGGGCGTCAGCCTAAGCGGTGTGGAATACGTTAATGTCGGCCACAGCAACCTTGCCCCGCTAGTTTTTGATGCTTTACGGAAATCCGGCGTTGCACGGATCACTGTGATGATCCACGACATGATCCCGCTCGATTTTCCACAATTCACCCGCAGGGCAATCCCTAAGCAGTTTGCTGAAAGAATGCAGGCTGCGGCGTGTTATGCGGATCGGATCATATGTAATTCCGCAGACACCGAAGCCCGCGTGACGCATTATTTTAGCGACTGGGGGTCGGGTGCAACAACGCTTGTCGCTCATCTTGGGGTCGAACCTCTGATCCCGCAGACACCGCCACAGGTGGACCCGCTGTCTTTTGTTGTGCTTGGCACAATCGAACCGCGCAAGAACCACAAAATTCTGTTTCAGGCGTGGGAGGAACTGGCGCGGGACCAGCCGACAGAGCGGATGCCGCGCCTTCATGTTGTCGGCAAACGTGGTTGGAACAATGCGCCGGTATTTGATTATCTGGACAAGGCAGCTTTGGCCAACGGCCCGATCGTAGAGCATACCAATCTGCGGGACGAACAGCTTTCCCAGCTGATTGCCAGCAGCGCGGCGTTGTTGTTTCCAAGCCATGCAGAAGGCTATGGCCTGCCTGCATTGGAAGCTGCACAATTGGGGGTGCCGGTGATCTGTTCGGATATTCCGGTGTTCCATGAAATACTCGGGAAGACAGCAAGCTACCTGCCGGTCGATGACGCAGTGCGCTGGGCGGAAACTGTGCGAAGTGTTGCAAATAGGACCACTGATTCACCCGCCAGAGCCGAAATCACTGATTTGCCACATGGAATTCCCACATGGCACTCACACTTTCGCCACGTTTTCGGGCATACTGATCCGGGCGATTTTATGGACGAGTAGTGCAGTCATGGGCTTGTGGAGCCGGTACAAATTACGGGTGGAGCGTCGTCGCAGACGTATCCGCGCGATGCGCAAGCGTCGTGAGCTGACCTGTGTTTTCGACCGCACAGGCCAGATCAACCCCCGTGACATTCTGGTATTTTCGACCCTGCGCAACGAAAAACCACGGCTTGCGTATTTCCTGAAATACTACCGCGATCTTGGCGTGGACCATTTCTTTTTTGTCGACAATGACAGCACTGATGGGGGCCGTGAATACCTCGCCGATCAGCCGGATGTCTCGCTATGGACGACGACGGCTTCTTACAAGCGCTCCAAATTCGGGGTGGACTGGCTGAACGGGCTAAAGAACAAATACGCGCACGGGCATTGGGTCCTTGTGGCCGATGTGGACGAACTTCTGGTTTATCCGTTTTGTGATACGCGGTCGCTTAAGGCGCTGACAGACTGGCTGGACGCGAGTTCGATAAAATCCTTTGGAACGATGCTGCTGGATATGTATCCCAAGGGTAAAATCCAGCATGCCCGCATCCGGGAAGGACGCAATCCGGTGAAAACCGCGCCCTATTTCGATGCCTCGAACTATTTCATCGAGCGAAACAACAAATACGGCAACCTGTGGATACAGGGTGGCCCAAGGATGCGCAGCTTTTTTAAAGACCGCCCCGCATTTTCCCCCGCGCTGAACAAGACGCCGCTGGTGAAATGGGCGCGGGGCTATGTTTATGTCAGCTCCACCCACACGCTGCTGCCTCGGGGGTTGAATCTCGTTTACGACGAATGGGGCGGGCAGAAACCTTGCGGGGTTTTGCTACACACCAAATTCATGAACACCTTTTCGGAGAAAGCCGAAGAGGAAATGAAACGCAAACAGCATTACGCAGCAAGTCGGGAATATCGCACCTATTTGAACCGGATGGATGGGGATCTAAACCTGTGGACCGAACAATCCAGCACCTATGAGAACTGGCAGCAGCTGGAAGATCTCGGGCTGATGTCGCGCGGGAACTGGATCTGATCATGCGCCTTGGATTTGTCGTTCTCGCCCACACGGATCTCTACCGCACCGCGCAGATGGTGCGACACCTTTGCGAACAGGATTGTGCCGTAGCGGTTCATATTGATAAAAAGGTGGAACCGGCAGAGTTTGATGCCTTTCAAAACGACCTCGAAGGGCTTGATAATATAGTCTTTCCTAAACGCACAGCCTGTGAATGGGGGGAGTTTTCCCTTGTTCAGGCCACGCTCGACAGCGCCGAGGCTTTGCTTAAGCTGTTTGAGGATGTCACCAACGTTCTGTTGATCAGCGGTTCCTGTTTGCCGATCCGCCCTGTCAAGCAGCTCAAGCGGTTTCTGACGCGTAATGTGAAGACGGATTTTATTGAATCCGTATCTGTGAAAAACAATTTCTGGGTCAAGGATGGACTGAACGAAGAACGGTTTACCATGTATTTCCCGTTTTCGTGGCGCACACAGCGGCGGCGGTTTGACAAGTTGGTTGCGTTGCAACGGCGCCTTGGGGTGAAGCGCAAGATACCCGAACCGCTAGTGCCCCATATCGGGTCGCAGTGGTGGTGTCTGACCGCCAAGACCCTGCGCGCGATTATTGATGATCCGAAACGGCCCTATTATGATGCCTATTTCAACTGGTCATGGATACCGGACGAAAGCTATTTCCAGACACTGGCGCGGCTTCATTCCGAAAAGGTATCTTCCCGTTCTCTGACTTTTTCCAAGTTCGATTACCTTGGTAAGCCCTTCGTGTTCTATGATGATCACCTCAAGGAACTGACCCAATCCGATTGTTTCTGGGCGCGGAAAATGTGGGTCGGGGCGGATCGGCTTTATGATAGTTTGCTTGATCCCAAACGGGCCAATCAATCCATGTCGCAGGCTGATCCCAAGGCCTTTGATGCCAAATTTGAAGAGGCTGACAAACGCCGGTGTGAAGGCGGCACGGGGCGGTTTCATCAAGGGCGCTTCCCCTATGACCGAGCGGAGCGCACTGGTGTTTCCGCTACACCCTACACGGTGTTTGTCGGCTTCAAAGGGCTCTATCAGGATTTCCCCGCATGGATCGGAAACTCCACCGATGCGCTGTCCCACGGCAGTGTGTTTGCCCGCAGCCATGTGGGCGGGCATGCAGTGGATGAAATTTTTGCTGGTAATCTTCCGGCAAATCCGGCCATTCGCAACCGGAACCCCAAGGGCTATCTCGCCAATCTTCTTTGGCCTGCGCGGGATCAACATCAATGTCTGCTGTATGATTTCCGCGACACCCCCCATATCTTGCAGACGCTGGCCCATGATCCGATGGCCCATATCGTGATGATCCGCCATTCGTGGTTGCTTAGCTTGCTGAACCGTCCCGCGAGTTTTGAAAATCAGGTGTCGAACGCGCGGCGCTTTCACCGGATTGAGCAGCGTTTCCTGCGAGAGTTCGCCAAACCCAAAGCTGTCGCCCATCTTCATACCATAGCGCTTGAAAATGCGGTGCATGATCCCTCCGGCGCGCTAGAGCAGGCAATCGCCCATATTCCGCGCAAAGCAAAACACCCGTTGAAACTTATGCCAGAGCGCGAAAATGTAGAGGGACTGGAGAACCTGACCCGCAAGCTGCGTGACCGTGGTCTGATGATCGAGTATGAGTTTCCGACGCGGTCCAAGACCAAAAAACAGGACGCGGCTTTTGAAAGGCCGTATGTGGTGAAGTAGATGGCAGGTCCATTCAAGTATTTTGTGTTGCTGGCGAACATGCGGACGGGGTCCAACCTGTTTGAGCAGAACATCCAGTTGTTCGACGGGTTTTCCTGCCACGGCGAACTGTTCAATCCCCATTTTATCGGTTTCCCGAACACGACAACGGCGTTCGGCGTGACAATGACAGAGCGAGAGGTGAAGCCCCAGAAGCTGATCAACCGGATGGTGGCTAAAGAAACCGACACTCTACCGGGCTTCCGTCTGTTTTCGGATCATGACCCGCGTGTTCTTGAACACTGTCTGAACGATCCGCAATGCGCCAAGATTGTCCTAACGCGCAATCCGCTCGATAGTTTTGTATCCCATGCCATCGCCAAAGCTACCGATCAGTGGAAGCTGACGGATGTCAGTAAACGCAAACTGGCGAAAGTGCATTTCGACTTTCTGGAGTTCAAATCCTATCTCACGCGATTGCAAAGCTATCTGACCCAGATCAAGCACAGCCTTCAGAAAAGCGGGCAGACGGCGTTTTATCTGGGGTACGACGATTTGAACAACGTGGAAATCTTCAACGGTCTGGCCCGATTTCTGGGGGAAGAAGCGCAGCTTAAACAGCTTGGCGATAAGATTGTTCGCCAGAATCCCGAAGGCCTGGAAGAAAAGGTCGAGAATTACGGCGAAATGGTGGACCAGCTGCGCCAGTTGGATCTTCTCAACACCGATGCTGTGCCAGTGCTTGAACCGGTGCGCAATCCGGGGTCGAAAAATTTTGTGGCGGGCCGTGAAGTGCCTTTGCTGTTTATGCCGATGGCGCGGGACGAACTGCCGGAAGTGGCGGATTGGCTAACTGCCCATCAATCCGGCGCAGGGGCTGTGCTGCGGGAAATGAACCAAAAGCAGCTTAACACTTGGCTGGCAGACACACCGGTCCGGCGGTCTTTCACGGTGATCCGACATCCGCTGGAACGGTCCTATGACGCATTTTACCATCACATCTTTTGTTCTGGCGACAAGATGTTCCCGTGGATACGTACGGCACTTGAAAACCACTATGGGGTCGATCTGCCGGACAAGCGTTCAACGGCAGAGCCGAACCGCACGGTACTGGAGAACTCCGGCTACTCAGCACAAACCCACGGGCGGGCGTTTCTGGGGTTTCTCGACTTTCTGAAGGGCAATCTTCAGGGGCAGACAAGGGCGCGGGTGGATCAATCCTGGGCCTCGCAGAATTCTATCCTACAGGGGTATGGTCGGCTGACCTTTCCTGATGTTCTGATCCGCTTTGAAAACCTGCCCGAAGAATTGCAACGCATCGAGGCGGACATGGGGCTTGACCCCAAACCGCTGCCCAAACCGGCAGCTACGGGCTATTGTTATGATCTCGGTGAGATTTACACAGAAGATATGGAAAAGCGCGCCAGAGATGTCTATGCGCGCGATTACCAGATGTTCGGTTTTTCCGACTGGGGCTAAATCAGGCCGCCTTGGATGTCGTCAGTTCTGTAAGAATGGAATAGAGCGTTTGCGGGTCGCTGTTGGCCCGCAACTTGCTGCAATTGTCTTCGCTACGCAGGGTTCGTGATACCATCGCCAGTGCCTTGAGATGCTCAGGGCTGTCATTGGCCGGGGCCAGCAGAGTGAAGATCAGGTCCACTGGTTGACGGTCCAGACTGTCGTAGTTCACAGGTTTTTCCAACCGGTAAAACAGGCCGACAATTCGGTCCAGAGTTTCAAAGCGGGCGTGCGGAATGGCAACGCCACGCCCCACGCCGGTTGTGCCCAGATTTTCGCGCGCTTGCAGAGCAGAAAACACCTCGTCGGCTTTTATGTCGTATACAGTTTCAGCCTGTTCCGAGAGGTTTTGAAGAAGTCGTTTCTTGCTGGAGGCACCTGCTGCGTAACGCACAGCCTTTGCATCCAATATTTCGGCCATTTTCATAACATGCCTCTGCTCTGCAATCCGGTTTTATTCCGGATCAATCCACCCGATGTTCCCGTCGGAACGCTTGTAGACCACATTCACCCTTTTTTGCCCTTCGTTCTGGAACACCAGAACATTTTCACCGGCAAGCTCCATCTGCATGACAGCCTCTCCGACGGACAGGGATTTGATCTTGGTCTGTGTTTCGGCAACAATAATTGGCTGAAGCGTATCAGGCTCAGCTGCATCATCCCCAACGTCTTCTTGAGCGAGGATATACGATGGAGCGCCGAATGTTTCAACTGGTGTCGCACGGTGGGAATGGTGATCTTTCAACCGGCGCTTGTACCGACGCAGTTGTTTCTCCATTTTTTCGCCACAGGCATCGAAGGAATCATAGATTTCATTGGCATGAGCCTTGGCATTAACCGTAAGTCCGGTTGACAGATGCACAGATGATTCGCAGACGAATTCATGTCTGTCTTTGGAAAACGTGATACTGGCCTCGGTAGGTCGCTCCGCGTATTTCTGAACAATAGCACCAAGCTCTTGTTTGACGTGGACCTGCAGTGAATCACCAATATCGATTTGTTTTCCGCTGATTTGATACCGCATGAAAGCTCCTTTCAAGAGATTACAGAGCAAAGCTCTGGCCGGGTGACGGTCACCCGTTTGATCGACCTGTGCAATGCGCACAGCACAAACGGGTCAGACTGCGGCAAAGCTGCGGTACTGAGGTATATGCGCCAGAATTGAAGGGACGATCATAATAATAATGTTAGTGCCAAGTTCTGAGTCTGGCAACTTTTATACGTCACAAATTTGCGATAGTCGGATTTGCTGGCAAAATGTAGCCGTCAGATACGGAACTCTTCGCCCAGATAAACGCGGCGCACATCGTCATTCCGGACCACTTCATCGGGCGTACCGGACATCAAAACGGAGCCGTTATAAAGGATGTAGGCGCGGTCGATGATCTCTAGTGTTTCGCGCACGTTGTGATCGGTGATCAAAACGCCAATGTCGCGGTTCTTCAGCTGGGCGACAAGGGTGCGGATATCGCCCACGGCAATCGGGTCCACGCCAGCAAAGGGTTCGTCGAGCAGCACATAATTCGGATTGCCTGCAAGACAGCGGGCGATTTCAACACGGCGACGTTCCCCGCCGGACAGGGCGACCGCAGGGCTGTCTCGCAGACGTGTGACGGAAAACTCTTCCATCAACTGCTCGGTCCGTTCGCGCCGTTTGGATTTCTCCGGCTCCCACAGCTCCACAACCGATCCGATATTCTGTTCCACGTTCATACCGCGAAAAATGCTGGCTTCTTGTGGCAGATAGCCAAGCCCGATCCGCGCGCGGCGGTACATTGGCAGGTTGGTAACATCGCGCCCGTCGATTGTGACAGTGCCAGTGTCCGCAGCGATCAAACCGGCGATGGAATAAAAACTGGTGGTCTTGCCTGCCCCGTTTGGCCCAAGCAGGGCTACGACCTCGCCACGGTTCAGACGCATGGAAACGTCCTTAAGAACCTTACGCTTCTTGAAAGCTTTGCTTAGCCCGACAACCGAAAGACCGGTGGACTGCGGATCAGGTTTTCTGGTTTGGGTCATTGATCAGTCTTGGGTACAAACACTGTTTTGACGTTGCCGTTCATGGTGCCCCGATTGCTATTGAGATCAAGCGAGAGCGCATCACCGGAAATCGCATTCACGCCTTGTACCAGTACCACGTCACCGGCGAGATTCACCGTGCCGCTGCCAACAATATATGTCCCGCTTTGGGCTTCGGCGATTTCAGAGCCATTGGTGAACATCACGTTTGTGGTGGCCTCGATCCGTTCTATCGCGCTTTGGGCGGCATTGTAATGCACGCGGATTCTGTTGGCGGAAAAGATGAGCTCCCCTTGTACCACACGGGCATTACCCTCAAACGTTGCAGAGTTGGAGTCCTGTTCCACGGTCAGGCTATCAGAGGTCACTTCCACCGGTTGACTGCCGTCTACCTCAATCGGGCTAAGCGCGATACCGGTGCCCTGTGCCTGTGTCAGGCTGGCTGAACCGATCAGGATCACTGTCAAAAGACATCTGGTTATATGGCGCATAATTCCCCCCGATCCTATTTTTTCTTGGGTTTGTATATCAGTTTAACACCATTGTTAAACATAAGAACCGCCCGACCGGCGGGATTAACGTCCAGATCCTGCCGCAGCTCCATTGCGCCAGAGTCAATAGAACCGATTGGCCCCTCGGCATGGACTGGCCCGTTGCTGGTAATATTGCCAGTTTCAAAGTTGACTTCCAGATTGCTGCTGGTCGCCGTATAACCGTTTGTGGTGTGCAGATCGACGTTTTCTGTCAGGGCAGCCGTGGATGACACAAGGTCCAACGCACCAGCGCCTGCATTGGTGCGCATGGTGTTGCCGTTCTGAAAACTGATGGTGGCGCGGGGCTTGTTCAACTCCACGTGTTGCGGCTTCACGCCGTCCGGCAAAGCCCATTCCGCCGAAATGGAAAAGGCATCACCGGATTTCGTCACGCCGGAAAAATGCGGATTGGTAATCTTCTGCCCCACCGCCAGTTCTGCCAGCGTGGCATCCGCAATAATCAGGCCTTCCCGCAGCTTGCTGGTGTTGGAGAGCACAAAAATGCTCGCCATTAGGAGGAGTGCCAGAATGGGAAACACCCATTTCAGCACTCTTACAAGGCGCGAATATCCGTCACGCTCTGCTACTCCGACAGTGGGTTCCTGACTTTCCAAGGTTAATGCGCGAAAATATCGGTTTCAGGCCAGCCCATCAGGTCCAGCGCACCACGGTGGGGCAGGAAGTCAAAACAGGCTTTGGCAATTTCGGTGCGTCCTTCACGGGCGAGCCGTTTGTCCAGTTCCTCTTTCAGGCGGTGCAGGTAAAGCACATCCGAAGCCGCATAATCCAGTTGCGCCTTGGTCAGTTCCGCCGCACCCCAGTCAGAGCTTTGTTGCTGTTTGGAAATATCCACACCCAGTAATTCCTGCGTCAGGTTCTTTAGCCCGTGACGGTCGGTGTAGGTGCGCACCAGTTTCGACGCGATTTTGGTGCAATACACAGGCGAGGTCCGCACCCCAAAGCGGTTTTCCATCACGGCAATATCAAAGCGGCCAAAGTGGAACAGTTTCAACTGTTCGGGATTGGCGAGCATCCGGCACAGGTTGGGCGCTTCGGTCTGATCCTGCGCGATCTGGACCATATGAGCGTTGCCGTCCCCTGCGGAAAGCTGCACCAGACACAGACGGTCACGGTTCGGGATCAGCCCCATAGTTTCGCTGTCGATTGCCACAACCGGACCCAGATCCAGATCGTCGGGCAAGTCCCCGTGGTGCAGATGGTTTGTCATAGGTTTCCCTTATCAGATTTGCAGAGCATGACGCCCAATACAGAAAATAGTCGTGATCCACAAAGGTTAAAGTCGTGCGGCGGGATCATGCCAATTGCCGCGACGGCGTGGCATAAGGCGATTGGTCTTGCCGTGGGGGGCAGGGTGCGGGATGATCCGGCCATGACCAAACCTGCACTGACCCGATCGAATACTGTCACAGCTGACGCCCGACTACGCCTTAGGGTGGTGTTTGATGATGGCGTACGGCTTGGCCCCGGCAAGGCAGATTTGTTGGGCTTGATTGACGAACACGGGTCCATTGCGGCCGCAGGCCGCGCCATGAAAATGAGCTATAAGCGCGCTTGGATGCTGGTCGAAGAAATGAATGCAGCGTTCCAAAATCCCCTGGTGGAAAGTTCCCGTGGGGGCAGTCACGGCGGCGGTGCCCGTCTGACGGCAACAGGGCAAGAGGTGCTGAAAGCCTATCGCGGGATGGAAGAACGTCTGAGCGCCGAGGCCACGCAAGAGCTGGCGTTTCTGACAGGCTTGCGCGTCGATGTGTCTGGCGGGAAATAACGATTGTCAAAGCCGACCGCCTCGTGCGATATTTCCCGCTGTACCTATCGCTGTCCAAGGACGTTAAGATGCCTCGCGGCCTGATCCCCTATCGCTTTCTTGCACGGCTCATCCTGATTGCACTTACGCTCTCCCCGCTGCGCGTCGCGGCGGACAACCTGACCGTGTTTGCAGCCGCAAGCCTGAAAAACGCGATGGATGAAATGACCGAAGCGTGGAAGGAAGAAACCGGCCACACCGCAGCCGTTGCCTTGGCCGGCAGCTCTACACTGGCGCGACAGATCGAACAGGGCGCACCTGCGGATGTGTTTATTTCTGCCAATGCTGACTGGATGGACCGGCTGGACACACGCGAACTTGTGGTCAAAGGGACACGGGTTGATCTTCTGGGAAACACGCTGGTTCTGGTGGCGCACCCTGCGGATGCGCCGGAAATTTCTCTCAACGCCTTACGGGCGGAACTGGGCGGTAATTATCTGGCAATGGCGCTGGTCAATTCCGTGCCAGCTGGCATTTATGGCAAGGCCGCGCTGGAGCATCTGGAGCTGTGGTCAACTGTGCAAGGACAAGTGGTTCAGGCCGATAACGTCCGCGCCGCCTTGGCTTTTGTCGCAACAGGCGAAGCACCGTTTGGCATAGTCTATGGGTCCGATGCTGTTGCACAAAGCGGGGTCTCTGTCGTGGCCCGTTTCCCGCGCGATAGTCACCCGCCAATCCTTTATCCTGCTGCTGCAATCAACGGCGGCAAAGAGGAACTGGCGGCAGAGTTTCTGACCTTTTTGCAAAGCGACCGCGCGCGCCAGATTTTTGAACAACAGGGGTTTCAGACCCTTGGAAAGTAGGATGACCCGATGGACTGGTTAAGCCCGCAAGAATGGGAGGCGGTCGCCCTGTCGCTGCGTGTGTCTTTCTGGGCGACCCTGTGCAGCCTGCCTGTAGGTGTATTCATTGCCTACGCGCTCGCCCGCTGGCAGTTTCCGGGTAAGCAAATCGTGAACGGTCTGGTGCATCTGCCGCTGATCCTGCCCCCTGTGGTGACGGGCTATCTGTTGTTGCTGACCCTTGGCACACAAGCGCCGCTTGGCGGATTTCTCAAAGATCTCGGGATCGTTTTTGCCTTTCGCTGGACCGGTGCCGCGCTGGCGGCTGCGGTGATGGGGTTTCCCCTGATGGTGCGCGCAATCCGCCTGTCGCTTGAAGCGGTTGACCCGAAGCTGGAACAGGCGGCGGCGACGCTAGGGGCTTCGCCGCTGTGGATATTTGTGACTGTGACCCTGCCACTGATCCTGCCCGGTGTGATCGTCGGCACCATCCTTGGCTTTGCCAAAGCGATGGGCGAGTTCGGGGCGACCATCACTTTCGTGTCCAACATCCCTGGCCAGACCCAAACCCTGCCGTCCGCAATTTATGCGTTTTTGCAGGTGCCGGGCGGCGAAAGCTCTGCCCTGCGATTGGTGGTTGTCTCCCTGATCGTCGCCATGTCCGCGCTTGTGCTGTCTGAACTGCTGGCAGCGCGGGTCGCGAAAAGGGTGCGGGGCGTATGACGGTTTCTGTGAGTGTAAAACACCGGTTCTCCGGTTTCGATCTGGATGTGGCGTTCGAAGCGCCTGCCGGTGTTACGGCGCTCTTCGGGCGCTCGGGATCAGGAAAGACGACGGTGGTGCAAACGATCGCAGGCTTGCTGCGCCCTGAGGCGGGGCAAGTCGCGGTGAACGGCAAGACCCTATTTGATAGCAAGACCGGTGTCTGGGTGCCGCCTGCCAAACGGCGCATCGGTTACGTGTTTCAGGAAGGGCGTCTGTTCCCCCACCTTAGCGTGCGCCAGAACCTGCGATACGGCGCGTGGTTTGCCAAGCGCGGGTCGGGAACCGCGTCCTTTGATCATGTGGTTGAAATGCTCGGCATCGCGCCTTTGCTGGAACGCCGCCCTGCTGCCCTGTCTGGGGGCGAGAAACAGCGGGTGGCGATCGGTCGTGCGCTGCTCTCCTCGCCGGATCTGCTGTTGATGGATGAACCCCTTGCCGCGCTGGATGAGGCGCGGAAGCTGGAAATCCTGCCCTATCTGGAACGACTGCGGGACGAGACTGCGACCCCGATGATCTATGTCAGTCACACGGTCGCGGAAATCGCGCGGCTGGCGACGACGATTGTGGTTCTGAATGACGGTAAGATGCTGCGCAACGGTCCCGCGTCACAGGTCCTTGGCGATCCGGCTGTGCCCTTTCCCCTTGGGGTGCGCGGTGCAGGCGCTTTGCTGACAACGCAGGTGGTTGCGCATCATGCTGACGGGCTGACCGAACTGTCAATCGGGGCGGGACGGCTTTATCTGCCGCGGATCAACGCCGCTGCCGGTGCGCGGATCAGGGTGCGGATTGCCGCGCAGGATGTGGTGCTGGCGACCCGAAAACCCCAAGAGATTTCCGCGCTGAATATTCTGGAAGGTCGGGTTGCGGATGTGCGGGAAGGGGATGGTCCGGGGGTCATGGTCTCGGTCGAAGTGGACGGACAGACCGTGTTGTCCCGCATCACCCGCCGCTCTCGTGATGCGCTGGGCCTGCGGATCGGAATGAAGTGCTACGCGATCACAAAATCGGTGGCCGTCGCGCGGGATGATATCGGGACTTCAGTAGAATAGGGCCAATCAGACCCATAAAAATGCAAAAGGCGCAGCGGATGATGCTGCGCCTTTTCTTATTCAAGCAACCAGTCGCGGTTCGCTTTTTTCTTTTGTTTGCATCGGCTTCGCGATGGCTTCGCCTTCGATCAAACACTTGTGCAAGACACTTACAGCGGCGTCTGCATCTTCGCGGGTGGTGACGATCTGGATGTCCACATTACGCGGGCTTTGCTGTACCGCAATCGGGATTATTCCGGCCTCATCCAGTGCAGAGAGCCCTTTGACCAGTGCGCCAAGACCGCCAAGATCGCGGCCGATGGCGGCAACGACAGACAGGCTTCGGGCGGTCACAGAAGCTGTGGGATAGTCCGCCACCAGATCACTTTCGACCCGTTTGACGTGTTTCAGCGAGGAGTCCACATAATGGGTGATCGCATTGGCGTTAGAGGATTTCGCCACGATGCTGACCTTATGGCGAGTCAGTGCTTGAAGGATCGTCGCGTCATAGCCTTTGACCCCGACCATATCCTGTTCGAACACTTCCAGCGCAAACACATCCAGCGCGGTGACGATTTCCACCTGTGGTGCTTTTGCGTCTGAATCATCAATCAATGTGCCCGGATCGCCCGGATCAAACGCATTGGTGACACGCAGCGGAATGGACGACTGGCGCAGGGTTTTTGCAGCCGATGGGTGGATCGCCTCCATCCCCATATTCGAAAGCTGATCCGCCACGTCGTAATTTGTGTGACCCAGCTTGCGCACGTTTTCCAGCCCGACCAGTTTGGGATCGGCGGAGGACAGGTGGAATTCCTTGTGGATGATCGCCTCCTGCGCGCCGGTTTGGGCGGCGATGCGGCTGAAGGTGACTTCGGAATAGCCACGGTCATAAAGCGACATCAAACCTTCGGAACATTGCGCATATCCGGTGACGATGGGCAGTTCGGTGCTGACATCAACGTCGTCCATGCCCTCCGCGATGCGTTCTTCCAGCGTGACTTCCCGTTCATCCCGCCAACCGCCGAGATCCACAAAGCGGGCGTTCACACCGGCACGGCGCAACAGCAGGGTGGTGACGAATGCCGAATGGCTCTCACCCAGACCGGACAGCAATTCGCGGGTGATGCCCATGTGACGGGACAGCCTGAAATGCCCGTAGGACGACAGGCGTTGCAGGTCGATCAGACAGGAGCGCGCCCCCTCTATCCGTTCGCGCACGAAGTCATCCGCCTCGCGGATGTCGCCCGGCGCATCAAGAACCTTGCGGTGGGCTTCGTTCATGGCGTCCATGACGCGGTTCAGCGTATCGGACCAGCCAAGATCATTGCTGGCATTAGAGAACCGCGCATACACCCCAGGTTCGCCGGTTTTCTTATGCTCCAGCAGCAGGTTGGTAATCCCGCCATAGGCCGAAACAACGAAAATCCGGTTGTAGGGATTGTCGCCGCCCTTCAGGAACAAAGTGTCGAGCAATTCAGCCGAGCGGGACATAGATGTGCCGCCGATTTTCTCTACGGTATGTGCGTGTTTAATCATAATATTCGCCCCCGTTTTGGCGGGAACGCCTTTAATTCAGAGTGAGGTTAACGCCGCCGGTTAAGACAGCCGCACCACTGCGCGGCTGTCGTTTGGCGCGTTCAGGGGCCGGTTGTGGCCCGATATTAATCCGCAGGGGCGTAAGAGCCGTCTTCGCGGTGAACTTCCGTACCGGTCACGGGCGGGTTAAAGCAGCAGGCCATTACCAACTCCTCTTCCGCGCGCAGGGTGTGTTTGTCATGCAGGTTCAGCGCATACATCACACCGGGGCGGATTTCATGGGTCTCGCCTGTGGCCAGATCCGTGATCGAACCCTTGCCGGACATGCAATAGACGCTTTCAAAGTGGTTCTTATAGTGGAACGTATGTTCCGAACCGGCGTCCAGATTGGTGATATGGAAAGAAAATCCCATACCGTCGTCCGCCAGCAGCAGACGGGTCGAAGTCCACTGTGCGTCTTTGACTTCTTTGTCGGTGTTTTTTAGGTCGTTCAGGTCACGTACGATCATTTTGCTTACTCCGCAGCGATTTTTGTTTGTGTTGTCGCGTTAAGGCAGGTGCGTGCCGCTTCAACAAGGGTTTCAAGCCCTTGGGTGAATTGATCTACTGGCGTTGTCAGCGGGGCAAGCACTTTGACCACCTCGTCCTGTGCGCCGGAGGTTTCAATCACCAACCCTTGCTTGAACGCTTCGGCGCAGATTGCTGCCGCCAGATCGCCATTGGTCACGTCGACACCTTGCATCATGCCGCGACCCTTAAGGCGTGCGCCCGGAACCATTTCAGCGATGATTTGCAGGTGGCCTTCCAGGATTTCAGCTTTCGCCGCAACATCCTTTTTGAACGTGTCATCGGCCCAGAATTTTTCCAGCGCGACCTTGGCCGTGACAAAAGCGTGGGTGTTCCCACGGAAAGTGCCGTTGTGTTCTGCTGGCTTCCAGATATCCAACTCCGGCTTGATCAGGGTCAGCGCGAACGGCAGGCCGAAACCGGAAAGCGATTTGGCCAGTGTGACCATATCCGGCTCGATATCCATTTCATCAAAGCTGAAGAAATCACCCGTGCGGCCAATACCGGCCTGAATGTCATCCACGATCAGCTTGGCACCGACAGTTTTAGCCAGACGTGCGATGCCTTCAACCCAAGTGCGCGATGCGGCGTTCAAACCGCCTTCGCCCTGAACCAGCTCAAGTATAATCGCTGCTGGCGCGTCAATACCGCTGCTGTCGTTGGTCAGCATGTTTTCAACAACGGCCAGCGTGTCTACGTCATCGCCAAGGGAACCTTCAAACGGCAGGTGGGTCACGCCAGTCAGCGGTACGCCCGCGCCGCCCCGTTTGCCGGAATTGCCGGTCAGGGACAAAGCGCCAAGGGTCATGCCATGAAAACCGTTGGTGAACGAAATCACGTTTGTGCGGCCCGTGACCTTGCGGGCCAGCTTGATCGCAGCTTCGACAGCATTGGCACCGGTCGGTCCCGTCATCATCACCTTGTGGTCCATGCCACGGGGCGTCAGGATCACGCGTTCGAATGTTTCCAAAAACGCTGCTTTCGGGCCGGTGTACATATCAAGCGCATGGGCAATCCCGTCGCTGGTGATGTGATCCACAAGCGCTGCCTTCATGTCCGCATCGTTGTGGCCGTAGTTCAAGGAAGAACAGCCCGACAGGAAGTCGGTGTAGATGTTACCCTTGGCATCGGTCAGTGTAGAGCCGGAGGCCGTCGTGAACACAGTATCAAAGGCGCGGCAATAGCTGCGCACTTGGGATTCGCGGCGTTCAAAGATAGTTGTGTCGGCTGAAGTTTCAGTCGTCATAGCAATTTCCTTTTATGTTGAAGTAAATCCGGATCAGGGGCGGCTGATTAAGCCGCAGCACCCATCTCGCCGGATTCGGGCAGTTTGATTGTCACCATGTGTTCGGTGTCATGTTCGCCCTGAAAGTGTGTCTCTTTTTCGAAATGGGCCTCATGGTCCAATTCGGCGTCTTGCGCATCAGCAAAGCTGCGGAACAGCGCCCAGCTTGCGTCATTGTCTTTGGTGATGGTGGTCTGCATCCGGATAACATCCTTGCATTCCTCCCGCGCGAGCAGGCGTTTAAGCATCCGCTTTGCAAGCCCGAGACCACGGGCTTTTTCGGATACAGCAACCTGCCAGACAAAGAAGGATTCAGGATCATTGGGCAAGACATAGCCGGATATCCAGCCCACCGGAGCGCCGTCCAGTTCGGCCAGAATGCACGTATCGCGGAAATGATCGCACTGGATCAGGTTGCAATACATAGAGTTTTCGTCCAGCGGCTTGCATGCCCCGATCAGGTTCCAGATCGCCGCGCCGTCTTCGGCTTCTGGCTTGCGGAACTTAACGTCATTGCGACGCGATTTGAACGGATGAATGTCTACCACGGTATACCTCTGCAACTGCTTCATTTTGATCGTTAGTTATACGAAGCTTATTTTTAAAATCAATTAGGAAAGGTAATTAACTTTGACTCTGTTTATTTCTAGTTATAACAATAGATTATCGCACTTTCTTGTGATTATTGCCTAAAATTTGCACAGTTTTTGAACTTTTTGTTTTGTTAACCTAACTACCTAGCGCGCTTGCAGAAGCGACTCGGACCAGATATTCTGTCGCGACCATTTTGATAGGAATCTTCGTGGACAGAACCGATACCTCCCTGATTGCCCTGCGCCGGATTTTGCGCGCAACGGAGCTTTATGGCCGTGCACTGGCGCAGACCGCAGGACTGACGCCGGTGCAAATCCGCGTGCTTCAGATTGTTCTAGGGGCTGGGAGTATTACGCCAAAACAGATTTCGGTTCAGATGGGGGTCAGTCCGGCGACGATCTCTACACTGCTGGATCGTCTGGTGGCGAAATCCATGATTGAACGGCAACGATCCGATGTGGACCGGCGGCAGACCAATGTGGTGCTGACCGAACAGGGCCGGCAAGCTGTGGAAGGCGCGCCCGATCCGTTGCAGCAGAAATATGTGACAGAGTTCGAGGCGCTGGAAGATTGGGAACAGGCGATGATCGTTGCATCGCTGGAACGTGTGGCCGCGATGTTGAATGCATCGGCCATGGATGCGGCGCCGGTGTTGGACGTGGGGGAAATCCAGCGGTCCCATCCGCCGGTGAAACCCGGCGGAAAGTGACTGTAAGATGATTGGCAGGCTTATTTCTTTTGCGTGCTCGAAAGTTCCTCAACACTTTGCATGACACGCTCTTTCAGCAGATCCATCGCCTCTTCGTTGCCTTGTCGCATAATATCGGCCATCTCCGTCGTTGTGGTGACTGTGGCATCAAATGTGCGCTTGGCCAGATCCATCTGTGTTGACATCATAGCTGATGGATCAGCGTCCTTAGCAGAGTTCTTATAGGTCTGGGAAATATCGGCGAGGGTTTGTTCCAGTGCCTCCCGCTGTTTCAGCGCGGCAGTCTGGGCGCTGCTGGTGCTTTTCTGGGCTGCGGATTGGAGCGCCTGAAAATTCCGGCGGTGGTAATCCATCATCTGGTTCACATCCGGTCCGGGAATCTGCATGGACTTGCCGAAATCCTGAAACATGTCGATGAACGGGTTCTTGTTGTCCTTCTTTGGCATAATATACCTCCTGTTGACGGGGGCCGGAGTGCCAGCCCTCCAATATTTACTCTAGCGCCGGAAGCGCATTTCAAACAAGCAGAGTCTTTTAACTCTGCCGGATTGTTCAGTTTTCGGGCCGCACCAGTCTATAAACCTCCGGTCCGATGGCGGGAATGATCTCTGCGACGCCTTGCCGGTTTGGATGAATGCCATCCGGTTGCATATACTGCGCCATGCCGCTTTGGGTTTTTGCAGCAGCTTTAAGGCCCGTATAGAAATCGGGTATCAGCGGGATTTTGTATTTCGCTGCAAGTTCTTCGTACATATCGTTGAACTCCCGCTTGTATTCTGCCCCGAAGTTGCCCCCGGCAATAATACCAACGAGCAGCATTTGAACGCCCGCCTCTTGGCCTTTGGCAAGAATGCGATCAAGGTTCTCGCGGCTGGACTTGGGATCAATCCCGCGCAGATAATCGTTGCCGCCAAGTGCTACGATCATACCATCCACATCGTCGGATAACGACCAGCCAACGCGGGACAAGCCGCCTGCGGTAGTGCTCCCGGAGACACCGGCGTTGATCAATTTCACGTCAACACCCTGCTGCCCCAGCCAATTG
Source organism: Neptunicoccus cionae (assembly GCF_014643735.1). Classification (GTDB taxonomy): domain Bacteria; phylum Pseudomonadota; class Alphaproteobacteria; order Rhodobacterales; family Rhodobacteraceae; genus Amylibacter; species Amylibacter cionae. The sequence continues at coordinate 967,173 of NZ_BMKA01000002.1, forward strand.
GCCAGTTGCGGCACGAACCCCTGTTCCCGTGGCAATCCATAGCCCGCTGTCAGGCTGTCACCCAGCGCTAGGATGGTCGATTGCTGCGCATGAAGTGCGCCTGTGGAGAGCATCACCGCCAAAGCGGTATTGCGTAGCACCCGTGGAACACCATATCCATAACGAGACCTTTTGCGAAAGACCCGTGCCATGAATGATACTGTCCTCTCCCTTAGCCGTGCCAATCTGTCTCTGGAGGGCAATGCGGGGCCGGTCGACATCCTGCATGACATCTCTCTGGATGTGAGGGCCGGGGAAACATTGGGCCTTATCGGGCCAAGTGGGTCAGGCAAATCATCGCTCCTTATGCTGATGGGCGGGCTGGAACAGGCTACCTCCGGCACGATCACGGCCCTTGGGCAGGATCTGACGGCGATGAACGAAGACCAGCTCGCGCGCTTTCGCAGGGATAATATGGGGGTGGTTTTCCAATCTTTCCACCTGATACCGACAATGACCGCGCTGGAAAATGTCGCAACGCCGCTGGAACTCTCTGGTACAGTGGACGCATTTGAACGTGCAGAGGCCGAATTGAAGGCGGTCGGGCTGGCCGCGCGGGTTGATCATTACCCAAGCCAGATGTCCGGCGGCGAACAGCAGCGCGTGGCGCTCGCGCGGGCCAGTGCAACGCGGCCGCGTATTCTGCTGGCGGATGAGCCGACGGGTAATCTGGATGAAACCAACGGCGCGGCGATTATGGACCTGTTGTTCGGCTTGCGGGACCGGCATGGCGCGACGCTGATTATGGTGACACACGCCAATGAATTGGTCACACGCTGTGATCGGGTCGTGCGTTTGCGCGATGGCCGGATCGACACAACCCGACAAAGTGCCGAGGCCGCACAATGAGTCTGCGGATCGCGTCCCGCTTTGCACGGCGGGAGTTGCGCGGTGGCTTGCGGGGCTTTCGGGTGTTTCTGGCCTGTCTTGCGCTGGGCGTTGCCGCCATCGCCGCCGTGGGCACGGTGCGATCAGGGATCGAGGCTGGATTAAAACGGGACGGCGCAGCCCTTCTGGGTGGTGATGCCGAGGTCCAAGTCACCTACCGTTATGCCAGCGCCGAAGAACGGGCATGGATGGAACGCATATCTGATCGGATGTCCGAAACCCTAGACTTCCGGTCTATGGTCGTGGTGGACGGCCCGAACGGGGCGGAACGCGGCCTGACCCAGATCCGCGCGGTCGACGGGGCTTATCCCCTGATTGGTGACGTGCAACTTTCCCCCGATATACCCTTGGAGCAGGCTTTGGCCGGACAAGGTGCGGTGATGGAGCGGGTGCTCGCGGATCGGCTGGGGCTGTCGGCAGGGGATGATTTCCGGCTTGGGGAAAGGGCGTTCACCCTAAGTGCCCTGCTGCTGCGGTATCCCGACAATGCCTCGGGCGGCTTTGGACTGGGACCCCGCACGATTGTGCGCACAGCTGCGCTTGACGGGTCCGGTTTGCTGGCGGAAGGGTCTTTGTATTCTACGGAATACCGGCTTGATCTGCCGGACGGTGCGGCGCTACAACCTTTGAAAGAAGAGGCAGAAGCGCTGTTTCGGGACAACGGATTGCGCTGGCGGGACAGTCGGCAGGGCGCTGGTGGTGTACAGCGGTTTGTCGAACGGATCGGTGCGTTTTTGGTGCTGGTTGGCCTGTCCGGTCTGGCTGTTGGTGGCGTTGGTATATCTTCGGCTGTGCGGGCGTATCTGGCAGGGAAAACCGGCGTAATCGCCACGCTGAAAACGCTAGGCGCCACACGACGCACTATTTTTCTGACCTATTTTATACAAATTGGCGTGCTCACCCTGTTTGGTGTAGCACTGGGTCTGTTGATCGGAGGCAGCCTGCCGGTATTGCTCGCCCCGCTGATCGAAGCGCAACTGCCGATCCCTGCCGAATTCGCGATTTACCCTGCGCCCCTAATCGAAGCGGCAGTCTACGGGGTTTTGACCGCGCTGATCTTCACGCTTTGGCCATTGGCAAAATCCGGAGAAATCCGTGCAGCCACCCTGTTCCGCGATGCTTTTACCGGCACCAACACCCTGCCTGCGCCCGGTTATTTGGGGATGATGGCGGTGCTGGTTGCACTGCTCCTCGTTCTCGCGGTTTGGTTCTCTGGCACAGTGTTCCTGACGCTTTGGACGGCGGGGGGGATTGCTGCAGCGCTGGTGATGCTTGTGATCGCCGCATGGGGCATCCGCGCGCTGGCCCGCCGGTCCCGTCGTGCTGCGCGGGGTCGCATCGGCTTGCGGCTGGCGCTCGGCGCGATTGGTGCGAAAGGCGGTGAATCCACATCCGTCGTGCTTTCACTCGGGCTCGGCCTTAGCGTTCTAGCGGCTGTCGGGCAGATCGACGGCAACCTGCGCAATGCCTTTTCAAGCGAACTGCCAGAGATCGCCCCGAGCTATTTCTTCGTTGATATCCAACCCGACCAGATTGACGGCTTTCGCACTCGGTTGGCTGACGATGCTAAGGTTAGCAATGTAGAAAGCGCGCCCATGATGCGCGGTGTGATCACCCGTATCAATGGCCAACCCGCCGAAGAGGTCGCAGGCGGTCATTGGGTCATTCGCGGGGATCGCGGGCTGACCTATGCAGATGCGCAGCCAGACGGCACCACCCTGACCGAAGGCGAATGGTGGCCTGCGGGCTATACCGGTCCCCCACAGATGAGCTTTGCCGCAGAGGAAGCGGCTGAAATCGGCCTTGTTCTGGGCGATAAGATTACGGTTAATATATTAGGTCGCGACATCACCGCCGAAATCACCAGCCTGCGCGATGTCAGCTGGGATGATGCGGGCATTGGATTTGTGATGACACTGGACGCCAATACGCTGGCCGGTGCGCCCCACAGCTGGATCTCAACGGTCTATGCAGAAGAAGAAGCCGAAGCCGCGATTTTGCGGGATCTGGCCACCGCCTATCCCAATATCACCGCAATTCGCATTCGTGACGCGGTGGCGCAGGTGGTCGAACTGGTTGGCGGTATTGCCGCCGCCACACGGTATGGTGCGGTAATGACGCTGGTGACAGGGTTTCTGGTGCTGATTGGCGCAGCTGCTGCCGGTGAAAAGGCGCGGGCCTATGAGGCGGCAGTTCTGAAAACGCTGGGGGCGTCCCGCGCGCAGATCATGGGCAGCTTTGCGCTGCGTGCTGCGCTGCTGGGATTGGGGGCGGGGGCGATTGCGCTCATTGCCGGTTTGCTTGGTGGTTGGGCGGTGATGACATTTGTGATGGAGAGTGACTTTAAGGTGATCTGGAGCAATGCGTTCTTAATCATCACCTCTGGCGTAATTGCGTCGCTGCTGGCCGGTCTTGCCTTCGCATTGCGCCCACTTTCGGCGACCCCTTCGCGAATCTTACGCGCACGAGAATAAGGTTAACGGGCTGGTTACGGCTCACTCTGCTGTGTCTATCAGTGCGGTCGCGCAATTACCCTGTTTGTTCGTCTAGAATGGCGATACTTTTGGATAGTTTGCCTTGAAACAAATACAAAAACTTGGAATTTGCCTTGCCCTGATGATGCCAGCACCCGCGATTGCGCAGGATACCTTCGGGCTAAGTAAGACACGATATGCGCTTTATCAAAGCCAGATTAACGTGTTGGAGCGGCGTGGTATCCTCAAACCCGCAGCAGAAGCAAAGAAAGCGCCAGTCGTTCAAGAAGTCATAGTATCTACAAAAGGCAAACTCAGAGGACGCCATATGGCCGTCTATTTGTCCTCTGCGAAAGAGGCTGCCCGTCGGCACAACGTGCCTGAAAGCCTGTTTTTGCGCTTGATCCAACAGGAATCCGCCTGGAATAAAAATGCCAGATCTCCGGTCGGGGCGATCGGGTTGGCACAGCTCATGCCCGGAACTGCGCGTGAATTGGGCGTAAATCCGAACGATCCCCACGCCAATCTTGAAGGCGGTGCCCGCTACCTCAGTGAACAATACAAACGCTTCGGAAGCTGGCGGCTGGCTTTGGCTGCCTATAACGCCGGACCCGGTGCCGTGAAGAAATACAACGGCATTCCACCTTACAAGGAAACTCAGAACTACGTTCGCAAAATCCTTGGTGGATGAACAGTGGATGTGACTGCCGAAGGTAACTTGATCAACGAAAGTAGGGCAATGCCCTCATCGCGACTTTTGTGTGCATCCACCTGCCTTGGGTATGAATTTCGCGCTGAACCAATTTGGCGGTGTCATACCGTGTGCAGGCCAATTCCAATTGACTAAGGGACGCGCGTAAATCCTTTGCGCCAAACAATGCGCAAGAGCCTCCGAATTTATGGGCTGCGGATTGAAGTCTCGGGTATTCGCGCATTGAAATTAAATGAGCGATATTTCCGGTCATCCTGTCGCCCTCCGCCAGAAAACACTCCAGCTTAATCGACAGTTCTTCTGCGCCGAAAACGTGTTTAAGCTCCCCAAGCTGGTTTTGACATAACAAAGGAAGATCCTTCTGTTTCGTCCGCATTGTAGGAGCATCGCGTCCACAAGGGTGCAGTCCGGCTTTCCTTGATACACTGTGCGAGAGACGGTTCACCGCAAGCGCATTTTTATGCCGAAATTCCAAATGCCCGTGGACGAGCATATCATGAGGAACCGGCCCTTGAGTGTTGATTTTCTTGCTCATCAGTTCACTTAAAATCTGCTGAATGAGCCGTTTCCTTCCCGAAACCTGCATAACCTTCCTGTAATTTTCCATTCATACATCCCCATATCTTGTAGGCGCCGCTCAAGAGTATCTCTGCCACAAGGTTATTGCGTCTTGGTTGTGGTATTATCCCCGCGCGAAATACTGGCCTGATGAGCTATACCTTTGGAGTGTTATTCCGCAGAATAATTAAGAAAGTCGTAATTTTTGAAAGGGTGCGGCGGTACAAAAATATGCTTCGGGTCAGTCTGTTTCGCAAAAAAACCGGGTAGATCAAATTAGTTGGGCAATTTGAAAGAAATATTAACCTTTTCACGGGTACAACTTTCTAAGCGAGAAACCGGAAACGCATCGCGGTTGGTTTCCGACATTATACGTACGAGACGCCGTGATACCGGGGAGCCATACGGGACAGGTCTATGGAAAATTGTCACGCCTCTAAAGACAAGGTTACAGGCGGCATATGCAAGGTTGGATGGGATGAATGAAGATATTGATAGCTGATGACCACGATTTGGTTCGTGATACGATTGCTTCGTACATTCAGGCCGAAGCCAACATAGAAGTATCGCGTTCTGCTAATCTTCATGAAGCCCTGAGCGAAATTAGTTCAGAGGGTCCTTTTGATTTGGTGCTTCTGGATTTCGACATGCCGGGCATGAATGGATTGTCCGGCCTGACCAAAGCGTTAGAGGCGAATTGTCAGAAACCGGTGGGAATCATTTCTGGCACGGCTACCGCATCCATCGCGGAAGCGGCTTTGGAAGCGGGTTCTGCTGGATTTCTGCCAAAAACAATGTCGGCGAGATCACTGTTGAATGCTGTGCGATTTATGGCTGAAGGCGAAACCTTTGCGCCGGTCAGCTTTATGGCGAACCGCAATGAATGTGACCACGAATTTGACACCCTTCTTTCGACTCGGGAAAAAGAAGTCCTAACCGGATTGTCCAAAGGACTGGCCAATAAGGAGATCGCCCGCGAGCTTGAATTGCAAGAGGTCACTGTAAAGCTGCACTTGAAAACTCTCAGCATTAAATTGAACGCTCGTAACCGCACGCATGCTGCTATGATTGCAAGGGATGCAGGATTTATCTGAAGAGTTGATGACCTAGGATGCTGTATAAAGAAAAGGCGGCACCGAAGGGTGCCGCCTTTAGAGTGCAGGCCGGAAACTGCGTCATGCTCCCGCATTTCCAGACTGCGCTCGTTCATTGGGACAGGAAATTATCCAACTGATCCCATAGGTTCTCCGTCAGTTTTAAACGCAGTCGCAAATATAAACCTTTCTGAAAATGACGGCTTTGAAACGGAAGTTGTTCAGTCGCGTGGTTGTATCCAATCGAAACCATCGCACCTTCCGCAAAAACATACCCTGCCTCTATTCCGTAAGCCTGTGCCGCAAACCCGTCGTCGTCCCACATGTGGTATACGTTTCCTGACAGCTCCAGCTTTTCGGGCAATGCATCCCAGGTGACACCTGCCTGCAGAAGTTGGGTAAGGCTCGCCGTTTCGATTCCACCGAGCGGGGAGCTGAGGCTGGAATACTGGCCGGCGTATTTGCCGTTAACGCGCAGGTCGGGTTGCAGATCCCACGTTCCGGCAAGGGACCACAGATGTTGCGTTTCTTCGTTTATGTCCCGATCCCGCTGGTATTCATACCATCCCAAAGCATTGAAACGCGCGTCATCCAGCGGGCGGTAAGCTGCGCCAACGCGCAGACGTTCCCGGATACGCGCATTCTGGCCGGATCGTCCATCACGCGCATGGCGTCCCCGTGCAAGCACCGTCACGCCCGGGCTAATTTCACCTGCCATGCCGATATCGGCGTAGAATGTGTTTCCTGTCTTCTCAAACGTTTGGTCCAGATTGGCCTCTGCAACCCAATTGCCATCCCGGGATTCCCACGCACCGCCAAGGGCAATGCTGGTCAGACCGGAGTCAGGTCGTGACAGGTTCAAAGAATGCTCCAGCGTCATATCGAGCGAGGTGCGTTCATTCAGCTCCAGCCGCGTGGAGAAACCCTGCACCAGAAGATCATCTCCCAAATCACCGGGGTTTGTTGTCACTTCGGTGCGCCCGTCGAGCCAGTGATTTACCCGATATTCAACACCGATATGGGCGCGGGTCAGCTTGTCACCAAGATCACCAAAGGACAGTTCGAATTCACCAAAGACACGCAGGTCTTCACGGACATGGTAATCTGCTGCGACGATAAACTTACCCTGACCTTCACCTGAAAGCGGCAGTTCTTTTACGAATTTCATGACCATGCCGGGAGTGGAAACCGGCCGCCAGACTGCCTCGTCCTTGAAGTAGGTGGTGGTTTGTTTGTCCAGTGGCGACTTTTCGACAACCATGCGGAAGCCGGAGGCCCGCGTCAGCGTTTCATTCACCACGCCGCGTACCAGTATTTCAGCGCCGAGTGTTTCCTGTTTCGTTGCGAAATCGGACTGGTAGTCAGCGGATGCAACCAGCGTTCTGCTGTCGCTTAGGCGTCTTTCATAGTCCAGAGAAACCTGTGCCATACCTGCACGAACGCTTGATCCGACAGGGGCGAACTTCAATCCTGTTCGGGCCGCTTCAAACCGGAAACGGGTGTCTTCGGAAACATAATCATAGGCAATGCGCCCCGCATATCCGCGTTGCCCAAACCCGTCTTCGGCTTGCGCGACTTCGGCTTCAAGGGTGGCGTTGTCGTTGATCTTATTTTGTAAAAAAGCGGAGTAAATTTTGTACCGCTCTTCAGTTCCAGCAGCACCATCAGAATGAATTGCACGCGCGCCGATTGTTACCCTATCGTTCAGTTCTGAAATTGCCTCAACACCGTAGAGCCAGTATTTCTCGCCGCTGCTTCCTTCAATATTATAGGTGATCCGGAACGAGACCGGATTGCCCAGAGGATCGGCCTGACGCAGAGGGGTGTCAAAAACGATGGTGTTGAGAAAGAAATCCAACAGATAATCGGACATGCGGCGCAAGCGTGTTTCCGAAAGGATCACACCAGTGTCGCGATCTCGCACAATTACATCGACCTGATCTGAACCTTCCTGATAACCCGCCAGATCGACCTCATAGGGACCGGACACACCGCGACCTGCGATCTCAAGGGTACGAATTTCCTGCGATGTGCGGGCGGCAAAGGCTGTTACCCTTGTACGCTCTCCCTGCCAGTTGGCTTTCACGCCCGTTGTTACAGTGCGCAAGCCACCCAGTTCGAACGCAGAGGAGCCAGGTTCAATGGCAATATCGCCATAAACCAGTGAGGATGCACCACGTTCGAAACTGACATAGAGATCGCTGGACGATTGACCGTCGTAACCGCGTTCGGACTCATCCCCGTAAACTGGGTAGCTTTCATCGGTGTTGATGTCTCGGAACAGGCGATCCTCTTCATCGCTGTCGCTGCTATAGCGTAGCGTCATCAGGGTTTCCCGACCAACACGGCCTTTCATAAAAATTTCGCCACGCAGGCCGGTATTAGTGTCTTCGAAGGCGCTGAATTCACCTTCGTTGAGAAGCTGTCCACCGGACTGTCGTGCAACAGTGCCTTCTAGCACACCAACGAGTATCCGCTCTTCCAGATTGGGAGAAAACAGGATTGAGGCTTCGGCGCGTCCAAGGGTACCGCTTTGCGCGCTCAGCAGGTCTGGCCCGGCCATTTGGGGCGGGATCAACGAAACTTCTGCGATTCCGCTATCCACATAAATCTGCACACCGGGTTGGTTCGCGCGAATATCTTTTACGTCCCAGATACCACGACGCGCGTTCAGCGTTACCACGGTCGCGGCTTTCACAAGCTCACCTTTGGTGTCGAGGATTTGCACCGTAAATTTTACGCGCTCTGTCGGAGAGGCAGAAGCAGCTTTTGGGCCGACCAGTTTGATCTTTTGGGCATCGCCCGGCGCGAAGACACGGATTTCCTGAGATTTGCGGATATTCCCGAAAGGGTCTTTGCCCACCAGTTGCAGCAGGTTTTCACCAGCGACCAGTTTAACGGCAACATATTCGATGGCTTGTACATTGCCACCGGCCCACGTGCTCCGCTCGCCTATGCGACTGCCACCGATTTTCTGACCGTTGACGATCAGGTTGAGACCGAGATCGGCCGGACCTTTCACGCGCAGGGATAGGGTGCGACGTGTCAACCGATCCTGATCTGAAAGACTAATGAAACCGATTTCTGGTGAAAAGGTTTTGATCACCTGTTCCAGCGTTTTCTTTGTTTCGCCGGAGGCTCCATCCGCGCCTTCAGATTGCAGGCTGCCGTTTTCAATCCTGGAACCGCCAACGATTTGTGTGGAGGTTGCAAGACCAGCCTCACTGCGCACGGATTGCGGGGTGTTGCTGCTGATATCGACGGGCAATTCGGTAAAACTGCGTAGGCCTTCGGGGTCAGTGTTGCGCAGTGTATCGCGGCGTGTGCTGACTTCGGCCATTACTGCCGGTGTGCAGCTTTCGAGCGGGAAATCTTCGGCCCGCACTTCGCCCCGCTTTAATGCGACCAGACGAGAACCTGCCTGCTGCATGTCCGACACGCGGGAGACGACAGCTTTGCTATCTTCCGGCAAGGTGCTGTTTTGCAACGCGAGCACGTGAGAGACCGGGCGCAGGCCGAAGAGGCTGTATTTGCCATCGGCGTCCGTCACAACCATCAGGCCTTCCTGTGTGATGATCCGGACGCCTGCTACACCGAGTTCCTCAGCGGAATCGCGCACCCCGTTGCCGTTACAATCCATAAAGACCGATCCGATGATAGCGCCCTTACGAGAGAACACACCGTTGGAAGTATCAAGCGCCACAGTTGCCTGCGCTGTGTTGGACAAGCGGGTTTCACCTGAACCGGCTTGCTGGCCGGTCAGATAGGCGCTGTTCACGCGATCGCCCGAGCGGGCAGATGGGGTGAAACGTAACACGTACGTCAGTTCTACAGTTTCAAGTGGGGGGATAATGCCCAACGCAAAGCGATGCGCGCCCATGGGGTCGACGGACGGTTGGTCAATCGCCACCCCATCAAGCAGAGCTGTGCCCTCGACATAGATTGCGCCACGCGGCAGCGTATCGACAAGAATAGCCTGTGTAAGAGCCTGGTTCATACCGTTTTGCGCTTGCACTGTGTAGGTAACGAAATCGCCGGTTTGGGCTTGTCTTTTATTCGCGGTCTTTTCGATGGACAGTGGAACGCCGTAAAACGGATCGAGGGGAATATCCATTGGATAGACCGGTCCGCCTTCGTGTTTGAAACGATCGCCGTAGGACGCTTCTGCATCTACGTTGCGGGTGAAGCCGCGAAAATCGGTTCTTTCCGAGGCGAAGGTGTAGTCGGCAGGAGGCAGAACATGTGTGGTGTAGCGGCCCTCAGAGATGTCGCCGAGCGCGAAAAACCCAGTGGAGTCGCTGATGACTTCGGCGACGACCACGCCAGCGCGGTTCAGCAGTTGAACCGTCGCATTTGAGACCGTTTCATTGGTCAAGCTGTTGAATACGTAGGATCCAGGACGCACCAGCAGCGTATCGAATACCGTCTGTTCACGGCATTCTGCACGGGCTTGCAGGTTATCACCCGGGGCGGAAGCGATCACGCCATCGCCCGATTTGGGCAAGGACATTTGTGCGATTGGCAACAGGGCGGTTGTGAAAATGCCGGTATTTGCACCAGTCTCGGTGGCGGTGACGGTTTCGGTGTCATTGGTAATGGTGCTTGTGACCTCAATTGTCACAACATCCACGCCTGCAGACGTGTTGCAAGCGCCAGAGGTCAAAACAAGGCGTGTATCACGGTCCAGATCCGAAGTTTCAGCTGCGGTGTCAGTGTCTGGATCAATGAAATCCAAGGAAGAGGTTACATCAGCTATGCGATCGAATGAGACAGTATTTGATGGAATTTCTGACAGCGCACCATCGGCAACCATATAAGTCATGGCAGTGTTTTCAACAGTTACCGGACCCAGGTGATCGGAGACCAGAACGGCGAAGCTTACATCTGTAGATCGACCAATGGCAAAATCACCTTCATGAAGGAAAGCCACGGCATCCACTGTGGACAAATCTTCTGGCATAGTGCTTTGGTAGCTGTGTTTTCTTTGCCCGCGCTGATGATATCCGGCGATCATTTTGCCAGCTGGAGATGTGGATAGAAGAGTTGTGTTCAGGGGGATGGCGTCCCGCAGGACGATGCCGCGAAAGGACACGCCATCTAGAAAAATATTTTGCCCGTCCAGCACAGAGTAAGCAGAAACGATGGTTTCGGCATTGTTTCGCAGGGCCAGCGTGAATGTAGCAATTTCGCCATCCGGTGCATCACGGCGTTCAAGCTTTTTGCGCAGTTGCAGGGCTTGATCCACGATGACAACCATACCGCGGCCTTCACCTTCGGCTTTTACCGATTCACCCGAATTGGCGGAGAAGGCTGTGATCCGCAGATTTGATTCTTCGCTGTCGTCAAGCAAGGCAGTGGCTGAAACGCGGAAACGATAGATCAGTTTTACGGATTCTGACGTGGCGATTGGCAAAGTGTCGCCCTTGAAAATCTCGCGTTCGTCGGCGTCAATGACACCGTTTCCGTTCGCATCGATGAACAGAGCGGTGTCTGTCAGCATCAGTGATTTTTCGGCGTTTTTGATCCAAGCACTGTAGATCAGATCGACGTTGCCGGTGTTTGTAATTTCGTAGGCGTGTTCGGCAAAAGCGCCGCGCGACAACCTGAGATCGGTCCGGCCGGTGATTTCCAGTGCGGGCACTTCGCGGACGAGAGCCTCAACAGGGTTGGACCGGACTGTTTCGCTGATGCCCAGACCACGGTGGAAATAAGTGGCAGAGGCGATATTCCTGATAATGCTTCCGCCAGGTGCAATCTCGGAGACTGCGGGGCTGGAGACGCTTAGACCAAGAGCGGTGCCCAGGATCAATGCGTGACAGGATTTCTTGATTTGATTGAATGCCGAGCAGAGCATTTTATAAACCAGTTCTGACTTGAGGGAATGGATGAGAAGAATGGGGCAGGGATGCTCTCCCCGGGTTAGGGGCCCGGAGAGAGCGGTTTTGCCTATTCAGCGACCTTCACTGTGAATTCCAGTCGGGCGTAATCACCCGGGAGGACAGTGTTGTGGAAGCTTTCAGCGGTCGTGCCGGTGATGGTCACAGAGCTGGAAGGTTCCGCAGGGTAGACACTGTAGGCACAGGCGCCGCCGCAAGATTCGATGGATGTGTATGCTGGAGCTACATCCTGAATTTTTACGTTGCCTGCATTCGTGGTGCCTGTGTTTGCCGCCTCGATTTGGTAGCGGATACACTGACCGGGTTCGACATCCTGACGTTCGGTGGTGAATGTGCCCACTGTGCCATCGCAGCTTGCGTCAATGTACTGCATCTTGGTCAATGTGATGTCGCCAGAGACGATGATTACACGATCTTCAACAGCGTTGTTGGACGTGTCGATGTCCGCGTCTGCATCTGCGTTCAGAAGGTTCTCGATAGAGATTGTTCCGATTTCGGACAGACCAGGAGTTGCCGTGGACGGTGTTTGGACACGATAGATCAGGGAGATGGTTTCACCAGCGGCGATACCGTTAGACCCTACGCCGAGGTTGTCTACCAGATCATCAAAGTTGTCGATGACGATCTCAGTCGGGTCCAGAGCACCGTTGCCATTGGCATCCCAGAAGATCGCACCTGAGAAGTCTGTCAGACCGGTTTGGGTCAGCGCACCTTCGGTGATATCGATGTTCGAGTTGTTGGTGATCTTGTGGATCATATCAACCACACCACCCGGAGATGCCTGTGCTTCTTGATCCGCTTCGATCTGCACGTCGACCACTTTATTCACGGTCACTTGGTTGATGATGCGATCGGACTGGCCGGTTACGGCAGACGCAACTTTGATATCAATCAGCGTATTGCTTGGCGGGTATCCTTCGGTCGGTGTGATGACGACGATAAAGTCTTTATTGCCACCTGCCGGGATTGTACCGGTGTTCGATACCACGGTTCCGTCAGTCAGTTGGAATTCAACGGTCCAACCGGTCGGGATTGGCTGATCCAGCGTGATGTTGAAGCTGTCGGAGGTTGGTCCGCCGTTTTCAACATTCATCGGGAAAGAAACAGGTACACCGGGGTCAGTTGCGGAAGTTACCCAAGGGTTTGCCCCGTTTGTGGGGTTTGCGCCATCGCCTTCAGAACCGGCAACGTCATTTTCAAGATCGATTGCTGCTGCCAAAACCGCGCCTGTGAATTCCGCTGTGGAGCTGTCAAAGCTGCCGCTGTTTTCCGAAGTTGCCACAACATTGGCTGTAAATTCGGACGTTGGGACTGGGGAAACATCAGTTGGCAGGGTGGCCAGCAAGGTTACTTTGCGGGTTTCACCGGAAGCCAATGGTCCGACTGTGCCTACGATTGGTGTTGCACCGTCTTCGGCAACCATGCGGAACGTCGTACCGCTGGGGAAGTCGATGTTGGTGACATCCAGAGTGTAGCTGTCAGTGACGTTAGATGTGTTGGAGATCACAAACTCGAAAGGAATTGTGGCGCCTTGCGATACATCTGCGCTGTCTTCAACAATGTCGTTGGCAGTGGCGTCTGTATCAGTTGCTGATGCAACTGTGCCGTCCCGTGTGCCGTCCAGATTGATTTTCGTGTCATCAATCTCAAGGCTGAACTGCTCGTCCGCTGTGATCTGTGCAGTGTTGGAGTCGGGGAAGGCGGTTCCGTCAACCGATTGTGTCGCAGTGTTGGGGATGATGCCGGCTGGCACATCGTCTGCCACGGTGGCTTTAAAGGTAACTGTGCCGGATCGACCGGAAGGTACGCTGCTCAGGACGAACTGGAGTGTTTGTGCAGAGTCATAGGACCATGCGATAGTTTGTCCGCCGCCGTTGGTTTTGTCAGTTGCAGCTGCGCCATTGCTTTCATCCATAGTGCCGGTGGCATCCGACCATGTTGCCGAGTTTGCAACGTAGTCCAGACGACTATCCAGAATATCCTGCACAATATAGTTGCTGGCATCTGTCAGACCGGTGCTGGAGTAGGTCAGCTTGATGGTCACCTCATCGCCGGAGTCGACAATCGCGTTGTTACCGGTGCCGGAGGCTGGGTCGACTGTCATCGACTTGACCACTTCGACGATTGCGCCGGTTGAGATGGTCAGTGTGTCTGTATTTGTGTCGGTAATCGTGTTGTCCAACACGGATACAGCTTCGACAGTGATGTCATCTGTACCTGTTTCGGCAGCATCGGCAGTTGCTTCGATGACGAAACCGAACTGTTCACCCGGAGCAAGAACCGGAGTTTCTGTGATGGGCGTCGCGCTGTCTGCTACACCGTCCATATCCGCATCAGGATAGAAGACCAGTGTTGTATCCAATGCGCCTGTGTTTTGTTCGGTTGCAGACAACGTGAAGTAATCAGGCCCGTTACCGTCATTGGTGATAACGTGCGGCAGAAACGCTTTACCACCTGGTGCGATTGCTTCGGAGTTGTCCGAAATCATTGTCAAACCGGCCACTTGTTGAACAACTGTTTCAACTTTGTTCGATGTGACGGTGATAGAGTCACCGGAACTGTTTGTATAAGTCGCGACTGCTTGGTTGCCGATCACGGATCCGGCTTCCGGCGGTGCCGCCATTGCTGCGGCCCCTACGACCGACAGAAGTGCGGCTGTAGAACAGCCACGGAGGAAGATTGAACTAGAATTCACTTTACTCACCATTTGTTAAGGTTTGGATTGGTTGGGGTTGAGGGGGGGGGTAATTTCTTCCGAGTGGAGCGCCACTCGGGCCTAATTTACGATCACGCGGTACGAATTCTCTGAGGCGCCACCACCGGGCAGCGGAGAGTCGAGGACCCAGCGAACAGCTTCGATTGCTTCAGCTGGAACTGGCTCAAGCCGTTCCGAACCGTCAGCGTCGACGACTTTGCGCATGGCTGGGAGGGTGGACCATTCAAGTCCGGGTTTGTCCTGATCCAGCTCGGCTTCGATCTCAAAAGTGGCTGGCAACGAGCTTTCGTGCCGGTCCATCACAAAGGTCACGCCTTCGGGGATCGGGCCGGAAACAACCAGACCGGATAGATTGTCTTCGGTCGTGTTTTTGTGGGTGATAATATACTGGATGGTTTCACCGGGGGCGACGCTGTCACGTTCGCTCAGCACCTCGTTCCCGTCGGCGTCCTGTTCCACAATTCGGAAATCGAAGGACGACTTCAACGCATCGGCACTGGCGTGGGGCGCCTGAAATAATACCGCGGCGACAACGACGCCGGCAGCAGATAAGATATTTTTCTTAAACAACATGTGATAGCTCCTTTTGGCCCCATCCCTAAGAGGCCGGTTTGTTTGAAACGCTTTCGAAACACCGAGAGGCATCCGAGAACGATTAAGCTTTCACATTGATTGTGCTGTCCGAGCTATCCCCCCGAACGCATACCGAGAGCCGCATTTGATTAGGAAAATGCGCACAAGTCGTAAGGGACTGGACCGATGCGTAGCGTCAGTATCCAATCGTTTTATGGTCCTATCCTTATGAGCACAGGTTTCCCCCAAGCGCGTGGCTGATCCGCGCGCTGAAAGACTCTCTCGAACAGAGAATCACCTGCCTCGGCCCAATCGATTTGATTAAAAAACGATATAAGTATTAGATACTTACTGGTTCAGGTGCGTTGAAAACCCCAAGCGAACCTGCCATTCTTCAGGCTTAGAACCTCACACGATTTATATTCACGGCACAACCGGAGGAGCGCTTGATGCGGACTGTTCAAATGCAATCCAAGGAAATACCTAAGGCCTCTGAGCAGATTTTTGACCGGTCCGTTTCTTGCAATGGTCCCTTTAATCCGATGATGTGCTACACACTTGATCAGTCGGCGATGGGGGCTGCAACAGGGCTTAGGGAGTTTGATGTCTCTCTTACGGCGCCTCGGATAGCCGGTCGTATCTTGGTAGGGTTGCCACCGCGCACCCCAAGTATTCATCCGCGCGACGGGCTACACCTCCGGCAGGTGCCGGACTCAAAGGAACAAGGTAAAAGCCCGGGGACAGACCGCCCTGCGGATATCCTAAACGATATTCCGGACCTCATTCTTCGGTGTAGTGCTGGGGGTCAAATCCTCTACTCTAACGATGCTTTCAGGGCGTTCTGTGAAGGCATGACGGACAACACATCGCAGATTGCAGTCCAAATGTTTACAGCGGGCCATTCCCGCGAAACTTTTAAGGCCGCTATCGCCGGGCTGACCCGTGACGCACCGCATACGGTATTACAGCAGACTGTTTTCCCGCCCCAAAGTGCCGCGCGCGTGATTGAATGGTCGATTACCAAAAGGTTTGAGGGCAGCGCATTCATTGAACTTCTTTGTGTCGGGCGAGATGTCTCGACCCACGCAGTAGAAAAAAAGGAATTGTTGGCGCGCGCTATAAGATCGGAGACCGAAAGCGACGCGAAATCCGCATTTGTCGCGGACATCGGTCACGAACTGAAAAATCCGCTGAACGGCATCATGGGCATGGCGCACCTACTCCAATGTTCTGTGCACGCGGGCCGCGAGACTGGCTATATAAAAAATATCCTAGCAGCGGGAGATGAACTTCAGACGCTGCTGAAGGACATCGTGGATCTTGGGGTCATGGATGCAGACGCGATGGAAGTGGCCAGGGAACCGTTTCACATGTCCGACATCTTTGAAAAGGTGGGGTCGCTGTACGGCACGGCTGCAATAGACGCGCATAAACCGTTTCAATTTCATCTTGAACGAAGTTGCAGACGTTTGCTTGTCGGTTGTCATGGCCGCATCAAGCAGGTTTTGACGAACCTTCTTATCAACACGATCAAATACGCGAGCGCGGGTACGATTCAAATTACCGCTTCAATCGAATTCCCAACACGTGGCGAGCCAACTCTGTATGTGTTCGTCGATGATCAGGGGCCGGGCATCGCGGATGAAGATAAATCCCGGATTTTTAAACGCTTTGCCCGCCTCGATGGTGGGGCGACCATGCCGGAAGGGCACGGCTTGGGGTTGTCGATATCTAAGCAGATATGCCAGATGCACGGAGGGACCTTAATCGTCGAGGATTCCAATCGAGGGGGTTCTCGGTTCAGGGCGAGCTTTCGCGTCTCCCCGTCGCAAGACAACGTTTTGCCCCCCGCCACTCCACTGGCGAAATTGCAGGGTGCGGCACTTGGCCTGAATATTCTGGTCGTGGAAGACAACGAACTGAACGCGACTTTCATGAAGCAGATTCTCGGCCAGTCAGGGGCCAGTGTCTCCGTCGCGGAAAACGGCGCAGTGGGGCTGGATCGAATACTGAAAGAAGATTTCGACATCGTTTTCACTGACATTCGTATGCCGGTTATGGATGGTATCGAAATGTTGGAGGCGTTTGAAAAATGCCGCGCTAAAAGTCACAAAATACCACAGTTCATCGCCTGTAGCGGGGGGGCCGAAACGGAGGACGGGCCGAGCCTTCGATCCATTGGTTTTAACGCGGCGGTAGAAAAACCCGTTTCCATCGCAAATATCAGCAGGCTTCTTTCAGATTTCGTGGCGGGAGATTCGGCGAATGTAACCAGTGGCAGCCTCTAAAGAATAGCTTTACCGTCATGTTATCGTTGCACTGGCATGCCCAAAAGACCAATTAGGATCTCAGTAGCAATGCAATTTGCCGTAGAGTAAGTAACTATACACCCATCAAGCGTGTTTCGATAGTTTAGGATGTGCTGGTAATGCGTTGATCTTATGTAAAAAACCATCCTTTTGAGATAGTTTTGGTGCCCAGAAGAGGACTCGAACCTCCACGTCCATACGGACACTAGCACCTGAAGCTAGCGCGTCTACCAATTCCGCCATCTGGGCAACAGATCACGTAGGGGGCGATTTACAGATGGTCGGGGGGGGTGTCAACGGGTGATTCACATCTAATTTCAGCAATTGTGCTTGTGAGTGGGGCCACATCGCATTATTTCAGGGCAAACCCCAGTTGTCGGAGCGCAATTATGTTACAATCGCCTAAAGTTGTTACCATTTTCGGTGGGTCCGGATTTGTCGGTCGCTACATCGCGCGGCGGATGGCGAAAGAAGGCTGGCGCGTACAGGTAGCTGTTCGTCGGCCAAATGAAGCCGTATTCGTGCGCCCTTACGGTGTTGTCGGGCAGGTCGAGCCTGTGCTGGCAAATATCCGTAATGATGAATCTGTGGCGCAAATCGTTGCAAACTCCGACGCGGTTGTGAATTGCGTTTCCGTACTTCAGGAACACGGTAAGCAAACCTTCGAGGCGTTGAATGTTGAAGGCGCAGCGCGGATCGCAAAGGCCTGTGCAGCGGCGGGTGTCGCGCGGTTGGTCCATATTTCAGCACTTGGTGCGAACCTTGAGTCCGATAGTGCCTCTGCCCGCTCAAAGGCAGAGGGAGAGCAGGAGATTCTCAAAGCGTTCCCGACAGCGATGATCCTCCGGCCCTCCGTGATTTTCGGGAATGAAGATCAGTTCCTGAACCGGTTTGCGCAGATGTCTTCCTTCACACCGGTTCTGCCGCTGTTTGGTGGTGGGTCAAAATTTCAGCCAGTTTATGTGGATGATGTGGCGCAAGCGGCGTGCAAAGGAATTCTGGGTGAGGCCGAGCCAGGCATTTATGAACTTGGCGGACCCGATGTGGAAAGCCTGAGTGAGATCGTGAAGCGGATGCTGCATATCACGCGCCGCCGTCGCCTTGTGATTAATCAGCCGTTTTTCCTTGGAACGATTTTGGGTAAGACATTGGATATGGTGCAAAAGCTGAGCCTTGGGTTGTTCACCAACACGATACTGACAGCCGATCAGGTGAAACAACTGCGCAACGACAATGTTGTGTCCAACACGGCTAAATCATTTGCGAATTTGGACATTACCCCAACATCTTATGAGACAGTCGCAGAACAATATCTCTACCGTTACCGCCCGTCGGGGCAGTATGCTGAATTGACCGAGAGCGCACGTCATATGCGTGGCACGCCGACGACCAGCGACTTTTAAGGCGCTATTTCAGACGTTAGTGAACTGTGCAAGGCCCCGCAATCGCGGGGCTTTTTGCGTCTGGTATCACCTGTAGGCCACTGCCAGCAGGATCAGCCCGAGGAGTACGCGGTAGATCACGTAGGGCGTGAAACTGACGCTGCGAAGTAGTCGCATCATCAGGGAAAGCGCCAGAAGTGCGGTTAGAAAACTGAAAACTGCGGCGATTGCGCCATCGCGAAGGCCGGCGGCGTTCGCCTCGCTGATTGCCTCAATGCCCAACAGGGCTGCGGAGGACAGGATTACGGGAATCGACATTAGCATGGCGATGCGGGTGCCGTCTTCTCTGGTGTAGCCAAGAAATCGCGCGCCGGTGATCGCAATGCCTGAGCGGGAGGTGCCGGGGATCAAGGCGAGGGCCTGCCACAGGCCAAGCTTAATGGCGTCTGACATGTCCCAGTTTTTTTGGGTTTTGGTCTGCGCGCCCCGTTGATCGGCGATGTAAAGGAGAATGCCAAATGCGAGCATGGTCCAGCCGATCACTGTGATGTTGCGCATGGCGTCCGACAGTCCGGTTAGTTTCAAGATCAGGCCAAATAGAACTGCTGGAATCGTCGCTATGATAAGGAGTAGTGCCAATCGTGCGGAATCTGTACGGGTTTTTCCTGTGGCCAGATGGAAAAGGCCAGTAAATGCGGATCGGGAGTCTTTCCAGAAGAACAAGATCACGGCGCCAAGGGTGCCAATATGGACCGCAACATCTATCAGTTGTCCCTGATCTGCGACACCCATCACATTGGGGAGCAGGATCAAATGCCCCGAGCTTGAAACCGGTAGAAATTCAGTAATGCCCTGCACAATTGCGAGTATCAGAAGGTGGAGCAGGGGCATGGGCGGGCCTTTATGATTCGTTTCAAGGGGAGAATATGCTCTCTGGGATGGGAAGGGAATCTTAGCTTAAGGTAAGCTTTGCTGACCTATTTAATAATGAACGGGCTCAAAAAATGGAAATTCCCGCACCTTATGATTATTTATGTCAGTATGGGTTACCCAATTTGCAGTTTTCCCTTTGACTGCGGGTAAACATTGGTTAGAAGGCAGGCTCTGGAAGTAGTTATTGCGGGTGTATCATCATGGCTGAACAAAAAATGCTGAAATTTGTAAACGTGGACCGCGATATGCCGGAGAAACGTGTGCCAAATCTGCGTACATCTGATTTCGACGAAATTTACCAGCAGTTTGCAGCCGAAAAAGCGGCCGAGCAATCCAGCCGCTGTTCCCAGTGCGGCGTACCGTTCTGTCAGGATCACTGTCCGCTGCACAATAATATCCCCGATTGGTTGAAACTGACAGCTGAAGGCCGCTTGCAAGAAGCTTACGAGGTCAGCCAGGCGACCAACCAGTTCCCCGAGATTTGTGGCCGTATCTGCCCGCAGGACCGTTTGTGTGAAGGCAACTGCGTGATCGAACAATCCGGTCACGGCACGGTTACCATTGGTGCGGTGGAGAAATACATTACCGATACCGCGTGGGAACAAGGGTGGGTTCAGCCTATCAAACCCTACGCGGAGCGTAGCGAGTCCGTTGGAATTATCGGTGCCGGCCCTGCGGGTCTGGCGGCGGCAGATGTTCTGCGCCGTGCCGGTGTTCAGGTCACAATCTATGACCGTTACGACCGTGCTGGCGGCTTGCTGACCTATGGTATTCCAGGTTTCAAACTGGAGAAAGAAGTTGTGGAACGCCGAAATGGTCAGCTGGCTGAGGGCGGTGTGACCTTCAAGCTGGATTGCGACGTTGGCAAGGATGTCAGCTTTGAAGAGCTGCGCAAAACCCATGATGCGATCCTGATCGGTACAGGCGTTTACAAATCCCGTGATCTGGGTGGTCCGGGTGCCGGTCTGAACGGAATTGTTAAGGCAATAGACTATCTTACAGCTTCTAACCGTCACAACTTTGGCGATGCTGTTCCTGAAATCGACAGCGGAGAGCTGTGGGCCGAGGGCAAGAATGTTGTCGTTATCGGCGGCGGCGATACTGCGATGGATTGTGTGCGTACAGCCATCCGTCAGGGCGCAACCTCGGTGAAATGTCTTTACCGTCGCGACCGTCAGAACATGCCGGGATCCCTGCGGGAAACTGCGAACGCGGAAGAAGAAGGCGTGGAATTCGTCTGGTTGTCTGCGCCCAAAGGGTTTGCGGGTGATGATAAGGTCACAGGCGTTTATGTGCAGCAGATGCGTCTGGGTGCGCCGGATGTAACTGGCCGTCAGGCCCCCGAAGAAATACCGGGTGCCGAGTATCTTGAGAAAGCCGATCTGGTGATCAAGGCGCTTGGCTTTGAGCCAGAGGAGCTGCCGACACTTTGGGACACGCCGGAGCTGGAAGTTACCCGTTGGGGCACGGTTAAAGCCGATTTCGTCAGTAAGCGCACGGCAATGGATGGGGTTTATGCAGCAGGGGACATCGTGCGCGGTGCGTCTCTGGTGGTTTGGGCGATTGCAGACGGGCGCGATGCCGCTGGTTCAATCCTCGCAGATCTGAACGCAAAATCCGCCATCGCAGCCGAATAAGGACCGGACCACGCGCCAATACGATCCGGCGCGGTCCGTCACAGTATAAGATCCGGCCCTGACAGAGATCGGGGTTTTGAAAGGGAAAGCCACCATGACACAGTATGATGCAAAATGGGTAGCCGAAGAAGAAGCCAAACGGGCCATGTTGGCCGAGCAGGGGCTTTACCGCGAAGATGATGAGCATTCGTCTTGTGGTGTTGGCCTTGTTGTTTCCGTTGATGGTAAACCGAACCGCCGTGTGGTGGACGCTGGTATCACGGCGCTTCAGGCGATCTGGCACCGTGGTGCGGTGGATGCGGACGGGATGACTGGTGATGGTGCCGGCATCCATTTGCAGATCCCTAAAGAGTTCTTTTACGATCAGATCCGTCGCACAGGGCATGAACCCGACATCGACAAAATGATCGCCGTCGGGCAGGTCTTTCTGCCGCGGACCGACTTTGGGGCGCAGGAAAACTGCCGGACTATCGTGGAAAGCGAAGTGCTCAAGATGGGTTACTACATCTACGGCTGGCGCCATGTGCCGGTGGATGTGTCCTGTCTGGGAGAAAAGGCGAACGCGACCCGCCCCGAGATTGAGCAGATCCTGATTTCCAACAGCAAGGGCGTGGACGAGGAACAGTTCGAGCGTGAGCTGTATGTGATCCGCCGCCGGATCGAAAAAGCCGTGGCCAAAGCTGCGATCCGTGATTTCTACATCTGTAGCCTGTCCTGCCGGTCGGTGATCTACAAAGGCATGATGCTGGCCGAACAGGTGGCCGTGTTCTACCCCGATCTGAAAGACGACCGTTTTGAAAGCGCCTTTGCGATCTATCACCAGCGCTATTCCACTAACACTTTCCCACAGTGGTGGCTGGCCCAGCCATTCCGGATGTTGGCCCACAACGGCGAGATCAATACCCTCAAGGGTAACGTCAATTGGATGAAATCCCACGAAATTCGCATGGCGTCCAAGAACTTTGGCGAACATGCGGAAGACATCAAACCGATCATCGCTGGCGGGTCTTCTGACTCTGCAGCACTTGATTCCGTGTTTGAAGTGATGGTGCGTGCAGGGCGCTCCGCGCCGATGGCAAAAACCATGCTGGTGCCGGAAAGCTGGTCAAACCTGTCCCACGAAATGCCTGATGCGTGGAAGGACATGTACGCCTATTGCAACTCTGTGATGGAGCCTTGGGACGGTCCTGCGGCACTGGCCATGACAGATGGTCGCTGGGTTGTGGCCGGTCTGGACCGTAATGGTCTGCGCCCAATGCGCTATGTCATCACCAACGACGGTCTGGTGATTGCCGGTTCAGAGGCCGGGATGGTGCCGGTTGATGAATCCAGCATTCTGCGTAAGGGCGCGTTGGGCCCGGGTCAGATGCTGGGCGTTGATATGCTGGAAAACAAGGTTTGGCACGATGCAGAGCTGAAAGATTCACTGGCAGAGGCGCAGCCTTTCAGCAAGTGGGTTGGCTCGATCACCAACCTTGAGGACAATACCAAGACCATTCAGGAAAAGGCTTTGTACAGTGGTGCAGAGCTGCGCAAGCGTCAGATTGCTGCTGGTTTCAGTGTTGAGGATCTGGAGGTCATTCTGCACCCGATGGCGGAGGACGCGAAAGAGTCTATTGCCTCTATGGGGGATGACACGCCAAGCGCGGTGCTGTCGGATAAATACCGCCCGCTCAGTCATTTCTTCCGCCAGAATTTTAGTCAGGTGACCAACCCGCCCATCGATTCCTTGCGCGAATTCCGTGTGATGAGCCTGAAAACCCGTTTCGGGAACTTGGGCAATGTGCTGGATGAAAGCAACGCGCAGACCGAGATCCTTGTGGTCGAAAGCCCCTTCATGGCCAACGCCAAGTTTGAGGCCATGGTCGAAGCTTTCGGCGCGAAAGTGACCGCGATTGACTGTTCCTTTGATCGTGAAAACCCCAACGGATTGCGCGATGCTGTTCACCGTATCAGATCCGAGGCGGAAGAGGCCGTGCGCTCCGGTGCGGGGCATTTGGTTCTAACTGACCGGCGTCAGGATGAGGATAAAATTCCCGTTCCGATGATCCTTGCCACTTCGGCAGTTCATTCATGGC
Source organism: Neptunicoccus cionae (assembly GCF_014643735.1). Classification (GTDB taxonomy): domain Bacteria; phylum Pseudomonadota; class Alphaproteobacteria; order Rhodobacterales; family Rhodobacteraceae; genus Amylibacter; species Amylibacter cionae. The sequence goes on from NZ_BMKA01000002.1 coordinate 990,463, forward strand.
TGACAGCCGCTGGTCTGCGGACCTTCTGTTCGATCAACGTACGTTCTGCGGAATGTATGGATCCGCATTATTTTGCGGTGTTGATCGGCTGTGGTGCGACTACTGTGAACGCCTATCTGGCGCAGGATAGTCTGGCGGACCGGATTGATCGGGGCTTGTTGGATTGTACGCTTGATGTGGCGATGGAACGCTACCGCGAGGCGATTAATCAGGGCTTGCTGAAAATCATGGCGAAGATGGGGATTTCTGTGATCTCCAGTTATCGCGGTGGTCTGAACTTTGAAGCTGTGGGGCTGTCCCGTGCGATGGTCGCCGAATTCTTCCCAGGTATGCACAGCCGCATTTCAGGTATCGGCCTGTTCGGTATTCAAAAGAAAATACGCGAAGTGCACGCCCGTGGCTGGCTTGGCCAGCAGAACGTTCTGCCCATTGGCGGCTTTTACAAAGAGCGGCGCACCGGCGAGAAACACGCATGGGAAGCACAATCCATGCATATGCTGCAAGCCGCGTGTGATCGGGCGAGCTTTGATCTGTGGAAGCAGTATTCCCGCAAGATGCAGTCCAATCCGCCGATTCACCTGCGGGATTTGCTGGACTTCAATTCGACCGCCAAACCTATTTCTGTGGACGAAGTGGAAAGCATCACCTCTATCCGTAAGCGGTTTGTGACACCGGGTATGTCCCTTGGCGCATTGTCGCCAGAGGCGCATAAGACACTGAACGTCGCTATGAACCGCATCGGGGCGAAATCCGACAGTGGTGAGGGCGGCGAAGATCCGGCGCATTTTGTGCCGGAACCTAATGGGGATAATCCGTCTGCCAAAATCAAACAGGTGGCTTCGGGCCGGTTTGGGGTGACTGCGGAGTACCTCAACCAGTGTGAAGAGCTGGAAATCAAGGTAGCGCAAGGCGCGAAACCGGGTGAAGGTGGCCAACTTCCGGGGATCAAGGTCACCGACCTGATTGCACGGCTGCGTCATTCGACCAAAGGTGTGACACTGATTTCACCGCCGCCACACCACGATATCTACTCGATCGAGGATCTGGCGCAGCTGATTTATGACCTCAAGCAAATCAACCCGCGCGCTAAAGTGACCGTGAAACTGGTTGCCAGCAGCGGCGTAGGTACAATTGCTGCGGGTGTCGCAAAAGCGAAGGCGGATGTGATCCTGATTTCGGGGCACAACGGCGGGACAGGCGCATCGCCTGCGACCTCGATCAAATATGCGGGTCTGCCGTGGGAAATGGGGCTGAGCGAGGCGCATCAGGTCCTGTCCATGAACAAGCTGCGGGATCGTGTAACCCTGCGCACTGACGGTGGTTTGCGGACAGGGCGTGACATCGTGATTGCCGCAATGCTTGGCGCCGAAGAATACGGCATCGGCACCGCTGCCCTGATCGCGATGGGCTGTATCATGGTGCGCCAGTGCCAGTCCAACACCTGCCCAGTCGGGGTTTGTGTGCAGGATGAAGACCTGCGCAAGAAGTTCACCGGCACAGCGGATAAGGTTGTGAACCTGATCACCTTCTACGCACAGGAAGTGCGCGAGGTTCTAGCCTCCTTGGGGGCGCGTTCGCTTGATGAAGTGATTGGACGCGCGGATATGTTGGCGCAGGTGTCCCGTGGGTCAGCCCATTTGGACGATCTGGACCTCAACCCGCTTCTCGTCAGCATCGATAACGCCAACACTATCGTCTACAACCGTGACAAGCCTCGTCAGGCCGTGCCTGATACGCTGGATGCGTCGATTGTGAAGGATGCGGAGCCGTTCTTTAAGGACGGTGAAAAGATGCAATTGTCTTACGCGGTGCAGAACACTCATCGCACGATCGGCACACGCGTGTCGTCCCATATCGTAAAGCGGTTTGGAATGAACAACACGCTGCAACCTGATCACCTGACAGTGAAACTTACCGGCAGCGCAGGTCAGTCCCTGGGCGCATTTGCGGCACCGGGCCTGAAACTGGAAGTGTCGGGCGATGCGAACGACTATGTTGGTAAGGGTCTGTCCGGTGGCACAATTGTTGTTCGCCCACCGCTGGGGTCCCCGATTACAGCCAGTGAAAATACCATCATCGGCAACACAGTGCTTTACGGTGCGACTGCGGGTCGCCTGTTTGCCAATGGCCGCGCGGGCGAACGGTTCGCTGTGCGCAATTCCGGTGCAAAAGTGGTGATTGAAGGCTGCGGCACCAACGGGTGTGAATATATGACTGGCGGTGTGGCTGTAATCCTTGGCTCTGTCGGAGCGAATTTTGGCGCGGGTATGACCGGCGGCATGGCCTATATCTACGATCCGGACGCGCAGCTCGACAAGCTGATCAACCGTGAAACACTTGTGACTAACGGGGTGACTGTCGATCACTGGAAGGTTGAACTCAAGTCCCTGCTGGAAGACCACCTTGCAGAGACGCGATCGGCCAAAGCAGCGGATATTCTGCGCCGCTGGGATGAGGAGCTTGCCAATTTCGTGCAAATTTGCCCCAAAGAGATGCTGAACCGCCTGCCAGCCCCGCTGAGCATGGAAACCGGCAAAAAGACGGCCTGACATTTTTCAGACCCGTATTAAGTAAGACAAGGAGGCCGGAGTTTTCGGCCTTCTTTGCTTTTGTAGCTGTTGATTTGAAAGACGCCTTGGCTGAGACTGCCGCCAGAGGGAAATTTTAGATGGCCGATGACGACGCAACCCGAGTGCGCAAGAAGGTGAAAGCCCCGCGGAGCAAGGGCAAGGTCGGCCAGGCGGCAGACAGCTTTAGTGGCGCGTGGCGCTACTGGATTCGCTGGGTAATTCGTAAACTGTTTCTGATCCTGTTTGCCGGTGTGGCGGTCAGCTTGTTGCTGGTTGTGTTACTGCGGTTCGCAAATCCCTACCTGACGTATTATTATGTTGCCGAACGGATGCGTTTGGGGGAGGTCGCGCGGGAGTGGACCCCGATTGAACATTTTTCACCCGAAGTCGCGCAGGCTTTCGTGGCCGCCGAAGACGCCAATTTTTGCACCCATTTCGGATTCGATATCGAAGGCATCAAAGCCGCGCTTGCAGACGACGGTCGGCTGCGCGGTGGCAGTACCATCAGCCAACAAGTGGCTAAGAACGTGTTTCTGTGGCATGGGCGGACATGGGTGCGCAAAGGCGTGGAGGCGTGGTTCACTGTGTTAATCGAATTGTTCTGGCCGAAGAAACGGATCGTCGAAGTTTATCTGAACATTGCTGAAACAGATGAAGGTGTCTTTGGCGCCGCCGCCGGAGGACGGCATTATTTCGGCGTCACGCCGGACAAGCTGTCCCTGCTTCAGGCCGCCCGCATCGCGGCGGTGCTTCCGTCCCCCAAGAAACGGTCTGCCAGCCAACCCACTTCCTTTGTGAAAAAACGAACGCGGCAAATAATGGCCGGTGCCCGAACTATTGCGGCAGACGGGCGTGCTGACTGTTTCAACAGCGGTTGAAAATTGTTACGCATGAGTGCAAATAGAACCACCCCCAATTAACGTCTGGCTGAAATGTACAAGCTCTATCACTTCCCGCTCTCCCCGTTCTGCCGCAAAGTCCGTCTGGTTATGGCGGAAAAAAAGATTGAAGTTGAACTGGTTGAAGAACGCTATTGGGAAGAGCGTGCGGATTTTCTGCGGCTCAATCCGGGCGGTCAGGTGCCGGTGCTGCGCAGTGACAAGATCACCCTGTCTGACAGCACCTCTATTTGCGAATACCTTGAAGAAAAACGCCCCGAACCCGCGCTGCTGCCCCAAGGGGCGGAAAGGCGTGCTGAAGTACGTCGTTTAAACGCTTGGTTCGATGACAAATTCTACCGCGAAGTGACGCTGAACCTGTTAGGCGAGCGGGTCAATAAAAAGATCATGGGGCGCGGTTATCCAGACAGTAAAAACGTGAAAGCGGGCTCCTCCAAGATCAAGTTCCACATTGATTATATGGGGTGGCTGCTGGACCGGCGGCGCTGGCTTGCAGGGGATCGTATGTCGCTGGCGGATTTTTCGGCGGCGGCGCAACTGTCCTGTCTCGATTACATTTCTGACGTGGACTGGAACCGGAACGAATTGGTGAAAGAGTGGTACGCCAAGATTAAATCCCGCCCTGCATTCCGTTCGCTTCTTGCGGACCAATTGCCCGGCTTCCCGCAGCCGCCTCATTACTCCGATCTGGATTTTTAGTGTCCGCAGACCTGACCCGTGCGCTGCGTGAAAAGGCGCTGGCCGAAGGATTTTCAGACTTTGGCATCTGCCGCCCTGACGCCGTTCCGGAAACTGCGGCACGGCTCTCCGCGTTTGTAGAAAAAGGGCATCACGGTCAGATGGGCTGGATGGCAGAGCGGATGCACTGGCGCGGTGCGCCGTCAGCCTTGTGGCCCGAGGCGCGATCCGTTGTGATGTTGGCGGAAAACTATGGTCCGGATCATGACCCGCTGGATGTTCTGGCGCAAAAAGACCGCGCCGCGATCAGTGTCTATGCGCAGAATAAAGACTACCACGATGTGCTGAAAAAGCGGCTCAAACGGGTTGGGCGCTGGTTGATCGAACAGGCAGACGGCGCCGAGATTAAAGTCTTCGTGGATACCGCGCCAGTGATGGAAAAGCCGCTGGCGCAGGCGGCCGGATTGGGGTGGCAGGGAAAGCATACCAATGTTGTTTCACGACAACTTGGGAGCTGGTTTTTCCTCGGCTCTATTTTCACCACGCTCGATCTGGAGCTGTCGGGTAGCGAAGTGGATCACTGCGGAAGCTGCCGAAAGTGTCTTGATGTCTGCCCGACGGATGCTTTTCCCGCGCCTTATCAACTGGATGCGCGGCGGTGCATATCCTATCTGACGATTGAACATCACGGGCCGGTCGATGTGACCCTGCGCAAGGGGCTCGGCAACCGGATTTACGGTTGTGACGACTGTCTGGCGGTCTGTCCGTGGAACAAATTCGCCAGCCGCGCGGCGGAGATCAAATACCACGGGCGCGAAGAGTTGCAGGCGCCGCGCCTTGCAGAGCTTGCCGCGCTGGATGATGCAGGGTTTCGGGCGCTGTTTTCCGGCTCTCCAATTAAGCGGATCGGGCGTAACAGGTTCGTGCGCAATGCGCTTTACGCCATTGGTAATTCACAAGATCCGGCGCTTTTGAAGGTGGCGCAGGCGCTGTGTGACGATGAAGACGAAGCAGTAGCAGATGCGGCCCGTTGGGCCTGTGCTGAACTGACTTAGAGGTTAAGGGATTAAGACATGACGGGTGTATTGTTAAGCTTTGGCCACGGCTATTCCGCGCAGGCACTTGCGGCTGAATTATTGCCCTTGGGCTGGCAGATCATCGGAACCAACCGGTCCGGCGAAGTGCCGCAAGAGGGCGTTGAAACAGTCGCTTGGCCCGGAACCAATATGGCCCCTTACCTTGATCGCGCGACCCATTTGTTGATTTCCGCAGGTCCGGATGATGCAGGCGATCCGGTCCTCAACGGGCTGCGCGAGGAGATAAAGGGGCGGTCGTTTGATTGGGTCGGCTATCTGTCCACCACAGGGGTTTACGGCGATCACCAAGGCGGTTGGGTGGACGAAAACACCCCGTTGACCCCATCAACCCGCCGCGGGAAACTGCGTGTTGTAGCAGAGGCAAATTGGCAGGCCATGGGCCTTCCATTGCACATCTTCCGGCTGGCAGGGATCTATGGACCGGGGCGGGGACCGTTTGCCAAGGTGCGTGCAGGCACGGCGCGGCGGATCATCAAAGAAAATCAGGTGTTTTCTCGGATTCATGTGGAAGACATTGCGCAGGTTCTGGCAGCCAGCATTGCGCGCCCCAATCCCGGAACGGTCTATAATCTGTGTGATAACGAAGCTGCCCCGCCCGAGGATGTGATCGGCTTTGCGGCAGAGCTTCTCGGCGTGCCGGTGCCAGCGGCCGTGGATTTTGATAAGGCAGATATGAGCGCGATGGCCCGCAGTTTTTACGCGGAGAGCAAACGGGTAAGCAATGACAGGATAAAGACGGAGTTGTGTGTCGTATTGAAATACGCTGACTACCGTTCGGGATTGCGATCCTTACTGGCCGCAGAAGACGGATAAGACGGTAGGGGCTTTGCCCCTCTTGGCCTTTGGCCAATTCACCCGAGGATATTTTAGGAAAATGGAAGAGTCGTTGTGGCAATAAAAAAGGGATAGGCCGAAACCTATCCCTTTCGAATTCTCACTGGCGGCCTATCGCTGCCAGATTTGAATTGCTTAGTCAGCGGCTGCTACAGCTGCGCCAACGATCAGCAGTGCCAGGATTGGCAGCAGAGCGCCGGAAGAAGAAGAAGAGGAAGTTTCTTCAACAACTTCAACAACAGGTGCTACTACTGGTTCAACGTTACCAGCGAAAGCTGCGGAAGCGGCGACGGACATGGCGGCTGCCAGTGCGATTTTTTTCATAATATTTCTCCAAAGTTCTGCGACCCGATTAAGGGGGACAAGGTAGAATGACCCCACGAGCCGCACCCAAGACTGTACCTCGTGTCGCGTTTTAAGCAGCAAAAAATGCGCTTTGCAACTGGAACATGGCCGTATTTGGGCAGTGTAATACACCTTGTCGTCAAATAAGCAACACTTGCGTCCCAACTCTTGATAGGTTGAATAATTCTTCTATGTGTTCGTTGAAAAGCCCAATGCAGCCGTTGGACGAACGGCGCCCGATTTTGCGCGTATCGTGGGTTCCGTGGATGCGGTAATACTTCCAGCTGAGATACATTGCATGTGTGCCGAGCGGATTATCCGGGCCGGGCGGGATGTATTTTGGCCAATCGGGATTGCGTTTGAGCATGTTCGGGGTTGGGCGCCAGTCCGGCCCGACCCGCTTGCGCGTGATAGAAGTGCGTCCGGTGCGAGTCAGTTCCGGTGTTTCGGGAACAGATGTGGGATAGAGTTTGTAAACCGACAGATCTTCCGACCAGAAATGCAGCGCGCGGCTGAGGGTATCCACCAGAATAATACCGTTTCTGGTATTGGAGAAATAGGGTCGCCAATCCTTATTCGTGAAACCGGAGATGTTACGCTTTACCGCGCCGGTTTCCGGATTAGACAGGTTTTCCTGCTTCAACTGGTTATAAAGTACCGGATCGTTTGTTTGTTGGGCGAAAGCAGAACGCCCGAGAGCGGCTGTGGCAAGCAGGGAGCCAGAGAATGCACGGCGGGTTATTTTAAATGGATCAGACATAAGAAAATTCCGTACTTAAAGGGTTACAAGGTCAAATTAGTGTTTTGAAGGCACAGATTCAATTCAAACAATGCCGATGCGGGGTGAAACAGCCAATGGCCATTTGAATATCCTCGAAAACATCATTAAGGCAGAATGCATCTCAATTCGAGAAGCTTGCATTTGGGGAATACTGCCATGTTTCGTGTTGCTGTTACCATTCTGTCGCTATTGTTTGCTGTGTCGGCCTGTACCGAGGTCGATCCAAACCAGCGTCAGGTGTTCCGGATTTCTTCCGGTGATGTTTCTAAAATCCAGTACCGCCATCTGGATGCGGTCAATGCGGTGCGTCAGGCGCAGGGGTTGAACCCGGTTCAACTGTCTTCGCAATTGAATGCGGCTGCGAAAACCCATGCACGGGATATTTCCAGACAGAACCGCCCGTGGCACTTTGGGTCTGACGGGTCCAACCCGATCCAGCGGGTCGAGCGGGCTGGCTATCAGGGCCGGATGCTGTCAGAGAATATTTCCGAGACCTTCGAAAACGATCTGGAAACTTTGGAAGCCTGGATGCGTGATCCGGTGACACGCGCTGGCATCTTGCACCCGCAAGCCCGTGGGCTTGGCTTTAGCTGGCATCAAGATAACAACGGAAAAATCTGGTGGGTTCAGGTTCTCGGGTCGTAATCCCTGATCTGAATAGCCACCACAAAAAGAACGCGCCCCCGAGGCGCGTTTTTCGTTTGTATTTATTTCCGGATATAAATCGGGGTGCCGTCCTTCACCATTGCGTAAATACGCTCCATCTCTTTGTTCGTCACAGAGATACAGCCCGCCGTCCAGTCTGCCTTGTTCCTGTCTTTGAACAGCACCGGTCCGCCGTGGATGAAAATATCCCCGCCCGGTGATTCACCCATTGCAGCCGCTTTGGCGCGATCCTGCTCGTTCGGGTAGGAAATGCCGATAGAGAGGTGAAAGGCGCTGTTCGGATTGCGCCGGTCAATGAAATAGACTCCTTCCGGTGTCTTTCCGTCGCCTTCAACTTCCTTGTGCCCATCAGGCGCAAAACCCAGATCCACGTCAAATTGGACCAGCGCTTGTGTGCCGTGCAGCAACCACATTTTGCGGTCCGATTTATCCACCAGTATTTGGGTGACTTGCGGCCCGTTATACTTTTTGAATTTCGAAGGCGAGCACGCCGACAGAGCGATGCCGGCTGCCATCAGCAAAGCTACAAAACGCATTCTTACAAACCCTCTATTCCACGTTCCATCTGCGCCCGTGATTTGCGAGCCCGTTCTGTTGCGCTTTTCAATTGTCCGCAGGCGGCCATAATATCTTCGCCGCGCGGTTTTCGAATGGGGCTGGAATAACCTGCTGCATTTACGATGTCAGCAAATTTATGGATCCGGTTGTTGGACGACCGTTCATAAGGCGCACCGGGCCAGGGGTTGAAGGGAATAAGGTTGATCTTGGCAGGGATACCTTCGATCAGTTTGACCAGACGGCGGGCGTCTTCGTCACTGTCGTTCACATCCTTCAGCATCACATATTCGAAGGTGATCCGCTCTGCGTTGGACAGGCGCGGATAGTCGCGACAGGCCTGTAGCAGCTCTTCGATTTTGTGTTTGCGATTGATCGGAACCAGCGTGTCCCGCACATCATCGGTGGTGGCGTGAAAGGAAATAGCCAGCATGCAGCCGATCTCTTCACCGACGCGGTAAATTTCGGGGACGATGCCCGAGGTGGACAGGGTAATGCGGCGACGGGACAGGGCGATGCCGCTGTCGTCCATCGCAATCTTCATCGCGTCCCGCACATTATCCGTATTATAAAGCGGCTCTCCCATGCCCATCAGAACGATATTTGACACCAACCGCTTTTCACCGGGTGCAATATCCCATTCTTCCAGATCGTCACGCGCGATCAAAATCTGACCTACAATTTCGGCAACTGTTAGGTTGCGTACCAGTTTCTGTGTGCCGGTATGGCAAAAAGAACAGGTCAACGTGCACCCCACTTGCGAGGAAATGCACAGCGTCCCGCGATCGGTTTCAGGGATGTAAACAGCCTCTACCTCATGCCCGCCCTGAATGCGCAACAAGTATTTGCGTGTCCCGTCGGTGGAAACCTGCTTGGTCACAATCTCGGGGCGCGCGATTTGAAAATTCTCGGCGAGCGTAGCGCGGATGTCCTTGGACAGGTTTGTCATTTCATCGAATGACTGCACGCCTTTGACGTAAAGCCATTGCCAAATTTGACCGTGGCGCATTTTGACCTGCTTTTCCTTGATGCCAACATTGGTCAGCGCTTCAGTCAGTTGATCACGGGTCATGCCGACCAAGTTAGGCAAGGCGCTGGGGTCCTGCTTGCGCGGGATGGTCATAACGTCTTGGGTAATCGGTGCAGCGGGTTCGGATGGGGACATTTTCGAAACTCTCATTGAAAAAACCCCCAATCGCGGGGATTGAGGGTTGTTATAGCATGTTTCAGGCTTTGGGTAGACCCGCTGCAGTCAAATAACTGTCAGAGCGGGCGCGCCTGTGTGTTGGAGGTTGCTGCGGGTCAGCTGCAGCGCTGTTCGGCTTCTGCCAGTGCGGCGGTAAAGCCGTTCAGGGAGAACGTATCTTTGGTTTGAGTACCACGTTTGGATTTCGCGGTCATGATAGCAGATGCGCCGCGCTTCAGCGCTTCGCGGATTTTCTGATCATCATTGGCGGTAGCAGGCCAAGCGTACTCTCCGTCAACAAACAGATCAAAGCTCGCGTCACCTACCAGCATATTGACTGGCACGTCAGGATCGAACGGATAACCACCGGAGAAAGAGACCTGACCCTTGATGCCGTTTGACGGGCGGTATGTCACCCACAACAGAATATCGCCGCGACGTGCGGAAACCACTTTGCCGCCACGGGTATTCACAACTTTGGTCGGCTTGGAAACAACCCAGCATTCTTTGGTGGGTTGGTCTTCGACAAATACAGACCAGTCGGTTTTGGCGTCCACACGGTTGGTGGAATCTTGCGCATAGGCCACGCTGGCCGCTGCGAGGCAGACCGCCATAAAGCCACATGTATATGCCATTGAACGGAACATTTTTTCTCTCAGCCTCCGCGACTTAGTGTGTGCTGAAACAAGTACAGACTGTTGTCTCATCATTGCGATGGCCCTTTTCTACGAGAATAATGTGGTTTTCTTGTGGCCTTTCTCCTAACCAAATGTCAGGTAATCGGCCAGTAGCATGGCAAAAAAGTCGCAGAAATCGGCGGAAAATGGAGCATTATCATGGGTGACTGGGTGAATATGGCGGAAGTGTGGCGTGGGGACATTCTGGAGTCTGTTCATCGGGGCCGCGCAGTGGTCTGCGACTCACGCGGGGAAGTGATTGCCGCATGGGGGGATATTGACGCGGTGACCTATCCGCGGTCTTCCTGCAAAATGCTTCAAGCCCTGCCTTTGATGGAAAGCGGGGCGGCGGCGCGGTTTGCGTTGACGCCGGAACAACTCGCCCTCGCCTGCGCATCCCATGAGGGTGCGCATATGCACACGGATCGGGTAGTGAAATGGCTTGGGGATCTGGAACTGGGTGAGCGTGACCTGCGCTGCGGGCCACAATTTCCCCGCGCAAAAGAAGAGCAGGAAGAGCTGATCCGGTTTGGTCAGAAACATGACCGCACCCACAACAATTGTTCCGGCAAACACAGTGGATTTCTGACGCTAAACAAGCACTTGGGCGGTGACGCTGAATATGTAGAGCTGGATCATCCGGTTCAACAGGCAATCCTAACCGCCTTTGAAGAAATGACCGGAGAGACATCCCCGGGGTTTGGTATTGATGGTTGTTCCGCGCCCAATCACGCTTGTACGTTGCGGGGGTTGGCGACAGCGATGGCGCGGATGGCAGATCCTTCGGCGCTCGGTGAAATTCGCGGTCAGGCGGCGCAAGATTTGGTCTCAGCAATGAAGGCGCATCCTGAACTGGTGGCAGGTCAGGGACGGGCGTGCACAGAGTTAATGGATTCGATGGACGGGCGCACAGTGGTGAAAACCGGCGCTGAAGGTGTCTTCATCGCGATCCTTCCGGAACGTGGGCTGGGCGTGGCGCTTAAAGTTCAGGACGGAGCGACACGCGCGGCCGAAACCGCCATCGCCGCGCTGTTGGTGCGCCTTGGGGTTGCTGATCCGAACCATCCTGCTGTTATCAAAAGGCTTTGCCCGAAGCAGTATAACTTTGCAGGTTTGGAAACCGGCCGGATTGCACCGGCATCAGCGCTCTATGCAGATGGTGCTGCGATCTGATTTAGAGGCGCTTACCTTTCCTTAACGAATAGGGGGTAGTCCTGAGACTATCGGGACAGTTTGTCTAAACCAGCGCGCACGGTGTTAACCCCCTCACCGGATCGTGTTGCGGATGCGGCTGTTCCCGGCCTTCCTCCGGTTGCCCCCTTCCGGATGGGGGCGTAACTACTCCGACTGCTGTGTTCCCGGCTTAGAAAGGATGTTCGCTCACGTAATCCAGTGCCTGAAACAATGTTGCGTCTGCCTGCCGGATCAGCCGCCGGCTGATAGATGCAATTGCGACTAAATCATTGTTGTGTATCGCACCAACGAGATCACCGGCGACCTTTGCGAAACTGACCAGACCGATCTGTTTGCTGATCGCGATAAGACTGTTCGAGAGTCTGGCAGCCCCTTCAAGATCGCCGTTAGACAGGGCCGCCTCCAGCCCGTTCAAACGGTCCGATACTTCGCAAGCTGCACGCTCCACCACTTCGCGGCCTTGTCCTTGCCCGAGGTTTGTCTGCAATGTCTCAATCGCACCCTTTTCCAACGCTGTTTTTTCGATCAGCGTCAGTCGTTCTACCGTATCTTTTTTTGTTAATGTAAAGGTCATTTTTGGTCCCACTTTCATCTCTTAGTTCCCATGTCGGAAGCTAGGATGGAGATGTTTCCAAAAACTTACCTACTAAAATTGAAATGGTTGTAATTTGGCCTAAAGTTTAGGAGAAGGTTGCCAAGCTACAGGAGTTCTGCGCAATGGAATTTGCAAAACCGTTACCAACTTCCCTCGTCAAACGCTACCAGGGCTGGCGGGCAACAACCTATTCCGAAAATAAATCGTGGTATATGAAACTGGCCGATGAAGGTCAGCATCCCCGTGGGCTGATAATCTCCTGCTGTGACAGCCGCGTGAATGCGACCTCTCTCTTTGGCGCGGATACAGGCGAGTTTTTCATTCACCGGAACATCGCAAATCTTGTCCCCCCATACGAACCGAACCGCGATTATCACGGCACCTCTGCCGCGATCGAATACGCTGTGAACACGTTGCGGGTGGTCAATGTGATTATTATGGGCCACACCCAATGTGGTGGCGTCGCCGGTTGTCATGCGATGTGTTCTGGACAGGCGCCCGAACTGGAGGAAGACACCAGCTTTGTCGGACGCTGGATGGATATTCTGCGGCCCGGTTTTGATCGGGCAGTTAAATCCTCGGACAAGGAAGAAGAGCAGGTCAAAGAACTGGAGCGGCAAAGCGTTTTGGTTTCGCTGGAAAATCTGATGACCTTCCCATTTGTGCGCGATCGGGTGGAAGCAGAGGATCTGACGCTCCACGGTATTTCGGTCAACATCAAAACCGGAGAGCTATCCCACTACGATCCGGCACAGGGCCAGTTTATCGAAATTTGATCCCGAAACTGACGAGATCTATTTGCAAAAAAAAAAGCGACCTTTCAGTGGAAAAGTCGCTTTTTTTAACAGAGTTAACCGAAGTTAACGCGGGACAGGCATCTTACCCACCGGCCATTTCATCTGGTATCCGAACAGGACGTCCTGACTTGTGCCGGCTTCCAGTTCCAGATCCCAAACCAGAACTCCGCGTTTGCCATTGCGGTTCAGTTCGTCCGGTGCGGGCGTGGCTTGTAGGCGGATGTTCAGATCGTCATCTTCAGATGTGGGCACTACGTCGAGTAGTTTAACCGGCATGTTGTAATCCAGCGCAGAAAACAGCGTGGTTTTGTAGGACTGGTTGATCTCGGACCGGGAGGTTATGAACCCGCTATCCCCTTCAGCAACACCCAGAACATCCCGTTGCAGGCGGATGCCATAGAGCGGCCCCAGACCGATCGGCTCTGTCTGGTTCGGGCTGAGCCTTGGCAGGTAGGTGGTGCCAATCGGCGTGCCGTCACGGGACAGGTCGACTTGCCCAGCCAGAAGAATGCCGCCGGTGTCGTTTTCAAGGTCAGTATAAAGAAATGCGTTCTCGTCCCGCGCTGCATTTGCCATCCCATACAAGTCAGCAGAAAAGACCAGCGTGTCTATATTGAAGGTGCTAGTGGCAGCGCTCCAATCCATGCTGTGCCCGTCGCCCAGATCAAACAAAAGGGTTTGGCCAGCAAAATTTGCACCTGCGGGTTGTTCTGCGGCCTCGACCATCGGGGCAGGCGCTGGTGCATCCAACCGCATGACGTTGGTTTCATAATCGGCGCCGACGGACCCAGATTTGCGGGCCTTCACCTCATCTACCAGGCGCTTAAGATCGGGGTATGGAATGACCGTTCCGGTGCTGTCGCGCAGGTTGGCCGTGGACAATGTAATCTTCACATCATCCCAACTGTGAAACGGCTTTTCGCCTTCACGGGACACTGAAACTTTCGCTGAGCGCCGCAACTCCAGCGTGCCTTTGGCGCCGGCTTGGGTCAGGTCGGCCGCATAGGTCGGCTGCCAATAAGCGGGCTGGAGATTGTCATATTCCACGGTCACAGCCTGCGCAGCGGTGACTTCGATACGTGTTGTAATCTGGCGGATTTGTTCGTGGCTGCGGGGTTGCAAGCGCTCTACGATCTCTTGCGCATGAGCGAGATCTTCTTGCAAGACTGTACGCTCCGGCTCCATAGATGCCAGTTCCGTTTTGATCGCGGCAATGCGCTGTTGCGCCGCGCGGGCGGTTTCTCCTATTGCATCGGCCACTGCGGTCAGCTGATCTGCCTGTATTGCATCACGCTGTCCGGCCAATCCGGTTTCTGCGGTGCTGCGCACTAGTGTCAGTTTCAACTCCGCTGCGAGCAGGGATGCTTGATTTTCCTCATACCGTTCTTCAAACGCACGCAGTGCCGCCTGGGCCTGATTTCGCGCATCAATAGCGACTTGCAAGCCTGCAGATGGCGTGCGCCGGATTGGTGGCGCGTGAAAATTCGCGGCAGATTGAGAGATGACACGTATGCCATCAGCCCCCCCAAACTGCACCTCCGGCACTGCATTTTCATAACCGCTAACGGGCAAGTAGGCGATCAAACTGTGGGTGCCAGGTGTTAAGGTCACAGGCGCCGAATAGGTGATAATACCGCCCTGACCCGTTATCAACGCCTCCGTCACCTCTGTCTTAAGAACTATGGTATCAGCGAAGGCAGGCAAAGCTGTTGTTGCGAACAATGCGGCTAAAATCGGTTTCATTTTTAATCCCGTTTCGTTGAAGTGACTGAATTTCAATCTAAGCCGGTGCTGGGGAATCTCAACCCGCAGCACCTAAATGGGACATGGTGGCTGGTTCTAAAAAATGAAAAACCCAGCCTGTACGAACAGACGGGGCAAGGTTGTCAGGGCCAGTGGCGGACACGCGGTGCTGCATAGACGGTGAATGCCGGTTTCGTGACGGATTGCGCTGCTAGTTCTGTAACCTCTTTCGCGCAAAGCCCTTTGGGCACGGTTAGGGTTAGTTTGTCGCGCGAAGCGGCAAATGCGCCAGAAGCTGGCATCGCGAGAACGGACGCAGCCACGGCTGCGAAAGCTGTGAAACGAGAGACGTTCATATTCGGTTTTTCCTGAGATAAGTCGGAGAGCAGTCCGTTAATTCTTGTCGCTTCCGATTTCGTTGAAATAGGGCCAAACAGTGGTTAAGACAACAAAATTTTAAGGGTGGTTCCTGAAATTTAGAAGCCAATGATTTTGTTGCTATATTGTCGTGACCCCTATGAAACAAAGGAGTTTCGCGTGGTTTTAGTGTTCCGTTAGTGACTTTTTAGCACGCCCCTGAATGCCGTCGCGGGCTGGAGTGCGATAAAAACCCCTCGTACCAGACAGATACGAGGGGTCATTTTTCGTTTGCAGCAGGTGTGGGAGGCGTTAGCCTTTTTTCAGAACCCGACGTCCCAGCAGTTCGGCGATTTGCACCGCGTTCAACGCTGCACCTTTGCGCAGGTTGTCAGAGACACACCAAAGGTTGATACCATTGTCGATTGTGCTGTCCTGACGGATGCGCGAAATATAGGTCGCGAATTCACCCACGCATTCCTTCGGAGTGATGTAACCGCCGTCTTCGCGCTTATCCACAACCATGATGCCTGGCGCCTCGCGAAGGATTTCGCGGGCTTCGTCTTCATCGAGATGGTCTTCAAATTCGATGTTGATCGATTCCGCATGGCCTACAAAAACGGGTACGCGGACACAGGTCGCTGTCACTTTAATCGCCGGATCGACGATCTTTTTGGTTTCGGCAACCATCTTCCATTCTTCTTTGGTGTCGCCGGAATCCATGAACACGTCGATGTGCGGGATCACGTTAAAAGCAATTTCCTTCGGATAAACAGAAGGTTCGACCTCTTGTCCTGGAACATACATGCCCTTGGTTTGGTTCCACAACTCATCCATCGCGTCCTTGCCTGAGCCGGAAACCGATTGATATGTGGACACAACAACCCGTTTGATCTTGGCGCGGTCGTGCAACGGCTTCAGCGCCACTACCATCTGCGCGGTTGAACAGTTCGGGTTAGCGATGATGTTCTTTTTGGAATACTGCTCGATGTCGTCGGGGTTACATTCCGGCACGATCAGCGGCACGTCGGGATCGTAGCGGTACAGCGACGAGTTATCGATCACCACACAACCGGCTTTGGCGGCGATTGGTGCATATTGTTGCGTCGCTTCAGAGCCTACCGCGAACAGTGCAATGTCCCAGCCGGTGAAGTCGAAAGTGTCCAGATCTTCCGTCTTAACCGTCTTGTCGCCAAAGCTGCACTCCGTTCCCTTGCTTTTGCGCGATGCGAGCACTGCAAGTTCGTCTACGGGGAACTGGCGCTCGGCCAGAATATTCAGCATTTCGCGGCCCACATTGCCAGTGGCGCCTACGACAACAACACGGTAGCCCATGTATATTTCTCCTAGGTTTTGACGTTGTGCCGCTGAACTGACGTTTGCTGCCGCACATCGTGCTTGATTGGACAAACCCCCGAAGGGACGCGGCCTCATAACTGGAAAACAGCTTAAGGGAAAGGGGCGCGGTGCTCTCTGACCGTTTTACCGGCCGTATTATGTCGAAAAGGTGAACTTCTCAGAGAAAAATCCATAAAAAGCGCTTCAAATCCTCCGTATTTGGAGTCCCGCGATTAGCAGTTCGTTCAGATTTGCAGCTTATTTCTTTCTTCGAACCAGCGGTTAGGAGATTTTTCAATGTTAGGCGAAAGTCGGGTTTGGCAAGGAAACCCGGTAGATGGCGTCTTGATTTCGGGCACACGGAAGGATGAAGCCTTTCAGGGGGGCAATCCGGTTAATACGTATTCGGATGGGCCAACGGGAACGGGCGCAATAACAGAAGACACTACGGGCAATAAGGTTTTCGATCTGCTCGCCGATGGCTGGTCTTACGATGGTCGTACGTGGATTTATACGCCGCAGGTTTCAGAACGAACTGCTTTCGTCTGGCCGCCCATCAACGATGTAATTCAGGCGGGGGGTGGTAATGATGTTTTGCAGGGCAAAGGCGGGACTGATTTACTGTTCGGAAATGCCGGTCAAGATCAATTAAACGCTGGCTCGGGTGATGATTTCGTTTTTGGCGGCTTGGGACGCGATCATCTGAAACTGGGTAAAGGGGCGGATTTCGCAGAAGGGGGTGCCGGTGATGACAGGGTCACCGGTGGCGCTGGCGATGATCTGGTCTACGGGGACGGATCGGGGCGAAACCTGCTGGCAGCTTCCATGCAGGATGCCGATGCAACCGACCTTGCGGCATTTGCAGGCTGGGGCAATTGGGACGGTTCGGATGATGGCAGCGGCGCGCGCATGTCCCAAACGCTTGATACCGAAAATGGCGTGTCTTACCGGATATCTTTCGACCTCGCCGCTAATCTGGCTGAGGCTTCCGGCGCAGGGGGCGTGGCAGTTTATTGGAATAATCAACGGGTTGGACGGTTTGAAGCGGATCGCGGCGGTTATTCGACCCACACCATAGACGTCGTTGGAGAAGGAAAAACGGGTACACTTTTATTTAAAGATTTTGCGTTTAGCGGGTCAGAAAGACCGGAGATTAATGCGGACACACCAGTGCTGCACTATGATTCAGCGGTAAGGATCAACGGGCGTTTAATAGACGTTTCGGCATTCGCATCAGGTCAACAAGGCATGTTCCACGTTCTGGACGGCCAATTGACCCGTTTCGAAGGCAGCAGCGCCACTACCCTTGCGCTTGGGGGCGGGGCTGATTTTGGTGTGGGAGCGTTAGGTTATAACTCTCAAGATGATCTGATTTATGGGGTGGCAACAAGCGCAGGTTTGGACGACCGAGGAAAAGCGGTCAGCACCGGCGACCTCGTTCTATTTGACGCGAAGGGGACGGTCTACGGAGCGGGTGCTACCGGTGCTTCGGGGATGGCTGGTGATTTCGACAGCTACGGCAATCTTTGGATATTTGATGCGAATTTTAGCGGTATCACCAAAATAGACGTGGATAATTTCAACGCTTTTAGCGATCCCGTAGTGCAGCGTTACTCTCTCCCAGCAGGTCTATTTTCCCAAGATTTGAAGGATGTGGCGTACAGTCCTTTGGAAAACCTGTGGTACGGCGTGGTCGCACCTTCCAAGGCCGGGGACAATGGTCAATTGATACGTATCGATCTGAACGATCTTGCGATTGGTGGATATCCGGTCATAACCTCCATCAAAATAAACCGGATCGTAACCTTCGAGGGTTTCCATGACGGGATGCCAGCGGGGGATGTGTCCACGGTGTTCGTGGACGGAGATGGAGAGCTTTATTTCGGACTAGGGGCATCAGGCCGTGATGCGGAGGGTGACACGGCTGAACCGGGTGCGATCTATCAGCTTTATGCCGACTGGGACGGTGGGGCTGCTTTTGCCCGCTTTCGGGGTGTCACCGAAAGCGCCGGTTACGATGACGGCGCGGTTGATCCAAACTCCGTCGACTTATTCGCGTTGCGGGACGCCGATGCGCCGTTCTATCTGCGAAACCCTCAGGTGCAGATGCAGGGCGGAGGCGACGATATTCTTTACGGCGGCGCTGGACAGGATGAAATCTACGGCGGTGCGGGTGGTGACAAAGCACTCGGGGGCGCGGGCGCAGACACTCTATTTGGCGGAGAAGGCGATGATCGGCTCTTTGGAGGGCGCGGACAGGACAGGATTTCCGGTGAAAGCGGAGAGGATAAAATTAGAGGTGGTTCCGGTGACGATCAAATCTTCGGAGGGTCCGATAAGGATGAACTGGACGGGAGCAGTGGCGATGATCTGATGGTGGGTGGCGCTGGCGCAGATAAACTCTTTGGTGGCGCTGGGGCCGACAGAATTGAGGGTGGCGCAGGGAATGACAACCTTTGGGGCGGTGGTTATACCGGCGACAGCGATAGGGATGTGTTCGTATTTTCCGCAGGATCCGGACGGGATTATATCCACGATTTTGACGTTTCGATTGATCAGATTGATCTGTCTACCTTCTGGATCGACTGGTCCGAAGTGCGGGAACACCTGATTGATGAAGGCTGGGCAACCGTTATAGATCTCTACGCCTTTGCGGGAGGCAGTAGCGGTGAAAGGATTATCTTGCCTGACGTGGCGCGCGCCAGCCTCAACGCAGAGAACTTCGTCTTATGATTGGGCTTCGCATTCGCGTGAACGGGGCGTCTATTTCTTTGCGCCTTAGGCGTGGCGGGTTAAACATACTTCATGAAACACACAAAAAACTTCATTTGGGCCGCCATCGCTACTTTGGTTCTACTAACCTCGGCGGCAGTGGCCGGTACGGCAGTTGTCGAAAAAGCAGAGCTGCAACGCTCCGGCAAGACATGGACCGTTACCGTGACGCTCCGCCATGAAGATACCGGCTGGGACCACTATGCCGATGGCTGGGGCGTTTATCTTCCAGATGGAACCGAGCTTGGCTACCGCGAGCTTGCCCATCCTCATGTGGAGGAGCAACCCTTCACCCGAACCTTACGCGGAGTCACGATACCGGAGGACGCGACCAAGGTGGTTATCATTGCGAAGGATTCCGTTCACGGGACCGGCGAAGCATACGAGATCACGCTCGACTAAGTTAAATTTCGCGAGGTGATTCGCTATACGGCCGAGCAGTCGCCACAGAGCATGCCAATCGCTGGTAGAAGCCTGTTCGGGAAAGCACACCCCTTCGGTGTGACGCGGTTGGGGCGCGATGTTTTGATAACGGTTTAGCGCCTTGAAACACGCTATTTCCGGATTATTTCTTGCAGTCCGTCGTCACTCTCCCCACAATGGACGAGAGGATGGGCGTCATCGCTGAACAGTGTGGGAACAACCGGCAGCGGGATTGCAATCTTTTGGTGGGGAAATAAATGACACTTCTATTTGCTGCAGCTTTTGCAATGGGGCTGATTGCCGGCTTTGTGCTGCTTGCTTTGATGCTTGCGTTCTACGGTTGATGCCGTTGGTCTGTGCCTGACACTAACGCAAGCATTGATTAGCGGGACGCGGTAACTTCAAGAAAAAATTAAGATTTTCAAGATATACGAGCCGCTGAGGAACTTCCACAGCGGCCCGATTTGTTTCAGCTCATCGCGGAGCCAAACAAATTTGGTCCAGTGATCAGGTGGATACCCCCATCCAACGGCAGGATGGCGCCCGTCACATAGGCGCCAGCTTTGGAGCAGAGAAACAGCGATGCGCCCTGTACATCAGACGGCGCGCCGATGCGCCCGATGGGTACATCGCCGCCCACGGCTTTGGCCTGCTCTTCCTTCGCGGTCGCAAAGGCGGTCATCTTTGACTGGAAAGGTCCAGGTGCCAAAGCGTTTACTGTGATGCGCTGGCCTGCCAGCTCCTTGCCCAGAATTGCGGTCATGTGGTGCACTGCTGACTTGGACGCGGAATAGCTGTAAGCGCCATCGCCGAGCGGGTGTTTCCCCATAACAGACCCGAGGTTCAGAACCCGCGCCGGATCTGCGTCGCTGGACGCTTCGATCAGAAGGGGCAGTAGTTGTTGGGTCAGGTGGAACAGACCGGCAACGTTAACATTCATCACCTTTTCCCATGCGGAATGGGGGAACTGCCCCAGTGGCGCGCCCCAGCTGATACCGGCGTTATTCACCAGGATGTTCAGCTTGTCAGTGCGCGACGTGACCTCTGCCACGATCGCGTCGATGCCTTCTTCGCTCGATACATCTCCGGAAAACGCTTCAACACTGCCTGCAGGATTGTTTGCGTTGATAGCGGCGGCGGTTTCTTCAACCTGATGCAGCTTGCGCGAGCAGATGATCACCCTTGCGCCAGCTTGGGCAAATCCTTCGGCCATCATGGCGCCAATGCCAGAGCCGCCTCCGGTGATCAGTGCGGTCTTTCCCGAAAGGCCGAAAAGTTCGTTAAGCATGTTTGTCTCTTCCCTAGTTGCCGTAGCGTGTATGTTGACAGCTTAGGCGCTGGGCTATTGTGATGCCAAGCAAATTGCCGCCTCGACGCGGCGTCACAGTTAGGAGCCCGCCATGAGCGATCTGCCAGAACAGACGTTTTCGATTATCCAGAAGCTGGAGGGCTATTCGGGCAAATCCGAAGGGCCAGCCATTTCCGATGCCTCCCTCTACCTTGAAGACGCGACGTTGCCGATGCCAGAACCGGCTGCCGGGCAAGTGCTGATCAAACTGCGGATGGCTTCGGTCAATCCATCGGATCTGCACTTTATCAAAGGCGAATACGGCCAGCCTTGTGTCAAAGGAGCGCCTGCCGGATTTGAGGGTTGCGGTGATGCTGTCGCTGCGGGTGCAGGTGCGGAAGGGTTGGTCGGTAAACGGGTCGCTTTTGTGGCGGCAGGTTCTGGTGCATGGTCCGAATATTGTGTGACACAAGCGGCGATGTGCATTCCACTGCATCCTGCGGTGAAAGATGAAGACGGCGCGGCGCAGATTGTGAACCCGCTGACGGCCATCGCGATGGTGGATATTGCGGAAAAGAATGGCGATTGTTTCGTGATCTCTGCGGCGGCGAGCCAGCTTGGTAAATTGATGATCGGTCTGGCGCGGGACAAGGGGCTGAAGACAATTTGTCTGGTGCGCCGGATGGACAGTGCGGATGCCCTGCGTGCGCTGGGCGCGACCGAGGTTCTGGACGTTACCGCAGACGATTTCGAAGCACAGTTTGCTTCTGCCAGCCGTGCACTAAAACCCCGCGTCTTTCTTGATGCGGTTACGGATGCGATTTCCGAAAAGGTTTTTGTTGCCATGCCGAACAATGCGCGCTGGGTCACTTATGGCAAGCTGAACCCCGAACTGTTCCCGATGACGCAGATGGGCCAGTTGATCTTCCAGTCCAAAGTGATCGAAGGCTTCTGGCTGACCCGTTGGATGCAGGACAACGGTGCATTGATGGCGGATCTGGCGAAAGAAGTGCAAACCCGTTTTGCCGACGGGCGCTGGTCCACGGATGTGGCGACTTATCTGCCGTTGCGTGACGTTGTGTCAGGACTGGCTGCGGCGACCCAGATCAAAGACGGTAAGATCATGATCAAGCCGTAAAGCGGTGAGACAAAATTTTGGCGGGACGATGCTGAGATCGTCCCGCCAAACCCCTTTCGGGGTGGCCTTGCAGGCCTTCCGCCGAGGTTCACAGCCCAAAACCATTTCCTCCCAGAACGGTTGGCGGAACGCTGCAGCGAAACTGAATTTTAAAACCGGCTCCAAACCTGCCCGTCACAGACACCGCCTTTGCAGCCTGTCACGTGAAGGTTTCGGCCTCTGAGTTGCATGGATGCCTTGGCTTTGACGTTAAGAAGCGGCACGTAAACCGTCCCGTTTTTGTAATCGCCGTTGCCCAAAGGCTCTATCCCCCAGAAAAGTTCTTTTCCTACATGCTTTGTATTAGCCTGTTTTCCGTTCGAATCAAATGCTCGGATCACGGTTCCGCAAAGTTTAGAGCCACACTGGTGAATCCGAATGTGGGAAATCAGCTTTTTTCGATCAGGCTCAGTCTTCCAGATCCCCACTGCTGGATCGTTAGCAGCAGCAATTGTGGAGGTAGCTAGGACAGTTAACAGGGCCGCAAATACGGTATGAACGGGTAGGTTCATGGCAAACTCTCAGGCAGAAAGATCGCTTGCGCAGGTCAAATTGTGATCTGCGAGCAGCTTTAGAGTATCGTGATTCCCCGTTTCAGGACAAATCACTTATTATTACACCGGGGGGCGTTCGGGTATGAGGAAAACCATTTGAAAGCAGGGGCTTGCCGCCCCCGCACCCCCGCGGATATTTTAAGAAAATGGAAGAGGGTTAGCTTAGAAGCGCGCGTGTGAGGGGGGAGTCTGGTTCTCTGAGCGGAGCGATGACAGAAAAGTGGTGTTGGTCCGCAGCGTAAACATCCGTCGCCTTTATTCCCGCGCGAGACCATTTCTCGGCGATCAACCGGTTCTGTCGCAAAAACTCGGGTCTTTCAGCGGCTCCGACCCAGAAGGTGATAGAGCAGTCGGGGTGGGCGTCCAGCAGGGCCGGGCTCTCGGCTTCGGCCTCGGAAGTGTCCAGTTTAAGCGTGTCGTTCATATCGGTCTCAACCAATGGGCGTAAATCGTGCAGGCCGGAGATCGAAATCGTATGAGCGATTCGGCCCTGTACGGCAGGGGCCAACCTGCTGTTCGTGCAATTCATCCGCGACACAAGATGCCCGCCTGCGGAATGCCCTGTCAGGCGCAAAGGGCCGGTGGTGATGGCCGCGATGGCTGTCACGGCGGCGGCGATTTCCTGTGTGATCTCGCTGATGCGGGCTTCAGGGGCGAGCGTGTAACCCGGAAAGGCAACGGACCAGCCCTGCACCAGCGGACCGGCAGCAAGGTGTGACCAATAGCTTTTATCAAGCTGGTGCCAGTAGCCACCGTGTACGAAAATCACCGTACCCTTGGAGGGGCCTTCGGGGTGAAACAGATCAAACAGATTGCGCGGTTTTGACCCGTAGGCGCGATCCAGTGTTGCGTTCGTTTGGGTGGCGCGAAAGGCCGCGGCGCTTTTGGGCCACTCTTCCAGATAATCGGCGGCCCCATTGATATAGGCGCCATTGGCAAAGGCATCGTTCCAGTCAATCATGCGTATTCTCCCATTGCGCAACTTTGATCATGGTTCGCTTGAAATGGAAACCGTGTCATTGACGCCGCGCCCGTTTCGGGTGAGTTTCCGGTGAAGTTCAAGTCAGCGAAAGGCCCATGTCGTGAACACTGTTTTTATTCAGATCCGTTGCAAACCCGGTTCGACCTATCAGGTTGCAGATGAAATCGCCTTGCGGGAAAATTACGCCGAGCTG
Organism: Neptunicoccus cionae; assembly: GCF_014643735.1. Classification (GTDB taxonomy): domain Bacteria; phylum Pseudomonadota; class Alphaproteobacteria; order Rhodobacterales; family Rhodobacteraceae; genus Amylibacter; species Amylibacter cionae. The sequence goes on from NZ_BMKA01000002.1 coordinate 1,014,164, forward strand.
CATTCCACCAGCGGTGATTGGGATTTGCTGTTAAAGCTTTATATCCCCGAGGGCGAAGATACGGGCCGGTTCATCAATGACTATATTCTTGACATTGAAGGGATAGAGCGCACCCACACCATCCTGACTTTCAAGGCCTTTTAAAGCGTCTTATTCAGCGAATGTTCGCGCTTGCGCAGGGGTCATTCCGGTCCAGCTGTGAAACGCGCGGTAAAAGCTGTTGGGATCGCGAAAGGCCAACAGGTATGAGATTTCCTCGATGCTGATATTGTCCATGCGCAGGTAGTGGAGCGAAAGCTCTGAGCGCGTTGCGTCCAAAACTTTTTGAAAACTGCTGCCTTCCCGTTGCAGGTGACGTTGGAGCGAGCGTTTGGACAGATGCAGTTTCTGGCAGGCCGACTCGACCGAGGATTGGCCGCTTGGCAGCATCTCATAAAGGGCATCGCGCAGCCGGTCCGCCGTGGGTGTGTTTCCGGTCTGCGCTTCGAGTTTGCGTTTCAGATCGGTTTCAAACACCGCCCACAAGTTCGGGTTCTCTGTCACCAACCGCCGTTCGGCATCGTCCCGCGAAATGGTCAGTGTGACGTTTTCCCCACGGGTGATCCGGATGCCGAGGTGCTCCTCTATATCTTTCGTTTCGGGGGGCAAATGGGGCAAGCTGGCCGACAGGGGCACCACATGTTCCGCAGTGGTCGTGCGGATCAGTTCAACGAAGAACACCAGATCCATCGCGCCAAGCACTGCGGGCAGGTCAAGGTCCGGCTCGGTTGATGTGATGGTCAGCGTGAGGCGGGTTTCATCGGTGTGAATGTCCAGCTGGATCGGCCCGATCAGCGGTTTGAAGATCGCAATGCGGTTCAACCCCGCTTGCACCGTATGGGAACAGGTAAAGGCCAGCACCACAGATCCGAAAATCCCGTGGGCCAGCGATTTGCCAAGGAACACGGGAAGATCCGGCTTCCGGTACTCTGCCGCGGCAGCATCCCAGAGGGCGAAAATCTGATGGGGCAGAAGGCCGCGATCATCATGGTCAAAGTAATCCGGCGGCAGCCCGGCGCGGCGCAAAACCGACTTGGGATCGATCTTGAGCAGGGCGCACATAGTCTGCATATCCTGTGCAACATGATAGCGGGTGCGTTTGTTCATAGACATAATTGTATAGCGTCCGGCGCGGTGTGAAACGGTTTCCCGTCATTTTGGCACTCTTTGTTAGTAAACTGGCGCAATATGCAAGTAACATTTCCCCGCGCGAGGGTTATATCTGTTAAATCGCAGACCGGAGGGATTCCAACTTGAAATTAACCGTTAATGGTGCCGAGCATTCGGTGGATGTAGAACCGGAGATGCCGCTTTTGTGGGTCTTGCGGGATGAACTTGGGATCACCGGACCGAAATACGGCTGCGGGATTGCACAGTGCGGGGCGTGTACCGTGCATATTGACGGCATGGCTGTGCGGTCCTGCTCTGTCGAGGTGGGGGCGGTTGATGGTGAGGTGACAACCATCGAAGGGCTCGGCACGCCAGAAAGCTTACATGCCGTACAGGCGGCCTGGATCGAACATCAGGTGGCGCAATGCGGGTATTGCCAATCCGGCCAGATCATGGCTGCGGCATCCTTTCTTGAAATGAACAGCGAACCAACCGACGAAGATATAGACGCGGCCATGTCCGCCAATCTGTGCCGCTGTGGGACCTACCCGCGCATCCGCGCGGCGGTGAAAACGGCTGCGGCCAAATTGAACGGAGCCTGATCATGGGATGCTTAAAAACCATCGGACGGCGGGCGTTTCTGGTCGGCTCTGCTGCGGTTGTCGGGGGCGTTGCCTTCGGATTTTACCTTTACAAAAAGCCGGTCGAAAACCCGCTTCTGGCCGATCTTGATGCGGGAGAGGCGGCGTTGACCCCCTATGTGAAGATCGACGCAGAGGGCGTTACCCTGATTACGCCGCGCGCTGACAAAGGGCAGGGTGCCTATTCCGTGCAGGCGGCGATGATTGCCGAAGAACTGGACGTTGAGCTGGACCAGATCAGGGTTGATCCGGGTGTTCCGAGCCCGGCCTATTGGAACCGCGCACTTGCGGATGAAGCGGTGCCATTTGCGGCGACCGATCAGGGGGCCATTGCCACGGCGGCGCGGGGCACGGTTGGTGCTGTGATGAAGGTCATGGGGATGCAGGTCACGGGCGGCTCCAGCACAGTGGCTGACGGCTACGAAAAACTGCGGATCGCAGGGGCGGTGGCGCGGGAAACGCTGAAAGCGGCGGCGGCGCAGAAAACCGGCGTGGATGTCGCGCGGTTGCGCACACAGGGCGGGGCGGTGATCCTGCCCGATGATACGGAAATTCCTTATCAGGATCTGGCAACCGAGGCGTCACAGATCAAACCGGTAGCAGAGGTTTCCTTGCGCCAGCCGGAACAATGGCGACTTATCGGAAAACCGATGTTGCGGGTGGATACGGTGGCGAAATCTACCGGCACGCTGGACTACGGAATTGATGCGAAACTGGACGGTATGGTCCACGCTGCAGTGGTTCTAAATCCCCGTCAGGGTGGGGCGCTGGACAGCTTTGATGCCAGCGCTGCGCAAGACATGCGCGGTGTGAAAAAGATCGTACCGGTGACGGGCGGTGTCGGGGTGATTGCCGACAACACGTGGCGGGCATTTCAGGCTGCGGCTGCGGTGGAGTGTGATTGGGGGCCAGCGGTGTTCGCGCCGGAAATGGCAGATCACTGGGCCGCGCTGGAACAGGCGTTTGAGACCGATCCGGACAGTCAGGGCCGTGACGACGGGGATGTGTCGAATGCGCTGGGCGATGCGCCTTTGACAGCGGAATACCGTGCGCCTTATCTGGCCCATGCGCCGCTGGAACCGATCAACGCGGTTGTGTTGGTTTCTGAGGGTCGGGTGGACGTTTGGACCGGTACGCAGGTGCCTCGTTTTACCCAAAACAATGTCGCCGCGATTGCAGGGGTTGAGCCGGATCAGGTGCATGTCCACGGGCAGATGATGGGGGGCAGTTTCGGCCACCGTCTGGAAGATGAGGTCGCCCGCCGCTGTACCGAGTTGGCGATGGAGATGAAGGGCATTCCAGTAAAATTAACGTTTTCCCGCGAGCAGGATTTCGGCCACGACTACCTGCGCCCCGCCGCGATTGCGCGGATGCGAGGAGCTGTGTCAGAGGGCAGGGTTAAAACGCTCGATCTGGCAGTAAGTGCGCCGTCTGTCCTCGCCTCGCAAATGGCGGAGCGTCAGGGTTTGGCGATGCCCGGTCCGGACAGCTCTATTTCTCAGGCGTTATGGGATCAGCCTTACGGGATTGAAAACTACCGCATCACCGCGCATCGTGCGCAAAATATGGCGCCTGTCAGTTCGTGGCGTTCCGTCGGGGCGTCCCAAAACGCATTCTTTCACGAAGGTTTCCTAAGCGAACTGATCACGGCAGCGGGCGGTGACCAGTTGGAACAACGGATCGCGCTGTGCACGGATGACGTGTCACGCAGGGTTCTGCAAACGGTCGGCGAAATGTCGGAATGGGGTCGCGATCTTGGCCCTGATCGCGGACGCGGGGTGGCGTTTTGTATGTCATTCGGCACGCCGGTAGCCGAAGTGGTTGAGGTCACGAACACGCCGGATGGCATCCGGATCGACAATGTGTTCGTCGCCACAGATGTGGGCCGCGTGATCGATCCAGTGAACTTTGAAAATCTGGTGCAGGGCGGTGTTGTCTTCGGGCTGGGACACGCAATGAACTGCGAGATAACCATCGCAGATGGCGGGATAGAGCAGACTAACTTTCACGAATACGAAGGGTTGCGGATGTACCAATGCCCACGGATCACAGTCCAATCGCTGGAGCATAACAGCCACATTCGCGGAATAGGGGAGCCTCCGGTGCCGCCGGCGGCCCCTGCTCTGGCCTCGGCTATTTTTGATGCGACGGGTGTGCGTCTGCGTGAAATGCCGTTCAACAAGTTTGTGGATTTCGTATGAAACGGTTCTTGAGCAAAGCGCTGCTGGCTGTTGGGCTGTGTCTCCCGCTGCCTGTCTCGGCCGAGGTTGCGGTTCCCGCAGGTCCGGCCATCGGTACTGTGTCCCGAGAGCAGGGACTGGAGGCTTGGGAACGCATGTTCGCTGTGGTCTCTCATCCGCGCTGCGCCAATTGCCACGTTGGGCCGAGCGACCGGCCGATGTGGTCCGGTGAAAGTTACGGGCGGACGCGGCCCCATGGGATGAACATTCGTGCGGGGGACAGCCGGATCGGGGCGGAAACCCTGCCCTGTGCGACGTGTCATCTTGGGGAAAATTCAAATGTGCCCCACAGCCCGCCTGCGGTGCCCGATGACTGGCGGCTTGCCCCGGTTGAGGCGCATTGGTTCGGCCAATCCGCGCAAACGATCTGCAACCAGTTGCGTGATCCCGAACTGAACGGAGATCGTGACTACACCGAAATCGCAGAGCATTTGGGCCATGATGTGATCCTGCACTGGGCGTGGGAACCAGGTGGAAACCGTGAACCGGCACCCGGAACGCTTGCGGCGCACATCGAGGATATCCTTCATTGGGGAGCAGCGGGAATGCCCTGTCCCGAGTAGGGCGGGTCTAGGGTTCAGGACTTTTTGGCACTGGTGCCCGCTTGCAGCCCGTACAAAAACGCCTCAACGATTGCAGGGCCATCTGCTGGCGGGGGGCGTTTGTGGACATGAACCGGCGGGTGCTCTTCCACTGGCATCCGTTTCTCGCCCGCGGCGGCGATCCCGACAATCAAAAGGCCAATGCCGAAATAGGCAGTGCCGATGACGGTTGCCGCAAAGACTGCGCCATAGACCAGTGACAGGTGCAGCCAAAGGCTTGCGGTTAGAAAGGCCAGTCCTACGAGCATCAGAACCGCGCCGCCGCACAGCAATCCCGCCCGTCGGGCGGTGCGTGCAGCGGCGTGTTTGAACTGGGACAGCATATTAGCGGCGCGCGTTCAGCATACCCACCAGAAACCCGAGACCGGCAGCAATGCCAAGGGCTGTAGCGGGTTGGGATTTCACAAAATCGTTGGCCTGTTCGTGAACTTCCTTGGCACGGTTTGTAACGGCCTCAGCGGCCTCGGCGCCCTTTTCACGGGCAGCATCGACACGGTCCGTCGCGGCCTCTTTCAGTTCGGCTTTTTTGGCTTTGCCGAGATCGTTGATTGTACCGCTCAACGCGCTTAGGTCTTTGCGCAGGGTTTCGATTTGTGCGCTCAGATCGGCCACTGTTGCGTCTTTGCCTGAACCATTTGCAGATGTACGTGCCATATCTGAACTCCTTTATTTAAACAGCATTCACCCGCAAAACGCACAACCCCAGCCGATGGTTCCACCATTTGAAAAATAAATTTTCGGGAACTTCTCTCACTGCGACGTGTTGACTCAGCATGAAAGCGTCAATGACGGCGCAGTGATTGAAACTGGAAGGACTAAAATATGTTATATTGGGCTGTAATCTTCTTCGTTGTCGCGATCGTTGCGGCGTTGTTTGGCTTTGGCGGGATCGCTTCGGCATCGGCTGGTATCGCGCAGTTGCTGTTCTTTGTATTCGTAGCGCTGTTCGTCCTGATGCTTGTGGTGCGCGCCATGCGCGGCGCATCGAGATAACGCATACGCGCCTGACCTGAATTGAACCACGGCCTCTGTTTCCTGCAGAGGCCGTTTCTACTGAAGAAAGGATTTTAACCATGACTTCCCCCCTTAATGTTGTCCCCTCCGAGCACGATGTAAATTCTGGCGTGCGCAATGCAGGTGCTATTGCCAAGGGACTGGGCGATGTTCTTGCAGATACTTATCGCCTGATGTTCAAGACACATGCTTATCACTGGAATGTAGAGGGGCCGCTGTTCTTCTCGTTGCACAAACTGACCGAGGAGCAATACCAGAACCTGTTCGAGGCAGCTGATGTACTCGCCGAACGCATTCGCGCGTTGGGCCAGCTTGCCCCGTCGAACCTGTCCGCAATCGTAGAGGATTCCCGCATCAAAGACCTCGACGGTCAGCCTTCTGCCGGTGAAATGGTCGCTGATCTGGCCAAGGATCACGAGACCGTCGCCCATCGCCTGCACGCGCTGACCAAGCTGGCTGGGGATCACGGCGATCCGGTGACAGAGGACCTTGCGACAGCACGCGCCGCGTTCCACGAACAAGCGGTCTGGATGTTAAAGGCGATCACGGCGAAATAGTTTGCACGCGATAACCAAAACCGCCCGCTGTTGGATACAGCGGGCGGTTCAGTTTTCAAAAATTGGCGAAAGGATCAGACTTTCAAAGTCTCGGTAGAGGCAAAGAACATGGCTTGGCTTACCGCGGATTGCACCTGCTCTTCCTTGTAAGGTTTGGCGATCAGGAAGGCCGGTTCGGGACGATCCCCAGTCAACAAGCGTTCAGGGAATGCTGTGATGAAGATAACTGGCGTATCGCCGAGGTCTTTCATCAGATCATTCACCGCATCAATGCCCGAAGAATTGTCGGCCAGTTGGATGTCCGCAAGGATCAGATCCGGTTTCTTCTTGTTGCCCAGTTCAACTGCCGCAGCGCGTGTGCGGGCAATGCCGGTTACTTTATGACCAAGATCGGTGACAATCGCGCTGATGTCGGCGGCGATGATCGGTTCGTCTTCGATGATCATGATACTGCCGGAGATGCTGTCTTCCATGTCCTTGCGGGCGGTGCTGATCAGATGGCGCACATCATCGCGGGAAGCTTCCATGATGAGAGCGATCTCTTGGATGGAGAATTCTTCTACCGTGGACAATAGCAATGCTTCGCGGGTGTTGGCCCCAAGTGCGGCAAGATGTTTAAAGGCGGCGCCAAGTTCGCCTGCTTCATCCCGATTAACCGGCGCCCCGGTGCTGGCCCAGATCGCATGAAAGCATTTGAACAGTCCCCCCTTTACGGACAGCGTATTGTCGAAGATCGACCGGTCCTGCAAAATCGCCTCAAGCGTGGCAACTGCATATTGGTCGCCACTGCTCTGCGTGCCCGTCAATGCGCGGGCATACCGGCGCAAAAACGGAAGCTCGCGGGCTACCTGATCGGAAAAATCTTCATTGGAGTGGGTGGTCGACATTTTTTTCGCCTTTTTTTCGTATTCCTTGGAACCAAACGCACACTTGCGCGTTTGGTTCCCTAGTGTGATAATATTTTTATGTAGATGAAGCTATGGGCCTGATGAGTAGAAGCGACGACAATGAAAAAGAGCGGGTAGCAACCTTAATAGACCAGAATCTGAAGACGATATACTCTGATCTGGTCCAAGAGGAGCTTCCCGACAGATTTAAGGATCTTCTGGCGGTGTTGAAAGCACAAGACGCCGGTCAAAAGGACAGTCAATGATGTCCACAGATCCGCGGAATGAGCTGGTAGAGCATCTGCCGGCCCTAAGGGCGTTCGCCCTGAGTTTGACCAGAAATTCCGCAACTGCGGATGACATGGTTCAGGACGCTGTTGTTAAGGCGTGGACAAATATAGATAAATTCGAACCTGGCTCGAAAATGCGGGCTTGGCTGTTCACGATCCTGCGCAACACCTATTATTCCAGCCTGCGCAAATCCAACCGCGAAGTGGCGGATGTGGATGGTGCCTTCACCGAGGGTCTGTCCGTTAAGCCGGACCATGACGGGCGGATGCAGTTGAGCGATTTCAAAGAAGCGTTTGAGACCCTTCCCGACGAACAGCGCGAGGCGCTTGTACTGGTCGGGGCCTCGGGCTTTACGTACGAAGAAGCCGCATCGATGACAGGTGTAGCCGTTGGTACAGTCAAAAGCCGGGTGAATCGAGGACGGGAGAAATTGACCGAATTGTTAAATCTTTCGGAGGGCGACCCTATGGAACTCACCGATTCTGCCACAATGGCAGTGATCACAAGTTCCGCGCCGGTTAAACGTTGAGCGAAACAATAGAGTCAAACCCTAAATGGTATAAGAGTCTGCGAATCCGCCTTGTGCTGATGATGTCGCTGGCTCTTTTACCGATTGGTTTGATTGCACTGATCCAGACCAACACCGTTTCCACCAAGGCGCGCCAGAATGAAGAACTGGCGCTTTTGGCGTTAACTGAGCAAGCTGCATTGCAAGAGCGACTGGTCATACAGAGCGCCTTTGGTGCGGCGCGGGGTCTGGGGGCCATGCTCTCGGATAATTTCAACAATACCGAAGCGTGTGATCGTGCTTTGTCCAAGTTGGTCGCAAGCGTCAAAGGTTACAGCTTTGCCGAGGTCGTAGACCTGTCTGGCGGCAATATCTGTGTTTCTGACGACCTGTCCAAGCGCAAGTTTGCCTTCCCCGATATTTCCGCAGTCGCCGAAGCTGGAAAACCGGCTGTTGTCACAAAACGCAGCCTGCAAGCCGATGGCAGCTCTGCGGTGTTTGTCATGCAGCCCTTTTACAGCCGCGATACTCTCTCGGGGTTCATCTCGATCACGGTGCCTCATAAGGCGCTGACGATTGAAACCGATACCATCGCCAGCGGTCAGTTCTTCGATATTGTCACGCTAAACAACAAAGGGGAACTGCTGTCCTCTCAGAATGACTGGCAAGTCGCAAAGAAGGCTCTGCCCACGGGCTTTAACATGGACTGGCTGTCCACCTTCGGGTCCCGGGTCTTTCTGGCCCGCAGCAGCGACGGCGTTCCGCGTATGTACACAGCCGTGCCTGTAGAAGAAGGCCAAATTTTCGTCGTCGGCATTTGGTCGTCCTTAGGCGAAAGATCAGAGCGGCTGTTGCGTATCTTGTCGACGTCGGTCTTTCCGGTCCTGATGTGGATTTTCTCGCTGACAGTGGCGCTGATGACCATTCACCGGCTGCTGACGCGGCAGATCAACTCGATCGGGCAGCAGATGCTTGAATTTGCACGAGACCGGACATCGGTAACCGATACCATCGCGCCCGATATGCCCAACGAGCTGCAAACCATTCAGGATTCCTACCTGTCGATGGCGGACTCGATCCTGCGGGAAGAGGCCAAGATGGAAGACGCGATGCGGCACCAATCCGTGTTGACCAAAGAGGTTCACCACCGCGTCAAGAATAACCTGCAGCTGATCTCATCCATCCTTAACATGCAGATCCGCGCGGCAAGGCATGATGAAACCAAATTGATGCTGCGTCGCATTCAGGATCGTGTTCTCAGCCTCGCCACGATCCATCGCGATCTCTATCAGAGCGGAACCGGAGGGCAGGTTAACGTCGGTGAACTGGTCCGCGAAGTGATTGAGAAAACCGTCCAAATCGGCGCTGAAAAAAGTATGGATATCGAGGTTAAGCTTGATGTGGATGAGGTCATGCTCTTCCCGGACCAAGCCGTCCCAATGTCTCTGCTGGTAGCGGAAGCCGCCACGAACGCTCTGAAATACGTTGGCGCGCCCGAAGGACAAACGCCTTGGATCTCCGTCGAATTCAAAAAGCTGGATGATGGTAAGAGATGCTGCTTGGAACTGAAAAATTCCACTGGCGCGGAACGCGAAGTAGAAAGCACCGGCCTCGGAGCCAAACTCATCTCAGCATTCGCCATTCAACTGGACGCAGACATCGAGATTACCGAGGACGAAAACACCTACACCATGCTGGTAAATTTCGACATCGCCCAGTTCGAACCGGAGTCGGCAGACTTTTAAGACAGCGCTACCGCGCGCTGAAGTCCGTTGATAGGCGGGAAAAGTGGTGCTGCTGGAGAGAAAAGAATTACTATATCTTGGTGTTCCGTGGTATAGGTGAAAAACCTAAATCCCTCTATTTTACAGGCAAAAACTGGTGTAGCCTATTCCATGGCAACCCACGGCATACTATATGTTGAGGGTGGATAGAAAGGTGGATACGTTTTGGCCCGTCAAATTGACCGACTTTCAGCACAGAGTTTGAAATCTATAGCGCCGGGCAAATACGCGGATGGGAACGGGCTTTGGTTCCACAAGCGACCCAATGGCGGGGCGCAATGGGTCTTGCGCGTAAACGTCCACGGGCGGCGGCGGGAAATGGGGCTTGGGGGCTACCCCAATATTACCCTAAGGGATGCGCGGCAAATGGCGCGGGATAAACGCGCTTTGGTGGCGCTGGGCTTGGACCCGATCAAGGAACGCGAAAAACAGAAACGGGATGCGGCGCGGAACATCCATCTGTTGCGCGATATTGCCTTAGATGCCTTTGAAAGCCGCAAGGCAGAACTGAAAGGCGACGGTGTGAACGGGCGCTGGTTCTCCCCCCTTGAACTGCACGTCCTGCCCAAGCTGGGCGCGGTTCCGGTTTCTGATATTGACCAAAAAGACATACGCGACACGCTGGCCCCGATCTGGCACGACAAGGCGCATACGGCAAGCAAGGCGCTGAACCGTCTAAGCATCTGTCTGCGCCATGCGGCCGCGCTGGGCTTGGAGGTTGATTTGCAAGCGACTGAAAAGGCAAAGGCGCTGCTGGGCAAACAACGGCACAAGACACAGCACATTCCTGCAATCCCTTGGCAGCAAATGCCCGACTTCTACCAAAGCCTGAATGGGGGCAGCATAACCGAACTTGCAATGCGGCTGCTGATTTTAACGGCGGTTCGCTCCAAGCCTTTGCGGTTTATCCGCTTGGACGAAATCGAAGGCGATGTTTGGACCATCCCCAGCGAAGCCGTGAAAGGCCGCAAGGATGCGACAAGCGCGTTCAGGGTTCCCCTGTCACAAGAGGCGTTGGCCGTGATCGAGCAAGCCAAACCATTTGAACGGGATGGCTACCTGTTTCCCAGTATCCGCAAAGGCGTGATTTCAGACGCAACTATGAGCCGATTTATGGAGCGGCGCGGCATGGTGGAGCGTCCACACGGGTTCCGGTCCAGTTTCAGGGATTGGACCGCAGAAGCGACCTCTACGCCCCGTGACGTGGCAGAGACTTGTCTGGGGCATGTTTCTGGCGGCGTGGTGGAAAGGGCTTATAAGCGGACGGATTTTTTGGAGCAGCGGCGGATGCTTATGGAGCGGTGGGCGAGTTTGAATGCCGCTGACAATTTAAAGGTAATTATGCTGAGTGTCTGATATGAAAAACAAACTTAAGCCTACGCATAAGGAAGACCTTTCAGAGGCTTTAGAATTTGTAAAAGTCTTGCGGCCATCAAATCACCGTTTTGAGAGGTCTTGTTTGGAGGATTGCCGTCTGCGCTTTGAGGCTGGTGATAGTTTGGCACTGCATGAAGCGATAATACATTGTGAGAGAGGGGCTGTTCCTCTTCCAATTTGGTTGTCTACTGCACTGAAAGAGTTCCTAGTGGATGGACTTACGGATGGTGTTAAAGGGAGAAAAGGACGCAGCAATTCGCCTTTTGGTTTATCCGCGAAGGCATTTAAACAGGAGTTACACTATCGCCTAGTGGAGAGAATATTGGGGGCCTCTCTAGGGGTTGAGCTAGCGCATTTTGTTTCAAGAGCAGTTGGAATGGATGTAAAAAGTAACTTGGGCTCTTTGCCGTCTGGCCTACGTGAAAAATTAGCGGATTCCGCCAGCAAAATTAGATTGAAACAATTCGTCCACACTAAAGCAGCAGCGTATGAAATAGCGTCTCTCTTTCTGCGGGGAACTTTTGCACAAGCCGAACCAAGGACCATACGAAGCTCCCACAAAGCTTTTAAAAAGAAAATGCAGGAGTGCGATTGTTTGCAAAACAATAACGTCTCATTTTTCTCTGAGACTGACCCTGAAACACTGGATGCTTTTGGTCTGCAAATAGAACTAAGTGAGACAGAATTATATGCATGGGAAGCGGGCCAAGACCTAATAAATTTCTCACAGTCAATGGGAGTGGGGCACAAGCCCGAAGTACTTCCCTGCAAAAGATGCGGGGAATTGACAGAGAAGTTCGACAGTGAAGAGCAATCGTTGGTGTGCGATGATTGTGTGGCGTTGGCAGAATAATCGGTGTTTTGTCGTAATTGGAGAAAATATCGCTTTCGTTAGGTTGGTGTTCCGAAGCAACTAATGGAACATCAAAATGCGTTATCTTTCTTTCCGTGACCTGCAAGCCAAGCTAGGTGGCCGTGGGCGAACCACGATTTACCGTGACTGCGAAACGGGCCGCTTGCCCAAGCCGTTCAAAATAGGTTCGCGCCTGTATTGGAAGGAAGCCGACATCGACGCGGCGATTGAATCCCAGAACCAATAGAAAACCCCACCGCTCACGCGGATAACCGCGCTGGCATGTGGGGCCATTCCTGTGAGACGGAATACAATGACCTTACACGCCCAGCGCCCCTTTGAAAAGGAGGCCGCTCATGGCCCAAACCTCTTTTTACTCTCAACAAACGCAAGTCTACTGGGCTTGCAAATCACTTCTGGCAGGCCGGAAAATCTCAACCGGAACCGAAATTCGAGAAAGCCACGGCTGGCGCTTGGGCGCTATTGTCCATCGGCTGCGAACCGAATTTGGTTGGCCGATTGAAATGGAGCGCGGCGCTGGGCGTGTTGCCTATTACTCGCTTGCCGTGGATGCCGACAAATCCGCATTGCGCTTTCCGCCGTCTGCAAAGGCGCTGGGCGCTTCGGAGGTGCAGCAATGAAAGCCGTTCGCATCGCCCGCCTACGCCGCCGTTATGGACTAACCCCAACACAAGCCCGTCTGATAGACCGCTTGGCCTACGGAGGTGTTTAGAATGCCCCAGACATACCGACTGAAGCGCATGGCGGGCCGCTGGCACGTCATGGCCGTAAACGCCGCCACAGCCGCCCCAGAAACGGGCTGGCTGTCCCTTGGGGGCTGTGCCGATCCCGTAACCGCAACCCGCGTCTATCTGGCGCTGAAGCGGAGAAAGGACCACCAATGAGCCGCAAGCCATTCATTCGCGGCAAAAGGGGGGCTGGGCGTCACGTCCAGCTTCCTGAGTGGCTGCAAGCCTCCCCTGCATGGGCAACGCTAAGGCCGGGTCCAAGGGCGCTCTATATCGAGCTGAAGCGGCGATTTAACGGGGTGAACAACGGGCAAATAATCCTAAGCCACCGCGATGCGGCTATGGCCCTACACGTCCACCGCAACACAGTCGGGCCGTGGTTCCAAGAATTGCAGGAACGCGGGTTCATAGAAATGGTGCAAGCGCCCCACCTTGGCCCGTCCGGTTATGGCAAGGCGGCGGTGTGGTCGCTGCAAGAACTGCCCAGCGCAGACGGGCGTTCGGCTGCTAAGGCGTTCATGGGGTGGCGGGCAAAGGAAAAGCCCCGCACAAAAAGCCAGCACAGGTGCCACAAAAAACAGGACGGTTGCGGGGTAGATAGTGGATCTAGTGGGGGTACTGGCACAAAATCTGTGACGCTTTGAGGGGTTTGCCTGTAAGAAGCGTCACAAAAAGCAGGACATATATACATCTAGCCATGGGCAGTGTGTGGCTGGGACTCAAAACTGAGAAAAATGTTTCTAGCGAGTTCGCTACAATCGCAGTCTCAATCGCAGTTGGCTTGATATACTGCGACTTTGGGAACTATCGGGCCGAGTTTGTTGCTGGTCCAAGCGACCTGCCTCCCTACAAAGTCGAAAGTATAGACATCTGCGTAATTCGAATGGAACGCTCCAACTGACAAAAGGCTACCTTTGCTTATCAGCGGTACTACGGTTGCGCCGTCCTGCCTGTAGCCGGACGCTCCAACACTATCGTCAAACAGGATGTCCCATTCCTCCCCGTATCGAACTAAGACAATTTTACCGGTACTAATACCGTCTTGGCTCCAGTTTGGACCGTCTGGGTTGGTCAAATCATCTTGGAAGAAATACCCGTGACCCTTAGACGCTCCACAGCGTATTTGAACGCCGTCTTTTTGTTGGGCCAAAGCTAGTCCCGTGCTTAATCCGAACGTAATAAAGAAACGAAAAAAAAGGTTCATTTTTGCGCCTGCGAATATGTCGAAAAGAATGCAGTTATCCTCTGGGAGAGAGCAGGCAATTGTCCACCAAAAAGTTGCGCTCCCCAAGATTCTATTTGGATTTTAGCAACCAATACGCGCGTGTGGAGGGGGGGGCTTGGAAAGTCTTGGCGCGGTTCGATTGGGGACCGATACCCGCTGCGAAATTCGCGCACCCACAAATCAGGGAACTTGCGGCAACCTTTCTATCGGGCTTGCTTTGGCTCTTAGGTGTTCTGAAGCCTTAAAAAACCAAAACAGGCTTAAAAAGCAATCAACCTTTCAAAACCTGAAAAAACCTTAGTTTTGCGTAGCGGTTCAAGCGATGCGGGTTCAACATACTTCAACAGGGTTCTAAGCAACTGCGGTGACGTCGGACAGCCAGTGAGGCTACTGGAGGCAGGTCATTCGCGGCAATTTTACAACGGCGAACCAAAGCGGATTTTGAACGGGATGGAAACGGCTTAGGGTGGATAAAAGGGTGGATACGGAAACCAGACAGCTCTGAAACCCATTCAAAAACAACGATTTAGGTGGATTTAGTGGTGCTGCTGGAGAGAATCGAACTCTCGACCTCTCCCTTACCAAGGGAGTGCTCTACCTCTGAGCTACAGCAGCACGCTGTGATTGGCGGGGTTTTAGCGGAAAATTCCGCGAACGCAAGGCCTAACTGGACGGGTTTGTCAGTCTGATGTACAGAGTGGCTATGGGCAAGACAGATGCAGAGAACCGGGAACAGCTTTCCCCCAAGGAACGCGCCGCCGCCGAGCGGGCAGAGCGTTTGCGCAAGCAATTGCGTGACAACCTGCAACGGCGTAAGCAGCAGAGCCGTGCGCGCAAAGCAGACACGACAACAGACAACAACGAATAGCGCAGAGGGCAGCGTATTATGGACAGCATTCTCGTAACGGGCAACGGGCCTGTGAACGGCCAAATTCCTATTGCAGGCGCGAAAAACGCCTGTTTGACGCTGATGCCAGCGACCTTGCTGAGCGAGGAGCCTCTGACGCTGACGAACGCGCCGCGGCTTTCGGACATTAAAACGATGGCGGAACTGCTGTCCTCGCTCGGGACTGAGGTTGCCGGATTGCAGGATGGGACGGTTCAGGCGCTCGGCACCAAGGAAATCAGCAATCACGTCGCCCATTACGACATTGTGCGAAAGATGCGGGCGTCCAATCTGGTGCTCGGCCCGATGCTGGCGCGGCTGGGTCATGCGGTCGTTTCGCTACCGGGGGGCTGTGCCATTGGAGCACGGCCGATGGATATCCACACGGATGCGCTGGAACTGATGGGCGCGCAGATCGAACTGAAGGACGGCTATCTTCACGCCAAGACCAATGGTGGCTTGAAAGGCGCTGTGATTCCCCTGCGTTTTGCCTCGGTCGGGGCGACAGAGAACATCCTTATGGCAGCGACATTGGCCAAGGGGACAACGGTGATCGAAAACGCCGCGAAAGAACCCGAGATCGTGGATCTCGCCCAATGTTTGCGCAAAATGGGCGCGCAAATTGAAGGGGAAGGCACCAGCCGGATCGAAATTCAGGGTGTGGACCGCTTGCACGGGGCGACGCATCCGGTTGTGACCGACCGGATTGAGCTCGGCACCTATATGCTTGCCCCTGCGATTGCCGGCGGTGAGGTGGAGCTGTTGGGCGGACGCCGCGAATTGCTGGGCGCGTTTTGTGACAAGCTGGAAGAAGCGGATATTTCTGTCGAAGAAACGGAAAAAGGCCTGAAGGTTAAGAATAAGGGTGCGCGGGTGAAATCGGTGGACGTGAAGACCGAAATTTTCCCCGGTTTCCCGACCGATTTGCAGGCGCAGATGATGGCGTTGTTGTGTACAGCGGAAGGGACTTCGGTTCTGGAAGAAACCATTTTTGAGAACCGCTTTATGCACGCGCCCGAACTGATCCGGATGGGTGCAGATATAGAGGTCCACGGCGGTGTGGCCACGGTTAAAGGCGTGGATCGTCTGAAAGGTGCGCCGGTGATGGCGACGGATTTGCGCGCATCGGTTTCGATGATCCTTGCCGGTCTGGCAGCAGAGGGCGAAACCATCGTCAGCCGCGTGTATCATCTGGATCGCGGCTATGAAAAAGTCGTGCGCAAGTTCAGCGCGGTCGGTGCAAAGATTGAACGGGTAAAAGCGTGATGGCACAGGACGCAAAATTCGAAGATGGTGCAGAGCAGCCCTTGCGGTTGCGCGCCCTTGACGGGGACGATCTGGTTGCTGTTTCCGCAATGTTGCAGGATGCGGTGCTGCCCGTGTCCGAGATGGACTGGCAAGCGGGCAAGCGGCGGTTTGGTCTTTTGGCGAACCGGTTCCGTTGGGAAGACGCAGAGGCGGCCACCGTCGCGCGGCGCAAGGTTGAGCGGGTGCAGGCGGTTCTGGTGGTGGACAGCGTGTTGAAAGTGCGCACATCGGGGGTGGATATTACCGACAAGGATCAGGTGATCTCGCTGCTGACTGTGACGTTTGAACCGGCTGAAGATGGCGCAGGGACGATCCTGCTGACGCTGGCAGGGGACGGGGCGATTGCACTAGATGTGGAATGTGTTGAGGTCACGCTAAAGGACGTTACCCGCCCTTATGTTGCGCCATCGGGCAAGGTGCCGTCGCATCCTTCTTGAGCCTCTCCGCCCATGCGGGTATCAGCACGGCAGGAGAATTTGCCAATGCCCTTGTTTCTAGACACCTCATCCCCGAATTTTGACGCTGAATTCGATAACTTTCTGCATCTGAAACGTGACACAGACGTGCAGGTTGACGCTGTTGTTGCGGATATTCTGGCCGATGTTCAGACCCGCGGTGATGCGGCTGTGATTGATCTGACAGCTAAATTTGACGGGATGGATCTGACGCCCGAAACGCTGGCGTTTACCAAGGCAGAGATTGATGCGGCGATTGAAACTGTGCCTGCGGCAGAGCGTGCTGCGCTGGAACTGGCGGCAGACCGGATTCGCGCCTATCACGAGAAGCAACTGCCCGAGGATGCATGGTGGCAGGATGACAGCGGCGCGCAGCTTGGCTGGCGCTGGAGCGCGGTAGAGGCCGCAGGGCTGTACGTGCCGGGCGGTCTGGCGTCCTATCCTTCAAGTGTGCTGATGAATGCGATCCCTGCCTCTGTGGCTGGAGTGGAAAATCTGGTGATCTGTGCGCCCACCCCCAAAGGCGCGGTTAATCCGCTGGTGTTGCTGGCGGCGCGTCTGTCCGGTGTTGAAACCGTCTACCGGATCGGCGGCGCGCAGGCGGTTGGGGCGATGGCCTATGGAACGCAAACGATTGGCAAGGTGGATAAGATCACCGGACCAGGCAACGCTTTTGTGGCTGCGGCCAAGCGGCGGGTTTTTGGGACGGTGGGCATCGACATGATCGCTGGCCCATCCGAGATTCTGGTGATTGCCGATAAGGATAACAACCCGGACTGGATCGCGATGGATCTGCTGTCACAGGCGGAACACGATGAAAGCGCGCAGTCGATCCTGATCACGGATAACGCAGATTTCGCGCGGGCGGTGGCGGCTTCGGTCGAAAAGGCGCTGGAAACGCTGGAACGGCGTGAGATTGCCGCGAAAAGCTGGGCCGATTACGGCGCAGTGATTGTGACATCCGATCTGGATCAGGCGGCAAAGCTGTCCGACCGGATCGCACCTGAACATCTGGAACTATGCGTGGCGGATGCCGCCGACTACAGCCGAAAGATACGTCATGCGGGCGCTATCTTTATCGGGGCATGGACGCCCGAGGCGATTGGTGATTACGTGGGCGGGCCTAACCATGTGTTGCCGACCTCCCGTTCTGCAAGATTTTCCAGCGGGCTGTCCGTTCTGGATTTCATGAAGCGGACCACTCTGGCGCAGATGACTCCGGCAGCTTTGCGGGCCATTGGACCAGCGGCCGAAACACTGGCCATCTCCGAAAGCCTGCAAGCACACGGTCTGTCCGTTCGGGCACGACTGGATCAAATGAACGAGGACGACAATGGATGATCTTTCCAAGCTGATCCATATTGAACTGGACGACAGCGGCCTTCCAGCCCCCACACCCGAGGTGGAGCGGGAACGCAAAGTCGCGTTGTTCGATTTGATGGAAGAGAATGTGTTCGGCCTTGTGGCGCGCAACGGCAAAGACATTCCGGAAGGGCCTTATCAGCTGTTCATGTCAATCAAGGATCGCCGTGTCGTATGTGACGTGCGAACCGAGGACGGGTCACCGGCGTCTGAATTTCACCTCTCGGTGTCGCCGCTGAAGCAGGTGATCAAAGATTACTTCCAGATTTGCGAAAGCTACTTTGACGCGGTGAAAAAGCTCCCGCCGGCCCAGATAGAGGCGATTGATATGGGGCGGCGCGGTATTCACGACGAAGGCTCTCGTCAGTTGCTGGAGCGCTTAGAGGGGAAAATCCGCACAGACTTACCCACAGCGCGGCGCTTGTTCACCCTGATTTGCGTCCTGCATATGCGTGGCTAACCCGAATATGGAGCTGACCCGTCCCTCATCTGTTTTGTTTTGTTGTGACCACAACTCAATCCGTTCGCCGATGGCGGAAGGCTTGCTGAAACAGGCTGTTGGGACATCCATCTTTGTGCAATCCGCTGGCGTAAAAGGCGACATGGAGATCGACGGCTATGCCATTACGGTCTGCCGCGAACTTGGCGTGGAACTGTCCCGCCATCGCACCCGATCCTTTGACGACCTGATGGAATGGGGCGACGATCTGGACAGCTATGACCTGATTGTCGCGCTGTCCCCTGCCGCACAGCGCCGCGCGCTTGAATACACGCGCTATTATTCGCTGGAAGTGGAATACTGGCAGACCTTGGACCCGAGCGGATTTGGCGACAGCCGCGAGGCCAAGCTTGACCGGTACCGCGAAGTGCGGGACCAGATCGCAGAACGCATCCGCAAAAGATTTCCGACAGAAGAGTCCTGATCCGTCAGGGTTTCTTGCGCAGAAAGGGTGAAATATTGATTGCACCCGGGCTTTGGTTGCGTTGCCGTGTGCGCAAAACAGGCGTGTTGTTTGATCGTCCCCGACTCTCGCGCCAGACGATGTAGATGCCGCTCAGGATGATCAGGGACGTGCCGATCAGGGTTGCTGAATCCAGGGTCTCATTGAAAAGGGTGTAACCGAAGATCGTGGCCCATATGATCTGTGAATATTGCATCGGCGCAACCACTGCAGCCTCTCCGGCGCGGTAGGCGGCGATCAGGAACAGACCGGCCACAAAGGCCGAGACCGCGATCAACCCGACCAGCCCCAGATGTTCTATCGGCATCGGTTTGTAGACGAAGGCAAGCGCGGATCCCATGATCAGAAAGTTCAACGCCAACGGGTAGAGCATCAGCACAACAGAGCGTTCTTGCCGCCCGATCCGGCGCACAACCACCGAAGCAAAGGAGGAACACAGCGCTGCCATCAGCCCCGCCAGATGCCCCAGTTCCAGATCAGCACTGCCCGGTCGCAACACCACCAGCACGCCGCACAAGCCCAGCACCACAGCGCCCCAGCGGTGTATGCCCACTTTCTCGCCAAGGATTGGCACAGACAGCACCGTAATCAGCAAGGGCATGGCGAAAAGCAGGGCATAGACCTGTGACAGCGGCAGGTTGGAAAAGGCGTAAAACACGCATAGCGCGGCAGAGACGGATGCCAGCGTGCGCGCCGCAACCCACCACGGATTGACCGGCCGCAAGTTTCCCTCGGTCGGGTCGCGCATCAGCATGGCCGTGACCAGCGGGAAAGACATCAGTGAGGAGAAAAAGATCAATTGCACGGGGGAATAACTGCCCCCGAGGAATTTCACGATCAGGTCGTGGGTTGCAAAGAATGCAAATGCGAGAAGGGCGAAGATGATGCTGCGCAGGGCCATTGATAGACTGCTTTGGTCAGGGTCTTGGTGTCGCGGGCATCTTTGACCATTCCCGCCCTATTAGCAAATCCAAAGGGGGCCGGAGAGTGTTGCAAGGCAGCGGTTTTTCCCGCCGCCTTGCACGAATTTACGCGAGTGTTGCCGCTTACAGGCTGGCTTGCAGCTCTGCGATGATGGCGTCTGTCATTTCGGATGTGCTGACAGGTTTGCCACCGTCCGCCTGCATCAGATCGCCGGTGCGGATGCCTTTGGCCAGAACGGTTTCGACCGCTTTTTCCAGACGGGTTGCTTCTTCGCCCAGATCAAACGAGTAGCGCAGCGCCATTGCAAGGGACAGGATACAGGCACAAGGGTTAGCCTTGCTCTGGCCCATGATGTCAGGCGCGGAACCGTGGACCGGTTCGTACATTGCCTTGGGACGGCCGTTTGCCATTGGCGCGCCCAAAGAAGCGGACGGCAGCATGCCCAGCGAACCGGTCAGCATGGCGGCGCAATCGGACAGAATATCGCCGAACAGGTTGTCGGTGACGATCACATCGAACTGCTTCGGCGCGCGTACCAACTGCATTGCGCCGTTGTCGGCGTACATGTGGGACAGTTCTACATCCGCATAATCGGCTTTGTGGACAGCCGTGACAACTTCACGCCACAAGATGCCGCTTTCCATCACGTTGGCTTTCTCCATGGAACAAACTTTGTTGTTCCGCTTGCGGGCCAGTTCGAATGCGCTGCGGGCAACACGGTCAATTTCCGCTTCGGTGTAACGCTGGGTGTTGATGCCCACGCGCTGTCCGTCTTCTTCAAAGATGCCGCGCGGTTCACCGAAGTAGGAACCGGAGGTCAGTTCGCGCACGATCATGATATCCAGACCGGAAACGATGTCTTTCTTAAGCGAAGAGAAATCCGCAAGGGCATCAAAACATTGTGCCGGACGCAGGTTGGCAAACAGGTCCATTTCCTTGCGCAGACGCAGCAGGCCCCGTTCGGGTTTTACGGAAAAGTCCAGATCGTCGTATTTCGGACCACCCACAGCGCCCAGCAGAACCGCGTCTACCTCTTGTGCCTTGGCCATAGTCGCATCGGTCAGCGGGGTGCCATGCGCGTCATAGGCTGCACCGCCCACTAGATCCTCGCTCACGTCGAATTTAACATCGCGCTTGTCGCCGAACCAAGCAATAACGCGCTGCACTTCGGTCATAACTTCCTGCCCGATGCCGTCGCCCGGCAGGATCAGCATTGATGGAGTGTTCATTGTCCCATGTCCTTTTTTTAAATCTCGCATTTTCCTAGGCCGCAGGGGGCGTAGGGTCAAGACGGACGGCGCGGGAAAGCCGGCTCAAAGCCAGCATAAAACTGTGCTGCATTGCTTACAGGCGGCCGGGCAGATGATCTGTCAGAAAATCAAAAACCCGCCGCACCTTTGCCGAAGTGCGCAGCGCGGAATGGGCTGTTATCCAGACGGGCAAGGGCGGGATGGTCAACTCGGGCAACAGTTCGATCAGGCCATATCGCTCCGCCTGTCGTTTCTGGCAGGCACCAAGCCCCACACCCGCCCGAAGCGCCTCCATATAGGTGACTTGATCGTCTACACGAAAGGCAAAGTCCTCTCGTTTTATCGGAAAGCCAAGGGCTGCTATGCCACGGATCATCAGGTCGGAACGGTCATACCCCAGCAGTACATGGTTCGCGATTTCTTCAAATTGTTGCGGTCTGCCTTTGCGTGCCAAATAGGACGGCGCGCCGTATAGCCCAATGGGGATTACACCGATCCTGCGTGCGATCAGATCTTGTTGCATCGGTTGCACCATCCGCAGCGCAATATCCGCTTCGCGCAGCAACAGGTTTTCTGTGCTGTTGGTGGCGACCAGCTCAATCTGCAATTCCGGTTCCTGCGCCAGCAGCTCTGCGAGGAGTTCGGGCAGAATATAGGTCGCGACAATCTCGGAGGCTGTGATCCGGACGGTCCCGCGAACTTCGGCAGCGCGCCCTTCCGTGACCAGTGACATTTCCGCCGCCGCCCGTTGCATGGTTCGTGCGTGATCCAGCAGCGCGCGACCTGTGGGCGTCAGATCGTATCCTTTCGTGGCCCGCTGGAACAGGGTTGCGCCCAACTGGGACTGCAATTGTTCGATATGGCGGCCAATGGTGGGCTGGCTGCGTCCGCTCTTTCGCGCGGCGGCGGAATATGATCCGCTTTGCGCCACGGCAAGGAAGCTTTGGATCAGCGTCCAGTCAAAACTTTGCATGGGTTTCCATTCACTATTGAATAGTTGATATGCTTTTACAGGGAATTATCATTCAGATTTATTATAGATAGCTTTCCAGCACACACAATCACTTTGGAAGGACTGGAAATGACAAAAACTGTATTAATCCTTGGCGCTTCGGGCCGGTTTGGCCGCAGCATGGGCGTCGCGTTTGAACGCAAAGGTTG
The DNA here is from genome assembly GCF_014643735.1 of Neptunicoccus cionae. Classification (GTDB taxonomy): domain Bacteria; phylum Pseudomonadota; class Alphaproteobacteria; order Rhodobacterales; family Rhodobacteraceae; genus Amylibacter; species Amylibacter cionae. Next base: position 1,036,349 of record NZ_BMKA01000002.1, read on the forward strand.
GCAGATTCGCCGCTTTGATCGCAAGCGCGATGATCTGGAAACGGCCGCGAAGGGCGTCGATATCATCGTTCATGGTTGGAACCCGCCCTATCACCGTTGGGCAAAAGATATGCCCGAGCAAACCCGCATGGTCATCTCTGCTGCCCGCAAATCTGGTGCGACGGTGCTGCTGGCAGGCAATGTGTACGTCTACGGTGCGGATGCGCCGGAGGTGTTCAGCAGCGATACCCCCCATCATGCCGAAAATCTTATGGGGCGTCTGCGGATCGAGCTGGAACAAGCCCTAAAACAAAGCGGCGTTCCGACGATTATCCTGCGTGCTGGCGATTTTCTGGACACGAAGGCCAGCGGGAACTGGTTTGACATGATCGTCAGCAAACCCGTGGCCAAAGGCCGGATCGCCTATCCCGGTCCGGTGGATACCACCCACGCTTGGGCCTATTTGCCCGATTTCTGCCGCGCGTTTGTGGAACTGGCCGAAAAGCGGGAGAGCCTGCCGCAGTTTACCACGCTCAATTTCGAAGGTTACACGCTGACTGGACAGGAAATGGCCCGTATCCTCGGGGTGCAGGCGGGCCGGTTTAACTGGCTGCAAATCTACGCGCTTGCGCCGTTCTGGCCGCTTGGGCGTCGAATATTAGAGATGCGTTACCTTTGGCACAAACCGCACCGGATTGATGGGGGTGCCTTTCAAAAAGTGTTACCGGATTTCGTCCAAACGCCCGTCGCCGAAGCGGTGCATCGTGCGGCTTCAGTCAATATCGATCCAGACAAGCCGATGGTCAGAACTGGCGCGACCGTCTGAACCAATCCATTCAAACCCTGCGGTGTCGGGTGCTGGCCAGAACACGCCAGCGTCTGACACGTTCAGGGCGGCCGAGGGCAAAACATAATCCACCCGCAGATTTCCCGGCCCGTTGCTATCGTTCCAGTCTGCCGTATCGGTGGCGGGATCGCTTTGATGTTCGGCGTTTACGCCAGCTTGGGCTTGCGCTGCCAAGGCACCGCCTTTTGAACGCGGTTCAGGGTCTTGAATGTACTCGGCAGACAAAAGAGTATTGATCGCATCGTGGCTGCCTTCGCCATCTGCTGGGTCCGCGTTCAGATCGCCCAGCAGGACAAAATCTGCATCGGTTGGCAGCAGGGTTTCGCGGATGTAGCTGTCCCAGAACAGGATTTCGGCACGGTTGCGTTTGCCGTTCATATCCTCGGGACCGTCAAAAACAGGGGGTGTCGGATGGGAGGCCAGAAGGTGTAAGCGGCGACCGTCCGGCAGAACAACCGGCACATCCCAGTGGGACTTGGACGACAGTCGCATCGCGTGCAGCGCGTCGTAGCTGGGAAAAGCGCTGCCATCTGCCGCTTTGGGCATTTCAGCATTCGGGATGTGCTTCCACAACAGGTCTGAAAAATCGAGGGCCTTTTCGGTATCCAGCGGGAAACGGGACACCAGCGCCATTGCGTATTGGCCGCGAAAATAGCCAAAGCCATAATTGTCTGCCGGACCACCCAGCCGCCCGTCGCCGTCAAGGTCACGACCGCTCGGCAGGCCGGTGTTCTGCGCTGGGGCATAGTAATAGGGATAGTCGAGCGCGGCCCCGTCTTCGGTGTCTTGGGCAAGCCTGCGGAGAAAGGCTTGCAGGGTAAGATTTTCGTGGTCGTGATCAAGCTCGTTGATCAGCAAGATGTCAGGGCGCACCGTTTGAAGAATTGCTATCACAGCTTTGATTTGCGCATCATTGCCCTGTTCAATATCCCGCAGCAATAGCCCCGGACCCTTCCGGCTGAGCGCGGCATTGAAGGTCGCGATTCGGATTGGATCGGCGGCAGCAGCAAGTCCGGTCAGGCAAAGTGCAACGACCGGAAGAAACCGCATCAGACGTCTTCGGATTTGGACAGTTCGATGCTTTGTGCGGCCAGCAAATTCGCCACCTTATAAAGCGCCACGGCCCGCAGGATGGACACTGCCGGAACAAAACACCAGATCACAATCATCCAAAGCAACAACAAGCTGTTTCCGCTGTTGATGGGATGAAGGGGACCAACAAAAGCGAAGGCGGCCTCTGGGATCAGATATGGCAGGGTAAAGCCAATGATCAGGCTGACCAAACCGGACTGACGCAAGGTATCTTGGGTTTCCTCATCCACCGCAACATCGAAGTTGGGCATGTTGATCCAGAGATTGAAGTTCTCTGCGTGAAGGGGCCAAGAGAAATTCCAGATTACAACGCTAGAGACCACCAGCGTGATTGCCGTCAGGCTTAGGGCCAGTGCGGCGGCATTGGTCACCAACCGTTGGCTCGTAGCGCCCATATTGGCTGTCAGCCCTTCAAAGAAGGTCAGCGGGCTGCCGGTGAAGTCCCATATCTGCGCGCTGGTTTTGGCAAATCCGGAAACTGCCAGCGAAGTACCGGTGGAGCTGACCGGCTCGCTGAAGGCGAATGCAATGCCTGTCAGCAGAAGCGCCAATATCGCAAAGCGGAACCTGTTATAGGGCGCCGCGAAACGGAATTCGATTAAACTGGGGGTGGTGAACCCGTATTCGAAGATCACGAAAGCTGCGGCGATTGCCGCCGCCAGAATCGCCAGATCCGCGGAGTTCGGTGATAGCTCGGGTAACACAATTACCGGCAATACAATCATTGCGGCAACCAATGCGGCCCTCACAGATGCGCCTGCAAGCCTCGTCAACACTGCTCTCATCCTCTCGTCCAGTTCATGCCGGACTTTTGTATAGGCCGAAGCCTTATTTATGCCTTAATGAAGCCCAAATCAAAAAAGTGATCAAGCGCCAGAGCATAAAATTGTTGAGAAACAGTGGGTTTTGGGGTGAACCTGTAGTAGAATTGCACCACCACAATATGGCCACATTTTACTGTGGCCATATCAATATCTGGTAGTCTGACCGATTAGACCCAAGGGGCCTGTGCCGCATAGCCGACTTCGAAACTGTCGATCGAAGCAGCCTTTTGCAGGGTCAGGCCGATGTCGTCCAAGCCATTCAGAAGGCAGTGTTTTTTGAACGCGTCCACTTCGAATTTGAACTCTGTTCCATCCGTGGCAGAGACGGTCTGGTCTTCCAGATTGACTGTGATCCGCGCATTGGAGCCACGTTCCGCATCTTCCATTAAAACATCGACGGCTTCCTTGGGCAGAACCACCGGAAGGATGCCATTTTTGAAGCAGTTATTATAAAAAATGTCTGCAAAAGATGTGGAGATGACGACTTTGATTCCAAAATCTCCCAGCGCCCAAGGGGCGTGTTCACGGGAGGAGCCGCAGCCGAAGTTGTCTCCGGCCACGAGAATCTCGGCCTCGCGGTAGGCGGGTTTGTTCAGAACAAAATCCGTTACCTCGGTGCCGTCGCGGTTAAAACGCATCTCGTCAAACAGGTTGGCGCCAAGGCCGGTGCGTTTGATGGTCTTAAGGAATTGCTTCGGGATGATCATATCGGTGTCGATGTTGACCAAGGGCATTGGGGCGGCAACGCCCGATACTGTCTGGAACTTTTCCATGATGATATCTCCTTACGCGAAGTCGCGGATGTCTGTCAGTTTACCGGTCACAGCAGCAGCAGCGGCCATGGCGGGGGACAGAAGGTGGGTGCGGCCTTTGTAGCCTTGACGGCCTTCAAAGTTGCGGTTGGAGGTGGACGCACAGCGTTCGCCTTCGGACAGTTGGTCGGGGTTCATCGCCAGACACATGGAACAGCCCGCCATGCGCCATTCAAAGCCTGCGTCGAGGAAGATCTGTGCTAGACCTTCTTCTTCGGCTTGTGCCCGTACCAGACCGGAGCCGGGCACGACCATAGCCCGCATCCCGTCCTTGATCTTCTTGCCCTTCAGTACCGCAGCCGCAGCGCGCAGATCTTCGATCCGCCCGTTGGTGCAAGAGCCGATGAAGACAGTGTCGATTTCCACGTCTGACAGTTTGGTGCCGGATTCCAGCCCCATATAGTCCAGCGCACGGCGTACGGCGTCTACCTTGCCGCCCTCAAAATCTTCAGGGCTCGGGATAGTGGCTGTGATCGGCAGCACGTCTTCGGGGGAGGTGCCCCAAGTGACGGAGGGCGCGATGTCCTCGCCCTTGATGGTGATCACTTTGTCGAAATGCGCGCCTTCGTCGGTGAACAGCTCTTTCCAGGATTCCACGGCCATTTCCCACTGTGCGCCTTTGGGGGCGTGGGGGCGGCCTTTGCAGTATTCGAATGTGGTTTCATCCGGCGCGATAAGACCGGCGCGGGCGCCGCCTTCGATGGCCATGTTACAGACGGTCATCCGACCTTCCATAGACAGTTCGCGGATCGCTTGACCACAGTATTCGATCACATAACCGGTCCCGCCAGCGGTGCCGGTTTCGCCGATCACGCGCATGGTGATGTCTTTGGCGGTGACGCCCGGTTTCAACGATCCGGTGATTTCCACCTTCATGTTCTTGGATTTCTTCTGGATCAGCGTTTGCGTGGCCAGAACGTGTTCCACCTCGGATGTGCCGATGCCGTGGGCGAGCGCGCCGAACGCACCGTGGGTGGCGGTGTGGCTGTCGCCGCACACCACTGTCATGCCGGGCAAGGTCCAGCCCTGTTCCGGTCCGACGATATGCACGATCCCCTGACGCACATCGGACACGGGGTAGTAGTGCAGGCCAAATTCCTTGGCGTTTGTGTCGAGCGCTTCAACCTGAATGCGGCTGTCTTCGGTCATGGTTTCCGCATTGGCGCGGTCCAGCGTGGTTGGCACGTTGTGATCCGGCACGGCGATGGTTTTTTCCGGTGCACGAACGGTCCGGCCTGCCATGCGCAGGCCTTCAAACGCCTGTGGGGATGTCACTTCGTGGACAAGGTGCCGGTCGATATAAAGCAGACAAGTGCCGTCTTCGGCTTCATGGGCGACGTGGGCATCCCAGATTTTATCATAGAGTGTTTTAGGTGCGGACATTTGATCCTCCCGCTATGTAGATTGGCTATTGGAGTTGGCGAGCGTAGAAAATTACGCGGATAGCCCCTGGATGCGCAGAATAACCTGTCCGTGGAAACGCCACGGCAGGCGGGAGCGGTCATCCATAGTGAATCTGTGTTTCATACTGCGTTGGAATAGACCGAAGTGCGTAGTCTCGCAAGTGTTGAGTCGTTTGCGGGGGGGAGGGCGTAGCGATGACCCTGCAAATATGAAGCGTCATAAATGAAGCGTGATACAAGACGCGTGATAGATGAAGCTTCATACATGAAGCGTCGTTAATGCAGGGTGATCAGAAATGTGCCGCCCGTCAGCGTCCACCGCCAGCCCTTCTCGCCAGCCCCTACCATCAGTCCCCCATTTCGGCACGTGTCCACTCCAGAGGGAACTTCTGGGGTTCCACGTGGGGTCCGGTGCAGTCTGCCTTTGCCCTGTAAACCGACAGCGAAAACTTCTGCTCCTCTGCAATCCAGTCGTGAACCTCATATGCGCCGCAGTTCAGGTTCATATCGCCATAGACGGTCGATACCAGCCGGCCCTGTTCTGCCAGCCATTGCGGGTTCATTAGCGTTACACGGTCCGGTTTGTTATGCGCAGGCGGCAGTTCAAAACGCTGTATCGCATAATCGCTCCCGCTGTCTGGATCGTGTACCACAACATAATAACTGACGTTGGCTTGCCCGATCTGGCAGGGCACCAGAAAAGTCGTTTGGCCTGTCGCGTCCCTGTGAACAATGGCCCCCATTTCGTTCAGCGCAACGGTGGGATCGCCACATTCTGCCTCCGCGCGACCAAGTTCCAGAACCGCGGCTGGCAATTCCGCCGGAGTATACAGCACTTCTACCGAGGAACCGTTTGCTCCTTCCGCCACCGGCACGTCGATTGCATCGGCTTCCCCCGAATACTCCGGTTCGCTGCCTTCTGGCCCGATGCCATCCTTGGGGAACACGTCGGAGGGGTTGTCTACTGGCGCGGAACCGCGTGCGACGATGGCATCGGTCCGGCCCAAACGGTGTTGAACAACATCCATGATGGTCAATGAATCAATCGCTCCGGCCAGCGGAATGTCAAAGACCTGCGAACCGCGTGCATTTTGAAAGTCTATGGTCACAAACAGGGTTTCCCCTTTCATGATCCCCTGTAGCAGGGGACTGCCGATCGGCTCTGACAGGGTAAGGCTGTTGTCCGTAACTTTGCCAGCCTTGCGGTTGATCCCTTCAATCACGCCGGGAATATCAAACCGCAGGGCTGCACCCTCGTTCACCAAGGTTTCCGGTGTCAGTTCCAGCTGGATCGGGCTGTTTGCTACCCCGCTGCGCTGTATTCGCATCGTAAGAGTCTCGTAATCTTTGGTGAGCCCGTCAATGTCAGCGCTGCAATACTCCCGGCTGTCACATTCCACCCACCACTGCCGCATGGCTTGGCTTACGTCCTGCGCAAAGGCCGTTGGAGCGCACACAAAAAGCCAAGGTGCGAGGCGTAGGAAATTATACATTTGGACTCCTTCACGGTGCGTGCAGGGCGCGGGTTAACCCAATGCCTTCCCTGCTAACAGATCGACAATCATTTCCCTTATAAAAATTCGCAATATGTATATCGTGTATTCAGCAGGATCGCAGTGGGGGAATTTACTTGGACGAAGAGACAGGAAACGAGCCGGTTGCCATAATAGACGAGGCAATTAACGCCTTGCCAACCCTCACAGAGCAATCCGCCCTGCTGCTCGATATGGGGGAGCGTCTGGTCAATCGTCTGACCCAACCCTGGAGCGGCTATCAACTCGCCATCATCGTCGTGCTCGCAACACTGTCTTACGGGCTTTATCGTTTCTACCGGCCGCGCGTGCGTGAATTTCTGGGGGAATCCCACGGATTGCCCAAATGGTTTCTACGCATCTGTGCCGTTTTGAACCAGCGTTTGTGGCTGTTGCTATTTGTGGTGATGTCATGGGCCACGGTTTTCGTCATGCGGGAAATCACATGGCCAAGTCGCTCTTATTTTATCGCACTGGCGGCAACACTTGCGCTTTGGTGGCTGATACTGGTGGTGACAACACGGTTAATCCGATCGCGCACGGTACGCAAACTGGTGCGCTGGGCGGCAGGTATCTTTGTCGTGCTGACCATTTTTGGCCTGCGGGAAAATGCGGCCGATGCGCTGGATGCCATTGCGCTCGATCTGGGCGGCACGCGGGTGTCACTGTTGACCGTGCTGATCGCTGTCGTTTCACTCGCAACCCTGTTTGTGGTGGCAAGCTTCCTGTCCAAAGCAGGGTCGCAGCGCATTAACAAGGTCGAGGATATGTCCCCCTCGATCCGCGTGCTTCTGAACAAAGCCCTGCAGCTGATGCTCTACACCATCGCCTTCATGATCGGCCTGCGGGTGATCGGCTTTGATATCGGCAATCTTGCCTTGCTGTCCGGTGCGATTGGTCTGGGGATCGGGTTTGGCTTGCAAAAGATCGTCTCCAATCTTGTGTCCGGTGTGATCATCCTGCTGGATAAATCCATCAAGCCGGGGGATGTGATCTCGCTTGACGGTACCTTCGGATGGATCACCCAGCTTGGCGCGCGCTATGCCAGCGTGCTAACCCGCGACGGGCGGGAATATCTGATCCCGAACGAGGACTTTATCACCAGTCAGGTGATCAACTGGTCCCATTCCTCTGATCTGGTGCGGCTGGAGATCAATTTCGGTGTGTCTTATGACAGCAATCCCCATGAGGTAAAGAAACTGGCATCAGAAGCGCCCCTATCAGTGAACCGTGTGGTGCAGATCCCCAAGCCGGTCTGTCATATTGTGAATTTCGGGGATAGTTCGATTGATTTCACCCTGCGGTTCTGGATCAAGGACAGCACTGCGGGCCTGACCAATGTGCGCGGCGACGTGTTTCTGGCGCTTTGGGATGTGCTGGATGAAAACAACATTGAAATCCCCTTCCCACGCCGCGATGTCAGCATTCTCTCAGGGGCTGTGCCGACAAATCCTTTGCCCAACGACTGAAAACATCGCCCTGTGCGTTCCCGATTATGGCATTTCAAAGCGCTTGGCTTTGGGTGTAGGCTGCCCGGGAATATGAAGGAGTTCCCATGTCACCCAAATTCGCCGCCGCCTCTGATACCGCAATTCCGGTTGATGTCATCTCGACCGAAGGATTTGCCCACTTCACGGAACACGCCCCGAAAACGACAGTTGCTTGGGCCAAAGCAAACGGTTTTGCAGGCAAGCTCGGTCAGGTTTTGACGGTCCCTGGTGAAGGTGGCCTAGGGCGCGTGCTGGTTGGATGGGGCACCCTGCAGCAGCGTAAACGGGACCGGCTGCACATGGGAGCAGTGGTCGCGCAACTGCCTGAAGGGACCTATCACATCGCATCTGGACTGGATGGCGCAGAGAAAACCCAAGCGGCGCTGGCGTGGTTGCTTGGCGGATATGTGTTCGACCGCTACAAAAAGAAAGCGGTCCCAAAGGCCGCGCTGGTTGCGCCCGAAGGTGTGGATGCTACCCGACTAGAGGCAATTGCCGCCGGTGATTTCCTGACCCGCGATCTGATCAACACGCCTGCATCTGACATGGGGCCGGACGGGCTGGAAGCGGCATTTATGAAGCTGGCGCAATTTTACAAAGCAAAAACCGAAGTGATCCGTGGAAATGACCTGCTGGCGCAGAATTTCCCGATGATCCACACGGTGGGACGTGCCTCTGATCAGGCACCCCGATTGCTGGATATGATCTGGGGCGACGAAAACGCGCCCAAGATCACTTTGGTTGGCAAGGGTGTGTGCTTTGACACCGGTGGTTTGAACATCAAACCGGCCGGTTCTATGGGGCTGATGAAAAAAGACATGGGCGGTGCTGCGACGGTTCTCGGGCTCGCTAAAATGATTATGGAACTGAACCTGCCCTTGCGTCTTCGGGTGCTGGTGCCTGCCGTGGAAAACTCCATCTCGGCAGGGGCCTATCGCCCGCAGGATATTCTGACCTCGCGCAAGGGGCTGAGCGTTGAAATCAACAACACCGATGCCGAAGGCCGTTTGGTGCTGGCCGATGCCCTGACCCTTGCCGATGAAGAAGAGCCTGATCTGCTGGTTTGCAAGGCGACACTGACAGGGGCGGCCCGCGTCGCACTGGGGCCGGATCTGATGCCGTTCTACACGGAAGACGACACGCTTGCGCAGCAGATGTCAGCGAACGGCGCCAAGGTGGAAGACCCGCTGTGGCGGATGCCGTTCTGGGACGCTTACGAACCAACAATCGAACCGGATGTGGCCGATCTCGACAATGCGCCCAAAGGTGGCTTTGGCGGGTCGATCACGGCGGCCCTGTTCCTGCGGCGGTTTGTTGAACACACCGACCGGTTCGTGCATCTGGACATCTACGGCTGGACCCCTGCGGCCAAACCGGCCCGAACGTTGGGCGGCGCCTGTCAGTCCGCACGCGCCATGCTAGAGGTCATCGAGCAACGGGTCACAAAATGACCGACCGCCGCCTCTGGCGTAGCAACGGGCGGGTGGCCCACAGCAGTCTTGTCGGGCAGGTTGGCGAAACGCCCCTGACCGATGGCGAAGTACTGGGCGTTCGGGTGCCCGTGGCAAATCTGCTGGCGGAACCGGACGGGGCGCTGGACCGGCAACTCATTCACGGCGACAGGTTTCGCGTATTGGAAACCCGAAACGGTTACGCTTTTGGGTTTGCTGAACCGTCAGGTTATGTGGGCTATATAAAGACTTCTCATCTGGTGGCGGCAGACGCACTGACCCATCGCATTCAAACTTTCGGTGCGCATCTTTATCCGACCCGTTCTATAAAAACCGTGCCGGCGATGACCCTGCCGTTTGACAGTTTCCTGACATGCAAGGAGCAGAAAGACGGCTTCTGGAAAACACCGCATGGATATGTTCCCGAACAGCAGGTCATCGCTATAGACACCTTGCAACAAGATACTGCCACTACCGCTCTGCGGTTTCTGGGTGTGCCATATCTGTGGGGCGGGGACAGCAGCTTTGGGATCGATTGTTCCGGTCTGGTTCATGCCGCTTTGCGGGCTGCCGGGCTGGCGTGTCCCCGCGACAGCGACCAGCAAGAGGCGTTCTTTGATGCGGTTCCTGATAACGGTCCGCTGCAACGGGGGGATCTTGTGTTCTGGAAAGGGCATGTGGGTATGATGCTGGACGGCGAGCGGCTGATCCATGCAAACGGGCATCATATGTGCACAACGGTAGAGCCGCTGGAGGTGGTTGCAGCGCGCATCAAAGCAGCAGAAGGCAAGGATGTCAGCGCATATCGGCGTCCTTAAGCCGGATCAGTCTACGCTGCGGATCAGTTTGCGCTCCAATACACGCAGCACCGCTTTCAGGTCATGACCCCGTTTGAGAACACGACCATCCATGCCGATGATCGCGTACATACCCTGCTTTCCCGCCAGCTTCGGACGTTTTTCGATCCGGTACAGCGCGTGCTCAGCGCTGCGGCGGAAGACACAGAAAACTGCAACGTCTTTTAACGCCGAAATTCCGTAATCCCGCCACTCACCCGCGGCAACCATGCGCCCGTATAGGGACATGATCGGCCCAAGCTCCGTGCGGTGGAAGTGGATCTTTTCCCCATCCGGACGACGGGAAGAGAGCGATGTAACTGTGTGCATGTTCATGCAAAGAGTTTGATCCGCACAACTACGAATGGCAAGCGTCTTTCTTGTCGGAAATAGGGCGTTAAAACACCGCTGTATCGCCCCAATCAGAGCACAGAATCGTCAAGGTCGGGGGGCATAAAAGCCCTACGCGTATCGTGAGTAACGAGTAACAGCCCCGACGAGACCGCCGCGTACTGGCGCCTCGGTCGGGGTTTTTCATTTTAGCGACGCGGGTTGAGAAAGCGCGCCCAAGCGCCAAGCCGACGCGAGATGTGGCTTTCTGAAAATTCCTTAATCTTGCCGCATTCCCTCCCTTTATTTGCCCTGATCACAGGTGAAACTTCTTCTATAGCTGAAACAATGCTTGCCCCTGACGCAGTGCTCATAACAGCCCCCACCCTTGGGTGCCGCGTCGGGGCTCTATTCTATCCCCCAATAAAATCTGACAGAACCGCGCGAATGGAATTTTGCGTTTGCCCTTTCAGCCCTGCTGTAGTTCTTTAGGCGCGGACACCCCCCTGTTAACAGCGGGGGGCAAATTTATGTACGCTGCCTTATGAAGAATGGCGGGCAGCGCCAGAAGGGGATTATACTATGCGCGACTTTCACCTGCCCGGACGTTCTCCGGTATTTGCGGCAAACGGTATGTGCGCCACGTCTTCCCCACTAGCGGCGAAAGTTGCTGTCCAGATGCTAGAAGCCGGTGGCAATGCAGTGGATGCTGCGATTGCAGCGGGCGTGTTGCTGGGATTGTGCGAACCGCAAATGACCGGCATCGGCGGGGATTGCTTTGTTCTGGTAAAACCTGCGGACAGCGAAGAGGTTGTGGCGTTGAACGGCTCGGGGCGCGCTCCGGCGGCGCTCGATGCGGAAAAGCTGCGGGCGGCGGGGCACAAAACCATGCCGCTGCACGATGCAGCAGCAGTCACGATCCCCGGTGCGATTGATGCGTTTTGCCGGTTGTCGAAAGACTATGGTAAACTGGGGCTGAAAGCGCAGCTTGCGCCAGCCATTCACTATGCCCGCGCTGGCGTGCCACTTGCGCCGCGTACTTGTTTTGATTGGGAACGCGCGGCGGAGTCTTTGCAGGGCGCGGCACGGGATTTTTATCTTCTGGACGGAAAGGCCCCGACACCGGGCCAGATATTCCGCGCGCCAAACCAAGCCGAGGTGCTGGAACGTGTCGCACTGGAAGGGCGCGCCGGTTTTTATGAAGGCGAGGTGGCCGAGGATATGGTCAACTCACTCAACGCGCTGGGCGGGGTGCATACGCTGGATGATTTTGCAGCAACCGCCTGTGATTATTCCGGTCCGATCAGTGGCACCTACAAAGATGTGGAGCTTGTTGAACATCGCCCGAACGGACAGGGGGCCACAGCGATCCTTTTGGCGAACATCCTGTCCCACTTTGACATGGCCGCTTATGGTGCGCATAGCACGCAGCGGGTTCATATCGAAGCGGAAGCCACTAAATTGGCCTATGACACACGGAACCGCTTTCTGGCCGATCCCGATTACATGAGCCGTCTGGACTATATGACATCGGCGGAGACTGCGGCCAGTTTGGCAGCGCTAATAGACCCGCATAAGGCGATGCCTTCAGCCACGGCCATTTCGGAAAGCGTGCACAAAGAGACGGTTTACCTGACGGTGGTGGATCGGGACCGCATGGCGGTGTCGCTGATCTATTCCGTGTTCCATTCCTTCGGGGCGGGGTTGGCGTCTGATAAATTCGGGATTAATTTTCAGAACCGTGGTGCAGGGTTCTCGCTTGAGGCGGGGCATCCGAATGAAGCAGGCGGTGGCAAGCGACCAATGCACACGATCATTCCGGCGATGCTGCGCAAAGGCGGCAAGGTGATCATGCCTTTCGGTGTGATGGGCGGGCAGTATCAGTCCACGGGGCACGCACGATTAATGTCCAACATGGTGGATTTTGAGATGCCGGTGCAGGAGGCGATCGACGCGCCGCGCAGCTTTGCGGCTGATGGAAAGCTGCAATTGGAGCGGGGCTATAGCGCGAGTGTGCGCAATGACCTCATGACTATGGGGCATGACATCATTATCCCTGATGTGGCCATCGGCGGGGCGCAGGCGATTGTGATCAATCCTGAAACCGGCGTTCTAGAAGGCGGGTCCGATCCGCGCAAGGACGGCTGCGCGCTCGGCTATTAGTGAGTTTGCTCCTGAGCGAAGACGGCCCGTCAGGAAACTGGCGGGTCTTTTTTGTGTGGGCTTACTGCCTTCAAATTCCTTTTAGACCCTGCATTTATGAAGCTTCACATATGAAGCTTCATTTAACACGCGTCTTGTAAGACGCTTCATATTTGCAGGGTGATAATTCAAGTTTGCAAACTAATTCAGAGAGTTAAAAATCTGTCCGACACAGCCATCATCGCCACAACAGCAAAAGCCGCCTGACCTGCCAGTTATTGGAAGGCACGGCGGTTTTGCAGAATGTGGTGTTTTGTGTGTAAAACCGCGCTGGCGTCACGCTCTACGATTTTGGCATCCAGAGAGAGAAACGGAAGGCGAAAATGCCTCACCAGAGACAGTAACACTGTCCTCTCCGGTCGCTGCCTTAGTTTAACTGAACGTCGAGACGGTATTGACCGTCATTCAATTCGCCGAACATGGCGATGACTTCTGGATGGTCTACCGGCGCGCCGGTCGGATCCGTTTCGAGATTTTGCTCTGAGACATAGGCCACGTAATAAGAGGAGTCATTTTCCGCCAGCAAGTGGTAGAAAGGCTGCTCTTTATTAGGACGTGTCTCCTCTGGGATACTCTCCCACCATTCCTCGGTATTTGAGAAAGTTGGGTCTACGTCAAAGATCACACCCCGGAAGGGGTGCTTGCGATGGCGGACGACTTGTCCGATGGTGAATTTAGCTTCCGCTTCAAACATGGTTACTCCTGATTCCCCACAACCCGTGTAACAAGAATCTTACGATTCCATTGACATTCTGTCCGATATTGGGGGATTGAATGCAAGGAATTTCAGGGAAACAGTACGTGGCGCTATTCTTAACAGTATTGCAAGTTGTCGCACCTGTGTTCCTTCTGGCGCTGATCGGCGTGGTGTGGGTTCGTCTCGGGTACGAATATAGGGTGCAGTTCGTCACGCGGCTTTCTATGACGCTGGGTGTGCCGGCGCTGATCTTCACTTCTCTCATGAAAACGGACATAGATCGCGCTACGCTTTTTGATACGATTTGGGCCGCATGCTCTGCCTATATTGCTGTTACCATTGTATTTTTTGTGATCTTCAAAGTGTTCAAACTGGATATGCAGACCTATCTTGCACCATTGATCTTCGGGAATACCGGAAACCTTGGCCTGCCGCTGGCGCTGTTCGCTTTCGGAGAGGCGGGGATGGGCTATGCTGTGGTGGTGTTTGCGCTCATGGGTATCTATTCCTTTACCTTCGGAATCTGGCTGGTGTCGGGCGGCGGATCGCCGCTCAAGGTGCTGAAGGAACCGATGGTCTGGGCCACGCTGCTTGGCGGTCTGTTCCTGTTGCAAGGTTGGAGCACACCGGTCTGGATGACCAACACGCTGAGTTTGATCGGGCAGATGGCCATTCCGTTGATGCTAATTACACTCGGTGTAGCACTGGCGCGGCTGACACCGCAGAACATCTTGCGGGCGGTAGCCTTGTCGGTCGTGAAGATACTGGTGTGTAGTCTGGTGGCTTACGCTGTGGGCCGGTTTTTCCAGCTGGAACCAGTGGCGCTTGCGGTACTGGTCTTGCAGGTTTCGACGCCCGTTGCGGTCACATCCTATCTGCTGGCCGAAAAATACGGTGCTGCCGCCGGAGAAGTCGCCGGCCTTGTGGTGGTATCGACCCTGCTGTCGGTCATGGCAATTCCGCTCACATTAGCGTTATTCCTGTAACGCAGCGCAGCCGCCCCTTTTTTCCAACAGCATTTTAGTGTAGCATCGGTCAAAATCCGGCGCTCAGAGACCGGCATCGAGGCAGATATGAAATACAGCACGATCCTTATTGCGATCCTGATCCTGACCGCCTGTTCGGGTGGCCGGTCCGATCCCCCCAGAAATCTGGACAACGCCTGTTCTATTCTTGACGAAAAACGCGGCTGGTCCCGTGATCTTAAGAAGGTCGAGCGTAAATATGGCGTTCCCGGTGAGGTGATCCTTGCTACGATCTATCACGAAAGCCATTTTAAATCCCATGCACGCACACCGCGGAAATTCACGCTCGGTGTGATCCCGATGGGGCGGCAGTCTTCGGCCTACGGTTTTTCGCAGGCGATTGACGGAACGTGGGATTGGTACAAGCGGGCGACTGGAAACCGCAGCGCCAAGCGTCACAATTTCGACGATGCTGTTGATTTCATGGGCTGGTACATGAACGAGTCAACGAAACGCAATGGCATCGAGAAAACGGACGCCTATAACCAGTACCTTGCCTATCATCAGGGCCACACAGGTTTCAAACGAGGCAGCTATCGCAATCAACAGTGGCTCTTGAATGTAGCGGCCAAGGTTCAGGCCCGTGCGATCCTTTACGGTGCGCAGTTGAACACCTGTCGCTGAGAAAAGTAGAAAAGCAGGCGGGTCAAACATCAAACCGCCTGCATCCGTCGTCAGCGTATGTCGCCTTCCTTGGCGATCCGGTCCACATTGAACAACCGCGCTTGCAAGCGGGCGTTATGTTCGAGTTTGCCAAGAACGACCGTGGTTTTCTGCCCGCTTTCATCCGTCACAATCCACTGACGCAGTTCAGTCGGCTTGTCTGTAAACACCAGCTTCACATTTCCATAGTTGGGATGTTTCGGGTCCTGTGCCGTTACGGTCGTAGACGTCCCGTCATGCTGATGTGCAACGACCATACCGCTTGCGTTCAGGTTTACGCGATCCTTCAGGATGATATGCAGCGGAGTGCGGTGAAGCGGATATTGTTGCCCACCTGAATTGGAACGCTTGTCAAAAATTGCCAGTTTGCCTTGCCCTGCCACAACCAACGCATCATTGGGTGGCTCATACTCGAACCGCATCCGGCCCGGACGCTTCAGATAAAACGTGCCCTTGGACAGGGTGCCATCGGGGTTCACCTGCGTAAACGCACCTTGTGCACTGGTCAGCGTGTTCAGGTAAGCGGAAAGCTCGTTCAGCGACAGCGGTTTGGACTGGGCCAAGGCCGGTGAAGCAAGACTAAGGGCGGACAAAGCGCCAAGGAAAAATCTACGTTTCATAAAATCTAATATAGGTCGCCTGTGAGAATGGCAAAAGATACATCAGAACACAGGACTGTGAAAAGGGGCACTTAAGGCGGAAAACCGCCTTAAGCCAATATCAGTTAATGTTGTTCAGGCACCAGAATTTCCCGTTTACCAACGTGGTTAGCCTGACTGACAACGCTTTGTTCTTCCATCTGCTCTACCAATTTGGCGGCTTTGTTGTAGCCGATGGACAGCTTGCGCTGGATATAGCTGGTGGAACATTTGCGATCCTTGATCACAATCGCCACAGCCTGATCGTAAAGCGCATCCTCGCCGTTGGTATTGCCGCCAAGGCCCAACACCGCATCGATGCTGTTTTCCTTGTCCTCTGCCGGACCTTCAACCACGCCAGACACATATTCCGGTGCGCCAAGCGCCTTAAGGTGGTTCACAACCTCTTCGACTTCTTCGTCACTAGCAAACGGCGCGTGAACCCGCGTGATTTTACCGCCACCCGCCATATAGAGCATATCCCCCATACCGAGCAGTTGTTCCGCACCCATTTCCCCAAGTATCGTGCGGCTGTCGATTTTCGACGTGACCTGAAACGAAATACGGGTTGGGAAGTTGGCCTTGATCGTGCCGGTGATTACATCCACCGACGGGCGTTGTGTGGCCATAATGAGGTGGATACCGGAAGCACGGGCCATTTGTGCCAGACGTTGAATACAGGCTTCGATCTCTTTGCCCGCAACCATCATCAGGTCGGCCATCTCGTCCACGATCACCACGATGAACGGCATTTTTTCCGGCGTGAAGGTTTCTGTCTCGAATACGGGTTCGCCGGTGTCGTCGTCAAAACCGGTTTGGACGGTGCGGGTGAAATCCTCGCCCTTTTTAAGCGCCGCTTCGACACGGGCGTTATAGCCGCCGATGTTGCGCACGCCCATTTTGGACATTTTGCGATAGCGCTCTTCCATCTCGCCCACGACCCATTTCAGCGCCACAACAGCCTTTTTAGGGTCGGTCACAACAGGCGAGAGCAGATGTGGAATGCCATCATAAACTGACAGTTCCAGCATCTTCGGGTCGATCATGATCATCCGGCATTCATCCGGTGACAGCTTATACAGCAGGCTGAGGATCATGGTGTTAATCGCCACGGATTTACCCGAGCCGGTGGTCCCCGCGATCAGCAGGTGAGGCATCTTCGCAAGGTTGGCGATCATCGACTTGCCGCCGATATCCTTCCCAAGCGCGAGCGGCAGGCTTTGCTCGCCGTCGCCGTAATCCTGCGAGGCCAGCAACTCGCGCAGCAGCACGGTTTCCCGTTTCTCGTTCGGCAGTTCGATCCCGATCACCGATTTACCCGGAACAGTGGACACACGTGCCGACAGGGCGGACATGGATCGGGCGATGTCATCGGCCAGACCGATCACACGGCTTGCCTTCAAACCAGGCGCAGGTTCCAGTTCGTACATGGTGACAACGGGACCGGGGCGCACCGAAACGATTTCGCCTTTGACGCCGTAATCATCCAGAACATTTTCCAGCATACGGGCGTTTTCTTCCAGTGCCTCGTCGGACAGATGATGTCGCACAATGCTCGACGGGTGGGCCAACAGGTCCAGCGGCGGCGTTTCGTATTCTTCTTCGGCGCCTTTGAACAGGCTTGGCTGGGCCTCTTCCTGTGCCCGTTTGCTTTGCTTTTCAGCAGTGCGCGGGGCGCGGGGTTGCACAACCTGCTTTGCCTCGGGCTGTGGTGGGCGCGGGCGGGCCGGAGCGATCGGTTCTGCTGCTTGCGCAGGCGCAGAGGCAGGGGCCGCAGGTGCCGCGACTTCGGCACGTGCGCGCACGGACTGAAAGCTGACGGGCGGTTCAGCCACATCGTCGCTGTACCCACGGGACGCACCGCCAAGGGCTGGCATCACCGCATAGCCGTCATCGGCTGACTCGCGGAAGATATTCTCGGTTACGACAGGTTCTGGCGGTGTGTTTTGCACACGCAGGGTGCGGGCGCGCAGAACTTTGGTTTTGATCGCATCGTTGATCCGGTTGCGCACACGGTCTTCGTCGTGAACGTGTTCGTCATGCGTTTCGTGGGGCAGGGTTTCGATCAGTTCGTCTTCTTCTTCTACGTCGATCTCGGCCTGTGGCTTGCGCAGGGTAGGGAGCTTCAGCTTGGGCAGTGTGATCCCCCGCAGAGGTTTGATTTTCTCAACAGCGGTAGGTTCTGCATCTGTTGGTTCTTTCGCCACCAAAGGTGCTTTTTGTGCAGCGGTTTCCTTGCGAGTGGCACGGCGGGTTTCCATACCGGCTTTGGCGGCAACGGCACCTTTGGCACCGCCCTGCACCAAAAGGGTCAGGAAGGACACGATAGAGGCGTAAGACAGGATCACTGCAACCAATGCGTACTGGCTGATGTGGGACAGTTCCTGTTTGGAAAAGCCAAGGGCAAACAACGAGGTCACCACAAACAGAAAGGCAAGCGCCAGCGTGATCACGATCAGACGCAGCGTCAGCTGCATCGGTACCAGATCCATCAGGATACCAACGGCGGCATCGCCGGACAGACCGCCAAGGCCGAACCCGTGCTGCCAGCTATCCAGCGGTACATGAGTGGCAAGAAATACGGCAGTAAAGGCGATGAAAACCGGAATGCTGATGGCGCGGCTCAGCAGGCGTTTGTCGCCGGTGTGCAGCACGAAACGAGAGCCCCAAACAAAGAACAGCACCGGCAGACACCAGGACGCCCAGCCGATTGTCAGCATAAGGCGGGATGAAATGGACGCGCCAAACGTGCCCAGAATATTCTGCGCCGGTGCGGATGTCGCGGACAGCCAGCTTGGGTCTTCCGGAGAATAGGTCCACAGCATCGCCCCCATCAGGATGGCAAAACCCACCATCGCAAGGCCGATCAGCTCGGTTCCGCGTTTGCGGATCGCTTCCTGCATGTGGGTTTCCAAAAGTGGATCGCGCGTGCGCGTCTGATACGCCATGTCCCTACCTCTCAGTACAAATGGCGGCGGATGTCATGCAGTCCGCGCGTCATTTCATCTATCGGGGCAACCAAGGCCACACGGATATATCCGTGGCCCGGGTTCGTCCCGTTTACGTCTCTTCCCAAAAATGCACCTGGCAACACCCGAACACCGGAGGCTTGCCACAGCTTCAATGCAGCCGCTGCGCCATCTTCCACAGGCAGCCACAGGAAAAATCCGGCTTGCGGTGCAACATAGCCGTTGATGCCGTGAAAGACTTCATCGGCCAGTTCAAACTTCGCGCGGTACAGGGCGCGGTTTTCAATTACGTGGTCCTCATCCGCCCAAGCCCGCGTTGCGGCCCGTTGGATCGGCAGGGGCAATGGCGCACCGGCGTAGTTGCGCAGCTGTTTTAGGTGGGCCATCGTCGCCGGTCCACCCGCTGCAAAACCGGAGCGCAGTCCGGGCAGGTTGGACCGCTTTGACAGTGAATGGAAAATCACCACACGTTCGGGATCAGCGCCCAACTTGTGCGCTGCCTCTAACGCCCCTGTGGGGGCTGTGTCGCGGTAAATTTCGGAATAACATTCGTCGGCGAAGATGCGGAAATCGTGCTTTTCGGCCAGCGCCAGCAGGTCGCGCCAATAGTCAAAATCCGCCACAGCCCCTTGTGGGTTCGAGGGCGAACAGACGTAGACAATGGCGGTATCGTTCAGAATGTCTTCAGAGACACCGGCGTAATCGGGCAGAAAGCCGGTTTCAGCGGTAGAGTTCACAAAGACGGGTTTTGCCCCGACCGCAGCGGCGGCAACAGCATAGACCTGATAGAACGGGTTCGGCATCAGCACATAAGGTGTCTTGCCGGACTTCTTTTCGGGGCAGGTGGCTACGCAGGCGTTGAACAGTCCTTCGCGGGTGCCATTCAGGGATAACACTTGGGTCGCTGGATCAACCGACACGTCAAACCGGCGTTTGATCCAGTCCGCAATCGCGCCCAAAAGTTCGGGCGCGCCGTCATTGGGCGGGTATTTCGCAAACTCATGCGCGTGCTTTGCGATTTCTTCTTCGACGAATCGCGGGAAGGCGTGTTTGGGTTCGCCAATGGACATATGCAACACATCGCCGCCCGCAGGATGGTGATCCAACAGGGCACGGAGACGCGGAAACGCGTATTCTGGCAGGTTCGAGAACCGCTCTGGAAATTTCATGTCTGCCTCAGGGTATGGGGTCTAAGCGCCCCGTTTCCACCACATTAGACAAAAATATCCAGCGGGCCAAACCTCTTTTGGTGAAGGCGAGGCGATTGTGGCTTTTTTGCCCTGCGCCCCGCTTTAACAATCCTAAGGTTGATAGCTTAACAGTTTCAGGCGTTTAGCGCGGCCTCCAGCGCGGCCCCGTCCCGCAGGATTTTCCGCTCGCCAAAGGGTGTGCTCATCGCCATCAGACCTACGCTTGGCGTTCCGGTCGGCAGGGTCAGGCTGCACACACCCAGCAGATTGGCCACCCGCGTATTGCGCAGCGCCATCAGATTTGCGTGCTGGTAATAGGCGCTTTCGGTTTTCAGACGTTCCAGATCGGGCGGCAGAATCGGGGAAGCGGGCAGCAGCACTGCGTCATACCCTGCGACATGGGCAAGGTATTCTGTGCGCAGTTGCATCATCCGCTTCTGCGCTGCGACATAATCCACGCCGCTGAAATTCAGCCCGCCACGAAACCGTTCCAGAATCTGCGGGAACATCGCATCGGGGTTCGCTTCCAATTCGGTTTTCCACTGGGCATAGGCCTCTACCGTGAAGACAACCGGCGACAGGGACAGCAGTTCGGGCAGTAGGGGCACTTCGATCTCGGTGATTTTCGCCCCCTGTTTTGCCAGACGGTCAATCGCGTCCTGAAAGCCGTCGGCAATGCCAGTGTCGAGATCATCAAGAACAGATGTTTTGCACAAGGCAAAGTGACGGCCTGACAGGCGCGACCCTTCCAGATCAGGGGTTTTAGCATTTCCTGTCAGCGCTGCAAGAAGCTGGGCGCTGTCCTCAACCGAGCGGCACAAGGGGCCGATGGTATCAAAGCTCGCCGCGAGAGGCACCACACCGTCAAGAGAGACCAGTCCGGAGGTGGTTTTCAACCCGACTAGATCATTCCACGCGGCAGGTATCCGCACCGAGCCGCCAGTGTCGGACCCGATCGCCGCCGCAGACAGGTTAAACGCAACCGAGGCCGCTGCACCCGAAGACGATCCCCCCGGCACGGCGTTATGATTGTTCACACAAGGCGGCGTCTGGGTAACCGGATTATAGCCAAGACCCGAAAACGCCAGTTCCGACATATGGGTTTTGCCCATGCAAACCAGTCCCGCACGGGTGGCGTGTTGCAGGCATTCGCCGTCCTGTGCGGGCACGCGCCCTTTCAACAGGTCACTGCCGGAAACGGTTTCAATTTCGGCGGTGTCCACTAGGTCTTTCCAAGACACCGGCACCCCGTCGAGCAGGCTGTTGCGCAATCCGGCATCGGCGCGGGCTTTGGCGGCTTTTGCTTCGGACAGGGCGCGGTCGCGGGTGACGTGGGTGAAAATTCGCTGGCTGAATTCGTGGGTCTCGGCGGCGTCGAGATAAGTTTCGCAAAGCTCTACAGGGTCGATTTTACCTGCGGCGATGCCCCGCCCCAGATCGGATGCGGTTGCGTGTAGCCAGGGGTGTGCCATCACGGGTCTCCTTCGTATTTGGATCGAACCCTAGCGGCGGAATGACCGATGGACAATCCCGCAGAAGCGCCCATATTCAGCCTATGACTATGGATACGGATATTCTGATTGCAGGGGGCGGGCTGAATGGCTCCGCGCTCGCCTTGGCGCTGGCACAAGCCGGTTTTCGCAGCACGGTAATTGACGCGCTGCCGGTGGATACCCGCAAGGAAGCGGATTTTGACGGGCGCGGTTATGCGCTGGCGCTGACCTCGCAGCGGATGCTTGCAGCGTTGGGATTGTGGGACGACTTGCGCGAGCACGCCCAGCCAATTCTGGATATCAAAGTGTCCGACGGACGCCCCGGCGAAGGTGCTTCGCCCTATTTCCTGCATTTCGATCATAACGAGATCGAAGAAGGTCCGATGGGGCAGATGATTGAGGACCGTTACCTGCGCCGCGCTTTGCTGGAGCGCGTGGCCGACCACGAACGCATCACCCATCTGGCCGAGCGTTCGGTGATTGCACAGGACGTGGACGCGGCGGGGGTGACAATCACGCTGAACAACGGGGAAACCCTGCGGGGGCGTATGCTGGTGGGCAGTGACGGGCGGCAAAGCAGTGTGGCACAGCGCAGCGGTATCCGGCGCACCGGATGGCAGTACGAACAAGCCTCGCTAGTGTGTGCGGTTGAACATGAACTTCCCCACCAAGGCTGCGCCCATCAGTTGTTCCTGCCCTCCGGCCCGCTGGCGATCCTACCCCTGCCGGGCAATCGCAGTTCGATCGTATGGACCGAAGGCACAGCCCGCGCCGAGACGATACAGGCGATGGATGATGCGGAATATCTGGCCTGTCTGCGCCCCTCCTTCGGGGAGTTTCTGGGCGAGATCAAGCTGGCAGGAACGCGCTTTATGTACCCGCTTGGTCTGTCACTGGCGCAATCTTTTGTGGCGGATCGTGTGGCGCTGGTGGGGGATGCAGCCCACGGTATCCATCCGCTTGCGGGGCAGGGACTGAACCTTGGTCTGCGTGACGTAGCAGCTTTGGCGCAGGTGCTGGCGGATGCGGCGCGGCGTGGGCAGGACATCGGCAGCCCTGTGGCACTTCAACCCTACCAGCAGTGGCGGCGCTTTGATGCGGCCAGCCTTGCGGCGGCGACGGACGGTCTGAACCGGCTATTTTCTAACGACAATCCGCTTCTGCGCGGCTTGCGGGATCTGGGCTTGGGCGCGGTGAACGCTGTGCCATCGGCGCGGCGCAGCCTGATCCGGCAGGCGGCAGGTCTGACAGGGGAACTGCCCCGCCTGATGCAAGGGCATGCGGTTTAGTCCAGCGGGCGGGCCTCGTCTATCAACATCACCGGAATGCCATTGCGAATGGGAAAGGCCAGACGGGCCTTTTTCGAGACCAGTTCATGTGCCTCCGCATCATAGCGCAACAGGGTGTGCGTCACCGGACAGATCAGCGCTTCCAGCATCTTCGGGTCGGTCTTGGAGGTATCGCTCATTGGATGGGGTCCTCTCCGAGATCGCCTGCCAGCGTAAATTCCATCAGCGTCACCAGTGTTTCGCGGCGGTTTGCCAGATTGGGCGCCTCCAGCAACGCCTGTTTTTCTTCCGGATCAAACGGGCAGAGCATCGACAGGGAGTTGATCAGCAGCTCCTCATCAGCCTCTTTCAAGCTTTCCCAATCCGTAGACAGCGACGTCGCGGTGAAATAGCGGGACAGGGTTTTCAGGAAATGCGGTCGATCAAACCGGTGGTCAACGTCCTGTGCGCCCTTGTCTGCCGTAAAGCTGGACCAGTCCACGGCTGCGTTGATGTAGGGGTGAAACCCGTCTTCAAGATCGCGCAGACGAAAGCGACTGATGCCGGATAGCGTAATCAAATAACGCCCGTCTTCGGTTTCCGAAAATGAAGTGACACGCCCTGCGCAGCCGATGTGCTGCAAGGCCATTTCCCCAGTGTTGCCCGGAATTTCGCGGGGTTGCACCATGCCGATCATCCGGTGGTCGGTCTTCAACGCATCATCGAGCATCGTCAGATAGCGCGGTTCGAACACGTTGAGGGGGAGTCGGGTGCGCGGCAGAAGCAGCACACCTGACAAAGGAAAGATCGGAATTTTCGGGGGCAGGTCGATGACGTTTATCATGTGCCAAACATAGCCCCCGAACCGCGTTAGGCAAAGATCATTGATGACAATTTGCGTCGACCGTTTTGCGCGACAGGATCGGTCGGTCCGAGACTGTCGAAAACCTTGAACAATTGCGCCTTGGCCGCGCTGTCGTTCCATTCGCGGTCGCGACGGAAAATATCCAGCAGTTCTGCAATGGCCTCTTCGGTTTTACCCTCGCCCAGCAACGCCATAGCCAGATCAAGCCGCGCCTGATGGTCGTTCTCATCCGCGTCAAGCTTGGCACGCAGTTCGGCAGTTTCCCCCGCATCTGCGGCAGTGGCGGCCAGTTCGGCCTGTGCTTTCACCGCAAGGATCGCTGTGTCCTGCGCGATGGCTTCTGGCACATTTGCCAGCAGTTCATTGGCCTGATCACTGTCCCCAAGCGCGAGGCAGGATTTCACCAGACCGGCATATGCAGCGGCGTGGCTCGGGTCTTCCTCGACGATTGCAGCAAAGGTTTGGGCCGCATCCGCGATGTCGCCTTGCTCGTACATTTCTTCGGCAGCGGCCACCGCATCGTCCAGACCGTTGTCTTCCTCACCCGCAAGAGCGGCGATTTTATCTACGAATGTTTTGATCTCGCTTGGGGGCAGTGCGCCCTGAAACGCATCGACGGGTTTGCCTTCGTGGAAAGCAAATACAGTCGGGATGGATTGCACCCGCAACTGACCGGCGAGCATCTGGTTCTCGTCCACGTTGATCTTAACCATTTTCACGCGACCACCCGCCGCTGTCACCGCTTCTTCCAAAGCAGGGCCGAGCGTTTTGCACGGGCCGCACCACGGTGCCCAGAAATCAACGATCACCGGGGTGGTTTGGGAGGTTTCGATCACGTCCTCCATAAAGGTCGCTTCAGAGCCGTCTGTGATCAGATCACCGGCAGGGGCGGAGGCGTCAGCGCCATTCAATTCCAACATATGTCTCTCTTGCAATTAGACTTGGGTTGCTTGTGATGTAGGCGAACAGGGCCGCTGGAACAAGGTCTGGCGGCCTGTTGCGGATCAATCCAGATCAAAGGTAGCGAACAACGGGGCGTGATCGCTTGGCTTTTCCCAACCCCGTGCATCGCGTAACACGCGGCTGGAGTGGGCGCTGGCAGAAATATCCGGCGTGGCCCAGATGTGATCGAGCCGCCGACCCTTATCCGCAGTGTCCCAATCCCGTGCGCGGTAGGACCACCACGTATAAAGCAGACCTTCGGGAATATCCTGACGGGTGATGTCCACCCATTTGCCCGCATCCTGTGTTTCGGCCAGCTTTTCAACTTCAATCGGCGTGTGGGACACAACTTTCAAAAGCTTCTTGTGATCCCAGACATCATCTTCGCGCGGCGCGATGTTCAGATCCCCTACCATCACGGATTTCTGCGGCGCTTCGCTGTGGAACCAGTCGCGCATCTCTGTCAGGAAATCCATCTTGTGGCCGAATTTTTCGTTTACCTCGCGGTCGGCAACATCGCCACCGGCCGGAACATAGAAATTGTGGACGATCATGCCGTTGTCCAGTTGGGCTGCAACGTGACGGGCATCGCCTTTTTCGCAGAAATCCCGATGACCCGCATCGACGATAGGGCGTTTGGACAGGATCGCAACGCCGTTGTACCCCTTCTGGCCACGAGCAACCATGTGGGAATATCCAAGGGCGGCAAAGTTCTCGGTCGGGATTTTTTCTACAGGACTTTTGCATTCTTGCAGGCACAGAACATCCGGTTGTTCGTCTTCCAGAAGCTTCATGACAATCGGTTCGCGCAGGCGAACGGAGTTGATGTTCCACGTACAGATTTTGATAGGCATGGGGCAGACCTTTAATGATTTGGCCGCACCTTAGAGGAATGTTTCATGCAAAAAAAGACCCGCCTGCGGGGCGGGTCAGTGCAGGGAAAAACTATGAAAAGCCCTGCGAGTCTTTGTGCGCTTACGCGTTCAGGCGATAGCCGCCTGATTCCGTTACCAACAGCCGCGCATTGCCGGGATCGGGTTCGATCTTCTGGCGCAGACGGTAAATGTGGGTTTCAAGCGTATGGGTCGTCACACCTGCATTATAGCCCCAAACCTCGTGTAAAAGAACCTCTCTTGGCACAACGCCGTCCTGCGAACGGTACAGGAACTTGAGAATATTGGTTTCTTTTTCGGTCAGACGCACTTTTTTGTCTGCCTCATCGACCAGCATCTTGGATGAAGGTTTGAATGTATACGGACCCAGATTGAACACCGCATCTTCGGATTGTTCGTGCTGGCGCAATTGCGCGCGGATGCGGGCCAGTAGGACCGGAAACTTGAAGGGCTTGGACACATAGTCATTGGCCCCTGCGTCCAGACCCAGAATGGTATCAGCATCCGTGTCATGGCCCGTGAGCATCACAATCGGACACTTAACGCCCTGTTTGCGCATCAGGCGGCACAGTTCGCGCCCGTCCATATCCGGTAGGCCGACGTCCAGCAGCACCAAATCATAAAGCGCCTGTTTCGCCTTTTCCAAGCCTCCGGCACCATCTTCTGCCTCAAAGACATCGAATTCTTCGGTCAGCACCAATTGATCCGCCAAGGCTTCGCGCAGGTCGTCATCATCGTCAACCATCAGAATTTTCTTCACATTACTCATGGAGTATCTCCTCATCTCGTGATGAAATTGCGCGTCTCGGGAGCATTTATCAATCCGCCTCACAGGGACGTGTTAAATTTCGTTATAATGTTTCACTTCTGCGTTATGAGAGATATAGAAGGCAGGCAAATTGTTTCAAGCAACAGGATCCAAATGCCGTTTTCTGTAACACTGGATGAGAAAATCGCACGCGCCCGTGCCGATCTGCGTATGGGAGTGCCCGTTGTTCTGCGCGAAGGCGCGGCGCGGGTTGTTGTGGCTGCTATTGAAACGCTCAGTTCTGACCGGCTTGCCCAGATGCGCGATGTGGGCGATGTGCTTCATATTGCGATCACGAACCGGCGGGCCGAAACCCTGTCTGCCCCTGCCTATGACGGCGATCTGGTGCGAATCGCGGTGCCGTTTGATGCCCCTGCAACCTGGGTTCACGCGATGGCTGACCCCTCGCTCGATCTGGTGATGCCGATGAAGGGGCCGTTCCTGTACCTGCGGGATGGCTCTGCGCTGGTGGATCGCACGATCATCCGTCTGTGCAAGACCGCGGGCCTGCTTCCCGGTGCGATCCTTGCCCCCGTAGCGGCAGAGCCTGAGGGGTTGCTGGTGCTCGACGTGGCCGAGATTGCGGCGAGTGCGGCGCTGCGTATGCCGCTGGATCAGATTGCCCATGCCCGTGTGCCCCTGCACGTTTCCCAGAAGTCGCGGGTCCACGTCTATCGCAAGCGGGACGGCGGCGAGGAACATTACGCTATCGAAGTGGGCCAACCAGCACGGGACAAACCTGTGCTGTCACGGCTTCATTCGGCGTGTTTTACCGGTGACGTTATAGGCTCTCTCAAATGCGATTGCGGGCCGCAGTTGCAGGCCGCACTGGCGCAAATCGGGATCGAGGGCGAGGGCGTCTTGCTATACCTCAATCAGGAAGGGCGCGGGATCGGGCTGGCCAATAAGATGCGGGCTTATTCTTTGCAAGATCAGGGGTTTGACACGGTAGAGGCCAATCACCGTCTGGGGTTTGAGGATGACGAGCGTGATTTCAGGCTTGGCGCGGAAATCCTGCAAAGCCTCGGCTTTGAATCGACCCGCTTGATGACAAACAATCCGGCCAAAGTTGCGCGGATGGAAGAAGCTGGTATCGCGGTGGCCGAACGGGTGCCTTTGCAAGTGGGCCGCACGGCGCAGAATACCGGATACCTTGATACCAAAGCAAAAAAGAGCGGGCATTTACTATGAGAGCCGGTTTCGACGATCTGATTGTGACAAAATGGGGCGCGCGGTTTCAGGGGCGCCGTTATTGCTGTGCGATCGGACGCGGTGGGATCGGTGTGAAACAGGGCGAAGGCGACGGGATCACACCGCTTGGAACCTATCAACTGGGCGGCGTTGGGTATCGCAGTGATCGCGTCAGCTTTGACGCGCCTGCGCTTGATTGCTGGCCAATCCATCTGGCGGATATCTGGTCTGACGATCCCAAGGATCCGGACTATAACCAAAAGGTACAGGCGCGCAATTATCGGTTCAGCCATGAAAGACTGCGCCGTGCCGATCCGCTTTACGATATCTTTGCAATTG
Organism: Neptunicoccus cionae; assembly: GCF_014643735.1. Taxonomy (GTDB): domain Bacteria; phylum Pseudomonadota; class Alphaproteobacteria; order Rhodobacterales; family Rhodobacteraceae; genus Amylibacter; species Amylibacter cionae. Next base: position 1,064,128 of record NZ_BMKA01000002.1, read on the forward strand.
TGGATTATAACTGGCCCGAAGCGGAATCCGGTGCGGGCAGCGCGATTTTCCTGCACAAATGGCGCAAGCCGCGTCACCCTACGGAAGGCTGCATCGCTTTTGATGAAATTGATCTGGTAGAGATCCTGTCAGGCTGGACCGATAGCTCCCGGCTGATCATCCGATAGGGTCAGACCACCGGATCAGACTTCGTAGGCCCGTTCCCCAAAGATCGCAGAACCGACACGCACGTGGGTCGCACCAAGCGCCACAGCCCGTTCAAAATCGCTGCTCATCCCCATCGACAGACCAGATAGGCCGTTCCGCTCGGCAATTTTACGAAGCAGGGAAAAATGCAGGGCCGGTTCTTCGTCAACGGGCGGGATCACCATCAAACCATTGATGACCAGATCCATCGCGCGACATTCCGCGATGAAAGAATCCGCTTCAGCGGGCAGGACGCCAGCCTTTTGCGGTTCTTCACCGGTATTCACTTGGATAAACAGCTCGGGTGATTTGCCCTGCGCCTGAATTTCGCTGGCGATCTTGCGGGCAAGCTTGGCACGGTCCAGCGTGTGGATTGCGTCAAACAATTCCACCGCAGGCTTGACCTTGTTGCTTTGCAGCGGGCCGATCAGATGAACCTCTACAGGACCAAACTCCTCGCGAAAACTTGGCCATTTGCCTTGGGCTTCCTGCACTTTGTTTTCCCCGAACACACGATGGCCGGTTTCCAGTACGGAACGCACCCTTTCATCGGGTTGAACCTTGGAAACGGCAATCAAACGGGTGCTGCCGGCGGGGCGGTTCGCCTCGGCTTTGGCTGCGGTGATGCGGGATGTGATATCTGAAAGGGACATGGCGAATGAATGCCTGTCTGCTTTGATTTGGGCAAGCCCAAAAAGAGAAAGAGCAGACCCGATGGGCCTACTCTTCCTGTGCACCTAATATTCAGCCTAACTTAGAAGGCAAAGCGAACGCCGAGGTCCGCCATTGTTTCTTCTGTGTAGTCGCGGGAGATACCGCCAGCCAAAACTGCGCCACCCAGGGAGTGGGTGAAGCCGATGCCGTACTCTGTTTCGTCGCCAGTTGCGCCGATACCTGCGGAACCAAATGAGTCTTCGTCTGTGTGTGCAACGAAGGCAGTCACAGTTGTCGCGTCAAAGGCGTAAGAACCGGACAGAACTGCTTTGGAACCAACGTTCTCCAGATCGGAGTAGTTCACGTTCACAGCGAAGTCAGCAATCTGGCCGCCAGCGGAAAGCGACCACATGTCCAGTTCGCCTGCAGCTGTTGTCGCGTTGTTTGCGTTTTTCGCGTAACCCGCAGCAACAGTCCAGTCTCCGAAGTTGTAGGATGCTGCGATTGCATCTTCGGAACCGTTGGACAGGTGGTCGCCTGTTGAGTCAGTGGACACGGACAAGCCAAAGCCGCCAACATTGTAGTCCAAACGGACAACATCACCAGCGTTCCCGCGGGAAGAGTATGTGTTCAGCAGGGATTGGAACGTACCGATGTTGAAGGAGTTGTCCGCGTCGTGCAGACCAGTCAGACCAACGGTGCCGTCAAAGTAAGCGATGCGGTTAACAAGCGCGCCATCAGTGTTACCAACTGTGATGCGGAACATGTCGTTGCCCATCCAGATGTTGGCGGAACCAACAGCACCGGAAGTGTCGCCTTCATCGGAACGCAGACGGATACGGCCACCGAATTCCAGACCAGTGTCTGTGGCGCCTGTACCGTCGATGTTAACGGTCATACGACGTTCGATTTTTGTTTTTGACTGACCGGCAGCATCGCGGGAGCTGTCGTATACGATACCGAAACGGCCAGAGCCGGACAGTGTTACGTCAGCGGCAGCGGCGGAAGCCGAAGCAACAATCGCTGTCGTTGCAAGGAGAACTTTTTTCATTTTGTTTCTCTTTTGGTAGTGGGAGGAATGGCGCAAGCGCCAAGGGGAGGAAGCAGCAAGCAGCTGCCAGCCTCACGGATACCTAAAGTATCCACTAGGCGGAAGGTTGTTTTCGACAAATTTCGTTGGGTAATTATCACAAGGGTGTGAGGTGCTTGAATTTAAGCAATAACAACAACATGGCGCCAGTGCGGTTCCGAGCCCTGCTTTTAAGGTACAGGCGAATACGCACAAAAAAAAGAGCAGACCCGAAGGCCTGCTCTTCTCGAAACTTCTTCTAAGAAAACTTAGAAGTTGAAGCGAACACCCAGGTCAGCCATTGTTTCGTCTGTGTAGTTGCGGGAGATACCGCCAGCCAGAACTGCGCCACCCAGGGAGTGGGTGAAGCCGATGCCGTATTCGGTTTCTTCGCCAGCAGCGCCGATACCTGCGGAACCAACAGTGTCTTCATCTGTGTGTGCAACGAATGCAGCTACAGTTGTTTGACCGAAGTCATATTCACCGTTCAGAACAACTTTGGAAGCTACGTCTTCCAGATCGGAGTACTGAATGCCAACACCGAAGTCACCGATGTTACCAGCAGCGGACAGGGAGAACATGTCACGCTCGGTTGCGCTTACAGCAGAGTTGTTTGCGTTTTTAGCGAAACCAGCAGCAACGTTCCAGTCACCGAAGTTGTAGGAGATAGCGATGCCATCCTCAGAGCCGTTGGACAGGTGGTCGCCTGTGGAGTCGGAAGACAGGGATACGCCGAAGCCGCCTACGTTGAAGTCCAGACGCACAACATCGCCAGCGTTACCGCGGGAAGAGTATGTGTTCAGGATGAAGCGGGAAGCGCTACCCATGTTGAAGGATACGTTTGCCCAGTGCAGACCTGTCAGGCCGATGGAACCTTGGAAGTAACCGATACGGTTAACCAGAGCGCCTTCAGTGTTGCCCACTGTGATGCGGAACATGTCGTTGCCCATCCACACGTTTGCGGAAGCAGCAGAGGAAGCAGCGTCACCCTCGTCGGAACGCAGACGGATGCGACCACCGAAGTCCAGACCTGTGTCTGTGGAGCCTGTGCCATCAACGTTGATGGTCATACGCTTTTCGATTTTGGTTTTGGACTGGCCAGCGCCGTCCAGTGCGGAGTTGTATACAATGCCGAAGCGGCCGGAACCGGACAGCGTTACGTCAGCAGCGGCCATGCCGCCTGTTGCGATAAGTGCTGTGGTTGCAAAGAGAACTTTTTTCATAGTTTTCCCTCGTTAGGTTAAAAGGTGCACCTCTATCCGAGGTATCCGGAAAGAGTGTGTATGCTTTTCACTCTCCGGGCCCCGAATATCAAGCGTCTGTGCTGCGGGCAGGATGATAAGCCTGAAGTTGGTGCAATGATGCCACAGTCGTTTTCCACCCCTTGAAGCTTCCTTATATATAACAGTCCGTTCCCCCGTGCGCAGAATAAGAACTTGTTCGTATTCGCAAGGAACGGTACATGAAAGAAACAGCTGTAAAGCTTGGGGCGTAGAGCATGATGAATTATGGTTTCAAAGCAGGTCTGATCGCGATTGTAAGCGGCGCACTTGTTGGATGTGGCAGTTTCGGTAACTCGGGACGCAGCAGTGGCGGCTTTTTAAACCGGCCTGTCGCAGTGACACCGGACCCGTCCCGCGAGGATCCGTCCTCCGGCGCGATGGAACGGGCTTTGGGCGAAGCTGGTGGCGATACGGTCTCTATTTTTGACGCGCTACGCTCTCCTGATGAAAATACCAACGTCCGTGTGAATAAATACCTTTGGAGTGCGGCTCTCGAAACGCTGAGCTTCTTGCCGGTCGAATCGGCTGATCCCTTTACGGGTGTGCTGGTTATGGGCTGGGGCCGTGCGCCCGGCAGCGCCCGCCAGTACCGCGCGACTGTATTGGTGCAGGATCCTGCCCTTGATGCCCGGTCCCTGAAACTGTCGATCCAGACCCGTAACGGTCCGGCCAGTGCGGAAACCGTGCGCCGTGTGGAAGATGCTATCCTGACCCGCGCCCGTCAGTTGCGCGTGCGCGATAAAAACCTATAACGCGGGTGATACCGCCCGTTGAAGTTAATGACGCCGGGCTGATTGTCCGGCGTTTTGCTGTGTAAGGAAGAAAACATGTCTCGTTATAATGCCCGTGTTGTGGAACCGAAGTGGCAACAAGCCTGGGACGACGCATCCGTGTTCAAAGCAGAACGCGATGAGTCCCGCGCGAAGTATTATGTGCTGGAGATGTTTCCTTACCCGTCAGGCCGCATCCATATGGGCCACGTGCGCAACTATACTATGGGCGACGTGGTCGCGCGCTATAAAGCGGTAAACGGATTCAACGTCTTGCATCCGATGGGCTGGGACGCTTTCGGCCTGCCTGCGGAAAATGCCGCGATGGAAAAAGGTGTGCATCCAGGCGAGTGGACCTATCAGAACATCGCCGATATGCGCGAACAATTGAAGCCGATGGGCCTTTCGATTGACTGGTCCCGCGAACTCGCCACCTGTGATCCGGAATATTATGGACAGCAGCAGGCCATGTTCATCGACATGATGGATAAAGGGCTGGTCTACCGTAAAAAGGCGGTGGTGAACTGGGATCCGGTGGATATGACGGTTTTGGCCAACGAACAGGTTGAAGCAGGGCGCGGCTGGCGCTCCGGTGCGCTGGTGGAGCGCAAGGAACTGACACAGTGGTTCTTTAAGATCAGCGCATTCTCCGAAGATCTGCTGAGCGCGATTGATAAACTTGACGGTTGGCCGGATAAGGTTCGCCTGATGCAGCAGAACTGGATCGGCAAGTCCCGCGGGCTGGAGTTTTCGTTTGAACGTGTGGACGGCGGGGAAAAGATCGAGGTCTACACCACGCGGCCAGACACGCTGAACGGTGCGTCCTTTGTCGGCGTTTCGCCGGATCATCCGATTGCCAAGCAGCTAGAGGCGGAAAACGCCGATGTGGCGGCGTTTGTTGCAGAATGCCGCAAGGGTGGCACCACGGAAGAGGCTATCGAAACCGCGCCGAAGCTGGGAATGGACACGGGCATCCGCGTCAAACATCCGATCTATGAAGACCGCGAACTGCCGGTCTGGATCGCCAACTTCATCCTGATGGACTATGGAACGGGCGCGATTTTCGGCTGTCCGGCCCATGACCAGCGAGATTTGGATTTCTGCCGCAAATATGACCTGCCCGTGATCGACACCTTCTTTGCGCTGGATGACGAAACCCCTGTCGCCAAAGATGCTTTCGTTCCGCCAAAGACAGAGAAAGTGAAATGGGTCGACCATTTCGCCGGTTTGGACGCGGCTACCGGACAAGAGGCCATAGACGCCACCATCGCCTACATTGAAAAAGAAGGCTGGGGCAAAGGTACCACGAATTACCGCCTGCGGGACTGGGGCGCGTCGCGTCAGCGGTTCTGGGGCTGCCCGATTCCTGTGGTGCATTGTGAAAAATGTGGTGTGGTGCCCGAAAAGAAAGAGAACCTGCCGGTTGAACTGCCAAAGGACGCGACATTCGATCGTCCGGGAAATCCGCTGAACTGGCACCCCACATGGCGCGATGTGCCCTGTCCAGAATGTGGTGCGCCTGCGCAGCGCGAAACCGACACAATGGATACCTTTGTGGATTCAAGCTGGTATTTCGCCCGTTTCACAGCCCCCCGCGCCGATACACCTACCGTAGATGCGGATCTGTCCTACTGGATGAATGTGGACCAGTATATCGGCGGTGTGGAACACGCGATTCTGCACCTGCTTTATGCACGCTTCTTTGCGCGGGCGATGAATCTGACCGGCCATATGCCCGACAGCGCAACCGAACCGTTTAACGCTTTGTTTACGCAAGGCATGGTATGTCATGAAACTTACAAAGACCCTGACGGCAAGTGGCTCAATCCGGATGACATCAAACCGGTTAAAGGCGGCTATGAAACACAAGACGGGCGGCCTGTGACCGTTGGACCGTCTATCAAGATGTCCAAGTCTAAGAAAAACGTGGTCGATCCGGAAGATATTATCGATCAATACGGCGCGGATACCGCCCGCTGGTTCGTGATGTCTGACAGCCCGCCCGAGCGGGATGTGGAATGGACAGCCTCCGGCGCAGAGGCCGCTTGGAAACATCTGCAACGGGTTTGGCGGCTTGCGGATGAACTGGAAACAGCGGATGCCGAAGGGTCGGATGCGGATAATCTCGCATTGGACAAAGCCTGCCACCGCGCCATTGACGAAGTGACCAAGGGGATTGAAGGTTTTGCCTTCAATAAATCCGTGGCCAAACTTTACGAGCTTACCAATGCTCTGGCGAAATCCAAGGCGGATAAGGCGACGCGCAGTCGTGTGCTGAAGGTCATGGCGCAACTGATGCAACCGATGACCCCGCATCTGGCTGAGGAACTTTGGGCGCATCTGGGCGGCGAAGGTCTGGTGGCACAGGCGGATTGGCCGAAAGCCGACCCTGCGATGCTGGTGGACGATGACGTTACCTTGCCAATCCAGATCAATGGCAAACGGCGGGACGAAATCACTGTGCCGAAATCCATGCCGAAAGAAGAGGTTGAAAAACTGGTTCTGGCCAACGAGACTGTGATCAAGATGCTGGACGGCGCAACGCCGAAAAAGCTGATCGTGGTTCCGGGGCGGATTGTGAATGTTGTTGTATAACAGACGGATATTTCTGGCGCTCGCCCTTTCGGGCGGCGTCGCGGCCTGCGGTTTTGAACCTGTTTACCAACAGGGCACAACTGCGGCCAACCTGCGGGGCCAGATTGCGATTGATCTGGTTAAAGGGCGCAACGGGTTTGAATTGCGCCAACAGCTTGAGGACCGTTTGGGCTATGCCAGCGGCAACGCGCCTTATGTTCTAAGCTTTTCACTAGCGCTGAGCGAGAGCGCCCTTGCCGTGACCGAAGACGAAGGTACGACTCGCACCAGTCTGACAGGCACAGCGAAGTTCACCGTGCGGGACAGCGCGACACAACAAGTCGTTTTTGAAGATAGCGTGAAGAACGTGACCTCCTATGGCTCGACCTCTGAAACCTATCCTTCCAGTGTGGCGGAGCGGGATGCGAATACCCGTCTGGCCAAGGCGCTGGCCAATCAGATCGCGCAACGCATTGCGATTACGTCGGACGGCTGGGCGGGATGAAACTGTCTGGTGCGCAGGCGTCAGCTTTCATCGCCAAACCCGAAGGTGCACGCGCGGGTATTCTGCTTTACGGTATGGATGCTATGCGGGTTTCTCTCAAGCGTCAGCAGCTTATCAAGGCGCTGGTCGGCCCGAGCGCGGAAGAAGAGATGCGGCTGGAGCGGATCAACGGTGCCGATCTGCGCAAGGAACCAGCTCGTGTGCTCGATGGCCTGAAAGCGCAGGGATTCTTTCCCGGCCCTCGTGTAGTGTTTATCGAAGGCGTGACCGATGGGCTAACGGACGTGATGGCCACGGCCTTGAAGGAATGGACTAAGGATGACGCCACCCTTGTGGCGACGGCTGGCAGCCTAAACGCCCGTTCCAAACTGCGCAAAGCCTTTGAAAGTGACCCGCGCTCTGTGGCGATTGGCATTTATGACGATCCACCGGGACGCGCAGATATTGAGCGGATGGCGAAAGAAGCCAACCTCGCGCAGCTGTCACAGTCTTCTATGGATGATCTGCTGACACTGGCCCGCACGCTTGATCCGGGTGAAATGGCGCAGACGATCGAAAAGCTGGGCCTTTATAAATTCCGCGACGACACCCCGATCACCGGTGATGATATTGACGCCTGCATGCCCGCCACAGCGGATGCGAACCTTGATGATGCGGTTCATGCTGCCGCCGAAGGGCGCAGCGGGGATGTGGTTCCAACGCTTAAACGGCTTGCCGGACAGGGCGTCAATCCAACGGCATTGTGCATCGCAGCCACCCGTCATTTCCGCACCCTTCACGCCGCCGCGACCCATCCCCAAGGCCCCGACACCGCCCTGTCCCGCGCCCGTCCGCCCGTATTTGGACCGCGCAAGGACCGTTTGGTGCGACAGGCCCAACGGTTGGGCGCCGCGCGATTGGAACGGGCGCTTGATGATCTGATGAACACCGATCTGACGTTACGCTCTGCCAAGAAACCACCCGAGATGGCGCTGGTGGAACGGGCCTTTATTCGCATATCAATGTTAAGACGGTCTTAGGGAGAGAACAGATGTATACAGTGGTCGGATCACCGAAAACACGCGCGTTTCGGGTTGTTTGGGCGATGGAGGAACTGGGGCTTGAGTATGATCTCGTGTCAGAGCCGCCGCGCGGGGAAACCGCGTCGGCGTTGAACCCGACAGGCAAGATTCCCTGTCTGAAAGTCGGCCATGCGACGATCATCGATTCTGTAGCGATCCTCCAGTATCTCGCGGATAAACACGGTGCGTTGACCTATGAAGCGGGCACGCTGGAACGGGCCGAACAGGACAGTTTTACCCAGTTCATTTGCGACGAGATCGACGGCGCGCTCTGGACTGCGGCGCGTAATGATTTCGTCAATCCCGAAGAAAAACGGGTCGCGGCGATCAAGGACGTGCTGGTTTGGGAAATGGAACGGTCTGTCAAAGCGTTGGAGCAGCGGTTGGGCGATAGGGAGTTCCTGATGGGCGACAGGTTCACTGTGCCGGACATTCTTCTAACCCATTGTGCAGGCTGGATGCGCGGCACTGGTTTCCCGCTGGAAAGCGACACGCTGCGGGCCTATGTGCGCCGCAATATCGAACGCGAGGCTTACAAAAAAGCCAGTGCGGTGCGCAAACCGTCCTAAGTTTTCAGGGCCTTGGCAGTGCGCGCCGCTGCCAGACCTGCGGCGCGTCCCGTGGCCAGACACGCAGTGATCAGATAGCCGCCGGTTGGTGCCTCCCAGTCGAGCATTTCGCCCGCGCAAAAGACACCTTTGGCCGCGACAAGTTCGAAATCTTCCGAGAGTGATCTCCAGCGTAGCCCACCTGCCACAGAAATCGCCTGATCCAAAGGCGCTGTGCCAGTGTAGGGAATTGTTAAGCCTTTCAGTGTAGACCCGAGTGTACTGCGGGGTGTCTGGCGTGCGAATTCCAGAAACAACGCGGTTTTGGCGGGGTCCAGACGCAGGGTCTTGCGCAGGATATTGGTCAGGGAAGTTTTGGCACCCGCCTTGTCGATCCGTTCCTGAAGCTGTGCTGCGCTTAGATCAGGGAACAGGTCTACCTGCAACTCTGCGCCCGCCCGAAACGCGGCCGAGAATTGATAGATTAGTGAACCTTCCAGTCCTGCACGGGACAGGACAGCCTCGCCGGTTGCGGTTTTGCCGCCGCAGGTTATGGCAATTGACTTAAGGGGGCTACCGAAACGGGGCTCCATATGGGGTGACCATTCAACTGTGATGCCCATGTTGGACGGCGCAAATTCGGTGATTTCAGCGCCTTTCGCAGCCAAAAGCGCGGTCCAGGCCCCGTCAGAGCCGAGCCGCGCCCAGCTTGCACCACCAAGCGCGAGAACGGCGACTTTTGGCGTAACAATCCGCGTCCCCTCAGGCGTTTCGAATTGAAACCGAGAGCCTTCCCACCCGGTCCAGCGCCATCGGGTGCGCAGGTCGACGCCTTTATTATTCAACCGAGCCAACCAGTTGCGCAGTAGGGGGGAGGCTTTCATGACTTCTGGAAACACCCGACCGGATGATCCCGTGAACACGGTTTGCCCCAAATCCTCGGCCCAGCGTTTCACATGCTCGGGGCCGAATTCTGACAGACACGCGTGCAAGTGTTCTCCAGCAGGACCGAAAGCCGCCAGAAACGGTTCGTCCGGTTCGTCCTTGGTAAGGTTCAAACCGGATTTTCCTGCCATCAAAAACTTGCGCCCGACAGAAGGTTTTGCCTCGGCCAGCAGCACCGACAACCCTGACTGGACGAGCATTTCTGCCGCCATCAGGCCCGCCGGACCGGCGCCGATGACCAGCGCATCGGGTGTTTGATCTGGTGTCATCGTCTGCCTTAAACCGCTTCCGCAGTGCTCGGGCGGCCCGTGATCCGCGAGATTGCTGCGGCATCATCCTCGTATGCAGCTTTGTAGCAGTCCTGCAATTGTGCCGCATCCAGATCGTCAAACAGACGGTTGATGGCCGCGATGCTTTGGGGTTTTGCGGCCGCCGCGTCACTGGTGAGCGTGTCAAGGAAACCGTCAAACTCTGCCAGTGGCAGGACCCGTTCCACCAGCCCGATCCGCAGCGCTTCAGCCGCGTCGATTTTCTGACCACCCATCAGGATCAGCTTGGCGCGGGCTGTGCCGGTCAATGCGGCCAGCCGTTGAACATCATCGGGTTGGGGCAGGAACCCCCGCTTAAGAACCGGATAGAAAAACTTTGCTTTGGGCGTGGCAATTCGCAAATCGCAAGCAAGGGCCAGCGCGAAACCGCCCCCTGCAAGCGTCCCGTTCAGCGCCGCGATGGTCAGGCAGGGCAGGGCGGCGATTGCACCGGAGGCTTCTGACCACAGCGGGCTTTGGGTGAAGGCGTACATATCTTCGCCGCCGCCCACATCGGCACCGGCACAGAAAACCCGTTCGCCTGCACCGGTCAGGATGAAACTGCGCAATTCAGGATCGCTGTGCGCCTTGCGCGCAGCAGCCGCCACGCCCCGCAACATATCCGGAGACAGGGCGTTGGCTTTGTCGGGCCGGTTCAGCGTGACGCGCCACAGCCCGTTTTCGTTTTGAACGTCGATCACACCAAACCTACCCGTTTGCGGATGCTTTCGTCGCGCAGAGAGACAACCGCGCCGCGATAATCATCGCTGTCGCTGGTGGCCATCCAGACCAGCGTGTCGGCCACCCACTCTGGTGGGATGTGATCCTCCCAGTCGAGCTGGCTGACAGGGTTCACGCCGGATTTTTTGATCACCCGCTGCATTTCCGTTGCTACTGTTCCGGGCGAAAGGACAAGCGCACGGATGCCGTTTTCGTCTTCCTCTGCGTGGAGGCAATTGTTCAGATGGTGAACCGCCGCCTTTGAAGAACAGTAGTGGGACCAGCCTTCCAACGCGCCGTTTGCAGCGCCGGACCCGATGGTCAGGATGGTGCCGCCTTTGGCTGCTTTCATCACCGGAAGGGCCGCGCGAATGCCGTAGAACACGCCCTTAACGTTCACATCAATGACGCTATCCCATGCCGCGACTGTGGCATTTTCCAACCGCTCCACCGGGTCGAGCGCGCCTGCGTTGTTGATCAGGATATCAAGCCCGCCAAACTCTGCCACCGCGCGGTCGACGGCGGCTTGTACCTGATCGTAATCGGCCACATCGGTCTTTTGCGCGATCGCGGTGCCACCGGCTTTGGTTATTTCAGCGGCGATGTCGTCAATGTCTCCACCGGAACGGGCGCAAAGCATGACCTTGGCCCCACATTCCGCAAACTTGCGGGCCGCTGCTGCGCCAATGCCACGGCTGGCGCCGGTGATGATAACCGATTTATTCTTCATATCCGTCAATTTTCTAGTCCTCTTTAAAGATATAGCCCGTGCCGGAGCGTTCGAGCCGGCCAATGTTGGGACGCAACATATGCCCCCCTGACAGCTTCATTCCGTCGGTCGCAACCATATCCAGCGTGCGTTTGCGTGTAGCGCGGGCCTGATCCATGTCGATGTCAAAGGCGATGCCGATTTCGGGGTTGGCGAATTGCAGCACCTGCGCATGAGCGATATCCCCCACATGGGCGAAACTGTCAGATCCGCTGTCCGCACGAAACCCCATATGCCCCGGCGTGTGACCGGGAAGGTTCAGCGCCGTTACGTCACCAACCAATGTATCGCCGTCCTTAATCAGCTCTGTGCGCCCGCTATAGGCGGCAAGGGCCGCCTGCGCCAGTTGTTGCCATTGGACGAGCGTGTCATCCGTGAAACTGTGGGAAGACCAGAACTTGTGATCTGCCTCGGACACCAGCATCTGCGCCTTTTCAAACACCGGTTGGTTGTCCGTGGTCAGCGCGCCTGCGATGTGGTCAGGGTGCAGGTGGGTGAAGTAAAGATGGGTGATCTCGTCCGGTCCGATACCTGCTTCTTCCAAAGCATCGCCAAGATAGCCGCAGGTCGGGCCAAACAGATCGCGCGGACCCGCGTCCACCAGCATAGTGTCACCACCGGATTTCACGATAAATGCGTTGAAATTCGTGTCGATTGCCTCTGCGTTGGCGGATTTCAAAAGCTCGTCAATCACAGCTTCTTCGGTGCCGGGGAACAGTTCAGCGCCGAATTGGGTTTCGCCGTCGGTCAGGGCAATGATCTCTACATCGCCTATGGTGGTTCTGTTGATACGGGACATGGTTTCCTCCTTCTAAGTGGTCAGTCGGGTCTAGCGGTCGTCGTCGGTGTCGCCTTCCGGCTGCCCTTCCAGTTCGTCTTCATCGATCGCAGCCAGCGCCGCGGCGCCGACGGCTTCTTTTTGTTTCTTGGTCAGATCATTCGGATCTACATCGGCCAGTCGCACTGTCACCTCTTTATGGGCAAAGCGGATGCCTTCCCGTTCAAAGAGGTCGCGGATTTCCTGATAGACCCGCTTGCGCAGGATCCACTGGTCGCCCGGTTTCGTCATGAATTTCACGCGGATGATCATGGCGCTGTCTTGCATTTCGATCACGCCCTGGGATTTGAGGGGTTGCAGAAACTGGTTTCCAACCACTTCGTCTTCAAGCAGTTCCTGCCCAAGTTTTTTGACCAGTTTGCGGACCTTTTCGACATCTGTGTCATAGGTAACCCGCAGCTTCAGCTTCATCATCACCCAGTCGCGGGAAAAGTTCGTCAGGTGCTGGATTTCTCCGAACGGCACCGTGTGTAGCGGGCCAAGATGGTGGCGTAACTGGAAGGAGCGTACAGAGATTTTTTCGACCGTGCCTTTAACAGAGCCGATGTCGATATATTCGCCCTTGCGGAAAGCATCATCGAACAGAAAGAACGCGCCCGAGAAAATATCCCGTACCAGCGCCTGCGCACCAAAGCCGATGGCCAGACCGACAACACCAGCACCGGCGAAAAGGGCAGAGACATTGATGCCGATATTCGTCAGTGCGATCAGCGCGAAAGCGACAAAGATGATTGCCAGAAGAAAGTTGCGGAACAGCGGCAGCAGGGTTGCAAGCCGCGATGCCCCACCGGCCCCGCCTTCATCTCCGGGAGCGACCTCTACCGCGTCACCGCCTTCTTCTGCAATCTTCTGATCGATCCAGATACGCACGAAGTGGTAGATCACATAACCGATGAACAGGATCGTTACGATGTCGTAAATCCGGTCAAAGCGGGTAGTAGCGATCATGTCGATGTCGATCTGCCAGATCTCTGAAATTGCCCAGAACGCCGCAACCACGGCCAGAATATTGGCGATGCGGCGGGAGAGATCCTCGTAAGTGTGCATCTTGTGGGTATTGAGGAAGGGGGACAGTTCGTCCTTGGTGTCTTCGTCCTCTTCCAAAGTGGCATCCGCGTCAGGACCGGTCCCGTGGCTGTCTTCCGCAGCTTTGGCGCGCCATTGTTCCAATAAGCGCTGGCGGTGGAAAAAGCGTTCGATCAGATAACCGACGATGCCGTAAACCACGATGACTGTCAGCAGCACCAGATAGAAACCGGTGATCAAGGGCAGGCCAAGGGGTTGGGCCTCTATCAGGCGGTAGGTCATTTCCGCCCAAGCGATGAAGAAATAGGCGATCACCAGCGGCGCCCAAGCCTGTGATGCGATTCTGGTGGGCAGCGAGGCATCTTCATACCGTTCGCCGTTCAGAATTGCCTCGGACACCGCCTTGCGATTCACCAGCACCATCGCCACGTTCAAGAACACAACGAACAGCGTCAGGGTCGAGGTCAGCAGCGCGTGGATGTCATAGCTAAGGCCCAGTTCTTTCATCCATCCGCAGAAGTTCACGACAATGGCCGAAACCGACGCCACATTCAAAAGCCAGTAGAACAGCTTGCGCGCATCCTTGTCGGAAAAATGGGGGATGCGGTATTGTTCCAGATAGGGCGACAGGATCATCCGCCACAGGAACACCACAGAACGGGTGACAATATAGGTGAGGTAAATATAGGCCACAGTCAGGCGCACGGTGCCGTCTTCGGACTCCCCGAAAATGGCGATTCCAACACCGTAGGAAATCATCACCACCAGCGCGAGCCCAACCATTGCAAGCACAGTGCGCAGCAACAGGATCGGCAGTTTGTCAGTGTATCCTATCGGATTTGGGGTTTGTAGGTTGATAAACCACGGCCCGACCAGACGTTTGCCGTAGGTTTCCCGCACGATAAGTTCGGACAGGATCAGGCTGATCATCGTGGTTAGCAGAATGAAAAAGTAGATCGAATAATGCCCCGTAGGACTTTGCCCGTTCAAGATAAAGACGATCTCTTCAATCGCCTCGGGCGCACGGGCCACACGGTTGCGCAGGGTGGTGCGGAACGTATAGGCGCGCTCCTGCGTTTTCATCAACAAAGAGCCTTCGTATTGCTCTGCCTCGGTCAGTTCGTCTGATTTGGCCGGACCGTCGGGATTGATGACGATCACCTGCATCCCCGAATCCGTGGCGGATTTGATAATCTCGTCCATCGGATTGGACGCCGAGCTGCCGATGGATTGGGCCTGTGCAAATCCTGCCAATAAGGCAAACAGCGCAGTGATCAGGCACAGACGAAGGAAGTGGAGGATGGTCATAAGTGACCCTTTGTTATGAGCGTAACTGACCTTAGAGCGGTTTGGCGCACTGGGGAAGGGCGGAACCTGTTTCGATCCGACCGTCCGCCAATTTCCGCAAGGGCAAGTGAACCTAGTCTAACAGCGGATCTTGTAACACTGTCTCAAGTCACTGTGAGTCTTGGAATTTGCCACTGTTCTTTCGCGCACCCGTTGTTAAGTGCGCAAGTGTATCGCGGGGCATCTGGGTGCATTGGGGCTCTTGCCCTTTGCGCACGGGGGCTTTTACATGGAAAAACGTGGCGGAAGCCGGAAAAGGCGCGTAAATGTTTATTTGCAGGCTATATTTAGGTGCCACATGCAACAGATAGACGCAAAGGTCGGGTTAATATGAGTTCTGATGGATCGCGGCCTACAGAGTTGGGTCGGCGTGCGCCGCGCGTGTTGCTTTACAGCCATGATACTTTTGGTCTGGGCCACTTGCGCCGCTCGCGTACCATTGCTGGGGCTTTGACGGAACTTGATCCCAACCTCTCGGCGCTGATCCTGACCGGATCGCCTGTTGCGGGCCGGTTCACCTTTCCTGACAGGGTTGATCACATTCGCCTTCCCGGTGTGACGAAACTGACTGACGGATCCTATGCCTCGGAAGCGCTGGGTCTTGATATTGACGAAACCACAGCGTTGCGGGCCGGTCTGATCCGTGCGGCAGCCGAGAATTTTGAACCCGATCTGGTGATCGTCGACAAGGAACCCAACGGATTTCGCGGCGAGCTGATGGAAACGCTGGCATGGTTGCGGGCGAACACAAACGCAAAACTTGTGCTTGGTCTGCGGGACGTTCTGGACGAGGGCGAGACACTGGCCGCGGAATGGGACCGCAAAGGCGCCGTTGCTGCGATGCGGGATTTTTACCACGACATCTGGGTTTACGGGCTGGAGTCGATCTATAATCCGTTGCAGGGCGTGTCTTATCCCAAAGAAATTAACCACCGTATGCATTACACTGGATACCTGCGTCGCGAGACTTGGGACCACGGGCCGGATGTGGATGTAGAGCCTTATATACTTGTCACGCCCGGTGGCGGCGGGGATGGTGCAAAACTGGTGGATCAGGTGTTGCGCGCCTATGAGGCCGATCCGACACTCTCGCCCAAAGCCCATATTATCTACGGGCCGTTCCTGTCCGGCGATACCCGCACCCAGTTTGAAGATCGGGTTGCGAAGCTGGAGGGTCGGGTGATTTCGCTCGGGTTTGACAGCAAGATGGAAAACCTGATCGACAATGCGGTCGGAGTCATCGCTATGGGCGGATATAACACTTTCTGCGAAATCCTGTCCTTTGACAAACGGGCGATTATCATGCCCCGCAAGGTGCCCCGTCTGGAGCAATACATCCGCGCGGCACGGGCTGAACAGCTGGGGCTGGTGCGTATGCTTGACCCTGATCGTGACGGGCCGGGAACGGACGTAATGATAAACGCCATCCGCGCCCTGCCAGACCAACCGCTGCCCTCTACAGGGGAATATCCTGACCTTTTGGAAGGGTTGGATCATATCACTGCACGGGTCCGTGACCTGCTGAAGACATCGGACATAAAGGCCGCAGAATGAGCGAAGAAGACCCGAAACTGGCGGTTGTCGTCAAAGGCTGGCCACGGCTGTCTGAAACTTTCATTGCACAAGAACTCGTCGCGCTGGAGCGGGCAGGGCACAGCTTTGACATCTGGTCGTTGCGCTTTCCGACCGATAAGAAACGCCACCCCTTGCATGAAGAAACCCGCGCAAGGGTGCGCTATCTGCCGGAGTATCTGCACCACGAAAAGGCCCGTGTCGTGCGGGGCTGGACCAAAGCGCGCAAGATGCCGGGGTTCAAGAAGGCCCATCAGGTCTGGATGCAGGACCTGCGCCGTGATCTGACCCGCAACAGGGTGCGCCGCTTCGGTCAGGCCTGTGTGCTGGCGGCAGAATTGCCAGCGGGGACCAAGGGTCTATACGCTCATTTCCTGCACACACCGTCTTCTGTCGCGCGTTATGCCGCGCTGATCCGTGGGATCGACTGGTCCTTTTCCGCCCATGCCAAAGACATCTGGACCTCGCCTGATTGGGAAATTCGCGAAAAACTGGCGAATGACGGAACCGGGGCCGCCTTTGGTGTGACCTGCACAGGGTTCGGTGCCGCGCATTTGCAACAGATGGCGGAACCATCGGACCGTGTCAGCCTGCTCTATCACGGGCTGGATCTGGACCGCTTTCCGTTGCCCCCTGCGCAACGCCCTGATGACGGCGTGTTCCGGATGCTGTCAGTTGGACGTCTGGTGGAAAAGAAGGGGTTTGACCGGCTCGTCAAAGCGTTGTCGTTGCTTCCTGGCGATCTGGTCTGGCACTGGACCCATATCGGGGGTGGTGATCTGAAAGACGATCTGCAAGCGATGGCCAAGGCCGAGGATATCGACGATCGCATCACATGGAAGGGTGCGTGCGACCAACCCGAAGTGGTTGAGGCAATGCGCAGCCATGATTTGTTCGTGCTGCCCTCGCGGATTGCCGATGATGGCGACCGTGACGGCCTGCCCAACGTGTTAATGGAAGCGGCCTCGCAAAAGCTGGCGATCCTGTCCACACCCGTCAGCGCCATTCCCGAATTCATTACCTCCGGCGTTCATGGCCTGCTGGTCGAAGACACTCCGGAAACCCTGACTTTCGCGATTATGGATTTGGCCCGCAATCCAAAGCAGCGGACAAAATACGCAGAAGCAGCTTATGACCGGTTGGTGGCGGATTTCGGCGTGGATGCCGGAATTACGCAACTGTCCGCGCGTCTGAATACGCTGATCTCATGACCAAGGGGCACGCCCCGCGCATCGCCTTTTACGCGCCGCTGAAACCGCCAAACCACGATACACCAAGCGGGGACCGTACGATTGCGCGGGCATTGATGCACGCGCTAAAGGGGCTGGGCGCGGTGGAACTGGTCAGCAGCTTTCGCAGCCGCGAACCCGCCGGAGACGCCGCGGCGCAAGCCGCACTGGTGGCCAAAGCGGATCGTATCGCGAAAGATCTGATTGCCAAAGGTCCGGTGTGGGACGCTTGGATCACCTATCACAATTACTACAAAGCGCCCGACCTGATCGGCCCGAAGGTGTGCGCAGCGCGCGGCATCCCTTATCATTTGGTAGAGGCAAGCCGCGCTCCGAAACGGTTGCTGGGACCATGGGCAGATTTCGCCCGCCGTGCGGATGCCGCAAGCGACGCGGCGGCGGTTATTTTCTACTTCACCGGACGGGATTTGCCGGAACTGGAAAAGGCCCGTCCCGTGCCCCAAAAGCTGGTGCATCTGCGCCCGTTTCTGGACCGCGACACCCTGCCGGAAGAGTCTAAAAAGCCAGCGGGTAAGACACTGCTGGCGGTTGGTATGTTGCGCAAAGGCGATAAACTGGCGTCCTATCGAAACCTCGCAGCGGCGTTGCATTTCGTAAAGACAGACGGTTGGAGCCTGCGCATCGTTGGTGGTGGCCCTGCACAGGCAGAGGTGCGCGCTTTGTTTGCCCCCTTCGACGCGCGCATTACATATGTCGGGGCGCTGGACGCAGCAGGCGTTGCCGCCGAAATGGCGGCTGCGGATGTCTTCGTCTGGCCCGGCGTGAACGAGGCATTCGGTATGGTTTACATAGAGGCACAAGCTGCCGGTCTGGTGGTCGTCGCCGAGAATCGGGCAGGCGTGCGGGATGTGGTCGGCCCTGCGGGATTTCTGACGCCTCCGGATGATGCCAAAGCCTTCGGTGCGGCGATTGATCAGGCGTTTCACAGGGGTCCACAAGACACTTCTGTACGCCGTTATGCCCAACAGCATCTACGGGGCGCAGCGATAAAGACACTCGCCGGAGCGGTTCAATTCAAAGAGGCAACACAATGATCAGACTGGCGATTATCCGTCACGGACACACACCTTGGAACCGCGCAGGGCAGATACAGGGGCGCACAGATATTGCCTTGGAAAAACAGGCGGCGGCTGACCTTGCCGCGCTGAAACTGCCCCAAGGGTGGGCAAAGGCCGATCTGGTGGCGAGCCCGCTGAAAAGGGCGACCCAAACGGCTCGTCTGATCGCGGATCGTGACGCAACAGAAGTTCCGGCACTAACTGAAATGGATTGGGGTGATTGGGAAGGCAAAAAGGGTCTGGACCTAAAGGCCGATCCAAATTCCGGCTTTCAGGACATAGAACATTGGGGCTGGGATTATCGTCCGCCAAACGGGGAAAGCCCGCGCGATGTTGCTGCGCGCTTGAACCCCTTTGTGCAAGCGTTGCAACGGGACACGATTGCAGTCTGCCACATCGGTATCATGCGGGTTCTACTGGCACAGGCGACAGGCTGGGATTTCGACGGCCCCGCCCCGTTCCAGATTAAACGCAACCGGCTCTATGTGATGGACTGGGATAGAAGCACCCTGTCTGTTTCCGGCGATCCAATCCGGCTGGAGGCCCGTTAACCATGCGTGTGATGATCCTTGTGACCCATCTGCTCGGCACCGGCCATCTTAGCCGCGCCCTGACACTCGGCCGCGCTTTTGGTGGTGCAGGGCATGACGCCCATGTGGTTTCCGGCGGTGTGCCGGTTGAAAACCTGTCGGCCAAGGGGATCACTCTGCACCAGCTTCCGCCTGTAAAGTCGGACGGGATTAATTTCACCACGCTACTAACGGAACAGGGTGGGATTGCCGATGCAGACTACCTTGCCGACCGTAAGGCGGCTTTGTTGTCATGTCTGGAACAGATCGAGCCGGATGTGATTATCACAGAACTTTACCCGTTCGGGCGACGGGTTCTGAAGGGGGAATTTCAGGCCCTGCTGAACCGCGCACAAGAAGCGGTAGACCCGCCGCTGGTGTTCAGTTCCATCCGTGATATTCTTGCGCCCCCGTCGAAACCCGAAAAAGCACTGGAAACAGAGGCGGTTGCCGCCGTGTACTATGACGGGGTGCTGGTCCACTCGGACGCTAAACTCACCCCGTTGGAGGCAAGCTGGCCGGTTGGCGCAATGCTCGCCGATAAACTGCAATACACCGGATATGTGGCCCCGCCTGCCGCGGGTGAACATCCAGACGGGACGGGTTCGGGCGAGGTTTTGGTCACTGCAGGCGGTGGATCTGTGGGTCAAAACTTATTCGAGGCGGCTGTGAAAGCAGCCGCGTTAGACACTGAAAACCACTGGCGTTTGCTGGTGGGCGGGGCCGATAAAGCGCGTGTTATCGCTGAGTTACAGTCTAGAGTGAAGTGCAGCAACGTAACCATCGAACCCACCCGTCCCGATTTCCGGCAGATGCTGACAGGCGCTAGGATCGCTGTCTGTATGTGTGGCTACAACACGGCGATGGACCTGCTGCAATCCCGCACCCCTGCGGTTTTCGTGCCCTTCGATGCTGGTGGCGAGGTGGAACAGACCCTACGGGCAGAAAGCCTTGCAAAACAGACAGGCTTTACCGTTGTTCGGGCAGCTGATGCCACCCCCGAAGCCCTGCTAGAGGCGGTCCAAAGTCTGGCGGGGGCGGAGGTCCAGCCGCTTGACCCGAAACAGTTCGAAGGCGCAACGCAAGCTGTTGAAATCGTAGAGCAGTTTTTTGAGAAACACATAGGTCAGGAGCAAAGCGCATGAGCGATATTTGGGCGCCGTTAGACACTGAATTCGACGCATGGCGCGCCGCTGATATGCGTTTGCCGTTCTGGTGGCGGGATGATGATGCCTATCATGTAACGCCGGAGCTGGATCAGTTGAACGCCCTGTCTGAGCGGACCGGTGTGGATGTCTATCTGGCTGTAATTCCAAGTAAATTGCAGACGGATTTAACGGCTTATGTGACAGATCACCAAAACCTTATTCCGGTTACGCATGGCTATGCCCATCAGGATCACACGCCTGTGGGAGTGAAGAAATGCGAATTTGCCTCTGATCGGGATGCTGGTGCGGTCACACGAGAGCTGGAAGAGGGAAAACAGATTATGGAGGAGGGGTTCGGGACGGATTTTGTGCCGATGTTCGTGCCCCCGTGGAACCGTTTCGGGAATGACCACAAGTTTAAGCTGAAGGCTCTTGGTTACAAAGGGTTCTCCACATACGGCCCACGCAGCAACCGCTGGTCAAAGCGCGGGATGGAGCAGGTTAATACTCACGTGGACCCGATCAACTGGCGCGGCAGCCGTTCGCTGGACGAACCGACACAGATCATCGCACGGATGGTGGAGCAATTGACGGCGCGGCGGACAGGGCAGGCCGACAATTCTGAACCCTATGGCTATCTCACCCACCACAAGGCTCATGATGTTGATATCTGGGCTTTTTCCGAACAACTCCTGATGAAATTCAAAAGCGGACCCGCCGACTTATGGTCCGCGCAAGACATGGCAAAGAGGTAACAAGATGAGCAGATTAGACAGTATGCTGCGCCGGTTCACAGCACAGCGGGACGGGTTGAACTGGGCCGCGAAACTGGTGGAAAGCCACGCGGGTGACGGGCTGGATATGGGGCTTGGTAACGGGCGGACCTATGATCACATGCGCGAAACCATGCCGGACCGCCGCATCTGGGTGATGGACCGCGTTTTGCAGTGTCATCCGTCCTGTGTGCCACCGGAACTGGATTTCCTGCAGGGAGAGGCGGAAGAGGGTCTTGCGCGATTGGTGGAAATG
Organism: Neptunicoccus cionae; assembly: GCF_014643735.1. Classification (GTDB taxonomy): domain Bacteria; phylum Pseudomonadota; class Alphaproteobacteria; order Rhodobacterales; family Rhodobacteraceae; genus Amylibacter; species Amylibacter cionae. The sequence goes on from NZ_BMKA01000002.1 coordinate 1,085,357, forward strand.
GATGCGAAAATTGTGCTCGCCCATTATGATTTCGGCTACGGCGTAAAAGAAGAAGACGTTGCCGAGGCTGCGCGGCTCAGTCCGCTGATCGCCAAGATCATGGTGCGCGGTGGGATGATCGTGTCGGGGCAACCTCTGGCGGGGTTTGATCAGGTAGAAGGACCGGACCACATCGCGCCGGACCGGTATTATTTCTACCGGACCTGAAGGGGTTAGCCTGCGAGGTTAAGGAGCACACCGCCACAGGCCGCGAACGCGACCACGGCCCAAGGCGGTGTCTTCCAGATCATCAGCAACACGAAACACCCTACAGCCAGCGCCAGATCGGGCATCCCGCTGATCGCGCTGGTGAAGACGGGCGAATAGAGTGCCGCGCCTAATATTCCGACCACCGCTGCATTGGCCCCTTGCATCATATTTCGAACGCTCGGCCTGCTGCGTAGGCTTTGCCAGAACGGTAGCACGCCTGTCAGCAACAGAAAACCGGGCAGAAACAGGGCCGTTTGCGCGATTATTGCGCCTGTGATGCCGTTTGGCTGGGGGTTTAGCACAGCGCCCAGATAGGCCGCGAAGGTGAACAACGGGCCGGGAACAGCCTGTGCTGCGCCATATCCTGCCAGAAACGTATCCGCCGAGACCCATCCGCTTTGCACGACCTCTGCTTCCAGCAAGGGCAGCACAACGTGGCCGCCACCAAATACCAAGGCTCCTGCACGGTAGAAACTGTCAAACACGCTTAGGCTTGGGGCTAGGGGCGCGAGTAGGGGGAGTAAGCCCAGCAATCCGGCTGCGAGGATCAGGCAGGATATGGCTGTGGTGCGCGATACTGGCAAGTCGGGCGCTGTGGCTTGGCGTGCTGTGCTGTGGCAGAACAGACGCCCCGTTACCGCACCAAACAGGATTGCACCCACCATGCCGATTGCACCGGAGAACAGGGCAAGCATGCCGATAGCGCCGACTGCAATACTTGCGCGGGCGCGATCGGGACAAAGCGTGCGCGCCATGCCCCAGACAGCTTGGGCGACAATGGCAACGGCGACTATTTTCAAACCATGCAACGCGCCGGTTCCGACTGGGCCGGATAAGGTAGCTGCACCCAGCGCGAAGGTGAAAAGGAAAAGGACCGATGGGAAGGTGAAACCGGCGAAGGCTGCAAATGCACCGGCCCAGCCCGCCCGCATCAGGCCAAGCGCAAAGCCCACCTGACTGGACGCAGGGCCAGGCAGAAACTGGCAGAGCGCCACCAGATCAGCGTAATCTGTATCGCTCAGCCAGCGCCGCCACGTCACCAGTTCATCGCGGAAATATCCCAAGTGGGCCACCGGTCCGCCAAAGGATGTCAGACCCAGTTTTAGGAACACCGCAAACACTTCACCGGCATTGCTGTTTAAGGGCTTTGAGGAGGGGTTTGGCGTTGCGTCTGTCATGCAGTTAACTCGATACAAAAAAGGGGGCAGGCCAAACAGCCTGTCCCCCGATAGCATGGGCCCGTAACGGTATCATTAAAGGCCGCCGGTCAACGCCCGACGCTTACATAGGTCAGGCCGGATTTTGCAGCCTCTTCAGGGTCATAGACGTTCCTCAGGTCGGCCATTTTAGGTGTCTTCATGATGCTAACCAAGCGGTCTAAATCCAGCGCACGGAATTCGTTCCACTCTGTCATCAGGATCACCGCTTCTGCATCAGTCATCGCAGCATAGGCATCTTCTTCCCATGTCACGCCGGGCAGCAGATCCTTGCCTTCCTTATAGCCTTGGGGATCAACCACATGCACCGTGGCACCAGCCCCAACCAGAGCAGGCACGATGGTCAGCGACGGGCTGTCGCGCATATCGTCGGTGTTCGGTTTGAAGGTTACGCCAAGAACAGCGATTTTCTTGCCGTTCACGGTATCGCCGCAAAGTTCCATAATCTTGTCGATCATCCGCCGTTTTGTGGCTTCGTTAATGTCGATTACGGATTCAACGATTTCCATCGGGCTGGCATATTCCTGACCGATCCGCGCAAGCGCTTTGGTATCTTTGGGAAAACAGGAGCCGCCGTAACCGGGGCCAGCGTTCAGGAACTTGGACCCAATCCGGTTGTCCATGCCCATGCCTTTAGACACGGATTTCACGTCAGCACCAACTTTTTCGCACAAAGCGGCGATTTCGTTGATGAAGGTGATCTTGGTCGCCAGAAATGCGTTGGCGGCGTATTTGATCATCTCGGCAGATTCCAGATCGGTATAGACAATCGGGGCTTCGCGCAGGGCCAACGGGCGATAGATCTTGGCCATCACATCGCGGGCCTTATCGGTTTCTACGCCGACAACCACACGGTCAGGGCGCATGAAATCTTCAATCGCGGCCCCTTCGCGCAGGAACTCGGGATTGGACGCCACATCAAATTCCGCCTCGGGATTTTCTTCGCGAATGATCTCTTCAATCCGGCGGTTGGTACCAACGGGCACGGTGGATTTGGTCACAACAACGGTGTAACCGTCCATCGCGCGGGCGATTTCGCGGGCGGCGTCATAGACGTAGGTAAGATCGGCGTGGCCGTCACCGCGGCGTGTGGGGGTGCCAACGCCGATAAATACGGCATCTGCTTTGGAAACAGCTCCGGCGAAATCCAACGTGAACCCGAGACGCCCAGCCGCCACGTTGCGTGCCATCAAATCTTCCAGTCCCGGCTCAAAGATTGGAACGATGCCGTTTTCTAAAGCTTCAATCTTTTCAGGTAGCTTGTCGACGCAAATCACGTCATGGCCGAAATCGGAAAAACAAACCCCTGAAACGAGCCCGACATAGCCGGTGCCAATCATTGTTAACTGCATATTAAAGCCTTTTACTGGAAGATGACGCCCCTGATAATCGGTGGTTCTATCGAAAACGGGGCTTGGATCAAGCGAATTAGCCTGATTGCAGAGCCCGCTTGCGACAGGTAAGGGTTGGGTGTTTCTGCAAAAAGGCAAGTCATGGCAAAAATACTGATTACAGGCAGTGCAGGGTTTATCGGTTTCCATCTCGCACAGGTGATGCTGGATAAAGGGTGGCAGGTTCTGGGCGTCGATGCGATGACCGATTACTATGACGTAAATCTAAAACGCCGCCGTCATGCAATGTTGTCCCAGAACGAAGGCTTCAGCGCGCTTGAAGTGGACATTCTGGACTTTGCGGAACTGCAACCGCCGGTGATGGAATTTGCACCCGATGTGATTGTCCATCTCGCAGCGCAAGCCGGAGTGCGGTATTCGATTGAAAACCCCCGCGCCTACATCGAAACCAATTTGGTGGGCACTTTCAACATCATGGAGCTGGCCCGTGAACTGGCAGTGGACCATTTGCTGATGGCCTCTACGTCCAGCGTTTACGGCGCCAACGAGGTGATGCCTTTCACCGAAGTGGAAAAGACCGACACGCAGATGACGCTTTATGCAGCGACCAAAAAAGCCAATGAAAACATGGGGCATTCCTATGCGCATCTGTGGAAACTGCCTACTACCATGTTCCGCTTCTTCACGGTGTACGGCCCTTGGGGGCGTCCTGACATGGCGCTGTTCAAATTTGTTAAGGCGGGGCTGAATGGTGATCCGATTGATGTTTACAATCACGGCGATATGGAGCGGGATTTCACCTATGTGGTGGACTTGGTGCGCGCAATCAGCCTGCTTGTCGATGCGCCCCCGCCACTGCTAGAGGCCCGCGCGGACTGGACTCCGCTGGAAAATGACAGCCTGTCACCTGCTGCGCCCTTTCGTGTGATCAATATCGGCAATTCGGACAAAGTGCGCCTGCTCGACTTTGTGGAAGAGATCGAAACGGCAATCGGGCAAAAGATCGAGCGGAATTACATGGATATGCAACCCGGTGACGTGCCTGCCACATGGGCGGATTGCGAATTGCTCAAGCAGCTTGTGGGGTATACGCCCGAAACAAATGTTCACGATGGCGTGCGGGCCTTTGTCGATTGGTACCGGGACTATTATTCTGTGTGATGCACAGAAGGAAGCATTGCTATGTTGGATATGAAATCAGCCCGAATCGCCGTGATCGGTCTTGGCTACGTCGGGTTGCCGCTCGCGGTGGAGTTCGGCCGCCTGTTTCCCACGGTGGGCTTTGATTTAAATCCTGAACGGATCAGCGCGCTGCGCAAAGGTGAGGATTTCACCCGAGAGGTCACACCCGATGAACTGTCACAAGCGCAGCATCTGCAATTTGTCGATAATGTTAAGGATATTCGTGACTGCAATGTTTACGTGGTGACGGTGCCAACCCCTGTCGATGCCCACAAGCGTCCTGACCTAGGCCCATTGCTCGCGGCCAGCCGGTCAGTCGGCGGAGTGCTGTCGAAAGGCGATGTGGTGATCTTTGAAAGCACGGTCTATCCCGGCGCCACCGAAGAAGACTGCGTGCCTGTGATCGAAGACGCCTCCGGTCTGGTGTTCAACCGCGATTTCTTTGTGGGCTACAGCCCTGAACGGATCAACCCCGGCGACATGCAGCGCCGTTTGCCGAGCATTGTTAAAGTCACCTCCGGCAGCACGCCCGAAGCGGCGGATTTTGTGGACAGCCTCTATGCCGCGATCGTGCCGGTTGGCACCCATAAGGCCCCCTCTATCGCGGTGGCTGAGGCGGCAAAGGTGATCGAAAACACACAACGCGATCTGAATATTGCGCTGGTAAACGAGCTGGCGATGATTTTTCACCGGCTCGGGATTGATACCGCTGACGTGTTGGAAGCTGCCGGAACGAAATGGAATTTTCTGCCCTTCAAACCGGGTCTGGTGGGCGGCCACTGCATCGGCGTTGATCCTTACTACCTGACCCACAAGGCGCAGGCGGTGGGCTACAACCCCGAAGTGATCCTTGCGGGGCGGCGGATCAACGATGCGATGGGCAAAGTGGTTGCGTCTGAGTTGATCAAGGCGATGATCCGCAAAGGGGTCGCGATTGAAGGCTCAGAGATCCTTGTGATGGGGCTGACGTTTAAGGAAAACTGTCCAGACCTGCGCAACACCCGCGTGGTGGATGTGATTGCAGAGCTTCAGGATTACGGGGTGACGGTGCATGTGCATGACCCTTGGGCCGATCCCGAACAGGCCCGCGCGATCTATGGAATTGATCTGGTCGCAGCGCCGGAAAATGGCCGGTATGACGCGGTTGTGCTGGCTGTCGCGCACGACGAATTTTCCAAAGACGATCCAGCAAAAATAAGCGCGCTCTGTGCTTCCCCTAGCGTCATCTACGATCTGAAGCATATTTTGCCCAAATCAGCAGTCGATTTGCGTCTGTAACCCACCGCAGTCCTTGTTTTTTTCCTGCACCACGCGTTAACTGGAGCCGAGGCCTTGGGAGAGGCCGTGATCAAACGGGACACCAGAATGAACGCCGACACCGCGCCGCTCTTGCAGGTTAACGACCTGTCGATCGGGTTTGGAGACCAGCCCCCGATTATTACGGATGTTAACTTTTCGATTAATCGGGGCGAAACGCTTGCTCTGGTCGGGGAAAGCGGATCCGGTAAGACAATCACGTGCCGCTCGCTGTTGCGGGTGCTGCCCCGTGCTGCGGTGATCCATTCCGGCACGGCTGTATTTGATCCAAAGGCCTCTGCGCCGGTGGATTTGTTCAACCTCTCTGAAAAAGATTTACGCGATGTGCGCGGTGACCGGATTTCGATGATCTTTCAGGAACCGATGCACAGCCTGTCGCCGTTGCACCGTATCGGACATCAGGTGGCAGAAGTGCTGACCCTGCATCGTGGCCATTCCCGTACCAGTGCGAAGGTCGAGGTGTTAGAGAAATTCCGCCGTGTCGGCTTTGTTGATCCGGAACGGGCCTTCGCGGCCTATCCGTTCGAGCTTTCGGGCGGTATGCGCCAGCGGGCGATGATTGCGATGGCGATGATTGCGCGGCCCGAATTGTTGATCGCGGATGAACCGACTACAGCTCTTGATGTGACCACACAGGCGCAGGTGCTGGAGCTGATCAAGGGGTTGCAGGAAGAAACCGGTATGGCGGTGATCTTCGTGACCCATGATCTGGGGGTGGTGGCAAATATCGCCGATCAGGTCTGTGTGCTGCGCAAAGGGCGCGTGATGGAGAGCGGGCCGACCGACATCGTGATCGGCGCACCGGCCCATGGGTACACGAAAAAGCTTCTGGCGGCGGCCCCTGCCATTCCGCACAGCGCGGAACCCTCTAAGGCGCGGCCCGTCGTGGACCCGATCCTCCAGCTTGAGGGGATCAACAAAACCTTTGTGTCCCGCGCTGGCACGTTCTTTGGTAAAAACCGTGCGGTTCAGGCCGTTCAGAACGTAAGCCTGACGGTTGAGCGGGGTAAAACCTTTGCTATCGTGGGCGAAAGCGGGTCGGGCAAGTCCACCGTGGCCAACATCGCGCTGGGCGCAACGTCGGCAGATGCGGGCGGAGAAATCCGGTATTGGGCCGAGAAAGGCGCCTTGCCGGTAGATGTTGCACATCTGGATGCGTCAGAGCGGCGGTCCTTTCAGCGGGAAGCGCAGATGGTGTTTCAAGACCCGTTTAGTTCCCTGTCCCCCCGAATGCAGATCATCGATATCCTGACGGAACCGCTGCGGATTCACGGGATCGGGACACGCAAGGAACAAAAGGAACGTGCGGCGGAACTGCTAGAGAAAGTCGGGCTGGATAAAAATATGCTGCGCCGGTTCCCCCATGCCTTTTCCGGTGGCCAGCGCCAGCGCCTGTCTATCGCGCGGGCGCTCGCGCTTAATCCCAGCTTGCTGGTCTGTGACGAACCCACCAGTGCGCTCGACCTGTCGGTTCAGATGCAAGTGCTGGAATTGCTGGAAAAAATTCGGGACGATTTCGGACTGAGCTATCTGTTTATCAGTCACGATCTGGCCGTTGTGGCGCGGATCGCGGATGAGGTGGCCGTGATGCGGCAGGGACAGATTGTGGAGCAGGCCGCCCCCGATGTGCTGTTCACAGCGCCGCGTCATCCCTACACAAAGGCGCTTATCGCTGCCTGTCTAGAGGCCGACGTCAGCCAGAAAATTAACCTTCAAACTGTGGCGCTGGGCGCGGGTGATCCCCACACATGGCCCGAAGACTATGCGATGCAGGGCAGCAGCCTGCCGCCCCTGATCGAAACGGAGCCGGGCCATCTGGTTCGGGTGAACCCATGATGCTGAAGCCTGTTATTCGATCCCTATGTCTTGTCGCTTCACTGATCGCAGCGCCTTTGACGGCTATGGCAGACGACATTGTTATGCAGGAAACCGGATTTTGGGAAACAGAGGTCAAATCCGGCGCGCTCGACCCGATTGGCACGCGGATGCCGCGCAATCCGGTCGTGGTGGACATGGCCGCAAAAGGGCGGGCGTTCGGCCAGCACGGCGGCAACCTGCGGACGATGATCACGCGATCCAAAGATGTCCGTCAGATGGTCGTTTACGGCTACGGTCGGCTGGTCGGTTATGATGCGAAATATGACCTTGTGCCCGACATTCTTGAGGATGTGAAAGTCGCTGAGGAACGGATTTTCGTTCTGAAACTTCGCGAGGGCCACCGCTGGTCTGATGGTGCGCCTTTTACCTCGGATGATTTCCGCTACTGGTGGTATGACGTTGCGAATAATCCTGAACTCTCCCCCAGCGGGCCGCCGTCTTTTCTGCGGGTGGATGGGGAATATCCGCGCGTATTGTTCCCTGATGAGACCACCGTCATCTTTCGCTGGTCCAAACCCAACCCCGGATTTCTGCCACGTCTTGCACAGGCCAGACCGCCGTTTATCTATCGCCCCTCGGGTTACCTGAAACAGTTCCACGAAAAATATGCCGATCCGGCAAAGCTGGCCAAAGCTGTGGCAAAGAAAAAGGTTCGCGGGTGGGCGGCGCTGCACAACAAGCGCGACAATATGTATAAGTTCGACAACCCCAGCCTGCCGACTTTGCAGCCGTGGATACCGGCGGACACTGGCATGGACAGCCGCCGTCTTTTCGTGCGCAATCCCTATTACCACCGCATCGACAGTCGCGGTTTGCAACTGCCCTACATCGACACCGTCGAAATGAGCATCGTCGGTTCCGGTCTGGTGGCCGCAAAAACCAACGCCGGAGAGGTCGACCTTCAGGCACGGGGGCTCGATTTTAATGATGTGGCGGTGTTGAAGAAGGGTGAATCCGAAGGACAGGATTACACGGTGCATCTGTGGCCCAATGGCACGGCGAGCCAGATTGCGATTTACCTGAACCTCAACCACGCTGATCCGGTCTGGCGCGAAATACTGCGGGATGTACAGTTCCGTCGTGCGCTGTCCCTTGGGATTGACCGGCGGATGATCAACCGCGCGCTCTATTTCGGGCTGGCCTCGGAAGGGAATATGACAGCACTGCCCGCCAGCCCGTTTTTCAGCGAGGCAAACCTGAACAGTTATGCCCAATATGATCCGGAGCGGGCGAGCAGGCTTCTGGATGATCTGGGGTATACGAAACGCAGAGGGGACGGTATCCGCGTTCTGGAGGATGGCCGCCCCATGCGCATTCTGGTGGAAACCGCGGGCGAGCGTCAGGAAGTCGAAAACGCCCTGCAAATCATCGCTGACACATGGCGCGATATCGGGGTGGAACTGGTGATGCGTCCGCTTGACCGCGATATTCTGCGCCAGCATGTCTATTCCGGCCAGTCTATGGCTGCGGTCTGGTTTGGCTGGGACAATGGCATCCCCACACCCAACACCTCTCCGGGGTATCTTGCGCCGCGTGCGCAGGACTTTTTCGCTTGGCCGAAATGGGGGCAGTATTATCAGACGAACGCCGAAGCGGGGGAGCCTGTGGATATGCCCAAAGCGGCCCGCCTGATGGATTTGGCGGCGGAATGGGAAAGAACGGACAATCGCACGCGACGGGTGGCGATCTGGCAGGAGATGTTAAAAATCCACGCAGAAGAAAAATACGCTATCGGCATTCTGGCGGAAGCACCCCAACCGGTTGTCGTGTCTAACAAATTGAAGAACGTGCCGGACGCGGGGCTGTGGGCCTGGGATCCGGGGGCGCATTTCGGGATACACCGGATGGATGAGTTCTTCTTCGCGCCAGAGGTCACCAACTGATGCTAATACTGCGCTATTCGATCTATCGTTTCATCACGATGCTCGCGACCCTTGTGGTGGTGTCGGCTCTGGTGTTCTTCATAATGAACCTGCCGCCGGGGGATTACCTGTCGAACCTGATTGCCGAATTGCGGGCAACAGGGCAGGCGGACGGGATTTCCAAGGTGGAGTTCTTGCGGGTGGAATACTCGCTCGATCAGCCATTGTGGAAGCAATACCTGATCTGGATGGGCTTCTGGCCTGGCCCGCACGGGTTTTCCGGCATCATCCAAGGGGATTTTGGTTGGTCATTTGAATTCGACCGCCCCGTTGCGGAAATTGTCGGCGGGGCTCTGTGGTTGACGGTTTTGGTGAACGTGGCAGCGGTGCTGTTCGTTTATCTGGTGGCCCTGCCGCTGGGCGTTCTGGCGGCGGCGAAATCGAAAACATGGGTGGATTACACGTCGGCTTTTGTGGGGTATCTGGGACTGGCCACGCCGAACTTCTTGCTGGCGCTGATCCTGTTCTATTACGGGCACAAATATCTGAACCTGCCCATCGGCGGTTTGATGGCACCGGAGTTTGAGGGCCAACCCATGTCCCCCGAGAAGATAAAATCGGTCCTGCTGCACCTGATCATCCCAACCTTTGTGATTGGTACATCGGGCGCGGCAGCGATGATGCAGCGGTTGCGGGCCAATCTGCTGGACGAGCTGTCGAAACCCTATGTGGATACGGCAAGGGCCAAGGGGGTGCCGCCGGTGAAGGCCATTCTGAAGTATCCGTTCCGCGTTTCACTGAACCCGCTTGTTGCGGATATCGGTAATCTGCTGCCCTCTCTTATTTCCGGCTCGGTGCTTGTTTCCGTCGTGCTCGGCTTGCAGACGATCGGTCCGGCGCTGCTGACGGCGCTGAAATCGCAGGACCAGTTCCTCGCCGGTTTTATCCTGCTGTTTGTCGCGGCGTTAACCCTTGTTGGGACAATGATTTCTGACGTGTTGCTGGTGCTTCTTGATCCGCGCATCCGGTTTGGAGGGCGCGGAAAATGACCAACTTGCCAAACAACCACTACGTCGATGATGCGCCTTATGATCCGAACGAGGATATTAAATCCATCGACCGCCCTGATCTGGACGCGCCAAGCTGGCAGCTGATCTGGCGCAAATTCAAACGGCACAAGCTGGGTTTGTGGTCCGGTATTTTCCTGCTGGTGGCCTATCTTAGCCTGCCGTTCGTGGGGTTTCTCGTGCCCTACACCCCGAACGAGCGGAACGCGGATCACCTTTATGCGGCGCCCCAAATGGTGCGGCTGTTCCATGAAGGCGCGTTCATCGGGCCCTATGTCTATCCGATTACCGCCGAGGCGGATCTTGAAAACTTCCGCTGGAATTACGCACAAGACCGCGAAAATCCGGCGCGGCTGGAGTATTTCTGCAAAGGGGATGACTATAACTTCCTTGGCTTGTTCCGCGCCGATACCCATCTGTTCTGCGCACCCGAAGGCGCGACAGTGTTCTTGTGGGGGGCGGACCGGCTGGGGCGGGATATCTTCTCTCGTATCTTTTACGGCGCACAACTTTCCCTGACGGTGGGTCTGATCGGGATCACCGTGTCATTTATCCTAGGGATCACTATCGGGGGGCTTGCAGGGTACTTTGGTGGGCGCACAGATTGGGGCGTGCAGCGGGTGATTGAAGTTTTGCGATCCCTGCCGGAGCTGCCTTTGTGGCTGGCCCTGTCTGCGGCGGTGCCGAGCCACTGGGGGCCGGTGGCGGTGTTCTTTGTGATTTCGATCATTCTGGGGCTGCTGGACTGGCCCGGACTGGCGCGGGCGGTGCGGTCCAAATTTCTTGCCCTGCGGGAAGAGGAATTCGTGCGCGCGGCTGAAATGATGGGAGCGAAGCCGAACCGGATTATCCGAAAGCATCTGCTGCCCAATTTCGCCAGCCATTTGATCGCCAGCGCCATGCTGTCGATTCCGGCGATGATCCTTGGTGAAACGGCATTGTCGTTTCTTGGTCTGGGGCTGCGGGCTCCGGCGGTGAGTTGGGGGGTGATGCTGAACGATGCGCAGAACCTTGCCTCGATCGAGATTTATCCCTGGACTGCAATCCCGATGCTGCCGGTTATTATCGTGGTGCTGGCGTTCAACTTTTTAGGGGACGGTTTGCGGGATTCCCTCGATCCGTACTCGGACCACTAAAGACGGGGCGGTAGCCGGGGGCGCTGCCCCCGGACCCCCGGGATATTGTTCGCCAGAAGAAGCCTCAGGCGATGAGGGCTGTACGCTCCAACACCCAGTATGTGGCCATGATTGCGATCGCGGCCGAGGCGGGGACGACGATGCGGCTGTGATACCACTGTTTGTTGCGGAACCAGATGCCCACTGCAAGGAAACAGATGGCGATCACAGCGAGCTGGCCGATTTCGACACCAATGTTAAAGGCGATCAGTGCGGGGATGAATTGCGCTGTGGGCAGGCCGAAGTCGCCCAGAACAGATGCAAAGCCGAGCCCGTGCAGCAAGCCAAAGCCGAATATCAGGAAGGGCCGCCACGCGGTGAGCTTTTCGGTAAAGATGTTTTCCACCGCGACAAAGACGATAGAGGCGGCGATCAGCGGTTCGACGATGGAGCCGGGCACATTAACCCAGCCAAGTGCGCCAAGGGCCAGCGTGATGGTATGGGCCAGCGTAAACATGGTGACTTGCATCAGCAGCGGGCGCAGGTGGGCGGAAAGCAGAAACAGGCCGATTACGAACAGGATATGGTCGAGACCTTTGGGGATGATATGATCAAAGCCTGCCACGATATAATCCCAGACGACCTCTCCGGTGGATTGGGGGGCGATGTTGTCCAGATCAACGGTCGCTGTCGCACCGCTTGCCACATAGTCTGCGATCACCGGATCGACAGTATCTGGTAGCGACACCCGCAGGACGCTATCGCCGTAATCCGCAGGAAAATCCCATGTCAGCGTGCCGGAGGCCGAGGGCAGGGTCGCGCTGTAAGTCAGGGTGGAGACACGGGCGATGTCAGGGTCGCCGACTGGAGGAATGGTGTGATCCACATAACGCAGGTCCACCGGTGTTCCATCCAACGAGAGCCTGAGCGTTGGGTCAAAGGCAGGGCGCAAAGCGGCATATGCCTGTGCAAGTTCTTCAGGCGTGGTTTCGCGCAGGCGAAGGTATTCTTCCTCCCCTGCTTCGGCGTTCTCTGTGTTCGACTCATCCGCAACTCCGGCGATGATGGCTTCCAGATTTGTGTTGATCGACAGGGTTACTTCACTGCCGTTCAGGGCCATGTCGATGATCGACGGCGTGGCTTCATGGGCCCGTAAAGGACTGAGAGAGATAAAAAATGCGGCGAGCGTGGCTAAGAGGAGCAACGCACTATATGGTTTGGGAAAGGTCATGAGGGGATTTCTGTTATGAATTGGTTGAAGGCTTGTGTTGTGTCTATGGTATTTGGACTGTCGGGTCCATCACTGGCACATGAGTACTGGATCGAGCCACTGGATTTTACCGTGCCAGTGGACGGGCGTATGATGGCCTTTCTCAAGGTGGGGTCCGAGTTGAAAGGGTCCACATTTCCCTATATTCCTGCGCAGTTCCAGTCCTTTACTATTACGAATGGTAAGGGGACTTTGGATCACAAAGGGACCGTCGGGGACAGCCCAGCCTTGCAAGTTGCAGCGCCTGAGAACGGGTTGAACATCCTTGCCTATCATTCCAACGCGAACCGTTTAACCTATCGCGATCCCGACCTTCTGGAGAAATATCTAAAGGCCGAGGGGCTGGATTTTGTGCTTGAAGAGCATCGCGCCAATGGATGGCCCGAGATCAATATCACCGAGACCTACACGCGCAATGCAAAGGCGCTGGTGCAGGTCGGCCCTTATGACGGGGGCAGTGATCAAGTGCTCGGCTTGCCGTTTGAACTGGTGGTCGAAGGCTCTCCCTATGCACCCGATACAGATCGCGTGCGGGTGCAACTGCTTTGGCAGGGGGCGCCGGTGGCAGACTATCCGATCAATGTGTTTATGAAGGACGGCGAAGTCACCACTGGGCGGGTCCATACGGATGAGGCCGGATATGCCGAAGTAGCCGTCCCCGAGAGCGGTTTTGTCTTATTGAATTCCGTTCACATCGCGCGGCCAGACACCGGAGACGCACCGTTTTACGAAAGTTTCTGGGCTTCAATGACTTTCGGGCGCTGATCAGCTACCGCGCTTTAGAAGCTGGAGCAGGAACAACAATATCACAGCGCCAATCGTGGCGCTGATGATAGAGCCAAGCAATCCGCCGCCGACGGGCAGACCTATGGCGGGCAGCAGCAGTGTGGCGATGAAAGCGCCCAGGATACCGATCACGATGTTTCCGATCAGGCCAAAGCCGGAGCCTTTGACGATTTTTCCGGCCAGCCAGCCGGCGACCGCGCCGACGATCAAAAGAACAAAGACACTTGTGATACCCATGAAGCTATCCTTTTTTGTTGCAACCACCGTGACGTGGTTTCTGCCCTAACACAAGATATATGGCGCGGATTGCGGCCTTGGCAATTATGCTTCAACTCTGTCCGGTCAGAACTGCCATTGGGGCGGTAAAGCACCACAACAGACCGTCCGCCGCAAACTCGCGCTGCGTTTCACCTGATGTGGTAGTTTCCAGCAAAAGGCCTGTCACTTGCGACCCGAACCCAGATCCAGTGGGTGGCGTGACGGGGGGACCGCCGGTTTCATGCCAACACATTTTCAGATCAGGTTTTTCACCGCTGGTGATTTCCCATGACAGCTCTACCCTGCCGCTTTCTTGCGAGAGCGCGCCGTATTTCGCAGCATTCGTCACCAGTTCGAAAATCGCCATACCCACCGCCTGCGAGACAGATTCGTCCAGATGCACAGTTGGACCGGAGAGGCTGGTCTGGGTGTCAGCTACGTCGACAAGATGGGTAAACTGGGCCCGCGCCAGCTCTTCAAGATCTACATAAACGCTGCCGCTATTAAGTAGAATATCCTGATTGGACGCCAGACTCCGCAGCCGGTTGGAAAAGATCGGGAGAAAAGCTTCCCCGTGATAGCGCCTGCCGGTCTGGCGGGCGATCACTTCGACGATGGTCAGCAGATTTTTCGAACGGTGATTGATTTCGTGAAGCAGGGTTTGGATTTTCTTTTCGGATTCTTTGCGCACCGTGATGTCACTGTACATGGTGACAAATCCGGTATGGGTCCGGTTTTCATCCCGAATGGCAGCAAAGCTGCGTTCTACGTTAATTTTCTGGCCGTTCTTGTGCAGCCTGAAGGACTCACTGCGCAAAACTTCCCCCGCTATGACATCTGGAATACGCGCATCAAGGGCCGGCAATTCTTCGGCTGGCAGCAAAAGCTGATTGAACCGTTGGCCCAGTACTTCTTCTCTGGTGTAGCCGAACAAACGCTCTGCGGCGGGGTTCCAGGCGTGGATTTTAAAGTCCTTATCAGACGATACAATCGCATGGGGTGAGGATTCCACGAGACTTCTGAACTCGTCGCTGTCCCGCCTCCGGTCCACCAGTTCCCGTTCAAAGGCTTGGCGTTGCTCGTTCTTGAAGATGCAGAAGTAGGCTTCGCTCAACTCGCCGTCTGTGCGAACTGCACGCGCATTGACATAGACGCCGAAACGGGTGCCATCCGGTCTTTCCAAATCCAGCGATATTTCCGTGAACTCGCCTTCCAGCAAAAGGAGTGGGCGCAAATGGGTTTCAAAAAAAATGCGGCTTGCCCGTGTCAGGATGTCCACGACGCGGGTTTCCCCGTCGAGCGACACCTTATCCCGTTCCAACCAGGACCGCAGGGTTGCGTTCGTTGTGGTGATCACCCCGTCGCCGTTTATTACCATAAGACCACCGGGCCAGAGGTCCAGATCGGTGGGGGGGCGGATATTGTGGATCATTGCGCTGCGGTTGGCTGCAAAAAGGCCGAGATTGCGCGGGTGGTTTGGGCTGGAAAGCTCATGTGGGGGCAGTGGCCTGTCGCATCCAGCAGGACCTGTTCGCCCCGTTGCAGGTTTTCCTCAAGCCATGCACGCACCGTGTCTGGCACAAGGATGTCATCGCTGCACTGAAGCACCAGTGTGGGCTGCGCGACTTGCTTCACATCCTCACGGTGATCAGTCAAGAAGGTCACTTTGGCAAAGTGTTTCGCAATGTCGGGATCGGTCTGGCAAAAGCTCTCGGTAAGTTCTGCGCCCAGATCGGGACGATCGGGCGTACCCATGATCGCAGGGGCCATATCGCTGGCCCAACCCAAATAATTGACCTCTAGTATGTCAAGCAGCCCAAGCAGGTCGCTTTCCTCAAACCCGCCGGAATAATCGCCGTCATTCATGTAGCTCGGGGAGGGGCAGATCATGACATTCTTTGCGATCAGATCGCGGCGGCGGTTTGCAGCCAAAGCGACAGTCATCGCGCTGACCGAGTGGCCGACTGCAATCACATCGCTTAGTTCGAGTTCGTCAAGAATATCTATCAAATCGTCCGCATGACCGTCTAGCGTGGCATATCGCGCGCGGTCGTAGTGCTCAATTGCAGACTGTCCATAGCCCATCAGATCGTAGGTGATGACTTTGAAACGGGACTCAAACGTGGGGGCCATCTTGCGCCACATGCCGCTGTCACATCCATAACCGTGAAGAAAGATGATTGCGCTCTCGCCGGTGCCGGTCACTTTAACGGCGCAACGCTCAACTTTTGACATCTCACTCTCCCTTATTGGTCGTACAATTGATAAGTGATCGCATTTGGTCCCACCAGTCCGGTTGCATCTGACGACACAGGTCCACAATTGTTAAGCCTTCCCAATGCTCATCTTCCGATTGTGGGTGGCCAAGAGCGGTTTTCCGCCCGAATCTTTACCAGATTAGAAAAAAACTGTTGTGAATTTCAAGAATTAACCTTGGCTCACGGTTTGTTGAAACGATACGGCGCGCTTCGCGTAATCACCGGTTCAGAAGTTCCCAGAATTCAAGCGCTGGCCCGCGCAAGCTGTCCGGTTCCTGTTTGATCTTGCGCAACTCCCGCTGGCTTGGTGATTGTGCGGGCACGAAGAACTCTACCCCGTCGGGTTGGTTGCGCACAGCGTCGAAAGGCAGAATGCTGGCGCCGAAACCGCGTCTGACAAAGGACAGAATGGCGGTGGTGTTGCGTGCTTCCAGTACACTGGCCACGCGCAGCGCCTCAACCGTTGGATCGTTTACCAGATCACACAACGGGTTAGAGATTAGCGGCTCAAGTTGCAGCAAGTCCCAGCCGGAGGCCCCTTGCGTGTCGGAATGGGCCCGATGGATGGCGCCGTCTTCGGCACAAACAATCCCAAGATCATCTGATAGGATACGAACGCCCTCTAACGGATCGCCGGGCCTTGCAGAGACAATACCGATGTCGGCCTCGTCGCGGTGCAGTCGCGCGCGCACAGCGGCACTGTCCACATCGCTGATTTCAATGCGTACTTGGGGTCGCATTTTTCGAAAGGCGTCGATCACATCTGGCAGCAGCGCCACGGTGGCTGAAGGCACGGCAGCAATGCGAACGATACCCGCGGTGGACAAGGCGTGCCGCCGGATCGCATCAACACTGTTGTCAAAGGCTTCGGTGGCGCGCCGGGCCTCGTCCAGCACCAGTTGGCCAAGGGGGGTCAGACGGCTTTTGCGGTCGGTTTCAAACAGGGGGGCGCCGACCTCTTGTTCGAACTGGGCCAGCATCATGGAAATGGCTGATGGCGTGCGGCCCAGCACGGCTGAGGCACCGGATAAAGTGCCTTGCGCGGCGACAGTTGCAAACGTGCGGAGCATCTCAAGTTTTACTGACATTCAATTTTCCTGAAAGCAACTTCAATTTATTCATAGTGACTGAAATCCCCCTGTGGGTCTAGACCAGAGCCAAGCAAATAGGAGATTGTCATGACTGATCGTACGCAACTTTATATTGATGGTTCCTGGACCGACGGGGCGAGCGAAATAGAAAACCGCAACCCTTCTGATACATCCGATTTGATCGGCATGTATGCACAGGCGGATGCCGGACAGTTGGACGCAGCGCTTGCTGCGGCGCGTCGTGCCCAGCCCGCATGGTGGGTCGCTGGTATCCAGAAGCGTCATGATGTGCTGATGGCAATCGGTACAGAGCTGATGGCCCGCGCCGAAGAAATCGGCCGCATGTTGTCCCGCGAAGAAGGCAAACCGCTGGCTGAAGGCAAGGGCGAGGTTTACCGCGCCGGACAGTTCTTCACCTATTACGCCGCTGAATGCCTGCGCCAACATGGTGATCTGGCCGAAAGCGTGCGTCCCGGTATCGAAATCGACGTGCGCCGCGAAGCTGTCGGCGTGGTGGCGATCATTTCACCTTGGAATTTCCCAGTGGCAACGCCCGCATGGAAAATCGCCCCTGCGCTGGCATTCGGCAATGCGGTTGTGTGGAAACCGGCCAATGTGACACCGGCCAGTGCCATAGCCCTTACCGAAATCATCGCCCGTCAGGACATCCCCAAAGGTCTGTTCAACCTTGTGGCCGGTCCGGGCCGCGATGTGGGCCAGCGTCTGGTGGAAGGCGGGCAGGTGGATGCGATCAGCTTCACCGGTTCGGTTCCCGTGGGCCGTGGCATTGCCGCTGCTGCTGTGCAGAATATGACCAAGGTTCAGATGGAAATGGGATCGAAGAATCCGCTGATCGTGATGGATGATGCGGACCTTGATCTTGCCGTGACCCATGCTGCGGGATCGGCCTTTGGCGGGACAGGGCAGAAATGCACTGCGGCCAGCCGCCTGATCGTTCACAGCAGCCTGCACGATGCGTTCGTTGAGAAACTGGTCGCAGCCGCAAAGGCACTGAAGGTCGGTCACGCGCTGGAAGACGGCACGCAAATCGGTCCTGTCGTCAGCGAAAGCCAGTTGAACCAGAACCTCGAATATATCGAAACCGGCAAGGGCGAAGGGGCAGAATTGCTCTGTGGTGGTGAGCGTCTGGAGATGGCGACGCAGGGCTACTATCAAGCGCCTGCGGTATTTGCCAACACCCGCAACGACATGCGGATCAACCGTGAAGAAATGTTCGGTCCAATTACCGCCGTGCAAAAGGTGGACAGCTACGAAGAGGCGCTGTCGGTTGCCAATGACAGCCAGTTCGGCCTGACCGCTGGTATCATGACAACTTCACTGGCCCGTGCCAGCCACTTCCGCGCCAACATGCGGGCGGGAACCGTGATGGTGAACCTGCCAACAGCGGGCACCGATTACCACGTCCCCTTCGGCGGTCGTGGCGCGTCGAGCTTTGGTCCGCGCGAACAAGGCACCTATGCGGCCGAGTTCTACACCACTGTGAAAACGGCCTATGTTTCGGCCGGAGAGCCAGCATGACCTATCTGATCGACGGTCTGCAATATGCTAACTGGTCAGAGAAGATCTTTCGCGAGATGCGGGCAGGGGGCGTGGATGCTGTCCACGTCACCATCACCTATCACGAAACATTCCGCGAAACGGTTCTGGTAATAGAACAATGGAACCGCTGGTTTGAACAGTTCCCCGACCTGATCTTTCAGGGCCGCACCGCAGACGATGTGCGCCGCGCCCGTGAAACCGGCCGCACGGCAATCTTCTTCGGATCGCAAAATCCGTCCTGCATCGAAGATGACATCGGATTGGTTGAGGTGCTGCACACGCTCGGCCTGCGGTTTATGCAACTGACGTACAACAACCAATCGCTGCTGGCCTCTGGCTGTTATGAGGACGAGGACACCGGTCTGACCCGCATGGGGCGTCAGGTGGTGGCCGAGATGAACCGTGTCGGTCTGGTGGTGGACATGAGCCATTCGGGTGAGCGGTCGACCTTTGAGGCGATTGAACACTCGTCCCGACCCATCACCATCAGCCATGCAAATCCTGCAAGCTGGCACGCCGCCCTGCGCAACAAATCCGATGATCTGCTGCGCGCGCTGGGCGAAAGCGGCGGGTTTCTGGGGCTGTCGATCTATCCCCACCATCTGAAAGACGGTGGCCAATGTTCGCTGCAATCATGGTGCGATATGGCAGCGCTGGCGGTTGATCTGGTGGGCGCAGGGCAGGTCGGGATTGGCACGGATCTGTGTCAGGACCAGCCTGACAGTATCGTTGAATGGATGCGGGTCGGACGCTGGACCAAGGCCATCGACTATGGCGAGGGCAGCGCGGATAACGCCGGTTTCCCGCCCATGCCTGTCTGGTTCCATGACAACCGCGATCTGGCAGGTATCCGCGCCGGTTTGCGGGCCGCAGGACTGGACGAGGCCACAACAGACGGGGTGATGGGCGACAGCTGGTACGCCTTTTTTGATACAAGCTTCGGGGTGCAATCCGTCCCTTAAGACAATTATTTCGCGGCCAGCAGGCCATGTGCAATCGCTTTGTGGAGGACTATGATGAGCGATATAAACAGAACAACAGGCCAGCCAACCGGCCGGATAGACAAGGCGCTTTTCGCCATCACGGGAGGGTTCATCGCGCTGTTTTGCGCCTATGCTTTCTTTAATATCGACGGGCTGTCCGCGCTGGTAGACAGCAGCTTTGCCTTCTCGGCCAAGTATTTCGGGCTCTACTGGCAGATCCTTCTTCTGGCGACCTTTCTGATCGGTCTGGTGCTTTGCGTGTTGCCAGGATCAAAGACGGTCATGGGTGGTTTGACCCTGCCGGAGTTCAGCAGCTTTAGCTGGGGGTCCATGATCATGTGTACCCTGCTTGCAGGTGGCGGCGTGTTCTGGGCTGCCGGTGAGCCGATTGCCCATTTCCTGTCCACACCGCCCCTGTTTGGCGATCTGAGCGGTGACACAGAGGCCCGCGCCAACGTAGCGCTCGCCCAGAGCTTTCTGCACTGGGGCTTTCTGGCTTGGGCGATCCTCGGGTCGCTGACCACTGTGATGCTGATGCATTACCACTATGACAAAGGTCTGCCGCTGGCACCGCGTACCCTGCTGTACCCAGTCTTTAAAGAGCGTGCCTTGCATGGCCCAATCGGCCTGATTGCCGATGCGTCCTGTGTGATTGCGGTTGTGGCGGGCACAGTCGGGCCGATCGGGTTTCTGGGGCTGCAACTGTCCTACGGCCTGAACGAGCTGACCGGCATTCCGGATAATTTCGCCACCCAATCCATCGCCATTCTGTCACTGGTTGCGATCTATACGGTCTCTGCGATCACGGGGTTGGCCAAGGGCATCAGACTGTTGTCGCAGATTAACGTGATCCTTGCTGTATTCCTGTTGGCATTCATGCTGATTGCTGGCCCGACCACAGAGATTTTCGCCGGTTTCTTTGGCGGTATGCAGGTCTATGTGACCCATTTCTTTGATCTGACCTTGTATCGCGGTGATGCCGGACTGTTCGGGGATGCGGGCTGGCTTGGCTGGTGGACTGTGTTTTTCTGGGGCTGGTTCATGGGATATGGTCCGCTGATGGCGATTTTTATTGCCCGTATCAGCCGCGGTCGCTCTATCCGTCAAATCATCCTGACCCTGTCAGTCATGGCGCCGCTGATCACGAACTTTTGGTTCACAATCATCGGCGGCTCCGGCATCTTCTTTGAGATCGCAGAACCTGGTGTCATCTCCGGCCCGTTTGAAGGCTTCAACCTGCCTGCCGGACTGTTGGCGATTACCCAAGCGATGCCAATGGGAATGATCCTGTCGGTTCTGTTTCTGGTGCTAACCATGTGTTTCGTGGCTACGACCAGCGACTCCATGAGCTATGTGATCTCGACCACTATGTCAGACGGGGAGCCGTCCAGCGCGATGCGGGCCTTTTGGGGGCTGGCGATGGGCGTGATGGCACTGATCCTGATCTCGACAGGGTCGGGGGGTATCGGCAAGCTGCAAAGTTTCATTGTTGTAACGGCTGTGCCTGTGTCCCTTCTGCTGCTACCGTCATTGTGGGACGCGCTGCGGATCACGTGGATGCTGGGGCGCAAAACGAAGGCCGCCGCCGCGCAAGCTTAGACTAAATGGTATGGCGCAGGCACGCGCCATACCCTCACCGAATTTGTGACGTAGGGGGGAAACACGATGTCAGTTATTACACCGATGAACACACCGGACGTGGCCCGCTTCATGCGCCCTGCCGCAGAAGTGATGCGTCTGGCGCGGATGGGATGTGGCCACCCGACACGGTTGTCTTTCCTGCGCGTGATGCTGCGTCGCCTGAAATGCGCTGACTGGCAGATCGACCGTCCGGTCTGGAATGTGGATGCCAAAGGCGTTGGCCACGGCGTTTACCGCGTCCGCAGCGCAGATCGCAGCTACAGCCTTGTGGCGTTCGCCCATGACCTGCCGCCCGAAATGCGGTCGGACAGGGTGATCGCCACCGCTTGGGATGCAACCTTCGCCCTGTTTGACGGAGAGCCAAGCGCGGAAGATATTGCACGGCTGGCTGAAAATGTCCCCTATCAGGAAGCCGGTCGCGTCACGTCAAAAGAGCTGACGCTCGCCCGCGCCAACCGTTCCGTGCGTCTGTTTAACCATGTGGTTGAGGCACTTTCAGAAGGTCTCCAGCCCGATCCGGCGGAAATCCGATCCGTGGGCTATCTGATGCGCACAACCGCAGTCTATGGTTCTGGAAAATTCGGCGCATCTGATCGGAGTTATATCGCAGAGCGCCCCGAACTCGCAGCGCCGTTTCAGGTAGAGATGCTGACCGTTTGGCTGATCCGCGCCTTCACGGTGGATATCGTCGAACACATTGCGGCTGCAAAAGGCGGGGCGCAGGCGGTGAAACTTGCGCAGGAAACCCGCCGTAGCCTTGGTGTGGGAAACTCCACCGGGCTTGGTATGGCCCCGTTTATCGTGCGCCATCCCGTGCTGCTGAACAACTGGATGATGGCCCGCGAAGAAGCACTGGCGCGGGTGCGGGCGCAGGGAATTGCTGACCCGCAGGCGGTTCACGGGCTGACCAGCGCACTGCACTGCGCAATAGAAAATGCCAAAATATGGCAGTCCGAACACCCCGTGCAAAAGGGCAAACTGGAAGAATTGCGCCGCGATCTGGGCGTGCTGGAAGACGGTCTCGGGACTTGGGACTGGTCGGTAGAACTGCCTTGGAATGCACTCTGGTTGTGGGGGGCTGCGACGCTCGGCCTTGAAGGGCAAGAGGCACTTTTGTCTTTGATGCTCGAACCCCATGGCGCATTGATCGACGATCTGGCGAACCACATGGGTGCGGATGAAGCGGCAAGTTTTCATATCAACGGCGCCATGTCGGTAGCCAAGCTGCGCGATATTATCGAAACCGATTACGGCTGGGCGCTCAAGATCGACTTTACCACCCCTGAAAACGTGGCGCGGTTCTGGTATGTCTCCGAAGAAAAACTTGAACCCCGACTGGGCGAACGCGCCACTGAAGAAGGCGCAACACTGGAACAACCGTTGTGTATCGCCCGATTGATTTCCGAACTTTATGACACGGTCAAAAATTACGACGCAGCCAAACCGGTGGCAGCTTTGTTGTTGTCCCATCCGGACCATCGCTATGCCGTCCGGCGCGCCCAGATTGCGCTATCCCATCCTTATGCAGAGGTGCAGGACAACCTGATCGCAGCCGATATGCTGCCAATTGACCTGCTGCGCTGCAAGCTGGCGTTTTTCGGGGCGAGCCAGTTCGATCCCCGGTCTGACAGATGGGTGCGGATCAACCTGTTTGCGGGCGCCCCTTTCCCCGACGAAATCAAAGAGGAGGCCAGCGCATGAGTGTCGATCCCCACGACCAGACCCGCGGCGAAACCGCCCCGCAGTTCGCAGACAGCGAACATGCGCCCCTGTCTTGCAACGAGGCCGCCGCGCTGTGCACAAAAGCCGCCCGAGGCGTCGGAATGAGCTGGGGCATGGCCGAAGAAGCAGGTTTCGCTGCCTCGTGGTTGGTGTCCCACGGTATCGACGGCCCGACCCAGTTGCGCAGCCATCTGGAGCAGGCTGACGGGTTGGAGTGGGAAGACCTCTGCCCCGCAGTTACGCCCGGTGCATGGCAGAATGCGAAAGGGCAGGCGGCCTGCCCGATCATTCTTGGCGCGACGCTGTGTGACTATGCGGATCTGCCGGAAGGGCCAGCGCCGGACTGCGAGATTTCTCTGGGTACGGTTAATTCTCCGATCCTTCTGGTGCCGTTCCTGTCCGAGCTTGGCCGTAAAAACGACCTGTCGTTTATGCTATGCTGGGACGGAGGGCAATTGCGCATCGACGGAACGGAAACATGGCTCAGCGCGGCGGAAAAATCCTTAAGCGTTGCGAAACTTGCGCTGACTCTCGCCGTGGATAGCACGCCCTGTCACCAACCGTGCCCAAACGAAACGCCCAACGCCCAAACCACCGCTGCAACCGTTGCAGCACTGGCGAATTTTGCCATGCGCACCACTGTGCCAGCCACAGAAGAGTCGCGCGCTGGCGCCGGATCAACCCTCAGTGACAATGATTAATAAAGGACCTGTCATGACACTCTCCCGCCTCAACCCCGGCCCCCGTATGAGCCAAGCCGTCACCATCGGAAACATCGCGTTTCTGGCTGGGCAGGTGCCCGACGATCTGACCGCGGACATTACAACCCAAACCCGTCAAGTGCTGGCGAAACTGGATAAAGTTGTAGCCGATCTTGGCGCATCAAAGGCCGATATCGCATCCGTGCAAGTCTGGTTGGCCAATATGGAAGACTTTCAGGGCATGAATGCTGTCTGGGACGAATGGGTTTCAGCCGAAGCCCCGCCTGCACGGGCCACAGGCGGCACATCCCTCGCCCGCCCCGGCATGCGCGTCGAAATGATCGCCGTCGTAGCCCTGCCAGACGCTATGGCAGCCTAAATAAAAAGAAAAAGCCGGAGCAGCAAAATCCGCTGCTCCGGCTTTTTGGTGACCCCGGCAGGATTCGAACCTGCAACCTGCCCCTTAGGAGGGGGCTGCTCTATCCAGTTGAGCCACGGGGCCAGTGGTCGCTTGAAGCCATATTTGGGCGGCGGGGGCAAGTTGCAAGCGGTTTTTTGGGTGAGAATTTGCCGTGAAGAGGACTGGAATCATCTTTCAAGCCTATCGCTCACAACTTTCGAATTGGGGCTATAATGTGTCACGAACGTAGCTGAGTGTTTCCAAATAATCCGACAAATGCGCTGCACTTTTAGACAGGCGACCTATACCGCGTGTTTTTGAAAAACTTATTAAGTTAATAGAATCCGCGCCTTGCGACCTGTTGGATGAGACCAAGAGCCTGCGCGAATTACGAAGAATTGTTTGTATTCCTGCCTCTATTGTTTCCGAAACGGCGCTTATCCGCCGTAATTTCGCCCTGCATCTCAGGCATATTGATCAAGCTTAAATAGTATTCACGGCCTCGGGTGATTCCCCTGGTCCGTTCTGAGCGTGTATCAGAGAAAGGGGTGTCACATGTTGGCGTCATTGAAAAAGAAACTGGTTAAACACGAGTATAAAGATGATGAGAAAGGTTCCATCATCGTATTTGTACTCGTCGTATTCTCGGCAATGTTCCTTGTTGGCGGCACGGCTGTCGATCTCGCCCGCCATGAAAACCTGCGCTCTTCGATCCAGTACAACTTGGATCGTGCGGTTCTTGCAGCGGCTTCGCTAAAGCAGACACAGGACCCTGATACTGTGGTGCAGGACTATATGTCTAAAGTGGTCACGATCGATGCCTTCACAGTGAATGTGGAATCAATCGTCGCCACCAACGCACGTACGGTTTCAGCGACAGCCACCGCCAATCTGGATACGTGGTTTCTTTCGATGGCTGGTATCGACGAGATGCCAATCACTGCAAGCAGCGCCGCTTCCGAGCGTATCCCAAACCTTGAAATTTCCCTAGTGCTTGACGTGTCCGGATCAATGGCCGGCAGTAAACTGAGCAATCTGAAAACGGCTGCGAAGGAATTCGTGACGACCATGTTGACCGGTGTGGACCCTGACACTGTCTCGATTTCGGTCGTTCCGTTCAATCACAATGTCACCCCGCCGGATTCGATCTTTAGCCGCCTGAATGTCGCGGTCACGCACACTCTTTCAAATTGTCTGGATTTTTCCGATGCCAGCTTCAGTGAAGTTGCCGTCGATCCTTTGGATAATCTGGGGCAAGGAGTATTCACCGCGCTTTATGGTGGCTTTCAGGATTTCAACGAAAGTTATGAAACCTGCATGGGCGATGCAAAATATGAAATTATGCCCTACGAAAGCAATGAAGCCGATCTACACAGCAAGATCGACGGTCTTACTACCAGCGGTTGGACCGCGGCGCATCTGGGGATGAAGTGGGGACTGGCTCTGCTTGATCCGTCCTTCCGCACGATCGCTGATGGCCTTATTGCTGACGGTGATATCAGCCCTGGCTTGTCCGGTATTCCGGCGGATTACACCGATAACGAAACCCTGAAAGTTGTTATCTTGATGGGGGATGGTGCGAACACATACGAATTCCGCTTTAAGGATGAGTATCGGACCGGATTTTCGGACCTGTGGGAAGTCGTAGAAGAAGAGCCAGGTGATTTTACCCACCTGACCTACTACGGCAAAACCTACACTGGTAGCGGTTACGAAAAATACTGCGGTCAATATGGCATCACTTGCTATTATGGTGATCCGGTTGAGGTAACAAATTTCTACCTGCGCAAACCCTCTACCGGCAGTCTGTTTGACATCTCGGACAACTCTTGGATTTCATCCACGGTGTTCAACCTTATCAAAGTTGCGCTGGGCACAGTATCTTATCGTCAACTGCCGTGGGACGAGGCTTGGGGCAAGATGCCTGCCGATTATTACGACGACGTCACCAATCAAAACGCTTTCAACGATCTGGTAAATGTTTCCAGCCGGAACATGAGCGAGGCCGACACGGTGATGTCATCGGCCTGTACCGCAGCTGAAAACGCCGGGATCGTTGTTTATACCATCGGCTATGAGACCAACAACACGACCTCGGGCAAGTTGAAGGATTGTGCCAGCACCGAAAGCCATTTCTATCCGGCTGCCGGTACAGACATTACCACCGTGTTCGCCTCTATCGCGGCGTCCATCCAAAAACTGAAGCTGACACAATAATCAAAAGCAAAAAGCGAGCAGGTCATGTTTAAGTTCTTAAACAAAATCAGGGGGTTCCGCGAAGACGAGCGCGGATCCTCCACAGCAGAATTTGTAATCGTGGCGACGACGTTTCTCACCGGTTTTTTCTGGGTGTTTGAAACCGGACTCATCATGACAAAGCAGATGATGCTGGAGCGGGCGCTTGACATCACGGTGCGCGAGTTGCGCCTTTATGCCAGCCCGCTTTACACCCACGATTATATCAAGGAAGAAATCTGCGATAAGGCGCTGGTGTTCAACGACTGCTCCGATATGCTCTTCCTTGAGATGGATGAGTTCGATCCGTCTGTTGGCTATGCCAAGAACTATAAATGCTATGACAAGGAAAACGAAATAGCACCGGTGACGACATGGTCCCCGGGTTCCCGCAACGAGATCGTTTATATCCGTGCCTGCATTATCATCGACCCGCTGATGCCCAATGGCATAGCCCTGTTTCCGGGCACTTCTGAAACCGGTGTTCCCCTTGTTGCGGACACTGCCTTTGTGAACGAGCCTGACTGATGCGACTGCTGAAACAGATAACAAACCGCCTGAATGCCCTGAAACGGGACGAATCCGGTGCGACAATGGTCGAATTCATGTTCGTTCTGCCGCTGATCGCCTTCTGGTTTGCAGGTACGTTCACTTTCTTTGATGCCTACAGCACTTGGACCCGTTCAGTGAAGGCAACCTATACAGTGGCGGATATTCTGTCCCGCCAAACTGAAGTGGATGACGAGTATATCTCGGATATGAACACGCTGTTTGCTTCTATTATGGGAACGGACAGCAGCGAGACTTACATGCGGATCTCTAACATTAATCGCACTGAGGACGGGCTGGAAATTGACTGGAGCGTTGGCACAGGCACTTATCCCGAACTCACGCGGAATCAGGACATCCCAGATGAGATTTTTCCGAACCTTCAAATCGGCGAAAGCACAATTCTGATCGAAAGTCACATCCCGTTCGTTCCCTTTCAGGAATATATCGGGATCGAAGCGCGGTTGCTGGTTAAAAAGTTGGTCATGAACCCACGGTTCACATCAAAGCTGGCGAATTCGGATCATCCGTCAGGCGAATCCTCGTAAATCGCGACGTGAAAGATATAAAATGGCGCTAGCGTAGGCTGGCGCCATTTTCCTTTTGAAAAGCATGCGTTTGTGCAAATCCGCAAAGTCTCTTCATACATGCTCTTCGAAAAGTCGGGCGAAACTCGTTTTCAAAAGCGTGATTTGCGTCACCTCTTCGCCTGTTATTTTTATTGCTTTCCCGCGGTTTCGTGGAATGGTTGAGCCATTCAATTCATTGCGGAGATTTTTACTATGGAAATATCAATTATCCTGAAAGAGAAGAAACTGCCATTGCACGGGCCGGAGGTAAGCAACAACCTTCCCAAGGGCTTTGGCGTAAATTACAACGTGAACCTGCTGGATGAGATTAAATCGGCTATGGTGGCGGCCACCAAGGCGAAGGCGATAGCAAATGCGTTGCAATCGGCGGAGTGGAAGTCAGAGACATCTTCAATTAAGAACGGTCTAAAGTCTGAACCGGCTAACGGAGTGGTCGGGAAACACACGATCAAGTTCAAGGTGGACGGAACGGCCCTGTCTCTTAAGCCCCGCTGCCTGATTGCCGCGCCGAGTTCTGACAAGCTGGAACCGCCGACCAAGACGAACAGTGCCGCCGTGTCCAAAGCCTTGAAAGAACTAAAGGCGCTAGAGGCGAAATATGGTAGTATCATCACCACCAAAAAAGGTGATGGCCAGCATAAAACGAATACGATCTATTCAATGCAGCTTGGGGACAAGAAGATCATCCACTCCATCCCCAGTGCAGCGGATACCCATATTAAGGAAGGCAGCAAGAAAGCGGCCCTCGTGGATTGGGCGAAGGCGAAAAAGCAATTGTCGGCTTACTTGAAATCGCAAAAGTAACTGGATCTCCGGCGGCGGTGCTGCCGCCGGAGGATTTCTTGCATTATGGGAGTATGTCGCTCAGCCGGAGAAGGGCGATCCGTTCTACCTGCTTGCAAGCCGTTGCCAGTTCTGTGTCGCGGTCGTTGTGGATACGGGTTTTAAAGGCTGTCAGGATATCGTCCTTGGTCAGCCCCTTCACCGCAATGATGAACGGAAAGCCGAATTTTCCGGTGTATTCCTTGTTAAGCGCCTGAAAGGTTTCCCGTTCCTCATCCGTCAGCGCGTCCAACCCTGCCGAAGCCTGCTCTGATGTGCTCTCTGCGGTCAGTTGTTTGGCAGCGGCCAGCTTGCCCGCCAGATCGGGGTGCGCTTGCAAGACGCCAAGGCGCAGTTCGTCACTGGCACTGCGGAACACACGGCAGAGGGCAGAATGCAAGCCAATGGCGGTGTTGTGGGCGGGGCCAAGTTCCAGCCCGTGCGCGCCTTCAGCGATCCAGGGGGAGTGTTCAAAGATGCTGCCGTAGTGGGACACGAATGTGTCTTTGTCCATTTCGGTGGGGACTGTTTCGGCGTGGACAGGGGGGTGGTTTTCTTGCCAGTGTCGCGCGATGTCGATGCGCCTTGCGTACCAGACGTCCTGCTTGGCTTTGACATACTCCACAAAGCGTTTGAGGGACTGGATGCGACCGGGCCGTCCAATCAGCCGACAATGCAGGCCGATGCTCATCATCTTCGGCGCGCCCGCTTCGCCTTCGGCATAAAGCGCGTCGAAACTGTCTTTGAGATAGGTGAAGAACTGGTCGCCCGAATTGAACCCCTGCGCAGAAGCAAATCGCATGTCGTTGGCATCAAGCGTGTAGGGAATGATCAGTTGGTCACGCCCCTGATGTTCGCGCCAGTAAGGCAGATCGTCATCATAGGTATCCGAACAATACTCAAACCCGCCTTCTTCGGACACGATATCCACGGTATTTGCCGAACAGCGCCCCGTATACCAGCCGCGGGGACGTTCGCCGGTGACTTCGGTGTGAAGGCGGACGGCCTCTTCCAGATCGGCCCGTTCCGACTCCTTTTCGTAATCCTTGTATTCGATCCATTTCAATCCGTGGGAGGCGATCTCCCAGTCTGCGGATTGCATGGCTGCAACTTGATGCGGGGAACGCGCCAATGCGGTGGCGACGCCGTAGATGGTGACTGGAATATCCGCTCCGGTGAACAAGCGGTGCAGCCGCCAGAAACCGGCGCGGGCGCCATATTCATACATGCTTTCCATGTTCCAGTGGCGCTGTCCCGGCCACGGTTGCGCGCCGACCACTTCGGACAGGAAGGCCTCGGAGGCCGCATCACCGTGCAGCAGGCAGTTTTCGCCGCCTTCTTCATAGTTCATCACGAATTGAACCGCGATTTTGGCGTTGTTCGGCCAGTTTGCGGCAGGCGGATTAGGGCCGTAGCCCTGCATATTGCGTGGATATCGGTTCATGATCAGACTTCTTTTTGATGTTCATTTCCCAAACTATACGAAAGTGTTGTCGAGTTTTATCAAAAAAAGATTGAAACTGCTGTTCTGTTTGCTGGCAGAAATGCCTTTGCGCCATCGCCCGCGAGGTGGTTGAATGGGCCGTAGGGTTTGAGATTTTCAAGGAAGGAACCGGCATGGCTGGATGGCTATCGACACATGTTTTGGACACGGCACGCGGGGTTCCCGCCGAGGGCATCAAGATCGTGCTGTATCGTTTGTCCGGCGACGCCCGCGAACAGGTGGTTGAGATGGCCACCAATGATGACGGCCGTACTGACGCGCCGATCCTGCCCGCCGAGAGCTTTCAGACCGGAACATATGAACTGGTGTTTTATGCGGGTGACTACCTGCGGGCTTGCGGCGTTGCAGGGGGCGATGTTCTTTTTCTGGACGAGATTCCGATCCGCTTTGGCATGGATGACGCAGAGGCCCATTATCATGTGCCGCTGTTGCTAAGCCCGTTCGGCTATTCCACCTATCGCGGCAGCTAGGCGCGCGGGACAAGGGAATGCTGGTCAAGACGGGTAAACCTGCGTAAGCCTTCGCGGAAATGTTCTGTTTTTCAACGGTTGCCCGATGTCCTTGCCCATCCCCCAAAACGCAGAAGAGATCACGCCGGACTGGTTGTCAGTCGCGATGGGCCGGACTGTCACCGGCTGCACAGCGCAACGGATCGGGCGAGACGAAAGTTTTACCGGCGGCAGTCTGATCCGGTTGGGTCTGGACTATTCCGAGACGAAGGGTCCTGAGTCGATTATCGCGAAACTCTCTGCCAAACGTCCCGCATTCCGCAAGGCTCTGGCAGAGGCCAACAGGCGGGAAGTGGGGTTTTATTCTAGGAAGGCTGACCGCCGAAACCTTCCCGTCCCCCGATGCTGTTATGCCGACTTCGACGAAAACTCCGGAGACAGCATCGTGCTGGTGGAAGATTTTGCACAGGCGCGTTCTGGAGATTTTGTTAAAGGGTGTTCGCTGAAAGATGCGCAGGCGGTGATCGCTGCGATGGCAAAGGTTCACGCCAGTTATTGGGAGGAGGGACCGGCCGAAAACAGCTGGTTGCCGGAGTTTGATTTCGCACAGTGTTGGACCGATTACCCCGCACGGCTTTCACAGATTTTACCGGACCAGCACCTGCCGGCCGGGTTTCGTAGGCTTGGCGACCATCTGGCAGATAACCCGCATTTGTATGCGCAGTTGTTGGGGCAGGGGCCGCAGACCTGCATTCATCGGGATTTGCAGGTGGATAATGTTCTGTTCACGCCCAAAGGCGCTGTCGTGCTGGACTGGCAGTTCACTGGATATGGTAACGGGACGAGCGATCTGGGGTATTTCCTGATCAGTTCGCTGTCGCCGGAACAGCGGCGCGGTGCGGAGCGGGGATTGGTCCGAGCCTATCACAAAGCGCTGTTAGGGCAGGGTTTGACCGGTTTTGCATTGCCGGACTGTCAACGCGGGTATGTTTTGTCCGTTTTGGGAAAGCTGTTTTTGACGGTGGTTGCAACCGTGCTGTTCGATAACTCGAGCGCCCATAAGAGAGAGTGGCGTCGTGCAGATCTGCAGCGGTTGCTGTCATTTTGCGATGATCACGAGATTGCGCCTGAACTGTGGACGGAACAG
Organism: Neptunicoccus cionae; assembly: GCF_014643735.1. Taxonomy (GTDB): domain Bacteria; phylum Pseudomonadota; class Alphaproteobacteria; order Rhodobacterales; family Rhodobacteraceae; genus Amylibacter; species Amylibacter cionae. The sequence continues at coordinate 1,116,562 of NZ_BMKA01000002.1, forward strand.
TGCTGAACACCCTGCAAATATGAAGCTTCATTTTAGACGCCTCTTGTATGACGCTTCATATTTGCAGGGTCTTAATCATGTTTACTCCGTAATATCAGTGTCTTAAAATTTCGCTTCAAAGCCTCACTAACGAAAAAGGGCGCCGATATCGACGCCCCTTTGTTACTCTTTTTACCGAGATTACTCACCGGTAAACAAACCCCCGTATTCCTCGCGCAGCGCCTTTTTCTGCACCTTACCCATCGTGTTACGCGGCAATTCCGGCAGCACGATCAGCCGTTGCGGCTGTTTGAACCGGGCCAGCGAAGTGCCGACACTGGCTTTGATTGCTTCGAGGTCCAGATCCTTCCCTGCCTGCGGTACCAAAACCGCCACAACTGTTTCGCCAAAGTCTGGATGGGGCACGCCGATCACAGCGCTTTCCAGTACGCCGGGCTCTTCATCCAGCAGCAACTCGATCTCTTTGGGGTAAATGTTGTACCCGCCGGAAATGATCAAGTCTTTGTTGCGCCCAACAATCTGAATGTACCCGTCCGCATCGAACTGCCCCAGATCGCCCGTGATGAAAAACCCGTCCTCGCGCAGTTCCTCGGCGGTTTTTTCCGGCATCTGCCAGTAACCTTTGAACACGTTCGGTCCGCGCACTTCGATTTGGCCGATCTCGCCTTGGGGCAGGGTTTCGCCAGTGTCTGCATTGGTGATCTTCACCTCAACACCCGGCAGGGCAAAGCCAACAGTCCCTGCACGGCGTTCCCCGTCGTAGGGGTTCGACGTGTTCATATTTGTTTCGGTCATGCCATAGCGTTCCAGAATCCGGTGGCCGGTGCGCTCTTCAAAGGACACATGGGTTTCCGCCAGCAAGGGCGCGGACCCTGACACAAACAGCCGCATATGTTGGGCGAGGTCTTTGGTAAACCGCGCATCATCCAACAGACGCGTGTAGAACGTGGGAACGCCCATCATAGTCGTTGCAGCTGGCAAGTTAGCCACAATCTGGTCGAGATCGAACTTGGGCATAAAGATCATCTGCCCGCCCGCGAACAGGGTGATATTGGTCGCCACAAACAGCCCGTGGGTGTGAAAGATCGGCAGCGCGTGCAGCAGCACATCCTGATCGGTGAAGCGCCATTCTTCGGCCAGCGTTTTCGCATTAGACAGTAGGTTCGCCTGCGTCAGCATCGCACCCTTGGAGCGACCTGTCGTGCCAGAAGTATAGAGGAAAGCTGCCAGATCGTCCGCCTCCCGCGCCACGGTTTCGAAAGCCACTGGATAATCCACAGCTTTGGTTGTGAAAGACCCGCTGCCATCCCCGTTCAGGGTTTCCAGTGTTGCACCGGCACTTTTGGCGACGGGGGCCAGATCGGAGGCGTGGCCTTCATCGCATAACACGACGCGTGCGCCACTGTTTTCGACGAAATAGGCCACTTCATCGGCGGTATAGGCGGTGTTAAGGGGCAGGAAGATAATACCCGCCTGAACACAGGCGCAATAGACTGCCAGTGATTGCGGGGATTTGGCGATTTGCACTGCGATCCTGTCGCCTGCAGTCACGCCCAGAGCATTAAGTAGATGGGCGTATTGTGCGGCTGTTTGCAGGAAACCGTCATGGGTGATCACTGTGCCATCAATAAGGCGCAGGAACGGCGTGGTCTTTCCCTGATGTTTGCCGAATAGCGTGTCATAGAGCGGGTTTGTCATGATGGGTCTCCTGTCTTTATCGCGGCTCCGGAGGCGGCCAACTGGCGCACCTCGCCCGAGGCGACAACAGTTTTTTGTCCTACGAATTGCTCGTGGTTTTGCGAAATTTTCTGAATATCGTAAAGGTAATTCACCATGGTTCCGCCCGATTGCTTTAACCCGTTATCCGAAGTATCCGCACCTGCGTGAACCTTATGCACCAATGCGCCATTTCCAAGATGGAACCGTGCGACTGGATCGTATGGCATTCCGTCCGCCCGTTTGGCGTCAAGCAGGTAATGGGCAGCGGTGGCTGCCGGATTTTCTTTCGCAAAGATTATATCCGCTTCCTGTTTCTCAAGCCATTTGTTCAACGTCGGTATGGGCGAAAGCGTCACAAAATTCGACAGCCCCGGCAGTTCCTGTGACAGATCCGAGACCACCTGTTTGATCAGGGAGTTGCCAAAGGAAATCCCTGCAAGGCCCGATTGGCAGTTGGAAATCGAATAGAAAACAGCCGTGTCTGCGTCCTCAGCTTCGATCGTTTCACGCCCGTCTGCCAATAGATCCTGAATGGAATCCGGCACACCGCGGGTCAGGGCGACCTCAACGAAAATCAACGGCTCTTCGGCCATTGCCGGATGGAAAAATCCGAAACAACGCCGGTCTGTGGGCTTCAGGCGGCGGCGCAGATCGTCCCAACTGTCGATGGCATGGACCGCTTCATAGGCGATGATTTTCTCCAGAATATCGGCGGGGCTGCTCCAGCTTATTGGGCGCAGCACCAGAAAACCGCGATTGAACCATGACGAAAACAGGTGTTTGAAATCCACGTCTACGGGTTCAAGCGCGGGGTGTTTGCGCATCAGTTTCAGCAAGTCGTTTCGCATGGCCACCAGCTGCGCCGTCGCACCGGGTACTTGATTCATTCGCCGTGCGAGTTCTTGACGGCGGGGTTCACAAGCTGTGGCGAAGTCCCGATAGCTTTGCTTGGAAGGTGCGGTTTTGTAAGCTTCCAGAGTGGTAACAACGGCATCAGCCTCTATTTCCAGACCTTCGGCCATAAAGGTGAAGAAGTCGTGTTTCTCATCCGTCGACAGGCGGGTGTATCGATCCAGAATGCTCCGCGCGAGTGTGGCGCCTGACACCTCGCCCTGACTGCTCAGCAACGCTTCGGATAGGTCCTGCATGGATCGCCCGTCCGCATCTTTCAAAAGGCCGCGTTTGTAGCGCCTTTCAAATACGGTCGATACCATTTCAGAGAAAAAACTCATCGTGCAACTCCCATTACAGCGTCGGGCAGCCATGTGGCAATTCCGGGAAACAGGCACAGCAGAATAATCGCCAGAACCATACAGCCCACATAAGGAAGCGAGCCCATAAGGATGGTTTTTAGCGAAATTTCAGGCGCGATGCCGTTGATAACATAAAGGTTCAGACCCACCGGCGGGGAAATCAGGCCGATCTCCATATTGATGGTCAGCACTACCGCGAACCAGATCGGATCAAACCCGGCGGCGGTGATAATCGGCAACAGAATCGGTGCGGCCATCAGGATCACTGCAACAGGGGGCAGGAAAAAACCGGCGATCAGCAGGAAAACATTTACCGCGGCCATCAAAACCCAGCGGTTCACATCGAGGGTGCCGATCCATTCGGCAATGGACTGGGTGATGAACAGGCTCGACAGCATGTAGGAAAAGACGCCAGCTGCGGCGATGATAAACAGGATCATCACGCTTTCACGTGTACTGTCCCGCAACACGACCCACAGGTCTTTCGGGTTCCACAGTTTGTAGATCACCATCGCAATGACCAGACACATAAGCGCGCCCACTGCGGCAGTTTCCGATGGCGTAGCGACGCCGCCGTACATGGCGTAGAGCACACCCAGAATGATCAGCAGAAATGGCACAACGCGGGGCAGAATTTCGAACTTTTCTTTCCACGAATAACTACGCGTGCTGAGCAGGGACTTATTGCCAGAGGCCCATGTGGAATAGAGCGACCAGATCATAAATAGCAGAACCAGCATGAATCCCGGGATCACCCCCGCCAGAAACAACCGCCCGATAGAGGATTCTGTGGCGATGCCGTAAACGATCATTGTGACAGAAGGTGGGATCAGGATGCCAAGGGTGCCCCCAGCTGCGATGGAACCGGCGGCCACGCCGTCAGGATAGCCCCGTTTGCGCATCTCTGGGATACCCATTTTGCCAATAGCGGCACAGGTGGCAGGACTGGAGCCAGACATGGCGGCAAACAGCGCACAGGCCCCGAGGTTGGAGATCACCAGACCGCCCGGCAACCGTGTCAGCCAGCGTTCGAGCGCTTCATAAAGATCAGCACCCGCGCGGGTGGAGGCGATAGAAGAGCCCATGATGATAAACATAGGGATGGAAAGCAGTGCAAAGTTATCGAGCTTTCCAAACAGGATTTCCGGCAACAATTCAAGCGAGCGAACGCCGTCAAAAATCAGCAGGAACAGGGTGGATACCAGCAGTAGACCGATGGCGACTGACACACCGGAGAACAGGATCAGGATTGTCGAGATGGCGACGATAGCGCCGAGGATTAACGGGTCCATTAGTTGTCCTCCAGTCCGAAAGGTTGGTCGATTTTTAGGATGACAGCCACGAGATCGGCAATCAGTTGGAGCAGGAACAGCGCAAAGCCCACCGGCAGTGCAAGGTAGGGAATCCACAGTCGCACACCCCAGATCGTGTCGGATTTCCAGTTGCGTTCAAACGCCAGATGCCAGAACTCGAACCCGTACCACAGCATGACGCAGACCATCGCAATGGTCAGGCTGAGCGTACAGATACACAGGACAAACCGCGCCTTTTTCGGTAGCGCCAGCGGGACCAGATCCACATTCACATGGCCGCGCAGCCTTTGAACATAGGGCAGGCCGATCAGGGTTGCGGAAATGGCGAGATAGATCACCGCCTCTGTTTGCCAGACGGTTGAACCGTTCAGCACAAAACGCACGACGATCATCTGGCAGGTGATCACAACAGCCGCAACGATCATCGCGGCAGAGCACCAACCTGACAGGGTGGAAAGGGCGGCGACAACGCGCAGGAAGGCATTGTTGCCCACATGGGAAGTCGCAGCAGAGGGGGTATGGCCAGCCATAGAAAGAGCGTCCTCGGGTTAATTGGGGAAATGCTTGGGATGGTGTTCCGGCAGCAGCGGGGCCGCTGCCGGAAGCCGTGGACTACTCTACAGCGAGAGCCATATCCAAAAGAGCCTGGCCATCAGGCACTTCGGTCACGAACTTCTTGTAGGACGTTTCCTGTGCAATAGCGCGCCATGCCTCGAAATCCTCCGGCGACATTTCGGCAATTTCCACACCGGCATCAGCGAAGACCTTCACAGAAGCAGCGTCCTGTTTCTTTGCCTCTTCCAGATAGTAAGCTTCGGCTTTGGCGGATGCGTCGAGCAGGGCTTTCTGCTGCGCTTCGTTCAGGTCTTCGAAAGTGGATTTGTTCATCAGCAGCGGCTGGTACATGAACCACAGCGCTACGTCACCCGCGGGGGTATAGCATTTCACCTGTTCGTAAATTCGATAAGACACAAATGAAGACGAAGATGTATTAGCTGCATTCAAAACACCGGTTTGCATGGCGTTGTAAATCTCGGACGACGCCATAGATGCGATGGATGCACCAGCACCGGCCAGCATCTGTTCAAAGGCCTTACCGGCCGCGCGGGTTTGAAGCCCTTTCACGTCTTCGGGTTTGGTGATGCATTTGTCTTTGCCGACAAACCCACCGGCCAGATAGCCGTGCACCAGAACCATCACGTCATCTTCGGCCATCTTTTCTTCCAACGCGTCCATAAAGGGAGAGTCGGACAGGCGCGCGGCATGATCGTGATTTTTCACCAGACCGGGCATCAGTGTCAGGTTAAAGGCCGGTTGCTGGCCACCGGCATAACTTAGCGGAAGCACAGTCATATCAAGCTGGCCACGGCTGAGCGGACGGTACTGCTCGCGCGGTTTGAACAGCGACTTGGAGCCGAAAATCTTGATGTCCAGATCCACATCAGCTGCGGCGACTTCATTGGCAACAATCTCCGCCACCTTGTGGCGCACGTCTTTGTTAGACCATTGATGAGACAACCGCAGCTCTTTGGCTTGTGCTGCTCCGCCCAGACAAAGTGCTGCCAGCGCAGCGGCGGTCGTTAAAAAATTCGCTTTCATCGTATTCCTCCCGTTAGATGTGCAGGTCTCCGGTATCCACCGGAGATCCGTTGCAGACGGTTGCCCGTTGCTTTTGGTATTAGCCACACTATTGCATTCAGGGTCAACATTTTTGTATACAAGAACTATAATCTGGCACTCAATCTTAGGGGCGACGCTACATTGGACACTGAACTGACCCGCGCCGAAAAGATCGCGGACACTCTGGAGCAGCTTGTTTTCAGCGGAGAGTATAAAGACGGTGATCGGCTGGACGAGATCAAGCTGGCCGAGAGCTTTGCGGTTTCGCGCACTCCGATCCGTGAAGCCCTACAGCGGTTGGTGTTGTCGGGATTTGCAGAACAGATCCCCAGGCGAGGTGTTTTCGTGCGCTTGCCCGGACCGGTGGATTTGATGGAGATGTTTGAAACCATGGCCGAGATCGAAGCTGCTTGCGGGCGATTGGCGGCCTCTCGGATCAGTGACGACGGGCTGGCATTGCTTAGGTCCACAAATACCAGGTGCCAGGAAGCTATCGCCGCGCTGGATGTTGAAGCCTACTATGGTGAAAACGAATTATTCCACCAGACGATCTATCGCGGGTCGGCAAACAGCTTTTTGGAGAAAGAGGCGCGGCGGTTGCAAAATCGTCTGAAACCCTACCGCCGGACCCAATTGCGATTTCGCGGGCGGATGCCGCAATCCATGGCGGAGCATGAATTGATCGTCGCGGCGTTGCAAAACGGAGACGGAGACGCTGCCGCCCGTGCGTTGCGGGATCATGTGGCGGTGCAGGGTGAAAAGTTCCAGCAATTGATCGCCAGTTTGAATGCCTGAGGTGTGCTATTCCAAGCGTGCGGCACTTCTGTAGGTTGCAGTTTTTTAATTTCTGATTATTTTACTCAGAGATTTGACGAGCAAGACGTGACCTTCCGATGATTCCAAACCGAACCCGTGTCGATACACCTGCGATCAAACATGCGCAGCTCCATCGTAGCCGTGAGCAAACGTGCCGTCTGAACCGCTTACGCCTATCGGCCATGCGCTGCCGTGCCAGTGCCCGTGTCGATGTCTCTGAAGCTTGTAATCTGCTTTGCGTGGATGAAACCCAGAGCGAACACCGCTTTGAAGAGGCGCTCCTGCGCAGCCTCCATCAGGGGGTGGGCCGCAAGCCAAGATTCTTTGCGGTTGGCGCAGCAGAAGAAAGCTTTGACGAACGTTGGTTGTTGCAGGTGCTTACTGTGGCACAGCAGGGGGATATGGCCTCGGTGGAGTTTCTGGTGCGTAGTCGTGTTAACAAGACTATGCAGCGCTCTATCCGGTTTCTTATTCGCGGTGCAGTAGGGCGGTTTGGCGGTCGCTTCACGCTTTAGTGTAGTGTTGGTTCATTTTAGAATGATTCTAAACCATTGCAGTCCACTCGGATTTGTGCTTTATCTTCCTTCAGGGACGCCAGCCTGATGCCAGCCACCCGTTTGCTCTCCCGTATCCCCGCTTGTTGCATGAAGAAGGATAAATGATGACACAGACCGCTACAGACCTGACCCCCTCCGCCAGAGAAGCCATCGCCGATGCGCTGAACCAAAGCGTTGCGGAAACTGCCGTGACCACGATGCTGGCGCAAAACTTTCACTGGAATGTGACAGGTATGGCCTTTGGCCCGCTGCACGATCTGTTTCAGAAAATCTATGAAGATCACTTTATTGCGCAGGATGATCTGGCAGAGCGTGTGAAAGCCCTGAACGCCCACGCTGAAGGCACTTTGTCCGGAATGATAAAACGGTCCAAAGTGTCCGAATACGAAGGCAAAGCGACCGATAAGGAGATGATCGCAGCGCTGCTGGAAGCACAAGAAACACTGGCCGCGACTTTGGCGGGATGTGGCGCATTGGCTGCCGAAGCGGGTGATACGCTGACAGAAGATCTGTGCATCGCGCGTGGCCAGACCCACGAAAAATTCGCGTGGTTCCTGCGCTCACACCTCGCCTGAGGTCAATGCTTCCAAAGGATTGGGCGCGCCCTTTTTGCGGCACTTGGCGCGATAGGCATCGGACCAGTGTCCGAATTTGCCAAGGTGCGCCTGTTGGGACACCAGCATGTCAATAAAGGCGTGCTGGTGTTTTTCTTTTTTCAGCGATTTGAACATGGATTTCTGCTCTTTGGTCATGGAACAGCCGATACAATGGCCCCCGCGTTTGAACTTGCAGACATCAATACAGGGGGAAGGGGTCTTTGGCATTTCGGTCACTCTGGCTGGGGCTTGACTGCTGCGAGCGTCGGCGGTCTGGCTTACTTGGTGAGGATGAGCTTTCCTTGACGGGTCAATCGCAGGATGTAGGTCTGGTCGTCCAGTTGGATGCGCGCGGTCGTGTTACCCGCAAGCATTTTGTGTGCATCATAGACTGGAAGGCCGTCGTCCGGCAGGCTATTGGGCGCCGGCTCGCGCCTGGTGGGTGGCGTGGTCATGGAAGAATACGTCCAAGGTTAGTGGTTTTTTACGATTGCTGTCATTACTTACTAAAACGCTCAACAATGTCAATTCCGACTTAATAGGTTGGTTTATTCAGGCGGCATTGTGGTAATCTGGTAAGATCATCAGGGGGCTTTCGCCTGTTTTTTGGACAGAAATGGGTGTGGCATAGACCTCTGACAGGGTTTGTGCGGTGAAAACCTCTCCTACCTTGCCGGAGCTTGCCACCCTCCCGTTTCGCATAAGACAGATCGAATCGGCAAAGGCGGCGGCGAGGTTCAGATCATGCAGCACCACCAGCACGCCAGCCCCGCTGCGCGCCATAGTGCGCGCGGTCTTCATCACCTCGATCTGGTGAAGAATATCAAGGCTTGCGGTGGGCTCGTCCAGAAACAGATACCCTGGTCCAAACAGGTTGCGATTGGCTGTCAGCTGCGCCAGAACACGCGCGAGATGGGCGCGGTGCCTCTGTCCGCCGGACAGGTTTGGTACCGGAGTATCCGCAAAAAGCTCCAGTCCCAGTAGCGCAATGACCTTTGCGACAAGAACCTGCGTGTCTGTGGGGGGGTATTCGATCGGGATCGACAGGCGGACCACTTCGGCAACGCTGAATGCTGCCGAAAGGGTCGGGGATTGTTCCAGCACAGCGCGGTGGCGGGACAGGTCTGCTGCATCCATGTGGCGCAGTTCTGTGTTGCCGTAGTGGATTTCTCCCCGCGCTGTCGGTACATCCCCGACCAGCGCCGATAGCAACGTTGATTTTCCCGCTCCGTTAGGCCCGCATAGCGCGACCAGTTTGCCAAAAGGTACGTCCACATCCACACCGCGCAGGATGGTCTTTGGCCCGAAGGCCACGTCGATATTGCGTCCTGTGATCATAATTTACCTGTCCGCAGCAGAAGGTACAAAAAGAACGGCCCGCCGATCAGCGATGTGGCCAATCCGATGGGCAGTTCCTGTGGTGGCGCAACGTTGCGCACGATCAGGTCGGCCCCCAGTAACAATACCGCCCCTGTTAAGGCTGAGGCTGGCAGCAACGCGCGGTGGGCGCCCCCGACCAACATGCGGGCGATATGGGGTGCGACCAGCCCGATAAAACCGATTGGTCCGGCAATCGACACACCGGCCCCAACGGCCAGCGCACAAATTCCGCAGGCGGTAAATTTAATCCGCATCACATCAAGACCGGAATGAAAGGCCGCCCGCTCGCCCAGTTGAAACAAGTCCAGCGCTCGGGTGAAGCGCAGCAGGGCAAGGCTACTGACCGCCATAATCGCAACGCTGATCAGCACAGCCAACCAACCGGATTTGGCAAGGCTGCCCATTGACCAGAACGTCAGGTCCCGCAGTTGGGTATCGGTGGAAATATAGGTCAGGAACCCGATGCCAGCCCCGGCAATGGAATTGATCGCAACCCCCACAAGGATCAGCCGCCCGACAGACATCTCGCCGTTTTTCTTGGAAAGGCCAAGGATCAGCGCTGTGACCAGCAGCGCACCGAAGAAGGCAGCAACCGGCAGAAGGTAGGGGCGCAAGGCGGCGGGAAGTTCGCCGATAAACAAATCACCAAGCACGATAACGATCACAACCGCCGCAGAGGCACCGCCAGAGATCCCGATCAGACCGGGATCTGCCAGCGGATTGCGCAAAAGCCCTTGCAGCACCGCGCCACACATCGCCAGCGACAAGCCGACCCCCAGTCCCAGCACCATACGCGGCGCGCGAATTTGGGTGACAATCGCAGTTGGCATCGGGTCGGCTTGGCCTGTCACGGTGTCGATCATCTCAGACAGCGACAGGGGCACCGGCCCGATTGCGATTTCTGCCAACGCGATGACAATCACCGCGCAGACCAGTCCGACAAAAACGGTTTGTTGCCGGCTCAGGGTCCGGACCTTGCGGGGGGATGTCTCGGCGAGGGTCACGGCTTACTTCCCGATTGGATGCAGGTGGTTCATCAATTCTGCAACCGCTTCCGCAGTGCGCGGCCCGAAGCCGAGCAGCTTCATGCCGTCCATCTTAACCAGATTGCCCGCTTTGCCCGCCGTCGTCTGCTGTACATCGGGACGGTTCATGACCTTGTCGTCCCCTCCGATGTTGTCCGCATGAACGCCCGACATCAGAATGAAATCCGGATTGGCAGCGATCAGGGCCTCTGCGTTCATGGGTTTCCAACCCGCAAAGGCTGCGGCTGCGTTTGTGCCGCCTGCCAGTTCAATGATGTCACTGGCAGAGGTTTCCTGCCCGCCCACCAATGGGGCCCCATCCCTGAGCGAAAGAATAAAAAGCACTTTGGGGCGATGCTCCAGCGCATCGACGCGGGCCTTCAGCTTTGCCATGTCCGCTGTGTATTGCGTGATCAGCGCATCGGCCTGATCACGCAGTCCCAAAGTTTCGCCAACAAAGCGCATCTTTGCAGGCACCCGATCTGCCCCCTGCCCAAGCGGGGCGAGCGCCACAGCTAGGCCCGCAGATTTCAGCGTGTCGATCACATTGGGGGGACCGGCATCATCCGCACCGATCAGAAGGTCCGGCGACAGGGAAAGGACACCCTCGGCGGAGAGCGCACGGACATAGCCGATCTGCGCTTTGGTCTTTGTATTCGCTGGAAAGCCCGAAGTGCTGTCGACTGCGACGATCCGGTCTCCTGCACCAAGGGCGTAGATGATTTCAGTTATGTCGCCACCGGCAACGGCGATCCGTTCGTAGTTTTGCGACAGTGCCGCCGTGGTGGTCGTCAGACATAAGGCAGCGGCAAGCGTGAGGGATTTCAGCATGTTACGCGCGTCCCAGACCGTTAAGAATGCTCCGCCATCCTTCAAGTTCCGCGTTACCTTCGCCCCGTTCGCCGAACATGAGAAAAAAGCTCTGGCCGTTTTTATCAAAGGCTTCAAGTGAGGTGACGATCCCGTCCTTAGAGGGTTTGCGCACGATCCATGCGTGGGCCACATGGTCCTGTCGCAGGTGCATGTGGAACTTTTTGTCTAGCACGTTAATCCAAGGCCCCATCGCCTTAATGTTCTCGATCTCGCCGGTGTGAATCTGGATGCACCCAGAGTTTCCGATAAACACCATTACCGGCAGTTTTGCTTCGGCGGCGCGCTCCAGCGCCCAAGTTACGGCCTCATTTGGAACGCGGTAAGCCATATCCTCGCCCACCAAACGCAGGGCTTGCATTCGGCCCACTTTGTGTTTTTTCAGCATGCCAAAGAACTGGTGCACATCGGTCATGGCGTCCCAGTCTGCGCGCAAGGCGGCTGTGTCCACATCACTGTCTGCCCCGTCAACAGGGGCGGGATCAGCGATTTGCGTTTTGATCTTGGCGGGCGTATCGTCGATCCAACCCTCCACCAGCGCGTCGAATTTGGCGCGGTCGGTGTTCTCGGTCGGATAGATTTTGTGAACCGCACGACCGGATTTATCAAAGAACTGTAAGGAAACTCGCAGGCCGGAGCTGACTTCTTCTTCGATCACATATCCAAAGGCCCAGCGGTTCATGAAAATCCGCAGGTCGATGGTGCGGTTTAAGACCAGCCCCATCACCTTACCGATTTTCACATTGTCGAATTCCCCATAGCGTTCATGCACGGCGTGTTCATTGCGGGTCAGACACATGACTTCGCCAAGGCCCACCATGCCTTCAAGCAGTGCGGCAAACCCGCGGGTGTCGTCGCGGCGCAAGCGTTTTGCTGCGCCGCTGACCTGTTTGGCCTCTACCAATTCCGCTTCGCTGATGCCCAGTTCCCGTGCCGCATCAACAGCGCGCATCGCGCCCTTTTCTTGCGTCAGGCTCTGAAAGCTTTGGAACGTTTCGGTTACAGTTTGGTCCAGCATAGCGGTCTCCGGTTTAAAAGGTTTTGGCGAGGGAAAGTTTGAAGTTTCGCCCTTTGGCGGATTGCGACAGATAGGTCGCGGGCTGGTAGGTCGCATTCGCGATGTTATCGACGCCAAGGCGCACCTCCAGCCCTTCGAGGGCGCCATGATCAGGGATGTAGGTGGCGTAGATATTGTGGACGGTATAGCCGTCGTATTCGCCACGGGACTGACTGCGATCTGCCGCAAAGACACTGTTAATGCCGATCTTTAGCTCTGGCATAAGCTGATAGCCAAAACCGAGTGTCAGCGTGTTATTGGCAATCGTATCCAGTTTGGCCCCGTCCGGCCCTTCACCGTCCAGCACCGACAGCCCCGCAGAGGCCGAGAAACGACCCGCAACATAACGCCCTTCGGCTTCGATGCCTTTGATGATCGCGGAGTCGATGTTGTCAAAGCCGATCACACCAGCACCGCCTCCGGTGCGGATGATCTTGTCTTCGATGTCATTGTAAAAGGCGGTCAGTTTGAAATCGACTGCATCATCGGCGCGAAACAGACCTTGGCCGCTGTAAGACACACCGATTTCATAGTTCATGCCTTTTTCGGCTTTCAGGCCCAGATTAGGCAGACCGCCGCTGAAGGCATCGTAGATTTCGTCGTCTGTGGGCAGGCGGTTTACGCGGGACAGCGACCCAAAGACGTTCCAGTTATCATTCAACCGGTAAAGCGCGGCAATCTGCGGTTCGATGGCCGTCGCAGTTGTCGTTTCCGTCGCAGCGGTAAATGTGGACTTCGGGGAAATTTTCTGGTGATCAATGCGCAAACCGGTGTTGATGGTCAGGCGGTCGTTCAGGGTCAGCTCGCTCTGCGCGTAAAGCTCATAGGTGTCAGTGATCGCTTCTGCATGGGACGTGGACGCCGGATCAGCCGAACGGTCCTTGCGGGACGCTGCAACACCGAAAGTCAGGTAGTGATCGAACCGTTCTGTGGACAGATCGGCCATGTTTTCGACCTTCAGTTTCCACAACTCGTATGATCGTTCGCCAAGCAAGGTGGCGCTGATCGGTTCTTGCGCGACGCTGCCTTGCTCTACCAGTTTGGAGGAGTTGGTGTAGGATAGCGTGGCTGTCAGATCCCAGAAAGGTTTGTCCTCGGGGGCGAAGCCGTATTCCAGACGTGCCACTTGGGCTTCTGTGGTGATGTCGCCAACACCCCAACCTGTAAATCCGGGGAAACGCCCGATTTGCGGTCCGTCCAACTGGTTAAAGTCCTGATCTTCCCCGTCACTGTAAAGATGCTGGTAAGAGGCGCCAAACCTGTGCGCGCCCTCGCTGTAGTTTGCCTTGCCCAAGAAGTTGGCGATGTTGGCATTGGTGCGGATCAGAGTATTGCCGTCTCCGTCCTCGCTTTGGCCGATGTCAGAATACGTCAGTGCCAATAAGGCGTCGAATTTGTTGTCCGGTTTAAAGGACATGATTGTAGAGGACTGGAATTTATCCTCGTTGGATTCAAAGGTCAGCTTTTGGCGTACTGAAAATGTGTCGTCCCCTTCCAGAAAGTCGGTGGCATCTTTGGTTTCCATCAGGATGACGCCGCCCATCGCACCGGAGCCATAAAGCGTGGATGATCCCGGACCGCGCAGCACTTCGACCCGTTTCAGCAGTTCGGGTTCTACAAACAGCGATCCCTGACGGTAGCTTTCATAGTAAAGCTCCTCGCCGTCGACGAGTGTCAGGATCGAGGATTCCGCGGCGTTCAGACCGGCCCCAACGCCGCGAATGTTAAAGGACTGGCCAAGCGGGCTGCTGGACCCAACGCCAGAAACGCCGGGCACCTGGGCGAGAATATCGCCAATGGTGGCAGCTTGGGTTTCATCGAGCCGTTCCTGATTGACCACCGTCACGGACTGCGGCACGTCGGAGGCCACTTTGTCCTGACCGGCATTGATGACAATCGGATCCACTTCGGTGGACTGTTGGGCATGGGCGCCCTGCGCTGTAATTGCGGCAACAACCGCCAGCATAAATCTGTTGGATTTCATGATCCATTCCCTCTCGCGTTTTTTGTTGTTCACTTCCTAACGCGAGTCGGGTGGCTACTTTGGACTGTGTATTTAGATTCTTAGTGTTTTTGTCAACTAATGAATTTTCTAAGGATTGAAGATGATCGGAATGCGGAAACTGTGTTTCGAAACGGACACACCTCGTACCGCGCGGGGGGCCCGCACGCCGTTCACAGCGCGCAATGCCGCCTTATCCGCCTTGCCGTTGCCCGAAGATTTCACGATCCGATAGCTGAGCACCTGACCGTTCGCAGCAACCGTGACCTGCAACACCAGAGAGGCGCGGCGGCTTAGCCCGCGCACAGGGCGTTTGCGCCGCTCAATGGCGCGGCGCACCTGCGCGCCCCAAACATCCAGTGCCCGTGCTGCGGATTTTGCTGTGCCGGATTTGACTTTGGCCTTGCCGCCGGTCCCTGTTGTGCGGGTTTTGCCTGCTCCGGCTGCTTTTTGTTGCTGCTGACCGGCTTGGGCCTTTTGCGCCTTTGGTGCTGCTTTGCGGGCCGGTTTCGGGGCGGCATTCGTGGTTGGCTTCTTAGGCTTCGGTTTAACCTTTTCCGCCCGCTTTGGGGCGGGGCGGGGTTTGGGCCGCACCTTTGGTGGTGGGTCAACTCTCGGGGGGGGCGGGCTGCTGTGCGTATTGATTGCCGGCGCTTTCAGCGTCGGAGCATTTGCCTGCGTGCGGTGCGGTGCTTGCAGTTGCACCGGCGCAAACGGGGATGGGGCAAGACCCGGGGCAGGGCTAGCCTGCGCAGTTTCTAGCGGCCGCGACAATTGCGGCGCCGGTGCTGGCAGATCCGTCTGAACCTCCGGCGGGCGTGTCCACTGCTCTACCATCGCTTCGATTTGCGGGGTGACACCGTGAAGCGACATCATCATCTCCCCCTGCTGGCCACCGCCATCTTCGCCCGTTTCCGGTGCGGCGAGAAAACCCGCCGCGTGAACAGACACGGCGATGGCCCCGAAAAACAGTATCTCGGCATAGGCTTTCATTTCTGCACCGCGACTATTTCAACCGAAGCGGCACCAAGCGGAGTGAGCCGCTGTAGAAGTTTGGCCAACTCCGGTGCGGGCAACGCCGCATCAATCCGCAGTTTCAGTATAGAGTTTGCATCTATCTGCCCGCCAAGACGCGCCCATGCCGTATCCCCTTGGAAGTCATCAAACCGGATTGTGGCCTCTTTGGAGACATGAAGGGTCAATTCAGACTCCGGCACGCTTAGTCTGTCAGCGGTGGGCAGGGAAATTTCAAAAGGTTCCGGCGCTTTAATTTCTGAGGTCATCAGAAAGAAGATCAGCAGCAGAAACACCACGTTGATCATTGGAACGATGGACTCGCCGGTTTTACGTTGGGGGGGCGGTGCGAAATCCATCCGATTAGTCCACCAACACGACAGCCGTAAAACCGGCACTTTGCAGATGGCCAAGCACGTCGAGAATCCGTTGCGTTGTGGCGGTGCCCTGTCCTCGCAAAATAACCGGATCGTTCAAAGAGTCAGTCAGGCTGTGCAGGGCATCGGGTAATTCATCAAGTAGCGTTTCAATCCCGTTCAGGCGCAGCCCTTCGGGCGCGATCGACACCAGCCTTGGCGGGCCGGAATAGTTCTTCGCGCCGTCTCCAGCAGCGGCAAGGGGGAGGCGGATGACCTGATCTAGCCCGAACTGGGACGCCAGCATAAAAAACACCAACAACAAAAACACCACGTCGATCATTGGTGTCAGGCTTGGCTTGCGCCGTGGCTGTAGGGGGGGCGTGAAGTGCATTACTCTGCCGCCAGTCGAGAGTTGTCCGGGCGCGATGCGATGGAAGGTTCGAATTCCTGTTGGATCACAAAGACCTGCGTCGCAATATCCTCCAGATCGCGGCGTAGGCTGTCCACGACGCTTTCAAACCATGTCAGCGCGAAAGAGGCGGGGATTGCTACGGCCATACCGGCGGCGGTGGTCAACAATGCCTCCCAGATGCCACCAGCGAGGATCGCCGGATCAGCGCGGCTGCCGCTTTCTTGCAGGGCTTGAAACGCGGCGATCATGCCAAGAACTGTGCCAAGCAGGCCCAGCAAGGGCGCGATAGTTGATACCAGTTCCAGCAAGCGCAGCCCGGATGCGGCGCTGGCGAGGTGGCGTTTGGCGATCCGCGCGGTTTCGTCTTTTGCGTCTTTCACAGGAAGGATGCGGCGGGCTTCTATGGCGTCAAACAGAAACCGTCCCCGCACCCCACGCAATCGCCCCGTCAGGGACAAGGCTGCTTTGGTATTGCCGTTGCGCAGTTCTAACATTGCGCCCGATATGCCCCGACGGCTCCACGCGCCAATTAGGATAAATCGCCATGTTTTCCAAAGTGCAAGCGTCAGACCCAGCACTGAAAGCGCGAAAATCGCCCAGATTGACGGGCCGCCATCCAGCAGAAAACGCGCAGCAGCCGAGAATGTTTGTGTATAGGTGGCTTGAAGGGTCGCCAGCATCGCAATCACCAAATTTTGTGCAAATGGTCGCTGGCAGGTCGCTGGCTGTCGGGCACCCGTATAATATTACCCGACTTAATAAGTCAACAAATCAATATAAACGGAGCTAAATGTAACACAGGCGCAGAGATACTCTGCGCCTGTGTCATAGGTTTAGGTCTCAATCAGTCAGAGAACTTGCGAATCTCGCCTGATTGCAAGCGGCTGGCATAGGAGTGCAGTTCGCTTTTTACCAGCTTCATCAGGAAGTAGAGCGCGAAGATGTTCACCACCGCCATAGAGAAGATCGCCGCATCGGAGAAGTCGATGACCGGACCGAGCGATGCTGCTGCACCGATCACGATGAACACGCAGAAGATCACTTTGAACACCAGTTCTGAAGTCTGTCCTTCGCCAAACAGGTAGGTCCATGCCTTCAGCCCGTAATAGGACCATGAAATCATGGTGGAGAAAGCAAACAGGATCACCGCAATCGCCAACACGTATGGAAACCAGCTAAGCCCCGCTGCAAAAGCGGCAGAGGTCAGGGCAACGCCCGAAACATCGTTCACAGTGGCAACGGCTGTCCCTGCTTCATTCAGCACATAGTTTCCGGTGGCCGGATCCATGATCATCTGCTGTGAAATGGTAATCACCAGCGCGGTCATGGTGCAGATCACAACCGTATCAATCAGCGGCTCCAGCAGGGATACGAACCCTTCGGTGATCGGCTCTTTCGTGCGCACCGCAGAGTGGGCAATCGCTGCGGACCCCACACCGGCCTCGTTCGAAAACGCCGCCCGCTTGAAGCCTTGGATCAACGCACCGACCATGCCGCCAGCCACGCCAAGCCCAGTGAATGCGCCGCCGAAGATCTGGCCGAACGCCCAGCCGATTTTGTCATAGTTGATAAGCAGGATAATCAGCGCTGCGCCCACATAAAGGATGCCCATGAAGGGCACGACTTTTTCGGTTACATTGGCGATGGACTTAATCCCGCCGACGATGACTGCAAAAACCACACCGGCAAAGATGATCCCCGTGATCCAGCCGGGGTAATCCCCGACGATCCCAGAAATCTGCGCATGGGCCTGATTGGCCTGAAACATGTTCCCGCCGCCGAGTGCGCCAAGGATACAGAACACCGAAAACAGCACCGCAAGGATTTTACCCCCCGGCAGACCCAGTTCATCAAAGCCCTTGGAGATGTAGTACATCGGACCACCGGAAACGGTGCCATCAGGATATTCGTTCCTGTATTTCACCCCAAGCGTACATTCCGTGAATTTGGAGGCCATGCCCAGAAGCCCCGCAAGGATCATCCAGAAGGTCGCCCCCGGACCGCCAATGCCAACGGCCACAGCAACACCGGCGATATTGCCGAGCCCTACAGTGCCAGACAGCGCCGTCGCAAGCGCCTGAAAATGGCTGACCTCGCCGGCGTCATTGGGGTCAGAGTAATCCCCCTTCACCAGTTGAATCGCATGTTTGAAGAAGCGGAACTGAACGAACCCGAAGTAGAGGGTAAAGAACGTTGCAGCGACGACCAGCCACATAACGATCCACGGAAAGGATGTTCCGGGGAACGGGGCAAAGATCAGGCTGACAAAGGGGCCGGTGAAGGCTGCAAAGGTCTGGTTTACCTTTTCATCGAGACTGACTGCCTCTTGCGCCAGTGCGGAATTAGCTCCGAACGCCGTCATTGCAGCGCCGAGCCAGAGTGTTGATGCTTGTTTCATAATGTCCCTCTTATCCCACGACCGTTACAGGCATGCTGGCATGCATGACGAGATTGCCGGTTGAACTGCCAAACAGGCGCTGGCTGAACCCACCCTCAGAGCTGCGCCCGACAACAATCTGTTCCGCGCCACAACTCACCGCTATTTTGTTCAGCGTTTCAGCAACGTCGCCGTGCTTTACAACACCGCTGGCAACGTAGCCTTCGTCCACAAGCTGCTTAACTGCAGGATCAACCACCCGGCTGTGGGCAAGGTTCAATTCTTCCTCGCGGCGTTGATGGCGTTTGGCGTTTTCTTCTGCCGTCTGAAATGAAAACGGAGACCATTCGATTACATAGGCGACGACGATTTCGCACTCTCCGATGAGTCCGGCCAATCGTTTCGCGTGGGTGAGTGCCCGGTCGCCCGAGCCTTCCCCGTCCAAACCAATCAATAGTTTTGTCGGCATTTCGTTCTCCTGTTGTCCCGAAGCACATGCCTAAAAAAGAGGCTGCCAGAAAAGAATCCGAGGGGTGTTATGGGTACTTCAGGTTGTTATTTGAGACCCTCACAGCCGAGTTTAGGAGGAGTTTTGGCTAAATTGCTAATAATTTCTCAAGTAAAATAGAGAAAATTTATAACACCGCAGTGTGGATTTTGCATTTTGCAACAGTGCGCCTGATAAGCCTGCACGCGCGAAAGCTGTCCCTGTCGGGCCTGCTTCGCGCGTGTTTTAAAGGCTTAATAGAGCGTTCGTAGACTTAGGATTGTACCGGCAAATCCTCTTTCTTCCATTTCGCCAGTCCGCCCTCAATCACCGTGGTATTATACCCCATCTGGTCCAGACAATCCGCCGCGAGCGTGGCCCGCGCACCAGAGGCACAGAGCACATGAACCTTGCTGTCTGCTTCGCGATGCTTGAGCAACTGGTCATTGCCTTTCCCTGTTTCAGGATCGGCATTCGCCTCCAAAAGGCCGCGCGGAATATGCACGGCACCCTCGATCCGCCCGTCGTTTTGCAACTCTTCGGCTTCGCGGACATCAAGGATCAGATCACCGCTATCCTTGCTGGCGCTAAGGGCTGCTCCGGGGCTGACAGTGGTCACGCGCCCTTTTGCATCGGCGACAAAGTCTTTCATTGATTTTGGCATATCGGGTCTCCTTTAGAATTTGTTTACAGGTAGTTTGAGATAATGATGCCCATCAGATTCGGCATCGGGTAGTTGTCCCGCCCGCAGGTTTAGCTGCAGCGCGGCCAGCATTCTGTCGGGCAGGTCCAGTGTCTCGTCTTTTTCGTTTCGAAGGTTGATATATTCTTCCTTCGTCGTGCCGTTCTTAAGGTGGATGTTCTCGGCTTTGTGGGTGCCCACCGTGGCCTCCCATTGCGGCGTATTGCGATCGTCCGAACCGTAGTCGTGGCCGATAAACAATCGCGTTTTGTCCGGCAAGTCGAGGATGGATTGAAGCGCGTTCCAAAGCTCCTTGGTACTGCCGCCGGGAAAATCCGCCCGCGCTGTACCGCTGTCGGGCTGCATAAACGTGTCGTTCACAAAGGCCGCATCGCCGCAGACATAGGTAATCGACCCCATGGTGTGACCGGTGGTCAGCATGACGCGCATTTCCAGATTGCCAATCTGGAAGGTGTCCCCGTCTTTAAACAGGTCATCGAAATCCCGCTCGGCATCAAACGCATCGGGTAGATTGTAAAAATCCCGCCAAAGTCCGGCGATATCCTTAACCTTCTCCCCGATACCATTGCGCGCGCCGGTCCGCTGTTTCAGCAAGGCCGAGGCCATCACGTGATCGGCATGAGGGTGGGTGTCGAGCACGCGGTCCACCGTCAGCCCCTGTTCGTTCACAAAGTCAAGTAAGTGATCCATCGCCTTCGTTGAAAGCTTGAAGCTTTTGGGGTCAAAATCCTGCACCACATCGATCAATGCGGCCTTTTTGGTTTCAGGGTCTGCGCAAATGTATTGGATAGACCCAGTGTCCGGTTCATAAATGCCCCAAACATCCGGACTGCCCGAGCCGGTAGAGGCGGAGTGCCGTGTAATGCGTTTTTCAAATTCCGATTGATCTGCCATCTCAAGATCCTTTCATCCGCTGGAGTTTTTAACAACATTCGCGGGGTCAACGTCTGGGACGGGGGTTTGGTTCAATCCAACTGCGCGTTCACCGCCATCCTTTTCGATGCGAAAACGCTGGAAATGGTGTCAGGATTGTAAGGTATTGCTTTGGATCGATTTGCTGGCAGCTCCGAAAAAATCGGGGTGCCGATTGGGGCAATGTTTTACATGAAACATTAAGAGTTGTGCGGGTCCGCGCCCCCGAATGAGGGCGCGGGATCAGTCCCTAATAGAACGCCTGTAGGCCGGTAATCGCCCGCCCGAGGATCAACGCATGCACATCATGGGTGCCCTCGTAGGTATTGACCGTTTCAAGGTTCACCATATGGCGCATGATCTGGAACTCTTCCGAAATGCCATTGCCGCCGTGCATATCCCGTGCGATGCGCGCAATTTCCAGTGCCTTACCGCAATTGTTGCGCTTGATGACAGAGATCATTTCCGGCGCGGCTTCCGCTTCGTCCAGCAAACGCCCCACCCGCAAACTGGCCTGCAAGCCAAGGCTGATGTCGGTCAGCATATTGGCAAGTTTCAACTGGTGAAGTTGCGTCTGGGCAAGCGGTTTCCCAAATTGTTGGCGGTCCAGACCATACTGACGGGCCGCGTTCATACAGAATTCCGCCGCGCCAAGCACACCCCAACTGATGCCATAACGGGCGCGGTTGAGACAGCCAAACGGCCCTTTCAACCCTTCCACATTCGGCAACAGCGCGTCGTCGCCGACCTCCACATTATCCATTACAATCTCGCCAGTGATGCTGGCCCGAAGAGATAGTTTGCCCGCGATTTTGGGGGCGGACAGACCTTCCATACCTTTTTCCAAGACAAAGCCGCGAATTTTGCCGCCGTGGGCTTCGGACTTGGCCCAGACCACGAAAACGTCAGCGATCGGGCTGTTTGAAATCCACATTTTCGCACCGGAAATCCTGTACCCGTTGGCGGTTTTCTTCGCCACGGTTTTCATGCCCGAAGGATCACTGCCTACATCCGGTTCTGTCAGGCCGAAACACCCGATCCATTCCCCGCTGGCAAGTTTTGGCAAATATTTTTTGCGCTGCTCTTCAGATCCGTAGGCGTAAATCGGATACATCACGAGAGAGCTTTGCACCGACATCATCGAACGATAACCCGAATCCACCCGCTCGACCTCTCGCGCGACCAGCCCATAGGCAACGTAAGACGCGCCAAGCCCGCCGTATTCTTCAGGTATCGTTACGCCCAATAGGCCCATTTGGCCCATTTCACGAAAGATTTCGGGATCAGTCTTTTCCTCGCGGTAGGCTTCGATCACGCGGGGTTGCAATTTATCTTGCGCATAGGCTTTGGCCGCGTCACGCAACATGCGTTCTTCTTCATTTAACTGGGTTTCCAGCGCGAAAGGGTCTTCCCAGTTGAACCGGTTCAAATCGGGGGCGTCTTTGGCTTTCAGGGTCATGCAGTGTTCCTTTTCTTTGCACCTGACTAGCAAAGGGGCCGTCGGTTTGATAACGATAGAAAATCCACAGTTGATGAGTTTTAGTAATATTATGGTGCTACGTCCCAATTACACGCCGAGCATTCCCGAACTGCGTGCGTTGGTGTTTTGCGGTGATCTCGGATCGGTGTCCCGTGCGGCTGAAGCGCTGAACCTGACGCAAAGTGCAGTCAGCCGGTCGGTCCGGTCCTTGGAAGAGCGGCTAGGTGTGCAGCTGTTTCATAGGGTGCGCAAGCGGTTGCATCTGTCGGATGCAGGACGCGCTATGGTGCATGAGTCGCGGGAAATCCTCGCCGCGCTGGACCGGTCCGCGCGGATGACGATGGCGTTTGGAGAAGGCGGTGATGTCCTGCGTCTGGCGGTTCTGCCAACGCTGGCTTCGACATGGTTAATACCGCGACTGCCTGAATTTTTGGCGTCCCACCCCGATGTATCAATCGACCTTACCTCGGCATTACATCCGGTAGATTTTGACGAGAGTCCGTTCGATGCGGCGCTGCAAAGGGCGGTAATGGCACGCAAAGGAGCGGAAGTAGGTCATCTGCTGGATGAGACCCTGATCATAGTGGCCGCGCCGAGGCTGGTTGATGGAATGGCTGAACTGTCAGCCGAACAGCTGGCAGGGTACCCGCTGATACAGTTGGCCACACGGCCAGAGCTTTGGAATGATTGGTTTTCTCGCCTTGGAACCCCACCGCCTGATCGCCTTAGAGGGCCGCGTGTTCAACATTTTGATATGGTGATTTCTGCCGCCGCAGCGGGGTTGGGCGTGGCGCTGTTGCCGGACATTTTCGTACAATCTGCGCTGGCGACCGGAAGTCTGCGCCAAATCCACTCGCAGAGGCTGGAGGGACCAACACCTTACGCGCTGATCCGCCCCGCCGGCCGCCAGCCAAGTACCACGATGCAAAGCTTTACCAACTGGTTGCACAATACGGCGGCAAAAGACTAAGGGCGGGGCTTTATGTTCATCCAAGTGGTTTTAAGTTCAACATATTTATCCAGTGCGTGCAGCGACTTATCCCGACCGATCCCAGACTCTTTGAAGCCGCCAAAGGGTGTCGTCATATCGTCGCAATCATAGCAATTTACGTAAACCAGACCGGCACGGATGCTTTTGGAGACCTGATGCGCAGTAGCGAGATCATCAGTCCAAACCGCAGAAGCCAGACCGTAACAACTGTCATTTGCCGTGCGAATCGCCTCTTCAAGGCTATCTACGGGGATCACCGTTAACATGGGGCCGAAGATCTCTTCTTGGGCTATGCGCATGTTGTTCGTTGCGTTGTTGAAGATCGTTGGCTCGACATAACTTCCGCCGCTGTCGGGGCGCGCTCGTTTGCCTCCAGTGATCACATCTGCGCCATCGGCTATGGCGTGGTCTGTGAACTCCAGCACTCGGCGGGCGTGGCTGTCGTTTACCAAAGCGCCCATGCTGGTTGAAGGGTCCAATGGGTCGCCGGGGGTATAGGACTGGCTGACCTTTAAAAGAGTTTCGACCACTTCATCCTGAATGGAGCGCTCGACAATCAGGCGACTGGGGCAGGTACACATTTCGCCCTGATTGAAAAAGGCGGAATGGGCCGAGGTGCTAGCAGCGTGTTCGGTGTCGCGGTAACTGGACAGGATGATGTTGGGGCTTTTGCCGCCCAATTCCAGCCCCAGACGCTTCAGGTTCGACTGTGCGGAATACTCCATAAAATACTTACCAACTTGCGTTGATCCGGTGAAAAATAACCCGTCCACATCCATATGCAAGCCAAGTGCGCGCCCGACTTCGGGACCGTCCCCGGTCACAACATTAAGGACGCCCTCGGGGATGCCGGCCTCTAACGCGAGTTGGGCAAGTCGAATGGCGGACAGCGGAGATTGCTCGGCTGGTTTTAGGATCACCGAATTTCCGGTCGCCAGGGCCGGGGCGAGCTTCCACGCGGCCATCAACATGGGGAAATTCCACGGCACGACCGCAGCCACCACGCCGAGAGGTTCCTTTGTAACCATCGCAACGGCATTGGCAGCAGTTGGGGCGATTTCGTCATAAACTTTGTCGATTGCTTCGCCGTACCAGTCAAAGCAGTTGGAAACCGCCCGCACGTCGATAGAGGTACTGTCCGCAATGGGTTTGCCCATGTCGAGCGTTTCAAGCAGCGCAAGTTCGTCCCGATGGGCGCGGATCAGGTCAGCAAATCTGCGCAGAACAAGCTTGCGTTCAGCGGGCGGGCGGGTTGCCCAGCGACCGTCTTGGAAAGCAGCACGGGCGGCTTTAACTGCGCGGTTGACGTCTTGCTCTGCGCCGCAAGCCACCTGCGCAAGTGGTGTTCCATCTATGGGGCTGATGGAAGTGAATGTTTTGCCTGATGCTGCATCAATGCTTTGACCATCTATCAGCAGTTGTGCGCCAGTTTGCAATGCGCTGCGAAGGTTTTTAGCTTTGGCATGCCAGTCGATATTTGGATTTTCAGTCATGGATTTCCAACTATTGAGATACTTTTATTTAAAAAGGTATCACAAAATAAGGGGCGTAAACAAGGCGATTTAACGCGCCTGTTCGTTCAGGTCAGTGGTTGTGGCGTTGGTTTAGGTGTCAGGTCGTCGGCAGGTTTTCTGTCAGAACGCGCCGTCCACTGCGGCTGCTGCCTTCACGAATGTCGCTTTCAGTCGCGTTCATCAGGGCGGCCACATCGCGGGCGCGCAGGGCTGTCAGGATTTCCTTGTGGCGGTCGATCTTGTAAAATTCCTTGACCCGTTTCACCACCTGTCGTTGGAATGGACCAAGCTGGAGCCAGACGCTTTCGATGGCGGGTACTGAGACCTGATTCGGATTGACGGAATAGAGCATCCGGTGGAATTTCAAATTCAGGATCGTCAACTTGTCGAGGTTCTCTTCGCTGAGTGCTATGTCCATCTCATCATCAAGCTGTTGAAGTTTTTCGATAACATGATCAGATAAATAGGGAAGGGATCGTTCGGCGGCGTGTACTTCCAAAGTGATGCGGAGCGCCACCAGTTCTTCAAACCGGCCGAGCGTCATTTCCGGTATCGCCATGCGCCGGTTGGGTAGGATTTCAATCGCATTTTCAGAGCTTAACCGTCTGACAGCCTCTCTAACCGGGGTCGGGCTTAGGCCCATCGCGTCCGCGAGGCCGCGCATGGTCAGATTGGTCCCCGGTTCAATCGTGCCAACCATAATCGCATGGCGCAGACGGGCATAGACGGATTCCTGATCTGTGGTGTCTGCGTCAACGGGAAGTTCTGGAATGTTCACAATGGTGTATCCGGCGTTTCTGGGGTGGCTGCGCTTTGGGGCGGTGTCTTGGCTTACAGTATGAAACTCTCTGGCTGATGTAAAAAGAAAATACCAAGTTCACAAATGATATCACATATGCTAGATCGGTATCACAAAGGAGAATCCATGCCCGTTCGAGATGTTAAAAATTGGTTGGAAAGCCACCCCGACATAGAGTCGGTCTTCGCTTGTGTTTGTGATTTGAATGGAACCCTGCGGGGAAAGCGGGTTCCAGTGGATCAGGCCGACAAGGTAATTGAGGGTGGCATCCGGATGCCACTTTCTGTGGTGAGCGTGGATATCTGGGGGGAGGATATCGAAAACAGTGCGCTGGTGTTTGAGACTGGCGATTCCGATGGGTTGTGCGAATTCACAGGGCGCGACCTGTTGCCGATCACCTGGACGGACCGTCCTTCTGCGATGGCGATGCTCTGGATGCGTAAAGAGGACGGAACGCCCTTCAATTCCGATCCACGTCGTGCATTAAATGCAGTGGTCGAGCGTTACGCGGAGCGCGGTCTGACTCCTGTAGTGGCGACGGAGCTGGAATTTTATCTGTGCGATCCGTCAGGGGACCAGCCTCGCGCGCCTCATTCTCCGGTGACAGGCAAGCGGCTTGATTCCGATGGGGTTCTGTCGCTTGACGAATTGCAACACTTTGATGCTTTTCTGAATGACGTATACGAAGCCTGCGCCGATCAGGGCATCCCAGCAGATGCCGCAATCTCCGAGAACGGGGCAGGGCAGTTCGAAATTAACCTTCTGCATGTGAACGACCCGTTGAAGGCTGCGGATGACGCGGTGCTGTTCAAACGGCTGGTGCGCGGTGTCGCCCGCAAGCACGGGTTCGCGGCGACGTTCATGGCGAAACCCTATGGCGCACGGGCGGGCAGCGGGTTTCACGTTCATTTTTCCTTGCTCGATGAAGCGGGAAACAATGTGTTTGATAACGGTGGAGAAGAAGGTTCGGCCGTGATGCTGAATGCGGTGGCCGGACTGCTGGCGACCATGCAAGAAAACAGCCTAACCTTTGCACCTCATGAAAATTCCTATCGGCGTTTAATGCCGGGCGCGCATGCGCCAACGGGTGTGGCTTGGGGGTATGAAAACCGCACTGCGGCAATCCGGATTCCGGGCGGAAATCACAAGGCGCGACGGATCGAGCATCGCGTGGCCGGAGCGGATGCCAACCCTTATCTGGTGTTAACCAGCATCCTTGGGGGCGCGTTGCTCGGGATTGAGCAGGACATGCAGCCTGCCGCGCCGATCACGGGGGATGCGTATCGTCAGAAGCTTACGCATTTGCCGCTCGACTGGGCCAGCGCGATAGAAGCTTTCGGCGAAGGGCGGCACGTTCAGGACATCTTCTCGGCACAGCTGCAAACGCTGTTGGTCGAATGTAAGGCGCAGGAGCTGCAACGTTTTGCGCGGCATGTGACGGACTTTGAATATCATTCCTATCTGGAGATTGTGTGATGGGGGCCAATCAAAAACACTATGCTGGCGACGGAAGCCACACTGGCAGTTATTACGCAGCATCGGCAAATCCTGCACCGGAACGACCGCCACTGGTGGGGGCGCATGAAGTGGACGTTTGTGTCGTGGGGGCTGGGTATTCCGGTCTGTCCACTGCGCTGCATCTGGCAGAAAAAGGATATAACGTAGCCATCGTAGAAGGAGCGCGTGTGGGCTGGGGCGCTTCGGGGCGCAATGGCGGGCAGATCGTGAACGGTTTGAATGCCAGCCTCCAGACCATCAAGAAGCGCTACGGGCAAGACACAGCGACCTTTGTGGCCGGACTGGTGCAAGAGGGCGGCGAGATTATCCGCGAGCGGATCAACACCTATAACATCAAGTGTGATCTGAAAGAGAAGAACATCTTCACCGGCTTGACTAAGGCCCACATGAAAGAGCTGGAAGAGCGTAAGACGCTTTGGGAAAGCTACGGCATCAACAATCAGGAGATGCTCGATAAAGAGCAAATCCGCGAGCACATCAATTCCGACCTTTATGAAGGCGGGTTAATCGACCATTCCGGCGGCCACATGCACCCGCTGAACCTCGCGCTTGGGGAGGCTGCGGCGTTTGAGATGCTGGGCGGCACCATCTACGAGATGTCTATGGTGACAGCGGTGGATACCGATGCGTCGCGCCCTGTTGTGACCACCACTCAAGGGTCGTTGACCTGCAAGACGCTGGTGCTTTGTGGCAATGCCTATCTGGGCCATGTGGTGCCGACACTGACATCCCGCGTCATGCCGGTGTCCACGCAAGTGATGGCAACCGAGCCGCTGGGCGAAGAGCTGGCCCATTCGCTACTGCCGCAAGATGCCTGCGTTGAGGATATCCGCTACATTCTGGATTATTACCGTCTGTCCGGCGACAAGCGCATGCTGTTTGGCGGCGGCACCGTTTACGGCGGCGCTGACCCGCGCGACATCGAAGCAAAGCTGCGTGGCAACATGGAAAAAGTGTTCCCACAACTGAAGAAGGTAAAGGTGGATTACGCTTGGAGCGGTAATTTCGCCCTATCTTTCAGCCGCGTGCCCCAGATGGGTCGCATCGGTAAAAACACCTATTTCGCCCATGGCTATTCCGGTCATGGCGTCACCGGTTCGCACACGTTCGGGCGTATTCTGTCCGAAGCGATCGACGGGGACGTGTCCCGCTTTGACGTGTTCGAAAACGTGCCTTGGTATCCATTTCCGGGCGGTCGTCTGTTCCGTGTGCCATACTCTGTCATGGGGTCTTGGTGGTACGGGCTGCGGGACCGGCTCGGGGTTTGAATACACTCACTTCACAAATTTCAGGGAGAAAAAGATGAAGAAAATTATGATGACATGTGCCGCAGTTACGCTGGGCGCGGGTGGTGCGCTGGCAGAGGGCGAACTGAACGTCTACAACTGGTCGGATTACATTGCCGAAGACACCATCGCGAATTTTGAGGCCGAGACTGGCATCAAAGTGAATTACGACGTGTTTGACAGCAACGAGGTTCTGGAAGCCAAAATGCTGACCGGCTCCAGCGGTTATGATGTGGTGGTTCCCTCTATCGAATTCATGGCCCGTCAGGCGCAGGCCGGTGTGTTTGCCGAAATCAACAAGGACGCCCTGTCGAACTATGGCAACCTCGACCCGCAGATCCTTGAAATTCTGGCGGTAAACGATCCGGACAACACCCACGGCGTTCCTTATATGATGTTCACCACCGGACTGGGGTATAACGTCCAAGCTGTATCAGAGCGCATCGACGCGGATAAGATTGGCAGCTGGGACATGATCTTTGATCCTGAAACCGCCGCGAAGCTGGCGGATTGCGGGATAGCTGTTCTGGACAGCCCGTCCGAAATCATGGCGCCTGCGCTGAACTATCTCGGGATTGACCCGAACTCCGAAGACAAAGCGGACCTTGAGAAAGCCACCGACCTTCTGCTGTCTGTGCGCCCGCATATCCGTTACTTCCATTCCTCCCAGTACATTAACGATCTGGCCAACGGCGATATCTGCGTGTCCGTTGGGTATTCCGGCGACGTGCTGCAAGCCCGTGACCGTGCGGCCGAGGCCAATCAGGGCGTTGAAGTGGCCTATGCCATCCCCAAAGAGGGCGGACAGGTCGGGTTTGACATGCTGGCCATCCCTGATGATGCGCCAAACGCTGAAAACGCACTGAAGTTCATTGACTATATCCTCAAGCCCGAAGTCGCGGCGGCTGTGACCAACTACGTCTATTATGCCAACCCGAACACAGCCGCGACAGAGTTCGTGGATGAAGAGGTGCGTAACGATCCGGGCATTTATCCATCGAAGGATGTTCAGGCGAACCTGTTCTCTTTGCGGCCCCATACCCCGCGTTATGACCGGTCCCTGACCCGCGCGTGGACCACAATCAAGACCGGACAATAACATGCAGGCCGGACGTTGCGCTGAATGGTGTGATGTCCGGCCCGATCTTTAAAGGGACAGCTCTATGACCATCAGTCAACCATCGACCTCTGCCAAGCCGTGGGATACGCCGGATGCCGTACCCTTTATGCAGATCAAGAACATCACGAAGAAATTCGGTTCTGTATCGGCGGTCGAGAATGTTTCGCTCGATGTTTATAAGGGCGAGATTTTCTGCCTGCTCGGTGGTTCAGGGTGCGGCAAGTCTACTTTGTTGCGGATGCTTTCGGGGTTTGAGGTTCCCACGTCAGGTCAGATCATTATTGACGGAGAAGATCAGGCTGGCGTGGCCCCTTATGATCGCCAGACCAACATGATGTTTCAGTCCTATGCGCTGTTCCCGCATATGACAGTTGAAAAGAATATCGCCTACGGGCTCAAGCGGGACGGTCTGCCAAGGCGAGAGATCGCGACCCGCGTGACGGAAATGCTGTCGTTGGTGCAGATGGACGGTTTTGCCACGCGCAAACCCCATCAGCTTTCAGGCGGGCAACGCCAGCGGGTCGCGCTGGCCCGTTCATTGGTAAAAAAACCCAAACTTCTGATGCTGGATGAACCTCTGGGCGCGCTCGACAAGAAGCTGCGCGAGGAAACCCAGTTCGAGCTGATCAAGATTCAAGAAAGTCTTGGTGTGACTTTTGTTGTGGTGACACACGATCAGGAAGAGGCAATGACCCTGTCCAGCCGCATCGGCGTGATGAACCGCGGCGAGATTGTGCAGGTTGGCACCCCCCATGAAATCTATGAATTTCCGCGCAACCGTTTTGTGGCGGATTTCATCGGCTCGGTGAACCTGTTTGAGGGCCGTATTAAAGAAGACGGCGAAAACCATGTGGTGATCGCCTCGCCGGAAGCGGGCACCGACATTTATGTGCCTTATGCGGTCAGTGGTGTAGAAGGCCAGCAGATCGCCATTGCCGTGCGCCCTGAAAAGATGGAGATCAGCAAGGCGCCTCTGGATGATATGCGCAATACTGTCAGCGGTACTGTCGATGAAATCGCCTATATGGGGAATGTGTCCGTTTATCACGTGTTGCTGGACAGTGGCAAACGTGTCCGCGTCAGCCAGTCGAACCGGACCCGTTCCAACGAGGATGCGCCGACCTATGGCGACAGGGTCAATCTGGGCTGGGCGGGCCGCGCCGGTGTTGTGGTGACGGCATGAGCCAGCAGGAAACCCATCAAGGAAAACTGCCAGGTGCTGCCCTTTTGGGGCGGGCGCTGCACCGGATCGGAATGCGTGGCCGTGGTCTGGTGATTGCCATTCCGGTGCTGTGGCTGTTCCTGTTCTTTCTTGTACCGTTTCTGGTGGTGGCGAAGATTTCCCTGTCCGAAGCCGCCATTGCCCGTCCGCCCTATCTGCCGCTGTGGAACTGGGACGACGGTTTTCTCAACATCACGCTGAACTTTGGCAACTACCTGTTCCTGTTTGATGATCCGCTGTACCTGTCCGCCTATGTTGAATCGGTAAAGATTGCGGCGGTTTCTACGGTGATCACCCTGCTGGTCGGCTATCCGATGGCCTATCTGATTGCCCGCTCTGCACCTGACACCAGAAACATCCTGCTGATGCTGGTGATCCTGCCGTTCTGGACCTCTTTCCTGCTGCGCGTTTATGCGTGGATCGGCTTTTTGAAGGGTAACGGGATTATCAATAACATCCTGATGAAGATCGGCCTGATCGACGAGCCTCTGGTCATGCTGCAAACCGATTTCGCGGTCTATATCGGCATCGTTTACACCTATCTGCCTTTCATGATCCTGCCGCTGTTTGCCAATCTGGTAAAGCTGGACCAGTCCTATCTGGAGGCTTCTGCCGATCTGGGTGCCCGTCCGATCACGACATTCTTTACCGTGACCCTGCCGCTGTCTGCGAGCGGGATCATCGCTGGATGTATGTTGGTCTTTATTCCCGCCGTCGGAGAGTTCGTCATCCCGGCCCTTCTGGGCGGACCGGATACGCTGATGATTGGCCGTGTTTTGTGGAACGAGTTCTTTTCCAACCGTGACTGGCCGATTGCCTCGGCTGTGGCGATTGTCATGCTGGTGGTGCTGGTCATTCCGATCATGCTGTTGCGCAAGGCGCAGGCCGCAGAAGCGGGAGCGAAATGATGGGTCAGCAATCCAGATTTCTAAAGATTGTCGCGCTGCTCGGCTTTGTTTTTCTTTATGCACCAATCGTGTCGCTGGTGATCTTCAGCTTTAACGAAAGCAAGCTGGTGACGGTTTGGGGCGGGTTTTCAACCAAATGGTATGCAGAACTGTTCCGCGATCCCCAAATCCTTGAGGCCGCGTGGGTCAGCATCAAAATCGCCCTGATCAGTGCCACAATCGCCGTAGTGATAGGCACTGTCGGTTCCTTCGTGCTGATCCGGTTCAAGAAGTTTCGCTCCAAAGGCTTGCTGAGCATGATGATCACCGCGCCGCTGGTAATGCCCGAAGTGATCATCGGCCTGTCGCTGCTGTTGCTGTTCGTGGCGATGCAGGGGGTGATCGGTTGGCCGGGCGGACGCGGGATGATGACGATCATTATCGCCCATTCCACTTTCGGTGCGGCCTATGCCGCCGTGGTGATCCAGTCCCGACTGGTGGATATGGACCTGTCGATAGAAGAGGCGGCGCAGGATCTGGGGGCGAAACCCGTGCGGGTGTTCTTTGACGTGACGCTGCCGGTGATCGCGCCTGCCTTGCTGTCGGGCTGGCTGCTGGTGTTCACGCTTAGTCTGGATGATCTAGTGATTGCCAGCTTTGTCTCTGGTCCCGGCGCCTCGACCTTGCCCATGGTCGTCTTTTCCAAAGTGCGTCTGGGGGTCAGCCCCGATGTGAACGCACTGGCCACTATTATTATCGGCATCGTGTCCTTGGGGATCATTGCTGCCGCCCTTCAAATCAGCAGGAGTAAGAAACATGGCGCAGAACGGTGATCAGGCATTTTTGCGGAGCGACACCACAAAAGGGCGCTGGGAAGAAATGACCTATGGCGGCGCGCTCAGCTTTTTGCGCCGCAACTATTCCCGCAACCTTGATGGTGTGGATGTAGCTGTCACGGGGGTGCCGTTTGACAATGCGGTGACGTTTCGTCCGGGCTGTCGGCTTGGCCCGCAGGCGATCCGTGCGGCCTCGGTCCAACTGGCAGAGCTGAAAGCCTTTCCTTTCGGGTTTGACCCGTTTGAAACCCTGTCTGTTGTGGATTACGGCGATGTGCATCTGGACCCGCACCACCCCGAAACCGTGCGCCCCGCAATTGAGGCCCATGCCGCGCGTATTATAGAGAGTGGCGCCAAGCTGCTGACGCTGGGCGGGGATCATTCCATCGCCTATCCGCTGCTGAAGGCGCATGCTGCAAAACACGGCCCCATAGCGCTGATCCAGTTTGATGCCCATTGTGATACATGGGACGATGACGGCGCGCGGATGGATCATGGAACGATGTTCCTGCGAGCGGCCCGTGAGGGGATCATTGATGTGTCCAAATCCACCCAAGTGGGCTTGCGCACCTATAATGACGACGATTTTGGTTTTGAAATCCTGACAAGCCCCTGGATTCACCGCAACGGCATTGCTGCGGCTATTGACGTGGCGCGGGAACGGGCAGGGGACGCGCCTGTCTATATCTCCTTTGATGTGGACGGGATGGACCCTGCCTTTGCGCCGGGAACCGGCACGCCGGTTGCTGGGGGGCTTGCATCCTGGCAGGCGTTGGAGTTCATTCGCGGCATGGAAGGGCTGGACCTGATTGGCATGGACGTGGTCGAAGTCTCTCCGCCTTATGATGTGTCCGAAATCACCGCAATCGCGGCGGCAACCGTAGCCCATAACTGGCTGTGTCTTCTGGCCAAGGCCAAGGGTGCGCAGGGTGTCGAAATTGGAAGAGTTTGAAGGTGGCGCTATGAAGATCGGAATACTACAAACCGGCCATACCCCCGAAGAGATGCGGGAGAAACACGGCGATTACGACGACCTGTTCAAGCGTTTGCTGGCTGGGAGAGGGCTGCACTTTGAGACCTATCCGGTTTTGGACGGTATCCTGCCTGATACTATTATGGATGCGGACGGCTGGCTGATCACCGGATCAAAATTTGGCGTCTATGAAGATCATGACTGGATTCCACCGCTCGAAGATTTCCTGCGGCGGGCCTATGCCGCTGCGATCCCGATTGTCGGGGTCTGTTTCGGCCATCAGATTCTTGCACAGGCGCTGGGCGGCAAGGTTGAGAAATTCAGCGGCGGCTGGCAGGTTGGTCCCGTGGACTATGCCCGCACGGACGGGCGCAACGACCGGATCATGGCGTGGCATCAGGATCAGATCACGCAGGTGCCTGAAGGGGCCGCGATTACCGGCACCACCGACTTTTGTGCCAACGCGATGCTGGTCTATGGCGATCGTGCGCTTACGGTGCAGCCCCATCCCGAATTTACACCGGAATTTATGGGTGATCTGCTGGCAGCCCGTGGCGACATCTTACCAGACGCTATATTAACAAAGGCGCGCGCCGGTTTGCAGGCCCACCTGGATTCACCCGACTATGCGCAAATGTTTGAGGACTTTTTCCGGCGGAATGCCAAGCCAACGTAATCAGGGGGCGACATCACTGCCAGACCTGATAAAGGCACGTTCAATATCGCCACATATCCTGCCCGTTTAAGGGCCATCCCACGTTACAGCCAAATACAGAAGGTTAATACGAATGAACAATGCAGACGTAAATTCCCGCCGCGAAGCCGCTATCTCGCGCGGTGTTGGTATGATGACCCAAGTCTATGCCGAGCGCGCGCTCAACGCCGAGATCTGGGACATCGAAGGCAACCGCTATATCGACTTCGCCGCAGGGATAGCCGTGGTGAACACTGGCCATTGCCACCCCAAGGTTATCGCAGCGGCGGAAAAGCAGCTGCACGCCTTCACCCACACCTGCCATCAGGTCGTCCCGTACGAAAGCTATGTGCGTCTGGCAGAGCGCCTGAACGAAAAGGTTCCGGGCGACTTTGACAAGAAAACCGTTTTTGTCACCACCGGCGCCGAAGCAGTTGAGAATGCGATCAAGGTTGCACGGATTGCCACCAACCGCCCCGCCGTCATCGCCTTTGGCGGCGGCTTTCATGGCCGGACCTTCATGGGGATGAGCCTGACTGGGAAAGTGGAGCCGTATAAAAAGGGCTTTGGTGCAATGATGCCGGACGTGTATCACGTCCCTTTCCCGATCGACCTGCACAATGTGCCAACGGAACAGTCGCTCGGTGCGATTACCAAACTGTTCAAGGCGGACCTTGATCCGGCCCGTGTTGCGGCAATCATTATCGAACCCGTACAGGGCGAGGGCGGTTTCTATGAGGCCCCCGCAGACCTAATGCGCGGCTTGCGTGAACTTTGCGACGAACATGGCATCGTTATGATCGCGGACGAAGTGCAGACCGGTTTTGCGCGCACCGGCAACCTGTTCGCAATGGACGGCTATGATGTTAGCGCCGACATCACTACCATGGCCAAAGGTCTCGCCGGTGGCTTTCCATTGGCAGCGGTTACAGGTCGTGCCGATCTGATGGATGCCGCCAATCCGGGCGGCCTTGGCGGTACCTATGGCGGCAGCCCGATGGGTGTTGCGGCAGCGAACGCTGTGCTTGATGTGATTGAAGAAGAAGACCTGTGCAACCGCGCCAATGAACTTGGTTCCCGCCTGAAGCAACGGCTGGAACAAATCCGCCAGACTACGCCCCAGATGGTAGATGTGCGCGGGCCGGGCTTCATGGTCGCGGCAGAGTTCAACACAGCAGATGGCAGCGCACCGGATGCGGATTTCGCCAACCGCGTTCGCGCCGAAGGCATGAAGCGGAACCTGATCCTGCTGACGTGTGGCACCTACGGCAATGTGGTGCGTTTCCTTGCGCCGATCACCATTCCCGACGATGTGTTTGCTGAAGGGCTCGACCTGCTGGAGCAATCCATCGAAGCTGCGAAGAAGGGTTGAAGCGTGCTTGATCTAAACGACCCGAGCCTGCTGGAGCCGCGGGCCTATATTAACGGGGAATGGATAAGCAACGGCGCAACCTTCGCTGTGACCAATCCGGCCACCGGCACGAAGATCGCGGATGTGACCGATGTCAGCGTCGCTGAAACCGCGGCTGCCATCGACCATGCCCATAAAGCCCAAAAGGACTGGGCTGCGTGGACCGGTAAGGAGCGTGGCGCAGTTCTGCGGCGCTGGTATGACCTGATTGTTGAGAATGCCGATGATCTGGCTGCGATCCTGACCGCAGAGATGGGCAAACCCCTTCCCGAAGCCAAAGGGGAGATCCTTTACGGGGCCTCCTTTATCGAATGGTTCGCAGAAGAGGCCAAACGCATCTACGGCGATGTGATTCCGGGCCACCAACGGGACAAACGCATCGTTGTGATCAAACAGCCTGTTGGTGTTGTCGGCTCTATCACGCCGTGGAACTTCCCCAATGCGATGATCGCCCGCAAGGTCGCGCCTGCGCTGGCCGTAGGGTGCAGCTTTGTGGCCCGCCCTGCTGAACTCACCCCCCTGTCCGCGACGGCTATGGCCGTTCTGGGGGAACGGGCCGGAATCCCCGCTGGTGTGCTCAACATCATCCCGAGCTCGCGTTCTGCCGAAATCGGGCAGGAACTCTGCGCCAACCCGAAGGTCGCGAAGATTACCTTCACCGGCTCGACCCGTGTGGGCAAAATCCTGATGCAGCAATGTTCCGACACGATTAAGAAGATGTCGCTCGAGCTTGGCGGCAACGCACCCTTTATCGTCTTTGACGATGCTGATCTGGATGCTGCGGTGGACGGGGCGATGATCTCCAAGTTCCGCAACAACGGCCAGACCTGCGTCTGCGCCAACCGGATCTACGTGCAGTCCGGCGTTTATGATGCCTTCGCCGAAAAGCTTCAGGCCGCAATTGGCAAGCTGGCTCTCGGGGATGGCACAGAGGACGGCGTTACCACGGGACCTCTTATAAATGATGCAGCGGTGCGCAAAGTGGAAGACCATATCGCGGATGCCACAAGCAAGGGCGCAACAGTAGCGCTTGGCGGGCAGCGTAGCGAACTGGGCGGAACCTTCTTTGAACCGACTGTTCTGACAGATGTGACCACAGATATGGCTGTTGCACGGGAAGAAACCTTCGGACCGCTCGCGCCGCTGTTCCGGTTCGAAACCGAAGCAGACGTGATCGCGATGGCCAACGATACGGAATTCGGACTGGCAGGATACTTCTATTCCACCAAAATGAACCGGATCTGGCGTGTGGCCGAAGCGCTTGAGACCGGAATCGTCGGAATCAACACTGGACTGATCTCAACCGAGGTGGCCCCCTTTGGTGGGGTGAAACAATCCGGTCTCGGTCGTGAAGGCTCTAAGTACGGCGTCGAGGATTTCTTGGAGCTGAAATACATGTGCTTTGGTGAAGTCTCCTGACGGAGGGCTGTTGAAACGAAAACGGCCCCGTGCCGAAGACTGCACTTATATAAAGACCCGCTACAGACAATCTGTGGCGGGTCTTTTCGTTTCCGACTCAGATTCGCCCGTGATTCCCGATTCTGGAGGTTTCGAGTCGGGGTGACTCGGGTGATTTTGGGGTGATTTGGGTGTGTTGGGTGTGTGATGCGGGTTTTGGGGTGTTTGTGGTTGGTTTTGGTTGGTTGGGTTTTGGTGTTTTGAAGTGTTTAACGCCC